>CAMARW010000013.1 GCA_945860865.1 Chitinophaga pinensis | reverse complement strand
ACCTTCGAAGTCGTAGACAACGGATTTACAGTCCGTCCCATTTGGCCGCTCTGGAATCTCCCCCTGCCCTGTTTATCTCTGGCCTAAGCCAGAAATAAACTAAAACATGAGCCACTTGCCGGAATCGAACCAGCGACCTACTGATTACAAATCAGTTGCTCTACCAGCTGAGCTAAAGTGGCATTTATTTGGTTTGTTCCAAAAAAATTCCTTCGACGTTTATGTCCAATAAAATCTTCAGATTAAGCTAATTAGCTAATTATCTGAATTTTAACCTGCAAAGAACTTTGATTACATTCGCCTTTATTTTATTAAAGGACTGCAAATGTAATATATTGCAGGATGTTTACAAGTATGAAGCAAAAAAAATATTTAAAGAGAACTTTGAAGCGTAACAGTAATGCAAAAGTAAGCCTCAGTTTTAATTTCACAAATATTTCTTGAAAACTTGTTTCCTTTTTTTAATTCCTTTCTGCTTTTCAGGATTTTACTCTTTTAATTTTTGTACTATTTCTTTTTTAAATTAGATAATCAAATCTTAATTGAGCCCTATTGCTGGATAAAAAATATTTTTTTAGGCTCAAAAATAACTCAAATTGCAACAAATATTTTTACATGCGCTCAACTATAAATTTCATCGGTGGGTTAATACTTATTATTAATTCTTTCAATTCTTTTGCCCAACTGCCCAAAGCAATTTTTGATAAACAAACCAGCCCTAGCTATTCAGAATTGGTTCAGTATTACGAAAAAATGGCCGCACAATCTGCTTACATGCAATTTACTAAAGCTGGTCAATCTGATGCAGGTAATTTTATACACCTATTAGTTATTGATAAACAAAAGCAGTTTAAAGCCGGGCAGAGTAAAAAACCAGTAATGCTTATTATGAATGGGATTCACCCGGGCGAAACAGAAGGAATAGATGCCTCGCTCCTATTATTAGAGGCTTTTGTTAAAAATCCCAAACTCATTCCAGATAGTATTACCCTGCTTATTATACCTTGCTACAATGTAGATGGCATGGTAAACCGCAAACAATACACGCGTGCCAACCAAAATGGGCCAATAGAAAAAGGCTTTAGGGCCAGCGCCAATAACCTAGACCTGAACCGAGACTTTATAAAAGCAGATGCTAAAAATACCTTTGTATTTTACTCCATCTTTCAAGAGTGGCAACCGCATATTTTTTTAGATACCCACACTTCTAATGGTGCAGATTACCAGTATACCATGACACTTATTAGTAGTCAGAAACAAAAGCTGGGCGGACCAGCAGCTGAATTTATGTATGGTAAAATGAACCCGTTTTTGTATAGCAGTATGAAAAAGAAAGGGATGGAAATGGCGCCTTACGTAACGGTTTTTGGGAAATCTCCGGATGAAGCAGGTTACGATGTTTTTGTGGAAGGTCCGAAATATTCTACGGGGTACGCAGCATTGTTTGGCTGTTTGGGATTTGTGGCAGAAACACACATGCTAAAACCCTACCCAGATAGGGTGAAAGCTACTTATTTACTCTTCGAAAGTTTTCTGCAATTTGCGCAACAAAACTCATCAGAATTGGTTCGAACCAAAGAAAAGCAATTGAATTGGATGCTCAGCCAAAGCTTATATTACAGTAATTTTGAAGTATCAAAAAGCACTTACACTCCCCTGCCGTTTAACGGATATACCTTAGAAAAACAAGCAAGCGAGTTAGGCAATTACGAGCGTAACTTCTTCAACCGCAAAAAGCCATTTACCAAGCTTATTCCATTTTATGATTCGGCTCAGGCTAAAATTAGCTTAAGCATCCCTCAATATTTCGTTGTAAAACAAGAATGGAAAGAAGTAATTGAGCGCCTAAAGGCAAATAAAATTCAGTATTTGCAGCTAGACAATGCGCAACTGTGGGAGGTAAAAGCTAAGTATATAGACCAAATAAGCTATGCCAAGCAACCTTATGAAGGACATTTTGTGCACCAAAACATTAGCTGCCGGGAAGCTAATTTGAAGATTGAAATTAGGCCAGGAGATTGGCTAATTCCGGCAAAACAAACTGGCATTTGGTATTTAATGGAAGCACTCTCGCCCGAAACTTGGGATGGCTTTATGCATTGGAATTTCTTTGATCCCATCTTAAACGAAAAGGAAGGCTTTTCTGATTATGCTTTTGAGGATGATGCCAAGCAATTTTTAGCAGAACGACCTGAGTTAAAAAACGCCTTCGAAAAATGGAAGTTAGCGTATCCAGAAAAAAGCAAAAGTAAATACGAAGTACTGGGTTTTATATATAAAAACTCGCCCTACCAAGAAAAAGAATACAAACGTTTCCCTGTTTACTACAAACCATAAAACTTGCCCTACCCAAATAAGTTTAAGCAATCTTAACTAAACAGATTTAGCCTGAAGCTTTTCTTTTTGTTTTCGAATTTGTGCAACCAATTTGTCTAGCAACAAATCAGTAGCTGTTTCAAAAGTACTGCTTTGTTCTTTGGCAAAAATGGGTTTACCCGCCACATTCATTTTTATTTCTACCACCTTATTCTCCCCTTCTTTATCTTTTTCGAGTCGCAAAAACACCTCTGCCAATTGCACCCCGTCAAAGAATGTTTGGGTTTTTTCTACTTTTGCTTTAATAAAATCGAGCAACTTTTTGTCTGCTTTAAAGTGAATGGACTGAATTTCAATCTTCATGTAGGTATTTTATTAATGTTGGGTTCAAACCGCACCTGCTAGGCAATTTAAACCTTAATTTAAAATAATTGGCAGGATTTAAGACCGTGGGTGTTTATTTTTATATACTTCTTTTAAACGTTCAATACTGTTGTGGGTGTATACTTGGGTTGCAGATAAATTAGCATGACCCAATAATTCTTTGATGGCGTTTAAATCTGCACCATTATTTAATAAGTGGGTGGCGTAGGTATGGCGCAAAACATGCGGACTCCTTTTTTGAATGGTAGTAACCCCAGACAAGGCTTGGTGCACAATGTTATAAACTAGTTTTGGATACATAATTTGCCCCTTTTCTGTGCAAAAAACTTCGGGTAATATGTATCCATTTTCAGCACGTAAAGCCATAAAATCTTGCAATAAATTTTTGAGTTCTGTGCTAATAGGTATAATACGTTCTTTGTTTCGCTTACCCAAAACCTTAAGCTGCGATTTAAACATATCAATATCTTTTACTTTTAAATAGATGAGTTCAGACAAACGCATTCCGGTTCCATAGTAAACATGCAAAATAAGTTCGTTGCGTTTACCTACAAAATCATCTGTAAATTGGTCTGAACCAAACAAATTTTCAATGGCCTTTTCTTCCACAAAAACGGGGAGTTTTTTACTCACTTTGGGCAATTGAATTTTAACCATCGGATTATCTATGACCCATTCTTGTTTGCGCATAAATTTATATAAACTTTTAAGCGTAGATATCTTGCGCGAGATACTCCTTGCACCAATTCCATCTTGCATTAAACTTGCTATCCAAGATCTAATTTGCAAGTGATTAAAATCTGTGATTAGGGTAATTTGATAAGTAGTGGCTAGGTAGTCTGAGAATTGCAATAAATCTGAAGCATAGGCCGAACAAGAATGCTTGGATTGTTTTTTTTCCAGCGCAGAATATTGCATAAATTGGTCAATGGCTGCTTGCAATCTCATAGAGTAAATTTGTTAGATGCAAGTTATACATTTTCTTCAAATATGCTATTTTAAGCAAAAAAAAAGCAGCCTGAAAATCAGACTGCTTTTTCTATCAAAGCTTAATTTCTTAGGCTTGTTCTTGTTGTTGCATCTTTAATTTGTAAGCTGCACGGATTTTTTCGTGACGTTTGTTAATACACGGCTTAATGAAAGCCTGACGACCACGTAATTCTTTTACAACGCCAGTTTTTTCAAACTTCTTCTTAAACTTCTTTAGAGCTCTATCTAAAGATTCGTTTTCTTTTACGCTAATATGAATCATTGTTTGTGCACCTCCTTTCCTTTAAATCTCCCTTTCGGGGGTTGCAAAAGTAAACATATTCAGGATATAAACAAACAATTGTTTTAAATAGGTGGCAAAACCCAATCTAAATAGTTGGCCGGAGATATTACATCAAAACTGGCTCCTTTCTAAGTTTTGCATGACAAATAATGTCCGCAAATACATATAATTCAGTCAGTTAAAATGCCTAAAAAAGAGTTAAACAGCTTATTTAAAAGCATTTAAGACAAAACCGCAAAAAGCTAAACCGTAAACAATTGCTCAGTTAAATATTCCCAAGTAAATTTTTGTTTTTCTTGGGCAACACCCGCCGAGAAAGCATCATATTTTTGCTCTTGGTAAAAGTGCTCTATGGCCTCTGCAATTTCAGTAGAATCTTGCTGACAAACATAACCCACTTTACCGGCTGGCACTAGTTCTGCCAAGCCGCCAACATCTGTAACTAGCATAGGTTTATCGTAGAAATACGCAATTTGCGTAACACCACTTTGCGTGGCACTAATGTATGTTTGCACCACCATATCTGAGGCAGAAAAATAAGCTGCCACTTCATTGTTTGGAATAAAATCCGTTTTTAGAATAACGTCATCGGCCAAACCCAATTCATTTATTTGAGCCAAATAGGGTTCAGCAGGTTCATAAAATTCACCTGCCACAATCAGTTTCAAATTAAATTTTGCCCTATCAACTTTGGCAAAACTTTCGAGTAGCAGGTTCAGACCTTTATATTTTCTGATGAAGCCAAAAAAGAGCAAATAATTGTTGTTTGGGTTCAGTCCTAAATTTTCTTTGGCACTCATTTTACTTTGGGCTGAACCAAACATATCGTACATGGGGTGTGCCACATAGGCAACCTTTTTGTTTGGCTGAAGCGCCATAGCTTGGGCTTGAACGTCTCTCGACATGCTTAAAAAACCCTGACAGCTATTGAGAAAATAGGCAGTAAAGGCAGAATCGAAGAACCGCTTTTCATGCGGAACTATATTATCTGTGATGGCAATTACACGTGCGCCCGATTGCTTTAACATGCGGGCGATGGTGCCAAAAGAGGGCGCCATAAAACTCATCCAATACCTAAAGATAATTAAGTCGTATTTTTTTTGAGCGAACTTATTTCCAACCCTCAGCCAGTTGAGTGGGTTTACAGAGTTTATTTCTGAATAAATGGAAATATCATCAGGCTTTGGGTCAGATGAATATTGTGTTTTACCTGGAAAAAGAAGGCTCGGATATTGCAATGAGAAACTTAATATTTCGCAATCATGGCCTTGATGGATAAAGGCCCTGCAAAGACGCTCATTGTAGGTGGCTAAACCACCACGAAGTGGGTGAGCCGGACCAACAATCAGAATTTTTAACTTAGGCATCTATTCCAATTTTTTTAGTGATTCCATATTCATTTCTTTCGCTTGCATTTCTAGATATCATTTCACCTATAAAACCTGCTAGGAACATTTGAGAACCCACAATAAGCGACACTAAACACAAGAAGAAAAGAGGTTGATCTGTAATATTTCTAGACACGGTAATGCCATTATAAACCAGATAAATTTTCTCCATAACGATATAGAAGGAACCTAAGAAACCAAACATAAACATTACTGTGCCCCAAACACCAAAAAAATGCATGGGTCTTTTTCCAAACTTAGATACAAAGAATATGGTTAATAAATCCAAGAACCCATTGATAAAGCGAGATATGCCGCCAAATTTGGTTGTTCCATATTTACGCGCGCGGTGTTGCACTACTTTTTCCGCAATATTTTTAAACCCAGCCCATTTTGCAATAACAGGTATGTAGCGATGCATTTCGTTGTATACTTCAATAGATTTAACCACTTCTTGCTTATATGCCTTTAATCCACAGTTAAAATCATGCAATGGAATACCCGATATGCGACGCGTAGCTGCATTAAAAAACTTGGTTGGAATGGTTTTGGTAATTGGATCATAGCGTTTTTGTTTCCAGCCGCTTACCAAATCATAACCCTCTTGGGTAATCATTTTATATAAAGCTGGTATTTCATCTGGACTATCTTGCATATCTGCATCCATAGTTATTACAACCTCGCCGATTACAGCATGAAAACCTACATTTAGGGCAGCAGATTTTCCGTAATTCCTCCTAAACTTTATTCCTTTGATTGCAGGATTTCTAATCGCATTTTCTGCTACAATTTTCCAAGAATTATCGCTACTACCATCATCAACGAGAATAATTTCATAGCTCAGGTGATTTTCGTTCATCACTCTTTCTATCCAAGCTAATAATTCTGGAATAGATTCATCCTCATTAAAAAATGGAATTACTACCGATATATCTATTTTTGCTGTATT
The DNA here is from genome assembly GCA_945860865.1 of Chitinophaga pinensis. Taxonomy (GTDB): domain Bacteria; phylum Bacteroidota; class Bacteroidia; order UKL13-3; family UKL13-3; genus B1. The sequence continues at coordinate 21,836 of CAMARW010000013.1, read as the reverse complement.
CATTTATCCTTCTAATGATTTATAGGCAGCATCTGGGTCTTCCCGTTTTACAATAAAAGCCAAAATAAGAGAAGCAATTAAGCCATAAAAAAAGTTACCTAAAAATCCGCCTAAATTAAGTACCCAAGGAGATTTAACATAAGAAATCACCTTCATTTGCGCTTCAATTTCATCTTCGGTAGCTCCATTTTCTATGAGTTGTTTTTTACTTTCGGCAGCCATATTATCTATAAAATCTACATCTATATAAGAGAAGTAAACAAAGAAATATACGGTTAATAAAACCGAAGCAGCCACTGTAATTAATATACCCACTTTAAATGCTTGTCCGTATGAACTAAAACCATCATGAATCTCATTCTTGATGGTTTGCATACCCCAAAAAATAGAGCCAAAAACAATCACAAAATTGAGCGCCGTATTTAAATATTTGAGACTTAATTGCGTCCCAGTTATATATAAAATTAGGTTCAGGGCAACAGACAATAAGGCATATATAAGGCCAAATTTAGAAATTAGTTGCCAAAAATTTTCTTGTGAATGTTCTTTCATTATTGGTTTTAATTTTCTTTAAAAGCAATCATAGCATGCAGCACTGCTGATTCAAAGCTATCAAGTCCACTCTCCCACTCGCCTTTATCTGCAATACCTTCCGCATATTGAAAAAAGAAAACGATAGGCACAAAATATTCTTGCAAACCAGTTTCAGGTTTTACTGTTTTTTGCACATCTCTGATACCCGCTAAATCTGCGTCTAAAATATCTTCATTTACTACCAAGCTCTCATAGATGCGGTATTCATCTTGAAACTCGTCTTCGCCCACCAATAAAAACTCCGTTAAAAAATCGTCGAGGTGTGGCTCAACTTCAGTCTCTTTAGCTTCGCTTAAGTATAAATACAAATTAAGCATTTCTGATCCCTTGTCTAGGGTTTTGTTTTCAATTTCATTCCATTCTTGCGAATCAAAATATTCTTCCTCATGCAATTCTTCTGCAAGATAATGAACCATCAAAATATCGAATAAAATATCAGCTAAATCTGCTTGTTTAGGATTACATTCAATCCATTCATCTAAAGCCTTATTTCTTTCTAAAAAAGGCACATTTTCATTAAATAATAATGCAGCTAATTGAGCAAGTACATCTGGCCTATTTTCATCCTCTGAATGTTTATTTATAAGCGCTTCTAGGCTGCTATATATTGCGGTATTTTCCATAGTATTTTAGTAATTTGGGCTGTGTAATTTGTTTTTACAAACCACGTGTGTTATGGCTCCTGTTATTTTATTTTTAAGGAGCGGTGTATTTTCTGATTTCGAATAATTCCAATCAAATGTCCAAGATTGTTTTGGATTATATATAAGTAAGTTTGCTAATACATTTTCTTTTATCTCGGCCTGAACCAAATTGAGGATATTTCTGGGTTGAGAGGTAAGTGCCGCAATTAACTTAGGCAATTCTACATGCTTTGGTTTATTTTGAAGAAGCACCGGGAGTAATGTTTGAAGGGTAATCATTCCAGGGAGCGCGTAGGCAAATTCAACCTGCTTACTTTCTTTATCTTGGGGTTGATGATTGCTTACAATGGCATCTATGGTACCATCTTGTATGCCATCCCACAAGGCCTTTTGATCACCCTTTGATCTAAGGTAAGGCTTAAGTTTATAATTAGCATCGTAATCTCTTAGGTTTTCATCTGAGTAGCATAAATTAGCAAAAGCCACATCGGCAGTAATTTGCAATCCCAACTTTTTGGCCTTTCTAATTAGCTCCACAGATCCTTTGGAACTTATTGCAGAAAAGTGAATTTTACCACCCGTATATTTTACCAGTTCTATATCTCTCTGCACCATTAGCTCTTCCGATAAAGAAGGGGCACCTTTTAACCCAAGCATTGTGCTTATCTCTCCTTCATGCACCATAGTGCCTTCACTAATAAATTTATCTTCAGGAAAAACTAAAGTTAAACCACCAAAAATTTTATTGTACAACAAAGTTCGCAAGAGCAAACCACTGTGTTGAATAGCTCTATTTCCGTCTGTAAATCCGATAGCTCCAGCTTGGAACATATCATACAACTCGGCCATATCCTCTCCGTTTCTATCTTTGCTAATGCAGCCATAAGCATGCAAATAAACAGGCAAGTTTTCACTTTGATTGCGCACGTAATTGATGCCAATTTTTGAATCACGTGGAGGCTGGGTAGCAGGTAACAAAGCAACATCTGTGAAGCCTCCTCTTAATGCAGCCATCGAGCCACTTTCGAGCGTTTCTTTTTGCTCATAGCCTGGATCGCAGAAGTCTGCACGCATATCGCACAAACCTGGCATTACAAAACAGCCCGTTCCATCTATCAACTTATAGGATTTAATTGGGATAGCGCTGGATTTACCAGACACTTCAATTTTTTCTATTTGACCACCATTAAGCCAAATATCGCAAGTTTTACCATGGAATGGCGAACTTAAATCAATAACCTCCGCTTTGCTAATTAAAAACTTCATCTTGAAAAGATTTTCTGCTGTAGATTAGGGCAAATATAGTTTTTTATTTGAAATTGACGCTTTTGTTGCTGCTAAAAATGCATATTGTTCGCTTATTTCCACCACGATAACAATGCAAATTCTGCCAAGAGAAAAAATAAGGCTAGAGCTAAAGCCAACTTCCAATACTGATGGTCTATCTGACTTTGAACCATTTGTTGCTTGAAACCAGTTAAATCATTGTTTAGCAAAGTAGCAGGCAATTCTTTTATTAAAACTTCTGGGGAAATAAACCCTTGAGGCGACTCCGAACGGTTATAATTAAAGGCCAATTTGCCAACAGAAAGATTACCTGATTTTACCTCATAAACCCCAGATGCTTTAATTTGTCCGTTTAAATTCCCATAGGCCAAGCCATCTCTGAATTGAACCGAAACTAGGTGGGATTCTGCTTCTTTTTCGATACGCAACAACTTCTCTGAATTGATCAATGGCAAATGAAAACCTGCCTTTTCACCCAAGAGGAAACTAGCTTGTTGTGGCTTATTCCTTTGTAGCGGCAAATTTAGCATAATAGGCACAAACAAAGGATGTTTCACCAAACTATTAAACATTGGCTGCAGGCTAGCACTTAAAGTGAAAAAACTTCCCTTTTTTAGTTTGGTTCGAACCAAAAAAGGCGCTTGATTTTTTAAGGATAAAATGCTTCTGTAGCTTGGTGTTTTAGCAGTGAGCTGCCAATAACCAGTAACTTGGGGAAGATTTGTAAAACTGGGTATGGATGAAAAAACTTGGGCGAATAAAGGATCTTTAGTTTCTATTTCACCTACCTCCATACCAACAGTTTGATAGTTATTTAATGCCAAACCAGCCTGCTCTAAAAACTGTTGAATGCTTTTAAAATCGCGGGGTGTTATAGCTGGAATAAAAAAGAGCACCCCACCAGATTGAACATATTTTATTAGCTCATCTGCCAATCCGCTGCTAATTGACTTGGGTTCATTCAAAATTACCAAAGCCTGCTGAGACAAATTGTTAAAATCTATCTGTTGAATATTGGTTTCTTGGTAATTATATAAGGTGTCTAAAACAAAAACCTTTGAAAGAGACGCATTTTTAACCTCATCTTGAATGCACAAAACATTTAATGATTGCTGGGCTTTGGCGGCTAAATAATATTCATCATCAAATACAATGGGATAATCTGTTAAAGAAACACTCATGGCATGCCAATTATAATCTGGCAAAGTAAAAAACAAACTATGGCTGGTTTTTTGTTTTGCCTTGCAACTTACATTTTGAATGAGTTTTTGTATGCCATTTATTTTTAACACCAAAGGTTGATTTTCAAAATCAATGTCGCCCTCATTTTTAATAACTACTTGCAGTTTATTTTGACCACCCATTTTAAGAATAGGGCTTGCAAAATAGGCAGTATCTATCCAAACATTCTGGCTTTTTGAAGCGGCTAATGATAAAATATGAATGCCAATTTCGCTTGATTTATTAATTGGCAATGGCTCCATATTACGCTGAAAATCGCTTATCCAATAAAGGTCGCCTCGAGCCATTCCAATTTGCTCACCCATAGACTTTTGCCTATTGTAAATACTTTGCAAACTCCTATGTGCAGGACTAATTTCTGTTGATTGAATGGCTTCAATTACTTCACTTTTATTTAATGTGCGTAAATATTTACCTTCAAAATCATTGTTTAAAAATTGAAATACTTGCTTATCGGGAAATGCATTTACAATATTTATTGCTTTTTGTTTGGCCATAACCAACAAATTGCCATTGTCTCCATTGGCATTCATTGAAAAACTGTTGTCTAAATAAATAGCGATATAAGTTGCCGCTAATGGTGCTTTCTTTTTAGAGTTTGGAAGAAAAGGTTGGGCAAAGGCTAAAACCAAAAAAGTAATGAGCAAAACCCTGCAGAGCAAAATTAGCCTTTCTTTTAATTTTTGCTGTTTTTTGGTTTGCTCTGTAAGTTGCTGCAAAAAACGAATATCACTAAAAAAGACCTTTTTATACTTTCTAAAGTTGAACAGATGTATTAGAATGGGAATAGCGATTAAACCCAGAGCAAATAAAAAAGTAGGATACAAAAACTGCATGCTGCAAAATAATTCAAAATATTGAAGAAAAATAAAAAATCAACCTTTTAAATGCGATTTAAAAAATGTTCTTTTGAATGTATAAATTATATATTAACTATAAATGAAAATTGACCTAAACGGAAAGCATGCTTTAGTGTGCGGAAGTACTAAAGGAATTGGTTTGGCAATTGCACGCCAATTTGCCATTTTGGGAGCCCAAGTTACCCTAATGGCTAGAAACGAAGAATTATTAAAAAAAGCGGTAAAAGACTTACCGGCAGAAAATGGGATAATACATGATTATTTAGTAGCAGATTTCAGTAAACCACAATCGGTTAAAGCGGCAATTGAGCAAAAAGTTCAAGCAAATTATGCTTATCATATATTGGTAAACAATAGTGGTGGCCCTGCTCCTGGCCCGGTTTTACTAGCTAAAGAAGAAGAGTTTTTAACGGCAATTAACACCCATTTATTAAGCAGTCATTATTTGGTTCAGGCATTGGTAAATGGAATGAAACAAATGCAATATGGCCGTATTATAAATATTATATCTACTAGTGTAAAAATACCTTTAAAAGGCTTAGGTGTTTCTAATACCACACGAGGTGCGGTAGCAAGTTGGAGCAAAACATTGGCCGCAGAATTAGCCCCAATGGGCATAACAGTAAACAATATTTTGCCCGGTGCAACTGGCACTGATAGGTTGCAACAGATTATTGAAGGCAAAGCAATGAAACAAAATGAAAGTATTGATGACGTGAGCAATGAAATGCTAGCAGAAATACCCATGAATAGATTTGCTGAACCATTTGAAATTGCATATGCAGCCTGCTTTTTAGCTAGCCCATATGCAGCTTATATTACCGGAATTAATGTTCCGGTGGATGGCGGAAGAACAGGTTGTTTATAACTAAAACAATCCGTTTATCTCTGATTCTATCTTAGAAATGATGGCACCTAATTGTTCCGAATTTTCGGCAAAATTTAAATTATCAACTTCAATAATAAGGTGTTTGGGTTTGTAACTACTAATCCAACCCTCATATCTTTCGTTTAACCTGCGTAGGTAATCTAAACGAATACTATCCTCATAATCTCTACCACGCTTCTGTATGTTATTAACCAAATGAGGAATAGAAGCACGCAGGTATACAAGCAAATCTGGTGGTTTAACAGTTTGACTGATACTTTCGAAAATCTTTTGGTAAGTTTCAAAATCGCGGGTACTCATTAGGCCCATGCTATGCAAATTAGGCGCAAAAATGTGCGCATCTTCATAAATGGTTCTATCTTGAATTATATTTTTCTTGGATTTTTGGAGTTGCAACAAAGTATTGTAACGTGCATTTAAGAAATAGATTTGAAGATTGAAACTCCAACGTTGCATATCTTCATAAAAGTCTGAAATATAGGGATTATCCTCCACATCTTCATAGTGTGGCTCAAACTTATAATGCTTAGAAAGCAATGTAGTTAAGGTGGTTTTTCCTGACCCAATATTTCCGGCGATAGCTAAATGCATAATATCAATTTTTCTTTTAAAAACAACATTGCAAAAAACAACAATAAGTTGGAAGGAACAAATGATTCTTATAAATGGTGATTATTTTATTTTTTTTGACTCAAACTTCTTTATTGCGCCAATTTTTATGCATATTGCTAAATGCAAATACAATTTTTTGGCGCTGCCCAAATGGTAACCGGCAGTAAACATCTAATTACCACACCCAAAGGTGTGAAAATTTTATTGGATTGCGGCTTGGTTCAGGGCAAAATGATTAACAAAGAAGACATGAATCAGTATTTTGGGTTCAATCCTAAAGAAATTGATTATGTAATTCTTTCTCATGCTCACATAGACCACAGTGGATTGTTACCAAAATTAGTAAAAGATGGCTTTAATGGTATAATTTTTTGCACGCCTGCCACCAAAAGTTTGTGTCAGATTATGTTGTTAGATTCGGCATTTATTCAAAATTCGGATTTAAAATTTATCAATAAGCGACGCAAGAAAAAGGGCTTGCCAGAAATTGAATCATTGTATGATGAAGAAAATGTTTTACAAACACTCGCTTTAATGCAAGAAGTAGATTATGATGAATACTTAAAAATTGACAAAGAGATAGCACTGCATTTAACAGATGTAGGACATTTAATTGGGAGTGCCGCTGTTCATTTAGATATTTCTTTGGGCAACAGAAAACAAACAAAAATTACCTATACGGGTGATATTGGAAGGTATAAAGATCCCATTTTAAGAGACCCACAACCTTTTAGACAATGCGATTACCTTATTTGCGAAAGCACTTACGGCGATAGATTGCACCCTACAGAAGTGGATGCAGAGGCCGAGTTGCTTGAAATTATAAAACATACTTGTGTAGAGAAAAAAGGTAAATTAATTATTCCAGCATTTAGCGTAGACAGAACGCAAGAAATAATCTTTGCGCTAGATAAAGCCGTAAACGAGGGAACAATGCCAAACATAAAAGTGTTTGTGGATAGTCCGCTTTCTGTTAAAGCCACCAATATAATGCGCAAACACGAGGAATGTTACCGAGAGGAGTTTGTGGCATACATTAACAAAGACAGCGACCCATTTGGCTTTAAAAACTTAACGTATATTAGCGATGTTGAAAAATCTAAAGCGCTCAACAATTTAAATGAGCCATGCATTATAATTTCTGCAAGCGGCATGGCCGAGGCGGGAAGAATCAAGCATCATATCATGAATAACATAGAAAACCCAAAAAATACAATTCTGCTGGTAGGTTACGCAACACCAGAAAGTTTGGCGGGCAAGTTAAAAAATGGTGAAAAAAAGGTGCGAATTTTTGGCGAAGAATTTAATGTAAATGCAGCAGTAAAATACCTTGGATATTATAGCGCACATGCAGATTACAGCGAAATGATTAGGTGGTTAAACTGCCAAAATAAAAAGAAAATAAAAGAGGTTTTTTTGGTGCATGGTGAACTAAAAACGCAACTAGCCTTCAAAGAAAAACTTGAACAGGCTGGCTACCATAACATCTCTATTCCACGAACCGGGGAAGGCGTAACATTGCCTATGCCTTAGTTTTCTTTTTCCAAAAATCTAATAAAAGATAAATAAGCAATATGAGTGTTGTAGTAGATAAAATAATACTCATACTGTTTTTCTTTTTCAACTGCTTTTGCAGGTTTACTTGCGACTCCTCATGCAGTAATTTTAATTGCGTTAAGTCTTTTTGCCATACATCTAAATTTACTGTATTAGAATCTGCCTGAGCCAATCGGATTAGCTCTCTTTGCTCATCTTTACCAGCCTCTGGATCTGGTTGAGTGGGCACAATAAACTGGTTATTTCTTATTTCTTTGGTTCTAGAACATTGACTTACTTCCCAAAAGTTGCCCAAATTATCTGCTTGCGCATACACTAAATAATAATGGGTACTAACAAAATGAAAGCCGCAAGATTGCGCACTGGTGCTAACTAAAGAGAGTTTTTGCCTTTGGCCTGACCCTAAACTTGCTGTTGAAATGCCCTTGTAAAACCGAATAACTTCGAAATTTTCGAAGGCTAACTCCTTTCCATCTATAGCAAATACAGCAGTATTAATGGATTTGCCAGTGTGTTTACCATAAAAAATAAGTGAGGCCGATTGATAATTCTCTGCAATGCTACGCCAACTGCATTTGCAAGCCATTGTTTGCGCGCTAACTAATAATAAAAGAAGTGCAAATCTAATCCTCATATTTTGTAAGTTGTTGCGCAAACATACAAAAATTAGCAGATGAATAGTGGCACCAAAGTTTGGTTTAGACCAATGTTTTTGCCAAAGCGCTTTATTTTACCTAATCTTGAAGGATAAATATATAGGTTTGAAAGCATTATTAAACATGGTTGCCAAAACACAATTTGGCTTAGAAGAAGTACTAGCAACAGAATTAAGAAATATTGGCGCAAGTGAGGTGGAAGCACATAACCGAGCAGTAAGTTTTACTGGCGATTTAGCCATAATGTATAAAGCTAATCTTTGGCTTAGAACAGCCCTAAAAGTATTGGTACCTATAGAGAAATTTAGAGCCAAAAATGAAACAGAACTGTATGATGGCATAAAAAAAATTAATTGGGCTGAATATTTAGATAAGGATGGCAGGTTTGTAATTAGAACAAGCTTAAAAAGCGAGTTTTTTAACCACTCTCAGTATGTTTCGTTAAAATCTAAAGATGCCATTGCAGATCAATTTAGGGATAAATTTGGGGTTAGACCCAGCGTAGATTTAACGCATCCAGATTTAAGTATAGATATTCACATAAATAAAGATGAGGTTACTGTTTCTTTAGATTCTTCATCTGAATCTTTGCACCGCCGCGGTTATAGAACCGATAGCACATTGGCACCAATTAATGAAGTTACCGCAGCCGGAATGATTTTACTAACAGGTTGGAATGGCGAAGGCAATTACGTTGACCCTATGTGTGGCAGTGGCACTTTATTAATTGAAGCTGCTATGATAGCCAAAAACATGCCTCCCAATTTAAATCGCGCCCAGTTTGGATTTGAACGTTGGAAAAATTATGACCCAGCTTTATTTGCGCAAATAAGGGAAGAGGCTGTTGCGGCTATAAGAGAATCTAAAGCTTCTATTTTTGGTTCAGACAAAACTTTTAAAGCCATTGAAATTAGCAAAGAAAACATAACCCGTGCAGGCTTAGATGAAGATATTAAAGTAAGCAACAAAAGATTTGAAGAGGTTAAGGGTCCTGAAGGTGGCGGCATTATGATTATAAATCCACCTTATGGAGAGCGTTTACCTATAGAAGAAATTGGCGCTTTTTATAAAATGATGGGCGACCAAATGAAGAAGGAATTTGACGGCTACGATGTATGGGTTATTTCATCTAATATTCCTGCTTTAAAAATGACTGGCTTAGCTCCTTCCAAAAAAATCATGTTATACAATGGCGCGTTAGAGTGCAGGTATCAAAAATTTGAGATATATAAAGGCTCTCGCAGGGAGAAAGCTATAAACAATTAGGTTTCTCCCTGCGGGTTTATTATTAATCTTTACTTCTAAAAAATCTAAATTGGTTTCAAACAAAAACCAATTGATTTTTATCGTCTAAAATCAACTGAATGCTTGCATCTTTTTTAATTTTTCCGCTCAAAATTTCTTTTGATAATTCATTTAATATTTTTCGCTGCAATACGCGCTTCAATGGCCTTGCGCCATATTGAGGATCATATCCTAATTGGGCCAACCAATCTAGGGCCTCTTCGCTGGCAGTAAAGTTAATTCCTTGCGCATTTAGTTTAGCCACAATGTCTACCATTTGAATATTTACAATACTACGCACATCATCGCGGGTAAGCGGTGTAAACATAATTACATCATCTATTCGGTTCAAAAACTCTGGTCGTATACTGCGCTTCAACAAATCCATCACATTCACCTTAGCTTCTGCCATCAATTCATCTTTGTTGGAATCGTTGTATGATTCAAATTTTTCTTGAATGAGGTGAGATCCTATGTTGGATGTCATGATAACTATGGTATTTTTAAAATTGGCCGTACGACCTTTATTGTCTGTTAGCCTGCCATCATCTAAAACCTGCAACAAAATATTGAAAACATCTGGATGAGCTTTCTCAATTTCATCTAATAACACCACGCTATATGGTCTGCGGCGAATGGCTTCAGTAAGCTGCCCGCTTTCTTCGTAACCCACATACCCTGGAGGCGCACCAATTAAACGCGAAACCGTATGTTTTTCTTGGTACTCGCTCATATCAATGCGTACCAAAGCATTTTCTTGGTTAAATAAATATTCTGCTAAGGCTTTGGCTAATTCTGTTTTTCCTACGCCGGTGGTACCTAAAAATATAAAAGAACCGATGGGTCTTTTAGGGTCAGACAAGCCAGCCCTATTTCTTCTAATGGCATCACTTATGGCAATAATGGCCTCCTCCTGACCCACCACGCGTTTATGCAGTTCGGCCTCAAGGTTGAGCAATTTTTCGCGTTCACTTTGCAACATGCGCGTAATGGGTACGCCTGTCCACCTGCTTACAACCCCAGCAATATCTTCACTATCTACCTCCTCTTTAACCATGGCATTATCGCCTTGTTGCGCTTGCAATTTTTCCTTTAATTCAAGCACTTTTGCTTCGGCATCTTTAATTCTACCGTATCTTATTTCGGCCACCTTTCCAAAATCGCCAGCACGCTCTGCTTGTTCTGCTTCTACCTTTAGGTTTTCAATTTCTTGCTTAGCAGTTTGAATAGCTTCCACAATAATTTTTTCACTTTGCCACTCTGCTTTTAAAGCATTTCTTTCTGTTTGCAAATTAGCTATTATCTCGCCTAGCTCTCTTACTTTATCCGCATCTCCTTCGCGTTTTATAGCTTCCTTTTCAATTTCTAATTGCATTATTTTTCTATCGAGCTGATCCAACTCTTCTGGAACAGAATCGATTTCGAGACGCAATTTAGACGCTGCTTCATCCATCAAATCAATAGCCTTATCTGGCAAGAATCTATCTGCAATATAACGTTGCGAAAGCTCTACTGCCGCAATAATAGCTTCATCTTTTATACGCACTTTGTGGTGCACTTCATACTTTTCTTTTAATCCACGTAAAATAGAAATAGCCGATTCCGTATCTGGCTCCTCCACATATACCTTCTGAAACCTGCGTTCTAAGGCTTTATCCTTTTCAATGTATCGTTGGTATTCGGCCAAAGTGGTTGCACCAATGGCACGCAATTCGCCACGGGCCAAGGCAGGTTTTAAAATATTGGCTGCATCCATGGCACCTTCTCCGCCACCACCTGCTCCAACAAGCGTATGAATTTCATCTATAAAAAGTATCAGCTCGCCATCGCTTTGAATAACCTCTTTTACAACCGATTTTAAACGCTCTTCAAACTCGCCTTTGTATTTGGCACCCGCAATTAAGGCGCCCATATCCAAAGAAAACACCCGCTTACTTTTCAAATTTTCTGGCACATCGCCGCTTACTATTCTGTGCGCCAAACCCTCAGCTATGGCTGTTTTACCTACACCCGGCTCACCAATTAAAATTGGATTGTTTTTGGTTCTGCGCGTTAAAATTTGCAGCACACGCCTAATCTCTTCATCCCTACCAATTACTGGATCGAGCTTACCCAAACGAGCTAAATCGTTTAAGTTTTTGGCATATTTATTTAATGAATTATACTGGTTTTCGGCATGCTGAGAATCTACTTTGCTACCTCCCCGTAATTCCTTTATAGCTGCCTTCAAGTTTTTCTCAACCACACCCGCGTCCTTTAACATATTGCCCGTGGCATCGTTGGTCTGAACCAAAGCCAATAATAAATGTTCTACGGCAACAAACTCATCGCCAAACTCTTTCATTAAAGTTTGCGATTTAATGAGGACTTGATTTGCATTGGAAGAAAGGTATAAAGAGTTGTTGCCACTTACTTTGGCAAAGGATTTTAAATTGGCTTCTAAGGCTTGGTTCAGCCTAGTAATATTGGCATCTACCTTCTTTAATAAAAAGGCAATGGTTTGTTCATCGGTACTAAGTAAACCTTGCAATAGATGGGCAGTTTCTATAGCCGAATGCGATTTCTCTGCGGCCAATTGCTGTGCCTGCTGAATAGCCTCCTGGGCCTTAATGGTAAAATTATTTAAGTTCATGTTTTAAGTATTAAGTAATTTCGTAATTCGTAATTCGTAATTCGTAATCCGTAATTCGTAATTTTTCTTCAAACTCCTCAATAGTAAAACCAAATCAAACAACAAGAAAGAAAGTCATACACAGGACAATATAAGCGGAAAAAATGACCGAAAACCCTTGTAAATCTTGCTTTTTTTGGACACACATCTGACAATATTTGCATTTTCAACTATATTCGCCACGCTAAGAAATAATACATGAATACAATTGCACAGCGTGTAAACCAAATAAACGAACCACAAACCATTGCCATGGCAAAAAAAGCGAGGGAGTTAATGGCACAGGGAATAGATGTAATTAGTTTAAGTTTGGGAGAGCCCGATTTTGAAACACCACAAAATGTGAAAGATGCGGCCATTGCGGCCATTCAAAATAATTTCAGCTATTATACGCCAGTTGCAGGTATACCAGATTTGCGTGAGGCTATTTCAAACAAGCTTAAAGCAGAAAACAACCTTGCATATGAGCCAAACCAAATAGTAGTTTCTACTGGGGCCAAACATGCTTTAATGAATGTGATAATGGCCTTGGTAAACGAAGGCGATGAAGTAATTATTCCTACACCCTATTGGGTTAGTTACTCTGAGATGGTTAGGTTAGTTGGAGGCATTCCCGTATTTATTGAAGCACCCTTATCGCAAGATTATAAAATAACGGCAAAGCAATTAGCAGCAGCAATCACAAGCAAAACAAAAGCGTTTATATTCTCTTCACCCTGTAACCCAACTGGCTCTGTTTACAGTTTAGAGGAGTTACAATCTTTGAGCGAAGTTTTTAAAAAACATCCTCAAATTATGGTTATTTCTGATGAGATTTATGAGTACATAAACTTTGAAGGTAAACACCATAGCATAGGCGCTTTAGATGGCATGTTGGGTCAAACCGTAACCATTAATGGCTTATCTAAAGGCTTTGCCATGACAGGCTGGAGACTGGGTTATTTGGCAGCTCCATTAGCTATTGCCCAAGCTTGCGAAAAAATTCAGGCACAGTTTACCAGTGCCACCAGCAGCATTACTCAAAAAGCGGCTGTAGCAGCCCTTACAGGGAGCAGAGAGGCTTGCAATAACATGACCATTGCTTTTAAAAGAAGAAGAGAATTGATGTTAAAAGGCTTAGAGGAAATTCCGGGTATAATATGCAATAAACCCACTGGAGCCTTTTATTTCTTTCCAGATATATCCTATTTCTTTGGCAAAAAGTTTGGCGATAAAACCATAGAAACGGCCACAGATTTATGCCTATATTTGCTAAACGAAGCTCACGTATCTTTGGTTACCGGAGAGGCTTTTGGCAATCCTAATTGTTTGCGCATTAGCTATGCCGCCGCCGATGAAAAATTGGTTCAGGCCATTATAAGATTGAAAGCAGCCTTAGAAAAATTAATGTAAGTAATCCCCTAAATATTCCATTTGGAATTCAAAAAATAACATCGACTTTTGATAGGTAAAATTAGCAATCAAAAATGAAAGATATCACAAAAAGGTTTGAAGGTTTGCGAGTACTGGTTGTAGGTGACGTAATGATAGATGCTTACCTTATTGGACAAGTAGATAGAATTTCGCCAGAGGCACCCGTTCCGGTGGTGGCAGTGCATCAAAAAGATTATCGTTTAGGTGGAGCCGCTAATGTGGCTTTAAATTTACAGGCTTTGGGTGCAAAACCCATTTTGTGTTCTGTAATTGGAACCGATCAAGAAGGAAACGATTTGCTGCATCTATTAGAAAAATCTCATATTGGCATCAGCGGAATCATTCAATCAAAAGATCGAAAAACCACTACCAAAACAAGGGTAATGGCGCAAAACCACCAAATGATTCGCATAGATAATGAGCAAACAGATGCACTCAGCGATTATGATACCTATGTATTGGTTCAGCGCATATTAAATGATTTATTGCCAGCTGCCGATGTGGTACTTTTTGAAGATTATGACAAGGGTGTTATTTCGCAATCTTTAATAGAGCAAATTGTAACGAAAGCCCATCATTTGGGCAAAAAAGTTGTGGTTGATCCTAAGCGCAGAAACTTCCTGCATTATAAAAATGTTGATTTGTTTAAACCCAATTTAAAGGAGCTTAAAGAAGGTTTTCAAATTACGGCCGACCCAAGCGATAAACTGGCCTTTGAAGGTGCTATTCAAGAGCTATTACAAAAACTAAATATTCATAATATTTTGCTTACCATGAGCGAACGTGGCGTAATGATAAGCGATGGAAAAACCTTTGAATATTTCCCGGCCCACCTCAGAAAAATTGCCGATGTAAGTGGCGCAGGCGATAGCGTAATTGCCGTTGCCTCACTATGTGTTGCATTAGATTTGAGCAATAAAGAAACCGCTCTATTGAGCAATTTAGCAGGTGGTTTAGTTTGCGAAGAAGTGGGCGTGGTGCCTATTGATGTAAAAAAATTAGAAGAAGAAGCAGCTAAATTATAGCCGCTTCTTGTAGTTTTTATTTACTATTTAAAACGGGCAAAACTACTTTACTTGGCCTGCTAGCATCGTGGTATATCTTCACGTCACATTCCCTAAAATCGCTATCGGTACAATGGTAGGTATCTACAAATTGCTGCGGATTTCTATCAACCAACGGAAACCAAGTGCTTTGAATTTGTATCATTAATCGGTGGCCCTTTTTAAACGTATGCGCCACATCTGGCAAATCAAATTTTACTTGCGTTACTGTATTCGGCTCAAAAGCTTCTGGTTTTTCAAAACTATTCCTAAACCTGCCCCGCATTACCTCTCCACGCACCAACATTTGATAGCCATCCATCAAATAATTCTTCCCATTTCCTTGTCCAAACACTGCCGTATCATAAGAAAACCCATCAGGAAAAACATCGATAATTTTCACAATAAAATCTGCATCAGTGCTTGATAAAGCCACTTGCAAATCTGCTGTAACCGTGCCCGCCAAAGTCATATCTTCTGTAAGCACCTCACTCGAATACACCAATACATCTGGCCTGCGCGCCGCAAATCGTTGGTCGTCTGTCATGTATTCTCTGGTTCTCCCTGTAGGCACCTCTGCCACATAAGGCACAGGTTTGCGCGGATCGCTTGTATATTGACTATATGCATTAACTACCTCTTGCTTAGCCTTACTCAAGCCCCCGTTTTGAGTGAAGAAAAAAGATTCTTTTGTCATTTCTTTGGGCGGCCAAGTAGCCAATTGTTTCCAAGCATTTTCTCCCGTAAAAAACACATTCGCTTCGGCAATTTGTTGGGCCGAACCAATGCCTTTCAAATGGTATTGAAAAAATGGAATTTCTATTTTTTCTTGGTAGTACATCGAGGTGTTTGAACCAAAACGAACATTCCCCAAATAAGAGCCATCACTGCGCGACCATCCACCATGAAACCAGGGTCCCATTACAATTTTATTATCGGTTTTAGGACTTTGTTTCTCGATGGCTTCATACAAACGCCAGGCACCAAAACAATCTTCGGCATCAAACAAACCACCTACCACCAACATGGCGGGTTTAATGTTGTAACAGGCCCTGCGGGCATCGCGCGCCTTCCACCAATCATCGTAATGAGGGTGCTTAACCAAATCGTTCCAAAATTGAATACTATCACCCATGAGTTTGGTGAAGTTTTGAATGGCACCTGTTTCCAAATAAAATTTATAACTATCTTGGGTAGTAAATTTGATAGGAGAACGGGCACCCACTGTGGTAGGCTTTGGCCTTGGCAAACCAAAACCGCTGTAGAAACTAAAAGCATCTTGCAAGATAAAGGCCCCATTGTGGTGAAAATCGTCGCCCATAAACCAATCGGTAACGGGTGCTTGCGGACTAACCGCTTTAACCGCAGGGTGACCACTTAAAGCCGCCATGGTAGCATAAAACCCAGGGTAGGAAATTCCAAAAACGCCTACTTTATTATTATTAGCTTTTACATTTTTAACCAGCCATTCTACTGCATCGTAGGTATCACTCGCTTCATCAATATCTAGCTTGGTTTTTTTATTGGCGTTAAACGGACGCACATCAACAAACTCTCCTTCGCTCATCCATTTGCCACGCACATCTTGAATAACAATGATGTAATTTTCTTTCACATACTCCTTCCAATAGGTTCCATATAAACGAAAAGAAAACTTATCTTTCCCATAAGGAGCGCTAGCATACGGCGTTCGGTTTAGCAAGATAGGATGTTTTACAGACTCATCTTTGGGCGCATAAATGGTGGTGTGGAGTTTAACCCCATCGCGCATAGGAATGTAGATTTCAGTTTTGGTATAATTCTGTTTGAGCCAAGCCTCATCTATTTCTTGGGCCTGGGCAAGCAAAGGCAATAACAGAAAATACAGGAAGTAGTATTTAATTTTAATCATGCGGCAAAATAGAAAAAAAAGCAAAAAACATCATATTGATGCCACCTAAATGGCATCAATTGTTGAAGGTGCAGCAATAAAAGCAACTATAATTTAGATTTCATTGCACCTTAATACGAATGTTTTTACAAATTGTTTGTAGGCCATTAAAACTTATTCTTCCACATCATACTTTCTACAGGTTTAACCCCGCGCTTGTTGTATTTAGCCGATTTTTTGGCGTTGTACATAACCTCTATCTCCCCTTCTACCACAAAATAAATAAGTTGTCCTATGGGCATGCCTGCATAAACACGTACAGGTTGAGCGCAAGAAATTTCGAGTGTCCACGTATTGCAAAAGCCTACATCACCTTTTCCAGCGGTGGCATGAATATCAATTCCTAAGCGACCGGTACTGCTTTTACCTTCTAAGAACGGAACATGTTTGTGTGTTTCAGTATACTCGGCTGTAACGCCTAAATATAGCGTATTAGGTTGCAGCACAAATCCTTCTGCTGGAATCTCAAACGTATCAATTTTATTGTGCTCACGGGCATCCAACACCCTGTCTTTATAAGTGGCTAAATGTCGGCCTAAATGAACATCATAACTATTGGTTCCTAAACATTCTTTTTTAAAAGGCTCAATAAGTATTGTGCCCAATTCCATTTCTTCGAGTATGCGCTTGTCTGATAAAATCATTTTTCAAAATTTTAACAAATTAACGATAAAAAAAATAAATTTGGCTGCAATAAATAAGAAATAAAACGATGGTAACAGCAGATAACTTAGAAATAGGAAGCAGGGTAAAACACCCAGATTATGGGCTAGGCGTGGTGGTAAAATGATTTTGCAGCCAGGCGATAAAAATATGGCCAATAAAGAAATACCCATAGATGCTTTTTTTCATAAAATTGTAATGCTCCGCGACAGGTTGCGTGTTTTGGAGCAGCGCATCAATTCGCACGATAAATTAAGTGATGAAGAAAAAGTAAACATGCAACAATACATTACCAAAGTATATGGTTCGCTTACCACATTCAATGTATTATTCAAATTTCCACACGATCAATTTGTGGGAGAAAAAGGCGGGAAAGAATAAAAAAGGGGCATAAAGCCCCTTTTTTATTCTTGATAAGAGAGTATTAATATTAGTCTAAAAGTAATTCAACACGCCTGTTATTGGCTTTACCAATTTTAGAATTATTATCATCTAAGGGTTGATTTTTCCCTTCTCCCAGAGCTGAAATACGCTCTTTTACAATTCCCCTAGATTCTAAATAGGTTGCTACTGCATCTGCACGTTGTTTGCCCAACTTCTTGTTATATTCGGCCGAACCAGTGCCGTCTGTATAACCAGTTAATTTAATTTTATAGGCAGGATTATTTCTTAAAACCACCGCTACTGTATTCAAATGTTGGTATGATTCAGCATTAATTTGATAAGAGTTGTGTGGAAATCTGATAGGATACATTTCTACCAATAATTCATTTTTAAGTCTGTACTTTTCATCTTCACTTAATTTACCGCCACCTGTGTTTGAACTGCTTGGTGAAGGCACCACCGAAACACTTGAATTAGTATTTGAATCAGCCTTTGTTTTAACACTAGGCTCATCATTTGCCTTGGCCATAGCAGCTTCAACAGATTTAATTTTTTCTTCCAATTTTTTCATTTCATCCACTGGAGGGCAGCCATTGTTAGAGAATAATCCTGGCACATCTGGGCATTTATCAAACTTGTCTACAATTCCATCCTCATCAGAATCTTTAGAACCAGGTCTGTTTAAATAGCTGGCCAAAGTTTGATTGACTGAATCGTTGATATTTTTCACCGCTTGATTTACTTGTTCATCTAACCTAGCCTGCAAATGATCTACCCTATTATCTTGCCAAGCCAAAGTTTGGTCTACATGTTTATTGCGGCCAAATGCATATTTAATACCCACAGAACTTCTTAGCATTTGATCTCTTCCGCTACCATAGTCATATCCATCCCATGCATCAGTAGTAATAGTATTATACTCAGACATGATGTAAACACTCCAGTTTTTATTGATATAATACCTTGCTCCCAATCCAAAACCATACATAAGCGCAGAACCCGATAGTTTAGGACCAAGTGGAAAATCATCTGAAATCAATTTTCGCTCAGATTCGTATTGCGCGCTAGAAATACTTGCACGTAAAAAAGGCACAAATTTATAATCCTTTGCGCGTAAACTTCTCTTTAAACTAATGTTGGCTCCCAAACTATAAAAACCAACACTCGATTCGTAATACTCTGTTTTGTTAGCGCCAGTAATTTTACCTTGTTCGTAGCCAAAATCCATGCTAAAAAGTGGACTAAAAAAGTAGTTCACATCAATTCCAGCTGCCATATCAAAGGCAGTTTTTGGTCCGTTTAAACCCTGTAAATCGTTTGCACTTGCACCAGTGGAAAGCAAATCGAACGCGCTGTATTTTAGGTCGTATAGGTGACTTACTTTTAACCCCAGAGAAAATCTATTTAACCTATTTGGATTTCCTTTGTTTTCAGTATTTAAGGACTGTATTGAAGGCTCTTGCGCCTTCAATACAGAACTCAAAAACAAGATAGAAATAAGTATAACAATGCTTGTAATTTTATTATAAACAGGCATACCTAATTTTTCAAAATAATTCATTGTCTTTTTCATTATTGGTTTTAAATTAATACACCTGTTTTATTTTACAATTACAATTGGCTTAATCAACAATTTATCTGCATGTTGTAACCTAACATAATAGGTTCCTGGTGCATAAGAAATGGCATCAATCTCAATTACATCAGCAGTTGCTTCAAAACTACTTATTTCTTTTCCAAGCATATCTATAATTTTTATTTGAGTTCCATTACTTGTAATTCCTTTTAACTCAATAAAGAACTTAGCACTACTTGGATTTGGATAAACATTAAACAAGTCCTCGTCTTTCACAATTCCCGAGTTACCCAAAGCAACTCCTAATGGGAATGGATCTGAACCATTAACACATGCACTGCTGTTTCTTACAACCAATCCATAAATACCAGACTGTGTTACATCTAATGTTTTGTTTGTAGCACCTGCAATTGGCTCATTGTCCCTATACCACTGATAGAATTCAAAGTTAGCATTTGCCGAAAGGCGTGTAGAAGACAAACGTTCAATACTTGGTTTATCTGGCACCCTATTTACTGTAACTGTAAATATTCCAGTGCTAACACAACCCATTGAATCTTTGAATTGAGCGGTAATTTGGAAACTACCCGCACCACTTAGCAATGGATCAAAAGTAATCCTATCCTTTCTAATTCCTGACCCAATAAAGGTAAAGTTTGGATAACCTTTACTCAAGTCAAATGGAGCAATATCTGCACAGAATTCTAAATCAGGGAAAGTGTCAATTACAGTTTCTGAAACTACTGTCACACTAAAGCTAGTTGTAATTTTATTGCCAGATGGATCCGTTACTTCAAAAGTATTTACTGTTAGTCCAACAGGGAAAATAGAACCTGATGGCAATCCAGTTGTTTGTGTAACCGTTACGTTGGCACAATTATCTGTTCCAATTGGCAAGTTGTAATTTATTCTATCATTACAGAAACCAACAACAACATCTTTTGGAGCGCTTACCAAACTTGGCTTGGTTGTATCCAAAACAGATACTGTAAAGATGGTGCTCGACTCATTTCCACTTGCATCTCTAATGCTGTAAATTATTTGGTTCGAACCAAGCTCATTACAGTTAAAGAATGTTTTACTTAAGCTTCTGTTAGTTATTCCAACATTGTCTGTAGAGTTATCATCAATAAGCGCTGGGTTAATACTTGCACCTCCTGTTGAACCTAAGTAAACTGTTACATTCTTAGCTTTAATTATTGGAACCATAGTATCCCTTACAAAGATATTTACATTAACTGTTCTAAAGTTGCCGCTACCATCAGTTGCTGTAAAAGTAATTGTGTTTAAGCCCAGGTTAATGCCTGCAAAACTTGTTTTACTAATACTTAAAGAAGCAATGTTGCAATTGTCTGTAGAACCCGCATCAACTTGCGCTGCTGTTAAATTTACATTTCCACTGGCATCTAAATAAATGTTTAGGTTGTTATTTACAACTGCATTTGGACGTAAGGTGTCTAACACATTAACCGTAAAGTTTGTGGTTGAAACATTTGCATTTCTATCTGTTGCTGTTAACACCAAGTTATTGATGCCTAAATTACTGCAATCAAAGTTAGATTTAGAGATGCCAATAGTTGGTGTTCCGCAATTATCAGATGAATTGTTATTAGCCATTGCCTCTGTTATTGTTGCAAATCCTAAACTGTTTAAGTAAACGGTTAAGTTATTAGCATTGGCAGTTGGCTTCATAGAATCAAGCACAGTAATTATAGCGTTGGCTGTTCTAAAATTGCCACTCACATCAGATACTGTTAAGGTAACTGAATTTGCACCCACATTGTTACAAGTAAAGTTAACTTGACTAAGCGCTAAACCTGTAACTCCAACATTGTCTGATGAACCATTATTTACCTCATTGGCAGTAATACTGCCATTACCCGAAGCATTTAAATAAATCGTTCTGTTTTGCGTAATGGCTAAAGGTTTCATGCTATCAATTACAATCACGTTTACATTAACCGACCTGCTGTTATTGCTATTATCTGTTACCGTAAACACCACTAAATTATTTCCTAAATCTGCTCCAGTGAAATTGGTTTTACTTAAACTTAAATTTGCAATGCTACAATTATCAGATGAGCCGTTGTTAATCATGGCAGTTGTTAAAGCAGCTGTACCGCTTGCATTTAAATACAAGTTAAAATTATTGCTAATTAAGGCAATTGGTCTTATGGTATCTAATACTGTTACAGAAGCAGATACCGTTCTAAAATTACCACTACCATCGGTTACAGTCAAGTTAACATTGTTTGACCCTAAGTTACTGCAATCAAAGTTTGACTTACTTAATACGGCACCCGCAACAGAGCAATTATCACTTGAACTAGCAGTTACCTGAGCAGCTGTTATGCTAGCAGTTCCACTGCTATTAATATATGTTGTAATGTTTTGAGCAGCTACTAGCGGACGAATGGTATCAAGCACTGTTACAATGGCGTTGGCTGTTCTAAAGTTGCCGCTGCCATCAGTTACAGTTAAGGTTACATTGTTTGAACCTAAATTACTGCATGTGAAACTTGTGGCGCTTA
>CAMARW010000012.1 GCA_945860865.1 Chitinophaga pinensis | reverse complement strand
GCCAGATTCTTAAAACCTCCTTACGCAAGTTTGGAGGTTTTTTTTTGCTCTGCCGCGAATAGTTTGGCCACGAATGCACGAATGGCATTGCCACGGATGCACGAATTTATTTTGCCTGAGGGTGCGGCTATTGGCACGAATCTTTTTGCTAGGAGTTTTTTCCGCCACGGATGCACGAATTTATTTTGCCTGAGGGTGCGGCTATTGGCAAGAATCTTTTTGCAGGAGCTTTTTCCGCCACGGATGCACAAATTTATTTTGCCTGCGGGTGCATGGCTATTGGCACGAATCTTTTTGCTAGGAGTTTTTTCCGCCACGGATGCACGAATTTATTTTGCCTGAGGGTGCGGCTATTGGCACGAATCTTTTTGCAGGAGCTTTTTCCGCCACGGATGCACGAATTTATTTTGCCTGAGGGTGCGGCTATTGGCACGAATCTTTTTGCAGGAGCTTTTTCTGATAATACCCTGATTACTTTATGGATATTCCTATTTTTTTAGCTTCAATCCAGAAATTTGGAAATGATTTTTGAACCGAATCTACCTCATTTAAGACGATTTGTGATTGTGCAATGGCCAACATAGCGAATGACATTGTAATTCTATGGTCGTTGGCTGTATTAACCATGCTGTTTTGATAAAAGGCGTGTGGAATGCCATCATGACAAAGATTACTATCTGTAGATTGTACACGAAAGTGCAGTAGTTTTAATCCATTAACTAGTGCATTTATTCTATTACTTTCTTTCCATTGAAGGCTTTGTATTCCGTTGGCGCAGAATGGTATGCCTGCTCCAGCACTGGCATTAATAATAGCTGGTGCTAAATCAGGACAATCTACAAAGTTGAAAGTTGAAGAGGTTTCAGTTGGTATTTTACCTTTACTTATAGATATGCCAGTTTCTTTTTGAATAGATTTAATTCCAAATTGTTCCATTATTTTAGCCAAGATTGAATCGCCTTGAATAGATTCTAAAGTTAGTCTTGGGAAGAATATATCAGCTTTTTCTGCTAATAATGCTGCTTGATAAAAAAATGCAGCACTGCTCCAATCTGCTTCAATTTCGAATGTTAAAAGTGGATTTTGATGAATACTTTTTTCTATTTGAATCCATTTTTGGTCAGGAGAGACTATATGGTTAAATCCAAATTGTTTAAGCAGATGAAGAGTCATATTAATATAATCTCTGCTTACAATTTCACTTTCTATTTTTATTTTAAAATTATCTTGTAATAATGGACTAATAAGTAATAAAGCAGAAATAAATTGACTAGACTGATCTCCAGGAATGATAACTTCACTGGCGTTTAGTTTTTTGCCAATAATATGAATAGGAATACATTCTTCCTTTTCTAAATATTTAATGTTGGCACCCATTTGTATTAAAGCATCAACAAGCGGAGCAATTGGGCGCTCTTTCATTCGTTCACTTCCTGTTATCGTAATTTCTCTTCCCTCAGTTGCAGCGAAAAATGCAGTTAAAAAGCGAAGGCAAGTCCCCGCATTTTTTATATCAATAGTTCCTTTTATAATGGAGAGTGAATCTTGAAGAATTAGAGTATCATCGGCATCAGATAAGTTAATTAATGTTACTAATTTTCCTGTTTGATTCTTTATTATTTCTTGCAGTATAATGGCTCGATTACTTATGCTTTTAGATGATGGTAATTGGATATCTGCAATGAGCACATCTTTTAAAGAGCTTATAGTAAACTTTTTATTTGGTAATTTCGCCATTTTTATAAATTCTGGTAATATTCTAGAGATTTGATAATTAAATCTTCATGGCAAGTTGCATTTATTTTTGCTTTTCCAATTTTCTTTAATAGCGTGAAGTTAATGAATCCCTCTTCATTTTTCTTGTCGTTTTTCATGTATTCAATGAGCTCTTTTACAGGAAGTTTTCCTTTATATTTTAGAAAACGTTCAGAAAAATAGCTGCTTATTTTCCTAAGCTCTTCTTGTGATAATCCTTGAATTGATGCGCTAATATATGCTTCACAGATCATCCCAATAGCTATGGCTTCACCATGCTTTATTGGCAATGAGTCGTTTTTGAGAGAATATGTTTCTATAGCATGACCGATTGTATGACCGAAATTGAGTGTTTTTCGAGTATCTTTTTCAAATGGGTCTTTTTTTACAATTTTAACCTTGATTTTTAGGGATTGAAAAAGAAGGGAATCTAAATT
Organism: Chitinophaga pinensis; assembly: GCA_945860865.1. GTDB lineage: Bacteria > Bacteroidota > Bacteroidia > UKL13-3 > UKL13-3 > B1. The sequence goes on along the minus strand of CAMARW010000012.1, from coordinate 46,503 downwards.
ATCTAATAAACTGATTTTTTGCAACTTTTCAAATAAAGGTTTATCATCAATAAGAGCATGTTTGCATACCTCAGCTAATCCATTTCTCTTTTCTATTTCTGGTAGTGTCTTTAAGAAATTTGGATCGATAAAAATATATTTCGGGTTTTGAATTAAACCAACGGCATTTTTTAATTCATTTAAATCAATGCCTAATTTGCCACCAATACTGGCGTCTACCATTCCAAGTAAGGAGGTAGGTATATTAATAAAATCAATTCCTCTTTTATAAGTTGCAGCTACAAACCCTCCCAAATCGCTTACAACGCCACCGCCAAGGTTTATTAAAACAGCTTTTTTATCTGCTTTATACGTCTGTAATTTTGTCCATATTATGGAGGCATTCTCTAAGTTTTTATTCTTTTCACCTGCCTCAATCTCTACCAATTCATAATTTACAAGGTAGGGACTTAAAATAGGCCAACAGTGTTTTTTGGTTTGAGAATCAACTAAAACAAATATTTTAGAATACCCTTTAGTTATCAGTATTTCAGCGAGTTTCTCTAGTACTTCTGAGCCAAAGTAAATTTCAAAATCTTTTTGAATAATTTCTTTCATGAAACGCGCATTTAATAATACTTTTGTGCTGCAATTTAGTATATAAATTTGCAACAACAATTTAATATTAACAAATTATGAATCAACCAAAGATTGATTTTTCGAATACACAAATAGCCTTTCAAAATAAGTCGAATAATGAATTACGTAATTCGTATATTCTGTTCAAGTCAATTGGGTATAATTGGTTGGTTCAAACCGGACCAAAAATAATTGAATTGGCTTTTTCTCTTGGTTTGCCGATAAAAGGCATCATAAAAAAAACTGTTTTTCATCAATTTTGTGGCGGCGAAAACATCAATGATTGTGAAAATGCTATTCAAATAATGCATCAATATAATGTAGGTACAATTCTAGATTATTCTGTGGAGGGAGAGGAGCGAGAGGATGTTTTTGAAGCAACAGCGCAAGAGATATTGCAAACTATTAAAAAAGCTAGTGGAAATCCTGCTATTCCATTTAGTGTATTTAAAGTTACGGGTATAGCTAGATTTGAGTTATTAGCAAAAGTGAATGCTAATTCAGTATTAACTGAGGTAGAAAAAGAAGAATTTAGCAGAGTTAAACATAGAATCAATAGGATATGTGAGGCGGCTTATAAATTGCAAGTTAGGATATTTGTTGACGCTGAAGAGAGTTGGATACAAGATGCGATTGATGGTTTGGCCACAGAAATGATGCTTCTTTACAACAAGGAAAAGGCAATTATTTATAATACAATTCAATTTTACAGGCATGATAGATTGGCGTTTTTAAATAAATCAATTGCTGATGCAGCGGCTAATAATTATTTTTATGGAGTTAAGCTGGTTCGTGGAGCTTATATGGAAAAGGAGGCTTTGCGTGCTCAAGAAAAAAACTATTTAAACCCAATTCAAGTAAACAAGGCAGCTAGTGATACAGATTATAATGCTGGTTTGGCACTTTGTATAGAGCATATTAATAGGGTTTCCATTTGTGCCGGAACCCATAATGAGGATAGTTGCAGGTATCTTACTTCTTTGATGCAAAATGCTAACATAGAACCCAATGATGAGCGAGTTTATTTTTCTCAACTTTTTGGAATGAGTGATAATTTGAGTTATAACCTAGGAAATGCTGGGTATAGGGTTGCCAAATACCTGCCTTATGGTCCGGTTAAAGCAGTATTACCATATTTGTTTAGACGAGCCCAAGAAAACACAAGCGTTAAAGGTCAGGCAGGGAGAGAATTAAGCTTGGTTCAAACAGAACTACGTAGAAGAAATGCGGCAAATTAAAAGCTTCATTTATACCTTAGACTCTCTGCAAGAAGCCGCGAATTGGTTGACTGAGAATGCTGGTGACTATAAAATTTGGTGTTTTAATGGTGAGATGGGGGCAGGTAAAACAACACTTATAAAGGCTCTCTGTGAGCAAATGGGTGTGAATCAAAACGTAAATAGTCCTACTTTTTCCATAGTAAATGAATATCAATTGCAACAAGGAGGATTTATTTATCATTTTGATTTCTATAGGATAAAAGATGAAGAGGAAGCTTATGATATTGGTTACGAAACCTATTTTGAGAGTGGATCAATTTGCTTGGTAGAATGGCCAGTGAAAATAGCAAATATTTTATCTGGAGAAAGGTGTTTACTAATAGAAATTGAATTGTTTGAAAAGCATAGAATCTTAAGGATATTAGAATAAAATGGAGATGATTGAAAGTTTGAAATTAATGCTTATATTTGGGTTCAAAGAATGCAAAATTAATTATGACCGAACACACGTCTATTGGGTTTAGCGATCTTGCTAAACAAGCAAGTTTGCAACCTAAAGAATCATTACTTGAGGTAAATTTATCCAATAAAACATTATACATTGGAATTCCTAAAGAGACTACTTTACAAGAGCGCAGGATTGCATTAACACCCTCTTCGGTTCAACAATTAGTAAACAATGGAAATGAGGTTTGGATAGAGACAAACGCAGGCAAAGAGGCGAAATTTAGTGATATAGAATACAGTGAAGCGGGTGCTAAAATTTGTTACGACCCAAAAGAGATTTACAAAGCAGATGTAATTGTGAAAGTAGAGCCTCCTACGGATGAAGAATTAGCCATGCTGCTGCCAGATAAGTTGTTAATTTCCGCATTACAGCATGGTGCAAAATCAAATTCCTATATTAGAGGTTTGATGCAAAAAAAAATAAATGCTATTGCTTTTGAGTATTTAAAGGATGGGGATGGCACATTTCCTATAATTCGCAGCATGAGCGAAATTGCAGGTATTACAGCGATAGCTATTGCTTCTGATTTGCTTAGCATTAGAGGTGGAGGTAAAGGCGAATTATTGGGTGGTGTATCTGGAATTCCGCCTACAGAAATAGTTATAATTGGTGCAGGAACGGTTGGGGAGTTTGCAGCTAAAGCCGCCATTGGAAAAGGCGCTATTGTAAAAGTTTTTGATCATTCATTGGCTAAATTACGCCGATTGCAGAGCAATATTGGTCAGCCTATTTTTACATCGCTTATACATCCTAAAATTCTTCAAAAAGCACTTGTAAATGCAGATGTTGCTATTGGATGTATTAGAGGAGAGGAAGGCAGAAGCCCTGTAATTGTAAGCGAGGAACTTGTCTCAAGAATGAAACCTAACAGTGTAATTATAGATATTAGCATTGATCAAGGAGGTGTTTTTGAAACATCAGAAATAACCACGCACGCCTCACCAACTTTTATAAAACACAATGTAATGCATTATTGTGTTCCAAATATCACGAGTAATGTTTGTAGAACAGCGAGTTATGCATTGAGTAATATTTTAACGCCTCTATTATTGCGTATTTCAGAGTCTCGTAATTTAGCTGAGTTTTTATATATTAATCCGGAAGTTAGAAACGGGATTTATATATACAAGGGGAATTTAACTAACCAGCATCTGGGCCGTAGGTTAAGTATTTATCAAAAAGATATTGATTTATTATTGGCTGCACACACATAAAATTAATGTAAATCCATAAGTTTAAAATCTAATATATTTGTTATCAAGCTAAAAAGTAATCAACATCGGTGTTGATATGTGGTGCATTAGTTCAGGTTTTCTTGTTCTTTATTTGAGGAAACAAACAAAGTTTAAATTAGAAAGATTTAATAACAAATGAAAGTAACTTATTTCGGGCATGCCTGTTTTTTAATAGAACTCTCAGGGTTTAAATTGTTGTTTGATCCTTTCATTCGAGGAAATGATAGTGCTAAATTGATTGATATTGATTCTATAGAGGCTGATTACATATTAGTAAGTCATGGGCATGATGACCACACCGCTGATTTAGTTTATTTATCTAAAAAAACCGGTGCATTGGTTATTGCTTCTTGGGAAATTACACAATGGTTAATAGAGCAGGGTGTTAACAATGTGCATCCAATGAATACTGGGGGTAAACGTGTTTTGGAATTTGGTGAAGTAACTATGACATTTGCTTCACACAGCAATAGTTTGCCTAACGGAAGATATGGTGGATTAGCAGCAGGATTTATCATTAAAAATGATCTAGCAACCGCATATTATAGTGGAGATACTGGTTTATTTGGAGATATGCGCTTAATAGGGGAGCAATATCAAATTGATGTAGCCTTGTTGCCTATTGGAGGTAACTTTACGATGGACGTTTCAGATGCTGTTATTGCAAGCAAATGGATTCATTGTAATAAAATTATTGGTTTACATTTTGATACTTTTGGTTATATTGTAATTGACCAAAACGATGCGATTAAAAAATTTGCTGACCAAGGGCTACAACTTAATTTATTAAAATCTGGTGAAGGCTTCACCGTATAAAAATATGGGTAAAATAATTTCAATTGTAAATCAAAAAGGTGGCGTGGGTAAAACAACCACTGCAATCAATTTAGCGGCTAGTTTAGCTGTGTTGGAGTTTAAAACATTGCTAATTGATGCAGATCCACAGGCTAATACTACCTCTGGATTAGGCTTTGAACCAAAGGATGTTAGAGTGGGTTTGTACGAAGTTTTGGTAAATGAGGTGCCTTTGAAAGAGGCAATTATTGAAACAGATTTTTCTTACTTAGACATTGTGCCTTCTAATATTGATCTGGTTGGTGCTGAAATTGAGTTGATTAACGTTCCAAATAGAGAGCGTATTATGAAATACGCTCTAGAAAAAGTGAATAAGTATTATGATTTTGTTATCATCGATTGTTCACCGTCTCTTGGATTAATAACAACTAACTCGCTGGTAGCAAGTGATTCTGTTATCATCCCAGTTCAATGCGAATATTTTGCATTAGAGGGTTTAGGGAAGTTGTTAAATACGGTTAAAATTATTCAAACTAATTTAAACACTGAGCTGCAAATTGAGGGTTTGTTATTAACCATGTACGACATGCGACTTAGGTTAAGTAACCAAGTAGTAGAAGAAGTGAAAATGCATTTTCAGGATTTGGTTTTTGACACTATAATACAGAGAAACACTAAGTTAAGTGAAGCGCCTAGTTTTGGATTAGCTGTAATTACGCACGATGCTGAAAGTAAGGGTGCTATTAATTATCTCAACTTAGCCAAGGAACTATTACATAAAAATGGTTTAAACAAAACCAATTTGATGGACAGTAATCATAATTTAAATTAATATACCAATCGAACAGAATACCCATGAGCAAACAACAAAGAAATGCATTAGGAAGAGGATTAAGTGCTTTATTGGAAAATGCGAGTACAGATATAACCGCTACTGAGTCTAAGCCATTAAATTCTATCAGTGAAATACCCATTAGCCAAGTACAGGCTAATCCTTTTCAGCCACGTGAAGAATTTGAAGAGGTTGCCTTAAATGAATTAGCAGAATCTATTCGTGTGCATGGAATTATTCAACCTATTACTGTTCGTAAATTGGGTTATGATAGCTACCAAATCATAAGTGGTGAAAGAAGAACCAGGGCATCTAGAATTGCTGGATTAACCATGATTCCTGCTTTTATAAGATTGGCTGATGACCAAGGTATGCTAGAAATGGCCTTGATTGAAAATATTCAAAGAGAGGAGCTGAATGCGATGGAAATAGCTATTAGCTACAAGCGTTTGCAAGATGAATGTTCTCTAAACCAGGAACAGCTGGGAGAGCGGGTAGGTAAAAATAGGTCAACAGTAAATAATTATTTACGTTTATTAAGATTGCCAGACAATATTCAAGTTGCTATACGTGATGGACAAATTTCGATGGGACATGCCCGCGCCATTATTAATATAGATAACCAAGATGAACAGCAATATTTATTCTCTAAAATGATGGAGGAGGGATTGTCTGTTAGAGAGGTAGAAAACTTAGTAAGGGTCGCCAATGAGCGCAAAGAAGATGAGGTTAAACCAGCTATAGTTAGTAAGAAAAAAGCAGATTTACCCGATGGATTTTCTGAATTTCAGAAAAAAATAAGCACTAAACTTGAAGTAAAAGTTAAGATTAAAGTTGATGAACGTGGAAGGGGTGTTTTAAATATTCCATTTAAGTCGCAGCAAGATTTAAAACGTATAATTGATTTATTGTAATGCGGAATTTTCTGCTAGTTATTTTTTTTTCTGGTTTCTTTCAATGGTGTGAAGCGCAACAAACAGATTCATTACAAAAATCTCAAATAAACATACCTAGAAAAGAAATGTTGGGACCTAAAAAGGCAACTTTACTCTCTTTAGTACCAGGTGGTGGTCAAATTTACAATAAGAAATATTGGAAGGTACCTGTAATTTATATTGGTTTTGGGGCGCTAGCTTATTCTAGCATTTTTAATCAAAAATTATACGATGAGGTAAGATTGGCTTATCAGCAAAAAATAAAAAACGAGCCAGTTACTAATGCAGAGTACGCTAATGTGCCTGCTGAAATGTTATTTGGTTTAAGAGAATATTACAGAAAAAATAGAGATTTGTCTGTTATTGGAATATTAGGTTTGTATGCATTTAATTTGATTGATGCTGCGGTGGATGCTCACCTAAAAGAATTTGATGTTACGGATAAACTGAGCTTACAACTGAAGCCAGTTTACCAATTAGGATTAGCAGGAAATTACACGGGTTTAAATTTAAGAATTAGGTTTTAATCTAAAATGAGGTTTTTTTTGAGGTTTTGTTTATTTAGACCCAAAAGATTATCTTTAACCCGCATTAAATAAGGATTTTATTTGTTAAAAAAGCACATTTACACATGAAAATTGCGTTGTTAGGATATGGGAAAATGGGTATGGCCATTGAAAAAATTGCTCTGGCTAAAGGACATGAAATTGTTTACAAAGTAACTTTTGAAAACGCTTATGATTTCATGCCAATTTCTTTAAAAAATGTAGATGTTGCTATAGATTTTAGCATGCCCACGGCTGCGGTAGACAATATTTTAAAATGTTTTGAAACCAATACACCCATAGTGGTTGGTACAACGGGCTGGTATGAGCAATTTGATGAAATAAAAGCCAAATGCATTCAAGAGAATCAATCCATGATATACAGCACAAATTTTAGTGTAGGTGTAAATTTGTTTTACAAACTCAATAAAATATTAGCTTCTATGATGGCCAATTTCGACACCTATGATGTAACCCTTGAGGAGGTTCACCATACAGAGAAAAAAGATCATCCGAGTGGTACTGCGCTTTCTTTAGCTGAGCAGATTATGGCTGAAATTAAGACCAAAACACACATTAAAGAGCGCTTAAATTATGGTAAGGAGCAGCCTTCTCAAAGTGTGAAATCGCATGAGTTGTTAATTGAATCAAACAGGGAAGGTGATGTAACTGGTTTGCACAAGGTAAAGTACGAATCTATGATTGATTCTATCGAAATTATTCATGATGCTAAATCTCGTTATGGTTTTGCCAAAGGTGCATTAATGGCAGCTGAATGGATTGTAGGTAAGCAAGGTTTATACACCATGGATGATATTTTAAATTTAGACGAAATCATCAATAACAAAATACATTCTCAATCGTTGAACAAATAAAAATTTATGTCGCAAAATACTTCCTTTGATCTAAAAAAAACTTTTCAATTTTATTATAAATCTCCCAAATTGTTTAGCAAAAAACAGTGGGCTATTGCGGGTGTTTGGTGTTTATTAAACTTACTTATTTGTGGTTTGTATCTTAGTGCTGGATCTAGCTTTGGCATGGCATTTTTAAATTTTTTTTACGGTTGTGCGTTAATATTTTTGTACTTTACTCGTTTGCTAGCCTTCATTATTTCGCCCATTATTTTTGTTGTTTTATATGTTTTGTCACTTTTAAGAATCCAGGCAAAGCCAGATTATCACATGGTTTATGAGTGGAGTGATGCGCTTTGGTTTGCAACTCTAGCAGCAACAGTTATTCGTTCGTATTTTATTGAAGCCTACACAATACCAACATCCTCTATGGAAAAGTCTTTATTGGTGGGAGATTTCCTTTTTGTAAGTAAATTTCATTATGGCACACGTTTACCAGTTACTCCGTTGGCATTTCCTTTTGCTCATAATATTATGCCCTTAACAGATTCTACACCTAGTTATTTGTCTTTTATGAAAATGCCTTACCAGCGTTTACCAAATATAACCGATATAAAGAACAATGATGTAGTAGTATTTAATTATCCCTATGAGGATGGTCGTCCTTTTGATAAAAAAGAAAACTATATTAAGCGATGTTTGGCCATAGCAGGCGATAGTATAAAGGTTGTAAATGGGCAAGTTTTTATCAATAATGTTCCCGCAGAAAATCCGCCCAAAATGCAGTTTAAATACTACGTAAAATTTAATGAAAATGGTTTTTGGAGCGAGAAAAACTTTCAGAGTATGTTGCGCAGGTATGATATATCTGAAGGAGAAAATTTGCCACATGGTAATATGGATTTCGCCTTTCCATTATCTTCGTCGAATAAATTAATGATGGAGAAAGAGGAGGGTGTTTTAAAGGTGGATTCATTATTTAGCAGAGAAGGAGAATACCAAGATTATATTTTCCCTCACAACCCAAATTTGCCATGGAGTGTGGATTTTTACGGACCGCTTTATGTTCCTAAATCTGGTGATGAGATTAAGCTTGATTCACTTCAGTATAGCCTGTACGAGAGAGCTATTCGCGTATATGAAAATAATCCTGGTTTTAAAATGGAAGCAGGTAAATTTTATATTGGCGATAATCCCATTACTACTTATACATTTAAATACAACTATTATTTTATGATGGGCGACAATCGCCATAACAGTGCTGATAGTCGTTTCTGGGGTTTTGTGCCCGAAACTAATATTGTTGGTAAAGCCCTGTTTGTTTGGATGAGTTGGGATAAAAATGGTGAAAACATTTTGAAAAAAGTACGTTGGAACAGGTTATTTACAACAATTAAATAATTTTTTTGGTTTAAGTACAATTTGGATCTTTTCTTTTGAAATATTTTTTGATTGAAAAATTGCAAGTTTTACAAATAGGAGAGTCTAAATAAATGAGTAGTTCTTTTGGTAAAATATTTGCAATCAGCACTTTTGGCGAAAGTCATGGAGCGGCGATTGGAGTAGTTATTGAGGGTTGTATCCCCAATTTGCCTGTGGATTTTGCGCTCATTGAAAAAGATTTAGCCAGGAGAAAGCCTGGTCAGAACAAACTGAGTACAGATAGAAACGAGCCAGAGATTTTCGAAATTTTAAGTGGTGTTTTTGAAGGTAAAACACTAGGAAGTCCAATTACTATAATAGTTAGAAATACGGATATTAAATCGAATGATTACGATCATTTAAAAGATGTTTTTAGGCCATCACATGCAGATTTTACTTACCAAGAAAAGTATGGCATTCGGGATCATAGAGGGGGTGGACGTCAATCGGCTAGAGAAACGCTGGCACGCGTATTGGCTGGTGCATTTGCCAAAATGATTTTAAACCAATATGGAATTTCTATTCAAGCATACGTTTCTCAAGTGCATAAAGTAATTCTTACTAAGCCTTATTGGGACTTAGACTTGGATCAAACCGAAAACCATTTAGTTAGATGTCCTGATGCAGAAACAGCTTTTAAAATGGAACAAATTATATTAGCTGCTAAGGAAGATGGAGACACTTTAGGAGGGGTTGTTTCCTGTTTAGTAAAGCATGTGCCAGCTGGTTGGGGAGAGCCTGTATTTGATAAGTTACATGCAGATTTAGGAAAAGCTATGCTAAGTATTAATGCAGTGAAAGGATTTGATTATGGTTTAGGTTTTGATTCTGTTTTACAAAAAGGTTCAGAACAAAATGATACTTTTTTAGTAAAAGACAATTTGGTTCGAACCAAAACTAATAATAGTGGCGGTATTCAGGGAGGAATTAGCAACGGAGAAGATATTTATTTCAGGGTAGCATTTAAGCCAGTAGCCTCTGTAAAATATGAGCAAGAAAGTGTAAGTTTAAATGGTGATAATGTTAAGTTTAGCATAGGAGGACGTCATGATTCTTGTGTAGTTCCGCGAGCGGTAGCTATTGTGGAGGCTATGGCTGCTTTGGTTTTGGCAGACCATTATTTGAGAAATGCTGCTATTAAAGTGCAACCTTTTACTTAAGTTTGTTGTTAAAGAATGAAGTGATTATTAAAAGAAGTTTATAATGAAAAAAAAAATATTTTTAGCTGTTGCCTGTTTGGGTACTTTTTGGGTTCAATCTCAGGTGGTGGTTAAATGCGCTACAGACGAAATGTTTTTAGAAAGTGTGAAACAGTTTCCTGCCATTCAATTAGAAGAGCAAAGAGCCAATGAGATTGCTTCAAAAGCACCTATTCAAAATAAAAAAGCAACCATTAGATATATTCCGGTGGTATTTCATATTATACATAAATTTGGTTTGGAGAATATTTCTCAAACCCAATTAAACGATGCTATTCGTGTGTTAAACGAAGACTTCAGGAAATTAGTTGGAACAAATGGTGGCAGTAGCACAGATCCTTTAACAGCCGATTTTGAAATTGAATTTAGATTGGCACAATTAAATCCGAATGGTTTGCCTACAAACGGTGTAAATAGAATTTATAGTTTAAATGCGGATAATGCTAGAGATGCCCAAAAGTCTTTAAGTTATTGGGATGCTAGAAAATACTTTAATGTGTGGGTTGTAAATACCATTAATAATACGGGTGGAACGCCAGGTAGTATTGTTTTGGGATATGCACAATTTCCCTTTCAAATAAATTCACAAACTAGCACAGATGGTGTGATGATGCGTGCAGACCAAATGGGAGTGATTGAGAATGTAGATGTTTCGCAACTGGGTAGAACCTTAACGCACGAGGCAGGTCATTGGGTTGGTTTATACCACCCTTTTCAAGGCGGATGCGTAGGTGGAACTAGCTCAAATTGTTTAAGCCAGGGAGACCAAGTTTGCGATACGCCTCCTGTTTCTACTGCCACAACAGGTTGTCCAACCAGTCGCAATTCTTGTACAAATGATGTACCTAATTTGCCTGATTTAGTAAAAAATTACATGGATTATGCAGATGGTAATTGTATGAACATGTTTACGAAAGGCCAAAAAACAAGGGCAGATGCTATTTTGCCAAATTTTAGATCCAATATTTATAGTACAACTAATTTAACGGCAGCTGGAATAAATGCCGATGGAACTTACCGCCCATTACCATCATCCAATGTTAAGGCTCCATATTATTTTGGGTTTAACCAAGCTAGTTTGGCCGGTACTGGATGGAATTTAGAAAACTATATGTGTCCGGGTGATAGTGGTTGGCAAATAAACAACACAGTTGGTTTAGTTAGTTCTGGTTCTATGGCCGCGTTAAATATTAAAACATGGCGCACCAATGTTAGAAATGCATTTAGTTCTCCCAACCTGGATATAACAAATTTGGCTGCCCCAACCCTCAGTTTTTATGCAGCTTATGCGAGGAGAAGTTCTGTAAGTGGAGATCGTTTACGCGTATTTATTTCAAATAACTTTGGCCGAACCGAAATATTGGCTCGAACCATTTTGTCTGCTGAAATGTCTTCTGGTGCAAACTCCTTAGATCCATTCACACCAGCATCTAATGAATGGAAAAAATACACAATTGATTTAAGTCCGTATAAGAATTTTAATAACTTACGAGTTCGTTTTGAACTACAATCTTTGCGAGGCAACAATATTTATATAGATGATTTTAGAATTGATGAACCAACTAGTTTGGGAGAACAACTTAAAAGAGAAATGCAATTTCAGTTGTTTCCAAATCCTAGCAAGGGATTGAGCACTATTTCTTTTTCAAATGAGCAGAATCAGAGCATTGCAATCGATTTAATTGACCTTCAAGGAAAAAAAATCCTAAACATTGTAAACCGTTTGGTAGAAGTTGGAAATCACGACATAGAATTGGATGTAAATAACTTGCAGTCAGGAATATATTTGGTTCAGGTTAAAACTGAAAAAGGGATGTTTATTCACAAGATGTGGGTAGAATAGGAGGCCTGTAATACTGCAAAAAGCCGCATCACAGCGGCTTTTTGTTTTTTTTAAGGAATTGAATTCGGATATTGTGCCCGCTAACAACAATAATATTATTGCTGATGCGTGGAATTTTAAATTGAGAATATTAAAGATGAGTAAAAATCTTGTAATTGTTGAGTCGCCTGCCAAGGCAAAAACTATAGAAAAGTTTTTAGGGAGTGATTACACTGTAAAAAGCTGCTTTGGTCATATCCGTGATTTGGCAAAAGGAGACGATGCCATAAATGTTAAGGGAGACTTTTCTCCTACTTATGAAGTAAGTGAAGATAAAAAAGCCATTGTTGCGGAGTTAAAGAAGCTTTCTAAGGATGCCGAGTTGGTTTGGTTAGCCTCAGACGAGGACCGAGAGGGAGAAGCCATTAGTTGGCATCTTAGTGAAGTATTGAAGTTAGATGCAAAGAAAACTCGTAGGATTGTATTTCATGAGATTACCAAGCCAGCGATATTAAAGGCTATTGAAAATCCACGCGGTATAGATAAAAACTTGGTAGATGCACAGCAAGCACGAAGGGTTTTAGATAGATTGGTTGGATTTGAATTATCTCCCGTGTTATGGCGTAAGGTAAAATCAAATCTAAGTGCGGGTAGGGTTCAATCTGTTGCCGTTCGTTTAATTGTAGATAGAGAGAGAGAAATTAATATATTTAATTACAATTCTGCCTTCAGGGTAATAGCCTTATTTAATGTAGGTGGTAAGCAGATGGAAGCAGAATTGGGTAAACGTTTTGAAACAGAGCAAGAGGCTCAAGCCTTTTTGGAGAGTTGTAAAAATGCTACATTTAATATTAAAAATTTAGAAGTAAAGCCAAGTGAGAAATCTCCTGCTCCGCCTTTTACCACTTCTACACTGCAACAAGAGGCAAGTAGAAAAATGGGATATGGCGTTAGTACCACTATGAGTATTGCTCAAAAACTTTATGAAAGTGGATTGATTACTTACATGAGAACAGATAGCGTAAATTTATCTGAAACAGCCATTGCGAGTGCGCAAAATTATATTGGTGCAACCTTTGGAGAAAAGTATAGCAGACCCATGCGATATACTACCAAAAACGATAGTGCACAAGAAGCCCATGAGGCTATTAGGCCAACCTACTTTGAAAACGTAGAGGTTGATGGAACACCACAAGAAAAGAGGCTGTACGATTTAATTTACAAACGTGCAATTGCCTCTCAAATGGCCAAAGCAAAAATAGAAAAAACAGTTGCAACTATTACTATTTCTGGTATTTCAGAGCAATTAGTTGCCACAGGTGAGGTGTTAAAATTTGATGGATTTTTAAAAGTATATTTGGAAAGTACAGATGATGAGCAAGAAGATGAAGGCAGTAAAATGTTGCCTCCATTAAAGATTGGACAAGATCTGAATTTAATACAAGTACAAGCAACTGAAAAATATACACGACCTTCTGCTAGATACACCGAAGCTAGTTTGGTTAAACGATTGGAGGAGTTGGGAATTGGAAGACCATCCACCTACGCACCTACTATTTCTACCATACAAAAACGTGGATATGTAGTGAAAGAGGATAGAGAAGGCAAGGAACGTAATTTTGTTCAGCTTACCTTAGATAATAAAAATAGCATTGAGCGCCAGCAAAAAACAGAGAAATTTGCCAGTGAAAAATCTAAATTATTCCCAAGTGATATTGGGATGATTGTGACAGATTTTTTAAGTAAACACTTTGAAAAAATAATGGATTTTGGTTTTACTGCAAGCGTAGAAGAAGAGTTTGATAAAATTGCTCGCGGGCAATTGGTGTGGAATAAAATGATTGAAAAATTTTATGGTCCGTTTCATGCCACTGTTACCAATACCAGCGAAACAGCCGAAAGGCAGAATGCCGAACGTAATTTAGGAATAGACCCCGAAAGCGGAAAACCTGTTTTGGTAAGGTTGGGCAGATATGGCCCCTTTGCTCAAATTGGTGAAAACTCTGACGACGAAGCACTAAAGCCTCGCTATGCCAGTTTGCGCGCCGGACAATTAACAGAAACCATTACTTTAGCAGAGGCGCTAGACTTGTTTAAATTACCTAGACTTATAGGTAGTTTTGAAGATAAACCAATTAAAGCTGCCATAGGAAGGTTTGGCCCTTACTTAATGCACGATAGTAAATTCATCAGTATACCCAAAACAGATGATGTTTTTGCCATAGATGAACCAAGAGCGATTGATTTAATTGAGGGAAAGCGCATATCAGATGCCAATAAGCTACTGAAAACCTTTCCGCAAGATGAAGAAATTAAAATTTTAAATGGCAGATGGGGGCCATATATTGCTAAGGGTAAGGGGAATTATAAGTTGGCTAAAACTCAAAAATTAGAAGACTTAACTTATGAAATGGTTGTAGATATAATTGCGGCTGAAGAAAAAACCTCAGTTAAAAAAGCTCCTACAGCCGCAAAAAAAGAGGCACCTAAAAAAGTAGCTGCTAAAAAAAAGGTATCTAAGTAATCTTTAAAATCTAAATTTAATTGGGTAAATTCTGAATAAATATGATAGGGTATGAATGAATCTGAATTGAGGTCATTGGTAGCTTTATTGGATGATAACGACCCAGAGGTTTTGCTGCACGTTGAGCAAAAGCTGCTAACATTAGGCAAACAGATTATTCCAATTTTAGAGGAGGAGTGGGGCGAACTGAAAGATTTATGCCACCAACAACGTTTAGAAAATATAATTCATCAGCTTCAGCTGAATGAATTATTGCAAGAATTTATAGATTGGCAGCTAAGTAAAGACCAAGACTTATTGCATGGTGTTTATTTAGTATGTAAATATCGTTTTCCAGATTATGATAAACAGCATTTAATAAATCTCATTGAGAAGCTGAGGTTAGATGTTTGGCTAGAGATGAACTTTGAATTAAGTCCGTTCGAAAAGGTTCGGATCATGAACTATATATTTTATCAAGTGCATGGGTTTAAAGGTAATGTAGAAAATTATCACGACCCTGCTAATTCATTCATAAATCAAGTATTAGAAACCAAAAAGGGGAATCCTATCCTACTAGCAAGCATTTATATTTTAGTAGCTCAACGTTTAAATATTCCTATTTTTGGGGTAAACTTACCGCAACATTTTGTTCTGGCTTATTTGGAGGAATTTGGCAAAAGTAATGTGGAGATGCGTTTTAACGAAATTGAAGAGATGCTGAATAAAAGCGGAAAAATTTTATTCTATATTAATGCTTTCAATGGGGGATCTATTTTTTCGAAAACCAATTTGATTCAGTTTTTGCAGCAGGTAAAAATTACCGTGAATAATGATTTTTTAGTGCCTTGCACCAATTTAGATATTATTAAACGAATTCTACGTAATTTAGCATCTGCCTATGAAAAACTTAATAAAACATATAAACAACAGGAAGTGCTAAAGTTATTGTACGCATTGGGCGAACCTCCGCTAACTCAGTTTAATGATTTAGGCGAATAATCAAATGATTTATCAAGATGAAATATAATCAGAAAATAAAAACGTTTGCAACACAACTGCTCATTGTTTTTGGTTTAATCCATACCAGTTTTAATATAAATGCACAGCATACTTATATTCCAAACGGTGGAATTAGTCAGCACATACTAGATAGGTTAGAGATTAAATCTGGCGAATTAGCTAATGATTATTTTCAAAGCTCAGGTAAAAGTTACAGAAGAAAAGCTATCGCAAATTACATAGATAGCTTTCCAGTGAATAAAGTTTCTCTCTCTTCTGTAGATTTTTTTAATATGGATTATCTAATTACAGATAATTTTGAATGGAGCAACCGAGAGAATAGTTTTACTAAAAAGCGGTTTTTAAAATCATTTTACAAGCGCAAGTCGGCCTTGTATAGCACTACTATAAAAGATTTTAACTTGATTGTAAATCCTGTTTTGTACTACCAAGTATCAACAGATAAATGGAACGGACAAAATGCATTAATAAACAATAGAGGCGTTGAAATAAGAGGAAATATAGGTGATAAAATTGGCTTTTATACAAGCGTAAGTGATGAAATTTTGAAGCCTCATAGTTGGGTTGGTGATTATTTGTTAAAAGAAGGGGTGCTGCCATACGCCAACTTTGTAAAGCCCTACGATAATTACTATGGCTACTTTTTATCTAACGCTTATGTTACCGGCTCGCTTAATAAATACATGGATTTACAATTTGGCCATTACCGCAATTTTTTGGGTGATGGTTACCGTAGTTTTATCATGGGAGATATGCATCCAGAGTATTTATCTATGCGTTTAAACACGCGCATTTGGAAAATGAATTATACCAATATTTGGGCAGAATTACGGGAACCAGCCTTAGGTGGTCGTGCTGCTCAATCTAGGCGTTACATGGCTACGCATCATTTAGGTTTGAACCTAGGTAAAAATTTTAATATAGGCGTATTTGAAACTATAATATTTCAGCGAGATAGCGGGCATGTTGGATCTGGGTTCGACCCAAATTATTTGAATCCTGTGATTTTTTTTAAATCGGTTGAGAATGGCTTAAACAGCACTGATAAGGCAATTCTTGGGATGAATTATAAGTACAATTTTTTGAAACATTTTTCGCTTTATGGCCAAGTAGTAATTTCGGAGTTTGTATTAGAAAAAATTGTGAACAATACCGGATGGATGCATAATAAATATGCTATACAAACTGGATTGAAATATGTGGATGTTTTGGGTATTAAGAATTTAGATTTGCAGGGAGAATTTAATTTATCTCGGCCGTTTCAATATACTAGCTACAATGCCGCTCAATCGTTTAGTAATTTTAGGCAATTTATGGGTCATCCATTAGGTGCAAATTTTTATGAATCAATAGGTATTTTGAGGTACCAGCCAAGCAATAGAGTAAATATTATTGCAAAGTTAATTATGGCTCAATATGGAAATGACACCAATGGCAGTAATTTTGGAAAAGATCCTAGGTTAAGTTATCACACACATTCATCACCAGTTTATGGTAATTATATAACCCAAGGTGTTTTTACTACTTTTATTATGACAGATTTAACAGTAAGTTATATGGCCTACCACAATTTGTTTTTAGATTTAAAAATGGGTTATCGCAGAACCCAATCAGTACTTGAACAGTTTAATTTTGAAACTGCATATTTTACTATGGGAATTAGGCTCAACATAAACCAGCGGAATTATGATTTTTAAGGTGCTTGTTTGGATTTAATTTGCCTTATAATTAAGTATTTATAATTCTATTTGCAAGTTCAAATGTTTATTAGGGTTTGAAGGCTTATTTTTGACTCTTAAACTTAAAAATTTTGACTTTAATAAAATCTATTTCAGGTATCAGAGGAACTATTGGTGGAAAAGCAGGTGACGCTCTCACCCCAACTGATATTGTAAAATTTACTGCAGCATTTGGTTATTTAATGAAGCAGAATCATGCAACTTGTAAAATGGTTGTGGGAAGAGATGCCAGGATATCTGGCGAAATGGTGAATTCATTGGTTTGTGGCACTTTAATGGGGCTTGGAATTGATGTAATAGATTTGGGATTGAGCACCACACCAACAGTAGAAATGGCTGTTGTGATGGAAGGTGCGCAGGGTGGTATTATTTTAACTGCCAGTCACAACCCAAAGCAATGGAATGCTCTAAAGTTATTAAATCATAAAGGCGAATTTATTTCTGATGAAATTGGCAGAGAGGTATTATCAATTGCCGATGGTGATAAAATAGAATTTGCAGAAGTAGATAAGTTAGGCAAAAGAACCGAAAACAATACGTATATTCAAAAGCATATTGATGCGATTCTAGCTATTGATTTGGTGGATGTGGAGGCAATCAAGGCTAAGAAGTTTAAAGTGGTGGTAGATGCGGTTAATTCTACAGGTGGCATTGCAGTTCCTCAATTGTTAAGAGCACTTGGTGTTACTGATATCATAGAAATTTACTGTACTCCTGATGGAAAATTCCCACACAACCCAGAGCCTTTGCCTGAAAACCTAACGGCTATTTCTGGTGAAGTAAGGCGCAATAATGCCGACTTAGGCATTGTGGTAGATCCAGATGTGGATAGATTAGCTTTAGTAAGCGAGGATGGTAGCATGTTTGGCGAGGAATACACTTTGGTTTCTATTGCAGATTATGTGCTTAAAAACACCAGTGAGGAGAAGTTGGCGCGTTTGGGTTATCAAAGAAATTCGGTTTCCAATTTATCTTCTACACGGGCTCTTAGAGACATTACCGAAAAACACGGTGGAACTTATGCTGCCAGTGCAGTTGGAGAAGTAAATGTGGTGAAAATGATGAAAGATACCCATGCCGTAATTGGTGGTGAAGGCAATGGTGGAATTATCTTCCCAGAATTGCATTATGGTAGAGATTCAATGATAGGTATTGCTTTGTTTTTATCTCATTTAGCAAAGTTTGGAAAGATATGCTCTATGCTAAGAGAGAGTTACCCAGATTATACCATCGCTAAAAAGAAAATTGAACTAACACCAGATATTAATATTGATAGGTTAATGTTGCAGATTAAAGATAAATACAAAAAACAACCTATCAACGAAGTGGATGGCTTAAAAATTGAATTTGATAAGGAATGGGTGCATTTACGTAGATCAAATACGGAACCAATCATCAGAATTTATGCTGAAAGTCAGAGTGAAAACACCGCCAATAGCCTAGCCGAAAAACTCATCTCCGACATGAAACAATTCATAAAATCATAAAATAGTCCATAGTCCATAGACCATGGACCAAATTAGTTTACCAACGACCAATAACCAACAACCAAAAAATAAAAAAATGGCATTACAATGTGGAATAGTGGGCTTGCCCAATGTAGGAAAATCAACTTTATTTAATTGTTTAAGCAATGCAAAAGCACAAGCGGCCAATTTTCCGTTTTGTACAATTGAACCCAATGTAGGCGTAATAACTGTTCCAGACAGTAGGTTAAATAAAATTGCAGAGTTGGTAAAGCCTAATAAAATGGTTCCTACAACCATTGAGATTGTAGATATTGCTGGTTTAGTAAAAGGTGCTAGTAAAGGCGAAGGTTTAGGTAATCAGTTTTTGGGTAATATTAGAGAAACAGATGCTATTATTCATGTTTTAAGGTGTTTTGAAGATGATAACATCATTCACGTGGATGGCAGTGTAAACCCATTGCGCGATAAAGACGTAATAGATACTGAACTTCAGTTGAAGGACATAGATTCTATCGAAAAGAAATTAATGAAAACCAGTCGTGCTGCTAAAACAGGCGACAAAGAAGCGGTGAAAATTGAGGCGATTTTATCTAAGTTTAAGTCACATTTAGAAAATGGATTAAACGCCCGCACTTTAATTACAACAGAGGATGAATTGGTGCATGTAGAAGATTTATGTTTACTTACACTTAAGCCTGTTTTGTATGTTTGTAATGTAGATGAAGGCAGCGTAATAAATGGCAACGAGCATGTAAACAAAGTAAAGGATGCCGTTAAAGACGAAAACGCACAAGTATTGGTAATAAGCGCAGCCATAGAAGCTGATATAGCCCAATTAGATAGTTATGAAGACCGCGTGGCATTTTTAAACGATTTAGGTTTAGAAGAATCGGGTGTGGCCAAGTTAATTACCGCAGCTTATAGCTTGTTAAATTTGATAACCTATTTTACCGCTGGTGTGCAAGAGGTTAGAGCTTGGACAATCCATAAAGGGTTTAAGGCACCGCAAGCAGCGGGTGTAATTCACACAGATTTTGAAAGAGGGTTTATTAAAGCAGAGGTTATTCATTTGGTAGATTATTTGAATTATGGCAGCGAATCTGCTTGCAGAGAAGCAGGGAAATTGAGTATGGAAGGTAAGGAGTATGTAGTGGTTGATGGCGATGTAATGCATTTTAAATTTAACGTATAATGAACATAAAATTAGGTGATAAGGTAAGATTCCTCAATGAAAACATGGAGGGTATTGTCACCTCGTTTAAGGCAAATAACGTTATTGGCGTAACCATTGAAAGTGATTTTGAAATTCCGGTTTTAATCAATGAAGTTGTTAAAATAAAATTTGATGATAAAGCGGGTAATAACCCTGAGCCAGCACCTTTAAAGTCTTTTAAAGCACAAAATGTAAATCCTTTGGGTGTGTTTTTAGCATTCGAGAGAATAGGTGATACCGATTTAGATATACACTTACATAACAATTTTGCGGAGGAAGTAATTGTTTTGTATTACCAGAAAATGCAAGGCGTTTATCATTTACAAAAGCAAATTAAATTAGAGAAAGAAGACACTGTTTTGATTGGAAAGGTGCTTTTAAATCAATTTGATCAGTGGCCTAATTTTCATTTTGTAATACTTCCTATTGAACCTATTAGCGTAAAGCCAGCAGTAAGTATTGGCTCTGAGTTTAGCTTTCAGGCAAAAACCTTCCATAATTATTGGAAACATTGCTTTTTCTTGGGCAAGCAAGCTTATGTTTTTAATGTTGATGCACCTCTTGAAAAGCTTAATTTAACTGCATTAAAACAAAAAGACTTTTCTGAGAAGGTATTACAAACTCCAATAGATTTAAAAGCAAAACCAAATAACGTAATCGATTTGCACTACGATGCATTGCAGGCTAATGGTTTTGGTTCAGCCAGTGATATAACCACTTTTCAAATGGATGTTTTTATGCAAACCTTAGAGTCTGCTTTTGTGCATAGGGTGCCAGAAATGGTTTACATACACGGGGTTGGAAATGCCTATTTAAAGAATAAAATACGCACTTATTTAAGCAAACACCCAGAAACGATAAGTTCTTTTGAAGATGCTGATATCCTTAAATTTGGTAGTGGTGCAACTTTGGTTATTTTAAAGTAGCCAAAACAAATATTGTTTGGCGAAATTTTAATCAGACCTTAACGGCGTTTTGCAGGCCTGTTTTTGTTGGCATAACTCTTAACATTTTTAGTTCTGGCAGACGTTTTGGGTGTTTTATAATTGCCTGGTTTTGATATCTTTTTAGCTGCGGTTTTAGGTGCTGTCTTAACTTCCTTTTTTACCTTTTCTATTTTGGTTGAAACTGCTTTTTTACTATTAGGTTCCGACTTTTCAATAAGTTTATAGAGTTCTTCTTTTTCGCCTCTTGTTAAATCTCTCCAATCGCCAACGGGTAAGCCTTTTAGACTAATATGCATAATTCTTATCCGCTCCAATTTCATTACCTCATAGCCAAAATATTCGCACATTCTTCGTATTTGACGGTTTAAGCCTTGAACCAAAATGATTCTAAAAACGGTATGACTTTCCTGCGTAATTTTACATTTTTTTGTTTGAACGCCCAACATTGGAACACCTTCTGACATTCCTTTTATTACAGACTCGGTAAGGGGTTTGTTTACCGTAACTACATACTCTTTTTCGTGATTGTTACCAGCGCGTAGAATTTTGTTTACTAAATCGCCGTTATTGGTTAAAAAAATGAGTCCTTGAGAATCTTTATCTAATCGGCCAATTGGAAAAATTCGCTTGCTGTAGTTAACATACTGAACAATATTATTTCTTACAGCAGACTCAGTGGTAGAGGTAACTCCCACAGGTTTATTTAAAACTAGAATAACATCGTCTTCTCCCTGGCGGGGTTCTAACTCGTGGCCGTTTACCCTAACTTGTTCACCAACTTTAACTTGGTCGCCAATTTTAGCTTTTTTGCCATTGATAAAAACATGGCCATTTTCAATAAATTTATCTGCTTCTCTGCGCGAGCAAATGCCACTTTCACTGATGAATTTATTTAATCTCATATTTTTTCTGCCTTTAAAGTAGTTGGTTTGGGAAGATACAATATTTGGAAAGCCATTTAAAAATTTTTAATCGGTTTTGTCTTTATAAAATTGTTTATATTTAACAATTAACAAAACACTTAACTAAATTTGCAACATGAAAAGTATAAAATACATTATCCTTGTTTTTGTAGTCCTATTTCTTTTTTTATTAGCTGCACCTTTTGCTTTTAAAGGCAAAATTATAAAGTTGATTAAAGAGCAAGGCAATTCCCAAATGCATGCTAAATTTAACTTTGATGAAGATATTTCGCTTAGTTTAATTAAAAGTTTCCCAAACCTGAGTATTGCCATAAAAGATATATCCATTGTAGGAATAAATGATTTTGAAAACGACACTTTGTTTTATAGTAAAACATTTTCTATGAGTTTAGACATAATGAGTGTTATAAAAGGCGAGCAAGTTTTAGTCAGAAAACTCTATTTGGATCAGCCCAAAATAAAAGCACTTGTTTTAAAAAATGGAAAAGCCAATTGGGATATTGCCAAAGTAGATACCACAGATTCTAAAGAACAAAGTGATACGGTGTCTTCGGCTTTTAATTTAAAACTGAAGGCCTTAGAAATTGTGGATGCAAACATATATTATAAAGATGATGCTGGTAATATGTTTAGCGAATTGGAGCATTTTAACTATACTTTATCTGGTGATTTTTCTGAGCAACTTTTTGAGATGAAAAATTTAGTTGACATAGGTTCTTTAAGTGTGGGGATGGGTGGTGTAAATTATTTAAACAAAGTTCGCTGTACTGCTAATGCCACTATTGATGCTGATATGAATAAAATGGCATTTGTTTTTAAAGAGAATACCTTTACTTTAAATGATTTGCAATTTGCTTTTAACGGAAATTTTGCCATGCCAGGCAACGATATGCTCATGGATATTAACTATGCAGCTAAACAGAATGAATTTAAAAATTTCCTTTCTTTAATTCCAGCCCTGTATGCCAAAGATTTCAATAGCCTTCAATCTAAGGGGAAATTAGCATTTGAGGGGCATGTAAAAGGAACATACAATGATAGCAACATGCCCGGATTTGGTTTGAAAATTGGTGTAGAAAACGGTTGGTTTAAGTATGATGCTTTGCCTACGCCAGTAGAAAATGTTCAAATGGCATTAAGTATTCAAAATCCAGATGGCGATTTAGACAAAACAATAGTTGATTTAAGTAAGCTACATTTTGATGTAGCTCAAGATCCTTTTGATGCTAAGTTGTTGGTAAAAACCCCAATGTCTGACCCCTATTTAGAAGTAGTGGCAAAAGGCGTTTTAAACCTAAATAATATTGTAAAATTGGCCCCTATGCCCAAGGGTACAACTTTACGGGGTATAATAAAAACTGATTGGAATATTAAAGGTAATTTAAGCACGATAGAGAAAGAAGATTACGAAAATTTTGCCGCTTCGGGCAACTTAATTTGCCAAGATGTTTATTACGCCTCACCCGATTTACCTAAGCCTTTTGAGTTACGCTTAGCTAGTTTTGGATTATCGCCAAAAGCTATAGCCATGAAAGAATTTGACGCCAAAATTGGTGGAAGTGATATGCGCATGGAAGGCGAAATTAGTAATTTTGTGGCCTATTATTTTAATAAGGGTCCGCTTAAAGGTCGTTTAAACTTTGGCAGTACTTTGTTTGATGCCAATGCTTTTATGGGTGAAGAAAATGCTAATGCCGAGCAAGTAGCTTTAGATACAGCCCAAATGGCTGTAGTTGAGATTCCAACTAATATTGAGTTTGTATTGAGCAGTAATATTGATAGGCTTTTATACACCAATATGGAAATTAATAACTTTACAGGAAATATTGAAGTAAAAGACCAGCAATTGTCTTTTCAAAATATTACAATGAAATTACTTGGTTCAACCATAAAAATGAAAGGTTTTTATGAAACGAAAAATCCGAAAAAGCCAAATGTAGACATTGATTTTAGTATTGTTAATTTGGATATACAGCAAGCATTTAAAACGTTTAATACAGTTCAAAGATTAGCGCCTGCTGCACAAAATGTGTTTGGAGTTTTTGGCGCCGATTTTAAAATGCAAACAGCCTTAACAGAAAATATGCAGCCTAATTTTGATATCTTATACCTTACTGGAAATTTAGCCATTCCTTATGCAGAAATCAAAGACATAAAGGCTCTTGATAAAGTTACAGATTTTATTCAGAAACCAGAATATAAATCTATTTCTATGAAAAATACTGCCATTGCTTTCTCAGTTGAAAAGGGTAGGATTAATACAAACCCATTTGATGTTAAATTGGGGAATCAAAATATGAAACTTGGCGGCTCTACTGGCATAGACCAAACCATAGATTACACTGGAATAATGAATGTGCCTAAAAAAGATTTGGGTGCGGCTGATAAGGCAATGAACGATGCCTTGAACCAATTAAACCAAAAAATAGGATCACAAGTTAAAATGGATGAGACGCTTCCGCTTCAACTTAAAATAGGTGGTACTTTTACCGCACCAACCTTAAGTACCAATTTAGCAGATTTAGTAAAGAGTGAATTGGGTTCTTTAACCGGGCAGCTTAAAGATGAAGCGCTGCGCATGAAGCAAGAAGCCATAGATAAAGCTAAAGCCGAAGCCGAAAAGTTGAAAAATGAAGGCATAAGATTGAAAAATGATGCCGAAGCCAAAGCGCGTACAGAAGCAGATAGGTTGCGCAAAGAAACAGAAGCTAGGGCCAGGGCAGAGGCAGATAAACTTAAAAAAGAAGCTGAGGCAAAAGTAAAAGCAGAATCTGATAAACTTAAAAAGCAAGCAGCAGAAGAAGCCAAAAAACGTTTAAAAGGTTTACTTAAATAATGCTTGTATTTTGTCCTGTTTCATATTCATGGAGTATTTATTCAATCATAATTTTAAAACTCAAGGCGTATTTATCAGTTTGTAAGTTCAAAATAAAAAGGCCTGAACCAATACCGTTGCAATCAATTTTTTTGTTATCAGGCAATTCTCCCGTATGAAGAATTTGTCCTTGTAAATTAGAGATAGCGTAGTTTATTGTATGGTCTTGGTACTGCGCCGTGCTTAGTTGAAATTGTCCTTTACTTGGGTTTGGGTAAAGATTAAAACTTGGTAAATCTGTCTCTACTATACTATTGTTGAGCCCAATTTCCTTGTTTAATATAAATCTGTTTTCATCTAGACTGGCTTTGTTTTCAGTAATTTCAAATACATATTGTGTAAAGGTGTCTAATAAAATTTCTTTCCCTAAATATTGATCTATTAACCACCAATTTTTCTCAAATAGATTGTTTGCGTGTATCTTAAATTGGTATGATTTTATCTCTGTATTAGTAAGTTTTAAAGAAATTTTTTTGGGCATTTGATTTTGACTAATTGCCATAATAGAATAGGCGTTGTTTAAACTATCTACACTATATAAAGAGGTTCCTGGGTTCATCCATTTTTCTGAATCAAAAACATCTTTTGTATTTACTGCATTTGTTTGGGCATAAATAAACAATGCATCGGTTAAAACACTATCGTATTCATATAATTTAATGCGCAAACTGGGCAATGTATTTTTACCTAAAATGTGTGAACCCTCGTTGGCCGCTACTTTATCAGATTCTTTGATGGTAAGGCTAGGATTGTTGCCAATGGTTTTTATCATAACTGCTGCTCCAGAAGATATAATTCCATTAATGTTCCCATCGGAACTAGTTTGACCCAAAGCATTGTAGTTAACATATGCGCCTCTGTTATTGCTGCCACCTTGCGCACGCCAAGTATAATAGGTGTTTGCAATGTTAATTTTACTCACCCAATCCCAATTAATGGAGGAGGGGAATGGATTTCCAATTAAACTCCACGCACCAATGCTATCGCCTATGGCGGGTGTGCTGCTGGCATTATATGTTTTATCTCCTGTTTGATGAAACCCTGTTGCAGCCAAAACCACGGCGGTAGGAGTTGCTATATTACTAAATAAATTAATGCTCCTGTCTCCTCTAACCAATAATCGGTATCCATGGCCTTGCATTAAGTTTTCTGTAACTGAATTGGTAAATGCTTGCCAATTTTGTGTAGCCACATTTAAGCTAAACAAGGAAGGATTTTTGCTAGCTGTAGAGTCTAAGCCTAGACCATTACCCGTGATATGAATTTGCTGCTGCCAGGCATTAATTAAGCCATTTTCTGTAGTAATTGGTGTGCTTAAAAACCTAAAAGCCCTCCGCGCTGGAATATATTTTTCAACTGTTATTTTTCCAGATAAAACCACACCGCTGCCCAAGCTAGCCAATCTGGCCGAACCAAAAGCATTAGATTGAAATACCAGGTGATTATTGGTTTGTAAACTAGCATGACTATTAAGGGTTAAAGTTCCAGCGTTTAATCCAGGTTGAAGCTTTAAGGTAGATGCTAAAATAAGGCTTGCGTTTGGATGCAGTTGTAGGGTTTTAAACGATGCTTGAATACTATCAATTAGCATAGTTCCAGCTTCGCTGTATATTTGTATTCCAGCGTTGTTTAAACCGGCCACTTTGCCCACACCGCTGAGTTTGCCATAAAGGTGTAACTCTTTTCCATTTAGCGTGAGTTTTTGATTGCCATTAATGTGCATATTATGAACACTAAGTAAAGTATCTGGAGTAAAATTCCCCATTATTTTTACATTTGTTTGTGCATTGGGTGGAGGTCCTTGCCAGATGCTGCCGTTCCAAACACTAGTACCAACTGCATCCTCCCAATTTTGAGCTATACGTAGCTCATCTATCCTTCCATTGACCATATTTGTGCCTTGTCTAATACATGCAGCAAAAATGTTTGCAGGATCGTTTCCTGAGTGGTCTTTATTGTTTGGTATACCAGCTTCTGCTTCTGTACTGCTTGGTTCAGACAAAACCCATAAACTCACCGTATCATTGGCAGTGCCTGCCACAAATTCATATTTAAGAACCAATAGGTAGCTTGCATTAAATTGATAGTTTCCATTGTAGGTAATAGGAGTGCCAATTTTGCTGCAAGCAATTTGAAGCTGGTTATTTTGTTTCCTAGTAAATATTCTGCCAATATGTGTGAATGGGTTTAAATGAAAAAAATATTCTCCATTTGTTGAATCTATATTTACTAAAAAAGATATATAAATGGCCCCTGTATTTTGTGGCGTAAAACTTCTGTTTAAATCTTCTCGGCTACCTGCACCACCAATAAACCTTGCGCACCCGCCAGAATCTTTAGGCAATCCAATGGGTGCAATTAAACCAGAAGGTTCATATTTAATTGTGTTGTTTCCGCCTCCTCTGTGTGCACTCCATGAGGCACTAAGCGAATCAAGGTTACCAGGTCCTATACCATATTGGAAAGATTCATAAACAAATTGGGCATATGAAAACTGGTAAGTAAAGAAAAACACCAACACCAGTTTTAGCCTAGCGTGCAAGATTGGGGTAGCAGGTTGCATGAGACAAATAAATTATTTGCCAAATAAACCTGTTGCACAGAATTATTGCAAATTTGCAGCCTACATTCAATCAGGTATTTAGGATAATAATTAGAGTGTATCAGCTAACCATTCAAAAAAAACTCTTTGCCAAAGCACACTATTTTGAGGCTTTACAACCCAATGATTTTCGTCAGGAAAATACAGAAATTTACTTTTTATTCCTTTTAACTGAGCGGCTGTAAAGGCCTCCATTCCTTGGTTTAATGGCACTCTGTAATCTTTTTCGTTATGAATAACTAAAATAGGTGTGTCCCAATTTTTTACAAATTTATGTGGTGAGGCATCAAAGTTATTGGGAGATATTTTTTGATCCCAATACGGTCCGCCATTATCATGGTTTGCAAAGAACATTTCTTCGGTAGAACCATACCAACTTTCCATATTAAACATGCCACAATGCGAAATAAATGATTTAAATCGTTTGTTGTGATTTCCTGCTAACCAATAAACACTAAATCCTCCAAAGCTAGCGCCAACAGCTCCCAATCTAGCTTTATCTACAAATGGTTCGGTGGCTACATCATCTATGGCACTCAAATAATCTAACATGCATTGTCCGCCATAATCATTGGTAATGGCATCATTCCATTCGCTACCAAAACCAGGCAAGCCTCTGCGGTTAGGTGCTACCACAATATACCCATTAGCTGCCATTAACTGAAAATTCCAGCGGTAACTAAAAAACTGAGAAACCGGACTTTGCGGGCCTCCCTGGCAATACAACAGGGTTGGGTATTTTTTACTTGGGTCAAAATTAGGTGGATAAATAACCCAAACCAACATGTCTTTATTATCGGTTGTTTTAACCATTCTTTTCTCCACTTTACCCATTTGGGTTTGATCCAAAATTGCTTTGTTAACGTAGGTAAATTGGGTGTTTATTTTTGAGTTTAACGCTACTTTAAATAATTCTGTTGGCATACTTATGCTCATTTTTGCTGCCAATAAACTAGGTTTCTTGCCGGGGATTAAGGCTATTCCGGTATAATCATGTTGGCCCTCGGTATGCACTACCACGCGGCTCATGCTTTTAAGTAGCGGATTAAAAATGGCAATTTGTTTGGTGGCATTCATTACCGTTGTAAAAGCAATTTGTTGGTTATTGAGCCATATAAAATTTTCTACAGTATAATCAAAATGATTAGTAAGCGGAATAATCTTAGGCATCATATAAATAGTTGCTTGCCTTTTTCCATCGCCGGGCGCACTTTCTTTGGGCTGATTGTAGTCGAACATTACAAGGGTGTTTCTGTCGCTCTCGTTTCCTGGTTCTTTCATGCTTAGCCAAGCAATTTTGCTGCCATCTGGAGAGAATTGTGGGTTTTTATCATAACCTTGGTTGGCTTCAGAAATATTCTTAGTTACCTCAGTGTTTAAATCGTATACATAAATATCGCTATTGGTAGAAAGTGCATCTGCTGTACCTTGAAGCTTTTTACAATCGTAGGCAATTTTAGTGCCATCCGGACTCCAATTAAACTCATCATCGTCGCCGTGCGGGGGAACCGGACAATCATACTTTTCGCCTTCTAATAAATCTTTGGGAGAGCCAGAAAGTTTCCCATTTTCAAGACGTTGAATAAACAAATGACTATATGCATAATCATGCCAAGCATCCCAATGACGGTAAAATAAACCATCAATGATTCTGGCATTGGATTTATCCAAATCAGGATACATTTCTTTAACTTCTTGGTCGAGTTTAACATCCATCGTAAAGGCCAGGTGTTTCATGGTAGGCGAAATTTTATAGCCATTTATGCCGCCTTTTACAAAAGTAATTTGCTCTGGGTTGCTGCCATTTGTTTGGCAGGTATATAATTGCACTTCGCCGCTAATAGCGCTAAGAAAGGATATCTTTTTCCCATCTGGCATAAAACGTGCTCCAAAAGCATTTTGTTCAGGTTGTGTAATTACCTCCGCTTTTCCGGCATGGATGTTTTGTATATAAACCAAATTGGTGCCTTTGTTTGTCTTTAAATCGTAATTTTTAACAGCGTAAATAGCAAAATTTCCATCGGGTGAAACACTATGCTCGCTAATTCTACCTAATTGCCAAAGTTTTTCAATATTTAAACTGGTTTGAGCCATAGTAAAAAAGGGAATTAAACTTAAAAAAAGTATTTTTTTCATGTGATTTAAGGTTGTTCAAAAAACGATATTAATTAATCGGGTAACTACTAACAAATTTAACAAGCAAGCTTGTCTTTGTTTAGGTTCAAACCAAAATAAATTAAATGAGCTTTTTGATGAATTTAAAATAGGAGAAAGGTGCATATTTAAAAGGCAAATCTATCCAAGTTGGGGTATACACCACCGACTTAAAATGACTAAATGTATCAAAACTTTTTTTACCATGATAAGTACCTTGTCCGCTTTGACCTACACCGCCAAAAGGTAGGTTGTGATTAGATACATGCATGATTGTATCGTTTATACAGGCACCGCCGGAAGATGTTTTATGCAAAATATCTTGGGCAATTTCATTCGACCCAAAATAGTATAATGCGAGTGGTTTTTCGCCGTTATTGATATGCGTTAACGGTTCATTAATATCTTCAAAGGTTAACAAAGGTAGGAGTGGCCCAAAGATTTCCTCTTGCATAATATCATCTGTTGTGTTGATATTATCTAATAGCGTTGGGGCAATAAATTTCTCTGATTCAGAACTTTCACCACCCATTCTAATTTGACCATTTTGCATTAGGTTTTGGAGTCGAGTAAATGCTTTATGATGAATAATTCTTGGGTAAAAAGAACTGTTCTTAAGGTCTGAACCAAACATGTTTGTTAGTGCAGTTTTAATCTCCTCAATTAGTTTTTCTTTAATAGAAAGGTGAACATAAACGTAATCGGGTGCTATGCAGGTTTGACCAGCATTGAGTGTTTTGCCCCAAATTATTCTTTTTGCTGCTAGTTTTATGTCGGCATTTTTATCTACAATACACGGACTTTTGCCACCTAATTCGAGCACCACGGGCGTTAAAAATTCTGCCGCGGCTTTTGATACAATCTTACCTACT
Source organism: Chitinophaga pinensis (assembly GCA_945860865.1). Lineage (GTDB taxonomy): Bacteria > Bacteroidota > Bacteroidia > UKL13-3 > UKL13-3 > B1. Next base: position 16,198 of record CAMARW010000012.1, on the reverse strand, counting down.
TGTGTGCTTCCGGTAAAAAAGATAATATCGAATCGTTGTTGTAATAATATTTGGTTCACCTCTATGCCACCTTCAATTAACGAAATGTAGTTTTTAGGGAAAGTATCGGCAATGAGTTCTGCCATTACTTTACTAGTTTTGGGTGCATCAGGAGATGGCTTTAGAATAACTGTGCAGCCTGCTGAAATTGCTCCTATGAGCGGACTCATTGTTAACTGAAAAGGGTAGTTCCAAGGTGAGATAATTAAGGCTAAGCCCAGTGGTTCTGGATATAGCTTGCTTTGCGAAGGCCAAAGATAAATGGGTGTACTTACTCGTTTTGGTTTTGCCCAATTTTTTAGTTTTTTTATGTGGTAATTTATCTCTTGTATCACCAAACTAATTTCGGTTAAATAGGCTTCTTCATATGATTTGTGTAAGTCGTGCCAGAGCGCTTCGGTTATTAATTTTTCTCTAGAAATGATAGCCAACTTTAAAGCTTTTAACTGCTCAATTCTAAATGGAATATTTTTAGATTGGTGACTTTTGAAAAAGTTTTTTTGAGAATCAATTTGCTCAATTATTACATCCCTCATCATGTTTTTGGTAGTTATAATCTGTTATTGTTTTAAAAACTCATACTTTTCATAATCAATAAAATCTGCTACCTTAACATGTATAGATTTTACAGTGTTGTTTTCAATGGTAAAAGGTAAAACCTCTACTCCACATGTTACATCGCTGTAGGTGCATAAAAAATTATTATTACCTAAATGCTGCATGGTTCCAATATTATTTGGATGATTACCTAAGTACATTTTTAAAATTCCTTTTTCTGCTTTTATTTCCATGTTTCCGTATACACTATTGCTATATTTTCCTTCAAACTGACTAAGAGGTAAAGTAGTTTGTATTTTCTTTTTAGCTAAATTTTCGAGGCTATCAAGTTCTTTTTGTTCGGCTAATTTATTGGGTAAAGAAGCATTGTAATAGGCGGCACTAATATTTCTGTATGGTGCATTTAAGTAGGCTTCTATAACCTGTTTTACAAGTGCATCGTACAATGAGTTTGCGTCTGTGTTGGTATAAACTAAAATGCCTAAACCTGCTTCTGGAATAAACTCTGTTTTGGTTACAAAGCCATTGGCGCCACCGCTGTGTTCCCACACGCGCTTATTTAAGTAATCATAACTAGACCAACCTAATCCGTAAGTAACGAAATGTTTACTTGGGAATAGTTTTGAGTTTACATCACTTACCACCATGCTAGATTTTCTGGTTTCCTTTAATACAGAAAATGGCACCACTTCTTTACCTTTAAACCTACCGCTATCTAATTGCATAATTAACCAATTGGCCATATCTGCAGCACAAGAATTTATGCTTGCTGATGGTCCCATATTGTCTATATTGGTTAATGGCAAACGGGTTAAATTGCCTTTTACCAAAGTATGCGGTGTACAAGCATTTTTATCGCTTAGCATTTTTGCATAGGTGCTGTTAGTATGCACCATGTTTAGTGGTTCAAAATAGTTTTCTTGAATATACTGGTCCCAAGTTTTGCCAGTAACAATCGGAATCAATTCACCTGCTGTAATATAGGCCGCATTACAATACCCATAGCTGTATCTAAATTGGTTTTTAGGTTTGGTTCTACCCATGCCTGCAATTATTTCTTGCCTACTCAAAGTGCTTCCCCAATTCAAAAAATCGCCCTGAAAAGTACCCAATCCTATTCGGTGACAAAGTAAATCTCTTACAGTACACAAATCTGTTGAAACGTTATCATACAAAGCAAACTGCGGCATGTATTTTTTTACTTTTTCATCTAAATTAATTTTCTTTTGCTGGTGTAATTGAGCTATGGCAGTTCCAGTAAAAGCCTTACTATTGCTGGCTATTTGAAACAGTGTGTAGGCATCTACCAACTCTTTGCTGTTTATATCTTTCACACCATATCCTTTGGCAAGCACCGTTTTTCCATCTTTAACAATGGCAATAGATAATCCTGGCACCTGCCAACGTTCCATTTCACGCGTTATGTAATTGTCTAAAGAGTCAATTATAAATGCAGGTTGGGCAATTGAAACGAGTGTAGTTGTAAGAAGCAGAATAAAAGCAAGGAATGTTTTTCTCATATTTTAAAAGTTTAATTTTAACCAAATCAAATATAAGATTTCACTAAGCAACTTCCATCATCTGTTGAAACAAATTGGATAACCTAAATAGCTTATGCAGCGCTATGAAATTTAATCAACGGCTTTTTCCAATTTCTTTCACCTGTTCTTATTTTTGCTTGCAAAACATTGAGTATAGAGTATAAACCAAAATAAGTGCGGTTTATATACAATGCATGCTGAGAACCTCTTCCTTCTTTAGAGTTTTTTAACTCATCCATTTTACTTACCTCTTCGCCTAAAGCATAAATTTGATCAATATATGCATTGTTGCCAAAATCAAAATTATCCTCAAGAAAAGGGGTGGCTAAAAGTTTGGTCATGCGCATAAACGCATCTGTTATTTTTTCTTGAATTGGCAAAGAATCGCGCTCATTAATGATTTCTTGTTGCAACATAATTTTCCTAATAACACCTGGCTCCTCCAACAAATCTGGTATTAATAAGGCAAAATAGTTAAAATAGAAATCTGCTGGTATTTCTTTTACACATCCAAAATCAATGACTCCCAATTCGCCGTTGGGGCGCATTAAGAAATTTCCTGGGTGTGGGTCGGCATGCACAGATTTTAAAGCATGCACTTGCATATCGTAAAAATCCCACATGGCCTGGCCTATTTTATTTCGTTCTTCCTGGGTAGGATTTGTTTTAAGGTAATCATCTAAATGCAAACCCTCCATCCAATCCATGGTTAGCACTCTTTTGGAAGATAATGCTGGGTAGTATTGGGTGAAAAATAGATTAGGAATATGATTACAAGCCTCAGAAATATCTATAGAACGCTGATACTCTAATTCATAATCGGTTTCTTCTAGCAGTTTAGATTCTACCTCTTTTATGTATTTTTCGAGTTCTTTCTCATTCATGCTCAGTAAACGAAAGGCAATGGGTTTTACCATTTTTAAATCGCTTTTGATACTATCGGCTACACCCGGATATTGAATTTTTACAGCCAATTTTTTGCCATCTAAAGTGGCTTCGTGCACCTGACCAATACTGGCTGCATTGCATGCTTTCATGTTAAATGTGCTGAATAGTTGCTGCGGACTTTTCCCAAAATGTTTGGTAAAAGTTTGCACAATGAGCGGGCCAGATAGGGGAGGCGCATTGTATTGAGCCATCTGAAATTTGTTAGTGTATTGCCTTGGTAAAATGTTTTTTTCCATGCTCAGCATCTGAGCAACTTTGAGGGCAGAGCCTTTCAATTCACTGAGGGCATTATACACATCGGTGGCATTATCTTCATGCAGCTCTTCTCTGCTTAAATTGGGGTCAACCAATTTTTTAGAATAATGCTTAATATAATTGCCTCCAATTTGGGCACCTGTTTTCACAAAGCGCATAGCCCTTTCTACTTTGGTAGAAGGGATTTTATTTTGTTCCATTTTATCTATTTTGAAATAGAAATTTTCCGAAATTAAGCATAGAATCCAAGGCTGTTTGTCCCATTAAATCAAAAGCTAGATTAACTGATTTTTCAATAGCTTCATCACTTTTTTCAAAATTTGTGCTGTGGTCATTTACCCAGAAATTAGTTATAAATAATAGGTTGAGCCATTGGGCATCTGCATATTTATCGCTAATAAACTTGCGCTCTGTAATTTCCTTAGATTGCATTCCCTCGTTTAAAATGGTTTGAGAAAAAGAAATAAAATCATGTTTTAGAGGCTTTAAAAATGAGGGTGTTTTAGGTAAAGCTATTTGTTTAGATTGTGTTTGCCAGCGCGCCACCACAAAGCTGCGGTGTTTTTTTAATGATTCAATCCAAGCAAAATAAATAGCTAAAAATTTCTCACGTGCGGCGTAAGAGCCAAATAATTCAGATGATTCAACATTCTGTTTAACCTCAGCAAACCAATCTTGAAAAATTGTAGCTTCAATAGCTTCAATTGATGGATAATACTGATAAAACTCTGACTCCGAAATGTTTAGTGATTTGGCAAAAACGCAAACATTTTTGGGTGCTTCATTGTGGGTTAGGTACAAATCTATGTACTTTTCAATAATTTGGTTTTTCATACTTGTATTTAGCTCAGATAAACGGCTATAAACAATAAACCAATGCCCTAGTTAAAAGTTTTATTTTTCTGCTAGGTTAAATTAAATATTCTTTACTAATCGGACCTACATTAAAAAGTAAATCGAGAATGGATAGGTTAGGTTGAAAGGGGAATTTCTCAGCAAATACTTGGTAATAATTTGTTTGAACAAGCAATTCTGAACCTAAAGCAGGGTTTTTAGCTTGGAAACTATTTCTAAAATCGCGGGTATGAACGCTTGGTTCATCGTATTTGTGTGTAAATTGAAGCTCACAGTTAGTTTTGAGTAGCTTAAAAATGAGTTTAATAAACAGGATGTTTAATTCGAATAAATGGGTACAATCAGTTTGTTTATAAATGGCTTCAAAATCATCTCTATAATACAGGAAGAAAGCAGATTTGCCATAGGCAGAACAGATTGCCTGCCAATGAATTTTACGCCATGGTTCATTTTCTTGTGTAACAACATTTTTAATTGTATGTTTAGAATTAGCCTGAATAATTGGAATGCTTAAATCTAATACACCATTGGCTGAAAGTATTTTACACCTGTTTCTGTAGCTTTGTTTATTATAGTTTTCGTGTGCTTCAATAAAAATGTTTTCGCATTGCAAGGCATGTTGAAACCAAGCAATAGGAGGTAAGTAAGCAATGGTGAATAATCCGCTAGTAATCATTTTAGAGTAGTTTTGCTTGCGTAATACCAAGCGGATATTCTTTGCACAGCAAACTTTGCATCTGTTCGTATTGCGCGGGGTTATTTAAAAAATCTACTTGTGCGCAATCTATAATAAGTATCCTTAATTCGCTTTGATTATAAAGATAGCCAAAATAAGTTTCTTGCAGGTTTTGGAGGTATTCGTTGGCAATGTGTTGCTCGTAGCTTCGGCCTCTATTGGCTATATTCCATTGAAGTTTTTCTATTGGGCAGTGCAGGTAAACCAACAAATCTGGCTTGGGCAATTGCAGGTTTATAATGTGAAAAAGTTTATGGTATAACTCATATTCATCTTCATCTAAATTTACCTTTGAAAACAGCAAACATTTGGCAAAAATATAATCGCTAATAATAAGCTGTTTAAACAAATCTTGACTAGGTAATTGTTTTTTTAACTGATTAAATCTAGCCGCCAAGAAGCTCATTTCTAAAGGGAAAGCGTAGCGTCTAGAATCTTCGTAAAATTTAGGCAAAAAAGAATTATCCTCAAATTCTTCTAAAATCAATTGAGCGTTCCATTCTTTCGATAATAATTGGGCAAGGGTAGATTTACCAGCCCCAATATTGCCTTCAATAGCAATGAAATTATATGGATTAATTTTGTTCAAGCCCACAAAAATGCAGGATTTAAATAATTAGTTAATACTAATTTTTTCCACTTCTAAAATATCTTGGCAGGCCTTCAACAATTCGGTGCTTTTTAATCCCAAAACGGGATGAATAAAATTAGGTGCAATTTCTACTAATGGAATTAAGGTAAACCTCCGATTTGCCATGTGTGGATGTGGTACTATTAAATTTGGCAAATCGATAATTTCGTCGTTAAAATATAAAATATCGATATCAATAATTCTAGGCTCCCACTTTTCTAAACGCGTTCTACCCATACTAGTTTCCACAGATAGGTTTATTTGCAAACACGTTGTTGCGTTGGTTTTAGTTTGAATTAAAAGAACTTGGTTAATAAATGGGGCTTGTTGGGTATTCCCCCATGCAGCAGTTTGGTAAAAAGACGATTGATGAACAATTTGGCCTAAGGCAAGTTCCAGCTTGTTTGCTGCTGTTTTTAGGTTCTCTAAAGCATTACCTTGGTTTGAACCTAATAAAATGTATACAAAAGATGGCATAAGGCAATGATAAGTGAAAAAGCAATGGATTGTGCTATTTTATTTTTAGCATTTCTAGTCTACTTTTACAGAAAAATATCTTATGGTAAATTATTCAAAAATAGCAGTCGTTTTGCTTTTAATATTGTCTGCCTGTCAACCAGATAGCTCTGATAGCCCTGAACCAGATGGCTCTTTCAGTATTTCTTTAGTAGGTAATTGGAATAGAGATAGTGTGTTAGTAAATGATGTTTTTCCATCTAAGCTAAAAGTTAGGATAGAAACGGAGGCTAATTATGGTGTTTATATCTTTAATAGCGACTTAAAAACAGGCGTACTCAATTTGTTAGGTTCAGATTTTGGCATTACTTGGAAATATACAGCAACCAATAAAAGTATTCTAATAAATGAAATTGACTGGGAGAATATGAATTATACTGTTCAGGAAATTAGCAAGGATAAATTATTGTTTATTGGTTATAAGGATACAGGTGATGGTAATCAAAATGAACGAATCATTTATTTGAGTCGGAAAAAGTAAGATGGGTTAAATCAAAATTAGCACCTGTTGCTTTGTTGTATGTTAATATAGTCAAAAATGAAAAAAATATTTCAATCAACCTCAATTCTTATACTGTTATGTTTTCTCTTCAATTCTTGTGGGAAAGTTCCAGTTACGGGAAGACGCCAACTGGGCCTTTTGCCAGAAAGCGAATTAATGGGCATGAGTTTAACAAGTTATAATCAATTTTTATCTGCCAATAAGGTTGTAACAACAGGTAACGAAGTAGCATTAGTAAAGCGAGTTGGAGGTAAATTGTCGAAACAAATTACTAGCTATCTACAAGCTAATAAAATGAGCGATAGGGTAGCTGGTTTTAAATGGGAGTTTAATTTAATTGAAGATAAAACGATAAATGCATGGTGCATGCCTGGGGGTAAAATAGTCTTTTATACAGGTATTATGCCTGTTTGTAGAGACGAGGCAGGTGTTGCCGTTGTGATGGGGCATGAAATTGCACACGCCATTGCGCGACATGGAAATGAACGTATGAGCCAAGGTTTGGCTCAGCAGTTAGGTGGCGTAGCATTATCTGCTGCGCTAGCTTCAAAAAGCCAGCAAACACAACAACTTTTTACAACGGCATACGGAATTGGAACTCAATTTGGAGCTATGTTGCCATTTAGTAGGTTACACGAATCTGAAGCCGATGAAATGGGTTTATATTTTATGGCTATGGCAGGGTACGACCCTCGAGTTGCCCCTGGTTTTTGGCAAAGAATGAGCGCTGGTAGCGCTGGTACGCCCGAGTTTTTAAGCACACATCCTAGTTCAAGTACGCGTATTGCAAACTTAAATAAATGGATGCCAAAAGCTATTCAGTATTATAACCAAGCCTCTTTAAGATAATCTAATTGTCTTCCTGTGCTTCTCGCATCATTGTTATAGCCAATTCTTTTCCTAAATAATTGTCTATGATACGGTGAACGCCATACAAAACAGGTGTTAATGCCAATGCAACTGTTAATTTGTAAAGATAGTTAACTAAGCTAATGCCGAGCACTAATTTAAAATCCCAACCAGCCCCAATATAAAAGGCAATAAACAACACAACAAAGCTATCTATGAGCTGCGAAACTAATGTGGAGCCTGTTGCCCTCAGCCAAAGCTTTTGCTCACCAGTTTTCTTTTTTAGGTAATGAAAAACTTTTACATCTGTTACTTGACCAATTAAGAAAGCCACCAAAGAGCCTATAATAATCCATAATCCTTGTCCAAATATTTGTTGATAGGCCTCTTGCATATTCATATTTCCATTTTCTGTTTTCCGATTAATCCAAAAATCAGCCGAGGGTAAAGCAATGCCAGCGTATACCACCAAAAAAGAATACGCAATTAATGCTGCTGCCAAATAGGATAGTAGTTTAACTCCTTTCTTACCATAATACTCATTTATTATATCAGTCATAACAAAAACAATTGGCCATAAGATAACACCTACCGTCATGTTAAATGAAAGTTTATTTCCCATAATTTCCCAATTTGCGGGATTAAAGCCAAAAACAGATTCTAAAGAGAATATTTTCACGCCAATAAATTCTGCCAACATTGCATTAGCAATAAAAAATGTTCCAAGTATTAAAAATAATAGGTTACGCTTTTTTTCAATCATAAAAATTTAAACTAATGTGGAGCAAATTAGTTTTTGTGCATTAAAAATCATAAACAACCTTTCTCTATCAAGCTTTATCCATATATTTGCCATATGGAATCAAACAAAAACCAATTACAAGAACTAATTGTAGATGGTATGTCTTGCGCAAATTGTTCAATGGGAATTAAAAAGCGTCTTGAAAAGCAAGGCATGCAGGGTGTGGATGTTAATTTTGCAACTGGAGAAGTTAGGTTTGAAAATGTAGTTTCTATGCCTTTATCAGCAGTTGCTGAAAGTATAGAAGACTTGGGTTACACGGTTCGCGCAATCGATGCTGATGCAGCAAGCGAAAAAAAAAACTTTTAGGTAGCCTAGAGTCTAAGCTAATTTTTAGCTTAATTTTTACTATCCCGCTTATGCTGCACATGTTTTTTTCATGGGCTCCGCTGCATAATCCAATGGTTCAATTAGTATTATCTATTCCTGTATACACTTTAGGTTTGTGGTTTTTTGGAAAGTCGGCCTATCATAGTTTACTATCCCGCGTTCCAAATATGGATGTTTTGATCTTCATGGGCGCTTCATCGGCATTGTTTTACAGCATATTTGGAATATTTTATTTTTGGGGTTCTCATGAGATGCATACCTATTTATTTTTTGAAACAGGTGCCAGCATTATAACACTTGTTTTATTTGGTAATTTGTTGGAAAAGCGTTCGGTTAAAAAAACTACCAATGCCATTCAAAGCTTAACTAGTTTACAAGTGAAAACTGCCCAGCTTATTACAAAAAATAATGGTGAGATTAGCCACAGTATTATAGCTGTTAAATTGCTTCGGAAAGGTGATTTGATTCAAGTAAATTCGGGAGATATTGTGCCAATAGATGCAGTGGTGGTAAGCGGTGAAGCCGAATGTGATGAAAGTTTAATGACGGGAGAAAGTTTGCCTATTCATAAACAAAAAGGAAAACAGGTAATAGGTGGTGCGCTATTATTAAATGGAAATTTACAAGTGAGTGTAAGTGTTCCCTTAAAAGACACCATTTTATCGCAAATTATTGAATTGGTAAAAAAGGCTCAAGCCAATAAACCCGCTATTCAAAAATTAGGCGATCAAGTAAGTGCCATTTTTGTTCCGGTAGTAATTTTAATATCCCTTTTTACCTTTTTGTTTTCTTATTTATATTTAGAAATTGGTTCAGCCCAAAGTATGCTGCGCGCGGTTGCCGTATTGGTTATTTCTTGTCCTTGTGCTATGGGTTTAGCCACGCCTACTGCTATTATGGTGGGTATTGGTAAAGCAGCTAAAAGAGGCATTTTAATAAAAGGCGGACATGTATTAGAAGATTTTGCCAAGACAAAAAAAATTATATTTGATAAAACCGGAACCTTAAGCACGGGCAATTTTAGCTTCACGCAATTTTGGGCTGAACCTAATCACGAGGTGGAAGCTCAAAATGTGATGTTGGCATTGGAGCAAAAATCTTCTCACCCAATTGCTAAAGCGTTTGTGCATGAATTTAAAGATTGGGGAAATAATACATTAGTATTTACAAAAGTAGAGGAGGTTAAAGGTTGCGGCATGCGCGCTTGGGATGCTATTGGTAATGAATGGCAATTTGGTTCTAATAGGTGGTTGGGTAAACCTGCTGAGGCATCTGATTTATTGTTACAAAAAAACGGGAATATAATTGCTGGAATTTCTCTGGCAGATGAGCTTAAGCCCGGTGTGGGTGAGCTTATCAATTATTTAAAAGAACAACATGTAGATTGTGTCATTGTGAGTGGCGATAGCGAAAAAAAAGTTCAAAGAATGGCTTTAGATTTAAATGTCAAAGAATTTTATGCGCAACAATTACCAGAAGAAAAATTGGCTTTAATTACACAATGGCAACAAAAAGAATCTTTAGTAATGGTGGGTGATGGAGTAAATGATGCTCCTGCTTTGAGCAAAGTATCTGTAGGTATTTCCTTCGTAAAAGGAAGTGATATTGCCATTCAGGCGGCGAATTTGGTTTTAATGCGCACTGATATAGGTGGTTTACAAGAGGCACACATCATAAGTAAGCAAACTTACAGAACCATTAAGCAAAATTTATTCTGGGCTTTCTTTTATAATATACTTTGCATTCCCTTGGCCGCAGCCGGCTACATGCATCCCATGCTTGGCGCCTTGTCTATGGCTTTAAGCGATCTAATCGTAATTGGAAACTCACTACTCCTTGGCTTGAAGAAAGTTGATAGGAGATAGTCCATAGACCATAGTTTATAGTTGCTGTTTTTGTTTCAATTAAAACCTCCGGGTAAAAAGCATGCACTGTCCAAAACTATGGTCTATCGACTATGGACTATGGACCATAGTCTATTTCACAAATCTTACTTGGTAGTTTTTGTTGTTATTTTGGCCGTGTATGAGGTACATGCCAGAAGGTAGAGAACTTGTATTGAATTTTATTTCACCTGTGTTGCTAGAATAACTTGGTGTTAAAGACATATTTTGCCCCATCATGTTATAAACACAAAATTGCGAGGCTTCACTGTATTGAGGTAATTCTACATTTATTTCATCTTTTACCGGGTTTGGGTAAGCAATTAAACGTTTGGCTGTTGCTAATTCCTGAATTGAATTTCCAAGAACAACCCTAAAGTCTATGATACTAGAATCTAATTGATCTAATTGGTTTGGCAAGCCTATAATTTTAAAAAAAGTTCTTACTTTAACAGAAACTTCATAAAACCCAACGCTTGAAGATATAGGGTTTCCGAAAAGTTTGGCACAACCTTTTTCTCCTCCATTCCAAGTTCTGCTAACTTTATTAGCTTCATATCCAAATCCTACAGGCAAATCACTAATGGATACAACTGTTGCAGAATCTATTCTCACATTATAGGGATTGCCTTGATAAACGATGGTAGAGTCTAGTGGGACGATTAGCGTAATTACTTGCGAATATGGCACTCCAACAATACCATCAGGCAGTTTGGCAGGAGAAATTCCAGGTTTAGTAACGTTTGGGTCTGGAGTACATTGAGCAAAAGCACCAATGCTAAGGGTTAATACAAATAATATTAAGTATATTTTTTTCATAATTGTTATTTTTATTCAAAAGTACATTTTTCTTTTCAAATAAATTGCCAATGTTTAATTGTTTTATCTATACAATAAATTTTTTATTTTTCAACAAAATAAGGGCCTCATCATGATTGCAAACCCAGTTTATTTTTAATCCAGATTTTTCCATTTTCCTAAAATAGGTCATCTGTCTTTTGGCAAATTGTTGAATAGCAATGCCCAAAAGCTCAATCATCTTTTGCTTATTGTATTTGCCCATGAGTAATTCACAAACAAATTTATATTCTAAACCCAATGATAATAGTTTTTCAAAACTTACTCCGCTTTTTAATAAACACGATACTTCTTCAATTAATCCTTCATCCATTCGAGCATGTAAACGTTTAATTATATTTTCTCTTCGTAAATCTACAGTTGGATTAAGGCCAATAATAAATGGTTCTAATGGTTTAGGTTCAGGCAGTAAAAAATCTGAATTTTTGAGCAAAAAATGGGCAATTTCATGCGCACGTATCGTTCTTTTTTTACTTTCTAGATCGGCCTTTTTTTTAAAAGAATTTTCTGGTAATAATAAAAATTGTTCTTGCAATTGGGTCAAACTAAACATTTCAAGTTGTGCTCTTAAAAGTGGGTTTACGGGAATGCCAGTGTATATAAAATCTTTAATTACAGCTTCTAAATACAAGCCACTACCACCACACAAAATGGGTGTTTTTTTTGCCTCTAAAATTTGATTAAATGCCATTTTAAAATCTTGCTGAAATTGGTAAATGTGATAAGATTCATTGGGCTCGCAAACATCTATTAAATGGTATGGAATTGATTTGTTTTCAAAACAATATTCACCTAAATCTTTACCTGTGCCAATATTCAGTTTTTTATAAACCATTCGAGAGTCGATGCTAATAATTTCACTACTTATCAAATAAGCAATTTCAACTGCTAGTTTTGTTTTTCCACTAGCGGTTGGTCCTAAAATTACAATAGAATCAAAGTTTTTCATCTGAGGTCTAGTACCATTTTTTGCGTACAATTTGCTTTAATTACAATGGGTTCAAAATCTATATTTTGAAGACTCTCATAAGTTTTTGCCGACATTCGTTCGTTAGTATTTGGATTTACATAAAAACTTAGCATTTTGGCTGAACCAATCTTTTTGAACCCAAATTTTTCAAATCCTTTTCCATCACCAAAATTAAGATCTATGTATGTCATTAGGTGCACAACATTCTTAAATAGTATAAAATGGTTTAAAATTTTCTGCAATCCACCCACAACAAGTATGTTTTTGGCAGAAGCAAATCTAATTAATTCGTACGATCTATAATATACCTCCCCATCTATCATTACCCTTGATTTGCTGAAAGAAGCTGCTAAACATAAAATATCTTTATTATATAATCCAATCGTATGAGCTGCCTTGCATGCTCCAGATAAATGATGTTCTTCAAAGAAATCTGAGGCAATTTTAGTGTCTATTTTTTTAACAATACAAGATCTTGCACCAATTTTTTGGCTCAGTCCCAGCGCATTTTTTATGCGACTAATAACTATTTCTGATCTGTTTATCCATTGGTCTTGGTAAACATGTATACATTGTTTTTTTATATCATTTGAAAATAAAGCCTGATTATTAATTCCGGTAAAATAGGGGTATAGCAAAATATATAAATTGTTAGGCTCAATTACTATTAAATCCTTATTGAGTTCTTTCAAAACATAATTTGAGGGCAATGAAATACCCAATGCGTTTTTAACAGATGCCGATAAAGAAAAATTCACACTGAGAAGAAATAAAAAACACCCATATTCTTGATTTTTTCAATTTACAACAATCTGCAGGGTTGATCCTGCTTTTTGTTCAATTAATAAGTCTCTTTGGCCAATTATTTCTTTCAGATTTGCAGCATTGTAATTGCTAATTGTTAATAATTCCAAGCCTTCATTTATTTTTATAGAGTAAGCAAAGTCTAAAAATTCTTTAAGTTGATCTATTTTCTCCCTTTCGTTATCCAAACAAACGATAAAACTTATTGCAGAATTCTGCATTAGGTTAATTTTAACTTTGCATTGTGCAAAAGCGGTAAATATTTTACTCAAATTATCTTCAACAATAAAAGAAAAGTCTTTGCTACTAATTGAAAGTAAAACTTGATTTCCTTTTGATATTATTGTAGATGGTAAATTTTCTAGTGATTTATCAATGCCTACTAATGTCCCACTTTCTTTTGGGTCTAAAAAAGATTTTACATACAAGGGAATGTTTTTGCTTTGTAAAGGTTGAATGGTTTTAGGATGAATAACCGTAGCGCCATAATAAGCCATCTCAATTGCACTAGGGTAACTAATAGCATCTATTTTTATGGCTGCAGAATATTTTTTTGGATCGGCATTCATTACACCCGCAACATCTTTCCAAATGGTAACTTCCTCGGCCTCTAATCCATAAGCAAAAATAGCTGCAGAATAATCTGAGCCTTCTCTACCCAAGGTTACTGTATAATTATCTTTGTTTCTTCCAATAAATCCTTGGGTAACTACCATTTGTTTTTTTACAATGGGTTTCAGTTTTTTAGAAATTAACAAATTAGTTGTTTCCCAATCTACTTTTCCTTCGCGGTAGGTGCTGTCTGTAATAATAAAGTTTTGAGCATCCATCCATCGGTTTTTTATGCCAGATTCGTTAAGGTAAGCACTTAAAATTCGGGAAGAGAAAATTTCGCCGTAACTTACAATTTGATCGTAAATTTTATCAAAGTTTTTATCAGGAGCATTCTCCAATTCACAATCTAATTCAATAAATAAATTTTCAATATCATTGTATGTAAGGCTGTCTTTGGATATTAATAAACCATTTATAATATTATCATGAAAGGACTTAACCTCCAAAAACAAATCGTGTTTACTCAAGCTATTCTTATAATATGCCATGGCTAATTGCTCCAAAGAATTGGTTGTTTTGCCCATTGCACTTACAACTACCAGAATTTCTTGTCCAATGTAGCCCAATAAAACTTTACCTACATTTTTAACTGCTTCTGCATTTTTAACCGATGCTCCACCAAATTTAAATACTTTCATAAATATTTCCCCCAAGGGGCAAATATAGGTGGCTAATTTTAATTTTATCTACAGCAACTGTTACTTCAATTTTCTATTTTATTGTTTTAGGAACAATTTTAAGGAAATCTTAAATATTCAAAGATTAAATTTGAACCATAATTATTGAAAATGTTAACTCACCTCAACTCCTTCAAATTGTCGATTTTATTTGTCATGCTATTTCTAGTTTGTCAAATATCCATACTAAAAGCTGATCATGTGGTTGGTTCAGATGTATCTTATTCTTGCACAACAACACCCGGTGTTTATAGGGTAATGTTTAAAATTTATCGTGATTGTCAGGGTATTCCAATGTGTGCTAATTGTCCCACAAGTCTCAGTCCTTCATGTCAGCTCTCAGTTTCTTTGCGTGGTGCTAATGTTCCTGCTGGTTCTGGCTTGCCGGCCAGTCCGTGCAATGGTGTAAATTTTGGAAGCTCAAGTTTGGCGGTTGTTACCGCGGTAAGTGGTTTTGATGTAATACAATTATGCTCCGAAGAAAAATCTATATGCAATAATTGTGGCTCCCGAACTCCAGGGACATTTACCCCAGGTATTGAAGTGTATACTTTTGAAGGAACCATCAGTACGGCCTCCATTCCAGCTAGCTGTTGTTTGGTAAGTGTTGGATATAGCACTTGTTGCAGAAACACTGCCATAACCACTTTAGCCAATCCATCTTCCCTTGGTTTTTACACAGAAGCAGTTATCAATCGTTGCGCAACTCCATGTAATTCTTCGCCAACTTTTACCAACGACCCTGTAGCTGTAACTTGTGCAGGTCAAGATTTTACATACAACCTAGGTGCAATCGACCCTGATGGGGATTCTTTAAGTTACGCTTTTGGACAATCATTGGTTAATGCGGGTGCTCAAGCGCCTTACGTTTCGCCTTATAGTCCCAATGTGCCTTTGCCTTATTTGGGAGCACCCATTCAAACACCTCCAGCTGTTCCGCCAATTGGTATTAGCATTGATGCCATTACTGGCGATATTAGGTTTAGACCAATGGGTAATTTTGTGGCAAACCTCATTATTGAGGTTAGGCAATGGAAAATGGTAGGAGGGGTGCCCACTTTAATGGGTATTACAAGAAGAGATATTCAATTTTATAGCAAGCTTTGTCCGCAGAATAACCCACCTGTGCTCCGAACTTGGACCAATGATGGGGTTTTATCTAGCCCGCAACCCAATTTTAGTTACTCTATTTGTGCCGGACAGCAATTATGTTTTATGGTTTCTGGTTGGGATAATACGGCTGGAACCGATTCTACAGATATGACCTGGAACGCTCCTGCAAATTTGGTAAGTAAAGGTGCTACTTTTGTAAAAGCGTATAATCCTGCACAGCGCACTATGCTGGGTCCAAAATATGATAGTATGCGCTTTTGTTGGACCCCCGGGCCAGAAATGGCGAGTAATTTACCCTATTATTTTGTGGTTACAGTTAAAGACAGGGCTTGCCCAATTCCTGCCAGAACTACCCGTTCTTTTAGTATTTTAGTTAGAAGGGTGCCTACTGCTACCATACAAAAAGTGAATAAAAATTGTGGCTTTTACGACTTTTCCTACACACAAACTAATAGCGTTCCGCTAAACCCAACCTATACCAAGTTTTTAATAGAAACAGGCTCCAATTCTAATTCTTATACTACCTACAATGGCGCAAATGTAAACAACCATAAATTTACGCAACCGGGCTGGCACCGCATCCGTTTGCAGTTAACCACCACCGCACCGCCAGCACCTAATGGTTGTCCTAATGATAATATATGGGATTCTGTTTTGGTTGCACCGCCGGTAGAAGTAAGCATCCGCGATACTTTTAACTGTTTTGGAACGCCGGT
>CAMARW010000011.1 GCA_945860865.1 Chitinophaga pinensis | reverse complement strand
TAAGGGGCTGCAAAACTAAGGATGTTTTATTTACTCGCAAATATATCTTAACCCTTTTTCTTAACTTACACATTTTGAAGTGGGAAAAGTTAATTCATGCCGCTTTTTATCCCTGTATTACTAAGTAAATCCAACATTCTTGGGTTTATAATCTTGTATAATTAGGATAAATACGTATTTAAAATTGAAAACTTGTATTTAGCTATCACTTAAACATTGCGTAATTGTGGGAGTAAATATTAATATATAATGCCTACCTAAATTTCATCCGTTTTTAAAACACCAATTTAATTATAACTTCCTGTTTTGGTTCAAACCGAAACTTAGAAAAGGCTGTTTTTGTAGCTTGGACCCATGCCTAGGTGCTTATATGCCTTATCTGTAACTTCTCTTCCTCTGGGTGTTCTGCTCATGAAGCCTTCTTGAATAAGATAAGGCTCATAAACCTCTTCTATAGTACCAGCATCTTCGCCTATAGCAGTAGCTATAGTGTTTAAGCCAACAGGTCCGCCTTTAAATTTATCTATCATTGTTTTTAAAATGCGAGTATCCATCTCATCTAAACCTTCTTCATCTACATTTAGGGCATCTAAAGCAAATTGTGCAATATGCATATTAATGGTGCCATCTCCTTTTATTTGAGCAAAATCTCTTGTTCTTCTTAATAAAGCATTGCCAATTCTGGGTGTACCCCTGCTCCTTCTGGCTATTTCAAAAGCTGCTTCTTCGTCGATGATAGACTTTAATATATCGGCAGAGCGACCAATAATGGTTTTCATTAGGGCTTTATCATAATATTGTAAACGGGCGTTAATGCCAAACCTAGCGCGTAAAGGGGCCGTTAATAAACCGCTGCGGGTAGTAGCACCAATTAAAGTAAACGGTGCAACTTCTATTTGTATACTGCGCGCATTGGGACCGCTATCTATCATGATGTCTATCTTATAATCTTCCATGGCAGAGTATAAGAATTCTTCCACGACTGGACTTAATCTGTGGATTTCGTCAATAAAAAGCACATCACCTTCATCGAGGTTCGTTAGTAACCCAGCTAAATCGCCTGGTTTTTCTAATACTGGACCACTAGTTGTTTTGAAACCACTCTTTAATTCGTTGGCAATGATGTTAGCCAAAGTGGTTTTGCCCAAGCCTGGAGGGCCGTGCAATAATACATGATCTAAAGCCTCCCCTCGTTGACGGGCTGCAGCCACAAAGACCTTTAAGTTTTCTATAATTTTCGCTTGCCCAGTAAAATCATCAAAATTACGAGGTCTTAGCACTCGTTCAATGTCTTTATCTGTTTGAGACAAATTTATTTCATCCGGATCTAAATTTGGATTACGCATGCCACGAACATAATTATAAAGATAGATAGTCACAAATGATTTTACCTCATCAGGCCATCATTAAGCCTTTTAAAACAAAATAAAACAGAATCTACAAAATTGAGTTTATTTTGCGGCATTAACACACATACACATGAAGCAGTTTTTTAAATTTCTTTTTGCCAGTTTATTTGGCTTTTTAATTGGAAGTTTTGTATTGACCTTTTTACTAATTGGAATAATTGCAGGGATTACAGGCGGCGACAAGGATGGTAGTGCCGTTACTTTGAAAGAAAATGCCATACTTAGGCTGAACCTAAACTACGTAATTCCAGAACGCACTTTAAACAACCCATTAGACTTTATGAGCTTTCCTGGTTTGGCCAAAGGAAAGCCAATAGGATTAACTGAAATTTTAAAAAATATAAAAAAGGCAGCAGAAAATACGCAGGTTAAGGGTATTTATTTAAATGCAGATGTATCTCCTAATAGTTATGCTACTTTGGCTGAGATTAGAAATGCATTGATAGATTTCAAAAAATCGGGTAAATTCATTATTGCTTATGCAGAAATAATGGATGAGCACAGTTATTATGTGGCAGCTGTTGCAGATAAAGTTTATTTAAACCCATCGGGCGAAATCTTGCTAAATGGTTTTTCGCAGCAGGTATTTTACCTAAAGGGAATGTTCGATAAAATTGGAGTAGAACCACAACTAATTCGTCATGGTAAATACAAATCTGCAGGCGAACCTTTTATTGCAAACAGCATGAGTGCCGAAAATAGAAGTCAGATTGAATCTTATTTGGGCAGTTTATACACTCATTTTATAGCAGAGATTGCCAAATCTAGAAAAATTGATGCCATTAAAATGCGCGGTATCGTTGATGAGTTGCAGGTTCAAAGTTCGGCGGATGCCATTCAATTAAAAATTATAGATGGGGTAAAATACGAAGACGAAATTGAGAAAGAGTTAAAGGGAAAATTGAGTTTAGCAGATTCAGATAAAATCAATTACATCAATATGGCTAAATTCAATATGGTAAGCGGCAATACGTCTGTTTCAGACAATAAAATTGCGGTAATTTATTGCGTAGGCGACATTAACAGTGGAGAGGGAGATGACCAAGGAATTGGTTCAGACCGAATGGCTGCTACAATTAAAAAAGTAAGGGAAGACGAAAGCTATAAGGCTATTGTGTTGCGCATTAACTCGCCCGGTGGAAGTGCCTTGGCCAGCGACGTTATTTGGAGAGAGGTGAATTTGTGTAAGGGTAAAAAAGCTATTATCGTTTCTATGGGTGATGTGGCTGCCAGCGGAGGATATTATATTGCCGCACCAGCAGATCATATTTTGGCTCAGCCCAATACCATTACGGGTTCTATTGGTGTGTTTGGCATGTTGGTAAATGCAAAAGAATTACTAAATAACAAGCTTGGGGTTAAAATTGAAACGGTGAAGTTTGGTGAATTTGCCGATTTAGGTAGTCCAGATAGACCTTTAAATGAAGCCGAGCGTTTGGTGGTGCAACGCGGTGTTGACAGGGTGTATGATAATTTTATTGATAGGGTTGCTAAAGGAAGAAAGCTGAGCAAGGAGCAGGTTGAAGAAATTGCGCAAGGCAGGGTTTGGAGCGGCATTGAGGCCAAGAAAATTGGTTTAGTGGATGAGTTAGGTGGATTAGATAAAGCCATTGAAATGGCGGCAAAAAAGGCTAACTTAAGCGAATACAGGTGTGTAAATTTACCTGAATTAAAAGATCCTTTTCAAGAGCTATTGGGTTCTCTTGGAAATGAAGCGAGCACAGCATTGTTGAAGCGCGAATTGGGCAGTAATTTCGCCTATTACCAAGATATCAAAAAGGCTATGCAATACCAAGGCATACAAACACGCATGGAGTTTCAGGTGAAGGTTGAATAACCAGGTGTAATTGTAATATACAAAAAACGCGTACAGATTTTCATCTAAACGCGTTTTTTATTTAATCTCTGGCTGAACCAAAAATTTTTAACTATTTCCCAAACGGCAATCCTCTTAAGCTTCTGCCGGCTCCTTGCAATTTGCCAATGCTTTTCATCATCTTACGCATTTCATCAAATTGTTTAAGAAGTTGATTTACTTGTTGTATATCGGTTCCACTGCCATTGGCAATGCGTTTTCTACGTTGACCGTTTATAATATCTGGGGTTTTACGTTCGCCTGGTGTCATAGAGTTAATAATGGCTTCGATGCCTTTGAAAGCATCGTCGCTAATATCTAAATCTTTAACAGCTTTACCTACTCCTGGAATCATGCCCATTAAGTCTTTGAGGTTACCCATTTTCTTAATTTGCTGTATTTGGCTGTAAAAATCTTCAAAGGTAAATTGGTCTTTGAGTAATTTCTTTTGAATTTTTTCTGCCTCTTCCTCGTTAAAAACTTCTTGGGCGCGCTCTACCAAACTAACAATATCTCCCATTCCCAGAATACGTTGGGCCATCCTATCTGGGTGAAAGGTATCGAGGGCTTCCATTTTCTCGCCCATACCCATAAACTTAATCGGCTTATTCACCACTGTTTTAATGGTTAGGGCCGCTCCACCCCTCGTATCGCCGTCTAATTTAGTTAGGATAACGCCACTAAAATCGAGCACATCGTTAAATGCCTTGGCTGTGTTTACAGCATCTTGCCCGGTCATAGCATCAACTACAAACAAAATTTCTTTTGGGTTCAAGGCTTTTTTGATATTGCCAATCTCGGCCATCATTTGTTCGTCTATACTTAAACGACCGGCTGTATCCACAATAAGGACGCTAACATTGGCTTCTTTGGCTGCCTTAAGGGCGTTTTCGGCAATTTTTACGGGGTTGGTATTGCCTTCTTCAAAAAATACGGGTACGTCTATTTGCTGACCCAATACTTTTAATTGTTCAATTGCTGCCGGACGATATACATCACAAGCAGCCATCATTACGGTACGTCCTTTTTTCTTGATGAAATTGGCCAATTTTGCTGTATGGGTGGTTTTTCCACTTCCTTGCAAACCTGCCATCAAAATAACCGTTGGTTTGCCACTTAAATCTAATTCTTCTGTTTTACCACCCAGTAATTGAACCAATTCATCGTTTACAATTTTTACCATTAATTGCCCTGGAGAAACGCTGGTAAGTACGTTCTGACCCAATGCTTTTTCTCTAACAGTATCAGTAAATTGTTTGGCAATTTTAAAATTAACGTCGGCATCTATTAAAGCTTTGCGAATTTCCTTGACGGTTTCGGCCACATTTATTTCGCTAATTTTACCCTGACCCTTAAGGGTTTTGAAGGCTTTTTCTATTTTACCACTTAAATTTTCGAACATGATTTCAGTTTTTTGGGAATGCGAAAATAAGGAAAATACTGATAATTGATTTTTTGGAAGGATTTTTTGCCAGGGATAAAAACGAATAGTATTGCCACGGATGCACTAATTTATTTTGCCTGCGGGGGCAAGCTTATTGCCACGGATGCACTAATTTATTTTGCCTGCGGGAGCGAGCCTATTGCCACGAATCTAATTGCTAGGGGCCTTTTTTGCCACGGATGCACGAATTTATTTTGCCTGCGGGGGCAAGCTTATTGCCACGAATCTAATTGCTAGGGGTCTTTTTTGCCAAGGATGCACGAATTTATTTTGCCTGCGGGGGCACGTGTATTCAAACGAATCTTATTGCTAGGAGTCTTTTTTGCCATGGATGCACGAATTTATTTTGCCTGCGGGGGCACGTGTATTCACACGAATCTTATTGCTAGGAGCTAGCTGCCAGGAGCCAGCGGCCAACCAAAGAAAAAAACACTTTTGGCTCAGGATGAAAAATGGTATTATTGAAGATTAAATATTATAAACGACATGATTAAATATTCTTGGTTGGTTTTATCTTTATTTGTTTTGAGTTTTCAGGTTGAAGCGCAAAACAAAGTAATGAGTTTGGAGGATGCCGTATTAAAGGGCAGAACTGTTTTAGCACCAGAGCGGCTTTCACAATTGCAGTGGATCCCTAAAAGTAATACGCTTGCTTATGTGGCTAAAAGACAAGGCAAAGAGGTAATGGTTACTCTAGCAATACCCAGTTTAAATAGAGATACCATTCTAGAAATACATGAATTAAGTAATGCTTTCCTAAATTTATTGCCAAAAGCAACTGCGTTAACTAGGTTTCCATTTCTAACTTGGACAAGTTTGAGTACCTTTAGGTTTTATTATACCAATGCACATTATGAATTTAACCTGAGCAATAAAAAAGTAAGTCTATTAGCAAAAGCTTCCAAGGATGGAGAAAATTTAGATTTTGATGCAGTAAGTAACAAATTAGCTTATACCCTTTACAATAATTTATATGTTAATGTGAACGGACAATCCTCGCCAGAAATGGGCGCCGATGCGCAAGGTCAGGCGGTAAATAAAGGCGATTTAATTACAGACGATGCCCAAAGCCAAACCTCATACGGTAAATCTGTGCATAGAAACGAATTTGGCATAACAAAAGGTACTTTTTTTAGTCCAAAAGGAAACCGTATCGCATACTATAAACTAAGCGAAAGCATGGTGGACGAATACCCTTTAATGAAAATAAATAGCACAGACACAAACGGCAGCGCTTTGCTAAAACCCACTGCAACAGAAATCCTAAAATACCCAATGGCTGGGAATAAAAGTCACCAGGTGCGCTTGTACATTTACGACTTTAATAAAAAGCGCAAATTGGAAGTTATGACTACCGGCGACCCAGAGCAATATTTAACCAATGTATCATGGAGTCCGGATGAGGAATACCTTTATATTGCTATTCTCAACCGCAACCAAAACGAAATGCAGCTCCAGCAATTTGATGGCACCACTGGGCAGTTTATTAGAACTCTTTTTACCGAGAAACACAACAAATATGTAGAACCCCAAAAGGCAATGTATTTTTTAAATGATGATGGCAGTAAATTTATTTGGTTCAGCCAGAAAGATGGGTTTACTCATTTGTATTTATACAATGCACGTGGCAACGAAATAAAGCCACTTACTACAGGAAAAATTACCGTAAAAGATATTATTGGAAACGACCCAAAAGGATTGCTTTTGTTTTACCATGCGGTAAGCGAAGATGGCATGAGTAAGTATATTTATAAACTTGATTTAAAAACAGGTATAAACACGATAATAAATAAGCTAGAAGGTCAGCACATGGGCTTAGTATCAGACGATGGGCAATTTATTATAGACCAATTAAGCAGTGTAAATATACCTAGAAGGTATTTGATAATGGATAATAAAGGCAAAGAAATTGGCACCCTATTTAATGCAATTAATCCAATCAGGGAATATCAAACTTGCGACATTAAATTGGGGCAAATTAACTCCACTGATAATACGGTAAAGTTAAATTATAGAATGATTTTACCTACGGCTTTTGATTCTACTAAAAAATATCCTGTATTGGTGTATGTATATGGTGGTCCGCATGCGCAAATGATTAACAATTCTTGGTTGGGCAACGCAGATTTGTGGCTGTATTATATGGCACAAAAAGGCCATATTGTTTTTACTTTAGATAACAGAGGCAGTATGAACAGAGGCATTGATTTTGAAAATGCCACCTTCAGAAATTTAGGAAAGTATGAGATGGAAGACCAATTAGCAGGTGTTAATTTTTTAAAGAAATTTAAATATGTAGATGCCACCAGAATGGGCGTTTATGGCTGGAGTTTTGGCGGGTTTATGAGCACTTCGCTTATGACTAAAACGCCCGATGTATTTAAAGTGGGAGTGGCAGGCGGACCAGTTATAGACTGGCGTTTATACGAAATTATGTATACCGAGAGGTATATGGATATGCCACAAGATAATGCTGCTGGTTACAAAGAAGCAGACCTTACCAATTATGCTAAGAACCTAAAAGGCAGGTTAATGCTCATACATGGCACTAATGACAATGTGGTTTTATGGCAGCATACCCTCACCTATTTAAAGAAATGTGTAGACGAAGGCGTTTTGGTAGATTACTTTGTTTATCCGGGCCATGAGCATAATGTTTTAGGACCAGACCGCTTGCATTTAATGAAGAAAATTACTCAATATTTTAAAGACTTCTTATAGCATTAGTCTAGCACAATCCATTTTTTTGTTTGGGTTATTCCATCTGCCCGTAATTGCATGAAATAAACACCTGCTTTTACGGGCAGATTTGTGAAAGTATATTCCTTTTTTCCAGCAAAATTAGTAGCTTCTGGGCTGAACCAAATCTCCTTTCCTTGGGCATCAAATAAGTGAAAACTAAGCTGCGTTTGATTTGCTAAAACTACTTCTAATGAGATGCTTTGCGCGGTATTAGATGGATTTGGATAAACGCTCCATGAAGCCAAATAATCTTTAACAATAGGCAAGGCATTTACATGATTAACCCTAGCAAATGCTGCGCCACCTACTTTATAAAAAGACCCGCTTGCGGTAGTTTCTAAACGTATGGGTTTAACCGCATATAAGTAATTACCCGAGTAATGATTATTTACATCTGTGTAAAAAGTATCGGTAATTATTTGTTCATTTACTCTGTTATAAACATGCTTTACCGTATCCACAACATAAACGGCATATTGCTGGTTTAAAGCTGCGCTATTCCAATACAATTTCACCTGTTTATTTTCGCTAATGGCTTGTAAATTTTGCAATGGAGGTAAATTACGAATGGTAAGCGTTGGATCGCCCATGAGGGCTATGTGCATAGAATTAGCAGAAGCATTAAAGTTACCTGTAAAGTAAAAACCACTGTTGTTTTGCGTAATTTTAGCACCCTTGCCAATGCGCTCACCTAAGGCCATATGGTGCACATACCATTTAGGAATGCCACCCCAAAAAGAGGCCAAACTTTTAGCGGCAAGCGGTGCTCTTAAAAAGTTGTTTTGCACATCCCAATCGCCAAAAAAGCTACCGGCTAGGATGGTAAAAACATTATCAAAGCTATCATTTACAAAGCTATTTGTGTTTCCAATTCCGTTACAGCTGGTAAAAGAACCTGCGCCGCAACCATAACTCCAGAGATACCCCCCACTTTTTTGTGCTGTAAAATAATCACGGTTATCAAAGGTACTGTCTGAACCAATGATGGAAGCAAAGTTAGCATAACCTGTAGAGGCTAGATTAAAGCCAGAAAAGTTATTATCAATAAGCGCTCTTTCGGTTATTTTCCATTGAGCATTGCGCCAAGCGTGGTTTCTTTGTAGGTAATTTTTGGTAAGCAGGGTGTCGGTTTTACCAAAGGCTGGCATATTAAAAAAATCTATCCTTCCCACCTCAAGGGCTGCATTACCAGGAAGTTTAGTTTGATCAAACTTACCATCACCCGGCACATTGTGGTTGCGTGCTTGCGCACCAGTGGTTAAGTTTACCCAATCATCGGTAAATTCTCCATCAAAAATTCCATAATAAACATCGGCTGGCCAGGCACCAGTGTGGTTGCCACTCCCTTCTACGTGTCCATCTGGTGGTGGGGCAGCACCATTGCTTGAGTAATTACCAGCGTAGGGAACAGGCACATGACCAATAATAAACAAACAAGCAGGTTTAATTTTTGCGGCATTATAAAAATCTTCTAAACGCTTTTTAACATTGGCAGGCGTTTCGTTTCTGCCTGCAAACATTTGATAGACCCAATAAGATTCTTTGGTTAAATTGGAACTTAATTGGGCTATTTCGGCTTGTAAAGGAATTTTATAATTGCTATCTATTAGGAGAATTATCCCATCAAACTGTTTGGGTTCAGGCCAGGCATTGCCTGCAAAAATATAACCCAAAGCATCTATGGTTGATCCTACTCGCTTGATAATTTGATATTCGAATGCTTCCCCTTTTTTAACCGAGGCATCGTTATACGAGTTTTGGTTGCCAGGCAAAGATGCTATAGGCAAACCCCAAGATTCTAAAGCAGGATTAGTTCGCTTGTATATATCGAAAGTTCCAGCATAATTTTCGGCAGGCCATAACAATGTAATAGTGCCATTTTCTTGGGCAATTGCTTGCACCCGCACTACTTGATTTTTGGCTAATTGAGCCATTGCAAGGGAGTTTAAAAGCACAGTAACTAAAAACAGTAAAAAGAGTCTTTTCATGAATTTGCTAATTTAGATACAGGTCAAATATAACAGAAAACAGGATTACAAACCCTTAAAAGTAATAAAAAAAAAAAGAGAATAGCACCAAAATTATAGGGTATTGTAGCCATTTTTTAATATGTTTGTATGTTATCTAATCTGCTAAATATTAGAGGATAAAAAATTAAAATCAGATGAAAAAATTATTGCTTTTCGTTTTATTGGTTCTTCAGTTTTCTGCCTATTCCCAGTTTCCTAACAACATTGGTTTGGCACAATTACCATCCAGCAATGGAATGATATTGGCGCTAATTGATTATAACAAAGATGGTTTTACTGATGTTGTTTACCAGAATGGATTAACAGGTAATATAGCAATTTACCAAAACAACAATGGGGTTTTTGCAAACGCCACGGCCCAACTTGGCTTTCCGGTAATTGCGGGTAATGGTTTAGGTACAGAAGGTGTTTTTAGGATAGATTATAACAATGATGGATTTCCTGATTTACTTTTGGCACAATCTGGGGCCAATGGAAACATGCGTTTATTTAAAAATGATTGTGGCCAAAAATTTACTGAGGTAAGCACCGCCATGAATATGCCAACTAATACCAATATTGTTGCGCAGTTCCAGAGTTTTAATCCAATTATTTTAATAAGCGACATAGACAAAGACAGCGATAACGACATTCTTTTTGCACGTTTTGTGGGCGGACAATATCACATTAGTTTACTTAGAAATAATGGAAGTAACTTTGCCAGTCCAACAAACATTATCTCTGGATTTGGCTCTAGCGCAATGCCTAATTTTGCCTTAATAGATTTTGACAACGACCGCGATGAAGACCTCTTAGTGATTAGCAACACGGGCAATTCCAATGCGGGTGTTATTTCCTTGTTTGAAAACAGTGGCACTGGTGTTTACAGTTTTTTCTCTGGCACCACTAACATTACCAATAGCAGTTCGGTTGGCTTTGCGCAAGTATTTGACTACAACAACGATGGATTTCAGGATATTTTAATTGGCAGCAAAGACACTGTTTTACCTACTCCAAGTACCTTTTCTTTGAAAGTATATCGCAATACTAGCGGAACGGGTGCTTTCTCTGACCAAACGGTCAATTTTAATACCCAAAGTAGTCTATTAGGCGATTATTTTAACGCCCATACTTTTGATTACAATAATGACGGCAGAACAGATATTCTTTGGGAGATTAAGAATACCAGTGGAACAAGTTCTACTCCTGCCCTGCTCAGATTTAATGGGGGAAGCAGTTTTACTGAACTTCAAAACAGCCTCATCCCAACAGCCCTTACCGATGTAAATGTTACAGCCAACTATGTAATTTTTGATTACGACAATGATGGTAAATTAGATATATTTAAACCAGGCGCCGGTACACAAAGCAATGCACAATTGTTTAAGAACAATTTTGGCAGCAACAATTATATCAGTTTTAGTTTGCGTTCTTGCAACGGACAAACCGACCCAATTGGAACGCGCATGTATGTAAAAGTTGGGGCTAACACGATACACAAAACCTACAGTGGACAAACGAATACAAGCACGCAGGCCTATGCATCAGAAAAAGTAAATTTTGGCTTAGGGTCAGCCAATAGAATTGATTCATTGGTTATATTTTGGCCAAACGGAAACGTTACAAGATTGGGCCAAATGGGAGCAAACCAACACATAAACATAAGCGATGGCAGTTGTAACCTGGGTGAACCAGCAAGCATTTCTTTTAGCAGCGACAGCCTAATTTTATGCAATACAGCCTCCACTCTATTAACCGCTCCTGCGGGTTATTCGGGTTATTTATGGAGTACCACAGAAACAAGCAGCAGCATTTCTGTAAAAGAAACAAATTGGTATACATGTACTGTGAGTCAAACTAATGGTTGCAGTGCCTCAGATAGTATTTACGTTTCACTGGGTAATGCCAAAATCATTCAAAATGATACTACAATTTTGTTGGGCCAGTCTATTCAATTAGATGCAACACCCCGCAATAATTGTGGCCCTTTAGGTGCACCCGTTAATCGTATTGTAAGCGCTAATGAGAATTTAGGTCCAGATTTACAGTATGTAGGTTCTCTAGCAGGCAAGCATTATTATTTGTTTAACAACCCTGATAGTTGGCTAGGTGCTGAGACCAAGGCCACAGCCTTGGGGGGACATTTAGTTACTATAAACAGCCAAGATGAGAATGACTTTATTACCAACCAGCCGCTGCTTGCGAACCGCAATTTATGGATTGGATTGTACAGAGAAAATACACCTGGAGCTTCATTCAATTGGGCAAATTGTGACCCATTAAGCTTCAACAATTGGGCAGTTTCTTTGGGAGCACCAACATTTAACCCTGACCAACAATCTGTATATTTATTAGCTAATGGTTGCCCAGACGCAGGCAAGTGGAAAAATATCGATGAAAATAAGGTATCATCCGACCCATGCGAGTCTGACATTTTTGGATTAGTAGAATTTGACAATAGTGATAACTTAAGCTATTTATGGAACACTTCTCAGACTACACCAAGCATAGTGGTTAGTCCAGCAATCACAGGAACTTATACTGTTCAGGTAAACCAAAACAATGCCCTTTGCTCGGCTAATGTTAAAGTAACAGTTCTGCAACCTAGCAGTATTTTAGACTTAGATTCTTTGGTAGAATGTAAGGCAACAAGTGCAGTAATTAGAGCCAATTCAGGCTGGGATAGCTACACTTGGAACACCGGTGAAACAACACGCAGCATTACTGTAACGCAAAGTGGATGGTACAAAGTAACCGCAAG
The DNA here is from genome assembly GCA_945860865.1 of Chitinophaga pinensis. Classification (GTDB taxonomy): domain Bacteria; phylum Bacteroidota; class Bacteroidia; order UKL13-3; family UKL13-3; genus B1. The sequence goes on along the minus strand of CAMARW010000011.1, from coordinate 61,553 downwards.
TTTTGGCGCATCTTTTGGTTCAGACAGTATTTTTGCTAACTTAAATAATGTGCAAATTAAAACCCCCGACACTTTGGTTTGCGCAGGCTCAAGTCTGTTAATTAAGGGTCCTAATTTGCCTTTTACACTGCAAAACCAATACACTCAGAATTTCCAAAACCCACCTTTTACCAATTGGAGCAGTAGCAGCATTTTTACCTATAATAGCAGCCGTGTTTTAGGTCCGTTTGCCAATGATTCTATTGGTTTTAACCTAAGCGGTTTACCCCACCACGATTCTGTTACTGTGCGTTTTGATTTATATATTCATGATACCTGGGAAGGCGATTGCAGCTTAGTTGGTTCAGACAGATTTAAATTAAAAAATGGCAATGTGGCGGTTTTAGATGCAAGTTTTTCTAATAATGTAAGCTGCACACAAAGTTATAATAGCAACGGCGTACCGGGTGCTTATGCCGCTAGAACTAGCGCCACACAAATTAACTTGCCTAGGAGATGTGATATAACAGGAACCACCACCCGATATACGATTAGCAGAACCTTTGCCCACGCAGATATAAACTTGGCCTTGTCATTTATTGGCGACTTAAAAGACACCGCAGACAACAGCACTTTATGTAATGAAAGTTGGACTATAGATAATATTCAAATACAAGTTAGGAAGCTAGAAAAAGTATTTTGGTCTACGGGAGATACTACCCAAAACATTATTGTTAACCCCACAAATCCAAGCAATAACTATTGGGTTAAAGTACCTATTGCCAATGGCTTTTGCTATGATACCATTGCGGTAAACACCTTGAGCGGACCGCAAGCGGGAAAATTGTTTACCACAGATAGTATTACAGCCTGTAACCAATACTCAAGCGTTTTAAGTTTACAAACTGGTTTTGATAATTACCTTTGGAACACAGGAGTTAAAACAAGTAATTTAACCGTTTACAACAACGGCTGGTATATTGCCAAGGCTTTAAACAACAATGGTTGCGGAGCAACAGATAGTATTTATGTAAACCTCAATAATTTTGGCCTAAGCTTTACAGATACAACCATTTGCAGAAACAGTGTGCTAGAATTAGAGGCTAATTTAAATAACAATACCACCTCATTTGCTGGTCCGGCAGAAACCATTTACACCCCGGCCCAAAGCCTTGCTGGATACACCTATTTGGGTCAATACCACGGACATTATTATTACCGAGCCAATACACGCAGCAGGTGGACGATAGCAGCGCAGAATGCCTTGAATGCAGGTGGACATTTGGCCATTATTAATGATACATTAGAGCAACAATTTATTGCTGAAAGAATAGATAGCAATGCTTGGATAGGCTTGTTTAAATCTAATGCTGGCTATTACGAATGGATGAATGGCGACACATTGGTTTATAAAAACTGGGCTTTATCTGAACCCAATGCTTCGCCAGAAGATTACGTTTTTATACCCGGCAAAAATTGTGGTAATAGAAAGTGGAAATCAAGCACAAATAGCGATACCTTGAGCAGCCTACCATGCGAATCTAATATGTATGGTGTCTTAGAAATTTACCCTGTTACGTATAGTTATTTATGGTCGAATACAGAGTTTAGTAAAAACAATTTTATTAATCCAACTGGTGATACCTTGATGGCTTTGCAGGTTACAAAAAACGAAAATGGATTTATTACAACCTGCAGCGCAGGTGTGGCAGATGTAAAAGTTGAACCCAACCCTGTAGTAATTGGTTCAAACAAAATTTGCCATGCAGATTTGGAAGTCTATACAACGCCAGGCAGAAGCGGCAGCAGTTATAACTGGACCGTTTTAGGAGGCAATATCATTAACGGACAAAACACCAATTCTATAACAGTTAGTTGGCTTACACCTGGCTTTGGAGGCATAGAAGTTTCAGATTCTATTGAACTTACAGGCTGTATTAGTAAATCTGGCTTTATTCCAGTAGATGTAATATTAATGCCCGAACCAAGCATAACAGGCGACACCATTGTTTGTGCAGGTAACTTAGCAAACTACACCACGCTGGCCGACACCAATTATAATTATGTTTGGCAGGTAAGCGGTGGAAGTATTACCAGCGGACAAGGAACAGACACAATCAATGTTTTATGGGTAGGCAGCGGAGCAGGCGCGGTGCGTGTAGCTTTAAGTCATAAAACCAACGGATGTATAGATAGCGCTAGGGTGCACAATATTGTTAAATTAGCCAATCCAAATCCAATTATTACAGGAAGCGATACCTCTTGCGAAAATACAGTTAGAACCTATACTACCAGCCCTACAGCAGGTCATATTTATACTTGGGTAGTTAGCAATGGAATTGTTGCAACTGGGCAAGGTACGGCATCTGTAAATATTTTATGGGGAAATACTGGAAGTGGAAGTATTACCGTATTAGACTCTAATACCCTAACCGGTTGCAAAGCCAGCTCAGCTCCTTTTACGATTATATTAGAAGATTCGCCTGAACCTGTTATTACTGGAAACACAGCAGTATGTAGCAATACCAACCACACTTATGTAACACCTGCAGGAGCTGGTCGTACTTACAAATGGACCATTAGCAATGGAATAATTGTAAGCGGACAAGGAACAGCGAGTATTAATGTATTGTGGGATGCGGCAGGAACAGGTACTTTACAAGTAGTTGATTCTGTTTTAGCAACAGGCTGTATAGCTATTTCCGATTTACTAATTATTAACATCAATAATTTGCCTACTCCAGTTATTAGTGGCGCTAACGCTGTATGTGAAAATACTAGTATCACTTATAGTACGCCAAGTAATGCAGGCAGAACCTACCGTTGGAAAGCCACTAATGGCACAATTGTTAGCGGACAAGGAACAGCATCTGTAATTGTTCTATGGAGTAACTTTGGCGTAGGAACATTAAATGTAAATGATTCTATCAATGCTTCGGGCTGCAATGCCAATGCTACTGCTTTTGATGTGATAATTAATTCCAAACCAAACCCTGTAATTAGTGGCAACAATGCCGTTTGTTTGGGAGGCAGCAGCAGTTACACCGTAAATGCAGGCGCCAATAATAGTTACCGTTGGAGTGTAAGTAACGGGGTAATTGTAAGCGGCCAAGGAAACGATACCATTGTAGTTAATTGGAATGCTTTAGGTAGTGGAACAGTGCAAGTAAGCGATTCTAATGCCGCATCTGGTTGTGTGGGTTTGAGTGCAGTGTTTAATGTAAGTGTTTCTAATATTAGTAGTCCAACTATAAGCGGCAACCAAAATGTTTGCAGTGGTTCTACCGAAACCTACAGCATACCAAGCAACATAGATAGAACCTACACTTGGACGGTAAACGGAGGAAGCATTGTAAGCGGACAAGGCACGGCGAGCATAACAGTTTTGTGGCCAAGTTCAGGTTTTGGAGATATTGCGGTAAGAGATTCTAACCAAGTAAGTGGCTGTGTGGCTATAAGCAATGCATTTAGCGTATCTATTAGCAATTTTGATTTGCCAATTGTAATAGGTCCAAGCAGGGTTTGTATTGGTAATGAAGCAACTTACAGCACACCGTTTAATGGCGGCAGAACCTACAGATGGGATGTTGTAGGTGGAGTTATAGTAAGTGGTCAGGGTACCTTTAGTGTGGTGGTTTCTTGGGGCTTTTTAGGAACTGGAACGGTAAGCGTTTTTGATAGCGTAAATGCCACAGGTTGCAATGGCAAATCATTATCAACCATAATAACTATAACCGATAAGCCAACATCAATTATTAGTGGTGCCAATAGTTTATGCGCCAATGCAGTTGTAAATTATGGTACTATTCCTGGTGCAAATAAATTTTACTTCTGGGGGGCTCTGGGTGGCACAATAGTGGCAGGACAAGGAACGGCTTTGGCCACTATTAATTGGGATGTACCCGGTACAGGTTATGTATATTTATACGACTCATTAATTGGCTCTAGTTGTGCAGCATACGCAGTGAAAGAAATTACTGTTAATCCAATTCCAAGTGCCGCTTTTACCACTAGCCAAAGTATGGGTAGCGTTACTTTAACTCCAGCTGAACCAAATATACAAACCAAGTGGTATTTTGGTGATGGCGACTCGAGCACGCAGTATGCACCAACCCATTTTTACACAACCAATGGCACCTATACCGTAAATTTAATAGCTAGAAGTTTAAAGGGTTGCACAAATACAAGCAATAGTGATGTTAATGTAAATACCGTAAGTATTGCTAAATACCTAAGTAATGGCAAAATTAGCTTTACGGCTTACCCTAATCCGTTTTTGGGTGAAACTACCATTAGCTTAAGCTTAAACGAAACGGCCGAAATTGCCTTGGATATTTATGATATGAGTGGTAGACTTATCACTACCCTGGCTGAACCAAAAGAGTTGAGCGCGGGCAAGTATGAGTTTCCTTTTGTGGGTAGCGATTATAAGGCAAGTAGTAGTTTATATTTGGTTCGATTAAAAGTGGGTGAGCAATATTTGTATCTCAAATTAGCCGAACTTGGAAAGTAGTGGAATCTTGAATTACGATTGATTTAGTCAGTTTATCGTTTACTTTTTCATCTTATCTGCCGCCTCAAACGCTGGCAGAAGTATAACCTAAATGGAACCTTACAGCTTTTAAGGTAGTTTAAATTTTCACTATTTTAAATCCAATAAACTCGCCACTGCTGGGGTGGTGCAGCAGAATAAGATACATGCCGCGCTCTAGGTTTTGTAAATCTAAAGGGTAAGCGCCGTTAGTACTGGCAGGCAAATCTGCTTCTAAAAGAAGTTTACCCGATAGGTTGTATAATTTTAGCTGTACAGTAGATTGTCCAGAATTGTAATAAAGTGTAAGCTCATCTGAAAACGGATTTGGCATTACAGCTTGTATACTCAATGGCTCTTTAATGGTTAGGCTGATTGTTTTTGAGGGGTTTGTTTTACCATCAAAATCTTTTTGTAATAATTGAAAGTACTGGGTGCCCCCTAATCCTTTCTCATTTCTGTATATATAACTATATTGATGTAACCTGTTTGAGTTTCCCTTGCCCTTTACCATGCCTAAGGTCTCTAATTTATCTGCTTGTGTGCCATGCAAAACCTCAAAACTATGGTTATTTGTTTCTTGCACCGTGCTCCAAGAAAGTTGGATTTCTTTTACAGATATTTGTTTGGCGCTTATGTTTAAATAGGATACTGGAAGTGCGCTGAGGGTGTTTGCTCCGCTTACAATTAAAGCAAACTTTTGGGCTTGGTTATTTAGCAAGTTTCCTTTGTGCTTCACCTTTATTTTATACCAGCCACTTGTTAAATTTGATTGCTTAATTTGTTCTACATTATCTCTAAAATTATCGCCTGTTGTGGCGGGTAAACTGGGGTTGTTTGGATTTAAAATAAAAGGCATAGCTACTAAAGAATCAGTTAAACTGTATAAACGCATATCTAAATCATTCACTAATTTTAAGGTGGTATCATTGTATGCGGGTAAACTGGTAATTCCTTTTGGGTCTGTCCAAACCAGCGTGCTTGTAAGCGTATCCGCTGGTGTGGCATAAACAAAATACGCAAATGAATCTTGGTTCAGCAAGGTAATTTCTTGGATACTATTATGGATAGAATCGCTCATGATTTGTGCCGCCAATTTAAAGTTGGGAATTCCCCAACCGCAGGAATAATCTGGACCAAGGAAATCTATTTTGCACCTTCGGGCGCTGTGGATGGCAAGTGCTTTAAGCGTGGCGTTAAATAAATAGCGACCTTTTAATTGGTGGTAATATTGTTGTAAAAGCAACAGAGACCCTGTAACATTGGGCGCGGCAATAGAAGTTCCGCCTAAACCGGCATAGGCCGTATCGGTGGCCGAACCAACAGAAAGGATATTGCCACTGCTAGCTACTAAATCGGGTTTAATTCTCCCGTCATCTGTTGGACCCCAAGTGCTAAAATCGAGGGTATTGATGTTTCCAATTAATCCGTTGGGCATAGCGTTAATGGCACCTACGCACAAAATGTTCTTGGCGTTTCCAAAAGTTGAAATGCAATCGTATGGACCAACCGTATCGCGGGTAGTTGTAGACAAAGCCCAAGCGCTTCCGTTCCAATAGCGGTGCAAGGTTCCTGGGGCAACCCCATTTCCTCTGTCGTTGCCGCTGGCTTTTACCATTAAATAATAGGGATTGGCATGCATTACACTGTCCCAAATTCTGCTTCTATTATCATAATATCCAAACTTCCAATCGCGGGTTGGGTGCAAGCTGCTATCGCCGTACCAATATAATAAACCGCCAATGTTTGTAAAGGCTGCGGTAGTGGCATAAGAATGATTAGACAAAAATAAATCGGGGGCGGCGGCTATAATTTCCGCATTATCATTGGTAAAATTCCAGTTTTTTAATTGGGTGGCAAAACTCATTCCCTTGGCATTGGGGTTTATACCTGCCGCCATTAAATTACCTGCCACTGCCGTTGTATGAGCACTTAAGGTAGTGCCAGAATCCATTACCACTATCCTACCGCCAAATTCGGCATGACTCGTTCTTGCCCTGCCGCCATCCCAGAGGCCAAGTTTATCTATACCTGCTCCGCTTAGGTTCAGCCCAAGAGAGCCGGCCGACCATAAAGTATTTGTTTGCGTAGTTTTAGCCGCATCTAGGTTGTTACAAGTACATAAATAGTTGGGTATATTATTAAATCCTAAACCCTCCCATTCACAATACCTGGAGTTAGAATCGGTAAATTGCAGGGGCAAGTCGATTGGCAATATTTGTTGAGCCAAGCCAAGTTTTGCACTTAGCATGGCTGCAGTCAATAAAAGAAATAAGGACCGTAAACGCATAAGCCGTAGATTGTGTTAACCATTCAAAGTTAATGTAATCCTATAATTTTATGGCATTCAAATATTTTAATGAAATAGCCTTACCATTTCGCTATTTTAACGCAAAAAAAAGGGTCTCCACAAATTCGTGAAAACCCTTTTTTGTCAATAACAATTTAACAATTTAATTTTTTAAGACCTTTATTGTTTCAGAGAAACCGTTTGTGTCCGATATAGTAATAAAATACAAACCACTGTTTAGTTCTGAAAGTTCAATATCATTTGAGTCTAAATTTTCAGACTTAAAAACTAATTGTCCTTTTAAATTTACAATAGATATAGCGTTTAGTTTACTTTGGGTGCCATTATAAATATTTATTTTGTCGGTAAATGGATTTGGGTAAATTGAAAATAAACCTTTGTTTTTGAATTGTTCTTTAACAGATGTTGTTAAAGCAGATAAATCAATATTTACAACGCTGTTGTCGGTTGAAACCGTTAAATTTAATGTTGAATAAGGAATTCCATTTACAATGGGCTGTATTAAATAATTTCCTGCTTCAATTTTATCTATTGCATATTCACCATTAAAATTATTTGATACAGTATGTCTATATACCTTTGACTTGTCTATATTGTATAAAAGCAATGAAGTGTTACCCATAAAGTTAGTTCCATTCGATACTTTTCCTGAAAATCTTAACATGCCATTTAGCATAGATGGTTCTTTTAAGTCAATGTTTATATTTGTTAAATTTGATGTTGGAATAATTTTTAGCGCACTATCTATTTTTTCAGAATTGCCATAATAGGTAGAAACTACATTACTAGAATTTAGAAAGCACGTGTCGCACATTATGGGCTGAGCCCAAACAATGAAAGTGTCATTAGTCAAATTATTAAAGGAATAATTTCCTGCACCATTAATTTGTGCGAACCTAACCGAAACCAAATTATTGCCATTTCTCTTTAATAAATGAACATTGCCCTCATTAATATTTGCACCTCTCCATTTTACATTTCCTGATAAGTTAAAAATATTATTGGCTGAAACAGATATTGTTGAAATACGTTGAATGGTATCTGGTTTACGAGTCCATCTTGTTGGATTATTCAAGTCTCTAATGAAATGATTTAATGTAAGTATTACTTGATAATTACCTCCAGTAAAAAATTCATAAGATGCACTATCAAAATTTTCAAATAAGTAATTTCCGCCTCCCAAAAAATACCAATTGGCGGTAAAGCTATCATTTGGTGTTTTGGGAAAAGTGGATGTATTAATCGTTGTTACTTTTTTTCCAGCTATTTTGTAAGTAAAACTCGCTGTTTGTGCGTTGGCAGAATTTAATCCTAAAACCACTGCTAAAAATAAAATTAGTGTTTTCATTAATGAATTGTTTTTAATTGATGTTTTGATAAAGACTACATTTCTTTAAAAAAGTTTTATAATTAAACTTTCATTACGAAACTATGACAAAACAAGATCATTTTTCTTATTTAGTTGTCTTAACAAACTAGCCCATAACTTGATCATATAAGAAACTAGTCAGAAAAAATCAAATCACAATAAAGGGCTATAGTCAAGTGTTAAGTGGCAATTTGAAGATTTAACGTAAGCGTATTTTTACCTAATTAAAGATCTAAATGGACTTCGTATATCAGCTAAATTATTTGCCTAGCTCCCAATTTTTGCTCTTGATTGTTTATTTACTGGGGTTATCGAATGGCATAAAACAAAAAAAGTCGCCGTTTCTGGTGACTTTTTTTTCTGGGTAGCGGGAAGCAGAATCGAACTGCCGACCTTAGGGTTATGAATCCTACGCTCTAACCATCTGAGCTATCCCGCCATTAAAGGGCTGCAAATATAAAAATAAGAAACTTTAATCAAAGAAAATCTTAAAGCTTTATTTTAAATTGCTGATTTATAGACAATCTTGCTTAGAAAAAGAAGGCTTCTTGCGTTCAAACAAAAAAATGAAAGCAACTAAATACCAAAAAAAACGATTTACACGTTTGATGATCAAAAGCCAATAATATATTTTGCGTACTTAGAACTATACTTTGCACAAGTTTATTCACAATGCACACACATAAATAGGAAAGTAATTTTAAAAATGGACTAGATTTGTAAACTGATAAAAGAATTACCATGATTAAGAAAAAAGTTTTATTAGGAGGAATTTCAATTGCAATAGTAGCCTTGCTTGCTATTGTTTTAATCAGCTACCCTCCAACTAAGGCTTTGAGCAATATTATGAAAAGTAATAATGCTAAATTTCCGGGTTTTGGTATCTGGCTTCCACCAGATTATGAAGTGCATGGTATAGACGTATCTCGCCATCAAGGCAAAATTAATTGGGAGGCAGTAAGCGATCACACATCCAACGATATTGGTATTTCATTCACCTTTATTAAAGCCAGCGAAGGTAGAACCATAAGAGATAATTATTTTCAGCAAAACTGGAGAAAAGCAAAGGATATAAACATGCTACGAGGCGCCTATCACTTCTTTAGGCCGCATTTAACAGCAGATGAACAGTTTAATTTGTTTAGGAGCATTGTTAGGTTAGAAAAAGAAGACTTGCCTCCTGTTTTAGATGTTGAAATACGCGGAAGCGTTTCGCCAGCTAAACTTAAAAGCACTGTAAAAAGATGGTTGGTACTAGCCGAAAAGCATTATGGCGTAAAACCCATTTTATACACCAGCTATTCTTTCTATAAAAATTATTTTAGAACCAAAGAATTTGACGAGTATCCGCTTTGGATAGCCCATTATGCTACAGACGATCTCAATCGTTTAACAAGAGAATGGAATTTTTGGCAACACAATGAAAGTGGCAAAGTAAAAGGCATTAATGGCAATGTAGACTTTAATGTATTCAAAGGCGATTTCGACGAGCTGTTGAGGATTTGCAAACGCTAAAATTAATTAAACTTTCTTTTTAGCTATCCAAGTTAAGTAGGTAAATAAAACCGCGCCAGCAGCAAAAAAAGCAATATAAGTATACTTTTCTTGTTTGTAAAAATCAATGCTTAAGTAGGTCATGATACCATATAACAGCACCAATTTTACGCCCTTTTCTGTGCTGTAATTCTTAAAAATTCTAGGCAAAATACCATAAACCAAGGCAAAGCCAATGCCTATAAATAACAGTGGCAAAAGCCAACTAGCGAGCGCGTTTTGATTTTCCATTCTTTTGAACAATTCTTTTAAATTTCTCGAATATCTCTGTGTTTTCGTAAATACCTGCAAAGCTTTCTGCCCCCGGACCATAAGCGAAAACGGGCACCATTATACCGCTGTGTCCTTTGGTTGAAAAATGGGGTGTAAAGCTTCCTAAGTTTTGTTTGTCTTCTATCAAACTTAAGCCACCCGTTTCGTGATCGGCTGTAACTACCACCAAGGTGTTTCCATCTTTTTGAGCCCAATCTAAAACAGCATTTAGTACTTCATTAAAATCTAACAACTCTGCTTGCACATAGTCGTAATCATTGTCGTGGCCGCCCCAATCTATTTGCGAACCCTCTATCATAACGATAGAGTTTTTGTAATATTTGCTTAAATTATCTTGCGCCAAAAAAGTAGCTTGTTTTAAAAACCCGCCCCTTCCCTCCTGCATGGTTTTTATTCCGTTTGCGGCCAAGGTATAAACTAATTTCGGGGCATCGGTTTGAACCAAAACAGAATCGTGTTTACATACAAAACCCGCCTGACTTAACTCTGTATACAAGTTACGCTGATCTTTGCGGCTGCTCATGAATTTTTGTCCGCCACCAATGGCGATATCACAATTTTGTTTAAGTAGAAATTGTGCAATTTCGTCTTCCATTTTTCTGCTGGGTACATGCGCGTAAAAGGAAGCAGGTGTTGCATGCGTAATAGACGAAGTGGCTACCACGCCCGTTCCCCAATTTTGTGCTTTGGCTAATTCAAAAATGGAGGGATGTGCATTTTCTGCACTATCTACACCAATGGCGCCATTCTTAGCTTTTTTGCCTATAGAAAAAACAGTTGCCCCAGCCCCGCTATCGGTAATATAATTATTGGCAGAAGCCGTTTTAATTAAACCTAAAACCGGAAATCTCTCAAAGGCATTTTGCCCCTTATAGTTAACCATAACACCAGATATTTGGGCTAAACCCATACCATCACCAATCAAAAAAATGATTCGTTTGGGTGTTTTCTTTTTACCTGGATTGGGTTCGGCCAAAGATAAAAAGGGAGCTAAGAGCGGTAAACAATAGCTTAAACAAAGAAAAAGAGACGACCTAAACATAAGCGATATTTTAGCTAACGAAGATGCAAATTAAATGGGAAAAACGGAATTAAGTTTTAGTAAATCTCATAACATTTTCCAGGCAGTGAGCGCAGTAATCCCATAAACTCTAACTCTAATAGTTGCAGGGCTAGTGTGCCAGGATCTGTGCAAAGTTCAAAGGCCATATCATCAATACCAATCTTAACTTTGCTTCTAATATACTGAATAAGTTGTGCTTGTGCGGGAGAAAGCTGATTAAATAAATCGATATTTTTGGTGTCTTTGTTCTTTTTTGTCCAGCCCATTAAGTTTATTAAATCCTCTGCACAAGTTATCATTGCCGCCTTTTGTTCTTGTATGAGGTAATTGCAACCCTGCGAATAATAGTCGCTTATTCTACCCGGCACGGCCATAATTTCTTTGTTGTAGGAGAAAGCAATTTCTGCGGTAATACGTGCGCCGCCTTTAATAGCGGTTTCGGGCAAAATTAAAACATCTGCCAAACCCGCCACAATGCGATTTCGTTTAGGAAAATTCTCCCTATCGGGGTTTGTTCCACTCGGAAATTCGGTTAACAATCCACCACAAGCAATCATTTTTTTGGCCAAAGATTGGTGTTGAGTGGGGTAAATTCTATCTAGTCCGTGCGCCAAAATACCAATATTAGGAATTTGGTGTTGCACACAAGCCTTGTGCGCAATGCCATCAATGCCAATGGCCAATCCGCTTACCACTTGCACATGTTGGTCTTTTAATTCCTGAACCAATTGTTGGGTAAAGGCCCTCCCATAATCACTCGCTTTGCGGGTGCCCACAATACCCACCATACGCGTTGGGTTCAGGTCGAAATTGCCCAAACCAAATAAGAGACAAGGTGCATCTGCAATGTCTCGCAGTCGATAAGGGTAATGCTCATCCAAATAAAAGTAGGTTTTAATTTGATGTTTTTCAATGAACAAAAGCTCATTTTCAACCCAAGAAAAGTTTTTAAAAGAAACAATATTTTGGGCCAAAACCTCACCAATACCGGGCACTTTGAGCAATTTACTTTTACGTTCTTTAAAAACAGCCTCCACGCTTCCGCAATAACTTACCAAATTTTTAATAAGCACATCACCAATACCTGGAATGGTTTTGAGGGCAATTTGGTATAATAAATCTGGGGTAGAATTAGACATAATATAGTATTTTAGAATATTGATTGTAGCGTATAAGCAATTGTTTTATCTATACAAGCCTGCGGATTAGCGCTAAATTGATGGGTAATTCTATTGGCCACAATGGCATTTACCGCAATGGCTTTAAAGCCAAAGGCTTTGCTTAGACCTAGGATAGCCGCAGTTTCCATTTCAAAATTAGTAATTTTACCTTGAGGCAGCACTAGTTTTTGTAGATTACTAATGAGGTTTTGAGAATGGGTATTGGTTCTAAGCATTCTGCCCTGTGGGGCATAAAAGCCACAACAAGTGGCGGTAATTCCTTTGATACTTTGGTGGTTAAATTTGGCCAAAAGTTGGGGGTGAGCTTGGTAAAAATAGGGCTTCAAAAAATCTAAACCCAACTCGGCCGTTAAGTGCGAAACATCGGCATCTGGTTGCACATCATAATACCACAATAGATGATCTAAACCTAAACCATGCGAAGAAACCAAGATACTATCCATGGGAATTTCGGCTTGGAGGGCACCACTGGTTCCAATGCGTATTAAATTTAATTCGCGTTTACTGGATTTAACTTCTCGGGAAACCAAATTTACATTCGCAAGGGCATCTAATTCGTTCAAAACAATGTCTATATTATCGGTTCCAATTCCGGTAGAAATAACACTTATTCTGTTTGAACCAAGGGTGCCGGTGTGTGTAATAAATTCGCGTTTTTGCTTCTTAATTTCTATCTTATCGAAGTGTTTTGAAACAGCCGGAACTCTTTCTGGATCACCTACTAAAATGATGGTATCAGCAATATCTTCTGGCAATAATTGTAAGTGGTAAACAGAGCCATCCTCATTTAAAATAAGTTCGGTTGCAGGTATTTTATGAAGCATTTATTTTTATTGTATATTACTGCTAAATAAAACAATTACCTTTGTAAAAAAAATCCTTCATTCATATATTATGGAAAAGAAAAAAAATATCATGTTAGTGCCAATAGATTTCTCAGAGATTTCTATCAATGCCTTGTTACACGCGGCACAAGTAGCTAAACATTTTGATAACGATTTAGTACTACTGAGTATATTAGAAGATGATTTCTTGAGCAATATTTTTAGTTTTAGTAAAAACGAAACAAAAGATAACTTGGCTAAAGAAGCGATGATGACTAGACTTAAAGAAAAAGCGCAAGAAGTAAAGAATGCGTTTGGTATAAACTGCCAAACAGAAGTGCGCTCGGGCAAAATCTACAAAACAATCATAGAAACTGCAGAAGAGCTAGGTTGTGATTGTATTATTATGGGTACCCACGGCGCTTCTGGCGTAGAACGTGTAATTGGTAGTAATGCGAGCAAAGTAATTAGTTACAGTAGCACACCTGTAATTGTTGTAAAAACCGATAAAAACCCTAACGCCTACAAGAATATTATCTTCCCGTTAGATTTATCCAAAGAATCTAAACAAAAAGTTAAATGGGCATTACATTTAGGCAAAGCATATAACGCAACCATTCATATCTTAACTTATAAAATAAGCGATGAGTTCTTGAACATAAAACTCAATGCAAATATCAAACAAATTGAAGGCATTTTCGACGAAAATGGGGTTAAGCATAGCATTACAATTTTAGAAGATGATGCAGATTTCGCTCGCAAAACACTAGAATTTGCTGAGGTACAATTAGCCGATTTAATCATTATTATGACCCAACAAGAAAATGATAAATCGATTCGTGAATACATCATTGAAACCTACGCACAACAAATTGTAAACGATACAGGTAATGTGCCTATTTTTTGCGTTAGCCCGCATTACGAAATGTTTAAAAGCGAGTTTGTGATTTAACAATTACGGGTTTAGCCGGCTATTCATTCAAAATTAAAAAGCACGCTCATGTAGGGTGCTTTTTTGCTTTGATAAAACACCGTAATAATCAACTTGATATTTAACCGTTAATATAAGCTACTTTTGGGACATGGAATTTAGAAGCAAACATACTTTTTCGTCCATTGAAAATCCTCTGCGGTACGGACAAAAAATACTTAGTGTAGGCTCTTGTTTTGCTGCCAATATGGGAATGCAATTAGAGAAACATTTTTTTGATGCACAAACCAATCCAAACGGAATTATTTTTAACCCTATTAGTTTGGTTGAGGGCTTACGCATAGCCCTTAATCCAGATTTGTTTGAGCCAGAAAAACATGTATTTCAGCACCAAAACCGATATTACTCGTGGCTGCACCATGGCAGCTTTCAAGCAGATAGCAAAGCTGAGTTGTTAACCAAAATAGAGACGCAAAACAGGCTCATGCAACAATATTTGAGCGAAGGAGATTTTCTACTCCTAACTTGGGGCTCGGCGCATGCTTATACCTTGGCATCAAACCAACAAATAGTAGCCAATTGCCATAAATTACCTAGCCAACATTTTCAAAAAAGATTACTAAGCGTAGCAGAAATTGTAGACCATTATCAAATTTTCTTGACCGAACTTTTAGCTATAAATCCAAAACTTCAAATCATTTGGAGTATTAGTCCGGTTAAATACCTACGCGATGGCTTGCACCAAAACAACCTCAGTAAATCTACCCTATTTTTGGCCTTAGATTCATTGCTAAAACAATTCCCCAATCAGTATTATTTTCCGGCCTTTGAGTTGTTACAAGATGAATTGCGCGATTATCGTTTTTATGCGGCAGATATGGCTCACCCCAGCGAGCAGGCCATTCAGTATATTTGGGATCAATTTAGGGAGCATATTTTTGGCGAAGTAGCGCTTAGATTGTACGAAGACATTCGCCCTATTAGTTTATCTATGGAGCATAGAATTTTGCATCCCAACTCTCCCGAGCACCTCAAATTTAAAAGCAAACAATTAGCCAATATTAAACTGCTACAAGAGGCTTTTCCGCAACTCAATTTGGGTTCAGCCCTAAGCCATTTTAGCTAAGGTTTTTTGTTTCTTTTTTTGCTCTTGTTCAAAATATTTGCAAAAGGCGGTAAGGTTGCACTCGTTGCATTTGGGCGTGCGGGCCAAGCAAGTGTATCTGCCATGCAGAATAAGCCAATGATGGGCTGTGGCAATGTATTGCTCGGGTATGTTTTGAACCAATTGTTTTTCGGTTTCTAAAGGCGTTTTGGCCGCAGTAGTTAATCCCAAACGCGCACTAACCCTAAACACATGGGTATCTACCGCCATGGCAGGCTGCTGGTAAACCACACTGGCAATAACATTGGCCGTTTTTCTACCCACACCGGGTAATTTTACTAAATCGTCTATGCGTTCTGGCACTACCGCCCCAAAATCATTAACCAACATTTGCGCCATGCCAATAAGGTGCTTGGTTTTGTTATTAGGGTATGAAATAGATTTAATATAGGGAAATAAAGTATCAAAATCGGTTTGAGCCAAGCGCTGTGGCGTAGGAAAATCTCTGAAAACATCAACAGTTACAAGGTTTACACGCTTATCTGTGCACTGAGCAGAAAGAATTACCGCTACCAATAATTGATAGGGATTTTCGTAATGCAATTCTGTTTCTGCCGTAGGCACATTGGTAATAAAGTAATCTAAAACCTGCTGGTAACGTTCTGCCTTTTTCATGTGACGAAATTACGGTTTATTAAATTACGAATTACGAATTACGTACTATTAAATTACGAATTACGTACTATTAAATTACGAATTAAAAATTACGAATTACGATTTTAGTCAAAAATTCTTCTACACCCGTAATTCGTAATTCGTAATTATTGCCCGTATTCGTAATTATTCCTAAATAATTTGTGTTGTGTGTTTTTTGGTATCTACTTTTTCGATTACTTTTTCGATTATTCCTTTTTCGTTGATGATAAAAGTAGTTCTTAGGATGCCCATGTATTTTTTGCCATACATGCTTTTTTCGGCCCAAGTTTGGTATGCTATGGATACCGCGTGGTCTTCATCGGCCAGCAATGAAAACGGCAGTTCGTATTTGGCTATAAACTTTTGGTGCTTGGCTGGGCCATCCGGACTAACACCCAAAATGGCATAGCCGTTTTTAATAAATTGCTCGTAGTTATCTCTTAAATCGCAGGCTTCGGCGGTACAACCTGGGGTGTCATCTTTTGGATAGAAATATAAAACCAGCTTTTTGCCTGTAAAATCTTTCAATGAAAGGGTTTCTCCTTTTTCATTTTTTGCCGAAAATGCAGGAGCTTTATCGCCTGCTTGTAATGTTATTGACATAGTAATTCTTTATTTTATTTTAACCCAAATAAAGCCAAATTGTTTTGAATAAACTTCTTAAGGAATCATTTCAAACCAACGCTCAGTTTTGTTTCCTTTGTTATCTGTTACGCGCACTAAAACTTTAAAGGCATTGGCCTCACTTGGATTGTTTTCTAAGTTATAAATACGCTCGCGTTCTATGGCATAAACTTCATCAAAAACATACGTTAATCGGTCGTTTTTTGCATCAAAATCGCCTAAAATCCATCTGCCATTTAAAAACATATCGTATGATTTTATCCCAGAAAAATCGTCACTTATTTCAAACTCCCAGCGAAGTGTATCGGCTGCTTCTTTTCCTTTTTTAGGCAGCAGCCATTTTACTTGCGGCGCTATTGTATCCAACATAATTTTAAACAAACCAAAATTATTGGCTTTGGTCTGCACCCACCCATTTTTGAATGTTCCGCTTATACTATTAAACCCATCTTTGTTTGTTTTGGCATAGGCTAATACCAGTTTATCTTCTAATCCAATTGCCGGAAAATCTAGCTTTATGGCCACATTAAAAGCCGCATGAACCGGAGTAGTATAACTATGAAAAGCATAGGTATTAGAAAAGGCGTCGGCTGTTTTTGGGAAGGTATTCAAAACATAACAAGTGGTATCGTACAAACTTTTTTCATCCATACTGGCCCAAAAACCGTCTTGTTCAACCACGCTGGCTTTACCCGGAAAAAGCATAGGTTTATTGGCTATTAGATTTTCATAAGTTTGCCTTTCTGCATCCATTTGGTTCAGCCCAATTTTGTAAAGTATTTTTACGTAGGTTTTATTCTGATTTACATCTGCAGCTTCAAAAATTAGCTCGCCATTGCTGCTAGCTTGGGTAAAATTTACGCGACCTTTATCGGCATCTGTTTGGTAAGTGCTGAACCTATTTCCATCATCTACAAAGCATTTTTGCACCCGCAGTTTTTCTAATTTGTAATACGGAAAATCTATGTGCGCATTGATGTATTTGGTTTCATCAAAGGCAAACTGATTAAGTGTGTGAGTAAATTTATGGCTTTGGTTCAGCCAGAAACTATAGCTGTATAGGCCTTTTGGGTCTTTGTTGTTGTGAATAAAATCTTGGGCATCTATGCCAAAACCGTAGGTATCTGGGTCGAGCAGAAGCGTATCTTTTAGTTGTAAAAATCCGTTTTGCCAGCTGGCCGTTTTGTTGGTAAATGCAAGTTGTTTTTTGAGTAATAAGCCCTCACGCACAAATTTGTAGACGTAAATTTTATTTATTTCTGGGGCAAAATTATCAACGGGTAAAATGCCAAACAAGGCCGGATTAAGTATTTTTTCTGTGCGAGAATCTCTGATCTCAAAGTGCAAATGCGGACCAGAACTCGTTCCGCTGTTTCCGCTTAGGCCAATGGTATCGCCTTTTTTAACTATTAAAAAAGGCTTCATAAAAATCTTATCAAACTCAAAGGTTTGATTGATGTATTGGTACTCATGAATCCATTGTGCAATGGCACCGTAGTAAGAATCTAAATGCGCGTATACCGTTGCGTAGCCATTGGCATGTTCTATATACAAAGCCTTACCATAGGCTCCGCGCGCCACTTTAATTCTGCTTACATAGCCATCTGCTGAGGCATAAACAGGCAAGCCTATTTTGCCATTGGTACGCAAATCTATTCCACTATGAAAATGATTGTCGCGCATTACGCCAAAGGGCGAAACAAAATTGGGCAACGAATCCATGGGATACCTAAAATAATCTTGCGGATACTTTTGCGCAAAGGCTTGGTTCAGGCCAAACAGGAGGCAAAAAAATAAAACAACACGTATGTAACGGCTATGACTTTCCAAGGCTTATTTCACTCCAAATTTTAGCATAGGTTTGTCGGCAATAAAGCCTTCTAACACATCGCCAATGGCAACAGGACCAACTCCCGCGGGTGTTCCGGTATAAATTAAATCGCCCACCTTTAAGGTAAAATATTGGGAAATAAAACTGATGATTTTTGCAAAATCAAAAATCATATCCTTGCTATTTCCGGTTTGAACCAATTGGCCGTTTTTAAGCAAAGAAAAGTTGATATTGTTAAGGTCTAAGTCGTGCACGGAAATAAAATTCCCAATGGGTGCAGAGCCATCAAAGCCTTTGGCAAGTTCCCAAGGCAAGCCTTTAGATTTGAGTTGAGCTTGCAAATCGCGGGCTGTAAAGTCTATTCCTAAACCAATTTCGTTATAATAATTAGCCGCAAATTTCTCTTGAATATTTTTGCCCACCTTAGCAATTTTGATAACCAATTCTAGCTCGTGGTGCACATCATTGCTAAAAGCTGGCAAATAAAAATCTTCACCGTTCTTTAACAAAGCCGTGTCTGGCTTGGCAAATACCACCGGATTTTCTGGCACGGCATTACCCAGTTCTTTGGCATGTTCGCTGTAATTTCTACCTATACAAAATATTTTCATCGCTCAATTTGTAAGCTACAAAGTAAGGAAAAATATTTGGTAAATGAATGTGTAGGGTTTGAGGTTAAATCTTATTTAACTTTGGAAATGTGGCATTTCGAGTGATGCCCTCAACCCGATAAAGATTCCTCCCTTGCGGTCGGAATGACTCGCTGCCGCTGTAAAATACGGCAAATTATCATTTTGGCATTTTAATTAAAATTCAAGACATTTGAAGTAATTAATTTATCATGAAAGCAGTGCTAATAAATGTCGAAAACAAATCGGATATATCTTTTCTTGTAAGTTTGGCTAAAAAACTTGGTATGTCAGCAAAGCCGCTTTCTAGTGCGGATGTTGAGGATTGGCAATTTGCCAAGAGAATTGATGCTGGTATGAAAAGTAAGAATGTTAGCAGGTCTGAGGTAATGAAAGCTCTAGGAAAATGAAGGTAGACTTTAAAAAGTCATTTCTTAAAGAACTCAAAAAGCTGAAAAACAATTCACTCCAAAATGCAATTTATCAATCAATATTACAGGTAGAATCTGCTGAAAACATATCTCAAGTGCATAATTTAAAAAAACTAAATGGTTCAACTTTCACTATAGGATTCGGGTTGGTGAATATAGAATTGGCTTGAAGATTGAAAAAGAGATTGTTTATTTTGTAGTATTTGAACACAGAAAAGATATTTATAAAGGCTTTCCATAAAATATCTTAGAATTTGAGTTCAAGACCTATTATCAGATTCTCTCTATTAAAATCGCTCCAATATTTTCTTGGGCGATCTGTTCCTGTCAATATTTCAATCACATCTACAATAGAAATATACCATTTCTCTTGCTCTGCATCAAAGGCTGCGCACTTGTTTTTCTTCAAATAGTTTAATTGCGGTTTCTTTGTTCATAGGTTATTATAGTTCATAGGTTTTCATTGTTTTGTAGCTTACTCCAACTTCTTCAACTCCTCCGAAACAAAAGCCATCAGGCTTTGAATATAGCTTTCAGAGAAATCAAATTTTACGCCGGCTGCTTCGTATATTTCTCCAATGGTTTTGGTATAACCCAAACTCAAGGCTTCTTTATATTGCATTACGGCTTTGGTTTTATCTTGCAAATAATTACGCCAAACAGATAAGGCTCCTAGTTGCGCCATGCCATATTCTATGTAATAAAATGGCACCTCATATAAATGCAATTGTTTCTGCCAAGTATAAGCCTGAAAATGCTCTAAACCTTGCCAATCTACCATGCCTGTTCCAAATTCTTTGCTTAGGTTCAGCCAGTAATTTTTTCTATCTGCAGCGGTGTGCTGAGGGTTGGTATAAATCCAATGTTGAAACTTATCTATGGTGGCAATCCACGGTAAAATTTTGATAATGCCTTCTAGGTGTTCTTCCTTGGCGCGCTTTAAATCGCTTGGCTCAGGATAATATGCATCTAAACCATCATAGCTAATTAACTCCATGCTCATGCTGGCCAATTCTGCTACTTCACTGGGGCAATTTTTAAACGCAGCTAATTCCAAATCTTTGCTCAAAAAAGAATGCACTGCGTGTCCGCCCTCGTGTACCATGGTTTCTACATCTCTGGTACTACTGGCGGCATTCATAAATATAAAAGGCACATTGGTTTCTGCCATTGGGTAATTGTAGCCACCCGGCGCTTTGCCCTTTCTGCTCTCTAAATCTAGTCGGCCCATATCATCCATGGTTTTGATGCAGTAAGCAAAATAATCATCAATTTTGGAGAAACATTTGATGGTCTTGTCCAACAAATCCAATCCGCTTGTAAAAGGTTCTAAGGCTGGTTTATTTTCTACATCCACCTCCATATCCCAAGGTTTTAAGGTATGCCCCAAAGCCGCCAAACGCTTCTCGTTAAACACCTTTACCAAAGGTATTACCTGCTTTTGAATGGCCTCATGAAAGTTAAAACAATCTTGCGGCGCATAATCAAACCTGCCCATTTCGGCAAACTTATAATCGCGGTAATTGGCAAAACCAGCATTCACAGCTATTTGATGACGCAAGGCAATCAATTCATCAAACAAAGTATCCAACTCATCTGCCTTGGCTGCTCGGGCTTCATTAATTTTCATAAAGGCTTCTTCGCGCAAGGCTCTGTCGGTATTTTTTAAATAATTAGAAGCCTGTTGCAAGGTGATTTCTTTGCCTTCCATTTCAACCATTAAGGAGCCAATAATAGTTCCATATTTTTGCGAAGTAGCAGCCACTTTGGCTTGCAAAGGCACGTTCTCTTCTCTAAAAATGGCCATCTCTTGCTTTATGCCACGTAAGTATATAAAATATTTGGCCTGATCCAACTCGTTTACAAAAGGACTCGCCATCATTTTTTTATTAAGCAAATCATTGTACGGAGCTATCTTAGGTTCAATCTCATTTACAAAAAACAAATAGGCATCTTCCAACTCTTTATTGTTGGTATCGCAGGTCATTTTTACATAGCGCCAAGCTAAATTTTCGCTTACAAAAGCTTCCAATTCGCTGCGGTGCAATAACCACGTCTCTAGTTCTGCAACCGAGTTTATCTCGCGCTGCAACAACTGCTCAAAATACGGAGCTAAAACATCCCAAGAAGTTACCTTTAACTTATCGGCTAAAAATTTGTGATGGGTTATTGTAATCATAATTTGGTTGTTAATTTTTGGTCCATAGACCATGGACTATCGACTATGGACTTCTCCTAGCAAATTAATTAAAAAAAATGGGTTAACAAATTTAAAATTCATTAACCCATTTTCATTATAAAATTTAAAAAACTACACTGCTTTTGGTCTGTAACTTGTTTTTGAAGCACCGGCACCTTTGGTATTTGCCTTAGGAGCAGCTGTATTTTTAGGCGTTGCCGTTTTAGGCGCAGCCGTTTTCTTGGCAGCCGCTTTTTTAGGTTTTGCTTCTTCTATTGGCGCCTCTGCGTTTGTTTCAGGTGCATCATTTTCTGCTGCAACATCAGCATCTAAAGCCTCACTTGCCGATTTCAACTTATCAAAATCTAATACATCTTTTAAAGTATGAAACCAGTTTAGTAACTTCTTGATATCGTTATCGTAAACGCGTTCACTGTCTAAGTTTATAAGTTCAATTAAAAACGAACGAATCATTTTCATATCGTCTTTAGCTGCTGGCGCATTACCATTCTCTTTCAATTTTAGCAATACTAAATGCAGGCGCATGTCTTCTTCTAATGTGTAAATAGAAATATCTTCTAACACAGAAACTTTATCTTGGAAACTGGTAGAAAATCTTCTGCCATTGCCAATAGTTTCAACGATTAAACCATTTTTACTTCTTCCAACAATTTTATGTAAACCACTTTGTCCGGCGATAGCAACCACGTCTTTTAATTCCATACTATTTATATTTAAGGGCAACAAATGTAATAAAAATTAAAATTTGAGCACCTTTAATTCTTTCGTTTTTTTTATTTTTGAAGCATTGAAAACAAAATTATTTCTCTTACTCTTTCTCTTTCTCTCCTTCGTTGTTAAGGCTCAACAAGTTATCAATATTGAATCACGGCAATACGACACACAAGATACGCTTTGGCATGGCAATATTGAATTGAATTTTAACCTAATCCAGAACCAAAATCAAATTATAAATGCTGGAAACAAAATAAATCTACTCAAAAACCAAGATATCAACTCTTATTTATTCATCAACGAGTTTAATTTGGTTCGAGCCAATGCCAATAATTTAGCCTTAAATGGTTACCAACATTTGCGCTATAAACGCGCCATAAAACCTTATTTAAGTGGAGAAGCATTTGCACAAACTCAATTTAACGAGCAAATAGGCTTAAAATTCAGGGGATTATTAGGCGCTGGTCCGCGTTTGCGGATATTATACGCTGATAGTATGAAAGTTTTTACCGGCGCTATGTGGATGTACGAGTACGAAAAAACAACCGATGAATTGGTAAATAACGTTAAAAACAGAATGAGCTTTTACTTGTCTTTCCTATATTTTAAAGAGAAACATTTTAACTTTGATTTGGTATGTTATTACCAACCCGACCTCATAGATTTTAGCGATTTTAGGTTACTCACAGAGCTCAAGGCAGAATGGCGCATCACCCAAAAATTGTCGTTTAGGTTTGGCCTTATCCAAAACTATAATTCGTTGCCAGCGAAAGGGTTTCCCAATAATACCCTAAATGTGCGCAACGCATTTGGATACCGCTTTTAATAAATACGCAAAAGCGCTTTCTTTTATGGGGCAAAACCCTATTTTTGTGGTTTAAACACGCTCATATTCTTTATGGAAAATATAGAAAAATATACCCCAAAAAATAAAATCAGGGTAGTAACCGCTGCCAGCTTATTCGACGGACATGATGCTGCCATCAATATCATGCGCAGAATTATTCAGGCAAGTGGCGCAGAAGTTATCCATTTAGGGCATGATAGAAGTGCCGAAGAAGTTGTAAATACTGCCATACAAGAAGATGCCAATGCCATTGCCATGACAAGCTACCAAGGTGGACATGTGGAGTATTTTAAATACATGTACGATCTTCTGAAAGCAAAAGATTGCAGCCACATTCGCATATTTGGCGGTGGTGGCGGAACCATTTTACCAGAAGAAATTGCCGAATTACAAGCCTACGGAATTACCCGTATTTACCACCCAGATGACGGGCGCACGATGGGCTTACAAGGCATGATAAACGACATGCTACAGAAATGTGATTTTGCCACAGGAGCCAACCTAAATGATGAGGTTAAACATTTAAAAGACAGAGATTATAAATCTATTGCTCGCTTAATTTCGGCAGCAGAAAACTTTCCAGAAGATTTTCATAAAAACCTGCAACAAGCTCATTGGAAGATAAATGATGTACCCGTTTTGGGTATTACCGGAACCGGCGGCGCAGGTAAATCTTCTTTGGTTGATGAACTAGTGAGAAGATTTTTACTCGATTTTCCAGAGAAACACATTGCCATTATTTCGGTTGACCCTAGTAAAAGAAAAACAGGCGGTGCTTTACTAGGCGATAGAATTCGCATGAACTCCATTAAAAATGATAGGGTTTACATGCGTTCATTGGCAACCAGGCAGAGTAATTTAGCGCTATCTAAATATGTAAAGGAAGCAGTAGATATTGTTAAAGCAGCCAATTTTGATTTAATCATTTTAGAAACTTCTGGTATTGGTCAAAGCGATACAGAAATTATTGAACATAGTAATACCGCTTTGTATGTAATGACACCTGAGTATGGCGCAGCAACCCAATTAGAAAAAATAGACATGTTGGATTTTGCCGACATTATTGCCATCAATAAGTTTGATAAAAAGGGTGCCTTAGATGCCATTAGAGATGTAAAAAAACAATACCAACGCAACCATTTATTGTTTGATGTAAATCCAGATACCATGCCTGTGTACGGCACTATTGCCTCGCAGTTTAACGACCCAGGCATGAATCGATTATATAAAGCAGTAATGGATAAAGTGGTTGAAAAAACAGGAGCGCCCCTTAACTCTTCGTATACCATTAGCGAAGAAATGAGTGAAAAAATCTACATCATCCCTCCTGCTAGAACACGCTATTTATCCGAAATTTCTGAAACCAATAGAAACTATGATAAGTGGGTTCAGAAACAAGCTGCCATTGCCGATAAGTTATTTGGATTATACTCGGCGATGAATACCATTAAAGAGTCGAAACTAGAAGACATAGACCGCCTATTAAAAGGCCTAGATGAAACCTACCACCAAGTTGCCTTAGACTTAGATCCGCGCAATAAAATTATATTAGAAACTTGGGAAGATAAACTCAATTTATACAAAAATGAGTATTATGTTTTTAAGGTACGCGATAAAGAAATAAAGATAAAAACACATTCAGAATCGCTCTCCCATTCGCAAATTCCGAAAGTAGCAGTGCCTAAATTTAAAGGCTGGGGCGATATTTTAATTTGGGCTTTAAAAGAAAACTTCCCAGGAGAATTCCCTTATACATCGGGTATTTATCCGTTTAAGAGAGAAGGCGAAGACCCAACCAGAATGTTTGCCGGAGAAGGCGGACCAGAGCGCACCAACAAACGTTTCCACTATGTGAGCTTAGGCATGCCAGCGGCGCGTTTGAGCACGGCATTTGATTCGGTTACTTTGTACGGTAACGACCCCGACCATAGACCAGATATTTACGGTAAAATTGGTAATTCTGGCGTAAGCGTTTGGAGTTTAGATGCGGCAAAAAAACTATATTCTGGGTTTAATTTGGCTGACCCTAAGACATCTGTTTCCATGACGATTAATGGTCCGGCTGCAATTATCTGTGCCTTTTTTATGAATGCTGCTATCGACCAACAATGTGAGATCTACATCAAGCAAAATGGTTTAGAAGACGAAATAAATGCTAAAATTGAAGCTATATTCAAAGCCAAAGGCCTAGCAAGACCAGTTTATAACGAAACCCTACCAGAAGGAAACGATGGTTTAGGATTGATGCTATTAGGCGTAACAGGCGATATGGTTCTGCCAGCAGATGTATACCAAAAAATTAAGAAAGAGACCTTAAAGCAAGTAAGAGGAACGGTTCAGGCCGATATCTTAAAAGAAGACCAAGCGCAGAATACCTGTATCTTTTCTACAGAATTTAGCTTGCGCGTAATGGGCGATGTGCAGCAATATTTTATTAATGAAGGCGTGCGTAATTTTTATTCTGTTTCTATAAGTGGTTACCATATTGCAGAAGCAGGTGCAAATCCTTTAACCCAATTGGCTCTTACCCTTTCAAACGGATTTACCTTTGTAGAGTATTACCTCAGTAGAGGCATGAATATTGATGATTTTGCTCCCAATTTATCTTTCTTCTTCTCTAACGGCATTGATCCAGAATATGCCGTAATTGGTAGAGTTGCCAGAAGAATTTGGGCCAAAGCCATGAAGTTAAAATATGGTGGTAATGAGCGTAGTCAGATGCTAAAATACCACATACAAACCAGCGGTAGAAGTTTGCACGCGCAAGAGATAGATTTTAATGATATACGCACTACACTGCAAGCTTTGTATGCCATTTACGATAATTGCAATAGCTTACATACCAATGCGTATGACGAGGCAATTACCACGCCTACCGAAGAATCGGTGCGCAGGGCTATGGCCATTCAGTTAATTATTAATAAAGAACTGGGTTTAACCAAAAATGAAAACCCACTGCAAGGTGCTTTTATAATAGAAGAGCTTACAGATTTGGTTGAAGAAGCTGTTTTAACCGAATTTGATAAAATTACCGAAAGAGGCGGCGTTTTAGGTGCGATGGAAACCATGTACCAACGCAATAAAATTCAGGAAGAAAGTATGTTCTACGAAATGCAAAAACATACGGGAGAGTTTCCAATTATTGGCGTAAACACCTTCTTATCATCGAAAGGTTCCCCAACTGTTTTACCAAAAGAGGTAATTCGCTCTACTACTGAAGAGAAGGAATTTCAGATTAGCAGGTTAAATGAATTGAAGAAAATGAATGAAGAGAAAGGCATAATTATGTTGAAGCAATTGCAACATGTGGCCATACACAATCAAAACATTTTTGAAGCATTAATGGAAACGGTAAAATATTGCTCTTTGGGACAAATTACCCAGGCTTTGTTTGAGGTTGGTGGGCAATATCGCAGAAATATGTAATTGCTGGTTAAATTAAACTTGAATAGCCTAAAAGTAAGACACAAACAGTATGACTAAATTATCCGTTAACATCAACAAAATTGCACTGATTCGAAATGCAAGAGGAGGCAACAATCCTGATGTAGTTAAAGCTGCTTTGGATTGTGAGAAATTTGGGGCAGATGGTATTACCGTGCACCCCAGACCGGATGAAAGACACATCCGATATGCAGATGTTTACGACTTGAAGTTGGCACTTACAACCGAATTAAACATTGAAGGAAACCCCAAAGAAAAGAAATTCATGGATTTGGTAATGGCGGTAAAACCAGCTCAAGTAACCTTAGTACCAGATGCGCCCCAGCAAATTACTAGCAACCACGGTTGGAATACGCTAACAGAAGGTGCATTTCTGAAAGAAATCATAGCTCAATTAAAAGGAGAAGGCATCAGAACGTCTATTTTTGTCGACCCCAATTTGGATATGATTGAAGGCGCCTTAGAAACAGGCACAGATAGAATTGAACTTTACACGGAATCGTTTGCACAGCATTTTGCCGTTAACCCTATAGAAGCCATTGCACCATACCTAGCCGCAGCTCAAAAAGCCAATGAACTAGGCTTGGGCCTGAATGCTGGCCACGATTTAAGTTTAGAAAATCTGCGCTTTTTTGCACAGCATATTCCCAGCTTGTTAGAGGTTTCTATTGGCCATGCACTGGTATGCGACGCCCTTTATTACGGATTAGAAAACACGGTTGGCATTTATAAACGTTGCTTGTAACAAGCAACTATTTATGTATGGTTTCTTCCCTATCTGGACCCACAGAAATAATGTTGATGGGAACATCTATCATACTTTCTACGTAACTAATATAGGTTTTAAAAGTATCTGGTAAGGCATTAAAATCTCTAATTTTAGTAAGATCTTCTTTCCAACCTGGGAACGATTTATATTGCGGAATAATAGCCTCATCCATCAAATTAAACGGAATTTGACTCGATATTTCTGATCCAATTTGATAGCCATCACAAACTTGCACATTCTCAAAACCACTCAGCACATCGCTCTTGGTGCAAATTAAATCGGTTACCCCATTAAGCATAATGGCATACTTTAAAGTAGGTAAATCTAACCAACCCGTTCTGCGTGGCCTGCCTGTTGTGGCACCAAATTCATGTCCTAGCTTACGCAATAACTCCCCCGTTTCATTTTCTTGCTCGGTAGGAAATGGCCCATTACCCACACGGGTGCAATAAGCTTTAAAAATACCATAAACCTTATTAATCTTTTGGGGAGCAATACCCAAACCACTGCAAGCTCCGCCGGTTATGGTATTAGAAGAAGTAACAAAGGGGTATGAACCAAAATCTATATCCAACAAAGTACCTTGCGCGCCTTCGGCTAAAACACGTTTACCCTCTGTAATGAGGTGATTTATGTAATACTCTGTATTTACAATTTTAAACTGCTTTAAATATTCAACCGCCTCAAAAAATGCCGGCTCGTGGTCGGCCAAATTGTATTCGTAATTTAAAGAATCTAATAATTTTTTATGATTACTTACAGCTGTATCGTATTTGTTCTGAAACTGTTTGCCAATTAAATCGCCAATACGTAAACCGCTTCTGCCAATTTTATCTTGGTAAGTAGGGCTAATTCCTCTAAGGGTTGAACCAACTTTATGAATTCCTTTATAGGCTTCGCTGGCTGCATCTACTAAACGGTGGGTTGGTAAAATTACATGCGCTTTTTCTGAGATATATAGATTTTTGCGAATATTTACACCCGTAGTTTCTGCCTTTTCAATTTCTTTTTTAAGTTGAACAGGGTCTACCACTACCCCATTGCCAATAATATTGATACAATGTTCATGAAAAATGCCCGAAGGAATGGTGTTTAACACATATTTATTTCCACCAAATTCTAGAGAATGGCCCGCATTTGGACCACCCTGAAAACGCGCAACCACATCATATTTTGGCGTAAGCACATCTACAATCTTACCCTTGCCTTCATCGCCCCACTGCAAACCTAAAACTACATCAACCTTCATATATTAACTTTCTTTTTTAACGTTTTTTTTGCACGACAAGCAATTATTGTCGGCATCTAAAATTGGATCACCAAACAAATACAGAGAGTGGTTGGTAATCCCAAACTGCATGAGCTCGCCCATGGTATTTTTAATTTGTTGCAACCTTGGGTCGCAGAACTCCAAAACCTCATTACAATAATTACAAATGAGGTGATCATGCTGTCTAAACCCATAAGAACGCTCGTATCTTGAAATATTTTTACCAAACTGATGTTTGATAACAAGGCCACAATCTAACAATAAATCTAAAGTATTATAAACAGTTGCTCTACTTACGCGGTAGTTTCTGTTTTTCATGTGGTCAAATAAAGTTTCTACATCAAAATGTTCCTTATTTGAGTATATTTCATCAAGTATAGCAAATCGTTCGGGAGTTTTCCGCTGCTGGTGTTTTTCTAGGTATTCTACAAACCTATTCTTTACCTCCAGTTTCAACTTTTCTGCATTTTGTGATTCAAACGACATGTATTCTATATTGTTGGGTCAAAGTTAATATAATCCTTAATACATACCTCATTCAAGTTGATTGTTCAAAAATAAACCGCTTTGGTTCAGCCAAAAGCAAAAAATATTACTGATAACCAAAGAGATAAATTTTTATTCTTTTAGCTCAAATCAATTCTATTCACACTTATTAAATCGCTAGCATTTTTAATGGCGCTCATAATGGTTTCTAACTGCCGGGTATCTAATACTTCTAGAACAATATTTCCTTCAAACATACCCTCATTACTGGTAATACTGATAGACTTCATATTTACCTGGAGTTGCTTAGAAATGGTATCGGTTATAATACTTACAATACCCACGCTATCAATACCAGAAACCTTAATGGAAGAAACAAAAGCCTTTTTGGGCACATCTTCTGCGTTGGCCCATTTAGCTTTTATGATTCTATATCCATAATTACTCATAAGGGCGAGGGCGTTTGGACAAGAAGTTCGGTGAATTTTAACACCTTCGCCAATGGTAACAAAGCCAAAAATTTCATCGCCTGGAATGGGGTTACAACATTTGGCGAAAGTATAAGGCATATTGGCTTCGTTTTCACTGAGGATTACGGCGTCGAGCGGCAAATTAGGCGCTGCTTTAGACTTGGCAATGGCAGGAGCTTGTATTTCAACCGGCTTGTTTTTGTCGGAAATTAAAACGGCTTCAATATCCAATTTAGTTCGATCTATTTGCTCATTGGCTAATTGAAAATATAAATCTGTAACTGCTTTTAGCTTATAGTGTTTAGTTAAAATTTGTAAGTTATCTGAGTTAAATGGAATCTTGGCATTTTTAAATTTACGCTCCAGAATCTCCTTTCCCAATTGGGAGGCCTTTAACCTAATTTGCTTAAAATACTCCCTAATTTTAGATTTAGCTTTAGCCGTAATTACAAAATCAAACCAATCTTCGTTGGGCTTTTGCTTGCTACTTGATAGTATTTCTGCTTGGTCGCCGTTATTTAAAACATGATTAATAGGCACCAGTTTATTGTTGAGTTTGGCGCCAATACAGTTGATGCCTAAATCGGAGTGAATATCAAAAGCAAAATCGAGGATAGTAGCTCCGGCTGGCAGTTTCCGCAAATCGCCTTTTGGGGTGAACACAAAGATTTCGTCTGTATAGAGGGCAAGTTTAAAATCATCTAAAAAATCCATGGCATTTGCATCTGGGCTCTCCAAAATTTCCCTAACTCGAGAGAGCCAGCCTTCTAAACCATTATCGCTACCTTGGCCATTATCTTTATATTTCCAATGCGCGGCAAATCCCTTTTCGGCAATTTCATCCATGCGTTTGGTTCTAATTTGCACCTCTACCCACCGACCTTTTGGACCCATTACGGTTGTGTGTAAACTTTCGTAACCATTTGCTTTGGGTGTGCTCACCCAATCTCTTAGCCTGTCTGGATTTGGGGTATAATAGTCAGTAACAATTGAATACACCTTCCAGCAATCACTTTTTTCTGTTTCTAGAGTAGTATCTATAATAATTCTAATGGCAAATAAATCAAAAACCTCCTCAAAAGTAACGTGCTGGGTTTTCATCTTTTGAAGAATAGAATGTATACTTTTAGGCCGGCCTTTTACTTCATATTTTAACCCCTGATCTTCCAAATCTTGAATAAATGGCTCAATAAAATTCTTGATGTATTTATTTCTTTGGATTTTAGTTTCATTGAGTTTAACCTTTACAAAATTATAATTTTCAGACTGTAAGTATTTGGTACTTAAATCTTCCAATTCAGATTTTATAGCATATAAACCCAATCTATGTGCTAACGGAGCGTATACATAAGCCGTTTCTGAGGCAATCTTTAATTGAGATTTTGGGCTCATGCTATCAAGGGTGCGCATGTTGTGTAAACGATCGGCTAGTTTAATCAAAATTACGCGCACATCATCACTCAAGGTGAGCAACATTTTTTTGAAATTTTCGGCCTGAATACTTTTATCAGGCTGATCCAAAACCCCCGAAATTTTGGTTAAACCATCGATGATGAGCGCAACCTTATCGCCAAATTTTAGTTTTAGTAAGTCTAAAGTTATGTCTGTATCCTCCACTGTATCATGCAAGAGTGCACAAACCACAGAAGTAACTCCCAAACCAATCTCCTCTGCGCAAATCTGCGCCACTGCCAGCGGATGAATTATATATGGTTCACCACTTTTTCTCCGCATATTTTTGTGGGCATCCAAAGAAATTTCAAAAGCCTGTCTTATTTTTTTTTTGTCTTCCTTAAATAGCGAGCGCCGAATACTTTTAAGCAAATTTCTATATGCCTTAACAATAACCTTATTCTCTAAATCCAAATCGATTTCTTTGGCATCCATTTTCAGTTCTAATTTGTTACAAAATAACTATAATTATATGAAAGCAATAATAAATATCTCAATTTATTTCGGCCAATTTTGCTCACGTATGTTTGAAAAAACTCAATAAACAACACATTATAAAACTGACATTCAATATTTTAAATATTTTTGTTAGAATAAATCCATTGCATTCATAAACCTTCACAAATTAGACTTATATTTGCATCCCTTTTTAAATAAAGAGCGCATGTGGCGTAATTGGTAGCCGTGCCAGACTTAGGATCTGGTGCCGAGAGGCGTGGGGGTTCGAGTCCCTCCATGCGCACAAAAATAACAAGGAAACTTGGAAACAAAATAAGACTGACATTGTCAGTCTTATTTATTATTGGCATTGTTGAAATTATAAAAGCGATGAACGTTACATTCGAAAAAAAAGATGCTTTAAACGGAACTATATCTGTAGGCATAAGCACTGAAGACTATCTTCCAACTTATGAGAAGAAGTTAAAAGATTACGGTAAAAAAGCTAATATACCTGGCTTCAGACCTGGCCATGCTCCTAAAGGCATGATTGAGAAAATGGTTGGAAACAGCCTTTTATTAGAAGAAATTAACGGTTTAGCAAGCAAGGGTTTGTTTGATTATATCGAATCAAACAAATTAAATATTTTGGGTCAGCCAATTTTAACAGAAGACACCAAAATTGATGCTTTAACTAAAGATGCTAATTATACCTTTACATTTGATTTGGGCTTAACTCCTGAAATAGAATTAAACATCAGCAAATCGGATGTTTACACAAAATACAGTCCAACTACCAGCGATGCAATGATTGCAGATGAAATTGATCGCATGAAAAAACGTTTCGCCAATTTAGTAGATGCTGATGTGGTGGAAGAAAATGATATGATTTACGCTACACTTACTGAGCTCGCAGATAATAACGAACCTTTAGAAGGTGGTGTAAACGCAGATTCAGTTCCAATTGCTGTAAATACTATTAAAGTTGATGAGTTAAAAAATAGCTTAATTGGCCTAACCAAAGGAACCTATGCAGATGTTAACGTTTTTGCGTTGTTTAACAACGATGAAATGGAAATGAGTCATGCTTTAGGCATCCAAAAACAAACTGTTGCCGATTTAAGCCCTACTTTTAAGTTAACCGTTAGTGAAATTAAAAGAACAGGAGGATCAGAAGTTAACCAAGAATTCTTCGATAAAATTTATGGACCAGGTGTTGTAAACTCTGAAGATGAATTAAAAGATAAAATAAGAGAAGAATTGAATGCTTATTTTAATCAACAAGCCCAGCATTTATTAGAACACGAATTATTTGATAGTTTAGTAGCTAAGCACAACATCAAATTGCCAGACGATTTCTTAAAGCGTTGGTTAATGGAGCGTCACGCTGATAAGTTTACACCAGAAAACATGGATGAAGCTTATAAGCCAGAGGCTAACTACTTGAAAAACCATATTTTAGAGGAAAAAATATTGGCAAACAATGAGATTAAGGTAAACGATGAGGATATTAAAGCCGCTGCAATTAACCATACCAAGCAAATGTTTGGCGCTTACGGAGGCACACAAGGCTTAAGCGACGAAATCTTGATGAGTATTGTTGAACCACAATTGCAAAAAGAAGAGTTTAGAAGCAAGATGATTAATGTAGCTGTTCGCTTAAAAGTTAATCAATGGTTATTAGATACTATTACAATAGAGACTAAAGAGGTAAGTGCTGATGAATTTACCAAAATTATGGAAGCACACAACCACCAACATCATGCACACGCACATGATGATGAACAAGAAGTGGAAGCATAAAACGGATCTAAAAAAAAATCCCCGTTAATCAATGATTAACGGGGATTTTTTTTTGCCTTAAGCCATATACTTTAGGAAAGAATCCAATCAAATTTATGTTCAACCTTTGGCATAGCAGCTCTTTCTGCAATGCGTGTTAATCTATTTGGAAGCGCCATTAAGTAATCACGTGCTTTTTCGCCATTTTCTTGCAAACCACGTACGTTTTCAATTTTCCATTCGTCTATTACTGTTTTTAAAATATCGATATAATCTAAAGCAGTATAAACACCCAAACGGGTAGCAGCATCACTAAAATTGGCAAAAGTGTTCAAATTTCCACCTAATTCGCGCATGCATACTGCTGGCATAACAATTTTTTTGCGCATCATATCTTCAAAGGCCAACATCATTTCGTTGGGATCAATATCCATAATTCTGTTCACAAAATTCATGTAAGCTCTGGCATGTCTGGCTTCATCAGCCGCCACTAAACCGCAAATTTTAGAAAGCAAAGTATTGCCATCTTTTTTGGCTAGTGTGGCCACACGCCTATGACTAACATTGGTGGCTAATTCCTGAAAACTGGTGTATACAAAATTTCTATAAGGATCGTTTCCTGCTTGGTTGTTAAATCCATCGGTAATTAGATATTGAGTGCTAGCTTCAAAGGCTTTCATATTAATTCTGCCGCACAAATACAAGTAACGGTTTAACACGTCGCCATGTCTATTTTCTTCCGAAGCCCAACTTCTCATCCATTTAGCCCAACCATTATTGTTTTGTTGATCTACACCAACTAGGCCGGTTAACCAACTTTCATAGGTAGGTAATGCCTCTTCGGTAATGGTATCTGCAACTAAAACAACCATAAAATCATACGAATGACTTTGCGCGTTTTCTTGAATGGTTTTTAAATCTGCCACAAAAGTTGTGTCAGATGTTAATGGCAACAGTTCAGATGCTTGCCAGTTTGTTTCTACTGGTTTTAAATATTCTTTGGCAAGAGATTCAACATCTTTTCCAACAAATTCCATTACTTCAATTCTACTCGGACTTATAGCATTATTTGTCATATGGTTCAAAAGTAGCAGAAAATTATAAATTCTGCACGTATTTTTACCTGATTAATTTAAAATCTAAATGAACTCCCTACTTATAAATATCCATACGCATCGAAAAGCGAGGCTATTTAATGGCATTGAGCTTAGAAATGCCTATGTGCCCGATCCTTCAAAAATGACAATTCGCTATCCAATTAGTGTGGGATTGCATCCTTGGTTTATTACTCAATTTTCTAAGCAAGTTTTGCGAGAGAGGCTCATTTCGTTATGCCAGCTTCCAAATTGTAAAGCCATTGGCGAAATTGGTTTAGACAATAATTATCCAAACTTTAGTGTTCAATTAGCATTGTTTGCTTGGCAAGTTGCCATAGCTAAAGAATTGAGAATGCCCGTAATTATACATCAATTTAAATCACACGAGAACTTGCAAAAAATTTTAAGAAATTTTCCTGAACCAATAATATTACATGGCTATAATGGCAGTATTGAGCAATGGAAACAGCTTAATTTTTTCAATAATACCTATATTTCTATTGGCTATAATGTTTTAAAACCCAGCAAAAAGTTAAACAATTGTATTCAAGCAATTCCTGCTAATAGACTTTTTGCAGAAACGGATCAATCAAACATTAAGATAGAAACTATTTATGAGCAGTTAGCCTTGTTAAAATCTGAACCCATACCGCTCATTGTAAATCAAATACACGAAAATTACAATAGAATTATGCCCCATTAATTCCACAGAAAGTCTTCTGGGGCATTGGCAAGGTAGGCAAAATCTTGACCTAAATTTTTAACAGCCAATGGCCAAATTTGCCCCCATTCACTGCTAATTGCAATATTAGTATTTAGTTTATCCAACCACCAGGCTTTTTGCTCAATTTCGCTTTCTAATTGTCCTACCCCCCAGCCGCTGTATCCAATAAAAAATTTAAAATTTTGAGGCAATGCTTTGCCTTCAGTTATTAAATGATTGATTGCTTCTAATTCTCCACCCCAAAACAAACCATTTCCAATATGCAAAGAATGGGGTATTTCATTTCCACAGGTATGGATAAAATGGAGCGAATTTTCTTCAACTGGTCCGCCATAAAAAATCGGGAAATTAAATTTCAATAATCCTGGAATAATTTCATCTGTACAAAAATTAGCCATGCGGTTAAGCACAAAACCAACACTCCCTTCCTCCTCGTGTTCGCAGAGTAAAATCACCGTTTTCCTGAAATTTGGGTCAGCCAAAAAAGGTTCACTAATGAGCAATTTACCGCTACCAAGCCTAAAATCGTAATGTTTAAACCAAACTTTCATATAGAAGCAACTAAAAGAAAATATATTTGTTGTTATATACAAGTTATTCACTTTAAAAATCAATTCACTATTAGATAATCTTAATTTAAAGAACCGTATAATTGCTAACTAAAACATAAAAAAATGATAGATAATGAAGCTATTGCAGCCATAAGAAAAGAATACACTCTCAAAGAATTTAACGAATCACACATTATAACTGAACCAATAAATCAATTTAAAAACTGGTTTAAAGAGGCTATAGATGCCTCGGTAAATGAGCCCAATGCAATGAGTTTAGCTACGATAAAACAGGACGGAAGGCCCAGCTCTAGAATTGTATTGCTTAAAGGAATTGAGGATAATGGCTTTGTTTTTTACACCAATTATGATAGCAATAAAGGCAAACAACTAGGAAAACATAACCAAGCTGCTTTATTGTTCTTTTGGCCAGAATTGCAGAGGCAAGTTAGAATTGAAGGAATAGTTACAAAAATTTCAGCACAAGAATCAGATGCTTATTTCGCCTCTCGGCCTTTTGAGAGTCAGATTGGAGCGCATGCTTCCCCGCAAAGTCAGCCAATAGATAATAGAAAGTACTTGGAAGAAAATTTTGATAAGTTTAAATTACTTTTTCAAAGCACACCTTTAATCCGGCCTTCGCATTGGGGAGGCTATATCC
Source organism: Chitinophaga pinensis (assembly GCA_945860865.1). GTDB lineage: Bacteria > Bacteroidota > Bacteroidia > UKL13-3 > UKL13-3 > B1. Next base: position 25,316 of record CAMARW010000011.1, on the reverse strand, counting down.
TCAATCCACAATCAATAGAATTTTGGCAAGGAAGAGCAAGCAGACTTCATGATCGATTTTTATATACCAAAACTAGCACATTAGATTGGACATGCACCCGTTTAGCTCCTTAATAATAATTTAACATTTATATACTTCTATTTGGAATTTTAATTTTAAAGTTTTAAATTGCTGTATAACTCACTCACATGATTACAATAATTTTAGCAACAATTACTGCTTTTTTAGTATCTATTTTTGCCATTCCATCTATCATTACTGTAGCAAAATTAAAAAATTTGTATGATAAGCCAGAAGAAAGGAAAATTCACACCTCAAAAATACCGAGATTAGGTGGTTTGGCTATTTTCGTAGCATTTAGTTTTTCCATTTTGCTTTTTGGTGATTTTAGTTCTATTCTCGGCGCAAAATATATTGGAGCAGCACTTATTATGCTATTTATTAGCGGATTAAAAGACGACATTGTTGTCTTATCCCCCTTAAAAAAACTGTATACTCAATTATTAGCAGCAGGATTAGTTACCAGCTTAACAGACATAAGAATCAATGATTTTCAGGGCGTTTTTGGAATTCATGAAATCCCACTAATTGCCAGCATTGCCTTATCTATGTTTATGATAATAGTAATCACAAATTCTATCAATTTAATAGATGGCATTGATGGTTTAGCAGGAAGTTTAACTATCATTATGAGTTTAACTTTCGCTTTTTTATTTTACTCTCAGGGAGAATTAGATTGGACCTTAATCTCGCTTGCCTTAGCAGGTTCCATATTAGGCTTTCTGTTTTTTAATTTTAGTCCCGCTAAAATATTTATGGGCGATGCAGGATCGCTAACTGTAGGATTTATGTTATCACTATTTGCTATTCATTATATTGAGTCTAACTCGCCGTTAAGTGGTGCAAATTTTCAGATAAGATCGGCTCCAGGAATTGCTTTAGCCATTTTGGTTGTGCCTTTATACGACACTTTGCGTGTTTTTATTCTGCGTGCCATAAATAAAACTTCTCCTTTTAAGGCAGATAAAAATCATTTGCATCATTGGCTTATTAAAAACGGCCAGAGCCATAGCCAAGCTACAATTGTTTTGAGTATCGTTAATATAATGTTTGTGCTAATTGCTCTGGCTTTGCAAGATAATGCAGCCTATTTAGTTATGCTGGTAATTGGCACTTTGGCGCTTATTGTGGGCCAACTACCCATTTATTTTTACCGACATCGCATTTCGGATATAGAGGCAGATGAAGATGTTCAGGAGGAAATTGAGCAAAGTTTAAACGCTGAATTTAGGCCGAATAAAAAATCCTAATTTAATTTTTCTTTCAAAAACTGCAGCATACTTTTAAATGCTATGCTTCTATGGCTTAAGCTATTTTTTTCATCTAAAGTCATTTGAGCCAAGGTTCTATTTGCATTAAGTGGAATAAAAATAGGGTCATATCCAAACCCTTCCTCACCCATTGGTTTTGTGGCAATTGTTCCTTTTAATTCACCTTTAAAAAGGTAAGAACTCCCCGAGAAGATAAGTTGAATGATGGTTACAAAACTGGCGCTTCTATCGGATTGATTCTGCATCACTTCCAGCAATTTTTGATTATTGAGTTGTGGGTTCTTATCCGGACCAGCAAATCGAGCAGTATGTACGCCAGGTTTACCATTTAAGGCAGACACCAGCAAACCGGTATCATCTGCAAAACAATCTAATTGGGTTGCCTTATAAACTGCATTGGCTTTAAGGGCTGCATTTTCTTCTAATGTATTACCTGATTCAATTATTTCTTCTAGAAAGCCAATTTCCTTCAAAGATTTTATGGCAATTAATCCATTAAAAATTGCACTAATCTCCTTGGTTTTATTGTCATTGTGGGAAGCAAAAATAAGTTTGTACATGTATTTAAACTTATTAATTAAAAAACATGCGCTGTAAGGCCAGCCATAATTTTCCTTTAGCAGATGCATCTGTTAAATAATCGGCAATTTTATTTGCCTGCAGGAGTTCAACGCCATGAATATAAGCTTGCTTATGGGTATCTAATGGAACAAGTTGTTGCTTCATCCAAGCTTGGGCACCCCAAACAATTGCCTGATTTGGCTGAAAAAAATCCCACATTCTCTCTAAACTAACTTGTGGAAACTTTTGGATATTTACAATCCAAACATCATCCATTGTCTTCCTAAGGCCCTTATCAACAATTATTTGCAATAATTGCATTTCAACTTCGGGCAAAAATTGATGCGTATTACAATCAACAATTAGTAAAAGTTTTTGCAAGCCCGAACCTAAAGGGTGGTATTCTATGGAAAAATCTCTTTCTTTGACCACAAAAATTTCGTCAAATAAAGGAAGGATAAAATCGTCTGCTATTTGTAACTCATTATTCATATACCATGGCAATTTCAATAAAAATTATCAGAACACCACAATCAAGAATACATTTATGTGATTTTGAAAACATTGAATTTGGAAAAATTTTTTCAGATCATATGTTTAGAGTAGATTATGTGGATGGTTCATGGATAAATCCTTCTATTATTCCTTATGGCCCTATAAGCATTGCTCCCTCGTTATCTGCCATTCATTACGGGCAATCTATTTTTGAGGGAATGAAAGCCTTTAAAAATGAAGCTGGACAAGCCATGTTATTTAGACCAATAGAAAATGCTCGTCGTTTAAACTTATCAGCTAAAAGAATGGGAATGCCAGAAATTCCTGAAGAATTATACATGGAAGGTTTAAAACAATTGGTGCAATTAGATAAAGATTGGATTCCAACCAAAGATGGCAGTGCCTTGTATGTGCGTCCGTTTATGTTTGCCACTGATGATTATGTTGGCGTAAGGCCAAGTTTAAATTACAGCTTTATGATTTTTTGTTGTCCGGTAAATAGTTACTATCCCAAACCAATAAGAGTAAAAATTGAAGAAAGTTATGTGCGTGCAAGCACGGGCATGGCTGGATTTGCCAAAGCAGCTGGTAATTACGGTATAAGCATGTTGCCCTCTCACGAGGCTAAACTAGAAGGATACGATCAAATTATTTGGACAGATGGCCATAGCCACGAATATGTGGAAGAATCTGGTACTACCAATTTATTTTTTGTTGTAGATGATAAACTCGTTTTAACACCCAAATTGGATGGCAACATATTAAATGGAATAACGCGCGATACTTGTATTAGCCTATTAAAAGACAAAGGATACACCGTAGAAGAGCGCAAAATTGCTGTAAGTGAAATTATTGATTGGTGCCAAGCAGGCCGGTTAAGCGATTGTTTTGGTACAGGAACAGCGGCAATCATTGCAAAAATAGCTACCATTGGCTTCCAAGGTAAAAACTATGAACTACCAGAAGCATCGGAAAGAGTGATATCAAACTTTTTATACAAAACAATTTACGGCATACAAACTGGCAAAATTGAAGATATTCACAACTGGAGCATGCCGTTATAGGTTAAGCTCTTTTGGCGCGTTCCCAATTAGCACTCTGTTTTCCGCGTAAAAAGCGGATAAAACCCAAATACATGCATAGGTTCATGATAAAAAAGTAATAAGGCACAAAAAGTAGCTTTACCTTAATCTGTTTATTATTTAAATACCAGCCCATCAATGCCATGGTATAGAAACATCCCTGGGCAATCATAATAAAGGTATATACCCCTGCTAGTTTTAAACTAAGAAATATATTAATTAGAAAAATTAATAAAAGCGCAAGAGGCGCAAAAGTCCAACGTATTACCTTATGGGAAATAAACAAAAAGCTTACTTTAAAATTTCCAAAGAGGTTAAAGGCTTTGGGCAACCTTCCCATACTTTGAAAAACACCTGCCGCAATGCGTACTTTTCTTTTTAGCTCCTCCCCTACATTTGCACTAGCAGTTTCTGATGCCCAAGCTTTCTTTTCGTAAACTACTTGATAGCCTTCAACAGCAATTTGCATGCTTTGCATTAAATCATCTAACAAGGTATCTTTAGGAAGTTCTTTGTATAAAGAAGTTCTGTAGCTCATTAATTCGCCAGCAGCACCCACGATGGTATAAAAATCTGAATCCAATTGTTTTAAAAAACTTTCATATTTCCAATAAATACCTTCTCCTGCGCCACTTGCATTTTCCTTATCTTTGGTAATAATCCTTTTTTCTCCTGTAACCGCGCCCACTTTTGGATTAGCGTAATGCTTTACCAATTCATAAATTGCTTGCGGATTTAAGTCTGTATTTGCATCACAAAAAATAACAATTGGAGATTTAACAAAAGCCATAGCTCTATTCATGGCAGCTGCTTTTCCATTTCTTTCTGGCTCATGTAAAGAAAGAATTTCTGGGTATTTTTGAACCCTAAGAGCAGTATCATCATCCGATCCATCGCTTATAAAGATCAACTGTAATTTTTCTTTTGGATAATTTAAAGCAAAACTATTTCGTATTTTTTCTTCAATATATTCCGCCTCATTAAAACAAGGAACAACGAGTGTTACCTCTGGCGTATAGCCTGTGTTTATTATAGGATCAGACAGAAACGTTTTTTTTATTTTAACCACTATATACAGCAATATACCATATCCCAAGTAACTATAAAATATAAGGGCAATACAGCTCCAGAAAATATACGTTAATGTTTCCATTTGATATTAATTAGTGTAAATGAATTATGAAAATCACTGGTATAGATTAAGTCATAGTAATTTACAGTGATGATACTAACTAAGGGATACTTTGTTTTCATTGCGTAGCTTATTCCAATTTTTCTGGCACATCGTATGATTGGGCATTAGCCACCATTGTCATAGAAAAATACATTAATGCTCCAAGCGGGGCTTGACCAAAAACAGGATTTCCAAAACTAGCTATTACTACACCCAGAAACCCACCATACAAGGCAATTAATTTTTGTTTAGAATCAGGATTTTTTATTCTTCTAATTTTCACAAAGCCCATAACCATTACGAAAACTAAACCAAGCAGAAAAACGCTTAAACCAACCACGCCATTTTCAACCCATACCCTTACAAACCAATTGTTGGTTGAAAGATTAACCAAATTACTCGTAGGATAAAAATGTTTTGTCCAAGAATCTGTAGCACCAATACCAGTTCCAAAAGGACGCGATACAAGGTGCTCTCTTAATTTTTCTTGGTTAGATAAACCAACCAATAAATTGGCTTCATTGGGATTAAGAGCAGTTCTTATGCTATAAATTTGGGAGTTAGAATTGCCTATAAAAGTGAATTTAAGGAACACAAAAACAACTAGAATAAAAATTAGGCCAGGCAATAGAATGCGGTAATTTTTTACTAGAAGTAAATAACTAAATAAACCAATAAAAACAACATAAATAGGTCCCCAACTGCCAGCTGTACCCATACCAATGGTACAAACAATAAATGCTAAAATATACCAAAATTTAACAGAGATTTTATTCGGAGCTAAGGCCATCATTAAGCTTAAAAAGGCGGCATAAGCCATTGTAATACCAAATTGCCCCGCATCAGAAAAAAAGGAGAATGCACTTAACTGGCCGCCTAAAAGGTGGGTAGTTTTCCCTCCAGCTTCTAGCCAGGCATTTTCAAAGGGATCTAATCCAATATTTATTTGTTTCCAACCCCAAATCGCACCAATTACGCCCCACCCGATTACAATTTTAATAAACCCATTTAAATGTTCCTTTTTATCGAACAACAATAAAGTAAGCGGTACTATTTGAATAGCATAAAAAGACAGGTTGCGGGTGGCATATAGCAAGGCTCCCAAGTTTCCCGCCTCCGAATAAAATGCCTCACCTAGCGTATATAGAAACCAAATAATGATAGTGATAAAAAAACCATTATTCAACTTCTTTACATTATCCTTTTGCAACCTAAAAATCATAGAAAGCGTTGATAGCAATAATATTCCATCTAATGATAATCCTAAGGGTACACCCAAAACGTATCGGTTCACACCAATAAAAAAGAAAGAATAATGTAAGTAGAAAAGTAAACCAAGATAAGGATTAGAGATGATAAGCGCAATTAGTCCAACTATTACAGGCAAAAGAGCAACCAAACTGGCAATACCAATGTTACCGGAAGCCAGCACACCAACCATTATAATGCCTGTAATTACTATTAAACCAGTAATTAGAAAAGATTTTCCTTTCGGGTTTATCGCTTTTGAACTTGGCCTCACTTCCTTACTTATTATTTATAGAAATTTAAATTAGAAGCCAAAATTTTTTTTATCCAATGCCCTAAAAAGTGGAGCAAATGTTAAAACACCCAACATCGCTTTGAGGCTATTGCCTGAAGGAACAAAACTTTTACTTCTAAATAGCTGGAATAGTGCTTGCATGCCTATCTGGTGTTAGGCAATGGCTTCCTCAATTTCAACTTCCTCTTGCTTCAAAGCAACTCGCGCTTGGGAACGTTTACGTGGCGCCGAACCTACTAAATTTTCCAGATCCACGGGATCAACTTGGTTGAGCCACAACATAATTTTATTTTGATCACCAGCTGCTTTTGAAAATAATTTCAAAATATTTTCATCAGAGGCTGTCCAACTTCTTCTGGCATCCACCACTAATAAAGATAAACGAGAGTTTCTAATTAATTGATTTGGAATTGCATTTACGCTAATTGCAGGAACTTCCACAATAATAAAATTGAAAGAATTTCTATTAACACGTGAAAACTCTGGCAATAAATTTTCTTCTGTTTTGGCTGAAAACAAGCGCGAGGTAATATCATAACGCAGCGTTCTTAGTTTTCTATCGTCGGTTTCGGCATCTTCAATGTTATCATCATTAGAGATAAACAAAACAGAATAATCTAAACTATAAAGCTTCTCGGCTAACTTCTGAGCAGCGTACGACTTACCTTCCATTTCGCGAGAGCTAATAACAGTAATTAGATAATTATTAGACGTTTGCGGATTATTTTCTAATTCAATTTTTAGATTAGAAACAGCGTAATCTAGCAAAGTATTCTCTATTCTGCCCATTTGCAATCCATTGGATGAAACAGATTTATTGGGCAATGCACTAAATGTATTTAATCCTGTTAATTCTTCCGCCCGTGTTGTATTTTTAATAGAAGTGTCTAATAATTCTCTGGCGATAAAATAAACTAACAAAAAGAAAAAAGAGGCGATGAATGACAATATAACTAATAACATTCTTTGAGATGCCAATGGCTTACTAGGGAAAGCAGGGCTATCCATAATTTGGAGGTTATTAGACATTTCAACATTTTGTTGTCTTAATTTAGCCAAATGATACCCATGTAAAATCTCTAAATATTGCTTTTCAGCCACTCCAATTTCACGTTCAAATCTGCTAACTTGCATGTTTAAAGGTGAAAACTCATTGTATTTTCTATCAAATTCTTTTCTTCTATCGATATATACCTGCAAACGAGCTTCACAGGCATCCATAGCTAAAACTTCTTTTAACCAACTTTCCAGAACAAGGTTCATAGGAACCGACTCGATGGTATTATTTAAACTATAATACTGTAATACCCACAAACGAATTTCTTGTTTAATGGCATCCGCTTTAGTTGCCAATTTAGCTACCTTATCTGGTGAATTACTATATATTTTAGCACGCTCATATTCTTCGTGAGCTATCCCTAGTTCTTTGCGCAACCTGTTTAATTCTGCATTATTTCTCAATAGAATCTCACGTGATTCTAACTGGTCTTCTAATCTTGCAACAGCGCGTTTATGCGCTTCATACGACATTAATTCTTTGTAATAATCTGTTTCATTACTCTCATTTTCGATGGCCACTGCTTTAGCTTGCTCGTAATAATTAATGATTTTATTTCTTACACCAAAATCTTTTAATTGATTTTCTGAGTTATTTAATTGTGAAGCAGCATCTTTCAATCTGGCCTCAAACCAAGTTAAAACATTTCCTGTTTCGGAACCCTTTAACGATTTATACTTCTCAATAAAAACTTCGGTAATAAATTTAACGGTATTTAAACTAACACCAGGATCATCAGATTTATAATTTAAAACAACAAAATCTGAACTTGATTTACGAGAAGCTGTTAAATTTTTGCTAATGACACTTAAGCTATAATGTCCGGTAGGTTCTGATAGCAATTTTACTATTTTATTATCAGTAGATGCGTTTTTGTAACGTGTAATTTTCTCAACAGTGGTATTAAAATTACCAGGTACAACAATTAAAGCGCGCTCATCAGTTATTAAAGTTTTTAAATCTGTAAAACTTTTTTCACTTAAAATCTGTGGATTTGGTTTTTCTAATAAAAGATGTTGAGCTAACAATTTTATAGCAACCTCTTCCAATGTTTGACGGGCATTAACAGTAGCCAATAAATTATCATAAGCATTATTAACACTAAAATAATCTGCTTTTGGGGCATCTTCTCCAGAAGTTAAACCAGAAGAAATACCGGTATATATAGTTGAGCTTGATTCATACTCTCTAGGCAACTTGCCAGTAAGAAAATAAACTAAAATAGCAATCAAAATAGGAAAAATGATCAACCATTTTAAATTTCTTGTTAAGACGCGTAAAAATTGAACAAAACTCATTTAATAAGGGTTTAGTTTTTCTTTGATTTAATCATTACTGTGTGCAATGGCACACCCAAAATAGCCTCAAACTGAGTTAAAGAACTGTAGAAAAAACGGAAAGCCTCATGATAAGATGCCTCAGCATTAGATAACACGTTTTTCTGACGAGAATATTCAGACATATGGATAACCCCTTCTCTATACTCTTTTTCTGCAACCTGACAAGCAACTACTTGCATTAAAAAATCTTCATTTCTTCCTTTATACAACCTACTGTAGCCAACCATGTCTGTATATAATTGAGCTATTTTACGCTTTAATTCCTGAGCCTCAGCATCTCGTTTATGCTTTTGGGAAATAGCTTTTTCTTTCATCTCGTTTACTCTGCTGCGGTGACCCATAACATCAAAAACTGAAAGCTGCAAATTGATTCCTGCACGGTAACCTTCTCTAACCTGAGTAAGCGATTGCGCCTGGGGTTGAGAAGGATCTGCGTAAGCAAAAAATGGCAAACTACCTAAAGAGTAATTGTAAAATACATTAAGATTTTGAGCCCAAATCCAACGTGTATATCGCTCTGCCCATTGAGCTGAGCGTGTTGCTGCAGCTTCTTGTTTAAGCGTTGGATTATTTAACTTAGCAATTTCATACAAAGAATCTAATGAAGGTAGAATTACCTCAATATCAATTTTAGGATCCAGCAGAATTGAATCAGCCTGGGCTTTTGTTGTCTTAGAAAAGGCAACAATTCCAATCAAAATCAATAAAAATTGCTGGATGTTCTTCATCATAGTTTTATAGTGCTTGTATAATATTTTTGCACCAACAAAGTAAGTCGTCTTGAACATGTAAAATGAAAACACTTATTAACTTATAGCTTATTTGTGTCCATTTTTTTGACAAAATTATAATAACCAACCATCCTCAAAAGTTTATAAGACTTTTTTAATGGTTATTTAAATAGTGATTGCTAATTGAATTAATTGATAGATAAGCCATTTAAACTTCCAAATCTATGTAGCCCGTAAACGTTAATTTAATAGCTTTAAAAATCAAATGTTATATTTAACAAATGCTGCTATTACAATTGGTGTTAAAGTTGGTAAGCAAAGGGCTGCAGCAGCTTAGGCTGCGGTTACCAGATCTATTTCACTATTTAGCATGTCGGTTTTAGACTCTGGAGGGTTAATTAAACTTAATGATTTTGCATCCAAAGAATGGAAGAAAATATAAGTTTATAGTATATTTGAACCCAATGAAACTTTGGGTATTTCTGATTTTTATTTCTATTTGTCAATTTAGTTATGGGCAAACTTTCACTGTGGCAGATGGCGACACCATTAACCTAACGCTTTCTACTGGAAAAAAACAGGGATTTTGGCGCTATTTATGGCAAAATGGCGACCTTAAATATGAAGTGTTTTATGAAAATGGTGAAAAAGAAGGTTTAGAAATTAGCTACTACGACAACCAAGATTGTTTAGAATATAGCAATACATACCATAATGGTTTATTAGATGGCCCAAGAGTAATGTTTTACCCCAACTGCAATACAAAATTAGAAGAATTTTACAGCAAGGGACTAAAATCGGGTTATGAAAGAAACTTTGATATAAGTGGTTTAGTTAATTCGGAGGCTAATTTTGATAAAGGAGAATTAAATGGTTCTTACGCACATTTCGATAAAAAGGGTAACGTTACCTTTGAAAGTCCGAGTAAAGAAACCACCCTCAAATTTGATAAATTTATTAATGGTGAATACAAAATAAAAGACTCCACCATTTTTAAGGTTTTTAGAAGAAATACAGAATGGAAAAAAATGATGCTAGTGGTTGATTTAACTGGCAGTATGTTTCCATACATGGGGCAATTATTAGTTTGGTATAAACAAACTTATGAAGATGGCAGGGTTAAATATTACGTGCTTTTTAACGACGGCGATAATTTACCCGATAATAAAAAAATAGTTGGAAAAACAGGCGGTGTGCATCCTTTTGAGGCTAAAGATTTCCGCAAAATGAAAAAAGATATTGAAGATGTACGCAAAAAAGGTGAAGGAGGAGATGAAATTGAAAACGACCTAGAAGCTATTTCCACTTCTATCGTAACCTACAGAGATCATGGCGATATTATTTTAATTGCAGATGATAGTCAGGTTAGAGACATGAATTTATTGCGTAGAATAAAAAAACCTATTCGGATAATTATGTGTGGCACCAATAAAGGCATCAATGACCAATATTTAAAAATTGCCTATCAAACCAAAGGTTCTATCCACACCAATAATCAAGATATCGACATGAAAAAAATTAAAGAGGGAGATGAATTTACCGTGGAAAAAGACATTTTTAGGTTTAGTGGCGGACAATTTATTTGGGTTGATACAAACGATTAAAACATGAATAATTTACAACTCATATTGGCTTCAAAATCGCCACGCAGGCAAGCCTTGGTAGCAGGATTGTCTATTCCTTTTAGCATAGAATTGTATGAGGTGGAAGAAGATTTTGAACCAAGCGATTTACCCCAAGAGATTGCCAGAAAATTAGCAGTAAAAAAAGCTGCAAATTATCCTAAAAAATTAGCAGAAAATGAAGTTTTACTAACTGCAGATACGCTTGTTTTTATAGACAATAAAGTGCTTAACAAACCTACTGATGAGGCCGAAGCATTTGCCATGTTAAAGCAAATTTGCGGCAAAACACACGCTGTATATACTGGCGTTTGTCTTAAAAGTGCAAACAAAGAAACAAGCTTTAGCGAACTTAGTTTAGTAAGTTGTAAAAACCTCAGCGAAGATGAAATTTGGTATTATATCAAAAATTATAAACCAATGGATAAAGCTGGCAGTTATGGCATACAAGATTGGTTTGGATATACTGCTGTAGAAAAAATTGAGGGTTGTTATTACAATATAATGGGCTTACCCCTGAGCAAAATATACAGCGAATTAAAAACATTCACATCATGAAAAAATACTTTTTTAACGTCCTCATAATCTTTGGTATTTTTCTGTTTGAACCAATTTCACATGAAGTATTAGCTCAAAAGAAAACAACCTTATGTGGCGAAATAAAAGATTTACAATCGCCCAGTTTTATGGTGCAATTTTACAGCACACCCTTCCAAAATAATTTGGATCAGGCCGATATAAAATTAAATAAAAGTAACGGCTTTGCAACCCATTTTGATATACTTGAACAGCAAACTGTAAACGTATTTATTGGAACCAATATTGTGAAAGTTTTTATAAAGCCTGGCGATAGTATTTATTTGAAAATTAACTGGAAAGATGAGCAAGTTAACACGCAATTTTTTGGCAAAAATGCCAGTGATGCAGCTTGGCCAGAAAAACAAAAGAAGGCATTTTCTAAAACCATTGAAAGCGCCAGTTTCTCTCAACAGTTATTAACCGAAATGGGCTATAGAAGTGCAAGCAAATTTACCCAATTTATAGATAGTATTATTGCTGTGAAAACCCAATACCTAAATAATAATAAAAAAGGTTTGAGCCCAGAATTTATAAATTGGCAATTGGCAGAAAATAGGTTTGAATTGGAAAGCATAAAGCTAAATTATCCAAGCTGGTTTTATGCTATGCGTGGAATAGAAAACAAAACCCTGGCTGTTGACAGTACTTTCTATGATTTCTTAAAAGTAATACCCATCAATGAGTCCAAAAATTTAGGTTCGACCCAATATAGAAATTGGTTAAAATATTACTTTTTGTTTGCATTAAAAAAGCAAAATCAAAGTATGGAGGTTATGAATTTGTATGTATTCTGTGAAAAGCTTTTTACAGGTGAAGTGTTAAATCATTTTAGACTTCATTTATGGAGTGATATTATGCAGTATGGTAATATAGCGGATGCTGATAAACTGTATCCATTTGTAAAAAATACCATGCGAACCAACCCTATTTTTTTGGCGCTAGAAAACAGCTACCTAAACAAAAACGTTGCAACCAATTTCACTTTAAAAAGCATTGATGGAAAATCTTATACCCTATCAGATTTTAAAGGTAAATTAGTTTACATAGACTTTTGGGCAAGTTGGTGTGGGCCTTGCATTAGAGAGATGCCCGCTGGCGAGGCACTTAAAAAGAAATATGCAGGTAAAGACATTGTGTTTTTAAATATTTCTATCGACGAGGATGAATATAAGTGGAGAGAAAGTGTGCAACGACTAGGTATTAATGGGATTAATTTAATAGCCAACTCACAACAAAATCCGGAAACTATACAAGCTTATAAAGTAAGTTCTATTCCAAGCTATTTTCTGATAGATAAAGAGGGTAAATTTATTGCTTCTCCCGCACCTAGGCCAAGCAGCCAAGAAGTTGTACAAATAATAGACAGCGCGTTATTAAAATGAGCATAAGTTTTTTTTATTACAGTAAAAATTAGTAAAAAATGTCGCATTCGGACTTCAAAAGTCAAAAACCTTGCCTTGTTAAAACTCAATTAAATATGGCTTTACGGATAATTTGGTCATTTTTCTTTAAAAATTCTTAATAAAAACTTGACATTAAGCGAGTAATTTCATTACTTGTGAGGCGATTTATTGTTAATCTATGAAAAATTATAACTCAATTTCTGGCATCATAGCTAGTCTTTTTAGAGGCACAAAATTGCCTTGGAAGACGACGGTATGGAATTATTAGATTTAGATTTATTTAGCAGAAACAGGTTTTTCAAAAAACCACCCTTAAACTATTGAAGTTTAATCTCTACCCCACCAAAAGTTAAAAATTTTTAATTATAAATACATATCAAATGAAAAAACGACTACAAACGTTACAGAGATTAACAATTGCAGGAATTGCATTGTTAATTTTCTCGTTTGGCTTGATGCTGTCACAAGCGCAAGCGCAAACGGTACTGATTAGTCCCACAGGAGATGGGGGATTTGAAAATGGTGCCACTTTTGGCGCCAATGGTTGGACGCTATCCAACTCTGCCAACAACCCATGGGTTTTAGGAACAGCCGATGGCTACACTACAACCCCTTTTGCGGGAACAAGAGCATTTATCAGAGATACGGGCTCTACCGTTGCGTATTACGATAATACCAAAAACACACTCAATTATTTTTATCGCACCATTACTGTACCAAGCGGACAAAGTAAAATTACTTTAAGCTTTAATTGGCAATTAGCTGGTGAAGGTAGCTGGGATTTATGGCAAGTATTCGTTTCTGACACTACTATAATGCCTGTAGGCACAACCACATATCCTGGAAGCGGATTAAACAATGTACCAACGGGTATTACAGGTGCTACTTTTGTTGGAAATGGTGTTGTTACAACAGGTAATCAAACTGCAACGCTTTTGTTACCTGGTTCATTAGCTGGAACCACATTTAGATTAATTTTTGCATGGAAATCTGATAACTCAGGTGGATCTAATCCTCCTGCCATTATTGATAATATTTCATTAGTATCAGAAATCCCAGTTATTACAGCTGCTGGTGGTACTTTTACCATCAATAATTTATTACCAACTGGTGGTACTAACTTCAACAATTTTACTGATGCAATAACCAATGCAAATGTTTTAGGTACAAGTACCTTAACTAATCCATTAATTTTTAACGTAAGTGCGGGTCAAATTTTTAATGAAAACCCACCTGAATTGACTGCCTCTGGTAATGCAAACAACCGTATTATCTTTAGAAAATTTGGTTCAGGCGCAAATCCAATTGTAAATGCTACTGGAACAACTGCAATCAATGAGGCAGCTATAAGTTTGGGTAGCGCAGATTATGTAACCTTTGATGGAATTGATGTTAGCTCGAGTAATGCCTTGCTAGAATTTGGATACAGAATGAGAACTTTGGTAGGAACCAATGGATGTGTTTTTAATACCATTACCAACGCAAGAGTAACCTTAAACAACACCTTAACTTCTTCTATTGGTATAGTAATTACGTCAAGTACTTCATCTGGTGGTGCTACCGTTTCTGCTATTAGCGGACAAATGGAAAACAATACCATCAGCAATATGGTTATTGAAAATTGCGGTTTAGGCGGAGTTTTCTTGATTTCAGGTAACTCTTCATTCCCAGGTCAGTCGAACAGGGTAATTAACACAAGGATTGGAGCTGCCTACACTGGAACTCCAACAGGAGATATTGGAGGCTCTACAACAGCTGGTGCTTATGGTATCTCAACACAATCTCAAAACAATTTTGAGGCATCTAATTGTACCATCAGAAATATCATGTCTTCTGGTATCAAACGTGGAATCCTAACTACAAACTCAACGGGTATTACCAATATTTTCAATAATAGAGTTTTTGGTATTCGTAACAACTTAAATACCAGTACAAGTGCATCTAGAGGTATTGATGTTTCTCAAAATACTACTGCTGGACCAACTAATATTACCAACGTATACAATAATGAAATTAGTGATTTAACAGCAACCTATAGCGGAACTGCTACAGCAACTAGGGTAATTGTTGGTATTTTTAATGGTACTGGTAATGCTACCTCAGAAATCAACATATACAATAATACCGTTGTATTAGATGGTTCTGGTTCATTAACTGCATCAAACGTAGTAATGGAATGGGGAGGAAGCACTGCAACCTATAATGTAAGAAACAACCATTTTATTAATAATACTGGTGCACAAACCGGCTTGGCAAAACACTATGTTTTAAGAACCTCTTCGGGTACCTTAATGGGTACGGCCACCTCTATTATAAACAACAACAACTATTTCTTGTCGAGCACAACGAATGGCTTCATGGGTTTATTAAATGCCACAGATGCCGCTACGATTGCTGCAATAGATTTAGCCATAACAACTCCAGCGAGCAACGATGCTAACACAGTTACGCTAAACCCATTGTTTGTAAACGCTGCAAATAGAGATTTTAGATCACAAGTTAAAGCGCTAGACAATTCTGGTGTTGCTTTAGCAGTGGTTACAACAGATATAAACGGAAACCCAAGAAGTGCTACACCTGATTTAGGTGCCAATGAATTTAGCATTGCGCCTCCAGTGGTAGTTACTAATAATGCAAATGGTATTGGTCAAACCTCAGCCTTTTTAAATGGTGCCATCAGTTCTTCATTCCCAGCTGTAAATGCAAGTGGTATCTTATTTGGAACCACCAATAGCTTAACGCTTGGAGCAGCAGGAGCTACCAATTTAGCTACATCACCAGCAGTAACTTTAGGGGCATTTAACGTAAATGCCACTGGTTTAACTGCTTCAACTGTATATTTCTACAGAGCTTATGCTATAAACGCAACAGATACCGGTTATGGTGCAGTAAGAAGCTTTACTGCCTCAAGGCCACTTCCATTCATAGAGAACTTCGACACTACTTGGGTAGGTACACCAGCTGCTCCAGCGGGTTGGACACAAACCCGTTTAGATATGTGGGGAGATGGTACGCCTGCTGCTGTTACTTTGGTAGGACCAAAAGACTGGGAGCCAATTACTAATTTAGGTCTTGCTTCTTGGAATAAAACCAATTTTGCTACGGCGCCTAATGCAGCAGTATCTGGAAATAAAGCATTGTGGTTAGAAGAGTATTATTTTGGTTCAGGAACCAACATGATGCACAGAAGACTAGAAACGCCAACTTTAGACTTGAGCGCTTCTACTAGTCCATTCATACGTTTCCATATGTTCTATGCCAATTCAGGTAGCTACCTTTATCCGTTAATGGTTATGGCTAGTAAAGACAATGGCAGCACTTGGAATCCTATTATGCATGTGCAACCAGGTTTTAATGCAACCATAACTAGTGCAACTGGCACAGGTTTGGTAAATGCTTCTAACCCTTGGCAAATTATCAATGTTAAAATCCCTGCCGAATACAGAACAGCTGGTGCACGCTTTGCTTTGCAAAAAAATGCAGCTTATAGTTTTAATGGTAACGTTTTTATCGATAGTTTAACTATTGATGAATTTGTTCCAACTACTATCACCTCTGCTCAAAATGGTAACTGGAGCGATACTACAACTTGGGTTGGTGGTATTGTACCAAATTCAAATAACCATGTGGTAGTTGCTACAGGACATGAAGTGGTAATAAACCAAAACATTGCCCGTACACAAACAATTACTGTAGCTGGTACATTAAGGTTTTTCTCTACCTCTACTCTAAGCGTATTGCAAGCATTTGACAGTATGACTGTTTTGAGCGGTGGAACTTATACAACTTTTAATACTACTGCTGTTGCTCATGCCACTTCACGTTGGACATATATTGGAGGTTCTTTAAACAATGCAGGTACAGTAAATCTAGGTACTTCAACATTATCTACTTTGCTCTTTACCGGTGGATCACCTGCATTCTTTACCAATACGGGTACCATTACGAATAACTATGTATCTCAAATGTATATGCAAAACTCTGCTGGGTTTACATATAATTCTCCTGTAACAATTAGAAATAGCTATTTCCTTCTTGAAGGTCCGGTTAATCCGAATGGCAATTTAAATTTAGGATTAAATAGCAACGCCATTGCCGTATACCGTTCTGGTCCTAGAGCAAGCTTAACCCAAAGACCAAATTTCCCTTTCTTGGGTGCTACAACACTAAGAACCATGTATTATGGTGGAACTATTAATGGTAATATGCATTCAGCTGTACTTACCCAGGATGAATTTGCACCAGGTTTTGAAGTAGATACTTTAGCCGGAACGCATTTTGTAAGAGGTTCTTTAATTGTAAACACCCAAAATAAAATAGTTTTAAATACGCCTTTATTAATTGGTAGAACAGATACTGCTGTTGGTGGTGCTGTTACATTCACTAGAGGTATTTTAAAAACTTCTTTAGCCAACCCATTGGTATTTGGCTGGGGTGGTACAGGAACTCCTTTTAACTCTATTCCAACAGCCGTTGCTCCTAACTTTAATCAGGGTTCGTACGTAGTTGGTCCGGTAAGATTTGTAAGACCAACCAATAATAGTTTAGCTATTAATGTACCTTTAGGAGTAGGCGAGCAATACATGCAAAATGCTTTAACTAGCAACGTAAGAAAAACTTTAACCATAACTCCAGGTGTAAACTGGGCTGGACAAGATTTAACCATTTGGTTAGATAATAACGGCAATCCTACAAGCAATGTGGGTGCTGGTATTTCTAGCACCATGGGAAAGAACATCTACCGCATCCAAAGAAACAATGCAATAGATTTACCAAGCAATGCCACCGTTGGCATTAGAGCCAATAATTTTGCACATACTAATTCAGATAATTTCTCTGGAACACAAGGTGATATTTATGTAGCTCAAGCAGCTTCAGCCACTGGCCCTTGGACAAATAGAAGTTTAACATTAGGTGGTACTGCTGCTTTGGTAAATAATACTGAATATACGCGTACTACTTCAGCCACTGCTCCAGGCCCTATCGCTCCTTTAGCAACCAATGGTGAATTCTTTACCATAGCTACAGCTGCTGCACCAATGACTTTTGTTTCTGCAGATGTTGTAAGAAATACCGATGGTGTTTCTGCTGGCGCTTTAAACATGCCAATTATTAGGGTAAGAGTTAGCGTTTCTGGTGTTGTTCCTGCAAGCGCAAGAAACTTCAACTTTGCCAGAACAGGTACTACTAACCTAGCTGCTATTGCGAATGCTAAGGTTTATTATACTGGAACCAATCCTAACTTTTCTACGAGCACCCAAATTGGTTCAACCATTAATGCACCTGTGCCAGCTACTTTCTCTGTAAACCAAAATATTACTTTGGCAAACGGTGATAACTATTTCTGGGTGGCATATGACATTGCAAGCGGTGCTGTTTTAGGCGATTTATTAGCTGCTGAGTGCGCAAACGTAACCGTTGCAGATACAATTAGAACCCTTGTTTCGCCAGCTGCTGGTGGCAGAACTGTAACTTTACCAATGACATTAGTTGCATCTAATGCAGCTCAAGCATTAACGGCTAAAGTAGAACAAAACTCTGTAAACAATTTAATCTTAAGATTAGATGTAGAGATGAGCGCAACAGGTGCTCCTATTGCAGCTAATTCATTCTCATTTAACACCAACGGTTCAGTTTTACCTACTACAAATATTACAAATGCTAAATTGTATTATACTGGCACCAATGGCAATTTTGCTACTACTAATTTGTTTGGAACATTTAATGGTCCAAATGGTACATTTACCATAAATGGCAATGCAAACTTAGCCAATGGCATGAATTATTTCTGGTTAACCTACGACCTTCCTGCAACTGCAGTAATTGGAGATTCTGTAGATGCAGAATACACCGGATTAGTATTAAATGGAACGGCACAAACAGCTCCTTTAATTACTGCTCCTGTTGGTGCACGCCAAATTCGTGCTCCTTATTGTAATTCGGGTGCAACATCAACATTCGACTCAGATATTGGAAGAGTAATCTTTACTTCTGGTGGTAATCCAGTAATGAATGTAGGAACAGGTTGTGGAACAGCTCAAGCATGGGCTACTGGCACGTATACAAATAACACAGGTATTGGTGGAATTAATTTGATTACTGGTGCAACCGTTAATTTTGACATTTGTTACGCCTCATCTGGCGGAGCTTATACTTCTGGTATGGCAATCTACATTGATTACAACCAAAATGGTGTGTGGGATGCAGGCGAAATGGCCTATTCGGCTCCTACCCTATTATCAACCAATTTTGTGGGATCATTCAGTATTCCTTGTACTGCATTAAACGGTCCTACCAGAATGCGTATAGTGTTAATAGAATCTACAATTTTAGCATTATCTAACTCATGTGGTACATTTGCTTATGGTGAAACAGAAGACTACACTGTAAATATTGTAAATGCTCCACCTACATTCTTGGCTGCTAATGCGCTACAGCAGGTTGCCCAAGTTGGTGCTGGTGCTACCAATGTGCCAATCTTAAGAGTTCCAGTTAAAGTAATTTCTACTTTGTGTGTACCAGGAACTATTGAGCAGTTAAACTTTAATACAGCTGGTACAACTAGTGTGGGTGATATTTTAGCTGCTAAATTATACAGAACAGGCATCAATGCGCCATTCTCTACCACTAACTTAGTAGGTACAGTTAGCACACCAAGTGGTGCCTTCAGTTTCCCATTAACGGATACTACTTTTAACGATACCAATAACTACTGGTTGGCATACGATGTTTCATCATCTGCGGCAAACAGTAATTTATTAGATGCTCGTTTTGATAGTGCTTTGGTATTTGGTTCATGGAGAACGCCTATCAATGCTAATCCTACAGGTGCGGTTACTGTAACCGTTCCTATGACTTATATAAGTTCAGATGTAATTCATCCAACGCTTGCCAAAGTTGAAAGAGGTACTGCTAACAATCAATTCTTAAGAATTATGGTTAGAACTTCATCAACAGGTGCTCCAATTGCATTAACTCAATTTAGTTTAAGCACCAATGGTTCTGCTAATCCATTAACCAATATGGATAGTGCCATCATTTGGTATACTGGTTCAAACCCTAACTTTGCTACCACCAATTTCTTTGGAGGTGTAGGTGCACAATCGGGTGCATTTAACATCACAGGATTGCAAAACTTAGGAAACGACACCAACTATTTCTGGTTAACCTACAGATTACCTGCAACAGCAGCTATAGGAGATTCATTGGATGCAGAATTAACTAGCATTACCATTGCAGGAACTCCTCAAACACCAACTACAAGCGCGCCTGCTGGTTCTCGCCAGATTAGAGCCCCTTATTGTATTTCTGCAGCTACAAGTTCTTTTGATTCAGATATCGGAAGGGTAATATTTACCTCTGGAGGTTCTCCGGTGATGAATGTAGGTACAGGTTGCGGAGTTACACAGCCATGGGCAACTGGTACCTACACCAACAATACAGGTATTACAGGTATTAATTTAGTAGCTGGTTCTACCGTTAATTTCGATATTTGTTATGCATCATCTGGTGGAGCATATACTTCTGGTATGGCAATTTATATTGATATTAATCAAAATGGATTGTGGGATGCGGGTGAGATGGTATACACTGCCCCTGCATTATCTAGCGGTAACTTCATTGGTTCATTCACTGTTCCATGTGCTGCCTTAAACGGACCAACCAGAATGCGTGTAGTTTTACAAGAGTCTGTCCTTTTAACCTTGGCTAGTTCTTGTGGAACTTACTTCTACGGAGAAACTGAAGATTACACAGTAAATATTTTGCAGGAACCTGCTTCATACTTAGCAAGTACAACTATTCAGCAAGTATCTACTACTTCTGCTGGTGCTGTAAACATCCCTGTATTAAGAGTTCCATTAATTGTGAAAGCAACACCTTGTTTACCTGGAATTATCTCTCAGTTAAACTTTAACACATCAGGTACAACTGCTGCAGGTGATATCTTAAGTGCTAAATTATACAAAACTGGAAACTCTAGATTCTTTAGTACTGCGAACTTAGTGGGAACCGTAGCTACACCAAATGGCGATTTTAACTTTGCCATTAGTGATACAGCTGTAAACGATACCAACAACTACTGGTTGGCTTATGATATCAGCACTACAGCTGCCAATGCAAATGTGGTTGATGCTCGTTTCGACAGTGCGCAAATATTTGGAGCATGGAGAGTACCAAGCGTATCTGCACCTGCAGGTAACGTGCTTATTACCGTACCAATGACTTATATCAGTTCAAATGTTATTCACCCAACTTTAACCAAAATAGAGAGAGGTAGTACCTTAAATCAAATGGCTAGAATTATGGTGGTAGCCTCTTCAACTGGTGCAACAATTCCAGTAACTCAATTTAGTTTGAACACCAATGGTTCTGCTAACCCATTAACCAACATAGATAGTATCATTGTTTGGTATACTGGCGCAAACCCTAACTTAGTTTCTCCTGTATTCTTTGGAGGTTCTGGTTCAAGTGCTGCACCATTTAATATTACTGGAAGCAGAAACTTGTTAAACGATACCAACTATTTCTGGGTTACTTACAATGTACCTGCAACTGCCACAGTTGGCGATTCGGTAGATATTGAAGTAACTTCAATTACAGTAGGTGCAACACCGCAAACTCCAACAACCACAGCGCCAGCTGGTGCCCGTTTAATTCGCGCTCCATATTGCGTTTCTTCGGCAGCAGTGCCTTTAGCAGATGGTGAAATTTGGAACGTTACCTTAGGAACCTTAAACAATACATCTAGCTGTGCAACTACAGGTGGTGTTGGTTCAATCCAAGGTGGATTTGCAAATTATACGTCTACTGTTGCAGCTCCAAACTTAGCGGCTGGTTCTATAACTCCATTCTCTGTAAATACCAGCACTTGTGGTGGTCCTTATGATGGTGTATTGGGAATGTGGATCGACTTTAACGATGATGGTGATTTTACCGATGTAGGTGAAGAGGTGCATATGACCGCACCTTTCCTATATGGTACTACTGTTTTCCGTACAGGTGATATTACTATTCCATTAAATGTAGCTCCAGGATTGAAGAGAATGCGTGTAATTTTAAATGAAACAACTTTTAGTCCGATTTCTCCTTGTGCCGCATATGGTTACGGAGAAACTGAAGACTATACAGTTAACATTTTACCAGCACCAACTCCAACTACTTATGTTTGGAACCAAACTGCTGCTAATGATTTCGCAACAGCTGGTAACTGGACACCAAGCCGTACCAACAGAAACTTAAACGACCGTTTAGCATTTAGCAACGGTGCAGTTACTGTAAACGGTGTGTTATCTCAAGAAGTTTCTAGCATCTCAGTTAGCAATAACTCTATTGTTACCATGAACGCTGCATCAGCAGAAAACTTAAGCGCTTGGGATTCATTAAACCTAATCAGTGGACGCATTATTAATGGCGCCAATTTAACCTTAACTGTAGGTAACAGAAGCAACATGGGTACTATTACTGGTACAGGTGGTGTTCAAGGTGCCTTATCACGTTGGGTTGATACTGCTACGGCAACTGTAAGCTTCCCATTGGTTCAAGGCTTAGCAGGCAGAACAGCTACCTTAAGCACCAACACTGCTCCTACTAGTCGCGGAACTGTAACTGTTAGATTTGTTCCTGGTATTCCTACCACCGCAGGTATTCCTTTCTTAGATGGTTTCTTACCAGTTAACAAAGTATCTGAAAATGGTGTTTGGAGAATTGAAGCCGGAAACGGATTCAATCCTGGAGCTGCAGGTACTTATAACTTAGCACTTCAAGCAGTATCTTTTGCTGGTGTAAATAACCTTTCATCTCTTACAGTAATTCGCAGAGCAAATGCCACATCAAACTGGGATACAGCAGGTGTATACAGTGCTGCTACTGGTACAAATAGCTCGTTTATTGCTAACCGTTCCGACCTAAGGGTATTTGGAGAATTTGCCATTGCTAGTGACTCTGCTGTTAATCCATTACCAGTGAAGTTAATTAGTTTCAATGCAAACGGTGTAAACAATGATGTATTGTTAACTTGGAAAACCGCTATGGAATTAAACAACAAAGGATTTATGGTTGAGCGTTCTTTAGATGGTAAGAAGTTTGAGTCGGTTAACTTTGTAAAAGGTAACGGAACAACAGCTAGAACTAGCAATTACTTATTATTGGATGAGAAGGCGTTTACCATTGCCAATACTTTATACTACCGCTTACGTCAAATCGATTTTGATGAAACAGAAAGCTTTAGCAATATTGTAAAAGTAGAACGCAGCGAGTTAAGCTTATCTAATGTAACAGCTGTTCCAAATCCATTTATGGGTTCAACCCAAATTGAATTTGTTTCTGCAGCTACTGCTCCTTACACCATCACTATTTTAGATGTACAAGGAAAAGAAATTGCTACTAAAACTGTAAACGTAAAAGAAGGAATGAACAGCATAACACTTCCAGAATTGGAAAGCGTAAATGCAGGTATTTACTTCATCAACGTAAATGGAGTTGAGTCTAGAACTTTAAAAGTAGTTAAGACTGCCAACTAATCCATTCTAAGCTTATAAAAAAGGGGCTGCTCGTTTGAGCAGCCCCTTTTTTTTTATATGTATGCGTATGTATTTAATCTGTAAATTTGTTTCATGATACGACGAGGAACCTTGCAGGATATTTCGCTTTTGCAGCAATTGGGTAGCGAAACGTTTGCCCATACCTTTGGCAATACTTGCACCAAAGAAGACATGCGCGGCGTTTTAGATACCTATTTTAATACGGAACAAGTTAGCGCCGAGTTGAGCGACGACAGCGATCATTTCTTTTTTTACGAAACGCAAGGAATTGCCCAAGGGTATATGCGCATTAACGCTAAACATACTTGCCCCATAGAATCTGTTCAAAACATGCGCTGCATAGAATTGGTGAGGTTATATGTTATAGCCAACTATCACGGCAAAGGTGCAGCAAATGCATTAATGGAATACGCCTTTGATTTCGCCAAAAATAATGGATACCAAGTGATGTATTTATCGGTTTGGGAATACAATTTTAGGGCACGCGGTTTTTACGAAAAACACGGCTTTATCAACTCAGGTCTAGAGAATGATTTCCCTTTGGGTTCAACCCCACAAACAGACTATTGGTTTGTGAAGAAGTTGTGAGAGCGGACGCTTGTAAGAAGTAATTTACTGAATAAAGCTTGGGATAATTGAATGAAACCTTAAGCAAAAAAAACCTTAGCAGGAATATGTAATTCCTTATGAAAAATTTTAGCAATTTCAAGTGTTAATGGTTTTCTCCCACTTAATAAAGAAGACACGTAACCTTTACTTCCAATTTTCCCAACAAGGTCTTTGTTTTTTAATCCAAGCTCTGTCATTTTTAGTTTGATAGTTTCAAGAGGATTAGGATAAGGGATGGAGAAGTGTTCGTCTTCATATTGTTTGATGAGTAATAAAGCCACTTCAACTTTTTTTCCATTTGCCGAATTCGGGGATACTTTTTTATCAAACATTTCATCTACCCACTCCAAGTATGCTTCGTATTGGGTTTTATTTTTTATTACGGAGAGTTCCATTATTTTATTTTATGTTGAATAGTTGAAACATTTATTTTATCGTATACCTTGTGTGTTCCAAACCATTTGATTTGTATAGCTTTATATTCAAGAAAAATGCGAACCACAAGCCTAAACTTATTTCCCATTATATTGAAATCTTGGCAAAACTAAATGTTTTCTAATAGAAAACAAAAAAATGATTTCTAAAATAAAAAAAACCGACGGACTGTCGGCTTTTTGCTCCCCTTATTGACGAAAGATGCAACTATAATGTGTAAGGCTCCCAATTTTAGTACAGTGCTAAATTAGACTTTTTCTTAATTAATAAATTATTTTGTTGTTGTTGTGATGTTGGAATGTGGTCAACATTTGAAAGGCCTGTGTTGGAGGGATGTTGTCCATATTTCAACATCATTGGAGTCTTGCCGTTTAAGCTCTCATGAGGACGATGAAAGTTGTAATCCACAAGCCATGCGTCAGTAATTTCTCTTACCTCAGATATGCTCTCAAAAATATAAGCATCTAATATTTGATTCCTATAGGTACGATTAAATCGCTCAATGTAGCTATTTTGTGTTGGCTTCCCTGGCTGTATAAATTGAAATTCAATACCTTGAACCTTACTCCAAATTGCTGCTAGATTTGCAACAAATTCAGGCCCATTATCCATTCTGATTTTTATTGGCTTCTCCCTTCCTTTTATCAAGTGATTTAATATATAGATAACTCTTGAGCTTTTTATTGAATAGTCTATTTCAATATGAATTGCTTCTCTATTGAAATCATCCAAAACGTTGAATGATCTAAATTTACGCCCATTCTCAAGGGTGTCTGTCATAAAATCAATACTCCAAGTATGGTTAATCTGCGT
>CAMARW010000010.1 GCA_945860865.1 Chitinophaga pinensis | reverse complement strand
ATACTATCACGCAAACTATCGCGCTTCAAATTGTTTACCGCTAATAAACGAACTGGCCAAAAGCCCCTACGCTTATAAGTATACTTAAACCTTGTATCGTATTTTGCTGTGTCAATATACTGCTGAGTTGTCCAAGCTACATTGCTACGTGCATAACCTGGTAACAATGGGTTTTCACCCGGTAAATCCCAAAATGCTCTACTTGTATTTGTACTTGTACTCACTAATTCATACGGACTATTGATCCATACGGTATCGGTAGGCAATGAAGTTACTGTAGCTTGACTTGGAAAAAAATTAGCTATTGGTGGTAATACTGGGCCTCCTCCGCCACCTACTATATCTAATCTCATATTTGGACGGATAGTACCGGATGCAACGGCTGTGTTAGAGCAATTGCCTGCCGCATCAGCATTTCTCCAAACTGAGCTTGTAAACGCAGTTGTTGAATTAAAAACAAGTGCATTATAGTTATAACATGTGTTATTAAAACAAACATCAACAAGTATGTTCTGGGTTGGGTTCCAAGCAAAAGGCGCACTAAATAAATGGGTATTCCAACCATTAACATCTGTATAAAATAAGGGACCATGCACAGTAGTTAAACCTACTTCATCAAAAGCAGTGCCTAAGGTAGTTGCGGTGGTTGTTTTAATCTTTACAGTAAAGTCTGTTAAACCAAAACCTGCGCAGTTTACTAATCCTTGTAATGTTGTGCTAGAAGAAACATTGAAGGCTAAACTTCTTATGCTGCCTGCGCTTCCGCCTGCGGCAACAATTTCTGAACCAAGTATTAAAAATTGATGCCGAGCCCCCCAATAAAAATGACCATAAGGGGAAGGATAACCAGTATTGGTGTTTACATTTGTACCAGTACCAATAGTAACGATTTGAGCCGACAAATTACTCAGAAAGAAACTGAATAACATGACTAAAATCAAACGCGTTTTAAATTGTAAAATCTGCATCATATTTATTGAATATTAAATTATTTCGTTTTTATCAAAGCCGAATGTAAAAAAATTAAAATAAAAAAACAAAATTCCTTTTTAATAATCTAATTTCCATTTACTTACCAGTTTACATTGGGACTTATTTTAACCCTACAAAACTAGAATCGTTTAAAGACAATAGGAAATTTAACAAATCATTTTTCTCCATTGGAGTTAAATTTAAACCACCATGAGGAAATGATTTGCTTATCATGGGGTCTACAGTTGGAGAGTTTTTAGTTCCCGAATTGTAAAATTCTATCACCTCCATCAAAGTTTTAAATCTACCATCGTGCATGTATGGAGCAGTAAAGGATAGATTTCTTAGTGAAGGTGTTTTCATTAAGCCCAAGTCTTCTGGCCTGCCCGTAATTCTCATCAAACCACTATCTTTAGGCATTGCTTCTAACCCATTATTGTGAAAAACAAAATCTGTAAAGAAGGCAGAATTAGGATTACCATGACAATGAAAGCAATCGCCCTTTTCCGTACTAAAAATAATCAAACCATTTATTTCGCTCTGTGTTCTCAACCTCTCACGTCTTTCTGCTTTATCCCAGTTAGAGTTAGATGAAATAAGCGTACGTTCAAATTGAGCCAATGCTTTGGCTAATTTTATGGTAGTAATGCTGTCTGAACCAAAAGCCCTTCTGAACAAATTAGGGTATTCTGCATGTTTTTGCAAACGAGCCAACACACTAAACATATCAGGATTGGCCATTTCATGTGGATTCAAAATTGGACCAATCGCTTGTCGCTCCAAATCATTGGCACCACCATCCCAAAAATACCTGTGCTTAGTTAAGTTAAATTTATCTGCCCAAGCTAAATTAAACAAAGGCATAGATTGCCGTTTAATAACATCTCCTAAAGTACCAATGCTAAAAGGTTTTGGATCGGCAAAGGCATTGGCTTGGTTGTGACAAGAACCGCAACTTTGCTTGTTGTTTACAGATAAAATTTGATCAAAAAACAACTTTTTACCTAGTTCAACACCCGCAACTGTAAGCGGATTATCTGCAGGAATTGGGAACGTTGACCAACCCAAATTCCGCGGTATTTTCAAGTCATAAGGAGTTGGATCGTATGCAAAAACATCACCTAATTCAGGATCTTTTTTGCACGCCAAAACAAACATTGAAATACACAAAAAAACTAAGGCAACTTTTTTCATCATTAAGGCAGTAATTGAGTTATTTTGAGCATGTCTTTCATGTTTTTACCCATCTTTTCAACCCCAGGATCAACATTGCTATGGATTACATAACCATCTTTTTCAAAACTATAAACGGCAGGGCTCTCAAACATCTCGTTGGCATCTAGGTTCAATTCAAAAGTAGGCGTTTTAGATTTGACCTTATAAGCATTTAAATTAAGATCAATATAGGGCGCATGTTCATCGCCACCAATATCAAATGAATAACTTTTTCCGTTATTTACCAGGCCATTAATGCGGTAAAAAATATAACCGGTGCTCCATGTCCAGAACATACTCCAAGCTGGATCTAGTGCACCTTCTTGTAAACCACCACGGTTTCTCATACTATCTACACCCAAAAGCACCATCATTCCGGTATAATTACCAGGCGGCACATTCTCAATACTAATAATAGAAGTACTTGGAACACTAGCATCCATCAGGTGATAATTTTTCAAATTAATGCGTTCACCCGTGGCTTTAATCAAAGTAACATTTGAAAAATAATGCCTAATTTCCCTGATAGTAAAAGTATCATTGGCAGCATTAATATATTTTTTTGTATTAAAGATTATTGGCTCATTGCCAAAAGAATACTTAACTTTAATATTCAAAATACCCGTCTGAGGAACAATTAATCCGCTAAAATTTGTAACCGTATCCCAGCCTTCATTTAAACCTGGATTTGCTGGTTTTACCTCTATCGGATCTTTACAAGCAGATATAACTATAAGAATAATTACTATTAAAGAGCTAAAGCTTATGTTTGAACCTAAACTAGGCAGAAAAAAATTTGGATATGCCATAATTATAAGATTTATATTTGCCTTTGCAATTTACTAAAGATAATCCAAAATTAAAATAAATTTAAAATGCCAAGCTTCGATATTGTTTGTAAAACAGACCTACAATTGGTAGACAATGCCATTAATACTGCCAAAAAAGAGCTCACCAACCGTTATGATTTAAAAGACGAAATGTGTGGAATTGATTTTGATAAAAAATCTAAAATATTAAAGTTAGAAGCTAAACAAGAAATGGCGCTTCAAACCTTAATAGACATTATACTTGGAAAGTTTAGCAAGCAAAATTTGGATGTTCGTTTACTCGATTTGGGCGATAAACCAAGGCCTAGCGGTAGGTTAGTGCTACAAGATATCAAAATTAAAGAAGGTATTGAGAAAGAAACTGCCAAAAAAATCATTGCCCATATTAAACAATCAAATAATAAGGTACAAGCAGCTATTAACGATGATCAAATACGTGTTAATGGCAAAAAAATAGATGATTTGCAAGATTTAATTGCAGATTTAAGGCAACAAGATTTTCAGGTTCCGCTTCAATTTGAAAATTTCAGAAGCTAGTTATCTAATCTCCCATCGAAACCATCTCATGCGAAAAAGCGGCATTCAAACGATCAATCATTTCTTCTGCTAAAAGCCCTTCCTCTACTTTGCCTTCTATCACAAAACTAATAGAGCCCTTCTCTTCACTTACCACCAAACAAATAGCATCTGTGAGTTCTGTAATACCAATACCTGCCAAGTGTCTTAGTCCGTATTTATTAATAATTGCAGGATTTTCACTAACAGGAAGTACGCAATTGGCTGCTTTAATTTTTCCATTAGAAATGATAACAGCACCATCGTGCAAAGGAGATGTTTTATTGAAAATGGAAAGCAATAGTCTTTTAGAAATAATTGAATCCATCAATTCTCCGCTACTAGCAATAAATTTCATTTCAGAAGTGATAGGAAACACAATAATAGCACCAGATTTTTGAGCAGCTAACTCTCTACAAGCCTCTACAATTTCATCAAATGGTGTATTAAATGTTTCATTAATTTTCCATTTCCAAGGTAAAGCATTCCACCACTTTTTATTTTCACCTAAAACAGAACTATTACCAATTACCAACAAAAATTTTCTTATTTCTTGTTGAAAAACAATCAAAATAGCGATGATTCCAACCTGAGCAAACTGGCCAAGAAAACTGGCCATCAAAGGCATTTCAAAATACCTAACCAAAAGCCAAAAAATATAAATAGTAACTAAACCAATTAAAATATTGAAGGCTAAACTTCCCTTCAATAATTTAAAAAGTTGAAAACTTAAAAATACTACCAATAATAAATCCAACAGATTTATCAAACTAAATTGATACGCTAACAATTCAAATTGGCTTTCTAACATATTGCGATTTTAATACATTTAGTCAATATTAGCAAGCGATTGAAAGAGCTTTACACATTCAACAGCTTCTTTAACATCGTGTACACGCAATATTTTAGCACCACGCTCAAGGGCCATCATATGCAAAGCAGTGGTTCCATTTAGCGATTCTGAGGCGCTTACATTTAAAACTTTTTGCACCATAGATTTTCTTGAAACACCCAGAAGCAATGGCAGTTCAAACAATTTAAATCGATCCAATTTTTGCAGTAATTGGTAATTATTCTCCAGGGTTTTACCAAAGCCAAAACCGGGGTCTAAAATGATATCAGTCACACCCAATGCCCGCAATTTCTCAATTTTTGCGGCAAAATAATCAACTATCTCTAAAACAATATCTGCATAAACCGGACCATCCTGCATATTTATAGGCATTCCCTTTTTATGCATCATAATATATGGAACGCCCAAATTACCCAGCAATGGGAACATTTCCTCATCTATATCTCCTGCCGAAATATCATTCACCATTTTTGCCCCAGCTGCAACTGCCTCTTTGGCTACTCTTGCATAAAATGTATCAATACTCAAGATTACTTCCGGAAAATGATTATTTAACAACGAAATAGCTGGAATAACCCGCTCCAGTTCTTCTTCAGCACTGATGAGAGTTGCCCCAGGCCTAGTACTTTGTCCGCCAATATCTAAAAAACTAGCACCGTCCACTATCATTTTTTCGGCCTGAGCCAATAAATTATCGGCTGAACCAATCCGACTTGACTCAAAAAAGCTGTCGGGCGTAATATTTAGGATGCCCATCACCTTGGGTTGAGCTAAAGAAATAAGCTTCCCAGAAAAATTTATCGAATTTTTATTGAATAATGCTTGCAATTATACCTCCTCGCTTATTTTTGCGTTCGAACAAATAAAAGACAATCACCTTGATTAATCAAACTGCTTTAGAATTTGATGAAGTAATTGGCCAGTGCCAAGAAATCTTTGAAAAGAAAAACAAAGACTATGGTCAAAGCTGGCGAATAATGAGAATATCCAGCATTATTGACCAAATTTTTATTAAGGCCAATCGCATCAAAACCATCGAAGAAAATGGCGTTCAGGCTATTAATGAGGGCGTTGTACCAGAATGGATGGGTATAATAAATTATTGTGTTATGGGACTCATTCAAATTAATTCAGCCTATGCCCACAAAAATTTGAGTGAATCAGAATTGTTTAAAATTTATAGTGACTACTTGCTTCAAACCAAAAATTTAATGATCCAAAAGAACCAAGATTACGGTGAAATTTGGAGAAAAATGTTGGTAAGCACTTTCACAGATATGCTTTTAATGCGTATTAACAGAATGCATCAGATTATCGAAAACAAAGGCAAAACAGAAGTGAGTGAAGGCGTAGATAGCAATTTAATGGATATGATAAATTATGCCGTATTTGCTCTAATTAGATTAAAAGAAAAAAACTAATAAATATGAAAGTACTAACCCAAATTAGCCGCATTTTAGTTGGCATCTTATTCATTATTTCTGGACTAATTAAAGCAAATGACACACTCGGATTTAGTTACAAACTGCTCGAGTATTTCGAAATTTTCGATACCCAATTTTTAAATCCTTATGCCGTAACCATCAGTATGTTTGTTTGTATTTTTGAAATTGTAAGTGGTGTTGCGCTATTATTGGGCATTTACAATAAATTAAATGCATGGCTATTGTTACTGCTCATCATATTTTTTACACTTTTAACTGGCTACAGTGCTATCACGCATAAGGTAACTGATTGCGGTTGTTTTGGCGATGCCCTTAAACTAACTCCTTTTACCAGTTTTATGAAAGATGTAGTGCTACTTATTCTGATTGGATTTATTTTTATAGGAACTAAATTTATTAAACCTATTGTATCCCTTCCAATTGCTAATATTGCCCTGTCGGTTTCTTTCTTAGTTTCCACTGCGTTTACCTTGTATACCTTTTTATTTCTCCCTGTAAAAGATTTTCTACCTTATAAAATAGGAAATAATATACAAGAACTAACTTTGGTTCCTGAAGGTGCACCGAAGGATATTGTAGAGATGGTTTTTATTTATGAAAAAAGTGGCCAAATATTCGAATTTTCTGCCAACAATTTACCCGACGATTTAGATGCTTATAATTTTGTTGATAGAAAAGATGTGGTTAAACAAAAAGGATTTGTACCACCCATCCATGATTTCAAAATTTTTGATGAAGTAGGAATAGAACTTACAGATAGTTTTTTTGCTGGAACAAACTACAAACTAGTCTTGGTTCAAACCAAAATTGAAAAAAGTAACCCAGGACTAGAAACTAAATTAGACCAGTTAAGCAAAGATTGGATGCAGAGCGGAAATGTTTTTTGGGCGCTTACCTCCAGTAATTTAGCAGAGGCAAAAACTTATGCCGAAAAAAATAAATTTAGTTTTACCTATTACAACATGGACGACATTCCACTTAAATCTATGGTAAGAAGCAACCCAGGCATTATGCTACTTAAAGGAAATACCGTTATAAAAAAATGGAGTGCTTACCAACTACCAAGTTGGGAAACCTTGCAAAAAATGATGCAATAACTTTAGTTGTGGTTAGCAGAATTTATTTAATTGGAATGCCTGGTTGCGGAAAAAGTAGCCATGGAAAAAAATTAGCCAAACAGCTGCAATGGGATTGGATAGATTTGGATAGCCTAATTGAAGCAAATACAGGAACAACCATTACACAAATTTTTGAAACAAAGGGAGAAAAAGCCTTCAGGGAAATTGAGCAAGAAACCCTTTTCAAATGCAATCCTATTGCCCCAACCGTTATTGCATGCGGTGGCGGAACACCTTCCTATGCAAACAATATGGATTATATAAATAAAAACGGATTAAGTATTTATTTATATGCCAATGAACTCTTTTTGTGGCACAGATTGAGCGCAAAAAATACAATAAGACCATTGTTTAGAGGACTCTCAGAGGAGGATTGCAAGATAAAAATTGCAAAATTACTATCCGAAAGGAAATGTTTTTATGAGCGAGCACACCTCCAATTAAAACTTCCATTTACCACAAGTAAAACACTATTAAACAGCATATTAAGTCATATTAAACCGCAAATAATGCCTATTTAAACAAGACTTAATCAGGCATTTGTTGATAACATGTGCGTTTTTTTATATTTTTTTTTACTGAAATAGGATGAAAACACTTGACAATCCAATTTCGTTTACTATGTTTGTTATGCAAAACTTATAATTATACATTTATGAACAAACAAGACTTAATCGATTCAATGGCGAAAGCCGCTGGTGTTACTAAGGTTCAAGCGCAAGCTGCTTTAGATGCCTTTATGGGCTCAACCCAATCTGCTTTGAAAAAAGGAGACAAAGTAATTTTAGTTGGATTTGGTACTTTCTCAGTAACCAAACGTGCCGCTCGTAAGGGCCGCAATCCTCAAACTGGAAAAGAAATTAGCATCCCTGCAAAAAAGGTTGTTAAATTCAAAGCCGGTGCAGGTTTACAAGAAAAAGTAAAATAAAAAATACTTTACAAAAAAAAACCACTTGATTTTTATCAAGTGGTTTTTTTTTGCCCATTAGCCAATCAAACTACTCTAAATATACAGAAACCTTGTTGGTTTTGAACGATACGGTTACATGATCTTGCAGGGTAGTTTGCAGAGATAAGCCAATATAATCTGCTGCAACAGGGAAACAATGGTGATTTCTATCTACCAGCACGGCCACTTGAATACTTTTAATATCTTGCTGCAAGAACGGATGCATTGCATAAACTAACGTTTTTCCTGTATTTAAAACGTCATCAAACAAAATAACAGACTTCCCTTTACATTGCTTTGCGTTCATTTCTACCGTTGCAGCATTGAAGCTTGGATTATCCTTACTCAGTTTTACCACAACCAAAGAAATTTTAATTTTGGCAATGCTTATTAATTCAGCCTGAACCAATTTGGCAATTTCTATACCTTGCCCATGCACAGCAGCAAAAAGGAGTTCTTTCTGATCAAAATGCTTTTCATATATTTGATAAGCCATCCTTTTAATAATTTTTTGCACCTGAACGTGTGCTAAAATTTGGGTTTTCATAGATTTAATACTTTTATACCCCGATAAAACAGGGTAATTGCTTAATAATTGGTGCAATTTATGGCAATTTTCACTAAACTAAATATATTTGTAACAAATAGACAAGAAAAAAAATTTGTTAATAAATTTTGAAATTGAAAAAAAGTTCCTATTTTCGCGGTCCTAAATTTTGCAATTAAAATGAAAGAAGGTATCCACCCAAAAAACTATAGAAAAGTGGTTTTCAAAGACATGTCTAATGAGCACATGTTTATTTGTCAGAGTACTGTTGACACTAAAGAAACCATTCAGTATGAAGATGGCAACGAGTATCCACTATTTAAATTGGATATTTCATACAAATCTCATCCATTTTTCACAGGTCAATCCATGTTTATTGATACGGCAGGTCGTATTGATAAATTCAAGAAACGTTATCAGAAAAAAGCTGATTAATAAATGTGAAAAGCCTTTACTTAAAAGTGAAGGCTTTTTTTTTAGCTCGCACAAACCTAAATTAGCATACTATAAAAAATCTGCTTTATGATGCATTATTTATTTTTCGACCCAACTGAAACCCGCACCAACCTCCTTCCTTTTAGTTTTACTCGCCCAGTTGCAAACCTGAGAATTGGCATTTTAACCATAGATGAAAAATGGAAAAGATTTTTAGGTGAGGCAACCTACGGATACCAAACGCAAAATTATCTTCAGGAAAAATATCCACTTAATTTGGGATTAGATAATATTTTTATCAATGGAAGCATTTGCCCAACAGCTATTCTTTGCCAAGAAATTTTAAATTTAAAGGCAGGTGAAGCACTTATAAAAGAAAATCAGCTAATTGCAGTTTACCCAAACAAAAACCAAAATTTTTCGGAAGATTTTTCAACTTACACCGCTATAGAATCTAAGGAAAGTAAGTATATCCAAATTAATTTTACTTACGATATTTTCTCCAAAAATGGAGAGGCCCTAGAGGCCGATTTTGAATTGTTAACAGCGGGCAGAAAATCTCAGGAAATTCCTGCCAACAACCAATGTGTTGCGCCAGAAAGAATATTTATAGAAGAAGGATCCAAAGTTTCATTTTCCATCTTAAACGCTTCAACTGGCTCTATTTATATTGGTAAAAATGCCGAAATAATGGAGGGCTGTAAAATTAGAGGTCCGTTTGCCCTGTGCGAAGACGCTGGCCTTAAAATGGATGCCAAAATTTATGGTCCAACCACCGTTGGCCCGCACTGCAAAGTAGGCGGAGAGGTAAACAATGTAGTGTTTTATGCCTACAGCAATAAAGGACATGATGGCTTTTTGGGCAATGCCGTTATTGGAGAGTGGGTAAATATAGGTGCAGATTCTAATAACTCTAACCTAAAAAACACTTACGACGAGGTTAAATTATGGAGCTACCTCACACAAAAATTTGAAAAAACGGGCTTAACCTTTTGCGGTCTTATGATGGCTGATCATGCCAAATGTGGCATTAATACCATGTTCAATACAGGTACAGTAGTGGGTGTTGGAGCAAATATTTTTGGCGCAGGATTTCCAAGAAATTTTATCCCTAGTTTTAGTTGGGGAGGACCACAAGGATTAGAAACATTTGTTTTAAATAAATTTTTTAAAACCGCAGAGGCCGTTTGCAAAAGAAGAAATATCACACTCAATGAGATAGATAAAAGTATTTTAAAACACATTTTTGAGGAGAGTAAAACATACCGCTTCTGGGAACAGAAGACAATATCAGACATACAATAAGAGCAATATGAGAAAGAAAATTATCGCCGGAAATTGGAAAATGAATAAGAATTTGGAGGAAGGCATGGGCTTAGTTTCAGAAATAAGCAATATGCTAAAAGATGAGTACCAAGGAAGTGCATTAGCCCTTATTATTCCTCCATTTATTCATATCAATGCTGTAAGCAAACTTATTGCAGACAATAGTAAACTTGGATTAGGCGCACAAAATTGCAGTAACCACCAAAGTGGTGCCTTTACAGGCGAGGTAAGCGCAGAAATGCTTAAAAGCTGCGGCTGCACATACGTAGTTATTGGTCACAGTGAGCGCAGAGAATATTTCAATGAAAACAATGCTTGGTTGGCTCAAAAAATAAACGCCGCCCTTGCTAGCCATTTAACGCCTATTTATTGTTGCGGAGAAACTTTGGCTGAACGCGAAAAAGAAGAACACTTTACAGTACTCCAAAAACAAATATCTGAAGGCTTGTTTCACCTCAGTGCAGCGCAAATACAACACGTGGTAATAGCCTATGAGCCTGTTTGGGCAATTGGCACTGGCAAAACAGCCAGCACTGCACAAGCACAAGAAATTCATGCCTTTATTCGCGGCCTAATAGCCCAAAAATACAGCGATGCTATTGCCCAAGAAATTACCATTCAATACGGAGGAAGTGTAAAGCCAGAAAACGCAGCAGAACTTTTTGCAGCAGCAGATATTGACGGTGCATTAGTTGGCGGAGCAGCCCTTCAGAGCAGAAGTTTTGTAGATATTATTAAGGCAATGGCCTAAATAAATTATTCATTATTTGTTAGCTTAAACCAAACCTTAAGCCAACTTTAAAATAATGCAGCGCTTCTCCTAATTCATTTGTATTTTGCAAATCTTTGAAAGTTAAACTTTGGTTTGATTTTTAAACATTGAAAACACAAAATATGATAAGATTTTTTGCCTTACTATGCCTACTCACTTGTGCCACCCAAACAACATTTGCGCAGCGGCCAAATAGTTTTTCGTTCGATCCAAATGTATTCATCAACGAATTGGAAACCTATCTCAATTCGGCCTCCAAAAAAGAGGTTAAAGATTTAGGGGAAGAATTTTCGGGACATTATAGAAGTGGCAAATTTACAGCCCAACAAAAAACGCTAATCATTAAACAAAGTAATGATATGCTTAATGCGGGTTGCCAATTAAGTCCAGATTTTGAAGGCTACTTTCAAACCATCAATGCGCTAGTAAACAACAAATACTTAAATAAATTTGATGGCTGGCACAAAACCTTAGCCGCGGCCATTAAAAAGAGTAAAGACGATTTTCAGAAGTTTTTATTAGTATCGAAAAACGTGTTTTCAGAAAATAAAATTTTGGTTTTGGGTGGCTATACCTGGGTAAGTAATACCGCCAATGCTGAGTTAATTATTGAAAAAGAACCCCTATTTTATTTTAAGAATTTAAACCTAATTTGTTATACACCAGGCGATACCTTTGAATTATATAATACCAGTGGTAAATTCTATCCAAGCAAAAATTTATGGATAGGAAATGGGGGTAAAATAGATTGGACAAGAGTTGGATTAGATTCTAACCACGTTTTTGCCAATGTAAAAAACTACAAAATTGATTTAAATATTGGCGAATTGGTAGCTGATTCAAGCAGCTTTTACAACCTAGATATTTCTAGTAAACCCATGTTAGGGAAGGTTATCGATAGACCAATGGGCAAATCGCAGGGAGAGAAAAGTATTTATCCGCAATTTGAAGGCTACATTACAACTTTTACTGGTTCTAGCTATGGTAAGGCTAAATTTAAAGGCGGATTTGGCATGCGTGGAGCTCTGGTTATTGGCAGAGGAAGTGCCAATCAAAAAGCAGAATTATGGTTTACCTTTAAAAGCAAACCATTTCTCAAAATACAATCTCCAGAATTTTTTGTGCGCGAAAATAAAATATCAGTTGAAAAAGCAGAAGTAACCATTTACCTCGATAAAGATTCTATTTATCACCCTCAATTGGCATTTAACTATTTAATTGATAAAGATAAACTCTCTTTGTACAGAGACAACAAAATGGGTATATCCTCTGCTCCTTTTATGGATAACTACCACAATGTAGAGTTTTTTGTAGATGAAATAAGGTGGGATTTAAACAGCCCGAAAATTGAATTAGATAACCTCTCTGGCGATGTTCCTGCCCTGTTCGAATCTATTAATTATTTTAGAGATATCAACTACGAACGTATAGGTTCTGTGCTCTCTTACCACCCTTTACAAAGAATAAAAAAATACTGCGAAGACCGAAAAATTACCAGCTTTGATTTGGAAACTTATCGCAACATTTACAAAAGTAATTTGAGCGAAATGAGAACACAAATGATTGACCTAAACGACAAAGGATTTGTGAACTTTGATGCAGCCAATAACATGGTATATGTTAAAAGAAAATTGATAGATTATGTAAATGCACACAATGGCAGAACAGATTATGATGCTATTCTATTCAAATCTATTATCAGCGGCTTACCTAATGCACACATAAGCTTAATTAATAATGATTTGGTGGTTCAAGGCGTGCCTAAATTTTTCTTTAGCGATTCGCAAAATGTATATATTTTACCTAGAGAGCAAGTTATTACCGTTAAGAAAAATAGAAATATGGATTTTTCTGGCAAACTCCGAGCAGGCATGGCCGATTTTTACGGAAGCAACTTTGCCTTTGATTACAACAATTTTAAAATTAGACTAAACAACGTAGACTCACTTAAATTTTTATATCCAGACGATTCGGTTGGCATGATGCGCCATGTGAAAAGTGTCATTCAAAATATCTATGGTACGCTAGAAATAGACCAGCCTTTTAATAAATCTGGGAGAAGAAAATACCCTAAGTATCCTATTTTTACCTCAGAAGTTGGCTCGCAAGTTTATTACGATTACCCCACAACCATGAAAGGTAGTTATGATAGAAATAGGTTTTACTTTAATGTAGACCCTTTTACTTTGGATAGTTTGGCCGATTTAAATTTATATACATTAGCCTTAGGAGGAACATTTTTTTCGGGGGGCATATTGCCCGAAATGAAGCAGGAGATTTATTTACAACCCGACAAATCTTTGGGTTTTTATATCCCCAATGACGAAACAACCAAGTACCCATTATACGGTGAAAAAGGCTCGGCCGTTATGGATTTGCGTTTAAGTAATGATGGATTAGTAGGAGATGGAACCCTCTCCTATCTCGCCTCCAGATCATCCTCGCACCGTTTCGAATTTATGCTCGATTCGATGAACGCGAATAGCTTTGTGTTCGAAAATGATAGAACATCTTTGTTTCCCGCCATCATTAAATCGTCTAATGTATTCAACCATTGGCTCCCTTACCAAGACACCATGTTTATTACCAATAAGGGCGAACCTATTAAAATTGCCTATGAGGGTGCCAAATTATCTGGTACCATTATTCTTACTCCGAAAGGGATGAAAGCCAGAGGAAATATGGATATTGAAGGAGGTAAATTAGAGGCGTCAATTTTTGAACTAAAACCGGTTGAGGTTTTATCTGACGACGCCATCTTTAAACAACCAAACCCCAAAGACACCTCCCAAATTGCATTTGCTACCGCCAAAGTTAAAGCATATGTGAACCTAGAACAAAAATATGCAGAGTTTACTTATAAAAATTTTCCCGGTATAAATAACACCTTTATTCTCAATAATTATGTGGGCTCTTTTGAAAAATTAAGATGGGAAATTTCTGATAAAACACTGGAGTTTAATGGCCCCGTAAATGCAAATAAATTTCAAGCAGCCAGTTATTTACTAAGTAACAAAAAAACACAAGATAGTCTCCAATATGGCGCCGGATCTGCTATGTTAAGCTTAGGAGATTATGTAATGACCGTTAAAAAAGTGCCCTTTATTCATATTGCAGATAGCAAGGTTTTTCCTGATAGCGGCAAATTAGTTATCAGAGAAAATGCAGAAATGGACTTATTATTAAATGCAAAAATTAAAGCCGATACCGTTAACCAATATCATGAATTAGACAAGGTAACCATAAAAATAAATGGCCGAACCGATATCATTGGCGCAGGTAATTATACCTACTTAGATAGAAATAAA
This sequence comes from Chitinophaga pinensis, assembly GCA_945860865.1. GTDB lineage: Bacteria > Bacteroidota > Bacteroidia > UKL13-3 > UKL13-3 > B1. Next base: position 64,926 of record CAMARW010000010.1, on the reverse strand, counting down.
AAGACGCAAACTTTTTATTTTGATAAAATTTATGTGGCTGATAAAAAGTTTATTGAAGGCAAAACCATGATTCCAGATTCGAATAACTTTATGGTTGGACCAAAAATTGGGTTCAGAGGAAATGCCATTCTGCATTCATTTGATAAAAACCTAGAATACAATGGTTTTTTTAAAGCTATGCACAATCAATTTTTGCCTAAGACAGATTGGTTTAAATCTGCGGCAACCATTAACCCAGATTCTGTATACATTACCACCACAGCACCCCTTACCAATTTAAACAGGCAAACCCTAAATAATGGCTTTTTTGTGAGTAATGATTCTTCTCATGTTTACCCGGCTTTGTTTTCCAGAAAACGAAACTTAGCAGACCAAGAATTATTGAAATGCGAAGGAACATTAACCTACAATGAGAAATTTGATGAAATACGTTTTGGGCCTTATGGTAAAGTATTTGGGGGCGATAAAAGAGGCAACTTTATGGCCATGAGTGAAAATAAGAAAATTATTTATGGCGAGGGTAAATTTAATTTTGGTTATGCCACATCAGGATTTTCTTTAAATAGTGCAGGTTATTGTACCTACAATTTAGCAGATACCACCTTTGTAATGCGCTTAAGTATTGTGCTGCAAGCTCTGCTGCCAGAAATTGCTCAAAAACTAATGGTAGATTCTTTAACAGAACAAAGCAATACCGCCTCCATAGATTTCTTTGATAAAAGAGTGGTAAAAATAAGTATCCCCGAGTTAGTTGATGATAAAACGTTTAAACGCCTTGGAGATAACATGGCCGATGAGCTTAGCGGTAAATACATGGAAGATTTGCAAAAAACTTTTTTCTTTACCGATGTAACCTTAGTTTGGAACCAAACTAAACGCGCCTTTACCAGTCTGGGCGAATTGGGATTAAGAAGTATAGAAAAAGCGCAGATTGAAAGAAAAATAAATGGCAAAATTGAAATAACCAAAAGACGTGGAGGCGACGATTTTGTGATGTACCTGCAACACGGGAACGGCTCTTGGTATTATTTTAAATACCAAAAAGGAACCATGGCTGTTATTAGTTCCGATTTGTTATTTAATAATGCCATTAAAGAAGGACAAGAAAAAGTTTCAAAAATAAAAGACGATTATCGCCTGAGAATTGCGAGTATATCAGACAGGAATAAATTTGTAAGGGCACAAAAACAAGTAACAGAATAAGATGGAAAATAATCAATTTTTTCTCCTATTGTTGGGAGCATACCTATTAGGGTCTATCCCCTCGGCGGTTTGGATAGGAAAAGCCTTCTTTAACATTGATGTGAGGCAGCATGGCAGCGGAAACGCGGGCGCAAGCAATACACTACGTATTTTAGGAAAACCAGCAGGAATTACCGTTTTAATCATAGATTTATTAAAAGGTTTAGCCGCAAGCAGTTTGTTATTTTTTGTAGACGAACTGCTACCTGGAACACAAGAATTTAGAAAATATCAATTATTTTTGGGTTTAGCTGCAGTATTGGGTCATGTTTTTCCTGTTTTTGCAGGCTTTAAAGGAGGCAAAGGTATTGCAACCCTCCTTGGTATGGTAATTGGCATCAGCTGGCCTGTAGCGCTATTATGCATAGCTGTTTTTGTAAGCACCGTTTGGCTCAGCAAATACATTTCTTTAGGCTCTATGATGGGATCCGCTTTTAGTCCAATCTTTGTTCGTTTCATTTATGGTTCAGGTGAAACTTTTTTCTTGTATTTTTGCCTAGCTGTTGCTGCAATGGTAATTTATCTCCACCGTTCTAATATCCAAAGATTAAGAACAGGCACAGAAAGTAAATTCTCTTTCAGCAAAAAACCCGAGATTAATAATAATTGATTTTTATGATGTTAAAGGAAGTAACCATATTAGAAGAAGATGTTGCCCTCTTAGATGAGATAAGCGATTCGTTTCAAATATTACTTTATAATGATGATGTAAACACTTTTGATTGGGTTATTGAATGCCTAGTAAAAATTTGCAAACACGATGAACTGCAAGCTGAACAATGTGCCATGTTGGTGCATTATAAAGGGAAAGCAGTAGTTAAAAATGGTTCTTTAGAAGAAATGAAGGTAATTTGCCAAGCTTTATGCGATTGCGAATTATCTGCTGTGGTAGAATAATAAAACAATACATGTTACAAAAAGTAGTAAATAATGCAGCCGAGGCCATTCATGATATTGAAGATGGTGCCGTAATTATGTTGGGCGGATTTGGTCTATGTGGCATCCCAGAAAATTGTATCTCCGCTTTGGTTCAGAAAGGAACCAAAAACCTAACTTGTATATCTAACAACGCGGGCGTAGATGATTTTGGCATTGGACTGATGCTTAAAACCAAACAGGTTAAAAAGATGATATCTTCTTATGTGGGCGAAAATGCCGAATTTGAAAGACAATTATTGAGTGGCGAGCTAGAGGTTGAACTCATTCCGCAAGGAACTTTAGCCACCCGATGCCTAGCCACTGGATACGGAATGCCCGCCATTTTTACGCCAGCCGGTGTGGGAACAGAAGTAGCCATTGGCAAAGAAACCCGCGATTTTAACGGCCAAACTTATTTATTAGAGCATGCTTTTAATAGCGATTTTGCCATTGTAAAGGCGTGGAAAGGTGATACCCACGGAAACCTTATTTTTAGAGCTACCTCTAGAAATTTTAACCCGCTTATGGCCATGGCTGGAAAAATTACCATTGCAGAAGTAGAAGAATTAGTGCCCGCCGGAGAACTAGACCCAGACTGTATACACACACCAGGTATCTATGTAAACCGAATTTTTAAAGGCACCAATTACGAAAAACGCATCGAACAAGTTACCACCAGCAAAAGAGATTAAACCAACTTTTCGCTCAACTTTTGGATGGCTTTCTTAGCAGATTTTCCTTCATAAATAATCTGAAAAACAGTGTCCATGATGGGCATATTCACTTGCATTTTTTTATTTATTTCATGCAAATTTTTGGCAGCATAATAACCTTCTGCAATCATTTTCATTTCTAGTTGGGCCGCCTGAACCGTATAGCCTTTGCCAAGCATATTGCCAAAGGTTCTGTTTCTACTATGCACAGAATATCCCGTAACCAATAAATCGCCTAAGTAGGCAGAATGGTTAATCTTTCTATCAGTATCTGTAATGTTGCGCAAAAACCGCTTCATTTCGCGAATACTATTGCTCATTAACACCGCCTGAAAATTATCTCCATAACCCAAACCATGGCAAATACCGGCGGCCACCGCATAAATATTCTTTAAAACTGCACCATATTCTGTGCCTCGCACATCAGAAGAAACCACTGTGCGTATGTAATCATTGTTTAGTAAGGCGGCAAATCCCCTTACGCTCTCATTGCCCGTACCCGCAATGGTAAGGTAAGATAGTTTTTCATTGGCTACCTCTTCGGCATGGCACGGACCAGAAATAACCAAGATTCGCTTTTCATCTATGCCATAATAGTCTATAAAGTAATCGCCCACAATTTGTTTGGTACTTGGCACCAAGCCTTTAATAGCGCTTATAATGGTTTTATCTTTAAAAATACCTTTGGGCAAAGTTGCCAATGCACCTTCCAAAAATGCAGCTGGAATAGCAATTAAAAGGGTATCGGCCTCAAGCACCAATTCTAATAAATTAGCGCTTATTTTTATTTGCGCTAAATCAAATTCAATAGAGCTAATATAATCCGGATTATGTTTATGTTGCCTAATATATTCCGCTTTTTCTTCGGATCGAACCCACCAACTTAATGAACTTAATTGGGATTTTCCGGAAGCCTTGTTTTCACTTAATATCTTCATTAACGCGGTTGCCCAAGAGCCACCGCCAATCACTGCTATACGTTTTAAATTCTCCATCCCTTTCATATTTCGACTGCAATTTACGTTTTCAATTAAAATAAAAAAGGACTCCTTTGCGGAGTCCTTTTTTAAAACTATTTGGTTCGAACCAAAGCCTTTGAATAGCCTTGATAAACAATACCTTTATTGGTTATCGCCAGATTCTGGACGAGGTTCTTGCGGTGAACGTGGACCTCTATCATCTCTGCGACCACCGTCTCTTGGTCCGCGGTTAGCATCTCTTGGCGGACGGTTTTCTCTTGGAGCAGGCTCTACATAACCTTCTGGCTTGGGTAAAAGCACTTTTCTACTTAATTTAAGCTTACCCGTTTTTTGGTCAACCTCAATTAATTTAACTTTTACCTCCTCACCCACTTGAAAAACTCCATCCATAGTAGCTAAGCGGCTCCAGCCAATTTCTGAAATATGCAATAAACCATCTTTACCTGGCATAATTTCTATAAAGGCACCAAAATCTACCACAGATTTTACCTTACCTGTATACTCTGTACCCACTTCTGGAATGGCAACAATGGCACGTATCATACCTAAGGCTTTTTCTAAACTTTCTTTGTTGCTAGAAGCTACCTCCACAATACCAAAATTACCCTCTTCTGTAATAGAAATGGTAGCACCAGTTTCGCGCTGCATACCCTGAATAATTTTACCTCCAGGCCCGATTACTGCGCCAATAAAATCTTTATCAATCGTTAAAGTTACAATGCGCGGAGCGTTTGGTTTGTAATCTGCATTAGGTTCAGCAATGGTTTTATTCATTTCATCCATAATGTGTAAACGACCCGCTTTAGCTTGGTTTAAAGCTTCTTCTACCATTTCCCACTTAAGGCCATTAATTTTGATATCCATTTGGCAAGCAACGATACCGTTTTTGGTACCAATTACCTTAAAATCCATATCTCCTAAGTGATCTTCATCTCCTAAAATATCAGATAATACAGCAAATTTGCCCGATTCTTCATCGTTAATTAAACCCATGGCTATACCGCTTACGGCACCTCTTATTTTAACACCAGCATCCATTAAAGCCAAAGAACCGGCACAAACAGTAGCCATAGAAGAAGAACCATTAGATTCTAAAATATCTGATACAATACGAACGGTATATGGATTTTCTGGCGCACCTGGTAATACACGCTTTAATCCGCGTAATGCCAAGTTTCCATGTCCAATTTCTCTTCTACCCGGACCACGATTAGGACGAACCTCACCCGTAGAGAAAGAAGGGAAATTATAGTGTAACAAGAATTTTGAATACCCATCATTCATAGGGCTATCCAACATTTGCTCATCGTTTTTTGTACCCAAAGTAACCGTGGTTAAAGATTGGGTTTCGCCGCGGGTAAATAGGGCCGAACCGTGGGCTCCTGGCAAATAGGCTACTTCGCTCCAAATAGAACGAACTTCATCTAATTTACGGCCATCTAAACGCGTGCGGTCGTTAATAATCATGGCACGAACCGCTTTGTATTCTACATCATGAAAATACTTGTTTAGTAAGAATTTATCGGATACAGTACCTTCAGGTAAAGAAGCTTTGTACTCCTCGCGAATGGCTTTAAAAGCGGCAGAACGATCTGCTTTGCTTGCTTTTGAAGCGGCTACGGCGTATATTTTATCATAAGCAAAAGCCAAAATTTCGGCTTCCATTTCTGGGTTGCTGCGTTCGTGGTTATAAGTACGGAATGGTTTTTTACCACCCAACATTTCTACCAATTCCCACTGCGCTTTTATCTGCAATTTAATAGCTTCATGTGCTACTTTTAAAGCCTCTAGCATATCTATTTCGCTAACCTCTGCACATTCGCCTTCCACCATGTTTAAATCGTGCTCGGTACCCGCCACAATTAAATCCATATCGGCTCTTTCAAGCTCATCTTTGTAAGGGTTAATTACATACTTGCCATCTATACGCGCCACACGCACCTCAGAAATAGGTCCGTTAAAAGGAATATCACTTACGATTAAAGCGGCAGAAGCAGCTAAACCCACAAGTGCATCGGGCATAATGTTTTTATCTGCAGATATTAAAGTAAGGGCTACTTGGGTATCTGCATGATAATTTTCTGGGAAAAGTGGGCGAAGTGCGCGGTCTACAATGCGGCTTACCAACACCTCATAATCGCTTAACTTAGCTTCGCGTTTGTGAAAACTACCCGGAATACGCCCCACCGAGGCAAATTTCTCTTGGTAATCTACCGTTAGCGGCATAAAATCTACATCTTCTTTGGCTTCTTTAGCAGATACGGCTGTGGCTAAAATCATGGTATCACCCATTTTAACTACTACAGCACCATCGGCCTGGCGAGCCAAACGACCCGTTTCGATACTGATGGTTTTACCACCTATCTCGAATGTTTTAATTGTTGCTTGTGACATATTGTTCTTTGTCGTTTTTTCTAGAATTTTAAAAATAAAAGGGCAGCACCGTTTGGCCTGCCCCTTTTTCCAATAAATTTAACACAACCCAAATCTTACGAATTGGGTGAAGAGATTACTTACGTAATTCAAGTTCTTTAATGATATCCCTGTAGCGAAAAACGTCTTTACGCATTAAGTAATTCAATAAAGCGCGTCTTTTACCTACTAATTTAACCAAGTTTAACTCCGCAGAGAAATCCTTTTTGTTTAATTTTAAGTGCTGGGTAATGTGGTTGATCCTCTCTGTAAACAGAGCGATCTGACTCTCAGCTGAACCTGTGTCTGTTTTAGACTTGGCTCTACCGTGTGCTTCGAAGATTTCTTGCTTCTTCTCGGTTGTCAAATGCATGATTATATATTTTTAATTGTTATGTGGCGCAAATGTAGGGTAAAAATTCAAATATTCATACTCTTAGCATATTTTTTTTGCAGTTAATGGCTTGGAGCGGGGGTTTCATTTATAAAAAAAGCAAAGGCTCTGGCCAATTGAGCTACTTCGCTAAAAATTTTAAAAGTAATTTTTAAGTCGCCGTGATCCAATAAGTTACTCAGAACTAGGTGTACTTGAGGGTTATTTGCCTGCAACAAATTGTACAACAAAACAGATTGCTCTGCGGGTATCACTGCATCTGCTGCCCCATGAATAAGGGCAACTTTACAGCTAATTTTATGGGCATGTTTGGCCAAATCTAAGCGGTATTGCCATTGGTCAAAACCAGGAATATTTGTCCAAGCCCGCAATATTAGCTCCTCTCGGTAGGCCACATCACTCAATATTTTTTGATACAGCGCCCTGCTTGCTGCAGGAGTGCGCTCTAGCAAGCCTGGCAATAAGGCTGGTTTTCTTTTTAATCCATTATCAGCTAAAGCGGTATCAATTATTTCTATAATATGCGTATCGTCTGTTATGTCGTATTTTAGGAAATTTTTGAGCAAAATATGCATGCCATAATCGTCTGCATTATTGGGGTTGGTGAGGGCAAATTGTATGGTGGTTTTAAAATCGCTAAAAGTGCCCAGCAAGCAAAGGGCAGAAACAGTATTGGGCGGCAGCTCTGACACGGCTATGGCAGCAATGCCAGCAGTAAAAGAAGGCGCAAAAATGGCGGGTTGTAATTGCAGTGGATTTAAAATAGGATCGGCCACAATACTAGTAATGGCCTCTTTTAGCTCATCTATGGCCGTTGGGTGAATAAGCAGTTGGTCTATGGTTTTTATTTGGGGTGTAATAACGCGGTAGCCCATTTTTGTAAAAGCATTGTTTACCACGGCAATGCGTTTGTCTTTGTACCCGTTCATTGCAAAACCCGTAAGGGTAATAATCAATCCTTTTTCTTTGCCTTTTGGCTCATACACAAAGGCGTTCCCCACGCCTTGAGGCATATCTAGCGTAGTGGCTATACCCAAAGTCTCGTTTTTAAGGAGGCTTGTATAAGCCATAAATTGAAGGCCCTTTAGCATATTCAAATCTTAATCATTTAAAAGTAAAGTAAAAATGCTTTCAAATATAAGTTTATACCTGTTTGGTTTGAACCTAGGTTGGAAAAAAAATTCGAAATACGAAATGCAAAATCCGAAATATGAAAATCGAAATTCGAAAGGGAATTTGTGGTTGAGGGTTTTTAATTTGATGTAAAATTTTCATGCTAAAATATTTTGAGTTTGGTAATTGAAAATAAATTATTATTTTTGTTAAAAGTACTAATAAAAAAGTCAATTTTAATAGTAGTATTGATATAAAAGTGAAGTCTAGAAATCACTCAAAAAAACGGGGCGTTATCTGAAAAGCCTTATGAGTAGGAAAATTAAAAAAAATCAAGATGAAAAGTAAAATTATTGTTTTCGCATTCCTTTTATTAGGATTAGCTGCTGGATTTAGTGGCTGTAAAAAAGATGAACCAGAACCAGCAAAAACTACTGGTGGTTTGGTTGTTAAAGTTCAATTGACTGGTTCAACTGGTTATCTTACAGGGGTTGAAGTTGGTCTTGCTACTTCGCAAGCTAACCTAGACAATTCGATTTATTTACAAGATAAAGTAACCGATGCTAACGGTCAGGTAAATTTTGGACAATTAAACCCTGCTAATTATTATTATGATTGCGCCACTACAGTAGCTGGTACAGAATACTATGGGGAAGGACAAGTTCAAATTGTTGCTGGAACAGATTTGGAATTAACTTTAACATTAAAATAACCAACCCATAACAGCACCTGAGAAAACATGAGGCGTTTATTGGTATCCGAAAGGTTTGCCCTTGTGCCAATGTTTGGCGTAAACGGACAATGAAGTGCTCAAAAATGCAAAATACGAAAATCGAAAAGGGATTTGTATTTAAAGGATTTTCTTTTGTTGTAAAATTTTCATGCTAAAATATTTTGAGTTTGGTAATTGAAAATAAATTATCATTTTTATTAAAAGTACTAATAAAAAAGTCATTTTTAATAGTAGTATTGATATAAAAGTGAAGTCTAGAAATCACTCAAAAAAACGGGGCGTAATCTGAAAAGCCTTATGAGTAGGAAAAAAAATAAATTTTTAATAAAATGAAATCAACAAAACTTACACTTTTTACTGCATTATTTGCATTCACATTAATGCTTTCAAGCTGTTCCCAAAGATTAGTAGATTTTACCGTAATTAGTTCTAAAAACCATGGCTTAAAATTTGATAAGTCAAAAGGCATCAGAGTTAAAGGTGAAAGTTTTGGCTTTTTAGGAATAGGGGCAAATATTAAAGATGCAATGGACAATGCTTTACAAAGCGCTGGTCCTCAATACGACTTACTAGTTGACGGCGTGGTGAAAATTGAAGATTATACATTAGTTGCTGGTTATGTGGTTGAAGGAACTGCTATCAGTTCTACAGACTTAAAAGCCGAACTTGGCACTAAAGGATTTGAAGACTGGTGCAAAGCGAATGCTATTTTTGATGCTACTACGGCAAATAATTAAGCCTAACATTAAAGACCCCGCAGCAATATGTTTCGGGGTCTTTAATTTTAATAGGGTAAATCAATCGTTGTTATAAATAAAGTTTGATTTGGTAAATTTAGAATTGTTCAATTAAGTTGAGCCATTGCTCTTCCAGCCGAAATAGTTTTGCGTAGAATCCTTTTTGTTTCTATGTCATCCTTTGGAGGCAATAGCGGCAGTTCATTATATGGTATTGCTCTATTGAATTTGCTCATTTTATTCTAGTGTAAGTTTTACCCTCGTTCTTAATACGAGGGCAAAAACAATAAAAAAATACTCTCGTTCACTAGATAAGGGTAAATTTTACGCTCGTTCTTATTTTATAGTCGATTATAAGGTTGCCCTGCCGCTGCCTATAATTCATTTATTGTAATACCATCGCAAGCATACTGATTTAGCAAAAAGGCTTGTAAATCTTCTTCAATCAACACTTCGTCTGGCATGCGAGTTATTGCATTTTAGTGGCTCAGGCCATTCGAAATACTCAGGTACTCATTTTTGAAAAAATGTCAAGTTTTTGGTATTAAAAAGTTGACATTTGCTTTAGCCTAAACTGTGAAAGGGTTTTTATTATTTAACTGTTCAATCTACTTCAGGCTTAAATGTGAGCAAAGCAAGCCTCTTCAATCCAGTTTATTTTAATCATAGGAATTGTTTTCATAGCCACAAATTTAAATCATGTGATTTGTCTGGTTTCAATTTAGTTTTTGTGCTGTGTTGTAATACCAATGTACTATTTCATCTTTATATTTATGTTCAAATATTACAACATTACTCACAATCAACTGCCAGGTATTTTCCTTTTTTACTAAAAAGCCATTTTCAAATATTTGACAATTTTTATAAATGCATTCAAGTATTTCCGATCCTTTCCAATCAGTAATTCCATATAAAGTTTCTTTTTTGACCAAAAGATAATTTCTATCAATTTTTTTTATTTCAGTGTAATTTGGCTCTAATAACCATTGGATTTGATTGGTAATTTTAATTAATCCAAAAAGCTTGTCAGTTAACTTTAATATGGCATTAGTTTCATTTAAACGACTTACCTTTTCAAAAATATTGGGCAACACTATTTTCTTATCAATCGTACATAAGCCAATTTTTGAGTTATATTCAAAAAAAGAAAAGTAGGTAAACTCCTTATATATAATTAAATTTTCGGCAGGAACCTCATTTAAATCCAAGTCATATATGCCCCAAATTCCATTTATACTAACTAGAATATTTTCGTCAAACAAAACATCATCATTAACCATTGGCATCTTTTCTACCCCTAAATCATTATATAAACCTTTTTTATCATTTAATCTGGTAATGAATAAATTGGAAAAGTCAGAATGCAGTATTATTTCAATTTCGTCAAATTTTGGAGGCAACAATATAATGCACTTTATTAAATCAATTACACCATAAAACGCCCCTTTTTTTATTATCGATCTGCCTAAAATATCTGGATTATCTATTTCGTCAATAAAATATTCTGGATAAGTAATATGTGTTTCAGTATTCATTACCTTATATCCATTGGCAAATTTTATAATCTTAGTATTATTATATACCCTTAAACCCATTCCATTTAATAAGGGTTCATCATCTACTTCTTCAAATAATTTTTTAACTTCTTCGTATGTATAAGTCAAATTAAAAGGAAATTTGCTGCCTGTGTATAGGTAATTACCATTTTCATTTTTAATTGCTTGATAAATGGTGAATTCCTGTTCAAAAATTATTGAATTATCGTGTGATTTAGTTTCTGTTTGATTTATGCTGTTATTTATAAAACCAAAAAAGAATTGGATTACTTTATCTATATCTATTTGATTTTCTGGCTTTTTTACATTTAACTTTTTACAAATACTGTCTAAATGCTTTTCATGCCATTCATTAATATGTGTGATTAATTTTATTAAAGATTCGGCAGAAATAAAATACTTAAATCTAAAGGTTTCATATTGCTCTTCAGTAAATCCTTGCGCATTAAAAACCTGCATAAATTTATCATTCTGAAAACTATTTAATTGCTGAAATTCAATTGCTTTAAGTATTTTGTACAATCCAAACTTTATATTTCGATTAACAACCTCTTTTTCATTCAAATCTTTTTGATAAGACAACAAAAAACCACTCACTTTACTAAATTTAATAGAATTAGATTCTTCACTATTAACTTCCAATAAATGTGTAAGCAAACTTTCATTAGAAAAACCCAAATCCTCAAATAGGTCAATATCTTGAATTTTTATTCGATGATCGCCATACTTAAAAATGGAAAGCAAATTAATATATTGGGTATGCTGTGTTTCCTTCTTCAGAAGGAAGCATATCTCATTAATTGACAATTTGATTTCTGCTTGATTATTCAAAACTTCATCAATCTCGATTAATTCTAAACCTTCAATTTCTTCTAAAGTGTTATTGTCTGATTCAACCTGTATTTCATTATATTCATCTTTAATAACTTTCTCCCTAATAATTGAAATACCCCCATCTAATGACCAATTCATCTGTTGAGTTACTAATCCATGTTCCTTCCAAAGACAAGCATTATCTAAAATGAGTCCAAATGGTTTATTTTCAAATGGACGCATCACTCTTCCAACTTGTTGAAGATATAAAACAAACGACTTTGTAGGCCTTGCTAATTGTACCACTTCCACATCTGGACAATCAAATCCTTCAGTAAAAATATTTACATTACTTAGTACTTTATATATGCCCGCTTTAAAGTCTGAAACAATTTGGTCTCTTTGCTCCTTGGGGGTATTTGAATCTATATAATTTGCAGGCACGCCCTTTTCATTGAAACGTCTTACTATATCTATTGAATGTGCCCTGTTTAACGCAAATACAATACACTTTTTATCTTTTGCATATCTAAAATAGCTTTCAATTAAGTCGGCCATAATTCTTTCATTCCGCACAATTATTTCCAAATCCCTTTCATTATAGTCTTTGGTTCTATTGTCAAATCTTACCTGTGACAAATCAGGTATTGATGTTGCCAAATGTTTAATAGCAGAAAGATATCCTTTATGGATAAAAGATTTAATCGGTTCTGACGAAATTAACTTGGAAAATAAATCCCTAAATCCTTCTCCATTTGTCCTACAAGGAGTTGCAGTTACGCCCAATAATTTCACCTTTTCGCCATAGTGATTTATAATATTTTGGTAAGAGACTGCGGGAGAATGATGCGCTTCATCAATGATAATTAATGATAAATTTTGAGGCAACATTTTGGGGTTTTTCAGAGATTGCACCATAGCCACTTGAACTCTAAGTGTAAGATTAGTAACATTCCCAGCTTGAATCCTTCCTGCACTAACACCAAATTGAAGTAATCGTTCAATAATTTGATCTACAAGCTCCTTCCTATGAACCAAAATAAGTAGGCGTTTATTGGGAGCAATTTCCCTTATCCATCTTCTTACTATTTCAGCAAATACATTTGTTTTCCCAGTACCAGTTGGCATTTGCAACATAATTGAGTTTTCTGTTTCAAAAGATTCCAGAATCTCTTTTATGGCTTTTTCTTGATAGGGCCTCAGTGGCATAGCTTGCTAATTAATGAATTATTGTTTTTAAATTTATTTCGTGGCTTATCCAATTGGATTTGATTAAATATAGAACTGTTTTAAAAGTAAAGTGATTAGATGGTTTTAATTTTCTGAAAGGAAAGTGATTTAATAAACATTTTGTCTAAATAGACTTTTTAAGTTTTTGGTCAGGTTATGATTTCGGGTTTGTGGGACTCAATAAATCACTCCAGTAAAGAATAATGTAAATATTGTAATAACTGTCGCAAAGACTTTAAGTGTTTTGAATTTTAATCTTTCTGAGTCCACAATATTTATAAACAAAGGGCCTAACATTGATGCAACGGTTGCAATAACAAATGTGTAAAAACTACCAGTAAATGAGTCAAGATAAATTGAATGACTTATTGGTGTATCGTAAGAATACTTCCTTATGATGATGTTGAGTATTATACCCAACTGTCCTGCGAAAATTGTAAATATGAACCAAATAATAAAGTCTGCCCAATGATGTTTAATCACCGTCAATGGGTCGAAGATTAGTTTAAATAATTTCTTTATCATACTGTCTGTTTGTTAGGTCGTGTGTGTCGTCTTAAAATGACGGCTAACTTCTTTATATCCAATACCCCATCACTGCCATTAAACAGCTCAGAGTAGTGAACATGCGAGCATGTATTTCGAAATACTTATTTTGAGAATGAGTTGGTATTTGGAGTAAATTCATGCCTAATAATTAATTGGGTTCAGCCAAATTATGATTTACATCTTGGATATCCAACTTTACCAATTTTTAAAATACAAAAAACTTACCCTATGAAGCGACTTTCTTTTTTTTGGGGTTTAAATTGAATATCAAATGTTTTACCGTTCCAAATGGCCTCGCAGCTTTTTAAACGGTATGTATCGCCTTGATTCCAACTTGCACGCGCATAATCTTCTATTAAATCTTCTAAAAACACCCTCTCGCCAATTTTTATATCATTTGGAATTAAATATGCCGCATAAGGAGATTTATAGTGGTAAGGATAATAAAAGGACCAATCAATTACTATTTCAAAATTTGGCTCAATGTCGCTACGGTAATCATATAAAACCTCAATTTTGCCTGATACGGTATCTTGAACCACGCAATATTTGGTGCGTATTTCACTAGACGGCTCCAGTTTTTTGATGAGCGGTTTAAATCCCAAGGCAACAGCCTCATTAATACTTTCTAGGTTGCGGGCAGTTTTTATAACCCGTAATTCTATATCGTTACTATTATCATTCATTCGAGGTAATATTTAATATTCTTACATTGGCTTGGTTTAGGTCAAGCCTTAAGCAAGCCTGTGGTGATTGATGAAATAAATCTATTAAATCTGAATCACTATAATTTTCAGTATTGTATACAGAATGTTTGCAATTTGCACAATTTCTGGCGCTTTTGTCTATTGGCTCCATATGTTCCCAGCTAACATCAAATTTACAATTCAATTTTTTTAAAAACGCTCCATCATCCGTATATAAATCTTGCGTAATGGGGTTAAACTTCATAATGATATATACCTGTTTTTGTTAGTAGTTGGCAGTTAAAACTTCTGTGCTTGGGGTAATTTTATATAAGCAAATTACAGATTTACAGATTAATTTACAAATTTTCAATGCCGATTCTATTTTGGTTCATGTCTTTACCATAGTGGAAAAATTATACTATTTGAGGATAGTAGGTTACGATTAATTTTACTGATTTTTTGAAAATGCCTTCAAAAAAAATTAATTTTAGATTTAGGAAGTAAAGAACACACCAATGGAAACAAACCCTTACATCGCAGCTAAATTTGTCTATAAAACCTACACCTGCTTTAGCTGCAATTATAAAGCTGATGTACCAGGTGAAATTCATAAGAACTATCATGGCACTTACCAAGCGCACGTTTGCTTAAATTGCAGAATTTTAGTAGATTGTTGCATTGAGGATGCATCGCATATAACCACGCTTGAGAACGAATTTGAATTTACTTTTACACCCTGCGAACCACATTGTTTAAACTGCGATGACAGCAACCTTATAGAATGGAATGTTGAAATGTGTAAATGCCCAAAATGCGAAAACAAAATGACCATTACCAGGCTTGAACATGATGGATACAATACAAGTAAAATTAAGATTATTTAAGGCACTAATTACCGTTATGCGTTTAAATCGATTGTATATGCAAAAAAATTAACAATTCAGTTTGGAGCTGCTATTGGAGCTGCGCAAATAACATCAGGTTTAAATTCAATTGCACCATCATAATCAGTAATTGGTTCGCAGTTAATTATTTATCTTGAATAAAAAATTCATCCATCGAAACCTCTAAAGCACAGGATATTTTAAATAAAGCAACAATAGAGGTGTTAATATAACCTAATTCAATACGTTTTATCTGAGCTAATGAAATTTCACTCTCGTTAGCAAGTTCTTCTTGGGTCCAACCCTTAGTTGCTCTGAGGCTTTTAACCCTGTTAGCCACAAAATTAATTATTAATTTTTCTGAGGAATTCCGTGCATTTTCTACCACGGCCGAAATTTCTCATTGTAAAATCCTTATAAAGTATCATATTTGATACTAAATCAATTTAAAAACCCAAAAAATGAAAAAATTATTAATTGCAATGCTAATATTTATAGCATGTACAAAAGAAAAAACAGTTGAACCTACAACAACACCAGAAGTTCAAACAAAAGATTATGAAGAAAAAGGTACTTGGTATTATTCAAGTAGATTTGGTGAATATACTTTAAAAGTAACTAAAGATACACTGTACAGTCTTCAAGTTTATCCAAATAAAGTAGATAGTCATATATTTATCAGTCATTATAGTTGGGTTCATAAAGATACTATTTTAGTTACTTTAATGATGAATGGTAGATTTTATTTTAAAGCTATTAATGATAGTGTATTAGTATACAGTAATCAAAAGTGGAAAAAATAGATTATCTTTAAATCTTATCATTAATCAAGTTTGGTCTATTTTTAATAAATAGACCAAACTTAAGTTTAAATTTTATGATAATATTTAATAACAGGAGTATTTGATATCGCAATTTCAATTAAAATGTGGCATAAAATCATAGAAATAGCCGGCTGGTTCGGTGAAATGAGAGAAAGGTATCGCTTAATTAAAGACTTTAATAATGCAGCTAAAATTGCATTTATATCAGGAATGGCTCCAACATTACTTGAAGCTAAAATTACAATGGGCGAATCCTCCTACAAACACGCTTTCTCTAAGTTTTTAGGTGGTGGATTTAGAATCAAAGCGCTATCAGGAAGGGAACTTAAACGACATGAATTGATTGAGATTGGTAGAGTTGTACTAGACAATGGGGAGCTTGTGAGAAAATTAATTTCACTTGGTTGGGATACACTTGAGGTACATGCTAATGAAGGATACAATGGTGCAAAATGGTGTTTAAGTGAACACGCTAATATTGGAGGGTTTTTGCCAGAACAAAATGATTAAGTTATATATAATGCTGCAAATAGATAGCGTCACCACAAGTAGTGGAATAAATAAATTCATGCTATTTGAATCAATATGGTTTTGGATAATTTTATTTATGGTATTGACGATAACATTGATTTTAAGAAAACATTTTAATGGCAAGAAACAGCTTGCTTTTAGTAATGTTGAAGCAAATGCCAAAAAAAAAGCACAAAGTTCAACTATTAATATGGACAACTTAATGAATAGCATTAATAGCTCTTCTGAATTATACAAAGAATTAAGTAGAGCTTACCATCCTGATAGATTTATTGGAACACATTTAGAAAGCAAATCAAAAGAACTATTCCAGGAAATCTCTGCAAACAAGCGCAATTATGACGGACTTTGTAAGATAAAAGAACGAGCAAAAGAAGAATTAAATTAATTATTATCAATTATGCAGCAAGATGGAGCATCGCCAATTTTTATTCTAGTTAATTTAGTTTTGAGAATTTATGGTGCTTACTATTGTTCGGAAAAGGCTGTTATCCTAAATAGAAATAGCTCAAGATGGGGAATATTTGGTTTTCTTTCACCAATAGTTGCAATGATTTGGATATCAAATATAAATCCAATAATTAGCTGGGAGGAAAATGCACCATTGGATTCAAGCATTTCAGAAAATGAAACCAAAAGTGAAATAGTTATAGAAAAAATAAATGAGACAAAGGTCACTATTAGCGAACCACCAAAATACGTAAAAAGCAACGAACCGTATACGGAACAAAAGAGTTTAAATGTAGCTTCAAATAAATCGATTAAAAAAACCACTAGTCAAAATAATCAACAGGACTTTTATGAACAAAAACGGCCCGTATTGAAAAAAATAGATAAGTCTTCAGACCGATATTAATCACTTAAAAAATAAAAAACCTATGAAAAAACTAACAAAAAAAAGCCTATTCATTATACCTCTATTATTATTATTAAATAGTTGTGGATTTCATGATGGATTAACTAGCAATATAAATGCAAGTCAAACCAGTGTTGTGCTTTCCCAAAAAAACTATAAAGTAATTGATAAAGTTAGCGGCACTGCAACTGCCAAATATATTTTTGGTATTGGGGGAATCTCAGCTAAAGCACTAGTTGAAAAAGCCAGAACCTCAATGGTAACAAAAAATAAATTAAATGGAGGTGCAAAAGCATACATTTACCCTACAGTTGATGAACACATGACTTTTATTTTCCCATTTTACATTCAAAAAACAGTTACCTATTCAGGCTATTTAATAGAGTTTACTGATTAAACCATGGAAAAAGTTAACATACTTATTGACCCATACTTGAAGAAAAATGAGCTTGCTAGAATTGGTTCGGGAATATTCTTTTCTGACTATTATTTCCCTTGCAATTTTGAATTGAAATGCCACCAATGCCAAACAAATAATACGTTTTTCAATAATATTCATTTTTCCAAAAGAGATGAAAATGGTAAATTATTGAGCATTTACAAATACGAGTACCAATGCCAAACCTGCTATAAAACGCATTCTGCCGAGCATGCTGATGATTTTAAATCACCAAATCCCTGCAAACATTGTGGTAGTTTGAATGTATTAAGAAATCATCCTATTCTATGTAAAGAATGCGGAATAAAATTATAATTTGGATTCATTCATAATCTATCCAAACCTCCAATACCTTTCAGGTAAAGTAAATTAACCAAATATGACTTTTAAAAAAGATATATATGCAAGTGCTATAAGCGAATTCCCAATAGACCACGTTTTAAATGAAGATAAAATTACACCCTGGTTAAATACCTACAAGGCACTTTTCCTAGAATTTGATTTGCCGCCATTATGGAATATAGAGGAGATGCACTTTTATAATCTTTATGCTAGACTAGAAACCTTGATAGAATATTACAGACTAGTAGATTTAGCCCAAAATGCCTTAGACGATTACAATTCAGGAATTGATAAAAAAGAATATTTGTCCAAATATGAGCAATTAGGCAATCAATTGGTTCTAATTGACCTCGACCTAGATTACATTCTAAATAGCAGCTTAAACTATAGATATTTCATCTATAATGGCATTTTGGTTACTGTTAGCGGACTTGGGTTGAAACCTCAAATGGATTTCAAAAAACTATATTGGAAATTGGTTAGTGCTATTTATCCAGATTAAAAAAATCGAAAAAATTACTTTTTATATAGTTGGGTCAGAATTAATGCAAAATCAAATTTGTTGTACCTATATTGTACCAAAAATAAAAAGCGACTACAAATTATTGATTTGCAGCCGCTTCTAATTAACGCTGTAGCCCGTAGGGGAGTCGAACCCCTCTTTTCAGAATGAAAATCTAACGTCCTAACCGATAGACGAACGGGCCAAGTTGTTTTTGGGTTGGCAAAAGTAATGATATTTTTTTTATTGGCAAGTTTTTTTTGAAAAATTATGCTTTTCATTTTTTAAGTTAATAAAATACAGCTTTCCTACCGGCTTTTGAAGCTAAATTACAAATACCCAAAGAATGTCTAAAACCCAAAAAAAACCCTACATTTGCCAATGGAAGGTCGGTGTAATATTTGAAAAAATTAATACCAATTTTTAACCGGCTCAACCACATATCAAAATCAGGCTTTTTTACCTTCGAGGGATTTTTGGTAATTTATTACCCGAGACATTAGAAGATTGCGATACCCGTGGAGGCTAAATCCTATTTATTTACGGATTTTTATCAAAAGCCCGACCTTCCTTTTTAATGCAACATTATTTTAGAAAAAATTTATCTTCGCAGAATTAATTAATTATCAAACTATGAAAATAGGAATCAATGGATTTGGCCGCATTGGCCGTTTGGTTTTTAGGGCAGCCATCAATAACCCTAAAGTTGAAATCGTTGGAATAAACGATTTAATTGACGTAGATTACATGGCATACATGTTAAAATATGATTCTACCCACGGAAGATTTAATGGCGATGTAGCTATTGAGGGCGGACATTTAGTGGTAAATGGCAAAAAAATTCGTGTAACTGCAGAAAGAGACCCCGCAAACTTAAAATGGGATGAGATTGGTGCAGAATATGTGGTAGAGTCTACCGGTTTATTTTTAACACAAGATACAGCCAATAAGCATATTGCTGCGGGTGCAAAGCGCGTTATCATGAGCGCTCCTGCCAAAGATGATACCCCAACTTTTGTAATGGGCGTTAATCACCATATATACAGTGCCGATATGACTGTTGTTTCTAATGCATCGTGTACTACCAATTGCTTGGCGCCAATTGCCAAGGTATTAAATGATAATTTTGGCATTTTAGAGGGTTTAATGACCACTGTACATGCCGTAACTGCTACACAAAAAACGGTGGATAGCCCATCTGCCAAAGATTGGAGAGGTGGCCGCGGAGCTTACCAAAATATTATTCCATCGAGCACAGGTGCTGCCAAGGCGGTAGGTTTAGTTATTCCTGAATTAAAAGGTAAATTAACCGGAATGAGTTTCCGCGTGCCTACAGCAGATGTTTCTGTGGTAGATTTAACTTGCCGTTTAGTAAAAGGTGCCAGCTATGAAACCATTAAAGCGGCTATGAAGGCAGCTTCTGAAAACGAAATGAAAGGTATTTTAGGCTATACAGAAGATGAAGTAGTAAGCACCGATTTCTTAGGCGACGCCCGCACCTCTATTTTTGATGCCAAAGCAGGTATTTCTTTAAATGATAATTTCGTAAAAGTAGTTTCTTGGTACGATAACGAATGGGGTTATTCTAATAAGGTAGTAGATTTAATTTGCCACATGGATACCGTGAAGTAAATTCGAAATACAAAATTCGAAAATAAAAAAACCCCGATTAATTCGGGGTTTTTTTATGCCCAAAACAAACCACAATCCATAACTCGTAATGGGCACCACTTAATTCGTAACTCGTAATTCGTAATTGACTCGACGTAATTCGTAATTGATAATTGATTCTGGCACTACTTTTGTTTTTGAGCAAACAATCTTACATTTACCATATAATAAAAAACAAATCATCATGAAACTAAATTTAAACAACTGGCTTCGTTCTGGGGCTATTTTAATTGCCATTGCTAGCCTAGCCCCTTCGTGTAAATCTAAAAAAAATTCGGCCACTCCTATCGAAAAATCTACGGGTGCAGTTGAAATTAGTGTACCATTTAGTAGCAAAGAATTTTATAGTGATGCCGAAAATTTCCGTTCAAAAAGCAGCGGTGGTAGTCCTGACTTACAAACAGCCAAAAAAATTGCCCTACAAAACGCTAAAAGCGAAATGGCTGGCCTAATCCAAACTACCGTTAAAAAGGTTACAGACCAGTATACACAACAACGCACAATTGATAATAAAACAGAGTTTAACAATAAGTTTGAAGAATTGGCTCGTGAGGTAACTAATCAAGAATTAGTTGATGTTAAAATGATTGGCGAAAAGTTATTTAAAGAACCCAACAATAGCTTCACCTATTGGGTAGCCTTGGAGGCCAATAAGCAAGCCGTTTTAAATGGCATTAATAAAGCTATGAATAACAACCAAAAATTAGCGCAAGACTACGACAAAAAGAAGTTTGAAGAAGTATTTAATGCCGAAATGGATAAGTTAGCCAAAGAGAGAGCTGGCAACTAATTATTAGATACAATTAATAGGTGCAATACAAGTATCATCCTTGTATTGCACTTTTATTTTAAAATTATTCATGAAACACAGTTGGATTTTTACTTTACTATCATTTGCACTGCTGGCAAGCCTACTTGCTTGTAGCAGTAGTAAAAATGTACAACAAAGTTTGCAAAAGCCAGATTGGGTTCAGCAAAGGCCCATTAATACCAGTTATTATATTGGCATAGGTTCGGCCAATAAATTAAGGAACCCAAATGATTACCAGCGGGTGGCTAAAAAAAACGCCTTAGATGATTTAATGGGCGAAATTAAAGTAAGTGTATCATCGCATTCTGTTTTATTGCAACAACAAAACAACCAGCAATTTAGTCAGCAGTTTTTTTCAGATACCAAGTTAATTTCGAGCGAAACATTAGAAGGTTTTGAAGTGCTGGGTAGTTGGGAAAACACGCAAGATTTCTTTATTTATTACCGGTTTAGCAAAGCCGAATTTGAAGCGCAAAAGCGCAGAAAATTAATGGAAGCGATAGAAAAAGCAAAAGACTTTTTGAACCGAGCCGATAATCTTTCTGTTCAAAACGACTATACAGCTTCCTTAAAGTTAAGGTTTAAAGCGGCTATATCCTTGCAAAATTATTTAAACGAAGCCATTGAAGCCGATTATAAAGGCAGAAGTGTTTACTTAATGAATGAGGTGTTGGCGCAAATTCAAAATCAATTGTATTTGGTTCAGCTTAAAACCAGCGAGACAATTTTTAAAGTAAGTGCTGGAAAATCTTTGGTTCAGCCAGTAATGGTAAGCGCGCAGGTAAGGGAAAACGATAAATTGGGGCTTAAAATTGAGTTTTTACCGCTACAATTGCAGGGCAACGGACTAAGATTTAAGGGTAATAACAACGCAGAAACGCAATCGAATGGCGAGGCACAATTTATTTTAAACAATATACAGGGAGCCACTGGTATTAGAAGCATACAGGCCAAAATAGACATTGCTAAAATTATTGCAGGAGATAGTTTACTGCCCTCTATGCGGCGTTTACTGCTTAATTTAGAAGGTCCGCAGGCAACCTTACAATTGCAGGTTGAACCTATTAAAATTTACCTAGAAAGTGCAGAGAAAAACATGCAAAAGCAAATGAATTTTGGTGTTTTAGAACCGGCTGTAAAAAAATATTTAGGTGATTTAGGCTGTGCTTTTGTGGGCAAAAAAGAAGAGAGTGATTATGTGTTGCACCTAGATGCTGAAACCAAAGACCAGGGCATAATGTGGGGGCAAATGCTGCGTGCAAGCATAGAAATGAATTTGGTATTAACAGATACTAAAACAAGTGTAGAATTGATACACGAGGCCATAACGGGCGTTACTGGATTTCAGGTAACACCAGAAAAAGCTGGGATGGATGCGTATAATAACATGCGGAATGAAATGAATAAAAAATTACTGCCTGCTATACAAGAACGTTTATTTCCAGAGAATAGGTAGCTTTTATTGGGCCCAAAATCTATATAAAAGCAAAAAAAAACAGCCAAACATTTACATATTTGGCTGTTATCTTTTTAAAATTAAGAATCTTATGCGAGTACTGTAATTTTGTTATTAAGTACTTCTACCACACCGCCATTTACGGCAAACTCTTGTTTTCCGCCTTTGTTTTTTACCACAATGGTTCCTTTTTCTAACGAAGAAACAATAGCAGCATGTCCTTGTAATACTTGAAATTTACCCGCAGAACCTGGCAAGGTTACTGCCTCAATTTCGCCACTAAAGAGGGATTTATCGGCGGTTATGATATCTAATTGCATTGTTAAAATATTGAATTCTAAGTATTATGAATTAATTGGTTTCGGCCAACATTTTTTCTCCTTTGGCAATTGCATCTTCAATAGTTCCTACTAAGTTAAATGCTGCCTCTGGATACTGATCTACCTTACCATCCATAATCATATTAAAACCTTTGATAGTATCTTCAATTGGCACTAATACACCTTTTAAACCGGTAAATTGTTCTGCCACATGGAAAGGCTGAGATAAGAAACGTTGTACACGACGTGCACGAGATACTACTAACTTATCTTCTTCGCTTAACTCATCCATACCTAAGATGGCAATAATATCTTGCAATTCTTTGTAACGTTGTAAGATAGATTTTACTTTCTGTGCACAATTGTAATGGGCTTCGCCAACAATAGCTTCTGTTAAGATACGTGAAGTAGAATCTAATGGATCTACCGCTGGGTAAATACCTAACTCAGAGATTTTACGATTTAATACCGTAGTAGCATCTAAGTGAGCAAAGGTAGTTGCCGGAGCTGGATCTGTTAAGTCATCCGCAGGTACGTATACGGCCTGAACCGAAGTAATTGAACCACGCTTAGTTGAAGTGATACGCTCTTGCATGGCACCCATTTCTGAGGCCAAAGTTGGCTGGTAACCTACCGCAGAAGGCATACGACCTAATAAAGCCGAAACCTCTGAACCCGCTTGGGTAAAACGGAAGATATTATCTACGAAGAAAAGGATATCTCTACCACCCGATTTTTCATCCCCATCGCGGAAGTATTCTGCCATGGTTAAACCAGATAAAGCCACACGTGCACGTGCTCCCGGCGGCTCATTCATCTGACCAAAAACCAAGGTTGCTTGCGATTTAGCTAATTCTGTATAATCTACCTTAGATAAATCCCATCCACCTTCTTCCATGCTGTGTTTAAACTCAGCACCATATTTAATTACATCTGATTCTATAAACTCACGTAATAAATCGTTTCCTTCACGGGTACGCTCGCCTACTCCAGCAAAAACCGACATACCTTCATACGCTTTGGCAATATTATTTACCAATTCCATGATTAATACGGTTTTTCCTACTCCAGCACCACCAAACAAACCAATCTTACCACCTTTTACGTATGGCTCAATTAAGTCGATTACTTTGATACCCGTATACAAAGGCTCAGAAGTAGTAGACAAATCTTCAAATTTAGGCGCATCGCGGTGAATAGCTCTAGGGCCTTCGCTTTTAACAGTTTTCATACCGTCAATAGCCTCGCCTACCACATTAAATAAACGACCTCTGATATCTTCGCCTGTTGGCATAGAAATAGGAGCTTCTGTTGATAAAACAGTCATTCCACGTACCAATCCATCGGTACTATCCATGGCCACTGTTCTCACCATGCTCTCTCCTAAATGTTTTTGACATTCGAGGATGATGCGAGATCCATCTGCTTTATCAATATAAAGAGCATCGTAAATTTTTGGTAGTTTATTGTCGCCGCCAGCAAAGCTAACGTCTACAACCGGACCGATTACCTGGGCTATAACACCTGATTTTGACATAGTTAAGTTTATTTCACGTATAAAAAGTGCTGCAAATTTATTCTTTTAAAACGAAAATCAAACAAAAGATTAAGGAAAATTTTGTGTTACACAAATAATGCTTTTAACTCGGTGGCTTCGTCGGGCTTCATTTTGCCTGCCAAGATAAGACGCAATTGGCGGCGGCGGAGGGCGCCATCGTAGCGTTTTATTTCGTCTTCGGTTTCAGGCTCTAGTGCTGGTACTTTTAACGGACTACCATTTCTATCTAAGGCTACAAAAGTATAATAGGCTTCATTGCTCAAGAAACTTTCGCCGGTGGGTATGTTCTCTGCCCACACTTTAATATAAACTTCCATAGAAGTATTAAAAGAGCGCGATACTTCTGCGTGCAAGGTAACTACATCTCCCAACTTAATAGATTTACCAAAACTTACACTATCTACCGAAGCAGTTACAACTGTTTTGCCCGAATGTTTTTGTGCAGCAATAGCGGCAGCAATGTCCATAAAATGCAGTAGCCTTCCGCCCATCAAATTATGCAGCGTATTGGTATCATTGGGCAGTACCATTTCATTCATAATGGTGCGCGAATGACTGGGTTTTTTTATGCTTTGTTGCGTTGTCATTTTTTATTTATTTAATATAGTAACAAATTTAATTCGTTTTTGTTGGGCGTTTTGGTTCGAACCAAAATATTAATCGTGGCATTCCATTAGCATCAAGGTTCCGCTTTGGTAGGCAATTTTTACCGTTCCATCTTGCATGGCCTCGTTGCTACTTCCCGTGCGAATGCCCATTTCTAAAAAATCATTGTTCAAATCATATTTTAATCCGCTTGTAACAAGGCCCTCTACCCTTCCCACTGGCAATAATGAAATGGGTGTGGCGGCGGTATACCATTTATCAAATTGTTTTGGGAGGCAAAAAATCTTTGAATAATCATCGTACATTACCAACTGGGCTAGGTCTTTGTATTGAGCCAAAGTGCTTAGGTTATTCAGCGTATGATCGGCTCTTTTACCGGTTGCCCAAACAATATTGATGGCATGGTGATTTCTGCTCAAAAGCAAATCTATGCCTTTCTCTAAATCGGTTTTATTTTGGTCGGGCGTATGAATAACCTCCACTGGATGTTGGTGTGCCAAGAATTTTTCTGGCTCATGTTCCCTATCAAAATCGCCTAAAACAATGTCTATCTTAATGCCCAAATCTATCACACGCGGCAGGGCGCCATCTAAAACCATTACCACCGGACTCCATTCTAGCAATTGGTTTAGTAAGTGCATACTACAAGCCTCGCCATTAGCAATAATGAGGGCTGGCTCTTGGTTATCTTTTACAATGTGGTGGCTCGACATACTAACAAATTTGCATAAATTTTAAGGGATAATTTGGCAAGAAATCATTTGTGCTTTTTGCACACCATCGTATTGAATAATAACATAATGCGGTAAGCGTTCTATTTGTTGCGTTAGCATAAAATGCGCGTAATTAAATTGCGTTTTAAATACCATAAAACGGTATTTGTGTTGGTTTAAACCTTCTGCTTTTATTAATAGAGATTTTAAAGAACGATCTACTTCCTCTAAAAATAAAGTTTTGGGTTTTACCTTAAAATGCAAATAATAATCTAGGGCAATAATTTCTTGTAACAAATCATCTGCCGGGAAATAATGTGCACAAAAAGTACTCAATAACTCAAAACTTTCTTCCAAATTATGTTTATGAAAATGGCTGCGCTGGCTGAACCAAATACCCAGTTGCGTTAACACCTCAAACATGTTATTTTGAGGCTCCAAATACAACATGGTTTGCACTGCCCTTTTCTTGTTCCAATACAATTCTAAGGCTTCTTCCATGTGGGTAATGCTATGTAATTCTGCTTCGCTTAGGTAATTACTTTCTATAATTTGGTAGGGCGGCATAGGATCAAACCGAAACCCATATTGCTCGTATTTTTCTCGAACGGGAGTGCCTTTTAAAAACTTTAAAAAACCCAATTGTAACTCGGGTGGGTGCAGCGCAAAAACTTGGTTAAAACTATGGGCAATATCACTTAAATAATCTAGAGGCAAACCTACAATTAAGTCGAGGTGCATTTCTATTTTATTCTGCAATTGCCTAATAACCCCGCTGGTTTTTTCGAAATTTTGCTTTCTACTAACCGCTAAGTTTGCCTGCTGGTTTACTGTTTGTATGCCAATTTCGAAACGGAATAAACCCGGTGGAACTTTCTCTTGAATAAAGCGAATGATATCTGGGTGCACAATATCTGCGGTTATTTCAAACTGAAAAACATTACCTGGCTTGTGGTTATCTAATATAAATTGAAAGATATCTAAAGTAAAGTCTTTTTTAACATTAAACGTTCTATCCAAAAACTTAATAACCTTACCGTGATTCATTAAAAAAAGCAAGTTATCTTTAATGGTTTGGGTGGGTAAATACCGAACCTTGTTATCTAGGCTAGCCAAGCAAAACTCGCATTTGTAAGGGCAACCCCGCGAGGTTTCTATGTAGGCAACTTTATTTAAAATAGACTTGGCATCTTCAAAAACATAGGGATTAAAATCTGCCAAATTCAAAATATCAAATTGTTCTGCCGAAGGGGTAAATTTTACGGTTTCATTTTCTTTGTAGGCCACATTACTAACCTGACTTAGATTGGGATAATTATTTAAAAACGCGGCAAACGGAATTTCACCTTCACCCGGAATAATAAAATCTACTTCTGGCAACAACATCAACTCTTGCCAATCATAACTCACTTCTGGTCCGCCTAGCAATATTTTTATGTTAGAATTAATTTCCTTTAAAGCACGCGCCACGGCCAGTGTTTGCGTGATATTCCAGATATAGCAACTAAAAGCCACTACCTCATAATGGGCACAAGCTTTGGCAATATCTGCTGGGTTTTCTTTAATTACAAACTCCCTCCAAGCCAAGCCCTCATGGTGTTTATTTTGGCCATACAAAATGCGTAATGCCAAATTCATGTGAATGTATTTAGCATTTAAAGTAGTGAGTAGAATCTGCATTATTTGGCTTTTTCTAATTGGTTATAGAAGTTTAGTTTTTGTTGTATCAAAAGGGTATTATTATATTTGGTTCGAGCCAATTCTTTAGCGTTGTTGCCTATGCGCGCAATTTCTGCGGGATTTTCTATGAGGTAAGCAATTTGATCTTTAAACTCCTCGGCCGTATTAGCAAATAAAATGGCTTGTCCGGCCTCCGCTTCAATTCCTTGCGCTCCCAGATTTGTGGCAATAATACATTTGCCAAGGGCCATTCCTTCTAAAATTTTAATTCGAATACCGCTACCAGAAAACAGCGGCACAATCATAATGGCTTTATTATTCATCAGTTCGTGAGCGTTTTCTACTTCGCCCAAAACGCGTATATTATTTTGGTTGTTATAATCAAAGAAATCTAACGGAATATTCCTGCCGGCTAGGTAAAAATGCAAAGAAGGGAAACGAGCAGAAACATCAAACCAAACCTCCTGAATAAACCATGTCATAGCCTCTTGGTTGGGCAACCAATCCATAGAACCTAAATGAAACAAGCTGGGCATTTCGAGGTTTTCTTGGTTTATAATTAAGTTATCGGCCTGTATACCAAATGGAAAAATGCCAATGGGAATAACACAATTATCTGCACGGAGCATATCTAAGTCTGTTTGTGTAAAAACAGTAATACCATCAAAAGAATTAAGCACCGATACCTCATATTTTTTTAGCCTTGCCGCCAATAAATGTAAGTAAGACCGTTTAAATACATTGGTGCAATGGGCAGCTAAAGTTTCCCAAATTTTATACTCAATATTGTGTTGCCTAAGCACACATACTGCTTGCGAGTTTTCTCTGATAACAGCTAAATAAGGCGCCACAAAAACACTTTCAAACACCACTACATCAAAGGTGTTTTTAGCACAAATATCTTTTAAAAGCATTTCAAATTCTACACTCCTAAATCGTTCTATATGGTAGGAAGAATTTTGAAATAAGTTGAGAAAAGCATCTTTTGGTTTGATCCTGTTATCTATATAGCTCAGGTGAATTTGTGCGTGGTTTCTTACTTCTTCTGGTATGTCTTCATAGTTTACAAAATGTTTACTGGTATTTAAGGAGGCCATGCAAAGCGAAACGCCTGCTTTTAAATAACCTATACTCTCATTGTAATTAGCAATAGCACCACCATCTTTGAGTGGCCAAGGAAAGCGATTAAATATTTGTAAAACTCTCATAGCGTTGCAAAGAAACAAAAAGTGCTAGGATTCTTATTTAAAAAAACTAGGTATTTTTAAATAGGCTTCCGCCAAAATTTACCTATTCTGCATTTACTCATTGCTATTGATGTGTATAAAATAAAATAAAATTACTACTTTTACCACAAGCCGTATAGCCTTGTAAATTTTAAGAAGAACAACCATTATGCCCATATACATAGACATTTTCAGTTTAATATTAGATAAAAAGGTGGTTGCCCAGAAGTACCACGGCGGATTAGCGCAGTTTAGAATCGATTATCATATTCCAGCATCAGAAATTAATGAGGAAGATGATGAGTTGTTTTCTTTGGGACAAATGAATGCCGATGAGTTTGACCTAGCAGCGCTGGTGGCCAAAGGACTGAGTTATGATGATAAGCTCCTAAGATCGGATGATTTTACCATTACCTGCCGATACGGCGATATATTATGGAAAGTAGATTGGCTAGAAGAAAACGGTGTTTTTGCCTGGCATGTAAATACGCAGTCAGCTCAAAAACAAAGGGCCATTCAAATTTCTGAAATGTTTGTTTCAGAAATTTTTGCTGAAATAGAAAAAGGGAATTATTTATTAAAAACCTTTAGAACGGGGGATGTGTGAAGAGATTTAATTACTTAAAAGAAAATTGCAAAACCCGCAAAAGTTAAACTGCTCATTGGCGCAAATCCGTTTTTAACTCACAGTGCTATAGTATTTTTTTGTTAAAAATCTTAAACCACATGAATAAACAAAAATTAATTATGGCATGCTTATTTGTAATAACGCTTGCTGCCTGTAAAAAAGACAAATCGCCAGAGGATACAAGTAACACAAACAAAACTTGCACCCTAAGCAGTTATACCAACGAGGCTTTTGGGGACTTGAAAACCTTTCAAATAGAATACGCCGCAAATGGTAGCATCAGTAAATTAAAAAGCGACTTTTCAATTAATTTTAACAGAATAGGCGATTCTTGTATTATAAGTTACATGGGCCTATTTAGATTGGGCTATATTGTGTACGACCAATTAAACAGGCCCATAGAATATTGTACTAAAGATGTAGATGACCCAGAGAGCTTTAGTCGCGTTATATACCAATACACAGGTGCAGCAGCGCTTCCTAAACAAATAACGGTAACCTCATTAATTGATTCTAATACGAATGATTATACCATGAAAAACATGGTGTACACGGGAGAGAATTTAGTGAGTTGCGATTTTGTAATCGAAGAAGATGGAATAGAACAAGTATATGCCTTAAACTATGAATATAACCTGAGCAAGAAGAACACTGCCATCAACTTATACAAACAACTTATTCCACTAGATTATAACGCGGCAGGTCCGTTTAATATTACGCGCTATGTAAGTAAAAATGTACCTATTAAGCTGGTTATTCCTTCTAATGGTTTTATTGGCACATTTAGTTATAAATGGGATCAATGGGGCAATATGTTAGAGCAAGCAGCTATTATAGATGGCGATACCATTGATTCAGAATCGTATACCTATTTGTGTAAATAAATTAGGCTGAACCTAACTTGAAAGAAAAGCTGTGGGGAAATTTTTTCCACAGCTTTTTTTATGCTCCAATCAATTGACTATCAGTTGTTATTCCTCAGGGGCAGATAACTAAAATGGCTAAACATGTTTAGGCTTTCAGCAATATTATTGCTTCAAAAGACAACTCTTCACTATAATTTTTAATTGGTATTTTAATAAGGTATTTGTGGAAGCTGATGGGCTAATTACTTTATCAACACTTACACCCAGAAAATATTTAAGAATGCTAATTTCAGAGAATATTTTCTGCAAAGATATCATATGCAGGTATATGCAAGTAAGACCTTTACCCTGCGCAGGTGTATTAAAGTTTGTGAATTTACAAGATGGCTCTAACTGGCATATAGACCCTAAATTAAACGATGCTTGTGTTTTAAATTCTATATCCTCAAATGATGTAAATCAATTGTATAGCATGCATCCAAACCCAAATAATGGAAGCTTTAGCATTGCGTTTAAAGAACGCATACTTGAGCCAATAACCATTACGGTTATAGATATTTTAGGCAAACAAGTTTATCACAAAACACATGAGCAAATGGGTCTGAACCAAGTGCAAGTAGATGCCGAAAACCTAGCTGCAGGAACTTACCTGCTTCACATTGCTAGCGAAAAACAACAATACAAAGACAAGAAGTTTGTTGTTATAAAGTAGTTTTTTAAGGGGTGTTCTGCTGGAATGCCCCTTTGAAAATTTATATGCTTCATTATTAATTTATTAGCGATCCTATAACTGACTATTCCTTGTGAAAAGTGCTTAGTTTCGCATTTTTTCATTTGAAAAAATGTGCTTCACCACATTTTTTCAAATGAAAAATGATATATTTGCTCCATTAAAGGTATGTATCGAAAAATATTTAGTCAATTAATTGATTGGAAAAACAAGTCTAATCACAAGCCCCTTATTATTCAGGGAGCCAGGCAGGTTGGTAAAACCTGGGCGATGATTGAGTTTGGGAAAACCCATTTTGAGGATGTTGTGTACATAAATTTTGAAAGTAATGTGCGCATTCAATCTGTTTTCAAAGATGATTTCGACATAAACCGAATTATTTCCGTCTTAGAAATTGAAACAGGAAAAATTATTCATCCAAGCAGGACATTGATTATTTTAGACGAAATTCAGGAAGCTGAAAAGGGTTTAACGGCCCTCAAATATTTTAGTGAAAATAGACCAGACTTATACCTAGTTGCAGCAGGTTCTTTATTGGGAGTTTCGTTGCAAAAGAATAAAACTTTTCCAGTAGGAAAGGTAGATTTCTTAGAACTTTACCCAATGAGTTTTGAGGAGTTCTTAATTAATCTAAATGAATCCTTACTTGTAAAAGCCATATCAGAAAATAAATGGAATGTAATAAGTCCTTTTCATGAAAAGCTAATTCATTATTTGCGTCTGTATTATTTTATTGGCGGAATGCCAGAGGTGGTAAAAGACTACATACAACATAAAAATTTTAGTCAAACCAGAACCATTCAAAATAATATACTCAAAGGATATACCAATGATTTTGCCAAATATGCACCGATAGAAATAGTCCCTAAAATAAGAATGGTATGGGAATCTATTATGGGTCAATTGGCTAAAGAGAATAAAAAGTTTATCTATGGCCAATTAAGACAGGGAGCAAGGGCAAAAGATTTTGAAGCAGCTATTAATTGGCTAACCAATGCAGGTATGCTGCTTAAAAGCAATAGAGTAAATAGAGCTACCTTGCCATTAAAGACCTATTCAGATTTTGATATATTTAAGTTATACCTATTAGATATTGGCCTTTTAAATGCCATGGCGCAGGTAAGTGAACAAGTTTTATTAGATAAAAATCAGATTCTGATAGAATTTAAAGGAGCAATGACAGAGCAATTTGTAGCGCAACAAATCAAAGAAAAACACGAATTATTCTATTGGACTGCAGACCATGCCACGGCAGAAATAGATTTTATCATTCAGAAACAAATGCAAGTTATTCCCATTGAGGTAAAGGCAGAAGAAAACCTTAAATCAAAAAGCCTCAAGGTATACACAGAAAAGCACAAACCTACCCAAGCTGTTAGAACCTCTATGAGCCCCTACCGAAAAGAAGATTGGATGGAGAATATTCCTTTATATGCCGCAGGGATTGTTCTGTAACGCGAGCTATTAATTTGGTTCTTTAAATACACTTAAATTTGAATCTCATGGAAAAACTGAACTTGGTTCGTAGAAAAGAAAATATGAAAAAAATCCTGCTCAGCTTCTTCATAACCTGTCCGCCGGCAGCGGATTATCCATTGAACTATTTAGTGCACCCAAAGGGATTCGAACCCCCATCTTCAGAACCGGAATCTGAAATTCTATCCATTGAACTATGGGTGCATATTTAAAAAAAGAACATCTTACACCCTCAGAACCGGTCCGCTGGCTAGCGGACTATCCATTGAACTATGGGTGCATTTGCCGCGAATATAGCGCAAAATATAATATACCAATTGGATAGATAAGATTTAGTCTATTTCTGCGTATCTTTACTTCATGATCATACGATTTAGTCTATTTTTAATCATAAACTTCGCGGCCTTAGCCATTGGAGGATTAGCTACTAGCGAAGGCGTGAACTCCGATTGGTACACACAATTAAACAAAGCACCTTGGACGCCCCCAGGCTGGGTTTTTGGAGCGGCGTGGACCACTATCATGGTTTGTTATGCTTTTTATATGGCTTATGTTTGGGAAATACAAACAGACAAAAAATATGTATTGCGTCTTTTTATTGCCCAATGGATATTAAATGTGCTATGGAACCCGGTTTTCTTTAGCTACCAACAAACGCTTTTAGGTTTATGCATCATAACAGCCCTTACAGCCCTTGTTGGCTATATTTTATTTACCCAATTGGGAATGCTAAAAGCAAAAAGCTTGCTACTTGCCCCCTATTTTATTTGGTTGCTCATAGCAAGCTCTTTAAATGCGTATATCGTTTTTAAAAACTAATTTAGTTTGTTAGCAAAACCTTCTCTACGCTTAAATTAGCGCCATTTTGCACATGCAATAAGTAAATTCCTTTAGCCATTCCAGAAACATCAATGGTTTCAGTTACTTGCTTATCAAAGTGGTTTGACCCAAGCCATACACACTCACCTTGAAGGTTATATAATTTTATTACACTTTGCTCATTTTGCGATGTATTAAAAGAAACGTGCAAGGTTTGCTGAGCCGGATTGGGGAAAATGTTTAGGCTCGAGCCGAAAGCATTTTCTTTGATTGATGTAAAGCCTTTCTTAAACACTTTTAAAGTGCTTAAGGTGGTTAAATCTCCCCCTTTATGCCCCTCGTGGTTAGAATTAAATGCACCATAAAATACAACCTCATTAACATCTATAGGTGCAATCCAATCAAACAACCAAACGGCAGAATCTACCCCAAATACGCCCTGAGTTTTGTAGGTAATGTATTTACCATTTCCGTTTAATTGGGTGCGCAAAGAGTCTGTAAGAACCAAAGTACCCAATAATTTTCCATCAATGGCTTGTGGCGAAACAGAGAATCCAAAACGGGTATGTCCGCCAGATGTATTGACTGCCCGAATGGTATATTTTACGCCCGGTTCAAAACCTTCTGCAGGTATGCTAGATTTAATCCAATTGGCCTTGGTAATGGCAGAACCACCATGACAAGCAGTGCAATTTTTTAAACTGTCTCCAGGAGAACCGGTAAATCCCGGATTACTGCCGTCTTGTTGTTTGGCTAGGATTTTCAAATCAAATGATTCAAAAAATACGAGTGCCACTAAACCAATTATAAAAGTAAGTAATGTTTTTTTCATGTGATTGTAAACTTAAATGTTAAGTACAATGTAGCATTTTTTTTATAATTATAAAATGTTTTCAATTAAAAATCCCACCAAATAGAATCTGGGTAGTGTTTGCCTATTTGCATAGGGGCGCAAGATGTCAATTTATTACTTGATTCTAAAGCATAAAAAAAGGGGCCGTAGCCCCTTTTTTTATGTTGAATAAGATAACTAGATTATTTAATAATCACTAACCTAGTAGTTAAGGTTGTTTCTAAACTGCTAATTTTAACCATATACATACCTTCAGACAAGTTATTGGTAATAATTGGTGTAGTATGTTTTCCGGCAGTTAAATAAGAAGCAGGAATTTGAATAATTTCTTTACCTGTTAAATCTAATACGCTGATGCTAATATTTTCAGACTTATTCAAGAAGAAATCAACTAACACATTCTCTCTAGTTGGATTAGGATAAACCAAGAAGCTATTAATTAATGGTGCTTTTTCATCCATAGAAGTAGCAATAACATTAACCGTTTTAGAGATTGAATCTAATCCATGAATATGAGAAGCAAATAATGTTACTGTATAACTACCATTAGCAGTATAGTTATGTGTAGCATTTTTAGTTGCTGCAGTAGCACCATCACCAAATTTCCAAGAATAGCTAATGGTTAAACCTTTTTCTACAGTTGTATTAGTAAATGAAATAGAACGTGAACCATTGGCAGTATCTTGTACAAAAGTAAAATCTACTACAGGTAAAATGCTCACATCATTAATAGTAATTTCAAAAGACTTAGAACTATTTCCACACTTGCTTCTAGCAGTTAATACAACTGTGTACTTGCCATTTGCAGGGAAGGTAAAGCTTGGGTTCATAGCAGAAGAAGTATCTGTAGTGCTTGCAGCCACACCAAAATCCCAGAAGTAGCTTGTTGCATTAGAAGAACTGTTTACAAAATCAACCTTCAAAGAACTTGCAGTTGCAGGCGCTGTAAAATTAGCAGTTGCAGCTGGGTTATTTATTGGAGATGAAGTGTAATTAGCATTCTGAGGATCAAAATTACACCAGCAATTTGTCCAGTTACTATCTGCATTAGGACTTAATGCACCGCGGTATGAAGTTGGAGTAAAGAATGGATCAGAAATTCTAGCACCTGTAAACGAAGCACCAGTTAATGCAGGTGAACCAACAGCTGGAGCAAAGTTAGGATTGTTATAGTTAAATGGATCTGCTAAAACACCAGCGGCTGAACCAATAGAATCATTTGCATTAGCAAATATTTTGCTACGGGTTAAATTAGGGTTTGAACC
Source organism: Chitinophaga pinensis (assembly GCA_945860865.1). Lineage (GTDB taxonomy): Bacteria > Bacteroidota > Bacteroidia > UKL13-3 > UKL13-3 > B1. Next base: position 29,791 of record CAMARW010000010.1, on the reverse strand, counting down.
ACCCGAAGTAGAAGCATTTACCGCACGGATATTACCTGCTAATAAATTATTCTTGTACATCATGGTATCATTTTGGTGCTTACTTAAAGTACGCGCACCATCAATAAATAAAGCATCGTTCCAACCCATGAAGATAGAGTTAAAGATACTAGTTGATGAATTTCTTCTGATACGTGCACCATTTTGGAATGAATTGCTGTATGATAAAGGAGTACCGTTAGCTAAAGGACCTAATACAGTGATATTTGAGAAAGTTGGATCAGTAAAAGGCTTAGCTTCTGAACCTGTTCCATCATTGTCTGACTCAAAACCATTGGTAGTTGGACCAGCACCGATATCATATAACAGTGAATCGCGTAAAACGATAGCATGTTGTACTTTTCCAGAGAAACCAAAATCAACATCTAAATCGTCGTCTACGTTTCTGAATGAAACTAAGTACTTAGCATCTGCATTACCACCAAACCATTCAAAAGCATCATCATCTGCAAACGAAACTTGAACGTATTCAATTTTAGTTTGTTTTCCAATTCCACCCATGGTTAAACCATTAATTTCGTTACCTGGAGTAATTACCGTTCCAGCATATTCAATACGCACAAAACGCAATGTACCTGCATTGTGATTGTTATCTGTTCCACCATATAGTGCATCACCAGCAGTATTATCAACGTCGCCTTCTACGGCATTTTGAATACCCGCTTCAGCGGCAGCAACGGCAGCACCTGGGCAAGTAGAGCAATCTGTAGGACGGTTGATAGTAGCTTTACCTAAAATTACAATACCACCCCAATCTCCTTTGTTACGTTGGCCAGCTGGCTTAGATGAAGTAAATACAATAGGCTGGTTTTTAGTTCCATTCGCTTCAATTCTACCATTACGGGTAATAATTAAAGTTGCTTTGTTGGCGTTACCTTTAATGATTGTACCTGGTTGAATAGTTAAAACTGCATTGTTTTTAACATAAACATAACCATTAATTAAATAAATTGAATCTGAGAAAAATGTAGTATTACTTGTAATATCTCCAGAGAAAGCTCTAACTGGAGAAGCAATACCCGTTACATTAATTTGTCTGCTGGTAGCATTGTTACATGCACCAGAAATAGCAGTTAAGCTAACTGTATAAGTACCATTAGCAATGTAAGTATTACTTGGATTTTGAGTTGTTGAAGTATTACCATCGCCAAAGTTCCAGTTAAAAGTAGTAGCGTTGGTAGAAGTATTGGTGAAATTAACTACACCAGCACCCGTTCCAGCCGCAGAGGTAAAGTTTGCAGCAGGAGTTGGGTTAACAGTTATTGTAATACTATCTGTTAATGAACAACCTGTGATTGAATCTCTAACTGTTACAAAATATTTAGTTGTAACTGTTGGGTTAGCCGTTGGACGAGCAGCAGTGGTAGAACTTAAACCAGCAGAAGGTGTCCATGTAGCTTTGTAAGGACCAGTTAAATTTTGACCAATAACTAAAGAACGACCAGAACAAATAGTTGAATCTCTTCCAGCATCATAAGTTAAAGGCAATAAGTTAAGCGGAGCTATATCATAATTGGTTTGGTTTGGTGTAAAGTTACACCAGCAAGAAGTCCAATTTTCTGAACCCATTGCACCTCTAAAGGTACCTGGCGTAAAGAAAGCATCAGAAATTCTACCACCTGTAAAAGAAGCACCAGTTAATGCAGGTGAACCAACAGCTGGAGCAAAGTTAGGATTGTTATAATTAAATGGATCTGCTAAAACACCTGCAGCTGAAGCTATAGAATCATTTGCATTAGCAAATATTTTGCTACGGGTTAAATTAGGGTTTGAACCACCCGAAGTAGAAGCATTTACCGCACGGATATTACCAGCCAATAAATTATTCTTGTACATCATGGTATCAGTTTGGTGCTTGTTTAAAGTACGCGCGCCATCAATAAATAAAGCATCGTTCCAACCCATGAAGATAGAGTTAAAGATACTAGTTGATGAATTTCTTCTGATACGTGCACCATTTTGGAATGAATTGCTGTATGATAAAGGAGTACCGTTAGCTAAAGGACCTAATACAGTAATATTTGAGAAAGTTGGATCAGTAAAAGGTTTTGCTTCTGAACCTGCTCCATCATTATCTGACTCAAAACCATTGGTAGTTGGACCAGCACCGATATCATATAATAATGAATCACGTAAAACGATAGCATATTGAACTTTTCCAGAAAAACCAAAATCAACATCTAAATCATCGTCAACGTTTCTGTATGAAACTAAGTATTTAGCATCGGCATTACCACCAAACCATTCAAAAGCATCATCATCTGCAAACGAAACTTGAACGTATTCAATTTTAGTTTGCTTTCCAATTCCACCCATTGTTAAACCATTGATTTCGTTACCTGGAGTAATTACCGTTCCAGCATATTCTATACGCACAAAACGCAAAGTACCTGCATTGTGATTGTCATCTGTTCCACCATATAATGCATCACCTGCTGCATTGTCTACGTCACCTTCAATTGCATTTTGAATACCCGCTTCGGCAGCAGCAACGGCAGCACCTGGGCAAGTAGAACAATCTGTAGGTCGGTTGATAGTAGCTTTACCTAAAATTACAATACCACCCCAATCTCCTTTGTTACGTTGGGTAGCAGGCTTCTCAGATGTAAATACAATAGGGCGAGTAGCTGTTCCGTTCGCATTGATCATACCGTTACGGGTAATAATTAAGGTTGCTTTAGTGCCAAATTTACCCTTAATAATAGTTCCTGGCTGTATGCTCAAAGTAGCATTATTTTTAACGAAAACATAACCTTCTAAGGTATAAATTGTGTCGTTAAAAAATGTGGTGTTCGTTGTTATGTTGCCTGATATCGTTCTTGCTTTTTGAGCAGTTGATACAAAGACTACAAACAACAAAATAATTAATAAATTAATTTTTTTCATGTCTTGTGTTTTTGGTTTGTGCAATAATAAAATTGCGCTGTTGCATCAACGTTAATTTTAGATTACTTTAATGTTAAGTAGGTTGGATTTTCAATCCCAAATAAACAAAAAAGGTTCAGCCATAAAAAGCTGAACCTTAGTGAAATAATTTGCTAAATTGTTAAAATTTATAAGACAAACTAAAAGACATTGTATAACCCATTCTATGACGGAACACATCATTATCCATACTAAATCGTTTAGCAGATTCTCCTGGTCCGGGTGCTGCATTAATTAACTGTTGTTTATTAAAATTGTCTAGCTTTCCATTTTCATTGTTATCCCAATAAAAAACCAAATCTTGAGCTAAAAGATCATTGACAGCAAATTTAGCTTCTAAACCCTTCCAAATTCTTTTGGATATACTAATATCAACAACTGTTCTAGGATTTTCCCATAAATCGGGAATTAAACCATTAATTTCTCTCACAAAAGCAATCCTTCTTCCAATTCTATTTACAAATACAGCAAATCCAAAAGCAGATTTATTATTGTAGTACTGCAAGCTAGTGTTTAAAATATAAGGTGATTGACCTTGAAGAGGTCTTGTGCCAAACTGTTTCAAGGAAACACTCTCATCAAATTTAACCTCAGAAATTATATATGCGTAGTTAGCTGTAAAACTGAAGTCTTTTATCCAAGTAGTTTTGAATATATTATCTAAAAAGTCAAAGTTTTTACGGATCTCAAACTCAATTCCATAATTTGTAGCGTTGGCATTAGATGAATAGCTTAAATAGGTGTCGCTTCCTCTAAATTCATAAACCATTTCTATAGGGTTACGAAATGTTTTATAAAAAGCTGAGGCCGACAAAATTTGCCCCTCACCAGGGTAAAACTCATATCGAAGATCAAAATTATTAATTTTTGTTCTTGTTAAACTAGTGTTACCAGTAACAACTGTATTGATGTTAAAATCATAAAAAGAGAATGGAGCTAACTCTCTAAACTCTGGCCTAGCAAGGGTTCTTGAGGCAGAAAACCTTAAGTTAGTTTTTGATGTTAGCTCATAAGTGAAGTTTAACGAGGGCAAGAAATCATTAAAAACAGTATCCACATTTAAAGGAACAGGCGGACTAGAGTTCAGTTCAAAAGAACTAAGATTTTGATTGTAGCTCTCAAACCTTACACCATATACAAATCTAAATCTAGAGGCAATTTTTTGGTCGAGCATTAAATAAGCTGCAGCAAGGTTAGATTTGGCACTGTATACATCTTGTGCGCGAAAATCCTCTTCCCAGTAAAAATCTTCACCGTAGGCATCAGCACGAAACATGGTATCCATCATCCCCTCTCTAAATCTGATGCCATCTATACCACCTTTCTTTAAAACTGGTACAAATGCACGGGCTTTAAATTCTCTGCTTCTTTTTTGAAAAAATCCACCCACTTTAACATCTGTTTTAATCTTTTTATTACTCAACTCAGCAAGAGGTTTTTGCACATCTACACCAGCGCTTCTTATGTTTTCATCTAAACTTGAGTAGAACCTTCCTAGTTGCGTAAAATTGATTGTATTATTAAATTGAGCGGCATAAGGCGTGTAGCCATCTTCTTGCGAAATAAGATTTGCCGAGGTAGAAAATCTTTTAAAATCTGGTATCGTTCTGTTTATACTATTGTTATTAAGCACCCACTTTATCTTAATTTTAGATGTTGGCAAATAATGCTCTCCAATCAATTGATTGGTTAATAGCCTACTTTGACTGTAATTAAAATAAACATTTCTAACAAGTGGAACCTGTTCTGAGGTATAATCATCAGCACCAGCTCTTAAAGTAGTGAGGTTTTCTGCATTTAGGGTTAATGCATTTTTGAATGAAATCTTATGATTTTTTCCAATTTTATAACCAAAATTAGCCATTAAACCAGATAATACTTCATCTCTAGTGATGGTATCTTGGTAGCTCCTTTGAATTTGATTATCGTTACCATCCATGGGCCTATTGAATTGGTTTCTTTCTACAAACAAATTCCTTCTTGTGTTGCTATAAGAACCTGAAACAATAAAGCCAAACTCATCATTTTTCCCTACTTTATAACTATTTCCACCAGCAAGGTTTAACGAGTAATTAAGAGGTAAATTAGTTGGTCTTAATAATGTCCAATCCTCATCAAATGCTTTAGAGTTTTCAATTTTATTTGGCGAAGAGTTGTATTCTCCTCTGCTTGGAATATTTTCTGGAATAAGGCGTTTGCCATCATCAAATCCTAAAAAATCTGTACTGCTGGTGTTAGACCCAACGCCAGCCTTACCAGTAGTAATACTATGAAAACTCGTTCCTGATGAAACAGATACAAATTTTTCTTCTGGAATATCACGCGTGTTGATGGTTATCAATCCACCAGCAAAATCACCAGGTAAATCAGGAGAAGCTGTTTTGGTAATTACCATGTTAGCCAACATATTTGAAGGAAAGATATCAAAACTAAAAGCTTTTCTATCACTTTCAGAACTAGGAAGCGGTGCTCCATTTATGTAAGCCGTATTATACCTATCATTTAATCCGCGAATTACGGCAAATTTATTGTCTTGGATAGAAGTACCACTCACACGTTTCATAACATCACCCGTGGTAGCATCTGGCGTCTTCTTTATCATATCAGCAGAGATACCATCTGAAATTGAAACACTTTTCTTTTGTTGAATTAACAAAGCGCTAGCATTCTCTCTTTTCAATGTACCCTGAACCACTACTTCTGATAAATCATTAGAAACAGCATCTAATGCAATAACCACATTGGTTACCTCACCTGCTTTTACTTCAATATTTTTAATGGATTTTTTGGTGTAGGAAACATAAGAGGCAATAAGTGTGTAAAAACCAGGCTTTAAATTAGCAATCATAAACTTGCCTTCAAAATCAGTAGATGCTCCCATTGGGGTTCCTTCTACCAAAACAGTCACACCTATCAACTCTTCACCCGTTTTTCTGTCAATTATTTTTCCGCCAATTTTACCAGTGGTGGCGGCTGTAAGAATCGTAGAAACTTGTAATAAGGTGATTAACAGAGTAAAAAATCTAATTTTCATGCTTAAAATATTTAAACAATTTTAACGCCATTAAATTACCCTAAAGTTAACAAGCTGTTAGTGTATTGTTAAGGCAATGTTAATTTATTGTTAAATGCATGAAAAAATTAACCTATAAAATAAATCTACTCTAAACTAATATTCTCATCGCCAATTAAATAAGGTAAGTACAAAATAACAAGTCGCATCATTTCATTCGACTCATTCATACCTGTTTCAAAAGGCATAGATTTGGCCGGATAATTAGGGTTAAAAGGATTCTGATTGGTATTATCATAAGTAGCTTCAGCATGCAGCACTGAACCAGTAGGGATTTTTACCATCTTCTTATACCGATAAAAATCTTGCCAATTAAAATCCCAATCAGCGATATGCACCAAAGGTATGGTATCTGCATTGGGCGTAATAGCCATCGCTTTAAAGGTTTTTCCAATCAGGTGCATATGCGGATTAATAAACAATAAGCTTACATCATTGTTAAATTTTACATTGAGGTGGGCACGGTATATCGTATCTGCCGCTATGGTCCAACTAAAGCCTGGGCTAGGATTTCTGGGCTGAAAAGCTGCAAAACCTACAGGCCTGCTAATGGGCATCTTAGATACATAAAAACCGAGAGCAGATTGATCATACACATCTATCGGACTAGGTGAATAATGCAGACTTCTTATGATTAATACACCTCTTTTAGGGAGATTAAAACCTATGCCAGGCGGAAATACAATTTTTTCCGTTCCGGGTAACCAACCCCCATGATAGCGCTCTTTGGGCAATACACCCGATTCACCGACCATATTAAAATAATTAAAATCTCTGGTGTCATCCACCCGGTTAAGAGAGTCTTCTTTATACGTAAAGTAATCTGGACCAGCAAACACATCTACATCATCTGCTACCTCATATATTTGATAAGAGGCATGGTGCACAGCAATTTTAGATCCTGGAATAAATTGAATACCCGAAATGGCATAGTTAGAATCTAATTCAAAAGGGATTTTATAAGAGATGTATGTATTTAAGTTAGATGCTTTAAGCAAATATGGCTTATTCATTTTAAGCAAGATATCTGGCTTTTCTGGCTTAAAGGGCTTGGAAAGTGTAATTTTTGAATCTGAAACATCCTGGGTAGCTCCCGATTTTATCCAACTTAAAATTAACTCCTTTTCTGCATTACTTAAAGAACGATTTGCTGCAAAATCTCGAAAACTGGCATCTGCTTTCCAAGGTGGCATGCTATTATTAGGTATTACAATAGACATTTCTTTGGTGTGTCTTTTTACCTCTTCATAATTGGTTAACGCAAATGGCGCATAACCATTTTGATAATGGCAGGTGGCACACTTTTTTAAAATAACAGGTAAAACCTCTTTATTAAAAGAAACAGGCTGAGCCCATGCCAATTCAAAAATAGCACAAATAAAAAAAAGGGAGAAAAAGGAAAATAATTTAGTACGAACCGCCAATGATTCTATTGTTTAAATTTGGATATAACTCGATTGCAGGTAGGGTAACTGGCATTTCAAAATGGTAGTTGCTATCATTTAAACTATTCATAAAAGCTAAGAGATCAGCAATTTCATTTTTCGATAAATTAAGTTTATCGCTAGCCAATGTTTGATGGGGAACAGAAAGACCTTTGCCGGCACCTCCCCCATTATTATAAAAATCTACAACATCCTCTAATGTTAAAAAACTTCCATTATGCATATAGGGTTTGGTTAAGGCAGTATTGCGAACAGTAACTGTTTTAAAGGAATATTCATAGAATGGAATATTTTCTTTGTACCTACCGTCTGCTCTACCCTTGTCGCCATCTAATTTCCAAACTTTCGCAGAGGCGTCTTCAGGTACGCCCAGAACCTCCGACTCAGATTCAAAAAAGAAAGGTGGCGTGGTTCCATTAAAAACAGGGGCAAAATGACAAGTACCACAAGCAGCTTTACCCATAAATAGATTGAAACCATTTACAACTTGATTTGGCAATTGTGCCTTTGCCCCTTGCTGCACAGCCAAATCAAAAGGTGAACTAAAAGAAGTAATTGACCCCACATAAGCAGCCAAAGCGTATGATAAAGTGGTTCTGTTTAAAGAGGCAGGATTAAAATCAGGAAAAGTTTGCTTAAACATTTCTGCATAGGTTTTGCTACCATTTAATTTATTGAAAATATCAAAGTAAGAGGTATTAAATTCTTCTTTGCTAAATATTACATGTTCTGTTTGGTCTTCTAAGGTGCCCGCTCTTAAATCATAAAAGAAACGTTCGGCATACACCGAATTAATAAGACTTGGGGCATTTCTTTGAATAAATGTATCCGATTTAAACGCCCTGCTTTTTTGTAATCCATCTGTAAAAGCAAGTGTTGGATTGTGGCAGCTGCCACAGCTTCTGGCATTGTTTGCAGATAAAATAGGGTCATAGAAAAGTAATTTGCCCAAAGCGATGGTTTTTTCATTCCTGTATTTAATTGGCAATTTTAGGTAAAAATCTTTTTGAAGTAAATTAGGGTCGAATAAACCATTGGCTTCATAATTTAATGCACTTTGATTGGGGTTTACCTCTTCCATAGTTTCAATTTGCAAGAGATGCTTGGCGCTTTTAAATTGGTTGATTAAAGGATTTAAATGATTAACTAGAAAAGCATAGCGATTAAATTCATTAAACCCTTTTGATTTATTTAAATCTTGAATGGCAGATGATAACATCTGCATTAATTCTGCATGAAAACCAGGTTTTCTAGCATCTAGGGCAGATTGGTATAAAACTAAGAATTCTTTTAGGCTTAATAAAACTGATTTACTATCTTCAATACCATGAAGTGATCCAGGCGTATCAAAACCAGTAAGTCCAAGATTAAACAACCTAATGAGGGCAATAAACGCACCCTCAAAAATATATCGGTCGTATATCTTGGTTTGCCATTGATAAGATTGCATGGTTTGATTTAGCAAATCCGACTGAAACTTAATTTCTTGGATGGTAATAGAATCCTTTGGTTCTTGCAATAATTCATCCAAAACTTGCAAACCAACCGGATTTAAAACCAATAAACTAGGTGCAGTTTTATCTAGATGAGGGAGCGGAGCCCCATTTAAATTATCCTTTACTAAGGCAGGATCTGTAAATTCGAGTAAAAATTCTATTTGTTTATAGGAATTACGAAGTTGCTTATAGGCCAATTGAATGGACTTTTCAGATACTTTAGCTTCCTTCCAATTAATTACTAGCTGGTTAAATTGATTAAGTTCTTTCTTGAAATTATTTAATTTTTGATTTGCCAATAATTGCGAAAGGGTATCATTATGAGAATGACTGCTAAGCAACGACCAAGAAACAATAACACATAGCACCACCAATAACACAGATAATTTTTTCATATTATATAACAAAAAAACGGGGTTGGCGAACCAACCCCGGAATAAGACTTAATTTCAGAATTATTAAAAAAATTTATTCAACAATAAACTTCAAAGACTCACCTTGTTCGTTCATGATAATATAAACACCACTATTTAATCCTGTTACATCAACAGTTTTAACATCGCGGTGAACACTAATACGCTTACCAGTCATATCATAAATAGCAACATCCATAACTTTGTCTAAATTTAACTCACGAGCTACTGGGTTAGGATACACAGAGAAAGTTGGCGTACCCGCTTTTTTAATATCTGATAAAGCAGTTGGTAATCCATCCCAGCCACTGATAGCATAAGTTAAAGAATTATTGTAAGGAAAAGTGTTAGTTGAAGCAGGATGTTGAGAATTTACCAACATGGTTTTGCTATCTAAAGCAATAGCACCTGTAATTTCAGCTCCTGGAGCACAAGCTGCAAACCTAACTAAATTTGCGAAAGTAGGGTTAGGAACAGACATGTCTAATAAATATGATTCACAGATAGTTTGGTTGCTACCTTGGTATTCTGCAGGCATTCTTCCCCAATTTCTACCATTTAAATCTTCTTGAATAATCATGTATGTTTTGTTACCTACAGTCATAAAATTCAAACCATCAGGGTTTGAGAAATGAATATTAGGGTATTGGTTAACTGGCTTAGAAGTAGCCGAACCACTGTATGGACCACCTTCAATATAAGTTTTAACTTCGTTGCTAACTAAATCTAATTCTAATACACGGCCGTAGAAATCTTTGAAAGCACCGTTTCTGATAGAATCAGAAGCTGCTGCATCAGAATTAGGGAAATCTGCATTGTTAATTTCTTTGTAACGATTTTTGTAGGCAACAATTAAATGAGGAGCAACTGCACCTTTAGCTCTAAATGCATTTCCTGGGTTATCGTTACCAGTTTCGGTAATATAAACTTTACCATTGGCTTTGCAATAAGCACCCCACTCTAAACGTGTAAACATGGTTGCTCCTCTGTTCATAGCAATAGAACGTATGTTTACAAAAGAATCTAATTCATTTTCAATAGTTACCCATTTGGTTGGTGCATCATGTTTGTAAACAGAAGTAACACCTGTAGTAAAATCACCTGCTTTATCTGCCACAAACTTTACTAAGATACCTGGAGTTCCATCTTCAAATAAAAATACAGTTTTGTTATCTGGCAAAATAGCGCCGCCTTCCCAGCCACCTCTACCCCAGTTGTATTGCTTACGCACTGCTTTAGCTTGTCTTGGATCAATTTCTACATTCCAATTCCAGTTTTGGAACTTCTTTAATTTTCTGCCATTCATACCAGGAAAACCAGCAGGAGTAGAAACACCAATAGTAAAATCTGCTGTATCACGCAAACCACCGCTTACAGAAGCATTGCTAACAGCCATCCACTCTTCAGATGTCCAGATTCTACCATCAGGACCAACTATACCACCGCAGTTCATTCCAGTTTCGCCAGTAATATTTGTAAAGTCTACGTTAAAGAATTTACCAGATCTTCCATCATTTAATGTTTGAGGCACAATTTCTAACACATCACCTTTTAATCTGCGAAGTTTAAAAACGGTCATTCCACCGCCATCACCAATCTTATCATTCTTTTGAATCATTTCATGGTTAATAGAAACCCAACCTAAATCTGTAGTAGATTCTTTATCGGGCGTAAAGCCAATAAAATCATGCCATTGCTTAGCCAAGGTTCTTCCAGAAGGATTACCGTATGTAGCTGTTGTTTCTACGGTATCTACTCCTCCTACAAACAAAACTTGTAGTTTAAGTGGCGATTTTGGCATCCATACAGTAGATGCCGACCAAGTGGTATCTATTGTAACGGGAAAAGGAATTTGAGCAAATGCAGCAAAAGCAGATGCAACTGCAAATACTGATAGTAATGTTTTTTTCATTTGTAAAAATTTAAAATTGTTTACAAATGTTCATTTGGCTTATTAAGAAATTCCTTGCTTGCTGTTAAATTAAAATAACTAAAATGTAAACTAATCTCAACTTATTGAATTACCCCCAGCTCTTTACCAATTTTCTTAAAAGCGGCAATGGCATGATCCAAGTGATGTTGCTCGTGACCAGCACTAATTTGCACACGAATTCTGGCTTGCCCTTTGGGAACAACTGGATAATAAAAGCCTACCACATACACACCTTCTTCTAATAATTTGGCGGCAAAATCTTGCGATAACTTAGCATCATATAGCATAACAGGCACAATAGGATGCTCGCCTGGCTTTATATCAAAACCAGCGGCAGTCATTTCTCTTCTAAAGTATTGTGTGCTTTCCCACAGCTTATCTCTTAAACTGGTGGTTTCTGTTAGCATATTTAAAACCTCAATACTAGCACCCACAATAGCAGGGGCTAAGGTATTAGAGAACAAATAAGGCCTGCTACGCTGACGTAATATTTCAATAATCTCTTTTTTCCCAGAGGTAAAACCGCCCATAGCGCCGCCCAAAGCTTTGCCTAAAGTTCCGGTAATGATATCTATCTTACCTAACACCTCTCTGTATTCGTGGGTTCCTCTGCCGTTGGCACCCATAAATCCGCTGGCATGACATTCATCTACCATGATTAAAGCATCGTATTTTTCGGCTAGGGTTACAATGTGGTCTAATTGTGCTATGGTTCCATCCATGCTAAAAACGCCATCAGTAACAATGATGCGGTTACGGCAATGTTGGGTTGCTTTAAGCTTCTCTTCCAAATCGGCCATATTATTATGCTCGTAACGGTGACGTTCAGCTTTGCACAAACGCACACCATCTATAATAGAAGCATGGTTTAGGGCATCACTAATAATGGCATCTTGCTCATTAAACAAAGGCTCAAAAACACCCCCATTGGCATCAAAAGCGGCTGCATATAAAATGGTATCTTCTGTGCCTAAAAACTCGGCTAATTTGGCTTCTAATTGTTTGTGAATATCTTGTGTTCCGCAAATAAAACGCACAGAACTTAATCCAAAACCGTGGGTATCTAAGGTGCGCTTAGCTGCCTCTAAAACCCGCGGATGAGAAGATAAACCCAAATAGTTATTGGCACAAAAAACTGAAACTTTTTGTCCACTCTCCATTACTACATCAGCTCCTTGCGGAGAGGCAATAATGCGTTCTTTTTTATATAATCCTGCTGCCTCAATCTCGGCCAACTCTGCCTGCAATTGTTGTTGTAATTGTCCGTACATACTCTTTTAATTTGGCACGAAATTATAAAAACAACTGCTCAATTTAAGAATTATTTCAAAAACAATTATTCCTGCACTAAAAACCTCGAAACCTTGGCATTACCATCGGCATCCATGGCTTTTATAAAAAACATACCCGCTGGCAATGATTGTATTTGAATGGCAGTTTCATACGCTTCTAAAGTTCCGTTTAACCAAGTTCTGCCCATATTATCAAATACTATATAATTTAATCCTTCACTATTTTTATCGGTTCGAACCGAAATAATAGATTTAGCTGGGTTAGGATAAAGAAGCCACGGAGCATTGCTAACATTGTTTTGATGCACACCGCTGATAATGCCCTTAATTTTGGCTTCATACATGCGAATACCCCCGCGAATATTACCAATTAAAATTTCTGGAATACTGTCTCCATCTATATCGGCACTACTAGCGGAAGTTTTTGTTCCAAAAAGCAAATCACCGTAACTAACTCCTTTGTTATCAGAATAAATCTGTGTAATTTCTTCACAAACACGGTTTGCACTGGCATCAAAATTTCTATATAAAAACACCCTTCCAGTTTCGCTACCTACTAAAATTTCGTAGTTACCATCGCGGTCTAAATCGCAAACATGCGGAATAGAATAGCCATCAAAATAATAAGGAATACCTCCGCTTAAAACCATTTCTGCGGTGGTAATTTTTCCAATAGAATCTATAGATGGCGTGGCGGTAAAATTGGGCACAGTAGCGGTGCCTTTGTTTTCAAAATAAGCTAAGCTTCCGTTTTTTCTGCCCATTACAATGTCTAATTTCCCATCTTTGTTTAAATCTACCAATTGTGGTGCCGAAGAGGTTCCACCAAAAATGGCAAAATAATCTGAGCTTTCTTTGCTAAAGCTAATGGTATTGCCCATGGTGGTGTTTAGATAAAAATGCATTTTGCCATTTAAATCGCCTATTAAAAGATCTTGTTTGCCATCTCCATTTAAATCGCCAAAGGTTGGTATTATGCGTTGAATTTTAGTAGCGCCGTCATTAATTTTTAAGAAATTGGTATCGGCCAATTCATAGGCCGCTTTGGTGGCAGTGCCCACGTTTTTGAATAAAAACAAGCAATCACTGCTATTAAATGTTTTTCTAAAATCACCCTGAGTAGCAATCACCAAATCTTTATCGCCATCATTATCTATATCAACAAAAACCGGATTACTTCCTCCTCCCAAATCAACTGTTTGTCCTACCAAAAACTGATTATTCTGGTAAGTAAACACCGGTACCTTGGCGGTTCCGGTATTTCTATAATACAAAACTTGGTCTTTATTTTTAATGGCTGCATCTGCATTAGGAGCTACAATCATATCTCTCTTCCCATCATTATCTACATCAATTAAATAAGAAGCAGGAAACAGCGGCACGCTGGCTTTTACAGAATTGCTCGGAAAAGAAGTATCTTGTCTAATCATAGTATCTCTACCCATTTTATGCAGTGTTTTTCCATTTTCAAGGAAAACCAAATTATTAAATTCAGGGTCGCCATAAAGTACATCTAAATCGCCATCATCATCTGCATCAAACAAAGTAATGGTGCTGCCGTTGTGTTTGGCAGCACGCTTGTAATTGCGGTAACACGGACTATCATCATTCAACAAAAAGGCATTTGTATTTACCAAATAACTCATATAACCCCAGCACTCATCCCTAAATAAAAAGGCAATAGAATCGCAACCATATCCGCGTTCTGCACTCAAATTTTGGTAATAAGTAATTACATTTCTATTAAATGGCATGATGAGAATATCTAAATCGCCATCGCCATCCATATCTTCTATTGAGGGAATATCGGTATTATTAAAGCCAATATTTGCTGGCGGCAAAGAACCTAATCCTATATCCATTAATTGATTGGCATTTTGCTGCCACTTAAGCTTACCTGGCTCGGTAGAAACATTTTTAAGAATACGCATTCCGTTGGATGATATAAATTTACTAGGATCTGGTTGCGCATTGTAATCAACTTCCGTAAAAATATCTTTTTTGCCATCACAGTTATAATCTCGCACAATTACCCATTTAAATAAAGGAGGAAACTGACTTTCAAACTCGGGTGCATACACATATTTACCTAACTTAAACAAATAGGTTGTGAGCTTACTTCCATTTCTATCAAACACCAATAAATCTTCTATGTTATCGCCATCTAAATCCAACTTATTAAACTGCGGGGCGTTTATACCACCCGTATACGGATACAATAAAGTATCTACCGAATTCATTTTAAAAGAAGCCTTGTTAGCTAAATTAAATTGAATGGGCTGAGCCCAAAGTATAATTGGAAACAATAGTGTTAACAATAATAAATTTGATTTTTTCATAACTAGGGTATTTTTGAAGCAAGATAAAAATTTTATTCTTAATTTTATATTAATGTTAATGAAAACAATTGAACAATTATATCCTATCTTTTTACACCATCCTGTAATTTGTACAGATACCCGCAAACTAAGCAAAGACTGCTTGTTTTTTGCACTCAAAGGCGATAATTTTAATGGAAACTTATTTGCCCAAAAAGCTATTGAAGCAGGGGCAGCATTTGCGATAATAGATGAAGTTCAAACCGAAATGAATGCGCAATATATTTTGGTTCAGAACGTTTTAGAAACCTTGCAGCAACTAGCAAGTTACCACAGAGCACAACTTAACATTCCGGTTATTGCCATAGTGGGCTCTAACGGAAAAACCAGCACCAAAGAATTGGTAAGCTCGGTTTTACAAACCCATTTTTCTGTATTAAGCACGCCGGGCAATTTTAACAACCATATTGGTCTCCCTTTAACCCTATTGCAATTAAATAAAACACACCAAATTGCAGTTATTGAAATGGGCGCCAACCACGAAAATGAAAATGCCATTTTATGCGAAATTGCCCAACCTAGTTGCGGTATTGTTACCAATAATGGCAAAGACCACCTCGAAGGGTTTGGCAGCATAGAAGGTGTTATTAGGTCGAATGCAGAACTATATGGCTACCTCAAAAACACAGCAGGATTGGCCTTTGTAAACGGCAACGATGCCATTCTTTTAGCAGAAAGTGCGCAGGTAAAAAACAAAATTATCTACCAGCAAAATGGCCCAGCAAGTTTAGGTTCGGACCAACTTTGTTTGGCGCCCAAGCAGTTGCAACCTAGCATTCTATTTACTTATGAAGGATTAGAAATTAGCAGTTATTTAAGTGGCGATTATAATTTTGATAATATTTTAGCAGCCATAGCCATTGGTCGCCATTTTGGGCTGAACCCGATGCAAATTAAGGCGGGAATTGAATCTTATGAACCACAAAACCTGCGTTCGCAGTGGATACAAAAGGACCATAATAACATTTTTTTAGATGCCTATAACGCCAATCCTAGCAGCATGGAACTAAGCATTAAAAACTTTATAGCCATGCCAGGAGAAAATAAAATATTGTTCTTGGGCGATATGTTTGAACTAGGAAAATATGAAGCAGAAGAGCATCAAAATTTGGTAGATTTCTGTTTAAACCTAAACTTGGCTAATGTAGTTTTGGTGGGTAAAGCTTTTGCTATTACCCAAAGTAAATACCTAAAATTTATAGAAACCAAAGAGGCTGCGGCATATATAGAGCAACAACAATTTAAAAATTACAGCTTCTTTTTAAAAGGCTCAAGGGGTATGAAAATGGAAACATTGGTAGACCCAATTTCCTAATATTTTTATAGATTGCAACACCAAATAATTACTAGCATGAGAAGAACAACCAAATACGATACCATTCCAAATTCATTGTTTATAGCGAACAGAAAGAAATTTGCAGCGCAACTTAAACCCCATAGTATAGCCATTTTTCATTCGAACGATGAGCACCCATGGAATGGAGATGCCACGCATATTTTTAAGCAAAATTCTGACTTGTTTTGGTTGAGTGGCGTAGACCAAGAAGATACTATTTTGGTGATAGCGCCAGATTGTGTGGTGCCAGAATACCGCGAAGCACTTTTTATTAAGCGCACCAGCGATATGATGGTGGTTTGGAACGGACATAAACTTACCTTAGATGATGCCCAAACCGTAAGCGGTGTTGCCAATATTTTTTGGTACGATGAGTTTAAAACTAAAATTCATTCGGCCATTAATTATGCCCAAAATATTTACCTAACTTTAAACGAAAACGATAGGGCAGTTATTCAAACACCGTATCAAAATTTACGCTTTGCACACGAAATAAGAAACGCCTATCCATTGCACGAATATGAGCGTGCCGCGCCTATTTTGCAGCGCCTGCGTTCTGTAAAATCTGAGATAGAATTAGACCTCATGAAAATGGCTGTAGCTATTAGCGAAAAAATGATTCGCAGGGTGGCAAAATTTGTGAAACCGGGCGTTTGGGAATATGAGATTGAGGCAGAAGTAATTCACGAATATTTGCGCAACAGGGCACGCGGACATTCATTCCATCCTATTGTGGCCAGCGGTGCCAATTCTTGTATTTTGCATTATGTAGACAATAACCAACAATGTAAAGATGGCGATTTATTGTTATTGGATAGCGGCACAGATTACGCCAATTATGCTAGCGATATGACACGCACTTTGCCCGTAAATGGAAAGTTTACCGCTCGCCAAAAAGCCGTTTACAACGCTGTTTTACGCGTAATGAAAGCCGCCAAAGAAATGCTTAAACCAGGAACCATGTTAATGGAATATCATGTAGAGGTTGGCAAATTAATGGAGAAAGAATTGGTAGACTTAGGCTTAATAAGTCTAAATGATATTGCCAAACAAAATCCGAAATGGCCTGCTTATAAAAAGTATTTTATGCATGGTACCAGTCATTTCTTAGGCATAGATGTACATGATGTAGGCATGCGCTATGAGCCTATGCAAGCTGGTATGACATTCAGCTGCGAGCCCGGCATTTACATTCCGGAAGAAAGCATTGGCATACGCTTAGAAAACGAAATTTTAATTACAGAAAATGGCAGCCTAGACCTTATGGCACACATTCCAATTGAGGCCGATGAAATTGAAATGCTAATGAACGCCTAAGTGATAAACACCATTTTATTTGATATGGATGGGCTCTTAGTAGACTCTGAGCCCCTTTGGAAAATAGCAGAAAAGAAAGTATTTGGCGCACTTGGTTTGAACCTAAACGACGAGTTATTAAGGCAAGTAATGGGCTTTAGACTTAATGAGGTAGTTGCCTATTGGTATGCCTACCAGCCTTGGCCTGAACCAAATTTTACGCAAACAGAAGAAGATATCATCTGCTGCATGGAAGAGCTATTAGCTGAAAAAGCAGTGGCACTTCCAGGCGTTTTGGAAAGCTTAAATTATGTGCAAGCTAATGATTTTAAAACGGCCTTGGCTTCCTCCTCTAGCATGCGATTAATTGAAGTAGTAGTAAATAAGTTAAACATAAAATCTTACTTTAACTTGCTTTATTCTGCCGAAAGTGAGCCTTATGGCAAACCCCATCCGGGCATATTTATTAGTGCTGCCAAATTATTAGGATCAGACCAAAACCAATGCTTGGTGGTAGAAGATTCTATAAATGGAGTAATTGCAGCCAAAGCAGCCAAAATGCTGTGTGTAGCCGTTCCAGAGGCAGAAAAACAAAATGATTTACGCTTTGCTATTGCCGATTATAAACTGCAAACTATGGAAACTTTTCCTGCTATTTTGAGAGAAATTGGCGGTACCAATAACCCGAATTTTTAACCCATCTTTCTTGGGTTTTAAAATTGATATAAATTAAACCAAAACGCTGACTATAGCCTTCTGTCCACTCAAAATTATCGGTGGCCGACCATACAAAATATCCCATTAATTTAGGGTAATCATGCGAGGCTTCGAGTAATTTTTCGAGGTGCTTTTCGAGGTAAGTTTGTCGGTGAAAATCTGCTACAACCCCATTGAGCAGCGCATCATCAAAAGAAGCACCATTTTCTGTGATAATAATTTTTTTAACTCCAGCATAAGCAGAAAAAGATTTAACCACCTCTAAAATAGCCGCAGGATAAACCTCCCAATTCATTTTGGTATGAAATACTTTGCGCTTATGGGCAGGCACAATTTTAGCGTTTAAATAAGGCGTAAAATAGCTGTGTTTTATTAACTCTCGGGTATAAACTTGTAGTCCAATAAAATCAAAATCTATTTGCATCAATGCCTCATCTCCAGCTTGCTTTAGGGCTTCTATTTTGGCCAATACTGGAATATCATTAACAGGGAAACCCATGCCCAATGAGGGTTCTATAAAAAAACGATTAAGCAAAGCATTAACTTTTTTAGCGGCTGCCACATCTTTTACGCTATTAGAATAAGGCATATTATAAGAGCAACTATAAGTGGTGCCTACCTGCAAGTTTGGGTTCAGCCGTTTTATTAATTTACCTATATGGCCCTGAACCAATGCCGCGTGATAAGCAGCTGGTAAAAAGTTTTTTAGTCCTTTTTTGCCGGGTGCATGGTAGCCTGCAAAATAACCTGCACCGGTAAAAACCAATGGCTCATTTAACACCATCCAATGTTTTACTTTGTTGCCAAATTCTGTCATACAAATGGAAGCATAGTCCTCAAACCAGGTAAGAATAGCCCTGTTTGTCCAACCGCCCTGGGCTTCCAATGCCAAGGGCAAATCCCAGTGGTAAAGGGTAACCCAAGGCTCTATGCCATGTTTAAGGCAAGTATCTATAACGCGGTGGTAAAAGTTTATGCCCAGCTCATTTACCTCGCCCGTGCCTTGGGGCAAAATGCGCGACCACGACAAGGAGAACCTAAAATGCGATATGTTGAGCGATTTTATATGCAAGATATCTTGCTCGTAATTTTCGTAAAAATGGCAGGCTTCAAAAGGCGTTTGTTTGCCTTTTATTTTATTTAATCGGGCAAATTCATCCCAGATAGAAATGCCTCTTCCATCTTTATTATAGGCACCTTCGGTTTGGGCCGCGGAGGCAGAAACACCCCAAATAAAGTTATCAGGAAATTGCGAAGAATGAATAGACATGGTGATTACAGTTGCTCAAATAAACCCTGATTTAAAAAATGTAAAGGGGCATCTTTGGGAAGTATACCATGATTTTCTACAATGGTTTTAATAATATCTGCTGTTTGGTCTGGGTAATCTACTACAATGGGTTCTTCGTTTTCTATCCAATTGGCTAGGGTAGCCTCGTACTTTTTACCCAATTTTTTTATTACTGAAACGCCCATTTGGTTTAACATGGCGGCGTTGCAATGCTGCTCAAACTGGGTTTTCATGGGAATAACCAATAACTTTTTGCCCAAAAACAGAGCTTCGCTGGTAGTTCCAAATCCTGCATTACAAATAACACCTGCCGAAGCGGCCATAAATTCAGCAAATTTTTGTCGAGACAAAGGCTCAATACTTATATTATTAACTTGGTATGCTTTGCTAGATTTTTTAGAGAAAACTACCCATTTAATTTCTGGGAATTTTTCTAATCGTTTTATAATTTTCTTATCGGAGTAGGAAGGTAAATAAACAACATAATAACCCGCATTAGCTACCGTTAATTGGCGTATTTCTTTTCTTATTATGGGTGTATAAATTTGCTGATCCAAACTTTTAAAATGAAACCCATACGAATAATCTACGGGGGCATAATGTTGCAAAACCCACTTACCCAATAAGTCTATTTTTTTGGGTTTAGGAGCTAGCGGATGCAGCGTAGCCATTTGGTTGCTTAAACCTACACAAGGCTTCTTGGCTTTTAAGGCTGCCCAGCAAGAGATGGGTTCAAAATCGCTGATGATTAAATCGTATTTTTGAATGGGTAGCAATTTAATTTCACGCCATAACCTGAGCGAATGCATTTTTTTATAGGTTCGCCAAATATCTATGCCGCCATTATTTCCAAACACAAAAGAGAGTCCTTTAAACCTGTATTTTACCTTAAAAGGCAATTCTATTTCAGACTCACTTCCACTGAGTAAAATATCTACTTTACCCCACATTTTTAAATGCGGAATAATCTCTATGGCCCTTGTAATATGCCCGTTACCAGTAGCTTGAATGGCGTATAATATTTTCATGATGCACTTTTGTTTTTACCCGCATCCACTCCCATAAACTCTTCAAACAACTGATTAAAAATTTGATCATTGCTCATCATCACCAAATCATTGGGTTCTTCTTCTACTTCATCATCAAAATCTGCTGCGTTGTATTTATAAAGACTCCACTTACCCTCATGGTATTCTAAGGCAGATAAATTTTCTATCCAATCTCCCGAGTTTAAATAATGAACCGAACCTTTATCGGTAGTAATTTGCTTTATTTCTGGATGGTGAATATGTCCGCAGAGCACATAATCATATTGGTTGGCAATGGCAATTTCGGCGGTAATAGATTCAAAATCGTTGATGAATTTTACAGCTGTTTTTACGCTATTTTTTATGTTCTTAGATAAGGATATTTTTTCTTTACCAAACTTGGCCAATATCCAATTGCAAAAAGCATTTAAAACAATAAGAAAATCGTAACCATGTGAGCCAAGGCGCGTAAGCCATTTAGAATATTTCATGGTAACATCAAAAATATCCCCATGAAAAATCCAAGTTTTTTGTCCGTTTAAATCTAAGATTAGCTTATTACTAATTTGGAACGAACCCATTTTAAATCCGGCAAACTTACGCAGCAGTTCATCGTGGTTTCCGGTAATATAATCTACCCTAACACCCTGACTAACCCATTTGGTAATTTTCTGAATAATTTTCATGTGCGATTTAGGCCAAAACCGCTTGCTAAATTGCCACATATCTATAATATCGCCGTTTAGCACTACCCGCTTGGGCTTTACAGCATTAAGATAATTTAACAAGGCCTTGCTCTGGCAACCGTATGTACCCAAATGCACATCTGATATAACCAGTAAATCAATTTTACGTTTTGGCAAAGTTTCGCAATTATTATTATACGAATATGCCTCCACAACAATAGTAAAATGTTAAGTTTGGGTTAAGCAATTGTGAAGAAAAATCTGGAGAACAAAATTCCAAATCCGAAACTCGAAATCCGAAAACATAAAATTGAGCGAAGCTCAAAAAATATCAATACCACCAAATAGCCAGGAACATCTGGACTCTCATTTCTCGTCTCTCGCCTCTCGTTTCTTGCCTCTACTCAATAAAAGGAAACACCAATTCTGTTACCCACTTATTACTATCAGGCTCCATGCTAGGGTTAGTTAAGTAAAACTCCAAAGGAGCGCCACTTGGTTTTAAATTTTCTGCTGCCAGCATTTCAAAACCCTGCTGGTAAAGCGCACTTAAACCACTGTAACCTCCCGTATATTTAACTACCATCCATTTGCTAGCGGGTAATTCTTTGATAAAAATGGGCTCGCTTACCTGCATTGGTTCAGGCATACCCATAGCGGTAGTAACATCAAAAACATTATTTCGGGCAAAATGGTTAATGGTAAACGGCACCCCAACAGGCATTTTATTGGCTTGTTTAAAAAGATTTTCGAGGCTTGCAAATTGATTGCTAATTTTTTGCGAAAGCAGATCACCAGCAATTTTCTCGCGAATACCAACAAATTTCATTCCGCCAAATTCTCTTATTTCGGCCTCATACGGACCAATATGATAGTGTGGTAATTGGGCAATTATTTCTTGCAAAAGCGTTAAACCTTCCTCAAATTCTGCACCCAATATGCGGTCCATAAATAAATTAAAATACTTAGCTACAGGCACAAAATAAATCGGCATTCCCTCGCCATCTGCATCCATGCTCCAAGTTACCATAGTTCCTGCGTCTGTTTCGCTCAATTTAAAAGTGGAGTAAGAAATGCCCATTCCCTCCATATTCATTTGGGTTTTTAAAAAAGTATCGGCTGAGGTTTCTATGATTTTCATTTCTCCGTTGCCCACCTCGGGGTGTGCACTTTTCCAGCTATAACTTGCTCCTACACCTGCTGCAATATCGTTGTAGGTATATTGTGCAGTAGTATCTTTTTTATGCCACGGACTCCATTTTACCCATTTATCGAACTGGTTTATTAAAGGAAAAATTTGATGCGGGTGGGCAGCTATAACCATGCTTCTCTCCACATGGGTTTTAGAGGGCAACAGAAAAGAAATGCCAAGCAATAAAAAGAATAGGCCTAAGAAACTTATCAGAATAATTTTTACAATTTTCATGCAATGGTTTTTAAATTTTTACAAATGAATTATTTACTTTTTCATAGCCCACCGAGGTAGCTGGGCCATGTCCCGAATATACTATTGTTTGATTTGGCAAGGTATAAATTTGTTCACGGATGCTTTTTGCCAAAACATCAAAATTACCTCCTGGAAGGTCTGTTCTGCCAATGCTATCTTTAAAAAGCACATCGCCCGCAAACAATTGGTGACTGGCCGCATGGTAAAAACTTAAGGAAGCAATGGAATGTCCGGGCGTGCTCAAAATCTCTAATTGGCTTGAACCAAAACCAATGACATTACCCGCTTGCAGAAAAACCAATTTTTCTGGTACCGTAAATTTAGGCAACCCAAACATAGCCGCCCAGCGATCTGTATCTTTGTAAGTAAACAACTCTCCTTCGTGCAGGTGCAAAGGCAATTGGTAGGTATTATAAACAAATTCGTTACCCAAAATATGGTCTATGTGACAGTGGGTATTGAGCAATAAAGAAGGTTTTAATTGGTTTACTGAGATAAAATCACGCAATTGGTTACGTTCATCTAGATTACTACAGCCAGGATCTATGATGGCACAGGCTAAGCTTTGATCCCAAATAACATATGTATTTTCCTGAAACTCGTTGAAAACAAAACTTTTTACCTGTATCATCCTGCAAATTTGTTCAAACTTTGGGGCAATAAAAATTTTTTATCTAATTAACTTAAAATTTTACTGAAATTAATTTCATATTCTCGGGTTTTTGATGCAATTTTGGTATCCATAAATACATGCAATTAATTCGTATTTTATTTCTATTCTCACTCCTATTTTTTGGGATCAAAAATAACACCTTGTGGGCCCAAGGTATAAACACGCCTTTTGGGCAAAACCGCGTGCAATATGGCCGGTTTGAATGGAGCTTTTTACGTAGCGAAAATTATGATGCTTTTTTTTATTCTGGAGGTAGAGAATTGGCTAACTTCTGCATAAAATATGCAGAAAACAACATGAGTAATTTAGAAAAAATATTAGACCATCGCTTAGGTGGTAGAATAGAAATTATTTGTTACAATACCCTCAGCGATTACAAACAAGGCAATTTTGGATTAGAAGATATAAACTTAAACACTGGCGGTTATACCCAAGTGGTAAACAACCGCGTACTGGTGTATTTTAATGGAGACCATGCCGATTTAGAACGGCAACTTAAAGAAGGATTATCTCTTGTTTTATTGAACGAGCTGCTCTACGGCGGAAACCTACAGGAGCGTATACAAAATGCGGCTTTCCTTAACTTACCGCAGTGGTATTTGCAAGGACTTACCTCTTACCTTGCCAAAAACTGGGATGTGAGCTTAGACAATAAAATGAAAGATGCCTTGCAAGCCAATAAAAAATTTAGGTTTAATAGGTTGGCTCAGGCCGAACCTGTGTTTGCTGGCCACTCTTTTTGGAAATATTTAGCTGATAAATATGACCCTGATGTAATTGCCAATTTGGTTTACATAACTAAACTTACGCGCAATTACGAGAGCGCCATAGCCTATGTTACCAATTTGGAGTTCCCTGAAATTATTGCTGATTACACCTCCTATTTTCAAAATGTATACGCCAAAGAAATAAGCCTTTTGGGCGATTTCCCAAGTGGTGAGCACAAAATAAAAAAGCGCCTTACCCCTTTTCTTCAAGACCAAATGAAAGCTAGTCCGAAGGGCAACTACTTGGCCTTTACCTCTAATAAATATGGTAAATACCGCATTTGGCTCATGGATTTAAAAACAGGCAAAACCAAAAGAATTTTCAAGGGTGGACTCAAATACCACCAAATTATTATCGACCCATCTTTCCCTATTTTAGCTTGGCAAGCCGGTGGCGATAAATTGGCTTATGTGTTTGAAAAGAAAGGGCAGGTTTTTTTACGCCTTGTAGACCTAATAAACAAAAAAGAAGAAACTATCCGTTTCTTAAAGTTTGACAAGATTACGGGCATAGACTTTAGCGATAACGGCAGAAGCATTGTGCTCTCTGCCATTAGGCGCGGACAAAGTGATTTGTTTATGTATGATATTCCTACCCGCAGAGAGAAACAAATTACCTCCGATTTTTACGACGACCTTCACCCGCGTTTTGTAGATTACTCGGGCAAAATATTATTTAGCTCTAATAGAAAAAACGACTCACTTGGCGTGGGTGTGCAAAGCCAACTGGAGCCAGATAATAACTTCGATATTTTTATGTACGACCTAGAAACCAATAGTCAGCGCTTAAAAAGATTAACCCAAACCCCAAACATTAACGAAACGCAACCCATAGATTATAACCAAAAATTCTTTGCTTACCTTAGCGAGTATAATGGCGTTAGAAACCGCTATGCCGCCCGACTAGAAGAGGTGTATGATTATACAGAAATCTTAATCCAATACCACGATAGTTTGGAACTTACCCCCGATGCCCTGCAATATACTGATGCGCCTACTTGGAGCGGACAAACTTTTACGTACAAAAACAAAACCATTACCCTAGATGCAAGGGTGGCCAAAATAGATACTCTCATCTATACCAAAGACATTATTTATACTTACCCTTTAACCAATTATAAGCAGAGCATTATTGCGCATGATATATCGGTTCAGGGCAAAATGGTTTACGATTTGGTTTTGGATAAAGGGCGCTATGCCATAAAATACCAGGCCATTACCAAACAGGTTGAAGCCGCTTCGTTTGATGTAGAAACCTACCCCAATTTATACCGCCTTAAAACAGGTGCTGCTCACTTACCTTTTGAAGCCGGACCTAAAGAATACAGACTAAAGGCCCAAGTAGTAGATACCAATTTAACCATTAAAGAGGTTAAAATTGCAGTAGATACCAATGCCTATTTCTTTGTAACAGATTATACCTCGCCTACCTATAAAAGGCCGCAGTATATTACCCTTACTAAAACCCCAGAGGCTTTGCTAAGGCAAAAAAATATTAAAATAAATGCCCCGCGCTTTTATGATTTAACTTTCTTTACAGATAAGGTAGTAACCCAATTAGATAATAGTATTTTAAACACCTATTACCAACCCATAACGGGTGCCTCTTCACAAATGTTTAACCCAGGTTTAAATGGTATGTTTAAACTGGGTATGATAGATTTATTTGAAGACGTGCGCATAACGGGCGGTGTAAGGATGGCGTTTGACCTTAGTGGTTTTGATTATTTTGGAAGTTTAGAGCTGCTTAAAAAGCGTGTAGACCATAAATTTGTATTTTACCGTCAGGTGCGCGGCGGCGGCAATGCAGAATTGGCCAATTTTAAAAACCTCTCGCATGAGTTAAGGTATATTTTAAAAATACCGCTAAACCCTGTGCACAGCATACGCTTAGCCACTTTTTACCGCCAAGATAAAGACGTAACGCGGGCTACCGATGCCAGAACCCTAGAAACCCCCGATAGAATTAGCAATTGGGTGGGTGGTAAACTAGAGTTTGTATCAGACAATACGATACCCAAAGGACTTAATTTATGGCATGGCACTAAGTTTAAGGTATTTTATGAACACTATAGTTTATACAATAATTGGGATGTTCAATTAAACACCTTGGGCTTTGATTTGCGCCACTACCAGCAAGTGCACCGCCAAATTATTTTGGCCACCCGCTTTACCGCCAATACCTCCTTTGGGCCTGCCAAGGTAGTCTACTATTTAGGAGGCGTAGAAAACTGGATTCCGGCCCGCTTTAACAACGAAATTGCTACTGCTACAGATAGAAACTACGCCTTTCAGGCATTGGCTTGCAACCTACGCGGCTTTGAGCAAAATATTAGAAATGGAAACTCCTTTGCTTTAATAAATACAGAACTGCGGGTGCCAGTGTTTCAATATGCATTTAATAAAACCCTGCGCAGCGAGTTCTTAAACAATTTTCAGCTGGTGCCATTCTTTGATGTGGGTACCGCTTGGGTAGGCAATAACCCTTACAGCGATGAAAACACATTTAATCAAAAGACTTACCAAAACGGGCCCATTAATGCCTATGTAATTAATGTACGCGACCCCATTGTGGCCGGCTTTGGCGGCGGACTAAGGTCTAAGGTTTTTGGTTACTTTGTGCGTTTTGATACTGCGTGGGGCATACAAGATGCAGAAGTAGCCAGCAGGCCAATGTATTACCTTTCTTTGAGTTTAGATTTTTAGGCAATGCTATATCCAATATCAAAATTACAAAAGCCAACTGTTTGAACCCAAATAAACAATCAACTTGTGAAACAAAATGACAAGTCTGCAAAAAATCTAAACGGATTAAAACATGCGGCAAGCCAACCAAATTGACCTGCTACCCGAATGTTTTATTCGGCAATAAGTGAGTTATGCGTCATGCTGGGGCGACAGTGCACAAATGAAAATAAAAACATAAAATAAACGTAATGGGACTATTTGACTTTTTTAAAAATAAGAAAACGAATTCAGACAATTCTATAGACAAAAACAAGTTTGACGATAACGAAATTGTGAATTTGGTTAAGGAAATTGAAAGTGTACAATTCAAAGAATTTTGGTATGGTAGCAATTTGCTAGAAAAGGCAACACAATTTAAAGACGAGAGGATTACTAGGGCATTGACAATGCGACACTATTTTTTAGAAAATAAGAAAGCAGGTTCTTGTTATGTTTTAAGACATACTATCAAAACTCTTGAGGCTCCTTACTTCAATACTCTTTGGGACATGTTGCAGTCGGGTGACACTGACCAGTCCAATGCCGCTTCATTTATTCTTTCCGAAATTGGTGGTTTATGGACATTTCAAAAAGCGATAAACTTATTACGCAACAAGGGACAAGAAACTTATCAATATTTAGTGCCTTGTATCATTAATTTGATAGCTCGATATTACGAAATCCAACATGAAGCTGAACCGACTATGCAGGTAATGGACGTTAAGACCGAACAATTAGAGACTGTCGCAATGAAAAGTTTTGCTCCAGACATTTATGAACGAACTATGCAAGATAGAAAACTGTCAAATGAACTTTTTAAATTCACTACACCAGACAGAATTGATGAAATGATTTTATTACTGAAAAAAGTACCCTCTGAGTTTTTTCAAGACATTGACAGAGAAAAACTATATAACGCTATTGACAATTTGAAAGTTAAAACAACTTAAATGACATCAATTTTGAAACAACAATACATTGCGACAGAAGTAGCACGAACGCATAACAGCACATTGGCAATAGGCGGGGTTTCGTCTCCGCTTGACAGTTTTTTGGTAGCCGAAAGTTCAGTTCTCCGAACAAACTTTTGTGCTGAAAAGCCCGCCCATCGCCAATCTGCAAAACGTTATGTGTAACCTTATGACGACAACTCAATAGACATCTATAAAATGAAAAAAGCAGTAATAGTAGCATTTGACATGTTCACAGACATTGATGTTTTTTTAGCTTGGGACTTACTTAACAGAGTTAAATTTCGTGACAAAGAATTTCAAGTAAAAATCGTTGGAACTGAAACAGCTCATAAATCTGTGTGCGGACTTGACCTAAAAACTCACGGACTAATTGAAGAATGTAATGATGCCGACCTTGTATTTTTCGGTAGCGGACCAGGGACAAGAAATGTTATCAAGGACGAACTTTACTTAAAACGTTTTGACCTAGACCCAAACAGACAAATTATTTGTTCAATGTGTTCGGGTGCTTTAATCATTGCAGCCCTTGGACACCTAACAGGACTTTCAGCGACAACTTACCCGACTGCATTTGAAGCCTTGAAAAGTTATGGCGTTGACGTTCTTGAAGACAAACACCTTGTAACCCACGGAAACATTGGGACAGCAGCAGGTTGTTTGGCAGCAGTTGACTTAGTTGGTTGGGCAATTGAAAAACTTTACGACAACAAAGTTAGGGAGGACATTATTGCATCTGTTTTGCCAATCGGACAAGGACAAGTATGTATTTACTAGCAGACAGAAGAAAGGCTACACATAACAGCACATTGGCAATGGCGGGGTTTCGTCTCCGCTTGACAGTTTTGGGGTTAAAGAAAGTTCAGTTCTCCGAACAAACTTTTGTGCTGAAAAGCCCGCCCATCGACAATCTGCAAAACGTTATGCGGCATTTTAAAACGGCAAAGTAATGAAAATAAGACCAGACGAATTATTAGGCAATGGATATGTTCAACTTGACGAATTGGGACACAAAGAACTTGTCCCATTCATTAGGACTTATATGAAAAAATGGACTAAGTATTCTGTTTTTTATTATTTGAGTAATTTCATTGTGTTTGGACTTGCAGGATTTTATTTTGTTAAAGGTTATAATTTGCAAACTTATGACCTCGGTGACAAGTTTACTCATTTTGCATACGGACTTGCAATAGCCTTTGCCTTACTTCCGTTGCACGAATACATACACGTTTTGGCATATAAATCAAAAGGAGCTAAAAATACTTCATATGACGCTAACCTGAAAAAGCTTTACTTTATGGCTCTTGCTGACAAGTTTGTAGCCAATAAGAAGGAATTTGAAGTTGTCGCTCTTGCACCATTTGCAGTTATTACAACGACACTTATTATTTTGCTATTTATAGTATCCTCAAATTGGACATTGACGATAATAGGTATTTTATTGACACATACTGCAATGTGTTCGGGCGACTTTGGATTATTAAGTTATTTTGAGTATAACAAAAAAAGACAAGTGGTAACGTACGATGATATAGAAAGCAAAATTTCGTATTTCTATGGACTTCCAGAAAAATGAAAAACGACCGCATAACACGGGTTTTGCGTCAGGCGGCCTGACGTGTAAACTTGAAGCTTTGTGCTTCTAATAATCATTAGTAATAAATTGAAACTTTGTGCTCCGAAACCCGCCCGAACGCAAAGCCCGAAAACGTTAGCGGTCATGCCTAAACAGACGCGATCTAATATAAAAGAACATTAAATAAATAACGATTAAAAATAGATGAAATGAAAAAAATATGCGTCATATTAGTAGCTCTTTTAAGTTTGACCTCTATTGTGAAAGCTCAGACTTTAATCA
>CAMARW010000009.1 GCA_945860865.1 Chitinophaga pinensis | reverse complement strand
GCCAAACGTTGTGCGGTCAGCCTAAAAGCCTGCAATTGAACCGCTATAGCAACAACCAGGAAAATAATACCATACATAAAATAAATACAATATAATGTTCAAGATTTTTAACTTCTTATTGGAGCTTTTTGGTTGGCTAAAAATTGTTGCCTCTCCCTTATTGATTTCTTTGATAATCGGTGGAATTATTTATTTCCCTAATCCTACGCAATTAAATCTCATTATTGCAATGGCTGTAATTATTTTAGGATTGCTTATTGGAATACTTTGGGCGAATAAGATTTGGAAAACTAAAGGAACGATATCGTTTCTTTCTCAAATTAGTGCAACTCCAGATTTGGATAACTTATCAGACAAAAAAGAAGATAAATAAGGGTTTAACGGAACCTGCAATGACTAGTTAAAAAGTATCAAGGGTTTTGTCTGATGGGAGTATAGATTTAGCACCAATATTTTATTTGGAGATACAAGTATAGCAAACTACTTTTGATAGTATCAAATGATATTATCAATGAAGCCTCCTTATGAAATGTAATTCAGTCGGAAGGATTACATGAATGTTTTTAAAGATATATCCTCAGCTACTGCTAGCCGAGATCTTAAAAAAGGAATTGAATTGAACTTATTTAAAAGTTCTGGACAATTAAACAAAACTAAGTATATTGTAAATTAAATACTGTTGCTAACAACTAAAGTCTTTTGGTGGCAGGAGGCCAAGCAAAATGCCAATAATCTCAAATTGTAATGAAAAGAATCAGTTTATTTGTTTTATTGACCTTTTATCTAGGCTGCAAAAAGGAAGAAATTGCTAAATGCGATGATCGAATTGCACTACCTGCCTTATCGAGCTATCCAATTGGATTAGCCAAAAGCCCGGTTCAATCAATTTTATCTGTTTCTACCCATACAGATAAACGCTTGTTTGCAGATTTCAAGATTGAAACAAATAATTTTATCTCTAATTTAAATATGGAATTTTCACCTAAATTCAATTTAAGAAGATTAGAAAGGGCAAACTACTATACGGGAATAGGTATCAGTATGAATCCAGTAAATTCATTGCTAATCATCCCCATCCTTCTCTTCCCTTTCAATTACGCTCAAGCAAAGCCGGATAACATGATGCGGAACTGCTTCTTGCAAGTGGGTGTAAATGGGGTTTAACTGTTTGGTTTCGCCCGTTTCTGCCCTAGCCTTTCTAACCAAAGCCAAATCAGATTCGCTGTAATATTTACTTATATCGTTTATTTCTTTGGTTTGGAATAATTGGGCTAAATGCGAGTAAATAGTGCTCTCGTGTAATTGGCGGGTAAGGGCAATATCTTCAATAGAAAAACCCTGTTGTAGCAAGGCCAATGTTTCTTTATAGGTATTTCCCTTTGGCTGTTTAATGCCATGCTCTTTTTGCCAGCGCTGTAATTCTTTTAGCAAAGTATTGCCATACTTTTTAACCTTGTGTTCGCCCATGCCGTTTACCTCTATAAATTGGGCAAGGCTTTGCGGTTTTTTGGCAACAATATCTTTGAGGGTAGCATCACTAAAAATAACATAAGCTGGCACATTTTCTTTTTCGGCTAGCACCCTTCTGCTGGCCCGCAATTGCTCAAATAAAAGTTCTTCCGTGTTTTGTTCTGTATACACCTTAACCCCCCAAGGGTTTTTAGGTACAAAAGCAGCTTTAACCTCGGTCTGAACCAAATCTATTTTTCGCTTACCATATAAAATATCGTTGCCAAAAGTTGTAATTTTAAGCGTGTAGTTATCGTCGTACGCCATTTCTACCAAACCCAAATTAAGCATTTGCAATAACAGCTGTTGCCATTCTGCAAAGCTTTTATCTTTGCCAGCACCAAAAGTTTTAATGCGGTCGTAATTGTTTTCAATAATTTCTTTTCTGTGCGAGCCACGTAAAATATCAATAAGCACGTTTACGCCTACATTTTGGTTGGTTCGAGCCAATGCCGACAAGGCTTTTTGCGCCAACAAAGTGCCATCAAAAACCTGGCGAGGTGCTTGACAAACATCACAATTTTGACAAGCTTGCGCGAGCGTTTCTCCAAAATAGGCCAGCAGTATTTTGCGCCTACAAATGGGCGCTTCGGCATATTGCTGCATGCGGTTAAGCTTTTCTAGGTTCAGCTCTTTTTGTCCGCTTTCTTCAATAAAGCTGCGCAGCATCATAACATCTCCAAGGCTGTAGTATAAGAGTGTATCGCTGGGCAAACCATCTCTTCCCGCCCTACCAATTTCTTGGTAATAGCCCTCCATATTTTTAGGCAGGCTATTATGAATTACAAAGCGCACATTACTTTTATCTATGCCCATACCAAAAGCAATGGTGGCACAAATAACCTTGGTTCTATCATGAATAAAATCGTCTTGAATTTTAGACCTATCTGAAGCGCTCATACCCGCGTGGTAAAAATCTGCGGCAATACCAAAAACTTGGAGATCGGTTGCCATTTCTTCGGTAGCCTTTCTGCTAAGGCAATAGATAATGCCACACTCATTAGCCCGCGCATGAATGAAGGACGTAATTTCCTCCATTTTCTTTTTCTTTTTTACCCCAAAACGCACCTGCAAACTTAAGTTTGGTCTATCAAAACTAGCCACAAAAACAGCAGGCTCTTGCAGGGCTAATTGCTGCATAATATCTTTGCGCGTAATTTTATCGGCGGTAGCAGTAAGGGCCACAATGGGCACATTAGGCCATACCTCCTTGAGTTGTTTTAGTTTGGTATATTCAGGTCTAAAATCATGTCCCCAAGCGCTTATGCAATGTGCCTCATCAATGGCAATTAACGAAATGGGTATTTGCGTAGCAAAATAAGGCAAGAGCGCCAGTAACTTTTCGGGCGATACATAGAGCAATTTAATGGCATTTTCTTTTACCCTTTCCAATAAAACATTTTGATCTGCTTCGCTCATACTACTATTTAAGAAAGCAGCGGCAATACCATTGGCTTGCAGCGCATCTACCTGGTCTTTCATAAGTGCAATAAGGGGCGAAACCACCAGCGTAAGATTTGGCAATAACAGGGCCGGCACCTGAAAGCAAACCGATTTACCTCCACCTGTAGGCATAAGCACCAAGGTGTCTTTATGTTGTAAAACACCTTCAATAATTTCTTCCTGTAGCGGACGAAAGTTTTCGAAACCAAAATGCTTTTTTAATATTTGCTGCGGGATAATAGCTGTTTGCATTTGTCAAACATAACACTTGATTTGTATTAGATAAAATAAGCTTGAACCAAAAATACGAAAAATGAAGCGCAACGATTTTTATGAAGATGTATATCAAGTGGTGCGATTAATACCTTATGGAAGAGTAAGCACATACGGCGCCATAGCACGTTATTTGGGGGCTGCCAGCGGCGCGCGTTTGGTTGGGTATGCCATGAATGCATCTCATACACAAGCCCATTATGTACCTGCACACCGCGTAGTAAACCGCCATGGCTTATTAAGTGGTAAGCAGCATTTTGCCACTCCAACAAAAATGCAAGAACTGTTAGAAAGCGAAGGCTTAAGTATAGAAAATGAGCAAGTTAAAGACTTTGAAAAACAATTTTGGGACCCCACAATTGCCTTGGCATTATAAAAAAAATAAAAATGGAAAACACGAATGAGTAGCAAGTAGCAACTTTTTGGAAAGAATTATCCAAGATATAAGAAAATAAATTAGTATTTTCTTGATAGCAGGTGTAATTTGCTGCCTAATTTATTGCCATGCAATTAAAAAAAATAAGCTTTTTCCTCGTTTTAATATTGCTTCAGTTTCAGAGCGTATTAAAAGGACAAGAAGATTATGAAAAAGATAGCTTAGAGAGCTTATTGCCTTATGCTAACGATTTGCAGCGTGCAGATATATTAAGTGGTTTAGCCAATTGCATCAAAAAAATAGATACAGCAAGGGCAAGTAGTTATGCCCAGCAAGCCTTCACCATTTCGAACAAACTAAATTATTGCAAAGGCAAAGCCAATGCCCTAATAACTTTGGGTGTTTTAGAGAAGGATAGAGGAAAATGGGCAGAAGCAAGAACCTATTATTTAAATGGATTATCCTTTGCTAAAAGTTGCAAAGAGCCCAAATCAGTTGCCTTTGCCTACCATAGTTTAGGTAATCTGTATTTTATAAAAAGTGATTTTACCAAAGCGCTTCAATATTATATCGCATCAGTAAAAATTTCAGAGCAAGTTGGAGATAGAGCGCGGGCAGCAAAAACCTATAACAATATAGCCTCATTGATGGTGCATATAGGGAAACTTAAAATTGCCGAAGAATATTATTTACGGTCGCTAGATTTTTATAAAGGTTTTGAGAACAGCCTAATAATTGCAGAAATTGAAAACAATTTAGCCAATATTTACCAGCAGAAAGGGTACGACTTAAAAGCATTGAATCACTATTTTAACGCCCTTGAAGTTTTTAGAAAAAAGAGCAATGCAGCAGATATTTCTTCTGCATTAAACAATATAGGCTTAGTTTACCTTAAAAGAAAACAAGGGTATAAAGCAATGCCTTTCCTGAATGAATCTTATCGAATAAACATCCAATCAAAAGATGTTAAATCTCAATTATTAGTAATTTCTAATTTAATTACCGCTTACAGCAATATTAGAAAATATGATTCTGCGCTGTATTATTTGCAAATAGGTATAAACAACAATCAGAAAAACATAGGAAATTTAGAAATAGCCAGTGTTTACCAATCTGCTGCAGATTTGTACAAAGATTTAAATAACAAACACAAGCAAGATTCTTTTGCCACGCTATACACACAAGCTAAAAAAGAATTTTCAGGTACAGAAAATAATAGCCAGGTAAATTTGGCAGCTTCCGAGTTTGAAAATGAGAGAAAAGAACAGAAAATAAAAATTATTGAAAAAGAAAATGAGATAAATAATTTAAAAATAAGAGAACAAGAATCTGCCATAAAACAAAGAAACATTCTTTTACTTGCAGCTGTTATAATTTTAGTTTTTTTAACATTAATAGTTTCCTTGTTGTTGTATTTATTTCAAGTTAACAAAAAATCTAAAAGTTATGAAATAAGTAATCGCTCTAAAAGCAATATATTAAATCAGCTCAATCATGAGATAAGATCTCCCCTAAATGGCGTTGTTGGGATGAGTCAATTGGCCCTAGAAAGCAAAACATTTGGAGAGCTAAAAGAGTACCTCTCTTTTATTAAATTAGGTGGAGAAGAGTTGGTTTTTATTTTAAACAACCTCATTACTTACTTGCAATTAGATAGAAATGAGGCTAAACCCATCTTGGCCCCATTTGATTTAGTAAATGGCCTTGAAGAATTATTTAGCATTTACAGTTTACAATGTAAAAATAAAGGTTTGTTGTTTAATCAAATGGTAATGCCAGGCATCCCAAAAATGGTAAACGCAGACAAACAAAAGGTTTTAATTATGGTTCAAAACCTATTAAGCAATGCGGTAAAGCAAACCTCCAGAGGTATTGTGAAGATTGAAGTATTACTACTTTCCACTAAGAAAGTAGGCGAAAAAAAACTAAGTATTATTCAGTTTTCTATAATTGATGAAGGTTTTGGTTTAACAGAAAAAGAAATTAAAAATATATTCAAAGGCACTCAAAAGCGGGCAATTGCAGAAGCCGGGTTTGGTATTGGTTTAAAAAATGTGAAAGAATTAGCAGAATTAATGGGTGGTAAAATGGAGGTAATTTCTGAAAAAGGCAAAGGCAGTAATTTTATTCTAAAAATAGAACTTGAAGAGTTGGATGCAAATACTACCGAGTTTGAGTTTAGTAAAAGTATGCTTGTCTCATTTAGCCCTGCAAATTTCAAAATTTTAATTGTTGAAGACCATCAGGATAACCAATTTTTGTTTTCGAAAATTTTAGAGAAAGAAGGATATAATTATCAAATAGCAGAAAATGGTTTGAAGGCATTAGCTCTTATAAAAGAAAATAACTACGATTTAATTTTAATGGACATTCAAATGCCTGCAATGGATGGAATAGAAGCCGCCAAAATGATTAGAAACGCAGCCGAATTTGAGAGAGACAGAGAAGTGCCAATAATTGCAATTTCTGCCAATGATGATTCATTAGAAAAGAAAAAATGTTTTGAAATTGGAATAAATGCGTATTTAAACAAGCCTATAAAAAAGGAATTGTTACTTAAAACCATTCAAAACCAACTGAATAAATAATTAATTTTTACGGTTAAAGTTTTAAAAAAAAATAGTTCATATTTGCAATTCAAAAATAGAAAATATGTCGGTATTAGTAGATAAAAATTCTAAGGTGATTGTTCAAGGGTTCACCGGAAGCGAAGGAAGTTTCCACGCACAACAAATGATTGAATATGGCACCAATTTAGTGGGTGGTGTTACCCCTGGAAAAGGCGGTCAAACTCATTTAGATAAACCTGTTTTTAATACTGTTGCAGATGCAGTAAAAACAGCAGACGCCAATGTTTCTATTATTTTTGTTCCACCTGCGTTTGCTGCAGATGCTATTATGGAAGCTGCAGAAGCAGGTATAAAAGTGATTGTATGTATTACAGAGGGAATTCCTGTTAATGATATGATTGCTGTTAAAGAATATATCAAAAACAGAAATTGCACCCTTATTGGGCCAAACTGCCCAGGTGTAATTACTCCAGGGCAAGCTAAAGTAGGTATTATGCCAGGTTTTGTTTTTAAACCAGGAAGAATTGGCATCGTATCTAAATCGGGTACCTTAACTTATGAAGCAGCAGACCAAGTAGTAAAAGCAGGTTTAGGTATAAGTACTGCCATTGGTATTGGCGGCGACCCTATAATTGGAACGCCTACCAAAGATGCCGTTGAGTTATTAATGAATGATCCTGAAACAGACGCCATAATTATGATTGGTGAAATTGGCGGAAGCTACGAAGCAGATGCTGCTCGTTGGATTAAAGCTAATGGAAACAAAAAACCAGTAGTAGGCTTTATTGCCGGACAAACAGCGCCTCCAGGCAGAAGAATGGGTCATGCTGGGGCAATTATTGGTGGAAAAGACGATACCGCTGCTGCAAAAATGGCCATCATGGCCGAGTGCGGTATTCATGTAGTTGAGTCGCCAGCAGAGATTGGTTCAGCCATGTTAATAGCATTACAAGCAAAAGCTTAACCTTACTATATTTATAAAAAAGCCGCAAAAGAATATTTTCTATTGCGGCTTTTTTTATTTTAGTTAATTTTTTTTAGAAATAATCTAAATTGCATCCACATTCAATTTAACAATAATGAGTTTAATTAACATCAGTTTGTTTACGCCAGATAGCCTTAGCGAAATGAAAAAATCGTTTTCAGAGGCTAAGCCATACAAGCATCTTGTGATAGATAATGTTTTAACGCCTGAAATTGCCGATGAAATTTATAATGCTTTCCCTAAAGAGGAGGTTTTTAATAAGCGGTATAAAGGGGTAAATGAGTTTAAAGCAGAGGGATCCAATTTTGAGGATTTTCCCGGTGTTTTTAGTCAGTTAAAAGATGCCTTTCACTCGCCAGAATGGTGCCGTATAATGAGTGAAATTACTGGCATTGATGACTTATTTAGCGTGCCAGATGCTTTAGGTGGTGGCTTACACCAAGGAGGAAACGGAAGTTTTCTTGACATACATATAGACTTTAACATACATGCAGATAGAGGCATACATCGCAGAATAAACCTATTGGTGTTTTTTAATAAAGATTGGCAAGAGTCTTATGGCGGACATACAGAATTGTGGAATGCTGAAATGACAAACCTTGATAAAAAAGTATTTCCAGCTTTTAATCGTTGCCTCATTTTTGAAACCAACGAAATTAGCTACCATGGTTACGCAGCCATTACCGTTCCTGAGAATGTAAGTCGCAAATCTTTTTACGCCTATTACTATACCCAATTGCGCGAAGATGCAGCCAAATACCACGATACCGTTTTTAAAGCTAGGCCAACAGATAGCGTGGTAAAGAAAACCCTAACCCCAATAAAAGAAGGCGCTAAAAATTTTATTAAACGTCAGCTCAGAAATCTGGGAATTACGTTTAAATAATTGCTCCATTTTTTAGTGCTATGCTATTAAGTTTATTCCTTTTATTATACGGTTTAGTACTAAGCTATTTATTGGGCAGGATAAGTTGGGAAAGGATTAAACACTTTGGTGCTATTCCTAATGAGTTTAACCTGCATGTAACCATTTTTCCTATCATTGGCATGGCTGCTATGAGTCCGTTTTTGGGCATTTACCACCTTTTTTATGAGATTGACTTAACTCCGCATATTTCCTTTTTAAGTGTATTGGCAATCTATCACAAAAGCATTCCAAATTTTTTAAAGGAAGCCTATTTGAGCTTAAAAAAAGATTGGGGATTAATCCTGTTATTAATTTTAGGCGCCCTGCTATCTATAATTATTAGACCTGGCGTTGGCGATATTGCAGATTATCATTTGCAGGCCATACAATGGGCAGAGCGCTATGCAAATATTCCTGGTTTGGGCAACTTTAATAGACCCTTAGCCAATAACAATTGGTGGTTTAACTTGCAGGCATTTTTTGGATTAAACAGCCTAGGTGTAAAATCTGTATATGTGGGTAATGCCTTATTTTACATCAGCGCTTTTTTATGGTTTTTCCTTTCTCCCACAGTATCTAAAGCCCAGCAATGGATGCGCTACGTGTTTTTATTATTTATGATACTGGCTTTTAAAACGGCTTTTATTGGCGCGGTTACACCAGATATTGTAATTACCTTGTGCCTTTACATTTTACTAGATTTGTTTGTGTTGGCTAAGTTCCAAGCGGCGCATTACAAGCCTTACTTAATACTCAGTGTATTTTTTATTTGCTGGGCCTTAACTGTAAAAGCTACAGCCCTTACTTATGGTATGATATGTTTACCCGCTTTATATGCATTGGTTCGGCAAAAAGATTTTAAAACACTTTTCTTATTAATTTACTTAGCTTGTATTTTCCTGATCCCTTGGCTTATTGGTAATGTTATGGTGAGCGGTTATTTATTATACCCTTTTCACCAAATAGATTTGTTTACCTTTAATTGGAAACTGCCCACGGAGGTATTACAATTTGAAACATTTAGCATTAAAAGTTGGGGCAAAGTACCCTACCAAGATATTTATTATACCGCTACTTTAAGTTTAAAAGAGTGGTTGCCTATGTGGTTTAAACAGCTAGATTTTCTAAATAAATCTTTGGTAATTTCTTTTGCTTTGGCTACTCCAATTTTGTGGATTTTAGTTTGGAAACGCAAAGAAATAATTTGGCTTATTGCTTTTGTTTTATTAGGCTTTTTGGTATTGTTCTTAAATGGTCCACACCCTCGCTTTTTGTTTGGCTACATGGTAAGCACTTTGGCTTTATTGGCTTATGTAATGGCCGAAAAATTCTCTTTTCATTTGGCCAAATCCTTTCTCAGCATCCTTGCTGTATTAATGGTTTCCTATGTATTGGTTCAGGCCGTAAAAAAAGGAGATTTAATGCAAGGATTAATATACCCCAAGGCCTACCCAAGCAACCAATTAGAGCCAATTAACTTAAATGGATTTAAGGCTTACACTACACCCCAAGAAGGCATTTGTTGGGACCAATTTCCGAGCACGTATTATATGGTACCCGGCACCCAGTTGAGAACACAAGATGTAAGAGACGGATTTAAACCTGCTACCATTGCTTTTTAAAATCGCCGCGAGAGAAGAATTTTTCTATTAAGCAATACAGCAAAATAAAGAAATACCGGCTTCCCATTTCCCTAATTTTAAGGTTAGAAACACCGTGTTTTCTGTTGGTCCAGCTATTGGGCAATACCGCATAGGTATAACCACGGATAATTGCTTTTAACGGAATTTCTACCGTTAGGTTAAAGTGCGGCGATAGAAAAGGTTTAACACCATCAATGGTTTCGCGCTTGTATAGCTTAAACGCATTGGTAACATCATTGTATTTTATACCGAAAAGCAAGCGAACTACATTATTGAAAAAACGATTTAGAAAAAGTTTATGTCTTGGATAATCATATACTTTTCCGCCCATGCTCCAACGTGTGCCAAAAACGCAATCAAAGCCCTCCATCATTTTACGATAAAAGGCCACTAGGTCATTGGGCGAATCGCTTAAATCTGCCATAACAATGGCCACACAATCTCCACTAAATCTTTCTAATCCGTAACGAATGGCGTAACCAAAACCATTAGGACCAGGGTTTGTATGAACCACTAAAGTTGGAATAGTAATTTGAAGATGAGTAAGTACTTGTAGCGTATTATCTTTAGAATTATCGTTTACCACCAAAATCTCATGCGTAATGCCTTCTGCCGAAAGTTTAGCATAAATTTTTTCTAAAGTATCTGTGATACCTTCAGCTTCGTTATAGGCGGGAATTACAACACTTAATTTCATTTAGCTTAGCAATCTTTAACTATCATTCGCTCATTCATTCTATCATGCATTTCTACAAGCGTAGCTTCCAAATCATATTGCCAATTCCAACTTGGGTAATGCAATTTAAACTTATTTACATCGCTAATATACCAAATATGATCACCAATTCTATTGGTTTCGCTGTAGCTAAAGCTCATCTTTTTACCGCTAATTTTCTCGCACCAATCAATGGCCTCTAACATACTGCAATTGGCAAAACGACCACCACCTGCATTATACACTTCACCCGCTTTGGGGTTTTGGTAAAAGTGCCAAAACATATTTACCAAATCGGCACTGTGAATATTATCTCTCACTTGCTTGCCTTGGTAGCCAAAAATGGTATAATGCGTGCCGCTAATAGCACATTTCATAAGGTAAGCTAAAAAGCCATGCAGTTGCGCGCCACTATGGTTTGGCCCCGTTAGGCAGCCGCCTCTAAACACACCCGTTTTTAACCCAAAGTATTTGCCATACTCCTGCACCATAACATCTGCGGCTACCTTACTGGCGCCAAAAACACTGTGTTTAGTTTGGTCTATGCTCATGGTTTCATCTATGCCATTTGTAAAAAATGCATGATCTTCTGCAATTTCCCAACGTTTTTCTAATTCAACAAGCGGCAAATAATTAGGCGTATCGCCATAAACTTTATTGGTAGATGTAAATATAAAAACAGCCTCTGCGCAATATAAACGGGTTAACTCTAACATGTTTAATGTGCCTGTGGCATTAACCCCAAAATCTGTTAATGGTTCTTTAGCAGCCCAATCATGACTAGGTTGCGCAGCCGCATGCACAATCAGTTTAATGTCGGAACCAAACTCATTAAACACTTTTTCTAAACCAGCATAATCTCTGATATCGATATCATACGATTTAAAATTGGGGTATTTTTCTTCTAAACGATTTTTATTCCAGATAGTAGAGCCATCTGCCCCAAAAAAATACGAGCGCAGGTTATTGTCTATACCAATCACTAGGTCGAATTTTTTAGTAAAAAACTCAACAGATTCTCCCCCAATTAATCCGCTACTTCCTGTAACAACTGCAATATTCATTCAATTAATTTAAGATATTTTTCAAATTATGTTCATTGGCCTTCATCCATTCAAAGGTATCCAACACCAAATCTTTCATGTTTTTTTGGGGCTTCCAAGCACCATTATTTACCTGGTTTAGGTAACTACAATCGCTTACATAAATGCGAATATCAGCCGCTCTGTTTTCTGTTACAGGCAAAATTTTGATTTTATTACCGGTTACCTCCTCGCAAATTTGTGTGAGTTCTTGCAAGCTAAAACTACAATCCAAACCACCACCAACATTCATGGTTTTGCCATTATACATGGCCAAGTTGTGTATTTGGTGATCTATGAGTTGGAGCAAATCATCGGCATGTAATACATCGCGCATTTGTTTACCTGTGCCACCATAACCAATATAGCTTAGCGCACCTTTAAAATAATGCCTAGCCAACCAAAGCACCAAAACCCCTTGGTCTATTTTACCCATTTGCCAAGGGCCACTTATTACCCCGCAGCGGTTAATAATGCTGGGTACTTGTTTCAGTTCATTGTATTCTGTAATTAACAATTCGGAAGCTAATTTGGTAGTTCCATAAAAGCTACGGCTGCCATTAAGAGAAAAATCTTCTGTAATTCCCTTCGAAGAAATGCCCGGCATTGGCTGCTGATCTTTCCAAATAAAACGCGTTTCTAATTCTTCAAAAGCGGCCGATTCAAGATTTTTAATAGGATAAATTCTGCTTGTTGAGAGAAAAATAAAAGCAGCACCTGTTTTTTGGGCTAATTCTAAACAATGAACTGTACCATTTAAATTAGACTGAATAAGCGGCATCACCGGAGAATCTATGCCAGATAAAACACTTGGATCTGCCGAGGCATCAATTATAAAATCTAAGTTTGTAAAATCTACTAAATCTTCTGGGTTACGAATATCAGCATGAAAAAACGCTACACCCGCTTCCTTTAAACGAGGCAAATTAAGCTCCGACCCACGCCTGCGCAGGTTATCAATAGCAATAATATGATAAGCAGGATAGCGCGTTTTTAGTCCAATAGCTAGGGTTGAACCTACAAATCCAGCACCTCCGGTTATTAAAATTTGTTTACCCATAATTGTGTAAGAAGCGCAATTTTAGCGAATAGTTGCGAATTCTTGATGCTTTTTTTGTACTATTGGTCAACAAATTTAGTATGACCATTCTTTCGCGCCTTTCCATTGTAGGAAATTTACTTTTTATTTGGTATGCCTTCATGCTTATTTTACCCCAGTTTTCTCTCTGGCTGAACCTACCTTTTGGGAGCTGGCAATTGCTTAGCGGAAGCATAGCCTTTATTTTTGTTTCCTGGTATCTGCATAGAAATAAGGAAACCAATTCTGTTTCTGGCCTTTCTTTTTTGGCACATACCAGCTTAAGCATAGCATTAATTTATGGAAGTTTATGGTATGCTAATACCCTTTTAGACGTTAGTTTTGATGGCAACTGGTATCATTTAGATGCCATACACCTGTTAGAAAAAGGATGGAATCCCATTTATGAAGATTTAATAAAAAATGAAACTTCCTTTTCACATCATTATTTAACTCACTTCCCTAAAGGCGCATGGTTATTTGGGTCAAACCTAATGGCCGCAACACAAGAACCAGAAATAGGGAAAGCAAGCACCCTTATTCTATGTTTATCTATTTTATTTAACTCGGTTTATATTTTTCGAACGGTGTTAAATTTAAGCAAAGCTATAAGTGTTTTGTTGGCAATACTTTGGGCCACTAATCCCATTCAAATATTAAATTTGGGCTCCTTTTACGCAGATGGACAATTGTCGGCCTTATTAAGTTTAGGAGTTATTTACGCTATACAATATGGCAAAACCCACCAAAGAAGCTACCTATTATTGAGCGTAATGAGCTTGGTTTTTTTAGCCAACACCAAATACAATGGAACCGCGTATTCGCTCCTTTTAATGGCTGCACTATTAGTTTACTTGTACTTAAGCAAAACCAAGCGAATTAAAAGCCTAATTAAACTTGGTTTAACTTACATTATTGCTAGTTTTTTCTTTTTTGGCTTCAACCCTTTTGTCACCAATTTTATAACAAAAGGACACCCCTTTTACCCATTAAATACCGGAACCCAATCTGTTTTTAATGCTGAAGGAAATTATCCAGCTAATTTTATTGAAATGAACAGGGTAGAAAAGTTTGTTTTTAGCCTTTTTGCCCAGCCAGAGTGGGCCATTCAACCCAAGAAAAGTAGGTTAAAAGAGTTGTTTAAACCCGTCTCTTACGAGGCATACAATTACGGTAACGCTAACCTAGCCGGTTTTGGTCCGGTATTGCCAGAAATATTGCTATTAATTTTCCCCCTAGGCATATTTGCACTCACCCGGCTTGAACCCAAAAAGCGATGGTTTTTTTTAGGAATATCTTTTTTACTAATCGTAAGCATATTGATAAACCCAGAATCCTGGGTAATGCGCTACGTGCCCCAATTTTGGATATTTGTT
This sequence comes from Chitinophaga pinensis, assembly GCA_945860865.1. Lineage (GTDB taxonomy): Bacteria > Bacteroidota > Bacteroidia > UKL13-3 > UKL13-3 > B1. The sequence continues at coordinate 105,374 of CAMARW010000009.1, read as the reverse complement.
TTATTAATGATAGTGGCCATTGTGTTGCACCCCAAAATAAAATGGATAGGAATAATAGCAGCGTTCATTTTATTAATGGGTAATATCTATTTAGGGTATTATTATCTTAAAAAATGTCATGATCATACAAAAGAATTAGTAGACCAAGTGGAGCTAGTAAAACATAGCAAAGGAGTATTTATGTTTTACGCTGGCTGGACTAAACCCTTTCAATACAGAATTGAAAGATTAGGATTAGACTTAAGCAAACAAGAAATTTTGAACCCACAAGACAGCTTGGTAAAACCCTTTACAGGAGGACTTGGAGCCTATTTTAAGAAAAGAACTAACAAATAATCAAAGAATTTAATAATTTCGACGCATTCAAAAAAATATATGTCTACAGAAAGAATATTAATCATTGGCTCTAACGGGCAAATTGGGCTAGAGTTAGCCGAAAATTTAAGAAAATCTTATGGGTCAGAAAATGTAATTTGTAGCGATGTACGCAAATTAGAAAATCAGATAGAACCCTTTGAATCATTAGATATTTTGGATCAAACCAAATTGCATGAGATTGTAAAAAAATATAAGGTTACCCAAATATATTTATTAGCGGCATTACTGAGTGCTACGGCCGAAAAAAATCCAAAATTTGCATGGGATTTAAACATGAACGGCTTGTTTCATGTATTAGATTTAGCCAAAGAAGGTATTATCAAAAAAATATATTGGCCTAGTTCTATTGCCGTATTTGGACCAACAACGCCGCGCCAAAACACGCCACAATATACCGTTATGGAGCCCAATACTATTTATGGTATTAGCAAACAAACAGGCGAACGTTATTGCGAATATTACCACCAGAAACATGGTGTTGATGTGCGCAGCATAAGGTACCCAGGCTTAATTGGGTGGAAAAGTGCACCGGGCGGTGGTACCACAGATTATGCTGTTCATATTTACCATGAGGCGCTAAAAAGCCAATCGTATGAGTGCTTTTTAAGTGCCCAAACAGCACTACCTATGATGTATATGCCAGATGCAATTAGGGCTACCATAGAATTAATGGAAGCACCTGCCGAGCAGGTTAAAATTAGAAGCAGCTATAATTTGGGCGGCATTAGTTTTAATCCAGAAGATGTTGCTGCTAGCATTAGAAAACATATTCCAAATTTTACCATTAGCTATAAGCCAGATTTTAGGCAAGCCATTGCAGATAGCTGGCCACAAAGCATTAACGATACTGAAGCGAGAGACCATTGGGGATGGAAGCCAGAGTTTGATTTGGATGGTATGACCAAAGAGATGTTAACGAATTTAAAGGCAATACAAGGTTAAAAATAAAAACAGGGTAAATGGAGTTTAATACAGGTTATTAAACTCCATTTTTTATTTAATAAATAGGGCTGCGCACCAATTATTTTGCTCGGTGCTGCTTTTAAAAACAAAGCCATTTTTTTCAGCTTCTTGCTTTAAATAGGGCAAATCTGAGGTGTAAAACCCAGAAATTAAAAGTTGTCCGGCGCTTACCAGCATTGGGTAAAGGTGTACAAAACTTTCCATTAAAATATTGCGGTTAATATTGGCCAAAATTACATCAAAAGTTTGCGCAGGTACCGCATGTAAATCGCCTTCAATAAAATGTATAGGAAGAGTTTGGTTTAAGGCAATATTTTCTAAAATATTTTCAGCAGCCCAGGTATCAATATCGTTGGCTAGGATGTGCGTTGCGCCCAATTTTGCAGCCAAAATGGCCAAGATACCTGTACCACTTCCATAATCAAAAACCTTCTTATTGGCTAGGTTCATATCCAACATTAATTGCATAATGGTGAAAGTAGTTTCATGGTGGCCCGTGCCAAAAGAAGTTTTGGGCTGAATAATTAACTCCATTGGAAAGCGCGCATCGCTAATGTGAAAAGGCGCTCGTATACGCAGTTTATTGCCAATGCAAACGGGTTCAAAGCTACTCTCCCACTCGGCATTCCAGTTTTGTTGGGCTATTTTAGAAAACATTAAATCAGTTTCAGCGATTTGATATCGCGTCATAATTTCATTAAAAGCAATGGGATTATAGTCGGGTTCTGGTATATATGCTTCAAATCCAGACTCACTTTCAACAAAGCCCTCAAAATTAATTTCGGCCAGTTCGGCAATCAAAATATCTACCAATTGAGTGGTACAAGCGATTTTGTATGAAATATATTGTAGCATTTATAATTATAATAGTTATGTTAGTAAAAAAAATAAACCTTGCGCGCAAAATTACTCTTAATTCTTTCATTTGCTTTTTTCACAGTAAATATTTATGCCCAAAACCTCTATTTTGAGCACATTAATGAAGAAAAAGGCTTAAATCAAATTAATATTTTATCTATTCACCAAGGCCCAAATGGTTACATTTGGGTTGGAACCTATTTTGGTCTTTTAAGGTATGATGGGTATGAGTTTGAAAATATCATAACTTTAGATGGTGCAATAGAAGAAAGTATGATTCTTTCTATCAGTAGCAATTTGAATCAAGTTTTTGCACTTAGCAGAAATAAATTGTTTGTAATAGATAAAAATACGCTTGAGAATAAAAAAATTGAATTCCCCACCAATAAAATTATCAAACCAAAAAAAATAATTGCCTTGCGCAATTGTATTTTAATTGCGGCTGAGAATGGATTATGGCGCTTAACCCTTGAAAGTACTATATTTGAGAATATTCACCCAGGCTCTCCAATTAGAGATATCCAAAATATATCAACAGGCAAAGTTATATATAGTAAGGCCGATGGATTTTATGCCTATTACCCGTTTTCTCAAAAAAAGAAAAATATTGCTTACAAACTAAGCTCACCCATCAAACATTTTTGGTTGGGGTTAAATCAAGAAATTGCTTGGATAGATGAAACTCATAAGATTTACAATGCCTCAATTAAGCAATTAGAAATGAAGGTAAGTAAAGCCTATGAAATCGCACCAATAATGGGCACTACTTGTTTAATTAAATACAAAAATATCTTATACTTAGGCACCAATATAGGGTTGCTTGCTATTTCTAATAATGGTTCTACAAGCATACTACAGCAAGACGATAAAAATTTTTATTCGCTATCACAAAATTTTATTTCTTGTTTGTTGGTAGACAAAACCAACAACCTATGGGTAGGTACAGAAATTGGGGGGTTAAATCTGCATAATCCTGAACGATATAAATTTCCATTGGCTTCTTATTTATTGCATGCAAATTTTTCTAAATGCAAAGAAATTTTTTCTTTTGCAGAAACCCAAACAGGAGATATTTTATGGCATAATTCAGCAGGTACATTGGGCACATTTAATCCCAAAACACAGCAAGTAACAAAGTCAGTAAACCTAGGTATAATAGGCGATTGCATCATTGAAGAAACGGGATTTCCGTCTAACTTTCTTATAGGCTCGCAAGATGGACTTTTCTCTTACAAACTAAACTCAACAAAAGCCAGCTTTTTAAGTACTAAAAATAAAATAAAGAAATTTGAAGGAGATATAAAATGCATATTACCCGTTGGCGATGGAACCTATTGGATGTGCGGAGAAGGTGGTTTTTTTTTATACCATGTTAGAAAAAAAGAAACACTTGCCTTTTTCAATATTGCCAATTCAACGCTGGCTAGTAATAACATTAGAAGTATCAATTTTAAAAATAAAAATGAATTATTGTTAGCAAGTACAAAAGGTTTATATGTTTTTAATACAACTACCCAATTATTTACACTAGTTAAGCTTAGTAATAATAAAAACGAACCCATGGTGGCAGTTGCCAAAGCAGATAAAAAAGGAAATATTTGGATAGCAACAGCGGGTAAAGGTATTTTTATATGGCAGCCCAATGGAAACATTATTAATATAAATAACTTTAGTGGATTATCCGATAATCAGATTCACTCACTCACTTTTAATGCAACGCAAACGCAATGTTGGGCAACTTCCAACAATGGATTATTTAGCATAGAAACAAATAACTTTAAAGTAAATGTATATCGTAAGCATAATGGTATACAACCAAGCGAATTTATAGAGGCATCTATACTAACCGCAAGAGATGGCAGTATTTATGTTGGAGGAGTAGCAGGCTTTAATTATTTTAATCCCATTAACATAAACAATGAACCTATAAGAGAGAATGTAGTTATCAAAAATATTTATGTTTTAAACCAAAAAATTCCCTTTCAAGCGTATTATAAAATCCCGAATGATAAAAATTATATCTCCTTTGATTACGCTTCACTTAATTTTAATTTAAGTGAAAATAAAACTTATTATTATACCATTGAGGGCATAGATACTGGATATAACGAAGTTGGTAAGCGGCAATTTGTAAGCTTTGGCAAATTATCTCCGGGAGACTATGTGTTTAAAGTAAAATCAGGCAGCGATTACGGAAATGATAACAAAAATGAAGCTAGTGTTTCCTTTCAAATCGTTCCCAACTTTTACCAAACCATTTGGTTCAAAATTATTTCAATCGTTTTATTAGTGCTATGTATTTCCCTATTTATTTATTATAAAACACAAAGCGCAATTAAAAAAGAAAAAGAAATAGGAATTATCAATAGCATGATTGCTACACTAGAGTTAAAGGCATTGAGGGTACAAATGAATCCTCATTTTATTTTTAATTCACTTAATTCTATTCAACTTTTTGTAATGACTAATGAAGGTAAGGAGGCTGCAAAATATCTCAACAAATTTGCCAAACTAATAAGAATGATTTTAGATAATTCGGAGCAAACATTTATCAGTATAAGTTCAAAAATTGAATTTTTAAAATTGTATGTAGATCTAGAAGCTTTGCGACTAAATAATTCTTTTACAGCAACCTTTTTGGTTGACCCTAATTTAGACCAAAGTATTTTAATACCTACATTGCTCATTCAGCCTCATATAGAAAATGCTATTTGGCATGGGCTACAAGCTAAACAAGGAGAAAAGATATTACTCATTAGTTTTATGCAACTTAATGATGAAACTATTCAAGTAATTATAGAAGATAATGGCCTTGGGCGAAAAGCTGCATTGGATATAAAGAATCGAAAAATTAACTTACATCAATCTAAAGGAACTAAAATTAGTGAAGATAGAATTGCCTTGTTAAATAAATTGTTTGGTGCATCTCCAAAAATTGAAATTATTGATTTATTAAATGAAAATAATTTAGCTTGCGGAACAAAAGTTATTATTAATTTGCCTATAATACATGAATAATTTACTCAAAACTCTCATAGTAGAAGATGAAACTCGCGGCAGAAAGGCTTTAAAAGCCATGTTAAGTGATATCAATGAAGTGGTGCTTGTGGGTGAATCGCCAGATGTAGAAGATGCCATCATAAAAATTCAAATTCACAATCCAGATTTAATTCTACTAGATATTGAGATGCCCTCTAAAAATGGCTTTGATTTATTAGCCGCTATGCCCAATAGAAGTTTTGATGTAATATTTACAACGGCATACGATTCATACGCTTTAAAAGCTATTAAATGCAGCGCAATAGATTATTTACTAAAGCCAATACATCCTGAAGAATTAAAACTAGCAATTAAAAAAACAATTGAAAAGAGAAAGCAAATTCAACACCAGTCTAATTTGCAAATGAACAACCTGTTAGACAATTTAAAAACGATTAACAAACAGAGCTTTAAACTGTCTTTACCTAATGCTAGCGGGTCTGTATTTGTTGCGATTAATGAAATAATTAGGTGTGAAAGTGATGCCAATTATACTCGCTTTTTTTTAGAAAAGGATGCTAAGGTGATGTTGGTTTCTAAAACTTTAAAAGATTATGATGAGCTATTAACTGATTTTGGATTCTGTAGGGTGCACCATTCACACCTGATAAACCTAAAATTTATAAAAAAATACATTCGAGGAGAAGGTGGCACAGTTGTGATGTTGGATGGAACAGAAGTTGAAGTTTCTCGAAGAAAGAGGGAGGCTTTCCAAAAAGCGCTCGAAAATTATACCACTATTTTATAAAGAATCTCCAGTTAAACAAATAAACACTCCAGTTATTTATTACAACTCTCTACAACTTTATTTTAGTTTATTTTTGAGTGTTTAAAAGATAAAAAACAAGAAATACGCTCGTTTTTTCTGTTTTTAACACCCTGCTTAAGCCTAGACAAGTTTTGCTTTTAATTTGATTAGATTATCTACAACTTAAAAAAGCGTAGATTATGATTATTAATTAATCATTTTTACCCAAAAAAAGAGCCTCATTGAAAAAAGTCAATGAGGCTTTTTTTTGCCCTAAAAAGTTTATTTTTTATACATAATATCACGTTGAGCTTGCACCCTTTCATCCTGCAAATACTCGTCATAGGTTAATCGTTTATCGATCACTCCATTTGGCGTAATTTCTATAATTCTATTAGCAATACTTTGTACAAATGTATGGTCATGTGATGTAAAAATAGCGTTATGTTTCCAGTCGACCAAAGCGTTATTAAAAGCTGTAATAGACTCTAAATCAAGATGGTTAGTTGGTTCATCTAAAATCAAACAATTAGCATTGGTTAGCATCATTCTAGAAATCATACAACGAACTTTTTCGCCACCAGATAAAACATTAGACATTTTAAAAACCTCTTCTCCACTAAACAGCATTTTCCCTAAAAAGCCACGTATGTATGTCTCGTCTTTCTCGGTAGAATAAATTCTTAGCCAATCAATTAAGTTATTATCTCCAGAAAAGTACTTATGATTTTCATTAGGTAGATAGGAATTAGTAATGGTTTGACCCCACATAAATTCACCGGTATCTGCTTTTTCATTACCTACTAAAATCTCAAAAAAGGTTGAAATTGCCATATGGTCTTTAGAAAGTATAGCAACTTTATCACCTTTATCTAACGCAAATGAAATGTCTTTAAACAAATAATTACCCTCAGCATTCTTTTTACTTAAGCCCTCCATACGAAGAATTTGATCGCCACATTCTCTATCGGGTCTAAAAATTATTCCAGGGTATTTTCTGGTAGAAGGTTTTATATCATCTACCACTAATTTTTCTAATAATTTCTTTCTACTGGTTGCCTGCCTAGATTTGGATGCATTGGCGCTAAAACGCTCAATAAATTCTTGCAATTCTTTGCGCTTGTCTTCAACTTTTTTATTTTGATCACCCTTTTGGCGCAAGGCAAGTTGACTACTTTCGTACCAGAAAGTATAATTACCTGTATACAACTGGATTTTACTAAAATCGATGTCAGCAATGTGCGTACAAACAGCATCTAAAAAGTGCCTATCATGCGAGACCACAATTACTGTATTTTGAAAATCTGCCAAAAAGTTTTCGAGCCAAGTGATGGTTTCTACGTCTAAATCGTTGGTAGGCTCATCAAGCAGAAGTACATCAGGGTTGCCAAATAATGCTTGTGCTAACAAAACTCTTACCTTTTCTTTTCCGTTTAACTCTTTAAGAAGCAATTGATGTTGGTGCTCTTTGATTCCTAAATCGCTTAATAAGTTAGCCGCATCGCTTTCTGCATTCCAACCTTCCATATCAGCAAACAATCCTTCTAATTCTGCTGCTCTATGACCATCAGCATCAGAAAAATCGGGCTTAAGGTAAATGGCATCCTTTTCCTGCATTATTTCTAAAAGTTTGCGGTTACCCATTATCACTGTTTGAAGCACTGGCAAATCATCAAACTCAAAATGATTTTGTTTTAATACACTCATGCGCTCGCCCGGCGCCATAGAAACTGAGCCTGTAGTAGCATCAATTTCTCCACTTAATATTTTCAAGAAAGTGGTTTTACCAGCACCATTTGCCCCAATAACACCGTAGCAATTACCCGGAGTAAATTTAACATTTACCTCCTCAAATAAAACACGTTTGCCATAACGCAAACTTAAATTAGCAACTGAAATCATTCAATAATTATAAAGGTGCAAAAGTAATTAATTATCCCAATGGATTGCATAAAAAAACGGGGCCAGTTACCTGGACCCCGCTTTAGCCTATGAAACAAATTGCATTCTACCCCTAGATGCAATTATCTTTATGAAAGTGATTTAGAATCACTTTTAAATGTTAGATTAATTACTAAGTGGCAAATATAATTTATTAATTAAAAAACACAAATAAATTTATGATTTTATTGAATCACTGTTTTTTAAATGCCCTTTAACCAAAGGTATATTTAATTTTATTTTGATATTATTGGAAATAAATAACATAACAGGAACCAAAATAAGGGTTAAAAAAGTAGCAAAACTCAACCCAAAAATCATTGTCCAGCTCAAAGGCCCCCAAAAAGCTACATTATCTCCACCAAAATGAATATGTGGCTCAAAGCGTGAGAACAAACCAACAAAGTCTATATTGAATCCAACAGCCAAAGGCACCAACCCTAAAATTGTGGCAGAGGCCGTTAAAATAACAGGGGTCATTCTCGTTTTACCTGCTTCTATAATAGCAGCCTTCATTTCCATTCCTTGCTCCATGAGTAAATCTGTAAACTCAACCAACAAAATACCGTTTCTAACCACAATACCAGCTAAGGCAATAACACCTACGCCCGTCATAACTACCGAAACATCCATATTAAATATGCTTAAACCCAGCAGTACCCCAATGATACTAAAGAATATTTCGCTGAAAATAATGAGCGGCTTAGAGATAGAATTAAACTGCGTAACTAGAATAAAGAAGATTAAACCAAAAGAGATTAGCATGGCACCACCCAAGAAAGCGCCCGTTTCTGCTTGCTCCTCCTGCTCACCCGTCATGGTAACAATCACACTTGAAGGCAAAGGATATTGATTTACGGCTTTTTGTATTTTAGATACAATATCATTGGCATTGTAACCACTTAATACATTAGATGACACGGTTACCATTCTCCTTTGGTTTTTGCGTTTAATACCTCCAAAAGTATTTCCATAACTAATTTTTGCCACAGAAGCCAAAGGAATTTGCCTAATCATACCACCCATATTCATATCTCGGTAGGTAATTTTTAGGTTCATTAAGGCGTCTATATTATTACGTTGATCAAAGGCATAACGCAACTGAATTGGATAATCATCTTTGGCATCTTTAAATTTAGAAACCTCTGCCCCAAAAATAGCATCACGTAGTTCTTTACCAATAACGGCTGTAGAAATTCCTTCTCTATTGGCCCGCTCTCTATCAATTTCTATTACAATTTCTGGTTTATTAGCTTGCAAATCCGATTTTAGCTCTTCAATGCCAGGTATTCCTAAAGAATCTAAGTACCGCTTAAGGTCTTTTGAAACCCCTATTAATTCATCAAAATTATCACCAGTTATTTCAAGATTTATAGGTTTACCCGTTGGTGGGCCGCCTTGCTCCTGCTCTACTGTTATTTCTGCACCCGGAATACCCTTTACGGCATCTCTAATTTTATCTAAGTAATCAACCGTTGAGGCTCCATTGCGTTTGCCAAATGATACAAATGCTACAGTTACTTTACCTAGGTGCGGACTAGTACTAAAATCGAAACTTTGTGGATTATTTGCACCAATAGCCACATTGGATATAATTGATTCTACAATGGGATTATCTTCTCCCACTACTTTATAAATTCTATCTTCTATAATATGTGTAATAGAATCTGTATACACCTGATCGGTACCTATAGGTAATGCTAAATAAGTGAAAATAAAATTAGGATCACTTTGTGGGAAGAAAACCACGTTTGGCTTACGCACACTGGTTAAGAAAATAGAGAAAAACAATAAACCAACCGTTGCCACCAACATCCAAATAGGACGAGAACCTTGCAATATCCAAACCAAAACCTTTTTATAATTTTCTTGAAAGTTTGGCCATGTTTTACCCTGGAACTTAAGAATTAAACCTTGCAAAACAAATCGGTTCAAACAGAATAAAGCATATAAGGTTACGGTTAAATTGGCTAAGCCCCAGCTTTTACCAATATAGAGCAAGAGTGCAACAACGCCAAAAACTACAGATGTAATTTTAAAACCTTTAGTAATTTTCTTGTGATTTTTACCCGGCTCATGTGGCTTCATAAAATCTACCGCAAAAACCGGATTGATAATATAAGCAACCAATAAAGAGGCCAATAAAGTTACAATGAGGGTAATGGGCAAGTAAAACATAAATTTACCAATAACACCTTGCCAAAAAGCCAAAGGAATAAAAGGTGCAAGGGTGGTTAGTGTACCAGATAATACGGGCAAAAATACCTCGCCAGCAGCCATTTTAGCTGCTTTTACAATGGGCACTTTGCCATTATCAAAAATACGATGCGTGTTTTCTATAACAACAATAGCATCATCTACTACAATACCTAGCGCTAACAAGAAAGAGAAAAGCACTATCATATTTAAGGTAAACCCAATAGCAGGCATTATTAAAAATGCCACAAACATTGAAAGTGGCACAGATAGCGCCACAAATATGGCATTGGTTGTACCCATAAAAAACATAAGTATGAGTGTAACCAGAACAAAACCGATGATAATGGTATTGATTAAATCATCTAAAGTAACTTTCGTTTTTTCTGATTGATCGCCCGTAATAGTAACTTTTAAACCTTTTGGTAAGGTGTTAGCAACCATATCTTCTTTGAGCAATTTAATTTTATCAGAAGCATCAATTAAGTTTTGTCCACTCTTTTTAATAACGTTTAGCGTTACTACATTCTCGTGATCTAAACGCGCATAACTTTCCTTTTCTTTAAAACCATCGGTAATTTTTGAAATGTCTTTGAGGTAAATAGTTGCTCCACTCCCAGACCGTATGATAATATCACCAATTTTAGTTGCGTCTGTGTACTGTCCTACAATGTTCACCGAACGCTTTAGGCCATCCATTTTTATTTGTCCGCCCGAAAGCGTCATGTTTTCATACTTCACAGCCATTTCAATATCACGCATGGTAATATCGGCTGCTTGCATTTTGTACATGTCTACATCAATTTGAATTTCACGATCGAGTGCACCTACAATATCACAACGCGTAATTTCTTTGAGACCCTCAATGCGGTCTTTCATATTTTCTGCGTAATCCTTTAGTTTATCTAATGGATAATCTCCAGAAATATGCACGTTCATAATAGGTATTTGAGAAACGTCTATGTCAATTACTTCAGGCTCGCGGGTTAAATCTGTGGGCAAATCTTTGCGCGCTTTATCTACGGCATCCTTTACCCTTTGTTTGGCTATGGGAACATCTACATCTGTGTTAAACTCTATGTTTATCATAGAGAAATCTTGAATAGAAGTACTGTTTACTTTTTTTACACCATTGATAGATTTTACTTGCTTTTCAATGTGTTTGGTAACCAAATTTTCCATGTCTTGCGGAGCGGTTCCCGCATAAATGGTATTCACCAATATTTGTGGAAAAACAACCTCTGGAAATTGTTCTTTAGGTAAACTATTATAACTCATTAAACCAGCTAAGGTTATAATAATGGTCATAACATAAATGCTGGTTTTATTATCTATAGACCAGCTAGAAGGTTTAAATTCCTTTATTTTCTCAAGCATATTTCTGTTGATTAAAGTGTTTTTAAAACCTTAAATTAATAGTTTAAAACTTCATTCTCGTTAAGGTCTTGGTAACCACTTGTGATTAACAAATCTCCTGCCTGTAAACCGGCTAAAATCTCCACCTTATCTTGGTAATATTTACCCGTTTTTACTTCTTTTTTTACCACTACTTTTTTCCCGTTCTGAACCGAAGCAACTACCACAAAAGTACTTGACTCTGTTTTTTGCAGCGTATTTACTGGAATTACGATGGCATTTTTAGCTTGGTAATCCAATACCTTAAACACACAAATCATATTAGGAATAAAGTCTTTGCCCGCTGGTATGGGTGCTTCAATAGTAAATGTGCGATTCATCTGACTAATTACTCGTGAGGCGAAAGATATAGTAGATGGCACTTCCAAGTTGTTTAAATCTGGAAAGTACAAACTAACCTTATTGCCTTCTTTAATCTGACTAGCATAGGATTCTGAAACATCTGCTTTGGCTTTTAAATCGCCCATGTTTACCACCCTAAAACAAGGCATACCTGGCGCTATGTTCTGACCAATTTTAATAAACACCTCATCAACGGTTCCGTTTATGGGCGATTTAATACTATACATATCCAAATTTTCGTAGAGTGTAGCCAGTTTTTGTTCAAGCGACTCTTTGTTATTCTTAGCACTTAGGTATTGTACCTCCGAACCAACTTGTTTTTCCCATAGGGCTTTTTGTTTATTGAATACATCCGTAACAAAAGCAAGGTTTATCTTTAAATCTGCTACTTGGCGCGCCACAATTTCTCCATCTAATTGGGCTAAAACTTGCCCTTTTTTAACTTGCGCTCCAGAATTTACCAAAATCTTCACAACAGGACCCATCGCTCTGGCGCTTATAGTTGTATTTTGATCGCCATCTACCCTTCCTTGCACATCTATATAATGATTAAATGTACCCACTTGGATGGCAGTAACAGACACAAATTTCTCTTTCACCACTGGGTCTAACTCATTTTTACCAATGGCTAAAATCTCCTCTTCCAAAACTTTAATTTCAGAACCAATTTCAGCCTGTTGCGCTCTTAGTTTTTCTAAACTAGCCTTTTTAGCATCTAATGTATCGCCACCACCACAAGAAACTAATATCCCAAATCCTAGAATTAGATATAACTTATTAATTATTTTTTTCATACTATATGTTCAGTTAATTTTATTTATTATTTATTGTTCCCAAGGCTTGTTTAAAATCCAATTCAGCTACAAAATATTCATAAACGGTAGCCAACAGATTGGTTCTTGCATTTTCCAAATCGGTTTGTGCGCTTGTAAGCTCAAGGCTTGAACCTACACCATTTTTGTATTTTAGCTCCATTTTAGCGTAGATATCTTCTGCCAATTTAAGGTTGCCACGTTGAATTTCGAGCTGTTGCTTGCTGCGTATATAAGTAGATTTGGCTTGAAAAACCTGCAGGTTAATTGCGTTTTCAAAATTCTTAATATCGTTTTCAGTTTTTGTTATACTAATGGTTGATTGTTGGGTTTGAGCCAACTTACGGAACCCATCAAAAATGGGCACATTTAAACTTAAGCCCACCGCTGTTCCTGGGTAAAAAGTATTGAAAAGGGTTCCCATATCATCGCCAAAAGCATTTTGTTGGTGACTAGCAAACAAGAATAGCGAAGGCATGTACCCAACTTGGTACCTGCGCTTATCCATTTGGTTCAGCCTTAATTGTTGTTGTAACATTTTGTATTCTACCCTATTGGCATAAACTGCTTTTTCTTCGAGCGCCAGCACTTGCGATTGGGCATATAATGTTTCCAATTGGTCGGTAAGCACAAGGCTATCTTCCATAGGCACGCCCATTTGAAGCTTGAGAAGCATAAGAGAAACTCTCTTTTGGTCTTTAATTTTCTCGCTCTGTAATGATAAATTAGACAATTGAAGAGAAAGGCGATCCACGTCTACCTTTTCTGCAAAACCATTTTTGTAGAACTGGTCTACATCAGATTTGGTTTGCTTAAGACTACTTAAGTTGGCCTCCATCATTTGTTGGTTCGACTCTAATAAAAGTACCAAGAAATAGGCTTTTGAGATACTAACCTCTGTTTCTATTTCTGTTCTGGTAACATTTAGTTGAGATAAGTTCACAAATTCTTTGGACGCTTTTACCCCCAAGAAAAATGTTCCATCGAATAAGAGTTGGTTGGCCGAAACACTGATTCCACTGGTAAAATTACGACCAAATGCAACAGAAATAAGATCTGGTCCGCTGCCTAGTGCTTCTTTTAAAAAGTTAGGAATTACCTGCACGGGGATTTGCGTGTTATTAATAACATTGGCACTCGCGTTAATTTGAGGTAAACCCATGGCTACAATTTCATTCACCTTTTTCTTGCTCGCAAGCAAATCTAGCTTACTGTTTTTGAGGGTGTAATTGTACTTTTTGGCATAGTCAATAGCATCTTTTAATGCAAATTGATGGATGGTTGGAGATTGCGCTTGGGCAGTATGTATAAACAATACACACACAATGAGCCAAAAACCTGTTTTAATTTTCATATTAGCTTGTTAGATTATAATAATTTTTGATAAATCGGACTTCCCTCTAAATATTTGAGGCCTTTTTCTGTACAGATAGCACGCAAGTGGTATTTCATCATTTCTGAATGAATAGTTTTAAAATCGAATTTTTCTAGGGCATAATTTTCTGGGTTAATCATAAAATCAACCAAGTGAATATAAAAACGCGCAATTAAAACCTCGTCAAAATTGGAATGATAGAAGCCTTTATCCCTACCTTCTTTTAAATTTTGTAAAATTTGGTTAAAAATAAATTCTACCCTATACTCATTTAAAATATCCCAACTTTCTTTGAAATATTTTTTTAAATCGTATAAAACACTAGGATTAATTTGCTTTTTTAAGTCGCCAAAAGTGTCTGTAATAGCCAGCATAAAGGCTACAGGATTTTCTTGCTGGTGCAGGAGACAATCGCAGGCATTTTTTTCCATAGAAATATGGCGCAAAACGGTTTCGCTTACCAGGTTGTTTTTGTCTGAGAAAAACTGATAAATCGTTTTCTTAGACATTCCTAATTCATTAGAAATATCATCCATGGTTACACGCTTAAACCCGAATTTTAAGAATAGAACCTCGGCGGTGCTTATAATTTTATTTCTTACCTCTTCACTCATCTTTTACTTTTTGCGCTGCAAAGTTAATCACGCAGTATACATAGGAAACTTAAAACGTATAAAAAGTTTTCTATTAAATTCAAACAACTGATAAATAGCTGTTTATTTTTTTGATGAATTGTGTTTTGGTTCAAACAGATAAAAAAATTACTTTTACCGCAATGCAGAATAAGCCTTATTTAATTGGAATTTCTGGCGGCAGTGCCAGCGGAAAAACTTCGTTTTTGAATGCCTTAAAGGAAAATTTTTCGGATACGGAGTTATGTATCATTTCACAAGACAATTACTATAAGTTAGCATACGAGCACCCTAGGGATGAGAACGGGCATATAAATTTTGATTTGCCTGAATGTGTAGATTTGGATGCCTTTGCAGCAGATTTATTTAAAATACATGGGGGCGAAACCATTTACAGGCACGAGTATCGGTTTCAGCACGAGGTGCAAAAAGGCGAATTATTGCGTTTCGACCCAGCTCCTATAATTGTTTGCGAGGGCTTATTTATCTTTTATTATGCCCGCATATTTGAGCAGTTTGATTTAAAAATATTTGTCAGTGCTGCCGAAGAAATTGCCTTGGAGAGAAGGATAAAACGCGATGTAGCCGAGCGAAACATTAGCGAAGAATTTGCGCTATACCAATGGAAAAACCATGTTTTGCCTTCTTATCAAAAATATTTACTGCCTTTTATGGCACAAGCAGATTTAATTATTAATAATAATGTGCATTTTGAAAATAGTTTGCGTGTAATTGTAGATCATTTACAGCAAAAACTTCCCCGCTAATTATTTAGCAGTTTGGGTAGCCATTACTATTCTAATTTTAAGTTTGGTACCGGTTGCTAGCACATCTACTAAATCTTGAATGGTTAAAAAAGCATCCATTCTTAAAACTACGCTCATATCTGGCTTTTGTTGTGAAAGAGCCAACAAGGTACTTTCTAAATCATCTGCAGAAATGGGTTTATCGTTGATGTAATATTCTTTTTCCTTGGTAATGGTAAGGTTTACCTGCTCCTTAACAACTCCTTGTGTGGGCGTAGATTTAGGCAATAACACTTTAATTACACTAGGGTTGGCAAGTGTAGAAATAATTAGGAAAAACAAAAGTAAAAAGAACATAATATCGTTAAGGGCAGAGGTAGCCACCTCGGCTTCAAAACGTTTTTTTCTTCTAAAGTTCATATTATAGTTCCCTTAACTTTCTAAAATATCTATAAAATCTATGGCTGTAGCTTGCATTTTATGGTTGAACCTATCAATTCTACTATTTAAAAGGTGGTAACCTGTATAGGCTAAAACCCCTACAATTAGTCCAGCTCCTGAGGTAATCATTTTTACATATAATCCGCCTGCAATTACATCAATAGAAATATTGTTGCTTTGAGCAATATCGTAAAAGATTTTGATGATACCAGAGATAGTTCCAATAAAACCCAACATAGGAGCAACCCCTGCGGTTAAGCCCAAGAAACTTAAATTTTTCTCTACCTTATCTAATTCTAAACTGGCCACACTTTCCATGGCGCTTTCTATGTCTTTTATAGGCTTACCAATACGTGTAATCCCTTTTTCTATAACCCTACTGATAGGTGAATTTATACGCTGGCAATAGGCTTGAGCTGCTTTAATATCTCCTTTACCCAAATGATCTTTAATGTTGTTCATGAAATTATTTTCTAATTGAAAGGCTTTAGTAATATAAACCGCCCGCTCAATCATAAAATAAATTGAAAGAATAGAAAGCACAGCGATAGGAACCATAATGACCCCACCTTTAATAATCAAATCAAATAAACTTAATCCTTGGTTTTCCATAAAATGCTTCGATAATGAGCAAACGAAACTATAATTATAGCATCAAAAATGGGTGGCCACTTACCCACAGTTTGTCTAAACTTGAGGCTGAAATTCAAAAAAAATGGGCAAAAAAAAGTTAAATAACTGCTAATCAACAAATTTATTGTTTTTGCATTTAGCATATTCACCGCTTATATTTGCCAGCCTTAGAAACAATTGATTGATCAAAAAATACAGTTAGCTTGTTTTAAAGAAAATAGAGAATTTTAATTATAGAATCAGAAATATACAATGAAAAGCAAAGGAGCAGTTAAGTTTTTTGCCATCGCCTTGATACTGGTAAGTATTTTCCAGTTATCATTTACATGGAAAACTTACATGATTGAAAAGGATGCCAAAGAGCAAGCCAATGGAGACGTTCAACTAGAACGCAATTACCTAGATTCAATTTCGCGGTTAACCGTGTACAATTTTCTAGGTTTAAAAAAGTTTACCTATTTACAATGTAAAGAAAGAGAGTTAAATCTTGGACTGGATTTGCAAGGAGGTATGAACGTAACCTTAGAAGTTTCTTTGGCCGAATTGGTTAGGGGTTTAGCAAACAATAATCCCGATCCTAAATTTAATGAAGCCATTGTAAAAGCTTCAGAAAAAATGCAAAGTAGTCAGAAAGATTACGTAACATTATTTGCTGAAACTTATGCAGAAGTAGCTCCAGAGGCCAAGTTATCTGCTATTTTTGTTAATCCAAGTAACCGCGATCGCATCAAATTAACATCTACCAATGAAGAGGTAGTTAGTTACCTGCGCGAAGAGGCTAACCAAGCAATTGATAGATCTTTCCAAATCTTACGTGCTCGTATTGATAAGTTTGGTGTAACACAACCAAACATTCAGAAATTAGAGGGAAGTGGAAGAATCTTAGTTGAATTACCCGGAGTTGATAATCCAGCCCGTGTAAGAAAATTATTACAAGGTTCGGCCAAATTAGAGTTTTACGAGACTTTTGATAACCCAGAAGCTTTTAAATACATTAGCAATGCCAATGAAATTTTAAAGAAAGCTACGGCCCTTAAATCTCCTACTACTGATACTGGCATGGCTGCCTCTGCAGACACTACAGCTGCTAGCGCATTGGCTGGTTTAGGTTCTGGCGCTCCTGCTGCCACTGAAGAAAAAACAGATACAGCGGCAAAAGCTGCCGAAAAATCGTACGAAGAATTTGCTAAAGAAAATCCATTGTTTGCCTTATTGCAACCATATGCCGACGATAAAGGCATGCTGGTACCAAAAGGTTCTGCTTGTGGAACGGCTTTGGTAAAAGATACCGCTAAAATTAACGCCATGTTTGCTCGCCCAGAGGTTAAAATGGCCTTACCAGGTAATATTAAATTTGCATGGGAATACAAAGGTATCGGCGAAAACCAACAAGGTGTTATTCTACATGCTTTAAAATCTTCTAGAGATGGATCAGCTTCTTTAACTGGAGATAAGGTTACAGATGCAAGAAGAGACATTTCGCAAACAGGCTCGGTAGAAATATCTATGACCATGAATGCTGAGGGTGCCAAAATCTGGAAAAATTTAACCCGTAATAATATTGGTCACTCTGTAGCTATTGTTTTAGATGATGTAGTTTATTCATCACCTAACGTGCAAGGAGAAATTCCTAATGGTAGATCTTCTATTACCGGTAGCTATTCTAATGAAGAAGCAGGCGACTTAGCCAATATTTTAAAGAGTGGTAAATTACCTGCTCCTACACGTATTGTAGAAGAAGCTGTAGTTGGACCAAGCATGGGTGCTGAAGCCATTAGCAAAGGATTATGGAGTATGATTATTGCTACCATTATTATTCTTGCATTTATGGTATTGTATTATGGCAATTCTGGTTTTATTGCAGATTTTGCCGTGTTATTAAACGTATTCTTTATCATTGGTGTGTTAGCTAGTTTAGGCGCAGCTTTAACCTTGCCAGGTATTGCTGGTATCGTTTTAACCATTGGTATGGCAGTAGATGCAAACGTTCTAATTAACGAGCGTATCAAGGAAGAGTTACGAAGCGCAAGAAGTTTAAAAAATGCCGTTACAGATGGCTACTCTCATGCCGCCTCTTCTATTATAGACTCTAACTTAACAACCTTGCTAGCTGGTTTTGTATTATACGCTTTTGGAACTGGTCCGGTGCAAGGTTTTGCAATTACCTTAATTATCGGTATTATCTCATCTATGTTTACTGCAGTATTGTTAACGCGTGTTGTTACTGAGTGGCAATTAGAAAAAGGAAAAACCATTAAATATGTAACCAATTTAAGTGCTAATGCTTTCTCTAAAGTAAACTTTGATTTTGTAGGAAGTCGCAAGAAATTCTATATATTCTCTGGTATATTAATCACTTTTGGATTAGTTTCTATGTTTACCAAAGGCTTTACCATGGGTGTAGATTTTCAAGGTGGTTGGACATACGTAGTGCAAGTTGATAAAGAGATAGGATCTTCAGAAATTAGAGAAGGCTTAGCCAAATCATTGGGCAATCCGCCAGAGGTTAAAACTTTTGGTTCAGACAATAAATACAAGGTAACAACTACCTATAAAATAGAATCTCAAACAGAAAATGTAGCAGAGGAAGTTTTAGCCAAAGTAAATGAAGGTTTTGCAGGAATGGGTGTAAAAGCAGAAATTCTGAGCTCTTCTAAAGTAGGTCCAACTATAGCAAATGATATTAAAGTAGCCTCGTTTTGGTCGGCAATAATTGCCTTATTGGGTATTGGTTTATATGTATTAATACGTTTCAAAAAGTGGCAATATGCCTTGGGTGCAATTATTGCTCTTACCCACGACGTATTAATGATGTTAGGATTCTACTCTATTTTTGATGGTATTTTACCATTTACCATGGAAGTAGACCAAGCTTTTATAGCCGCAGTATTAACCATTATTGGTTTCTCAATTAATGATACGGTGGTTGTATTTGATAGAATTCGTGAATATTTAGGAACAAACCAGCACGAAACCAACAAAGAAGGAATCATTAATAACTCACTTAATAAAACCTTAAGCAGAACTGTAATTACCTCTTTAACCGTGTTTATGGTTGCTTTGGTATTATTCATTTTTGGCGGAGAGGTTATTAAAGGATTTACTTTTGCTTTATTAGTTGGTATCGTTTTTGGTACTTATTCATCTATCGCAATTGCTACGCCAATTGTAATAGATTTTGACAAAGCCAACAAAGGAAAATAATTAAAAATTTAACTATTTTGGTTCAAACCAAAACAGAACGGCCCTTTCTCACAGAGATTGGGCCGTTTTGTTTTCATAACTAAACACTAGGTAATATAATGCGCATAAAATTGCGTTTAACAAATTGGGATAAGCTTATGTATTAACCCAATTTTGTACAAACCATTTACAGCATGAAAAAATTACTGATAATTACGTTTTTGTTAATGGGCAGTATTGCCTTTGCACAAGACTTAGAACCAAAAGGAAAAATTAAAGAACCGCAGAAAATAGGCGAAAAAATGCACAATGCATTTTTATCTAAGCGCATGACAATGGCAACTTACCAGCGCGATTCTTTGCACCGATTAAATATTGCCTTTAACAAAGACACTACCGAGAGGGGATTAAATTTCCGTGATTTACAATCTAAACATTGGGATTTAATGGCTAAACATGCCAACTTAGAAGAAAAATACAAGGGTTTAGAGCAAGACCATGTAGAAATGAATGAGAAATATACCGCGCTTATTCGTTCTAGCTTAAACAAAACAGAACAATTAAATATGGCCCTGCGCGAAAAGGGTGAACAACTATTAGAGAGAGAGCGTAAGTTGGCCATCTTAGAAGGCTTAATTCGTGAGCAAGATTCTATAACAAATGCCTTAAACAACGTTATTAAAAAGGCTTTATTGAGCTTTAAAAGTGATGAAATTTCTGTTGAAATGAAAAACGGAAAAGTATATGTTTCGATGAGCGATAAATTACTATTTAAAAGTGGTAGCGCTGATGTGGAAGAAAAAGGATTAGAAGCCCTTAAGAAACTTGCCGAGGTACTTAATAAAAATAAAGATGTAGCCGTTATGATTGAAGGTCATACCGATAATGTACCTATTAAAACTGCGCAATTTAAAGACAACTGGGATTTAAGCGTAGCCCGCGCAACCAACATTGTGCGCATGTTAGATGAGGTGCATAAAGTAGATGCAAAAACACTTACTGCCGCAGGTAAGGGAGAATATACACCTAAAGCTAGCAACGAAACCGCTGAAGGCAGGGCTAAAAACCGCAGAACAGAAATTATTTTAAGTCCTAAATTAGACGAATTATACAAACTCATCAATAAAAAATAATTCTAATTATTGGGTCTGAACTAAACTATTTTTTATTGGTATCGCACTTGCAATCGCCGCTGCCACAAGCATGCTCGCCTTTGCTACTCTTCTTAAAAAAAGTAATTAAATAAAAAGTGGCTGCTACAAAAATGGCAGCCACTGCTATTTCTTGCCAATAGGTTTCCAGAAAATTCATCGCACGAAGATAAGGGGAGGAAAATTCTAAAATCGAAAATCTAAATTCGAAATCCGAAAATTCTAAGATCAAATTTCTCGTAGGGTATATATTTCGGCAAAAAAAATATTTTAATAATTCCAATTACAATAATATTATTGTTTACCCAAAAACAAAGCCTATGTCAAATACCTACACCCAAATCCACATCCAATTTGTGTTTGCCCCAAAATTCAGAAAAGCACTCATTCATTCTTCTTGGAAAAAAGAACTTTACTTATACATGTCTGGAATAGTAGAAAGAAATAGACACAAATTAATTGCAATAAATGGAATGCCCGACCATATTCATATTTTAATTGGTTGCAGACCACACCAATCGGCCTCTGATTTAATGCAAAACCTTAAACGAGATTCTTCAAAATGGATAAATACAAAAAAATTGTCATCGTCAAAATTTGAATGGCAAGAAGGGTTTGGCGGTTTTTCATATAGCAAATCTCAATTGAAAGATGTAATTAAATATATTGAAAACCAAGAAAAACATCATGAAAAGAAAACGTTTATTCAGGAGTATTTAGATTTTCTTGACAAATTTGAGGTGGAATATGATGAGAGATACATTTTTCATGAGCCCATAATATAATCCCTAACGGGATATTGAATTCGGTTTCGTGGTATTTGTTTGCTACCGAAATATAATCCCTAAAGGGATATGGAATTTGATTTCACAAATATCATCCAATAAAACACAAATCAAATTTCCCGTAGGGAATACATTTCGGGGAAAAAAATTAGGGAGAAACCTGCCCTTATTGATTGTTTTTCTTTCTGCGGAAACTTAATCCCAACACTAAGAAGAGGCCGCCGTATAATAGCCACGACGATGCATAGGCTATTTTTTCACCGGTTCCAATTACAGTTGGTTCAAACCTAAATTCTATGTTGTGATTACCAGCAGGAACTTTTAAGGCACGCAATACATAGTTTACTCTAAAATGCGGCACCAAATTGCCATCTATATATGCATTCCAACCTTTTTCGTAGTAAATCTCAGAAAATACGGCTAATTGATCTAGGCTACTCTTGCTTTCATAAACCAATTTATTAGGTTGATAAGCATTTAGTTTAATACTAGCGCTACTATCTTTTTGAGGGGTAAATCCTGCTAATTCCGACTCAAAACGCTTATCTGTAATAGCTGTTTCCTTGCTATTAAAATTACTCAAGGATGTAATTTCTTCGTCGGCATTGGCCACCCATTTTACATTTGAAACAAACCATGCATTGCCATTGGCATTAACATTTTGTTGGACAAATTTATTGTTGGTAGAATCTTGTAATATAAAATACTTTGCGTTCAACATATTGTAACACTCCATATTCATTTTAACCAATTGCCATTCTATTAATTCTTGGTACCTGCGCATTTTTGCACCATGGTAGCCACCCAAAGATTTGTGGTAATAGGCAGTTAAGGCATCTTTATCAAAATCTGTAGTATTATTATATACTCTGTAATGTATGTCTTTATCGGCTAAAATTTGCTCATCTACCGGTGTTTTGGCAATGGCAACCTCCCCTTTTTTCTTTTCAAAATCTTTGTCGTTTAAGTAACGTTTATCTACACCCCACAAATCCACAACCACCAAAATACCCAAAATAGCCATCATCAATTCTGCTTTTAGCTTGCCTTTTTGGTAGAACCAAAGCGCTGCGGCGGCCAACAAAATTAAAGCCAAAGACCTAAAAGCATCTGCACGCAACAAACTTTCTCTATCAGCCAACAAAGAACTTAACAACCATTCTGGCAACTTCATACGGGCATCATTTTCGGTAGAAAAATCAAAGAAAACGCCAGGTATAAGGGCAAACAACAAACATATTCCGCCTACAATGCCCAAGCTATATTTTAGCGATCTCATCCAGTCTGCTTGTTTCAGTTTTTTATCCATTACTTCTTTTACGGCCAACATAGCCAAAAACGGAAACATGGTTTGCACCACACAAAGCACAAATGTTACAGATCTAAACTTATTATAAAGCGGGAAATAGTTAAAAAACAAATCAGTAAGCGGCATAAAATTCTTGCCCATAGATAAGAAAATAGACAACATAGCCGCCGAAAATATCCACCATTTGCTGGCACTTTTTACCAAAAACATGCCCAATACAAATAAGAAAACAATGATGGCTCCATAGTAAATTGGTCCAGCGGTAAAAGGCTGATCGCCCCAATAAATAGGCATTTGTTTTACTACCTCTTTGGCATTGGCAGCGGGGTATCCTTGGCGTTGCAGCTCTTTATAAGTTTCGCTGCTTGTTCCTAAATCGCCACTACTGCCACCTCCGTAAAAGTTTGGAATTAAAATAGTGAATGGTTCTACCACACCATTACTCCAGGCTAGGGCATAATCTTTATCTAAGCCAGAAGAACTGTTGGCCGCATTGCTTTCTCCATTAGCGGTTTTGGTTAATTCAGATTGGCCGCGAATACTGTATTTTCCATATTCTTGTGTAGCCAATAAACCAGTAATATTGGTGCCAATTCCTACCACAGCAGAAACAGCCAATAAAGATCCGGCCAATATAAATTTAGGTAAGGTTTTATTTTTAACGGCCTGAACCAACTCTACAATCATCCAAGACAAAATAATGAATATTAAGTAATAAGTTATTTGAACGTGACCAGCAGAGAGTTCAAAAGAAACGGCAATACCTGTAATAACAGCGCCCAACCACTTATTTCTGTGCAGGGTTATTTGTATACCAGCCAAAACCAGTGGAATAAAAGCAATGGCATTACCTTTGGTAACATGCCCTGCATCTATGTTTATAAAATTAAAGGAGGAAAGTGCAAAGGCCAAAGAGCCAATCATGGCCAACCAAGGCGAAACTTCAAAGGCAATTAACAAAATATAAAAGCAGGCAAATAATAAAAATAGGGTATCGGCTGGGTGTTTAAATACATCGGAAATATAATATAATACGTTGCCGGTGTAATTGCCATGGTAAGTTGCGCCAATTAAGAATGTAGGCATGCCCCCAAAAATACTATTTGTCCAGAAAGTGCGCTCACCGCTGGCTTTTTCAAATTGAGCAATTTCTTGAAAAGTAGCTTTCCACTGCAAAACGTCGTATTGCTTCAATACTTTACCATTAAACAAAGGCGTAAAATAAGCAAAGATTACCAGCATAATAAGCACAAAAGCAAGCAAATGAGGCAATGCCTTTTTAAAAGTAGAATTATTCATTATTCAAAAATTTGTGGGCACAATATAAATAAAAAACCAAAGAGTGTATTCATGCGTAAATTTTGGTTCAGCCTAAAACCAAAAAAACCCGCCGAAGCAGGTTTTAATGGTTTTTATTTATTTTTTATAAACTAATCTTAATTAACTACAGCCCGTTTGGGTACCACAGTTTAAGCACTTGTAGCAAGCACCACTGCGAATGGTTATATGGCCGCAGGTTGGGCAAGCCGGACTATCACCCATACGCTTGTTCATTTCATTTACCTGATCCATTGGAGCTGTTTCAGGAGTGGCAATTCCTGCCATTTTAATATCCGCTTCCAGTTTAGGTTCAGGCCTATGAAAACCAATTGGCGCGCTAGCTAAAAGGCTGGCAGTAGCGGGAGCAGCTGGCACTACAGGTGTACTGGCAGAATTAGCTGCTTTGTGCTGGTTTACAGCCAAAGTATTGCGTTGGGTTTCGTTTGGTTCTACCTGCACAAAATCTTCTCTTCCTAGATATTCAAAGCCCAACATTCTAAACATATAGTCTATGATAGAAGTAGCATTTTTAATGTTTGGATGCCCAGCCACCATACCAGCTGGTTCAAAGCGTGTAAAAGTAAATTTATCTACATACTCTTCTAGCGGCACACCATATTGCAAGCCCAATGAAACTGCAATAGAGAAGCAGTTCATAAGAGAGCGCAAGGTAGCGCCTTCTTTGTGCAGGTCTACAAAGATTTCTCCCAATGTTCCATCTTCGTATTCACCTGTGCGCACAAAAATTGTTTGTCCGCCAACAGAGGCTTTCTGTGTGAACCCACCTCTTTTGCCTGGCAAAGATTTACGGGCAACAACTCCAGCTAACTTGTGTTTAAATGCGGTATCGTGTGTGCGATTTAAGATAGCAGTTGCCGCTTCTAAAACCTGCTCTGGACTTAATTCTCCAACTGGTTTGTTGGCATCTTCGCCTAATATTTGTTCTACTGCATCTTGAATATCATCTTCATCTTCTTTCACATCAGATTTGTTACTTAAAGGCTGGCTTAATTTACAACCATCTCTATATAGTGCGTTAGCTTTTAGGCCAAGGCTCCAACTAAGGTGATAACATTCTTTAATTTCTTCGATGGTAGCTTCATTAGGTAGGTTGATGGTTTTAGATATTGCACCACTCAAGAAAGGCTGTGCGGCGGCCATCATTCTTATATGTCCGGTTGCAGCAATGTAACGTGTACCTTTGTTACCACATTTATTGGCACAATCAAAAACAGCTAAATGCTCTTCTTTTAGTAAAGGTGCGCCCTCAACAGACATGGTACCACAGATAAAATCATTAGCTTCTTCAATTTCTTGCTTTGTAAAACCTAATTTACGCAACAAGTTAAAGTTATAATTATTATATTCTTCTGCAGTAAAGCCAAGACGTTGCAAACACTCTTCGCCGAGTGTCCATTGGTTAAAAGCAAAACCAATTTCGAAAGCACCCGAAGCAGCTTTGTCTAATTTTTCAATTTCTTCATCGGTAAATCCGCGGAATTTTAACGATTCTGGATTAATATGTGGAGCACCTTTTAAAGTAGCTGAACCCGTTGCATATTGGATAATGGCATCAATTTCTGTTTGACTGTAACCCAAGTTTTTTAGCGCAGCAGGCACGCCTGTATTGATAATCTTAAAGTATCCACCACCCGATAATTTCTTGAACTTAACAAGTGCAAAATCTGGCTCAATACCGGTTGTATCACAATCCATAACTAAGCCAATGGTTCCTGTTGGAGCAATAACGGTGGCTTGTGCGTTTCTGTATCCGTACTCCTCACCCATTTGTACCGCAGCATCCCAGGCATTGCAGGCAGCTGTTAGTAAATAATCTGGGCAATATTTTGGATCAATACCAGCAGGCTTTATAGATAAACCTTCGTATGCATCGGTAGCATTATAAGCCGCATAGCGGTGGTTACGCATTACACGCAACATGTTTTCTTTGTTGTCTTCGTATCTTGGGAAAGCGCCCAAATACTTAGCCATTTCGGCCGAGGTTTGGTAAGCTACACCATTTAAAATAGCGGTAATAGCACCCCCAATAGCGAAAGCTTTTGGAGAATTGTAAGGAATACCAGAAATCATAAGCATGCTACCTAAGTTAGCATAACCCAAACCAAGTGTGCGGTATTCGTAACTTAATTGGGCAACTTCTTGCGATGGGAATTGTGCCATTAAAACCGAAATTTCCAACACCATTGTCCATAACCTACAAGCATGTTCAAAGGCCTTAACATCAAACTCTAGCGTATCTTGATTAAAGAAACGAATGAGGTTTAAACTAGCCAAATTACAAGCAGTATTATCCAAGAACATGTATTCGCTGCAAGGGTTAGAAGCATTGATTCTGCCTCCAGCCGGACAAGTATGCCATTCGTTAATGGTGGTATCATATTGCAAACCAGGATCGGCACAAGCCCAAGCTGCATCTGCAATCATATCCCAAATTTCAGTAGCAGGAATAGATTTCAAAGTTCTGCCATCTGTACGGGCTTTTAAATCCCAGTCAGTGCCTTTTTCTAAAGCCTCAAAAAAGGCATGAGGCATGCGCACAGAATTGTTGCTATTTTGCCCAGAAACGGTTGCATAAGCTTCCCCTTCGTAATCGCTTGGGTAACCCGCAGCAATAAGGGCTGCCACTTTCTTTTCTTCGTCTTTTTTCCAATTAATAAACTCAACTATCTCTGGGTGATCCAAATCTAAACACACCATTTTAGCGGCACGTCTGGTAGTACCACCAGATTTAATAGCGCCCGCGGCACGGTCGCCAATTTTTAAGAAACTCATTAAACCAGAAGAAGAGCCACCTCCTGATAATTTTTCTGATGCACCTCTAATTCTAGAGAAATTAGTACCAACACCTGAACCATATTTAAAGATACGTGCTTCGCGCACCCACAAATCCATGATACCACCTTCGTTTACCAAATCATCTTCAACAGAAAGGATAAAACATGCATGCGGTTGCGGACGTTCGTAGGCCGAGGTAGATTTTTCTAATTTACCTGTTTTAGGATTTACGAAATAATGCCCTTGGGGTTTTCCTGTAATGCCATATGAGCTATGAAGGCCAGAATTAAACCACTGCGGAGAGTTTGGTGCTGCATACTGACCCACAATCATGTAAGCCATTTCATCGTAGAAAACCTGAGCATCTTCGCTGCTATCGAAATAGCCATAGTCTTCGCCCCATTTCATCCAGCAATGAGCCATGCGGTGAGCTACTTGTTTAATACTTGTTTCTCTACCAGTAGAACCATCAGGCTGAGGCACACCTGCTTTTCTAAAGTATTTTTGTGCTAATACGTCGGTGGCTACCTGACTCCAGAAGTTAGGCACCTCAACGTCTTTCATTTCAAACACCACACTGCCGTTGGTATTCTTAATAACAGATGTGCGGTAATCGTACGTAAACATGTCGTACGCACTTACGCCATCTTTAGTAAAGTGGCGCTCTACCCGAAGGCCCTTTTGCTCTTGATTTTTTTTGTTGCGGCTCATTTTGCTCAGTGTGTTTTGAATATCTAAATAAATATATAGTCTAATTTGTTTTAAAAACGCCCAAAAATCTTAGGGGGTTTTTGAGTCAAATTTGATCTTTACTTTTTTGCTAATCAAATATCAATTTCAACAACTTGATATGTTGATTTCTTTTTTTGTTAGATAAGGCTGAGGTTTGAAGTGTTCATAACATTAGTTATGCACACAAGAGCCCCAATAAAATAAGGGTGTACAGAGATTAACAATTAATTAACAATCAGCGCTTTGTCTGAATAAAGATACACTTTGCTTTTCTTAGGTTTGAATCAAAAAAAATTACTTAGAAAGTATAAAAAAAAATATTGAATGTGAAATTCTTGAACACAGAAAGTGTGGTTTTTAAATAAAAAGGCTTTTATTTGTTGTCATTACTTATCATATAACCGGATTGAAAAACCAATTTTACCAAAAGCTAAGCCAAAAAGCGCAAGCAGGATTGAAACAGTTAGCTGTTTTAATAGACCCAGATAGTTTAACAACTGAGGCGGAATTGGTTAATTTAATTGCCCGTTGCAATGAGGCTAAAGTGGATATGATATTAGTGGGTGGAAGTTTAATTACCAATGGATTT
This sequence comes from Chitinophaga pinensis, assembly GCA_945860865.1. Lineage (GTDB taxonomy): Bacteria > Bacteroidota > Bacteroidia > UKL13-3 > UKL13-3 > B1. The sequence goes on along the minus strand of CAMARW010000009.1, from coordinate 76,989 downwards.
TGGGACCGTTGTATTGAGATTATCAAAATACATACAAATATACCTCTTGTATTATTTCCAGGAAACATCATGCAAACACACCGTGAGGCAGATGCTATTTTGTTTTTAAGCATGATAAGCGGCCGCAACCCAGATTTGCTTATTGGTAAACATGTATTAGCAGCTCCTTTGCTAAAAAAATCGGGTATAGAGGTTATTCCAACTGGTTACATGATTGTAGATGGAGGCAATATCACCAGTGTAATGTATATGAGTAATACAACACCATTGCCCGCAGATAAAAACAACATTGCTGCTTGCACAGCTTTAGCAGGTGAAATGTTGGGTTTAAAGGTAATTTATATGGATGCTGGAAGTGGCGCCCAAAATCCCATTCGCGTGGGAATGATAAAGGAAGTGAAATCACAAATTAATGGTCCACTTTTTATTGGTGGCGGAATAAGAACCCCTGAGCAAGCCATTGAAACTTGCTTAGCGGGCGCAGATGTTGTGGTAGTTGGAAACGCCATAGAAAAAGACCCTAATTTGGTTTTTGATTTGGCAAAATCCGTTCATGGATTAAACGCACTTTAAAACTATCTGGTTAAAGTATTTGTTTGCAAACCATATGGTAATTAAAAATCTTATTTTTGATTTAGGGGCAGTAATCCTGAATTTAGATCAAGACAAAACCCTTCGGGCATTTAAAAGGTTAGGTTCAGACCTAGATGAGGTGCACATGACCAGCTCATTGTTTACAGAATTTGAGACAGGGAAAATAAAGGCCGACTATTTTATACAGAGTTTATTTACCCTCCTAAAAGGGGAAGCTAGTAAAGAACAAATTGTTGCTGCTTGGAATGCAATGTTACTAGATTTGCCGCCGCACAGGATAGACATGCTAAAAGAACTCAAAAAAAAATACCGCTTATTTTTATTGAGTAATACCAATACTATTCATATTGAAGCAGTTTATGGCACACATGGAAAAGCAGTATTTGAGCAGGTGTTTGAGAAAATATATTTATCGCATGAGATTGGACTTAGAAAACCCAAAAAAGAATGCTACGAATATGTTTTACAAGACGCCAATATATTGGGTGCCGAAACAATCTTTATAGATGATAATAAAGGAAACATTAGAGGCGCCGAGGAAGCAGGTATACAAACCATTTGGGCAAAAGAACCCCTAGACAAATGGTTTTTAGCTGAACTTAAATCGGTGGTAGTTGGTCAAAAATAGCTGGATTTTGGATTCTCTATCCAAATAAAAATTGCAACAATTCATCTATTTTGGATACTTCTATAATTTTTATACCAAAATTAGCTTTGGGTAATTTGTTGAATTTGGATATATAAATAGTTTTAAAGCCTAGTTTTTCGGCCTCAGAAATGCGTTGTTCTATTCTACTAACTGCTCTAATTTCGCCACTAAGGCCTAGTTCTCCCACGAAACAAATTTTAGAATCTATGGGCATACTTTCAAAGCTTGAAACAATGGAGGCAACAATGCTTAAATCTATGCCAGGGTCTTCTACACGCAAGCCACCAGCAATATTTACAAAAACATCTTGAGCGCCCATGCGTAAGCCACATTTTTTCTCGAGAATGGCTAGCAACATATTTAAACGTTTGGCATCATAGCCATTGGAGTTTCTCTGCGGAGTGCCATAAACAGCGGCGCTTACCAGCGCTTGCGTTTCAATTAGTAATGGTCTCATTCCTTCTAGGGTTGCTGCAATACAAACCCCGCTCAATGCATCTTCTCTTTGCGATATTAAAATCTCCGAAGGATTACTTACTTCTCTTAAACCACCCTGTTGCATTTCGTAAATACCAATTTCGTTGGTTGACCCAAACCTATTTTTGGTACTCCGTAAAATGCGATAAACATGATGCCTATCTCCTTCAAACTGCAATACAGTATCAACCATGTGTTCTAGCAGTTTTGGTCCGGCTAGGGTTCCATCTTTGGTAATATGACCAATTAAAAAGATCGGCGTATTTGTTTCTTTAGCAAAACGAATCATATCTCCAGCAGTCTCTTTAACCTGGGAAATGCTGCCCGGCGTACTATCAATTAAATCTGATTGGAGGGTTTGAATAGAATCTACCACCACCAAATCTGGTTGCAATTCTTTGAGCGCTTTCCCAATCTTTTGCGTAGATGTTTCGGTATATAAATAGCATAGATTGTTTTGAAAAGGAATACGTTCTGCGCGCATTTTTATCTGACTTTCACTTTCTTCACCGCTGATATATAAAACTTTAAAGTTGGCAAATTGAAGTGCCATTTGTAATAGCAAGGTAGATTTACCAATACCTGGCTCACCACCAATAAGCACAACACTTCCGGGCACTAATCCACCGCCCAAAACCCTCGATAATTCTTGATCTAGCAGCGGAATACGTTGTTCGGCACCCATCACAACTTCACTAATTTCAATGGGCTTTTTACTGCCAACATTTCCTTCTTTTTTCCAAGTGCTTTTAAAATCAATTTTCTCTTTGTGAACTATTTCTTCTACGTAAGAGTTCCATTCGCCACAGGCTGGGCATTTTCCAATCCATTTTGCAGCGGAAGCGCCGCAGTTCTTACAAAAAAAAGTAGCATGAGTTTTGGCCATGGCTTGCAAATTAATAAAAAACGCGAATAATTTACTTTCTTTGCATGGCAAGTGAGTAAACTTAATCAGATAAAATTACCCATAGAAAAAGAACTAAATTTGTTTGAAAGCAAATTTAGGGAATCCATGAAGAGCAGCGTGCCTCTTTTGGATACTATAATGAATTATATTATTAAGCGAAAGGGAAAGCAAATTCGTCCCATTTTTGTTTTTTTTAGTGCCAAACTATTTGATGGCATCAATGATACCACCTACCGCGCAGCCAGTTTAGTTGAACTCCTCCACACCGCCACTTTGGTGCATGATGACGTGGTAGATGATAGCGATGAGCGCAGGGGTTTTTTTTCTATCAATGCCCTTTGGAAAAATAAAATTGCAGTTTTAGTGGGCGATTATTTATTGAGCAGGGGCTTGCTTTTATCGGTTCAAAACAAAGATTATGAGTTATTAGAAATTGTAAGTTTTGCGGTTAAAGAAATGAGCGAAGGAGAATTACTACAAATAGAAAAAACCCGGAACTTAAATTTATCTGAGGCAGTATATTATGATATAATTCGCAAAAAAACAGCCTCCCTCATTGCCTCTTGTTGCGCCATTGGAGCGGCCTCGGCAGGAGCAAATAAAGAGCAAATTGAACAGATGCGCCTGTTTGGAGAAAAAATAGGTATTGCTTTCCAAATAAAAGACGATCTCATGGATTATGGAGATCAAGATATTGGTAAGCCCAGGGGCATCGATTTAAAAGAGAAAAAACTAACCTTACCCATAATTTACACGCTCAATCAGGCTGAACCAAGGGTAAGAAAAAGTATTATTAATACCATCAAAAACCACCATAACAACAAGAAAAAAGTAAATGAAGTTATTGCCTATGTAAATGCACATCAAGGCATTAATTATACCCAATTGGCCATGAAAAAATATGTTGATGAGGCGTTGGCAATTATAGATCAACTACCAGAAAACCAATACAAGTCAAATGTTAAAGAATTGGTACATTATATAATTGATAGGCATCATTAGTCCTAAATTATTATTGAATTTAAAAGCTACTAGCCTAATAATTGCTAGTAGCTTTTAAATTGATAGGAGGAAAAATTACTCTTTTACAAAAGTTAAAATCCCAAGTTTCTCTTGCGATGAGATCTGCAAAACAAAAATACCCACTGGCAAATTGCTTACATTTAAGCTAGAGATAAAATCATTATTTTGTGCCATTTCTCCTTCTTTAACTACCCTGCCAAGCACATCTAAAATTTGATATTTTGCACCTTGTAGTTCGTCGTTAAACTTAACAGAGAGATTTGTCTCAACAGGATTTGGAAAAGCAGTAAATTTTAACTTAGAAGTTTCCTTTAAAGAGGTATTAACCAAATTTACCTGAATGGTTTTTAACAAACCTTTACAACCATTACTGGCATTCTCTTGCACATTTACGGTAGCGTTATTTACATTGTTAAATTTAATTAAAACAGCATTGCTACTAGACCCTGCTTGCACAAGCCCTCCAGTGAGTGTCCAGTTAAAAATAGAGCCATTTAAGCCACCTACAACAGAAAACCTAGCCGTATCACTTTTCACTGCCCATGTATCTCCAATTATCTCAGAGGTTATTGGTCGAGGCAGTTTTATAATTGGCATAGAATCTGAAAAAATGGCACAACTCTTATCATTAACTTTAACCTTGTAAACTCCTGCTTCATTACTATTTAAAACTTTTGCTGTTTTACCACCAAAAAGGGTGTCATTTACATACCATTGGTTGTTAGTTGCCGCACTAGAGGTTAGGTTAAATGAACCCCCTTCGCAGAATGCATTGGCAATTAAATCTTTTGTAATAATTGGCTTAGCTGGTGTTGTACCCGTTTCTAGACTAATTTCGTTTGACTTAATTCTGCAACCATTTGTTCCTTGTACACGTACAAAAAATAATGCCTCTTCTTTAAAAGTAAAACTTGTACTTGGATTATTATAAATCAAATTATTTCTGAACCAAACATAATTACTAGCTGCATCTGTGCTAATAACTGTGCTATCTCCATCGCAAAGCACCTTTCCATTGCTAGAAGAAACAACTGGTGTTTGTGGCGATGGTAATACATTTATATAGGCAACTTTAGCCATAGAATCTGAACCAGTGGCATTGCTTACTTTTAAAGTAATGGTTTTTAAACCGGGTGTTAAAAACATAACATTTGGATTGCGAACAGTATAGATGGTTGTATCAGCATCTGGCACTTCCCACAACCAAGTAGTTGAATTGTTTCTGCTAGAATCTAGGAGCTGCAATTCGTTGCCTACGCATACAGTTCTGGTTAAACTATATAAATTAGCTACTGGTGCTAAACTGTTTCCTGTAACCTGAATATTGTCTAAATACATATTGTTCCCAGCATTCGATTTGTGTTCAAAACGGATGCGCACATTATGATTACCTACAAACGGAGTTAAATTAACCGTTAAGCAATTTGCGCCTGGCGCTTTGCCACACCAATCCTCGGGCTTAGAAGGAATAAACTTAGTGCCAGAGAAAAAATTAGTATTGGGTGCTGTGGCAAAATTACCTGTGCCATTCTCTCCAAACGCAGCTAATCTTGTGTAATTAGAGCCACAATTGGTGCTTATTAAAACAATCAAAGAATCGGAAGTTGTGCTATCAAATCTTGTGTAAGCATGGTCAAAACTAACTTGTGCATTTTGATAACCGCGCAAATCTAAAGGTGGAGAGTTGATAGCGTCTATTAAGTTAAATCTAGGAAAATCATAATTATTAATTCCCATAGCGGTATTGCCTGGCGTATTTCCGCTAACCTGCCATAAACGCCAGGTAGTATCATTTTGATTGTTATTAAGTATCCACCAAGAGCGTGATGGAGAATTTGCCTCAAAGGTTTCGGTAAAGGGTAATGGCGAACCGCCCACCGTAATATAATCTGACCTATAAATAGAATCGAATCCGCTTGCAGAACTTACTCGCAAAGCAACCGGGTAAACACCTGGTACTTGATAGGATACACTTGGATTAAGCGCAGTGCTGGTTGCCGGAATGCCTCCCGGAAAGTACCAAACGCGGCTAGTTGCTGAGGTAGAAGAAAGATTGTTAAAACCTACACTTGAACCCCTACAAAGTATTGGGTTGGCAACTGAAAAATCTGCATTCAACTGAGGTGTAATTCCACTCAAAATTAAAGCATATTGTTGAGAACCTCCCACCATAGAACCTTTGCCTGTTATGGTTACGGTATAGGTTCCCATGGTAGGCGCAGCTATGTTTATTTGCTCTACATTGTCTATGTTATTATCGCCAGTTGTGGCTGCTGCATTTGGAACTGCCCTATTCAATACATAAGGCATAAAAATTTGGTTGTCGCTATTTCTTCTAATTCTTACATCCAAATCATTAACTAACATTCTAGTAGTTGGATTTAAAGATGGAATTGGCGAACTAGCCGGCCTATCTGTCCAACAAACAGTTGCACGTATTGGCGTTAATCCATCACAAAAAAAAGTATAAGTATAGGTTGTAAGACTGCTTAAGCTATTCTGAAAAATAACATTTTTTAAATTATCTGAAATTACACCAATAGCCTTGTTCGTATTCATTAAACCCCAGCCAAAAGTATAATCTGGTCCTACTGTAGTTCCTGCTTCATCTGCGGTATGAATAATTAATCCTTTGAGCGTAGAAGAGCGCATAAAGGAACTATTTAAATTATTATAATGCTGCTGAATTAACAAGGCAGATCCGCTTGCATTGGGCGTTGCCATAGAGGTTCCATTGTAGGTTGCATAATCTGTATTAGAAGTAGAGATACAACTGTTAACAGCAACTCCATTGGCTACCACATCTGGCTTAATTCTGCCATCATCTGTGGGCCCCCAGCCACTAAAACTACTCATAACTACTCCAGCAGGGTTTGCGTATCCGTTGGTTATCCTATTCACAGCACCCACTGTTAACACATTTTTTGCATTTGCTCCGCCACCACTAATAGAGTTATACGGACCAACTTTACTGGGAGGATTGGAAGAGTTACCTAAAACCCATTGGCCATTAGAATTTCTGATATAAAAAGATGTAGGAATAGTGCTTGGTTCATTTCTATCATTACCTGCCGCAACAAACGGCAAATAATTAGGACGAAACTCGCAAATCTGATCCCAACTTTCACTTATATCATCATAAAATCCATATTTATAATCTTCTGTTGTGCTAATAGATGGATCTCCCCAAAACTCCCAACGAGATTCATTATCATTATAATTCCACCCAGAAATTTGCGAATAAGAATGATTAGAAATCAACATTCCTTGATTAGCAGCATTGCTCATTTCGCTATTGTCGTTACTCCAATCGAAGCAATTGATAGGAGCTTGGTAGCTCATACCTTTTGCGTTTGCCACCACACCCGTTGCCGCCATAGTACCAGCAACGTGAGTTGCATGATCGCTTAAAGAAGCTGAACCATCTAATTGATTTGCCCTTGTACCAAACTCTTGGTGGGTAGTACGCACACGGCCACCATCCCAAACACCAAGTCTGTTGGTCATCCCACTTCCTGTTAGGTTTAAACCAGCAGAGCCACCTGGCCATACCCTATTGGTAGAAATGGTGCGGGCAGCCTCTAAATTATTAGTGGTTTGCACATAAATTGGCATCCCTGTAGGAGAAATACCCACAAACTCTCTTTCAACTCCATTTGGAAAGGTTTCTCTAATTGGAATATTTAATTGCGCTGCTTTTTGTTTAATAGCAAGCTGCATAAGAGAGAAATTGTCTTGAAATATTTGTTCCAAATCTGCCCCGTTTTTTGCAGTACCAGCGCTTTTATATTGCTGTGCAAAAAGGGTGGTAGAGAAACATAGTAAAAGTAAAAATTGTATGGTATATTTTTTCATGTTAATTGGTTTTCATATCTTTAATTTTCCTAACTTTACCTGCTAAATTGGCCTGAACACTAACGCGTTGGTTGTTTAAAAAAACTTCACCTTCGTATACAAGCTCATAAGCGCCACGCGACCTGCATGCAACAAGCAGCTTTCCTTTAGATAAATGAGTAGAAACATATGTTTTATTCATTCTATTATCTAACAAAACAATATTAAACTGGTTTTGATTGAGCCTTTTATTACAGATTAAATTTTGAGCTGCAATTCCGTTTATTTGAAATAAATAACCATTTGAAGAACTGATGGAGGCATTTACCTTCCCGTTTCTAAGTTCAAATTCGCTTGCTTGGTAATACGTAAAAGGCCTAAAAGGGGCAGCGCTTTTATTTTGCATATACACTGATTCTCTCTGGGCAAGAAGCATACTTGGCAGAAATACAAAATATAAGAGTATGATAATTAGTTGCCTCATAAAACCGAATTCTATATAAAATTAGGCTAAAATAAGGAGAATTTTTTAAATTCCTAGTTTCATAAATCGAATTAAGCGATTTACTTTGCATAAAATAATTCTCGTGCTTAAACATATACCCAATGCCATAACCTCCGCCAATTTATTTTTTGGCTGTTTATCAATCGTTGCAACCTTTGATGGAAACCCAACCCTAGCCGCAACTTATATTGTGATAGCGGCCATTCTCGATTTTTTTGATGGCTTTGCCGCACGCATACTCAAGGTTAGTGGCGAATTGGGAAAACAATTAGATTCGCTCGCAGATGTGGTAAGTTTTGGCGTTGCACCTGGCTTTATTTTTTACATCCACTCCCAAGAAAATTTACAATTTAGCAGCGATTTTTTACAATTTGTACCCTTACTTGTTTTAATTAGCTATTTGCCTTTTTCACTCATGATTTTTTCGGCCATAAGACTAGCTAAATTTAATATAGATACACGCCAAACCGACTCATTTATTGGACTTCCAACCCCAGCTAATGCCTTATTCATTTGTGCCATTCCTTTTGTTATGGCTGATGGTCCAATTTGGGCAGAAAATATCTTTAATTCAATTGCCTTCTTGAGTTTATATCCTATAGTTTTCTCTTATTTATTAATTGCTGAACTACCCCTATTTGCATTAAAATTTAAGCATTTTGGCGTTAAAGGAAATGAAGTAAGATATCTATTTTTAACTCTTTGCCTATTACTAATTAGTTTATTTACTTATGTTGGTATTGCACTCTGTATTCTCTTGTACCTTACATTATCTCTATTTTTAAAAATAAAAAACAAATCGGCCTGAACCTATTAGATGTTTAACAAAATGAAAAAGGCGATTTTTTTATTATTAATTACATTTTTAGGGTCAAACAATTTAAAACTTTTCGGCCAAGATCTAATGTATGCGCGCGCATGCATCAAAACTTTATGCAGTGAGCCTTTTTATGGAAGAGGTTATGTTCAAAATGGAGATAAAGTTGCTGCTCAGTTTATTAGGCAAGAACTTGCTAAACATAAAGTAATTCCTTTAGGCGAAAAATATTTTCAAAACCTTGGATTCCCTGTTATTTACTACCCCAATGAAGTAAGTATTCAATTAGATGATCAACCCGTTTTTGCCGGAAATGATTTCATCTTAAACCCCGGCTGCCCCAGCATTAAAGGAAACTACAAAGTATTGTTAATAGATTCTTCTATGGTAGATAATACCAATGAATTTAACAAAATAAAAGGGTTAAACTTAAAGCAATATTTCTTAGTTGTAGACGATCTAAAAGGTAAACCTTTTAACCATCCTGAACGCGCCGAACTCATTCTCAAAAACCAAATAAAGGCGAAGGGCTTGATTTTTAAAAACAATAAAACCTTGGTATGGAGCCCAGCCATGGAATTTGCACCTTATCCTATTCTTTATTTTAAAGCAGGCATTTTCCCCAATTTAGTATTAAAATTAACTATTAGGGTAGATGCTGCGCACAAAATACATGGCACTCAAAATGTACTAGGCTATATCAAAGGTAAAATTCAACCCGACTCTTTTGTTGTTTTTACTGCCCACTACGACCATCTCGGAAAAATGGGCAACGATGCCGTTTTTCCTGGTGCAAACGACAATGCCAGTGGGGTAGCCATGCTTTTAGATTTAGCTAAACACTATGCCCAAAACCCACCTCCATATTCGGTTGCATTTATTGCTTTTGCAGGGGAAGAAATTGGCTTAATTGGCTCCTACTTTTTTGTTGAAAATCCGCTCATACCTTTAGCCAATATTAGCTTATTACTCAACATGGATTTAATGTCTACCGGCGATGATGGCCTTACTGCTGTTAATGCCACAGAATTTCCTTACTTATTTGAACATTTAAACTTATGTAATATTGCTGGGCAATATTTACCCAATATTGCACCTAGAGGCAAATCACCTAATAGCGATCACCATTATTTTACGGAGGCAGGCGTGCCTTCATTCTTCTTTTATTTGCGCGGAAATTACCATCATTACCACGATGTAGATGATACCTACGAAGCCCTTACCATGAGTAAATATAATGAAGCTTTTAGGCTCATCCGCGACTTTGCAGGTTGGCGCATGACTAACTACCTTCCAATAGAAAAAAAGTAAGTGATATAAACTGATTTACCTTATTGTTTAATTCTATTTTTATTTGCAACTTGGCCTCTGAAATTATTTACTTATGCCTATCGTAAATTCATTGGTTAGTTGGTACCTTAAACGCAGACTTCCTGCCTTTGAGGAAATTTTGAATAACCCACATCAGCTGCAGCACGACCAACTTATGAAGTTACTTAGGCTGGCTCAAATCACAGAATTTGGAAGGCACTATGATTTTAAAAGTATCCATAATATGGAAACTTTTAAGCAAAGAGTACCTGTTACCAATTACGATGATTTTAAACACTACATAGAAAGGATGATGCAGGGTGAGCAAAATATTTTGTGGCCCAGTGAAGTGCGCTGGTTCGCTAAATCATCTGGAACCACAAGTGCAAAAAGTAAATTCATTCCTGTAACCTACGAAAGCTTAGAAGATTGTCATTACCAAGGTGGTAAAGATGTGCTCATGACATACCTGCTGCAAAAACCAGAATCTAATATTTTTAGCGGTAAAGGCCTAGTAATGGGCGGAAGCCACCAAATAAATCATGCCAATAACGAAACATTTTATGGTGATTTAAGTGCTGTAATGATGCAAAATATGCCACTTTGGACGCAATACTTACGCACGCCCGATTTGAGCATTGCCATTATGGATAATTGGGATGAAAAAATTGAAAAAATGGCACAAGCTACCCTATTAGAAGATGTTACAAATATATCTGGCGTGCCTACTTGGACAATCGTTTTAATTGAAAAGCTATTTGAATTAAGTGGCAAAAATAACCTTACAGATATTTGGCCTAATTTAGAACTTTATATGCATGGAGGGGTAAGTTTTACACCCTACAAAGAACGCTTTAAACAACTCATCAAAAATAGTCAGGTTAATTACCTAGAAACATACAATGCAAGTGAAGGCTTTTTAGGCATTCAAGATAGACTAAACAGCGACGATATGCTGCTTATGCTTGATTATGGAATCTACTATGAATTTATGCCTATGAGCGAATATGGCAAAGATTTTCCTCAAACCTTAAGTTTAGACCAAGTAAAAACTAATGAATCATATGCGCTGGTAATAAGCACCAATGCTGGTTTATGGAGATACCTCATTGGTGATACCATCAAATTTACTTCACTTACTCCCTATCGCTTTAAAATTACTGGCCGAACCAAACATTTTATCAATGCCTTTGGTGAGGAACTAGTGATTGAAAATGCAGACACTGCCATTCATCAAGCTTGTTGCCAAACCGAAGCATTACTAACAGATTATACCGCGGCACCTATCTATTTTACGGCCAACAATAAAGGTGGTCATGAATGGCTGATAGAGTTTGAAAAAGAACCTAGTTGTTTGCAAATTTTTGCCAAAGAATTAGACCTAAATCTCAAAAAACACAATTCGGATTACGAAGCCAAACGCTATAAAGATATGGCCATGATGGCTCCCGTAATTAAAATTTTACCCAAAGGTACCTTTCAAAAATGGCTTAAAAAATTGGGCAAATTGGGCGGCCAACACAAGGTTCCTAGGCTCAGTAATCACCGAAATATTGTTGAAGATATCATAACTTTTTGTGATACTGAACTACAGGCAACTTCCTAATTTATTTTGATCGCATGACACCAATAAAAACAATATTTGCTTGGTTAGGAGGCGCCTTCATGGGCAGCTTAGCTTTGTTTCTTTTTATGGGCAATACCCAAACTGAAGAAAAGAAAAATCAGGATGAATTTATGCAGTATTACCGCGTTTACTCCTTAGCCACGCCCAAAACAATACAATTTGCTGGAACCCAAATTTCTTTGTCAGATTTTGATGTTGCAGAGCGATATGATAAAGAAATACTCACCAATGTATATTGGCAATCGCAAACCATTTTAATGATTAAAAGGTCTTATCGATTTTTTCCAATTATTGAACCTATCCTTAAAGCACAAGGAATTCCCGCAGATTTTAAATACATCGCTCTGGCAGAAAGCGGCCTGCAAAATGTAGTATCTCCCGCAGGAGCAGCAGGTTTTTGGCAGTTTATGGATAAAACAGGTAAGCGATACAACTTAGAAATAAATGAAGAAATTGATGAACGATACCATTTGCAAAAAGCAACTTATGCCGCTTGTGCCTATTTTAAAGAAGCCTATACGCAATTAAAAGATTGGAACTTAGTTGCTGCTAGTTATAACATGGGAATTGAAGGGGTTAAAAGGCAAGTTAAAGCGCAAAATGTACAAAACTATTACGACCTTTATTTAAATGTTGAAACAGCTAGGTACTTGTTTAGAATTATTGCCATTAAAGATATTTGCGAAAATCCTAATCAATTTGGATTTCATATTGCACCCACCGATTTTTACCAACCCGTGCCTGTTGTGTATGTAAAAACAGATTTAAGCATTAGCAGTTTGGCCACTTGGAGCAACGATAATGGCTGTAATTACAAATTACTGAAACTACTTAACCCATGGCTCAGAAAACCGTTTATAAATGTAGCACCTGGTATGATTTATTACATTGCACTGCCTAAAAACAGAATGATGCAAACCGCATCTGCCCGCAGCATTAAAAATGATACCTTGGTGCTATCTAACACCAACCAAAATATTCAGCCCAATGAAGATGTATTTACCGAGTTTAACCATATAGTATTAAAGAGTGAATCCATTAAATCTATTGCAGAAAAATATAAGGTAAGCGAAGAAGATATCATCCTTTGGAATGAGCTTTTAAACTCAAGCGTGCTGGCGCCTGGCAGTAAAATTAAAATTAAAAAAACTGGTAGCGATTTTTAAACCAAAAACTTTATGAAAAAAATTCTAGTATTGGGTGCAGGATTATCCTCTTCCTATCTTATAAAATACTTATTGCAAAATGCTTCCAAAGAGAAATGGGAAGTAATTGTGGCCGATACCCAGCTTAGTTTGGCTCAGGATAAAATTGGGAAAAGCAAATTTGGTTCAGCCATTACTTTAGATGTAACGCAAGAAAAAGAAAGAAAAAATTGGATAGAAAAAGCAGATTTAGTGGTTTCGCTTTTGCCTCCAAACTTGCATCTGCTAGTGGCTAAAGATTGCCTGCATTATAAGAAGAATTTGGTAACCGCCTCATACCTTAGCAATGAAATGAAAGACATGCATGCGCAGGTTTTAAAAGCCAATGTATTGTTCTTAAACGAAATTGGACTAGACCCCGGCATTGATCATTTATCGGCCATGCAAATGATTCAGAAAATTCAAGCGGAAGGTGGAGTGATAGATATTTTTGAATCTTTTTGCGGCGGATTAGTGGCACCAGAATTTGATGATAATCCTTGGCATTATAAATTTACTTGGAATCCGCGTAATGTGGTATTGGCCGGACAAGCCACTGCAAGGTATTTGCAGGATGGTTTGTTAAAATTTATTCCGCCAAATAGAATTTTTACACAAACTAAGAAAGTAAAAGTTAGTGGTGCGGGTTCATTCGAGGCTTATGCCAATAGAGATTCTTTAAGCTATATTGAACCTTATGGCATTGGCTCAGCACATACGGTTTTAAGAGGCACTTTGAGAAAAAAAGGCTTTAGTGAAGCATGGGATTGCTTGGTAGAACTTGGCCTAACAGATGATACCTATACCCTACCGCATTCAGAAAATTTAAGCTACAGAGAATTGGTAGCTGCCTTCTTAAATTTAAGTAATATAGCTGATACAGAAGAGGCTTTAGCACAATTTTTATGCATTAAAAAATCGAGCAAATTATTTAAAAAGCTCCTCTGGCTTGGCCTATTAGAGCCTAACAAAATTAACATAGCAGTAGCTACTCCGGCACAGGCTTTACAAAAATTATTACAAGAAAAATGGCAACTACAGAAGCATGAATTAGATCAAATAATCATGCAACACCAGATTAGCTATACCCAAAATAATAAAACCTATAAAATTCAATCTGATTTGGTGGTTACTGGCGAAAATCAAAAACTTACAGCCATGGCCAAAACAGTTGGATTACCTATGGCCATCGCCTGTAAGCTAATTTTGCAGCAAAAAATTAAATCAAAGGGAGTACAAATACCTTTAAGTAAAGAATTTTATGAACCTATTTTGGCTGAACTTCAAACCTTTGGAATTGCTTTTGAAGAGCGTTTTGTAGAGTAATTCTAGATGCAAATTATAAATCTATGCGGAGGTAAAAATCACGGCTCAAAGCAATATAATCTTGGCTAGGCAACCCCGCTTCATTTTTCAAAATTAATTCGGTTGTAAGCAATTTATTATGACCCATTTGGTAACATTGAACTACCCTATTGCTTGCTTTGCCCTGGCGCGGAATAATGTTTATTTGTTGGCTCAGATTGAGTGAAAAAGATGCGGCAGCTAAAGCAAATACTTGTGCTTCTTGAACAGGTAAAATTAACCAAAAACAGCCTTGGTTTTGTAATAAAATAGAAACCGAATGGGCTAAATCGTGAAAAGATAATGCCACATCTTGTCGAGCTAAACTACGCGCATTATCGGCAATAGCCGCATTAGCATGTTTTTCAAAAAAAGGCGGATTACTCACTATCAAATCAAATTTTTGATTGGCAGTTAGCGCAAAGTTTTGAACCGATATTGGCACACATTTTAGCTGTGAAGCAAAAATAGACTGTTCAAAATTATAGTTTGCTTGCTGTGCAGCAGCAATATCAATTTCTATGGCGGTAATAGAGGCCTCTGGGTTTCTTTGGGCCAGCATTAATGCAATTATACCTGTTCCTGTTCCAATATCTAAAATAGTGTTGCTGATTGAAGTTGTAGGCACTAAACAACCCAAAACTACGGCATCAGTGCCTACTTTCATGGCAGAGGCATGATGCCAAACCCTAAACTTTTTAAAATCAAAATAGTCTTTTGACATAGAGAATCTAAACCGAGTAATAAGAAGTATATAAGATAAACATTGCGCTTAGCGCAATGTTTATCTTAAAAGGGTAACTGTACCATTTATCTCGTACGACCTACCTTTTTTATCTCTACCAAAAAGCGTGAAGGTAAAAATTCCTGGAGGCTCTGGATTACCATTAATTTTACCATCCCACCAAGCTCCGCCTGGCATTTTTGTTTCGTATACAACCACTCCCCAACGATTAAATATTTTCATTTCTAAAAATTCAAAACGATTGGGATTGTATGTTGGCGAGAAAACATCATTTAAACCATCGTTATTGGGTGAGAAGGCATTAGGCGCAAACAACACATCTAAACTATTTACGGTAATACTGGTAGAAATGGTATCTGAACAACCTAAACTATCCTCGGCAATAAGTGTAACTAAAAACTTACCATCTTCGGTATAAACATAATTTGGGTCTTTATCTGTAGAACCCGCTCCAATTTCGCCAAAATCCCAAGTGTAAAAGAAAGCATTTGTACTGGTATTCGTAAATTGAACAGGCAATGGGGCTAAACCTTGCAGGGGATCGGCCAAAAAGTTAGCCGTTACCTTCGGATTTACCTCTACCCGCACCCTATCTTCTGAGTAACAATTTTTATTCCAAGCACCCAAAGCATAAGTGGTGCTTATAACAACCGAGGCAGAAGGTTCTAGCGCATTCTTATCACTGAGGTAGGTTGCAGGCGACCATTCGAAGCGGGTTTGACCGCTTACCGTACCATTTAAAATCACAAAATCACCCGGACAATGGCGTTGGTCTGCACCAGCGTTTACGGTTGGAAACTTATTTACTTCTACCTGCACAGTATCGTAAACGTAGCATTGTGTACCATCATAAATTTTTACAAAATATTTTTGCGTAACGGCCGGCGTTACCATTGGGTTAGCAACAAACTTATCACTTATATTAGCATCATTTAGCCATTCGTACGAGGCTCCACCACTGGCTTGTAAGCCTACAAATAAACCCTCGCACATGCTGGTATCTAATCCGGCCGAACCGCTAAAAGATTTAACATTTACAAAAACAGTATCATACCTCCAACACAAACCATTATTAGATAAAACAAAGTAATTAGTGGGCCCTTCTGGTTTAACCCACGGATTAGCAATACCAGAATCACTTATGTTGTAAAAAGGAAGCCAATTGTATTTTACACCACCTGTTGCTTGCAATTGAACACTATCTCCCAAACAAATTGATTTATTTGCACCTGCATTAATAGAAAAATTAGTTACCGAAACCACTACAGTATCATAGGCAGAGCATAGTGAATTATCTGCTCTTAAAATATATTGCGTAGTAACCGTTGGCTTAGCATAGGTGGTTAAACTAGTGTCTTTTAACCCAGTTGTAGGCGACCAAATATGAGAGCCCAAAGCAGTTCCATTAAGCACCACACTATCTCCCAAACAGATTGCTTTGTTTGGACCCGCATTGGCTTGTGCTTGCTTTACATTTATAAAAACACTGTCTGTTCGCGAACACAAGGCATTAGAGGAATTTACGTAGTAAAAAGTAGGGATGTTGGGGTAAACAAAAGGATCGGCAATAAGAGAATCGCTTATATTAGTTCTTGGAAACCACTTAAAACTAGCTGCGCCAGTAGCATTGAGTTGTATAGTATCTCCTAAGCAAATTTCTCTATTTGGCCCAGCCTCTATAGGAATATTTGAAACAGAAATAGAAACCGTATCTCGTTTAACACAGCCTAGGTAACTTGCCTCTATAAAATAAGTAATACTAGAATCTGGTAAAGCATAAACATTGGTACCCACTGAATCACTTAGCCATTTAAACGGACTCCATCTTAGAGAACCATTGGTTGTAACGTTAAATTTAGCAGTGTCGTCTTCACAAATATCAATATCTAAACCCGCATCTAACAAAGGTGTGTTTACAGTAATATTTACCGTGTCTGTTCTCACACAAACACCTAAAGCAGCTGTAACAATATAGGTGGTATCACGGGTTGGAAATACAAAAGCGGTATCATTGGTTAAACCGCTTATATTATAATCGGGGAACCAAGAGAAATTGTTTCCTTCACTTACAATTAAAGTGGCAGTATCACCCGCACAAATGGTTTGATCAACCCCAATATTAGGCCTAAAATTATTAATGATTACTTGCACCGTATCATAATTTTTACAGCCGAAAAAATCAACCCTAACCACATACTGTGTTGTAGAATCTGGGGAGCTAAACGGACTTCTAGCCGTATCACTACTTAAGCTGCTAGTTGGATTCCATAGCCAAGTTCCATTAGACCCAGTGGTTGTTAGTTGAACGGTATCGTCTATGCAAATATTCTTATCTATACCCGCAGAAATGAGCGGCAAACCAGCCAAATTGCTGAGATTATATAATTTACTCACTTCCTCCGGACCTAAGGTTCTATTATAAATGCGCAGTTCATCAAGCCTACCATTAAAGAAAGAAGTGCTATTAAAATCATTTCTACCAATTCTTAAAGGGGTGGTATTGTTTACCACATAGGAAGTTGGACCCGTTGCAAAACCCAATAAATTTCCGTTTCTATAATAATAAACGGTATCATTACTAACTGTTATAGCAAAAAAGTTCCAAACATTGATGGCGGTATTTGGGTTACCAATGGTATTATTAAACGAATTACCATTTGCCATAGCTGCTACTCCATTGTTGCGCAACAATGCACGGTATTGGCCAGCTGCAACAGCATTTGATTTACTTACAATAGGTGTAAACTGAACCCCTCCTGCAAATTCCCAAGCAATTACCCCAGCCCAAAATGTAAAGGTAACTTTATTGGTTGGCGATTGCAAAGAAACAGAATTTGGGACTTCAATAAATGAGTTAAAACCGTTAAACTGATAAGCCCTATTAGCTCTGGCAAACCTGTCTTGAGCCAAAGTAGCATTAAAAACTTGTCCATCATTACCAAAACCACTAAAGTCTCTAGCATTGCCATCAAACGGGAAACAGGCAATAGTACCTTGATTAAGTGAAAAAGGCGTTGCACAAGTTAAGCAACAATTTGCATCTACCAAAACAGATACAGTATCTAGTGAGGTACATTGCCCAATTGTGCTTGTTAAAAAATAAGTTCTATTACTTAATGTACTCGCAAAAGGATTGGCAATAGTTGTATCGCTTAGGCCAAGAGCCGGCGACCAACGGTATGAGGTTCCGCCTTGAGCCAATAATCTACCACTATCGCCCCTACAAATAGTAATATCTGTAACCCTTGGTGCGGTGTAAAAAGGCGACCTATTAATAAAAATAATATCTGAATTAGAGTTGGGCGAACAATCGCTCAAAGAAACAGCCCTATAAGCACCCGGCTCATGAATTTTAATCATATTGCCATTGGTTTCCGAAAACAAAGTATCGTTTCTATACCACTTAAAATTGCCCAAATCTTTATTTCTAATATATAGATAAATACTATCTGTTAAGCAATTTAGTGTTAACTTACTGGCTGCAATTGTAGTAACATCTGGCAACTGAATGCGGGCAATAAAGGCATCTTCATTACCCAAGCTGTTGTATGTACTTGACCCCACCGACCAAGAACCTGTGAAGGAGCCAGATACGTATCCTAAACCACTTGAACTTACATGAATTCCAATTGAACCATAAGCTAATCCATTGCCAATTTTTTGCACATCTTGCAATACATTTGCAGGTGAATACCTCGCATAAAATGCGTGCGAGGCGCCAGTTAAAGTTAACGAACTTCCACCAAAATTTGCTGTGCTCGAACTAATACCAACAACTAAAATACTTCTATTGGCATCCAAATCTAACCCAAAACCATAATCTTCACCAGTGCCACCAACAGTTCTTACCCATTGTAAGCTCCCATTTAAATTATATGCCCCTAATACAAGATCATGAGCACCATTGGAACTCAAATTTACACCCGCGCCTGGAGGGCGAGAAGTTAAATTTGAGTTCCCAGAAAAATGCCCGAAAACATAAACCCTACCGTTCATATCATCAACTTTTACGTCAGAAAACGACTCTGAACTCGCAGTGCCCATTCCAACACCCCATTGCCATGCACCTGTTGGCGAAGCTTTAGCCAAAAATGCACCCCAACCACCTGTATTGGTTACATTATTTCCAAAATTAATGGTTGAATTTCCACAACATCCAAAATTACCTGTAACATACAATGCACCTGAACTATCTACAGCAATATTAGAGGGAACTTCCTGAAAACTGCCCCCAGCGCGTGTGGCATATTGCAGAGCTCCAGTAGGATTATATTTTGCAATAAAAATATCCTGACTCCCAGCCGAAATTAAAGTATTATTTGGCCCACCTATCTGAGTAAGAGTAGCCGCTCCTGAGTAGAATCCAGTTATATAAACATTTTGTAGCCTATCAATACAAATACCTCCACTTTCATCCCATCCATTTCCAGCCATGCGCGTTGTCCATTGCACAATTCCTGAGGTATTCGCTTTTACCAAAATAGCATCAGTATTACCAACACTATTTATTATTGTATTGGAGCCATTGGATGAAGTTATATTGCAAGCGCCATTTATGGTTGTGTGAACATATACATTACCGCTTGAATCTGATGCCAATCTTGAAAGCAAAAATGAACCACCGTCAAGTAAATTTCCTCCAATTCTTATTACCCATTGAAATACACTATCGCAATTATATTTTACAACTAAAACATCTCTATTACCATAACTCGGAATTACCCTTGGGGTTCCCAAACTATCAATGTTTATTGCTCCATTAGGGACAAGCAAAGCATAAATATTACCCTTAGAATCTGTAGATACACTGCGCATCAAATCTTGCCCAGTGCTCCCACCCCGTATGCCCCAATTAAAAGTTTGAGCAGAGATATTGCCTGCGCTTAGAAATAAAACGAATAAATAAACAAGTACATTTTTAAACATAAATTTGCTAATTAACCTAAAAAGGCGAATCATCAAATCTAAGTAAGTGGTAAAGAATTACAAAGCCTTAAGCTAAAAAAAATAAAAATTAAGAAAAAAGAAACTATTTTCTTAAAAAACTATTAAAAAAACAATTAACGCAAAAGGGTAAACGCTCCATTTGCACCATACTCTTTTCCAGAAAAATCGAGGGCATTTACTTTAAAAAAATAAACACCATCTGAACAAGGAGCATTATTGTAGGTGCCATCCCACCAGGCACCGCCAGGCATTCTGGTTCTGTATAATAAATCTCCCCATCTATTGTATATCTCATAGCTTACAAACTCAAAAGATGAAACGGTATAAACCAATTCAAAACAATCATTTATACTATTGCCATCTGGTGTAAAAACATTTGGAATTTTTAAGTGTGCCTCATCTGTTACATTTACTTCCAGATTTGTAGAATCTGAACAACCTAAATTATCGCTTACTTTTAACCAAACGTCATATTTTTTAGCCTCCAAAAAAGTATGGTTTGGGTTCGACAAATTAGATTGAGCCCCCTTATCATCAAAATCCCATAAATAAAATTTTGCGTTGGCAGATTGATTGGTAAACTGAACCAAGACTGGGTAGACTTTATTGTTCGGACTAAAAGTAAAATTAGCTACCACAAGCGGATTTGGTTCAGCCCAAACCGTATCTCTGTTTATACATTTTCCTTGCGTTGCCGTAAGTATATATTGCCTTCCTGCACTGCTGGTAACGGTGGGTTGTAAGGCTGCAATATCACTTAAAGCTGTTGGCGGACTCCAAATAAAAGCAGCAGCGTTTAACACACTTCCTTGTAATTGAGCAGATTTGCCAAAACAATAACGCACATCTGGACCAGCACTTACCAGTGGAATTTTATCAACCAAAACTTTTATAGTAGCGTTAGCTAAACAATTTCCTTTATTGGCCTGAACCAAATAACTAGTAGTATTTAATGGAAATGCCTTGGGATTATTCGCGTTTGGATTAGACAAACCAAAAGTGGGTAACCAGCTAAAAGATGCACCAGGAGATTGGGCAAATATGGCAATACTATCTCCTTCGCAAATTACAGTATCGCCACTTGTGCTTATTGTAAAAGTTGCTAAAGTTAGTTGAATAGAATCGCTAACAGTACAAATACCATCGCTTACTGCTATATAATATTTGGCAGTAGTTTGCGGAAACACCCGTGGCTGTAGAGTATTTGCTTGTATCATATTGGTTGCAGGCAACCAAGTGTAATTTAGGGCATTACTTGTACCCACTAATTGAATGGTATCTCCTGCACAAAAAACCGTGTCTTTGTTAAGAATTTGCGCATCTAATGGGTTTACAAAAACGGTCATGGTATCCCTGCGCACACAAGTGCCATTAGAAACAGTTAAAATATAAGTAGTAGTTGTATCTGGATTAACAGTGGGCTTGGCAGAAAGATTATTCATAATGTTTTTAATGGGCAACCAACTAAATTGCGTTCCATTACCTGCGCCATTAATAACCACAGATTGTCGTTTACATGAAAATAAATCTGAACCAGCATTAGCAACCAAATCTACCATATTTACAGATATCGTATCGCGGGCTATGCAAGAACCTATGGTGCTTGTTAAAATAAACGAAGTATTGCCAATTACTCGTCCCCGCGAGTTTAAGATATTGGCATTTGCCAGCGGTGCAGCCGGCAACCAAGCGGGTATTCCGTTGTTTGTACCATTTAATTGAAAACTATCATTACCGCAAATTTGAATATCAGTTCCTGCATTGGCAGTAGGCAAGCTTTCTGTAGCGGTAAATAAATACAATTGGCTTACTTCAGCATCGGATAAAGCACGATTGTATAGGCGTATATCATCTATTTTGCCAGTATAATAGAAAGGGAATGTAGCAAAAGTAGCCCCAAAAATTAATTCACCAGATGAACATAAATCCAAATCTTGTAAAGTTAAAAAATCGACCGTTCTCTCTAAAACACCATTTTTATAAAAGCGAGAAAATCTGCCATCATAAGTGGCCACAATGTATGTCCACACACCTGTTGTGGGAGGAGAAGGATAAGTAAGTGAATTCCAATTCAAGTTGGGAGTGCAAGCCCCATTTCTTTTTACATGAAACTCCTTGGTATCAAAAGCAAATTTTTCATTTTGGGCATTCGTCCAATTTCGTTTAGTAATAATTTGTGTGGTTGCCGTATTACCATAATTTACCCAGGCGGCAACTGTAATTTTGCCAATATTTAAGGAGTTGGAGTGAGGTGCTTGAATCCGTGCATTAGTTCCATTAAAACTATATGCCCTATTGGGTTTATTAAACCTATCTGTAGTTAGAGTTGCATTAAAAACTGTACCATGATTTCCGTTTCCACTGGCATCATTTGCATTGCCAGTAAATGGATAACAAGCTACTAAACCATTGCCTAAGGTTAATGGTAGTGAATTGCACTGAAAGCAACAGTTTTCAACTACAATATTAAATGTATCCTTTACGGTACAATTGCCAATTGTTTTCGTTAATATATAGGTAGTATTGTTTGTTGCCGTAAAGCTCGGGTTTAGGGAAGTTGGGTTACTTAAGCCCGCAGTTGGACTCCAAAAAAAGCTTCCAGAGGCACTGCCGTTGAGTTGTGTTAAATTCCCTAAACAAGCATTCATATTTTGTGTGGAACCAGCAGGTTGGCAGCAAGCTTTAAAAGCTACATCGTCTATGGCAAAATCATTGCCATGCAGAGCAGTAGCTATATTTCTAATGGATAAGTTAGCCGTTGTAACTGAACCAGAGAACCAGCTCGTATCGAGCAGTTTCCAGACATCTGGATAATCTGGCAACGACAAATTTCTGCTTATTTTTACACCATTAATCCATAATTCTACTGTGGCAATAGGAGCTCCAGCATAAGCTGGTTTTGTTACGATATTTTTAAACCAAGCAGAAAAATTATATGAAGTATTGGGAAGTACGCTTACACTTTGGTTCCAAACATTAGTGGGTGTACTAGATCCATTAAGTACCATAAAATTACCAGTTCCTGTTGTATGGTCTACGCCAGAAAAAGCAAAGTGTACGTTAGCAGCATTATTTGTAATTATATAACTTGATTCACCCAAGGGATTAATAGTTGAATGAATATAACCTGATGTAAATCCAACATTACCAGAACTAAAATTTCCATTCACCACCAAATTAGGTGAAGATAGCGTAGAATTGTAGGTGCACTGGGAGCTTCCTTTAATTGAAACAATTAAAATGAGGGCAACTACAACGTATTTCATTGGCTAATAATTCAGATATTTAAATCTTCTTCGTGCAATGCCAAAATATCCATATACTGCTTACCACCTTTATTAAAATAAGCATGAAGCTCTACAAACTGTTTTTTATTTTGGTTATCCAAAGTTATAAGAAAATCTCCAATATTATCAAAGATTAAAAACTTTTTATACCCCAAATCAACAAAAAAATCAAAAATATCAAACCCTTGCTCCCCTTGTTTTGATAAAAAATAGGGGTCATACTCAAAAAACACAGCAGCCTTAGATTCAGTTAAAAAAGATTTAGCCCCTCTAATTATCTTGTTATCAAACCCATCAGTATCAATTTTTAATAATTTGGCGCCTCTAAAAGTATCGTTTTCTGCAATTACACGCTGCATAGTTTTTACTTCTATTCCGCCCTCAGTAGATTCTTTTAAATGGGCCGAACCTAACCCACTAATAGCTTCCACTTTAGACATCTCTTCTCCTACAAAACAATCTGCAATGGCCACTTGGTTTAAACCTTTGGTATTTAATTTCAACAAATCCAAAAACTTAGAATTTCCTTCAATACATAATATGGGCACATCAGCAATATCTTTTATTAAAACAGCAGAATCTCCAATATTAGCACCCACATCAATCACTTTCAAATCTGCATACTTTTGATGCATTTTTTTTATTACCCAGCCTAAATTCTGACTATACTGCGGGTAATCTTTGAGTATGTATGGAAAATCATGACTTAAATGTATGACTAAATTTTTTCCTTTATAGGTGTAATTAACTATAGGGTCGTTACTAGTTAAAATTTGTTTTCTAACCAATTTTAACACCTTAGTTAGCAATGATTTTGGTTGGTTCGAACCAATCAATTTATCAAAAATGTATTGGGCAATCATTACAAATATTTACTTAATGGAAAACTTTGTTCAAGGGCCACATCCACCACTTCTAATTGAGCACAAGCATGAATCATTTTATCGTCTCTTTGCAAAGTTACATTTCCTTCAACATTTCTATTTTGCCTAAAATTACAAGCCTTGTAGGCATCATCCACAGATACAATTGGCACATACTCGTTAACCAAATCATTACGCAGAAAATAAGCATTATTGCCTGCTGTATTGGCACCTATAAATTTATATCCTTTTTTATTAGCCAAGAAATCCATAGCCTTTAAGGAGGCGCCAAAAAACAAGTTACTATAATGGGCATCCGTAACAAAAAAATCGTCTTTATAAGGAACACTTATGGCTCCTTTATTCCCAAAAACACTATTATACTCCATGATTACAATTTGTGGATTTACAGCTGTTAAACACTCCCAAATCCAATAATCATTTCCATCAATATCTATATGTAATATGCCTAAATCTCCGTTAAAACCATGCTTGGTAATAGCCTCGTTTATATTTGATTTTGTTACAAATAAACTTTCACAATTTAAATCGTATCGCCAACTTAGGGTGTCATTTTTAATAAACTGAATATTGGCATCCGAACCATCAAAAATTAAACCTTGCCAATTATCATTTAATAATAAAAATCGGGTGTTTGCCTCCAAATAATTACTTACTCCAAATTCAATAAATTTCGGCACCAATGCTGGAATATGATGGATTAAATACTGAATTATGCCATCATCTCCCCACTGAGAAAAGGCAGAAAATTCTATTTGCTTCCATTGCAAACCTGTTACTTTAGCACTTCTATTTTGGCATACCATAGGTTGCGCCATAAGCACTTTCATTTTCTCAATTTCTTCTCTCAAATAAGCACTTGTCTTATTTAAGCCAGTAATATTTTTTATAAATGATTTCAAAATTATATGATCCCAAATTTTTGTAAGGCAAATCTAAACATACTCGGATTAAAAACATCATTAACAGCATAATTATCTGCATCCTCATCTGGTTTTATCTCACTGGGATGTTCAATTTCTCCAATTTCTTTACTAGGCAAATTAGCTAATCTATGCTTGGCATTGGTCGTATTTAAGGCCAATGCATCAAATCCAACATTAGAAATTAAGTTAGTATTGGGCAAAATAGCCAAACCATTTAAATTCCAAATCGCAAAAGTCCACTGGTAATCCCATGTTTGTAAATTGCCAGAATAGGTGCGATCTAAAACATCTAACCATATTTTTTGTGCGCGTTTTGCAGGTAAAATTTCTCTTATTTTACCCTTTTCCTTAAAGTTGGGGTAAGCACGCATGGCTATATCATAATGCTGCCAAGCTCTCTTCCAAGTAGCAAATCCCCAAATGTGATTAAACCTAGAAAAATAATAACTCCCATCGCCTCGCCACCTGCCAAATTGAAAATTATCACCCGAAATATGCATTACACGTTCATCTGCCTCATAATGCTTGAGCAGGGTTTCGCAATAATTAAAAAAGCTCAGGTGAGGCACACAATCATGCTCTAAAATAATACCTCGCTCCTCGGTTTCAAACAGCCAAGAAACAGCATGGCCAATGGCCAAACGCGGACCTTCATTTTCTGTTTTAAAATTTGTTATCAACTCGCAAGGCCAATCAATGGCATTTAAAACCTGCTCTTGCACTAGCCTTAATTGCTCCGCTTCGCCCAATTTTTCCTTTCTTGGTCCGTCGCAGTATACATATAATTTGGGCACCAAGCCTTCGCGCAGCTTAGCCATTACCTGCCGCGTAGTATCAAATCTGTTAAAAATTATAAGTAAAACTGGCGTATGCATCAAATTCTCTTTATTTTTCTTTGCTCAACCAAAGATTGGTATTTAGCTGGGAAATAGGTTCGCAAGATTAGCTTGTATAATAAAATAACAGGATTAGCTTTAAACTTCAAACTTAAAGCATCCGCTGGGGCATCAAAATCCAAATAAAAAGCGTGTTTCTTTTCAATGTAAAACCGCAATTCATTAAAATTGGGACCCGTATCCTTTTTTATCATCGATTGATTGGCTACCCTATAATAATAACTGGGTTCGGCCAGGTGAAAAAATTTGTGACCATGAAAAGATAGGTTCAGCCAGAACTCCCAATCTTCTACTCCCATGTAGGGCATATTTTCGTCGTATCCGCCTACTTGTTCCCAAGCAGATTTGCGGTACAAAGCACAGGCATCTATGTAATTGCCTGTCATTAATCTTTGCAAATTATAATCAGAAACAGGTGCCAAACCTTGCTTATCCCCAAATAAAATTGGATCACCATAAACTACAGCTATTTGACTGTTTGCTTCTAAAATCTCAACCCCTTTTTCGAGGTAAACAGGCAATAATTTATTGTCGGCATCTAAAGGCAAAATATACTTGCCGCTTGCCAGCTTAATGCCATTATTGCGAGTTTTACCCAGACCTTGGTTTACTTGATTGATAACATAAAATCCCTCTTCACTTAATTGCTTTAAAACCGAAATAGTATGTGCATCGGTAGAACCATCATTTACAATAATTATTTCTATTTCTTCCCTGTTAGCGTATGAAATACTCTCAAGCGCTTCCCTTACAAAAGCGCCATGATTGTAACATGGTATGATGATGGATACTAACTTTTGCATTATTTTTTTCTTCCAATGGCCACGTAATTCATGGTATTTATAGGATCAAAATATCTCTGGTCGAGCCAAACAAACAATTTGTTATGAAGCCATTTAAGTGCTTTTGGGAAGGTGATCCAAACTGGCAAAGTTTGTATTAAAACCTGACCCAAAAGCGCCCATTTGCCTCCATTGGGAATTATTTCTACCACTTCAAAACCTGCTTTTTGTAGGGTATGCGCAAAACCATGTTTGGTAAAGCGATGAAAGTCGTATGGTTCTTCGTGTAAAGGCCAATACATGGGGCCAGAAACAATGAAATACCCGCCCGGTTTAAGCAAGCGAAAGGCCTCATTTACCATGTCTTGGAAATCACCCACATGCTCAATAGTTTGGGTAGAGAAAGCTGTATCAAAACTATCGTTTGGCAAAGGTATTTTAGTTGCTTCACACAATACATCCACACAATTGTTGCTCGATTGAATAATGTCGCAACCAATGTATTCTGTAATGTGCGGGTTTAACATTTCAGAGTAGGGTTTATTACCGCAACCAATATCTATCAAACGAGCTTTCGCATATTTATTTACCGTATAATTTAAGCCGTCAATAATAAACTTATGCTCCAAATAATTGGTGGCATAAGGCTTCATTTTGTAGCTAAGTAATCTCTCTAAATTCTCTTCTCTCATTTAAAATTGACATTAAAACCAAAGGTAGTTTCGTTTATTTCAGTTAGCTTAAATCCCGCTTGTTCTAAAACATTTGAAATAAAATTTCTATCGGCCATTTCATCATGGATTTCAAGGGCTAAAAATCTTACACTTCTTAATATTGAAGGGTCATTTGACCAATGCTCAAATAAATTTTTCTCTCCGCCCTCAATATCTATTTTTAAAAAATCAACTACATTAAAATTAAACTTCTTCATTATATCGTCCAATGAGAAGGCATCAATTGCACCTTTTTCATCTATTGAAGTTTCTTCTAAATTAAGCGACCACTCTCTACCGTCTCTGAAAGAATTAGATAAATTTAGTTTACTGGTCTTACCCCAAATACCTCCCTTTAATGGAAATACAGCATTTTTTAATTGATTAATTTCAATATTCGATTGTAGTGAATTGAAATTGGAAGTATCTGGCTCAATAGACACTATTTGTGAGGCAGGAAATTGTTTAGAGAAATATAAACTTGCAAAACCCACGTTTGCACCTGCATCAATGATATTAAAGCGATTTACACTAGCTTGAGAATCCTTAATCAATTGTATAATTGGAGCATACTCTTCGTCCAAAATAACCTGATCAAAAACCAAAAAATCTGTTGAACCCAAGCGCAGTTTAAATTGGATGTTTTGAAAGGTTACCAAAGTTGCCCTCGATTCATATAAAATTGAACCGCCTAGCCTATTGATTTTGCTAACTGTATTTTTAAATTCACGCAAGTAACTAGGGCAAAATTTGCTCCATTTGCCCGGCATTCCTGCCACCAAAAGAAAAATCTTTTCTTTTAAACTTAAGCCTAAATTTTTACTCACTTTCGTATTACAAAATAATTCAACGAAAGTAAGAATAATACTCCAAGGCTACAAACACCTTGAAAATAAACCTCTTCAATCTCAAAACCAAAGTAGCATTTCCCAAGCATCGCGAAGGTGTAGTTGATTTTGCAATTGGGTATAATTTTGTAAAGAAGAATTATTAAAATTTTGATCTAAAGGCATTTGTAACCTATAGGTTTGTAGGGCTTGCATACTTTCTGTTAGCTCTGTAGAAACAACTATACCCAGTTTAAAGGTGCTAATTAATTTGCCAGTTAATTCTTGAGAAACACCTATTACTGGTTTGTTAAAAAAGGCGGCTTTACTCAACAATGCATGGGGCATTGGCTGCTTACTTGCCATTACATAACAAACATCAAAGCATTGTACCAAGGCGTTTATTTGCTCGTAATCATCTAAATCGTCTAAAATAAAATAGTTATTCTGTTTGCCAGAACTAAGCAAATTACTCAAAGATTCTTGCGCAGAAGCAGATAAATGCTGCGAACTTATTGCACCCGCACATACAAAAAAGTATTGATCTGGATTGGCTTGTAGGGCCAAATTAGTGAAATGGGTTACCTCTTCATTTTCTAATAAAACATTGCCCACAATCATTCTACCCCTGGCCATTTTTTTAATTTGATTAATTAAAAGAGGCAAGGTAGCAGGCAATTTATAATTACTTACATCGGGCAAAACCACCACCTTTTTATATACCCGAGATTTTAACTGCTCGCTTCTAAATCTATCGAGGGTACAAACCCCTTTGCAGTTTTCAGAACTAAGCAAGTAATCTGGCTCTTTAAATTTAGGATCTACATTTAAAGGTAACAAAGGTGCTTTGCCCAAACCATGCAAGTTGCCATAATTTTCCATGTTTATTAATAAACCACTCCAAGCATTTTTCAAAACTAGGTTCAGCAAAAATTTTGGAAAAGACGGCCTGATCCAATCATCTACAGGAGCAAAAAACAGAAAATCAATTTGGGTATTCATGCGTCGTTCTGCATTTTTTATAACACGCCGCAATTTGATATGCCTAATAAAAAAAGCAATTTTACCTTCACGCTCATTCAAATCTGAATATTCGTTGAGGGCAAAACAATGAATGCGTTTGGCCTGATCGCGAAAATTTATCTGAAAATATTGATTGAGTTCTATCCAGTTGGGCGAAAAAATAGCTACCTGTTTATGCAAACGCAATAAGGCCTCCACATACTGCCTGGCATAACTGTGGTACCTCAATTGATCTCTACTAAAAACTAGCCCAACACAAAAAACATCCATCGTTTACAAAGGTCTGATAAGATTTTACAGTAAAAAGTCTTTTTTTGCACATAACAAGGCGCACAAATCATTTCAGTATGCATATTTTTGGAGTGAAAATCAGAATTTTGAAAAAAAAATAAGGTTTCCCTTTACTTTTTATATAAAAATGTTAGTTTTGCACTCCCAATATTGACCGATGGTGTAACTGGCAACACATCTGATTTTGGTTCAGAGGAGTCTAGGTTCGAGCCCTAGTCGGTCAACCAATCCTTTCATTTGAAAGGAAATTAACTAATCTCACTGCAAGGTGAACAACATATATTAGGTCTTATGGCGGTTAAAAACGAAGTAAAGATTTTCTCAGGTACACGTTCTAAGTACTTGGCAGAAGAAATTGCAAAAGCATACGGAATTCCTTTAGGAGATTGCACCATTTCATACTTTAGTGATGGCGAATTTCAGCCAAGTTTCAACGAATCGGTGCGTGGTTGTGACGTATTTTTAATACAAAGCACTTTTGCAAATACAGACAATCTCATGGAGCTTTTGCTCATGATTGATGCCGCTAAAAGAGCTTCCGCGCATTATATTACGGCAGTAATACCTTATTTTGGTATGGCTCGCCAAGATAGAAAAGATAAGCCCCGCGTTTCTATTGGTTCTAAAGTAGTGGCAGATATGCTCACTGTAGCCGGTGCCAGCAGGGTTATTACCATGGATTTACACGCACCTCAAATACAAGGTTTCTTTGAAGTGCCGGTAGATCACCTCGATCCAGCAGTTATATTTTTACCATACATGCGTAGCTTAAATATGGGTAGCAATATTATTATTGCTTCTCCAGATATGGGTTCTAGCGCTAGAGCTAGAACATACGCGAAGGCCCTCGGTTGTGATATGGTAATTGTAGATAAAGAACGCAGAAGAGCCAATGAAATAGCCTCTATGACGCTCATTGGAGATGTGAGTGGCAAAGATGTGTTTATGGTAGATGATATTATTGACACAGGTAACACCCTTGCCAAAGCGGCGCAATTGCTAAAAGACAGAGGTGCCATCAGTGTTCGTGCCATGTGTACGCATCCTGTTTTAAGCGGTAAAGCTTACGATAATATTGAAAACAGCGTATTAGACGAATTGGTAGTTTGTAATACCATTCCTTTGGTTCGAACCGATTCTAAAATTAAAGTATTATCTGCTGCACAGCTTTTTGCCCACGCCATTCGTAACATTACAGAGCACGGCTCCATTAGCAGCTTATTTGATTTAAACGCTTAAACTTTAACTCATTTTGCCTGAACCCAAAGTTGGGTGAATTCCCTTTGCATTAAAAATAAATAACAATTAATATAAAAAAACATGAAATCAGTAGCATTATTTGGATACACCAGAACAGAAGTTGGCAAAGTATCTACCAAAGCACTTAGAACAGAAGGTAAAGTACCTTGCGTAATGTATGGTGGCGGAAACCACATTCATTTTACCGTTTACGAACCCGATTTTAAATTATTGGTTTATACACCAAATACCTACAAGGTAAAGTTAGATATCGATGGAAAAACATACAAGTGTATCCTTAAAGATATTAGCTTTCACCCAGTAAACGATTCTATTTTACATGCAGATTTTTTAGAAATTGAAGACAGCAAACCAGTAGAAATTGGCGTTCCTGTAAAATTAGTAGGTAATTCTGTAGGTGTGCGTGCGGGTGGTAAATTAGTAGTAAAAAGTAAGAAGTTAAGAGTTAAAGCTTTACCTATGTTGTTGCCAGATTTTATCGAAATTAATATTGATAACTTAGAAATTGGCAAATCAATTAAAGTAGGTGATTTAGCTCGCATTGAAAACTTAACACTATTAGATTCTCCTAATAATCCAGTTGTAAGTGTAATTACAACCCGTGCCGTAATGGAAGCTGCTAAGGCAAACGAAAAAGAAACCGGAAAGAAGAAAAAATAATTGGTTCAAACCGATTTATAAAAAAAGCCCAGCTGTTTCAGTTGGGCTTTTTTATTGAACCTGCTGCAAAACTGCTCCTAAATCTGATATACTATTAACAATTTATCTTACTTTTGCCTTACATGAAATATTTGATTGTAGGCTTAGGTAATATTGGAGACGATTATGCACATACACGCCATAACATTGGCTTTGATGTAGTAGATGCCCTCGTCGAAAAATATAAGTCGGTATTTACAGCAGATAGATATGCAGATATAGCAGAAATATCACTTCGCGGCCGACAAATTATTGCCATTAAGCCAAACACGTATATGAATTTGAGTGGTAAAGCCGTTAGGTATTGGATGCAAGCACATAAAATTCCAGTTGAAAATATTTTCGTTATTGTAGACGACCTTGCCATTCCATTTGGCAAAATTAGAATTCGTGGAAATGGCAGCGATGCTGGGCACAATGGTTTAAAAAGTATCCAAGAATTATTGCTTACCCAAAATTATCCTAGGATAAGATTTGGCTTAGGCAGCAACTACGCAAAAGGCAGGCAAGTAGATTTTGTATTGGGCACTTGGAACACAGAAGAAGCCAAAGAAATTGCACCGCTTTGCTTAAAATGTGTGCAAGCCATAGAAAGTTTTGTGCTAAGGGGTTTGCCTCTAACCATGAGCGAATTTAACAAATAAGGCATGCAAGAAAAAACGAAAAACAATTACGTTAGCAATTCTTTTTGGATGCTCCTCGAAAAATCTGCACGAATTATTTCGGGCATTTTAGTTGGCGTATTAGTAGTGCGCTATCTGGGCGATGCGCAATTTGGAATACTTACTTACGGCCTCGGAATTATTGCTATACTTACTATATTTAGTACCCTTGGACTAGATAATTTGGTGGTAAGGGAACTTTTAACCCGACCAAAAAACACCCAGAAAATTTTAGGAACGGCATTTGGATTACGCTTTTTTGGCTCGCTATTAGTAGTAGTGGGTGCTTGTGCTTATTCGCTGTTGAGAGATCCAATAGAAACCACCTACATTGTTTTTTTACTTAGCCTATCTATCGTTTTTCAATCACTATCAGTCATCGATTTTTACTTTCAAAGTCAGGTAAAAGGAAAACTTACTGCCATCAACCAAGTAATCACGCTTTTTATATCTGCTTTAGTAAAATTATACCTCATTTACACCCATGCGCCACTAGAATGGTTTGCCACTATGGCCGCTCTAGAAGCTGCTATAACTGCTCTTAACCAGTATATCTTTTACAAAAAAGAAGGCCAAAAGATAAGCGAATGGCAATTTAATTTTGTTGAAGCCAAATATTTATTACTACTGGCCATACCTTTAATCATATCCTCTTTTATTCAACTACTTTACCAAAATGTTGATGCCATTCTAATTGCTCGCTTTTTAAGAGATATGGGTCAGGTTGGCCAATACGGGGCGGGAGTTAGAATTAGCCAGGCTGCCTATTTTATTCCTGTAGCTATTTGTGCGGCGGTATTTCCCGGCATTATTAATAACAGAAACAATAAAGAGTTACAATTAAAGCGCCTTACCCAACTATATAGCCTCATGATTTGGGGAGCCATTTTAATAATAGTGGGTGGCACCCTTTTAGGAGATTATGTTATCTCGTTTTTATATGGTGCCAAATTTCCAGGAGCGCCGCAAATTTTTAAAATACATATTTGGGTAAGCTTACCCGTTTTTTGGGGAACCGCCTGGGGCATGTGGATGTTGGCTATCCAAAAACAAAAATATGTTGTTTGGATGCAAGTGTTAAATGCCATTCTTATCCTTAGTTTTGAATTTATATTGATACCCAAATTGGGCATCAGCGGAGCTGCTTATTCCTTGGTTATTGGTTCATACATAGCTTTGCTTTTTATGGTAATGGCCTACCAACCCAAAGAGGGTTTGCAATTATTTTGGAGAGCCTTGAACCCAAAAAATATTTTAGCCGTAATTCGCTATTCAAAAGCATAAATTTCCTACTTTTGTTTTATGTTGGTATTCGCTGCAAGTGTTACAGAAAGGCTTAAATATATTTTAGATGAGGTGTTGTTGCACCGGTTAGGAGTAAGCTACAGCATTACAGATAAGCCTGTTTATTTTAGCGCTTCGCAGAGTCCAAAGATAAATTATAACACTACATTATTAGAGGGTTGTGTAAATATTCCAGCACAAAATCTTTTATTCGACGAGCAAATTATACCACAGAAACTCCAAGTTGAAACGCACATTACTTGGAAAAAAGTTTTTTACCAAAACAGCTATATTAGTATACCAGATTTTAAATCAAATACCGCAGTTTTACCCTTCGATTTATTAGCTGCATCTTTTTATTTATTGAGCAGATATGAAGAGTATTTAGGGACAAAAACCGACGAACACAGCCGCTTCAAAGCAGAAAACAGCATCGCCTTTCAATATGATTTTTTAGATTATCCTTTAGTAGATTTTTGGGTTCAAACCTTGGGCAAACAAATACAAAAATGTTACCCCAATATTAGGCTGAACCCAAGCAACTTTAAGCAAGTAAATACCATAGATATAGACTTTGCTTATAAATACAAGGGCCTGTCTTTGGCAGCCAAATGGCGAAAGACTATTGGTTCAATACTCAGAAATAAACCCGATTATAAAGCCTTTAATCCTCCTCAAAAAGACCCCTACGATACCTATGATTTTTTGTTAGAAACACCCAATGCCAAGGGGATAGAAACCCTGTTTTTCTTCTTACTGGCCGATTATGGCAAGCATGATTTAAACCTTTCACCAAAAAGTGCTGAGTTAAAAAATTTGATTCAAAACCTACAACAAAAAAATACAATTGGTATACATCCTTCTTATAAAGGCTCACTAATAAGTAATTTATACCAAAAAGAGCATGCTTATTTTAAGTTACATTCGGGTCAAGATGCCAGGCTAAGTAGACATCATTTTCTTAAAATTAAGATTCCCCAATCTTATATCAAGATGCAAAAAATGGGTATTACGCATGATTATTCTATGGCTTATAGCAAACATCTAGGCTTTAGGGCATCTACTGCAAAGCCCTTTAAGTTTTATGATTTGGCTCAAGAAAAAACCCTCGAAGTTTGGGTACACTCACCTTGTTTAATGGATGTAACACTAAAAAATGCCCTGAAACTAAGTGTTGAACAATCCAAAATAATGATTAAACAATACAAAGAAATTTGCCAAAGCTTAGGTGGAGAATTTATAAGCATTTGGCATAACTCTAATTTTGACCCAACAGAAAATTGGGAGAATTGGGACGAGGTTTATTTAAGCTTGTTCGAATAAAAATGTATTTTCGCATAGAAATTAAAAAGTATGCAACACGAGCTAAAAATATATAATACCCTTAGCAGAGAAACCAGCGTTTTTAAACCCCTTCACAAAGATTATGTGGGCATGTATGTTTGTGGACCTACAGTATACAGCAATGCACACTTAGGTAATGCCAGAACCTATGTTTCATTTGATATAATTTACAGGTATTTATTGCACCTTGGCTACAAAGTACGTTATGTAAGGAACATTACAGATGCCGGCCATTTGGAAGGTGATAGAGATGAAGGAGATGATAAATTTGCCAAAAAAGCAAAATTAGAACAAGTGGAGCCCATGGAAATTGTCCAGCGCTACACACTAGATTTTCATGAAGTTTTGAGGCAATTTAACACCTTACCCCCGAGTATTGAACCCACAGCAACAGGTCATATCATTGAGCAAATTGAAATGACCAAGAAAATTTTGGAAAATGGTTACGCCTATGAAGCCAATGGCAGCATTTATTTTGATGTAGAAAAATTTTCGGCTGAACACAATTATACTATTCTCTCCAATAGAAATTTAGAGGAGCTATTAAACAATACCCGCGAATTAGATGGCCAAAATGAAAAACGTGGCCGACTAGATTTTGCCTTATGGATTAAAGCCAAGCCAGAACATATTATGAGGTGGCAGAGCCCTTGGGGAGAAGGTTTTCCGGGTTGGCATTTAGAGTGTTCTGCTATGAGTTCAAAATACTTAGGCAACGAATTTGATATTCATGGAGGTGGTATGGATTTAATTCCAACCCACCATACCAATGAAATTGCGCAAAATTTAGCTTGTAACCATACCCAACCTGCCAAATATTGGATTCACACCAATATGTTAACGGTAAACGGGCAGAAAATGAGCAAGAGTTTGGGGAATTCGTTTTTGCCTGCAGAGTTATTTTCTGGAAATCACGCCTTGTTAGATAAAGGCTACAGCGCCATGACTGTTAGATTTTTTATGCTTCAGGCCCACTACAGAAGCACATTAGATTTTAGAAACGATGCCCTATTGGCTGCAGAAAAAGGATTAGAACGATTGATGAATGGCTTGCAACTACTGAGTAGTTTAAAGATTTCAGATAGCTCCAGCTTTTCGGTGCAAGAAATAAAAGATAAGGTTTATAAGGCCATGAACGAAGACTTTAATACACCTATAGCATTGAGCCATTTGTTTGATGCAACGAGGTATATTAACCTTGTAAACGACGGAAAAGAGCAAATTGCTGCCAAAGACCTAGAAGAGTTGCAAGCATTTATGCAAGATTTTACTTTAAATGTACTCGGCCTTATGCCCGAAACAGACAATAGTGCAATGCTTACCGATGATTTAATGCAAATAATTATTGGTATAAGAGCGGCCGCAAAAGGCAAAAAGGATTTTGAAACCTCCGATTTTATAAGAGACCAATTAAAAGAAATAGGGATAGAGATTAAAGATGGGAAAGAAGGAACCATTTATAAATTTGAATAGTTTTATTTTTTAAACGGCATGTTCTACCTATTAAGTGGCTAATATTCAAATTTTAAAGATTCTAAATTTGAAGAAATAATTTTTAATGAATGCACCTATTGTAAAATTAAGTAATGTTGACAGAAACGAAAGTTTAAACACAACAGTAAATTTTTGGAATAAGTTATATAAAGTTTATACTAGAATAGAATTCATTAAATTGAGTAGTAAAGTAAGTGTAGAAGTTATAGATGGATACCTCAAAGATGGAGAAGCATTAAATATAGCCGCTCCTTACATCCTAAAAAAAGTGAATACCAATATTATAATATTGGAAGTTATTAAGGACTCAAAAAAAAACACCTACTTTAAAACTAGCCCATTAAATTTTAATGTGCAAGAGTCAAATAAATGGCTAATATGCATAAAAAGAGACAATAAGTTAATAGGTTATCAATACATAGATTCAGATAATAATTTATTAGGAGAACCAAGTTTTGAATTTAATGGCTTTTAATAAATTTCTTAAATTTTAAAAATAATAGTGAAATTTTAGGCAGATTCATATACTTTTGGAGAAAATATCTGAAAATTATACACTTCTGCAATGAAAATAAAAATTATTTCAAGCATATTAGGGCTACTACTCATTTGTAGCGCATGCAAAAAAGATATCAATCTGGATAAATTTAATGATTTATCTATCAGTCCAGAATTAGGTTTGCCACTAGCAACCATCCAAATTAAGATGAGTGATATCTTAAAAGACACTGATGAATACATTCAATATGACCCTGATGGCTTTATCCGTTTTGTTATAAGGGAAGACTCCATTGCAAATTTCCCGGTAGATAGCATCCTGAAAATTCCGGCTGTAGATCCTTTAAAAATTGATAATAAACTAGGTTTGTTAGATATTAGCAACTTAACCATGAATCAAAATAGAACCATGGGCAGTCTTAAAAACAGTTTTAATGCTTCCACAAGACTTTTATTGGATTCGGCCTTTGGTAAAGTAACTATATTTCCTGCTTTAAATGATGCTAATTCTCAGATAAACGTCATTCCGCTAGAATCTAACGAATTTGATTTTGTTAATTTATCCAATGGTTTTTTGGTTGTTGCATTTACCAATGAATTTCCAGTAACAATGGATGAAATTAGAATGAGCATATTCAATACCATTCCTTTTCAATCGCTTATTGGTCAGCTTACATTTAGAAATGTAGCCCCAAATGGAACTAAATTAGATTCAATAAATCTAGCAGGAGCAACACTATCAAGCGGATTAGGTTATTCTTTGCCCATATTTAAAACCTTTTCAAGTGCCAGCCCAGTTTTAGTTGACTCAACAGACGAATTAAAATTTAAAGTTGAAACCAAAGGATTAAAAGCATA
Source organism: Chitinophaga pinensis (assembly GCA_945860865.1). Lineage (GTDB taxonomy): Bacteria > Bacteroidota > Bacteroidia > UKL13-3 > UKL13-3 > B1. The sequence goes on along the minus strand of CAMARW010000009.1, from coordinate 39,297 downwards.
CCAAGGAGCAGCAAAATTCCCGAGTCAGGTTTTAAACCCACAAGAATTAACCCTCGATTTAAATGGTGATGATCCAAGCATTAGGCTCAGAAAACTTGTATTTAATGCGGGTAAAATCAATTATAATTTGAGTTCAAACATTGCAGAAAAGCTTCAAATTAAATTAAATATATTAGGGGCAACTAAAAATGGTGTGGCCTTAAATCCAATTATTATTGAGGTAAATAACAATACAAATAATGGATTTATAGATTTAACAAATGTAATGTTTGATTTATCACAAGACCCCGCTAAGCCATACAACAAAATAAAAGTAAGCGTAGAACCAAGAATTATCTCTTCAGGCCTCATTAGAACATTCGACTCATCTAATTTTGTGAAAGCTAGTTTTAGCTTCGACGATTTAGGATTTAAAGAAATAAACGGATTTTTAGGAACTAGGGAAATAAAAATTGAGCCATCAGAGAGCACTTTTGATTTATTTGATCAATTTACCAATGGCTTTCCTATAGATGATCCTAAAATTAGATTAATCACGTCCAATTCCATCGGAGTACCCGTAACTGTAACCTTAGACGCAGAAGGAATTAGTAGTAAAGGCACTAAACAAAATTTAAATGCTACAGCCTTCACAATTGGATACCCAACTCTAGCACAAAAAGGTCAGGTTATAAACGATGTTAAGGTTTTAGATAAAAACAATTCATCCATTGTTCAACTCCTTAATATTGCCCCTAAAACAATTAAATTTGGAGGTAAGGCAACCATTAATGCAGGAGGTTTTGTTGGCTATAATGATTTTATTCTTCAAGGTACAGGTATAGCCGTTGGGTATGAGGTGGATATTCCCTTATCATTAAAAACGAATTCATTAGTTATAGAAAATACATCACAAAATGCACTATTTACTGTAAAAAATGGGCAAATAAATGAATTTGCATTCCCAGTAGATTCAAATAATTTAGCATACATAGATTTAATAATGCGCATAGATAATGGAATACCATTTGACGCAGAATTAGATTTATTTTTTGCTGATAAGGATAGTATTATCATGGATACTGTTTCAGCAGGTACTTTTATGCGTTCATCTATTCCAGATGCAAATGGAAGAACAATAAAAAACACGGTTGCCACTTCTACCATAAGAATTGATGCAGAAACTTTGAGAGAAATTAGATCTAAAAACTTGATTAACATGGTAGTAAGGCTAAAAATTGCCACTTTTGGCAGCGGTGCATCACCAGTAAAAATTTACTCGGATTATACAGCTAAAATTGGATTGTCTGTTAAAGTAAAAACCAAAATAGCCCTTAAAAAAAATACTAAATAATTAACTCACACAAATTTTTGACTAATGAAAAAAATTTTAACACTCAGTATATTTTTGTGTGCCGGTAATTTATTTGCACAAACCAACCCCATGTTTTATAATTTCCGTTCGGTGGCACAGAGTAGTTTTTTGAATCCTGCGCACGTTTCAAGGCAAGGTTTTACCATTGGCATACTCGATAATTTTAATCACATTAGCACACCCGGTATAAGTGCATACGACCTACTTAGAAGTGATGAAACTGGAAATCAAACTATTGAAAAACTATTAAATAATAGTAGTTTCCATTTAAAAGACATTCAAATACAAAATGAAGTTAATCCACTCTTTTTGGGTTTTAGGATAAAGAAAAGTTATTTCTCTTTTGCTATGCAGAATACAGCAAGCACCTTTCTAGGCATACCCAAAGATTTAGCTAGTTTAGTTTATTACGGAAATGCGAATAGTACCCAAACTTTTAACAGAGAACTTGTTTTAAGTGATTTGCAATTAAAATTTCAATCATACACATCCTTATCGGCCTCTTATACGCGAGAATTTGGTGAAAAACTCACCATTGGTGTTCGTGGAAAATACCATATTGGCTTGGCAGATGTTTCTTTGGAAAGAAATAATACCACTATTAAAACAGATAGTGGCAATGAGAATAGTTATAGGGTAACGGCTTCTACAGATTATTTATTGAGAGCATCAGGAATAGCGAGAATTGAAGACCTTCAATCGGAATTAGGAAACAGCGTTACGGGTGCAAATAGAACAGCAATTTACTCTCAATTTGGGCAAAATATATTTAAAAAACCTGTTGGTTCAGGCATTTCTGTAGATATTGGAGCAGATTATAAATTCAACAAAAAATTGAGCATGTCGGCCAGTGTGCTCGATTTAGGTTCTATTACCTGGAAAGAGGCAAGAAGTTATTCTAGAGCAGGCACCTTTGTTTTTGAAGGATTTAATACAGATGATCCATCTAATATAGACTCGGCTGAATTTGCCCAAATGATGGATTCTGTGAGCACTGTTTTTAAGCCTCAACAAGATACAATTAATGCCTACACTACGCGTTTAAACCCAAGATTTTATTTAGGTTTTAATTACCAATTGTTTAAAAGTGGAAACATTGGTTTGGTAGGTTACGGTGAGACTTGGAATAACAAGTTTTACCCAGGAGCCAGTATTTCATATACGCAAAGGATATGGAGATTATTAGACCTACGCGTAAATTACAATATTTTCAGAGGAAATAATCAAAACGTAGGTGCAGGTTTGGCCTTACAGCTTGCGCCTGTTTCCATATATTTACTTTCAGACAATATAATGGGTTGGGCACCAACAGATGGTACACTTAGATTAGATGGTAGGTACACCACGGTTAGGTTTGGCGTAAATATAAATATTGGAGGAAGGTTTGATAGCGATAACGATGGTGTGCCCGATAGAAAAGATAAATGCAAAAAAGTTCCTGGCTTAGTTAAGTTCGATGGCTGCCCAGATACAGATAAGGATGGAGTGCCAGATGCTAAAGACGAATGCATCAATGTTCCAGGATCTATTACAGCCAATGGTTGCCCAGATGCAGATGCAGATGGCGTTAAAGATGCAATAGACTCATGTATAAATGAGAAAGGTAGTATCAAATTAAATGGTTGCCCTGATAAAGACAATGACGGTGTTGCAGATAAATTTGACAAATGCCCGAACGATTCTGGCATGATAAGCAGCAAAGGCTGCCCAGATACAGACAAAGATGGCATTTTAGACAAAGACGATGCTTGTCCTAAAGCAGCTGGTTGGAAGGGTTCTAAGGGTTGCCCAGATGCAGATAGAGATTCTGTGCCTGATACACAAGATGAGTGCATTAATTCTCCAGGGCCTGTTAAATTTAAAGGTTGCCCTGATACAGACGGTGATGGCTTAGCCGATAAATACGATAATTGCCCAACAGAGGCTGGCAGTCTTGAAAACGCGGGTTGCCCAAATATAGACCCTAATTTAGTTGTTCTTAATGAAGCTGAAAAAAAGGTGTTAAATGAAGCTTTTAGCAGTTTAGAGTTTTTAACTGGCACATCTAAAATAAGTGAAAGCTCTTTATTGAGTTTAACAGAATTGGCTGATTTGTTCTTAGCTAAACCAGATTATAAACTCGAAATTAACGGGCATACAGACAATTTAGGAATTGCTAAAAACAATAAAAAATTAAGTCAAGACCGAGCCAATGCAGTAAAAACTTTTATTGCTAGCAAAGGTGTAGCAGCTTCAAGATTAAAGGCAACAGGATTTGGCTCAAGCGAACCCATTGCAGAAAATAATACCCCAGAGGGGCGCCAAAAAAACCGAAGGGTAGAGTTTAAGATTGTAAAATAATTTCAGGTTTAACCCATAAAAAAAGGGGATTTGCGATGGCAAACCCCCTTTTTTTATGGGTTAACAGCAACCTAGAACCTTTCAAAAGCGCTGAAAAAGAAAGCCGCTTCGGCAGCAGCATTAGCATCGCTATCGCTTCCGTGCATAGCATTGGCTTCGATAGATTTAGCAAAACGGTTGCGGATAGTTCCAGCTTCTGCTTTAGCAGGGTCTGTGGCACCAATTAGCGTTCTAAAATCTGCTACAGCATTATCTTTTACCAAAATAGCCGCTACAATAGTTCCGCTGGTCATGAAAGAAACTAAATCATTAAAAAACGGGCGTTCACGGTGTATTTCATAGAATGAACCTGCCGTTTCTTCAGATAAACGAACATATTTCATGGCTTGAATTGTAAATCCTGCTTCTAAAATTTGATCGATAATTTTTCCAGTAAAACCATTTGCCACTGCATCTGGTTTAATCATTGTAAAGGTAATATTACTCATTTTTATTATATTTGGGCCTGCAAAATTACATCCTTCTAGGAATAAATTGCTACAACCAATAAAACTTGTTTGTTAAATAAAAAAATAAAAAGAATAGCATTAAAACAATTCATTAGTAGATATTTGCAGCCACTTTGAAAAATTTAAATAACATTGCTGATTTAAAACCGCTGCTAGAAGCTGCGGTTAAACCAAAGGTAATCATTACAACCCACCACAAACCTGATGCAGACGCACTAGGCTCTTCGTTGGGATTGTATAACTATTTCCTCAAAAAAAATATTCCAGCTCAGATTATTAGTCCAACAGACTATGGCGATTTTTTGAAATGGATGCCAAACGAAAATTCAGTCATCAATTTTGAGGAGTTTGAAGAAAAAAGTATTGATTTAATATCAGACGCCGACCTAATATTTTGCCTCGATTTTAATGCATTAAAACGTATCCATAAACTTGGAGATATTGTTAAGTTAGCTCCTGCACAAAAAGTTTTAATAGATCATCACCTAGAACCAGAAGGATTTGAAGATTTTAGATTATGGACAACCCAAGCTAGCTCTACCGCAGAACTTATCTTTTGGTTTATAGAATTAATGGGTGATGTAGCATTAATTGATGCAGATATTGCCTCTTGTTTATACGCCGGAATTGTTACAGATACTGCATCATTCAAGCATCCATCAACCACAGCCACTACCCACAGAGTAGCTGCTGTTCTATTAGAAAAGGGAGCCAAATCAAACAAAATTTATGAGGCTATATACGACAATTACTCTGAGAATAGAACGCGTTTTATTGGCTTTTGCCTGAGCGAAAAGCTACAAATATTAAAAGAATACAATACAGCGCTAATCGTGGTTACAGAAGATGAATTAAAAAAATTCCATATCCTAACAGGCGACAGTGAAGGATTAGTAAATTACGGCTTATCCATTTCGGGTATTCTTTTCTCTGTGCTTATTGTAGATAGAAAAGTAGCTAGAAAAATGTCGTTTAGATCTAAAGATAAATTTCCAGCCAATGAATTTGCCCGCAAATATTTTAACGGAGGCGGTCATTTTAACGCAGCTGGCGGCGAGAGCATGGAGGCTATTGAGCTGGTAGAAGCAAAATTTAAAGAGGCACTAAACCAATATAAGAATTACTTAACAACCTAAATTAAAAATAAACAATGAAAAACACCCTTTTGGCAATCGTTGCCATTTTTATCATGGGCGCTTGCAACCAGCGCTTTGAAACCACTCCTAATGGAACCCAATACAAAATTGTTAAAACAGACGACAATGCCCGTATGGTTGCCGAAGGAGATAACTTACACATCCATTTAAAAGGTGTATTAGACAAAAATGACTCTGCTCTTTTTGATTCATACAAAAATAATAAACCTTACTACATCCCAGCAGGAGAGCCAAGTTTAAAAGAAGTTTTTGCCGTTTTAAAGAAAGGTGATAGCGCAATCTTTAAAATTTTAGCAGATACCTTGTATGGTAATTTTGGTGAAGGTTTACCCCCTGGCGTAAAATCAGGTGATATGATTACTTTTTATGCCACTTTACTTGATGTATACAACCCTCAAGAAATGCAACAAAAAATTGATGAACAAAATAAAGATTTTGAAGTTAAAGACTCCATAGCCTTAAGCAGTTTCTTGAGCAGTTTAACAGATGTAAAACAAACCAATTCTGGCTTAAAATACATTGTTAAAGAAGCTGGTAAAGGTAAAGCAGTAAAAAAAGGAGATAAAGTTACTGTAAAATACCGTGGCGCCTTATTAGATGGAACTGTTTTTGATGAAACCAAAGAAGGTAGCCCTGAATTTACTTTTACAGTTGGTGCCGGACAGGTAATAGCAGGTTGGGATGAAGGATTTTTGTTAATGAAAGAAGGAGATAAATTACAGTTAATTATTCCTTGGACATTGGCTTATGGCCCACGTGGTAGCGGACCTATTCCTCCATACTCAACGCTGGTTTTCGACGTTGAACTAATTAAAGTTAATTAATTATGATAAAGTATTTATTATTTGCTGCTGCGTTAGCATTTACTGCGCCAAGCATGGCACAAACTAAGCCTGCTAAAGGCACAACAAAAAAAGAAAATAAAACCACTAAAAGAAATATTAAGTTGAACGAAGAAATCACCACCGCTTCCGGACTCAAATACAAGGTAACTGAGATCGGTTCAGGCCGAAAAGTAGAAATTGGCGATAAAGTAAGTGTACATTATACAGGTAAATTAACCAACGGTACCAAATTTGATAGCTCTAAAGACCGCAACCAACCTTTTGATTTTAAAGTAGGTGGTGGACAAGTTATCAGAGGATGGGATGAAGGTTTAGCTTTATTGCACATTGGAGATAAAGCCACTTTAACTATTCCGCCAAGCATTGGTTATGGCGAAAGAGATATGGGAACCATCCCATCTAATAGTACCCTAGTGTTTGATATCGAGGTTTTAAATGCTACTACACCCGTAAAAGCTGCGGCCTACGATGTTAAAGGCAAAGACACTTTAACTACAGCCAGTGGATTAAAATACATTGTGGTGAAAAAAGGTGAAGGTGCAAAAGCTGAAAACGGAAAAACCGTTGATGTGCATTACACAGGCTACTTAATGGATGGCAGAACTTTTGACTCTTCTGTTGAAAGAGGTGAACCTATTAGTTTCCCATTAGGACAAGGAATGGTTATTAAAGGCTGGGAAGAAGGCATTGCTTTAATGCAAGTAGGCGACAAAATACGCTTGATCATTCCTAGTGAATTAGGCTATGGTCCAAACGGTGCTGGTGGTGTTATTCCGCCAAATGCAACCCTCATTTTTGATGTAGAATTAGTGAATGTAAAATAAATAATTCACCAATTAATTATAGAGCCATAAAATGGGTTGCTTTAAAGCGGCTCATTTTATGGTTTTTTTTATGCCTGGTAAAATTTGTTATAAAGCACATGCAACATACCATCTTTTAAGCCACTATTATCTGGACTTAAAATGGTTTTTATATTAGCCCAATTTAAAATTCTAAGGTAAATATCGGCCGAAACATCAATGATATCTGCCCTATCCATATTGAGTTTGTATTTTTCTATGCGCTCTTGCAGCGACATTTTACTTACCTTTCTATGGAAATCTTTTAATTCATTGCGCGTTATTGTTTTTACCAATTGATTAGGGTGCAATAAACCCAGTATTTTATTGATAGTTCCACTGGTTACCACGCCATTAATATCAGTTAAACCGGCTGTTTTATGCTGAACCCAATGTTCTAAGGTTTGCCAAGTTTTTTCTGAAACAGCTCCATCCATTAATCTAACTGTTCCAATATCAAAAGAAGCAGAGTTGATGATTTTTTGATTGGAGATAATCGTCATTTCAGTTGAACCTCCGCCCACATCAATGCTTAGGTAATTTTTGTTGGGTTCAAAAATATGTAGGATAGAAGCGAGAATTAACTCACTTTCTTTTTTACCATTGATAATATGGATTTTTAACCCTGTTTCCTCCTCTACTCTTTTTACAATTTTTTCGCCATTTTCTGCTTCGCGCATTGCACTAGTGGCACAGGCCATGTAATGATCTACCTCAAAAGCACCCAGTAAAGCACTAAAAGATTCCATGGCAAGCCTAAATATTTTGCGCTTTTCTTTGCTAATCCATTGCTCTTTAAAAGCGTCATCACCTAATCGAATGGGTATACGAACAAATTCTAATTTTTTAAAACGATCGGCTGAACCTATTTCGTTAACCCTAACAATTTGAAGGCGAACAGCGTTTGATCCGATATCTATGGCAGCGAGTTTCATAACTTAATTTTTAAATAATCGCAAAATCCATGGTAAGCGATTGAGTTTGTATCGGTAGTAATTTCTTTTTTCGGCACCAAAACTCCTAAAGAATCTTGCAATACCCTCAATTTCGGAGCCTTCAAAATCTAATATCATGCGATGGTCAGAAAAAAGAAAAATGATGTTATCCATGAGGTAAGTCATGGCGCCCTTTTCTTTCCCAAGCTCAGAACCATTTCCCAATAAGAATATAATTCTATTTTTGTGCGCTAAAAATGCACCTGCAGCCAAAAGTTCCCCAGATTTATCGAACACTCCCTTGCAAATAATTTTTTGTTGTTCGGATGCTTTATCCATCAATTGCTGCAAACGCTGGTAATCAGCTTCTTTTACACCTTTTGTGCTCAGTGCTTTATGTAATTTATAAAAAGAAACGGTTTCAGAAGTACTAATACTCTGAATAAGCAATTCATACTTTTTAGCCTTCTTTAAATTGCGCTTACTTTGCGTATTATACTCTTTAGTAATTTTATCATAAGGCTTGGCTAGGTCTAGCACATAGTTTCGCCTTTTACGCATTTTAATCTTTGGGTTTAACAGCTGATTTTGTTCATTTAGCTGAATGTCTATAAACCTAAATTTAGCTGGAATAGCCTGTAAAAAGCTTTGTAAAATTTCTTGTGATACAGCTTGCTTAGTAAATATGCCTAATTGCTGCGTAAAGAAGGGCTGACTTAAATACCAAATAAAAAACTTGCGGTGAGCTGTTAAAGGCATCACCGCAAGGTAATCGTCTAAAATTAAAGCTTCCCATTGGGGCGAAGCAATATTTAAATACCAACTAAACCCATAAACTAAACCATTAGGGGATTGCTCTAAACAGAGATCCCACTTGGCTTGGTCTATTTCTGCATGGCTTAAGTAATGTATCAAATTAGTATCCTAGAAGGGTAAATCATCTGTGCTACTTTCTTGCGAATAGCTGGGTTCTGACGTTTCTTGCGAACCAAAATTTTCTTCATTATTAGCGCTTTGGCCAGTAGGAGCGCCACTTGCGCTACCTGGTTCTATACGCCAAGCATTAATATTGGTATACCATTTTCCTTGGTACTCGCGAGATTCTATGTTTAATGAAACTTTTACCTCATTGCCAGTGGTATATTTCTTTAGTTCTTGGACCTTTTCACCCATTAAACCTATGCAAATTTTCTTTGGATAAGCTTCTTGTGTTTCCACAATAAATTCTTGTTTTACCCAATCTTTTCCAGCTTTGCTGGTTCCAGTAGTGCTTGGCAATATTTGAATAATTTTGCCTGTAATGTCTAAAGCCATATCAATCTTTTATTTTAGTTTATAAAAATAACCCATCCCCGCAACTTTTCAAAGCTGCCATTTTTTTGAACTGATTCAAAAGACCCTTTTTTGCGCATTCATTTCTATAAAACTCAACAATAGCAATCATTTAAAGCCGCGCTCAAAAGAATCCTAATTGTGAGAAAAAAGTCCACACTCTTTCAACCTAAGCATATTTTACTTTTTTAAGGCTATATGCAACTCGTTCAATTGTTTTTCATCTATGGCACTCGGACCATCAATCATAACATCTCTGCCCGAATTATTTTTAGGGAAAGCAATAAAATCTCTGATACTTTCTGCACCACCAAATAAAGAGCATAACCTATCAAAACCAAAGGCTAATCCGGCATGTGGAGGTGCGCCATATTCAAAAGCATTCATTAAAAATCCAAATTGATTTTGAGCCTCCTCTTTGGTAAAACCTAAAACTTCAAACATTTGGGCTTGCAGTTCTTTGTTAAAAATACGCACAGAACCACCTCCTACTTCAACACCATTAATAACTAAATCATAGGCATTGGCTCTAACCAAACCCAATTTACCCGCACTTAATAAAGCCACATCTTCCGGCTTAGGCGATGTAAATGGATGGTGCATGGCAAAATATCTATTTTCTTCTTCGCTGTATTCTAACAATGGAAAATCTAATACCCACAAGCAAGCAAAAACATCTTTGTTACGCAAGCCCAAGCGAGTTCCCATTTCTAGGCGCAACTCGTTCATGGCTTTTCTGGTTTTTTGGTCTGAACCAGCCAAAATTAAAATCAAATCATTGGGTTCAGCCCCAGTTGCTTTACCCCAAGCCTGCAAAGCTGTTTCATCATAGAATTTATCTACCGATGATTTAATAGTACCATCTTCATTAACACGTGCATAAACTAAACCAGTAGCACCAATTTGGGGCTTTTTTACAAAATCTGTTAACTCATCTAATTGCTTTCTGGTGTAACTGGCACAGCCTTTTGCACAAATAGCAACCACTAACTCTGCCTCCTCAAAAACTTTAAAATCTTTGCCCGCAACTAAATTATTAGCTGTATTATTAAGTGTAACAAAACGCATATCGAAGCGCGTATCTGGTTTGTCTGAACCATAAAACTCCATAGCATCAGCGTAGGTCATTCGCGGCACTTCTGGAATCGATATGTCTTTCACCGATTGAAACAAATGTTTCACCAATCCCTCAAACATATTTAGCACATCTTCTTGCTCTACAAAGCTCATTTCGCAATCTATTTGCGTAAACTCGGGTTGTCTATCTGCACGTAAATCCTCGTCTCTAAAACACTTTACAATTTGGTAGTACCTATCTAAACCCGCCACCATAAGCAATTGCTTAAAGGTTTGTGGAGATTGAGGCAAAGCATAAAACTGTCCTGGATTCATTCTACTAGGAACCACAAAATCTCTGGCACCTTCTGGAGTAGATTTAATTAGAACGGGAGTTTCCACCTCGGTAAAATCTTGGGCATCTAAATAGGCTCGGGTTTGTTGGGCCATTTTATGCCTTAACAACATGTTATTTCTAACGGGTGCACGACGTAAATCTAAATACCTGTATTTCATGCGCAGGTCGTCGCCACCATCTGTATTATCTTCTATCGTAAAAGGAGGTGTTTTAGCCTCATTTAAAACCAATAACTCATCTACAATAATTTCAATTTCGCCAGTAGGCATTTGCAGGTTTTTGCTTTCGCGCTCTTTCACCAAACCACTCACTTGCAAAACAAATTCTCTACCCAATTTACGTGCCTTTTCGCATATTTCGGCATTGGTTTCCATGTTAAAAGCCAGCTGTATAAGGCCGTATCTATCACGCAAATCAATGAAAGTCATGCCGCCCAAATCTCTGCCCTTTTGCAACCAACCACACAAAGTTACCCGTTTACCTGCATCTGCAAGCCTTAATTCGCCACATGTATTTGTTCTGTACATAATATTATCGCCCTTTAAAAAACTAATTGGGGCTGCAATTTAGGAAAGTAATAGGAGCTAAAAAAAAGTTTCCTACTCCTTATCAATTTTATACAACCTGCCCGCGTCTGTTACAGCGTAAAGAGCTCCGTTTAAACCTTGTGTAATGTCTCTAAACCTTTGGTTTTCGGATCTTAACAAACGCTCCTCGCCCAACACTTTTCTATTTTGAATATGCAAACGCACAATATGCGTTCCGCTCAAGGCCCCTACAAACAAATTATTTTGCCATTCTGGTATTTTATTACCCTTGTAAAATGTCATACCACTAGGCGAAACAGACGGATCCCAATAATAAACAGGTTGCTCCATACCAACTTTTTGCTGGATACCATCGCCTATTGTTTGCCCGCCATACTCTATCCCATAGGTAATCACTGGCCACCCATGGTTTTTACCTGGCTCAATAAAATTAATCTCATCGCCACCCCTCGGACCAAATTCGCCTAACCAAAGCTCGCCATTTTCTGGATGTATGGCTAAACCCTGCGGGTTTCTATGCCCAATACTATACAATTCTGGCAATGCGCCAGCGCCAGCAAAAGTTGGGTTACCTGCTGCTGCCGCTCCATCTAAGTTAATACGTATAATTTTACCCCAACTGCTTGCCACACTTTGCGCCAAAACACGGGTAGACATGCTAGATCTTTCGCCCAAGCAAATAAGCAGATTTCTACTTACATCCATCACTATGCGCGCGCCAAAATGCAAGCTAGAGCTATGTGCCGAATTGGCCCTGTAAATAACCACCACATTGGTCATCGTAGTTTCGTCTTCAGAAAGTTTACCCTTAGCTATGGCTGTAGTAGTACCACCTGTTGCATTCTCCGAAAAAGCCCAATAAACCATTCGGTTCGAACCAAAACTTGGGTCAACCAATAGGCCTAATAAACCTCCTTGTCCAGCTGAATTTACTGCCGGAATGCCAGATATGGGAGCACTAACTGCACCTTCTTCTGTAACCATGCGCATATTGCCTCCCTTTTCTGTTACCAAAAATTTGCCATTTGGTAAAGGTGCAATACCCCAAGGACTGCTCAATTGTGATGTAATAATTTTGTGTTGATACTTGGTTTTTGTTACCAAGCTACCCACTCTTGTTTGCCCAGTAAAGGCAGGTTTATAATTGGTATTTGCTGGAAGTGTTTCCACAGGATCACCCAATTCTAAGGTGATGTTTTCATTGGGTTTTTGCGCTGGTGGCTGCTGTTTGGGTTTATCACAATAGCTGAAAAACAATAAACAAAAACAGGCAAAAGATAAGGTGTATTTATTAGCCATTTTTTATACAGTTTATATTAATAGAATGAATTACAATTACGCAATTTTACGTTAAAATATGAAAGAAATAAATCATTGAAGCAACATTCTACTCACATTACTATAATTTTGACGCATGGAAGAGTTATTTACTGATGAGTGGTTTATGCGGGAGGCGCTAAAAGAAGCCCAAAAAGCCTATGATTTGGGCGAAGTGCCAGTAGGGGCCGTGGTGGTTTGTAACAATACCATTATTGGTAAAGGCCATAATTTAACAGAGCAATTAAACGATGTAACGGCCCATGCCGAGATGCAAGCCATAACAGCTGCGGCCAATTATTTAGGCGCAAAATATCTCACAGATTGCACCTTATATGTTACGCTAGAGCCCTGTATTATGTGCGCTGGCGCCATCTTTTGGTCAAAACCAGCAGCGTTGGTTTTTGGCTCAGCCGATAAAAAACGTGGTTTTACGCACCACAATATGGATATAATGCACCCCAAAACCCAAGTAAGGGCCGGCATAATGGCACAAGAATCGGAGGCGTTATTGAAGGCTTTTTTTAAAAAATTACGGTAAATATGTAAAAAAAACTTTGTTCCACACAAGGTGTTTCTATCTATATTCGCAATTCTAAACAATAAAAAAATTATGGCATTTGAATTACCAAAACTCGCATACGAGTACACTGCATTGGAGCCGCATATAGATGCGCGCACCATGGAAATCCATCATAGCAAGCACCACAACGCTTACGTTACTAACCTAAACGCTGCCCTTGCCGGCACAGATGGCGAAAACGCAAGCATTGAAGATATTTGCAAAAATATAAGCAAATATCCAATGGCGGTGCGCAACAATGGCGGTGGACATTTTAACCACAGTCTTTTTTGGAGTATTATGGCGCCTAACGCAGTCGGCATGCCTAGCGGCAAATTAATGGATGCCATTACAAGCCAATTAGGTGGTTGGGATAAATTTAAAGAAGATTTTAACAAGGCAGGTGCCACTCGTTTTGGTTCGGGCTGGGCTTGGTTATGCGTAAAAGCAGATAAAACTTTATGTGTTTGCTCTACACCCAACCAAGATAATCCTTTAATGGATATTGCTGAATGTCCGGGAACGCCAATTATGGGTTGCGATGTTTGGGAGCATGCCTATTATTTGCATTACCAAAACCGCAGACCAGATTACATGACAGCCTTCTGGAGTGTAATTAACTGGGACGAAGTAAGCCGCAGATACGAAGCAGCTTTATAGTATTTGCTTATTACAAAAAAAGGGCAGCATAACTAAGTTATACTGCCCTTTTTTTATGTAAGATTTCTAACTAAAAATCGCCGAGGTTATATAATAAACCAAGACCAAAAATATCTCCTTTACCATCTGAAGCTAACATATATGAAATCCTCAAAGTAACAGATTGTTCTCTAATTAAATTAGTTCTAAAACCACCATTTAATACTAAACCAGTAGCACTTCTGCTGTCAGAACCAAAATTATCTGAATAACTCATTCTATTAAAACCAAAACCAGCTCCTACAAAGCCTCCAAAACCCACCGATGAATTTTCACTGCTAGCATGTCCAAAATTTAATTCGGCCACCAAAGGTAAATCCAATACAAAACTTCCGCTTCCACCAGTTTGAGAGTTTGCCGACATAGAAAAACCTAAGCCAACGTGAGAACCTACAGAAACACTAACTTCATCAGATAATTCTGTTAGGTTTAAACGAGGAGAGTAGCCAATTGCGTATCCTCCGCCCGAATTGATTGAAGAATAAGCCGCTCCACCTAGAGAATGGTAAAATTCTACTTGGGCCTTAGCCGCAAAATTGGCAAATAATGCCATGGCAATGATTGCCAATTTAATTGTAAATTTTTTCATGTTTTTTTGTTTCAATTGGCAATAAAGTGGTTCTTTAAATTAATTGCAAACCTTTAACAAAAAATAAAGAAAAGTTTATTTTGATTTAGTCTGAACGAAAAGCAATTTTCATCAAAAAATATTGTAGTAAAAGTGCTCAAATTTGGCTTATTTTCGAAAAAAAATATGCATGAAAACAAGTTTAATTATAGCAGGACTATTAACTTTATCGGCCTGCCAAACAAACATGAACAAACAAGAAATAAAACTACAAAGTTTGCCAACAAGTGCGCAGGATAGCACCACCGACAATTATTTTGGCACCCAAATTTCTGATCCTTACCGCTGGCTAGAAAACGATACCGCCCCCGAGGTATTGCAATGGGTGCAAAACCAAAATAAGGTTACAACTGATTACTTAGCGCAAATTGAAAGCAGAAGCGCCCTTAAAAAACGCCTCACAGAAATCTGGAATTATGCCAAATATAGCTCGCCAACCAAAGAAGGCGATTATTATTATTTTTATAAAAATGATGGCTTACAAAACCAGAGTGTATTATATAGAACCAAAGATTTAAACAACTACCAAAATGCCGAAATTTTCTTAGACCCCAATAAATTATCGGATGACGGAACGGTTTCTTTAGCAAGTTTAAGCTTTAGCAAAAACCACCAATATGCAGCCGTGGGTATAGCCAAATCTGGTAGTGATTGGAATGAGATTTTTATCATGGATGTAGCCAATAAAACTAAAATTAAAGACCAAATAAATTGGGTTAAATTTAGTGGAGCCACCTGGTTGGGAAATGGCTTTTTTTATAGCAGGTACGATGAACCTGCCAAAGGAAAAGACTTCAGTAACCAGAACGAGTTTATGAAAATATATTATCATAATCTTGGTTCAGACCAAAGTGAAGATGTACTTGTATTTGAAGACAAGAAAAATCCCTTGCGCTATTTTAACGCAGGCATTACAGATGATGAACGCTTCCTGTTTATAAATATTTCTGAAGGCACATCGGGCAACGAAATTTGGGTAAAAGACTTATCTGGTCTAAACCCAAGTCAAAAAATAAGTCAGGCAGGTTTCTCTATACTCTGCAAAGGCTTCGAAAATAATTTTGATATTGTAGGGAATGAGGGTGATAATATTTTGGTTAGAACCGATTTAAATGCACCTAAATACAAGCTAGTGGCCATAAACCCTAAAAAAACAGAGGTACAAAACTGGATAAGCATTATTCCTGAAGGCGATAACTTACTGGAAAACGTAGTGATTGCCAACGAAACCCATTTAATAGCTTCCTTTTTGGTAGATGCCAGCAATAGGTTAAAACATTTTGATATTAAAGGGAAATTATTGCACAACATAGACCTTCCGGGTATTGGCACTGTTGGCTTATCTGGCACCAATAAAGGAGAAAATATTATAAGCTATAATTTTGTTTCTTTTACTGAACCAAGTAAAATAAAACTATACAATATAAACGAAGGAACCCAAACAGACTGGCTCAAAGAAGTAAAATATCCATTTAATACGGAAGCATTTGAAACCAAACAAGTATTTTATTCGAGTAAGGATGGTACTAAAATTCCGATGTTTATTATTCACAAAAAAGGATTAAAATTAGACGGAAATAATCCTACTTTATTATATGGTTATGGCGGTTTTAATATCAGCCTCACGCCTTCTTTTAGCATTTCGAGGTTAGCGTTTATGGAGCAAGGTGGTATTTATGTAATTGCTAATTTACGCGGTGGGGGCGAGTATGGAGAAGATTGGCATAAAGCAGGTATGTTAGCAAAAAAGCAAAATGTATTTGATGATTTTATTGCCGCAGCAGAATTTTTAATTGCCGAAAAATATACCAGTAGCAAACATTTAGCTATTCATGGGGGCTCTAATGGCGGACTATTAGTAGGCGCTTGTATGACCCAAAGACCAGAATTATTTGCCGCTGCCATACCCGCAGTGGGCGTGCTAGATATGTTGCGTTACCACAAATTTACCATTGGCTGGGGTTGGGCTGTAGAATACGGTAGCAGCGAGGACAAAGAACAGTTTGAATACCTCATTAAATACTCGCCTTTACACAATGTGAAAAAGGACGTAAAATATCCTGCTACCTTAATTATGACAGCCGACCACGACGATAGGGTGGTTCCTGCGCATTCTTTTAAATTTGCTGCCACCCTGCAAGCAAGTGAGTTTGCTAAAGAGAGCCCAGTGCTAATTAGGATAGATACCAAAGCCGGACATGGAGCAGGTAAACCAACAGCCAAATTGATTGAGGATGCGGCAGATATGTTTGGATTTATTTTACACCACACAAAATAGGTTTAGATTATAAAAGTTAAATTTTGCTTGCAACTCAGTTGTAATTAGCTATATTTGTAAAGTTATTATGAGATTAAGAGGGGACCAAAAGTCCCCTCTTTTGTTAACTATGCAAATTGTAGAACAGCTAAAAGAGTGGAGTGCGGAGGTTTTAGAACCCTCTGTTTTTATTGTAGACATTGATTACAAACCCAGTGGAGGAAAGCTATTGGTAATGATTGATAGCGATGAATCGCTAACGATTGAGCAATGCAGGAAATTGAATAAACACCTATCTAACAAATTAGACGAATTAGATTTTGGAGACACCCCCTACAAACTAGAAGTTTCGTCGCCGGGTATAGATAAGCCGCTATTATTAGAAAGGCAATATCCCAAACATGTTGGCAGAGAATTGCAAATTACCTTAAAAGCAAAAACAGAATTATTAGGGAAATTAATTGCATTTGCTAATGGGGTACTTACCTTACATTTAAAAGACAAGAAAAAAGCTTACAACGCCAAGGAGCCTGTAATAAAAGAGATTGTATTAGCAGATATAGAAACTTCCTTGGTAATGGTTTCATTTAATTAAAATTTAAAATTTAGAGAATATGCACAGTGTAGGATTGATAGACTCCTTTAGTGAGTTTAAAGAGTTCAAAAACATAGACCGCGCAACCATGCAGCGCGTGTTGGAAGATGTGTTTAGAGGCATGCTTCGTAAACGTTACAACAGCGACGAAAATTTTGACGTAATTATTAACGATAAATCGGGAGATTTAGAAATTTGGCACAATAGAAACATTGTGCATGATGGCGAAGTGGAAGATGAAAATACGCAGATAGCTTATTCTGATGCCGTAAAAATAGAACCCGATTTTGAAATTGGAGAAGATGTAACCCAAGAAGTTGGCTTACAAATTTTTGGTAGAAGAGCTGTATTATCTGCTCGTCAAACCCTTTTATCTAAAGTTTTAGAATTAGAAAAAGACGAATTCTACAAAAAATATAAAGACAGAGTTGGCGAAATTATTGCAGGTGAAGTATATCAAATCTGGAAAAAAGAGATTATGGTATTGGATGATGAAGGCAACGAACTTATTCTTCCAAAAACTGAAATGATTCCAGCAGATTTTTACAAAAAAGGAGATGCTATTCGCTCAGTTGTGCTTAAAGTAGAAATGCACAATGGCAACCCAAGAATTATTTTAAGCAGAACTGCTGGTGTTTTCTTAGAAAGATTATTTGAACAAGAAGTTCCCGAAATTATTGATGGCTTAATAAGCATCAAAAATGTAGTTAGAGAACCAGGAGAAAGAGCCAAAGTTGCTGTAGAAAGCTACGATGATAGAATTGATCCCGTAGGTGCTTGTGTGGGCATGAAGGGCTCCCGTATTCATGGCATCGTTCGTGAACTTAGAAATGAAAATATTGACGTAATTAACTATACCGGAAACCCAAGTTTGTTGGTTCAAAGAGCTTTGAGTCCGGCTAAAGTTTCTTCTATTAAAATAGACGAAAACAAAAAACGCGTTTCGGTATTTTTAAAACCCGACCAAGTTTCTTTGGCTATCGGTAAAGGTGGGCATAATATTAAATTGGCAGGTAAATTAGCTGGATACGAAATTGATGTTTACCGTGAAGCTGAAACAGAAGAGGAAGATATCGACTTAGATGAATTTACAGATGAAATAGATAGCTGGATTATCGACGAATTAAAAGGAATTGGGTTAGATACTGCTAAAAGTGTTTTACAAGTTCCCAATGAAGAGTTGGTGCGCAGAACTGAGCTAGAAGAGGAAACTGTGCAAGAAGTGCGCAGAATTCTTGAAGCAGAGTTTGAATAACATGGGTTGTTTAAATAAATTGGCCAAAAGCCTTCATGTTGAATATCCATGAATAATACCGATATTCGCAGTAATTTTAGGACGAAATAGCGCATAATGAGCGAAACAACAGGAACAAAAAGATTGAACGCCGTAGTGAAGGAACTCAATGTGGGGATGACCACACTGATAGACTTTTTGGCAAAAAAAGGTCATGCCATTGAGGCTAAACCTACCACTAAACTAACAGAAGACCAATACGGTATCCTTTTGTCTGAATACTCTTCAGAAAAGAAAGTTAAAGACGAAGCAAACAAATTAGGTCGCGATAGAATTAAACCTAAAGACACTGTTCACGAACTACCCAAAGCCAAAGTAACTCAGGTAGAAGAGGAAGATTATGAGGAAGGCATTTTTATCAAATCTGGTTTAGTTGATACTCAAAATAAAAAAGCACCTGAAACATCTTTGGTTGATAAACCCACTACCGAAACAGTTAATTCAAAAGAAGTTTCTCAGCCTGAAGAAAATACCCCGCCAGTTGCTGAAAAAATAGCTCCAGCCAAAATTAAGGAGAATATTGTTGCAGAAATCAAAGAAGCAAAAACCACTCCAGTTAAAAAAGAAGAGGAACACAAAAGTAAAGCAATTCTTACTGAAGAATCAGAGAACAAATCTTTGCCAATTGAAGCTCCTGCAACTGAATTGCCAAAAGAAGAAGGCGGGTTAAAAGTAATGGGTAAAATTGACCTAGATTCACTCAAAAAGCCAAAGTCTAAAGGTAAAAAAACTGAAGAAAAAAAGCCAGAACCTGCCGCTTTTACTCCAACCAACAAGGCAGTTATAACTGCTGTTGAAGCACCAATTGAAACACCAGCCGCCTCTCCAGAAATAATTGAAACAGCTCCTATTCATATAGAAAATGAAGAGGCAAACGTTAAAGAGGTAAAATACGAGAAACTTGAGGGTTTAAAAGTAATGGGTAAAATTGTTTTAAAACAAGATACTCCTGCCAAAAAACAAAACCCTGTTGCCAGCAGTGATGATCCTAATGGCCGTAGAAAACGCAAACGTAAACCTGTTGGAGGAGATCAAGCCAATAACCAGCGAGTTGATCCTAACAAACCTGTAGACCCCAATAAGCCACGCAGCAATTACCAAGGTAATAATCCTAACAACACCAACAGACCGCCTTATCAAGGAAATAACCCTAATAACGCCAATAGACCGCCTTATCAAGGCAATAACGCAAATAGAGGTCCTGGACAAGGAGCTGGAAATCGTTTCCAAAAAGGACCTGCAGCAGGAGGAAACAACCGTTTTGCTAAGCCAGAAGAAAAAACTGAAATTAGCGATAAGGAAATACAAGATAAATTAAAAGCCACCTTAGCCAGGTTAAATCCAGGAAGTAAAAATCCAAACATAGGTGCAGTTCGATCCAAATTACGCAAGCAAAAACGCGACTTTAAAGCCAATGAGCGAGAAGAAGCGATGATGCAAGAGGAAATGGAAAAGAATAAACTAAAGGTAACAGAGTTTGTAACTGCCAATGAATTGGCGCAAATGATGAACCTTCAAGTTACTCAAATTATTAGTGCCTGTATGACACTGGGTATGATGGTTTCTATTAATCAGAGACTTGATGCAGAAACCATTGCCATTGTTGCTGAAGAATTTGGTTTCGAGGTAGAATTTGTTTCGGCCGAAATGGTTGAAGCTGTTGAAGAAGAAGCAGATGAGCCAGATACGCTTGTATCGCGTGCACCTATTGTTACGGTTATGGGTCATGTGGATCATGGTAAAACTTCTTTACTAGATTACGTGCGTAGTGCCAATGTTGTAAAAGGTGAAGCGGGTGGTATTACACAGCATATTGGTGCCTATGAAGTAAAACTAGATAATGGAAAGAAAATAACATTCTTAGATACTCCCGGGCACGAGGCATTTACTGCTATGCGTGCACGTGGTGCCAAATTAACGGATATTGTAATTATTGTGATTGCAGCAGATGATAGTGTGATGCCTCAAACCAAAGAAGCTATTAGTCATGCGCAAGCTGCAGGTGTACCTATCGTTTTTGCTTTAAACAAGATAGATAGAGATGCTGCCAACCCTGATAGAATTAGAGAACAGCTTTCTGCCATGAATATTTTGGTGGAAGAGTGGGGTGGAAAATTCCAGTGTCAAGAAATTTCTGCGAAAAAAGGAACAGGTATCGAAGAGTTATTAGAAAAAGTGTTATTAGAAGCAGAAATGCTTGAACTTACCGCCAACCCTAATAAACGCGCTGTAGGAAATATTATTGAAGCCACTCTTGATAAAGGTAGAGGAATTGTTACCACTGTTATGGTTCAAAGTGGAACCATGCGTGTTGGCGACCCGCTTCTTGCAGGTACCAACAATGGTAAAGTGCGCGCTATGTTTGATGAACGTGGCAAGAAAATGACAACAGCCGGACCAAGTACTCCTGTTGTAATACTTGGATTTGATAAAGCACCACAAGCTGGTGATCGTTTTATTGTAACTAAAAATGAACAAGAAGCAAAAGAAATTGCTAATAAACGTCAGCAGTTGCAGCGCGAACAAGGAATTAGAACCAATAAACACATTACCTTGGATGAAATTGGTAGGCGTTTAGCTATTGGTAATTTTAAAGAATTAAACGTAATTGTAAAAGGCGACGTTGATGGATCGGTAGAAGCATTAGCAGATTCGTTGATTAAACTATCTACACCAGAAGTTCAGTTAAGTGTAATCTATAAGGCTGTAGGGCAAATTTCTGAAAGTGATGTAATGTTAGCTTCAGCTTCTGATGCCATTATTGTAGGATTCCAGGTTCGTCCTAGTCCGCAGGCTAGAAAGTTAGCAGAAACTGAATCAATTGATATCCGTTTGTATTCAGTTATTTACAATGCAATCGAAGAGATAAAATCTGCCATCGAAGGTATGTTAGCACCAACCATTGAAGAGAAAATATTGGGTAATGCACAGATTCGCGAGGTATTTAAAATTACCAAAGTGGGTGCTGTTGCAGGTTGTATGGTAACTGATGGAAAATTAGTTAGAAACGCAAAAATCAGATTAATTAGAGATGGTGTAGTAGTATTCTCTGGCTCATTATCATCGTTGAAACGATTTAAAGATGATGCCAAAGAAGTGGCCCAAGGATTTGATTGCGGATTAACCATTCACAATTACAACGACTTGAGAGAAGGCGATTATGTGGAAGCATACGAAGAAATAGAGGTAAAGCGTACATTAAAATAGAAGCAACCATTTAGGTATTTATTTAGTCTATCCCTGTAATGAAAAAGATTACAGGGATATTTTTTGTTATAGCCGCACTTGCGGCAGGTTTTTATACCTTACATGCGAGCTCAACAGCCGGTTTCAATTTAAGTGGCGCACCCGGCGAAGGTAATTGTTCTTCTTGCCATATTGGAAAAACCAATCCAGACAGCATAGGATCAATCAATATTTTAGTAAATGGTGAAGATACAAGTACTTATTTTACACCAAACAGCACCTATGATATTGAGGTGATAAGCACACACCCGGGGATTGTTAAGTTTGGATTTGCCCTCAACGCCCGTTACCGTGGAATTGAATTTAACGATGCAGGAAACTTCTTAACAGCTGGAGATTCTGGCGTACTTATTTCAGATTATGTTACCCATAATACAGCGGGAAATAATGGTAATAATTTAAAATATTGGAAATTTAAATGGAAAGCACCCAGCCAACCAGAAAAAAACATAATTGTATTATATGCCGCTGCAGTAATGGGCAATAACGACCAAGAATCACGTGGCGATAAAGTATACGTAGATTCATTAGTCCTTAATTCAAGTTCATCAACATGGGTTAAAGCTAATAATAAAGAAGCATTAAAAGTCTATCAAACAGCTTTGGGTTGGCAATTGCATACACCTGTACCCATTAAAACAGTAAAAGTAATAAATATGCATGGACAATTAGAGTCAATAATGCTAAATACAGAAACAGAAGGTATTTATCTATTACAGTTATTGCAGCCAATACGCGGAATTAAATTGTTAACTATTGAAACTGAAAATGAATGTTGGAGCAACAAAATCATTCAATTTTAAATGCTTTTAGAAATTGGGTTTAATGCTCATTTCTGCATAATAATCTAATATATAATTAACTGCATCTTCAGCCGTATCTACTAATTTAAAAAGAAACATATCCTCAGCGCTGATATTCTTTTCTTTTTCCAACATAACGGTTCTAATCCAATCAATTAATCCCCCCCAAAATTCGGTGCCTACCAAAACTACCGGAAATTGAGCAACCTTATGTGTTTGTATAAGCGTTAACGATTCAAACAATTCGTCTAAAGTACCAAACCCACCAGGCATAGCAATAAAACCTTGGGCATATTTTACAAACATCACTTTGCGCACAAAAAAGTAATCAAAGTTGATGTTTTTATCGCGGTCTACATATTTATTAAAAAAATGCTCAAAAGGCAGCACAATTCCTAGTCCAACAGATTTGCCACCTGCCTCAAATGCCCCCTTATTTCCAGCCTCCATAATACCTGGTCCGCCACCTGTTATAACACCAAAACCAGCATGTACCAGTTTACGTGCAATTTCTTCAGAGAGCAGGTAGTACGGGCTATCCGCTTGGGTTCTGGCTGAACCAAAGATGGAAACACAAGGACCGATTTTGCTCATCTTCTCGAAACCCTCCACAAACTCAGCCATAATTTTGAAGGTAGCCCAGCTATCACTCTCCTTTATTTCTGGCCAGTCTTTTCTTTGAAAAGCCTTTTTTATTCTTTCATCTTCGTTATTATCTGTCATGCTATAATGTAATTAAAAAACACCACAAGAACGGAATTAATATAAAATAAAGACGTTTTAGCTTAAAATTTCTTTTAAAACAGAAGATATAATTTTGCCATCTGCCTTACCAGCTAATGCTTTCATGGCTAACGGCATTACTTTCCCAAAATCTGCCGAAGTAGTTGCTCCAGCATTAGTAACCAGTTCTTGCAAAATGTTTTTAATTTCTATTTCGCTCAATTGTTTAGGTAAATATTTCTCTATAACAGCCAATTCATCGCGCTCTACTTGCGCAAGGTCTTCTCTATTATTTTGCACATAGATATCTAGAGATTCTTTGCGTTGTTTAGCTAATTTCTGAAAAATTTTGAGTGCGGCATCATCCGTTACCACACCGTTAGCGCCTGGCTCACTAGCTGCTAATAAAAGAGCCGATTTTAAACTTCTTAAGGCCCTTAAACTTATTTCTTCTTTGGCCTTCATGGCAACTATTACATCTGCATTTATTTGTTCTTGTAAAGTCATGCTATTGTGTATTTAAATTTAAAAAAATATTACTTTTTCTTGGTAAGGTATTTACTTCCTTTTCCTAAGAAAAAAGTAAAGGTATCGCTACGTAAACCCAATCGTAAAGTTTCTAATGGAATAACGTCATTAGAAGCAATATTTCCTAAATTAACATTGGCACCAACTAATTTAATGAAATAGGTTTGTTGTGCTTTTTGTGGGGCTTCCCATATTATTTTTTCCTCTGGAATTTTGGTTAAAATTTCTTGAACCAAACCCTCTCGCACTTCCCCACTGCTGCGATAAACACCTACATTGCCGGCCTCTCTTGCTTCTGCTATTACCTTCCACGCACCTGCATTTAGTTCAGCTTCCATCAATTCTATCCATTGGTATGGCGGAATAATTTTCTCTACATCTTTACTTCCAACTTCACTTAAAACCGTAACATACTTGCTTAGTTTTTGTATATATTCAAGTTTTAAATCATGGGGTAATTCAATAGATCCATCTGAGATTTCAGCGTGTTGCATACCCATTTTATCGAGCACTTTTATATAATCCTCAAACTGATTTCTAACAATGTAAGCCTCAAATAAAGTACCACCAAAGTATACTATAATACCATTGCTTTGGTACATTTTTATTTTTTCCTCTAGCCTAGGTGTTACATAAGAAGTTCCGAATCCCAATTTAACGATGTCTGTATATTCACCGCTTACAGAAATCATATCTTCCGCCTCTCTTAAACTTAGGCCTTTATCCATCACCATTGTTAAACCTTTATCTCTGGGTTTAAGTGGGCGTTCTGGTATATGTTTCAATTTAAAATTTTTCATAAAATAGTGGGTATTTGCTATTCAGAAACTTATATTCTGCATCCACAAAGTTATTATTTAGCGCAATAAAACAACAAAAATTTAAATGCTAAATTAAATCAGCTCTATGGCTATCAATTAAGGACATAATAGCGGGTACATTGCGGAGTTCTGGCGCAATTTCAAACATTAAAAAATAATCTAAAAAATGAATTTGCAAACCTTTTTCTAAGTGCAACAAAGCTTCTTGTTGTTTAGCAGCTGCATATAAAAAAACAACCATTCTATAATGGTATTGGTGACAATCATTATCATAGGACAAAGCAGTTTTCACAAGTTCTATGGCTTCAGGTAAACGGTTGAGTTTAAAAAGCAAAAAGCTATAATCCATATAAACCTCCATCATGCCGGGATCAACTTCTAACAGCCTTTTGTAAAGTGTTTCAGATTCATTAAAGGCTCCTAATTCGTATTCACTTTCTGCCAAAACCAGCAAAAATTCTGCATTATCAGGTTCAAGCAAAACAGCACGCTTAAAGAAAACTACAGCATTTATATAATCCCCTTCTTTGTGATAAGTAATGCCAATGCCAAACCAAGCCTCTGCTAAATTAGGATTAATTTTAGCTGCTTTGGTGTAATTTTCTCTTGCTAGGTCTAAAAATCCAGTTCTTTCATAACAACCGGCCAAATTACAAAAACTAATGCTATCCCCTCCTTCAATCCTAATAACTTCTAAATATTCTGAGATGGCCTCTTCAAATTTATCTAATTCAACCATGGCATTGGCTCTATTAAAGCGGGCAATAGAATAATCTTCCTCAATGGCTAAGCAAAAATCAAAAGCACTAATTGCCTCTAAATGATTGTTCATTTTCCCATGAATGATTCCTAAGTTGTACCAAGCACCTACATTGTATGGGTCTATATCAATCAACTTATTTAAACAGGCCAAAGCATCCTCATATTGCTGCACCATATCGTAGCAATGAGCCAACTCATAATACGCTTGTTCTAGCGCAGGCTCTTCGTTAATAATCAAATTAAAATATTTGGCTGCCAATAAAAATAAATCGCAATCATCATAAACATAGGCAATCTCAAAGAGCATATCTAAACGCTCATCCGTATGCATTAAAGCGCGCTCAAAATAAAAGCTCGCATCTTCTAGCAAACCCAAATGCAGATTTACCTCCCCTTTTAATAAAAACAAATCGGGGTTAAATGGCTCATATAATTCAGCTTTATCCAATTCGGCCTGAGCCAAATCATACTTTTCTTGCAACACATATACCTCCGCCAACTTTACCCAAAAATTAACATGGGTGGCATATAGTTCTTGCCCATAAGCTATTGCATCCATGGCTCTTTTGTATTTACCATGTTGAATGTAATAATCTATAATCCCCTCTAAAGCATCAGCATCAAAATAATCTTGGGTTTTATTCCGAATCATTTTCTCATAACGCTGCACATTGCTGCTCACATCCTCCCCTAAAAAATCATTGCCGTCCATACGCAGTTTAATTTACGCTCAAATTTAATTTCTTCTACTCAGCATTAAAACAAAAAAAGCTCATTTATTTTTTAAATCTTTGAACATTCCAATAAACACCTGTTCATAATATGAAAATAAAATACGCTCTATCATTGATAACCCTATGTTTATCGCAATTACACGCACAAATTTTGCCAAAAAACCAAAAGCAGGCAAACTGGCAGCAAAGGGTAAATTATCAAATTACTGTTTCGCTCAATACCCTAAACCATACCTTAAACGGATTTGAAACTATAAATTATATAAATAATAGTCCGGATACACTCTATGAAATATTTATTCACCTGTGGCCCAACGGTTATAAAAACAGCAATACAGCCTACGCCAAACAAGAACTAGAAAAAGGTAACACCAATTTCCATTTTGCCAGCGATGAAGAGCGCGGTTATATAGACTCATTGGAGTTTAAAGCCAATGGGAAAAATCTTGTATGGCACTTTCTGTCAGACATTGACATTGCTGTTATTAAATTGGCAGAACCCTTATTAAGCGGACAATCTATTAACATTAGTACGCCCTTTTTTGTGAAGCTTCCAAAGGTGTTTTCGAGATTAGGATATGAAGATAGTGTGTATTGCATTACACAATGGTACCCCAAACCAGCAGTTTATGATGTAAACGGATGGAACCCCATGCCTTATTTAAACCAAGGAGAATTTTATAGCGAATTTGGAAAATTTGATGTGAGTATTAATGTTCCTAAAAACTTTTTAGTAGCGGCAACTGGCTTGGTTCAAAACGAAGAAGAGAAAAATTGGTGGCTTGCCCGAGCCAAAAATCCCAAAGCAGAACACCCTGCCACAGAAGCCAGAAAAACAGTAAGATTTATCCAAGACTCTGTGCACGATTTTGCCTGGTTTGGAAGTGAGCTCTTTGGCGTTTCTAACAGTTCTGTAAAATTAAACAATGGTAAAATAGTTGATACCTGGCTATTTGCAAAACCAACAGAAGGTGATACCATGCCAAAGGGCATCGCATACATCAACGAGGGTGTTCAATTTTACTCAGAAAAAGTGGGAAACTACCCTTACAGCATTGCTCAAGTAGTGATAACTCCTTTGGTAGCGGGGGCAGGCATGGAATATCCAACCATAACCAACTGCGGCTCAAACGATAAAACAACCATTGTGCACGAGCTAGGTCACAACTGGTTTTATGGCATAATTGCCAGCAACGAAAGAGATCATCCTTGGATGGATGAGAGCTTAAACACCTATTACGAAGAACGCAATAGAAAAGAAAATGACACCACTAAAGTTACCAAACGAAAATCAAATGTTATAGCACAATTAACAAATTTAGACCAAACAAATTTCTTGTTTAAATACAGCTCTAGGCGCAATGCAGACCAAGCTGGAAACCTGCACTCAGATGCCTATACAGATAATAATTATGGCGCAATTCTTTACGCAAAAAACCCACTTTCTTTCCATTATTTAGCCAGCTACTTGGGTAAGCCTAAATTTGATAAAATGATGCAAGCCTATTTTGAGAATTGGAAATTTAAACACCCCCTCCCGCAAGATTTTATAGACCATGCCCAAACTTTTACCGGTGAAAATCTGGATTGGTTTTTTAAAGATGTTTTAGGCTCCACCCAAAAAATGGACTATAAAATGACCAAGGTAAATAGCCAAGAAATTACCCTCAAAAACAAAGGAAATTTAGTTACACCTGTAGCCATTTCGCAAATACAAAACGATACCATAATAAGCACACGATGGGTACCCGGATTTACAGGTAAAAAAACATTTAGTGTGGCGACATTGCAATTTCCGGCAAGCAATGAATCAAAAAACTTGGTTTATACCATTGATGGAGAGAAACAAACTATAGATTTATACCCGCAAAACAATGCCAAAGCGGTGCGCGGAAATTGTGAAAGTTGCGCCAGACTTAAGTTTCAACCATTGTTTAACCTAGAAACCAGTAATGCCAAACAAATATTTTGGTCGCCAGTTTATGCGTTTAATTACAGCAACCGTTCTATGTTGGGTTTAGCCTTTTACAACAGTTTAATTCCGCAAAAGAAAAACGAATTTGTGTTTATGCCCGTTTACAGTTTTGAAACAAAAGACCTAAACGGTTATGCCCAATACTGGCATAATTTCTACACATTAGGTAAAATAAAAAGTATTCAATTAGGATTTAAATCGGCCAGGTTTGCAAGTCAGGGAGTGTTTTTTAATTCTGGAGACCCAAGCATACATGCCTATTTTGCCGATTCTGGGTTAGCTAATTATAACGGTAATATCAGTTACGAAAAACTTGCTCCTTTTATACGCTTTAACCTCCAGCCTAAAAAACCCAGAAGCGGTATAGAACAAGCAATAGAATTGAGATTTGTAATGATTAACGAGCAAGCAGCTGATAGAGGATTTGCCTATAAATTTCTGCGCGATTATTACGGCATTGCCACAGCTACCTATGAGTACAAAAACCCCAATGCATTATATCCTGCTCAAGCCAAAATTAATTTTCAAAAGGGTTTACATCACGCAAATATGAATAAACTAAGTGCCGAGTTTGTGCAACAATTTAAGACTAGTAAACATAAGTCTTTGGCTTCGGTTCGTTTATTTGTAGGAGCCTTTCTATTTGTACAAAGTGAAGAATCATCTGCCAAAATAAGCTTATTTAATGAACGGGCATCTTTCCAGGCAGGAGGTAGAACAGGTAATTTTGATTATTTGTATGACGAGGCCATGATTGGCCGGTCACTTTTTAATAACAATCAAAATGTATCTGGCATTGGAAATGCTTTTGTAAATCAGGTTTTATTGGGTGAGGCAGGCTTTAGAAATTTCGCATCTATTGGATCAACTAACACATTTTTAAGCGCTTTAAATTTTACATACCCTGCTCCTATTCCTATTCCTATTGGAATTTATTCGGATTTTATTTATTGGCAAATGCCTTCAGGACCTTTAAACAGTGACAAAGGTATCATAGGAACAATAGATGCTAAAATGCAACTTTCATTAAATGGAGGTATTTATATAGATATTATTAGAGATGTAGCAACCATGCATGTGCCCCTATTTTACAGCTCAGATGTAGCTGGTTATTGGGAAAACAATGGTTTCGATACGATGTTAAAAAGAATTAGTTTTACCATTCATTTAAACAAAGTAAACCCAATTGGCATGATAAGAAACCTGAAATTATAAGGCCATTAGGCCAGCATTTTTTCGTAATTTTGAACCGATTTAAAATTTAAAACAAATATTTATGCAAAATACTGCTAGTTTCTCTACCAACTTTTTAAAGGAATTGGGCTTAGAGGCCATCAATCCTGGTACTTCTACAGGGCAAAATCATTTTGCCGTACCCGAGGCACAAACCAAAGAAATTATTTCTCCGGTAGATGGAAAGTTAATTGGTAAAATTGCTTTTACCACTGAAGCAGAATATAAACAGGTAATAGAAACCGCTGAGGCTGCTTTTAAAATTTGGCGCACCATGCCAGCCCCAAAACGTGGCGAAATTATTAGACAATACGGAAACTTACTGCGCCAACACAAAGATGCTTTGGGACAATTAGTAAGTTACGAAATGGGTAAAAGCTTACAAGAAGGACTGGGCGAAGTGCAAGAAATGATTGATATCTGCGATTTTGCAGTGGGTTTAAGCAGGCAATTGCATGGTTTAACTATGCACAGCGAAAGACCCAATCACAGAATGTACGAGCAATACCATCCACTTGGCGTTGTAGGGGTTATTTCGGCCTTTAATTTCCCGGTAGCAGTTTGGAGCTGGAACAGTGCATTAGCAGCCGTGTGTGGCAACGTTTGCGTTTGGAAACCTTCCGAAAAAACACCACTCTCTGCCGTGGCTTGCCAGAATCTAATGGCACAGATTTTAAAAGAAAATAATTTACCCGAAGGAATATTTTGCTTGGTAAATGGAGATTACAAGGTAGGTGAGTGGATGAGTAATGATGAGAGAATTCCGCTCGTATCTGCCACAGGTTCTACTAGAATGGGCAGAGCAGTTGGTTCGGCCCTAGCCCAAAGATTTGGTAAAGCTTTACTAGAACTTGGTGGAAACAATGCCATTATTTTAACTGAAAATGCCAACTTAGATTTAGCTATGGTGGGTGTTTTATTTGGCGCAGTGGGCACAGCCGGACAAAGATGCACCACTACCCGAAGGTTAATTATACACGAAAGTTTATACGAAACGGTAAAAGAAAAATTGGTAAAAGCATACGGACAATTAAGTATTGGGAACCCGCTTACGGGCAATTTGGTTGGACCATTAATAGATACAGATGCAGTTAATGCATATTTAAATGCCATCAAAAATGTACAAGCAGAAGGTGGTAAAGTATTGGTTGGAAACGAGGTTTTACAAGGTGATGGCTACGAAAGTGGCTGTTATGTTAAGCCAACTATTTGCGAAGCCCAAAACCATTATCATTCGGTTCAAACCGAAACCTTTGCACCCATTTTATATTTACTAAAATACACTCACTTAGAAGAAGCTATTGCTATGCAAAATGGCGTAAAACAAGGCTTAAGCTCGAGCATCTTTACCAATAATTTATTGGAAGCAGAGCAATTTTTAAGTGCTTGGGGTAGCGATTGCGGCATTGCAAACGTAAATATTGGAACGAGTGGAGCCGAAATTGGAGGCGCATTTGGTGGCGAAAAAGAAACAGGCGGCGGCAGAGAGAGCGGCTCTGATGCTTGGAAAGTGTATATGCGCCGACAAACAAACACCATTAACTATGGCAAGGAATTGCCATTGGCACAAGGAATAAAATTTGATTTGTAAAAAAAGACAAGTTTTGGTACAGGGTTTGTGTATGAAAAAAGCATGATGAAGAACAAGTATGTTTTGTATGCTTTGCTAATCCTGGGAGGAATAGCAAGTAGCGTTGTGGCTTTTGAAAAACCTCTGCTAATTGTGCCAAAAACCAATAAAGTAAACGAGTTAAAAAAACTAAATAACCAAGCCTTTACCTACGGCGAGAAGTTAAACTACCGCGTGCATTATGGTCCGTTTAGTGCCGGAAATTGCGAGTTTGTGGTGGGTGATAATCCGGTAGAAGTTAATAATAGAAAATCTTATCATATAAAAGTAGTTGGCCGATCGGCTGGTATGGTGGATGCCATGTTTAATGTGCGCGATGAATTTGAAAGCTATGTAGATGAAGAAGCCATTATTCCTTGGAAACAAATTAAAAAGGTAAAAGAAGGAAGTTATACCGATAGTGATTTCATCATTTTCGACCAAAAAAATGGCTTTGCAACCAGTAGGCGAGGTAAAATAAGCATTGAAGCGCAAACCCAAGATGTTGTTTCGGCCATTTATTTTGCAAGAATTACAGACATGTCGGACGCCAAAATTGGAGATATTTTTCCGGTAAATTTTTACATGGATGGAGAAAATTATTTACTCCGATTTAAGTACGTAGGCAAAGAAAAATTAAAAACAGATATCGGCACCTTTAATACTTTAGTAATTAAACCACAGCTGATAAAAGGTCGAGTTTTTAAAGATGATGAGGCCTTAACTTTATGGGTTACAGACGATGAAAATAAAATTCCATTGATGGTAGAAAGCAGTATTTTTGTAGGCTCTATTAGGGCACAAATTACCAAAATGGAGAAACTAAAAAACCCCGTAACTTCCAGAATTAAATAAACCATTAAATGATTGCTTGGCTCAATATCAAAGAAAATCTGCTTACAGCAATTTTAATAATATTTTATAGTGTAGGCGCAGTGGGCATTTGGCTGAACCCAGACTTTGCCCTACTTACGCCATTTAACTTAGTATTAACGGCAGTCTTGTTATTTTATTTACATCCCAATAAAGACCTATTACTTTTTATAAATCTATTTTTTGTGTTTGTAGCCGCTTGGTTTTTAGAAATGATTGGCACAACCACTGGCGTAATTTTCGGAAATTATTTATACGGCCAAGCCCTGGGGCCCAAGCTGAACCAAACACCCATTATAATTGGTTTAAACTGGATAATAGTAGCTTATAGCAGTTTATTGAGCGTAGATGCCATTGCCAAAAAAATGCAGTGGAAACTACACGAAATATGGGGTGCCTTATTAGCTGCTTTGCTTATGGTAATCCTAGATTTTTTAATAGAGCCCGTAGCGCCCAAACTCGACTTTTGGGCCTTCGAAAATTTAACAGTTCCCCTACAAAATTATACTGCCTGGTTTTTCTTCGGTTTTGCTTTTTGTTACTGGATGCTGAAAGGCGGCGTGCTTAAACCAAACCCACTAGGGTGGAAAGTATACAGCGCTCAAATGCTCTTTTTTATTTGGTTAAATTTAGTGTTGTAGAAGAAGGCAAACAATTACTTTTGTACCTTGTTATAAAAATATGTTAATGAATATAATTATAGTTGCCCTTACATTTTTGGCTATGGAATTTATGGCTTGGTTTACGCACAAATTTGTAATGCATGGTTTCTTGTGGTACTTACACAAAGACCATCACCAAGTAGAGCCGGGTTTTTTTGAAAAAAACGATGCCTTCTTTCTCATTTTTGCCGTGCCCAGTGCTTATTGTTACGTAACCGGATTGATGTACGATGATTTTAGGTTATTTATTGGTATTGGCATTTCTTTATATGGCTTTGCTTATTTTGTGGTGCACGAAATTATAATTCACCAGCGTTTTAAATTATTTACACGCCTCAATGGTCGCTATGTACGCGCCATTCGCAGGGCGCACAAAATACACCACAAACATTTGGGGAAATACCAAAGCGAAAATTTTGGAATGCTCATTGTTCCTCTCAAATATTGGATTGATCCAAATACTAGCAAATGAGTTTATACGCTTGGCTTATGTTGGCCTCTTTTGCTGGGCCCTTCTTCTTGAGCTTCGACAAAAAAGTTGCTTTTTTCCGCCTATGGCCCGCCTTGTTTGCTGGCATTGGCCTGAACCTAATTCTTTTTGTGGTATGGGATTCGTGGTTTACTAGAACAGGCGTTTGGAGTTTTAATCCTACCTATGTTTGGGATTACCGAATTTTAGATTTACCGCTCGAAGAATGGTCATTTTTTGTTGTTGTACCCTATGCGAGTATCTTTATTTATGCCTGTTTAAAAGCTTATATAAACGACAATTGGTGGCAGAATAAAGTGCGTTTTTTTAATTACACTTTTATCATTTGGAGTATCCTAGTTATTGTTGTGTTTCATGATAAAACCTATACAGTTGTAAACTTTGCGTTGGCCCTAGTTATTTTATTGGTTCAGCAATATTGGATTAAAGGAAAATACATGGGCTATTTTTGGATGGCTTATTTTGTGCATTTGATACCATTTTTTATTGTTAATGGAGTGCTTACGGGAGCTGTAACCCCAGAGCCAGTAGTTTTATACAACCCCGAAGAAATAATTGGAGTGCGATTAATTACCATTCCCATAGAAGATAGCGTTTACGCCCTTACCTGCTTGTTATTGCCTATAACCGTGCTCGAAGCTATCCAACAAAAAATGCAGAAATAATGCCTCTTAAGCCCAATTTGTGAACGGGTAGCTAAGAATCATTTTTTATTTAGAGTTCAAACCTTATTTTAGCGCCGAAATAAAAATCATAAAAAAATGAACTTTCCAGAAAATTTATTATACACAAAAGACCACGAATGGGTGCGTGTAGAAGGCGATGTAGCCTTTATTGGTATCACAGATTTTGCCCAGCATGAATTAGGTGATATCGTGTATGTAGACATTCCAAGCAAAGGAACTACCGTTGCACAACACGAAGTATTTGGCACCGTAGAAGCTGTAAAAACAGTAAGTGATTTATTTATGCCAATTACTGGCGAAGTATTAGAAATAAATCCAGTATTAGATGGCGCTCCAGAATTAGTTAATTCAGACACTTACGGTGAAGGCTGGATGATTAAATGTAGCGTTGCCAATCCAGATGAAATTGCTGGGTTAATGTCGGCAACAGCTTACAAAGAACTAGTACATTAATAAACTTGATAGCTAATTTTAACCAGTTAGCTCAAATAAAAAAGGGGCAGTAATTCATTTTACTGCCCCTTTTTACTTAATTTCGCAATCAAATGAGTGAAGATATTTTTAAGAAAGTAGTGTCGCATGCCAAAGAATATGGCTTTGTTTTTCCTAGTAGCGAAATTTATGACAACCTAGGTGCCGTATATGATTACGGACAAAATGGGGTAGAACTCAAAAATAACTTGCGCCAATACTGGTGGAAATCTATGGTGCAAATGAATGACAATATTGTTGGTTTAGATGCCGCTATCTTTATGCACCCCAAAACTTGGAAAGCCAGCGGTCATATAGATGGCTTTTCAGACCCAATGATAGATAACAAAGACTCAAAAAAACGCTACAGGGCAGATAATTTATTAGAGGATAAAATTACACGTTATCAAAAAGATGGTAAATCGCTTAAAGCAGAGGAACTTCAATTGGCTCTAGACCAAGCACTGCTTGATAATAATTTGGTTCAACTTAAAACTTTAATAGAGCAGCACGAGATTGCTTGCCCAATCAGTGGCACCCGCAATTGGACAGACGTTCGTCAGTTTAACCTCATGTTTGCTACAGAGATGGGAGCTATGGCAGAAGATGCCGATAAAGTATATTTAAGGCCCGAAACAGCGCAAGGGATTTTTGTAAATTTTTTGAATGTGCAAAAATCGGGTAGAATGAAAATCCCTTTTGGCATTGCCCAAACTGGTAAAGCATTTAGGAATGAAATTATTGCCCGCCAATTCATTATGCGCATGCGTGAGTTTGAACAAATGGAAATGCAATTTTTTATCAGACCTGGCACCCAAAAAGAATGGTACGAGCACTGGAAAAATATGCGCATGAATTGGCACTTGAAATTAGGCTTTGGGTCGGCCAAATACAAATTTCATGACCATGTGAAATTAGCGCATTATGCAGATGCAGCGGTAGATATAGAATTTGATTTCCCATTTGGATTTAAGGAAATGGAAGGTATTCACTCGCGCACCGATTTTGATTTACGCAACCACCAAGAACTATCGGGCAAAAAAATGCAATATTTTGATGCCGATTTAGATGAAAATGGAAAAGCTTACGGCAATTATATTCCTTATGTTATTGAAACATCTATTGGCTTAGACAGGCTATTTTTAGCCACCATGTGTGCGGCCTATAACGAAGAGGAAATTATTACTCCGGCTACAGATAGCGCTCCAGAAAAGAAAGACACGCGTGTTGTGCTAAACCTACCTCCTATTTTAGCTCCCTACAAGGTGGCCATTCTGCCGCTTATGAAAAAAGATGGTTTGCCCGAAATGGCTAAAGAAATTTTAAAAGATCTTAAAGCCGATTACAATTGCTTCTATGAAGAAAAAGATGCTATTGGAAAGCGCTACCGCAGGCAGGATGCCATTGGCACGCCATTTTGTATTACCATAGATCATGCTTCGCTAGAAGACCAAACAGTTACGATTAGATACAGAGACTCAATGCTACAAGAAAGAATTAATGTTTCGCAAATTAGGGAGATTCTTGGAAGGGAGATTAATTGGAGTAATTTGTTGAATTAAAAATAAACAAACTACGAAGGAACGAAGTTACAAAAAACTCTTCTTCGTTGCTTGGTTGCTTTGTAGTTTGTTATTTAAAGAGAATATCCTTGATATTCAATTGAAGATTAACATGCCCATTAAAATGGTTTTCTTCAATGGTAAAGCAAATATCGAAACTAATACCTTGTGAAACCTTGTCGTAATGCTCGCCAAGGCCAAAGCCAATGGCCTTAAATATTCTGCCTCCCTCTTCCTGTGTTAGACTTAATTTTAAGTGGTTATTTCCAACGATAGTTGCATCACCCACATCCCAAACGTTTTTACTCATAAAAACAGGATTTAAATTACCTGGACCAAAAGGAGAAAATTGCTTTAATACAGAAAAGAACTTGGGTGTTATAGTACGTAAAGGTATTTCCACATCGTACTCAATTTCTGGCGTTAAACTGCGTTCAACAATATTTTTTGCAACAACTGTTTCAAATTTTTCGATGAACTTACTTAAATTCTCGAGTTTTAAAGTTAATCCCGCAGCATGGGTATGGCCGCCATATTGATCAAGTAACTCGCTACAAGCTTCAATGGCTCCGTATAAATCAAATCCTTCTACAGACCTGGCACTGCCCGTAGCCATTCCATTTGATTCTGTTAAAACAATTGTTGGTCTATAATATTTTTCGATAAGCCTACTGGCTACAATTCCAATAACCCCCTTGTGCCA
This sequence comes from Chitinophaga pinensis, assembly GCA_945860865.1. Classification (GTDB taxonomy): domain Bacteria; phylum Bacteroidota; class Bacteroidia; order UKL13-3; family UKL13-3; genus B1. The sequence goes on along the minus strand of CAMARW010000009.1, from coordinate 2,788 downwards.
TTCGTTGTGAAAAAGCACAGTTGATTTTCTATCAATAAAACTAGGATCCTTTTCAATTAACTCAAAGGCGTGTTCAGTAATGCTCTGGTCAAAAGTTCTACGTTCAATATTATGCTGATTAACCTGATAGGCAATCTTCTTGGCATCCTCCATAGAATCTGCTGTCATCAACCGAACTGAATCTTTTGCATCTGCAATTCTACCAGCTGCATTAATTCTAGGGCCAATAAAAAAAACAATATCATTAACACCAAATTCTGGCTTATCAGGATAAGCTTCCAATAACGCTTTTAATCCGTTATTAGGTTGTTGTTTCAACTTTTTTAATCCAAAATGCGCTAGCACTCTGTTTTCATCTAAAATAGGAACCAAATCACTCGCCACACTAACAGCTCCAAGATCCAAATAACGCTCCACCTCAATGCTTGGAATATTATTTTGAATGGCATAACCCTGAATAAGTTTATAGCCAATGCCTGCCCCCGATAGTTCTTTAAAAGGATAAGTACAATCTAATTGTTTAGGATTTAAAACTGCGATAGCTGCTGGAATTTCGTCGCCTGGTAAATGATGGTCGCAAATAATAAAATCTACGCCTTTGTTATTTGCATAAGCAATTTTATCAACTGATTTAATGCCGCAATCAAGTGCAATAATAAGCGAGAAATCGTTATTAGAGGCCCAATCAATGCTCATAAAACTAATTCCATATCCCTCAGTGTATCTATCTGGAATATAAAAATCCAAATGCGGGTAACGCTGTTTAAAAAAACTATATACGGTGGCAACTGCCGTTGTGCCATCAACATCATAGTCGCCATAAATCAAAATTTTCTGATTAAGTTCTATGGCAGTTTGAATTCTTTTTACCGCTAAATCCATGCCTTTCATTAAAAAAGGATCATGTAAATACGACAGCTGAGGCCTGAAAAATCGCTTTGCCTCCTCGTATGAATTTATACCACGTTGCACCAAAACACTGGTTAACACTTTGTTCAGGTTTATGGCCTTAGACAGTGCTTCCACAACATCTTTTTCGGGTTCTATTTTGGCGGTCCAGCGTTTTGACATATTGAAGAGTGGCAAGTTACATTTTTTTTTGATGCCTCAAGTCAATTAAACGCATTCATACAAAAATTAAGCTAGCAAATCATACTTTTGTGGCACTATGGCTATTATTCTTTGCATCGAAACGGCAACCACAATTTGCTCTGTTGCTATTGCGCACAACGGCAATTGCTTGGCAAAATATTCGCATCCAGCCATCAATGCGCATGCATCAGAACTTCATGTGATGGTAGAAAATATTTTACAAGAAACCCGATTAACTTTATCTGATTTATCTGCCATTGCCATCAGTAAAGGACCCGGGAGCTATACGGGTTTAAGAGTTGGTGTTTCAACAGCCAAAGGATATGCCTATGCATTGGGCATCCCGCTCATTGCCATTAATACCTTATTGAGTCTTACCGTGGTGGCGCAAAATACCCTCCATGAGCCTTTTCAAAACGCCTTATTTATTCCTTTGCTAGATGCCCGAAGAATGGAGGTTTACACTGCTGTAATAGATGCTAAACAACACTTTATTAAGGAGACTTTTGCCCTTATTGTAGAGCCCCAATCTTTGCAAGAATATGCCCAGCATCAAATCACTTATTTCTTTGGTAATGGCGCAGAAAAATGCCGTGAAATTATGCAATACCCAAACACCCATTATTTGCCAAATATACATTGTTGCGCCTCTGGCCTGATCCAAATAGCAGATGAAGCATACCACAACAAGGAATTTGAAAACTTAGCCTATTTTGAACCCTATTACCTCAAAGACTTTGTAGGCACCCAAGCAAAAAATAAATTTTTCTAATACAATTATACCTTTCATGGCCAAACAAAAATCAAACATACAGCCTTTGAACCTAGCAGATTTTAAACTAGCAATGCAACAAGATAATCCAAGCATTATAGACACCCGTTTACCCGATTATTTTGAACTTGGGCATATTCCGGGTGCTATTAATTATGGGTTCAAGCAACAATACCCTACCCTTGCCAATAACCTGTTTAACCTTGCCAATAATACTTTGCTAGTTTGTAAGCCCGGAGAGGAAGCAGAAACCATAGAACATTTCCAAGCCATTGGCTTCACCCATATTATTGGATATTTATCTGGAGGAATAGAGGCATGGATGCAGGCTAATGAAAAATATGATATGATTATCTCAATTTCGGCTGAGGAGCTGGCCCTAGACAGTAAGCACAATGCCAAAGCGGTAATTATTGATGTAAGGGAAGCAGATGAATACGCTGCAGCGCATGTAGCCAACGCAAGTAACTTCCCACTTTCTGAGCTTATCAAAAATCATCCAAATATTGCTAAAAATACCGAACTACTAATTTATTGTGATAAAGGATTTAGAAGCATGATTGCCGCTTCTGTTTTAAAAGTTATTGGCTTTTCAAATATCAAAAATGTATGGGGAGGCTTTGATCAAATTGTGCACCAAACAGTAGCCCTAAAACCATAACATATACTTCGAGCGCATGTAAAAATCAAATGCAATTGATACAAGCAATTGTAATTACAAAAAAAGCCCGTCTACATAAAATGTAAACGGGCTTTTTTGTAACTTATAATATACTAACGCAACAATGTAACCGAACCACTGTAGGTGTACTTTTTACCATTGAAACTAGTAGCATTTACTTGGTAAATGTAGGCATCTTGCTGACAGTCCTGACCTTTGTTAAAGTCTTTTCCATTCCACCCTTCTGCTGGGTTGTATGTTTT
>CAMARW010000008.1 GCA_945860865.1 Chitinophaga pinensis | reverse complement strand
CGTCCCACATGAGTATATGGCAGTTTGCCGTCTCTCATAAGGATGTACATTTGTGCTCTAGAAAGTCCCAGGATTTTTGCTGCACTGGCAACATCCAGGTATTTCATTTCCTTCTTAGGTTCTTTTACTTCTTCAGCAAGTTGGCTCAGGATCCGCTCAACTTTTGCAAGTCTTTCCTCTAGCAATTTGATGCCAGGTGTTTCTGTACTATTGATTTTGTTTTCCCACATATGCTGCCTATTAATTTATTAGGCTGCAATGCTACCAACACTTTCCAGCTTGATTATTGTACTACAATTGTACTACAATGATTTTTTTTAAAGACCCCTGGCGCAATAGTTATCGAATACATCCATGAGCTCCTTTAAATAGGGCTTTTGCTCAATTTTTCTGTTTTTAGCAGCTTGTAGTGTAGAATCGATGTTCCCAATCTGAATATTGAAAAACCAAGTTAGGAGGCCAAAATATTCTTTCTTAGTCATTTTAGGCCGATTAATTGCCTTGATTGAATTGCTCTCGTAAACGGCTGTGAAAAGCTCTAAGAAGGCTACTTTGTCTCTTTGCCATTGGATCAAAGTCATGCCGCTACCTTTAGGAAATAAAGACAGTTGGCCAGACATGTAGGCCGATATTTCTTGTTTTGTTGGAATGGTTAAATCCTGATTGTTTTGCAATGTGTTTTGCCGAATGGCGTATTTGTTTAGATGCGAGATACGATGTAAGTATAATTGTTCTAAAAGTTCAAGCATTTGATACTGAACGGTAAAATAGTCCAGAATTTTTTTTTATGGCTTCACTGTTTACGAGCTCCCTGGAAGTGGATTTATGGAGCTCTACACGATGAAGCAATACTTCTACATAGTCTTTTGGGAAAAACCGTTGTCGAAATTCCCTGATCTCGAAACAGTACAAATCAAATTCCCTTTTAATCGAATCAGCTTTATCAAGTGAATCGTTCATCATTTCATCTACAAGCCTTTTACAGGGTAGATAGAAGGTGTAAAGGTGTTCGTGATAGGTTACGGTTGACTTTAAGCCGTTAAATTCTACCTCTTGTGAATCGTCAATCTCAAAAAGTGTAATCTGTTTTCTAAGGGAGCGAGGATTCACGTTAATTCGGGCAATTCTCAATTGCGCCAATGCATTGTTTAATAATTCTTTCATTACTTGTTCGTTTGGTTAAAAATTATAATAATAACGAAAGTGGTTTGTCAAATGAGGTCAAAACAAAAAATACTTTTTGTCGACTTAAATGGTAAAATCACCCACTTGGCAATTGGCAAGGATATATATATATACCTTGCCATTTGCCAACCTAGATATGATTTTAGAAAACTGCCTATTTGCAAGGGTTTGCGGCGATTTTGAGGAAATCGATGATTTTTGTCAAAAACAGAAAATGAAACGGATCATTTTGGTGCATTCAACAAAATGATGAGTGACATTTATTTCAAAAATGAAAATGCAATCCAGAAAATTGAAAAAGAAGTAAAATCGTTTTAATATTTTCTTAGGTTCATTATCTTTGTGAAACCTAAGGAAACTCAATCTGGACAATCAAGCCCTCCTTTTGGCTGCTTGGTTTCTAAGGGGGTTTCCAAAGAGAAATAGAGAAGTAAAATACTTGATATACAGGAGTTTAAAGGTTATGGTTCATAATCCTCTTTCTCCGCCACTAATTAAAGCCCGATTTTGAGATTCAAAGTCGGGCTTTTTGTTTATGGCTGGGAATGGAACGCCACGGATGCACGAATTTATTTTGCCACGGATGCACGAATTTATTTTTACCTGCGGCGAGGATGCATATTACACGAATGGTTTTGCCAACTGCTAACTATCAATTTACTGCTTCTTTGGTAATTTAAGTCTCAGTCATGGGTGATTTTATTGGATATGGGTGGGGTTCTCTTAAATTAAAAATTAAAGCTTTTAGTACTGTGATAAATTAGTAATTGAGAGAAAAGTTTAATTTGGTATTGTAATAAAATTGGGTGCCTTACAAGCACAAAAGAGGATTTAAGACCAAACCAGAGACGTTAGAATAAGTTTAATAAATATTTTATGAAATTTATTCGACCGAACAAGGCGATTTGGTATATCTAGCACTGTTTTAGCACTCTTTTTTTTCCCTAATATCTTATTTCAACTGCATTAAATCTTACTCTTGTTTGAGGCTTTTAAAGCTCGAATCAGGCTTTTGTTTTTAGCTTCAATTTTTTTGCTCAACCCTTCAAAGACAAGAATTTGCCTCTCTCTCCCGTCATCAGCAATTCTACTTGCCATACCCCATTTCATTAATAATTCATTTTTTGACCTCCCCATCCATGAATTTAATAACTCTTCTCTTATCTGTTTTTTAGGTCTTTTATTTTTAGATTGCTGTAAACCTAGTTTTCCATTATTTAAAACTAATTGAGGTATCTCGCAACTAGCTATAAACAGAACAATAACAAAAAAATTTACTGAGTTAATCATTAAAAACTATGTAAATAACCTATCGAAAAACTATTATATAAATTATTACATTATTTTGAAATTTTAAATTGTGCTAATTTCGTGTTGCTTTGCAAGCACTTTACTGAAATTGAATCCTTCACTACAATAAGTATAATTTACAAATTGAAAAGAATTGTCCTGACATTTATAACTCTTTTTGCAATTCAAATATTTTCTTTTGGACAGCAAGAGGCTATAATAAATAACGGAAAAAAGGTTTTGTTATATGCCGATGGCACATGGTTTTATGCTGATAGCATTCCATTGCATAGCCTTAAACCATCGATTATTACAAAGTTAGAAATACCAAAAACTAACCCAAAAGACAGGATCATTTCTCACACAGGTTATTCATTTGTTTATAATGAAAGTCACGAACAAGCAAATTGGATTGCTTATGAACTTACAGCCGAAGAAACAAACAAACTTTTTGAAAGAACAAATAAGTTTATTCCAGATCCAAAAGTAAAAACAGGAACTGCCTCAGACAAAGATTACAAAGGTTCAGGATACGACAGAGGACACTTAGCCCCAGCTTCTGATATGGGCTGGTCGTTTAACTCCATGACTGAATCTTTTTACTACAGTAATATAAGTCCGCAGACACCAAGTTTCAACCGAGGTATATGGAAAAAATTAGAGGAATTAGTTCGCTCTTGGGCTGTTGAAAATAAATCTGTTTACTTAGTAACTGGGCCTGTATTAACTAATGGACTTCAAACAATTGGACCTAATAAAGTTTCTGTTCCAAATTATTATTACAAAGTAATCCTCGATTATAGCGATCCCAACCTAAAGGGCATTGGTTTTATATTACCTAATGTTGGTTCGAAAGAACAACTTCAAAACTACGCTTTTTCGATAGATAGTGTAGAAGCATTAACAGGCATAGACTTTTTTCCCTTATTGCCAGACGAGCAAGAGGATTTAATAGAAAAAACGCTTTGCTTAAAGTGTTGGTCGTGGAAAAGTGTTAATGCAACAAGTGAAAAGAATGAAAACAAAGCGACTGAATCCGTTAAATGTAATGGAATAACAAAAGCTGGAGAACGATGTAAAAATAGAACTTTGAATCTCAGCGGGTATTGTTATCATCATGAAGGTCAAGCTAATGGTAACAATTCTAAAAGTAATATCAAAGAAACCAATACACCCTCCCATGAACCTTTAAAAGGCAGTTCAAGTTCAGCTCAGTGCTCTGGAACAACTAAAGCTGGCAATAGATGCAAAAGAACAACAACAAGCTCAAGCGGAAGATGTTATCAGCATTAGAGATACGATAATTTAATAATTAAAAAAGTTCAATTTGGCAACATACAAACCCACCGCAGGCAAAATAAATTCGTGCATCCGTGGCAATATACAAACCCACCGCAGGCAAAATAAATTCGTGCATCCGTGGCAATATACAAACCCGCCGAAGGAAAAATAAATTCGTGCATCCGTGGCAAAAGAAATTCGTGTATTCGTGGCAATACCTATTCGTGGTAATAAATTATTTGGGTTTATAGTAGGTAATTCCTTTACTACTCGCTAAACAAAACCTCAAGCTACCTTCATCTGCTAAACTGTATATATCTAATCCACTTTGATTCATGTAGTTTTCGTAAACAAACAAAGGAATTTTGGTAAACATGACTCCGGTATTTTTATAAATGCCTTTACCGCTTTGAATTATAAAGGCCGCATATTTATTTTCCTTTTGATAACAATACAGATTATCGCCAATAGGATAAGTGGATATAAAGTTTACTTTATTCTTCCAAATTTGATCTTGTTCAACGGGCAATAAAATTTCATTTTTAGCATTGAGTAAGCCATATTTGCCATTCTTTTTTACGATGTACATCCCATTTAAATAATTTTGTAAGCATAGGTTGGCATCAACGCTGTAAATGTTTTGATCTTTTAGTACAAATTTCCCTGGCTTATCAGCCTCCTCAAGTTCATATTCCAATTCTTTAAAACTGATACTAATTTGGTCATATTGCAGGGGAATTATTGGTTTTCCATTCTCTTGTAATATACCATAACGCCATGTTCCATTTTTATCCTTTTTACCTGCCAAAAAATTAAAAACAGCAGGATTATCATAATCTTGATATTGGTTGTGTAGGTATATTAAAGTATCGTATAGCTCTTCAGAACGCAGGTTATCTGTTAATAACAAACCATATTGATTGCCATTATAAAAAAGTAGTGGAATAGTTTGGTAACTAGAACGATAAGCGTTGGTAAAATACACCTTTTCATTGGCAGCTATCCTTACCTCTTTTCCACCAAAATGGATGGTTTGATCGTTTATTCTTTCAAAATAACTGGGTAATTTGCCCGTGTTATCCGAATACCCCGGTTCGGCTTCAGGCATAGGAATCGACATATCCATCCCACCATCATCACCATCTACTTCCATGCCATTAGGATCAGCCATGAGGTAAACCTCTTCCTCATCTTGAGCATTTTCTGATTGATGCACAACGGTATATGGCATACGCAAATGTTCGCCACTGGCTTCATCGTAATAAATTACATCTCGCATGTAGGAATTGTTTTTATCTAAGTAAGAACAAATAAAAGAATGGTCTGAAGCATTCTCTTCAATTTTAAAATTAGATACATTATCGATTAATGGAGCTAAAAGTTTTTGCTTTTTTGTATCGAATATAAAGATACTCACACCACCCGCCTTGTGTTTAGCTAAAATAGCTATTTTACAATCATTCGGTTTTGCGTTGGGCGAAACAATCAATTTAAAATTTGAAACATTTTCATTGAGTAATTTTTCTCCGGTAAGACTATAAAAATTGCTGTTTTGGCTAGTATATGAATTTTCTGAACCTACAATAATACCCTGTTCTAAGTAAGTAAAATGATTGTGAGTACTATTGCTTATGAGCTCTTTTGTACCAACTATTACACCCGTTTTTGCCTTCAAATTTTGGTCTGAACCAAGCGCATTTTTGGATGAATTTGTGCTTATAAATTTGAAAACACCCACTCCAATAGGTTCAACATGTGTGTATCGCGCGCTCAAAACCATTTTACCATTCACATCAGACAGGCCATATAAATTTCCTACCCGGTAAGGCACCAAAATTGTTTGTTGGGCAAAAGCAAAACCTGGAAATAAAGATATAAGGAGTAAAAATGACAGTCGGAAAAATGAATTCATAGTGTAAAAATTTAGTTGTGATAAACTAATCATCTCACAAATTTAAGCGAATAGCCGAAACTCCAAAGGCACAGATAAATATTTAACACCTTATCTACATTACCCTGTTGAGCAAAATTTTTCAAAATATTTGACCTAAATTCGCTGCTCATTAAAAATCGCAACATGATTTATTTCTTCGAAAATCCTCGCAAACATATTTTCGCCGTTCAATCTAATGAGGCATTTACACCCGAAACTACCGCTAAATTAAACTGGCTTTTTGGCCAGGCTAATTCCTTGCAAAGCGAGGTTTTAAGCGGAAACTTTGTGGGTCCGCGTGCCACTATGGTTACCCCTTGGAGCACCAATGCGGTAGAAATAACTCAAAATATGGGTATTAGCGGAATTATTAGAATCGAAGAATTTGAGCCTGCCATTGATTCCAATGCCGCGTTCGACCCTATGTTGTTGCAGTTGTATAAAGGTTTGGATCAGACCATATACACCATAAACATTGTGCCTGAACCGATTTTGAATATTAGCGATATTGCCGCTTTTAACAAACAAGAAGGCTTGGCTTTGAGCGAGGAAGAAGTGGAATATTTGAACCAATTAAGCGCTAAAATTGAAAGGTTACTCACCGATTCTGAGATATTTGCCTTCTCACAAGCCAACTCTGAACACTGCCGACATAAAATATTTAACGGCACTTTTATAATTGATGGCGAAACCAAAGAAACATCTTTGTTTAAACTCATCAAAAAAACCTCCGAAACACATCCCAACCAAATTGTTTCTGCCTATAAAGACAATGTAGCTTTTGTTAAAGGTCCAACTTTGGTGCAATTTGCACCAAAAAGCGCTGATAAACCCGATTTTTACGAAGAAAAATCTTTTGATTCTGTGCTATCCTTAAAAGCAGAAACGCATAATTTTCCTACCACTGTTGAGCCCTTTAACGGCGCAGCCACAGGCTCTGGAGGCGAGATAAGAGATAGATTAGCGGGCGGACAAGGTTCTTTGCCTTTAGCAGGAACTGCGGTTTATATGACGGCCTACTCGCGCTTAGAAGCCGGCAGAAACTGGGAAAACGCCATGGCCGCCCGACCATGGTTGTACCAAACGCCCATGGATATTTTGATAAAGGCATCGAATGGGGCCAGCGACTTCGGAAATAAATTTGGTCAGCCTTTGATTACCGGTTCAATTTTAACCTTTGAACACCAGGAACAAAACAGAAAAACAGCCTACGATAAAGTAATTATGCAAGCCGGCGGTATTGGTTATGGTAAGATGAACCAAGCCATAAAAAAGCATCCAAAGGCTGGTGATAAAATTGTGATTTTAGGCGGCGATAATTACCGCATTGGCATGGGAGGAGCAGCCGTTTCCTCTGCGGATACGGGTGCCTTTGGTTCAGGCATAGAATTAAATGCTATACAACGCTCTAACCCCGAAATGCAGAAACGTGCTGCTAATGCCATAAGGGCATTGGTAGAAAGCGATGATAACCCAATTGTATCTATTCACGATCATGGGGCAGGCGGACATTTAAACTGCTTATCAGAATTGGTTGAAGCAACAGGCGGTTTAATAGATTTAGACAAATTACCAGTGGGCGACCCTACCCTATCGGCCAAAGAAATTATTGGAAACGAATCACAAGAAAGAATGGGATTGGTAATTGGTGAAAATGACCTAGAAAGGTTGCAAACCATTGCCAATAGAGAGCGCGCTCCGATGTATAACGTGGGCGATGTTACCGATAACCACAGGTTTACTTTTGAATCTAAATCTACAGGTGAAAAACCGATGGATTATGCTTTGGAAGACTTCTTTGGCAGTTCGCCCAAAACAATCTTAACAGATAAACGCTTGAACCGAGCCTACGCGCCTCTGAGCTATGATAACAAGCAGATTACAGATTACTTAAATAAAGTTTTACAATTAGAAGCAGTTGCTTGTAAAGATTGGTTAACCAATAAAGTAGATCGCTGTGTAGGTGGTAAAGTAGCCAAACAACAATGCGCAGGTGAGTTACAATTACCCTTGAATAATGTGGGCGTAATGGCCTTAGATTATAAAGGCAAAGAAGGCTTAGCAACCAGTATTGGACATGCTCCTATTGTGGCATTAATTGATGCGGCGGCAGGATCTAAGAATGCCATTGGAGAAGCCTTAAGCAATATTATTTGGGCGCCTTTAGCAGATGGTTTAAGTAGCGTTTCTTTATCTGCCAATTGGATGTGGCCTTGCAAAAATGAAGGAGAAGATGCTCGTTTGTACGAGGCCGTTGAGGCATGCTCGGCATTTGCCATTGCCTTGGGAATTAATATTCCAACGGGTAAAGATTCGTTATCTATGAAGCAAAAATACCCGAATGATGAAGTAATTTCTCCGGGTACTGTAATTATATCAGCGGCCGGGCATTGCAGCGATATTACTAAAATTGTAGAGCCTGTTTTTAAATTAAATGGTGGTTCTATTTGGTATCTGAACCTATCCAAAGACACATTTAAATTGGGTGGTTCATCTTTTGCGCAAGTATTAAATAAAATTGGAGATGAAGCGCCACAAATGTTGGATGCTGAATATTTTAAATTGGCATTTAATGCCATGCAAGACTTAATAAAAGTAGGCAAAATTGCCGCCGGACATGATGTGGGAAGTGGCGGTTTAATTACTACTTTATTGGAAATGTGTTTTGCTTCAACCCATATTGGCGCCAACATAAATTTTGATGCATTAAGCGGCGAATCTGATTTAGTAAAAATATTGTTTAATGAGCATATTTCAATTGTGTTTCAGGCAGATGAAAGTGTAGCCAAAGAACTCCAGGCACAAGGTTTAGATGTTATTGAAATTGGAGCGGTAAACGCATCTAACGAATTAAATATTAATCACGCAGCAAGCTCAATTAATTTAAGCATACCAGCACTCAGAGATACTTGGTTCAGAACTTCTTTTTTACTCGACCAAAAACAGAGTAAAAACAGAATGGCTGAGCAGCGTTTTGCCAATTATAAAAACATTCCTTTAAACTATTACTTTCCAATAGAGTTTACGGGCAAATTGCCGCATGTTCCAGCTGGTAAAGCTCGCCCAAAAGCGGCCATTATCAGAGAAAAAGGTAGTAATTCTGAACGCGAAATGGCCAATGCCATGTACCTAGCTGGTTTTGATGTAAAAGATGTGCACATGACCGATTTAATATCGGGTAGAGAAACCCTTAATGATATCCAGTTTATTGGGGCCGTGGGCGGATTTTCTAACTCAGATGTTTTAGGTTCAGCCAAAGGTTGGGCGGGTGCGTTTTTGTATAATGAACAAGCCAACGCCACTCTGAAAAGATTTTTTGAAAGAACCGATACATTATCAGTTGGCATTTGCAATGGCTGTCAGCTTTTTATGGAATTGGAATTAATAAATCCAGAACATGCTGTGCACGGAAAAATGCACCACAATACCTCGCAAAAACACGAGAGTGGTTTTACCTCTGTGGAGATTCAAAAGAACCACTCGGTTATGTTATCTAGCTTGGAGGGCACTAAATTGGGTGTTTGGATTTCGCATGGCGAGGGTAAATTTCATTTGCCGATGGCAGAAGACCAATACCATATTGTGGCCAAATATGGCTACAATGAATATCCAGCCAATCCAAATGGCTCTGATTACAACACGGCCATGATGTGTGATAAAACGGGAAGACATTTGGTAATGATGCCGCATATTGAGCGCTCCACCTTCCCATGGAACTGGGCACATTACCCAGATAATCGCCAAACAGACGAAGTTTCGCCATGGATTGAGGCATTTGTAAATGCACGGAATTGGATTGAAGGGTAAGTAAAAAATGAAAATTGGTATTATTGGTGCCGGGTTGGCGGGACTAACCTGCGCTTGGTATTTAAAGAAAAACGACATCCATGATATTACCATTTTTGAATCATCGGGAGAGGTTGGGGGTAAATTAAAAACAGCGCAGCTGAATGGGTTTCTATTAGACCGCGGATTTCAGGTTTTACTGCCAGCCTATCCAGAAACTAAAAAGGTATTAGATTATAAAAAACTGGATTTACAAGCCTTTAGCAAAGGCTCTTTGATTTTTAAAGGCAATAAAAAAATCCCTTTTTATGACCCAGAAAACGGATTAAGTGCACTCATACAAACTGTTATATTTGGCCCAGGTTCTTTGGTAGATAAGTTACTTTTATTGAAACTAAAATTAACCTTAAGCAACACCCATGTGGAGCGCATTTTTGAAAACAAAAATAGGATTAGTTCTATGGCTTATCTGCAAGCCTATGGTTTTAGCGGACGCATGATACAAGACTTTTGGGTGCCATTTTACCAAGGCGTATTTTTAGAAAACACCTTGGAAACAGATAGCAGCATGTTGCTTTTTACTTTTAAAATGTTTGCCGAAAGTGGCGCAGCAGTTCCAAAAAATGGAATGATGGCCATACCCCAGCAATTAGTTGATTATATTGGCAAAGATAAAATTAGGTTTAACAGCAAAGTTTTGCATTATAACCAAAGCGCTATTTGCACGGATGAAGGTAAAGAAGAAAAATTTGACAAAGTAATCGTAGCCTGTAATTTAAAAGAAGATACCACCTACCATGCGGTAACCAACAGCTATTTTGAAACAGATAAATTACCCATCAACACCAAGCATATTATTCTTAATGCCAACCGCAATCGCACCATCAATAATGTTGTTTTATTGAGTAATGTGGCGCCCAATTATGCCCAAAATGGAAAACACCTGATTTCTGTTTCAGCTAATGGCATTCATCCTGAACCAACTGAGTTTATAAACGATTTAATAGGCCTTTTTGGACAAGAAGTAAAGCAGTGGAAATTGGTTCAAACATATCTGATAAAGGAATCGTTGCCCAAAATAAATTACGAGATAAGTTATAGTGCTGCCGCCCAAGACGGCGTTTTCTATTGCGGTGATCATTTAATACAAGGCTCCATTAACGGCGCCATGGAAAGTGGCAGGAGAACTGCAGAGGAAATTTTGAAAGCTGTTTAATTAAGGATAAAAAGTAATATTAAAATTTCTTTATCGTATTTTTGCGATATAATTTAAAAAGTTATATTTGACCGCAAAAGCACTCAACATTATGGAACATTGCGCACCGGCGGCAGAACGAAAAAAACTTGGTTTTTTAGATAGATTTTTAACCTTATGGATTTTTATTGCCATGGCCATTGGGGTTGGTATAGGTTATTTTATTCCACAATTTGGCGCACAAGTTGAAACCTTATCGTCGGGCACAACCAATATTCCACTGGCTATTGGATTAATTCTAATGATGTATCCACCTTTGGCAAAGGTTAAATACGAATCGCTTGGAGAAGTTTTTAAAAACACAAAAGTTTTGGGCGTTTCTCTGTTTTTAAATTGGATAGTTGGTCCCATACTTATGTTTTTTTTAGCCCTTACTTTTTTGGGAGATTACCCAGAATATATGGTTGGACTTATCTTAATTGGCCTAGCGCGTTGTATTGCTATGGTGGTAGTTTGGAACGATTTGGCAGACGGTAGCAGAGAATATGCCGCTGGATTAATTGCCCTTAATAGCATTTTTCAGGTTTTCTTCTATAGTGTATATGCCTATTTTTTTATTACCATACTCCCACCCTATTTTGGTTATAATGCCTATACGGTAAATATAAGCATTGGGCAAATTGCAGAAAGCGTTGGTATATACCTTGGCATTCCGTTTTTGGCTGGTATTATTAGTAGATACAGCTTAATTAAAATAAAAGGCGAAGCTTGGTTCAACCAAACTTTTATCCCTCTTATTTCACCCATTACACTTATTGCTCTTTTGCTTACGATTGTATTAATGTTTAGTTTAAAAGGTCAACTCATTGTAAATATTCCTTTTGATGTAATTCGCATCGCAATACCACTTCTCATCTATTTTGCCTTGATGTTTTTCATAAGCTTTTTTATAGGCAAATACTTTGGGGCAGATTATGCCAAAAGCACGTCCATTGCTTTTACGGCCACCGGAAACAACTTTGAATTAGCTATTGCTGTGGCAATAGGCGTTTTTGGTATTCATAGCGGACAAGCTTTTGCGGGAGTTGTTGGGCCATTGGTAGAAGTACCAGCATTAATTGCGCTGGTAAATGCAGCTTTTTGGTTCAGAAAGAAATATTTTAGTTAAACTTGTGGGGTAAATTTTGTATGAACCAAAAATCCCCTGAACAACCCATAGCCATGTATGGCAGCGTATTTGATTATTACTTATCGCTGGGATATTACCGCATGCGTCAAAATTTATTTACAACGGATGAGTATTTCGACACAGACGAACTATGCATGTACGACACATTTTGGTTGCGCACCAAAGTAAAAGAATTGGTCGATCCAAGCCTCCACAAAATATGGAAACTCAACAAGGATTTTGAAGTAAAAATAAGCAAGGCAAAGTTTAATAGTGAACTAGATAATCTCTATGAAACCTACCGCAAGCACATGAAATTTGATGCCCATGAGAGCATTCATCATTTTTTAATTGGACAAGAAAAACATTGTGATTTTAATGCGGGAATAATTGAAATAAGGCATCAAAAAGAACTTATTGCTGCGGGGTATTTTGATTTAGGCGCCGAAAGTATTACTGGCAATTTAAATTTCTACAATCCAAACTATAAAAAATATAGTCTAGGCAAATTTCTCATGTTACTAAAGATAAAATATGCCCAAGAGCTAAATCTAACTTATTACTATACCGGTTATTTGGCAATAGAGAACGCAAAATTCGATTACAAACTTTTCCCTAATATAGAGGCGGTTGAAGTTCTTATAAAACAAGAAAATAACACTTGGTTTCCATTTCATCTGATTCAAAAAAATGGCCTAAAGCCTTATGCAATTTGGGCAAACAATAAAGACTATGGTAATGATATTACTTTTTAGTTGATTTCGTTTTGTATGTTGCAGAAAATTTAACCTTAAAAAATTGACTTCCATTAAATATATCAGTCATGGCGCGCAGCTTACCGGCGGGTACTTACATGAAAAACACTTAGCACAAAGTTTGGCTGAGCATATAGATGCAACTTACACTGAATCTAGGCAGTGGCAATATTATGAAACAAAAAAAGCGCATCTAAATTTGCTTAAGTGGGCCTATAAAGAATCTACTGCGTCTATTCAAATTTGTGTAAGCAGGTTAGCACTTCCTATTATCTTTAAAAACTTATTTAGCAATAGAAAAACGCTAGTTATTTGGCACTATTACGATGATAAGGATAGGAAGAGTAAATGGCTTAAAAACTATTACCATTTATTGGTTCAGACAGCCCTATTTATTGCACCCAAAAAACTTGCTTTTGTAGCAGTTGCCCCATTTTGGAAAAGCTATTTTGAAAAGGAATTTAAGCTTAAAAAGGTGTTTTATTTTCCCAATTTGTTTGACCCAAAAACATATGCTAACCTAAGCCTTGTAAAAGTGGAAAAACAAATTCACTTGGGTCAGGTTTCGTTTAAAAATAGTGCAGAATTATTCTTGTTAGCAGAGTTGCTTTTCCATAAGGGATATACCTGCTATTTTAGCACCAACGACCCTAAAAAGGTTTACCAGAGTAAATTTTACGAGGTAATTTATTTTGAACACCACACAGATTTTCTAAATAAAATGGCCGAGAGTGCTTATACCCTAACCATGCCAGCTATTGCAGAAGGATGGAATAGAATTGCACACGAAAGTTTACTGGTAGGCACACAAGTTATTGGTTTTAATAAAGGTGGTTTGGGAGATTTATTGCGGGGTGCTAATGCATTAGTGGTAGGAACAAAACCTGTAAACAACCAAATAGAAGCTTTTACATTGCGCGAATTTGGCAGCACACCACCACCGCCTAGTGTGGTTAATGCCTTGTATATTATCACAAACAACATAACTTCTGCGATAAACCAAAATTTTTTAAACCAATTTACAACCGATCAAACTTCCTCCTATTTGGAAGAAATAAGCACTTGGTGTAAATCTTAAATCTGTTGTAAGATGATTGTATTTCCGCATTGCAAGATAAATTTAGGCCTACACATTTTAGGTAAAAGACCAGATGGATTTCATAATCTCGAAACTGTTTTTTACCCTATCCCTTTATACGATGCCTTAGAACTGGTTGCGGCTCCTTTGGATCAAACAGAAAGCGTAAATATAATTATGGAAGGATTAGCTGTTGAAGGTAATTTAAACAGCAATTTGGTGTATAAAGCCTACCAATTATTATCGCAAGATTATGCTTTAAAACCCGTTACCTTTTGTTTGTTTAAAAACATCCCTATGGGCGCAGGTTTGGGCGGTGGCTCTAGCGATGGCGCCTATGCTATTACTTTGCTAAACCAGCACTTTGATTTACAAATTCCTTTTCAGAAACAGCTTTCCTATGCGGCGCAATTAGGCAGCGATTGCGCTTACTTTTTATTTAACCAAGCATGTTTAGCCAAAGGCAGAGGAGAACTACTAGAACCCATTTCTTTTTCTTTAAAAAATTATTGGATAGTGCTCGTAAAACCTCCTATTCACATAAGCACAGCCCAAGCATTTTCTCAAATTATTCCGCGCCAAAATCAAGCAAAATATGAGTCTGTTTCGCTGCAAAACATCTTGGCTGAACCCATCACAAACTGGAAAAATAATTTGGTAAACGATTTTGAAAATAGCCTTTTTCCTCAAGAGCCTATTTTGGCAAACATCAAAAATAAACTATACGAAAAGGGTGCTTTATACGCTTCTATGAGCGGCAGTGGTTCTACCTTATTTGGCATTTTTAAGGATAATCCAAACCTATCTGCGGAGTTTAAAAACTGTTTCTATTTTGCCAGTGAACTGCCTTAATTTGGACCGTCAGATTCTATTAAGCCATCTCTTAAACGCACAATACGCTTAGCCCTTTTAGCAATATCTTCTTCATGGGTAACAATAATTACGGTATTTCCTGCCTCATGAATTTTCTCTATGAGCTCCATAATCTCATAAGATGTTTTGGAATCTAAGTTCCCTGTTGGCTCATCGGCCAAAATTATAGACGGACTATTAACCAACGCCCTAGCAATGGCAACACGTTGTCTTTGTCCGCCCGAAAGTTCATTGGGCTTGTGATCCATTCTATCTCCTAAACCCACGCTTCTTAGGGCATTTTCTGCTTTTGCTATGCGTTCCTTTTTGGGTAAACCCGCATAAACAAGAGGCAAAGCAACATTATCTATAGAAGTATTTCTTGCCAACAAATTAAAGGTTTGAAAAATAAAGCCAATTTCTTTGTTGCGTATCTCTGCCAAGGCGTTATCCGTCATGTTACTTACATCAGTGCCATTTAAAAAATACTTACCTCTTGAAGGAGTATCTAAGCAACCTAAAATATTCATGAGTGTAGATTTACCCGAACCAGAAGGCCCCATGAGAGCCACATATTCGCCTTTGTTTATGTTCAAGTCGACCTCTCTTAGGGCATTTACAACCACTTCTCCAATGCGGTAGGTTTTACCAATACCTTTGATCTCAATAACAGGACTTGTCATTAATTATCTAAATTTAGGAACGCGGAAGTAATCGCTATCTTTAGCTGGAGCATTGCGCAAGGCATCGCTTTTTGAATAATTTAGTTCTGCCTCGTCGGTTCGCAATAAATTTACGTTTTCGCTCATAAAAATTAAGGGTTCTACACCAGTTGTATCCACCTCATTTAACTTTTCGCAATAGGATAAAATTCTACCTAAGTTGGTTTTAAGGTCTTCTTTTTCAATCTCGGTAAATTCTAATTTAGCCAAGTCGGCCAAATGATTGATGGTTTCATTATTAATATCCATGGGATTGCAATTTATTACTTATTACGTTAAAAACCTGCTCTTTTAATTGTTCAATATCTGCCAGGGTTAGTCCTTTGGTTTCTATGGGCTTGTGCACATACTGATTTACAAAACCTGGCCTACCTTCAAATATTCCTTGATCGGGCAATACTTCCCAATTACCCATAATGGTAATTGGTAATAGCGGAATTTGCTTTTCTATGGCTATTCTAAACGGACCATCTTTAAACTTAATAAGTTTGGGCACTTGGTTAGAAATGGTACCTTCTGGAAATATTACCATACTATTTCCTTGATCAATCCAATTTAGGGCCTTGCGGTAACTCAAAGCCGATTTTCGTGCATCTTTTCTATCTACTGCTATGTCTATTGTTCTGAACCAAATACCAAAAAAGGGAACGCGCTCTAACTCTGCTTTGGCCATAAAGTTAAAAAACAGGGGTAATTTTACAGTTAGGGTTATAATATCTATTTGGGAAGTATGATTAGGTACAATCATATAAGAACGAGTGGTATCTAAAGGCACCTCATAACTGGTTTTTACTTTTACAAAATTGCATAATAGCAACATCTTACCCCAAAACTTCCTGAGTAAATGTCCAAACCGATAACGCTTGGGATTGCTCAAAGCAAAGTAAATTAATGGGTACAATAGTATGAACCAAATAACTGTCCACAAGCCAAAATAAATGGCATAAGCAGCTTTTGCTGGATGTTTAGATAATTTGAGTGCCACGCTTTCCCCTATTTACCGAACGCCTCAGGATTGGTTCGCCAAGATTTTAAAACTGCTGTATCGGCATCATTTACATAGCCTTTTTGCACAGCTGTTTCTATTAACACATCGTAATTGCAAAGGGAAATCATGGGGCAATTAGCCGCAGCAAAATTATCTTCTGCAATCTTTAATCCGTATGTAAAAATACTTGCTAAGCCCAACACGTTTGAACCAAACTCGCGGAGGGTTTCTATGGCCTGTAAACTACTTTTACCAGTAGATACAAGGTCTTCTATAACCACCACAGACATAGCAGGACTAATATCTCCTTCTACCTGTTTTCCCATACCATGTTTTTTGGGTTCAGACCGAACGTAACCGAATGGTAAATTGAGTGCATCTGCCACAAGTGCGCCGGGAGCAATACCGGCAGTTGCCACGCCAATGATAGCTTCTACATTGGGATAGGTATTTCTAATTTCTTGTGCCAAAGCCTCTTTTATAAAACTGCGTATGGCAGGGTGAGAAAGAGATAGGCGGTTATCACTATATATAGGTGATTTTAACCCAGATGCCCAAGTAAATGGATTATTGGGCTGTAATTTAATAGCTTTTATCTGAAGTAAATATTCTGCTATCTTTGTAGCGGTTGGTTCACTAATTTGCATGACTACAAATGTATAAATTTTTCATTAACGATAAGCCTCTTTTGATAACAAGTGAGCTAAACGACGAGTTACTTAAGACACAATTGCCAATAAAGCAATATGATAAGGATGTCAAATTGATGGATTTGGTGAGAAAAATCGAGGAAAATGGTGAGCTAGGCCTCATTCTTTTGGCTGAAAATCCTGCGTTATTGTTCCAAAAACTAGTAGGTAAATTTACCACCATCCACGCGGGTGGAGGTATTGTTTTTAATGCCAACCAAGAGTTATTATTAATGAAACGGTTGGGGAAATGGGATTTGCCTAAGGGAAAAATTGACCCAGGAGAAACCAATGAAGAGGGCGCTTTGCGGGAGGTTGAAGAGGAATGTGGCATTTCACCTCTTAGCATAGATCGCTTTTTTGGTAATAGCTACCATACCTATAAATTACAGGGACATAGATTTTGTAAACTTACGCATTGGTATGTTATGCAGACTCCATTTACAGGCAAATTAGTTCCGCAATTGGAGGAGAGTATTACCGAAGTGAAGTGGGTAAATACCGCCGATATTGATTTGAAAACGTTGGATACTTACGAATCTATTCGAGCAATTTTAAGTGAGGTGCTCAATCCTTAGAAAATTACTTCTTTGGGCACAAAGGCTGAAGCATTTCCGCCGTTCCTGATTAAATCTCTAACCACAGATGAGCTTATAGGCGTAAATTCGGGATCGCACATTAAAAAAATGGTTTCTGCTTGTGGGTAAATCATGCGATTCATCTGTGAAATATTTTTTTCGTAATCAAAATCGGCCATGTTTCTAATGCCACGCAAAACAAACTGCGCACCAATGGTTTTGCAAAAATCTACAGTTAATCCTTCGTAAAAATCTGCAGTAACCTTGGGCTCATTTCGGTAAATCTCATTAATCCAATTTACTCTTTTTTCTATTGGAAAGAGCGTTAATTTGTTGATGTTATGTCCAACACCCACAATGATTTCGTCGAATAAAGGAAGCGCACGAGCAATGATGTTGGTATGGCCAACGGTAATTGGATCAAAAGTACCTGGAAACAACGCAATTTTTTTCATAGCACAAATGTAGAAAATATTGACACGAATTTTCACGAATATCTTTTGCCACGGATGCACTAATTTTTTTTACCTGCGGTGGGCACGGCTATTGACACGGATATCTTTTGCCACGGATGCACTGATTTTTTTTGCCTGAGGTGGGCAAGGCTATTGACACGGATATCTTTTGCCACGGATGCACTGATTTTTTTTGCCTGCGGTGGGCAAGGCTATTGACACGGATATCTTTTGCCACGGATGCACTGATTTTTTTTGCCTACGGTGGGCACGGCTATTAACACGGATATCTTTTGCCACGGATGCACTAATTTTTTTGCCTGCGGTGGGGATGGCTATTGACACGAATATCTTTTGCCACGGATGCACTGATTTTTTTTGCCTGCGGCGGGGATGGCTATTGACAAGAATTTTCTAGGCTTTGGCTTTTGAATTAAAGTTGATCGCTTTTTTAATTAAAAAACAATTCGTTTGTAGTTTAATTGAGCCTCGCCAAAATTTATGAGTAAACCCAATTTGTTATTAGAGACCTTGAGGTAATTAATTACTTGAGCAGTAATTTCGTTTGGGAGATTTTTTATGCCTTTTACTTCTAAAATAATTTTGTCATATACCACAAAATCTGCTATAAATTGGTGGGGCAAAACAATACCTTTATATTTTACTTCATAATGCTTTTCCCTTTCAAAGGGAATTCCTGCCAATTTAAATTCATAAGCCAAGGCATCCTTATAAACAATTTCAAGGAAACCGGATCCAAGTTGATTATGAACCTCCATACACTTGCCAATAATGGCAAAACTTTCACTTTTGTAAATTAAATCACTCATGAAGATATTTTTAAAATATTTCTAACAGCCTGCTTTAAAGAGCATTTAACAAACATAATTTACATCTGTAAAGCTTTAAATCTCAATTTAACAATAAGTTTCTACCCAACCAATAAGCCAAATACATTTGTTAATTTAACGATGGATTTATACGGCATCCGTAGCAATACTCTAACCCGCCACAGGCAAAAAATATTCGCGCATCCGTGGCAATGCTATAACCCGCCACAGGCAAAAAATATTCGTGCATCCGTGGCAATACTATAACCCGCCGCAGGCAAAAAATATTCGTGCATCCGTGGCAAGGTTATTCGTGAAAATCAGTGGCGCTAAACGAAGAAGGTGAAGGTGGATTGTCCATAATGGCGAGATTCTTTAAAGCGTGTGTGCCCATCTAACTTTAACAAACTACCATGTTCCAAAATAAGTAATCCATTTTCTTTTAACAGCCCCTTTTCAAAAATGAGACTGGGTAATTCATTAATTCTAGGCAAAGCATAGGGGGCATCACCAAATATTATGTCAAAAGATTCGTGGCATTGATTTAGGAAGGTAAAAGTATCTTGCTTGCGAACTTCCATGGTTTCAAAATCGAGCTTTTTCACCATCTGCTTCATAAACATTACGCAGCCAGCGTCTTTATCAACGCTGAGAACCCTTTTTGCGCCTCTGCTTGCAAATTCATAACTGATATTCCCAGTTCCAGCAAAAAGTTCAAGGACGGTGAGCGATTCAAAATCAAATTTATTTTGCAAAATATTGAACAAGCTTTCTTTGGCCCTATCTGTGGTTGGCCTAACTGGCAAATTTGCTGGGGCTTGAATGCTAATGCCTCCCTTTTGACCCCCTATTATACGCACAACAAAGCAGCAGATTCATTGAAAAACTGATGTTCTCCAATTTGTTTAAAACTTAAAGGATAAGTATAAAGCTTTGGCTTTATTCCGTATTGAACCGAGCGAACATACTTTTGTAGTACATTGTATAATTCTGATAACTGCGACGAATTGCCATATAAAACCACATCGCAAGCATGCGAAATTTGCAGATGTTCTGCTGCAGCCAATAAAAAATATACAATTTCGGTTTCTGTTTCAAAAGTAAAAGTGTTGTAGAATTTTATTTGCTGATCCAAATTTAAAATCTCCACATAACCTGCATGTAACTGCAAATGTAATTTATTGGCTGCCTGCTCAAACCCTTGCGATTCTACCGCTTTTATAAAGAGTAATGAGCCATGGTAAACATCCACCATGGGCATTCCAAAACGAATTAACTTCATCAGTTCATTGCGCAAGTTAAACAGCGCCGCCGTTTGTTGCACGTGCATCTTGCAGTATAACACTTGCGATGAGGGCATTATTTTTTGGTTCAGGCTGTAATAAGCCTCTGTCTCTACAACGTTTAATAAAGATTCTGGAACCAAACTAACCTGATGTGAGGAAATGACCACCTTACGTTCCTTATATTTGGGTTTAATGCACTCCATTAATGGCTCAATTAATTTAAGCTCATCATAACTTAGCATTAAGAAATTTACATCGGGTGCAGTAAAAATGGCCAGCTGTAAAATTTGATTATTTTTAGGGTCAGATACCACCGAACTGATATGGTTAGCCTCAAAAAATAAGGTGTGCTCATAATCGCTAATGGCCGACTCTTGAAAAAAATTATCTGAATAGATTTTACTGCTTATGGATTGCACGATTGTTGTACTTACCTTCGCAAAGTAGTAAAACCCTTTCAAAAAATAAAAAAGTGAATCAATTTATACCTAAAAACCCTGAATATCTGCAATACATTCAATCAAAAATGCAAGAAAACCACTTCATGCAGCATTTAGGATTTAAAATAAATAAAATTGAACCTGGCTATGTGGAAGGCATTTTAAACATTGAACCACACCACAAACAGCATATTGGATTTTTGCATGGTGGCGTTACCGCAACCCTAGCCGATTTAGTAGCGGGTTTTGCTAGTTTTACCTTGGTTGGAGCTAAACAATCTGTGGTTACGGTTGAAATGAAAGTTTCTTACCTAAACCCAGGTGTAGGCAACACTGCTTTTTGTAAAGGTTACGTGATTAAAGCTGGTCAAAAATTGCATTTTGCTGAAGCAGAAATTTTTGTGAATAATAATGGTGTAGAGGTGCTTGTGGCAAAAGGTTATGCTACCTATGCAGTATTAGATATTACTTAATACACGAATGGATCTTTCGGTATTTTCGGATTCTATAGGTTTATATAGATTGTCAAAATTATAAGCCAGGTATATATTCCACTACAAAGTTGGAGAATTTGCTTTCTTTGCAGAAGAAAAAAAAGTACAATTCGTTACGAAAATCAATGAAATTAAGTTTTTTAGGAGCCGCCAAGCAAGTTACGGGAAGCATGTTTTTGCTTACCTTAAACAATGGATATAAAGTATTAGTGGATTGTGGAATGGATTATGAGGTAAAGAAAAATCCTATAGCTATGGCAAACTTGTTTCCATTTGAGCCCGTTTGCATAGATTTGGTGCTTCTTACGCATGCACACATAGACCATTCTGGCAACTTGCCCGCCCTAGTTCAGCAAGGATTTAAAGGCAATATTATGTGCACGCCAGCCACTGCAGAGCTCACTAGTTATTTATTGTATGATAGTGCCAATATTCAGCTCAATCAATACAGAAAAAGCTTGGGCCGAGCCAAAAAAACGCGTCGCGACCAAATTCCAAAGCCACTTTTTACAGAAAAAAGCGTTAAGCAAACCGTAGATCAATTTTTCACTCTTCCTTTTCATAAAAGATTTAGAGTGAATGAGCAACTAAGCATTCAATTTATAGAAGCCGGACATTTACTAGGAGCGGCCAGTATTGAGGTAACAGTTACCGAAAACGGCCAAGAAAAAATAATAGGATTTTCGGGAGATTTGGGCCGAGCCAATAGCAAATTGGTGCGCAATGGCGAGATTTTTGAAAAAGCCGATTATCTATTAACAGAATCTACTTACGGAGGCAGAAAACATTTTTCGGGTAGTGATGCCGAAGAGGAATTGATGCCGTATATTCAAAAAACATGCATAGATTTTAGGGGCCGTTTGGTTATACCAGCGTTTAGTGTGGGCCGAACCCAAGCCGTAGTTTTCACCATCAATCAATTGAAGAAAAAAGGCCTCATTCCAGATTGGTTAAAAGTGTTTGTGGATAGTCCGCTTGCCATAAAAAGCACACCAGTATATGAACGCCATGCGCACCTTTTGAACCACGAAGCGCAGCAGTTCATGAAAGAACATGGCAGTTTGTTTCATTTTTCTAACATACAATATTTAGAAGGTATGGATGAGCACGAGGAGCTCATGCATTATTTCGACCCATGTATTATTATTTCGGCAGCAGGAATGGTTGAAGGAGGCAGAATTCAAGAGCATGTGAGCAATAATATTGAGAACCCCTACTCTACCATTCTTATTGCGGGCTTTTGTGCAGAAGGTACACTCGGACATAGGTTATTACAGGGCCAGCCCAGCATACAAATTAAGAACCGCGAAAAGCGTGTGTTTGCCCAAATTGCCAGAACAGATGTGTTTAGTTCGCACCCAGACCACGACGAAGTATTTAATTATATAGAATCTACCGCGCATGCCAGCAAAAAGGCCGGTAAAAAACTCCAAAAAGTATTTTTGGTGCATGGCGAAGAACCGCAATTGCAGGCCATGCAAAGCGCGGTGCATTCACAAAATATTTCCGAAGCAATTATACCTAGTCATTTAGAAGATTTTGAATTATGATTTCGAAATAAAGTATTTATCTAAATTCTAAGTAAGATAAAATATGACCAATTCAGACATTGCAGATATGCTTAAAGCCTTCGCAGATTTAAGCGAGTTACATGAGGAAAATCCTTTTAAAATTAAATCGTTTGCCAATGCGTCTTTTCGTATTGATAAAATGAGTGATCCACTTTTTGGAAAGACATTACAAGAATTAGAAAATGTGGAAGGTATTGGAAAAAGTATTGCCCAAAAATTGGTGCAAATTTTTGAAACCAATACTTTTCCAGAACTACTACAATTGATAGAAGCTACTCCCGAAGGTGTGCGTCAAATCATGCGAATTAAAGGTATTGGTCCGAAAAAAGTTGCGGTAATTTGGAAAGAAATGAGCATCGAAAGTATTGGCGAATTATTGTATGCCTGCAAAGAAAATCGCTTGGCTCAGTTCAAGGGTTTCGGACTAAAAACGCAAGAAGCAGTGCGTAAACAAATTGAATTTATGTTTGCGCATGCAGGGCATTTTCATTATGCCAAAGTATACCCCGTGGCAAACGAATTTTTACAGCAAATACAGGCTTTTGAGTCGGTTGACCACGTTTCATTTGTTGGCGATTTTTACCGCAAAATGGAAACTTTATCCTTGGTAGAAATATTAATTGGCACCACAGATCCGGTATATTTTTCAGAAGAATTTGCTTCCTTTTTTGAGTTCGAATTAAGCGATGAATCGTTTAAATTGGAGGGGTTTACTTTTAACATCCAAGTATGCCCAAGCAATCAATTTATTTGGCAGCAATTTATATTAGGTTCGAACCAAAACCATGCAGATAAAGTAATTCAAAGATTAGGTTCAAACCGAAATGACTTTGTTGCTGATACAGAAATATACGCGGCCGCAAATATGGCGTATGTGTACCCTGAAATGCGCGAAGACCGCGGCGAAATTGAGCTAGCCATTGCTAATAAACTACCTGTTTTAATTGAATACGCGGATTTAAAAGGTCCATTACACAACCACTCTACCTACAGCGATGGATTGCATACCATTGAAACCATGGCCGAGTTTTGCATGAAACAAGGCTATCAATATTTGGGCATGGCCGACCATAGCAAAAGCGCCTTTTATGCCAATGGTTTATCTGAGGAACGCGTGGCACAACAACTCAATGAAATTGCCAAACTAAACCAAAAATATGCGGGTAAGTTTAAAATATTTTCGGGCATAGAATCAGATATTTTATATGATGGCAATTTGGATTACGACGATAGCATTTTAAAAACATTTGACTACGTTGTTGCCTCAGTGCATAGCATTCTTAAAATGAATGAGGAAAAAGCGATGAGCAGATTAATAAAGGCCATAGAAAACCCGTATACCACTATTTTAGGTCACCCCACCGGCAGATTATTATTAATGCGTGAAGGATATCCCATAAACCACCACAAAATAATTGATGCTTGCGCGGCAAACGGGGTAATTATGGAGTTAAACGCAAATCCGTACCGCTTAGATATGGATTGGCGTTACATAGATTATGCGCTAAACAAAGGTGTAATGATTAGTATTAATCCAGATGCGCACGAAGTAGAAGGATTTTATGATATGTTTTTTGGCATAGCTGTGGCACGCAAAGGTGGGCTTACCAAAGAAATGTGTTTTAATGGGCAAGATACTTTACAATTAGAAAAACATTTTGCGAAAAGAAAATCATAAGTAAAAACAACTCCCGTTTTGAAAATAATTTATTTATCGCATGAGATAAATTTTCCCAGTCCCATTCACAAAAAAGCTCGATTCGTCGCGTGCTCTTGTGCTAACATGCTCTATATCGTTTCCTTCAATTTTGGTATAAACTTGATATAAATAAACGCCATTCGCTAATTTATCGCCATACATATCGGTGCCATCCCAAGCAAATTCGCTAATATTATTACCAATCCTAATATTCCCAAACTCCTCTTTCCTAATTTCTCTAATTACCTTACCGTTCATAGTTAAAATACGCACCAATAACTGGTCTGGAATTTTAGAACCCGTTACCGTAAACACAAAACGCATTTGCGTGGTAAATGGATTTGGATAAGGATAAAAATGAGTAATGGTGCTTTTGTTTATTACGGTAAACTCAATTTCATACTCTTTAGCTCCCGCCTTATTTCCACTGGCATCTACTGCTTGCACTTTTATGGCATATACGCCATCCTTCATATTCTTTGGCGTATACAATAAATACGCCTCATTTTTTTCTGTTGCTGGCGTAAACACTATCTGTGCATCATTTAAAAACACCCTTGTAAAATCTATTGTTCCAGGCACTCTTAGGTACAACTCAAACGTGCTGGTATCTTTTTGCATTAGGTAGTTATTGTTATCGCTAGAGCTAATTCTAATGGTTGGATTAGGATTAACCACATCCCTATTAAAAATCCTTTGTCCATCAAAAGTTACTTGTAAAAACGGATTTTGAACATCGGCATTTACGGTGAAATCTTGCTTTAAAAAATTATTCAAATAACTCCATTCCTCAACAGCTCTATTCGCATTTACATTTACCTGCAAAGTGTTTTTTCCACTTAATAACTGCGTGGGTATTTTGGTTCGAACCAAAGCGCTTTCGTTGGCTAAAATGGGAGGCACTTTTACCCAATTTGAATAGGGAATTTTTCGAGATTCATCTAAAATTTCAAACAAAGCTTCTGTAGTATCTGCGCTGCTTTCTCCTAGATTTACTATAGGCAAGGTTAAGCGCAAACTATCACCTCTTTCTATGCTATTTGCATGAAAAGCATATTGTGCATTTACATCTACACTCAACTCGGGTCCACCTTCATACAAAACCTGCCAATATTTTACCTGATGGGGCGTTCTATAAGTACTATCTACAAACCCTAATTGCAGCTTTAAATATGGATATTTTTTAGCATCAATGCTACTTAAATCTATCTGCGTTTGGGTTTGATTTCTAAAAATAAACGTATCTTTTCCTTGCTTATTAATTCCTATAACATCTAACCACCACCTGCCACTAATGCTTGGGTCTGGTTCAGATAAAAGCAGGTTTAACTGACTGTATTTGGTAGCCGGACCAATAGCTTGCGAGGTAAAACTACCGGTATACCATTTTAAAATTAACTCTCTTCGAATATCTAAATTAATCACATCTTGAGGATCTGTTGGTCCGGGAGGCAAATTTGGGGTGTTTTGAAGTTCATTATTAGTGACGGTATCTTCAATTGCCCTGCCAGGTTCTTCCCCTTTAATTCCAATTAATGCCCAGGCTGAATTAGGATTTAAAATTTGTGGCACTTTTACCGAACCAATTTTAGCAAATTGACCTTTTAGTGCTGGTATCCAATTGGGCGCACCACTGCTATACCTAGAAAACATAGCTACATAATATCCTTTGGGTATAGAATCTACAAAGCGCGCTAAATCTTGTTGACCTTCTAAAACATTTGTATTAAATGAATAATAACGGATACTTTGGTTGTTTTTATTGGCTTGTACAAAAGCGCAATTAAACGGGTAATTAGGTAATTCATAGGGGAAATCAACTTGATAGGGTTCAAAAACTAAAGCCACAGTTCCTTGAGAAATACAAGATCCAACTCCAGCATTTAATAAATAAGGAGTAATTACCCCCATTCCTCTATGATCCCAGCGCCTATTTTCAATACCCAAAACCAGTGAATTATTGCTAAATACGATGCGTTTTGTGGTGTCTTCAAACTGGATAAAAGTTTTAGCATTGGCATTTTTTACTTGCTCATACCGTTGCTGATGCCAGCCATTTCTACCCTTATTTATGTAGGTAAAACTTTGCTGCACCCAAACACCTCCTTGGTTTTCTGGCAAGTTTATTTTTGCGCGCCAATAGTAAACCAAACTATCTGTTCCGCTTACTTTAACTTTCCATCGCACCAAATGTTTGCTCAAAATAGGCGCACTTTTTTGATAAAAAACGCTACCCCCACTAAAGGTAGCACTGGTATCTATTTCAAAAAGATACTCCATAGGTTCAACAAAAAGGTTGTTGTTTTGGATTACCAATTCTACAGAATCTTTGTTGGTTATAGCATAGGGTTTTGGATAAATTGCCTGCACGCCACTGCCGGGCAAAAAGTAATTAAAGCTTGCCTCATTATTGGTATACTTAATCTCATCTACTTGCTGTGTTGGATTAATTTTAACCGTAAATAAATTGTCTCCAATTTCATTTTTTAACAAGGGCTTTACCCAAATGTAAAAGGTATCTGTATGGTGCGGCGCAATTACTTGGTTCAGGCCGTATAATTGAACTGTGTTATTGGGGAGTTTGCGCTGTAATTGAATTTGTATGGTATCTAATATTGCTTTGGCTAAGTTTTTTACAATTACACCCACAGCCAAAGAATCGCTTTGTACGGTTGCATTGTTTGGACTAATAAACAAGCTTGCATTTTCTATTTGATAATCTGGCTTTGCGGGTGAGTAAAGCGTATGCGCGGGATCGCCTTGTAACAGCAATTGTAATGCGTGTGAGCGGGCAAATAACTCATTACTTTGGGAAGTAAATTGAAGCGCTTGTTTAATTTGTAAACCAATGGGTAAACCATAATTGGCAACACCCATTTGCTGGTATAATTGCCCCATTTGAAAACTTAATTGGTTGGTAAAAGTAAGATTTGTATGCGCCAACCATCCAATAGCGCCTTTGTTAGCTGCACAAATATAATCTTTGCCATAAACCAACCCAGTGCCTAGTGGGTCTACATCGTTGGCATTACCGATGTTACAGCCATTAAAATAATAAAAAGCAGGCTTATTATTTACCTGCAAATCATTAATACCACCAAAATCCATATCGAGCACTGTTAAAGACCCATGTCCGTAAAAGGTCATCATATTTACCCCTTGGTTAAGGTGCTTAAGTAATACAGATTTTAAATCGCCCTCGGTGGGAGCAGAACTGCGTTTAAAGTAAGAGAAAATTCTTGCCCCTACGGGCCTGCTTCTTACCGATGTGCCTATAGCAGCCAGCTGGTTTCTAAACTCATTTTGCTGCGATTCAAATGAACCCCCACTCAAATGCAGAAAGTCTTTTCGCCAAGAAGCAATAGAATCTGATTGGGTTTCTAGGTTTATTAATTTTTGCAGGTAGTTGTTTACTTCTTGTAAATTGCTGGCCGGTATTCTACCTGTAGCTATGCTTGGCGCTCCGCTATTTGTGGCAAAATCGTTGGTAAACATATTATCTGATGAGGGAACTCCATAAGCAGGTACCAAATTTAAGGCATTGGTTTCTGGATTTAGCTTCAATAAATTATTTTGATAGCCTCTGCCTAATAGCAATAAAAACTGCGGAGCCTTTTGCTGTTTATCAAATAAATGCTTGCAAAATTTTCTTATAGCCAGCGGGTGAAATTGTCCGTATGTATAATAATCAGCTAAATCTTCTGCATAGGCAATGTAAGTACTATACTTTCTATTTCTGTATGCTTGGTATGCTTCTGCACCTTGTTGCAACTGCCTATTAGAAACAATTAAATATTGGTAATTGGCTAGTAGGTTTGGCACCACAAATTGATGAGGAACCATGCTTATTGGCGCAAAAACAGCGGCAGCATCCTGCAACATTATTTTACTAATAGCGCCATTATAAGGCAATAATGCTTGTAAAAATGTGCCGCTTTTGTTGGCCAAAACCCTTCTTTTTTGAGTTAAATCAAACAACAAAGGAAGATTACCGGGATAGTTATTTATTTGAACAAGCGTTTTTAATCCCACTTGTGTTTTAGGCAGCCAGAATGAAGCGATGTTAGCCAGCGCTAAATTGTTTCTGTTATAGCTTAGTTGCAAGTAAGATATGCCAATAAAATCGCTACCCACTGCAATATCATTTATCACTTCTACCCTAAACTGAGTGGTTTCACCCAACAAGTTGGCTGCAATTACCCGGTTAAATTTACGCTCGCCATAACCCCTAAAAGTAGTATCTATCAATACACTTGCATTTGCCCCATCGGGCAAAATCCATATGCGCACATGGTGATTGGGCACACTGGGATTGGGTACAAAAAAATCGGAAGCACCAATTATTTTTATCTCCACCTCGGCCGAGGCATTAGCTAGTTTATTAGGTGTTTCAAAAGTGTAAATTTTGGATTGTGATTGTCCAATAAGTGCACTCATCATGCCTTCAGCAGCAGCATATTCTGACAAGTAATATTTTTGCTCAGCTGGTATAAATGCGCCATAATAATAATCTTCCTGAGGCACAATTTGCTGCTGCACACGCATACTAGGTTCGGCCGTATAATTAGTATAATCTGCCTCATTGTAGGCAGCAAATCTTTGCGGAAGTTGCACACTACTATCGGGTAAAACCGTTAAAAAATAAATGGCAGTATCCGAAAACAAACTTTTAAAGATTTGCGCTTGCTCATTGGCACTGGTAAACATTTCTCGGTCTAACAAACCATCATTGGGCGCACCATAAAATTCAATAAAATCTCCCGACCCAAAAACGCCATCATTCTCCCCTGCCACAAAAATGGGTTGCTCTTTACCTGAACAAAACAACTGAAACTTCCGTGGGTCTTGGGTAGCCCAAGTTGGCAAATCGCTTGCTTGGATGCGGTAAATCCCTTCCTTGAGCAATTTTATTTTAACATACGGTTGGTATGGTTTAATCCATTCAAAGCCGTAATTATTTTGTGCTACTACTTTAACATTAAATAAAAGCAAACATAATACCGCCCATAAAATGGAATATCCTCTAGTTAAATGCCGCATGTATTTTCTTCATTTGTTTAATGCTAACGCAAGCCTTCAATAAGTAGTATTATTTTTTAAGTTCTGTAAAATACTTAAAGAAATAAGGAATGGTTTCTATGCCTTTGTAAAAATTGAATAAGCCATAATGTTCGTTGGGCGAATGCAAGGCATCGCTATCTAAACCAAATCCCATTAACACAGATTTTAATCCCAACTCACGCTCAAATAAAGCCACTATCGGAATACTCCCTCCGCCCCTAGTAGGAATTGGCTTTTTGCCAAAGGTTGTTTCCATGGCCTTTTCAGCAGCTAGATAAGCGGGCGAATCTATCGGAGTTACAACGGGCTCGCCACCGTGGTGCGGCCTCACAATTACTTTTACCCCAGCAGGCGCAATACTTTCAAAATGCTTTTTAAACAATTGCGTAATGGTTTCAGAATCTTGGTTAGGAACCAAGCGCATGCTTATTTTGGCAAATGCTTTAGAAGGCAAAACTGTTTTAGCTCCTTCGCCAATGTAACCGCCCCAAATGCCATTGCAATCTAAGGTTGGCCTAATACCGGTTCTTTCCAAAACATTGTATCCATTTTCGCCCCAAACAGCTGCTATATCCAAATCTTTTTTATAGGCTTCTAAATCAAAGGGCGCCTCGTTTAAGGCTGCTCTTTCTTTATCCGTTAAGTTCTGAACCAAATCGTAAAAACCAGGGATAGCGATGTGGTTGTTCTCATCGTGCATGCTGGCAATCATTTTAGCCAAAACATTTATGGGATTGGCAACAGCGCCGCCATACACTCCGCTGTGCAAATCGCGGTTTGGACCCATAACTTCAACTTCTACATAACTTAATCCGCGCAAGCCGCAATCTATACTTGGACTATCATTGGCAATGATAGATGTATCTGAAATAAGCACAACATCTGCTTTTAAACGCTCTTTATTGGCTATGCAAAACGGACCTAAATGGGTTGATCCAACTTCTTCTTCGCCTTCAATCATAAACTTTACATTACAAGGCAAAGTTTGGGTAGCCATCATCATTTCAAAAGCCTTAACATGCATATAAACCTGTCCTTTATCATCGCAAGCACCGCGGGCAAATATGGCACCATCAGGGTGTATAGCGGTTTGGCGAATGGTAGGTTCAAACGGAGGCGTTTCCCATAATTCTAATGGTACGGCTGGTTGTACATCGTAATGGCCGTAAACCAAAACCGTAGGCAAATTAGGATCAATCATTTTCTCTCCGTATACAATTGGATTACCGGCTGTTTCGCAAACCTCTACTTTATCGGCACCCGCTATAATTAACTTGTCTTTGATAAAGTTTGCTGCAGCTATTACATCCGATTTATAAGCAGAATCTGCACTAATAGAAGGAATGCGCAACAAGGCTAATAACTCGGTTAAAAAACGGTCTTTGTTTTCAGTAAAATAATTGGTATCAATCATATTTTATTTTTTATTGGGAAGTCAAAAGTACAAATTTTCTTAAAAAGGCTGTTTATTTATTTACACCCATTAATCATAACTATTTTCACCCATAATGGCCCACCTTAATTTGGCAGAGCGAGCCCTAGGATTATTAAAAATTTCTGTTGAAGTTGGCCTAATAGGATCTGGTGCCACGCGCTCAAAAACACCTGCCCTGTGCAATGCTTGAAAGGCCTTCTTCACACGCCTATCTTCACCAGAATGAAAGCTTAGAATAGCCACACGTGCATGAGGCGCTAGCACATAAGGCAGTTTTTCTAGAAAAGTATTGAGTACTAAAAACTCGTTGTTCACCTCAATTCTTAGCGCCTGAAAACAACGGGTACAAGCTTTTTTAACGGCTTCTACGCGCTCAGATTTAGGTAAAAAAGCGAGGGCTTCTTGAATAATATTGCGCAATTCGCCCGTGGTTTTTATAACCAAGCCGTTTTTTTGTGCGGCTATAATAGCCAAAGCAATAGGCTCGGCATAAACCTCGTCGGCATTTGAAACCAAAAGCTCGTATAAAGTTTCAAGCTTAATCTTTTTTAACAATTGTGCTGCAGAAATTCCGCTTTGGGGGTTTAATCGCAAATCAAGCGGACCATCAACTTTAAGAGAAAAGCCCCTGGCTGGATTGTCTATTTGCATGGAAGAAACGCCCAAATCTGCCAACACAAAATTTAGCTTACCCGATTCTTCAGCTAAAGTATCCACCTCAGAAAAATTAATTTGGCGGGGATTAAAAAGGGGTTCTTTAAAACCCAATGCTGCCAATCTTTCTTTGGTTTTTGGCAATTCAATAGGATCTACATCTGTGGCAAATAATTGTCCGCTCCCATCCAAACACTTGAGCATTTCTAGCGAATGACCGCCATAACCCAAGGTAGCATCTAATCCAATTTGCCCCGATTTAATCTGTAAAAATTCTATAATTTCATCCACACAAATAGACCTATGCATACCCGCTGGGGTTTTACCCTTTTGCATAACCTTCTCTATATCCTCTGTATATTTATCTGGCTGTAATTCTTTGTATTTCTCCTGAAATGTTTTAGGATAAGTTCCTTTATATCTAACTCTCCGGACTGGCTTCGAATCTTGGTTATCCATTTTAATATCTTTTCAATGTAGCAAGGCAAATTAATACTTTGCGCAATAAAATTTTTACAAATAAACAAATTCACCAAGTTTTGGTTCGAACCAAATGTTGAAATCTTAGGACTGCTATATTTTATTTTCCAATTACCTTTGAAGAGTGGATTATTTAGAAACATTAAACCCTTCTCAAAGGGCTGCTGTAGAGCAAATAGACGGACCAGTTATGATTATTGCCGGTGCTGGTTCAGGCAAAACCCGTGTACTTACCTACAGAATTGTGCATATGTTGCGCCATGAGGTAGATGCTTTTCAAATTTTATCGCTCACTTTTACCAACAAAGCAGCCAAAGAAATGCGTCACCGCGTAATGGAAGCTGTAGGAAGCGAAGGCAGAAATATATGGATGGGAACTTTTCACAGCATTTTTTCGAGAATACTGCGCGTAGAAAGCGACCGAATTGGCTACCCGCGCAATTTCACCATTTACGATTCTGATGATAGCAAAAGCCTCATCAAAACCATTTTGGGCGAAATGAAATTGGATGATAAATTATACAAACCATCTAATATGTTGGGCCGTATTTCGGCCGCCAAAAATGCCTTAATTAGCGCAGAAGAATACCTTGGGAATAGCGAGTTTTTTGAAAACGATGATAGCAGCGGCCGACCAAAATTTGGGCAATTGTTTAAGCTTTATCAAGATAGATGTTTTAGAGCCGGCGCCATGGATTTTGACGATTTATTGGTAAATACACACAAGCTTTTTGCCAAGCATTTAGATGTACTGAACAAATACCAACATCAGTTTAGGTATATCATGGTAGATGAGTTTCAAGATACCAACCATGCCCAGTATATGATTATAAAAAAACTGGCAGCTGTAAATGAAAACATTGCCGTAGTGGGCGATGATGCGCAAAGTATTTATGCGTTTAGGGGTGCTAACATTAAAAATATACTTGGCTTTCAAAAGGATTTTCCAGAGGTTAAAACCTTTAAACTAGAACAAAATTACCGCAGTACCAAAACCATTGTAAATGCTGCTTCGAGTATCATAGAAAAAAACAAAGATCAGATTAAAAAGAAAGTGTGGACCGACAATGAACTAGGCGAGCGCATAAGAGTTTTTAAAGCTTTAACTGATAACGAAGAAGGCAAAATGGTGGCCTCAGCTATCTTCCAAGATAAGATGAATAATCAGGCTTTAAACAAAGATTTTGCTATTTTGTACAGAACAAACATGCAAAGTAGGTCTATGGAAGAAGCCCTTAGAAAGTTAAACATTCCTTATAAAATATATGGTGGTTTATCTTTTTATCAGCGTAAAGAGGTGAAAGATTTATTGGGGTATTATCGTTTGGTTTTGAACCCAAATGATGAAGAGGCATTAAAGCGAGTTATTAATTATCCTACCCGCGGAATTGGCAAAACCACGATGGAAAAAATTGCGCTAGTAGCCGATCAACACAAGGTAAGTTTGTGGCAAGTAATGGAGCAAGTAAACCAAATTGGCTTTAAAAACATGAGTGCCGTAGAAGACTTTGTAACCATGATAAAAAGCTTTAGGGTAATGCTTGATAGAAATGCTTACGATGTTGCCATGCATATAGCCAAACAAAGTGGTGTACTTAAATCATTGTATGAAGATAAAACAGTAGAAGGCATTGCCCGTTACGAAAATACCGAAGAACTTTTAAACGGTATAAAAGAATTTAGCGTTGGTGAAACAGCCGATGAAGATGGCGTTTTAAGGGGAAACACTTTAGCCGATTTTATGGCAGATGTGGCGCTTATGACCAACGATGATAAAGACAAAGACCCCAACCAAGACCACGTAAGCCTAATGACCATTCACTCTGCCAAAGGTTTAGAGTATAAATATGTGCATGTAGTGGGATTGGAAGAGAATTTATTTCCTAGTCAGATGGCCTTAAACAGCAGGCAAGAGTTAGAAGAAGAACGCAGGTTATTCTACGTGGCTTTAACCCGTGCCATGAAAAAATTGACCATTAGCTTTGCCACATCCAGATTTAAGTTTGGAACCATTGTAAATTCAGAACCAAGTAGGTTTTTATCTGAATTAGACCCTCAGTTTTTGCATTTTGAAAATATGTTTAGCAGCGGCGGACAATTTAGGGAGAGTGGGGCAGCCAGTAAATCTGGGAGCGCCAGCGGATTAAGCAAAAAAACACTTACCATCAATCGCCCACAACCCAGAACTGTTGCAGCTCCCCCGCCATTAGATCCCAATTTTGAACCAGATGATACCAGTAATTTGCAGGCTGGCATGCAGGTAATTCACCAAAGGTTTGGTGCAGGAAATGTTTTACTAATGGATGGAGTTGGGGATAATAAAAAAGCTACCATAGAATTTGCCGAAGCAGGTAAAAAAGTATTGGTTTTAAAGTTTGCTAAACTAAAAATTGTAAGTTCTTAAGATCCTTTTTATTCAGATATCTCCTTTTAGGCATAGATTGTTATTTTGGTTGAAACCAAAATAATAGCAATAGTAATTAAACATTTAACCACCCAGCAAACAAAGCTCTCTATGGATTTTTAGCACCTGCGGAATCAATAAATCGTTGTTATTATTTTGAATAAGGAACTTTGCAAAAGGCACTTTGTTTTCTTGGGGCATTTGGTTTTTCATACGGCCTAAGATGGCCTCTGCACTGGCAGCATCTCTGTCCATGCTTCTCTGCAATCTAATCGTTTCATCGGCCTGAACCAATATTAAACAATCTAAGTCTTTGTAAGAACCGCTCTCAATTAATAACGCGGCTTCTTTTAAAACATAAGGCAATTGTGCGGTTTTGAATTGGTTCTGCCAGCAATTAAAATCTCTGAAAACAGCGGGGTGCACAATTGAATTGAGGATTTTTAATTGAGCGGGGTTATTAAAAACCTGTTGCGAAAGGTAAGTTCTATTGAGTTGCCCATCTGCAAAATATGTTTCTTGCCCAAAGACCTTCACAAGCTCATTTTTGAGCTCAATATCTTCAACCATAATGGCCTTGGCTCTGGTGTCTGCATCATAAACAGGAGTACCCAAAAGGGCAAACAATTTGGCAATGGTAGATTTACCACTGCCAATATTGCCTGTAATGCCTACTTTAATCATGGTTTATACCCACAATTTATTTCTTCTCTTCTTTGGCCGGTTGGTTCAAAGCTTGAGAAGCCTCCATAGAAACCGCAGTGCGATCTATGCGCAATTTTGTGCCTTCGCTATCTATTAAGAAAGTATGCTCTGAGGCTTCAATAATCTTGGCATGCACGCCGCCAATGGTTATTACCTTATCACCTTTACCAAGGGTTTCACGAAACTTCTTTTGCGCTTTATTTTTCTTAATTTGTGGGTAAATCATAAAGAAATAAAATACCACAAAAATCAAAATTAAAGGTAAAAACTGCATAATAGGATTTCCTCCTTGTCCACCCGCAGCAGGTGGAGCCATTAATAAAATTTGTTGTAACATGTTTTTGGTTTAAATTATTTTTTAATTGGATTTGTTATTTGACTTTACCTCACCGCGAATAACCAGGTAAATTTGGTTAGGAACCGTATTGGAGGTAATGGTAACATTTTTATCAAAGGCACCCACTTTACCGCTGCTATTAAATTCTACATCAATGGTTCCTTCTTCTCCTGGGGCAATGGGTGTTTTTGGATAGCTGGGCACTGTGCAACCACAACTGGCAGTGGCACTGCTTATCAATAAGTTGGATTTACCTGTATTGGTAAACTTAAATTTGTAAGTTACTACTTCCCCATCTACCAAGGTACCAAAATTATGGATATTATCTTTGAATGTCATAACAGGTGCCTCAGCGGCCAAATCTGCATCTGGATTGGTGGCACTCATAGGATTTTCAACCAAATCACCCTTAGCTTTTTCAGGATTTGATTCGCCACAAGAGGCTAATAAAAACAAACTGCTTAATAATAAAAATGTGTATTTCATGCTTTTTAAAATTTAGTCAACTAAACCCCTACCTAATTTATTTATTCTATCAGATTTTCTCAAATCTAACTGAACTTTATCCAAAATACCATTAATAAATCCGTGGCTATTAGGTGTACTGTACAATTTAGCCAATTCTAGGTATTCATTGATAGAAACTTTTACTGGAATAAACGGAAAATACAATACTTCACAAAGAGCCATTTTCATTAAAATTAGATCTACCACAGCAATTCTGTCTTGATCCCAATTTTTGGTTTTTATAGCAATTAGGTGCATTAATTCATCTTGGTTTTCCAAACATAAATCAAATAAATCTTTCAAGAATTTTATATCTTCTTCCTCATCTTTGTGTTTATCTGGCAAGATAGATTTAGATTTATCATGCATTCCTTGAATGGTTTTTTGCATGGTTTTAAGCACCAAAATTTGATCATCATCCCAGTTTAGATACTTGTCTTCCAAGAAAGATTCAAATAGTTCAAACTCGGCAATTAACCACTCCATTAAATTAGCTAAGAAAGCTTTATCAGATTTGAAAGAGGCGGGTGTGGTTTCAACATAAGAAACAAAAAGTGGATGCACTTTAAGTTCCATCCAAATTTTACGCATTAAATCTTGGTGGCCCGTCCAACTAATTTTATGCTTAGAAAGATCGCTTTGCAGGGCAACATTTTCTTCAATTATGGCAAAGGCTTTATTGTCTATAATTAGCTGAAGCGTTTCAATTTGCTTGCTAGATGGAATATATTTCCCTGTTTCGAGTGAGCGCTCTTCAGTTATAAAAGTTTTAAACTCTATGGGAAAAGCCATTAGGAACAAATACAGCTCGTAGGTTTTTTCTAATCCAGAAAGCAACCTTCTGCGGTAGGCTGCGGCATCTGGATTTTCTTCTTGAGCATAGCTGTATAAAGCTTGTAATGCTTTGATGCGTAAAAATCGTCGGTTCAGCATATATAGTTAAATCAAAACAGGCAGCAAACGAGGCCTTTTAAAACAAGAAAAGAACATTTGCTGCCTGTTCAGACAGTTTGAAATAATTAGTAAGTTGATTTTAATTTAGAAATATCATTGATACGTTTTTCGGCTAAGTTCATGGCCGCTTTTTGCGTATGGATTTGATCTGCAGCAGAAACTTTTAAAATTTCAAGTGTTACATCATAAATAAGTTGTGCTTGGCGGTAGGCTGTTTCTTTGTTATATCCAATATGTTCTTGGTAAACATTGATTAAGCCACCTGCATTTATTAAGAAATCTGGTGCATAAGTAATGCCTTTTTTCATTAGAGCTGGACCATGAATGGTTTCTTCAGCTAACTGATTATTGGCAGCACCGGCAATGATAGCACATTTTAACTTTTCGATATTGGCATCGTTTAAAACGGCACCTAAAGCACAAGGAGCAAATACATCTACATCTAAGCCATAAATCTCATCACCATTTACCACTGTAGCACCCAAAGTACTGGCATAATGACTTAGAATATCTTGATTAATATCGCTTATATATAGGCTTGCGCCCTCTTTGTGAAGAAATTCTAGTAAATGTCCGCCCACTTTACCAACACCTTGAACAGCAATTTTTTTGCCACTTAAACTGTCTGAACCAAATACATTTTTGGCACTGGCTTTCATACCCATGTATACGCCATAAGCTGTAACAGGAGAAGGATCTCCGCCACCACCCATGCTTTCTGGTAAACCAACCACATGGTCTGTTTCCATATTTACATATTCCATATCGCGGGTGGTTGTATTTACGTCTTCGGCAGTAATATATTTACCATTTAGGTTCTCCACAAAACGGCCAAATTTACGCATTAAAGCTTCGGTCTTTATTTTACTGGCATCACCAATAATAACCGCTTTTGCTCCTCCTAGGTTCAACCCAGAGATGGCAGCTTTGTAAGTCATACCGCGCGAAAGACGCATTACATCATTTATAGCTTCTGCTTCGTTATTGTAGTTCCAAACGCGCGTACCACCTAAACCTGGCCCTAGAACCGTGTTATGAATAGCAATAATTGCCTTTAAACCAGTTGAATTATCGTTACAAAAAACGATTTGTTCATGATCGTATGTACCTAATTGCGTAAAAATTTCTTTTTCTGCCATAATGATAATGAGAATTAATAGTGTTTTTTATCGGCTGCAAAAGTAATTTTATTTTTTGTTTTTCTAGGGCAAAAAAAATGCTCCAAAAATTGTCGTCTGTTTTCCTTTAATTTGCCCCATTGAAATCGCTAAAACACCTTCATAAATATTTCATTAAATATAAGATTAGGCTATTTTGGGGAGTATTATTTGTTGCTGCCTCCAATTTATTTGCCATTTTTCCTGCTCAATTAGTAAGAAAATCGATAGATTTAATTAAGTCGCAGCTAGAAAAATTGATTCAGGCCAAACACAACGCTGGTGTAAAATTAGAAATAGAAAACGAATTAGGTGAGGCTATTTTGTATTTCACCTTTTTGGTAATTTCTTTCGCCATTATTCGTGGTTTGTTCATGTATTTTATGCGCCAAACCATCATTGTTATGTCGCGTAAAATTGAGTACGACCTTAAAAATGAGATTTTTAATCACTACCAGCAATTAGACCAAACTTTTTACAGAAACAACCGCATTGGCGATTTAATGTCGCGTATTAGCGAGGATGTTAGCAGAGTAAGAATGTATGTTGGTCCGGCTCTGATGTATTCCATTAACTTAGTGATTACTATTATTTTGGTTTTGGTGGTAATGTTTGCTGTAAACACGCGCCTTACCTGGTTGGTTATTGCACCTTTGCCTATACTATCTTATGCCATTTACAAGATAAACAACCTCATAAACACCCGCAGCGACGCCATTCAGGAGCAGTTATCTGGCCTAACTTCATTTGTGCAAGAGGCATTTTCAGGCATACGCGTTATAAAGGCCTTTGCCACCGAAGAGAATAATTCCTTAGCCTTTGAAAAACAGACCCAAATTTACCGCGAAAAACAAATGCATTTGGCCCAAGTAGATGCCTTCTTTTTCCCTTTAATGGTATTTTTAACCGGATTAAGTTCGCTGCTTACCATTTACATTGGAGGTATTGAGGTTATTGCAGGTAGGGCCACTTTGGGTAATATTGCAGAATTTATAATTTATGTAAATATTTTGATTTGGCCTGTAACAAGTTTGGGTTATACCAGTAGTTTAATTCAAAGGGCAGCCGCCTCGCAAGCAAGAATAAACGATTTTTTAAACACAAAACCCAGCCTCAACTTCCATCCCGAATCGGATTGCATTTTTGAAGAAGCCATACAATTTAAGGAAGTAAGCTATACCTACCCCGGCAAAGAGATACCTGCAATAGCGTCTATTAGTTTTACCCTAAAAAAAGGAAGCAACCTAGCCATTCTGGGCACCACAGGCGCCGGAAAATCAACCCTCATACAATTATTATTGAGAATTTTTGACCCCACAGCAGGCGAAATTCTGATAGATGGCAAAAACTTAAACGGCTTGAACCTAAAGAAATGGAAAGATCAAATAGGTTATGTTCCCCAGGATGTATTTTTATTTAGCGATACCATAGAAAATAATATTGCCTTTGGCGCGCAGGCTTCAGACCCACAATTAAATGAAAAAATTAAATTAGCAGTGCAACAGGCTAGTTTAGAGGATGCTATAACAGGATTTAAAGACGGATTAAAGACAAGGGTTGGAGAGCGCGGTATAACGCTATCTGGCGGCCAAAAACAAAGGGTTGCCATAGCTCGAGCTTTTATAAAAAATCCTAGTTTGTTAATACTCGATGATTGTTTAAGTGCCCTAGATACACAAACAGAATCAGACATACTTGAAAAGCTTCAACAACTCAAAAAAGGAAAAACTAGCCTTATTATTAGCCACAGAGTATCGAGCGTAAAAGATGCCGATCGAATATTAGTGCTGCATTCAGGCAAAATAATTGAAGAAGGAACACACGAGGATTTAATGAAATTAAATGGCTCATATTCTGAAATTTATCTTAAACAAATATTGGAGCAAAAGGATTAGAATTTTATTTTGTTTTACATAAAATTCAAAGTGTTGAAAAAATGTTATGAAATCAAAAGTGTAACCTATATTTTGCCGAAGTTTAGAACAATTAATTGCATGGACGAATTCAACAAAAACGATAGCCAAGAAATTTTTTCAAAAAAAATACGCGCTGGCAAAAGAACTTATTTCTTCGATGTAAAATCTACCCGAGGTAAAGATTATTTTTTAACCATTACTGAAAGCAAAAAAAGCTTCGAAGATGGGAATTATGTGAAACATAAAATTTTCCTTTACAAAGAAGATTTCAACAAATTTGTAGATGCACTTAACGAAACAGTTCAGTATATAAAAACAGATTTAATGCCTGATTACGACTTTGATGAATTCAATCATGAGAATTCTGAAATTTCGGAGGATAGAGAAATAAAAGGAAATTGAAAAATTAAACTA
The DNA here is from genome assembly GCA_945860865.1 of Chitinophaga pinensis. Lineage (GTDB taxonomy): Bacteria > Bacteroidota > Bacteroidia > UKL13-3 > UKL13-3 > B1. Next base: position 100,601 of record CAMARW010000008.1, on the reverse strand, counting down.
TAAACCTATATTTGTTAAAATTAAATTAATCAAAAAAATGAAAAAATTATTTAAATCAATGTTTGTGCTTACTGCACTTTCAACTGCTATGTTATTTACCTCATGTGATGGAGATGACCCAGATGGAGATCCTAAAGTATTTTCTGCCCCAACACTTACCGTTAATGATGGTGTAAAAGCTATTAGCTCATCGTTAGCTTTGGATACAGTAGAAATTAAAGTAGTTGCTTCAGCTGATACAGATGTAAAATTAACAAAAGTTAGCATTACACGTGCCATTGTTGGACAAAGCACATTTGTAGTTGCTGAAGAAACTTTAAATGCAAAAGATTTAATTAAAAATTATGTTGATGCGATAGACGTAGTTATAGACGAAGGTGATATAATTACCTACACCGTTAAAGTTGAAGATGGTAAAGGTAAATCAAACACAACTTCTTTCACAGTAACTATTAATAGTATGGTAACTTCTGGTCAGATTTTAATTGGTGCGCCAAGTAATGTAACCAACGAATACCGTTTCTTTGGTATTGCTGATGGTTTCAGAAGATACCGTGCAGGTACAACTGGTGTTGATTTAGCTAAAGATAATTCATCTAAAATTGATTTTATCTATTTCTACAACACAGCTGGTAATGTGCAAAACGCATTGTACTCGCCTAGTTTCGCTTTCGCAGCTGGAACAGGTTGGGCAAGTGAAGTAAGCTCATGGCCAACTAAAAACAAAACAGAATTTAAATTAACCAACATAAATGCATCTGAATTTGACGCTTTGGTTGGTTCATTGTTTATTACAGAATTGCAAACAATTGACTTTAGTTTAGGTATGTTAGATAGAGTAACTGGTTTATCTGTAAATCAAGTTTATGCTTTCAAAAAAGGTGATGGTAAAAAAGGTTTAATCAAAGTAGGTAGTCCTGCTGCTGGTGCAAATGGCCAAATCTTATTAATCGTAAAAGTAGAATTATAGTCATTTTACAACTATAATCCATAATTTTCTAAAGGTCGTTTCAAATGAAACGACCTTTTTTTTTATCTTTACCACATGAAAAAAATTGCTGTGTTTACCTCCGGTGGAGACTCTCCAGGTATGAACGCTTGTATAAGAGCTGTAGTAAGAACTGCTATTTCCAAAGGGGTAGCCGTTACTGGAATTTTAAAAGGATATAGTGGTATGATTGAGGGTGGGGAAAATTTTATTGAACTTAACTCGCGCTCGGTAGGAAATATAATCCAAAGGGGTGGAACTATGCTTAAATCTTCTAGAAGCAAAGAATTTATGACTCCAGAAGGCAGAGCCATAGCTTATCAAAATTTAAGAAATGAAGGAATAGAAGGAATTATTTGCATTGGGGGGAACGGTACTTTTACCGGTGCTGAAATTTTTTATAATGAATTTGGCATTCCTTCTATTGGTGCTCCTGGCACCATTGATAATGATTTGTATGGCACAGATTTAACCATTGGTTTTGATACCGCTATTAATACTGCTGTGGAAGCCATAGATAAAATTAGAGACACCGCTGAAAGTCATGGCCGCATATTTTTTATAGAAGTAATGGGCAGAGATACTGGTTTTATTGCCTTGGCTGCAACTATAGCTGGAGGAGCCGAAATGGTAATGTTACCCGAAGTAAAAAATGACCACTTAGCATTAATTGAATTTTTTAAAAACAGAGCCGAAACCAAAAAATCTTTTTCAATTGTAGTGGTTGCAGAAGGTAATTTTGAAGGAGGTGCTAGTGCCATTTCAGCGTTGCTCAACAAAGAAATACCTGGCTTTGAATCACGCGTGGTTATACTCGGACATATTCAAAGAGGAGGTTCGCCTACCACTTACGACAGGGTGTTAGCATCTAAACTAGGATATGGTGCGGTTAACGCATTATTGGCAGGAGAGAAAAACAAAATGTGTGGATTAATAAATAATCAAATTAGCCTTACACCATTTATAGATGCAATTACAAAAAAGAAACCACTGAACCCAGATCTTTTAAATTTGGTAGGTATTTTAAACAACTAACCTATCAAATTATTTGGCTGTTTTGCCGTTGGTTATGTGTCCTGTTTTTTGTGCCAAAGCTAATTTTAAACGCTTCCATTTAATATTAAAGAAGTTTTTGGGGTTGTATTTTTCTTGCAAACTCAACTTCTCTTTGTAAGCATCTATTTTATACAAATAACTTTTGCTTTCTACATGCACACGGTAACTTGCAATATCTCTGTTTAAAAACAACATTGTTTTGGTGCTAGATAAAAATAAAATCAACTCATAATCAAATGCGTAATGGAGAGAGCTATCTACAAACATTTCGCGGTTTAAAAATGCTCTGTTAAAAAAACAGGCTGGCTGATACATATTGGGCAGCATACCCTCTGAAGCCAAATCTTTAAAATAAACTTGATTGCCATTACCTTCTTCCAATAATTTCCCTTCAGAATCTATGGTTTTGCACTTGCCATAATAAATAGAAAACTCTTGGTTTACCTCATATGCGTTTATAATACCTTCTACCGCATTGGGTTCGAGCAAATCATCTGCATTTAAGTAGGCAATAACATCTCCTTTGGCCTTTTTGAACCCAATGTTTAATGCGGCAGCTTGCCCGCCATCTGGCTCACTTTGCCAATAGGTTAAACGATGGGCGTATTTTTCGATAATAGATTTAGATTGATCGGTAGAACCTCCATCTATAACAATGAACTCTACATTAGGATAAGTTTGATTTAAAACTGAGAGTATTGTTTCTTCTAACCATTTTCCTTGATTGAAAGACGGTGTAATGATACTTACTAAGGGTTGATTCATCTGGTTTACAAATATACAACTTCTAGGTAGTTTTCTGTTTTAATTCTAATTTTTTAAATTTTGGATTAAAACTAGGATGCCAATGGTGTAACAATTGATTTTCTCGTGTGCGAATAATATTCATTTTGGAAGCATAACAATTTAAATAAAATGCTTCATCCTCTCCGCCCCAGGAAGTAAATTGTTCATCTAAACAACCCACTTTTTCATAATCTTTTTTATAACAGCCTACAATACCTTTTCCGCCATAGAGCATCCACTCGCCATTATTGGGATGAAATACGGCAGGTTTATATTTGTATAAATAAAACACTATAGGAAACCAAAAAGTATGAGCGCTTGTGTAATTAGCTATTAATTGGACTAATTTTTTGGGCAACGAAAAATCGGCATCACAAATAAATATGAGTTCATTATTGGCTTGTTTTACCGCCTTATTAAAACTACTAGACCTAGTAAAATCTATTGGTTCAGACCGAAATATTAGCTGACCCTTATAAATTTCTTGGATGCGCTCTTGCAAGTTTGGAGTATCTGTGCTGCCGCAATCAAACACAGATAATTCTATTAAATTTTGGTGAGCACATTGGGCCAAAGAAGGCACAAAATGAGTTAAAAACAAATCGCTTCTATTATAAATGCCCACACAAATACTAATTGGTTTAGGGGAAGCAGCTACAAAATTCATTCTATAAAAAACCCTGCACAATCCTAATAAATCTCGCCACAAGGTAGCCCACCCAAAATTTCTTTGCGGAGATTTAAAAATCCACCAAAAAGGGAACTTAATGCTATTGGGAAGTCTTGATTTCACGCTTACTTAAATTGGATTGTTTTTACCGGATTAACCTTTGCAACGAAGCGTGCAGGAATGAGTAAAAGTATCATACAAATAAAAAAACTCAGGAAATTTACACCAATAATAAGCTGCCAATCAAACTCTATAGGGACTTGATTTAAGTAATAAGACTTTTGATCTAACTTGAGCCAAGCAAACTTTTGCTGTAAAAAAGCTAAACCCAAGCCTATTAGGTTGCCAAAAAACAAACCTTTGATAATAATTTGCGCAGCCATCCAAATAAAAATCTCACTAATTAATTGGTCTTTAGCGCCCATAGCTTTTAACAGTCCAATCATTTGCGTTCTTTCTAAAATTAAAATGAGCAATGCAGTTACCATATTAATGGCCGCAACGGCTAACATCAGCAATAAAATAATTAGCACGTTCATATCTAAGAGTATAAGCCAATCAAATAAAGCGGGGTACATTTCTGCAATGGTATTTATTGCCATATTAAAAGGCACAAACTCAGATAAACTTGTTTGCATATGCTCCATATCCTCAAGTTGGTTCAGGCCAATTTCGTAGCCGCTTACCTCAAACTTACTCCAATTATTGAGTTTTTGAACCTGTTTAATATCAACAAAAGCATATAATTCATCTAGTTCTCCCATTCCAGAATCGAAAATGCCCACTATTTTAAATTTTCTAACCCGTGGTGGCTCCTGAATAAAATAAACAAACAAGGCATCACCCAATTTAAACTGCATGCGGTTGGCCGTTAAACTAGAGATTAAAATTGATGGAGAAACTTGCGAATCATTGAGTATAGGCAATGCACCCTCTTTTAAATGTTTAGCCAAAAAATCCCAATTATAATCTGAACCAACACCCTTTAAAACAATCCCTTCAAAAGCTTCTTCTGTTTTTATAATGCCGGCTTTGGTGGCAAAAGTTTGCAAAAATACGACCCCTTTTTGTTGCGGCACTAAAACTTCAAGCAAAGAATCGCGTTCGAGGGGCACGCTTTCAAAACTTTTATTTAAGTCTAAGTTAGCCAATTGAATTGGAGCATGAAATCCGGCAAGCTTACCCTTCACTTGATTCTGGTAACCCTTTACCACACAAATGGCCAAAATCATTACCATTACACTAACGCATACAGCGCTAAAAGCAAGGTTGATAATCAACTTTGAAAATCCGCTTTGCTTTCGCTTACTTTGAAGCGGTGCTTGAACCATTAATCGTTTTGCAATGAAAAAACTAAGTTTCATATTATCGTCCAAATATACAAACTGGACATTTCTTTTATGCTTTTTACTTTCACAAGTAAATGTTTCTGCTCAAATTTTGGGTGCTACACAAACAGAAATCTATTTGCCGCTGCTACAAAATAAAAAGGTAGGCTTAGTAGTGAACCAAACCTCCTTGGTAAATCAAATGCATTTGGTAGACTTTTTAAGAAGTAAGCAAATAAATATTGCAAGTATTTTTGCTCCGGAGCATGGCTTTAGAGGCGATCATTCTGCGGGCGAAAAAGTTAAAACAAGTATCGATAAAAAAACGAAGCTGCCGGTATATTCGCTATACGGCGCATATAAAAAACCCAACGAAGAACAACTTAAAGAGGTAGACATTTTAATATTCGACATACAAGATGTGGGGGCACGTTTTTATACCTACCTATCTACCCTACATTATGTAATGGAAGCTTGTGCAGAGCAGAAGAAAAAATTAATTGTTTTGGATAGACCCAATCCAAACGGACATTATATTGATGGAATGGTTTTAGATACTGCCTTTAAAAGCTTTGTTGGCATGCATCCTGTTCCAGTTGTGCATGGCCTAACCGTGGGCGAATATGCGCGCATGATTAATGGAGAAGGCTGGTTAAAAAACCAAGTTAAATGCGATTTACAAGTGGTTAAAATGAAGCAATACACGCACCAAACGCAGTATGTTTTGCCAGTAAAACCGTCTCCCAACCTACCCAACATGAGCAGCGTGTTTTTGTATCCAAGTTTATGCTTTTTTGAAGGTACAAATTATAGTGTTGGCAGAGGAACCCCCTACCCTTTTGAGTTTGTAGGAAAACCCAATAACAAAATCGGCAGAGATACAATTACTCCGCGTCACTTGCCTGGTATTGCAGACCATCCGCCACACGAAAACAAACAAATTAAAGGATTTAACCTAAGAGAATACGGTGAAAACCTGGCGCCAAACCAGAAAAAAATAAACTTATTTTGGCTCATTGAATGTTATAAAAATGATGAAAATAAAGATAAATTTTTTACGCCATTTTTTGACAAACTTGCCGGAACCGATGAACTGAGAAAACAAATAATAGCAGGTAAAAGTGAAGAAGAGATTAGGGCAACTTGGGAAGCTAAAATTGCTGCTTACCGCCTACAAAGAAGACGCTATTTACTTTATGCAGATTCCCAATAATTTTTATACCATTTAAAACAAGATATTGTTTTGCTGGCATTATTCGTTTGCTTACAGATATTCTTTTAATTTATGTAATCTTGTAACATGAAAAAAATCTGGTTTAGTATTTTATTCTTAAATATACTCTTTGGTTCCTATGCCCAAACATATGAAAACAAAATATTTGATTCTAAGGTTCAAACCATCTTATTTGGCAAAGCTGGCACTGAGGATAGATACCCCATAATATCTTTAAACAGTGTTGAGGTTTTAAAGTTGAGCTTTGATATGCTAACTGCCCAATCAGAAAATTTGCAATACACTTTAATTCACTGTGATGCCAATTGGAATCCAACTAGGCTGAACCAAAACGAGTATTTAAGTGGGATGACATTTGATAATGTGCAGGATTTTAAGTTTGCTACCAATACTTATGTAAAATATGTGCATTATAACATTTACCTGCCTAATGATAACATGAAACCGCGCATAGCAGGTAATTATGTTGTAAAAGTATATCGTAATTTCGACGAAGAAGATTTGCTATTTACCAGGCGCATGATGGTTTTAAATAATGCAAGTACCATAGAAGGCCTAGCCCGACCAGCAACATTAGCAGAGCATAGGTTTACTAAGCAAGAACTCCAATTTACAGTAGGTATTAATCCAAATATGGTTGTAAACCCGCTGCAAGATATCTCTGTGGTATTGATGCAAAACAGCCGTTGGGACAATGCCATAACCGGATTAAAACCCCAGTTTATGTCGAATAACAAACTTGAGTATAATTATTTGGATCAAACCTTATTTAACGGTGGTAACGAATTTCGCTTTTTCGACATTAGACAACTTCGACAGTTTTCTGCCAATGTAAGAAGCAAACGCACAGACACGGTTGTGCATGTTATTTTAAACCTAGATGAGAGCAGAGGTGCTACCCAATACTTTAATTATTTAGACTATAATGGCAAGAGATTGGTTCAAAACAAAGAGGGCACCAATAGCGATATTGATGGAGATTATGCCTACGTAAACTTCTACTTATCTGCCGTAATGGGCGTTCCACCCGATGCAGAAGTATATGTTTTTGGGGAGTTTACAGATTGGCGTTTAGTGCCAGAATACAAAATGTACTATAACAAAAACAGGCAGCGATACGATTTAGAGGTTCCGCTAAAACAAGGTAGATACGAATATTGCTTCGCCGTGAAAAATAGTAAAGGTCAGCCCGATGAAACCGTTTTGGAAGGAAATCACTTCCAAACAGAAAACGAATACGTGATATTAGTTTATGCTAAAAATTTACAATACCATTATGATGAATTAATTGGCGTGCGCAAATTTTCTACGCAAACCCAATAAAATCAATTCGTTTAATTATTAAAAACGAAAAAATCAGGCAATAATTTTTGTATAATTAAACTTAGATTTCTGTATTTTCGCAACCGAATCATGAATACAGAAAACAGCGAAATAGATTTCGACAAATATGAGACCGTAATAGGTTTAGAAGTGCATGCGCAGTTACTTACTAATACCAAGGCCTATTGCGCAGATCCTTACACTTATGGGTCTGAACCCAACACACAAATTAGTCCGATAAGTTTGGGTCACCCTGGCACCTTGCCCAAACATAACAAACAAGTGGTTATCAATGCAATAAAAATGGGATTAGCCTGCGATGCTAATATTGCTGATCACCAATTTTATGCACGGAAGAATTACTTTTATGCAGATTTACCAAAAGGCTATCAAATAACTCAGGATAAAACACCTATTTGCACTGGAGGCAATATCGAAATTAAAACCAAGGATGGTGTTACAAAAAAGATTGGCCTTACGCGCATTCACATGGAAGAAGATGCAGGTAAAAGCATGCACGACCAAGACGTATATGATAGTTTAATAGACCTGAACCGAGCCGGAGTTCCTTTGATAGAAATTGTTTCAGAACCAGAAATAAAAACGGGTGAAGAAGCCTATCAATACTTAACTGAAGTAAGGAAATTAGTACGGTATTTAGACATTTGTGATGGAAACATGGAAGAGGGAAGCTTGCGCTGCGATGCCAATATCTCTGTTATGTTAAAAGGTGCCAAAGAATTTGGTACCAAGGTGGAAGTAAAAAACATGAATTCTATGCGCAATGTACAAAGAGCCATAGATTTTGAAGTAAAACGTCAAATAACCGCTATTGAAAATGGAGAAACCCTCTATATGGAAACGCGCAACTTTGATGCTATTAAAGGGATAACACTTACCATGCGTAGCAAAGAAGGAGCAAGTGATTATCGTTATTTCCCCGAACCTGATTTACCACCTTTACACATTACACAGCAGTTTATTGATAGCGTTAAAAATCAAATGCCAGAGCTGCCCAAATCATTGTACCTAAAATTTACCGAGACATTAGGTTTAAGCGATTATGATGCACAGGTATTAACAGAAAACAAAGATATTGCAGCCTATTTTGAGGCACTATTAAAACATACTGGTAATACCAAAGCAGCAGCCAATTGGTTAATGGTAAACATCAAAGGATACTTGAACGAACAAGCCATTCATATCAATGATTTTGTATTGCAACCAGCTAAGATTGCAGAAATTATTACATTAATAGATACTAATAAAATTAGTAATAGTGCTGCTGCACAGCGATTGTTTCCTGAAATGATTAAAGAGCACCATAAATCAGCACTTCAAATAGCAGAGGCATTAAATTTACTCCAAGAATCTAACGAAGGTGAGTTGCAAAAATGGATTGACGATGCCATCGCAAAATTTCCTGACAAAGTTATTGCATACAAATCTGGCAAGCACAATTTATTAGGTTTATTTATGGGAGAGGTAATGAAAGCCAGTAAAGGAAAAGCTGATCCAAAATTTGCTACTCAATTATTAATGGAAACTCTCGAAAATAAAATATGAAAACGCTAAAATCCTCCTTTTTATTTATTGTTTTTGCAAGCTTAATATGGTCTTGTAATACCGATAAAGCAGAAACAATAAATGGCTTTTTAATAAGTGGAACCATTCAAAACGCCAAAGAAATTAAACAAGTAAGTATCCAAGAACTTACTGCTGGTGGATTAATTCAAATAGATACCGCTACTATTGATGCTGCAGGAAAATTTGTTCTCAATGGAATGTTAAATGAAAAAACCTTTTGTATACTCCGTTTCCAGAAAGGAGATATAGTATTACTAGTAGATTCAAATAGCAGGCTAAACATTAATATAGATGCAGAAAAAATAGAAAACTACACTGTTGAAAATTCGCCAGAAAACCAAGAATTAAAAGATCTTTTTTTATTAAACAATTCTTTCATGGCAAAGAGTCAATCTATTAACGAGCGCTTTGCACAATACCAAGCAGAAAACATTTCTCCAGATGTGGAACTAGCGATTAAAGCTGCTTTTGATAGTTTACAATTTAATCACCAAACTGCTGTAAAAGAATTTGTAAGTAAATCAAACAATTCGCTGGTTCCTTATTTTGCGGCCAACTTTTTGTTGCCAGAGGCAGATCCTGTTTATTTAACCGCACTTGATAAAAAACACTTCACCCAATTTAGCCAGTCCAAATATGCCATTCAGCTGCATCAAAAAGTGGAAAGATTGAATAAAACAGCTGAAGGCGCGAGCGCACCAGATATCGTTTTAAATGACCCTTTTGGGAAAAAAGTATCCTTATCTGAATTCAAAGGAAAAATTGTTTTAATTGATTTTTGGGCGAGTTGGTGCGGGCCGTGCAGAATGGAAAACCCAAAAAATGTTACCCTATATAATAAATACAAAACAGCTGGATTTGAGATTTTTGGGGTTAGTTTAGATGATAATAGAGATGCCTGGTTAGAAGCTGTTAATAAGGATAAATTACTCTGGACTCATGGTTCGGATTTGTTAAAATGGAATTCGTCAGTAGTTTCTCTCTATAATATTAGCGCAATACCATACACAGTATTGGTTGATAAAGAAGGTAAAATTATTGCTAAAGAACTCAGGGGAATAGAGCTAGAAAATAAAATGAAGGAGATTTTCGGGTTTTAGTTTCAACACACTTAACAATTAGATAACAATTTGTAAACATTGAAATAAGCCGCAAGCCCCAATATTACATAAAAATTAAGCAATGGATACATTAGGAAAAATTCTAGTAGTAGATGATGAAGCGGATATTTTAGAGTTCATATCTTACAATCTAAAAAAAGAAGGCTATGAGGTATTTACTGCATCTAATGGCAAAGAGGCACTGCCCATTGCTAAAAAGATGAAGCCCGATTTGATTCTTTTAGACGTAATGATGCCTGTAATGGATGGCATAGAAACGTGCAAAAGAATTAAAGCAGATAGTGATTTCAATCAAACTTACGTTGTGTTTTTAACAGCACGTTCAGAAGATTATTCAGAAATTGAAGGTTTAGATGCAGGTGCCGATGATTACATTGCCAAACCTATTAAACCAAAGGTATTAGTTACCCGATTAAATGCTATTTTAAGGAGAAAAATTAAAGAAGCGGCCTCTCCATCTATTAAGGTTAAAGATATTTTTATAGATAGAGAATCATTTCTTATTTACCGAGGCGAACAAAAAATTCAGTTGGCTAGAAAAGAGTTTGAATTATTATTTTTATTGGCTTCTAAACCGGGCAAGGTTTTTACTCGAGAAAATATTTTAGAAAAAGTATGGGGCGATGAAGTTTTAGTTGTAGACAGAACTATAGATGTGCATATTCGTAAAATAAGGGAAAAATTAGGTGATGAGTATATTGGCACCGTTAAAGGTGTAGGATATAAATTTGAAATATGATAAGAAATCCTAAGCCAATAGATATTGCTTTTTTAATCTCCTTGCTACTGGCATCCATCATTGGTTCGGTAACTTTTTTAATAAGCGATTGGGAATTTGTTAACACTGTTATCATATTTACACTTTGTTTTGGCTTATCTTTTTTTCTGTTTTTTTATACTTTAGAATTTTTCATTTACAGAAAAATTAAACTTATTTACAAAACCATACACAGCTTAAAAACACAAAAATACGATGCCATATTGAAGAATTTCGACTGGGATAAAGATCCTATATCAGAAATGAACAAAGAGGTAATTAAATGGGCTAGAGATAATAAAATAGAAATAGATCAATTAAAAAAACTAGCTGATTTTAGGAAAGAATTTTTAGGCAATGTTTCGCACGAATTAAAAACACCCATTTTTAATATTCAAGGTTATATCCATACCTTATTAGATGGTGCTATGGAAGATCCAGAAGTTAAAACACGATTCTTAGAAAAAGCTGCTAAAAGTGCAGATAGACTAAGTGATTTAGTTGCCGATCTTTTAGCCATATCTCAGTTGGAAAGCGGTGAACTTGCCATGGAAAAAGAAAAGTTTGATATAACGCCCATGGTTAAAGATGTTTACGACCAACTGCACAACAACAAAATTAATTTATTGATAAAAGAAGGATGTAACGAACCCTTTTTTGTTTATGCAGACAAATACCGGGTAAGGCAAGTTTTAGTTAATTTAATAGCCAATTCTATTAAATATGGCAATCAAAATGGAACTACAACTGCCGCCTTTTATGATATGGATGAAAATATTTTAATTGAAATAGCAGATAATGGCCCAGGTATAGAACAAGACCATCTTAACCGTATTTTTGAGCGCTTTTTTAGAATAGACAAAAGCAGAACAAAAGAAGGACAGGAAGGTGGAACAGGTTTAGGTCTTGCCATTGTTAAACATATTATAGAAGCACATCAACAAACTATTAATGTAAGAAGTAATTTGGGAGTAGGAACCACCTTCGGATTTACCTTGCAAAAAGCTTAAATAGTTTTCTCAAAAAGGTTTAGAACGCAAAATGTTTCAATTTATTTTTCACTAATTACAAATTTTCTTGCTAGTCTGAACTAAAAATATATATTTGCCAATAGCCAATTAATTAAAATACAATGGTTAAGAGTTTAAAGAAAAAAATTAGGATGGAATTTGAAGTGAAAGCTTCCCCAGCTATGTTATATAATTACATTAGCTCTCCGTCTGGTTTATCACAGTGGTTTTGCAGTGATGTAGACATATATAATAATTTCTACAAATTTAAATGGGATGGTGATGAAAATATTGCCGAACTAATAAAGAAAACACCGAGTAAAGGAATTAAATTTCGTTGGAAAGAATCGCATCCAGATGAATACTTTGAATTTGAAATACAACAAGACGAACTAACTGATGATGTTGCTCTTGTTGTAACTGATTTTGCAGATTTGGACGAAGAAAAAAACACTATTTTATTGTGGGAAAATCAAGTTCATGAGCTCAAAACTTTATTGGGGGGCTAATCTACCAATTTAGCATAAAACTGATAGAAAAGAGTAAAATCTTCGAAAAAACGTTCGTTAAGTTGAAATGGTTTGAACCTAATCAATTTGAAAAAATTTGCTTGTAAAACAAGTTCCTTTTGAAACTCACTCATAGAATTTAATTCGCAAAAATGGGCAGTTTCTATATCGTTCTCCCATAGATTTTGCCCCAACAGAACAAAATCGCTCGACATTGATTGTGCTAAAATTTTTGCATATACCTCATTCGACTTTCCATTTAAAATAAGTTGAAACTGAATACCTCTACCCCACCAAAACAATGCTCTGCAAACAAAATTAAATTTTGGCCCCTCAATCCTTGGGAAATCTAAAACTACGTAAGGTAAGTTGTTTAATTTTTCACCAGCACTAATTTTATAAGATTCTTTAGGGTAAACTTTCTGAAGTTTAGCACCTTCCTCTATCAGTTGCGATTTGATTTTATCTATGGCACTTTTCTTGATAATTGGATACCAATCATTATCTATCAAATTGAATTCATCATTATTCAAATTATTTACCCATTTTTGTTCCATATTGCCAAAGATAAATTAAGCGTGAAGAAATTTTACCTATTCATTGTAAAGAATTACCTAAAAGCGTTCCTACCAACGTTTTTGATTGTAATGCTCATTTTGCTAATGCAAGTAATATGGCTCTACGTTGATGAATTAATTGGCAAAGGTTTAGAATGGCAAATTATAGCAGAATTGATGTTTTACTTTTCTGCTAGCTTAATTCCTCAAGCTTTACCTCTTTCTATCTTGCTATCATCAATCATGACATTTGGTAATTTAGGAGAAAGTTACGAGTTAGTTGCAGCAAAAGCTTCGGGTATTTCAATCTGGAAAATGTTTAAACCCATGGCTGTAGTTATGCTTTTTGTGGCTTTGTTCGGTTTTTTTGTAGCCAATGTGCTTATTCCACAAGCCAATTTAAAAAAAGGCTCTTTACTATACGATGTGAGACAACAAAAACCTGCCCTAGCCATTAAAGAAGGTGTTTTTAGTCAAGACATCCCTGGAATTACCATTAGGGTTGGAAAAAAAGACAGACATACCCAAGAACTTCAAGATATTATTATTTACGACCAAAGAGAAAGTCAGTTACACCCTGTTATAATCTATGCCAAAAAAGGCAAAATGAGCAGCAGTGAAGATAACCGATACTTGTTTTTAAACCTCATAGATGGTGGCCGATATGAAGAGCTAGAGCGTGTTAAGGGCTACTACTATGCTCAGCAACATTCTACAATGACATTTGGAGAAGAGCGCATTGCATTTGACCTAAACAGCTTTAAATTTAATAGAACCGATGAAAATTTATTTAAAAGTCATTGGGAAATGTTAAATGTAATTGAATTAGGCAGAGCAAGTGATTCATTAGATAAAGTTGCGATAGATAAGTTTGAAAGCTTAAAAGGTTATATCAGACCATATTATTTTTTCAGCAAATATGAACTAGATAGTTCAAGTAAACTTCAAAAAATAAACCCTATCCTAGTTCAAAGTCGAGAAAAAAATATAACCAGTCATTTTCATAATATTCCTACAAGCGCCATTTATAGTAATGCATTAATGGCAGCGCGCAGCGTAAAAAATATTGTTGAGTACTCTATTAATGAATACAAAGATTTGAATAGATTAAGAAGCAGACACAAAATAGAATGGCACAAAAAGTTTGTGTTATCAATTGCTTGTATTGTGATGTTTTTTCTGGGTGCACCACTTGGTTCAATCATAAGAAAGGGGGGCTTTGGATTGCCCATTGTAATATCTGTTTTATTATATGTTGGCTTTCACATTGTTTCCCTCTCTGGAGAAAAAGCTGCAAAAACAGAAGCTTGGTCTGCCCTGCAAGGCATATGGTTTGGCCTAGCTGTATTTGCTCCTATTGCCTTCTTTATAACTTACCAGGCGGCTAATGACTCACAGCTATTTGATAAAAACTTATATTACAAATGGAATAGGAAAATACGCACGCTATTAGGAAAGAAAAACAAAATAAACAACTCAAATACCCTAGTTTCGTGATAAACAATTTTATTGAAAATGGATTGGATAGATAAAATAAAAGACACCTTGGGTGCTTGGAAGCTTTCACACCAGGTGAAAGTAGAGAAAGGAATAGTTAATATTCCAAATTTTAAAGATATCCAAGATATTGGTTTAATTTATAACGCCACCCAAGCTAAGGAGGAAGAACAAATAACACGCATAGCGCATTATCTGCGCGATCAAGGAAAAAAAGTTTGGACCATGGGTTTTGTTGAAAGTAAAACTCTCCCTTACAACCGCAAATTTCATATTAGTTCAGAATACTTTTGGAAAGAACAATTAAACTTTTTCAATACCCCCCAGAAAGAAAAAGTAGGGCAGTTTATGAGTCACAAATTTGATTTATTGTTAAACATTTATTTTGAACCTCTATTTCCCCTTCAAGCTATGAGTAGCTTGTGTGAAGCAAAATATAAAATGGGAGCCCAATTGCCTAATGGGTTAAATTACAACCATTCTGTTATAGATACTGGGTCTGATCATTCTATTCAATCTCTATCGGCACAAATGGTGCACTATTTAAAAGTTATTAACCAACATGATTAAACTAAATAGCAACCCCAACAACCTACCCTTGATGGAGCATTTTTACACCCTCCAAGGAGAAGGATACCATACGGGTAGAGCAGCCTATTTTCTGCGATTAGGCGGTTGTGATGTAGGGTGTGTATGGTGCGATGTAAAAGAAAGTTGGGATGCCAATAAACACCCTCAAGTGTCAATTGAAAGCATGGCACAATGGGTAAAAGAATCGGGAACAGAAATGGCTGTAATTACTGGTGGAGAGCCCTTAATGCATAACTTAAATGGGCTTACAGATTGCCTCCAAAACCTAGGAATAGAAACCAATATAGAAACATCTGGTTCGCACCCTTTATCAGGAAAATGGAATTGGATCTGTGTGTCGCCCAAAAAATTTAAAGAGCCTCTTACCCAAGTTTTAGATCAAGCCAATGAATTGAAAATTATAATTTTCAATAAAAGTGATTTTGAGTGGGCCGAAAAATATGCGCAATTGGTTCAGCCAGATTGTAAATTATACCTGCAACCAGAATGGGAACAAAGAGAAAAAGTTACCCCATTGATTGTGGACTATTGCAAGCTCAATCCAACTTGGCGCATTAGTTTACAAACACACAAGTACCTGCAAATTCCATAATTAGCTAAATTTTTCCAACTTTAAAGCGCTTACTACTTTGGCTACAGCGGGACAAATGAGTGAGTTTTCAAAAGTAATTGGCAACTTTTGCAATTGGTCTCTTTGCTGCGTATGAGGATATTCTCTACAAGCATTAGGCCTTGCCTCATAAACACTGCAGTAATGGTCTGAACCTAAAAATATACAGGGCATCTTTTTGAAAACATAATCTTTGTCCTCATCAATTTTGAGGAAGTTTTCAGTAAAAATTGCAGGTCGCATTTTTAGCTTTTTAGAAAGCCTATCAATGTCTTTATTTAGCAAAAGCGGACCCGTTGTTTGACAGCAATTGGCGCAGTTTAAGCAATCAATTGTTGCAAAAGCCTCTTCATCCAACTTTTGAATAATCTCATCTAATTTAGCTGGCTTAAGCTTCTTTAGTTTAGCTAAAAACTTCTTATTTTCCTCTTTATCTTTTTTAGCTTGCTGAAGAATTTTTTGGTATTCAGGTAACATTTACTTGTTATCTTCTTTCAACTCGTGACCCATTTTATCGCGCTTGGTATCAAGGTATTTTTTATTATGCGAGTTGGGAGTTACTGCTAAAGGAACATTTTCTACTATCTCTAAACCGTAGCCAATTAAACCTGCTCTTTTAGTAGGGTTGTTTGTCATGAGACGCATTTTTTGAACGCCCATTGCACGCAAAATCTGAGCACCAACGCCATAATCGCGTTCATCCATTTTAAACCCCAATTGTAAATTAGCATCAACGGTATCTAAGCCCTGTTCTTGTAATTTATATGCTTTCAATTTATTTACCAATCCAATACCTCTACCTTCTTGGTTAATATACAGCACCATTCCTTTACCTTCATGCTCTATGAGTTCCATGGCTTTGTGCAGTTGATCGCCACAATCGCAGCGCATGGAGTGAAAGATATCTCCTGTAATACAAGAAGAGTGCACCCTAACTAGAACGGGTTCATTTTCTTCCCAAGTTCCTTTTTGAAGCACGATATGTTCTTCGCCTGTATCAATTTGTTTAAAGGCGGTTAAAACAAAATTACCATATCTGGTAGGCATATCCACCGATATAAGTCTTTGGATTAAAGATTCTTTTTCTAATCTATAAGCAATTAAATCTTTAATGGTAACCAACTTCATATCAAACTTGTGCGCCAATTTAATAAGGTCTGGCACACGCGCCATGCTTCCATCCTCATTCAAAATTTCCACAATACATCCTGCTGGTTCAAAGCCGGCCAATCGGGCAAAATCTATGGCTGCCTCTGTATGTCCGGCTCTTCTCAAAACACCCTCTGGTCTAGCTTTAAGCGGGAAAATATGGCCAGGTTTTCCAAAATCCTCTGGTTTACTATTCACATCAATAAGTGCTTGTACTGTTTTGGCCCTATCTTGTGCAGATATCCCTGTGGTACAGCCTTTCCCAAGCAAATCAACAGATACGGTAAAAGGAGTTTCATGCAAGGTTGTATTATCGTTTACCATGAGGTCTAATTTAAGTTCGGCGCAGCGAGTATCAGTGAGCGGCGCACAAATTAAGCCCCTTCCCTCTCTAGCCATAAAATTAATAACTTCTGGTGTTACATTACGGGCAGCAGTTAAAAAATCGCCCTCATTTTCCCTATCCTCATCATCCACTACAATAATCATTTTACCGATTTTTATATCTTCTATAGCTTCTTCGATGGTATTAAACTTAAATTGCATGTATTTCAAATAAGCTGCAAATATATGATTTATGAGAATACTTATGATAGCATTAAACTGTCATAAATAGGTTCGAACCAAAAAAAAGGGGCACCCAAACTGGGCACCCCTTTGATGGAATAAGGATTATAAGATTAATTACCTTTAATAAATCGAATTACTTGTTTGTGGTTGTTAGTTTTAACTTCCATTACATAAATACCGACAGGTAAACTAGCAAGTGTATTAATGTAAACATTATTTTCACCAGGCTCGAAAGCGCTTTAATAAAGCATTTTTATATATCTTGCGCCCATGAATTATTTAAGGGCAGAAAACCTGTCGAAACGTTTTGGAGAGCGCATTTTATTTGAGAATATTTCTTATACACTTGCAAAAGGAAGTCGGGTAGCACTTATTGCCAAAAATGGAACAGGTAAAACATCTTTACTCAACCTATTAACCAAATGCGATGAACCAGATGCTGGCAACATTGTAATTGATAAGCATATTAAATGGGCATACTTGGCTCAAGACCCACAATTTGAAAAAACAGATACCGTTTGGGAGGCTGTTTTTAATTCAGACAATGAGATTATAAAGGCAGTAGCCGATTATGAATGGTGCATGGAAGCACTCAATGAGCACCCCGATGATGAGGCCATTCAAACCAAACTACAACATGCTATGGAACAAATGGATGTGTTTCAGGCATGGGATATTGAAGCCCGTGTACACACCATTCTTACGCAGTTAAACTTACAACATCACCTTAACCACACAGCAGATCAACTGAGTGGAGGTCAAAAAAAGCGTTTAGCCTTAGCAAGAGTTTTAATTCAAAGTCCGGATATGCTTATTTTAGATGAGCCTACCAACCACTTGGATATCCCAATGATTGAATGGCTTGAGGCCTATTTAAAATCGCAGGATATTACCTTATTGTTGGTTACCCACGATAGGTATTTTCTAGACAATGTTTGCAATGAAATTATTGAATTAGACCTAGGGCAATTGTTTACTTATAGAGGTAATTATGCTTATTTTTTAGAAAAGAAACAACAAAGAGAAACCTACCAAGCCAAAGAAGCAGATGAAGCTAGAAAACTAGCTAAGAAAGAATTGGAATGGATGCGCAGACAACCCAAAGCAAGAACCACCAAATCTAAAAGCAGAATTGATGCTTACTATGAAACCAAAGAGAAAGCTGCTTTCAAAAAAGATGATTCTCAAGTAGAAATAGTGATGCAAATGAAGCGCATGGGTGGAAAAATTTTAGAAGTGCATCAACTGCATAAAAGTTATGGCAACCTCAAAATTGCCGATGATTTTACCTACCTATTTAAACCCGGCGAACGAATTGGGGTAATAGGCAAAAACGGGGTTGGTAAGTCTACTTTCTTAAATATGTTACAAGGCCTAGAAAAACAAGATTCGGGAAACATTATTAAAGGAGAAACAGTTAAATTTGGATATTACGGACAACAAGGTTTGCAACTAAAAGAAGACAAGCGGGTTGTAGAAGTAATTACAGATATTGCCGAATATTTAGAAGTTGGCAAAGGAGTTAAACTAACGGCCATCGCCTTGCTTCGCATGTTTCTATTTGACCCCAAAAAACAACATAATTTTGTAAGCTCTTTGAGTGGTGGCGAGAAAAGACGGCTTTATTTGCTCACTGTATTAATGGAGAAACCCAACTTCTTAATTCTGGATGAACCTACCAACGACCTTGATATTGAAACGCTAAATGTGTTAGAGGAGTTCTTAGAATCTTTTGAAGGCTGCTTATTAGTGGTTACACACGATAGGTATTTTATGGATACCCTAGTTGACAAACTTTTTGTTTTTGAAGGTGAAGGATATATAAGAGATTTTAACGGCAATTACCAAGACTACCTCAACGAACTTGAAGACAAAAAACTAGCCGCTTATGCTGCTAAACAAGAAGCCAAAGAGCCCAAGTTGGCTCCCGTAAAAGAAACTCCAAAACCTGTAGAAAAAAAGAAATTATCTTTTAAAGAACAGAGAGAACTGAGCGACCTAGAAACCAGCATTGCGCAGTTTAACCTGGATAAAGAAAAACTGGAAACACAATTAAACCAAGGCAGCGAAAGTCACGAAGAATTGCTCAAATGGAGTCAAAACCTAGAAGCTATTAAAGCATCTTTGGATGAAATGGAACTGAGATGGCTGGATTTAACAGACTAAAAAAGCCCTTAAAGTTTCAACAATCATTTTAACAATTACAGCATGACCACAACAGATAGGCCCAAAGTAGTTCCGTTCTCTCAAATGATTATTTTTGAAGATGAGCATTTTATATTCATTAATAAACCTGCCTTATACTCATCGCTAGATGATAGGCATGGCGATGTATTTTCAATTATCAGGCAAGCCAAAAAGCACGATGAAAATTTACAACTTTGTCACCGCCTAGATAAGGAAACAAGCGGTGTTCTTGTTATTGCCAAAAACGAAATGGTTTACCGCGAAATGGCCATGCTTTTTGAGAAACGTGAGGTAATGAAAATTTATCATGCCATGGTGCAAGGTAATTTACAAGTAGACGAAATGAGTATCAGTGCCCCTTTGGGTCAAACCGCCAAAGGAGTTGCCAAAATAGATAAAATTGCGGGTAAACCCTCCGAAACATTGGTTCAAACCTTAAAGGTTTACAGGCATTATACTTTATTGGCTTGCATGCCTATTACGGGCAGATTGCACCAAATAAGAATACATTTAGCTTCACAAAACTTTCCTTTGGTGGCAGATACCACTTACGGTGGGGTAATGCCTTATTTAGCTAAGATTAAGCCCAAGTTTAAAGAAGGAAAATGGGAAAACGCAGAGCCTATGATGAAACGAGTGGCTTTACATGCGTATGCCATTCGCTTCACTTTATTCGACAGAGAATACCATATTAACGCTCCTTATCCCAAGGATTTTGCCGTATTGGTTAAGTTGTTGGAGAAGTATGACTAACTGTAACCGATAAATCTATTGGCTTAGAAACCTTTTCAGGTAATAAAGCAAAATCAATTACCTCATACATTTCTTTAACGTAAGTAAAGGTTAAATTGGTGAGGTAATTTTCTTTTATTTCCATCACGTCTCTTCTATTGGCTTCGCATAAAAGTATATCTGTAATTCCTGCTCTTTTAGCTGCAAGTATTTTCTCTTTTACGCCACCGATAGGCAATACTTTTCCCCTTAAAGTTATTTCACCCGTCATAGCTAAATGTGGCCTAATTTTACGTTGCGTATAAATAGATGCCAAAGAAGTTAACATGGTAACACCTGCAGACGGACCATCTTTAGGCACTGCACCAGCAGGTACATGGATGTGCAGGTCATATTGATCAAAAACCAAGGGGTCTATTTGCAGTTTTTCGCAATTAGCCTTTAAGTAACTAAGCGCTGTAATAGCAGATTCCTTCATTACCTCGCCTAAATGTCCGGTTAGGGTTAATTTACCCTTACCCTTATGCAGAATACTTTCTACAAAAAGAATCTCCCCTCCCACGCTTGTCCAAGCTAAACCAGTCACTACACCCGCAACATCATTCCCCTGGTAGATTTCCTTATCACCTCTATCCACGCCTAAAATTTTAAGGATATCATCTGCATCTACTTTTTTATTGTAATTATTAGCCATTACCTTTTCACGAGCGATATGACGCGCCACAGAGGCAATTTGTTTTTCTAAACCACGCACACCACTTTCGCGCGTGTATCCTTCAATAATTTTCTTAAGCACCTCTTCATTTAATTCAAAATCTTTAGGTTTTAGACCATGATTTTCTTTTTGCTTTGGGATTAAATATTTTTTGGCAATTTGAACCTTTTCTTCAAGGGTATAGCCATTAATCTCAATAATTTCCATCCTATCCAATAAGGCAGGTTGTATTTGATCCAAAGAATTGGCTGTAGCCACAAACATAACGTGGGATAAGTCGTATTCTATTTCAACAAAATTATCATAAAAAGTATCATTTTGCTCTGGGTCGAGCACCTCTAGCAGCGCGCTGCTTGGATCGCCCCTAAAACTCATTCCCATTTTATCAACTTCATCCAATACAAAAACGGGATTATTAGATTTAACCTTTTTAAGATTTTGAATAATTCTACCTGGCATGGCACCAATATAAGTTCTGCGGTGTCCTCTAATTTCACTTTCATCACTTAATCCACCCAAGGCTACCCGGGCATATTTTCTGCCAAGCGCTTTAGCAATAGATTTTCCAAGCGAAGTTTTACCTACACCTGGAGGACCGTATAAGCAAAGAATAGGACTTTTCATATTACTTTTCAGTTTCAGAACTGCCAAGTATTCTAATATACGCTGCTTTACTTTTTCCAGGCCAAAATGATCTTCATTTAAAATTTTCTCAGCTCTTTTTAAATCAAAATTATCTTTTGTGTATTCAGACCAAGGCAAGTCGAGCAATAATTGTAAATAATTGAGTTGAATTCCATAATCGGGCGCCATTGGATTAGTTCTGCGCAAACGATCAACCTCTTTGTTAAAGGCTTCAGAAACCTTGGTTGACCATTTTTTATTTTTAGCAATTTGCATTAAATTATCGATATCTCGTTCTGGAGAATCGCCACCCAATTCTTCTTGAATGGCCTTAATTTGTTGCTGCAAAAAGAAATCACGTTGTTGTTTATCCAAATCGCCCCGCACCTTATTTTCAATTTGTGCTTTAACTTCCGCAAATTGAAAATCTTTTTTGAGTGCTTCTAATACCAAATGTGCTCTTTTGATATAAGGTAACTCCTCCAAAATTTCTTGTTTAATTTTTGTTTCCGCATTGAGATTTGAGGCCACAAAATTTACCAAGAAGGTTGGACTTTTAATTTTACTTATTGCCATTGCAGCCTCACTGGGCATGTGTGGCGACATATTAATTATTTTTTGAGAGTAATCTTTGATAGATTCAGCTAATGCGCGTGCTTCATCATCCTCTTTAAAAATAGGTTCAGGCAAGGCTAAAACATTTGCTTTTAGATAGGGTTCAGTGGTTAAAGTAGATATTATTTCGAAACGTCTTTTACCCTGAATAACCGCCATAGTGCTACCATCCGGCATTTTTATCATGCGCAGAATGGTTGCGACGGTGCCAATTCTATATAAATCTCCCTCTTCAGGCTCCTCAATATCTGATGCTAATTGCGCTACCACACCAACCCATTTCTCCTTCGTTTTATTTGCTTCCTTAAGTAATTGAATTGATTTATCACGAGCCACGGTAATAGGCATTACCACTCCAGGAAATAGTATGGTATTCCGAAGCGGCAAAATTGGCAGACTTTCTGGAAGCACCTCCTTATTCATCACATCCTCCTCCTCTTCACTCAACAATGAAATAAAGTCGGAATTATCGTTATCATCACTAATTATATTACTCAAAATCAATCTATCGTGCATTTTTCCCATGTTTCAATCAAACTCTTTTGTTAGATAAGTCAATCATTTTTTACAATCCTTGTGCCATTACTTCAATACCTGACCAAAATACCTATCAATTATAATTGCACCTGCCATAGCAACATTTAAACTTTCGGCAAAGCCCAATTTTTCAATAGAAATACTCTGTTGTATATGGGTTTGCAGACTAGGATGAACCCCAGAGCCCTCATTACCTAAAAGAAGAACCATATTTTCTTTGAAATGAAAATTGCGCGCTGGCGTGCCATTCATTTCCGCTGCTATTACAGGAAATTGGAGTGTTTCAAAAAAAGCTGACAAATCGCCATAATATAAATTAACCCTTCCTAAAGAGCCCATTGTTGCTTGCACCACTTTGGCGTTATAAGCATCTACCGTATCGGAAGAACAGAGGATATGTTTTATACCATACCAATCGGCCAAACGAATGAGCGTACCTAAATTTCCAGGATCTTGAACGGTATCCAAAGCCAATACCAAACCCTTAATAAATTTCGGTTCGAACCGATGATTTGGTATTTTAAAAAGAGCTACCACCTCTCTGGAACTTTTGAGCGAACTCAATTGAGTGATTTCTTTTGGTGTTAAAACGGTAATACGCGCAGAATTTGGTACCTTTGTTTCATTATCTTTGACCCAATCTTCTAAAGCAAAAATTTGCACTAATTGGCAGTTGGCTGCAAGTAAATCTAAAACAGATTTGCTACCTTCCGCAACAAATAGCTTATTTGCAAACCGATTTGACTTTTCGGACAATGATTTAACCAATTTGATAGTTGCCTTAGTTAACATGCGTAGTGTATTTATTCTTGCTATATTTTTAGTAATGATGCAGGCATGCAATTTATCAAAACTTGCCCAAAAAGAAGGTGCATTTTTATATAAAAATAAAATAGCTATCAAAGAAACCAGAGAATCGCGTTTATTTAGCAGTGATATAGACGCCTATGTTAAACAAATTCCCAATAAACGAATTTTAGGTCTAACCCGTTTTAACCTCAGATTTTACCATTTGGGCAATAGTTTCCCCGAAACTTGGCTAGGGAGAAACATACAAAAGAAAATTGGCGAAGTTCCAGTAATTTTGGATAGCATTTTAATAGAATCATCTATCAAAGGCATAACGGGGTTTTTAAAAACAGAAGGTTATTTTTATCCCGAAATTAGCTATGAAGTTACAGGCAAAATTCACAAGAAACAGGTTAAATATAACATTAGCACTGGCAAGGCTTATCATATTTATCGCATAGAACAACATATAGCAGATAAAACGATTGATTCATTGGTGCAATCGCAATTTGATTTCAGTCATATTAGGTATGGTAATCCGGTAAAGTTTGAAAACATGCTTAAAGAAAAAGCCCGGATTTCTGATCAACTTAAAGACCAGGGCTATTACTCTTTTGGGAAAGATGTGGTAGCATTTGATTTAGACACGGGCATGCATAATTACAGAGCTATGGTGGGAATTAATATTAGCAACCCGGAGGGATTTAATAAATTTAAAACCTATAGGCTAGACCACATATTTATTGAAATAGAAAACAAGGAAACAGATAACAAGCTTTTAGATACCACTCATTTTAGAAAATTTAGTTATAAACCTAATAACTACCCATTAAATCCGCAAGTGCTTGAAAGGGCTCTTTTGGTATCTCCCAAACAAACATATAACCAAACGCTTTCTACCATTTCATTTAGCAGGCTTAACGATTTACAGATTTTCAGATCGGTAAATATGAATGCAATTCCCAAGAACGAAAGCACAGATACACCTAGCATCAGTTACGTTATAAAGTTGCAGCCCAGCAATAAATATGATTTTACCATCGAACCCCAAGCCATTACTTCCGATCAATCTAATTTGGTTACAGGTTCATCTGGCAGAAACTATGGATTGGCTTCTCAAATTACATTAACAGATAAAAATGTATTTAAAAACGCAGAGATTTTACAGTTGAGTTACCGCGTTTCTGTAGAGGCACAGCGCGGTTTTAATATTCCTACTGTTCCTTTTTTTAACAGTTTTGAATCTAATTTATCTGCCAATTTAATTTTCCCAAAATTGCTATTTTTACCTAAACTAGATAGTAAGTGGAACAAATATACTAATAGAAGTATGGTTACAGCCTCGTTTATTTGGGAACAAAATGTTAACTGGATTCGCAATGTATATGCTGTGGGTTTTAACTGGCAGAAAAGCCGTCCATATTTTAACCAGTATTTTGTTCCAGCAGAGATTAGTTATATAAAAACAGATTTTAACAATAGTAGCTTAGAAGAGCAAAGCAAAAACGACCCTTATTTACAAAGCGTATTTAACAACAACCTGGTAACGGCTTCGCGCTATGGCTTTGTTTTTAACAACCAGGGTAATATTAGAAAGAAACATTATACTTATATAAAATGGGATGTTTTAGAACTAGCCGGAAACATTATAGACCAAGCTTTTCCGCTTTTAGGCATACAATCAGATACAGGATTTAACACCTTTATGGGTGTTCAATATTTTCAATATGCCAAGACTTTTGCCGATATTAGGTATAATAGGTATTTAGATGAGAACAACCGATTGGCGTCGCGTTTGGCTATTGGAGTGGCCATCCCATATGGCAACTCCCCAGAATTTGTACCCTTTGATAAGCGCTTTTTTACCGGTGGCGCCAACAGTATTAGGGCTTTTCTACCAAGGTCTATTGGTCCGGGCGCATACAACGCTGCTGGCAATACAGATAGAAGCGGAGACGTACGTTTAGAATTTAACATAGAATCTCGCTTTAATATCCTCAATCATTTTATTGAAGGCGCTATTTTTACAGATGTTGGAAACATATGGCGCATCAAAGAAGACGGGAGAGAAGAAGCTGTTTTTGCTTTTAATTCCTTTTACAAACAATTGGCGGTTGGATCAGGCCTTGGCTTAAGACTTAACCTAGACTTTTTGGTTGTAAGACTAGATGCAGCCGTACCCATTATTGACCCTAGAAAACCATTAAATAACCGCAATGTATTACCTACATACGGCAATATTGGTAATTTATGGAGCGCTACCATTTTCAACGTTGGCGTTGGTTACCCCTTTTAATTTGGCCTGAACCAAAACAGGAAGTTTATCTAATTAAAGTGAGGGAACCGCGTTCAGTTTTGGGCGTTGGATTTCCATTCATGCTATAATTAAAAACAAAGAAATAAACACCATCCGGACAATCAGCCCCTGTATTAAAGTTTTTGCCATTCCAATTTACTCCATCATTTCCAAAACCATCCTTCTTAGATTCATAAACCAGATCTCCCCAACGGTTATAGATAACCAAATCATAAGAACTACCGCCTACAATATCTATATCAAAAGCATCGTTGCTACCGTTATTATTGGGCGTAAAAACATTAGGAATATTAACCCTTACATCTGCAGGCAAGGTTTGTTTGCAGATAGAATCCCAGCAATCTTGGGCATTATAAGCAACTAAACACACTGTAAAAGAACCCGCAGCACCAATAAAATTATGCGAAGGATTTTCTAAAGTACTGTTATTTTTAGTTCCACTGGTGGGGTGCCCAAAATCCCATTCATAGCGTACAGCAAATTGAGATGTATTTTGAAACTGAATGAGAGGCAATTTGCTTTGATCCATGTCAAAATTGGCCACAACATTGCTTACCGTTATGTTTTTGTATGCTGTATCTACGCAAATAGCACCAGGCAACAAAGGGTATAATCTTACCCTAAAAGTTTGCATGCTGGTATAAGTATGTTGGGTTACCGTATCTGGATACAATTCTTGCTTAAGTGGTGTGCCATCGCCAAAATCCCAGGCAAATGCTGGCACAAGCTGGAGCGGACGAGCAATGAGATTAAAAGGCTCATCTTTACAAACAGTATCTGGAGCAAAAATATTGGCCCTAATAGAAGGTAAAACACGGATGGTTCTTACGGGCGAATTAACATTTAAAGAATCGGGGAAAGCAGCCAAGCAAGTTTTGTACTGACCAGTAAGCGGGTTAAAAATAGTATCCTCCCCTACCACATAAATTTTATAAGTACCTGCTTGGGTGTAAATATGTTTTACATTAGAATCTATTTGCGTGCTGGAAGTTGCATTATTTTGGTCTCTAAAATACCATACCCAGTTAATGAGTGGATAACCTGTTGTATTTTTAAGCTCCAACAAAAAAGGAGCGCAGCCTATTGTATCAGAAACAATATCAAATTTGGGCCTTGGACCATCAATCCAGATTGGGATGCTGGTAGAGTCTATGCAACCATTTGCGGATTCTATTCTAAGTTTTACATTGTAATTACCGTTGGCTGTAAAATCGTGTACGGGGTTTTGCACCAAACTATTGTTTTTATTATCACCAAAATCCCAATCCCAAGATACAATTTTATCATAAGGTAAATCGCCATACAAAGCAGCCGAATCAAAGTATTTAGATTCATCGGTAAATGGCAAAATTTGTGGTGCACACAAATACCGCGCTTGCATTGCTTTAATTGCCGCCTCCACATCCACCACTTTTATTTTGGTAGCAAAAGCAAAAGTATCTCGGCAACCAATGCTATCTACCGAAACCATTCTTACCGTATAATTGCCCACCCTACTATATTTATATTTGGGCCTAGAACCTGTTGTAATAAATCCCTTGCCATCTCCAAAATCCCAATACAATTGTTCCTTTCCAGCTGCGGCCCTCGCGGGGTCTTCCCAAAATTTAACGGTAGAATTATAATAAGCAACATCGTCTATCATGGTTGCCCCTTCATTTAAACAAACAATGTTTTTCTCGGGTTTAAAACTTCTGGCAAAACCAAAGAATGTTATTATTTCGTATCGCAATGCACAGTTTCGCGTATTGTTAATGGTAACAGAAATTCTTTTTATACCTGGTGTTGTATAAGTGTAAAACCTGCTTGAGATAATAGAATCATTGGGACCAAAATTTTGCACAAAACTACCCCCTGGGGCATTAAAATTAATAGCAACCTGCTTTAAACTATCCTGAATAGAGTCGACCATAGAAAGCTTAACCCGCCAAGGTCCGCAACCTTCATTCACACGTTCAACACTAAATACAGGGTTAATTGGGAAAAACCGAAACATATTATGGTACCAAGCGGTATCAAAACAATCCTTCCCATTTTTATCTTTCCCATTTTTAATAATTAATCCAACTGTTACATAACCCAAGGGGCTGCAAGTTTTGTTATAAACATGCGAAAAAACATTTGAAAATGTATCTATCTGAATCCAAGCAGCGTTTGCGCAGGCAGAATCTGGCATAAACCACGCTAATTCTCTACCACATAAGGGCAATGTTTGTTTTAAATCAAAAACTATAACATCATTTAAACAGGGAATAGATGGTTTGTAAGTTAATCCTGGCCTTATAGGATTACTGGTACTATCCCAACCAGCATCGGGAGCAGTTAGTTTTAAAGCCACCTTGCTTGTGTCAAAACAAGCTCTGCTAACATCGCCTAAAATTAATTTTGCATTATAACACTGATCTTTACCATCACTATACCTATGATAAACCGCAGCACTATCCTTACTATACCTGCAATTAACTCCTACATTTATATTGTTTTTGGTATCTGTAGTACAAGGCGGTGCAAAAGCATCATCAAAATCCCACAACCGATACATTGGACCATTACCATAATAACAAGAATAATCACCTACTGGAGTTCTAAATTTAACGGTATCATAAATCTCACATTGAATGCTATTTATAATTTTATTAGCGCGCGTTTCGATTTGAGATTTTGGCCCATAAACAAAAATGGAAGTATCTGCTCTAACAAAACAATTACCCAACCTAACATACATGCGGATTTTGTATTCACCACAATCATCAAAATTTACGGAATCGCTAAGAGAATTTATAATTGTGTCTACCCTCGTTGGGTCACCAACTTTGTAATATGCCCAGTTAACATTGGCCACATTTGGATTCATAGAAGTAAACCTAAATCCATTGCCAGCGTAGCACATTGAAGTATTTCTTACATAAATATTGCTATCCAACTTATAATTTTTTGCCGCCGGATTGAGCACGAAAGTATCTCGACATCCATTTTTATCTTCAATACTCAATTTAGCAATAAATTCTCCTGCAGCAGTATAAGTATGCACAAAATTAGACCAAGGACTGTTTGCCTTATTACCATCGCCAAAATCCCATTGATAACTATTAAGTTGTGATAAAGGCAACGCTGATAAATTAGTAAACGTAACAGGCGTTTGATTACATTGAACGTTGTAGGTTGTTCTAAAACTGATACTTTGAGTTTTCGCGAACACCGTTACATGGTTTGTTTTTTCTTGGCGTGAGATACAATTATTGGCGTCTGTAACTTCGAGTACAATGTTATAAACGCCTCCCAGAGGGTTTGTATAGTTGTGGCAAATATTTGTTGAGCCACCTTGTGGCGGACTATAAAAAGAGCCGTCGCCAAAAAGGAATAGCCTTGTAACTAAGGGAGCATTATCTATGCCTGGGGTGGATAGATCTTGCATACAACTTTCGTTGTTTTTAAAACATTGGCTAAGGGCAGTACTCATATTAAAATCTGCCTTAGGGTTATCAACCACAAAAATGGTATCACCAGTGATACTGGAACTTGTGGCGTTAGAAAAAGTAACAGTAAGCGTAGGAACAAATTTGCCACGTGCGGGGTATTGGTATACCGGATTAGCTTGCGTGTTAGTAGCGCCATTGCCAAAATTCCAGGCGAAAGATGTTGCGGTAAAGCCTGCATCAAAAGTAACATTGAATAATAGGGTATTGCCTAAACAAACCTTTTTCGTTGCTGTGATAATTTTACAGTTTTGAGCCCACAATAAAATAGGTAGACAAACGAAAGCTGATAATAGAATTTTTCTCATGCTCAAAATTTCAATGGCAATTTACACAAAGAAGACAAAAAAAATGCTTAATAAGTTCTTAAAAAAAATAAAGTGATTTGTATAATGAAATTTTCCAGGAGATATAACAAAAAAAAAGCCGAACCATTTGGCACGACTTTTTTTCTAAAAATGTAAATAATTGGTAATTAAACCAACTGAACTTTTACTGCGCTTGGACCTTTTTTTCCATCTTCAGTTTCAAAAGTAACTTTGTTACCTTCTTCTATATCGTTCATTAAACCATTTGCGTGAACAAAAACATCTTTACCACCATCATCAGGTGTAATAAATCCAAATCCTTTGGAAACATTGAAAAACTTAACTGTACCTTGTGCCATTATATTAAAAAATTGAATGGCAAAGATAAACCAATAATCCAACTTAGCACTATCTTATTTATTTTCAATGAATTATTTATGCCAATTAATTCATTGAAAATATCCCATTTACTTAGATAATACTGAGAAAAATAAATTTAAAAATAAATTTAAAAATAAATTTAAATGAATAAAAAAAATCCAAAATAAGCGGCTTTACACTTTTAAATTCATCAACTTAAGCACTTTATCAATATCTTCAGGCGTGTCTATGCAATGACTATCATATTTGGTTTGAACCAATTTTATTTTAAAACCATTCTGGATCCAGCGCAATTGTTCTAAGCTCTCCGCATTTTCTAGAGAGGATGGGGATAATGCTGTAATTTTTTGCAGAATATCTGTTCTATATGCATACATGCCCACATGTCTGTAGTATTGATGATGCAAATGCCACTCAGTTTGATTAACACCCTTAATAAAAGGGATTACCATTCTACTAAAATAAAGTGCTTCCTGGTTGGTGTTCAAAACAATTTTTACCTCACCGGTATCAAATAAAACCTCGTAATTATCAACTGGAATCATTTGGGTAGCCAGTTCTGTTTGTCCATCACAAATAGCAGCCAATTCATTTATTTGTATGGGATCTATAAAAGGCTCATCACCCTGAATATTGATTACATAATCGGCAGAAATTTTAGCATTAAGTAATGCTTCATAACACCTATCTGTGCCACTTGGATGGTTTGATTTTGTTAAAACCACCTTGGCACCAAAACTTTCTGCATGCTTGGCAATGCTATCATCGTCTGTTGCAATAATTACATTAGTTAATTGATCTGCTTTAATAGATTGCTCATACACTCTTTGCAACATGCTTTTACCTGCTATTTGAATGAGTGGCTTACCCGGAAAACGGGTACTAGCATATCTTGCTGGAATTATTCCTAAAATATTCATTATAGATTTTTAAGCAAATATAGGTGGAATTGCAATTATTCAAATCCATTTCAGAATTACTGCTGTCTGGTAAAATCTAATTTCAATCAAAAAGATTCTTCGTAATTTTTAATTCGTAATTCGTAATTCGTAATTTCTTTAAATAATCTTAAATTCAAATTAAAGGAAGGGCAATTTGCTGCCATGTAAAAATTTTATGCTATCTTTGAAAATTAAATTTAAAATAATGAAAATCAGCGATTTAAATAAAAAATATTTGCTTTTCCTTTGCTGTTTATTTGTTAATTTTTTGATGTATGCCCAACCTATCGTTGGCACCAAAACGGTGTGTACCTCTGGATGCGATTATCCTACGCTTAATGCGGCAGTTACGGCACTAAACCTAAATGGCGTAGGCAGCGGCGGTGCCAGCATTGAAATAGGAAACGGACATACAGAAACGCTTCCAAATGCAGGATTAAGCCTTGGTTCAGCCATTTTAAATGCGAGTTTAAATGCAAGCAATCCCTTAATCATACGTAAAAATTTAAGTGCGAGTTCAAAACCAATTTTTACTTCTGGCGCTGGTTTGGGTGGCATAGATGCCCTATTTAAATTAATAGGTGTAGATTATGTGACTTTAGAGAATCTAATATTCATAGAATCCAATACGAATGTTTCGAGCACAACACAGTACGAATATGGAATAATGCTGGTAAAAAGAAATGCGGTGAGTCCGGTAGATGGTTGCAGATTTAATAACATAATAGATTGCGAAATTACCTTTAGACGTAATACTTTTATGACACAAACCGGTATTTATGCAGGTAATCATTTGGCTACAAATACATCTACCATTAATTACACCCTTTCAACTGATGCCCATTCATTTAATACCATCGAAGGAAATACCATTACGAATGGGCAACATGGCATCTACTTTACAGGCATTAACTCAACTACTGCATCCACTAGCTTATACGATCATGGAAACTATATAGGTGCTGAGGGCAGAGGAAATGTAATTAGAAGATTTGGATCAAACAATACCTCTATTGGCACAGGTATTATTGCTTATTACCAAAATAATTTACTAATAGAAGGCAA
Source organism: Chitinophaga pinensis (assembly GCA_945860865.1). Lineage (GTDB taxonomy): Bacteria > Bacteroidota > Bacteroidia > UKL13-3 > UKL13-3 > B1. The sequence continues at coordinate 68,571 of CAMARW010000008.1, read as the reverse complement.
TACCATTTCTGGTGGTGGAACCAGCTTTACCAATACCTTAAACGGAATAGACCTGCAACGCATTGTGAGAGCCATTGTAAGGGTAAATACAATAACAGATACCACTTCCTCTGGTACTAATAATGGTATTTTAATAAACAATACAAACACCAGGTTATTTATTGATAGTAATTTTATATCGAATGGTTTAACACTGAGCGGGACCTTTAATGGGATTAATGCCATAGCCAGTGATACCTTAGTTATAACTGCCAATAGAATTGAAAACAACAGGTACCAGGGAACAGCACCAGGAATTTTTACAGGCATTCAATTAACCTGTGCTTCCAATAAATATTCACCCTTAATTAGAAATGAAATTTACGGAAACTTTGGCAATACGAGTTTTTATGCCATCAACCTATTTGGATCGCAGGGAATTGGCAGAGTTTTTAATAATAGAATTTATAATAATACCTGCCATACTGGTCAACATATTGCTATTTTTAATAACCAAAACTCAAACCAAGCAGATAGCGTGGTAGGCAATGAAATCTTTGATTTAGTTAATTTGGTTAATGGTTCAGTAATTGGATATTTGAAACCTGCAACTGGAACAGCAAATACAGGTGCAAAACTAATTGAAGGCAATAGTTTCTATCAATTAAGAACAAAATTAGGAATAGTTAAAGGCATAGAATACAACAATAGCAATGCACAAATCAATATTTTGCGCAATAAAATTTATGGCTTTAGATCCGACTCTATTAACGTTACGCTTACCGGTATAGAAATTGGATCGGGCGCTTTAAATGTGAATATATGTAATAACCTTATAAGTGATTTTGAAACGTATTACAGTCAGATTGTTGGCAATATCTATGGCATTTATATCAACAATTTTGTTGCTAGCAATATCAGTCGGATTTACCACAACACAGTTTACCTTAATGCACAAAATTCTGGCAACCTAGTTTCTTACTGCTTGCGTTCAGCTATATTCTCGCAAGTAGAAACAAGAAACAATGTTTTTATAAATAAATCATTGGCTATCATAAATGGATTTACTGCTGCCTATTACAGAGAAGGAAGCAGTTTAGCTACCTACAGAATAGGTTCAAACCATAACCTTTTTTATGCAGCCGGCACGCCAGGCAGATTTGCCATATACTTTGATGCAAATACAATAGATAGCACGCTAGCGCAGTTTAAAAATAGAGTAACACCAAGGGAGATGGACAGTTATTTCGAAGATGTAATTTTTCAGCAAGCTGTATTTTCACCTTATAACTTGGCCCCTGCTTTTGGCATCCCTAGCCAAATAGAATCTGGAGCAAATTACATAGACACTCCTGTAACGGTTCAAAGAGACATAAATGGGTCATTACGCAATACTAGATACCCAGATATTGGCTGCTATGAAGGTGCTTTTACCCCCTCAGATTTAGCTAAACCAACTATTTCTTATTTGCCGCTAAGGGGCGTTTCTCCTTACCAAGCTGCACCACAAATTAGGACTTTTGCCACAGATAGATTTGGAGTTAAAGTAGCGGTAGCCAATAGACCTAGACTGTATTTTAAAAAGAAAACGGATGCCAATGTTTTTATTGCCAACACAAATGCAAATGGCGGTTGGAAGTTTGTTTTAACTGCAGATAATGCCTCGCCTTTTACCTTTCAGGTAAATTATAGCCTGCTACAAAGTGGATTATTACCAGGAGATACCATCGAATTTTTTGCTACCGCAGAAGATAGCAATGCTAATATTGGAGCAGGCTCGGTAATTTTAGCAGGCAACCCAAGTTCAACTACATTGCTATCTAGCCATTTTCCTGTTACAGGTAACATTAATTTCTTCCCCGTTTTTGATACCCTTTCAGGCACTTTTACGGTTGGCAATGGCGGTAATTTTAATTCGCTTACAGCGGCTTTAAGGAGGTTTGAGGCGAGCGTGCAAACGGGACCAATTACTTTGTTACTTAGTAATGCTATTTATACCACACCCGCGTTTGGCGGACTAGAAACATTTCCATTATCACTCAGGGCTTCTGTGGGCATGTCTGCCTCAAATACCTTAGTTATTAAACCTGCAACAGGTGTTAGTTCACTTATTTTTGGATCATTTGACTCGGCATTATTTGTAGTAAGAGACGGCGTAATTGGATTTACCTTTGATGGTTCCAACGCCAATTCGAACAGTAGAAATGTTAGTTTGCATAATACCCAAAACAATGCGCAGAGTGTAGTCTTTATTCAATCTAACAATACAAATGGTGGGGTAAAAAATGTAGAATTTAAAAACCTAAACCTAAAAGGAGGTAATATGGGCACCACACAAATTGTAATTATTGGCGCCAGAACCGGTATTGGTACGCAAGCAATTGTTAAGGCCGCTGGAGCAGACAGGATAGCCATTAGAAACTGTAATTTATATTTTGGTTTATCCGGACTACTAGCGATTGGTTCAATTAGTTCGCCCATAAGTAATTTATTGATAGAGAACAATCGTTTTAGCACAGATAGTTTTAACCTAAACTTGGCAGGAACAGGTATTTATCTTGAAGGGGTTGATAAAGCGGTAGTAAATAAAAATTCTATTATCAATTTTTTTACGCAGTTTGTACCAATTGTTAGTGGCATAACAATTGGGGAGGATGTAACTAATTCGAGCATCAAAAGTAATATCATCCACAACCTAGAAAGCGCCAATCTTAACAGCACAGGTTGTTATGGAATTTCAATTCCTTCAGGTGTGGGCATAAACAATGATTCAATTTATAACAACAGCATTTCCCGCATTGTTTGTACCACCAGCGGCAATGGATTTGGAAATATTTTTAACAGTTTCGGTATTAGAATAGCGGGCGGAACTAATATTAAAGTGTTGTATAATTCTGTGCACCTAACGGGTGGTTCTAGTTTTGGTTCTGGTGCTATTGGTTCAGGTGCCATGCAAATATTTGGTAGTGGACCGTTTACAGGTTTAGAAATTAGAAACAATAATTTTAGCAATGGCATAGGTAACCCAATTAGTGGATCTAGAAACGCGGCTATTTGGGTTTCTGTTACCTTACCCATTGCTGGAGCGGTTATTAACCACAATAATTATTTTGCAAATAGCATTAATGGTGTATTGTTAACGAGTGGTTTGAGTTCTTTTAATACACTAGCAGAATTGCAGTCGATACTAGGTGGTAATGCCAATTCCATTTCAAGTAATCCATTATTTATAAGCAATAGCAATCTTAGACCAAGTAAAGGCGGAGCACTCCGCATAGGCTCGGTTATTCCGGCAATCAACCGAGATTTATTAGATTCTATGCGCTCAAATACACTTACACGCGTAGGTTGTTATGAGAATGAATATGATTTAAATCCACCCATTTTTGGATCACACCAAAATGCAAGCAATAGTGGTGCTAGCCCCCTAAGAACTTTGCCATCCATAAGCATAACCGATACACTAAGTGGTATCAATGTGGCGAATGGCAGAAGACCACGCGTTTATTTTAAAAAGAAATCAGAAGGCAATGGTTTCGGTTTGAACCAAAGTAGTTTTAATGGCTGGAAATTTGTTGAATCTGCCAGCAATGCCTCCCCATTTACCTTTACTTTAAATTATGCCTTGCTCACCTCCTTGCCAATAATTGGAGATTCTATTTATTACTTTTTTGTTGCAGCAGATAGTGCAGGTAATTATGCGGCATTGCCATCATTGGGCTTTACCAGTGTGAGCATGGATAGCCTATTAACGCCTCCCACAAACCCTTTTAGATTTAGAATTGTAGCACCACCCTTAGCCGGTATTTATAGAGTTGGAACAGGTGGCAACTATTCAACTTTAACTGCAGCAATTACCGATCTTAATCAAAGAGGGGTTTCTGCCCCAGTTACTTTTTTGCTCACGCAAAGCACTTATTCTCCCCCTACAGAAACTTTTCCTTTTACATTTTCAAACCTTATTCAAGGAGTGAGTGCTACCCATACCATAAGTGTAAGACCAGCCAATGGCGTTCAGGTAAGTATAACTGGTTCTGGGTATCCGGCAGTATTTAACTTAAATGGATGTAGCTTTATTAGTATCAATGGTTCAGATACACTAAGCAATGCCGGAAGAAAAATTACGATAAGAAATACTACTGGTGGCCCTTGTGTGCTGTTTGAAAATGATGCTTCGTTTAATCAAATTAGAAATTGCAACTTATACAGTGACCCATTTTTAAATAGTGATGGCATTGTTAAATTTGGCAATAGATTGGTAACAGGAAATGACAATAATGTAATTGATAGTTGCTTAATTGGCGCTTTTAGCCCTAGCACTCGGCCTGGAGTTTGTATTTCAGCACAAGCTTCTACTGGTCCTTCTCAAGCACTATCGAGTAATAATGTTATTTCTAATAATGAAATTGCCAACCCTAATAACTTTGGAATTTTAGTGGATAACAACAATGAAAATTTTACTATTTCAGGAAATAGCTTTTATAAAAATTCCACCTACACACATGCTGGTAATTTTTCTTTTATCTCTTATTCAGCCAATGGCGGATTGATATCCAATAATTTCTTTGGGGGCTCTGCCGCATATTGTGGTGGCGCGCAACCAACTCAATTTGATGGCACATCGGGCACTTTTTGGCTCATGATGCTACAAGGCTTAGATTTAACAGTTAGGCAAAACACCTTTAGAAGAATTCAGTTTACAGGTTTGTTTAATAACTTAAACAATTCTTTAATTGGCGTTTTAAATGGAAAGTTTTTGATAGAAGACAATATTTTAGGATCTGATACTGGCCTTGCAAGTATTCTAATTAATTATACCAATCCAGTTGGCACGGCAGGCTTCAGCGCCATTAATATTGGCAGCAGTTTCGGTTCAGCTTTAGATTCTGTTCAACTCATCAATAACCGCATTGGATCCATTCAGGCTATTGGCGGAGGCCTCCTTAACTTATACGGAATGCGTTTCAATGCCAGTTCGGGTAATTTTATAGTAAGAAATAACTTTATTGGTTCGAACCAAACCCAAGGAAGTATTAGCTTGGCCTGTAATGGCGATTTGAGTGGAATAGACTTTACCGTGCATAATGGGCAACATTTGCTATTAGAAAATAATACCGTTAGCAACTTACAATATAGCATGCATCATTCTAAAGCATTAAATGGCATTTTTCATACTGGCATTACCCCTTATATTATCAGAAATAATGTGGTACAGAAGCTTTACCATATTCCTAGCAACGCTAGTTTAATTAATCCTAATTTCATTTTCTTATATGGTATTAATGCGGGCAGTGGTTCTGCCGGACAACGAATCGTAACAGACAACCGTGTTTCTCAAATTTATACCAGTGGTATTCCATCTGGTATAACTACTGGTATTCAAATATTTGGAAACAGTATTGAGGTTTCTCGGAATTCTGTTTTTGGCATTGGTCCACTAGCCAATACGGCAACAAGAGTAAGAGGCATCCTTGTTTCGGGTCCAAATATGCAATTGCATCACAATGAGATTCATTTAGGTACAGACAGTGCATCCAATGCGAACACAGGTAATGTGTTGTATTGGGGCATTTCAAAAGATGGAACTGCCAATAAAATATTCTATAATACGGTGAAAATTTCTGGTGAAAATGTAAGTAATACAGGCACCGAATATACGGCAGCATACCTTTCTATTACAGGAAACCAACAAGATTCTGTATTCAACAATATCTTTATTAACGAGCGCAGCAATATCAGTGCAATGGGCACCAAACATTATGCGGCCTATTTTTGGACAGGCAGTAATCCAATTATGAATAGGAATTTACTTTTTGCAAACGGAAATAATGGATTTGTGGGAAATGCTTCCGCTACAGATTATGCAAGCTTAGCAGCCTTTGCCACCGCAACAAATACCAATTCAAATTCTAGAAGCAAACAGGTGCAATTTGTGAGTCCATGGAATTTACGTTTAGCTGGAACTTCATTGGGTGATACAGCATTGGTTTGCATGCCAATTCCTCGTTTAGGATTTGACATAGACCACCAACCACGCGATGCTTTTAAACCCTATATGGGATGCGATGAGGCAATATCTCATCCATTACCTGTATCACTTACAAAGTTTGCGTTAAGTACCATGGGTAGTGATGTTTTAGTTAAATGGCAAACATCAACAGAAATTAATAACAAAGGATTTTATATAGAAAGGTCGTACGATGGCATTCGGTTTGAACCAATTACTTTTTATAAAGGAAAAGGAAATTCGAATAGCTTAACAAGTTACCAGCATTTGGATAAAGATTTACTAAATGCTAATACAAGGCTTTATTATAAATTATGGCAAGTAGATTTTGATGGCACAAAAACAGATTTAGGAACCAGAATGGTACAGGCCGATGGCATTGAAAATACTATCCAAATTTATCCTAATCCCGCTTCAGACGCTGTTTGGATAAAAACGGGTGAAGCCAATACGATAGATGCTATTGAAATATACACCTTAACAGGTAGTTTAGTTAAAATTTGGCCTAGCATTAAACAGGATGCAAACAAAGCAGCCATTCAATTACCTTTAGCTGGATTAAATCCAGGCATGTATGTATTGCACATCAAAATGGGTAATGAAGTAATAATAAAGAAATTGAATCTTATGTAAATTGAAATGGGGAGAATGCGCTTGCGGGTAGTTTTCGGATTTAGCATGTAGAATTTTCTATTTCTCCCCTATATTTGCAGTCCGATATGCAAAAATCTGTTGCTTTTTACACCCTGGGTTGCAAACTCAATTTTTCTGAAACCTCTACCATTGGTAGAAGCTTAAGTGCCGAAGGGTATAAAAAAGTAGATTTTCATGAAGGCGCAGATGTATATGTAATCAACACTTGTTCGGTTACAGACAATGCCGACAAAAAATGCAAAAAAATTGTAAAAGAAGCCTTACGCCATAATCCAAATGCATTTGTTACAGTTATTGGTTGTTATGCCCAGTTAAAACCACAAGAGATAGCTAATATTGAAGGCGTAGATTTGGTTTTGGGTGCCGCCGAAAAATTCAACATTAGCGATTACATTGGTGAAGCTAAAAAACTAGAAACTGCCATTGTAAAAGAAGGTAAAATTAAAGAAGTTTTAGATTACCATGCCTCCTATTCTATTGGAGATAGAACCCGAACCTTTTTAAAAGTGCAAGACGGTTGTGATTATTTTTGTTCCTTTTGCACGATTCCCCTTGCTAGAGGTGCTAGCAGAAGCGACACCATTGCTAATGTAGTAAAACAGGCACAAGAAATTGTAGCACAAGGAACCAAAGAAATTGTTTTAACAGGCGTTAACACAGGAGATTTTGGTTCGGGCACAACAGAAAACTTTTATCAGTTGCTTCAAGCATTAGACGAGGTGGAAGGCTTGGCAAGGTTAAGAATTAGTAGTATTGAGCCTAATTTATTAACCGATGAAATCATCGCATTTGTTGCTAATAAAAGTAAGTGTGTAGTTCCGCATTTTCATATCCCATTGCAATCCGGTTCAGACCAATTATTAAAAAGCATGCGCCGCAAATACGATACAAGTTTGTACCGCTCACGCATTGAAAAAATTAAAACATTGATGCCACAAGCTTGCATTGGTGTAGATGTTATAATTGGATATCCTGGAGAAACAGACGAGCTTTTTTTAGAGACCTATAACTTTCTGAACCAATTAGATATTTCGTACCTGCACGTATTTACCTATAGCGAAAGAGTGAATACAACAGCACAAAAATTACCGGGCAAAGTACCCATGAAAACCCGCAATGAACGCAGTAAAATGTTGCATATTTTAAGTGATAAAAAAAGAAGATTTTTTTATGAGCAACAATTACAGAAAAAATTTCCAGTGTTATGGGAGGCAGAAAATGACCAAGATATAATGTATGGTTTTACCAGCAATTATGTAAAAGTACAAACTAATTACGACCCTTCATTGGTGAATGAAATTATGGAAGTACAATTAGAGCAAATAACAGCTGATATGCTTGTTAAAGTAAAGCAATTAAGTTTGGTTTAATTCAATATTTACAACATGGAAACTTACCCAACTCGCATCAATGCAGTAATTACATGTGGAGGGAATAGTTTAAGAATGGGAGAATCAAAAGCCCTTCTTCATTACCATGGAATGCCTCAATATAAATGGGTTTTACAACTTTGCAAGCAATTAGGGATAGATGCTGCCGTATCTTGTAAAAAAGCCCATCAAGAGTGGTTTGACAAAGAAACCATTTTAATTTTTGACGATGAAAATCTTGGCTTTAATGGGCCTATGCTTGGATTAATGAGCAGTATAAACAAACTACCCAATAGGCCCATTTTATTATTGGGCTGCGACTATCCACTGTTAAGAATAGAAGATATTGAACAACTTATACAAACGCATGAAACGTTTGAACAAAGTGTGGCCTTTTATTCTAAAGATTCATTAAAATATGAACCTTTATTGGCCATTTATCATCCAAAAGATTTTAAGTATTTGCAAGAGGCTTATCAAACACAACAATTTTCATTACAGGAGTTTTTAAATAAAATAGCTGCCATAAAAATAAACCCTGCGCAAATACAAATCTGTAAAAGTTTTGATACACCAGAAGACTTTCTTAGTTTTCCTGAATAACAAACCGTTGAATAAACCTTCGGCTCGAACCGATAAATTCTACAAAATAAACACCTTGCTCCCAACCAAGCATTTGAATGCTTAAAGGGCCACTTGTGTATGCTTGCAGAGTATGTAATAATTTACCTTGGGCATGGTATATATTGATTGTACCTATACCCAAATTAGTGAGGGTTAATACGTCATCTTTTCTAACAGGATTAGGAAAAAGGCTGGGCATATTAGCCCCTGTTATTTCAGAAACAGCTGTTTGTTGCTCTGAAGTATAAAAAGTATCTATTGAACCAAAAACAGAACAAGTATTTCCCTCGCTTATTGCTTTTACGCGCCAGGCAAAAGGCCAATTTCCGAATAAATTTACCTGAGCAAAAGTATCTGTAAGCAAACGATCAACATTTAAAAAATTCCAGTCTCCAAAACGAGCAATTTGTAGGTGGTAGGCAAAAGCATTTGGAACGGCATTCCACTTAAAAAGAGTATTTTTAGTGTTCACATTCGAATCGAGGTTTAGTGGCGTTATCTTTTGAGGTGGAGTTAAGACACTATTGAAAGCAGAAGTTTTTGAAATACGTCTGTTTAGTAAATCATTTTGCATAGCTAAAATCTGCTCTGCACTAAACCTACTGTGACAATTATCACTAGCATAATTCATATACAAAGAACTATCTGGTTTAAAAATTTGGCCAATTGGATCGGTGAGGTTATATGATAATGGGCAAGACCATCTTTGAGAAACATAATCGGCTTTGGTATCACAAAAACCATCACCAGCACTTCTACAATTGCTACCATCTAAACGCTCAATATCAGCAGATGCTGGTGTATTTCCACCCTCCCATCCTAAAAAAGTATGAGGCAATCCAAAAAAATGGCCAAGTTCATGCGCCAGTGTGGTAGCCATGGGCATTTGGCAAGAATTTTTAACTAAAACAATATCTAAATCTCCAAAATATACCCCGCACCAAACATTTCCAGCATTATGAAAATAAACATTAACCATACCAGGCACTTTTGCTGCGTATGCTACATCATAAATGGCATCAAAATCTGCTCTGTTTAGCGCATCATCATTTATATATGTAACGGGTTGAGCCAAATAGAAATGAAACCCTACAGAGGCAAAACGCTCATTTATTTCGCAAAGGGCAAGCATTAAATTATTGATAGAATAATATCCAACTCCGGCTGAGTTTCCAACAATATGTACCTTTAGGGGAACAAATTGAGTGCTTTTTTGAAGACTAATTGGATTTCCACTTTGCAATTTTTGTTGAAAAACCTGTAGATTTTGAATTTGCTTAGGCGTAAATTTATGGTAACAAGATAGTTCTTGAGCCAATAAGGAAAGCGGTAAAACGCTAAAAAACAGAAAAATAAATTTTAATTTTTGCATCACTTCAAATTTAAAACATTCTTGTGAGTAAATTGATTTAAGATATAACTTTTTTAATGAAACGGCTTTTATACATTTGTGCTTAATTAATTTAATAATGAAGAACATAACAGTTATAGGATCAGGAACAATGGGCAATGGAATTGCACATGTGTTTGCGCAAAACAATTACCAAGTTAATTTAATTGATGTGAATGAAATTCAATTAAAGAAAGCCATTGAAACCATTGGTAAAAATTTAGACAGAATGGTATCTAAAGGCAGTATTACAGAAGATATAAAACAAACTACATTAGCCAATATTACTACTTTTACGAGTTTAAAAGAAGCAAGCAGCCATGCAGATTTAATTATAGAAGCGGCCAGCGAAAACATTAATATCAAACTTGATATTTTTAAACAAATTGATGAGTATGCGCCGGCACATTGTATTTTAGCATCTAATACTTCCTCTATATCTATTACTAAAATTGCGAGTGTTACTAAGCGCCCAGACAAAGTAATTGGCATGCATTTTATGAACCCAGTACCGGTAATGAAATTGGTAGAGATAATTAATGGATATAAAACAGCTAAAGAGGTAAGTTTAGCAGTAGTAAATTTATCTAAAGCAATTGGTAAAATTCCTGCAGAGGCCAACGATTATGCTGGCTTTATTGCCAATCGTATTTTAATGCCAATGATTAATGAAGCCATCATTTGTTTACAAAGTGGCGTGGGATCGGTAGAATCTATAGATACCGTTATGAAACTAGGTATGGCTCACCCAATGGGCCCGTTACAATTAGCAGATTTTATTGGCTTAGATGTATGTTTAGCCATTATGAATGTGCTTTACGAAGGCTTAGGGGATACTAAATATGCACCTTGTCCGCTTTTAGTGAATATGGTAACGGCTGGTATTTTGGGAGCTAAATCTGGAGAAGGTTTTTATGTTTATACACCAGGTTCAAAAGAATTGGTTGTTTCACCTAGATTTAGTTAGTTAATGGTGTAAGCCTATTAAAGCATTTATTATTTTGCGTACGCAATCAAAATAAAACTAAGGTTAAATCTTGTTACTTTGCAGCTGAGATGATTATTGAAGATATAGCTTTAGCAAAAAACATTTTAATGCAAGGTAACTTGCTTGCCATACCTACCGAAACCGTTTACGGTTTGGCTGCCAATGCTTTTGATGTGGCGGCTGTGGCTAAGATTTATCAGGTTAAAAACAGGCCACATTTTAACCCCTTAATTTTACATAGCAACTCGCTTGAGCGTTTTACTCATTGGGGCATACATTTGCCAGAAAGCGCATTACTTTTGGCTAAGGCTTTTTCGCCAGGACCCATTACGTTTGTAGTGCCCAAAAGTGATGCTATACCCGATTTGGTTACAGCCGGACAGGATACGGTAGCCATTCGCATTCCCAAGCATCCGCAAACGCTTCAACTCTTAGCCAGTTTGGATTTCCCTGTGGCCGCGCCAAGTGCCAATTTATCTGGAACGGTTAGTCCAACCAGCGCCCAAGATGTGGAGGCACAATTAGGCCCACAAATAGCTGCGGTATTAAACGGCGGCCGCTGCATGGTGGGTTTAGAATCTACCATTATAACGTTTGCAGGTGGCATCCCCAAACTACTTAGGTTAGGTGGTTTATCTATAGAAAAAATAGAACAAGTGCTGAACCAAACGCTGGATAAAACGATGCTCATTAACAATGAAAATCCGCAAGCACCTGGCATGTTGAGCAGGCATTATGCCCCACAAACGCCGCTGTATTTAGATGCCGCAGAAAACCATTTAGGCGAGGCCAGTTATGCAGAAATGGTCTTTATTGGGTTCAAACAAAAACATCCAAAAATTATTGGTTCGAACCAAATTATTTTAAGCGAAAGTGGCGATTATGCAGAGGCAGCGCAAAACTTATTTGCGGCCATCAGAAAAGCAGACACCTTAGGTAAAAAATTGATTATTGCCGAGCTATTGCCAGAAGAAAATCTGGGCCTTGCTATAAACGATAGGTTAAAAAGAGCGGCGGTGAAGGCACAAATATAATTGTGAACCGAAACCATACATTACCATTTTATTATATAAATTTCTTGCTATCTATTATAAAAAAGGCCAAACTCTCTAGAGAGTTTGGCCTTTTTTATAATTGTACTTAGCTTATTGTTTAATCACTTTTATTACCTCTGTTTGGGTAGGCGAAATTACCTTTATAAAATAGATACCTGCCGATAAAAGTGCAGCATTTGGCAGAACAATAGTTTGCATGTCCTTCCTTAATGCTGCAGGCATTACAAACATTTCTTTGCCATTCATATCCAATACCTGAATTTGTCCCATACCAGCTTCTGCAGAAACTACTTGCACCGAAACAGTTTCTGTAAAAGGATTAGGAAACACAACAACAGCATGCGATAATATTTCTTTTTGTAACACTAACTTGGTTTCAGATAAAGATTCTGTTCCTTCAAAATCTACCTGACGTAAACGGTAGTATAAACTGCTAACACCTGCGTTTTCAAAGGCATTTGCATCAACAGTATTATAGGCTTCAAGCTTATTACTATTTCCTTTACCTTTTACAAATCCAATGCTTGTAAATTCAGTTCCATCTATAGAACGTTCCACATAAAAACCTTTGTTATTAAGTTCAAAAGCTGTTTGCCAATTTAAACTTACATCTGCACCAATACTTTGTGCCATAAAGCTGAGGTAACTTACAGGCAATGGGTTATTATTACCCTGTGTTCCGGTAAAAATACCAAAAGTATTTTGCACACTGGTAGTAAATAATCTGGCTGCATTACCTTGTGTAGCAGATCCAGAAATTAACTGCCAACCCGTATTAAACCTTGCCATATTTGCAACATTCATATTAGCCACTGAACCCCTAATGGCAGAATCGGCCAATAAATTTAATTGATAGCTAAACCCTGCTCCACCTGTAGCAGTTATTTGGTGATACGCATTAAAGAATGTGCTGCCGGCAAGGGTGCTTGGTGGGTTTACACCCGAGTAATACCTAACCGCTAAATCTGTTGGCAATGTACCTGCACTACCCCACTGCACACTCGCAACTTGTCTTGCACCAAATGTGTAAGTTGTGATAGTATTTGCAGCAGGAGCTGCACTAGCTGTTGCCAAAGGAGGTAAAACACTTGTTGTAAATTCGTTTGAACCGATATCTGTTGCTCCACCTAAAATAGAAACAGAGCGCGTGTTATTGTTAAAATCTACCAATTGATTTGCCAATGGCAACCCTTTTCCATTAGCATACCAAGCATTTCCGTGTGTGTTCACAATATTTAAATTCCCAATAATAGAATCCACAAATAAGGTTTGAACAGGCACTTGGTTTCCTAAGGCATACCAATTAGAACTATAGGTATTTACGTTTGTGTATAAGGTATTGAAAGCACTGATGCTATTAGTAAATCCTATCGGACCTTCAACAACCCTTGTAGTATCATTTACAATAAATAAGTTATAATTATTAGCCGCTGGAGTAATACCCGTTAAAGTATTTGCTCCCATGCCAAAAGCTATACCGTTCCCTAAAGTACGGCGGTTATTATAAAAGATATTATTAAATACATTTACATCTACCAAACCCGTTCTTTGTAAGCAATAGCTATTATTTGAACCACCTGTTACTTGGCCATTCAGTAAAATACTATTATAAAAATAGTTATTAACGCCAGAATTTGCTACATCTTGAATACCATAGGCCCTGGTTTCTCCGCTTGTGAGATTACCCATTGCAATCTGGTTATTTCTAAAAGTGATACCACCAATGGCGGCAGTGTATATTCCAAATACCTGATTAGAACTTGCACCTGCACCAATTCCGTTTCCAAAAATCGAATGTATTCTATTGCGCTGAACCAAAAGGTTTGTTCCACTGGTGATGTTTATCCCTGCAGTAGTATAGGCACTAGAACCTGTATTGGTGTTTTGGATATTAAAAATAGTATTTCTTTCTATTACATGGTTAACACCACCACTTATGTGCATACCAGTTATTAAGAAAGTAAATGCAGTTCCACTCGAATTTCCTTTGATATCTCTGATGGTATTTCCAACAATGTTTACAGTTCCTCCAGTAACAGTGATACCACTTGTTCTATCCCCAAAACCATCATAATAAGAAATATTACCTATGGTATTGTTAGCAATAGAAACGGTGCCACCTGTAATATTTATAATACCATTATCAAAACCATTTTGAATAGTATCATATGGCATAGCACCTCCACCAATTGTATTGTTAGAAACGGTAATATTACCCGCAGAGATAGTAATTAAATTTACAGCACTGGTACTTGCGATATTAGAAATTAAGTTATTACTTACCTGTGCAGTGGTTAGCGCATTATTAATTCTTACAGCAATAATGTTTGGATTTGAAGTTGAGGTGGTAGTGAAGGCAGCACCACTCCTATTGGCGCTTGAACCACCAATGCTATTGGCATTAATGGTATGTCCGGTTCCACCATCAATTTGAATAATAGTTAATACATTTGCTTTAACAATGGTTTGATAGAAACTATTGTTGTTAATGTTCCAAAAATCGCCAGCTGTTGTGCTTAAGTTTATTCCATTAAATCCAAAATTTACAACCTCATTAAAAGCTAGTGTATTGTTATCATTATTGCTACCCACAGAACCCTGACTAAAAAACCCTGTATTAGGTATATTATTAGCAGGCAGGGTACCTAAAGTATCTCTTATAACACAATGCAAAATGGCATTGTTACTATTTCCTGTACCACCTAATACATTGGTTCCACCAAAAGTAATTGTACCTACGGTATTGTTCACACTTTCAAAAATACAATGCGTTATGGTATCTTGCTGTGCATCGTTTATCAAGTTTAAAGTAAATCCATTTTGCAACCTATTTCTAAACCTCAAATACCTACCATTTCCATTAAATCTTCCATCCATTTTTACCCTATCTGCACCGTTTAATCTAATTAATCCGCCAGCAAAACTTCCAACAATTAAACGCTCCACACTATCGCTTGGCGCAATCGTAAGCGTAAAGTTACCCGATTGGTTAATTGGGTTCAAACCAACCAAACCGCTTTCTAATAAATCACTTGTAATTAATGCAGTAACGTTACCGTTTATAGCGCCATTGTTAATCGCTTCAAACAAGCCACCTGCATCTGTTAAACTTGTATATGTTTGTCCAACACCCACATTAATATTACCAATAAAACCAGGAACAATTTTATAACCAAGTAATGTGTTTGGTGGAGTAATAATGGTATTTACATTGGATGCATTTGCACCGGCAGGAAAACTTGTAATGTAATTGTTGGCTGAAGAATCTTGTGCAATAACAAATGCGTACACAGAATCATTTAAACTTAAACCGCCCATAGTTGCCGCTGATATAGTAAATGAATACATTCCATCCTGGGCATTTCCGGTAATTCTAGTTGCAGCCGTAGATGAAAAAGTACCCGCTGCTGATTTACTGAAATATACTCTTGGTGCAAGGCCACTTGCCAATGGTATTCCAGTTTGATCTGTGATAGAAACATTAAAAGTTCTATCGCCAGTAGAAGCAGTGTTACCAAGCGAGAAAGAGGCAATAATTGGCGCTCTCACATCCAATGAAATAAAATTACCTGCATCAGCCCCAATATCTGTTGGCGTTAAACTAGTTCTGGTTTGTCCGTCAAAATCATCTGTTATTGCAGGTATAGCTGCACCTGAGGCTTCAATGGGAGTAGCAAAAGTTGGGTTAATATGTAAATCACCCAATGTTGCAGAACCAGTAGCATTAACAAATTGAGGGTTGGCTGCTGCACTAGCATTATCTGTAGCTACCCAATTTGGAGTATAAGCAGCAACATCACTTGCGCCATTATTTAATGTGCCAAAAACAGATCCCGTGCCGTTACCAAAATATAAATTATTATTAATTATTAAGGTAGTTGCATTAGCTAAAAATACTTGATAATGCTTGGCAGTTCCCGCAGCATTTGATCTATTATTTACAAAAATATTGTTTCTTACTATTTCCGTTCCAGCGCTGTTTCTTGCAAAAGCAAAGGTATTGGCAGTACCAGCAAAAACACCTGAACCTCCTATAAAAATTGAATTAAAATAAAAGTTAAAACTACCCGCAAATTTTGTAATACCTCTAAACGTTGCCGGGGCAGTAACATCTCCTCCCAATGAATCATAACCCAAACGAATCATGTTGTTTTGCACATTGGCAATACCACCAGATACATCAAAGCCTGTAATAACTGCAGATGGGTTACTCGCGTTTATGGATATACTATGAACCGAATTGCTACTAATGGTATTTGTTCCTGTTGAAGGTCCGCTATATGAAATACCAACCGATTGAACCGCAGCAGTGGTAGAAGCTCCGGTTAATACCAATGAGTGTATTTTATTAGCAGAAATAGTTACGGGTGCGGTAACAGATGTGTGCACAATACCTGCAACAGCAGCGTTTGGCACACCAGCTGTAGTTTGGGTGGCAGAAGTTAAGTTACTAATTTCATTCCCTGTAACCACACTTGAACCATTTATTACAGCTATTCCAATAAGCGTAGTTCCTTGAGTACCTGTTGCAGCATAATTTAAATTCATATTAGCCACTGTGTTATTGGTAACTGTATTAACTGCGCCCACGGCTAAACTATTACAGATAATACCTCTAAAGGCACAAGCTCCAGTAGCTGTTGAGGATGTTGAAACACCATTAATACTATTCAATAGGGTTTTACTTCCTACTGTATTATTGTGAATAGTTATATTGGTTCCACCCGAAGCGGCTATACCATTAAAACCTGCAAAAAGTGTAGCATTATTACTTATCAAATCTATACCAGAAACAATGTTGTTTGAGAAATTAATGTTTGTACCTCCGCCAGATCTTAATGCAATAAAACTTCCATTGGCAGCAGTAGTGGTAAATGTAAAGGCACCATTTGTGCTGGTCGATCCAATTAAATTTCCAAATATATTTACATTACCATTCGCAATATTTATTCCATAGGTTCCATTCCCTACAAAACCACTTGTTAAAGAAAAATTAGTGATGGTATTATTCTGAACCAAAGTTGTTGCACCTAAACCCACAGAAATATCCATTCCAAAGAATTGATAACCTGTTGTGCCTGTCATGGTGTAAACCCCAGTTCCATTGGCAGCAGCACCTCCAATAAAATTATTAGTTATTATAAATCCACTAGCTGAGGTAAGTGAGGCAACATTTGGCGTAACCCAGATAGCACGATGAGTTTGTCCACCGCTTGTAGTAACTGTTGTCGTTTGATAGATCCTATTCGCATTGATTGTCCACGCGCTATTATTGGCACCTATATAAATACCTGAGGTAGCATTTATTGGATTAAAGAAGTTGTATATATTACAGCTATCAATAATATTCCCATCGTTATTGGCCAAAACACTTGCTGCTGAACCAATAGATGAAATTCCAATAGTTGGATTTGCTCCTGTAAGTTCATGAATATCACAGAATTTAATGACATTATTATCATTTCCATTTACACCAACACTGGCGCCAAAACTAATAACTCCCGCACCAATAGCGCCGGGAACAATGCCGTTATTAGATCTAAACTCTGTAAACAATAACTGGTTATTGCTCGCTTCGTTGTTTAATAGCACAGCTGGACCATTAGCATTAGTATTACTAATTACTAAATTGTTTCCTATAGTAAATCCACTTGCTCCTACTGGTCGGCCATCTATTCTTAAATGATTGATACCATTCATAAAAATAGCTGCAACGCCATGGTTGGCTGTAACACTTGCATTTACTGAAGTATTTGGCCTAATAGTAACCGTATTGGTGCTAGAGGCACCTGTATAGGCAGTAAAGGCAATTGGAAACACCTCGCCACTTGCCGCATTGTATGTATTATCTGTTAATAAAAACGTTACTGGACCAGATACGCCCAAAGTACTTAAATCATTGGCCGCGGCTGTAATGGTTGGATAGGCTTGACCTACACCCACCAAGTATGTTCCGTTTAATGGACCCAAAATTCTTCTAGAACCAGCAGGGTTGCCGTTAATTGGCGCTGTGTTATTTCCACCTACCACAATACTATCTACTCTAACATCTACCACATTATTTATGGTTGCAGTATTTTTTATATCGTAGGTAACCCAAAAATAGTTAACTCCATCAACAAGCATTCTATTACCCGTTATATAAAAAGTACCATTTGGTGCCGCTATGCTTGAACCAAACTGCGTATTTGTATTAAAGGTTGGATTATTCCCCGTATAGAAAACTCTTGCGTTTTGAATATCATTTACATTCGTAGTTCCTGCTGTATTTAGCTTAAACGAACTAACATTAAGTGGCGCAAAACTATTGGTTACGTGCACGCGAACAGCAACTATGGCTTGGTTGGTGGTATTTAGTGGAACAGCAGCTGATATTTGATCTACATTCACTGAATCTAATACCATTGTGGTACCAATAAACTCGCCCTCGTCTGCCCCAATATCTGGCGCGCCACCTGTTCCGGTATAACCCACATTACCTTGTCTAATTACCCCATCAGCATCAAATGTAATCCCTGGAATAACAGATCCACCACTTTCGCATTTAGTAGAAACTGTGGTATCTAAATGTAAAAAGTTTGGATTAGCTCCCAAACTATCAATAAATATTGGCAACTCAGATACCGAAGATTGTTCAAAAGTAGCCATCCTCAATTTAAAACTTTCAATGGTTGAATCGCCCACAAAACCATCAAAATAAATAAGCCTGCTAGCAGAAGGCGCTCCGGCAAACAATAAATTTCTATTGGATGTGGCAGCATAATTATTCAAAGCTGCTGCAGTTCTTCTGATAACCGCAGTGTTACCAACCCCATTAGGTACAGAGGTATTTACCAAAATATTATTTCTTAAATCTAATACAGCAGTTGTGCCCGTGGCATTGGCGGCATGTTGCAATGCCGCTGTAGCAAAATTTGCTCCAGTTGAAGTTGCATTTATAAGCACCGTATTGTGGTAAACGCCAAAACTAGCAGTAGCTGTAGTTGCGGGAATGTTTATACCTATAACTGTTGGAGTGGTATTATTCGATAATGGCGCAAATAATCTTCCAATTAAATTATTGAAAACTCTAGCATTTCCTGCGGTGGAAGTACTGATATTAATTCCGCAAAGCAAAGTGTTTGACGAATTATTACTTGTTAAATCATAAATTCTATTGTTAAAAATAGTAGGCACACTAGATTGCATTTGTATACCAGATATAGTAGAGTTACCCGTTAGCTGATAAATATTATTATAGGCAACCGTTCTAACTCCTGCGCTTGTAAAGGCATATATACCATAAATAATACCTGTACCAATATGGTTTAAATTGTAAATTTTATTGAAGCGGTAATTTTCATTGTTCGGACTAGAAATATTGTAAATACCATATAAGGCTCCGGTACCTGTTGCTTTGGCTACACTTAAATTATAGATAGTATTACTGTCGCAAACTACAGTTGTTCCTGATGTTTGGATACCATACATAACAGAAGTTGCCCCAGAACCAGTGATGGTCATGTTACTAATTCTATTATTTTTCACATTTTGGGTTGTTCCGCTAGCAATGTATAAACCAATAGTTGTTCCTCCTGTTGTACCCGTTCTTACTAAACTATCAATAACATTGTTATTGGCATTTACAACAGCTGGGGTACCAGTGCTGTAAATTGGATAAAATGTACCCGCACCTGTTGTTGTATTAGTATAAATCATGCGGGTAAATGAATTTCCATTCATATTCAAATTAGTAGCTGCAGCAGTAACACCAATTCCGTATTGGGTAGAAAATATACCCGTTAACACCATCGAATCAATGATATTATTATTGATATTTAAGGTTCCAATACCAGCAAGCTGACTTAAAATTACAGTTCCTATTCCAGTTGTAGCTTCACGTGTATATCCGTAAATGTAATTATTGTTTACGTTTACTGTTGTAGCAGCAGAGTTTACCCAAACTGCGGTAAATTGAGCATTGGTAGTGGTTGCACTTCTGCAATTTAAAAATCTATTATTGTTTATATTCAGCACATTTCCATTGGCTCCAGTTTGAGCCATTTCCATGTCAACACACCAATTAATGGCCGTTGCACTTGCACCAGATAAGATGGTAATGGTATTATTATTTACCGTACAACTTGCACCAGGAGATGAACCAAACAACCAAATACCTCTATTAGAAACGGGATGGTTTACGCCAGTACCCGTGTTGTTATTAATTGTATTAAACGATATGTTTGAACCATATTGGTTGTTTATAAACACCGCTCCGCATGCAAATCCAGCACCTGTTCCACCCCCAAAATTAATGATGGTATTTCCAGTGCTTAAACTGTTTCCTCCAATATCATTATTTTGATCTGCCAAGATATATGGAGAGGCTATAGCAGCGCCAGACATTGCAACACCAAAATTTACATTTTGAATGGTATTGCTATAAAACTTATTAAAAGAACTTGCTCCACTTACTGCCGTTTGGGTAACTGCGGTATTAACAGCGGTGCGCAAACTAGATACTACTTCAATTCCAGTAGAACCTGCGATATTATTTCTAATACCAGAACCATTGGTTACATTTAAACGGTTTAATGTAATTACACAATTTTTAATGGTATTATAATTTGCCCCATCATTGGCTGTTAATTTATACAAACCATACCCAACTTCCATGCAAGTTATATTGGTGGTATTGGCAGAAATTTCGGCCAAATCTATCCCATCAATAGTTACATAATCTGTTCCAGCAACAGCAAACATTATATCAATAGAATCTGTAGAGCTTGCAATTTTAGTTCCTGCATAGGCATTAATAAGCGGATTGGCAGTAGCCGTTGCAGCTTTCCTAAATGTGATGGTGTTGGTGGCAGAAGTTGTTCCGTTTAATAGGGAACTTCCCAATACAATAGTACCTAATGGTGTTTCTGTGTAGGCAGAACTTGCGCCCACATCAAATACCACCGCTCCACTTACACCATTTTGGTTCAGGGCGTTTACAGCTGCCTCAATGGAACTGTAACTGCCGGGGATAGAGTAAGTGCCTGATAATGCCTGGGCGCGTGCAGCAAAATTGCTGAGTAGCAGTATTCCGATTAATACGGCTATTTGTTTCAACTTAGTATACATGAATTATGAATTATGAATTAAAAATTACGTGGTACGGGTTCAAAATTGATATTTTAAAGTAGGTTAACCAAATCTCTTTTCTCGACTCTCGCTTCTCGTCTCTCGCCTCTAAAAAGTCTGGATTCTATTTAATAACTTCTAAAAATCCGGCTTGTTTTTGCCAAACCCCATTTTTCCATACAAGGTAATCAAAAGTGCCATCGGGGTAATAATGTTCAACAAAACCTGCGTTGGCGGGCTTGTTTGGAACAATGTTTTCATAGATTAAGTATTTTTGTTTATCGTCGTAACGTAAGGCAATAGTTGCTTGGTTATTAAATTCGAAAACCATTCTATAGTACCTGCGCTTTTTATTTATATCAAATATGGGAGCGCCAAAATTGGGTTTGCCATTATTAAACACCAATACATCTGCAATTTTTTTATTCGTAGCTGGTCCGGCTCCATCCCAGCCCAATAAGGTGTAATAATCTTTTTTGGCAAAACTGGTTTTGATAATTTTATAATAAGATGCGCCAAACCATTTGTTTTGATCTACAGTGGTAAAAAAAATATCACCAATACTGTCGCTTCTATCAATCAAGGGGTAAAACGAATTAAAAAGCTCCTCTTTTTTGTTGAGTTTAGCCACCTTTTCAGGGTTCATTTGGATTACACCAAAATACCTGAAGGTTTCATCATTGGTGGCTACATTCCAAGTGAAAATCCTGAATAAATCATCGGGAGCATATAGAACCATTAAATTCTTAAGAGAATCAAAAGGATAATAATAACTGTTAGCAACACGCAAAGCGCGTCCAAATTGCCGTATAAAGTTTCTACCTGAGGTTATTCTTACTTCTTCATCAAAATCTCTTACCATGCTAAAGCCTAATCCGCCAAGCCTAATTTCGTAATCTCGCAGAGAGTCTAATGACAAACTATCAATTTTTTGCAGGAGCTTTTGCTTTTGGGCGCTTACACTAAAAGCTCCAAGCAACAAAACAAATAAACAAATTTTTATTTTCATGCTTCTATTTTGGGTCAAAAAAAAGCTGCAAAAAGAATAGCAACGAAATCATTTCTGTTTTCACAATTACTATTCTCTTTGCAGCTTCATTTTTTTTGAAACGAATATAACAAAGATTTTGGATTAAATCTACAAGCTATTTTATACAGTTTCTATCACAATGGCTGAAGCACCACCGCCGCCGTTACAAATACCTGTAACGCCTATTTTCTTGCCATCTTGCAATAGTTCGTGCACCAATGTTACTACTATTCTAGAACCAGAGCTTCCCAACGGGTGACCCAAAGCCACGGCACCACCGCGCGGATTAACCTTGTTAGCATCTAAGCCCAAAATTTGGGTGTTTGCAATGCCTACCACAGAAAAGGCTTCATTTAATTCGTAATAATCTACATCTGCTGCATTTACGCCAGCCATTTTTAATGCCTTTGGAACGGCTAAAGCTGGAGCTGTTGTAAACCACTCAGGTGCCTGCGCTGCATCTGCAAATCCTGTAATTTTTGCTAATGGTTTTAAACCTAATTCTTTCAATTTTTCTTCGCTCACTAAAACCAAAGCGCTTGCACCATCATTTAACTTAGAGGCGTTAGCCGCAGTAATGGTTCCTTCTTTTTCAAAAGCAGGTTTCAATGTTTTTAACTTATCAAAATTTACTTTGGTATACTCTTCATCTACCGAAACTATAATAGGGTCTTTGCCTCTAACGGCAATAGAAACCGGTATAATTTCATCCGAAAATGCATTTTTTGCATAGGCATTTTGCGCGCGGGTATAGCTTTCTATAGCAAAAGTATCTTGGTCTTCGCGGGTAATATTATATTCTTTGGCACACATTTCTGCCGCATTACCCATGTGAAAATCTTTGTATACATCCCACAAACCATCTTTTACCATGCCATCTATAATGGTACCATGACCCAAACGATAGCCGTTTCTGGCCTTATCTAAATAATATGGAATATTACTCATGCTTTCCATACCACCAGCTACTACCACATCATTAATTCCCATCATAATAGATTGGGCAGCCAACATAATGGCTTTAGAACCAGATGCACATACTTTATTAATAGTGGTAGAAGGAACGGTATTGGGAATACCAGCACCCAACATGGCTTGGGTTGCGGGTGCCTGACCCAAACCAGCAGATAATACATTACCCATGTATACTTCTTGCACCATTTCTGGAGCCACACCGGCTTTTTCTAAAGCACCTTTAATAGCAATTGAACCTAATTGAGGCGCGGTTAAAGAAGCCAAAGCTCCGTTAAATGCACCAATGGGCGTACGAACCGCCGATACAATATAAACTGTTTTCATTAAAATAAACTTTATTTTGGTGGCGCAAATGTAGCTATTTACCTTTACCAACAAATCATTTTCATGGAAAGAGCATTTTTTTACGGCGATTTATTATTCGAAACAATATTGGTTCAGAACGATACCATACCGCATTTAACGCTGCATTACAAGCGCTTAAGCGAATCTGCCGCCTTGTTAAAAATGGAGCTTTGTGGGTTAAATGAGGAAAAATTTTACCAAGAAATTCTCCACCATGCCGCCCTTTTTCGTATGCAGCAACCAAGTGTCCAAACACTCCGCGCCAGATTTGTATTATACAGAGATTCAGAGGGCTTCTACCTCCCCAACAGCAACCGTAGCAAATACCAAATCTCAATATTTCGGTTCGAACCAAAACCCATTTTACAGCCATTACAATTAGGCGTATACAGGGAACAAAGCAAAGCACCCGGACCATTCTCTAATCTCAAAACAGGGAATGCCTTGGTATATGTGATGGCCAGCATTTGGGCCAAAGAAAATAACTTAGACGATGCCCTCATACTCAATACCAACAACGAAATTATAGAAGCCAGTTCTAGCAATATCTTTTGGCTAAAGAACGGTATTTGGCATACGCCTCCGCTATCCTCAGGTTGCGTAGATGGCATTGGCAGAGTACTCTTTATGCAAGAAAACCCTTGCCTAGAAACTATATGCACCCTACAAGATTTACAAAGCGCCGAGCAATGCGTGCTAACTAATGCCTTGCAAAAACCAAGACCTTTTAGCGTTTAAATCAATCGGTTTTATAATTGTGTTATAACCTTATTTAAAATGAATGTAACCCGTTTTTTATAGACGTACGACCGTGCGTTTAAAAAAATTGGCCGTATTTATCTGCATTGACCAACCACGATGTACTATCGACTATGGACTATGGACTATCAACTTTTTTTCTTACTTTCGCGGCGTATGAAAAAATTACTTTTTACGGCAATTATACTTGGTGTTGGCTTTCTTTTTCAAAGCCACAAAGCAGATGAAGGCATGTTTCCGCTTTCTGAAATGAAAAATATCGACCTCAAAAAAGCAGGTCTTAAAATGGCTCCCATTGATTTATACAACCCAAGTGGCGTGAGTACCATTGATGCCATTGTGCGTGTGGGCGGTTGCACCGGCTCTTTTGTTTCAAACGATGGTTTAATAGTAACCAATCACCATTGTGCTTTTGGTTATGTAGTAGCCATGAGTACGGTTCAAAATAATTATATGCGCGATGGCTTCTTAGCCAATAACCGCGAGCAAGAAGCACAAGCCAAAGGTTTAGTGTGCAAAATTACTGCAAGCTATAGCGATGTATCGAGCGAAGTTTTAATGGGTACACAAAGCACCAGCGACCCAGTAGAGCGACTGAAAATAATAGCGGCAAACATCAAAAAAATTACCGAAGAAGAAAATAAAATAAACAAAAACCTACAATGCGAAATTTCCGAAATGTTTACAGGAAAAACGTATGTGCTATTTAGGTATCAAATGCTCAAAGATGTGCGCGTTGTTTACGTTCCAGCACGCAGCATTGGCGAGTATGGCGGAGAAAAAGACAATTGGGTTTGGCCGCGTCACAGTGGAGATTTTGCCTTCTTAAGGGCCTACGTTGCCCCAGATGGCTCGGCTGCCGAATACAGCGCAAACAACGTGCCTTTTAAGCCTAAAAAATTCTTGAAAATAAATACCAAAGGTATCAAAGACAATGATTTCGTTTTTATACTAGGTTACCCCGGCAGAACCTTTCGCAATCAACCAGCAGCCTTTTACCAATACCACGAAGAAAACATGCTTAAATATGTAAGCAACCTCTACGATTGGCAAATAAATAAAATGGAAGAACTAGGCAAAAACAGCGATAGCATCCAAATAAAATATGCCGGTAAAATTAAATCTTTGGCCAATGTTACCAAAAACTACAAAGGCAAGTTGCAAGGGTTTAGGAGGGTTGGACTAACCGCCAAGAAATACGCAGAGGAGCAAGAAATGCAAAAGTTTATTCTGTCTGACCCTAAACTTAAAGCACAATTTGGTGATGTGGTACCTACTATAAATAACCTCTACAAAGAAGTAATTGCCCAAGCACCACGCAATTTATTCTTAGATTATATTTACAATGTATCGCCTACCCTACAGATGGCCGCAGCCATAGATAATTACAAAATAAACTATTTGCCCCTCAAAAATAAATCCGACAAACAAGGTTTTTTGAGCACCCAAGTGCCTAAATTAAAAGGCATATTTGCTCGTTTGTATGGCCAAATGGACCCAGCCATAGAAATTGATGCCATACTAAAAATGTTTGCAGATGCCCATGCGTTTAATAGCGAAAACAAAGTGGCAGCCGTAGAAGCCTTCTATAAAAAATACCCAAGCGATGAGGCCAGAAGAAAATACATCGCTCAACTTTTCGACAAAACAAAGGTATCCAACAAAGATTATATGCTTAAAATATTGGCCGATAGCGGAGATGGGTTCAGCAAGATAAAAGATGGCTTAACTGTTTTAGCAGGTGATATCAATGTTGAAATGAACACTTTTGATGCACTCGATCGCATACGCGATGGCAAAATGAACGGACTTTTAGCTCGCTATGCCGATGCCAAAAATGCTTTCAAACAAAAACAATTTATTCCAGATGCCAACGCTACCTTGCGTTTTACCTACGGCTATGTTAGGGGATACTATCCTAACGATGGCGAATACAACAAACCGTTTACCACCTTGGCAGGCGTTATTGAAAAGGAAGATGGCAAAGATTTTGAATTGCTGCAAATTATTAAAGACCTATATGCAGCAAAAGATTTGGGCAATTTTATGCACCCAGATTTGCAAGATTTACCGGTTAACTTTTTATACAACCTAGATACCACAGGTGGCAACAGTGGCAGTCCGGTTTTAGATGAAAACGGCGACCTAGTAGGCGTTAATTTCGACCGAGCCTATACCGCCACCATCAACGATTACGCTTGGAACGAAGCCTACAGCCGAAGCGTGGCCGTAGATATTCGCTACGTATTGTGGACCGTTCAAAAAGTTGCCAAAGCTCAAAATTTATTAAAAGAATTAGGAATATAGAATCCAGAAAAGAGATTTGGTTCACCTATTTCAAAACATCAATTTTGAACTCGTAATTTTTAATTCGTAATTCGTAATTTTTAATTCATAACCCGTAACCCGTAATTCGTAATTCGTAATTTATAATTGTAATGCGCATCATATTCCTCGGAACACCAGATTTTGCTGTGGCTTCGCTTAAAGCTATGGTTGAGGCCAAGCATGAGGTGGTTGCGGTTGTTACCATGCCAGATAAACCTGCGGGCAGGGGAATGAAATTACAACAATCTCCTGTTAAACAATACGCGGTTTCGCAAAATATTCCGGTATTGCAGCCAGAGAAATTACGCAACCCAGCATTTATTGAGGAACTGCGAAGCTATAAAGCCGATTTGCAAGTAGTAATTGCCTTTAGAATGTTGCCCGAAATAGTATGGCATATGCCGCCCTTGGGCACCATCAATTTACATGCCTCTTTGTTGCCAGATTACCGCGGAGCAGCGCCCATTAATTGGGCCATTATTAATGGCGAAATAGTAAGCGGCGTAAGCACATTTTTCCTTAAACACGAGATTGATACCGGCGATATTTTACTCAGTGCCGCCTGCGAAATTGGTTCAAACACCAACGCCGGCGAGCTACATGACACACTCATGCACTTGGGTGCAACGGTAATGTTGCAATCGTTAGAACTCATTAAAGCAGGCAATACACAAGGCATGCCGCAAGGCGAAAGCAGTAAAAAGGTAGCGCCAAAAATATTTAAAGCGCATTGCCAAATAGATTGGAACCAGCCTGGGCAAAACATCATTAACCTCATTAGAGGCATGAACCCATACCCTGCCGCATTTACCTTTATAAACAGCAAACAAGTAAAAGTATTTAAAGCTCGGTTTGAACCAAACACAGCTGCAGCAGAGCCCACAAAGATTACCTGCGACCAAAAAAGCTTTCTAAAAGTTGGATGTTTAGATGGATTTATCTATTTATTGGACGTGCAAATGGAATCAAAAAAACGTATGGACATTGAAAGCTTTTTACGCGGAAATGCTATTGGTTCAGACCTATAAAACGGCCATTTTTAACTGGGTAAAAACCTTATATCCTTTGCTTTTTTCGCCACTCACCACCTGAGCTAAAATTGATTCCATATATGGATTAATCTTCAAAGAAATGGCTTGTTCTTTTACCATATCAAAGTCAATTTTTTCGTTGATTCCCAAAAAAGTATAGGCAACAAATTTGTTGGGTTCATACAAAATAACACATTGCTCTTTGTAATTTCTGCCCTTTCCCAAAACATAATGAATCTTTTTATCGGCTATTAACTCATTAAAAAAAGTTTGTGCTTTGGCATTGTATGCTGCTGCGTTTTCTGCTACCAAACAATAACC
The DNA here is from genome assembly GCA_945860865.1 of Chitinophaga pinensis. GTDB lineage: Bacteria > Bacteroidota > Bacteroidia > UKL13-3 > UKL13-3 > B1. Next base: position 40,607 of record CAMARW010000008.1, on the reverse strand, counting down.
ATCGCAAATCTGGTGTTGCACGTGTATGCAATCGCCCTTATTGGTTTGGCTATTGCACAATTTAGGGCATAATCCGTAGGTATCTATCAAGGTATTTAAAAACTGTAAAGCGGCAGCGTGTGTGCTAAAGGTAAGCAGTGGCTTAGTGTCTTTTCTTACCTTATCTATGCCAAATCTTATCTTATTGTTTTGATCCAAATAATCGTACAAACCAAATACAGATTGCACGCGTTTTTGTGAGCGATTTTCATCGGGCCATAATCGCTTAATTTCGTGACTTTCTAGCAACACCGCCAGTAATTCATTGCCCGTTGCGGTATGACTAAAACCATGCACCTCGCGCATAAAATTTTGTTTCTGCTTTCCTTTTAAATCGCCGCTAAAATGTGTGCCCACCCTTGTCCGAATATTCTTGGCCTTACCCACATAAACCGCCAAACCCTTATCATCTACAAAATAGTAAACACCCGGTGCTTTGGGCAATTTTTCGAAATCTGTTTTATTAACGTTTGGCGGCAACACTTGTTCCTTAGAACCCCTTTTTAAAGAATCGTCGATGTGCTTTTCGGTATCGTGTGCCAATAAATATTCAAACAACTTAACCGTTGCAAGGGCATCGCCACCGGCACGGTGCCTGTTTTTTAAATGAATACCCAAAGAAGAGCAAATATTACCCAAACTATAACTCTTATAACCCGGCACTATTTTACGACTAAGTCTTACCGTGCAGAGCTTTTTAACGTTTAAATCGAAACCACATTCTTGCAGCTGACTCTTTATAAAACTATGATCGAAATTAACATTATGGGCAATAAAAATGGGGTCTTTTAATAAATTATAGATTCGCTCGGCAACCATAGAAAAAGATGGCGCATCTGCTACCATCGCATCTGTAATGCCTGTAAATGCCTGAATGTAGGGAGGAATATACATTTCAGGATTAATTAAAGTTTCAAAATGATCTATAACCTCCACCCCATTATGCACAAAGATGGAAATCTCCGTAATGCGGTTTTGAGTGGCATGACCACCTGTTGTTTCAATATCGACTATAGCGTACACCTTACAAAAATATTAGCAGCATTCTTTTTATAAACGCATACTTATACACGAATGTTTAAAAACAGGCTACGACCCGAAATAAATGCTACGCATGGAGATTGAACCTAAGTCGATGGTTTCGTTAAAGAACAGCAAATCATCTGTTTTATCTTTTACGGCCAGTACATACAACAAAGGCAAATAATGTTCTGCGGTGGGTATAGACATAGACGCGCTGGCGCCCAAACCACGGTAACCCACCAAGCTAGCAAAATTGCCCGATTCTATTCGCTCTTTTACCAATGCATCAAAAGCAATAGCCCAATCATGTGGCTTATTGGTGGCATCCATTCTGCCCAAATTGTGCACTATATTGCCACTACCCAAAATTAATACACCTTTATTACGCAGCGATTTTAGCTGCAAGGCAATCTTAAAATGATCTTCTGGCTTGGCTAAATAATCTAAACTCAATTGAAAAGTAGGAATATCTGCCTTGGGAAACATTGGGTTTAAAACACTCCAACAGCCATGGTCTAAACCCCATTCTAAATCTTTACTTACATGCACTTCTCTCATTGCATCAACTACTTGCTGAGCAAAAAAAGGCGAACCCGGTGCAGGGTATTGAGTATCAAACAGCTTTTGAGGAAAGCCGCCAAAATCGTGAATAGTTCTGGGTTTAGGCATTGCCGTAACCTTGGTACCGCGGGTTTCCCAATGGGCCGAAATACATAAAATAGCTTTTGGCCTGGGCAACTTATCCCCTATCTCGCGCCACTTCTTGTTAAACTCGTTGGGTATAATGGCATTCATTGGACTACCATGCCCCACAAACAAAGCAGGCATTAAATCACTTTTGGCATCAGAACCTACTACATGCGCTTCAAACTCGTCTATATTCATAGCCATAAATGGAAAAATTAAACCCGATTTTAAAAATGATTTTCTATCCATACCGCTACATTTTTTTGAGCTTATCTAAAACAGCGTATAACTGCTTTTTATCGGTATAGCCATTAGCCAAATTATAATATTTACCTTGGTGTAAGGCCAAAATAGCTGGAAATCCTTGTACCCCAAAATTTGCAGATTGTTGAAAACCCGCAAAAGCTTTTTCTTTATAACTGGCCAAATGCAATTTCTCCAAAAACAACTGGGGATTTATCCCGTATGGCTTTATCATTTCTAAGTAAACAGAATCTTCTCGCAAATCTTTACCCTGCTCAAACAATGCGTCTTGCAGGCTGCCTGCAAACTCAACCGTTCTGGTGGGCAAAAACTCCCTAAAAACAGCCAAAGCAATAGAAGGAACCACCGATGAGGAATACAAGGTTTTGGTTTTAAGCTGATCCAAATAAGGCTCACCAAATTTCACACCTGCCGTCTCCTCTACTCGCTTGTATGCACCTAAAATATAATCGGCAAAATCGCCAATGGGTCCTTCCCGCTCACCCACCACCATGCCGCCACTAATTGCCACAAATTCAAAATCATTCTGATAATCTTTGGCCGCTTGTTTTATCACGCCAGAAAACCCAAAACACCAACCGCACATAGGGTCGAACACATAAAAAATAGTATCTTTAGCTTGCATGTTTTTGGCTTGTATTGGTAAACTGATGGATAAGAAAATAATAAAGATATATCGTTTCATCGCAAAAAAATTTGGTTCGAACCGAATAAAAATATTAGCGTTTTTGAATGATGTAATATACCCCAATTACCGCAGCAAAAAAATGCATGGGTACCGTAAGCAAGGCAAAATTTGCGGGTGCCGCCTGGCCATCGGGCAAAATAGGTTCAAACGATGGAAAAATACTTAAAAGGGCAAAACCTGCTGCTAATAGTAGAAACATGACTTCTCCCTTTAAAAAGTTTTTAACAAAAACAACGTATAAAACCGCCCCTAACAAAACCGGAATGATGGTTGATAACACCACAGCCAAGGGAAATCCCTTGGGCAAACCCGAAATATTTAACCAAAATTCTAAGCTAAAAAGCCAGGCTATATTAATTCCAGCAGCAATAAGGGAACCACGTATGGCAGCCCTTAAGGTGTTTTTATATGTTGCAATGGATTCTTTTATCATGTTACAATTTTAGCCATTTTAGGTAAAATATTTTATTTATTTACACCTTTAAACTAACAATGGTTACGCCATCGCCGCCCAATTCTATCTGCTCGTCGCTAAAATGCCCAACAAATTTGTTTATTTTTAATTCGGTTCGAACCAATTTTCTTAAGATACCATAACCTTTGCCATGCACTATGCGCACTTGCTTTATACCTAATAGTATGGCTTCATCTAAAAAGGCATTGAGGTTGCGCACCGCCTCTTCGCCGCGCAAGCCAATGAGGTTTAACTCGTGACTAAAATGCTGCATTTTGCTGTTAAAATCTACGCCCGAGCTACCCAATTTGGCTTGTTGCTTTTTGGCCGTTAAGCTTACTTTACTCAACTTGCTTAACTCAATATTGGAACGCAAATCGCCCATAGCCACTAAAGCCTTGTTTTTTTGTATGCTTATAACTTGTCCTAGTGCTACCTGACCTTCAATATTAACCCAATCATTTTCTCGCAAAATATCTGAGACACTTTGCTCTTTCTTTTGCGGATTTAATTCGGGCTCAACATATTCAATTTGCGCAATATCTGTTTTTAATTGCTGCATTTCTTCTTTTACCAATACGCGTGCTTTGCGCTGCACCTCGCTATTGGCTTGCTGCTCTTTTATCTCCCTAATGGTTGCCTCAATTTTACTATTGGCCTCGCTTACCAAAGCCAATGCTTCTTGCTTTGCCTTTTTTAATAAAGTCTTTTTATTAACATCTAGTTCTTGGGTAAGTCCTTCATATTGTTCTAATAGCTTTTGTGTTTTACCCTCTTTTTCCTGCAATTTTTGCTTCATGCCTTGCACCAATTGCTTCTCTTTCTCCAACTCCACCAAAAGCTCATCTACCTTTCTTTGCTTGTCCCCAACTTTGTTTTTAGCATAGTTAATGATGTGTTGGTTCAGACCAGATTTTACGGCTAACTCAAACGCATAACTACTGCCAGGTTTGCCCAATTCTAATACATATAATGGTTGCATATTTTCATGATCAAACAACATGCTCGCATTTTCTAAACCAGGATACTGTGAGGCAAAATTTTTGAGGTTACTAAAGTGGGTAGTAACAATTCCTTGCGCCCTTTTCTGAGCCAAATGATGCAGAATTGCTTCTGCTAATGGTCCGCCAAACTGAGGATCTGTGCCCGTGCCAAACTCATCTATTAAAAACAAAGTTTTACCATCTGCAAAATCGCAGAAATTTTTCATACTAAGCAAATGCGAGCTGTACGTACTTAAATCGTTTTCTATACTCTGCTCATCGCCAATATCTACCATTATTTCTTTGTAAATACCCACTTCACTGTGCGATTCGCAGGGAATTAACAAACCACATTGAAGCATGTATTGCAACAAACCCACCGTTTTTAAACACACCGATTTTCCACCCGCGTTTGGACCAGAAATAACCACAATGTATTTATCATGATTGAGGGTAATAGAAAGCGGTATGGTTTTTAGTCCGGCTTTATCATGACTTAAACGCAGCAAAGGATGATACGCTTTTACCAAATTTAAACCCGGGTGCTTGCTTAAAATAGGCAAATCGGCTTTCATATCATTAGATAAGCCAGCTTTGGCTCTAATAAAATCAAACAAACCTAGTCGCTGTAAATTCTTCTCTAACTCTGGAATTTCGGGCCTAATTTGATCAGTAATTTCCAACAAAATTCTTTCCCGCTCTCGGCGGTAGGCAATCTGCCATTCGCGCAGGCCATTGTTTAAATCAAAACACTCGGTTGGCTCAATATAAATGGTTTGACCAGTACTCGATTCATCATGCACAAAGCCTGGCACGTGTCTTTTGTGTTCGGCCAAAACGGGTAAAACCAATCTTCCCTCACGAATAGTAATGCCTATTTGCTCTGCCAAATAACCTAATCCGGTATACTTATCAAATAGCTTCTGAATACGCTTCCTAATTTCGCTTTCCTTATCATGAATTTTACTAGATATTTTAGCTAATTCGGGCGAGGCATTGGGGCGCATTAAACCCTCTACATCAATAATTCTATCGATGCGGCGCACCACCAAATCATTAATAATTAAGCCCGCCAACAAGGCCTCCAACTCTGGATATTTGCCTCCGCGTTCTCTAAAAAAAGCAGCTACTTGTATAAATGCCTTTATCACCAATTTTATACTCTGCAACTCTTCTTCTAGCAACCAAACACCTTCAATTTTTGCTTTGTACAAATAGGGAGAAACATCTAAATAATGTTCGCTTGGAAAAGGAGATTCTTCATTTAATACCCGCTGAAATTCTTTGGTTTGAACCAACATTTTTTCAACGATATCTAATCGGTTGGCAAAGCGCATGCGCTCCACGTAATATTGTCCCATGGCCGATAAACAACGGGCACTTATTAATTCTCTTACTTGGGTAAAACCCAGTTTTTGTTCAATGTTTTTTGGAAAAGGCAAAATTTTCTACTTTTAAGGTACAGGTATATTCTCTGGCAAAGGCGATACCTCCAAGGTTTCGTTTAAAATCCCCCTCGAAAGCGCTTCTTGATTGCTCAACTCCTCAATTACAAAACCCATAATGGTATCCATTTGCAGAGAATTACTTAAGTAATAATCAAAACTTGCCTTAAATTGTTCTTGCTCTACGCCATGTTTTTCAAAAATAAATTGATTATACCCCTCAGACATGGCCTTAACAGAATCTGCCGAATAATTTTTAGCTAGCAAAGCTGCTTCTACTACATGCATATCTGCCAATACTTTGGCCATATTTTCGCGCGTTAATAATCCTGGCGGTTCTGCTATGGTCTGTAATGATTTATTGTCGCAAGAAATTACTAGTACAAGTAAAAACAGATACAGATATTTGAAAAAAAAATTTTGACTCATGATTACTGCAAATATTCATAAAATAAACCAAGAAATTGGTGTACACGCCAGATTAATTGCTGTAAGCAAAACCAAACCCCTAGAAATGCTGCAAGAGGCTTACCAGGGCGGACAAAGAATTTTTGGAGAAAACAAAGTTCAAGAGTTGGTTCAGAAATATGAAGCACTACCCAAAGACATAGAATGGCATTTAATTGGTCACCTTCAAAGTAACAAGGTAAAATATATTGCCCCTTTTGTGGCCATGATACATGGCGTAGACAGCTATAAATTATTAGAAAACATAAACAAAGAAGGCGCAAAAAACCAGCGTGTAATCCCTTGTTTACTTCAAATATTTATTGCACAAGAAGAAACAAAATTTGGCTTGAACCCAGACGAATTATACAGTTTATTAGAGCAGTTAAACCAAACACCGCTACCCTATGTTCAAATAGGCGGTTTAATGGGAATGGCCAGCAATGTGGCAGATGCAACCCAAGTAAGTAATGAATTTAAAGGCTTAAAAAACTTGTTCGATAAAGTAAAATCGCAATACTTTGACCATCAAGCAAGCTTTAAAGAAATATCGATGGGTATGAGTGGAGATTATCCATTGGCCATTAAAGAAGGTGCCACTTTGGTGCGGGTGGGTAGCCTCATTTTTGGAGAGCGTTAGGCTTACCCAAAAATGATTATATTCTTTAAAATTACCCCAGCATGCAAACTAAAAATTGTTCGTTTTGTGGCGCAAACTTACTAGGCAGAGTAGACAAAAAGTACTGCAACGATTACTGTCGCACTGCCTCCCACAACCAAAAGAAAAGTGAAAATAACCAACAAATAAAATTGGTAGACACTGCTTTAAAAAGGAATAGAAAAATATTAGCAGACGTTTTTGATAGATTAGGCCAGCAACCTGGAGCCATTTTAGAAAGAAAAATCCAAGAACTCGGATTTGTTTTTCATTTTCATACCCATACCATTCAATTAAAGAATGGCAAAGAAGGTGTTTGCTGCTATGATTATGGGTATGTGAGAACCAAACAAGGAGAACTTGCTATAATTAAACTGAACTAGCCTACTTTTGAAGCATGATTGAGATTGGAAAGAAAAACACACTGCGGGCCATTAGAAATACCCCGCAAGGAATTTACCTTACAGATAAAAGCGGACAAGAAGTTTTATTGCCTAATAAATATGTACCCAAAACACTTCAGGCGGAAGAGCTTTTAGAAGTATTTGTTTACAAAGATTCTGAAGATCGCTTAATTGCCACCACCTTGGTGCCACTTATTGAAGCCAATTCTTTGGCCAACTTGGTGGTAAATGAAGTAAATAGCTTTGGTGCCTTTTTAGATATGGGCATAGATAAAGATTTGTTGGTACCCATTAAAGAACAGCTAAATCCAATGAAGGAGGGCAAATCGTATTGGATATATTGTTACCTCGATGAAGTTACCCAACGCTTGGTTGGATCGAGCAAAATAAAACGCTTTTTAAACAATGATAACCACAACTTGGCCATAGGCAATGAGGTAGATTGTTTAATTTTTGATGATACCCCTCTTGGTTATTTGGCCGTAATAAACAATAAACATTACGGACTCATCTATCACAATGAAGTTTACAGCAACTTACGCATTGGAGACACCACCCAAGCATTTGTAAAAAAGGTTAAAGAAACTGGCGAGATAGATTTGAGTATACAAAAGATTGGATTTACCCACGTAAACGACCAAACAGATGTAATCTTAAACCACCTCAAAAAGAACGGCGGCTTCCTGAACCTAAACGACGATTCGGCCCCAGAAGAAATTCAAGCTCGACTAAAAATAAGCAAGAAAGTATTCAAAAAAGCCATCGGCATCCTCTACCGAGAAAAGAAAATAACGATAGAAGAGCAAGGTATCCGCCTAAAATAAAACATCACTACCCCATGAAAATATACCCCACCGTAAGGGCGGATAATAATCCGCCCCAACCCGTAAGGGCGGATAATAATCCGCCCCAACCCGCACGGGCGGATAATAATCCGCACCGACTACCCGAAAGAAAATTTATCCGAAAACGCGGATATAATTATTCGAACCCGGGATTTTACTTTATTACAATCAATACTCAAAATAAGGCGCATCTTTTCGGTAGCATTTTGGCCGAAAGAGATTCTAAAGCGAGAATCATCATGCCTCTCACAGGAGTGATGCTATACACAGAAGCTGGCAAGCTCGCTCTTCAATGTTGGGAAGATATACCGAAACATTTCCCCAATGTAGTGGTACATGCATACGTGGTAATGCCCAATCATTTGCACGGACTAATAGAAATAACTGATATAGATACAGAGAAAAAATCAAAACTTGGCGCCATTGTGAGGGGACTCAAAATTGGCATTACAAAATGGTTTAGACTAAACAGCGATATAGAAAAAGTATGGCAGCGAGATTATTTTGAAAGAATTATTTCTGACCCAAACCAATTTAACAACACAAAAAACTATATCGAACAAAATATCAATAAATGGGCAAAGAAAGAGCTCTCGCATAAATTATATTGTTGAAGTTTAAACTCTCCACAAAAACACTATAAGCATTTCACATTTTATCTTGCCCCAAAAACAGCAACCCTCGTTTTATTGAGATTAGGTTAGTGCATTTTTTGTGGTTCGAACAAAAAATATAATTATCGCAAACAAATTATACAAACGTATAGAATTTGATAAAACAATTCCTGCAATGTTACCCTATACCAAAACTCCCCTTCCAAACCGCGGCACCGTTTATTTGCAGCTCAAAACCTTGAACGCCCGGATACAAAATTCTAGTGCTCATTTTTTCTTTTAGTTGTTGTGCTTTTTGAACCAAAATTGTTTCCCCTTTTTGGAGTGAAAGCTGTTTTATTTTAAAGACTTTTTTACGACTCACCTCGCCATTTTTACTTTTAAAATACAATACATAATCTAGCATTAAGCGACAATCATCTAATGCCAAGAGCTCAAATTTAAAACTCAAATAATCGTTAAATTTAAGTTCTTGGGTCAGTTCAAAAGCAAGCATTTTTATGGCTGGGTCTGAACCAATGCCTACGAGTTGCAAAGCCTCCGGATTGCCCTCTTTGATGAGCGTGCGCAGGGCATGTTTAATGATAAAGCTAAGTTCTGCATCGGTTTGTATTGCTTGGCTTTTCCAATCTTGCAATGCAGCAATGACCATAGAAGGATGCGTTTTAGAAATATCGTTTAAATGGTTAGCCACCGAGCGGGTTACAAAGCGCGTATTATCTGCATGTAATAGGTTCAAAACAGGTAATGCAGACGCTATTGGCAGGTGTATTTTCTGACACCAAGGCAATTTGGGCCTTAGTCCCTCGCAGGCCAAGCGGCGCACATGATAATGCTTATGCGTTGCCCAAAGCTGCATTTGCGCCAAGGTAGGCTCAGGAAAAGCATTGATAAAATAACGGATGGCATCTTCCGCAGAAAAACGCATGGTTATTTGCTCTAATGCCGCTAAAGAAGTTTGTAAATAGATTTCTTTACACCCATATACCGCTATAAAATGCGCATAAGGTGCATAAATAAAATCGCCAAAATCATTATCAGTTAAATCTGGATTACACGGCTGGGGCATGGCCCGAACCAAAATACCCACTGCCTCTTTGTAGGCAAATGGCAAGTACTTATTTAAACAACTTGTTATATGATAAATGCGCTCCTTTAACTCTAATTGCGGAAAGGCTTGAATCACTTCTTTAACGAAAGCTTTACCCTTAAAATCTGCATATACATGGGTAATTTCTAAGGCCAATTTTGCAACTTTAGCCTCATGAAACAAATGATCTTTTAAACTAAATTTTTCTGTTTCCATTGCGCAATTTAATGATGTATGATGTGGTAAGATGCTCCACAGCAGCTAGAGTTCTATTAAATAGATTAATTTAATTTTTGCTGAGCCAACGCATAAGAAACTTATCGTAAACCTGGTAATATGGTTTTTCTACCCCAGATTGATAATATATCATTTCTTTTGCTAGCAAGGCATCTAGGCCGCGCTTTACCAAGGCTGGAGTTCCTAAAGAATATTTCTGAATAAATGATTTGGCCTGTGGCTGAAAAACCAGATGCTCTTTTGCAATGGCAGCAAGTAAATTCCATTGAGCCTTTGTTAGCAAATTTTTATACTGGTAAAAATTATTTTCGTTTATTTTGAGAATTTCAACAGCTGTTTCTAATGCGTGTTCAAGCTTTGTATGTTCATATTGTTTGGCAAATAAATTAAAGCAAAAATGCTGCGTATAAAATGTATGCAAACAAGTAAAATCACATATAAAATCTAGGCACTCCCTATCAATGGTTCTGTGGTAGTCTTTAAATTTAGCCGCTATAAATTTCTTGTAATCCAATTGTGAAATGGCATCCAAATGCATGGAAGTACAACTCGCAAAAAAGGGCCTCTTTGCCGAATTAAATATTTGATGCATGAGTTTTTGATTACTTCCACAAAAAATAAAAGAGGTGTTTTTTAATTGCTGCATCAAGGTGCGTAAAATAGATTCTGTATTTGTTTCTGGATATTCTAAAATTTGTTGAAACTCATCAATAGCAAATACCACGCGTATATTTTGAGCGTCTAAAAAAGAAAATATTTGCCCAAGCGACTTCTCCTTTTGGGCCTTAGTTTGTATACTTAACGAGAGAGAGGGAGATCCCGTCAATTCATCAAACGTAATAGTTGGCCTAAAGTGCTGAACCATTTCCATAAACTTTCTCCCTAAACTCTTTTGTGCCGGAAACCTATTGTAAACAGCTGTGGCTAGCTGATTAGTAAAATCGTTTAAATTCTGAGTAGCTAAAATATCTAAGTAAATACAGGCTATTTTTTTGCTGTTTTGAAAAGGATGAAAAACATGACTAATAAGCCCTGTTTTACCAATGCGCCTTATAGCAAACAACGCAACATGTATTCCGTTTTGCATATAATTTGTTAACATAGATGTTTCAGATTTTCTATTACAGAAATAAGCTGAACCAATATAACCTGACGACAAAAACGGATTAGGTAATTTTTCCATGGAACAAATGTAAATAATTTAATTGTAATACATAATGCATCATACAAAATGTATCATACATTATGTATGAAATAATTCAATGGCAGGATAAAACAAGTAAATTCTACAAACCTTTAGAAAAACTAATTTTACCAGAAACCACGAAATTTTATACTTAACCTCAACCCCACTTTTCTTTCAAATGAGATATGGTTGCGCCCATTAAAGCGCGTAGGGCATCCTCATCAATATCTGATAGCTTTTTTATGTATAAACAAGCTTTACCCATTTTAAATTTGCCGAAATTTTCTAGCAAATGGGCATGTTCTTTTAAACCCGAATAAACGTATAATGAAATAGCAGCTTTGCGCGGTGAAAAACCAACCAAGAACCATTCGCCATTTTGCGCACTGCGATCAGACTTATAATAATAACTCCCAAAACCTATCATGCTTGGGCCCCACATTTTAGGTTCAAACCCTGTAAAATCCTCCATTATTTTTAGCAACGCAAAGCTATCTGCACGTTTAGCATCTGTATCTGCAAAGCTCATTATAAAGTCATGCACATCGGCATTATGTTGTTTAGTTTTAATGTTTCCCATTTGACTTAAATTTAGCAAATATAATCATTTGTAATCACCCACCACCCTGCCCAATTTCCAAATTTTAATACGCACAAACATTCATTTTTTACCCTATTTTTGCAGGCTAAAAAAATGCCCGAACCCAGTTTCGGGCTAATCTGTTTTATGAAGTTAGCCGACGTATTTGAAAAATATTTGCCTGCCGAAAATTTTGTGATGCTCCAAAATGCCTTGGATCAGACCAACGGAAATGTAATCCATTTAAACGGACTTATTGGCTCTGCCGCAGCGCTTTTGGCTGCCTTAAGTTACCAACAAACCAACCGCTGCTCGGTGGTGGTTTGCAATACCCTAGAAGATGCCAAATATTTTGCAACCGATTTAGAGCACTTACTGCCAGGCAAAACCATCAACTTTTTACCGGCCTCCTACAAACGAAGCTTTCAGCCAGAAACCATCCAAAATCAAATGGTTCTTGAACGCGCAGAAGTATTAAACCGCCTCAACCAAACCTATGCCAAAGCAGAATGGGTAGTTACTACTGCCGAAGCTATGCTAGAGTTTGTAATGGGAGAAAAAGACCTGAACCAAAACACCTTTGAACTGAAAGTAGGCGACAAATTTGACCTAGAGTTTTTTATTGAATTTTTAACTGAACACCACTTTGAACGCAGCGATTTTGTTTATGAAGCAGGCCATTTTAGTATACGCGGAGGCATTATAGATGTATTCTCTTTTAGCAATGAAAAACCTTATAGAATAGAACTAAACGGCGATGTAATTGAAGGTATTAGAATCTTTGAACCATACGACCAATTGTCGGTTAAAAAAGTAGACAGATTCTTCATTATTCCTAATGTTCAAAAAGAGTTACACGCCAAAGAAACCTTCTTTAATTACCTCCCCAAAGACACCATTTTCTGGTACCAAGAATATGGCCTTAGCTGCGATCAAATTCAAAGAGGCTTAGAAAAAGTGAGTCAGTTTAACCCTGCCACACTACCCAACCATGAAGAACTTTCTTATGAAGGGGCAGATAAAACTTGGCTGACCCTAGCCAACTTTAAAAAAGCAACAGCCGATTTTACTCGCATAGAATTTGGTACGCGCAAATCGCTCAAAGCAAAAAGCGAAATTCATTTTCAAATGAGTCCGCAGCCTGTTTTCCATAAGAACTTTAGCCTGCTCATAGAAAACCTCCGAAGCAATAGCAGTAAAGAATATACCAATTTAATATTTAGCGAAAGTAGCCGACAAATTGAACGCCTATATACCATTTTTGACGACCTAGCCAAAGACGTAAAATTTGAGCCTATTTACCATGGTTTAAGCAATGGCTTTATAGACCACTCGCAACAAATTGCCTTTTACACCGAGCACCAAATTTTTGATAGGTTTTATAAAAGCAAAGTAAAAAGTGGTTACAGCGGTAGTCGCATTTTAACGCTCAAAGAACTAAGAGAACTTCGTCCGGGCGATTATGTAACGCACATAGACCATGGTATTGGAAAGTTTGCAGGCTTAGAAAAACTAGAGATTAATGGTCAGTTACAAGAAGCAGTACGTTTGGTATACCGCGATAATGATTTATTGTATGTGAGCATAAACTCACTGCATAAAATTTCTAAATATGTAGGTAAAGAAGGCGCAGAACCCCGCATGAATAAATTGGGCAGTGATGCTTGGGAAAAGTTGAAAAACAATACCAAGAAAAAAGTAAAAGACATTGCCAGAGATTTAATAAAACTTTATGCCAAAAGAAAAGCACAACAAGGCTTTGCCTACTCGCCCGACACCTACTTGCAAGTAGAACTAGAAGCCTCGTTTATGTATGAAGATACGCCCGACCAAAGTAAGGCAACCTATGATGTTAAAAAAGACATGGAAAACCCACACCCCATGGATAGATTGGTTTGTGGTGATGTTGGCTTTGGCAAAACAGAAATTGCTATACGGGCAGCATTTAAGGCCATTTCAGATAGCAAGCAGGTAGCTATTTTGGTTCCAACCACTATTTTAGCCAACCAACATTATAGAACCTTTAAAGAGCGTTTAAAAGACTTTCCATGCAACATAGACTATATCAATCGTTTTAAAACCAATGCAGAGCAAAAAGACGTTTTAAAACGTTTGGCCGAAGGAAAATTAGACCTTGTAATTGGCACACATAAACTACTGAGCAAAGAAACAAAATTTAAAGACTTAGGCTTGTTGATTATTGATGAAGAGCAAAAGTTTGGCGTAGCAGCGAAAGAAAAACTAAAAGGTTTTAAAACCAATGTAGACACCTTAACCCTAACCGCAACTCCAATTCCTAGAACGCTCCATTTCTCTTTAATGGGCGCTAGAGATTTATCTATTATAAACACACCGCCAGCAAACAGGCAAGCTGTAGAAACTGCCGTTTATAATTATTCAGATGATATCATAAAAGAAGCCATTTTAAATGAAGTAGAGCGCGGCGGACAAGCATTCTTTGTGCATCACCGTGTAAAAGATATTTATGAAGTGGGCAAGCACATTGAACAACTTTGTCCTGGTGTAAAAGTAGCCATAGCGCATGGCAAACTAGAAGGTGATCAACTAGAGGATGTGATGATGCGATTTATAGAAGGAGAATATGATGTATTGGTAGCCACAACTATTATTGAAGCAGGCCTCGATATTTCAAATGCCAATACCATTATTATAAACAACGCACACATGTTTGGTTTAAGCGATTTACATCAAATGCGCGGAAGAGTGGGCAGGAGCAATAAGAAAGCATTCTGTAATTTACTTGTACCTAGTATGGTTGGCCTAAGTAATGATGCCCGAAGAAGATTGCAAGCCATTGAAGAATTTAGCGATTTAGGCAGCGGCTTTAATGTAGCCATGCGCGATTTAGATATAAGAGGCGCAGGCAATTTATTGGGCGGAGAACAAAGTGGTTTTATTGCAGAAATTGGTTTTGAAATGTACCATAAAATTTTGGATGAAGCCATTCATGAACTCAAAGAAGAAGAGTTTGCAGATTTGTTTAAAGATGAAAAACCAGTTAATAAAATTGAAGCCAAAGATTGCAATGTAGAAACAGATTTTGAAGCACTTATTCCGGATAACTACGTGCGTAATATTGGCGAAAGATTAAGCCTATACAATGCACTCGCAGCCTTGCAAAATGAAACAGAATTGGTGGCTTTTGAAATGCAGTTAAAAGACCGGTTTGGACCAACACCTAAAGCGGTGAACGATTTGTTAGATTTAATAAAATTACGCGAGCTGGGTAAAAAACTTGGCTTTGAAAAAATCTTGCTAAAGAAGCAACAAATGCTCGCCTATTTTCCGGCTGAACACAAACAATTCTATTACCAATCTGAATTGTTTAGTCAGATTTTACTTTATGTGCAAAACAAACCAAAAACGTGTAAGCTTAAACAAAGCAATCAAAATTTAATACTCATGATTTTTGAAGTAAATAGTATTAAACAAGGCATGCATTATTTAAATGAAATAAGTAAGCTTACTTCTTTACCCGACCATGCCGATCGTACTTAAGTTTGTATTCTTTATCATTACTTTCAAAACTGGCACAACGTTTGGCCTTACAAGATAAAAACCCGAGTATAAAACAAAGGTATAAAAGCTGTTTAAATTGAAATATTTTCATAATGTATATAAATAAAAAAAACCCATTAAATGGGTTTTTTTTATTTTTAATTTTTGTTTAACCAAGAAAGAAAAACTATGCTTTTTTTGCAGCTGCTTTCTTTGGTGCTGCTTTCTTAGCTACAACTTTCTTTGGTGCAGCTGCTTTTTTAGGTGCTGCTTTTTTAGCTACAGCTTTCTTAGGTGCAGCAGCCTTTTTAGCTACAGCTTTCTTTGCTACAACTTTCTTAGGTGCAGCTTTCTTTGCTACAGCTTTCTTAGGTGCAGCAGCTTTCTTAGCTACGGCTTTCTTAGGTGCAGCAGCCTTCTTAGGTGCAGCTTTCTTAGGTGCTACAGCCTTCTTAGGTGCAGCGGCTTTTTTAGCTACAACTTTTTTAGGTGCAGCAGCTTTTTTAGCTACAACTTTTTTAGGAGCAGCTTTCTTGGTTTTTTTACTTGTTGCCATGTTTATAAAAATTTGATTGATTACAGAAACAAATTTAAAAGTGTATTTAATATTTTCAAGTACTTGCTGTAAATCAATCTAAAATATTTACCACCTTTATATGTTGATAACTGAATATCACTTCTTAAAACTATTGATTTAACAATACTCTTCAGCAATAAATTTAAATTATAAAATGTGATTAAATACTTTGATTTATTTTCTTATAAAAATAACTTCATCTATTTTATGTTATTTCATAATGCAACATAACTCTTTATGTTTTTTATCACTTTGTTTATCATTTTATCAGTGTATTATTTTTGTATTTTTATTTTTTATATCCCTATACAAGCTTACCTTTAAACCATCTTTTTTAACCTAGAATTTTAACTAAAAATGAAAGCAGAAATTATTAGCATTGGTGATGAATTATTATTGGGTCAAGTAATAGATACTAACTCCGCTTGGATTGGTCAAGAATTAAATAAGTTAGGCATTAATGTTCATTTTAAATCTACCGTTGGCGATAGCAAAGACATACTACTTAAAACACTGAATGAAAGCGCTGAACGTAGCGATATCATTATAATGACAGGCGGACTAGGCCCAACAAAAGATGATCTTACCAAGCATGTTTTATGCGATTATTTTGAAACAAAATTGGTTCAAAACGAAAAGGTTTTAGAATGGGTTACGAGTATATTTACTAATAGAAATTTACCTATAATAACAAGTAATCTTGAACAAGCAATGTTGCCAGAATCTTGTGAAGTTTTATGGAACAAAAATGGTACTGCACCCGGCATGTATTTTTTTAAAAATGGAAGTGCATTTATAAGTATGCCTGGAGTACCTTTTGAAATGAAATGCATTTTTGAAGAAGAGGTTATTCCAAAACTTAAGAAACAATTTTCTTTCCCTACTATCATTCATAAAACTTTATTAACGGTAAGTATTGGCGAAAGTTTTTTAGCAAAAAAAATTGCACTCATTGAAGATAAGTTACCTAATCATATTAAACTTGCATACTTGCCAAACGTTGGTGCTGTAAGACTAAGACTGAGTGCATACGGATCAAACCAAGAAGCTTTAACACATGAATTAAATATAATCATAAATGAATTGTACGCATGTATTGGTGAATATATTTTTGGTGAAGAAGAAGAAAGTTTAGCCAATGCAGTAGGCAAATTATTGATTAAAAATAAGCAAACATTAGCAACTGCAGAAAGTTGTACTGGTGGTTATTTAGCTCATTTAATTACTGCTATTTCGGGCAGTTCTGCTTATTATAAAGGAAGCATTCTTGCTTATGATAATAGTATTAAAGAAAATATTTTGCACATAGATAAAAGCATTATTGAAACGCATGGCGCCGTTAGTGAAGCATGTGTTATGGCAATGGCTAGCCAAGCTAGAAAATTGCTTGAAACAGATTTTGCTATTGCCACCAGTGGCATTGCTGGTCCATCTGGAGGTTCTGCAGAGAAACCAGTGGGTACAGTTTGGATTGCTATAGCTTCGCCTACGCGTTGTATTGCCAAAGTTTTTAACATGGGCGATCACCGAGGTAGAACCATTGAGCGAACGGCCCTCATGGGTTTAGATTTATTGCGCAAAGAATTATTAACTGCTAATTAACTGTAAGTGGATTTTGAATTAACCTCCCAGTTTGTCCCTACCGGAGACCAACCAGATGCCATTGCTGCTTTAATAGATGGCGTGCAAAAAGGTGAACGCTCACAAGTATTATTAGGCGTTACCGGTTCGGGCAAAACCTTTACAGTAGCCAACTTAATTAAAGCTGTTAAAAAACCAACTTTAGTTATGAGTCATAACAAAACATTAGTGGCACAATTGTATGGAGAGTTTAAACAATTTTTTCCTAACAATGCCATAGAATATTATGTTTCATATTATGATTATTATCAACCCGAAGCCTTCATTCCTTCAAGCAATACTTACATTGAAAAAGACTTAGCTATTAATAAAGAAATAGAAAAACTAAGGCTTAAAACAACCTCTTCTTTGCTTAGTGGTAGAAGAGATATAATTGTGGTTGCTTCTGTAAGTTGTATATACGGCGCAGGTAATCCTAAAGATTATGAAAACAGTATAATTCGTTTAAAAATTGGCGATAAAATTTCGCGCAATACACTCTTGTTTGCTTTGGTAGATTCTTTATATAGTAGAACAACGGCTGAATTTGACAGGGGTAATTTTAGGGTTAAAGGAGATGTTGTAGATGTGTTCCCAGCATATGCAGATGTTGCCTATCGTATTTCTTTTTTTGGAGATGATATAGAAGAGTTGACTATTATTGACCCTATATCGGGTAAAAAAATTGAACAAGTAGATCATTTAGCCATTTTTCCTGCTAATAACTTTGTTACGCCAAAAGACCAATTGCAAGAAGCTATTAGAGCTATTCAAGACGACTTGGTTGAACAGCTTGCTTACTTCAAATCTATTGGTAAACACCTTGAAGCTAAACGCCTCGAAGAACGAACTAATTTTGATTTAGAAATGATTCGTGAATTAGGTTATTGTAGTGGTATTGAAAATTACAGTAGGTATTTAGACAAACGCAAACCTGGAGATAGGCCTTTTTGTTTAATAGATTATTTTCCTGAAGACTTCTTGCTAATTGTAGATGAGAGTCATGTTACCATGCCGCAAGTTAGGGCCATGTATGGAGGTGATAGAAGTAGAAAAGAAAACTTGGTAGAATATGGATTTAGATTGCCCTCTGCCATGGATAATAGACCGCTTAAATTTAATGAATTTGAAATGTTGGTGCCGCAAACTGTATATGTGAGTGCAACACCTTCTGAATATGAAATAAGAGAATCGGATGGGGTTGTTATTGAACAAATTATTCGTCCTACCGGCCTTTTAGACCCCGTTATAGAAGTAAGGCCAGTTCTGAACCAAGTAGATGATTTATTGGATGAAATTGATGAGCGCATAAAAATGGGCGACCGTATTTTGGTGACCACCTTAACCAAAAGAATGGCCGAAGAACTAAGTAAATACATGGCTAAATTGCATATTAAAGCAAGTTATATTCATAGCGATGTAAAAACCATAGACAGGGTAGAAATATTACGTGATTTGCGCCTAGGAAAATTTGATGTGCTTATTGGCGTTAACCTATTAAGGGAAGGATTAGACTTGCCAGAAGTAAGTTTAGTGGCTATTATGGATGCCGATAAAGAAGGTTTTCTGCGCAACGATAAATCGCTTACACAAACCATTGGTAGAGCGGCAAGAAATGAGCGGGGCAAAGTAATTATGTATGCTGATAGAATAACAGACAGCATGCAAAGAACCATGGATGAAAATCTCCGTAAAAGAGAAATTCAAATTGCTTATAACACCAAACACGGCATTACCCCTACTACTGTTAAAAAGAGTATAGAAGAAATAATGCAACAAACGAGTGTGGCAGACTCGCAAGTTATGGCACCAACTGCCTACATAGAAAATGAAAGTATGCAGATTGCTGCCGACCCAATACTTAACCAAATGAGCTCAGATCAGCTGAAAATGGCTGTAAATGAAACCAAAAAACGCATGAATAAAGCAGCCAAAGACCTTGACTTTATGGAAGCTGCACGATTGCGTGATGAAATGTTTTCTCTACAACAAAAACTCGAACAAAAAAGTAATGTTTAGTTAGAGAACTTTACTTTAAATTTTCCTTCTGTTATAACTACAGTGGTAACATTTTCCTCTAGTTGAAGCGTACCACTAAAAGTTCCTATTGCAAATTGCCCTTTTGCTAAAGTTATTTTATCAAACCTAATGCGCAAACCAGAATTGGCAGATGCAGGAGTAGCTTTACTTTTAAAAACCAGCTCTGATGGTGTTTTATACTCAGCAAAATTTACGAAATCATTCTCATCCAAAGCATAACTTAAACCATCTACCCAGCCCGGAGCTTTATAGTTTAAAGTAAAGAGCAAATTGGGTAATTGAAGGTCACTTTTCTGACCTACTAAATAAAATTGTTTAATATCATCGGGATTATCTTTAACCAATGTCATGGCCTTAAAATCTTGTTGTACCCCGTTAACCTTAAAAGTGAAATATTCTGTTGGTGTAGTTCCTCCACCTCCACCCGGATTGTTTGGATCGTTTGCAGGAGGGTTGTTGTTGGTTTTACTGCATGATAAAGCAATCATCAAAACCATTCCTAAAAAAAATAATGTTAGTTTATTCATATTAATTTAATCAAATCGGTGAGCCGTTTTATTTAATTCTTCTGGCGATAAGTTTTTAAAATATTCGTAGGTAATTTTTAATCCGTCTGCTCTATTTACTTTAGGCTCCCAACCTAAAATCTCTCTGGCTTTTGTAATATCTGGCTTTCTTTGCTTTGGATCGTCTTTAGGTAATGGTTTAGAAATTAATTGCTGGTTTGTGCCCGTTAATTTTATAATTTCTTCTCCAAACTCACGTATGGTAATTTCATCTGGGTTACCAATATTAACAGGTTGCGCATAATCACTCAATAGCAATCGGTAAATCCCTTCAACCAAATCGCTTACGTAGCAGAAACTGCGTGTTTGACTCCCATCTCCAAACATGGTGAGGTCTTCGCCGCGCAAAGCCTGACCTATGAAAGCAGGCAAAACCCGCCCATCATTTAAACGCATTCTAGGGCCGTAGGTATTAAATATACGTATAATTCTAGTTTCTAATCCATGGAAAGTATGGTAAGCCATTGTCATTGCTTCCTGAAAACGCTTAGCTTCATCATATACTCCACGAGGCCCAACTGGATTTACATTTCCCCAATACTCTTCCGTTTGCGGATGCACCATAGGGTCGCCATAAACCTCACTGGTAGAGGCGATGAGTACCCTGGCATTTTTAACGCGTGCAAGGCCCAAACAATTATGAATACCTAAAGAACCCACTTTTAAAGTTTGGATAGGTATTTTTAAATAGTCTATTGGACTAGCAGGCGAGGCAAAATGAAGTATATAATCTAACTTTCCGGGAACATGAATAAACTTGCTTACATCATGGTGATAGAATTCAAATTGTTCTAATTTAAACAAATGTTCTATGTTTTTTAAATCACCTGTAATAAGGTTATCCATGCCTATTACATCATATCCTTCTGCTATAAATCTATCACATAAATGCGAACCTAGAAACCCAGCTGCACCTGTAATCAGAACTCTTTTTCTTTCAATCATTTTTTTATTGTATTAACGCCAATGCAATAATAGGCAAATCCATGTTCTTTCATTTCCTCTAAATCATATATGTTTCTTCCATCGAACACAGTTTTGTCCTTCATTAATTTACCCATTACCTTAAAGTTTGGTGTTCTAAATTCAGGCCATTCTGTTACTATTAAAAGGGCATCAGCATCAATCAATGCATCATTAGGATCTTTGCAATATTCAATTTGCTCGCCTAAATCTTTTTTAGCTTCATGCATAGCCACTGGATCGTATGCTTTAACGTTGGCACCTGCATGCAACAATTTCTCTATAATAACTAAAGAAGGAGCCTCACGCATATCATCTGTTTTAGGCTTAAAAGACAATCCCCACATAGCAAAATTTTTGCCCTTCAAGTCGCCTTTAAAATGTGCTGAAACCTTATTAAACAATACACTTTTTTGATCTTCATTTACATCCTCAACAGCTTGTAAGATACGCATAGAATGTCCATTGTCATTGGCCGTTCTTATAAGTGCTTTCACATCCTTTGGAAAACATGAGCCACCATACCCAATACCTGGGTAAATAAATCTATTTCCAATACGAGGATCACTGCCAATTCCTTTACGCACTAAATTTACATCAGCACCCATTATTTCGCAAAGATTAGCAATGTCGTTCATAAAACTAATCTTAGTAGCCAGCATCGCGTTTGCTGCGTATTTTGTCATTTCTGCACTTGGTACATCCATGAAAATAATTGGATGTCCATTTAATAAAAATGGCTTATATAATTTACGCATTACATCTTCTGCACGTTTGGTTTCAACACCAACTACAATACGGTCTGGTTTTAAAAAGTCTTCAATAGCTGCACCTTCTTTTAAAAACTCGGGGTTAGAAGCCACATCAAACTCAGTTTGCAAATTACGTTTTTCTAATTCAAGTTTAACGGCCTCTTTTACTCTCTCTGCTGTACCTACTGGCACAGTACTTTTGGTAACTACTACAATATGGCCATTTATGTGTGAACCAATTTCTTTAGCTACTCCAATTACATATTTTAAATCTGCAGAGCCATCCTCACCTGGAGGTGTGCCAACAGCAATAAAAGCTACATCTGCATCTTGAAGATTCTCACCCAGATTAGTAGAAAATTGCAAACGACCCTTTTCGTAATTGCGTAATACCATTTCTTCTAATCCTGGCTCATAAATAGGCATAATGCCTTTTTTTAAATTATCTATTTTTTTTGTATCAACATCAATACATACAACATCAATGCCTACTTCTGCAAAACATGTTCCCGTTACAAGGCCAACATAACCGGTACCAATAACAACAATTTTCATAGTTAATTTTATTTATTTCTTGAGCTTTTATACATTTTTAAACCTAACTAGTCCTAACAATTACTTAATCTTTAGGCTATTTAAGCAGGCAAAAATAGAAAATACTAATGAATAAAATGCAGTGATTTTAACCATTGTATATTATTTTTTAGAATCTACCTATATTTGAACTCATGAATACGGCACAAAAACTGCTTTTTTTAGGTATCCTATTTTTCCTAAAACCATCTTTAGGATCAAGCCAAACAAGAGATAAATATTTATTTAGTAACAAAATATTCAACTTACAATTCTTGTATAATTACCATCGCTTGGGAGGAGATTATGCTAAAACATTTGGAGATTACAGCAGCGTTGGTTTTGGTGGAATGCTCAAAACCAAAAACAATTGGGTTTTGAGTGGTGAGGGTAACTTTTTGTTCGGAAGCGATATCAGAGCAACAAGTATTTTAGACCAATTAGTTACCAGCGGAGGTTATATCTCTTCGGCCAGCGGAAATCCGGGCAACTATAAAGTTAACATGCGCGGTTTATCCTTCTATTTGCAAGGAGGTCGTGTTTTTGCATGGAATAAAAAAAACATGAACTCAGGTATTTTATTAAAAGGTGGAATCGGTTTTCTGCAACATAAAATAGGCATTAATCTGAATGAAAAAAATATTCCGCAGCTTGATGAAAATTACGCAAAAGGCTACGATAGATTGAGTAATGGCGTATCTTTTAACCAATTTATTGGCTACAACCACCAGAGTGTAAATAGGCTTATCAACTTCTATGCAGGTATAGAGTTTATGCAGGCTCAAACATTTAATAGAAGGGGATTTAACTACGATGAAATGAAAGAAGATAAAGGTGTTAAATTGGATCAAAGCGTTTCTTTTCGCTTTGGCTGGATGATTCCAATTTATATGAATACCAAAGACGAAAACGAATTTCAATTTAAGTAAAAATGAAAAAACGTTTGGGTTATTTTTGGTATACCTTATCTACCCAAGCCTATTTTGTGCTGGTTAAAATGCTTGCTCCTTTTAATGAGCGTGCAAAACTATTGGCGCAAGCGCAACAAAAAGCTTGGCCCCTACTCTGGCAATCTAATATAAATCCGAAAGATTTCACCATTTGGTTTCATGTTTCATCTTTGGGTGAGTTTGAGCAAGGAAAACCGCTCATGTTAGCGCTAAAACAAGCAAAACCCGATTGTAAAATTGTAGTGAGCTTCTTCTCCCCTTCAGGCTTTTTAGCCAAACAAAACGACCCTGCAGTAGATACTTTTTTATACCTCCCTTTTGAGTCTAAAAAGAAAGCGGCGCTTTGGGTTCAAACCATACAACCCAATATAGCTATTTGGGTAAAATACGATTTTTGGCATCACTATTTACAAGCCCTACATAATCAAAAAATTCCTGTTTTTTTAATAGCCGCGCAGTTTAGACCCCAACAAATATTCTTTAAAAAATGGGCTGTTTTTCAACGAAGCACCTTGGCATTGTTTACCCATATTTTTTGCCAAAATAAAAATACGCAAACGCTCCTCAATTCTTTTGGCCTGAACCTAAACAGCCATAGCGGAGACAACCGCTACGACAGGGTAAAAGATTACGCAACTAAACTAGAAAGTATACCGTTTATTGCTGATTTTAAAAACAATCAAACCACCCTCATTTTAGGCAGCTCTTACACCCAAGAAGAAACTTTATTAGCTCAATTTTTGGGTTCAAACAGCACCCCATTTAAAACGATTATTGCGCCCCATTTTGTGAACGAAAAACGCATAATGGAAATAGAAAATATGTTCTTAAACAAAACCATCAGATACTCGCAGGTTTCGGCACAAACAGAATGGAATAAATTTAGCATCTTAATAATTGATAGCATGGGTTATTTAGCCCGCTTATATAGATTTGGCGATTTGGCTTTTGTAGGTGGTGGATTCTGGGAAAATGGCTTGCACAATTCTTTAGAGCCCTGCGCTTTCGGAATGCCAATTGCGTTTGGCCCAAAACTAAAGCGATTTCCTGAAGCACAAGAATTGGTTTCATTAGGCTTAGCTACTGCCATTAATGATCAGAAACAATTTAACCAATGGTTGCAAACCAATTTAACTAAGCCTGAAGCACGCCTAGAAAAGGCTGTAAAATGCCGCCAATTTGTGGCAGAAAATGCCGGAGCAACCAACCGCGTTATGGCGCATATTCAGCCTTATTTATAATCACAAAATAATTACACTTCCCTTATTCTTTTCCTTGATTCCTGCGCCTCTCCCTTTCAACATCTAAATAGTTTTTAAGAGAATCTGTTTGATTTTCCATCACTGGTTTGGGATATACTTGCTCGGGCAAAATTTCTTTCTTTTGCTTAAGCGGCATGCAACAAGAAAAAAGCATGAGCAAACTAATGCCTAACCATGCACTTAAAAGTATATTGGATGCCTTCATCGTTTACTAAATTTATAACATAAATACCCGTTGGAATATCTTGTGTATTTATCTGTAATTGGTTTAAACCCGGCTTAGCCCATTCTTTGGCTAACAACTTTTTAGTGCTGCCATCTAAACTCATTATCTCTATTCCTAACAAGGTTTTTTGAGTACTTTCAAATTCAAAAGTTAACTGCTCAGAAGCAGGATTTGGATACATCTTACCTGCTTGAACCAAAACCTCTGAAGAAGCAATGCCCATAGCTGGATCTGTATTACTTACCTTGCCAATCCATGTTCTGTTTTGGCCTGTGTTAGTACCCCACGATCCACTTAACCAAGCCACGCCCAGTTCATTGTATTTCTTTTGAATGCCTGTATAATCGCCCCAGCGCTGCACGCTATCAAATATTAAATTAATATTCCCTTCGCCCCGCTTCACAAAAACAGGTGCCGAAACCCTAAAATCTCTATCCACATAAACTACAGAAGTGCCCGGAAAATGCTTGTCGGAAACATGCGAAAAGGTAATCATACTGCTATGATCGCCATTATTACCCGTTCCCACATAAGCAATACTTGGGTAACCTAAATCTAGAGAATCTGAACTAATTATCTCCCCTTCCAAGCGCGGCGTGTTGGTCCAAATATCATGTATTCTGCCAAAATAAATAGACGGACTAAAATTATTGGGATTAATGGTATTGCCCACATAATAAATTACGCCACCTTCATACATGGCACTTAGTACACGGGCATCGTTGGTTTGCAGCTTTTTACCATTGGGCATAAGCGCATTTGGCTGCAATCCATATGGCTGAGGGTTCTTCAAAACCCGCATACCTAGCTCAGCCTTCCCAGAGGCAATCGTATTGTTTATGTAGTGAACAAAAACAGTATCATTGTTTAAATCGGATGGCCTGTGAGAAAGAAAATACATCTCTGGACCATGCAGGTTTGATCCACCTTTGGCAGGACAAATACTCCAAACAGGTTTATTATTATATTTAATATCTCTATAAACTTTTTGAACCAAAGTATCGCCTTGGTAACCACCATTAGTTTCTACCTGCCAAATATAAGACTCTATAAAACCATCTTGCCAACCCGCATTATCTTTTAAACGATTAACTGTAATAAATAATTCTGTTTTACTCAAAGAGATAATCGGGTAATCACTCCAGCTGCTATCGCCTGTTATATTGCCAGGAATCTGGTATAAGTTCCAGCCCTTGGTAGGATCATTGGTTTCAGAAAAACCAACAATAATACGCGTATCCGCGCTGGTACTTCCTTGCAGATAAACTACAATAAACCTATCCGCAATTGGATCATAAATAGCTCGTGGATCGTAAGTTCTATTTAAGGGCCCAAGGGCACTGCCAAAAACCGACAAAGAGCGCTGAACCAAGGCTCTTCCAGTATCATTTAATATAAGAATATTAGAATTAACACAACTTAACATCATCCCATTATTACCTATGGCATAATCATTATCGTTGGGCGTTCCGTTGGTAACGTTGGCGTTAAAATTTCTACCAACCAAAGGAGCAGGAGCACCACTTTTTTTCTGCAAACTTTGTGTTTTTTGTGCCTGTAATCTCAACCTATCTAACTCCTGTTTTTTGGTCTGAACCGAGTTTAACGGTGCCGGTAAGGCCTTTTTTAAAATGATATGCGCCTCTGGCAGGGCAGGCAAATCTGCCAATACAATTTTGGCCCCACGAGGAGTATAAAGCATTTGAGATTGGCAACTAAAACCTTTATCTGATTGCGCATTTAAATGAAGTGCCAAGCAAAAACTGGCTATTACAAACAAGAATAATCCTTTCATATCATTTTATTAGGGAAAGCAATTTAGTAAATAATAGGGAAAATTTTGTGGGTAGAGAAATTTTTGTGGTTGAGGTGAGCGCAGCGCAAGGGGCGGATAATTATCCGCGGTTTGGCAATACGTGTATTACTTTGTTTTTACGTTCAGTGATTCTTCCTATAGGTTGGATATTCTCTATCTGCTGAGATTGAAACAATTGTTGTATAGCAGGAACATCGTCTGCTGAAAGGGCAAACAATAAACCACCACTTGTTTGTGGGTCGTTTAAAATTTGAAACGGTAACATATCTATGATGCCTTCCACCTTATTTTCCCAAGCATTCCAGTTCTTATATGTATTATCTGGGATAATATTTTGAGCCAAATAATCACTTAAAAAATCAAATCTAGGCACAGAATCCCAATACAAATCTGCCGAAAAATCACTCCCACACATTTCTAATAAATGACCAATTAAGCCAAAACCTGTCACATCGGTAAGGGCATGAACACCCGGCATGGCAGCTAATGATAAACCCAAATCATTGAGTTTACACATAGATTCAATAGTTAATTTAGCGTGAACCTCATCAGCTAAACCACGTTTTATGGCAGTTCCCATTATGCCCGTTCCGAGGGGCTTGCTTAAAAATAAAAAATCACCAACCTGAGGGGTATTGTTTCTTTTTAATTGTTCGATGTTAACTGAACCTGTAACACTTAAACCAAAAATGGGCTCTTTACTATCTATACTATGTCCGCCTGCTAGCGGAATACCCGCCTCTTTACAAATTTGGCGTGCACCTTTTAACACTTCCTGCGCCAATACAGGCGGTAAAACTTCAATGGGCCAACCCAGCAAGGCATTGGCAAAAAGCGGTTTGCCACCCATAGCATACACATCACTAATGGCATTTGCAGCGGCAATTCTGCCAAAATCATAGGCATCATCCACTATAGGCATAAAAAAATCAACCGTATTTATAATTCCCAAACCAGATCCAATATCCCAAACAGCGGCATCGTCATTACTCTGGTTACCAACCAAAAGCTCTTTGAACGACGAATCACTTTTTTCTGCAAGAATTTTTTCTAAATCTGCTGGGGCAATTTTACATCCGCAACCTGCCTTTGAAGCATAATGCGTGAGTTTTGTTTGAACCAAATTTTCCATTATCAGTGAACTGCTTAATAAATCAATAAATTATTTAGGGCCTATAATTAACCCATTTTAAAAATAAACGGCCCCCACTTTTGGTGGAGGCCGTTTAAGGTATAAGTTACAAATAATTAATCTTCTTTCGAAGCCATTAATAGATCGTATTCTTCTTTTGAACCTACAACCAACTTCTCGTAGTCGCGCAAACCTGTACCAGCAGGAATTAAATGTCCAACAATAACGTTTTCTTTTAATCCCAACATGCGGTCTACTTTTCCAGAGATAGCAGCTTCGTTTAACACTTTGGTTGTTTCCTGGAAAGAAGCAGCACTCATAAAACTATGTGTACCCAAACTGGCTTTGGTAATACCCATAATAATCTGACTAACCGTAGCAGGTTGTGCATCTTTAACCTCAACCAAACGCATATCTTTACGCTTTAACTGAGAGTTTTCATCGCGTAATTTACGAATACTGATAATCTGACCTGGTTTTACATTTGCTGAATCGCCTGCATCTAAAACTACTTTCTTATCGTAAATCCAATCATTCGCTTGTTTTAGATCCCAACGACTAACAAATTCACCTTCTAAGAAAGTGGTATCACCTGGATCCACGATTTCAATGTGTTTCATCATTTGACGAATGATAACCTCAACGTGCTTATCGTTGATTTTTACACCCTGCAAACGATAAACCTCCATGATACCATTAAGAATATAACGTTGAACAGCTAAAGGTCCTTCAATTCTTAAAATATCTTGCGGAGAAATTGAACCATCTGAAAGCGATGAACCAGCTTTTACGAAGTCATTTTCTTGCACTAAGATATGCTTAGAAAGTGGCACCAAATATTTCTTTTGTTCACCATCTTTAGAAGAAATCATGATCTCACGGTTACCACGTTTGATACCACCAAAAGTAACTACCCCATCAATTTCTGTTACGATAGCTGGGTTTGATGGATTACGCGCTTCAAACAATTCGGTTACACGCGGTAAACCACCCGTAATATCTCTTGTTTTTCCTAAAACACGTGGAATCTTAACTAGAATTTCACCCGCTTTAATTTTATGTCCGTTTTCAACAATGATATGCGCTCCTACTGGTAAATTATATTCTTTAAAATCTTTGTCTTTACCCTCAGAAACAATAATCGAAGGAATCTTAGTTTTATCTCTACTCTCAACAATTACCTTTTCTTTGTGTCCGGTTTGCTCATCAGATTCTTCCTTGTAGTTTACATTTTCGATAATGTTTTCAAACGAAACCTTACCTGTAAACTCAGAAATAATTACCGCATTGTATGGATCCCAAGCACAGATTGGTTCGCCTTTTTCTACTAGCTGACCGTTCTTAACTTTTAAATGAGCACCGTAAGGAATATTGATTGTAATAATAGGACTGCGCGATTTTTGATCTAATATACGTATTTCACCTTGGCGACCAATAACCACTGAATCCATTTTACCTTCTTCATTTTTAAGATCAGTAGTTCTAATCTCTTCAAACTCTAGAATACCAGCAAATTTAGCTACCAACTGAGATTCAGAAGCAATATTAGAAGCCGTACCACCCACGTGGAAAGTACGTAAAGTTAACTGTGTTCCTGGCTCACCAATAGACTGAGCTGCTACCACACCTACTGCATCACCTCTTTGAGATTTTCTGCCGGTTGACATACTTCTTCCATAACATTTGCTACAAATACCATATCTGGTTTCGCAAGTTAATGCAGAGCGTATTTCAACTATTTCAATTGGAGAATCTTCAATTAATTGTGCTTCTTCTTCAAAAATCTCGAATCCAGCTTTTACAATTAAATTGCCAGACATTGGATCATAAATATCATGCACACTGGTTCTACCCAAGATACGTTCGTATAATGGTTCTACAACCTCTTCATTATCCTTTAATGCACTAATTGGAATACCACGTAAAGTTCCACAATCATCTTCGCTTACCACTACATCTTGCGCAACATCATGTAACCTTCTAGTTAAATAACCCGCATCCGCAGTTTTTAAAGCCGTATCCGCCAAACCTTTACGCGCACCGTGCGTAGAAATAAAGTATTCAATTACAGAAAGACCTTCTTTGAAGTTAGATAAAATTGGGTTTTCAATGATCTCTCCGGTTCCACCACTTAAATTCTTTTGTGGTTTTGCCATCAATCCCCTCATACCACCCAACTGGCGAATTTGTTCTTTAGAACCCCTTGCACCAGAATCCAACATCATATAAACAGGATTAAATCCTTGTTGGTCTTCTTTTAACTGCTTTAACAAGGTATCAGCCAATCTTGAGTTGATACGTGTCCAGATATCAATTACCTGGTTGTAACGCTCGTTGTTGGTAATAAAACCATTGTTATAGTTATCCCAAATCTCATCCACCTCTGCTTGAGCTTGCTTAATAAATACTTCCTTCTCATCTGGAATATTTACATAAGACAAGTTAAAAGACAAACCTCCACGGAAAGCATATTGGAATCCTAAGTACTTAATATCATCTAAGAAATGAGCGCAAAAATCTTGTCCCACTCTTTTGTACATATTACCAATAATATCTCTTAAAGATTTCTTGGTTAAAAGTTCGTTGATGTATTCATGAGCGGCAGGTACTACCTGGTTAAAGATAATTCTTCCCATGGTAGTGTCAATAACGCGCTGAACCAACTCGCCATTTTCAGTTACCCTAACCTTACATTTAACCCAAGCGTGCAAATCTACTTTACCTTCATTATAAGCAATAATTGCTTCTTCTGATGAGTAAAAACGCAAACCTTCGCCTTTAATAACATGCTCTGGTGTACTCTTACGACCTTTGGTGATGTAATATAATCCTAAAACCATGTCCTGAGATGGAACCGTAATAGGCGCACCATTGGCAGGGTTTAAGATGTTATTAGGAGCCAACATTAATAATTGAGCTTCTAAAACAGCTGCGTTACCTAATGGCACGTGAACAGCCATCTGGTCACCGTCAAAATCCGCATTAAAACCTGTACAAACCAATGGGTGTAATTGAATAGCTTTACCCTCAACCAATTTAGGTTGGAAAGCTTGGATACCCAATCTATGTAACGTTGGTGCACGGTTAAGTAATACTGGGTGACCCTTTAAAATATTTTCTAAGATATCCCAGATGATGGCTTCTTTGCGGTCTACTAATTTCTTAGCAGATTTTACTGTTTTTACAATACCACGCTCTAATAATTTCCTAATTACAAAAGGCTTGAATAATTCAGCGGCCATGTTTTTAGGGATACCACATTCGTGCAATTTTAGGTTCGGACCAACCACAATAACCGAACGGCCAGAGTAATCTACACGTTTACCTAATAAATTTTGACGGAAACGACCTTGCTTTCCTTTAAGCATATCACTCAAAGATTTTAACGGACGATTTCCTTCTGTTTTTACAGCACTTACACGACGAGTATTATCAAAAAGAGAATCTACCGCTTCTTGTAACATACGCTTCTCATTACGTAAAATAACTTCTGGCGCTTTAATTTCCATTAAACGCTTTAAACGGTTATTACGAATGATTACACGACGGTATAAATCATTTAAATCTGAAGTAGCAAAACGACCACCTTCTAATGGAACTAACGGACGTAATTCTGGTGGAATTACAGGAAGGATTTTAACTACCATCCATTCAGGGCGGTTATCGCCATGACGTTGAGAGTTACGGAAACCTTCAATTACCTTCAAACGCTTTAAAGCTTCGTTTTTACGTTGTTGAGAAGTTTCAGTACTTGCTTTAATACGTAAGTCAAAACTCAAAGCATCTAAATCTATGCGAGAAAGCATAAACCATAATGCTTCACCACCCATTTTAGCGATAAACTTGTTAGGATCGTTATCATCTAAATGCTGGTTATCTTTTGGTAAAGTATCTAAAATATCTAAATACTCTTCTTCAGATAATAAGTCTAGATTAGCCACACCATCATTGGCTTTAATACCAGGTTGGCAAACCAAATAGCGCTCATAATAAACCACCATATCCAATTTCTTGGATGGTAAACCTAATAAATAACCAATTTTATTAGGCAAAGAGCGGAAATACCAAATATGGGCAACTGGAACCACCAAATTGATGTGCCCCATGCGCTCACGTCTAACTTTCTTTTCTGTAACTTCCACACCGCAACGGTCGCACACGATTCCTTTATAGCGAATACGTTTGTATTTACCACAATGACATTCGTAATCTTTGATTGGACCGAAGATTCTTTCGCAAAACAAACCACCCATTTCAGGCTTGAAAGAGCGGTAGTTAATAGTTTCAGGCTTGGTTACCTCGCCAAAAGATTTGGTTAAGATACTTTCAGGAGACGCTAAGCCAATGCGGATTTTGGTGAAATTCGCTTTTATTTTTTGTTCTTTTTTCAAAGACATTTTCGCGTTGTTTAATTTTGTGATATTATAATGTTGGGGCAAGCCCCAACATTATAATGATAATTTTTACTCAAGTGTTAATTCTAAACCTAATCCACGTAACTCATGTGCCAATACATTGAACGACTCAGGAATACCTGGTGTAGGTAAATTATCGCCCTTAACAATGGCTTCATAAGTCTTCGCACGACCGATGATATCATCAGATTTTAAAGTTAAGATTTCTTGTAAGATATTAGCCGCACCGTATGCTTCCAATGCCCATACCTCCATCTCACCAAAACGCTGACCACCAAACTGGGCTTTACCACCCAAAGGCTGCTGCGTAATTAATGAATATGGCCCGATAGAACGTGCGTGCATCTTATCATCAACCATGTGACCTAATTTAATCATATAGATTACACCTACAGTTACAGGTTGATCAAATTTAGCACCACTTAAACCATCGTTTAAGTATGTTTTACCCCAATCAGGAATACCTGCTTTGCGCGTGTAATCTAATACTTGATCATCTGAAGCTCCATCAAAAATTGGTGTAGCAAATTTAACATCCAACTCTTTGGCAGCCCAACCTAAAACCGTTTCGTAGATCTGACCCAAGTTCATACGTGAAGGTACACCCAATGGGTTCAACACGATATCTACCGGGCGACCATTGTCCATGAAAGGAAGATCTTCTTCGCGCACGATACGGGCAACAATACCCTTGTTACCGTGACGACCAGCCATCTTATCTCCCACTTTCAACTTACGCTTTTGAGCAATATAAACCTTAGCAAGTTTTAAAATACCAGTTGGTAATTCATCTCCTACGCTAATAGCATATTCTTTTCTTCTGTATTCTGCTAATTCTTGGTTGTGGCGATTCTTGAAGTTAGTTAATATCGTACGTATTAAATCGTTCTTCTCAGCATCACCTGTCCAATTGTTAGCCATTACATTAGAGTAATCAATCTCATTTAGGTTCTTCATGCTAAATTTAGAACCCTTTGCAATTAATTCTTCATTGTAAACATTAAATACACCCGAAGAAGTTTTTCCAGATAAAACAGAGAACAATTTTTCAATTAAGATGTCCTTAATTTCTTTTAAGTTCTTCTCGTGCTCTTCTTTTAACTTGGCTAACTTTAATTTATCATCTTGTTTAGCCGATTTTTCTTTTTTGGCGCGAGCAAACAACTTCTTATCTATAACAACTCCATTGGTTGATGGAATGGCTTTCAATGAAGCATCCTTCACATCACCGGCTTTGTCGCCAAAGATGGCACGTAAAAGTTTTTCTTCTGGAGAAGGCTCTGTTTCACCTTTAGGCGTAATTTTACCAATTAAGATATCGCCTTCACCTACTTCGCAACCCACACGGATTAAACCGTTTTCATCCAAATTCTTGGTAGCTTCTTCGCTTACATTTGGAATATCATTTGTTAACTCCTCTTCTCCACGTTTTGTATCACGCACTTCTAATTCGTATTCGGTGATATGGATAGAAGTAAAAATATCTTCCTTAACTACCTTCTCAGAGATTACAATTGCATCTTCAAAGTTAAAACCTTGCCAAGGCATGAAAGCCACTTGCAAGTTTCTTCCCAAAGCCAATTCGCCACCTTCTGTTGCATAACCTTCGCACAAAACAGTTCCTTTTTCAACTTTTTGGCCTTTGCTTACAATAGGCTTTAAATTGATACAAGTATTTTGGTTGGTTCTACGGAATTTAATTAATGAATATGTTTTGGTATCAGTACCGAAGCTTACCAATTTATCTGTTTCAGTTTGCTCATAGCGAATGCGGATTTCTCTTGCATCAACATATTCAACAACACCAATGGCTTCAGCCATTAATAATGTTCTAGAATCTTTGGCAACCCTACCTTCTAAGCCAGTACCAACAACAGGCGCTTGTGGTTTTAACAAAGGCACCGCTTGGCGCTGCATGTTTGAACCCATCAAGGCACGGTTAGCATCATTATGTTCTAAGAAAGGAATTAATGAAGCAGCAATAGATACAATTTGATTTGGAGCAATGTCCATAAATTCAAGCTTGTCTGACTCCACCATTGGGAAGTCACCTTCGTAACGCGCTTTAATTTTATGGTCTAAGAAATTACCCTCAGCATCGTAACGAGCATTTGATTGGGCAATTACCTTTCCTTCTTCATCTTCTGCACTCAAATATGTAACTGGCTCACCTGCTCTTACTCTTCCACCCTCTACCTTTAAGTAAGGAGTTTCGATAAAGCCCATGCCGTTAATTTTTGCATGCACACATAATGAAGAAATCAAACCAATATTCGGCCCCTCAGGTGTTTCAATTGTACACAAACGACCATAGTGCGTATAGTGAACATCGCGCACCTCAAAACCAGCGCGGTCTCTACTTAAACCACCAGGCCCAAGTGCAGACATTCTACGTTTGTGGGTAATTTCAGCTAATGGGTTCGTTTGATCCATAAACTGAGATAATTGGTTCGTACCAAAGAATGAATTAATTACAGAAGACAGAGTCTTAGCATTAATTAAATCTGTTGGAGTAAAAACCTCATTATCTCTAATATTCATACGTTCGCGGATGGTTCTAGCCATACGGGCTAAACCAACACCAAACTGAGAATATAACTGCTCACCAACCGTACGCACACGACGATTACTTAAGTGATCAATATCATCCACATCAGCTCTAGAATTTGATAATTCAATCAAATATTTTATGATGGAAACAATATCATCTTTGCTTAAAACACGGTTACTAAGCGGTTCGTTTTTATTTAATTTACGGTTAATCCTGTAACGACCAACATCACCTAAATCATAACGTTTTTCAGAGAAAAATAACTTCTCAATTACGCCACGAGCGGTTTCCTCATCAGGTGGATCTGCATTACGCAACTGACGATAGATATGTTCGTGCGCTTCTTTACCACTATTTGCAGTATCTTTTTGTAAAGTATTTAAGATAATAGCAAAATCGTTATGACTAGATTCATTTTTGTGGAGTAAGATAGATTTAACTTCCGCCTCTACAATTTGGTCTATATGACCTTCTTCCAGGATGGTATCGCGCTCGATGATAACTTCATTACGCTCAATAGATACCACTTCACCTGTATCCTCATCCACAAAATCCTCAATCCATGTGCGTAAAACACGTGCAGCAAGTTTTCTGCCCAATACTTTTTTCAATCCAGATTTACTTACTTTAGCTTCTTCAGCTAATTCAAATAAATTAAGGATATCTTTATCAGATTCAAATCCGATTGCACGAAGCAAAGTAGTTACAGGGAACTTTTTCTTACGGTCAATATAAGCATACATTACATTATTTACATCCGTTGCAAATTCAATCCAGCTACCTTTGAAAGGAATTACACGGGCTGAATACAACTTAGTACCATTTGTATGATAGCTTTGTCCGAAGAACACACCTGGAGAACGGTGTAATTGCGAAACGATGATACGTTCAGCGCCATTGATTACAAATGTACCGCGGGTTGTCATGTATGGGATAGTTCCCAAATAAACATCCTGCACGATTGTTTTGAAATCCTCATGTTCTGGATCGTTACAAGAGAGACGCAATTTTGCCTTTAGCGGCACTGAATAAGTTAATCCACGCTCAATACACTCATCAATTGAGTAACGCGGTGGATCAACGAAATAGTCCAAAAATTCTAAAACGAAGATATTGCGTGTATCGGTGATAGGAAAATTTTCTAGAAACACCTTAAACAAACCTTCATTAGTTCTACTTTCAGAAGTAGTATCCAATTGGAAGAATTCTTTGAACGACTGCAATTGAACATCCAAAAAATCTGGATAATCAATAACAGGATTAACTGAAGAGAAGGAGATTCTTTCTCCAGTTGTATTTATATTTTTGGCCAATGTTAAAAGATATTAAATGGTTAACCAATTCTTGGATTTACATAAACAAAGATGTGACCCACGACATTTGTCGGGGTCACATGTTCAAAATCTATTGATTTCGAATTACTTAACTTCAATCTCAGCTCCTGCTTCAGTAAGCTTAGCTTTAAGATCTTCAGCAGTTGCTTTGTCAACGCCTTCTTTGATTGGCTTTGGAGCACCGTCTACCAATTCTTTAGCTTCTTTCAAACCTAAACCGGTAAGGTCTTTTACAATCTTAACCACGTTAAGTTTGTTTGCACCAGCAGCCTTCAAAATTACATCAAAAGATGTTTTTTCTACCGCTTCAGCAGCAGCAGCAGCAGGAGCTGCAACAGCTACAGCAGCAGCTGCAGGTTCGATACCATACTCATCTTTCAAAATTGTAGCTAACTCATTAACTTCTTTCACTGTTAAGTTAACTAATTGTTCTGCGAACGCTTTTAAATCTGCCATTTGTCTAAAATTTAATTGTTATTAATTGTTGTTGTTATTTTTGTCTTTTTATTCCGGACGTTCTGATAAAGTTTTAACCACACCGGCGATGGTCTTTCCACCTGATTGTAATGCACTGATTACGTTCTGAGCAGGTGATTGTAATAAACCAATGATTTCTCCAATCAATTCGTTCTTCGATTTTAATGCTATTAAAGCATCTAGCTGGTTATCACCAATGAATACATCAGTATCGATACAGGCACCTTTTAAAGCAGGGATTGCATCTTTCTTTCTGAATTCTTTGATGGCTTTGGCAGGGGCTTTCATGTCTTCACAGAACATGATGGCCGAATTGCCTTTTAAAGTATCAACCAATGCACCAAAATCGCGACCAGATTTTTCGAAAGCTTTTTTGATCAATGTATTCTTTGCAACTTCTAAAGTAATGTCGTTTTTAAATAACATTCTTCTTAAGTCACTTGTCTTTTGCGCATTTAATTTGGCAATATCTGTGATGTAAATATTCTTGTACTGGTTAAACTTTTCAACCAATGCATCAATTACTAATTCTTTTTCTTCCTTTTTCATATCCAACAAGATTAAATACCTGGAACCGATTTAGTATCAACAGTGATGCCTGGACTCATTGTACTGCTCACGTGGATACTTCTAAAATAAGTGCCTTTCGCACTAGATGGTTTCATTTTAGCAAGCGTTTGAATTAATTCAACTGCATTCTCATACAATTTTTCAGGTGCAAAAGTTGATTTTCCAATAGAAGTATGGATGTTTCCTTCTTTGTCTACTTTAAAATCTATCTTACCTGCTTTAATTTCTCTAACAGTTTTTCCAACTTCTTGGGTAACTGTACCACTTTTAGGGTTAGGCATTAAGTTACGTGGACCTAAAATTTTACCTAATTTACCTAATTTAGCCATAACAGCTGGCATAGTAACGATGATATCGATATCAGTCCAACCTTGCTCAATCTTTTGAATATATTCATCCAATCCAGCATAATCAGCACCTGCTTCAATAGCTTCAGCTTCTTTATCAGCAGGAACCAAAGCTAAAACCTTAATGGTTTTACCTGTTCCATGAGGTAAAGCAACTGTACCACGCACCATTTGATTTGCTTTCTTAGGATCAACGCCCAAACGAACATCAATATCTACAGAAGAATCAAACTTAGTATAGGATATCTCCTTTACCAACTTAGAAGCTTCAGTCAAAGTGTAGGCTTTATTGCCATCAACTTTTTTCAATGCTTCTTTTCTTTTCTTACTTATCCTTGTCATCTCTTAATTATTTTTTAATTGTTAAAAGGATTTTCACCAGTAACGTTTAAACCCATACTACGGGCGCTACCAGCAACCATTTTAATTGCAGACTCTAATTTAAAACAATTCATGTCTACAATTTTATCTTCAGCTATAAGCTTAATTTGATCCCAGCTAACGTTACCGTTTTTCTTACGGTTTGGTTCGGCCGAACCTTTTGCAATTTTAGCTGCCTCTAATAACTGCGCCGCTACCGGAGGAGTTTTGATGATAAAATCGAAGGATTTATCGCTGTAAACAGTAATTACAACTGGTAAAATCTTTCCTGCTTTATCTTGGGTTCTTGCATTAAATTGCTTGCAAAACTCCATGATATTTACACCCTTTGATCCTAATGCAGGACCGATTGGAGGAGCTGGATTAGCTGCTCCACCTTTTACCTGAAGTTTAATAAAACCTGTTAGTTCTTTTGCCATAACGTCTAAATTTTTCTTCCCTTAATGGGACTTTATTCTACAATTAACTTTCTTTATCTACCTGTGAGAAATTGAGTTCTAGCGGTGTTCTTCTTCCGAAAATCTTAACCATAACTTTCAATTTCTTTTTATCTTCACTTACCTCTTCAATAACACCACTGAAGCCGGTAAATGGACCATCAATAACCTTTACATTTTCACCTACAATGTATGGTTCTTCCATGGTTTCTCCTTGTTCTAAAATATCATCTACATTGCCAAGAATTCTGCTAACTTCTGAAGGTCTTAAAGCAGTTGGCGAAGCCTTACCACCTAAAAAACCTACCACACCGTTAACAGATGTAATGATATGTCCAACCTCACCAGAAATATCTGCGTTGATTAAAATATAACCTGGCAAATACGCTTTTTCCTTACTTATTTTTTTACCGTCTTTTACCTGATAAATTTTTTCAGTAGGGATTAAAATCTGAGGAACTTGCGCCGATAGCTTAGCCCTCTCAAGCTCAACCTCAAGCTGCGCTTTTACCTTCTTTTCTTGTCCGGTAACGGCACGCACCACAAACCATTTAAATTGTTCAGTTCCTTGTTCTGTCATGATTCAATCTTAGCTTTGGAATAACTGGTAAAATAATCCTAGCGAAGTACTGCTCGCTAAGTCTATTACACCAATTAGTAACGCGATGATTAATGAAGCTACCATTACAATAACAGTACTTTCTTGCAAGTCTTCCCAGCTAGGCCATGAAACCTTGTTCATCAACTCGTCATACGATAAATTGATATATTCTCTAAACTTGTTCATATTCTTTTCTTAGCTTAGCACGGGAACAAGGATTCGAACCCTGATCAGCGGTTTTGGAGACCGACATTCTACCATTGAACTATTCCCGTAGAGACAGCAAATGTTGGCTAGCGGACTAACCAACACTTGCGATCTTTTTAAATTTTAATTATGCTAAAATTTCAGTTACCTGTCCAGCACCTACTGTTCTACCACCTTCACGGATAGCGAAACGTAAGTTCTTTTCCATTGCAATTGGAGCGATTAACTCAACTGAAATAGTTACGTTATCACCAGGCATTACCATTTCTACACCTTCAGCTAACTGACACTCGCCAGTAACGTCTGTGGTACGGAAATAGAACTGAGGACGGTATTTGTTAAAGAATGGAGTATGACGGCCACCTTCTTCTTTGCTTAATACGTAGATTTCAGCTTTGAATTTAGTGTGAGGTAATACAGAACCTGGCTTACAAATTACCATTCCTCTACGGATTTGGTTTTTGTCTACACCACGTAATAATAAACCTACGTTGTCACCAGCTTCACCTCTATCAAGGATTTTGCGGAACATTTCAACACCAGTTACTACTGAAGATAATTTTTCAGCACCTAAACCGATAATATCAACTTGCTCAGAAGAGTTTACGATACCACGCTCAATACGACCAGTAGCAACTGTACCACGACCAGTAATTGAGAATACATCTTCGATTGGCATTAAGAAAGGCAATTCAGTTGCACGAGGTGGAACTGGAATGTAGCTATCAACTGCATTCATTAAGTCCATGATTTTTCCAACCCAAGTAGCATCACCGTTCAAACCACCTAAAGCTGAACCTTGGATAACTGGGATTTCATCACCAGGGAATTCGTATTTGTTTAACAAATCACGGATTTCCATTTCAACGATTTCTAATAATTCTGGATCGTCTACCATGTCAACTTTGTTCATGAAAACAACGATTCTAGGTACACCAACCTGACGAGCTAATAAGATATGCTCACGAGTTTGTGGCATTGGACCATCTGTAGAAGCTACCACTAAGATAGCACCATCCATTTGGGCAGCACCAGTTACCATGTTCTTAACGTAATCCGCGTGACCAGGGCAATCTACGTGAGCGTAGTGACGGTTTGCAGTTGAATACTCAACGTG
This sequence comes from Chitinophaga pinensis, assembly GCA_945860865.1. GTDB lineage: Bacteria > Bacteroidota > Bacteroidia > UKL13-3 > UKL13-3 > B1. The sequence goes on along the minus strand of CAMARW010000008.1, from coordinate 530 downwards.
CGCAGTGTTAATAGTAATACCACGTTCTTTTTCTTCAGGAGCTGAGTCGATTGAATCAAATGAACGAGCTTCTGACAAACCTGCATCAGCTAATACCTTAGTGATAGCGGCAGTCAAAGTAGTTTTTCCGTGGTCAACGTGACCAATTGTACCGATGTTAACGTGTGGTTTACTGCGGTCAAATTTTTCTTTAGCCATTGTGTTTTATATTTTAAGTTTTAGTTTTTGTTTGAGCCGTTGAGCAGAATCGAACTGCCGACCTCTTCCTTACCAAGGAAGTGCTCTACCACTGAGCTACAAAGGCGTATTGCAAGAAGTTTACAACAACCAGCAATACTTTTGAGTGATTAAATAAAAGAATGATAATCTGTTAGTTGCTCACTGTTTATGAGCGAGAGACGAGGCTCGAACCCGCGACCTACAGCTTGGAAGGCTGTCGCTCTACCAACTGAGCTACTCTCGCTTTTATTTGTGACATAAACGCCCAATCGCCTAAACGAATTATTGTGGGGAGAGAAGGATTCGAACCT
>CAMARW010000007.1 GCA_945860865.1 Chitinophaga pinensis | reverse complement strand
AACATTATCCGTAATAAAATTGTCGCAAGAATTTTTGCGACAGTTAACAGAGGAACTCCCTTTGTTCCCTTAAGTAATTTTGCAGCCTAAAAAAAATTAAGAAAAAGCTTGCTTTTGATCTTGGAATGCAGCTACAAGAAGTTGGCGATTTCGAAGCACTAAACTGTCTGCCACCACTGAACTTGATACGAAGCACAAAGCTTCATTTAACCACTGAACCGCCAATTTCTTGTAGGTGCTGTTACCTGCTGGGCTTCCCTCTGTCGTCATTTTATTTCGATTATATATACAAACTTATTCAGCAGTTTAACTTGGTCAGACAATGAAAGATTTGTCAAAGTATTTGTATTTACAAACGTTGGTGTTGTCGGGAGTAAATCAATTACATTTTTTAGATAACTGACCTTAATAGCATAGGATACATTTTCAGCCCCAGTGTGTTTTGCGTTAATTACACCAATTAAATTGCCGAACTTGTCAAATAAAGGTCCGCCACTATTACCGGGTTGAACAGGAGCAGAAATTTGATATGAAGTAATGTCACCTTGAAAACCAGTTTTTGAACTAATAATACCATTGGTTAATTTTATTTCGTCACCCATTGTTGCCCTTAAAGGATAACCAAGAACGAATACATTTTCTCCAACGTCTGAAGATGTTGATTTAATAGTGTATGGTATTTTAGAGATATTAGTAAAAGTATTGTCCTCAATTTGTATTATGGCTAAGTCATTATTTTTGTCTGATACAACAACTTTTGCTTTATAGGAGGTTGAAAAATTACCGTTCACTCCTTTAACTGTAATAGTTGTAGCCCCATCAATAACGTGATAGTTTGTTACAATTAATCCATTACTTGATAAAGCAAATCCAGTCCCCGATGATGTTACATTTGAAATTCCGCTATTTGAAAGAGGGAAGAGTTTAATATACAATTGCTCTGGATTTCCATCTGTCCAAACAACTTTCATCATTGCATTGTCAAAAGTTATATAGAGATTTTCATTTACGTCTTTATTTCCAAGATACCATTTAACCTTGAAGAGGTTAGGATTGGCTGTCTTTGTTAAGTATGCTTTAACATCTCCTTCTTTCCATATAGAATTATCCCCACCATTTAGATATATTAAAGTAAATCCGTCCTCAGTCTTTATTATACCGATTTCATATTTTGGCGAATTGGGTGTTTCAACTGCATTTTCATAAATGCCCTCATTGAATGATTTAGAATTATTTAGGTATTCTTTTAATGAACTTTTTGTATAACCAGTATTCGGATGAATACTAACTCTTTTCGCAATATCTGTTTGATTTTTTCTTTGGTCGTAAATGTTTTTTAGCTCACTTTGAACGTTTGGATAGGATTGTTCATACATCGCCCAAGACATTTGCTCAAGTTCTATCATTACAAATGCAGCATCTTTATATTGAAAATTTAAATTAATCGACTTGCTTGTAAAATATGTCCCTGATTTAGCTTTCAGAACGCAACTACTTATGTTGCCGACATCACCATACCAATATTGACCTTCTTTCATTTTTATCAATTCCTTATCATCAATAAATAACTTTACTCCAACTCTCTGAACAACGGGAGATGTAGTGATGTAAACGTAAAGTTCTTTTGAATACGCAGTATTCTGGCTGATTATTATGAAAATAATAACGGTAATTAAGTTTTTAAATGATTTCATTATTTGATTTGATTTTTACGTGAGCTCCTTTTCCTGCTAATATCAAACTAAATTTATTATTCAGTTTGTCGTGATATAAAACTTCAATTTCATATTCGCATTCACTTATTGATTTGTTACTCTTTGCTCTGCCAAAAATGTATCGTCTTTCACCTTTTTCAAGGTCATATGGAAGGGATTTACTGTGTAGTTCGATTTCGCCTGATTTTAAAATGAAGTCTTCTAAAATTGCTCTTTCACCTTTATTATTCAAGTCAATTTGTAATTCTCCTGTGTGTCTTGTCCCTGCACCATTAAGCCATAATACTGGAGCAACACTTAATTTCAACTTCTTTTCTTCAATCTCTTGAAGTTTCACCATAGATGCGTTGTCCTGCTGTTTAAGAAGAGATGTGTTTCTGAAAATATCAACTTGCTGGGCAATCAAGTCGTTTTGTTTTTTCAAGCTGTCGTTCTGTGCGTCCAATACCGTAGCTATAGATGTTAGCTTGTCAATTTGTTTTTGCTTGTCTTTGTCCTTACGGAACAACAAAAGAAAAGCACCAAAAGTCGCCAATGCTCCAATTGAGTTAATAATATTGAAAGTCAATTGCATTTGTTCTTCTTGTGTCATTGTATGTTGTTTGTTTAGCCTTGCAGGTAACGGTTTCGGGCTTGGCGAAGGTGGCGATTTTCACCACAAATGTTGATGCGGAGAACTAAATTTTGATTAACCACAAATGTGTCTGCGGAGCACGGAACCGCCACTTTTGCCAAACCCGTGTTAGTGGCTGGCTTTCTTCTGTCAACCGAATAATGTTGTCTTTGTTTGTTCAATATTTTTTGGTCTGTTGGTCATTAAATTTTCAAATTCTGTGTAGTCGTCTTTTGATTTGATTACAAATATTTTTGAAGTCTGTATTTTGTCTTCTTTTAATTCTGTGAATTTAGAAAGTCCCTTTTTGCTGTTAAGAATAATTTCTTTGTTTGCGTTATAAGTCGGCAAGTCAAAGTCAGACTGAACAGGATTTATAACGGCAATTGGTCTTTGAGTTTCGCAAAAAGATTTTGTCGTAAATCGTGAACCACCGTCTAATGAACTTTGAATTAAAATTAGTCCGTTAGAAAGACCTGCTTGAATTCTGCAAGATTTTACAACGGTGAAAGTGTCTTCCTTTTTGTCTGGTGGCATTTCTGAAATTAGAAGTCCGCCACTTTCAATAGTCTTTTCAGCGTTTTCAGCAGTCTTTTTAAGTAGTGTTTTTTTAGTATTATAGTTTAGTCCGCCTGCTAAAATGCCAATAACTTTATTATGAATTTTGTCGTTTGATTTAATTGAAAAATTGTCAACTCCTTCTGCAAGTCCGTTGCAGATTGCCCAACTTGTATTTGAATAAAATGAGCCAATTCTTTCTGAAATTTTCACAGCATTTTCGTTTGGCTCTCTTGTTCCAATGATGCAAACTGTTTTATTGTAAAGTAAATCAATATTGCCTTTGCAATAAATAACCGAAGGCGGGTCTTTAATTTCTTTTAGAAGAGTTGGATAGTCTACACTTGTGAATTCTATTATTGTAATGCCTTCTTCTTTGCATTTGAAAACAATGTCTTTGGCACTTTCTACCGCTTCATAAATTGTGTCGTCATCAAACTGTTTGTTATTGGCTGTGATGATTTCTTTAATTTCTTGAATTGTGTTAGTGGTTTCAAAGGTGTTTTTTGAAACTACCTTTTTTACAAAGGCAGGACCAATGCCTTTTAATTCAGACAGTGCAATTATTCCTATTATTTTATTATTATCTCTCATTGATTTGGAATGTTTTCAATATATCCGCATCCATCGCCTCTATATTTTGGTAATAAACACGAATAAAATTTTGTTCCATCTATCTTTTTAATTTTAATTTTTAAAAGTTTGCCACATTTAGGACAAACCTTACTTTCAATTGGTAAAATTAAATAGAATAATGCTATAAAAAGTATGTTTTTAGCTCCTCTGTTTCTCAATTGTTGAGCTATTTCTTGTGCCGTTGCTGATGATGTGAATTGGTCATCAATAACAATAACACTTTTGTTTTCAAGGTCTATTCCTTCGATTGTTTTTAAATATTTTGAAATGAAATCACGCCTTGTTTGATAGTTTGGCTGATTTCTTAAACTACCTTCAACATCTTCCGACCATTCAAACAATTTGATTTTATTGAAACTTGAATTTACAAGTTCAAAAATCTCCTTCATTTTGTTAGGCGGAGTTGTGGTTTTCTTGTCAGAAACATAGGTTAAGTAATCCCATTTATATTGAGGGTATTTTTCAACTCTCTCCAAGTAGTTAGTTACCGATTGTGCTAATTTGGAAATAAATTCTTGGCTCCTTGCAGGATTGTCAATTTGATAATATTTGTCTGCTCTTGCAAATCTATCGCACTCTCCATCTTCTTGTCTTGCTAAACATCTAAATGCGATGAAATTTCCATTTGAATGTCGGGTAATAAATCTAACCATACTATCAGATGTTTCGCCTTGAAAGATAGCTTCTAACGCCAATAGGCTTTTCTTTGGATTGCTTATTATTTGGCTTACATCTTCAAATGTTTTGGCATAATAAGTTGCACCCATTTTTATTGGTTTCAGTTCTTGTCCAATTCCATCACGTTCTTCAATACTTGTAGCTACATAAAATTTCGTTAGGACTGTTGTAATATTTAATCTTCGTCCAAGTTCGATGTCAAGCCAACTGTCGCCAACCATAATAAAGTTGTCTTTGTTGGCAAAAAGGTCTTTGAGGTCTTGATTTGATTGAATGTAATTCGCAGTTTTCTCAATGTTTGGTTTGTCCGTAAGACTTACTGCTGGAATTTTAAAAATCTCTTTTGCAATTAAATTTACATAATCAGGATGACTGTCAGAAATAATAATTGGCTTATGTCCTTTTACTTGAATGTCTGCAATAAACTCTTTTGCTCCTTGAATTAGCGGAATGTCAGAAAGAACGGTTTGCTGTTTACCGTCCTTAAATGGCTTGAACTTTTCGTGAGCCGTGTCTGTCAATGTTCCGTCAAGGTCTATGAGTATTATCATTCAGTCTGTCGTTTTTTAAGCTTGCCACTAACTTGTATATATCCGCTACAAAGTAGCGCATACCTCTCCATAATTGGGTAGATTTGCGCTAATCTTTTGCGGTTTTTTATTTATCAATGTTAGCGTTTTTTTAAAAATTATCAAAAGGAGATTTAATTTTTTGAATGCTCTTTGTGCTTACATGTGTGTATATTTCAGTAGTTTTACTGCTCTTGTGTCCTAATATTTCTTGTATATATCTTAAATCGGTTCCGTTTTCTAATAAATGCGTAGCATAGCTATGTCTTAACCAATGTAAAGTAACTGGTTTTTTTATGGCGGTTTTTGCTAAACTTTGTTTTAAAACTTGCTGTAGGCTTCGCGCATCATATTGATTTCCTTTTGCTTGTCCTTCAAACAAGTATTTTTCAGGCTTAAAAGTCACGTAATAGTTTCTAAGCATTTCTATTATTTTATCTCCTAAAGGTGCAATCCTGTCTTTTTTCCCTTTGGCTTGTTTTATTATAATTACTCCCCTTTTACTGTCTATATGAGTGGGTATTAAGTTTAATAATTCACCACTTCTTAGTCCGCAGGCATATATTAAACTCAACATAGTTTTATGTTTTAAATTTTGTGTTGCTTCTAATATTTCTTTTACCTCATCCATACTTAGCACATTGGGTAACAGCTTTTCCCTTTTAGGTCGATGCACCAAATCAACATTCAGTTCTGACCCTTCTATTTCTCTAAAAAACAGTTTAACCGAATTCACAACCTGATTTTGGAACGAAGAAGAAAAGTTTTTTTTCAAAATATAATCGTTGTTAAAGGCAATTACATCTTCGTTACTTATTTGTGCTATTGGCTTATCGTGGTAGTATTTTAAAAATGTATGTAAGGCATCCGAATAGGTTTTGATAGTATTTGCACTGTATCGCCTAGAACTAAGCCATCGTTTAAATTGTTCTATTTTTTGTTTATGTATTTCACTTAAAACAACGGGCAAATCAAGTTTAAGCCTCAGTCTATTGGCTGCATTATCTGGTAAATGCCAAACTTTTAGCGATTGACTCCAGCGGGCATCATCTTGTTTCTTTATACGTGCTATCCATTCGGCATTTTTTTCAAAATACACTGCTATTCTACTTTCGCCTTTGTGTTTTATAGGTTTTGCTTCCCAGTTCATGTTTTTGCTTTTTAAACTTGTAAGGCTTTTACAACTTACAAATTTTAATTTGTTTTTGATAAATCGTCAGGTAATATGTCTTTGGTATAATAACCACTAACTCACTCAAAACCGCATAAAACAGGCACCATTGGGCAATATGCCGTTCGATAAGCGCAAATGTCTTTCGAAAATTTTTGGAGGGGGAAGTTCTGATTGGGGGATTGGGGTTTCATAGGTTTCATTAATTTTGGGTTCAGCTAAATTAAAGAAAGGGTTTTAAAATAACAAACGCTACCCATTTTAGTTGAATATTTGTGGGGTTGAATGAATTGCTAAATATCATATTTGCTAGACCCTACAGAATTGATATCTTTGCGCAGCAATGAGCAATAAGGCCAAAATTGATATTCGTACACTGAGTTTAGCACAACTAAAGGAAGCTTTTGTTGCTGCGGGTGAAAAGGCATTTAGGGGCCAACAGGTATATGAATGGCTTTGGAAAAAATCGTGTACAAGCTTTGCGGGTATGAAAAATATCTCCGCAGAAAACAGGGCCTGGCTAGATGAGCAGTATGTAATTAACACCATAGAAATTGTAGATAAGCAAATTAGTAAAGATGGAACCATTAAAAGTGGGTTTACTTTACACGATGGTTTTATGGTAGAGGGTGTGCTAATACCTGCCGATGATCGCATGACAGCTTGTGTATCTTCGCAGGTAGGTTGCAGTTTAACCTGTAAGTTTTGTGCCACAGGCAAAATGAACCGCGAGCGTAACCTAAGTGCTGGTGAAATATACGACCAAGTAGTAGCTATTAAAAACTGGGCGCAAACGCATTATGGCAAGCCGCTTACCAATATCGTATTTATGGGCATGGGCGAACCTCTGCTTAATTATGCTAATGTTTTGGCGGGTATAGAAAAGATAACTTCTCAAGAGGGTTTAGGCATGGCGGCAGATAGAATCACAGTTTCTACAGCGGGTATCGCTAAAATGATTCAGAAATTGGCCGACGATAAAGTTAGGTTCAACCTGGCTTTAAGCTTACATGCCGCCAACGATTTGAAGCGAAATATGATTATGCCCATTAATGAAAGTAACAGCTTAGCCGCTGTAGGTGCGGCATTACAATATTTTCATCAACAAACCAAAAAACGCGTTACCTTTGAGTACATTGCCTTTAAAGATTTTAACGAAAGCCTGCAAGATGCCAAAGAATTGCTAGCCTTTTGCAAACAGTTTCCGGCTAAGGTAAATGTGATAGAATACAACCCAACAGGTGATGGCGCTTTTGAAAAAGCCGATGCCAACAAGATAGATGCCTTTTGCTCCTATCTCGAAAAAAATGGTGTGGTAGCCACCGTTAGAAGAAGCAGAGGCAAAGACATTGATGCGGCTTGCGGACAATTAGCCAACAAAAAACACGAAGACGCCCTTATTTAGGGGCATATTAACAAAACCATTATGTATAAATATTTCATTCTTTTCCTTAGTATTATCTTGGTAGGTTGTAAAGATAAAAGGGAGAAGACCTCGCCGGTGGTAAAAACCATCACAGAATCGGTGTATGCTTCTGGCTCCGTTAAAAGCAACCAACAATACCAAATATTAGCGGGCGTAAATGGCAAAATAGAAAAGATATTTGTAGCCGAGGGCGAAGAGGTTGAAGCGGGTACTAAGCTCTTTTTAATGAGCAACGAAATTCAACAATACAGCGAAAATAACGCTAAGCTAAACGCAGAAAATGCCAGCTTAGCCGCCAACCAATCGCGTTTGGTGGAGGCAGAGCAGCAAGTAAATTGGCAATTTAATAAATTGAAACTCGATTCTAGTTTGTACCAAAGGCAATTGGCTTTATACAAACAACAGGTGGGCACGCAGGTAGAATTGGAGCAAAAAGAATTGAATTATCAAAATGCCAAAACCGCCTACTTATCTGCCAAGGTGCGCAGAGATGAATTGGCAAAATTGATAAAATTGCAAGCCAAACAAAGTGTAAATAACCTAAAAATAACCCAAAAACAAGCCAGCGATTATGAGTTAAAGAGCTTATTTAAAGGCACTATCTACCAAATAAACAAAAAAGTTGGTGAGGTAGTTACCGCCCAAACTCCCCTAGCCCTCATAGGCGATTCTCGCTTATTTACTTTGGAAATGCAGGTAGATGAAAACGATATTTTTAAAATTGGCCTGAACCAAGAAGTGCTTATTACCATGGATAGTTATAAGGGCGATGTGTTTAAGGCCAGAGTTTATAGAATTAGCCCCATTATGAACGATAAAAACAAAACCTTTTTGGTGGAGGCCAACTTTACGGTGGGTCCGCCCAAGGTATACCCCAACATAACCTTTGAAGCAAACATCTTGGTTAAACGCAAAGAAAACACCCTGCTCATTCCAAGAAATTACCTCCAAAACGACTCCCTGGTAACCAAAGAAAATGGCGAGCAAGTTTCGGTTCAAACCGGATTAAAAGACTTACAAATGGTAGAAATTTTGAACGGAATTGATGCTTCTGATGTGATTGTTAAACCTTAATTAATTACTAATTAAAAATTACGAATTACGAATTACGAGTGAAGAGTTATTATAATTACTCACTCTTAATTCTTAACTCTTAATTCTTAATTCTTAATTCAAAAAAATGAATTTTAAACTGTTATACGAAATATCTGTATCTCTTTTGCTGGCGCGTTGGAAACAAACCTTGGTGGCTGCTATTGGGGTTACTTTTAGCATTACCATGTTTGTGGCTTTGCTGGGGTTTATGACGGGCTTAAACGATTTATTAGATGGCTTAATTTTGAACCGAACCCCACATATTAGGCTTTATAACGAAATAAAACCCAATGCGCAACAACCTGTTGAAATTGCCTTTGCGGAAACAAATTCTCATCATTTTATAAACTCTGTAAAGCCCAGCAATAAAGGCCTACAAATACAGGGTGCGGGTGCCATTATGCAGGCCTTAAAGGCTGATGGGCGTGTATTGGGTGTGGCGCCTAAAATTATTAGTCAGGGATTTTACCAAGTAGGCACAACCGATTTAACGGGGGTAATAAATGGCATAGACGTAGTAGAAGAAAACCGCTTATTTAAGTTTAGCGATTATGTGGTAGATGGCAATTTTTTAGATTTACAAAATACGCCAAATAGCATTATTTTAGGCAAAGGTGCTGCAGAAACCATGCTGGTTCAAGTGGGAGATGTGGTGCAAGTTACCAGCACCAAAGGCGTAAAGATTCAGTTAAAAGTAGTTGGCTTTTTTAGGTCGGGTTTGCAAGATATTGATAAAGTGCAAAGTTATACCAGCCTTAAAACTGCCCAAAAATTAATGGGCGAAGGCAACAATTATATCACCGATATTCAGATAAAATTAAAGGATATTCTGTGGGCGCCAGACATGGCAAAAGAGTATCGAAAATTACTAAATATTGAGGCCGTAGATATACAAACTGCCAACTCACAGTTTGAAACCGGCAGCAAAGTAAGAACCATCATTTCTTTTACCGTGGGCATAACCCTTTTAATAGTTGCAGGCTTTGGCATTTACAACATTTTAAACATGATGATTTATGAAAAAATGGACTCTATTGCCATCCTCAAAGCAACGGGTTTTAGCGGTTCAGATGTTAAAAGCATATTCATCTCTATTGCCGTAAGTATTGGCCTTTTTGGCGGCAGTTTGGGCTTACTTGCTGGCTTCGGATTATCTGCATTAATAGATCAAATTCCGTTTGAAACAGCCTCTTTACCTACCATTAAAACATACCCCATTAATTACGATATAAAGTTTTATATTATTGGAGGCGTTTTCTCCATTATTACAACCTATTTTGCAGGGTACTTTCCGGCCAGAAAAGCCAGTAAAATAGACCCAGTTATCATTATCAGAGGCAAATAATATGGAGCATACAATTATAGAAGCCAAAAATATTATAAAGTACTTTCACGACCCCATTAGCATACAGGTTTTAAAGTCGATTAACTTTAGTTTGAACCAAGGCACCTTTGCCTCTATTATTGGCAAATCGGGTTGTGGCAAATCTACTTTATTGTATATTCTTTCTACCATGGATACCGATTATGAAGGAGAGGTTTTGATTGATGGCGTAAGTATGCGCGGCAAAAAAGAATCTGAATTGGCCCGCGTTAGAAATGAAAAAATTGGTTTTGTTTTTCAATTTCATTATTTGCTTAACGAGTTTTCTGTGCTCAAAAATGTAATGCTTCCGGCCGAAAAACTGGGCAAATTCAGCCAGAAAGAAATGGAGCACAAAGCCTATGAAAAACTCAAAATTCTAGGCATAGAAAACGAGGCGTATAAAAAGCCTAATCAGCTCTCGGGCGGACAAAAACAGCGGGTTGCCATAGCCCGCTCATTAATCAACGATCCCATCATTATCATGGGCGATGAACCCACCGGAAACCTCGATAAAAAGAATGGCGAAATTGTATTTAACATCTTTAAAGAGCTTGCCGAAGTATACAATCAAACATTACTTATTGTAACGCACGACAATGAATTTGCAGCCAAAACCCACCGCATCATCGAAATGGTAGACGGAAGCATAGTTGGAAGTTAGTCTATGGTCTATTTACAACAAGTTTAGCATTGTAAACTAAGCCCTTTTCGTTACTTAAGAGCAGAAAGTAAACACCAGGAGAAAGATTTTCTGAACCCAATTGTATTTGATTTACAAAAGAAAGATCCTCTTTTACAACAACACCCTGTATATTTAACATGCGGTAATTTAGTTTATCTCCATTGGTAGCTTGTACATTCAATAATCCCTTGCCAGATGCAAACTCAGCAGAATTTAAGACTTGCAAATTAAGCTGAGCATTCAACGAATTTGGCAAGCCCGTTACAGCAAATCCGCGGGTTTCCATATTGGCTCTTAACTTGCTTAAATTACCATACCCATATAATAAACTATCGGCTTGAACCAACAAATTAACAGCGTCTTGCATACTCATATCACTGGCATAGCTATAAACAGATTGCAGTAATAAACGGGTTAAAACATCTCTACCTACGTCTTCGCTAATATCATTTAACATACTGCTCCAGATAAGTGATGTGCGATAAAAATCTGCACTCACATCTTTGGGATAGGTATTATTACTATTGCCATCCCTCCCACTCCAGAACTCATTAAAGCCATCCCAATTAAAAATTCTTCGCCAATTAAAATTACTAGCTGCTTTAGAATGCATGCAAGCCATAAAATCGCAATTGGCCTCTTCTACCGCCAAACGCTGGTTTCCATTAATGGTATTGGGAGCTATGTAATAATTAAGGTAATGCGTATATTCATGTATAATTACATCCGCATCTTCGGCATCGGGCACGCCACCTGTTCCAAAAAACAGTGCGGGTTTATCTAAGGAATAAGAAAACCTAGATTGATCCTGACCAGAATAGGCCGTTGGGTCTAAGTTTATGGGAGCAAGATCGGTAAAAGGCAATCCAATTTGTGCCAAATATTTCCTAAATGCCTCAATATGATAAAGGCAATTCATTTCCCTAAATTCACTGTTATTTCTATTAAAATCAAAATTAGCAGCGGTGCTCCTGAACAAATTTTGGGTAGGAGATTCTAAATCTAATATGGTAGCATAAGGCGACCAAGGATAAAACGTATCATTTTGCAAGGTAAGCGTTATATTTTTATCCTTTAATTCTGCAGTCAATTCGGGCGAATTTGCGCCATTATTATGCTTAAACAAACCGCCTTCGCCGTATTCTTTTTGCGCGCTGGTAAGCGGGTCGGGGTTAAATACTTTGGTTCTTACCAATGTGTCTTTGCGCCAATTTAAATCGCGGAAAGTTTCTTGTAAAATAGACCCGTCTGCCACCGAAATCAATAACTCTAAAGCCTCTCCCAAATTAGTTTTAGCCATCTGCTGTTCGGCTAAAATCCAAGTACCTTGCTGTTTAAACCAAACATATTTTTTAGCATTATCAAAACTGAAATTAGCCGGCAAAGGCAACACAGATTCAATGGGTTCAAACCCATTAAAAATACTAAGTATACTTTGGTTTAAACCCATGTTTACCTTACAAGTTGCGCCGTAAACAAGTATATTTTGATGGGTTTGAACAAACAAAAAGTGTTTGGCAGCCAAACTATTGCGCTCTGCCTCTAAATAAAAATTATTCTGTGCCTTTTGCAACCAAGGAGATTGCGCTAAAACGTTTTTATGGGCCAATAAATAATGAGTATTTATAGCTTGGTTATTCGCTTGCGATTGCCCTTTAGTTAGGAAAGCATTGGCAAGCAAAATCCATAATAAAAATAATTTATTCATAGGTAATTCCTAAATCAATAATTTGTTTAAAATTTTTAACATCCAAGCTGGCTAAAAGCGGGTCTTTTAAACTTGGACTTACTTCGAAGGTAATACCTTGAAATTGATTTTGCATATCGGGATAAAACTTTACATTAGATTGCTTGCAAAGTTTAATGATTTCGTGCTGTTGAGAGAATTCTGAACCTACAAAAACACGGTAAAACACTCTTTTTTGAACAAAATTAGCATGGGCAATAGCCTCCTTTGCCGCATTTCCGTAGGCATTAATTAAACCAGGAACGCCTAATAATTTTCCGCCAAAATATCGCACAACCGCAATGCCTACATAGCGTAAATCTTTGCCTAAAATAGCAGCTAAAATGGGTCTACCTGCAGAACCAGAAGGCTCCCTATCATCCGAACTTTTTTCAATCTCCTTATTGGGTCCAGCTACAAAAGCCCAACAAACATGTGCGGCAGAAAAATGCTCTTTTTTAATCTCTTTAAGCTTTAGCTTAAAATCGGTTTCATCTGTTACGGCAAAAGCATAAGCTATAAACTTACTTCCTTTATCTTTATACTCGCCAGTACTTGTAGTAGTTAAGGTATAAAAACTATCGGGTAAACTCATGCCAATGAAATTAGTAAAATAGCACCCAAAGCCAATGCTAATCCCAACCAATTTTTAACAGATAATTTCTCTTTAAAAACTACAAAAGCCAGCAAGGTAGATAAGGCTACTATACCAATATTATTGATTGGAAAAATAAAGGTAGCCGGAAAAATTGCCAAGGTTTCCACCAAAAAATACATGCTAAAATAATTAGGAACTCCCAGTAAAAATCCCCAAGCAATAGCCTTTGTTGTCACCGTTTTTCGGGCCACAACGTACTGGTAAATAAGCATGGTCGAACCAAATACAAAAGCAAAGAAAAAGGTGGCTGTTACAATATCATCCGCTGAGTAGGCTGGCATATAGTTTGATTCTAAAAACTTTAACAAGGCATCAATGCAGCCACTTCCTACAAATACAAGCACAGGTAAATACCAAAATCCTTTGCCTGTTTGTTCCGTGTTAGGTTCAGACCGAGCGCTTATAAAAAACACGGCAATAAAAGAAAGAGTTATGCCCAGTATTTTTAGCATATTCAATGATTCTGCTAAGAACAACCAAGCCATAATAACTGGAATAACTACCGATAATTTTGCCGAAACCATACTGGCCGCTACACTTATTTTTTGGGCTGTTAAAGCAATTAAATAAAAAATGCTAATAAACAAAAAACCCAAAACCAGTGTGTACATTAGCCAAGGAGCTTGCCAAAATTGGGCGGAATAAACAGGCGTTTTTGCTAAATAGGTGCCAATAATGCCACAGGTTAAATAATTTACTACAATGGCCTGAAAAGTTTGAATCTTTTTTATTTCGAATACCTTAAAGAAACTAACTGTAAGGGTAGAAAATACAATGCTTAATAAAAGAAAAATCATATGTTGAAATATTGCGAAGCTTGCATCTTATCTAACTCAAATTGTTGGGCCAATTTACCGCCAATTTTGGGCGCGGCAATGCCTTCAGAAATATGTTTGGGCGAATAAAAAACAATAGCCTCATCCCAATAATTTTGCTCTATTAAGGTATTTAACCACATAGAACCTCCTTCTACCAATATACTTTGCACTTGATAGGCCAATAATTTAGCGAACATTTGTTCTATCCAATTGCCGCTAAAATTGAGTTTGATGTATATTAAGTTAGCTTCCTCTCCTTCTTTTATTTCGTTTATAATAAAAGTAGTTTGGGGTGCTTTAAATACTTTTAAATCTAGGCTTAGCCTAAGTGTTCTATCTAACACAATTCTTATGGGCGCTCTGCCACTCCAGGCACGTGCATCTAAGGCTGGATTATCTGTAATTACTGTATTTGTAGCCACCATAATGGCATCTTCTTGGGTGCGCCACTTATGCACCAAACGTTGCACCATAAAGCCTGTAATATGGCGTTCTTCTTCAAATTGTTGGGCACTTAATTTGGTCGCATCTGGCGCAATAAATCCGTTTCTGGTTTGAGCCCACTTTAAAATTACATAGGGTTTTTGATGCAGCATATGTTTAATAAAGCGTTTGTTTAAGGCCAAACAGGCTTCCTCTAAAACACCGCTTATTACTTCAATCCCTGCTTCTTTTAACAAGGCAATTCCCTTGCCGGCAACTAGCGGATTGGGATCAGACATACCCACAATTACCCGCTTAAATTGATGTTGAATAATTAAGTTGGCACAAGGGGGCGTTTTGCCTGTATGCGAGCATGGCTCAAGGTTTACGTATAAATCAGATTGGTTTAAGCAACTTTTATCTGCCACTTGGTTTATGGCATTAACCTCTGCATGTGCCTCACCAAATTGCTGATGCCAGCCCTCTCCTACAATCTTGCCTTGGTGCACAATTACCGCGCCCACCATGGGATTAGGCGAAACCAATCCAGCTCCTAAACGCGCTAAATCTAGGCAGCGTTGCATATAAACTTCGTGTGTATTTGTCATGGCACAAAAACGTCGGGGCAATAAATTACCCCGACGTTTCAAATGTATAAATAAATTAGGCTTCCTTCATAAAATCGTAGCCATAAGTTACCGGTGGCACAAAGGTTTCTTTGATGGTTCTTAAACTTACCCAGCGCATTAAGTTAATCATGGCACCGGCTTTATCGTTGGTACCACTGGCGCGTGCGCCGCCAAAAGGCTGCTGACCAACTACTGCGCCTGTAGGTTTATCGTTGATGTAGAAATTACCAGCGGCATTTCTCAATTTCCAGGTAGCTAAATCAATGGCGTATCTGTCTTGAGCCAAAATAGCCCCTGTTAAGGCATACTCCGATGTTTCGTTTACTAAATCTAAAGTTGTTTCGTAAGCATCTGCTTGGTATACATAAACGGTTAAAACCGGACCAAACAATTCTTCGCACATGGTTGTGTATTTAGGGTTGCTTGTAACAATTAAAGTAGGTTGTATAAACCAACCCTTAGATTTATCGTAAGTTCCGCCTGCAACTATTTCGCAGCTTGAATCTTTTTTAGCCTCTTCAATATAAGCAGCTAATTTATCAAATGATTTTTCATCGATAACAGCATTCACAAAATTCCTGAAATCTTCTACTGGTCCTACGTTAAACCCAGCCATTTCTTTTTGCATTTTAGCTTTCACTTCTTCCCACATGTTAGAAGGAATATAAGCCCTAGAAGCGGCAGAACATTTCTGACCTTGGTACTCGAAAGCACCACGTAACATAGCAGTAACCACCGTATCTACATGTGCTGTATGGTGCGCTACAATAAAGTCTTTACCGCCTGTTTCACCTACAATTCGAGGGTAGGTTTTAAACTTATGAATATTGTTTCCAATGGTTTTCCAAATATTTTGGAAAACACCTGTAGAACCAGTAAAATGGATACCAGCAAAATCTGCATGATTAAATATCACCTCTGCAGCAACTGGTCCGCTTGGATAAATTAAATTAATTACCCCATCTGGCACACCTGCTTGTTTAAAAACTTCCATCAATACATTGGCAGAATATACCTGCGTATTACTTGGCTTCCAAACCACTACATTGCCCATTAATGCGGCAGACGCTGGTAAATTACCCGCAATAGCTGTAAAATTAAATGGGGTAAGGGCGTATATAAAACCTTCGAGCGGCCTGTATTCTAATCTGTTCCAAATGCCTTTAGCAGATTGTGGTTGTTCTGCATAAATCTCGCTCATAAACGAAACATTAAAACGCAGGAAATCTATAAATTCGCAAGCGCTATCAATCTCGGCTTGGTAAGCATTTTTGCTTTGTCCTAGCATGGTTGCTGCATTTAATTTAGCGCGGTACGGACCAGCAATTAGCTCGGCGGCTTTTAAGAAAATGGCGGCACGTTGTTCCCAGGCTAATGCTTCCCATTTTGCCTTAGCAGCCAAAGCCGCATCAATGGCTTGGGTAACGTGTGAAGCATCGCTAATGTGGTAGCTTCCAAGCAAATGTTGGTGATCATGTGGGGGACGAATTTCTGCGGTTTTGTTGCTTCTAACCTCTACTCCACCAATATACATAGGAATATCGATCACTTTAGACCGCGCATCTTCTAGGGCTTCTTTTAGTGCTTTTCTTTCAGAACTACCTGGCGCATAATTTAAAACCGGCTCATTTACCGGAACTGGAACATTGAAAAAACCGTTCATATTTTGCTTTTATTTTGAGGCAAATATAGACAAAATTAAGGAATCGGTAGTCTTATTTCTGACCCAAATTACTCAGAAAAAACCTCAGACTTTACATTGTCTTTAGTCTGATTATCTACCTCTTGGTAAGTAATTTCACTTAACGCTTTTATCACCTGTAATTTAGTTTCAACATCAGCACCACGCGTCATTATACCAATAATAAATGGTTTTTTGGGATGAAAAACTAAGCCAAAATGATGCAATTGTAAATTATGTATTCTTCCTCCCACCACCGTTTCATCGCGCTTGCCATATTTATGAGCAACTTTAATATGAGCGGGTATTCCGGCTCTAATACCTTTATTATATTTAGATTGCGCAAGCAAATTAAGCGCTTTTTCAGACATTTCTTTGTTTAAATAAGAAGCATTATATAAAACCCTTAAAATGCCAGCATAGGCTTTTACTGTAATAAAATTTGTATTTTGGTCAAACCCGTTTCCAACATGCATATTGAGTTCATCAATTACTTTCAGTATAGACTTATCACCAATAAACTGAAGCAATAACAAACTGGCAGCATTATCAGAATACACAATCATTTGGGTGAGTAAATCGGCTATAGAATAAAATTTACCATCCTCCTTTTTAAATCCACTTTCCTCTGGCACCTCACCTAAATCGGCTTTTTTGTAAACAACCCCCATTTCCCAAACTTTAGGATCAGTTTGAGCCTTTTTTAATAATGCAATCATGATTGGCACTTTAAATAAACTGGCCGGACTAAAAGATTCCCGCTCGTTAATGCCGGTCCATAATCCGTTATTTAAGTCTCTAAAGTAATAACTTACCTGAAGGTCTTTATGGGTATTTTTAAAAAACTGAATGCGTTGTTCAATCTTACCCCTGAACGACTTTAACTCTGAATAGTCTATGCCCATTTGGTCGTAATGGGGTAAAATGGGATTAAGTAAACTAGTAGAAAAATTGGGTGCAGTTAAAGTTATAGGCAGTTGCGTTATTTTAGCTTTTCCTTTTGGCAAAAAATACCCAATAGCGATGCTAAAAACAGTTGTAAAAACAAGCAAAATAATTAGTTTTAACTTACTCATTGAGAATGTTTTTTTTCACAAGGCTATCATAAAAAAGCAGTTAAATCAAGCCAAAACAAGCATTTTAAGTGAATATTAAGGGTTATTAAAAGCACCTAAAAATATAAATAAAATTAATAATTAACATTAAAAAAAATAATGCTTTAAAACAGATACTTATGGCTGTATTAATTTTTCTTTAATGCTTTTATAAGAAAGCATTAATTTAGGTTTATCCAGGAAAAATTAGGTTTTCGATTTTAATATGAATATTTTCATTGGATACCGGATGGACAAATGCCAACTCACAGGCTTGAAGTGCAATATAATTATCCTCATAGGCATATAAAGCACCATATTTTTTATCGCCCAAAATGGGGCAACCCAAAGTAGATAATTGCACCCGTATTTGATGCTTTCTACCAGTTAACAAAGTAACTTTTAAAAGCGCAAATTTGCCTTTTATTTGTAGCACTTCATAGGTCAATTCGGCCTTTTCAGATTGCTTTATTTCGGTGCTATATGCTTTGGTAAAATTCTTTTTTTCGTCGCGCTTAAGCCAATTAAGCAAATGCCCAGTTGGTGCAACTGGCTTATAATGAACCCAAGTTTGGTAAATCTTTTGAACCGCTCTTTGCTGAAAGATTTCATTCATTCTTACCAAGGCTTTAGAGGTTTTAGCAAAGAGCACAATACCTTCTACAGGCATATCTAATCGATGAATTACGCCAAGGTAAACTGCACCTGGTTTTTGGTATTTTTCTTTAAGGTAAATCTTCACTTCCTCTTCCAAAGAAGCGGGCTTATTGGGTTCTGGCTGAACGGTTTGTCCGCTCTGCTTAAAAGCTGCTATGAGGTGATTGTCTTCCCATAAAATTTTTGGCATAAGTGCGGGCAATACGTTTATTAATATTGTTCTTTTTCGCTTGGAAAGTCTACAGACTTTACATCGGCTACATATTGTTCTACGGCAGTTTGAATTTGGTCGTATAAATTTAAATACCTACGTAAAAATTTTGGTGAAAAATCTTTGTTAATACCCAGCATATCATGACTAACCAGCACTTGCCCATCCACATCTGCCCCAGCCCCAATACCAATTACAGGTATTTTAACCATCTGCGTAACTTGTTTAGCCAATTGCGATGGAATTTTTTCTAAAACAATAGCAAAACAGCCAGCCTGTTCTAAAAGTTGAGCATCGTGCAATAACTTTTGGGCTTCGGCTTCTTCTTTTGCCCTTACCTCGTAGGTGCCAAATTTGTATATACTCTGCGGTGTTAAACCCAAATGACCCATTACGGGTATACCTGCTGTTAAAATTCTTTTTACAGATTCAGCCACTTCTTCCCCACCCTCAAGCTTAACGGCATGGGCTTCGGCCTCCTTCATTATACGTATAGCAGAATTGAGGGCTTCTTTAGAATTTCCTTGGTACGAACCAAAAGGCAAATCTACCACAACCAAAGCACGCGAAACAGCTCTTATAACAGCCGAGGCATGAGAAATCATCTCATCTAAGGTGATAGGCAAAGTGGTTTCGTGACCATGCATTACATTTGAGGCAGAATCTCCAACCAATAAAACATCAATTTTAGCCGCATCAAATATTTTGGCCATGCTATAATCATAAGCTGTTAACATAGAGATTTTTTCTCCACGCATTTTCATTTCAATTAAGGTGTGAGTAGTAACCTTTTTAAATTCTTTGTGAACACTCATATAAAATATAATGAACTTCAAAGGTAGAGATAAAACCTAAATTCAAATTAGATTGACTACTTATTTTTGAACACCCAAAAAAAAATGCTTAATTTGCATACAATGAAAAGTAAAATCCTTTTAGTAATTACACTTTTTTCTGGCCTATTTGCCTGTAAAAACGATATAGATATCAATGCCCCCTATAAAGATATTCCTATTGTTTATGCCTTTTTAGATCAAAACCAAGCCACGCAATTTTTACGTATTGAGAAATTATACCAAAATTCTGGAAATCAGAGCACAGCTGAGGGAGCCCAAATTGCAGATTCTTTGTATTTTGATTCCGTAATTGTTAAACTCATCAATATTGTTAGTAAAGACACCTTTCTATGCACCCGCGTAGATACAATTCCCAAGGATACTGGCTTTTTCTCTAATGCCAGAAACACCCTATACGCTTGTAAATTACCCAAAAATAATAATGCCAACGAAATTTATGAGCTTATTATTTATCTGCCCAAAAAAGACAAGTATTTTACCTCTCGTACCCCATTGGTTAAAGACGCTATTATCTATGCAAGAACTACTGTTTTAAGATACGATGTTCCAAAACATACTTTTCAGTTTAGGTTCAAATCAGGCAGAAACGCTGCGCTGTACGATTTAAACATAAATTACACCTACAAAGAAATGAACGCCAATGATACCAGTATCTTTGAGTTTAAAACTATTAATTATGAATTGGCGAAAGCCAGAGATTTTGAAGCTGATAGAGACTATACATTAAATGTGAGCTCTACTGGTTTTATAGATTATATGAAAGCTAGGATACCCGTTAATTCAAATAAAATAAGAAGATCTATAAACATTGAATTCTCAACATTTGGAGGCGCTCCCGAATTCAGAACCATGATTGATTTAAGCAAACCCAATCTTAGCATTGTTCAAAAAAACCCGCAATACTCAAATATTTCTAACGGAGGCCTGGGCATTTTCTCTAGCAGAAATTTCAATAATAGGATGCAAGAATTTGATATTTCTACTATCATTCTGCTCTCCCAAGAACTACCCAACTTTACCTTTTAATTGTCAGCAAAACTGCCATTGGGGCAGAAATTTTGACTTATAATCTGCTCTTAGCTGTCAACAAGCTGGCAATACTGTCAGATTTTTGAATTGGCATTTTCATTGCTAAACTGAAGCAAATATTAGTAAAGAAAATTAAATAATTATGAGCAAAATAATAGGAATCGATTTAGGAACAACCAACTCTTGTGTTTCTGTAATGGAAGGCAATGAACCTGTGGTTATCGCCAACAGTGAGGGTAGAAGAACTACTCCATCCATTGTGGCATTTTTAAAAGATGGGGAACGTAAAATTGGCGACCCTGCTAAAAGACAAGCAGTAACCAACCCTATCAACACTATTTATTCTATCAAGCGTTTCATGGGGCATACGTACTCAGAAATTAGCAGCGAAATTGGAAAAGTACCTTACAAAGTAGAAAAAGGCGACAACAACACACCGCGCGTAAACATTGATGATAGAATGTATACGCCGCAAGAAATCTCAGCCATGATTCTTCAAAAAATGAAGAAAACTGCTGAAGATTATTTGGGAACAGAAGTTAAAGAAGCGGTAATTACGGTACCAGCATACTTTAACGATGCCCAACGCCAGGCTACCAAAGAAGCGGGTGAAATTGCTGGCTTAACTGTGCGTAGAATTATTAACGAACCAACTGCTGCTGCCCTTGCCTATGGTGTTGACAAAAAAGGCAAGGACATGAAAATTGTAGTATTTGATTGCGGTGGTGGTACACACGACGTTTCTGTTCTTGAATTAGGTGATGGTGTATTTGAAGTAAAATCTACCGATGGTGATACCCATTTAGGTGGTGATGATTTTGACAATGCTATCATTGCATGGATGGCCGATGAATTTAAAACTGAAGAAGGCATCGATTTACGCTTAGATCCTATGGCTTTGCAACGTTTAAAAGAAGCTGCAGAAAAAGCGAAAATTGAATTATCGAGTTCGGCTCAAACCGAAATAAACTTACCTTATGTAACTGCCACTGCTAGTGGTCCTAAGCACTTGGTAAAAACTTTAACCCGCGCCAAATTTGAGCAATTGGTTGATAGCTTAATTAAGCGCACCATTGAGCCTTGTAGAAGTGCCCTTAAAAATGCCGGCCTATCTACTAATGACATTGATGAGGTAATTTTGGTAGGTGGTTCAACTAGGATTCCTGCTATACAAGCTGCCGTTGAAGCTTTCTTTGGCAAATCACCTTCAAAAGGCGTAAACCCTGATGAGGTAGTAGCTATTGGTGCGGCCATTCAAGGTGGTGTTTTAACCGGAGAAGTAAAAGATGTATTGTTATTAGATGTTACACCATTAAGCTTAGGTATTGAAACCATGGGCGGTGTAATGACCAAATTAATTGAATCTAATACTACCATTCCAAGCAAACGTAGCGAAGTTTTCTCTACCGCATCAGACAATCAGCCATCGGTAGAAATACATGTATTGCAGGGCGAACGCCCAATGGCTAATCAAAACCGTTCTATCGGTAGGTTCCATTTAAGTGATATTCCACCAGCACCGCGCGGTGTGCCACAAGTAGAAGTTACTTTCGACATTGATGCCAACGGTATTTTGCATGTAAGTGCAAAGGACAAAGGTACTGGAAAAGAGCAAAAAATTAGAATTGAAGCCAGTTCGGGTTTAAGCGATGCAGAAATTGAAAGAATGAAGCGCGAAGCTGAAGCCAACGCAGATTCTGATAAACGTGCTAAGGAAGAAGTTGAAAAAATAAACCAAGCCGATAGCTTAATTTTCCAAACGGAAAAGCAAGTAAAAGAATATGGTGATAAAATTCCGGCCGACAAAAAAGAGAAAATTGAAAGCGGTTTAGAGGATTTGAAAAAAGCACATGCAGAGAAAAATATCCCTGCCATTGATGCCGCTATGGAAACATTAAACGCCGCTTGGCAAGAAGCTAGTCAGGATATCTACGCTGCGCAGCAAGCACAAGGTGGCGCACCAGAAGGTGCACCAAGCAACGAACCTAATGCTGATGCTTCCAATAATGTAGAAGATGTAGAGTTTGAAGAAGTAAAATAATTCATCTAACTAATTTATAAAAACAGCCAGTACAACATTTTGTATTGGCTGTTTTGGTTTAAACCACTTATGTTCGTATACATGAAAAAATGGAAATTCTTATTGGCCGTATTATTGGGTTCGAACCTATTATTTGCGCAAGAAAATGGCATTGAACACCAAGCCATAAAGCTGGATGCACTTTTGCAAATTCCTGCAACGCCAAATAAACCCCAAAACCCCAGTTTTAAAATAATGCGAGAACCTGTATTAGCAAGAGATTTTCAAGAATTTATAAACTATTTGTATAGCACAAATAATATGGTAGAAGGCAATTTATGCATGGCCGCTTTTGCTAAAGATTCATACATACCCACAAAGTATGCCATATTAAGCAACCCCGCTCCTATTGCTATTTATGCCAAATATTTATCGCAAAAAATGACCACCAAAAGCAAAATAGTTACCTATACGCTGGTTACAGAAAAGCAGTGGAAACAAATTAATGGAATGCCCGATACCTATGAGGTTCCAAAGAAAAACCCGTTTGGAATCATTTTTCAGCAGGGCATTTTTGAATGGAAGCAGATTAATAAAGAAAAGATTGAAACCTATACAGATCCCAACGGATACCAGCGCTCTGCCTTTAGGTTAACTTGTAAAGAAACGCCCATTAAAAGTACACAGAAAAAATGATCAAACATATTGTTTTTTGGAAATTACATGCGGAGGCTAATGGCTTAAGCAAAGCCGAAAATGCCGCTGCTATCAAAGAAAAATTAGAAAACCTGCAAGGCCAAATTGAGGGATTGATTAAAATTGAAGTGGGTATTAATTTTGTAGAATCTGCTGAAGCTTCCGACTTGGTTTTATACAGCGAATTTGAAAGCAAAGAAGCCTTAAATTACTATCAACAGCACCCGCTACACAAAGCTTGCATGCCTTTTATTGCTGAGGCCAGGAGCGAAAGAAGGGTAGTTGATTATGAACTATAAACAACTTTAAAATTGTTTAATTGTACTAAAAACTATTGGCTATTTTTATTAGCCATGTTGTGCATTTACCAAGTACCAGCTCAAACCTACACAGGCCTTGGCTCCTGGAATATTATTAACTTGAAGTACAAGGCCACACCTAAATTGAGCTATTTTGCCGAAGCCCAATTGCGCTCTCTAAAATTTTACGACCATTTTCATTATTACGAATACAAAGGTGGTGTAAATTACCAAGCTTACCCTAATGCCATTTTTAGTTTGGGGCTGGGCAGCTACCAAACCTACAAAGAAGGAGGTAATTTTGAAACACCTAAAAATAATGATGAAATACGGCTCTGGCCCATGGTAACTTTAAGGCAAAATGTTGGCAGCATAAACATTGAGCAACGCTACAGAGCAGAAATGCGCTTTACCAGCAATGGCTACCGAAACCGCTTTAGGTACCGA
Organism: Chitinophaga pinensis; assembly: GCA_945860865.1. Taxonomy (GTDB): domain Bacteria; phylum Bacteroidota; class Bacteroidia; order UKL13-3; family UKL13-3; genus B1. Next base: position 120,160 of record CAMARW010000007.1, on the reverse strand, counting down.
TTAGAACTGGCAAAACCATTGGGTAAAGAGCAGCACGGGTTTAGGCCTTTTAGAATAAGTTTTAGCAACGAACTCTTTTTTACTAATAACGAGCCGTATTTTGAACGAAACAGGATGTTGCTTGCCTTGGCTTATAAGCCCAATAAAAACACCACCATACACATGGGGTACCTGCATCAATTTGATTACCGAATAAACGATGAAACTGGAACAGATTTTTTACAAATTGGCTACGCCGTAGATTTGTTTAAATGACTGCAATAATTCAACTATTCTATCACCATCTTTTGAACAACAATCTTATTATTTACTTCCACTTTTAAAAGATAGACGCCCGGCGTTAATGGGTTCAATTGTACCAATTCATTGGCATACTGCTCCGTTTGGTAAACTAATTGTCCGTGCAAATTATATAAAGTAACTTGGGCTGGCGCTGTACTATTAAACCTTAAGGTAAAACTTCCGCTATTGGGATTTGGAAATACTTCCAAACCAATTTCATTATTTAAATTAGCTAATCCAGTTGCCGTTATCTGAACCGTTTTTTCTACTACATTCACGCAACCAAAATTAGATACGCCTTTCATTTTAATGGTATTTAAACCTGCATTTTTAAAGGTATAATTAAACACGCGTTGATTGCTAGGGAAAGAATCACCCTCCATATACCAATCCCTCGTTACCGTGCTATTGCTTGTATCTGTTAATACAATTTGTAAATTAGTTTTAGCATAGGTAAATCCAACATTAGGCAAGGCCTCCACGTTTATGGCTCTGGTATTTGAAAAAATTCCACATCCAGAAACCGTATCTATGGCTTGCGCTATTACTGAAGTTCCGTTTACAAAATTTGGACTAAGCGGCAATGGACCCACATTATAATTTGGTTTTATTTTACTGGCAAATTCTATTCGGTTAGCCCCGTCAACCTTGTAATACTTATACTTATTAACTATGGAGTTTGCATTATTAACTAAAAAGCTAATAGAATCCCCTACACAATAATTGCTTTTATTAAAAGTTAGCATGGGTGGACCACCAGGAAAATTAACGAAATTGATGGTAAAGCTTGTATCCTTAATTGGGCATAAGGCATTGGCAGAATCAATAACAGCTATTTTAAAAACTAAAGGCCCAGTTATAGAGATATTAGCCGGAAAAGAATCTTGCTTTGTCCAACTGCTTCCCAAAAATGGCTTTGGGTATTCAAAATTATAGAATGGCCTAATGGCATTGGTAGATACAACCCGCATCATTTTATCTGATGAAGGAGCACCTTGACAAATATTTTTGGGTGCTGTAATGCTTAAAGTTAAAGGTGCACAATTAGCAGCAGCGCAAGTTTTATCAGAAACTACAGTATATAAACAAGGAAAGCCAACTTGCCTGCGCGCCCATAAAGTTACAGAGGTATTGGGACTTAAACCCGATATAAAATGCACGTTTCCTTGATTTGGAGTTAACCAAGTTTTGCCAGAATCTATGCTAATTTGTGTGTTTAAACCAACAATGTTAAAACTCACAGAACTGCTAGTAAAAGGACCACAATTGATAGCTGGTGCAGCTGGTTTAATATTAACCTGAACCAACTTTTCTGCCATATCACTGACGCAAACACCCGTATAGGCTTTTACTCCCAATATGGTATTGGCTGTTAAACCTTTCACCCATATTTGGTTTTGAGTTGTTGAGTCTATGGTTAATCCGTTGCGGTAAAAAACATATGAATTTAAACCGCTGCTAGCCGTTAACAAAACGCTATCACTAGAGCAAATAGTGTCGCTAGAAAGCGTTAAGCTTACTTGTGGCTTAGGGCCACCAGAAATTACTACAAATGGCGTACTTGTAACCGAGCAATTGGCGCCATTTGAAACCCTAACTGTATAGTTTCCGGCTGAACCTACTTTTATACTTTGAGTACTTAAATTACCCGGCTGCCATAAATATGTAAAACCTGTACCGCTATTAGCAGTAAGTGTTACAGAATCGTTGCCACAGATTATGTTTTTTCCACTAATAGTAGCAGTAGGTTTGGCCACCACCTGAAGTGTAATTTGCGCATTGGCAGAAGTGCCAGCACTGTTGGTAGCTCTAAATCTAACTGTTCTAAACCCAACCGAATTCATTACAATTTTAGGATTTTGTTGGGTAGAGGCATTGGGAGAATTACCTAAAAAATCCCAAGCATACGATATTGGACTATTAGTAGCAGTGCCAGTAAATTGAACCGTATCGCCAACACAAAATATAGCATTATTGGCAGGTGAAGTAATGGTAGCAACAGGCAAATTACCCGAAGAAGCTGTAAATGTTTTTACATAAACCGCATCGCCCGATGTGGCACTGTTGGCATTGGTAGCATTTAATGCAGTATAAAAAGTAACAGTACCCACGGCAGGGTTAGGTGCTGTCCAACTAAAACTCCATTGGTTTTGCGAAGTACCAGAAACATTATGTCCTATATAGGTTCGGCCCGAACCCATTTGCGATTGAGAGCCAGTACCGGCGGTAAAAGAACCCGCCATGGTATTACTTGCATTTAAAGCCGTTACCTGAAAGCCATTTTTACTGGTGGCCGCAGATTGTGCACTAAAAGTTAAATTATAAGTTACCCCCGGCGAATAGCCGCCAGCGGGTAAACCCGTTAATGTAATAGAAGCATGGGCGGTTCCAGAACTAATGGCAGAACCACTGTGGCAACCCGTGCAAGTTCCTTCTGAAGGAGCGTTAGTGCTACCAGCAGGGGCAGTAGATTGGTTGGTAAAGGTTAGGGTACTAATGCCTAATAGGGCAAATAAAAACAAAAACCTTAGCGACTTACGAAAGTTAAAATGCTTCATAATAATAATATTTTATACAATTTTAACATTTAAAAAACAAAAAAGCCTGCTATTTTTCAATAGCAGGCTTTTACATGTATTCTTTTAAGAATTAATTAACAATCCAGGTTTCTTTCCCGGCAATAAGTTTATCTAAATCGCCTGCACCCATTTTTTCTTTAGCATAGGCTATTTGGGCATTAAACAACTCATCGAAAGTGGCTTTTTTGCCATTTACATAAAACACCCCAAACGGACGAGGGAAGTGGTTTTCATCTGAAGGATCATCGTAAAAGCGTGATAAAATGGTAGCTTTAACTAAATCAGTTTCATCATGTACCCACAAATCGCTCACAGAGCTATCGTTTAAATCTACAATAATTGGCTTGAACCCATCTAGCTTAATTCCCTTATCGGCATTTTCGCCAAACACCAAAGGCTTACCATGTTCCATCATTAATGTTTGCTCTTTCTTGCTCGATTTTTCTGTAAAAACCTCAAAAGCACCATCGTTGAATACATTACAATTCTGGTAAATTTCTACCAAAGAAGTTCCTTTATGGTCGTATGCCCTGCGTATCATGGCTTGCTGATGTTTAGGATCTCTATCCATCGTTCTAGCCACAAAAGTAGCATCAGCACCTAAACTCAAAGCAATAGGATTAAATGGATAATCTATAGAACCCATTGGTGTAGATTTGGTTACCTTTCCTTGCTCAGATGTAGGCGAGTATTGCCCTTTGGTTAATCCGTAAATTTGGTTGTTAAATACCAATAAATTCACATCTGGATTGCGGCGCAATAAATGAATAAAGTGGTTACCTCCAATACTCATAGAATCGCCATCTCCTGATATAATCCAAACAGATAATTCTGGCCTAGTTGCCTTTAAACCGGTAGCAACAGCCGTTGCCCTGCCATGTATCGAGTGCATCCCAAAGGTATCCATATAATAAGGAAAGCGAGAAGAACACCCAATACCAGATATAAATACAAATTCTTCTTTAGGTCTGCCTAAATCTGGCAAAACAGTTTGAACTTGCTTTAGTATAGAGTAATCTCCACATCCAGGACACCATCTTACTTCTTGGTTAGAAGCAAAGTCTTTTGGCGTAAGTTTTTCTATTGTAGCTGTCATGTTTTTAGTCTAAAATTTGTTTAATTCTGGCAACCACTTCATTGCTCATAAAAGGTTGACCTTGTATTTTATTATACGGAATGGCATCAACAAAATACTTGTCGCGTATAATTTTAACAAGCTGCCCATTGTTTAATTCTGGTACAACTACTTTCTTAAAACGTTTAAGTAAATCACCTAAATTTTTAGGGAATGGATTGATGTAACGCACTTGGGTATGCGAAACTTTGTAGCCTTCTTCAATTAAAATATTTGTGGCCGTTTTAAGTGCGCCGTAGGTTCCACCCCAACCTAAAATTAATAAGTCTCCACTTTCTTCACCCGTATCTATGGTTTGATCCGAAATAAAATCAGCCACTTTATCTACTTTTTCTTGACGTAAGTGCGTCATTATTTCGTGGTTGGCGGCATCATAACTGATATTACCCGTAATATTTTGTTTTTCTATACCACCAATTCTATGTTCTAAACCTTTGGTGCCAGGCACGGCCCAAGGCCTGCTCAATTTTTCGTCTCTTAAATAAGGCATAAAGGGCTCATCGCCTGCCTCGCGGGCAGCAGCAAAGCTTACCTTGATATCAGCCAAATCTGCGGTACTCGGGTATTTCCAAGGTTCTGCACCATTGGCAATATAACCATCACTTAAAAAGAAAACGGGTATCATGTGTTCTAAGGCAATTTTACAAGCCTCAAAAGCCAGAGTAAAACAATCTGAAGGAGATTGGGCAGCCAATACCACAACCGGGCATTCGCCATTTCTACCAAACATAGCCTGCATTAAATCTGCTTGTTCTGTTTTGGTAGGCATACCCGTAGAAGGGCCGGCACGTTGTACATTAACAATTACCAGCGGCAACTCTAACATGGTTGCTAAACCAATAGCCTCACCTTTTAAGGCAATACCAGGTCCCGACGAGCCAGTTATAGCTAAATGTCCGCCAAAGGCAGCACCAATTGCCGCACAAATGCCCGCAATTTCGTCTTCGGCTTGAAAGGTTTTGATACCAAAGTTTTTATACTTAGATAATTCGTGTAAAATATCTGAGGCAGGAGTTATTGGGTAAGTTCCGTAAAAAACTGGCAAACCAGATTTTACAGAAGCCGCAATTAAACCAAATGCAGCCGCTTGGTTACCCATGATACCGCGGTAAATACCAGGCTCCATTTTAGCGGCGGCCACTGTATACCTATTGGCAAACATTTCGGTAGTTTCTCCGTAGTTCCAACCAGCGTTTAAAACTTTTAAATTGGCCTGCATTACCGCTTCATTCTTCTTGAATTTAGCTTTAATAAATTCTAAGGTATTTTCTATTGGGCGGTGGTACATCCAATAAACTAAACCCAATACAAACATATTTTTGCACCGGTCTATTTCTTTGGTACCTAGTCCGCTATCGGCAAGCGCCGCGCGGGTTATTTTTGTTACATCTATGGTTTTTACATCATAATCTGCCAAAGAACCATCTGTAAGCGGATTCTGAGCTTCAGGAACGTTGGCCAAACGAAGGTTTTTAGCATCAAAACCATCGGTATTTAAAATGATTACTCCGCCTTTTTTCAGGTTTTTAATATTAACCTTAAGGGCGGCCACGTTCATGGCAACCAGCACATCAGACTCGTCGCCGGGTGTGTTAATTTTGGTTGAACCGAAGTGTATTTGAAAGCCAGAAACACCTGCGAGTGTTCCTAATGGTGCGCGAATTTCTGCTGGAAAATCAGGGAAAGTGGCCAAATCATTACCATGCAAAGCCGTAGCATTGGTAAATTGGGTGCCGGTAAGCTGCATACCGTCGCCAGAATCTCCAGCAAATCTAATAACTACCGAACCTACTTCTTTATCTGTTGTTGCTGTCATTGTATGTTTAATAAATAGAGGAATGCAAATTGCTGCGAAACTATAAATTTAGTTGCAATAAAGAAATGATTTTACGCAATAAAAAAAACTAAGCTGCTTATTTGATTCCTTTCTTGGGTTTGCTTTACTTTGAAAAAAATAAATTATGAATATAAAATTGTTTGTAACCGGTGGTACGTTTGATAAAGAATATAATGAATTAAACGGACAATTGTTTTTTAAAGACACCCATATTCATGAAATTTTAAAGCTAGGGAGAAGCAAATTATCCTTAAACATTAAAACACTGATGTTAATAGATAGTTTAGACATGACAGATACGCACCGCAGCGAAATAGCAGAAAACTGCAGAACAAGCGAAGAAAACCGCATTGTTATAACGCATGGCACAGATACCATGACCCACACCGCGGCCTACTTAGCTTCAGAAAAAATTAACAAAACCATCATCCTAACAGGCGCCATGATACCCTATAAATTTGGTTCAAGCGATGGCCTCTTTAACCTAGGTGGCGCCTTAGCCTTTGCCCAAACACTACCTGCAGGCGTTTACATAGCCATGAATGGCCGCTACTTTGATTGGAATAACTGCCGCAAAAACAGAGAATCGGGGATATTTGAGGAAAATGAATAGCTTCTAGTTATTGGCTATTAGCTTTTGGCCGCCTACCTGCAAATCATTGCTGGCACTTGGGCAACACCAACTTGGATCGGCAAAGTTCCATTGGGTAATGCATTCGGGTTGGGTGTATTTGTCCCATACTTGTTTGGGTTCAGACAGAATATTGGCGCTAACTTTTATTAAATTCATGCCGTAAATATATCAAATTATAAAAACGGAACAAACTACTAAGGAACGAAGAAACGAGGAAATGTCGAACATCGAATGCTAAATGTCGAATGTTGAAGGAACAAAAACTATGGACTATGGACTATGGTCCCTACTGAATCATCTGCCACAGCTTATCCTTCAACTCGTCTAACCCTTGTTGGGCGGCAGAGCTGATGAAAACATGCGGTACACGAGGGAGTGTTTTTTTGATGGCTTTAAGCTCTTCTGGACTCAGTAAATCGCATTTGGTTATGGCTAATAAGCGCGATTTTTGCGACAGTTCTTTGTTGTATAACTTGAGTTCTTTGAGCAAAATATTGTAATCTACTTTAATGTTTGCGCTATCTGCTGGCACCATAAACAATAAGGTGGCATTGCGTTCTATATGGCGCAAAAAGCGCGTTCCCAAGCCTTTGCCTTCATGCGCGCCTTCTATAATTCCCGGTATATCTGCCATTACAAAACTCTGGTATTCTCTGTAAGGCACTATGCCCAAATTGGGTACTAAAGTAGTAAAAGGATAAGCTGCAATAGCCGGTTTAGCCGCTGTAATTACAGACAATAAGGTAGATTTACCCGCATTTGGAAAACCCACTAAACCCACATCTGCTAATATTTTTAATTCTAATATACGCCATTCTTCTTTGCCTGGCACACCCGGTTGGGCGTGTGTTGGCGCTTGGTTTACCGAAGTTTTAAAATGGTAATTACCCAATCCACCTCTACCCCCTGCGGTTAGCACATGCTCTTCGCCGTGGGCTGTAACCTCAAATAAGAACTGACCAGTTTCGGCATCTTTGGCAACCGTACCCAGTGGCACTTCAATAATTTCGTTTTTGCCATCTTTCCCTTTTCTTAAACCCGCATCGCCATTATTTCCTGGCGAAGCAATTACATGTTTGCGGTATTTTAAATGCAGGAGTGTCCACAAGTTGGCATTACCACGTAGAATAATATTGCCACCATGTCCGCCATCTCCCCCATCCGGACCACCCTTAGCGGTATGTTTATCGCGCAAGAAATGCATGGCACCTGCGCCACCCTTACCACTTCTACAACATATTTTAACGTAATCTACAAAATTTGATTCGGCCATAAGAGAAAGTATTGAAGCTAATTTACTTGGTTCAAAACGTAAAAAAGCCCACAAAGATAATCTTTATGGGCTTTTATTAGCAAATACTTGCTTATGCTTTATCTATTTCTGCGCAGAGCGCATCAAAAATGGTTTCAATTTCGCCCATTCCCGGTATGCCTTTGTATTTGTTCTGACCCAAATAGAAGTCTTTTACTGGCATAGTTTCGGCATTATAAACATCGATACGGTTTTGGATAATTTCAGGATTTTGATCATCAGCTCGGCCACTATCTTTACCCCTAATAAATAAACGCTTACGTAATTCCTCCTCCTCAACTTCGAGGGCTAGCATAAGACTAATGGCGGTTCCTTTACTTTGCAACAAATCATCTAAGGCTGCAGCTTGCGCCGAGGTGCGCGGAAAACCATCAAAAATAAAACCCTTAGGTTCTACCTGTTTATTTACTTCAGAAGCCAACATACCAATAGTTACCTCATCTGGCACCAGTTTACCTTGGTCTATAAAACTCTTGGCTAGCAAACCCAGCTCGGTTCCACCCTTAATATTGGCTCTAAAAATATCGCCCGTAGATAGATGTATCAATTGATATTTATCAATAAGCTTGGCAGATTGCGTTCCTTTTCCTGCACCTGGAGGTCCGAATAAAACTATGTTTAGCATACGAGTAAAAATGAAGATGCGAATAAAACAGAAAGTTTTGGATTCAACAATGATTTTTGCAAGAAATTTAGGTTCAGCCCAATTTTGCTAGCGGCCTCGCATTTTTTTCTAGACCACCTGCAAGAGTTGCGCGGTTTGCTTATACAATAATGGGCCGTTTTACTTTTTTTGTGGCAATTTATAAGCAATTCGGTTCGAACCAAAACTTGCGTGTTAAGTATTTTAGCTAAAAACAAAAATATCAAATAATTAACCTACCTTTGGCACACTAAAAATTTTCTGCTTAAACTTTTGCAAAAGCCTAGGCACCAAAATTAAAGTGCAATAACAATTAAAATATAAATGGCCAAATCACAAGAAACCTTCAGCAAAAAAGAAAAAGAAAAATTAAAGCTTAAAAAGAGAAAAGAAAAAGAGGAGAAGAAAGCTGACCGTAAAGCAAATTCACAAAAGGGTCAAGACCTTTCTGATATGCTAGCATACGTAGACGAAAACGGAAACCTTACCTCTACTCCTCCAGATCCTAAAAAACGCCGAGAGATTAATTTAGAAGACGTAGTTATTGGCGTTGGTAAGCAATTACCTGCTGAACCAGAAGAGGCTATTAGAAAAGGTGTGGTTACCTTTTTTAACGAATCTAAAGGATATGGTTTTATTAAAGATGCCAAAAACCAAAACGGTGTATTTGTGCACATGAATGGTTTAATAGACCAAGTAAAAGAAGGTGATAAAGTTACCTTTGAAATTGAAATGAATCACAAGGGCGCTAATGCCGTTAAAGTAAAATTTGACAAGCCAGAAAAAGTTGTGCCAGTAGTTGCCGCGCCAATTGCCGCAGCTCCAGCAGAACCTGAATCTGATGCTGCAACAGTGGAAAATCCGGAATAATTTAGAATTACGAATTAAAAATTACGAATTACGAATGAAGGTAATGTGTTTGCTTTCATTCGTATTTTTTTTGGGGCTTTGCCCCTTTTTTTTTGAAAAGGGACATTTAGGACCGTTGGGACCGTGAGGACAAATCAGTCTTTGGAAAAAGGTTATTTCGGCGTCAAAATCCCAAAGGGATTTAAAACAACACCAGCACCCATTCGTAATTCGTAATTTTTAATTCGTAATTCATTTACCGTAATTCGTAATTTTTAATTCGTAATTCGTAATTTAAAAAGGTGTCTCAAATTTCTACCTAGGCCATCATAATCTAAACCATAGCCTAAAAGAAATTCATTGCCTACTTCAAATCCCACATATTTTATGTTTAGCGGCACTTTGATTGCATCGGGCTTAAGTAACAGAGAGCAAACCTCCACGCTACTGGGATGAAGGTTTTTAATACTTATTAAAAGTTGTTGCATAGTTAAGCCAGTGTCTATAATGTCTTCCAAAACAATAACATTTCTATTTGCAATGGATTGGTTTAGACCTATGATTTCTTGTATTTTACCTGTACTTTGAGTACCCTGATAGCTGCTTACTTTTACAAATTGAATTTCGCAATCAAAGTTTATTTCCTTTAATAAATCGGATGCAAACATAAACGAGCCATTGAGCACGGCCACAAATACAGGTTTACTATGGGCATAATCTGCTTGCAGCATTTGAGCCAATTGGGCTACGCGCGCTAAGATTTGCGATTCGGAAATAAAAAGTTGAAAGACTTGATTGTTAACGAGCAAAGAATCCATGTTTGGAAATTTGTTCAAAAATAGCTTTATTGTTGCAAGCAAAAAACCAAAAGTGAAAATTTTCGCCCTTGTTTCTTACCCATTTTTACCTGCTACTACAGGCGGAGAAATATCTACATTGCAATTATTGCAATATATGGGCAAAGAACACCAAGTAAAAGTGTTTACTGTAGATTCATACTCCCCTATTGATACTGCTGAGTTAAATTTTGAAATTATATTTGGCATGCGCTTTAAACCGCAGCGCTACCTCAATATTTTCTTGCCTTTTACTTTGGCCAAGCACATAAAAGCACAGGCAAGTGACGTTATTTTTTTGGATCAACCCTTTATGGGATGGATGATTCCATTGCTTAAGTTGCTTACCCGCAAAAAGGTTTTTGTTCGCTGCCATAACATAGAATACTTGCGTTTTAAAAGTATGGGCAAATCATGGTGGAGCTTAATGTATATGTACGAAAAAATGGTGCATCAAATGTCAGACTTAATGATTTATTTGAGCGAGGTAGACCAGAAACAGGCCCAATATGAATTTAATTTAGCACCAGAAAAAACAGCCTTAATTCCCACAGGTATAGCCTACAGCCAAATTCCACCACCCATTGCACATGCCAAAGAAACCATAGCCAAACGCCATGACCTAAGCTTGAACCAAAACATAATTCTGTATTTTGGTACCATGCACTACGCTCCCAATTATGAAGGCGCAAATTACCTAATAACCGAGGTTTATCCTAAGTTGGAAAAGGCACTGGGCAATAATTTTAGTTTGCTTATTTGTGGCAAAGATTTGCCAGAAAACTTAGTCGATAAAATGAAGGATTATCCGCAAATGCAATACTTAGGTTTTGTAGAAGATATTGAAACTTATATTGATGCCGCTGTGGTATTGTTAAACCCTATATTGAGTGGTGGTGGCGTTAAAACCAAAGCCCTCGAGGGCATGGGCAGAAATAAAACCATTGTATCTACCTACACAGGCGCATTGGGCATAAACCAAGAAGTATGTAACTCCTATTTAAAAATTGCACCCGATGATAACTGGGCGGCATTTACCCAACATATATTGAGTAGCCTTACCGAGCAAAAACTACCCATTTCAAATGCCTTTTTCGACACATATGCTTGGCCTGGTATTGTGAAAAAATTAAGTGAACGATTGCAGGTGCTACTGGCTGGGAAATAGTTATTCATTTCTTAGACTTGAATTTTAACAGCAATATCTTGTTTTTTTAAGATTCTAAACGCTAACAATTTGTTCTGGCTCAAGCAAGGCTTCGTTTCTAAATTTTAAGAGTAATTGCGCAACGGTAATTACATCTTTTTCGCAGTATATTTTGATGCGCTCTAGGTCCTTATCATTCCAATAAACTGTCCAAACTTTGCTGCCATCAATATCATCTTTGGGCGTGGGTATACCAAAAGAGGCGGCCAATAATTCGAGTGAAGTATAGCTTTTATAATCGCCAAACTTCCATAATTCCATGGTATCAAGTAGTTTTATCTCCCAAGGTTTTTTGCCCGCAGTATTTAGCAACTCTGGTATTTCTAATCCATTTAACAAGCAACGGCGAGCAATGTAGGGGTAATCAAACTCCTTGCCATTGTGGGCGCAAAGAGAGTTTGCTGGGTCGCTAAAATGGCGAACCAACATTTGGTTAAATTCACTCAAAAGTTTGGCCTCATCCTCTCCATAAAATGATTTCACACGAAATTGATAGGTTCGGCCAGAGCTACTAAAATAGCCACAAGAAATACAAATTATTTTACCAAACTCTGCGTAAATACCCGCTCTAGGGTATACCTCAGATTCTGATTGTCCTTCTGAATTACGCAGTGTTGCCGATTTTTTACTCCATAAATTTTGCCAATTTTCGGGCATTTCGGCAAAAGAAGGATATTGGGGCACCGTTTCAATATCTAGCACTAAAATTTGCGTTAAATCTATGTTTTGTAGCATAGTCAAAAATAGCAAAAAGGAAATAGTTTGACCTCAATTTTTAACAAAAAAATCAGATTTATGGGATATTATTTTACTTCCTGCATTAATTTTTTAACCAAAGGAGAAATAACAATAAGCACCACACCCGCGATAAGCGCGTACAGAGCCAATTGTTTGTATCCGTTGGTGTAAATAATAAGCTTATCTAGATTATTGGCATTTTCTGAGGCACTTGCGATGTTTGCCCCTAAAATTCCAGCAAGATATTGCCCATAAGCGCTAGCCAAAAACCACATACCCATCATAACCGCTTGCAGCTTTTGAGGAGATAATTTGGTCATGATAGACATACCAATAGGAGAAAGACACAACTCACCAAATGTGATTACAAACCAAGCAAAAGTAAATAGATTTAAAGAGGTGATTCCGTTTTCGTTGGCAAAGAATTGTGTTTGATAGAAAACATAAAAACCACCTGCTAAAAACAAGAATCCGAGTCCAAATTTAACTACCGTATTAGGTTCTATTTTTCGCTTTGCCAGCCAAATCCAGAGAATTCCTACGATGGCTGCAAAAACGATTACAAAGAGTGAATTAGCCGAATTATTAACGCCATTTGGATCGAGCTTAATGCCTGCCAACTCATTGTTTAAGTTATTGGCAGCAAAGAGACTAAGGGAGCCACCACTTTGCTCGAAGAAGGCCCAAAAAAGGATTGAAAACAAGATAAAAACCAATGCCGCAAGCAACTTCTTGTTTTCTTTCACGCTAAAATTTTTCATTTCGTAGCCTAAATACAACAAAGAGAACGGACCAATTATCTTCATAAATAAATCTGTGTAGGCCGCATTAGAAACCATTAAAACTACCAGAGGAATAAAAGCAATAGAACCTGCGAAGGTTAGTATTTCGTATAGGTTTCTTTTATTTTTTGGAATATTTTGTAAGGGCGACTCTCCTATTTCGCCTAGGCTTTTTTGGGTATTTACAAATGTGAGTAAACTAATAACCATTACTACTGAGGCAAAACCAAAGGCCACATTCCACCGCAAAGCCACAGGCACAATGCTTGCTAATAAACTTCCGTTGGCTACCGCAATGCATAAATAACCTCCAATGAGGGCGCCCAAATTAACACCTGCATAAAAAAGAGAAAAACCAGCATCGGTTCTAGAATCTCCATCGGCATATAATTTCCCTACGATGGTTGAAATATTAGGTTTAAAAAAACCCGTTCCAATAATAGTAAAGCCTATACCAATGAAGAAAAACTGAGTAGGATCAACCGCCAAAATTACGCTGCCAATGATCATTAAAATACCACCCCAGAAAAGCGATTTTCTATATCCTAGAATCTTATCCGCAAACATACCACCTACAAAAGTGAAGGCATAAACAAAAGCTTGAGTGGCTCCATATTGAAGGTTGGCTACTTCAGAATTCATTTGCAGCTTGTTTACCATAAAAATGATGAGCATGCCACGCATCCCGTAGAAACTAAAACGTTCCCACATTTCACTAAAAAACAAGTACCACAATTGCTTGGGGTACTTGCCTTTAAAATTTTGTATTTCTGCTAAAGTTGCTTTTGCCATGCTAAACTAGTGCGCATCCATATCTGGCTTATATTCTTGGTGGTTTTCGTTCATCATTTTTTGTAACCAAGAACTTAAAAGGAATAATATACCAGCAGACAAGCCAGTCATTACAATAAACACCATAAAGAATTCATACAAGTTAGTAATTTGAAATCCGATAATGCTCGGATATTTTACAGGAACGCTTGGGTCTATATCTCCAGAAGGCGGAATTAAAGCACTCAATGTACCAGCAAATTTATTGGCAGCTGCATTAGCTAAAAACCAAGTTCCCATCATAAGAGAAGACAAACGCAAAGGTGCCAATTTAGATACCATAGATAAACCAATTGGCGATAAACACAATTCGCCAATAGAGTGAATAACATAAAGAGAAATTAACCACATCATACTTACTTTATCGCCCATGCCTAATCCTTTAACTGCAATAGCAATAACCACGTAACCCAATGCTACTAGTAATAATCCAAGTGCCATTTTCTTTGGAGAAGATGGCTCTAATTTTCTGCTATATAAAAAGCCCCAAACCAATGTTAATATGGGAGCAAGAATGATAACTGCCAAAGGATTGATAGATTGAAAATAAGAAGCAGGCATTTCCCAGCCCATTAGCATCCGGTCTGTTTGTCTGTCGGCAAACAAAGTAAGTGAAGCACCTGCTTGTTCAAATGCACCCCAAAAGAAGATTACAAAGAAGGCTAAAATAAAAATCACGATGATTCTTTTTCTTTCAATAGTATTCAAACTTTTATCGCTTAAAATGATGATAGGCATAGCCACCATAGCACCATAAATGAGGTAACTAATAACTTGTATATCACTTTTAAACATTTGTTTAAAGTTGAGCATAAAGAATATAATTGCAATAGAACCAATGATCATTCCAATACTTTTGGTATCTAGTTTTTGTACAGGCAATCCAATTTCTTTACCATCTTCCGAAATAAGGTATTTCTTTTGGTATAGAATAAAAGTTACCAAACTTACTACCATACCGATACAAGCAGCCAGGAAACCGTATTTAAAATCCATTGACCCACAAACCAAAGGAGAGAAAAAAGCGCCAAGGTTAATACCCATGTAAAAAATGGTAAAAGCGCTGTCTATTCTGCGATCGCCTTCTGGATATAATTGCCCAACCATGGTAGAAATATTAGGTTTAAAGAAACCATTACCAATGATAATGGCAGTTAAGCCGGCCCACATAATGGATACTGCCGAAGGACCACCACCTGCAGAAGCGCTCAAGAACATTAAAAACTGGCCAAATGCCATCAAAATTCCACCTAAAATTATACTTCGCCTATTTCCTAAAAACTTATCACAAAGGTATCCACCCAATAAGGGAGTTAAATAAACCAAACCTGTGTAACTGCCATAGATTTCAGAAGCATCTGCATCCTGCATCATTAATACTTTTGTCATGAATAGGATAAATATGGCACGCATACCATAATAGCTAAATCTCTCCCACATTTCTGTGAAAAACAAGAAATAGAGTCCTTTTGGATGGTCTTTTCTTGCTTGCATTTGTTGACTCATATATATAAATAGTTAGGAACGCAATATATGTATTGTTATCACTTTTTCAAATTTGAAGAAAGTCTCGTATTTTCGAAAGATGAAAAAAATAAAAAATAGTATTTTATTAGGCCTAATGATAATTTCTTTGCTCAGTTTTCAATCTTGCGAAGAAGCCTCTAAAATATTAGAAGATTATGGCATAAGTAATGAAGAAGTTATTGAAGGTTTAAAAACAGCTTTAACCATAGGTACAGATACCTCCGTTACTACTTTATCTCAAACAGATGGATATTTTAAAGATGACTTGGTAAAGATTTTATTACCCGCAGAAGCGGCGCCGGTATATAATGTATTATCTAGTTTACCCGGCGGAAGTTTGTTAATTAATGAGGCTGTTTTATCCATAAATAGAGCAGCCGAAGATGCCGCACCCGAGGCTAAAAATATTTTCATTACAGCCGTTACAGGTATTACCATTGCTGATGGTTTCGAAATTTTAAATGGTGGAGATACCGCCGCAACCATCTATTTACAAGGTAAAACAAGCAATCCTTTAACGGATGCATTTAAGCCTAAAATACAAAATTCTTTAACTAAGCCATTAATTTTAA
Source organism: Chitinophaga pinensis (assembly GCA_945860865.1). GTDB lineage: Bacteria > Bacteroidota > Bacteroidia > UKL13-3 > UKL13-3 > B1. Next base: position 104,396 of record CAMARW010000007.1, on the reverse strand, counting down.
ACCGCTCAGCAGAGCAAGCCTACGCATTGGTTTTAAAAACATACAACGATGCTTCTTTGGGAGGTTTGCTATGGCCAGAAATTAAAACCAATACTTTAACAGACCATGTTACGCAAAAGGCGTTAACAGGTATATTCTTCAAAGTAGGCGAAGAAGAGAGGAATATTAGGCGCAATCCTTTACACCGTGTAAACGATATTTTAAAGAAGGTTTTTAGCGGTTCTTAAAGTTTCTCCAGCAAAAAATTGGTCATACGTTTATATAGGTGCAAGCGCACTTTACTACCGCCAATACCATGGTTTTTGTTTGGATAAAACTCTGAGTCAAAATCAACACCCTTTTTAATCATCATATCTACCATTTCAACGGCATTTTGAAAATGCACATTATCATCTGCAGTTCCATGAATGAGTAGGTAATTTCCATTTATTTTCTCTACGTGGTTCATAGGTGAGTTATCGTCGTAATTTTTACCATTCTCTTGCGGGGTGCGCATAAAACGCTCTGTGTAAATATTATCGTAATAACGCCAATTGGTTACAGGTGCCACAGAAATAGCTGCCTTAAACACATCATTTCCTTTAGAAATGCCCAAACCAGCCATATAACCCCCAAAGCTCCAACCCCAAATACCCATTCTGCTGGCATCTACATAAGGAAGTTTAGCAAGGGTTTTGGCAGCAAAAATTTGGTCTTCAATTTCGTACTTACCCAAGTTTAAATAGGTGCATTTTTTAAATTTTTCGCCTTTAAAGCCAGTACCTCTGCCATCAATAGAAACCACAACATATCCTTTTTGAGCCAACAATTGATACCAGAAATAATTTGCACCTGTCCACTTATTCATCACCGTTTGAGAACCTGGTCCGCCATAAACATACATTAGCACGGCATGCTTTTTAACTGTATCTAGTTGCGCTGGCAAAACGCTGTACATATTCATTTCTTCGCCCAATTCATTTTTAATAGTGGCAAACTTTACTTCAGGCAAATTATATTCTTGCAGCTTGGCTTGTAAGGCTTTATTCTCTTCTAAAACACGCACTAATTTGCCGGCAGCATTGCGCAAACTATAAATTGGAGGCGTATTTATGGAACTGTAAATATGCAAGAAGTAAGAAAAATCACTGTTAAAAGTGGCGGCATGCCAGCCATTTCCATCAGTTAGTTTTTGTTTCTCTTTACCATTTAAACCCATCACATAAACGTAGCGCTCGGCAGCATTTACCTCCGAGGTAGAATAATAAATTTTCTTATTTTTTTCATCTACCCCATAAATATCATCAACATCAAAATTTCCTTTGGTTAACTGCCTTTGCAACTTTCCTTTTAAATCATATAAATAAATGTGGTTATAGCCATCGCGTTCGCTGGTAAAGAGAAAGGTTTTACCTTCATTTAAAAATTTTAAATTGTTAGTGATGTCTATATAAAATTTATTCTCCTCTTTATAAATAACTTTTGAACTACCTGTTTTGGCATTAGCCATTAATAATTCTAACTTATTTTGCAGTCTATTTAGACGCTGAATACACAAAACATCATTGTTTTTTGTCCATTGCATTCTTGGCAAATAAATATCTGTTTCGGTGCCTGTTTGCATTTCGGCTATGAGTTCAGATTTGGTATCATACACAAAAATATTAACCAAAGAATTTACCTCCCCAGCTTTTGGATATTTAAACTTATTTTGTTTAGGGTAAAGGCTGCCATACAATGTCATTTCAAACTCTGGCACCCTGCTTTCATCAAAACGGTAGAAGGCTATTTTATCGCTATTCGGACTCCAAGAAAAGCCCTGCCAAATGGCAAATTCTTCCTCATAAACCCAATCCGTTGCGCCATTAATAACGGCATTTTCTTTACCATCTTTAGTTACCCTTATTTCGTTTTGCGTTCTAAAATCATAGTAGTATAAATCGTTGTTTTTTACATAGGCCATTTTACTGTTATCAGGTGCAAGGGTGGCATAGCGTATTTTTTCTTTAACGGGCTGAACCAATTTTTTACTGGCCAACTCATACACGTAGAATAGGCTTTGCGAGCTATGCCTGAAGATTGCCTCTGTTTGGGTGGCAATAAGCAACCTGCTTTCATCTTCGCTCCAGCTATAATTATGCATATCTAGGGCTTCTCCCCCATTGGCCTGTTTAATATCTTTATTAGAAACAAGCGTATCTACCAATTTGCCAGTAGCAAATTCAAACCTAAGTAGGTTTTGTTTCTCATCTAAGTTACAATAAAACCTACCATCTATAAGTGAGTTAAAACCCGCCACTCCCCTGGCAGAGAAGGTTCCTTTGGTCCAAATATCTTCTAAGGTAATTTCTTTTTGAGCCCAAAGCAAAGGCACTTGCAAGGCACTTACAACTAAACATAAAATGAGTTTATTTTTCATGGAAATTAATTTTGTTCAAACCTAAATAAAAAAACAGAGAATGGGGCGAATAAATTATGCATTCGGTAAGTGCATTTGGTGCGCGGATTTTTGCCGTTAAAAAAAGATATTTGCCAAATGGAATACAAGAAGATAACAGAGGCAGATGTGCATTTCTTTACAGCGCTTTTAGGTTCGGCCCAAGTGCAAACAGATAGTGAAAGTTTGCAACGATACGGCAAAGACCACACAGAAGACCTGCTTTTTGTTCCAGAGGTTGTATTAAAGCCCGGCAATACCCAAGAGGTTTCAAAGGTTTTGGCCTATTGTAATACCCAGCATATACCTGTTACTGCGCGGGGTGCTGGTACTGGATTAAGCGGAGGCGCTTTGCCTTTGCATGGTGGCGTTAGCCTTAGTATGGAACGCTTTAACCAAATTAATTATATAGACAAAAAAAACTTTCAAGTTTCGGTTCAGCCAGGCGTAATAAATGAAGTTTTACAACAAGCGGTGAAAGAAAAAGGATTGTTTTATCCGCCCGACCCCGCCAGCAAAGGTTCTTGTTTTTTAGGTGGCAATGTAAGCTTAAGCAGCGGCGGTCCCCGGGCTCTGAAGTATGGAACTACCCGCGATTATGTTTTAAATTTGGAGGTGGTTTTGGCCAACGGCGATATCATCATAACTGGAGCCAATACGCTAAAATATTCTACCGGCTATAACCTTACCCATTTAATGATTGGTAGCGAAGGCACTTTGGGCATTGTAACTAATATTATTTTAAAGCTAATTCCTGCGCCTAAACACAATCTATTATTGTTGGCATCTTTTGATTCGCCAGAGAAAGCTTGTGAGGCTGTAAATGCCATTTTTTTAGCCGGTTGTAATCCATCTGCTTGTGAGTTTGTAGAGCCTGAAGGCTTCAGATTAGCGGCTAATATGTTGCAAATCTCTTTTGATATTCAGCCCGAGGTAAAAGCTTATTTGCTTATTGAGGCGGATGGCAACGATATGGATACCATTATGAAAGAATGCGAAACCATTAGCGAGGTGCTCTATGGATTAAACGTAACAGATATATTGTTTGCCGAAACCGCGGCGCAAAAGGAATATTTTTGGAAGCTCAGAAGAAGCATTGGCGAAGCCACCAAATACAATAATTCATACAAAGAAGAAGATACCGTGGTACCCCGCGGAACCTTGCCAGAGCTCTTTAAGGGCGTAAAAGAAATTGGTGCCAAATATGGGTTTAGAACGGTTTGTTACGGACATGCAGGGGATGGCAATTTGCACGTAAATATTTTAAAAGATGATTTAAGTGACGAGTTTTGGAACCATACATTAGACGCTGCCATTATTGAAATTTTTACCTTATGTAAAAACTTGGGAGGCACCATTAGCGGTGAGCATGGCATTGGTTTGGTTCAACAAAAATACATGACAGTAGTAATGCCGCAAACCAATTTAGATTTAATGAAAGCCATCAAGATTGCCTTTGATCCCAATCAAATTTTAAATCCAGGAAAAGTTTATAATCATTAAAGGGATGTTTGCGCACGGTGCATTCGGTGTGCATAAATAGCTCAACTTGGTTGTGAAACTTAACTGTACTTAGATCTGCTGTAAAACACAAAAGGCAACCCAAATGGATTGCCTTTTGCCTAGTTTAATATGATTCTAAAGATTAGTCGATAATCATTCTGCGTGAAGTTTTGAAACCATTTGCTTCTACTGAGTAAACATAAACACCAGGAGTAATAGAACCCATGTTTAAATCTAACTTATTGCTACCAGCAGCTACATTTTCAAAAGTTTGGGTATATACTGTTTTGCCTAATAAATTTACTACAGTTACATTTACTGCGCTATTTGATTTAAAATTAACAGGAATACTAGTGTTACCATTTGAAGGATTAGGGAAATTCTGACCTACAGTAAATAATTCGTTGCTTTGAATTCTGTTTAAACCAATGATTTCACCACCAAAAATATCTGCAGTATCAATTACCATGTAAACGATATCATTTACACCAGCAGCACCTGGATTGGTTTCGCTAAAGCGACCAATACTGGTTTTTTGCAAGAAAGTCATGTGTAATCTACCATCCATTTTCTTAGATAATGAAGCAAAGATTTGCTCTGCGTTTAATCCTAACCAAGAAGTTAAGTTTTGGATACCGCTCCAAGTTGCACCGCCATTTCTAGAATAAACTAAATAAACATCACGGAAGTTTTTATCATCTGTGCTAATATCATCTTCTGTTAAAGCACTGTAGATAAGGTATATTGTTCCATTATCATCTATAGCAGCGTAAGGCATAGTAGCAATAGAGTGGTTACCATATCTTGCAGTAGCATCGTTCCAGCTACCAGATAAATCTAATTCACCATTTTTATTAGCATCTGGCATTCCAGCGATAACTTTAGCAGAATCTAAAGGCATGTTATCTGCCCAATGTAAAATGGCATTTTGACCAGGGTAAAAGTTAATAGACTCATCATCTATATTATTTTCTAACACTCTACCACGAGCCCAGAAGCAATGAACAACACCATTATTAGCTATGGTTACGTTTACAGAACCATCATTGGTATTTGAAGTATCTACTAATTTTTTGTAATCAAAAGCAGGAACTGGGAATGAATCTACAATAGTTTTTGTCCAAGTAGCTCCAGCATCAGATGATTTGTACAAAGATAAATCGTCTGTTAAACCTCCGATTAGGATAGCAACATTAGAACCATTGGCATCAATAGAGTAATTATCTCCACCACCAGCATAGTATCTGCTGTTATCGTAACCTGGTAATAATTGGTTTTTAACTAACCAAGTGTTGGTGCTAAATTGGTAGCGAGAATATACTTGTGGCGTGCGCACACCTGCTTTAACAACACGATTTGGTTGAGCAGAAGAACTATCTGTGTAAGAACCAATAGCAATCATATAATCACCAGAGATAGCAGTTTGAACCCACAATACACCTGGAATAGTTGGTGTAGTATCTAACACAATAGAGCTAGTCCATGTACCAGGACCAGTACCTGTTTTGCGACTCATAACCACACCACCAGCGATACCAGAACCTGCTAAAACTTGGTGAGCGGTGATAATTTCTTCGTTTGTAGTTGGGTTATATACGTAGCAAGGAAAACCAGTTCTTTGGGTTTCAATTTTACCAGAAGAAACTGTACCCCAAGCGGTACCATTAAAATGATTGTATCCAGAACCACGTGTAGCGTAAGGAGCAGCATCTGCGCTGGTAGTCCAGGTACCAGATACTTTACCCCCAGGTAATAATTGTACCCTACGGTAAATGGTAGCGTTGGTTTGTTGATCGTTTTGTGTTTCACCAATTTTGGTAGCAAACGATTTTTTGCCTAAAGATCTGTGCGTTATGCCAGTTCCATTTGATGTTCTTGTAGAAGAAGCTTCAATTACATCTTTGTATTTGACTGCTTGACTAGAAACATTCGGACCATTTAACACAGGAGTTTGCGCTTGCGCATATCCTGCTAAAAGACCTAGCGCCATTAAGTAGATTTTTTTCATGTTATTCTTTATTGGTTTTAACTTGTTGTTGAATTCAAAAATATAAAAAAACATTTTTAAAAAAAGCTTTTAGTGAATTTATGTTAATTTTTTATAAAATTTTACTTAATTAATTTAGACCTGGTCTGTAAAACACCCTGAATAAGAATTCTTTCATTAATTCTTGGTCGTTTGTTGTAGATTGATTCACACCTTTACTTTTCAAATCATATTCGGCCACCAGAGCCATGGTATTTTCAAGCTCATGCATATTAAAATTAGCCAATAATTTTTCATAATCTTTAATTTGTCTGAACCCAATACCAAGCGCCATCATACCCTTTTGGTCTTTTACTTGTGTTTGTTTAAGCACCACTCCTTTCATAAAAAAACTATTGAATTGTGAAAGTAAAGGAATGATAGAAAACTCTTTTGTACCGCTTAAATGGTGATTAATAAAGAAGGCTCTTTTAGTATTTCTTTGGGCAACCGCTGTTAAAAGTTCAAACACATTAAAATCTTTACTGATACCAATATGTTTTTCAATCATGGCTTCATTTACGTCAGTAAAATCGCCTTTGTTTATAATCAATTTATCTAACTCATTAACAATCTTGCTAAGATCGCTACCAACATGATCTGCAATTAAGGCGCAGTTAGTCTCATTAATTTGCATGCCACCTTCGATCAAATACTGCTTTATCCAACGAGGTAATTCGCTATCTTCATACAATTTTTTAGACTCAAAACTTACCGATTTTTTGCTCGCTTTAAACAACTTACTTCTACCATCAACCTTTTTACCCTTAACACAGATAACCAAAATAGTTGTAGGAACGGGATTATCAAAATAGGATTCAAATTCATCTAATTTTCTAAAACCTTGAGCTTCTTTTACAATAATTACCTGAAAATTTGCCATCATGGGATAGCGCTTTGCAGCCTCAACAACAGCGGCTACTTCAACGTCTTTGGCATAAAATACGGTTTGATTAAAAGCCTTTTCTGCCTCAGTAAGTGCAAAAGTTTCTATGTAATTGGAAATTTGATCTATAAAATAGGACTCTTCCCCATGTAATAAATAAATAGGGTAAAACTTCCTAGCTTTTAAATCGCTTATTATATTTCCGTAAGCTTGAATATTTTCTTGTGGCACAGCTAAAACATTAATGAGGGCGAATAAAGGTAATAGGCTCAATATTTCAAAAATAAACAAACAATGGTTAAAACCTTAACCAATTTAATTTACACCCATATTATGTTTATAAAAAAATAAGGTTTGTTGCATATGGGCTTTTAAAATTAGAAAACACATGCTTGAACCCAATTTAAACCCTGCAATTATTTATCGTATCTCACTATCTATCAATTATTTTCCATAATAATCCACACGCTTAACACATGTTTTCCCCAGAAAAAAGTTAAATGTGAATAAGAAAGCTGCAATAGTTGGATGCGATAAAAATTCTCTTTATTCGAAAGATTGATGTAAGAATTATGCAGGAAGAAAAGGGATTTCAACGGAAGAAAAAAACAACATACGGAAGCAACATTTTGGCAGAAGGCAGTAAATTACCGCCTCAAGCCATAGAGTTAGAAGAGGCTGTTTTGGGTGCTTTAATGATAGAAAAGCATGCCATAACTTTGATAGGTGAAATTTTAATGCCGCAAAGTTTCTACAAAGATGTACATGGTGTAATTTATCAAACCATAAAAGATTTATCTTCTAATGCCGAACCAATAGATATTTTAACCGTAACGGCAGATTTAAAGAAAAAGGGCAAGCTAGATTTAGTAGGTGGAGCGTTTTACATTACGCAACTTACCAATAGAATTGCTTCTGCTGCCAATATTGAGTACCATGCTCGCATCATTTCTGAAAAGTTTTTGCAGCGTGAACTGATTCGCATTTCGGGTGAAATACAAACCGACGCGTTTGAAGATAGCAATGATGCTTTTGACCTACTAGATAGTGCAGAGAAAAAGCTTTTTGAACTTTCTCAAGGAAATATTAAAAAGTCTATGCAATCCTTGAATAAGGTTATCAGAGACGCTTTAAAAGACATTGAAGATTTAAAACACAAAACAGGTAAGTTTACAGGGGTGCCCTCTGGCTTTAATAAATTAGATCGCATTACTTCAGGATTTCAAAAATCAGATTTAATTATTGTAGCTGCTCGTCCGGGTATGGGTAAAACGGCCTTTGCCTTGAGCGTTGCTAGAAATGCCTCACTAGAAAGTTTGGGTGAAGGAGAGTCGCCAAGAGGTGTGGCCATTTTCTCGCTGGAGATGGGAAACAAGCAGATGGTGAGCAGGATGATTAGTTCTGAAGCAGAAATACAAGGCCACAAATTAAGAACTGGAGAACTTAAAGATTATGAATGGGCGCAGCTAAACTCCAAAATTTCGCGTTTAAGTGAGGCTCCCATTTTTATTGATGACACGCCTGCTTTATCTGTTTTTGAGTTGAGAGCCAAATGCAGAAGGTTAAAACAACAAAGCAATATCCAAATGGTATTGATAGATTACCTTCAGCTGATGCGTGGCGACGAAGCCAATGCTAAAAATGGAAACCGCGAGCAGGAAGTAAGTTATATCTCTCGCTCATTAAAAGCACTAGCCAAAGAATTAGATGTTCCTGTAATTGCCTTGTCGCAGCTGAGTCGTATGACAGAGCGCAGATCTTCTTCAAGTAATCGCCCAATGCTTTCCGATTTACGTGAATCTGGATCTATTGAGCAAGATGCCGATATGGTAATGTTTATTTACCGTCCAGAATATTATCAATTAAACGAATGGGAAGATGGCCAACCAACCATTGGCCAAGCAGAAATAATGATTGCTAAAAACCGACACGGAGCTATCGAAAATATTCGTTTGAGGTTTATCAATGAATTTACCAAGTTCACAGATTTAATGGAAGACTCTTATGCTCAGAACAATAATGACCTTATGGTAGACAGTCCGGGCTTCATAACTATCAGTTCTCGCCTCAATGAAGAGGATGAATCGCATGAAGGATTTAATCCTGCTCCTTTCTAGCAGAATTTATTTTTTTCTAAATCTAAAATTAATGTAGTTTCGTAGGCATAAATGAATCAAAAGCCACTTATATTAATTTGCAACGACGATGGGATATCTGCACCAGGCATTAAAGCTTTGGTTCAGGCCGTAAAAGGTTTGGGAGAAATTGTGGTAGTTGCCCCAGATAGCCCTCAAAGTGCTATGGGACATGCCGTTACCATTAGCAAACCATTGCGGCTTCAAAAAACAGATTTATATGGAGAAATACAAGCTTACCAATGCAGTGGCACCCCAGCAGATTGCGTAAAGTTGGCAGTTGATAAAGTTTTACATAGAAAACCCGATTTACTTTTATCGGGCATTAACCACGGATCAAACAGTTCTATAAATATATTGTATAGCGGAACCATGAGCGCTGCCATGGAAGGCGGCATTGAGGGAATTCCCTCGGCAGGCTTTAGCTTGTGCGATTTTTCTTATGACGCCGACTTTAATTTGGCTGCCAAAATTGCAAGGTCTGTAGCTGAAAATATTTTAGCAAATGGATTACCTATTGGTGTACTTCTAAATGTAAACATCCCTAAAATAAGTTTAGAAAATTTTAATGGAACCAAAGTTTGCAGACAAGCCTTAGCCAAGTGGGAAGAAGATTTTGATGAACGATTAGACCCTAATGGCAAAAAATATTATTGGCTTACCGGCAAGTTTGTAAATTATGATAAAGGTAACGATACCGATGAATGGGCATTGGCCAACGGATATGCCTCTATTGTGCCTGTGCATTTTGATTTAACAGCCCACAATTCGATAGGACTTATAAACCAATGGAATATTGAACATGGAAACTAATTGGAAAGACAATATATTTTTGGGATTCTTATTGGGTTTATTAGGACCTACCATAGGAATTATCGGTTTTTATTTAGTGAATTACAATGCAAGTAGTTTGGCAGATTTCATTGATTTATCTGTTAAACAAAAACTACTTTCACCACTTTTAAGTTTATGTTGTGTAATTAATTTAGGCTTATTTTACCTCTTCATTCAATACGATAAATACCCTACAGGAAGAGGAATTATACTAGCAACCTTTTTGTACGGACTTGTAATTGTGTTATTTAAATTCTTTATTTAATAAAATTTTAAATATAAATATACATTTGATTTATGAAAAAAATTATCATGCTATGTCTTGTTTCTCTTATACTTAAGCCATTAATGGCTCAAGTTGATAGCAACTTCATAGAACCCATTGTGCTTGTTGGTGCAAATAACGACATCAATTCCATAGCGGTAAGTCCGGCAAAAATAAAAAGACAAGCGGCAGCTGGATGGAATAATGAAGTTCTAATCTATATGGCAGACAGCCCATATAATTTGGTTCAAAAACTAACTAACCACAGCGCACCTATCAATTGTATATCATACAACCTTCAAGGAAATCTATTTGCTAGTGGTGGAACTGATATGAACCTGTTTGTATATGATTCTTTATTCAGATTAATTTCTTTCCAACAAGATGCTAATAAACGACATGCAACTGCCATTCACACTATTACTTTTGATAAAGCTGGGAAATATATTTTTAGCGGAGACAAAGAGGGAAAGCTAATTATTTGGGATATTGCCAATAAGAAACCTATTAAAATGTATGAAACAGGTAGTACAATCAACAGTATCGTTAAATCTCCTAGTCCGGCCAATTTGTTTGTTGCCAATAGCGATAAACAAATTAAATTGTTAGCATTGGTTAGCGGTAAAACATTAAGAACATTAGATGGCCATACTGATATGGTAAGTGCTTTGGCAATTAGCGCTAATGGTCAATATTTAATAAGCGGTGCTAATGATAGAACAGCCAGAATATGGGACTTAAAAAACTGGAAACAAATGCATGTATTGCAGGCTGAAAGTTGGAAAGTAACAGCCGTTAATTTTACAGACGATAGTAAATATTGTGTAACAGGTGCCAATGATGGAACAGTAAAAGTATGGGAAGTTGCCTCTGGAAATATGCTTTACACACACAAAATGCCTGATTTATATATTAAAGACATTGCTTTTACGAAGGATAACGCTCAAATCTTAATAGGACCCAAATTAAAAGAGGGAAACAAATATGGAGCAAGATTAATACCTAGCGGTATAAAACCACTTAAATTAAAAGAGATTCCAACTAAGAATAAAATGCAATTTGCATTAGACAGTATAATGGAAGTTAGAACGCTCAATAGGCAAGATTCAATAAAATTTAAAAGCTTATTAAATCCACAAAATTTGCCACAAACAAATCAACCACAAAATAAGGCAGCAAAAAGTTTAGATAAGCCTACCATTTATAAGACTCCAATGAAGTCGGAAAAGTAAAATTATAAAATTTTTCAAACATTTTTAACTACTGTTGGGCTTGATTTTCAAAGCACTTGTGTAATTTTTTTTCATGTTAGGAAATTCCTTCTTTTTAAAAATTTTCTTTAACTATATTGCACCGCATTTTAACAAAAAAGTAATCATAAAAAGTTAACAAAAAATGAAGATTGTCAAACTGTTATCTAAATTTACCTTGCTTGTAGCAATCGCTTTTACTTTCACTTTGAAGCTTTCGGCTCAAAGTGCAGAAGAAGGAAAAACGCTTTACAACGCAAATTGTACCGCTTGTCATGCTATCAACGAGAAAGTTGTTGGTCCAGCTTTAAAAGATGTTCACAAACGCAGAGAAGAAGCTTGGTTAATTAAGTGGATTAAGAATTCTCAGGCTTTAGTTAAAAGTGGAGATCCTGTTGCCGTTCAAGTATATAAAGAAAATAATGAGGCAATGATGACCTCATTTGAAAACCTAAGCGATAACGAAATTAAGTCGTTATTGGCTTATATCAAAGCTGAAAGCGAAACCCCGGCTGTTACCGCTACAGCAGGAGTTGCCGTGCCTGCACCAACGGCAGGAGCCACAGCATCAGCTGCTTCAACAGATTGGGACAGTGCCATCAATTGGTTATTATTCATTATAGCAATTGTATTAACATTAATTATCGCTACCGTTTCTAAAATTTTAGGAAGAATTGGTGATATCCAAGGAAAACCAGTTGTTAATTGGAATAAAACAAATTCTATCTTATTGTTGGCTTTTCTAATTATTGGATTAGGTGCCACAGCATGGGAATTTTGGGCACATAGCAAGCATACAGTATTTAGTTCTGGTTCCGCATCAGAACATGGTGCTGAGTACGATAGTATGTTCATGGTAACCCTTATCATAACAGGTATCGTATTTGTTATCACCCAAGTATTGTTATTTTGGTACGGATACAAATACAAATCAGACGGCAAACGTAAAGCTTTATATTATCCAGATAATCATAAAATAGAATTATTGTGGACAGTTATTCCTGCGATTGTTTTAACAATTTTAGTTGTTCGTGGTTTATTAACCTGGGACGAAATGATGGATAACAAAAATGAAAAAGCTAGAAACATTGAAATCTATGCTTACCAATTTGGCTGGAATGCTCGTTATGCTGGTGCTGATAATAAATTAGGTTCACACAACTTCCGCGAGGTTGGCAAAGTAAACGCGCTAGGAGTTGATACAAATGATGTGAATGCACATGATGATGTAATTACGAATGAATTGCATTTAGAGGTAAATCAGCCTGTTGATTTTGCATTCCGTGCTAAAGACGTAATTCATAGTGCTTACTTACCACATTTCCGTGTACAAATGAACGTGGTGCCAGGTTTACCAACTAGATTTGCTTTTAAACCTACTGTAACCACTGCAGAAATGAGAACTAAAATGAATAAACCTGAATTTGATTACGTTTTATTGTGTAATAAAATTTGTGGTGGAGCCCATTATAGAATGAAAATGAAAGTGGTTGTTCATACCAAAGAAGATTACAAAAAATGGATGAAAACCCAAAAAGTATTGGTTAACAAAAAAACAGCAAACGCTTCAGCTGTAGCCTTAAACTAATTTTAAAATCGTAAAATAAAATATAAAAAAAGTATATGAGCGATCACAACTTGACACACAATCACGAAGAGCATGAACACCACGAAGACAACTTCTTTTCGAAGTATGTTTTTAGCATGGACCACAAAATGATTGCCCGCCAATTCTTGATAACTGGAATTATTATGGGAACCATTGGTATGATTATGTCCTTAATCTTCCGTTTACAATTGGCTTATCCAGATATGAAATTTCCTTTTTTAGAAGGTGTTTTAGGTCATTGGGCTAAAGACGGAAAATTAGATCCTAATTTCTACCTAGCCTTAATTACCATACATGGAACAATCATGGTATTTTATGTATTAACGGCAGGATTAAGCGGAACGTTTTCTAACCTACTTATTCCACTTCAAATTGGAGCAAGAGACATGGCATCTCCTTTTATGAATATGTTATCATACTGGTTCTTTTTTGCTTCATCTGTAGTATTGTTATCTTCATTATTTGTAGATGGCGGACCAGCTTCAGCAGGTTGGACGGTTTATCCTCCTTTATCTGCTTTGCCAAGTGCTATTCCGGGTTCGGGTACAGGTATGACACTCTGGTTAGCAGCTATGATCCTTTTTATTGCCTCTGCCTTGTTAGGTGGTATTAATTATATTGCTACTGTTTTAAATATGCGTACAAAAGGTATGAAGATGACTCGTTTACCTCTTACCATTTGGGCGTTTTTTGTAACAGCTATATTAGGATTATTATCTTTCCCAGTATTATTAGGAGGCTCATTGTTATTGGTTTTCGACCGTAGCTTTGGAACATCTTTTTACCTTTCAGAAATTGTGGCAGAATTTGCAGGTGGTATAGAAAGAACAGGTGGTTCTCCTATCCTATTCCAGCATTTATTCTGGTTCTTAGGTCACCCAGAGGTATACATTATTTTATTACCGGCTTTAGGTATTACCTCTGAGGTAATTGCAACCAATTCTCGTAAGCCAATTTTTGGATACCGTGCGATGATTGGTTCAATTTTAGCCATTGGTATTTTATCATTCATCGTTTGGGGTCACCACATGTTTATTACAGGTATGAATCCATTCTTAGGCTCAGTATTTATGTTGGGTACTTTGATTATTGCAGTTCCATCTGCGGTTAAAACTTTTAACTACTTAGCTACTTTATGGAAAGGTAATTTACATTTAACGCCTGCAATGATGTTTGCCATTGGATTGGTATCATTCTTTATCTCTGGAGGATTAACAGGTATTTATTTAGGAAATGCCGCTCTAGATATAAACTTACATGATACTTATTTTGTAGTGGCTCACTTCCATTTGGTAATGGGTAGCGCAGCCATTTTTGGTATGCTAAGTGGAATTTACCATTGGTATCCAAAATTATTTGGAAGAATGATGAACGAAACTGCCGGACATGTTCATTTTTGGTTAACTATCGTATCTGCATATTGTGTGTTTTTTCCAATGCACTTTATGGGCTTAGCTGGCGTTCCGCGTAGGTATTACGCAAACACTGCTTACGATCAATTTAACGTATTTGTTGATATGAACCAGTTTATTACAATCGCCGCTATATTAGGTGGTGCTGCTCAATTAATATTCTTAGCTAACTTCTTTATAAGTATTTACAAAGGCAAAAGAGCCCCGCAAAATCCATGGAATTCTACCACTTTAGAGTGGACAGCCCCTGTAGAGCATTTGCATGGAAACTGGCCTGGAGAGATTCCACATGTATACCGTTGGGCTTATGATTATAGCAAGCCAGGTGCTGAAGAAGATTTCATTCCACAGAATATTCCAGATGCTGGTCAAATAGACCCAATGGAAGAAGCTGTAGGTTTGCCTGAGCCGAGCAAAAAATCGGTTCAAGAACCCGTAATGGCTTAATTAAATGGCTGAACCTAAAAATAATTTTTAGGTTCAGCCTAATAAAAAATTGTGATTCAATTAAAAAAACAAATTCGGTTTAGACGCTTTGGGATAGCTACCATTGCAGCAGTGTTCTTTCTCATTTTTATAGGTGGATTAGTACGCAGTACGGGAAGCGGAATGGGTTGTCCGGATTGGCCAAAATGCTTTGGACAATGGATACCACCCTCAGATATTAGCGAGCTACCTGCAGATTATAAAACCAAGTTTGCCGTTGCTGGAAAAGAAATAGCCGACTTTGATTCGTTTAAAACATGGACAGAATATTACAACCGATTAATAGGCGTTGTAATTGGTTTTTTGGTGTTTTTAACGGTGGTATTTGCTTATCCTTATCTTAAAAGTAATAACAAAAAGATTTTTTGGCTAAGTTTTTTAGCTTTTATCTTGGTTGGCTTTCAAGGTTGGATAGGGTCTATTGTAGTATCAACTGACTTAGCAACTTATATGATTACCATTCACATGTTAATAGCATTGGTAATTGTTGGTTTGTTAATATACACTGCAACTGCGAGCCAAGAGTTTAAAATTGAACAAGTAAAAGCCTACCCTAATTTAAAATATCTAATCGCTTTATCCTTATTTATTGCCTTGGTTCAAACGGTAACTGGCACACAGGTAAGGGAAGTAATAGATGAAATTGCTGGAAGAATAGACAATAGGTGGTTGTGGACAGAAAACGCGGGTAATACTTTTTTGGTGCATAGAAGTTGGAGTTGGTTAAATTTATTAACAACAGCTTTTATGATTATCGTATTTAAGAAATTGTATCTGAGAAACTCCATCCTATACAAAGCCTCGTTGGCTTTAATACTGTTAATGTGTACCCAAGCATTAACTGGAGCAGTGCTGGCAAACCTTGGTTTTCCGGGCGAGTTTCAAAGTATACATTTAACATTGGGTAGTTTAACAGTTGGATTGCAAATTTTTATTGCCATCTTAGTGTTTACAAAAACAGAACTAAAAATAGAAAACAAAAAAGCGTGAAAGTAAAAGCTGTAAATACAAATGATACCGCAAACGAACTGAGTTTTTTCAGGGCGAAGGTTCAGGATTATAATCAATTGATTAAATTTCGCCTAACTTCTTTGGTGGTGTTTTCTTCTGTAATTACCTACCTAACAGCTAGTACAGGTGCTATTAATTGGTTTGAAGTAGCTATATTAACTTTGGGTGGCTTTTTGGTAACAGGCGCAAGCAATGGCATCAATCAGGTTATAGAAAAAGATTTCGATAAATTAATGGTACGTACAGCTAACCGACCGGTGGCTACAAAAAGAATGAGTGCCCTTGAGGCTTCAATATTTAGCACCATTTTAGGCATTTCGGGAGTAGTATTGATTAGCTTTTATTTAAACCCACTATCTGGTTGGTTGGCATTGATTGCCTTAATTAGCTATGCTTTTGTTTATACTCCGTTAAAACGCATTTCGCCCATATCTGTTTTTGTGGGTGCCTTTCCAGGAGCTATCCCTACCTTGTTGGGTTGGGTTGCTTTTACTGGTAAAATTGATGCCAATGCATTAATTGTTTTTGGGGTTCAATTCTTTTGGCAATTCCCACATTTCTGGAGCATTGCATGGATATTAGACGATGATTATAAAAGAGCAGGTTTCAAAATGTTACCTTCTACACCAGGTAGAGATAAAGGCACAGCTTTTCAAGCCTTGGTTTTTAGCTTAGCTTTAATACCAATTGGGATGTTGCCATATCAATACGGAATTAGTGGGTTTATTTCTGCAATAGTTGGTATTATTGGAGGTCTAATGTTAACTTATTATTCTTTTAGATTATTCAAAACTTGTGAAATAGCAGAAGCCAAAAAATTGATGTTTGCCTCGTTTATTTACCTGCCAATGGTTCAATTGGCTTACTTATTTGATAAAATTTAACATGGAAAATATCTCTATAAAAAATACCGAAGATGCTAATTACATCATTAACCCAAAGAAATTTGTTTTGTGGTTACTAATTGTTGCAAGCGTAATGCTATTTGCTGGTTTTACTAGTGCATACATTGTGCGCAGAGGAGAAGGTAATTGGGAAATATTTAATCTTCCTTCTTTATTTGCTTGGAACACTATTTTTGTTTTGCTTTCTTCTTTAACCATGCAACTTTCAGTATGGGCCCAAAAAAATAACCGCCTTTCGCAAGCCAAGCTTTTATTGGGATTAACCTTAGCCTTCGGATTAACATTCTGCTATGTACAGGTTTTAGCATGGGGTCAACTTACCGCTGATAACGTATTTTTTGCGTTTTCAAACCCATCAAACTCATTTGTTTATGTTATTTCTGGAGTGCATTTGTTTCACGTGTTGGGAGGTGTTATTTTTGTTTTGATTCAATTTATTCAGTCTTTGAGAAATAAATTAGAATCGGGGAACTTGCTTTACACTGGCATGTGCGCAACTTATTGGCATTTTGTTGGAATACTTTGGATCTATCTTTACCTATTTTTATATCTATACAGATAATTTATTTACCTTAAAACAAGCATAAATTTTAAAATGGCTACAAACACTTTAAGTACTGAAAACAAGTTTACATGGGGAGGCGGAAAGTCTCCGTTTAGTGTAAGCTATGGAAAGTTGATGATGTGGATCTTCTTACTTTCGGATGCATTTACTTTTTCATCATTATTAATTGCATACGGATTTATCCGTTATTCATTCCAATCTCCAATTCACAATGAAATTGTTAAACCATTAGCTCATTTGTCTGATAATTTTGTTGAGCAAATGCAACAAGCAGGTTTATTCGTGCAAGATCATTGGCCTTCACCAGAATTGGTTTTTAACCATTTCCCATTTGTACACGGTATGCATTTACCATTGTTTTTTGTTAGCTTAATGACTTTTATACTCATTTTCAGCTCTGTTACTATGGTATTAGCGGTAGAAGCAGGACATAGAATGGCAAAGGATGAAGTGGCTAAATACATGTTATTAACTATTATTGGTGGTGCCGCTTTCTTAGGTTGCCAGGCTTGGGAATGGTCTACTTTTATTGGAGAAGGCGCAAGGTTATATGAAAATCCATTTGGACCAAAATCATTTGCGGCATTATTCTTTATCGTAACTGGATTCCACGGTTTCCACGTGTTTTCTGGTGTTATGCTCAATGTTATTATATACCTTAATGTTTTAAATGGCACTTACGAAAAAAGAGGTCATTACGAAATGATTGAAAAAGTAGGTTTATATTGGCATTTCGTAGATTTAGTGTGGGTATTTGTATTTACCTTCTACTACCTCATTTGATTTCTTTATTATCATATTATTTAACGCATTAATAATAACACAATGGAACACACAGAACATTTAGAGCACACAGAAACGCCTAAAGACATGAAAAGCCAAATTTGGAAAACATTTTGGATTTTATTTGCCTTTACAATTGTTGATATTGTATTGTATTTTATATTGTTACCTTACCAAAATATGATGAAGAATTGGGTGTTCATCATTTTAGGAATTGTAAAAGCTTATTATATTGTTGGTATCTTCATGCACATGAAGTTTGAACGCAAATCTCTTATGTACATGATTGTTTTACCTATGGCATTTGTGGTTTTCTTGGTTGCCCTCATGTTAAATGAAGGTGATTTTACCAATTTACTTAGGTGGATTAAATAATGAAAAGAAAAGGATTTTGGGTTGCAACCGGACTACTTGTAGTTCCGGTTGTTATTTTTTATATGCTTAGCGCAGGTAGTCACAATTTTACTACCCTGCCTATTTTTGGTGAGCGCATTCCACCTGATGGCAAACTTCAAAAAGATACCATTTATTATCAAATACCCGATTTTGAGGTAACTGATCAAAGTAACAAAAAATTGAACTTGGCTAGCTTTGATGACAAAATCTTTGTTGCAAATTTTTTCTTCGCCTCTTGCGAAGATGTTTGCCCTACTATGAATAGAAGATTATCTAAAGTTTATGAGAAATATAAAGAATTTGCTGAAGTTCATTTTCTAAGTTTTACTGTTGACCCTTTAAATGATTCGGTTCAGGTATTAAACGAATACGCTAAAAAATATTCGGCTGATCCTAAAATTTGGCATTTTGCCAAAACAAACACAAATGATGAAATCTTTAAAATTGGACAAGGCTTCTTATTACCTGTTTCTATAGAAGATAAAACAATTGACCACAGTCAGCAGTTAATTATAATAGATAAAGAAAAGCGCATTAGAGGCGTTTACGATAGTTATAGCGACGTTGAAATTAAAAGATTAGAGGAAGATTTAAAAGTATTGTTATATGAGTACCACAACCCAGGAAAGTAAAGATAAGTTGTTTTTTAGAATTGCTATTGGCATCTCTTTAGTTGTTCTTATTGCAGTAATTGTTTTAAATAGGAAGATACTCCCTGTGCCAGCAGAATTGCCCTCATGGACCTATTTTTTACCAAAACTAAACGCCATAATAAATGCAACTTGTAGTGTGTTATTAATTTGGTCTTTAATTGAAATTAAGAAAAAGAATATACAAAAACATAAGACCATTAATTTAATGGCTTTTGCCTTAAGTAGTGTTTTTTTAGTAAGTTATGTTTTATACCATTGGATGGCGCCCGAAACCAGTTACCCAGCAGATAATCCATTGCGTACTTTTTACTTAAGCATTTTAACGAGCCATATTATTTTAGCCGCAATCGTTTTGCCGCTTATCCTAATTAGCTTTTACAGAGGCTTGCAAATGCAAGTTGAGCTTCATAAAAAAATTGTAAGATTTGCTTACCCAATTTGGTTATACGTAACCGTAACGGGAGTAATTGTTTATTTAATGATTAGTCCATTTTATCCAAACTAAAAAAACAAAATGAAAAAATATCTAAGCATAGTATTAATTCTTTTATTGGTTTTTAGCATCTACTCTTTACCCGCTGCTGCCCAATGTGCCATGTGTAAAAGCAATTTAGAAATGGCTAGAGAAAGAGGCACCACAAACGTGGGTAATACCCTAAACAATGGCATTATGTATTTGCTCGTTTTACCTTATGCCATTGCAGGTGTTTTTGGTTTTATTTATTACAAGAAATACAAAGAAAAAAAGACGCTAGAAGCCAAATTAAACAATTCAACTCATCTTTAATACCTCAAAAAATGTGCGATAAATACGAAGCATCCAAAGGTTTAGCTATTATTAAGTCAAAATGCCCACAATGCCAAAGTGGTAAAATGTTTAACTACCCATTTTATAACCTTAAAAAGTTTATGGAAATGGATACCAACTGCAAAGTATGTGGCTTAAAATATGAAGTTGAACCAGGTTTTTTCTGGGGAGCCATGTATGTAAGTTACGCACTAACAGTGGGATTAATGCTGGTTATAGGAGGTTTTACTTTGTGGGTTTCTAATGGGAAAGCTGGATTTTACGCTTATATTATTCCCATTGTTAGTGCTTTACTATTGTCCTCTCCCCTCACATATAGGTATGCACGCGTGCTCATGATATATTTCTTCTCGCCAATTAGGTTCAACCCAGATTTAGCCAAAAAATAACTATGGCCGAGCCCATCCTATTTTATGATGGAAACTGTGCCTTGTGCAATAATTTCATAAAGATAATTTTAAAACTTGGCACCCAACCAAGTTTTTATTTTGCCCCTTTGTCAGGCAAAACTGCCTCAGAAAAAATTCCGGCCAAATACAAAACCCCCTCCTTTGATTCAATTGTATTGCTTATGAACAATCAAATCTATACACACCATAAAGCCATTTTTCAAATTATTAGTTGCCTTCCATGGCCTTTTAGAATATTGCTTATTGGCCAATTATTACCTCATAAACTATTGCTGAACCTATACCAATGGGTAGCCAAAAATAGATTTAAATGGCACAAAAAACTAGCCATTTGCCCCGTTCCGCCTGCAAAATTTAGGCACCAATTTATTTTCGATTAAACAAAAAAAATACTTACTTACAACCTCATGTTTAGGTTAACCATTTTATGTTTGATTGGGTATTTGGGGTTCATTCAAATTGCATGGGCTCAAGATATAGACAGCCTTGCATTGCCTATGCAGGAGTTACTGGTTTCGTCAGATAGGTTTGAAGAAAAACGCAAAGACTTACCCCGACAAATTGATCTTATTACACGCAAAAACATATTACATTTAAACAAACAAAACACAGCAGATTTATTGTTTGAAACGGGCAATGTATATATTCAAAAAAGTCAGCAAGGTGGCGGCAGTCCAATTTTACGTGGATTTGAAGCCAATAAAGTTTTACTCGTTTTAGACGGTATAAGGCTAAACAATGCAATATACAGAGGCGGCCACCTACAAAATGTTTTACGTATAGAGCAACAAATGCTAGAAAAAGTAGAAGTTTTATACGGACCAGGTTCTCTCATGTACGGTTCAGATGCATTGGGAGGGGTTGTGCATTTTACGAGTTTAAAACCCAGTTTAGACAAGCCAATTCAAGTTGCAGTAACATCGCGCATGAGCAGTGTAAACGCAGAGCAAACGCAATCGCTCACCACGCAAGCAGCCTATAAAAATTGGGGCGTTTTGTTTCACTATTCTCAATCCAAATTTGACGATTTGGTTCAGGGCAAAAACAGAAGTGCTGCCATGGGTGATTTGGGTTTACGCCAAGTGTTTCAGCAACGCGTTGGAGATTCGGATAGGGTGGTGCAAAATCCAAACCCACACAAACAAATTGGTTCAGCCTACCAGCAACAAAACTTGATGGCCAAAATAAGGTTTCAACCCAAAGTTTATGCAGAGCACCTCCTCTCCTATTATTATTCTACCACAGGCAATGTGCAACGCTACGACCGGTTAAGCGAACTTGAAAATAAATTACCGCGCTTTGGAGATTGGTATTATGGTCCAGAAAAAATGCACTTTCTAAATTACCAATTTAGCAGTCATTTGGTTAGAAAGAGTTGGGACCAAATGCGCGTAATTGTGGCCTTACAACAAGTAAATGAAAGCAGAAATACCAGAAACTTTGGTAACCCATGGCTGAACCAACGTAAAGAAAAAGTTTGGGTAGGTTCTATAAACATAGATATGCGTAAAAAATGGAAAATACATGAGATACGCTATGGATTGGAATATGCCTATAACCAAATTGAATCTAGCGCTATTGCAACCCATTTAATTACTACACAACAAAGAAATATTAGTACACGCTACCCGGATGGCGGCTCACACACCCAAGCCTTTGGAGCATACTTGCATGTTAGTCAGGAATTTAACCAAAGATGGATACTTACCGAAGGGATAAGATTAAATTACAATACCCTGCAAAGTAACTTTAGCGATAAAAGTTTTTTTTCGTTTTTACCCAATCAAATAAAGCAGCGTTATGCGCCCGTTTCTGCCAATATTGGATTGGTGTTTATGGCCAACAAACAACTTAGAATTTATGGCAATGTGGGTAATGCTTTTCGTTTACCTAATGTAGATGATATAGGGAAAGTATTTGATTCGAGACCTGGAAGTATTTTAATAGTTCCCAATCAAAACTTAAAACCAGAACAAGCCATTACCCAAGAAATTGGATTAGATGCTCGCATCAGAAAAAATTGGCAAATAGAAGCAAACTTATATTATACCCATGTTTGGAATGCGCTTTTTACAAAAAGTAATGGATTAGATAGTCAAGAATTTGATGGAATTATTACCCCCGTTTTCAGCACCCAAAATGCCCAAGAGGCCCGCATATTGGGTTACCATTTGGGATTGAAATACCAATTACACAAAACGGTTAAAATAATTGGAAGCCTAAACAAAAGTATGGGTAAAATTTTAGGCGACAGCCTTATGCCATTAGACCATATACCGCCTATGTTTGGTAGAGTAGAAATACTGTATCAAAAGAAGCAATGGCAAATTAGCCTAAACAGTATCCTGAGCGCTGCTAAACCGCTAAGCCAATACTACCTGCTAGGTGAAGATAATATACAGTATGCAACAGAGAACGGCCTACCCGGATGGGCCACCATTAACATGAGAGGAAGTTACCGCCTTTTGAAAAATAATGCTTTGGGATTAAATGCGGGCATAGACAATATACTAGACCAGAACTACCGGACCTTTGCAAGCGGAATTAGCGGTGCCGGAAGAAACTTTTGGTTCAGCCTGAGTTATGATTTTAATTAAGCATGAAAGCCAATGCTGATAATAGCAGCGATACCTATTCCTAACAAAACGGCTATTAATTTTTGTTTGCTAAAATGATGTTGTTCGCTGTTTTCGAACAAAATGGTTGTAGAAATATGCAAGAAAGTACCAACTACGAAAGCCATAAAATAATCAAAGAATTCTTCATTGATACTAGCTTTAAGATAAACACTAATAGCAGCACCAAATAGCGCCATAAATCCGTAAATTAAGCTGATGTTTCGGAGAGAAATATTAGACAATTGAATGCCTTTTAAAATGCTTAACAAAGCAAAAGCCGCCGGAACTTCATGGATTATGATGCCAAATAAAAGAGAATAAAAACTCGTGTTTTGGTTCACCCATAAAGCGCCTAAAGGAAATCCCTCTGTAAAAGAATGTAAACTCATAGAAGCAACAATTCCGATAGGAATAACCTTGTTTTTAAGGTGATTGTGCATGTGTATGTGTCCGTGCTCTATACCTTCAGAATAACGCTCCAAAAATATTTGAAAAAAGAAACCCAATAAAACCAATAATCCCTTGTAAGGATCAAAAGTTTGAAAAACTTCTGGAATTAGACTTAATAATGTTATTCCCAGCAAGTAAGCTCCTGCAAATGCCAAGAACCAATTGAGCTGTTTAGAAAACTTTTTGGCGCTTTTAATAGCCAAATAACTGCCCGCAAGCGGACCAACTGGTAACAATAAAAACCACCAATAACTCATACTTACCTTATATATTTAAAAACATACCTTGAGAAAGCAACACCAAATAAAGCGCCAGTACAACCACCAGCTATCACATCTAAAGGATAATGCACACCTACGTATACTTGTGAAAAAGAAATAGCAAAAGCCCAAAATAACATGGTTGGCAAAAGCCATTTTTGTTTTTGAAAGCAAAAAGAAAAAAACATAGCCAAAGCAAAATGATTGGTAGCGTGAGCCGACATAAAACTATAGCCCGCGCAGCGCTCAATTAAATGCCTTGTTATGCCTTGCAAACTAGGTTCAGCGCAAGGCCTAAGGCGCATAAAAGTACCTTTCACAAGGTTTGCACTAAATTGGTCGGATACCACAAGTAAAAGAATAATAGCCAAAATAATTTTCCAGCTTTGTTTGCCATATTCTTTGATAATAAAAAATAAAAAAACAGCATAAAGCGGGTACCAAATTTCTTGTGTACGCAGGTATGGCGTCAAAAAATCGAGCACAGGATTGGCTAAACCATTGTTTATAGCAATAAAAAAACGCCTATCTAAATCGAGTAATTGCTGCAGCATGACTTAATTTTTTTGAGCAATAATAATAAGTCTATCGCTATTACTTTCGTTAAAAGCTGATAAATCATAAGCACCAAAACAATCTATGATGGTAAAACCAGCCAGGCTAAATAACTTTTCAAAATCTTTAAAGGTTATGGCCTGAACCAATTCTTGGAAAGCATATGATGTTCCCTCGTGAGTAAAACGTATGCTTTTCTTAATTTTTCCATCAGTTACCTCTCGGTTAATATGAAACAAAATTCCTTCTCTCTCTATGGTCTCTGTTTGAACCAAATTTGTGATAACTTTAGCTGCATTAAAAAAATCTATTAAGAAAATTCCACGTGGTTCTAATAACTGATGAATATTTTGAATAACTAATAAATCGGTTTCAAAATCTTCAAAATAACCAAAACTAGTGAATAAATTAAGAGCAAAATCAAAAGGTTGTTTAAAGTCCATTTGGCGCAAATCACAAACTTTAAAATGCAAGTTATCGTTTGCATGTTCCTGAGCAGCTTGAATACTTTGTGCAGATAAATCTACCCCAGTTACATTAAATCCTAAGGTGTTTAAAAATATACTATGCCTTCCCTTGCCGCAAGCCAAATCTATAATGCTTGAGCCTGGCTTGGGCTGGTATTTCTGAACCAAATTACGCAAGAAAAATTCAGCTTCTAGGTTATCCCGATGACCATATAAAATATGATAATAAGGTGAATCAAACCAATCTGCAAACCACTCCGTTTTTTTATTCATTAAGCGGCGAAATTAAGCAAAGGAAAGCACCAATCAAAAAAGTATTAATTTAACTGCATAAAATAATTCATTGTTATTCTATAATAATTTTTTGTTTGTAGCTATTTGTTCCGTCATCGAATTTCACAAAATAAAACCCTTTTGGAAAGCCAGATAGGTCAATGTCTATAGTAGATTGTTGTTCCTTAAAAAATGCAGTATAAATTTCTTGTCCTAATAAATTACATATTTCTAGTTTACAATTTTCCTGTTGAAACCCTTCTACATTAACCGTAAACTTACCATTGCTTGGATTTGGATAAACAGTAAATAAGAATGAATTTTTGGAAATATTTTTTACCGAAGTTGTTGGGGAGCAAAGAATTGTTGAATCAAATAAATCAATAGCAGGCCAACTTGTTATAAGTGGTATTATAGTTCCAACTAGACTGCTTAGTGCAGTATATTGACCACTGCTATAATTGGAATTTACTAAAACAGCATAGTTTATTTCAGTATTACGTCTGGCTTGATAAGCCATGGTGCCAGTTAGTAAACCATCATGCCACCAATTGTTAGAAGTGGTATTAATAAACCAACCAAGCGCATAAGGATTACCAAAAACAGAATGAATAGGTTGAACCATGGTATTGATGGTTGATGATAAAAGAATGTCTGGTCTTGTGCTAAATTTATCAACAGCACACATCAATTTACATAAATCTTGAGCCGAAGCAATCCATCCACCACATGCTTTGCTATATTCCATACTAAATGTTCCACCGTATTGTCTTGGCACCAATACAGTAGAATCAAAAATTGAAGGAACAAGAGGCGCACTCGGATCATCGTAATAACGAACCTCCTTTGGATACCTATTAATTAAAAGACTTTTTCCAGAGCGCATATCCCTGATACCTATAGGAGCTAATATGGTGTCTCGCACATAAGTCTCATAATCCTGCTTGGTTATTTTTTCAATTACTCTTCCAAGATAGACATAGCCTACATTAGAATATAAAGCATTTGTTCCAGGAGTAAAATTAAGCATTTGACTCTTTAGGTAAAAACTTGAACTAGTCATTCCACCCTGATGAGAAAGTAAATGTTTCACCGTAATATTATAAACCCTAGGGTCCAATACAGTTTGATAAATTGAATCATTCAGTATTCCATTTGGGCCAAAAACAGTATCGTTTAAACCAACCCTGCCTTGCTCGTAAAGATGCATGATAGTAATGGCTGTAATTTGTTTGGACAAACTTGCTATTCTAAAAATATTATCAGGACATACAGCAGTTTTTGCAGTTTCATCAGCAAGTCCAAACCCACGGCTGTAAACCAAACGTCCTTTATAAGTAATGGCTAATTGTCCACCGGGTATATCATAATTTTTTAAAAGATTCGCCATGGCAACATCAAAGTTGACAAGTGAAGGAGAATAATAACCAGTTTGTGCTTTTACACTTTGCGTACATGTGAATAACAACGATATTACAATGGCTTTTAATAGTATTTTTTTTGTTTTCATTATTTTCTATTTTACAGTTTTGATTGATTGGATTTTATATTTTTCATATTTCTATGAAAGGCTTTAAAGTTTATTTATTCTTTTATCACTTTGAATGTTTGCTTTAAATTATTATCAGAAATAGTTAGCGAATAAACTCCACCCCGTAAATTCCCTAACTCGATCATTGTATTTTCAGTATTCAATTTACCCTTAAGTACTATTTTACCTAAAAAGTCTAGAATGATATAATCAGAACCTACTGATTTTGCAGCTACTTTTACAGTGACTTGGTTTTTTGCTGGATTCGGATATATAGAAATAACGTTTAATCGCTCCTCACTCAAACCTACACCAACACCTAAATTAACTGTTTTAGAAGTTTTACAACCATTACAGTCAGTAGCTGTTACAACATAAGTTCCTGCAGCAACTCCAGTAAGGTCTTCAGTTGTTGCACCATTAGACCATTGATAAGTAAGCGTGGAAGTATTAGTTCCATAATGAACCTGAATAAGAGGAGCTCTTGGAGTATTAACTACATTTGGAAAAGAACTACTATGTCCAACAGTAATTGTAAGAGCGGCATCACTTCCCCAAGGAGTAACTCCAGCTGTTCCAGTAGCAGTTGAATAGGTTAATGTTCCATTAAGACCTAAATAAAAACCGTATGTTGCCCCAGCTGGTATTGTTAATGCTTTCATTGGAATTGCACCACTATAAACAGGAACTGTTAGCGTTCCCCCTGATGGTACTGTTCCACTTGAATTAGATGCAAGTGCTATCCAACCATTTGCATTATTTATGTGAGTTACATAGCTACCAGGATAATAATAAATATTGTAACTGGTGGCTGCACCAATGTAGGAACCATAACTACCTTGAGAAATCCCTGTAATGGTTATTGGTTTCCCAGAAGTATTTATCATGTTGAACATTACTCCAGTTGAGCCATTAGGTGTTCCAAAGTTTGAAGCTAAACTAGTAGGTTTAATACAATTAAAACCAGTCACTGATAAATCAATGGAACCATCTAATGCACTTTTACTACTTGGATTAACTACTACTGCTGAAGTTGATAGGTTACAGTACAAACATAAAGCAGTATCACTTATAGTAGCTAAAGAATCATAAGAATATGCAGCTGAGTCCATACATCCCGCACAGGAAGTATAATTACAATCAACACTAACATTAGCCTGCGAAGAATAGTTACACGCTAAAGGATCGGTACAACCATATATAACTCCTGTCTGACAAACACTGGTAAGAAAGCCAGGCCTAGATGTATTTATAGTCGCTATCATTCGAGCCTTTTGATCTTTAGTAAATATATTCCTGCAATCCGTATAATCCATATAATTCATAAACATTTCACCATTAGCCCCTGAATTACATGCGCTATACGTATTGTATGGAAATGTTGGAATTCCATAAGTTGACGAAGACTCGGTTGGCGTATCATTACAAGAATCATCACCACAATTGGAAGTTTCTAAAATGTTGTTACCCCAAATATGGTTTAAGTTTAACCAATGTCCTATTTCATGTGTTGCAGTTCTTATTGTAAAAGAAGCCCAAGCTGCTGTGCCAGTATTTCCAAACCATTGATAATCAATAACTACACCATCAGAACTAGCGGGGCCGCCAGGTAACTGAGCATAACCGCGAAAACTACTCACATCACAAACCCAAATATTTAAATATTGTGAGGTATTCCATGCATTAATACCCCCAGATGATGTATATTTAACTACATCATTTGACCAACTTACCCCATTAAAAGTTCCACCGGAAAAGCTAGTTTTCGTAGTAGCAGTTCTAGTAATTCCAGATGTGCTATTTCCATTTGGATCTTTTGTGGCAAGACAAAACTCTATTTCACAATCTGCTGCTACTGCTGCAAATACTGAAGGAGTAGCTGAGGTGTCTGCATTTAATCTTCTAAAATCCTTATTTAAAATTGCTATCGCTGATAAAACCTGTGCAGCACTTATGTTCTCCGTTGGATTGGAATAAACTACATGTACAACAACAGGAATAGTTATGATTGTACCTTTCTTACCCAGTTTAGAACTAGCATGAGTTTTAATCCAGTTTTGTAATGATTGCTCATTTTGCAACATTTTATTTTCTAGCTGTGGATCTTGAGATTTTAAATATTCAAGATTTGCCATAGTTCCACACTCTTTTTTTTGAGCTGATACAAAAGAAAAAGAAAGCAAAAAGAAAAATGTAAATAGTTTTATTTTTTTCATGATTAACAATTTTTATATTATTTTACAACAAAAATATTGCTGCGGATTAATTTAAAATTGTAAAAAACGAAAGTGAATTAACTATTCACAGAACAATATTTAAGAGGAGGATCTAATGAATCTTTATAATAATTAATGGGGTGTGATCACTATTTATATGTTTCCAAAACTATCATAACGCCAATGTTGAAAATCGGAAAAATCAGTACTAAGTTGGCTATTAATAAAATACTGTTTAGGAGAAATACCTATTGAATCTTTAAAATCCTTACAGAAATGAGCTTGGTCAAAATAGTTTA
Source organism: Chitinophaga pinensis (assembly GCA_945860865.1). GTDB lineage: Bacteria > Bacteroidota > Bacteroidia > UKL13-3 > UKL13-3 > B1. Next base: position 75,374 of record CAMARW010000007.1, on the reverse strand, counting down.
AATGATAGGCCATTTGAGTGAGTGACTCCTCACAAGTCAACTGATAGTTCAAGGCCTTTTTTATTCGATGGATCTTGATTAGGTCTTTGGGGGAAATCCCAACATGTTGATTAAAAAGGTTTCGCAAAGTAGTGGGCGTAACATTTAAGAATTTACTTAAGTCATCAACCTTATACCTATTTTCATTAGTAATTAAATGGTGTGCTACTAAAACCCTTTTATCCAATTCAGCAATAAGTATATTATCTTTCAAAAATTCTTCAATTTTGTTCATTAACGCTTCATCATTATTGCATTGACTTAAATTTTCATAAAGTTTGTTTACTTTATCTTTTTTAAACAAATCCAACAAATCAGTCCCGTTAGTTTTATTAATTGAATGCAAAGAGTCTTTTAAAAATAATTGAAGATAATGTGGATAGAAACCAAATGAAATTTCACGGTAATTTGGGCTCATTTTAAGCAATTGAACTTTATTAATTAGTCCGTAAAGATGAACGTTCGATTGTTTCTGCCATCCATCTTCTGTTTTTATATGGCATTCTCCTTTTAAAACAACCGTAATTCCTAATTCTCCATTGGGAACACAACAGTAAATAAATTCTTTTTCTCCACATGACAAATCATAAACATCAGTCAAGTATTTGGCTGAGAGTTGTTTTGTTTTATAGTTTATTAATCGGAATTTCAAATTCGTGTCAATTATAATTTCGAAAAATCAATAAGATGAATTAGCAAGTGAGTTTATAAATCATTATTTATCAAATATATGTATTAAATGTTGTTTTGTGTTTCTTTTAAGTAAATTTATACAGCTTACCTTATTTGTCAATTCTTTTTAAATCTAAATCTTGAAAATCAAAGCTGAAGTCAATATTTGGAGAAATCCCTTTCATCTTAATAGATTGTGCTTTACCTGCCTTATCAAATGAAAACTCGGCAAAAGCATCACAATTCATTGCTTGGTATTCCCATTTTATGGCAAAGGTGTTTTCGTTGTAAAAAGCCATTGGTCCATTTAATTTTGGGGAACGATAACATTTAATCCATAATTGCTTGTTTTTTTCAAACACTTCTACTTTCCCAAACCATTTGTCCTGATATATTCCTATAAAGTTTTCATTTTTTACCTTATAATTTTTTTCCAATTCAACTTTTTCCCAAGTTTTTTTTGTAATACTATCCTCTTCATTTTTATCATTATTTCTCCATGCTAACATTTTATCTATCCAGGCATTATCATCTAGGCCTAAATAACTGTCAGCTATGGTATTTGTAATGGATGAAAAAAGTGCTTCTCCGCCATTTTCAGTATTGGTTAAAATGACAATACCTAAATTTAAATCTGGATACATTGTTACGATAGAAAGCATTCCTGGTAATCCACCAGTATGAGTTACCTTAAATTTGCCCATTACATCTGATAATATCCAACCTAAGCCATAACCGTTAAAATGGGAATTGTATCTTGGATTTTGATTCGTTTTTAAAACTGTATGAATCCGCCACATTTCACGGTGATTTTTTAATGAAAACAAGGGAGTTTTCAAATCAATGCCATACTTTCCTTTATTTAAATGCAGCATCATCCATTTCGACATATCAGCTACATTAGAGAATATTCCACCGGCCGCATCTGCCATTCCTATGTCATAACTATCTATTGTTTTAATATTACCAGATTCGGATGAATGTGGCGTTGCTAAGTTGCTTTTGTCTTGCTGTAAATAACCAACAAACGAATTGTTCATTTGTAATGTTGCGATAATTCGCTTTTGTACAAACATTTCATAACTCATACCACTTGCTCTTGCAATTACTTCTCCTGCCACCATGTATAATAAATTATCATAATCAAACTTTGTTCGAAAGGCCGAAACAGGTTTAAAATATTGAAAGCAACTTACTACATCTTTAATTGTAAAATCTGAACCATCAGGAAAAAACATCAAATCACCAACCCCCAAACCAAGTCCGCTGCGATGGGTTAATAAATCTTGGATATTAAAATTCTCGGTAACATAGTCATTATACATTTTGAATTCAGGTATATGGGCTATCACTTTGTCCGTCCATTTTATTTTCCCTTCTTCTTCCAAAATAGCTAGTGCCGTTGTTGTAAATGCTTTGGTATTGGAGGCAATCTGGAAATTAGTATTTTCATTGACAGCTATTTTAGTGTTAATATCCGACATGCCATATCCTTTTGAGTGAATTACTTTTCCATCTTTCACAACGGCAATGGCAGTACCCGCTACTTTAAATTTCAACAAAGCAACAGCTACCAATGAATCAATTTGTGTATAGGATAGTTGAGCAAAAGATATGTAAGGTGCTAAACAAGTTAATAATAAGGATGTTAAAAAGATATTTTTCATGTATTTGTTTTTAAATGGTTTTAAATCAAATATTTTTTATGGTTGATTTAAAATTTATTGTGTTTTTTCAGCCTATAATCAAAATGTTTTTTGTGTCAATTTAAACCCTACTCAATATCATACTCCTTTTTTAAAAAATTCAATAACTCATCAGCATTTAATTTTACCTCTTGCATATTTTTGGTGACAATTTTACTAAGGTTACTATGATACAAAAGTTGATTAGCATATTGAGAAAGAACAATTTTATCATGTATTAAAAGAAAATCAAATCCATCAGTTTCTAATTGTTTTGGGTCGACACCTTTTTTTAATTGTTGAAATAGATAGATTTGATTAAATATTTTGATCGTACAATCACTTGTTTTATACATAGCAATCTCTAGTCCTGCCTCATTAATCAATGCTCTTTTTACATTGGCATCATAATTCATGATTCTATCAACTACTTTTTGATTTCTAATCAATCTAAAACCACCTGAATTTTTTAATTGTTGTATAGTTGCGTCTGAATAAATAAAGTCGGGATAAAACATAAAAGCTTTAAAACATTTGTAGTAGCGAAACTTAAATCCACTTTCTAAAGAAGGAAGCATCTCGATTGCTGTGTCTTGCATTAAATGAGATCTTTGAAATTTGATAAGGTTTTTATCAAGTTTAGTTTTATCAGTCTTTAAGTCGTTAATTAATGAGCGGATATATTGTATTTCCCTTTCTTTTTCTATCTTATGCTCCAACTGATACTCTGCTAAAAAACCACAAAAAACAGCCATGAACAACATTAGAAATTCCCAGAAATAGTTTTTCCAATTTTTTTTATGATGCGGTGCTTCTTGGTCGTGGACGTGGTGATGTACTTCCATATCTTATGTTTCTTGATTTTAATTTTTGATTATTTATTTAAAAACCAACTAACAACTTCGCTCCTAAGCACTTTGTTTAAATTTATAAATAACAAAATTGCATTTACAGTGAAAAGTAAATTTTGTTTTTATATTTAGTAGTTTGTTTCAAAAACAAACAAAGTCATTCACCTTCATATAAACTAATTAATTTGTACTGATTGACAATTAAAAACTTCACTTTTATTTTTAATAAAATTCATTTGAACTAATTCTAGTAAAAAAAAAATTACGTTTTATAATGAATTATATATTTAACAATAATTCATTTGAATATGACGTTAAATTACCACAAATTCGCCGCCTATGAAATATGCCTTACGCACGCTGCTTGGAATTTTATGCTTTATGCTTGCCTTAAATCAAGCCCATGCCCAAGAAAATACGGTTAAGGGAAAAATTACAGACACCACCAACTACAAACCCATGGCTTACTCGGCCGTTAGTTTAATAAACACTAAGGGCATTTTATATAAAACCCAATTTGCCAATACCAACAATGCTTTTTTATTTGTAGGTGTTGTTGCTGATACATACAATTTGCAAATTACCCGGCCTGGCTTTGCTGATTATGAGGAAAAATTTATTTTAAGTCAGAACGAAAGTAAGGATTTTGGCAACATAGCCTTAATAAGTAAAGAAAATCTTTTGCGTGAGGTATTGGTTAAAGACCGCTCTGCTATTAAAATTAAGGGCGATACAACGGAATTTTTGGTAGATTCTTTCTTAACCAATAAAAATTCTAATATCGAAGATTTGCTTAAAAAACTTCCGGGTATACAAGTAGACAAGGCAGGGAAAATTACAGCACAGGGTCAGGAAGTTAAAAAAGTTTTAGTGGATGGTGAAGAGTTTTTTGGCAACGACCCCACCATTGCTACTAAAAATATTAAAGCAGATAATGTAGAAACAGTGCAGGTGTTCGATCAAAAAAGTGAGCAAACGCAGCAAACAGGTATTGATGATGGCACCAAAGAAAAAACCATAAACCTAACTTTAAAAGAAGACGCTAAAAAAGGCTATTTTGGTAAAGTTGGCGCTGGTTATGGAACCAAAAATAACAGTGGTATAGATGGTGTAAGCGCATCATTTGGCAACGAAAACAGGCATGAAGGTGAGGCCATGTACAATAATTTTAAAAACAAAAGAAAAGCCTCTGTATTTTCTACTCTAAGTAATACCAACAAAACAGGCTTAAACTGGGAAGACAGAGAAAATTACATGGGCGGAAACAATGTAGAATACGATGAAGCCAATGGATACATGTTCTCTACTTTTGAAAATGAGGCAGGCGGTTTTAACGGAAATGGCATACCCAATACACGTTATTTAGGTGGCAATTACTCGGATAAAGTAATGAAAGAAAAATTAGCCTATAACTTAAATGCCAGCAGAAAAGATATTCTAGTAAATGGATTTGACAGAAACTATACCCAATACATCTTGCCAGATACTATGTATTTTAACCAACAAGAAAACAATGTTAAAACCAATAGAATAAATAACATGGCCAGCGGCAAAGCCACTTGGACCATAGACTCTTTGAGCTCCCTTACTATAAAAGCTAACCTCAACCAAAGTATTTTTAATAACGACAACTCTTTTAAATCTGAAAACTTAAATAGCCTCTCGCAGAGAGTAAATAGTAATGAGCGCACAAACACCAGCATTGGACAAACATTAACAGCCAATTATTCTTTATTTTACAACAAGAAATTTAAGAAAACAGGTAGGTCTATTTCCTTGAGCTTCGACCAAAAAGTTACCAAAAATAACAGTGATGGAACACTCATATCTGATACAAAATTTTATAGTAGCAATGACACAGTGAGCAGCGAACAAGTTTTAGACCAGATAAAAACAAGCGAAGAAGATGGAAACAATATTGGAACGCGCATTGCATATACCGAACCCCTCAGCAAAACATGGTCGTTGATTAGCGATTACGACTATCATATTACACTAAATAAATCTTTTATAAATACCTTTAATAAAAGACAATTAAAACGAGTAGATTCATTAAGTAATCATTTAGATTATAATATTGGTATCCATAAAGGCGGCGTTAGTTTGCGCTATATTACCAAGAAAATAAATGCTTCTTTTGGGGCGCGCATAAGCCATACCCAATTAAGTCAGGATGATAAAATACGCGACACAACCTTGTATCAAAACTTTTTAAACTTATTTCCAACGGCCTCCATTAATTATAAATTGGGCAGCACAAAAAGTATCAATATCAGTTATTCTGGCTCTACACGCCAGCCCACTCTACAGCAAATAAACCCTATTCAAGATTTAAGCAACCCATTGGTAATTTTCAGAGGCAATCCACAGTTAGGACAAAGGTTTAGCAACGACGTAAACCTTACTTTTAACCACTACCAGCCTGTTTCTGGCAGGAGTTTTTATGGCAATTTGCGCTACAATTATACCTTTAATGATTTTGCCAACGCAGACCAAGTAGACCCACAAGGTAGAAGGGTTTACCAAACCGTTAATATAGATGGCAACCAATCATTAAGTGGTTATGCTTATTATTATTTTAAAATAAATGCACTTAACCTCGGTTTGAACCAAAGCTTTAATCCCAGTTATAACAAAAATGCGAATTTTATAAATGGATTACCCAACGTAAACAATAATTTAAGTTTAACGTACGACATCAGCTTAAGCTATGAAAAAGAAGAAGCATTTGAAATATATTTCTCTCCCTCTGTTAGTTACGACTACTCTAAAACATCACTTAGACCAGATGTTATAACCCAATTTTACACCTATTATTTAGAACTAGGTACAGAATTTTTCTTGCCTAAAAAGTTTAACATTGGGGCAGATTTTGACTGGAATATAAGACCAAAAACAGCGGTGTTTAATACCAATAATAATGTGCTTATAATTAATGCTCACCTAAGCAAAAAGTTTGGAAAAGATGATGCATTAGACTTACGTTTAGGTGTTTCAGATTTATTAAATCAAAACATTGGGTTCAGGCGAAATGCTACGAGTAATTATATTAATGAAAATACCCATATCGTTTTACGCCGGTATTTTATGCTGAACCTAACTTATAATTTTCAAAACGGAAGGAAATAAAATGAAACAGAAATTAAGCATAATCTTATTTTTTACATTGATTTTTAGTTCCCCTACTATAGCTCAACAACTTATTTTAAGTGGCGAAATATTGTTTGAACGCAGAGAAAATATGCACAAGCAATTTAGCGAAGAAAATAGTTGGTCGGAAGCCAGAAAAAAAACTACCCCAAAATACAAAGTAGATGTTTTTCAATTGCAGTTTAATACCAAACAGTCAATTTATAAAATGCACTTGGAAGATGAGAGTCCGGCTTTTACTTGGCATAAAATGGCCAATTCTAATAGCGTATTGCAACATTTAAGTATGCAAACATACGAGGCAGAAAAAATAATTTATGAGAAAAGTTATCACCTAAAAGATAGCTTGCCAAAGTATCAATGGAAACTAGAAAATGAATTTAGAAATATTGCTGGCCACAATTGCAGGAAAGCCAGTACCATTATTTTAGACTCTATTTATATTATCGCTTTTTACACAGATGAAATACCAGTTGGTGGCGGACCAGAATCGTTTAATGGCTTGCCAGGTATGATATTGGGGCTGGTAGTTCCGAGGATAAACACAACCTATTTTGCCACTAAAGTTAGCTCACAACTAATTGCAGAAAACCTTTTTGTTTTGCCCAAAACTAAATCAAAAATCATCCCTTTTAAAGATTTTAAAGCAGAAATTGGCAAAGCACTGAAAGATTGGGGCGAATATGCCTCTGAGGTTATTTGGCGTGGCGCATTGTAAATATTTAAAATGGCCTAAATAAATTTTATTGAAACCTTACCTTTGTTCAAAATTAGAATTAATTATGAGAGGCACAGGCGTAGCATTAGTAACCCCATTTAAAAAAGATTTAAGCATAGACTTTGATGCTATAGCAAATATTGTTGAACACTGCATTTCTGGTGGTTTAGAATACCTGGTTGCCTTAGGCACCACAGGAGAAAGTGTAACCTTAAGCAAGGTAGAAAAGGCTCAAGTGTATACTTTTATCAAAGAGCAAGCAGCTGGCAGAATTCCTCTAGTGGCAGGCATTGGAGGCAACCACACCTCAGAGCTAATAGATACGCTTAAAGCATTCGATTTTAGTGGCTATAACGCCATTTTATCTGTTAGTCCGTTCTATAATAAACCTACCCAAGAAGGCATTTTTCAACATTATATGGCCATTCAAGAATATACAGAAGTACCCATTATATTGTACAATGTACCCGGTAGAACAGGCTCTAACATGACGGCCGAAACAACACTCAGATTGGCCAATGCCAGCGAGAAGTTTGCCGCCATCAAAGAAGCTAGCGGCAATCCAGAACAATTTATGGATATTATGAATGAGAAGCCTGCAGAGTTTGATGTAATTTCTGGTGATGATAATTTAACCCTACCCTTTTTAGCCATGGGTATGAGCGGCGTTATTTCTGTAATTGCCCAAGCTTACCCTAAACAATTCTCGAGCATGGTAAGATTAGGATTAGATGGAAAATTTGAAGAAGCCCGCCAAATCCATTATCAATTATATGCCATAATGAAAGGCATATTTATGGAAGGCAATCCGGGTGGCATAAAATACGTATTAAGCAAAATGGGATTATGCGAAAATTACGTTCGCTTGCCCCTTGCACCTATCAGCAGAGCATCCGAAATAAAATTGGATGCAATGATGATGGCATTGTAGGTATAGACGTAAAAATAATTATTTCTTTGGCATCAAAGCCTTGATTTTTTCTTCTAGCGAAAATTCATCACCTTCAACATAACCACTGTGTTGGTAGATAATTTTCCCATTTTGATCTAATAGAAAAGTATGCGGAATTTGCACAATATTCATGGCTCTTTGTAAATCTTGGTTTACATCCATTATAATATCAAACTCCCAACCCTGGCCATCCACATAAGGTTTTACCTTCTGGGTATTTCTGGTATTATCTGTGCAAACGGCTACAATTTTTAAATCATATTTTTCTTTCCACTCATCGTACAATTCGTGCATGTTATTAAGTTCTTTTTTGCAAGGCGAGCACCAGGTGGCCCAAAAGCTTATAATGGTAATTTTACCTGATTGCGAGTATTCTGCTACATTTTTAGACTTTCCGTCCATATCCTTAAGTACAATACTAGGCATTGTTTGAACTTCTTTTTGAGCTTTGGATAAGAAAGCAAAAACGAGGAATAATCCCATTAATGATAATTTTTTCATGTTGCTATATTAGTATTTTTCTTTGAATCAAAAAACTTGCCAAGATTTACCTTTCATTCATATCCTTTCTTCCAGTTAACCAAAAAACTCCCTTCATTAAATTTAAACAATGCTATATCTGAATAGGGCAAATCAATAATTTTCCATTTTTTTTCGAAGACCAAAAACTCATATTTATCTCTGGCAAGTGTTACTTTAACGGGCAATTTTAGCTTCCTAACTGGCGATTTTAATCGGTAATGCAATTCGTTTAATCCATCTTTTTTAACCAAAAAATACTCCAACACAGGCAAATCTTTGGTTCTTAAGTATTGATCAAAAAAAGGTTTCCAATCCGTTTGGGTTCGAACCGAAATATACTCCTCAATTTGTTTGCTGGTAACCGTTTGATGCCTGAAGTATTCGTTCATATCTTTAAGCGTATTAAACCACATTGTATCATTATCTAAGCAGTTACGTAAGGTATGCAAAACCCAGGTTCCTTTGTAGTAATTGTCATTATCTGGGCGGTTAAAATTTACCCCACGCGGACCAATTAAAGGGCTTTCATTTTTAATTTTTTCTTTTTGTTCTATCAGGTATTGCACTGCCCTTGGAAACCCAAATTGGTGCTCTACAAAAAGGGCTTCACTGTAGGTTGTAAAACCCTCATGAATCCACATATCGGCTTTATCTTTAGCAGTAATGTTATTGGCAAACCACTCATGACCACTTTCGTGCACAATAATAAAATCAAAGCCATATTTGTTGTTTTTGTAGTTGTTTCCGTAAGCCACACAGCTTTGGTGTTCCATTCCCCAGTAGGGTGTTTCCACTAATTTATATCCATCTTGGTAAAACGGGTAATTACCAAAATAAAATTCGAAAGCTTTGAGCATTCTTTTAACTTGTTGAAAATGTGTTTTTGCCTGGGCCAAATTATACTCGAGCACATAATAATTGAGGGATAAAATTTTTCCATTGGCACTAACATAATGGTCTTCCCAATGTTTAAAATCGCCCACATTTACAGTTATATTGTAATGATTTATAGGTGAACTTACCTCCCATTCAAAACCATCTGTACCATCTGGATAAGATTTTTTTCTCAATAGCCGCCCATTACTTACACCAACCAAACCCTTAGGCACCCTCAAATTTACATTCACACTATTGGGCTCGTCATCCCATTGGTCTTTGCAGGGCAACCAAGAAGCAGCGCCTAAACCTTCGCAGGCAAGGCCCACCCATGGTTTTTGATTGCTATCTTTTTGCCAAACAAAACCACCATCCCAAGGAGCATTTTTGGCAACGGTTGGCTTACCACTATAATGAACCGTAAAAGATAAAGTATCTCCTTTTTTAATGGTTTCAGGAAAAATAATAATACAATCATTATTGCTTCTACTTAGCGGTAATACTTTTTTATCATAAATAACTGAACTAATGCTAAACTGGCGAAAAAGGTTGAATGATATGGATTTAAACCCTCTCAAAGCGCGTATTTTAAATTGGTTCGAACCTATAATTTCCTGGTTATCTGGTAAAATTTTTAACTCAATTTTATAATGTAGCACATCATAAACCGATTGTAACCTATTCTCCTTTGCTTGTAAAACACTGATAAACAAATAAAAAAAAGATAAAAACACAAAAGAAGATTTTATTAAATATACTTTTTTCATAGTAGCAAATTAAGCAAATAAAAACCTTTTCCACGTTCAACATAAAAACCTTAAACTTGCATCATTATCATCATCATCATTTAATTAATATGAATAACTTATTAAAAGGAAAAAAAGGTATCATTTTTGGAGCATTAAACGATAAAAGTATAGCTTGGCAAGTTGCCCTAAAATGTCATGAACAAGGAGCGGAATTTGTATTAACCAACGCCCCAATAGCCATGAGAATGGGTGAAATTAACAAGTTGGCAGAAATTTGCAACCAAGCCAAAATTATCTCCTGCGATGTAAGCAAAAATGAAGATATGGAGAATCTCATTAGCCAATCGATGGAAATTTTGGGCGGTAAAATAGATTTCATTTTACACTCTGTAGGCATGAGTTTAAATATTCGTAAGGGTAGAACTTATACAGACCTAGACTACAAATGGACACACGAAACCTACGATATTAGCTCTATGAGCTTTCACAGGTTATTACAAACTTGCTATAAAATGGATGCCATAAATGATTGGGGTTCTGTTGTAGCCTTATCCTATATTGCAGCGCAAAGAGTGTTCCCAGATTATAACGAAATGGCAGATGCTAAAGCATTATTAGAATCAGTTGCCCGCAGTTTCGGTTACCATTACGGTAAAGCCAAAAAAGTACGCGTAAATACCATTTCTCAAAGTCCAACCCCAACTACTGCAGGTAGCGGAGTGAAAGGCTTTGGCGACTTTTTTGATTATGCTTCTGCTCTCTCACCATTGGGTAACGCTAGTGCTGAGGCTTGTGCAGACTACTGTGTATTAATGTTCTCTGATTTAAGCAGAATGGTTACTATGCAAAACCTTTTCCATGATGGCGGTTTTAGCAATACCGGATTTAGCTATGATGTATTTAAATTAATGGATAAAAGCACCTCATAAATATTTCACATGCATTAAACTAAATCACGAAAAATTATTTGTGATTTAGTTTGTGCGTATGTTACATCTATCACGCCTGGTTCATTGAAAAAATCACCCGGAAAACCTAACTCTATAGCAGATATATCATTAAGTTCTTGCAATAAATTAGCAGGAATTTCGATATTAACTGAGCCCAAAGCATCCTTTATTTGATGCGCTTTGGTGGCTCCAACAATAGGAACCACTGATTGGTTTCTCTGTATGGCCCATTTTAGGGCAACTTGCGCAGGCGTACATTCCATGGCTTCTGCAACCGCCATTACTTTTTGGGCGATTTGGGTATTTCGCTCGTTTAATCTTTTAGAATTTTCTAGCAAGCGGCCCTTATCTCCTTTGATATATTTTCCTGTTAATGCCCCTCCAGCCAATGGTGCCCAAGGAGTTAAGGTAAGGTTCAAGGCTTTAGCAACAGGCAGCAAATCGCGCTCAGCCGTTCTGTTAATTAAACTGTATTCTACTTGTAGCCCGCCAAATCTGTTCCATCCCCTTAATTCGGCTATTGTATTAGCCTGCGCCACACGCCATGCGGGCGTATCGCTTATACCAATATAATGCACCAAACCTTTGGAAATTAAATCGTTCATGGCCAACAAAACTTCTTCTGGATGCGTAGTAAAATCCCAAATATGCAACCACAAAACATCTATATAATCTGTTTGCAGGCGCTTTAAGCTCTCTTGTACAGATCGTACCATGTTTTTCCTATGGTTACCCGCATAGTTTGGGTCGCCATTTCTATCCTTCAATGAATATTTAGTAGCCACCACATAATGGTCGCGGTCTGAACCAATAAATTCTCCCAAAAACTTTTCAGAGGTTCCTTGCGTATAAATATTGGCAGTATCTAAAAAATTTCCACCTGCGTTTGCATAAGCATCAAACACCTCTTTGCTAGTATTAAAATCTGCACCCCAACCGTTTTCTGTGCCAAAACCCATAGTTCCTAAACAAAGCTCAGAAACACGTAAACCTGTATGTCCAAATAATTGATATTTCATTTTTTAGTCTTTAATATATAAACCCGTAATTCGTAATTTATAATTCGTAATTAATAACTCCTACTTCCGCTTTGGTTTAAACCCACGTTTAGGTTCAGGCCGGCGTGTTTTGGGCGAGTATATTGGGGCTTCACCCAAAAAAGAAGGCATAGGTAATTTAGGAATTTCTCTTTCTATTAGCGTTTCAATGGCATGAAAACGGCGTTGGTCTTTTTCATTAATGAAGGTGATGGCAGTGCCCTTAGATTCTGCGCGGGCGGTTCTTCCAATGCGATGCACATAATCTTCTGGATCGGGTGGCACATCAAAATTTACCACCAGATCAATTCCATCTACATCTATCCCGCGTGATAAAATATCGGTACCAATTAACACTTGCACTTTTCTGCTTCTAAACTCATTCATAAGATCTTCGCGTTCTTTTTGCTCTAAATCTGAATGGAAAGAACGCGCTTTTAAACCGATACGTTTTAGTTCAAATTGTAAACTTTTAACACGGTCTTTGGTTCCAGCAAAAATGATTACACTTTGATAAGCAGTAGCTTTAAAAATTTCGCCCAATAGCGGAATTTTTTGCGCATCATAAGTTAAATAGGCTTGTTGTAAAATACCTGCTGCAGGTTTAGAGATGGCTATACTAATTTCTTCTGGCTGATTTAGAATTTTAGAAGCCAATGTTCTAATTTTGGGGGGCATAGTAGCCGAAAACAATAAGGTTTGTCGGTTTTTTGGCAAATAGGAAATAATCTTAATGATATCATCATAAAAGCCCATATCAAGCATTCTATCGGCCTCATCTAAAATTAAATGCTCTAATTTCTCTAGTTTAATATCTCCCGAGGCAAGCTGTGAAATTAGGCGCCCAGGCGTGGCAATAATAATATCTGCTCCCGCTTTTAAAGCTTTCTTTTGCTGATCCCAAATGGCACCATCTCCGCCACCATAAATGGCAATGGAGCTAACCGGCACATAGTAACTAAAACCCTGCACTTGCTGGTCTATTTGAACCGCTAATTCGCGTGTTGGTGCTAAAATTAATGTATTTAAATGGCTATGGTCTGAATCTAAAATTTTATCAATAATGGGCAAAACATAAGCGGCTGTTTTACCCGTACCTGTTTGGGCACAGGCTATTAAATCTTTGTTGGCTAAAATAACTGGAATAGCCAATTCTTGAATAGGTGTTGGCTTGTTAAATCCCATGGCGTCTAAACCATCCATGAGGTTGTAATTGAACTGAAAATCGTCGAATGTCAAAATATATTTTTTCTGCAATATAGGGCAAAAATTGGCAATACACTTGTTTACCCTAAATGAAGAGACCTTCTTTTAATAAACCGGCTTTCTATAAAATGCCAGGATAAAAAACCAAGAAGCACTACTACAATTACAATGGCTATTAATAGTATAAAAGGGTTAAAAAGTTCAAAAAAACCAAGGCTTACCAAACATTGAATAATTGGAAAATGAAGTATGTATATTCCGTAAGAAACATCGCCATACTTGCCAAAGTTATTTAAATACGAAATGCCAAAAGCGAAACATCCAATGAGAACCGCCATAGCCAAAGGTCTAAATACTTCAATACCAGCAGCATATTCTACTACAAAAACAAGAGAGGCAATTACACCCAAAGACATTCGTTTTTGTTTGATGTAATCTAGGTATTGAAAAAGTATAATACCTGCCATAAAATAGGTTAAGTAACCTGGCAACTGGTGCTTTAAGGTATTTAATATATTTGATTTTGCAGGCCAAACCTCCATTAAATAGGACAATCCGTATTGGTATAATAAACCCAAAACATACAAACCCACCAAATACAACAATTTATTAGGAACTCGTTTTAGGCCATACAAAATCAATGGCAGAACGAGGTAAAATCCAACTTCTACTTTGATTGTCCACAAGGCCCCATTTATCGCACAATAGGCATTATCTAAAAATACTCCTGGCAAACAAGGCTGTATAAAATTAACAAACAAAAGATTAGAAAACAAGTATGTATAAAGCTGTTTACTGCCAAAATAACTGCCAAAGCTAAGCGAAGTAAATATCGAAAAAATGAGCACAGACAAAACAATTACCATTACATATGCTGGCAACAACCGCCTTGCCCGTTTTTCAAAATACGAACTAATTGAAGAAGAACGAAGGTAGGAAGCAGTAATTAAAAAACCACTTATTACAAAGAACCCCGTAACAGATACATGTGAATCAAAAAATGGCTTTAAAAATTGCAAACTTGGCGCAAGCGATAAATCAATTATATGCGAGAAAACAACAATGAGCGCAAAAGCAAATCTCAGGAAATCAAAGTTATTTTTACCCATGTATGCTAGATCAATCTATGGTAGCAATAACCTTTAACTCTATGGCAATTGGTGTTGGCAAGCAGTTTATTTCTAGAGTGGTTCTGCACGGTGGGTCTATGGCAAAATATTCTGCCCATAGCTTATTGTAGGTTGGAAAATCGTCTTTCATATTGGTTAAATAAACGGTCACATCAACCATATTTTCCCAGCTACTTCCAGCATCTTCTAAAATATTTTTGATATTATTGAACACAGAGCGCACCTGTTTTTCTATATCGTAGCTTACAATATTACCTGTTTCATCTAGGGTAACTCCTGGTATAATTTTAGTGCCCTTTTCGCGCGGACCAACGCCCGAAAGAAACAATAAATTACCAACACGTTTGGCATGTGGATAGTGCCCAACTGGTTCTGGGGCTTTGTTAGAATGGATGCTCATGAAATTAATGAATATTATCTGGCCGAAAATAACTAAAAAAACGATACTGGAATAATTTAATGAGCGGCTTCAACATTAGGGTATACCATTTAGGTTCAAGCCCATTGATATACCAAGCTTTACGGTCTTCCATATTTGCCTTTATCCTATTTAATAAAGAGCGATTGCTGGCACCTCCGGTACGCATTTTTACAAAGAATTTAGGAATGTATTCTAGTTGTATTTGGTTTTTAAAAATGAGTCGCAACATAAGCTCATAATCTGCCGCACTTTTAAGCAAGGTATTGAAAGATCCAAACTGCTGGTAAACGCTGCGTTTGGCAAAAAAAGCTGGGTGCGGTGGCATCCAACCTTTATAAAAATCATTTTTTTTGTAATCACCAGAATCCCACAGGCGAATTATTTTGTTGGTATTACTACTTTTAACATAATACAAATTGGAGTAAACCGCATCGCATTGAGTATTCTCAAAAGCCTCTACCACCTGCGATAAAACAAAAGAATGCGCATAAAAATCATCGCTATGCAAAAGTGCAATAATATCACCTGTGGCTATTGTAATACCTTTATTTAGGGCAAAATAAACCCCTTCATCGGGTTCAGAGATAAACTTATGTATGCGCGTACCATAAGATTTTACTATTTCTACTGTTCCATCTTTTGAGCCTCCATCCACTACTATGTATTCTATGTCTACATTTTTTTGAGCCAATACAGACTCTATAGCATTTTTAACAAAAGCTTTGTTAGAGAAAACCGCTGTTATTACAGATACTTTCATGATGCCATCCTTTTATTAATAGTGGTTCTAACGGTATCCAAAAACCAACCATATTTATTAAAATACCTAAAGGCAGAAACAACATGATATTTCAGTAATTTTAAACTTTTATACGAGCCCTTTTCATATTGATGAACAATAGAAACCTGAGGGTAATAAATGGTTTGAAACTGCATGTTTATGCGCCTGCTTAAATCTGTATCTTCTAAATACATAAAGAATTGCTCATCAAATAAACCCACAATTTTAAGCACCTCCACCCTTAGCAACATAAAGCAACCCGACAAATTTGGCACTTCCATTTGTGCATCATAATTCTTATGCTTTAGCTCGTATTGGTTCAGCCTAGCTTGTAATTTATTTTTTAAAAACCCCGGTATGAACCTACGCATTATTAAATCAAAAGGGGTGGGAAACAGCTTGCATAAATATTGTATTTCGCCATTGCCGTATAGCACTTTTGGCATAAGTAAGCCAATATTAGGTTGTTGTTCTAAAAACAATAGCATTTGATGCAATGCCTTGCCTTCAAAAACGATATCTGGGTTTAATACCAAATGGTAATCTGTACTATTGAGTATGCGTTTAATGGCCACATTATGGGCTTTGCCGTAGCCTAAGTTCTGATTATTAAAAATATATTTTAGCTTATTATGAACGGGCAAATTGACGCTAATTTTGTCTTTGGGCGAATTATCTATTAAAAATAAACTATGCGTGTTTTCAAAATCTAATACGGTCTGAACCAACTCATGTATAGACTCATAACTGTGATTATAAACCACCAAAGAAAAACTAATTTGTGCCGAAGAATATGCCAAGATAATATAATACTAGAGTTTTTCAAATACACCGTAAACGCAATAAGAGCCCAGGCGTTCACTTATAAAATGGGATTTAAAAAAGGTAGGCGTGTATAAAAAGGTTACAGACATAAATCCATTTGCAGTTAATAGGCGCTGCATTTCTTTTTCATCATAAAACTTTTTATGGTCAGAATCCATGGTATAACCTTTTGCACCAGGCACACCCAAAAGCAATTTACCACCTACTTTTAAAGCCCTACGCACCTCATTTAAGGTTATTTCTGGATGTGTTAAATGTTCTAACACATTATCTAAAATGGCTGAATCAAACTCATTCTCCTCAACAGGAAAAACATTGTTTTCTATTTTCCGTGCATCAAAACCCAATTGTTTGCAATAATTAACATTGTGGGAGTTAATATCAATGCCAACGCTGTTTTTATTTACACCCAAATAATCGCCAATACCACAGCCAATATCCAACACCTTACCGGGTAAATATTTACCTATGTATGGATAAATAATTTTGGTTCTATACAAAAGTGCTTTGTTACTTCTGGTTTTAAGGTAATTAAAGTAATCTTCTTCGGTCATAAATACAATATGAAATACGATATTACAAAAAAATAAGTTGATTAAGCTAAACTAGCGTATAATTCTTGGAAGGACCTAGACATGCTTTGGGCCGAAAATTGTTGGTTTAATTGGGCTGCTTCCATATTATCTTGTTGCAACACTTTTACTAAATCATCCACAATTCCAGGTTTAAACAAATGCACCCCGGCGCTAGATTGGGTAGCTATTTCTTGATGGGGAAGAATCTTACTTAAAACTAAACTTAAACCCATAAATCCAGCCTCAAGAGAGGCATTGGGCAATCCCTCCGACCAAGAGGCAGAAATAAACACATCAGACGCGGCTAAATACATGCGCACATCTGCTTTTTTGCCTAGCAAAAAAATATTGATATCAGATCCAATTTCTGCTTTGCAAGCCTCCATCAGAGAGCCGTCACCCAAAATAATAAGGGCATTTGTTGCATTCGAAATTTTCTTAAATGCCCGAATGATACAAAGAGGATTTTTTCTTTCGTTTAAAATTCCAGTAGATATAAATATCTTTTCATATTGGTTTAGTTGCAAGGTCTCTTTATATTTCGCTTTATCAATATTATTTACCTTATCATAATCTTGGGTGCATACTCCATTAGGAATGTAGTTAAGGGTGCCAATATGTTTATACAACTGCATTAATTCTAAAGAGCAAACGGTTCTTACAGCCATTCGCCTTAGCATAAATAGCTCTGCTTTTGCCATTAACTTACCTACTAAAAAACCATAATCTGCTATGTAATTTTTATCCAAATCGGCTTGGATAGTAGATACCACCTTGTATTTACCAGCCAATTGATAAGCAGCCAATACTCCTCTAAATGCGAATGTATGAATAATATGAGGTTCTATTTTTTCTATAAATGGCTGAACCGATTTTTTTAATCCCAAATAGCGCTTAAACCCCGCAAGTGGCAAGCAATGAAATTGAATTGGAAACTCAGTAAACTCTTGATAACGAGAAAACGTTGTTTCTTCAGAAAGCGTAAGAATATGCAATTCAATCTTACTAAAATCTATATATTTAATTAAGTTATAAATAACATTAGTTAAGCCAGACCGCTCTAAAGAAGAATTGATAATTAGCACTCTAATCATGACAACAAAACCTTTTTTATGAAGAACCTAATCATTCTGTTTAACTTAAATTTATACCTTATATATGCCAAAAAACTCTTAAAATTTCTCTCTTTTCCTAAAATATATTTTAATGCTAATATATTCTCATTTACCCAATTTTTTGGAATGGGCAATTCTTTAAAATCCCAATTCTCCCAAATGCTCAAGCAACATTGGTACAATTGCAAACTATCGGCACTAAAATTCTCATTGTGTATATGTGCCACATACAATGGCTCCAAAACATAGCTTACTCGCATGTTTGGGTTCAGGGCAAATTGCTGTATCCAAAAAAAACGATCGTCGGCACCCGCACTATTGGGCACAGAAATAAACGCTTTTCCTTGCTTCAATTTTCTGGCAAATACAACCTGACCAGGCGAACGAAGGAAACCGTCGGTTACAAAATTTTGTAAGGTTAAGGCAGGTTTAAGGTAATAAATTTTTTGGCTTTTTTGAACCAAATCGAATTGAAAGAGGCCATTAACCAAAACCCAATCATGGTTTTGTAAGGCAGCACTTACTTTATAATAAAAATCTGGATGCACCTCATCATCTTGGTCTATGAGGTGAATATACTCCCCTTTGGCAAGCGCTAAACCCTTGTTACGGGTTTGGGCTACACCTATATTTTTCTCATTATAAATAACTTGAAACGTACATAAAGAATGTAAATCTGAAATTTCGGATAAGAGCATTTCCAATTCATGTATGGTATTTTCGGGAGAGTCTATTAATATAATAATTTCTGCCTGTATGCCAGAATTGCAAAGTAACAGAGATTTTTGAACCGACTGTAACAGCCTCAACAAATCTGCTTTTCGCTGGTAAAAAGGTATAATAATGGATACATCCAAGGCAATTACGTATTATTTGGCGAAAATAACCAAATATTCTAAATTGGCTTTTTAAAAATTATTTAGAACCACTAACTTTTTGAATGCGGTTCCTCTGATAGTTTCCACTTTAAGTGCATAATAACCATCTGCACTCCCTGTTTATTCAAATTATATCAATTTTATTCCAAAACATGTTATTTGGAGCTTCAGAATTTTTAAAAAACCAAACTAGCCCTTATGTTTGTATAGTAAAATTAAATGAATGAAAAGCTATAATCAGCCTCACGTTGTGCCATTAACTAAGTTGGGCGAAAGTGCTACCGGATATATTACCGTGGGCGACTCTAATATGGTTCCGTTCTCTATAAAAAGAACTTTCTGGACCTATTACACACCGGAGAACATTGTGCGTGGCCGACATGCACACCACCAAACAGAGCAATTTTTGATTGCGGTTTGTGGTAAAATTATTGTCAACACCGAAACGGCCGATAAGCAAATTCAGACATTTGTATTATCAGATCCAACACAAGGTTTGTACATTCCACCCAATGTATGGCATACCATGCAATATTCGCATAATGCGGTTCAACTGGTGCTGGCCTCAACCGATTACGACGAGAAAGATTATATCCGCAATTACGATGATTTTCTAAGTATCTGGGGTAAATAACCATGGAATATTACGTACATCCTAGCGCTATAGTAGACACTAAAAAAATTGGCAAAAACTCGAGAATTTGGGCCTTTGTACATATTTTATCTGAAGTAGAAATTGGCGAAAATTGCAACATATGCGATCATTGTTTTATAGAACAAAAAGTAGAAATTGGCAATGATGTAACCATTAAATCTGGCATTTATATTTGGGAAGGAGTAAAGCTTGAAGACAACGTATTTCTTGGTCCGAACGTAGTTTTTACAAATGATGCACGCCCAAGAAGCAAACAGTATATAGAATCAGTACCCATCCTCATCAAAAAAGGCGCAAGTATTGGAGCCAACTCAACGGTATTAGCAGGTGTGGTTGTAGGCGAGTATGCCATGACGGGTATTGGTTCAGTTATAACCAAAGACGTGCCCAACCATGCCTTGGTATATGGAAATCCAGCCAAAATTAAAGGCTGGGTAGATAAAGAAGGCAACAAATTGAGCTTGCTTGAAAACAATATTTACCAATCGCAGAATGGCAGCAAATTTATTTTAACCGAAAAAGGAATGCAGGAGCTATGAAAATACCCTATCTAAATTTTGCTGCAGCTCACAAAGAAATTGAAGCAGAGATTTTTGAGGCGTTTAAAACCACTTACCAATCAAATTGGTTTATAATGGGAAATCAGCTCAAAACCTTCGAAGAAGCATATGCAGCATTCTCTAAAGTTCCTTTCTGCGCGGGTGTTGCCAACGGATTAGACGCACTCATCTTAAGTTTAATAACACTAGAAATTGGCGAAGGCGATGAAGTTATCGTTCCTTCTAACACCTATATTGCCACATGGTTGGCCGTTTCATACGTAGGCGCAAAGCCTATTCCTGTTGAACCCAGTATAGATACCTACAATATTTGCGCAGAACAAATTAAGTCTCATATTTCGGCTCGAACCAAAGCCATTATTCCGGTGCATTTATATGGGCAAAGTTGCGAGATGGATGATATTATGCAATTGGCAAAAGAACATAATTTATTTGTTATTGAAGACAATGCCCAAGCACAAGGGGCGCAATATAATAACAAAACATGCGGATCATTTGGAGATATTAATGCCACCAGTTTTTACCCCGGAAAAAACCTAGGCGCATTGGGAGATGCTGGTGCCGTTACAACAGCTAACCAGGAACTGTTTCAAAAAGTGCAAATACTTCGAAACTATGGCTCACAAGAGAAATATTACAATCAAGTAAAAGGTATAAATTCTAGATTAGACGAGGTGCAAGCCGCTTTTTTATCTGTTAAATTAAACTATTTAAACAAGTGGACAGGCCAAAGGAAATCCCTAGCAAAAGTATACCTTGAATTATTAAGTCCGATTGCAGATATAATACTCCCAAAAACGGCTGATAAAGCAGACCATGTATACCATATTTTTTTGGTTAGAACCCATAAAAGAAATGAATTGCAGGCCTATTTAAGCAGTGCAGGAATTGGCACACTTATTCATTATCCCGTTCCACCACATTTACAGGAAGCTTATAAAGAATTAAATTATAAAAAAGGCGACTTTCCTATTGCAGAAGAAATTGCCAATACAGCGCTGAGTTTGCCACTCTATCCAGGCATGAGCATAGAAGAGATAAGTTATATTTGCGGCGAAATTAAATCGTTTTTTGAGCGTAAATTTTAACTTGATGACTCTTTTTTTCTTGGGAATAAACTTAGTGCCGCAAATGCAAAAAACCAAACGAAGTATCCATAAATGCCATAATGTACCAAGTTAAAAACACCGGCACCTAAAAAAGATCCAAGCAGTAATATACTGCTCAATATTAAAGCATTTTTAGAGGCATAATAATACGAACACAATTTATTCCACATCTTTTGAAACAAGACTAAATATATGCCCAAACCAATCAACCCTTGATTTAAAAACACTGCAAAAAACAAATTATCTACACCCAGTGTACCATCTTCAGAATTGTAAATGTCAGGAAAAATGGATATTAAATTTGAATCGCCTGCATGTTGAATTAAACCCCAGCCAAATAAAATATCAATTATACTTCCATTCAACACCAATCCTTCCATTAAAGCATATAAAAGGCTAAATCTTACAAAGGTAGATTCGCTGCTTAAAAAATCTGTTAACATAACACCAGATAATGCCTGAAACGACAAAATTAATAGCAATGCAAATGATAAAATTGTAAAAATATGCGGCAAAATTCGTTTCAAAAATATTGCATTTTGCCATTCCTTAAACACATATAAAACAATTAAAACCATACCCCATAATAGGTATACATTGCGCGTAAAAGACAAGACTATTCCAATTGCACTTAAAACCGTAATCCATAAAACTACCTTATTTTTTTTCAATTCTTTTATATCAATTAGGGGTATAAAAAGACAAAATACCAACAAAGAATATAGCCCAAATTCATACGAAGAATTAAAGATAGACCGTGGCCTAAATGAACCTAATAATTCACTTGTTGCTTGCAAGGTTTTTTCCTCAGTATTTAGGTTAACAAAATCTGATTTAAAAATATACTGCAAACAAGCAAAGGCAAACACAGGTATATATGCTTTACCCAACCATAAAATCGTTTGATTAAGAAATGTCAAGGTTTTTTCTCTATTCAGTTCTGTAAAGCCTATCAATTGCATAACAAACAAAAAATAGTAGGGCAATAAGGTGAAAATTAAATAGAAATAATAAGGAATTTGGTATGAAAACCGGACCAATAAAACAATTGACAAAAGTGAGTATGCAAGCCAAACAAAATAGGTTTTTACTAGATTTGGTTCGAGCCAAACATGTATTTTTTTTGCAAATAAAAACAAAGATAAATAGCCTAATGCCGAAACCCACGCAATTAATTCTATTAACTGCATTCTAATAATAGGCAATTTGTAGGTGTTGGTTTGAATGTATATTGGAATATTTATAAATAGATAAAGAAACAATATCCCAAAAACAACCCGATATGTATTGGCAAAAAATTTCATTTTTCTATTTCTTTAATCCAGCTTTCTACAATAAAATCCCAAGTATATTTATGAGAAGTGGCTATCCCATTTTGTCTAATTTTTTCTGCTTCTAAAGGATTATTTACTATCCATAAAACAGCCTCTTTAATGGCGCTAGCATTGTTAACTGCAATAGGAACATGATCATGCCATTCTTTGCCATAATCAATTGGCGTTGAAATACTTATAGAACCACAAGCCATTGTTTCGAGTGGCGGATAAGCAAAACCTTTTTCCCAAACTGTGGAGATAATAATATCACAACTAGAATAAAAATCGGCTAATTCACTCTCGCTCTTTGGCTTGCACTTTTCATAATCTACTTGTGCAGTTTCTTTGCAGAAATCATAGGCAATTAAAATCTCAAAATCTAATCCTTCCTCTCTCAAAAGCTTCATGGCTTCAAAAAACTCTAAACTACCTTTACGCCTCTCCACCCTTGAGATATGGCCAATTTTTAAAACAGTATTTACCCCCTTTTTAGATGGATTATATATAATTGGATCAAAACCTGGGGGAATTACAGGATAGTTATTTCTTTTAGATAAAGAAGTAGTGGAACCCGCACAATTTACAATTTTACGAATGGGTATTAAATAAGAAACATGTGCAAATAGAAAATAATGGAATCTCCTTACTAAAGTTAACAACCTAAAAGAGAAAAAATGAGTCTCATCTGCTTGAACGTAATAAAGTAGTTTCCCCACTATATTTTTATTAAAGTAAGCCGCTATGGCTGTAGGGAAATAAGTTGCTACAATAACATCTGCTTTTATTTGTGCATTAAACAAATAAGCTAACCTCGAGAAAAAAGTATTTAGCACATTTCCATTCGCTCCTACAATTTTGCAACTATTTTGGTATTGCAAAGGGTAATCTGCTAAATTTTCGGCTACATAAAATTCAACATCATAACCACTTTCTTTTAACTTATTGCCAATCTTAAACAATACTTTTAAACCACCCGTTGGCGTTAAGGTATAAATTAAAAAGACTATTTTTTTACCCATCCCATTTACTCCTATAAAAGAAAAACACCACTAGTACAAGGTATAAAAAATAACTTAAACTATAGGCATAGGTAATACCTACCAACCCATATTGGGGCAATAAAAAAATGGCTGAAGCATACATGCATACTCCAAAAAAAACTTCTCCCAAAATATAAAATAATGTTTGGGCTTTGGCCAACAGCACATAGGCAAATACAAAGCTCAATAATCTCAGAAAATCACCAATTAACTGCCATAAAAGCAGATCAGAAACTGGTTCAAATCCCTGTGTAAAAACTAATCGAATAAGTAATTCACGAAAAACATATAAAACCCCTAAAATAAACAAACTCATGGGTATTACCAATTTAATGGTTTTACGGATTTCGATACGCATTAAGGCATGCGTTTTTATTTGAGCCAGGTGGGGTAAGTAATAGGTGCTAAATGCAGTTGTTAAAATTAAAACTGGAATTTGCGAAAACCTATTAAGAGCCTCCCAAAAGCCCGCGCTTATCTCAGAATATTGATTAAATAAATAAGTTCTTAAAGCAATTTGCACAATAGGGGTTACACTTGAACTTGCCAAAAACATGAGGGTAAACGAGCTCAGTTTTTTGGTCTCAGAGGAAAAAAAACGAAAACGAATCTCTCTGAAATCGAACCAATCTGCCTTTTTTAAAAAAGGCATCAATACCAAGAGATAAAACGCAAGATTAATAATAATAGCTATAACAGCGCCTTGAATACCCCAAAAATAAATACATAATAAAGAGCTAATTAAACCTGCAAAACTTATTAATATATTAACAAATATAAATGTTTTAAAAAGCTTTAAACCATTAAAAACAGCCAAAAATACATGACCAGCATTATATAAAAACATCATAAAGCCTGTAATAGCTATGTATAATTGATAGTCGTCTGTTTGAAATAAATAGTTTGAAACTAATGAGGAGAAAGCCAATAAAAAAATAGCAGAAACACTCGTGAGAATTACCATCAAAAATAGTGTTGTAGCTATAAACCTATTTCGCATTTCCGAATTATTCTCATATTCGGATACATATTTTGTTAGTCCGGTATTAAACCCACCAGACCCAAACGCATGCAAAATACTCAAGAAATTATTCATTTGGCCTACCATTGCAAATCCTGCCGGGCCGCCATAAATGGCTAGAAATTTACTAACCACAAAACTAATAACAATTTTTAACCCACTCGATAAAGAAGAAAGCAGGGTTACCTTAAAAAAACCAGAATGCCCAATGAGTTCATTTTTAATTTTTTGGATCATTCTTTAATCTGAAATATTGAACACTTAGCAGCAAAAACATTCCTACACTTAAACCGAAAGCGGCCAATAGACTATATTTAATCTTGGATTTATAGAGGGCTGTTAATGGAAGTGTTGGTCCATCTATCAATTTAAAAAATGGCCTTTGCTGCTCTAAGGTAATTTTTGCGAATTCGTAATTCTTAATTAGCTCGCCCATAATTGTATTTAGTATTTCTAAATCTCTTTTTAAACGAACTTCCTCCACTTTTCCGCTGGCTTTAAAAACATTGAAATTATTATCGGAGGCAACTCCAAGATTTGACTCTAACTTATGAATTAAACGCTGAACGGAATCTAATTTAGACTCGAGCAAATTTACATTAGATTGTTGCTTTTGAACCGCATTTTGAATATAAAAATCACTGATAGATGCATAAATTTCTTCAGCCAAACGTTTGGCCAAAATTTCATTAGGAAGAGTTGCCTTAATAAATAGTATTCCGGTGCCCTGCCCTACCAATGATTTCTTTTTTAATGCCTCATATTCAAAAAATTTGCCATTTACCAAAACCTCCATAACAACGTCTAATGCTCTATTTTCTTGTCGGCTCAATGCATCGTAGTTTGCCGATTCAATTTTGGCAAAATCAGCCATCAGGGTATCCTTGCCCCAATAAGAATAAATCTTTAGTTCATTAATCAGTTCATTTACAATTAACGCCGAATTTTTATCTTCAAGGTTTACTTTCTTCAATATAGCCTCCCCAATAATTCGGCGAGAACCAAATAAAAATAAAATCTTGTCATCATTAGGGGTTAAGCCACCACCACCCAAAAACAATCCAGATTGACCGGCTAATGATAGCAATGAGCTACCTAAACCTTTATCGTTTTCATTAATAATAAAACTAACATGAGCCTCGTATTTTGGCTTTTTAATTATAGCATAACTTATTCCTATAATTAATCCAAGAATAAAAGGTGCAATTAGATAAATCCTATTCCTTTTAAGGTATTTAAAATACGCATTCACAGACATTTTAATTTCCTTCATTTCTACTTCCATAATTTATTTAATTAATGTAGAAATTATAAAAATCATACTTGTTAAACTAGTTGCAATCGTTGCCATCTCTATAGCAGATATTGCTTTTTTATCATCTCTCTGTGGCACCACAATTTCGGCTCCTGGTTTAACTTTCGGATAAACCTTGAAAAACAAAAAGTTCTTAGTGTCTTTTGCTGTTCCATTGGCATAAACAATATACGAAAGCTTCTTTGAAGCTTTAGAACTAAACCCACCGGCCATAGATACATAACTCCTAAAACTACTACCACTCTCAAAACGCAAACGTACAGGGTATAAAACTTGACCACTAACTAAAACAGTTTGCTTTAAGAATGGAACCTCTATTACATCTCCATTGCGCACAAATAAATCTTCTTTATTACCCGGTTTCTTTAATATGCGTTCTAAATTTATACCAACAATATCAAACTCCCGAGACATTTCCTTTTCTATTTCCTCATTTACCTTCACAGAATCTTTACTCAACTTTTTTAGGGCATCTAATTTGTTTTGTTTTACAATTAAATCTTGGAAGCTATTCCCTTTTTTTCTTAATAAAATTGCTCCACCCGGGAACCCATTTGCTGTAATTCCGCCAGACCGTTTAATGATATCAGAAATACGCTCATTGCCTTTGGCTAAAACATATTTTCCTGGATATATAACCTCGCCATTTATCTCTACTTGAATTTGTTCTTGGTAACCCGGAATAGAAAACACCGTTACAATATCAAATGGCTTTAATTCGTAATCAAAATTTGGGTCAGACTTAAGCTCTTTATTGATTGAAATAGTTTGAACCTTGGCTAAATCACTGTTTGGATTTAATTTATCAACCTCATATGAGCGATGCGCAATTTGAATGTTGCTGAGCGAGGCAGCTTCTTTTAATCCGCCTGCCAATATAATAAGATCTTCAATCTTCATTTTAGATGCGTATGGATAAACTCCGGGCTTTAAAACGTTTCCGTTGATGGTTAGATTAAATTCCTCACGCATTTCCATTTTAGAAGCTATCGTTATTTTATCTTCTCTTTTCAGATCAATATCACTCCCCTTTTCAATAAGTTCTTTTAAGTTTATAGAAATCATTTCCAATGAATTATCGTCCTTGGTTCTTAAAATAGTAGCACGTGTTAAAAAGGCATCCTCTTTTACCCCCTCTGCATTGGCCAATAATGTTTTAAGTGTTTTGTTTTCATCAATACTAAAATAACCCGGCCTAAAAACAGCTCCCGATATTTGAACCCTATTTTGGTAACGCGTTAAAATGCTATCCACAGCATAAACATCTCCGTTTTGCGGCAAAAATGTGGCAAACTTATCCTGCATCACATCCGAAACACTTTTCATACTACCTGTATTTCTAGTAACCTTAATTCGTTTTGCATATGCCTGAGCCGTAAACCCACCTGCATATTTTAACAAATGCCCCAAATTCTCCTTAGGCAATAGCTCAAAAAAACCATCACGCTTTACAAAACCAGTTAATTCTACCCTAATATCGTAAGGCTCAATTTTGATAACATCTTGGTCTTTTAAGGCAATATTACCTTTCGAATTTCCATTCACTAAAAAATCATACATATCTACTTTGGCTATAACCCTGTTGCCACGTATCACTTTAATATTTCTAAAAGACCCGTTCATGTTTGGTCCGCCCGATACATACAGCGCATTAAAAGCAGACGCCAAAGATGGCAATGAATAGGTTCCAGGCAAAACAACTTCGCCCAAAATAGTAACCTGAATATTTCTAATATTTCCCAAATTTACAGATACAGACGTTTCTCCTGTTTGCATCCTTGGATATATCTTAATCAATTGCGATTTAATCTTTTGCTGCGCTTGCTCTATAGTTAAACCTGCCACCTGAATTGGACCAAAATTAGGGATTCTAATATGACCTTCAGGCGAAACCAACAACTTAAAGCTCTGCTCAGAAAAACCAAATATATCAACCAAAACCTCATCTTCTGGTCCTAGTTGATAGTTTAAAGGAGTAGCCATTTTTAAATTAGGCTCAAAACTCAATCGTGGGTTGTTAAATAGGTCTGAACCAAATATTTTAGGTAACAAGGCTGCAAAGGGATTGCTATTTTCAAACAAAGATTCTTCTTTTTTAGGACTCGTTCTTTTGGTGTTTTTATTTTCGGTTTGAACCAATTCTGAGCCACCGCTGCTTTTTTGTATTTTTTCTAGTCGCAGCTCCAACTTCTTAATTTCACTGCTTGGCAATCCTCGCTTTTGCAATTCTAGCTCTAAATTAACCAGTTCAAATCCTTGAGCCAAAAATTTATCCTTAAAATTAACAATTTGTTGGTCGCTTAACTCATCAATCCTAATATTAGCAAGATTTTCTTGCGCAATTTTGGCATTCTGAGCCAAAATAAGGCTCGAATTAAAACCTATAAAAAGGAACAAAACACACAAGCGAAACACTTGTTTACTGCTAAAATTCCTGATTTTCAAGTGAGATATCTTCATGAAATACATTTATTTGAATCGGGCAAATTAAGTTTTTTAATAAAATATTCCTCAATTTTATAAGAAAGAAACAACTTTTAAAAAGATTTTGCTTACTTCACTTATATTCGTGCCGCTTTAAAAATCTTAATATAAAAAAATAGCAGTAGATCTTTTACCTATGACAATCCAATTTAAAAAGCTCTTATATTCACTTGTTTTCTCTCTCTTTTTTGTGTCATCTTTTGCTCAAACAGGCGAAATTAGAGGATTTGTTTTCGATAAAGAATCTGGTGAACCAATGATTTTTACCAATATTGTAATTAAAGAATTGATGCAGGGTAAAACAACAGATGAAAATGGATTTTACGCTATCTCAAAAGTTAAACCAGGCAGTTATACCCTCATGAGTTTTGGACTGGGCTACGATTCTGCTTTTGCGAAAATAACGGTAAAAACTGGAGGAATTGTAACTCAAAACCTATTTTTAAAAGCTAAAAAATTTGAACTTAATACCGTTGAAATTAAAGCCGATAAGCAGAAACAAAAAGAAAATGTAAATATTTCGGCTAATACCATTACCCAAAAAGAATTAAAACAATTACCCACTTTTGGAGGCGAACCCGATTTAGTGCAATACTTGCAAGTTTTACCCGGCGTAAATTTTAGTGGCGACCAAGGCGGGCAATTATACGTTCGCGGGGGACCGCCAGTTATGAATAAGGTGATGCTAGATGGAATGATTATTTACAATCCATTTCATAGCATTGGCTTATTTTCTGTTTTTGATGCAGATATTATCCGTAATGCCGAAGTTAGTTCGGGCGGCTTTAATGCACAATATGGCGGTAGAATAAGCGGCATTATTGATGTAAGTACGCGTGAAGGTGACAAGAAAAAATTCTCGGGCAAAATTGCCGGAAATCCCATGAGCTCAAAAATATTACTGGAAGGCCCACTGCGCAAATTCACCGAACAAGGAGGCAGCTCTTCCTATATTTTATCTTATAAAAGCTCATACCTAAATAAAACCGCTCCAATATTATATAGTTACGCAGACAAAGTAAACGGCTTACCCTACTCCTTCAACGATATTTATGGCAAATTCTCTAATGTATCTTCTAATGGTAGCAGGCTGAACCTATTTGGATTTCATTTTGATGACAAAACGCAATTTACAAACAACCAATACACATGGACATCCAATGGTTTTGGAGGTAATTTGTTGATTATTCCCGATGGTTCCAACACTTTAATTAATGCTAATGTGGGCTATTCAAATTACCAAATGAATCAAAAAACTTTAGACAACCTCCCAAGAGAAAGTTATATAAGTAGTTTTAATACCAGTGTAAACTTTACCAATTTTTTGGGAAAAGATGATATTAAATATGGTTTTGAAGCCGTGGGCTTTGGCACCCAATTTAAATATACAAATGGTGTGGGAAGAACTTTAAGTCAGGATGATTACGCTACAGAATTACATGGGTTTTTAAAGTACAGAAAAGTATGGAACCGCTTTATTGTTGAACCCGGACTAAGAGTAGTTTATTATTCATCGCTTACAGAAGGCAGTATTGAACCGCGTTTAGGACTAAAGTACAATGTTAACAGTAACGTACGGGTTAAACTTGCGGCTGGTACATACTCGCAAAATTTAATGGCAGCAGTAAGTGATCAAGATGTTGTTAATTTATTCTATGGATTTTTATCTAGTCCAGATGAGGTAAACAGCGGAATCAGACGCCAAACAGCAGAACATTTAGTTATTGGAACAGAAATAGACTTAGGCAGAAATGTGGAAATAAACATAGAAGGTTTCATTAAAAATTTCTCACAAATTACCAATATTAACCGTGATAAAATTTATGATAACACCTCTGGTAATTTTGATAAACCTTATTTCTTAAGAGGCGATGTAATTAAAGAAACTGGAAAAGCTTATGGGGCAGATGCCAGGCTAAAATACGAGTATAAAAGCTTTTATTTATGGGCCGTTTATTCCCTTACTTTTGTTACCAGAAACGATGGAAGAAGAGATTACACTCCCCATTTTGATAGAAGACACAATGTAAACCTAGTATTTACCTATGCCTGGGGCAAACAAAAAAGCTGGAACTTAAACACACGATGGAACTTTGGTTCGGGCTTCCCTTTTACACAAACACAAGGATTTTTTGCTAACCTAGATTTTAGCAATGGCGTAGGTTCAAACACTAATAACCAAAATGGTAATTTAGGCGTTCACTTCACAGATGTGAATACCGGCAGGTTGCCCTATTTTCATCGTTTAGATGCTTCTATTTCCAAGAAAATTTACTTCGAAAAAAACAGAACACTTAGCATTATTTTGGCCGCTACCAATGTGTACAACAGAGATAATATTTTCTTTTTTGATCGTTTAAATTATAGAAGAACCAATCAGTTGCCTATTATGCCCACACTAGGGTTTAATTTTACTTTCTAAACTATCTGGTTGAACCAAACGCCTGTAAAACACAAATCCACCTTTTTGCCCGATAAGTTCCATAGTGCTATTTATATGGTCTTTGGTATTGTTTACATGTAAAGAGAAATAAGCATCTTTATCTATTTTACCATGCAATAACCAATCTATATTTTTAGCATTTTCATGGCTTGGTGGTTTGGTTCGGCCATAAAAATTTTGGGCATAACTCTTATAACCCAATGTTTCTATATACACCTCTTTATCTTGCAAACTTTTGAAAAAGTTTATGGCTGGTGCCTGACTATATTGTTCAATTCGAGGGGCCAAAACCGCCAATAAGCAAGGTATTAACAATGATTGGAAAATTAAAAAGGTAGAAATGAATTTTACTTTTTCAACCTTTCTCAGCGATGCCAAGGTATAAAATATCATAAGCAATAAACTCAATCCAAGTAAAAACTCCCATCCCTGCCAGCCACCACTTACCTGCAAAGAAGCTACAGCAAAATCGTCTTTAATTAGCGGAATTAAATGGAGTTTAAAGCTATCGATAAAAGTAATGGCCACTATCAAAACTGCCAATACTATTCCAACCAATGCAAACAAAACTGCTTGAAAAAATTGCCAATTTTTCTGGCGCTCACTTATTTGAAACAAGAAATGAGCTGCTAAAAATGTTAATGGAATATAGCAGAGCGAACTATAATGCACAATTTTGGTTTCTACAATGGAGAATAAAATAAGTACCACCCAAAAGCACAAACGCATAAAAAATAACAACTGTGTTTGTGGTGTTTTTGGGGCCTGAACCGAACGCTGCAACAAATTAGGAAAAGCAATAATTGAGGCGGGGAAACATCCTATTAATAAAACCACCGGATGATACCAAAAAGGCTGCCCATGACCCGCAACTGGGTTTAAAAATAAATCTATTTGGTAATTGATAAATGCCAATAAAAACCCTGGTCCGTTCTCAATGGTTTCTAATCCAAACCAAAAGGCACTCACAGAAAAAGCACTTACCACGGCATAAAACAAATGTCTAATTTGAAAAAACTTTTGAAAGCGCTGAAAAGCCCAATAAGCTATAAAACACAAAAGTATTACCAACACCGCAACTGGACCTTTAGTAATAATGGCCAAACCCAAAAAAACGCCTAGCAACCAAGCATGTAAGGCTTTATTTTGAAGCGTATACAAAAACAATTGATAGATAGAAAAGATAATAAAAAGATTGTATAAGGGATCTATAATACCCGTTTTAAAATACAAATGTGGCGTTAAAGAACCTGTGGTTAGCAATACAAAAAGCCAAGCAAAACGTGCATTGAACCAACGTTTTCCAATATGAAAAACAAATAATAAGGTAAAGATACCTATGATGGCATTGGGAAAACGAGCAGCAAATTCTGAAACCCCGAAAACATGCATACTGGCCGCCTGTAACCAAAAAAATAAAGGTGGTTTTTCTTTAAACGGACTAAAATTAATTTGCACTTTTTGGTAGTTGCCTGTTAGAAGCATTTCTCGGGCAGATTCTGCAAAATTTATTTCGTCCCAATCAAACAAATGCACGGCACCCAAAAAAGGCATAAATAAGACAGCAGCCCAAATAAAAACAAATAAATAGGGATATTGATTTATATATTTTTTCATGCTTTTAACTTGTTTAATATAAAATCTAACTTTCTCGTTTGGTACCAAAATGTATGTATCAAAAATGCGGTGGTAAAGCCAATAAATGCGCCAACGCTGGTATCTATCAAAAAATGTTGCAAAAGATAAATGCGCGTAAAGCCCGTAAAAAATGCTAAAACCATCCAAAGCTGTCGGTACAATTTATTTTGTGCGAAAAAGTATAAGATTCCAAAAAAAGCAAAAGCAGAAGTGGTATGTCCGCTCGGAAAACTAAAATTATAACTTACATCGGTACCAGGTACGAGATGATAAATGAAATCTTTATTCGATTCTAAATGCCAAAGCGGACGATGAAACTGAGGAAAAACAAAATGTTTGAGAGCCTGCGTTACGCCCGAGCTGAGCAAGTAAGCCATTAAAATAAGCACTGCAATGCGAGGTTTATAGAAAAACAAAACCAAACAAACCGCTAGTATAAACCAACCATCCCCTAAAAAAGTGCCGTATAAACAAAGATTATCGAGCCCAATTGAGTGGAGACCATTTATTTTTAAAACAATATCCATCTGTGGTACAAATGCTTGCACCAAAAGTATCGGCAATAACAAACTGATAAATGTGGTATAAAGAATGAAATTCTGTTTTTGCATGACTACGGCAATATTAAAGCAAAAATAGCCCTTTCACAAGCCAATTAAAGTGTCTATTTGGCTAAGCAAAAGCCAAAAGAATGCACACAAATGGGGATAAATGCAAGTGTAATTAGCAAGCCTACACACCTAATTTTGGTAGCAGTTGTAGTAAATTCATGCAAAAAAATATTTCACATAAAATCTTCCCTCCTCGGGAGTGGGGTTCAACAAAAAATTCAGCTAGATATCTGAGAATAACGCTGGTATTCGGCTTGCTATTTTTTCAATCTATATCTTCTATCTACGGCCAGCAAACCGCTATTTATACCGATGAAACCAAGTTTTATAACCGAGGTTTAGAGTTATTTGATAAGGAAAAATTTGCGGCAGCACAAACCCATTTTGATTGGTATGCCAATATTGGAGTAGACCCCATCAATAAAATTAATGCAGAATACTTTGCAGCCGTTTGTGCCATGGAGTTATTTAATAATGACGCCTTGCCGAGGTTAACACAAATTGCTAGGAAATTCCCGACTAATCCAAAAGGTAAGTTGGCCATCTACCAAATTGGCAAATTTCATTACAGAAACAAAAACAATCCACTTGCTATTAGCTCTTTAGATTTGGTTCAAACCAACTATTTAAGTAATGTAGATTTAAAAGAATATTACTTCATATACGGCTATGCGCTGTTTAAAGTGGATCGTTTTGAAGACGCAAAAAAAGCATTAAAGCCCATTAAAGATGAAAGCAGCAAATACTATGATGCAGCTAACTATTATTATGGCTATGTGTGCTACAAAAACAACGATTATGAAGAGGCTCTAACCCATTTTAACAGAATTAAATACCACAAAACTTTTGGTCCGCTTTCTGCAGTTTACGTGGCTCAGGTTTATTTTGCAAGGAAACAATATGCAGAAGTTATTCAGTTTTGTGATACCTTAAGTAAACCAGAAATTGCTAACGATGTGGCCGGCTTAATTGGTCAATCACATTATCAATTAAAAAATTATGCAGCAGCCATTCCGCATTTAGAAAAGTTTATGAAAGCTGCCCCTGTAGTGCCTGGTGACAATGATTATTTTATGTTGGCAGAATCTTATGCCCAAACCAAAGCCTATGAAAAAGCTATTCAGCAATTTTTAAAAGTAGATAATAAGAATGATACGCTAATCAAATTTGTACAATACAACTTAGCTAATTGTTACCTAAAATTAGGTAATAAAACCGCTGCTAGGGCTGCGTTTGAAAATTGTTATCAGGCAGATAGCAACAGCCATTTAGCAGAAGCATCTCTGTTTTTTTCGGCCAAGTTAGCCGATGAGTTAAACTTACAAGCACAGGCTATTACTCGTTACTTAAAATTAATAGATAGGTACAATGAAGGTGTTTTTACAGAAGAAGCCCGCAGTAATTTAGGAAGTATATTACTAAACGGCAAAAATTACCGCGAGGCTATTCGCATTCTAAGCGCCATTAAAAAACCTAATACTGCCGATTTAAAAAACTTACAGCGCGTAATTTATTACCGTGCAGAAGAGTTATACCTGAATAATAATTATGCAGATGCAGGAGAGCTTTTTATAAAGGCAGCAGATGTTTCATATGATGCTAAAATTGCCGGACTAGCCAATTTTTGGCTATCTGAATTGGCTTACAAAGAACAATTTTATAAAGAATCTATTTCGTATTTATTGAAATTTCAGGAAGTAAAAGAAGTTAAAAACACACGCTTTTATAACCATTCTTTTTACAACCTTGGATACAATTATCTAAAACAAGCCAATTACAGCAAGGCTATTGAGGCCTTTGTAAATTACGAAAAGAAAGATAACCCAATCCAAAATATAGAAGTATACACCGATGCCGTTTTGCGCATTGCTGATTGTTATTTTGCAGATAAAAGCTATACAAATTCACTAGTCTACTATGATCTTATGATAAACAAAGACTTAAAAGGAGCCGATTATGCCTTGTTTCAAAAGGCCCTCATTTTAGGTTTATTAAATAAGAACGAAGAAAAGATTAACGCCCTGCGTATTTTAGAAAAAAACTATTCGGGCTCAACCTATATTGATGATGCCGTATACGAAATTGCAGATAATTATTTAAAAAATGAATCGTATGATTTAGCCGCATCTGCTTTCCAGAATTTAATTGCAAAATACCCGCGCTCCGTCTTTTTAAGACAAGCCATTTTAAACAAAGCACTCGCCTTGTTTAACCTAAAACGCGATGAAGAAGCTTTAGATGAAGTAAAGAAATTAATAACTAATTACCCAAGTAGTGAAGAGGCTAAAGAAGCCTTGCCTATGGTTCAAACAATATTTGTAAACCAAGGAAAAGGTGAAGAATATTTAAACTTTATAAAGGTTTTGCCCAATGTAGTTATTTCTGCTTCTGTGCAAGATTCTTTAAGCTATGAATCTGCCTTTATTTTATACCAAAAAGAAAATTATGAAAAGTCGTCTAAAGTTTTTGGCAATTACATACAGCGTTTCCCAGGTGGTTATTTTATTTTAAAAGCAAACTATTTTAAAGCAGAATCTGATTACAAACAAAAAAAATATGATGATGCTTTGGTACATTACGAATATGTTGCCAATGCCCTGCGCAATGAATACTCAGAAAGATGCACACGCCAGAGTGCTGTATTACTTAACCTACGCAAAAACTACGAAAAAGCATTTGATTACTTTGCAGCCTTAGAGCGAATAGCCAGCACTAGAGAAAACTTGCAATTAGCCTTGTTAGGCCAAATGCGTACTTGTTCCTTTTTGGGTAGAATAGACTCTGCCGCACAAGCTAGCTTTAGGTATTTAGGTTCGGCCATTGCCCAAAAAGAAGGTGTTATTGAAGCCAATGCATTTATTGGCAGATACTATATTCTAAACCAAAACTACGACTCTGCGCTTATTTCTTACCAAACAGTTTTAAAAGAGAATAAAGGACTACTAGGCGCAGAAGCCAAATACCACGTAGCCTTGGTTCAGTTCCAAAAGAAAGACTACAAAGCCTCACAAAAAACCATTTTTGAACTCAATGATAAATTTAGTGCATTTGAGTTTTGGGTGGCCAAAGGCTTTTTATTATTGGCTGATACTTACCTGCAACAAAAAGACTATTTTCAGGCCAAGGCTACCCTGCAAAGCTTAATAGAAAACTATGATGGCAAAGAAATATTAGACCAGTGTAAGTCCAAATTAACCGAAATAGAAAGCCTAGAAAAAGAACAAAAAGACGCTACGCAAAAAATGATAGAACAAAGGATTAAACAAAATGAAAAATAATACCATGAATAAATTCACCCTACACTTCTTTTTATGGTGCAGCATGGTTTTATTGGGAATCAATAAAATTGCAGCCCAATCAAATGACAGCCTGATAAAAGATAATCAAATTGATGTAATCAAAAACTTTAAACCCGTTTTGTCTGAAGCCATCAAAATACCAGTTAATCCTAATCCAGAAACCCCTTCTTTTGTTAAACCAGAATTTACCTACAGCATACCTACCCGAACTTTTACGGCAAACCCAACCCTTTATACCATTAAACCACTAAGCTTAGGCACCATGTTGTTACCTAAATTAAAGGGTAATTATATTAGAGCAGGTTTTGGAAACTACTTTATGCCTGTAGGCGAAATTTACGTAAACACAGTAAGAAATAAAGATTATCAAGCAGGTTTTTTCTTTAAGCACTTATCAGGTAATGGAGATCAAAACTACAATAATTTTTCTAATAACACGCTTTACGGGTACGCTAATAAATTTACTGCAAAAGGCACTTTGGGAACAGATTGGTATTACCACAGAAACGCAGTAAATTTATATGGTTCTCCCAACGATGTAACTAAACTTTCGGCTGATCCAAAACTAGCTTATAACTTAATTGATGGCAAAACAAATTTTCAAAACCATGCCAAAGACAGCAAAGATCTAGTGTATAAAATAGAAGCCAATTATTACCATTTTAGTCGAGAAAATGCATTTAAAGAAAATGATTTTCAAGCCAAAGCTCGCATTGCACAGCTCAATGCAAATATTCCTTTTGAACTCAATACCACTTTTCGTTTAAACAATAACAATCTGTATTTAGGTAATGGCAATTCGCTCAATTACCAACGGATATTCTTTGATTTAAACCCGCAGCTTTTTATGATTGGAACAGATTTTTACCTGCAAGGTGGCTTTATCTCAACCATAAGCAGCGATTCTGCCGGAGGCAAATTTCACTTCTTTCCAAAGGCAGAGGGAGGATATACCATAATACCCAAAAAATTAATTGTTTTTGCTGGTTTAACAGGTGGTTTAAATCCAAACACGTTCAGAACAATTAATACCCTCAATCCCTTTGTAACCGATTTAGCCCTGAGAAACACCATTCACAAAATAGAAATATATGGCGGTGTAAAAGGAGAAATTAGTCCGCAAACAAGTTTTTACTTAAGTAGTTCTTCCACTTCTATAGAAAACCTGGTAACCTTTGCCACAATAGACAGTAATGCTGCGCAAATGGTTTTGTATGATAATGGAAATGTAAAAAGAACCTCGCTTGCTGCGGGCATACAACACCATGTTGGAGATAAGTTTAGATTGGGCTTCCACACCCAATTTCATTCTTATGCCACTACTACGCTTGCCAAAGCTTTCTCATTGCCTCTTTTAGAAAGCAAATTAAACATGGGCTACAATATTGGCGACAAATTCTTAGTTAAATTAGACCTCTTTTATTGGGGAGAACGCAGCGGTGCTATTGTTACTGAAAATGCAGATTTATCTAAAAAAATTATCTCTCAAAAACTAGATCCCTTTGTAGATTTAAACTTTGGAATAGATTACAGATACAGTAAAAATTTCTCGGCTTTTATTCAAATTAATAATATTGCCAACGGCAGGTACCAACGTTTTGCCAATTACCCTGTTTATGGCATTAACTTTTTGGGCGGATTTACCTTTACTTTTTAAACAAAAAATCATGAGCACTTTTAAAATAAACGGCGGCAAACAACTCAAAGGAGAATTGATTCCGCAGGGAGCAAAAAACGAAGCATTACAAATTTTATCTGCCGTATTATTAACGCCAGAAGAAGTAGAAATCTCTAATATTCCAGATATAAGAGATGTGATTAAGCTAATAGAATTATTGGGTGATTTGGGCGTTGAGGTAAAAAAAATAAATGCAGATACCTATACCTTCAAAGCCCAAAATGTAAACTTAGATTATTTACTCAGCGATGAATTTAAAGTAAAAGGCTCTAGCTTACGTGGCTCAATCATGATTATTGGTCCGCTCTTAGCGCGCTTTGGTGTTGCTTACATCCCAGAACCAGGCGGAGATAAAATTGGTCGCCGACCAGTAGACACGCACCTACGTGGTTTCGAAAGTTTGGGGGCCACTTTTGAACACATGAAACAGGAACGTTTCTACAAAATAAATGGTAAATCTTTAACGGGAGCATACATGTTGCTTGATGAAGCTTCTGTAACCGGAACAGCAAACATTTTAATGGCTGCTTGTTTGGCCAAAGGAAAAACAAGCATTTATAACGCAGCCAGCGAGCCCTACATACAACAACTTTGCAAAATGCTTAATAGCATGGGAGCTAAAATTACAGGCATTGGTTCAAACCTATTGCATATTGATGGGGTAAATTCTATGGGTGGTTGCAAACATAGAATGCTGCCCGATATGATAGAAATTGGAAGTTTTATTGGTTTAGCCGCCGTAACAAATTCAGATATTACCATCAAAAATTGTGCGATCCCTAGCTTGGGCCTAATCCCAAAAATGTTTCAGCGCATGGGAATTCAAATGGAAATAATTGGGGATGATATCCATATTCCTAACCAAGATTCGTATAAAATTGACACCCTAATTGATGGTTCAATCTTAACCATTAAAGACGGTATTTGGCCTGCCTTTACGCCAGATTTAATATCTATTGCATTGGTAACAGCAACCCAAGCAAAAGGCAGTGTTTTAATTCACCAATGGATGTTTGAAAGCAGGTTATTCTTTGTAGATAATCTCATTGATATGGGAGCTAAAATCATATTGTGCGATCCACATAGAGCAGTTGTAATTGGCTCAAACCGAGAAACCAAGTTAAGAGGCATTACAATGTCTTCACCCGATATTAGAGCCGGTGTTTCTATGCTAATTGCCGCATTGGCCGCACAAGGAACTAGCACTATTAATAACATAGAACAAATAGACCGTGGGTACCAGTTTATAGACAAACGTTTGCAAGCCATTGGTGCAGATATTACCCGCATAACATGAGAAAATTAGGGCTAGTTTTTGGCTTCTGTTTGACCCAATTTTTATGTATTGGGCAAACTGCCCAATGGAAAATTGGTGATACCCTACCCAACTTTGCATACGATGGTCAATTTGCTAGAGATTATCAACTAAGCGATTTAAAAGGATCTTATGTGCTAGTTCATTATTGGGCTAGCTGGAACGAGGAAAGCAGAAAGTTGCAAATATCGTTTATCGATTTATTTGGCAGGTACAAGGAAAGAAGATTTAAATTAGGCCGTAAATTTAATATCATTAGCATCGCTTTAGATGATAATCCAGAAATACTAGACCTCGCTTGGCAAAAAGATAATCTACCCTGGAAGAGCAAATTCTGCGATTTTAAAGGATGGAAATCACCTTTGATAATTCAATCAAAAATATCCCAAATTCCAGCTAATTATTTGCTAAACCAAAATGGAATAATCATGGGTGTAAACCTTAAAAAAGAACAATTAGAAGAAATCCTCCGTAGTTTATAATGTCACATTGTCACAGATAAGGCAGCTGGCAAAAGATTTGACTTAAAGGAAGGAAAACAATATTATATGCATAACGAGCAGGAAATAAATCAGGAAGAATTGCAGTTTAAAGCAGATGCAACATCCATTCAAGACGAATTGAAAAACATTGTTGATGAAATAACAAATCAGGAAAATACTGTCAATCCCAGCGAAAATGTCAGCGAAGAGGATAATATAAAAGCAGAATTGGCAACCGTTCAAGATAAATATTTAAGGTTATACTCTGAGTTTGATAATTACAAACGCAGAACCACAAAAGAGCGATCAGATTTATTTAAAACAGCCAACCAAGAAACAGTTTTAGCTATGTTGCCCATTTTGGATGATTTTGAAAGAGCCATGGATGCTATGCCTGATGGAGAAAATACAACTAAAATAAAAGAAGGAATTTTACTTATTTACAATAAGCTAAAAAATACACTCACCCAAAAAGGTTTAAAAGAAATGGAAGCAATGGGATTAGCATTCGATGCCGATTTTCATGAGGCAATCACTAAAATTCCTGCTCCATCACCAGATCAAAAAGATAAAATTGTTGCTGTATTAGAAAAAGGATATTCATTACACGATAAAGTAATTAGGTTTGCAAAAGTTGTTATAGGCGAATAAAAATGGCAAAAAGAGATTATTACGAAATATTGGGTGTTAGCAAGAGTGCTGCTGCCGACGAGATAAAAAAAGCCTACAGGCAGATGGCTATCAAGTTTCACCCCGATAAAAACCCGGGCAATAAAGAAGCAGAAGATAAATTTAAAGAAGCTGCAGAAGCCTACGAAGTGCTTAGTGATGCAGATAAAAAGGCCAAATATGATCGTTTCGGACATCAAGCTATGGGCGGCGGTGGCGGCTACAGCGGTGGTGGAATGAATATGGATGATATATTTAGTCAGTTTGGCGATGTATTTGGCGATGGACATCCTTTTGAATCTTTCTTTGGTGGAGGCGGCCAACGCAGAGGTGGTAAAAGACAAAGAGTAGGTTCGAACCTAAGGATAAAAGTTAAATTAACCTTGCAAGAAATTGCTACCGGGGTAGAAAAAAAACTCAAAGTAAATAAACAAGTTGCTTGTAAAACTTGTAATGGAAATGGTGCTAAAGATAAATCTTCGTTTAAAAATTGCGGTTCTTGCGGCGGATCAGGCCAGGTTAGAAAAGTAACGCAAACTTTCCTTGGACAAATGGCTACAACTGCTACTTGCCCATCTTGTAATGGCGAAGGAACTGTGGTAACCAGTAGCTGTGGATCTTGCAAAGGAACAGGAAGATCTGAAGGCGAAGAAGTAATAACAGTAAATATTCCAGCAGGCGTGGCAGATGGCATGCAATTATCAATGAGCGGTAAAGGAAACGCCCCTGAAAGAGGTGGTATTCCTGGCGATTTAATTATATTAATTGAAGAAATAGAAGACCCCGATTTAAAGAGAGACGGTAATAACATAATCTATGATTTATACCTAAACTTTGCAGATGCCGCTTTGGGTACTCAGGTAGAAATCCCTACTGTAAGTGGAAAAGTTAAACTTAAAATTGATGCAGGTACGCAAGCAGGTAAAATTTTGCGTTTAAGGGGAAAAGGTTTGCCAGAGGTAAATTCTGGATATAATGGAGATCAGCTAGTTCAAGTTAATGTTTGGACACCCAAAAAGATGAGTGCAGAGGAAAAAACAATGCTCGAGAAACTGCGTCTTTCAGAAAATTTTATTCCTAAGCCTGATAAATCAGATAGCGGATTTTTTGATCGAATGAAAGAATTTTTTAATTAGAACTTTGGGCAAGATAATTGTCCTCGCCCCTCATTAAAACGTAAATATAATCCCACAGATGAGAAGAAATATCCATCTGTAGGTATGTAAGACTTTTTGGCTAAATTTCCCGTCATCTTATTAGAGGTGCTCACATTAAATGTATTTTCCCAATACATAGATAAACTTCTTGAAAACCGATAACCTATTGCTACTCCTGTGTTACCAATAATAGCTGTTTGCCTACCTGGTTGATTTAATAGAGAAGGAACACCACCATATCCAACTTGAGATACAATACTTTCTTTTTCAGTAATTGGATTTACGTTAAAATATTTAGACCTAAAATTAGTGATTCCAAGGCCAAAAATACCATTAATTGTAAATGGTTTACCCTCCATTGCAATATCTTTGATGAAACTATACACAACAGCTGCTTGTACTTCGTTAAAATCACAACTCGTGCCTTGCGTATTTTCCGATTTTAGCGTAAGCATACTTCCAAATCGAGCCTGCAAACCTACTTCTAAATTGTTATTTACTTGCTTATAAGCTGCAGCAAAATAAGTTGGAATAAGCTCTTTAAAATCACCATAATTTGTTGTGATTTTATTATCCATTTGATTAGTAACGAATAACCCATAACCCACGCCAAA
The DNA here is from genome assembly GCA_945860865.1 of Chitinophaga pinensis. GTDB lineage: Bacteria > Bacteroidota > Bacteroidia > UKL13-3 > UKL13-3 > B1. Next base: position 32,836 of record CAMARW010000007.1, on the reverse strand, counting down.
ACCAAATCTAAAGTCTTCCCTATTTGCCGACTTACTTTTATTGGCAATATTTGAAGACATATTAAGTTTAGGGGTATTTAGGGGCTCGAATGCTTCCACACACAAACCAAACAACAAGAATAGACAACTAAACAATACCTTTAACAAGCTCATATTTGGACTTTTTTAATTACAAAAACTATAAAAAAACAAAATTAACAAAATAATTAAGCAATGAATTATTAATATCAAAATAGCTTTTAAAAGTATAAAAAAATATTTTATTTGGATTAAAAATTAAACAGGAATCAACTTTCTGATAGATTATACTGAAGCATAAAAGAAGAAACTTACATCAATTGAAACAAAATAATGGTATTATTGGAACATGATTATTCAAATTGACCAACTCAATAAGAGCTATCAAAAACACAAAGCTTTATCTGATATCAGTTTAACTGTTCAGGCCGGTTCTATCTTTGGATTATTAGGCCCAAACGGGGCAGGAAAAACAAGTTTAATAAGAATTCTTACCCAGATTACCGAGGCAGACTCTGGAACTATCTTATTTAATGGCGAACCATTAAACCCTAAACACATTTACCAAATGGGTTACCTGCCAGAGGAACGCGGCCTATATAAAAAAATGTCGGTAAAAGATCAACTGCTCTATTTTGCCGAACTCAAAGGATTATCTAATAAGGATGCTAAGGAAAAACTTAAATATTGGGTAGACAAATTTGAAATAAAATCTTGGCTCAACAAAAAAGTAGAGGAGCTTTCGAAAGGCATGCAGCAAAAAATTCAATTTATTGCCACTGTTGTTCACCAACCTAAATTAATCATTTTAGATGAACCTTTCTCTGGATTCGACCCCATCAATGCACAACTTTTAGTGGATGAAATTTTACTCCTAAAAGAAAATGGTGCCAGTATCCTATTTTCTACACATAGGATGGATTCAGTAGAGCTCCTTTGCGATCACATTGCCCTCATTCATCAGTCTGAAAAAGTATTAGACGGACCAGTAAAAGAGCTAAAAAATACCTTTAAGAAAAATCAATTCGAAGTAAAATATACTGGAAACTCATTGGGTAATCAGTTATACATGGAAGTAGTTAACACCCATGAAAAACATGGTGTAGTTACCCAATTACTAAACTTATCTGCAGGTATTACACCCAACCAATTCTTGCAAAATCTATTGCAAGAACCTATAGAAATTGTTTCTTTTCAGGAGAAGTTACCTAGCATGGAAGACATATTTATAAGCGCCGTTCAACAAAGAAATATTAATAATTAAGGTCATGCATAAAATTTGGTTAATCTGCAAACGCGAATACCTAACGCGGGTTATGAAAAAATCGTTTTTACTCATGACGCTCCTTTCGCCCCTACTCATCGTAGTTTTTTACGGGTTTATATTTTATTTTTCCTTTAAAAAAGACCTTGCCGAAGAACAAAAAATAATACTTATAAACGACCAAAGTGGCTTATTTGAAAATAAACTAGATGCCAGCAAAAACATTTTGTTTAGGTATGATAAAATGGAGCTTAATTCAGCTAAAATTCTATTAGATTCTGGTCTTTATTACGGCATATTAAACATTAACATAATAGATTTAGACCTTCAATATGAACTCTTTAGCCACGAGCAACCTGGCTTAAGCATGCTAGCCGCTATTGAAGGTGAATTAGAAAAAGTACTCAAAGACCAACACCTGGGAGCTAAAGGAATAGATGCAGGAATACTAAAAGAGTTAAATGCTATTTCAGTGAAAATAAATACTCAAAAAATTACCCAAACGGGTACAGAAAAAAGCGATTCCGGCTCCACAACTATCATCAGTTTTATTGGTGCTTTACTCATTTATTTCTTTATTTTCTTATACGGTGTGCAAGTTATGAAGGGTGTTATTGAAGAAAAAACCAACCGCATTGTGGAGGTTATCATATCATCTGTAAAACCGTTTCAATTGATGCTTGGCAAAATTATGGGTATTGCCATGGTTGGATTTACGCAGTTCTTTATCTGGGTTTTACTTGTAACAATGCTCAGCGGACCCGTTTCTAGTTTGGTATTACAATTAGCAAACATAGACCCTAGCGCATTGGCCACAGGGAGCAAAGAATTAAGTAAACAAGAAGGATTAACAGATTTGCTATCTGGATTTTCTCAAATTAATATCCCCCTTATTTTGGGCTTATTTGTATTCTATTTTATTGGTGGCTATTTATTCTACGGCGCTTTATTTGCCGCTGTTGGTTCAGCTGTAGATAATGAAACAGATACTCAACAATTTATGCTACCTATTACCATGCCACTTATTTTTTCCATTGCTATTTCGCAATCTATCATCAATGCACCCAATAGTGAACTGGCTGTGTGGCTTTCTATGATTCCGTTTAGCTCGCCAGTAATTATGATGATTCGCTTGCCATTTGGAGTGCCAACCAGTGAAATAATTGGATCCATGGCCTGCTTGGTAGCAGGCTTTCTAGCCACAACTTGGTTTGCTGCGCGTATCTACCGTATTGGCATTTTAACCTATGGTAAAAAACCAACTTACCAAGAATTGTTTAAATGGTTATTTCGTAAAAACTAATGCCCAAATCTCCTGCACTTGCGGCGCTATCAATGCCAAGTTTCCGCTATTTTCTAGCTACAAGATTATTCCTAACTCTGGCGCTGCAAATGCAGGCAGTTATAATTGGCTGGGAGGTTTACAAAATTAGTGGAAGCGCACTCTCGCTCGGATTAGTAGGCCTTGCCGAGGCTATTCCAGCTATTTCAATTGCTTTATATGCAGGACATATAGCTGATATTTACAACAGAAAAACCATTTTATTGATTAGTTTATTGGTAATTATTTTAAGTTCATTTGGAATATTCTACGCATTACACCATTCAGGAACGCATACCACAAACCTGCAATGGGTTTATATTTTTATTTGTTTAAGTGGGTTTGCACGCGGCTTTTATTCGCCCTCTTCATTTGCAACGCTTTCTCAAATTGTACCCAAAGAGTTGCTTACTTACAGCGGCACCTTAAACAGCACTATCTGGCAATTTGCGGCAGTTATTGGACCCGCTGTAGGCGGTTTTTCATATGCATTTCTTGGCTTAAACAATAGCTTTTGGCTCATACTTATCCTTTCCTTTTTAGCCTTCTTTTGTTTATTTAAAATACAAATTCGGTTCGAACCAAAACCCAAACCAACAGAGAAAATTATTGCCAGGTTGCGCGAAGGTTTATCATTTGTTTACCACAATAAAATTATTTTAACTGCACTTTCGCTCGATTTATTCTCTGTGCTTTTTGGTGGAGCAACTGCCCTGCTGCCAATTTTTGCCACAGAAATTTTACATACTGGACCAGAGGGTTTAGGATTACTTAGGGCAGCACCTTCTGCGGGTGCCGTTATAATGATGACAATTTTATCTTTACGAAAAAACATAGATAAAGCAGGCGTTGTGCTCATAAAAGCGGTAGGCGCATTTGGCCTGTGTATGCTATTATTTGGCCTATCACAAAACTTCTATTTATCCTTGTTTGTGTTATTCCTAAGTGGAGCGTTTGATAGTATCAGTGTGGTTGTTAGGTCTAATATTTTACAACTGCATACCCCAGATCATATGCGAGGAAGAGTGTCGGCTGTAAATACTATTTTCATTGGCTCATCCAATGAAATTGGTGCTTTTGAAAGTGGCTTGGCCGCTAAATACTTGGGCACCGCCAACTCGGTTATTTTTGGAGCTTGTATAACATTAGGAGTAGTTGGTTTTACCCAAAAGTTTGGCAAAAGTTTAAAGCAATTGCGTTTCCCTCAAAATTAGTTGAGGTCTAATAACCCCTCTGGAAGCGCTACAATCACTTCCTTTTTTTTATCATTAATACCCAAAATAATTTCATCCACCAGTGGAATCATGACCTCACGGTCTTGAAAGTGGAGCAAGGCTAGAGATTGGTAGGTATTATCAATAATACCATGAACCACTCCAATTACGCCCAAATGTTCATCAATAAAAGTATATCCTTCTAAGTTCCAATCGTTGGTGTTTTTAGCTTTTTTAACCAATTTAGCCGGAAACATTAAAGGCCTACCCAAAAGGGCAGAAGCTTGTTCTATAGAATCAATACCACGTAATTTTAAAACTATTTCGTCGGCAAATTCGGCTTTTGTATGTTCTATATAAAAAGGAACGGGCTTTCCTCGAAATTCGAGAAAAGCCCAGTCTTTTATACTAAAGGCTTGCGTAAGCATAAACTTAAGTTCCCCTTTAGTGCCATGAACTTTTACCGCAGAGCCAACCTCTTGGAAGTCTTTTCTTTGGATAGTTTTCAAAGCAATAAATTATTCAGCAGGTGTTTCAGTTGCCTCTTCAGCAGCTGGTGCTTCTTCTGTAGCAACTTCATCTGAAGACGCTTCTTCTGCAGCTACAACTTCTTCTTCTGTAGCTACAACTTCTTCCTCTACAGGAGGGTTAGCAGCCAATTCAGCAGCAGCAGCTTTAGCAGCTATTTTTTCAATACGCGCTTGGTTAACTTTAGCTTCTTCGGCTAATCTAGCTGTAGCAACTTGTGCAGCAGTCATCTTAACACGATCCACATGTGTTTTAACTTTGTTTTCTTTTTCACTTACCCAAGCAGCAAATTTAGCATCTGCTTGTTCTTGTGTTAAAGCACCTTTTCTAACACCAACGGCTAAGTGACTCTTCATTAATGCACCTTTGTATGAAAGGATTGCACGACAAGTGTCGGTTGGTTGAGCACCATTTTCTAACCAGTACGTAGCACGATCTAGATCGAGCTCGATAGTTGCAGGCTGCGTTTGAGGAAGATAAGAACCAATTTTCTCGATAAACTTACCATCTCTCGGAGCACGCGAATCCGCCACCACTACGTGGTAAAAAGGTGATTTTGAACGTCCATGACGTTGTAATCTAATTTTTACTGACATATAATATTTGTTTTAAAATCCCGGTTCTCCTTTTCCGGGGTGGCAAATATCGGTTTTATTTTCTGAAAAACAAATACTTCTTACATTCTATGCAAGTGCCTGTATTTTTAATCCGTTGCAGCTAAACAAACTATGCATTTTGCCATAGGTTCAAGCCACTCCTTTTACAATAAACCAAATTGGGTAAAATGGTGAGTAAAATGTTTGTTTTGAAATAGAAACCACTCTGTTTTGTTTAGCAACCCAAAAATAGGATGTGTATGCAATAATTGGGGACGAGCTTCTGCGTATTTAATAAAGCTTTCAACTTCCTGCAACAAGGCCTCTTTTGCTAATTTAATATTTGCATACTGAAGCTGTTGCAAATCATCGCCTAAAAAAGGGGCAACAAAATCTCTTCTTAAAGGAGCCTCACCCAACAACATTAATCGTTTTACTTTTTCAACTTTTTCTGGGGAGATTACCTGTTCCACCTCAAATTTGCCCATGGCAATTTGCAGTGGTAACATCAAATGCTCTAACATGTGTTGTGCACTCATTTTACCCCAAACCGCAGGAGTATCTGCACTAAGTGGACCTAACAAGCTTCGGAGCTCAGCTATATTCGAAAAAGAAATAAAACCTTCCATTCTCTAAATATTAATTTCAATGATTCTGTAACGTCCTTTTTTCATTTTGAACCAAACCTGACCATCATGTCCAATCATGGCGCCTTTTTTATCTCTATATATTTCTGAAGGATCTTGGTCGGCTATTTCTAATACAAACTCAGGAGAGAAAATGGAATCAAAATCGCGTAAAAAAGAATTCTTATCTTTAGCAATCCTAATTGGAAAATCGATGTAAGAAGCAATTTTTTCTTTGTTTCTATCTGCAACCTCCCATTGAAAATTTTTAAAGAAGACTATAAATACTTTTGCATTGGGGAATTCCGCTTCATCCCAACTTGGCGAAACGGTGCTGTCTCTAAAAAGTTGTTCCACATGCTGATATGGATTAGGCATGGTATAGTCTATTACCTTGGCATCTATACCAGGAATTATACCCTCGTAATCATCTGTAGATTTCGCTTTAACTGGGGCGTAGGTTGAGTCCAAATCTTCAATTAATACATGTGGAATGGGTGTAGGTTCTTCACAAGACAAGGCCAACATTGTTAAAACTATGACCACCAATGCATTACTCTTCATAATCCAGTGTAATTTTGAGGTGTTATTAAGCGCAACTCCAACTTTACCTCATCGCTTACTTCCAAAGTTTCAATAAAAGAATGAATGGCCATTTTAGTAATAGCTTCATTTTTTCTGGTTAAATATTTTAAAGCTTCATAAGGCTTCTCATACCCTTCTCTACGCAAAATAGTTTGTATAGCCTCTGCCACAACAGCCCAGTTATTTTCCAAATCTAAGTTCAGTTTTTCTTCATTTAATAACAGCTTGTTCAGACCTTTTTCGAGTGATTTAAATGCTATGAGCATATGTCCAAATGGCACACCAATATTGCGCAAAACAGTACTATCTGTTAAATCTCTTTGTAACCTAGAAACAGGGAGCTTAGCAGATAAATGTTCTAATAAAGCGTTGGCAATGCCTAAATTTCCTTCAGCATTTTCAAAATCAATAGGATTTACTTTATGCGGCATAGCGCTAGACCCAACTTCTCCTTCCTTCAGTTTTTGTTTAAAATAATCCATAGCTACGTATTGCCAAACATCCTTTGAAAAATCCAGTAAAATGGTATTGATTCTTTTAAAAGCGTCAAACAATGCGGCTAAATTATCATAATGCTCAATTTGGGTAGTTGGATGCGATCGGTTCAAACCTAAATCTCTGCAAAAGGTATTGGCAAATAAGAGCCAATCAATTTGAGGATAGGCAACTACATGGGCATTAAAATTACCGGTTGCACCTCCAAATTTTGCCGGAAAGCTTATAGCGGCAACTTGAGCCAATTGCACATGGATACGCTGTACAAAAACATTCCACTCCTTTCCTAAACGGGTTGGAGAGGCTGGCTGTCCATGGGTTCTAGCCAACATAGGAATAGCTTCCCAAGCTTGCACCTGAGATTCCATAATTTGCAAAACACGCATTAAACTGGGCAAAATCTCTTGCTCAACGGCGTGCTTTAAACTCATTGGAATGGCCGTATTATTGATATCTTGAGAGGTTAAACCAAAATGAATAAACTCAGACACTGGCCCTAATCCCAAAAGCTCCATTTGTTCTTTCAAAAAGTACTCAACCGCTTTAACATCGTGGTTGGTGGTGCTTTCAATGACTTTAATTTGGGCGGCTTGATCCAAAGTAAAGTTCTCATAAATAGCTTTTAATGAAGACTTTTGCGTTTCAGAAACAAGTCCTGCTAATTGTGGCAGCGGAAGCTCGGTCAGGGCAATAAAGTATTGTATTTCTACCCAAACTCGGTAGCGTATTAAGGCATACTCACTAAAGTAATTAGACAATGATTCCGTTTGCTTTTGGTAACGGCCATCGATGGGAGATATTGCTGTTAAGGATATAGGTTGCATCAATTTAAATTTCAACAAATTTAAGCTTCAAGGCAACCAAATGAAAGGAATATATTTTCCTTATTTCAACAATCCCCAGATATCGTTGCCAAAAATGAGCACCATCAGAGATAATAGCAATATCATTCCAATATATTGAACTGTTTCTAAAAACTTCTCACTTAATGGTCTACCAATTACCATTTCTACTAAAAGAAAGATAACATGCCCGCCATCTAATGCGGGTATTGGTAAGATATTCATAAAAGCCAAACCCAATGAAATAAGTGCAGTAAGCATCCAAAACCTGCTCCAAATCCATTCTCCTCCATAAAACTTTGCAATGCCAATAGGACCCTGAACAGCTTTATTTACAGCAATATCTCCTTTAAATATTTTAGCCCAACCTTTAATTTGGGCATCAATAGTTTCTACTGCTTTATTATAACCTGCCGGGAACGAGCCAAAAAAAGAATAATTTACAAGCTCATATTCAAAATCTTTAGAATCAGGTTTAAAACCTACCCTACCTGCTTCATCCACTTGAACGGTTAATTCCAAATTTTCTGTTCCTCTTAAAACATGAAAAACAATTTCTTTCCCTGTGTGTATTTTAAGTATTCCTTGAAACTCATCAAAAAATGTAAAAGCGCTATCATTTATTTGTGTAATCACATCTCCTACCTTTAATCCTGCTTTGTCAGCATTATAGCTCGGCGTAATTTCATTTACATAAAACTGCATGCGTGGTAAAAAGAAGTCTTTCTTTTCATCACCAAACTTTTTAACAAAATCTGCAGGCAAGGCAATTTCGATTTGCGATCCATTTCTTTCTATTTTATAATTAACTCCCTCGCTCAATATATGTTCAATTTTTAACGCATCCTCAAATCGGGCGATGGGTGCACCATTAACAGAAATCAATTTATCTCCTACCTCAAAGCCATACTCTTTGGCAAGTTCGGAAGGAACAATTCCATTTTTTACCGATTCGTTTTTGATATACTTTTCGCCATATGCATAGCTCATCATAGCAAAAATTACGATACCTGTAACAATGTTTACTACAACGCCGCCTATCATAACTATTAATCGTTGCCAAGCTGGCTTGCTTCTAAACTCCCATGGCTGAGGCGCTTGTTTCATGGCCTCTTTATCCATGCTTTCATCTATCATTCCAGCAATTTTAACATAGCCACCTAAAGGCAACCAACCAATACCCCACTCGGTATCTCCAACCTTAAATGAGAAAAGCTTTATACCCCAAGCATCAAAAAACAAATAGAATTTTTCTACTTTAATACCAAATGCTCTGGCTGCTAAATAATGACCAAATTCATGTAAAATAACCAGTATAGATATTCCCAAAATAAGCTGGGCTGTCATAATAAGCGTTTGCATATGTTTTTAATTACTCTTTAATAGTTTGCAATAATAACCATTTAACCCAATATTTGTTGAGCTATTCTTCTAGTTTCCATGTCTGTTAAAATGTAATCCTGAATACTAGGCTTTTGAATAAAACTAACTTGGTTCATACATTTTTCATTGAGTTCTGCAATTTGCAAAAATTTTATTTTGTCGTGTAAAAAAGCATCAACAGCAATTTCATTGGCAGCGTTTAAAATACATGCCATGTTTCCACCTTTTTCCATAGCCTCATAGGCCAATCCCAAGTTTCTAAACGTAATAGGGTCTGGCTCTTCAAAGGTTAATTGTTTAATGTCTGAAAAGCGCATTCTAGGAAACGAACTTGTGGTGCGCTGAGGGAAAAAAAATGCATAATGAATAGGCAATTTCATATCTGGCAAACCCATTTGAGCTTTAATACTACCATCATTAAATTCAACCATACTGTGAATAATAGATTGAGGATGCACCACCACCTCAATTTGTTTTTGGTTCAAACCGAATAGCCATTTGGCCTCTATTACCTCTAAACCTTTATTCATGAGGGTTGCAGAATCTATGGTAATTTTTGCACCCATACTCCAATTAGGATGTTTAAGCGCCTGGGCTTTGGTAACCTGGGCCAATTCCGCGCTTTTCTTTCCTCTAAACGGACCACCAGAAGCGGTTAAAATAATTTTATCAAGGGTATCCAATGATTCGCCCACCAAACATTGAAAAATAGCAGAATGTTCAGAATCTACTGGAATTATATCTACATGATGTTGCCCGCAAAGCTGGGTAATTATTTCTCCGGCAACAACCAGCGTTTCTTTATTGGCTAAGGCAATACGCTTTTTGTTTTCTATGGCCTTAATTGTTGGCAATAACCCACTGTAGCCAACCATCGCTGTTAAAACAGTATCAGCCTCAGTAATTCCCATCAACTCCTCAATAGCTTTATTGCCTGCAAAAACCTTTATATCTAGTGGATCCAAAACCTCTTTAACCTGCAAATATTTGCTTTCATCGGCAATTACAACATGGTTGGGCCTGAAGGCAATAGCCTGTTTAATCAATAAATCTGCATTGGTATTGGCAGTTAAAACCTCCACTTGTAAAAAATCTGATTGTTCAGCAATAATTTCTAATGCTTGCGTTCCAATACTTCCTGTGCTGCCTAAAATGGCAATTTTCTTCTTTTCTTGTTCCATCAAATCTGCTCTTTTATAAATTAAAGCAACAATAAATCATCTGCAATTTTTCTATCATTGCTTAGGCGAGGCACCTTGTTTTGCCCACCTAACTTCCCTTGCATTTTCATATACTGTATAAATGCATCAGGAGCTAATACTTTAATCTTCAAGCCTTGCAAAATGCTACCTTTAATTAAATCCTTATAATAAATATTTTTTTGTTGCATATATAAATCCAAGGCCGCAGCAAAAGCATTTACATTTGCTGGTAATTGCTCAAAAGAAATAAGCCATTCATGGTAAGGCAAACCGCCCTCTGGCGGATTAACCTGCGGAGCTACCGTAAATTCTGTTACCCTACCCCCTAGTTCTGAACTTGCCTGCAACATGGCCGCTTCAACTTCTTCACCAATTACATGCTCCCCAAATGCCGAAATAAAGTGTTTAATCCTTCCGGTAACTTTAATTCTAAATGGATGCAACGATACAAACTTCACAGTATCACCAATATTGTAACCATATAAACCTGCATTGGTATTCAGTATAATGGCATAATTAGTATTTAATTTTACGCCAGCTAATGAAACACGAACGGGTTGCTCATTATAAAATGTATCAGCTTCAATAAACTCATAGAAAATACCATTATTAGTTAACAACAATAATCCTGGTTCTGTTTGGGTATCCTGATAGGCAATAAATCCTTCCGATGCTGGATAGGTTTCTATTGTATCAACCTTTTTACCAATGCTTGCCTCTAGTTTTTGTCGGTATGGCTCAAAATTTACACCGCCATAAACAAACAAATTAAAGTTTGGAAAAACATCTTTTACCAATTTACCTGTTTTGGCCTGAACCAAATCAAAATACATCTGAACCCATGGTGGAATGCCACCTATTAATGTCATGTCTTCTTGCAAAGTTTCATCGGTAATTTTGGCCACCTTTTGCTCCCAGTCTTCAATACAATTGGTTGCATAACTGGGCATTTGATTTTTGCGCAAGTAGCCTGGCACATGGTGGTTTACGATACCACTTAATCTACCGGTAAATATTCCGTTTATTTTCTCCATAACCGGACTACCAGATAAAAATATCAATTTGCCGTTAACAAAACGCGCATTCCCTGTCTCGTTAATGTAAGCCAATAAGGCGTTTCGAGCAGAGTTAATGTGGTAAGAAATAGACTCTTTACTGATAGGAATATATTTAACCCCGCTGGTAGTTCCCGATGTTTTGGCAAAGTAAAGTGGTTTCCCAGGCCATAAAATATTAGGTTTACCCGCCACAACCCTATCCATATATGGGCGCAAAGCCTCATAGTCTCTAATAGGCACTGCCGCTTTAAATTGCTCGTAATTTTTTACATCCTCAAATCTATGGTCTTTTCCAAAGCTTGTTTGAGATGCCTTTTTTAAAAGCGCTTCCATCCAATATTGCTGCCATATCAGAGCCTTTTGTGCATCCGAATTCACTTTTTTGGTAACCCATTTAGCAATAGGCTTTGCCAGCCAAGATTTTAATCCCATGTTGCTTATATTATTTCACTTGTCTTGAAAAACTTTTAATTGCATTACCTACGGTTATATCTTGCACCAAATCTACTACAAGTGTTTTTACAGGTGTGCTTTTTTGAGCCCCCAACATCGTAACTGCTCCCTCTAAAATTCTTGCCCCATGTGCATTCTGCGAAGCAGCTGGCAATCTGGCAAATGCAGCACTAGCCGCTTTTACTCTGAGGGTTTCACCAGATAATTCAGATTTCACTGCGTCTAATCTAAATTTTTGCCGCAATTGCTCATCCAATTGAGATAGCATTAAACCTGAACTAGCATTTTTTGCAGCCGAGTTTGCTTGTTTAACTTGTTTACTTACGCTTCGTATCTGACTTGTGCTTATCTGCGCTCCAGCTTCGTTGGCCAATCCAAGTCCAAGCAATAAGTATAAAAAGAAAATAATTTTCATATCGTATTTTAATGAGTATGTATAAATTTTTCTTTAGGATAAATCAACTCATAACTAAACCTAATATTTTTTACTTGTTTAGGTTCAAGCGATAATTTCCAACTTAGTTTTCCAGTTTCCACGGCCTGTATCGCTTGATCAGATGAAATGAGTTTAACTTCTAAATCACTTTGCGTGCTTACTGGAATTTGATCTTCCACAAGTATCATAATGTTCTCCTTAGAAGTATTGGTAATAATCAACTCATACGTTTGTAATTCTTTTTTGTTCGACCCAAAAAACGATTTGCTATTTAATGTTTTTACCATCTCTCTGCGCACATGTAACCTGCGGTCTTTTCCTAAAGTAAGCAATAGTGAGTCTTTAGATTGCTGACTTAATTGAATTTTTCCTGTAAATACGCCATTTAAGTATATGCTGGCTTCGCCACTAAGCTGACTAATTAATTCGTTATTTTGAACCTTAGCAGTAACAAACACATCTTCACTTAATTTTGGAACAGCGGCAAAACCATAAATGGCTGGTAATTGAAATTGGTTCAACTCTATATATTGCGTTTTACTTTCAGAAACAACATAAACCAAACCTTGCACATCAAAAGTTAGTTGCAACATTTGCTGTGTTGGCATAGCTCCCATTCCATTTAGACCAGATTCAGCAGCCACCATTGGCATGGCTTCCATATCCATTCTATTATTGCCCTTATCTATCATATCTTGTTGGTAAACAATAGGCTGTCTTAAGTTCAAAAATTGCGTACTTAGTTCTGGTTTTATATTTCCTATTTGAGGATCATTGGAAGACAAACGCATCTTTACCTGCTCCCAATTTTCGCCAGTATTTTGGGTAATTCCTGCCTTTAATACAATTTGCAGCGGAGATTGAACATCTTTAACCCTAATGTCATAGGCAGGTTTCCAACTAACAGAATTTACCAAGTATTGAAGGGTAAAATTTGCATCAACCAAATCTTTATTAACTTTAACTTGAACCCAAATTTGATTACTTAAACCTTGCTTACCACTCCTGTAATCATTGATGAGCTTTTCTATGGTATTGCTCTGTTGTCTTAAGTATTTTTCTTGCTTCTCTATTCTAAAATATTCGTTTTTAAATTCAATAAATTTTCTTTGAAAAACCCCCAAAACATCTTCTAATTCATCGGCCTTTACTCCTTGAGATGAACCTCCAATATTTTTGTTAGCCAACAATAAATCTTTTTGAACCTGCATGGCTTCTCGCTCCATTCTTAAAGCATTTAACTGCTCTTTCAAAATTTGCAAAGAATCATTAAAGGCACTTATTTCTTGGGGCAAGTCTTCTTGATTATAGTTTTGCCTTTTAGTTGAAACAGATAACACTTCAACCCCTTCTGGGGCAATAATCTCCGAAGAATTAAACATCAATTGTGAAGATAATTTATCAAAAATCAATGTATAATTGCCTTGTTCTAAAGCTAAAGTAGCCGTTCGTTTTATCTGTGCTTGGTTTCTAAAAACATCTACAAAAACTATTTTCGAAGATACTATTTTTTGTGTTTGGGCAGATAGGTTCAAACCACAAAATAGGGCAAACATACATACAATGGTTTTTCTCATTACCTTTAGAAATAATTAAATATTTAAATACATAAACTACTGAAAACAAATATTGTGCCTCAATTAAATTTTAACTTACAACGGAATATTGCCATGTTTTTTCTTAGGTAAATTTACCACTTTATTTTCTAACATAGCAAATGCCTTAATTAATTTCTCGCGGGTTTCTTCTGGCAAAATAACGGCATCAATAAATCCGCGTTCTGCTGCTCTGTATGGATTGGCAAACAATGTGGCGTATTCTTGTTCTTTGGCGGCTAGTGCCGCTAATTTATTTTCGGCTTGGTCTATCTGGCGTTTAAAAATAATTTCAGCCGCGCCCTTTGCACCCATAACGGCAATTTCTGCAGTTGGCCAAGCAAAATTCATATCTGCTCCAATGTGCTTGCTGTTCATTACATCATAGGCTCCACCATATGCTTTACGGGTAATTACAGTTATTCTTGGAACGGTAGCTTCACAAAAAGCATATAATAGTTTGGCACCATTGGTTATAATTGCATTCCATTCTTGATCTGTACCTGGTAAAAACCCTGGAACATCTTCAAAAACTAATAGTGGAATGTTAAAACAATCGCAGAACCGAACAAAACGAGCTGCTTTCTGTGAAGAATTAATATCTAATACTCCCGCTAAAAAAGCAGGCTGATTGGCAACAATACCTATACTCTTACCCGCCAAACGTGCAAAACCTACCACAATATTTTCGGCAAAATCTTTGTGCACTTCAAAGAAACTTTCTTCATCTGCAACCTCTGTAATTACCTCCCTAATATCGTAAGGTTGGTTGGCACTTTCTGGAATAATATCCATCAATTTTGGGCGATTCTCATCTAGGCTTTCATAGGCTAATTGAGGCACTTTTTCTTCGCAATTTTGCGGAATATAGCTCAATAATTTCTTTAGCTTTTGTATGGCTTCAATCTCGTTTGCGGCAGTAAAATGCGCCACACCACTTTTTGCACTATGAACAGATGCTCCACCTAAATCTTCACTGCTAACTTCTTCGTGGGTTACTGTTTTTACAACACTTGGACCAGTTACAAACATGTAACTAGAATTTTCAACCATAAGAATGTAATCAGTTATGGCAGGACTATAAACTGCTCCTCCTGCACAAGGCCCCATAATTGCCGATATTTGTGGAATCACCCCAGAGGCCATTGTATTTTTATAAAATATGTCTGCATAACCTCCTAAACTTACCACACCTTCTTGTATACGCGCACCACCACTGTCGTTTAGGCCAATAAGTGGAGCACCATTTTTCATGGCTAAATCCATTAGCTTGCATATTTTCTCTGCATGTGTTTCAGATAATGAACCACCAAAAACAGTAAAATCTTGCGAAAAAACATAGGTTAATCTGCCGTTTATAGTTCCATACCCTGTAACCACTCCATCACCTAAAAACTTTTGATTCTCCATACCAAAATCGGCACTTCGATGTTGAACAAAAGCGCCAATCTCCTCAAAACTTCCCTCATCCATTAAAAAATGAATCCGCTCACGAGCTGTTAATTTCCCTTTTTTATGCTGAGAGGCTATTCGGTCTTCACCACCGCCAAGCAAGGCTTGCGCTCTTAATGCCAACAATTCTTCTCTTTTATTTTTCATTTCGTTTTTAATTTAAAAGTTCCAAAATCTCGTCAATATCTATTTGTTTGAAAATAGACTCATCGGTTTCAATTATATTATCTGCAAGTAATTTCTTTTTTTCCTGCAATGCTAAAATCTTTTCTTCCACGGTATCTTTGCTAATAAATTTATAAATAAAAACATGCTGTGTTTGACCAATTCTATGAGCTCTATCAATAGCTTGACGCTCTACAGCCGGGTTCCACCATGGGTCTATCATAAATACATAATCTGCTTTTGTTAGGTTTAATCCAAACCCCCCAGCTTTTAAAGAAATAAGGAAAAATGGAAAATCTCCTTCCTGAAATTGCTGAACAGCCTCTTGTCTTGCTTCATTAGTCATGGTGCCATCTAAGTAACAAAAAGGTATATTTTGCTCACTAAACCATTTTTTATAAATACTTAATTGACTAACAAATTGTGAAAACATGAGCACTTTATGCCCCTCGGCAAGAGCTGTTTTTGCCATGTAAGTTACTTCATTAAACTTACCACTTTCGCCTTTATAATCTGGGTTTATTAAGAGTGGGTGATTGGCAATCTGACGTAATTTGGTTAACCCTTGTAATAAAGTGAATTGAGACTTCCCAATTCCCATATCTTTAATTACTTTTATAATTTCGTTGCGGTAATGTGATTTCACTTTTTCATAAGATTCCGCTTGGTCTTCGCTCATTTCACAATATACAACCTGCTCCATCTTGGCAGGCAAATCTGTTGCAACCTGATCTTTGGTTCGGCGCAAAATAAACGGACTAATTATCGCTTTTAACTGCCTCATTTTTTGAACGTCTTTTTGCTTTTCTATAGGCACAACAAAACGATCTTGAAAGGCTCTAAAACTGCCCAGCAAACCAGGATTAACAAAAGACAACTGGCTCCATAACTCTTGCACACTATTTTCTATAGGTGTGCCTGTAAGAACCAACCGGTGATTAGAGCGCAATACTTTAACAGCTTTAGAAACTTGTGATTGTGCATTTTTAATTGCCTGACTCTCATCTAAAATAATATAATTAAAAACAAAGTCTTTTAGAATTTCTATATCTACACGAACTGTACCATAAGTAGAAATAATCAAATCGTATTTGGCAAATAATCGAGTGTTTTTTGCTCTTCCTATTCCAGTGTAAATTAGCACCCTTAAACCTGGTGTAAATTTTTTAGCTTCGTTAAACCAATTATAAATAAGCGAATTTGGAACAATAATTAAAGATGTTCTTATGCAATTTTTTGCCTGAGCAATTTCGGGTTTTCTAAAACTTAGGCTATGGTGCATTATTCCACCATTTTGGATATATAACAACTGATTATCTGAGTTATTAATCGTGTGATTTTGGCTAACAGATTCAATACCTTTATTGGTTTGAATATTATTAGATATACTCAGTTGCTCACCTCCTTTAAAATTCTTATTTTCAATTTCGGCAGAATCCTTTATCACTTCATCCAAATGCAAGGAGGCAGGGTCAGTGCGCTCTATATACAATTCGCGTTCTTTTTGTATAAGTGCCAATGTTTGAATCGTTTTACCTAAACCCATATCGTCTGCCAAACACCCGCCAAATTGATTATCCTTTAAAAAATAAAACCAATCAAATCCAGCTTTTTGGTATGGCCTTAATGTGCCTTTAAATTTTTGTGGCAGCTCCATCTCTCTTAAATCGCCATAATCCAGAAGATTCTTCAACTTTTCACTGAGCTTAATATACCTTCCGCCAACATTTGAAATATCATCTAATAAACCCAAGTGATGTTTTTCAATTTTTATCTCATCCTCACTAGTGCTAAATTCAAATATACCAGTAAGATTTCCAAACCATTCCTCGGGAATAATAGCTATTAATCCATTAGGCAAAATGAATTCGCGTTTGCCTTTTATTATGTATTCTCGAAGGGCAAGAAAAGAAAAAGTAAACTCTCCAAATTGAACAATAGCCCTTACATCAAACCAATCTTTTTGCTCATTAACTTCAATTTTTAACTCACGTAAACCGATGTAAAACTTACTTTTTTCATTGTCTTGTTTTACCTCAATTCCATTTTCTTTAAGTACTTCAAAGTTCAGGTTCAGCCATTCTAAAAAAAGATATTTATTTGAACCACCTGCACCCAATAAGCCCTCTGATTGTGAGGTAAATTGATTGTCTTTAATTATAAAAAAAGAGCCATTTGTATGGTGTAAACCCAATTTTAAAAGCAGGCGTTTTCTACCTTCTTCCCAATTTCTGTTACGAACTACCCGATTAAAAACATATTTATTTTCAACTTTTAAAAGTTGGGCATGCACGTCTTGATCCGAAGCATAATCAAAGGTGATATCAGCATAATTAAATTGCAAACGAATAGCTACCTCATCTTCAAACAAGTTTTGCATATTGAGCACAGGGTAACCAAAAGATGGCAAGTGATTGATATGAAAACAATCGGCTTTAACATCATATTTTTCTACCAGTTGCAATACAAATTTATGAAGATAGGTTTCTTCAGATTTTTTAGGAATTTGAATAAAACGTTTACTCATGAATGGCAATAATTTCTTGCCGTCTACATTCTTTTCAAAATCAAAAAGCTGGTTATCTAATAGCAACCAAGCTGGCGCAAGTGAAACAATTTGAGCCCCTTTGTACATAAACTCAACTTTTTGGTTTTTGTAACGCAAGGTGGGGTAATAACGAATACCTTCTGGATTATTTTTAAAATGAAACCAAATATTAGCTTGCTCCTCACCAACAGTAATTTTTACGGAAGTTGGATTATTATCATTCCCATTTTTATAAATTATTTTGCCACGCAAACGCAACAAAACTTTGTTCATACGGTCTTCAATAAACGGACGAATTTTCTCATCCATCAGTTCTTTGGAGCAATGTTTAGAGAAAAACTCTGAGGTTCTTATTTTCTTTTTAGTGTCTGTATAAAAACGCTTGAAAATAAAATCGTCATCTAATTCATCTAATATCTTAATAAGTTCGTAATCTTCACTAGAAATAGCCTTTTCAAAATATTCGGCTGTTTTGCCAAAAACACGTTGATGCGTTAATGTATAAGCCCCTTTGCTATTTACCTGAACCACATGCGGTTCAAGCAACACACCCAAATAAGGGTGTTGAAACAATCCATAAATTAAAGCAAAAGGTTGCGTATTAACTACTATCAATTTCAGGGCACTTTAAGTGGGGCAAGATACGACAAATTCAAAATAGCTAATAATATTTTAGTTATTTTCTTGTCTAATTTCTCCCACAAAAACTTGTGCTGCTGGACCAAGTAACCAAACGTCGCTGAAACTTTTAGTTTCTTGATTAAAAAAATACTGAATGGCTAAATCCCCCCCTGGAACTGCTACTTGTGTAGTATGTTTACCCGATGGCAAACCTGCAAAGAGAGCTGCAGATAAGGCCGCTGCTACAGCTCCAGTTCCGCATGAATATGTTTCATCTTCTACCCCTCGCTCATATGTCCTCATTCGCAAATCTTTTAAGCCAAGAATATTAACAAAATTCACGTTAATCCCTTCATCATTGTATGGCGGGGAGAACCTGATTTTTTTTGCCCATTCATTCAAAGGAATTTGAGCTATTGGCTCAGGCAAAAAAGACACATAATGAGGAGAACCTGTATTAAGCTCAAAAGTATTTTCAGGTAGTTTTTTAACAGTTTCAACTGAAATCATTTGTAAAGCAATCCAATCCAAACCATCTTCATTTCTCATCTGATGTGCAGCGTGCCAGCCATCAATTGCTTTAAACGAAACCGATTGCTGAGCCAAGCCCAAATCAAAAATAAACTGCGCAAAACACCTGCCTCCATTTCCGCACATGCTGCTTTCTCCGCCATCACTATTAAAATATTGCATGTAAAAAGTTTCATCTGAATCCTTTTGCAATAAAATTAATCCATCAGCCCCAATTCCAAAACGCCTGTTGCATAGGTTGGCAATAGTTGCTTTATCGGCAGTATTAAACGATTGATCAATATTATTTAATATGATAAAATCGTTGCCTGTACCTTGGTATTTATAAAATTTCATTATTGAAGTGCTAGTTTTTGAAACAAACCATCTGGAAATAAATAGTATGCCTGGTTATCAATAATTAAATAATAAGACCTATTTTTTAAAGAGTAGGTAAGGTAGGTGGCCTCGTTTAAATCTAAGCCGTAAAGCAATAATTTTTTACCATTAAACAAATAACCTCTTACATGAATGGGAGAATCCCAATATTCTACCAGCAATTGTCGGGTAATTAAATGCGGATTCTCGAAAAAACTTCGCCGAACTACCTCCTCTATGGTTGAATCAACATGCAATGAATCTAACCCATCACGCATTTGCTTAATTCTTTCATTCAATTGATTATTTTCAAGCACTTTAAAAAGAGAGTCCAAAACAAAATAATCGCCCTCTAAAAGCAATCCATCTTCATTAACGGGTTCTTGCGAATTTGCTATCAAATTCCCATCCAAACTATCCTCAATCCCGTAAGTTGGTTCTGGAACAATTAAACTTGTATTTCCTTGTTTATTTTTTTGAAGTTTATTTTGATCAGAATCTAATCTGGGTAATCCCCTAAAAACATTGATTTTTTCAATCAATGGTTTTCTTTCCATTGCTTGATGCTCTTCGTAAAAATTAACCAAATAAAAGTCTACTATTAATACCAAGGCAAGCGCCGAAAAAACAGCCAATAACCAACCCCATTTTTGAGGCTTCCGCTTCATCAACTCAGGCTCATCGTATTCAGCCAACTCTTCGGCAACTATTTCTTTTCTGTTAGTTAAATAAAAATCAAAACTATTTCGGAGCCCTTCGTCTGTTTTTAATTTAACTTCAAAAAATTGCAACTCTTCTCCTTTCATCTCATTTCTAAGATACTTTTCAAAATAATATTGATGTTTATCGTGAGAAAAATGCATTATTTAGCTATTCTAAAGCTACAAACTTCGGATTTTATTTGGTAATAAAAATCAATTTTAGCTTTTAATGGTAAAAAAATGGCAAAAACACATGCAATACCAAACCCAAATTTTTCTTAAATGCCCTATTCCTAAAAAACCCGTAGATTATAACTGGGGCAAACTTCAGGATTTCATTTTTAAAAATTAATTTTGTCATAATTTTAAATACGAAATCTGTCATTTTGTAGGATGGAATGATTTTTGAAAACAGAAAGTTAAATTGTAACGCAATGAAAAAATACATAGGAATGCTTGTAGTAGCCAGTCTGGGAGGCATTGTTGCTATCGGACTTTACAAATTAATTAGCAATGACAACCAAAACAGGTTTGAATCTAGTTATGTAGCCAAATTCGCCAACTTAAACGAAGGCAACAACCCTGATTTTGTGGCTGTAGCCGAACTTGTAACCCCAACAGTGGTGCACATTATAACCACTGTTCCTGCCAGTCAAAACCCAATGGAAATGGACCCATTTGGCGGTTTCTTCCGAGGCTTCGAAATGCCACAACGCGAAAGAAGAGGCTCTGGGTCAGGAGTAATTATCTCATCAGATGGATATATTGTTACCAATAACCACGTAATTGATGGCGCCACTAATATCAAAGTAATTTTAAACGATAAACGCGAATATGATGCCGAGCTATTGGGTGCCGATCCTAATACAGATTTAGCATTGTTACGCATTGAAGAGAAAAATTTACCCTTCGCCGTAGTCGGTAACTCAGACCAAGTAAAAGTGGGTCAATGGGTATTGGCAGTTGGCAATCCGTTTAACCTTACCTCAACCGTTACCGCGGGTATCGTAAGCGCAAAAGGTCGTGGCCTGAACCTACTCCGCGATCCAAGAAATCAGGAAACACAATATGCCATAGAAGCTTTTATTCAAACAGATGCTGCTGTAAACCCAGGTAACAGCGGTGGCGCATTGGTTTCAACCGAGGGTAAATTAGTAGGAATAAATACGGCCATTGCCAGCGAAACCGGACAATATGCTGGCTACGCTTTTGCAATACCTTCCAACCTAATGAAAAAAGTTGTAGACGATTTAATGAAATTTGGTTCGGTTCAGCGCGGATTATTAGGTGTGCAAATCCAGGATGTTAACAATGAATTGGCAGAAAAAGAAGGTTTAAAAGATGTAAAGGGCGTTTTTGTTGCCAAGGTAAATGAAAATAGTGCCGCCGAAGCCGCCGGAATGAAAGATGGCGATGTAATTATGCTTATTGATAATGAAGCAGTAAACACTAGCAACGAATTGCAAGAAAAGGTGGGTAAAAAAAGTCCGGGAGATAAAGTACTTGTAGGCATCTTACGTAAAGGAAAAAGCATTGAACTTACCGCCACATTAAGAAATAAAGAAGGTAAGGCAGAACTTGCCAAAGCAGAAAAAATTGAAAACAACAAACTCTTAGATTGCGAGTTCATTTCCATCCCTCGCGATGAAAGACTTAAACTTAAAATCTCAAACGGCATCAAAATCAGCAAAGTGGGCGAAAAAAGTCCGCTCAGAAAAGTAGGTGTGCCTAGCGGTTTTATCCTAATAAGCATAGATAAAAAACCAGTGAGCACATTTACAGATGTGAAGCTGAACCTGGATGGCAGAAAGGGCGGTGTTTTATTTGAAGGCATTAACCCCGACGGCAGCAAAGGCTACTACGGATTTGGATTGTAAGAAAGTCAATGGTCGATAGTCCATAGTCCATAGCTATTGGCCACTGTTTTTTTTATAAAACTTCTTTTGTTTGATAAGAAACCAATAGAAAAAAAAGAATATTCTTTTCAACTCAAATTGGCTATCGACCATGGACTATCGACTATGGACTATCGACTTTTTTTCCTACTTTTGCCACACATGGAAATAGTGAATGGAAAGTACACCGTAGCAGGGGTAAATTTGGAAGAAATAGCGGCTCAATTTGGAGCACCCGTATATGTTTATAACGGAGAAAAAATTGTTTCACAATACGAGCGCTTAATCAATGCTTTTAAACCTTTAAATATTAAGGTAAAATATGCGTGCAAAGCACTTAATAATTCTTCCATTTTAAAACTATTACAAAAACATGGTTGTGGTTTAGATACAGTTTCTATCAATGAAGTTTTACTTGGTTTAAGAGCAGGTTTTACGGCCAACGATATTATATTTACTCCTAATTGTGTAAGCATTGAAGAAATTCAGGAAGCGGTAAAATTAGGTGTACACATTAATATTGACAATATCTCCATTTTAGAGCAGTTTGGCAGCATTTATGGAAATACAGTTCCTTGTTGCATTCGCGTAAATCCACACATTTTGGCAGGTGGTAATGCCAAAATTTCTACCGGACATATAGATTCTAAATTTGGAATTTCGGTACACCAGATGCGCCATGTTGCCCGAGTAGTAAAATCGAGCAATATTCATGTGAATGGTTTGCACATGCACACCGGTTCAGATATTTTAGATGCTGGTGTATTCTTGCAGGGTGCAGAAATCTTATTTGAAATAGCCAAAGAATTCCCAGATTTAAGTTTTGTAGATTTTGGTTCAGGCTTTAAAGTAGCCTACAAAGAAGGTGATATCACTACCGACATCGAAGAATTAGGGTCAGCCATAAGCCAACGCTTTCAAGAGTTTTGCAAAGAATATGGCAGAGAATTAGAGTTATGGTTTGAACCTGGTAAGTTTTTGGTAAGCGAATCGGGTTATTTTTTAGCCAAAGTAAATGTGCTTAAACAAACCACTGCTACCGTTTTTGTGGGAGTGGATTCTGGTTTAAATCACTTAATTAGACCCATGTTGTACGATTCGTACCACCATATTGTAAACTTATCTAACCCAGAAGGAAAACAAAGAATTTATACCG
Organism: Chitinophaga pinensis; assembly: GCA_945860865.1. GTDB lineage: Bacteria > Bacteroidota > Bacteroidia > UKL13-3 > UKL13-3 > B1. The sequence continues at coordinate 9,794 of CAMARW010000007.1, read as the reverse complement.
TAGTAGGTTATATCTGCGAAACCGATACGTTTGGTTGGGATAGAAAAATAAACGAAGTACATGAAGGCGATATCTTGTGTTTTAAAAATGCAGGTGCCTATGGTATTACCATGAGCAGCAATTACAACGCACGTTTTAGACCAGCAGAAGTATTGATTTGGAAAGGAAAAGCTCAACTCATCAGATCTCGCGAAACCTTTGAAGACCTCATTAAAAATGAAATTGACGCAGATATTCAGTGAAAAGTTTTAACAGGTTAATGCTTACGAACCAAGAACTTTAACATAACGCTCTAAAGCTGCCAATTCATAATTAGCTACCAATTTTAAAAATGTATCTTTTTTACCTTTGGTTTGTGCTTCTTCTAAGGCAGTATAATAAGCCATTCTGCTTTTAGTATCTCCTTTGATATTGGCAATAACATAACCACTTTGTAATAAAATAAGATTCATTAAAAGCCTAGAGGTTCTTCCATTTCCATCTATAAACGGGTGTATGGTAACGAGCCGCTCATGCATTTCGGCAGCCAATAAAACAGGATGCATAGCTTTTCTATTATCTTGATACCAATAAAAGAAATCTTCCATTTGTTTCTCAACCAAATATGGCGCAGGTGGCAAATGGGTGCTACCTTTTATCATCACTTGTACGTTTCTATATTTACCCGCATAAGAATTTTCTATGCCCCTTAAAACCAACTGGTGAATAGATAAAATATCCTTGGCTGCAATAATTGTTTCGGCCTGAGCTAACTCTTTTACCAGCAAGATGGCATCTTTATGATTGATGGCTTCAAGATGTTCGCGCATCGATTTACCGCTAATAGTAAGCCCTTCGTTAATAACCAAGTCTGTTTCTTTTAAGGTAAGTGTATTGCCTTCTATCCTATTGCTCTCAAAAGTATATTCTAGCTCTAATGCTTGTGCAATTCTATAACTATCAAAGGCCCTAAGTTGTTGTAAAGAATTATGCAAAACGTCTATTTTATCTAGCGTTTTGCTCAACGATTTTTGAACCAATGCAGGAGTTTTGGTGATTTCTTTTGATTTTATCTCTTGCTCTGCCACCTTAAAAACTTCTAGGGCAAGGGCATCATCTCCAATTTCGTAAAGTACTTTTTCTTTAAGCCATTGAACTTTTAACTCATGCAAATCTAGCTGTAAAATAGCTGAAAGTTGAACCAACTGCGGCTTTGTTGGCTTCCTAGTGCCGCTTTCAAACTTACTTATTAAGGCTTGGTCTATTCCCATAAGCTGAGCTAACTCTCTATGCGTTAAACTTTTTTGAATACGGGCATTTTTAATAAGTAATTTCATGTATGACAAATTAATTCATGACAAATATAGTCATAAAAATTAATTTTCAAGCTTTTTAAAACTTTTTTCACACCTTTTTACATCTTTAAATCATCAAAAAAAGTATATTTAAATAATCACTCCTTCACCAACTTCACAAAACCAATACTATTTTGGGTGCTTATTTTTAATAAGTATATACCCGATGGAATTCCCGCTACACTCAGTTTTAAATTAGGTTCAAAACTTTGTATTAATCCCCCTTGAAGATTATATAAAGATACTTCGCTTAACTCATTTGCAAGAACACCGTTTAAATTTATTTCAAAGCTTGTTGGGTTGGGGTAAAGTTTTAGATTTTGAAGAGTTTCAATTACAGATATACCCGTGCTTGGCGCACAAATAACTTTGTTTAAATACTTCCAAATATCGTTGTTAAAGGTAACCGGCACTTCGCCATTATCGCCCGGTGCGTCTCCTACCCTTACCACCACCAAATTTTGGGAAGGCACCACGTTAATAAGCTGTCCGTTTTTACCCATGGCCGCATACATATCTTTGGGCGCATTGGGCGCCAAATCTGTATTAAACACTATCTGCGAACCCGGAAACATCGCCTTTCCTTTTCCGTTTAACCAAGTTAAATAACCATAAGATGGATTTAAACCTTGAGAGGATTGAATCATGGATGTAAAGAAATTCGTATCGTTCAACACACCTGTTTGATCCCATTTGCCTTGGTTCAGCAAAAGCAAGCCAAACCTTGCCATACTGCGGGGGTTGCTCAATAAAACATTGTTATTGCCCAACCTTGTCCAAATGCCATTTATGCCCGTTTTGTTTCTAATTTCGGTATTATAATATTGCTGAAAACTTCTGCCACTGGCCGATTCAATTACTTTATCTAAAAGCGTATACGGCGCATTATGATATGCCCAACGTGTGCCGGCCTCTGCTTTAAAAAGCAAACAAGAATCTGCCGTGCAATCTTTATCTAACCCATCATCCAATCCACTTGTCATGCTCAATTGATGGTAAATACTTATTTTATCTTCTTGGGCCGAACCTAAACTTGTCCAACCACTGCCCAAATACTTGGAGCTGGTATCGCTTAATTTTAGCAAGCCTTTTTGTTGGGCCACTCCAACCATTAGAGCTGTCATGGTTTTACCCGCCGATGCCCAATACCAAAAACTGTCTTGCGTAAACGTTTTAAAGTATTTTTCTAATACTATTTTGCCATCTTTTAAAACAATAAATCCTTTGGTATTTGTACCATCTAAAAAGTTATACAAACTATCTATTTTATCTGTACACCAACCCAAATCGGCTGCGGCAGTTGTGCTCCAAGTAGAACCCACCAAGGGTGGAAAATATAAGGCTTGTGCTACTAATCCTTGATATTGGCACCACAAACAAAGCAAGAATAAATATTTTTTCATCATGGTAAGATGCAAGGTAATGAAATTGGTTTAATTGTTTCTTGAGTTCAAAAAAAATAAAGTTGAAAACTTTTAATTTCCGCCATTCTAAATGCTTTTGAGAGCTACTTTTCAACACCTACCTAGAATGTATTACGCATGGCGTACTTTCGTTAACTAGATATTTATATGCAGTTTTCACACCTACACGTACACACACAGTTTTCTTTGCTCGATGGCGCGGCAGATATTGGCAAATTATACAAAAAAGCGCTTTCAGATAACATGCCTGCCTTGGCCATAACTGATCATGGCAATATGTTTGGCGCCTTTGAGTTTGTGGCCGAAGCCTACAAGCATAAAAACGCAGATGGAACCCTTAAAGTAAAACCCATTGTAGGTTGCGAGTTTTATGTGGTTTCGGATCGAACCAAACACTCGTTTACTAAAGAAGATAAAGACATTCGATACCACCAACTCATGTTGGCCAAAAATGAAGAGGGCTATAAAAACTTAATCAAACTTTGCTCCCTAGGATACATGGAAGGTATGTATGGCAAATACCCGCGTATAGATAAACAGCTCATTTTAAAATACCATAAGGGTTTAATTGCCACCACGTGTTGCTTAGGTGCCTCTGTTCCTAAAACCATTTTAAAAAAAGGCGAAGAAGCCGGAGAAATTGAGTTTAAATGGTGGCTCGATTTATTTGGCGAAGACTATTACATAGAACTGCAACGCCATGATATTCCAGACCAAAACAAAGTAAATGAGGTTCTCATTAAATTTTCGCTCAAATACAATGTGCCTATCATTGCTTCCAACGATTCGCATTATGTAGACCAGAAAGATGCCAATGCCCACGATATTTTACTTTGTATTAACACTGGCGAAAAACAAAGTACCCCAACCGTAAAAGAAATAGATGATGATGTGAGCATTAAAGGAAAACGTTTTGCTTTTTATAACGACCAGTTTTTCTTTAAAACTACCGAAGAAATGTCGAAGGTATTTAGCGATATACCGCAAGCCATAGACAATACCAATATGGTAATAGATAAAATTGAAACGCTCGATTTAAAGCGTGATATTCTACTACCCAATTACGAAATTCCACCTGGTTTTTTAACGCAAGACGACTACCTCCACCACCTTACTTATACAGGTGCCAAAGCGCGTTACAAAGACATTTCGCCAGAGGTAGAAGAGCGTTTAAACTTTGAACTGCATACCATTCGCACAATGGGATTTGCGGGATATTTTTTAATTGTATCCGATTTCATCCGCGCAGGTAGAGAGCTAGGTGTGTTTATTGGTCCGGGGCGTGGTTCTGCGGCGGGTTCTGCCGTGGCTTATTGCATTGGCATAACCAACATCGACCCAATTAAATACGATTTGCTTTTTGAACGTTTCTTGAATCCAGATCGTAAATCAATGCCCGATATTGATACCGACTTTGATGATGCGGGCAGGCAAAAAGTAATTGATTACGTAGTAAAAAAATATGGCAGAAACCAAGTTGCGCAAATTGTAACTTATGGCACTATGGCTGCCAAAATGAGTATTAAAGATGTGGCGCGCGTGTTAGATCTACCGCTACAAGAAGCCAATGCTTTGGTAAAATTAGTGCCCGATAAACCTGGCATTGAACTTGGCCGTTTGTTAAACGCCCCCATGGATGGCGATAAAAGCCTAAAAGAAAAAGAAGGGCTGCAATCGGAAGATTTAGAAAATGTAAAAAAACTCAGGGAACTATATAAAGGTACCGATATTAATGCGCGTGTTTTAAAAGAAGCAGAAATATTAGAGGGCTCCGTGCGCGGAACAGGCGTGCATGCGGCGGGAATTATTATTGCACCCTCCGACCTTACCGATTTAATTCCGGTAGCTGTTGCCAAAGACTCAGATTTATTGGTAACGCAGTTTCAGGGTAAAGTAATTGAAGATGCTGGTGTTATTAAAATGGACTTTTTGGGGTTAAAAAACTTAACCATTTTAAAAGATGCCATGGTGCTTATAAAGCAAAATCACAATGTTGATATTGTGTTAGAAGACATTCCGCTCGATGATGTTAAAACCTACGAGCTATACCAAAGAGGCGAAACCAATGGTACTTTCCAGTTTGAAAGTGCCGGTATGCAAAAACACCTCAAAGACCTTAAGCCAGACAAGTTTGATGATTTGATTGCCATGAATGCCTTGTATAGACCAGGCCCAATTCAATATATTCCAAATTTTATTGCCCGTAAACATGGCAGAGAAGCCATTAGTTACGATTTGGAAGAAATGAAAGAATACCTAGAGCCTACTTATGGTATTACAGTTTACCAAGAGCAAGTAATGTTGCTCTCCCAAAAAATTGCCAACTTTACCAAGGGTGATGCAGATACCTTGCGAAAAGCCATGGGTAAAAAAGACCGCTACACCCTAGATAAAATGAAGGGAAAGTTCATGGAAGGTGCAGGCGCAAAAGGATTTAAAGCAGAAACATTAGAGAAAATTTGGACAGATTGGGAAGCATTTGCCCAATATGCATTTAATAAATCACACTCAACTTGCTATGCTTATGTAGCCTATCATACAGCCTATTTAAAAACACATTACCCAGCAGAATATATGGCCGCAGTGCTCACCACCAACTTAGGTAACATAGAAAAAGTATCCTTCTTTATGGAGGAATGTAGGCGCATGGGTGTACTTGTTTTAGGTCCAGATGTAAACGAATCTTTTGCCACCTTTGCTGTGAACAAAGCTGGCCAAATACGTTTTGGTTTGAACGCAATTAAAGGTGTAGGTGAAGCGGCCGTAGAAGCCATCATCCAAGAAAGAGAAAATGGTCCGTATAAAAGCATATTCGACCTTACCAAAAGAGTAAACTTGAGGGCTGTGAACAAAAAAACTCTAGAATCACTAGCCCTAGCAGGTGGATTTGATTGCTTTGAAAGTAGCTCCCGCTCCCAATATTTTGCCTCTGGTCCGGATGAAATACCAACCATTGAAAAAGCTATACGCTATGGCAATTCGGTTCAGGCCAACGCGGCTAGTAATGTAATGAGTTTATTTGGAGCAGTTTCTGGGGTTATACTTCCAGAACCACCATTGCCAGCTGCTGAACCTTGGAATTTAATGCAACAATTAAATTCAGAAAAAGAGATGGTGGGCATGTATTTATCTGGCCATCCACTCGATCCATATAAAATTGAAATTGACAAATTAACAACACACAAAATTTCAGAACTTTCAGATTTAGCTCCACTTAAAGGTAAAGAAGTTAGAATTGCCGGTGTTGTAACCGTTGCAGAACATAGGGTTACTAAAACAGGGAAAAATTTTGGAAGTGTAACCATCGAAGATTTTTCTGGCAATTACCAAATGGTAATGTTTACAGATACCTACATAAATTTTAGGCGATTTATGGAAGTAGGGTACTTTATTTACATTAAGGGCAGAGTTGATAATAGGTGGGGCAATGAAAATGTTTTTGAATTAAAAGTTCAAAGCATTGAAATGCTAAATGAAGTTCGTGATAAATATTTTAACAAAATAACCGTACAGGTAGAGCTTAATAAACTTACTGGAAATTTAATGCAATATTTTCAAAATTTGCCCAAAGAAAAACCAGGGAACTGCGCTCTTAATTTTGATTTTATAGACACCGATGAAAATTCGTCTTTAAGAATGCTCTCCACAAAAGTTAAATTTAGTCCAAGCAACGAAGCATTGGAGGAACTAAAAAATTTAAACCTAATTTACAAACTCAATTAACATTTATAAAAAAAGTCTTTAAAGTTAAAACCTGACAAATTGTTGCAATTTAACGGATGGCATTTATCTTGCGAACAAAAATATAAATATAAAAAATATGGCATTAGAATTAACAGATAGCAACTTCGAGGAAGTGGTGCTTAAATCAGACAAACCAGTATTAGTAGATTTTTGGGCAGAATGGTGTGGCCCCTGCCGCATGGTTGGCCCAGTTGTAGATGAACTGGCAAAAGAATATGAAGGCAAAGCCGTTATAGGGAAATTAGATGTAGATAATAACCCACGTGTTGCCACTGAATTTGGCATCATGAGTATTCCTGCCTTATTGTTTTTCAAAAACGGACAAGTAGTAGATAAACAAGTTGGTGCAGTTCCAAAACATGTTTTGGCAAATAAGTTAAACGCACATTTATAATTTTAAAATAAAAAGCCGCTCCAAATGGAGCGGCTTTTTTATGCCTTTTACCTAGCTCTCAAGGTTTGTGTTTGCCGCTAATTTACTTTACTTTGCAATATACTATGAAGAACCTTATTTCCTTCCTTACTTGTTTGGTGCTTGGTATTATTTTACTTGCATACCGTGGTGCCTACCCAGATAAACAAAGCAATGAGCCACTTAAAATTACTACATGGGATGCCTATGGATACTACCTGCATTTACCGGCCATACTCATTTATAAAGATGTAAAAAAACTTGCCTTTCAAGATAGCATCGACCAAAAATACAAACTTTCAGGAGGAAATTTTTACCAAGCTAATATCCATGAAAAAACGCAAAATTATGTGTTTAAATACCTTGGCGGCGTTTCCATTATTCATTTACCGCTCTTTCTAATCGCACATGGATATGCCTTAAATAGCAATTATTTGCCAGATGGATTCTCTGCACCCTACCAACATGCCATAGGATTTGGTGTGGTAATCTATGCCATTCTGGCTTTATTTATCCTCAGAGCCGTTTTATTAAAATACTTTACAGACACTATCACTAGTATCAGCCTAGCTGCTGTAATTCTTGCTACTAATGCTATTCAATACATTTCTATTGATAGTGCGCAAAGTCATGCGCCCATCTTTTTATTGTATTGTATTATATTATGGCTGACGCAAAAGTGGCATGAAAATCCACATTTCTTAACCGCATTTTTTGCTGGGTTTATTATTGGATTAGCAACCATATCTCGACCAACAGAAGCCATCATGGTATTGATTCCCATTTTATGGAATACACATACCAAAGAAGTGGCTCATGAAAAATGGAATTTGGTAAAAATGAATCTGCCTATGGTTTATTTAGCAGCCCTAGGCGGTATTATTGGAATACTACCACAACTCGTTTATTGGCAATATGTAACTGGCTTTTTTATCTATGATGTAGGTAGTGCTTGGCGCTTTTTATCACCCTTTTTCAGGGTGCTTTTTGGTTTTGAAAAAGGATGGTTCATCTATACTCCTATTACCATTTTTTTTGTTATAGGCTTTTTTTACATCAAAAACTACCCATTCAAAAAGGCTGTTTTATGGTTTTGCATGCTCAATATTTGGGTCATCATATCTTGGAGTGATTGGAAATACGGCGGCAGTTACTCTACCAGAGCCTTAATGCAAAGTTACCCTGTTTTTTTATTAGCATTCTCAGCATTATTACAACGCTATTGGGTTGGTTCAACCAGATATATCATAGGCATTATACTATTCTTTTTAATAGGTTTAAACCTATTTCAGATTAATCAGTACAATAAAACGATTCTGCATTATTATGATATGAACCGAGCATATTATTCAGAAGTATTTTTGAATCCGAATGTGACTCCTCTTCAAAAAAGTTTATTAGATAATCAGGATTGGATTTCAAAGGAATCGAGCTATTTCAAAGAAGTAATTGTAAATGTAGATTCTACTTTTCAAAAATATATATATAAAGATTCTTCCAATATTTTCTTCGCTAGTAAACTAAATTTAACTTCATTCAAATACCTAAAAGTAAATCTAAATCTCGAATCCAACCCGGGGTTAGGTGGAGGTTATATACATTCAGTGATACTAAATGAAAATCAAACCAAAGAAAATAAAATTAGACTTAGCTATCCAGAAGTTAAGTACAATCAAATGAATAACTACAGTTATTACATTGAGCTACCGGAACTTAATAGCACGTCAATTTGCCAATTTAGTATTCAAACAAATGATAGTTTACGGGTTAAAATTAGCCAGTTTAAAGTTGAAGGCTTAAGTAATTTAGAATAAAATGGCAAATACCCAATTTAAAGAATCAGATTTACTACACATTTCAAACTTAGAATTACTTGCCAAACAAGTAGTAGAAGGTTTTTTAACGGGCTTGCATAAAAGTCCGTATCACGGTTTTTCGGTAGAATTTGCAGAACACCGACAATATAATAACGGCGAGAGCACCAAAAATATTGATTGGAAATTATATGCCCGAACAGATAAACTGTTCGTAAAACGCTTCGAGGAAGAAACCAATTTGCGCTGCCAAATTGTAATAGATACCTCGGGCTCTATGTATTTTCCTTCAGAGGGTTTTAATAAAATTAGATTTAGTGTTATTGCCGCAGCTTCGCTTATTCAACTTATGAAAAAGCAAAGAGATGCCTCAGGTATTTCCTTATTCAATGATGAACTTTGGTTTCATAGCTCTGCTAAACTAGGATTAACACACCAAAAATTATTATTCTCAAAACTCCAATCTTGTTTGCTTGAACCTAAAATTCAAAAAGCCAGTGAGATTGCGAAAACACTGCATTATTTAGCCGAAGGAATACATAAGCGCTCTTTGGTTATTGTATTTAGCGATTTTTTAAACAACTCCAATGAGGCATTATTTGAATCGCTTCAACATTTGAAATACAATAAACATGAAGTTGTTTTATTTGATATTCAGGATCAAACCAAAGAGCTATTGTTTGATTTCGATAACCGACCCTATTTATTCAAAGATTTAGAGACCGGAGAAGAGTTGAAATTGCATCCCAACGCCGTTAAAGAAATATATCTTAAAAATTACAAGCAACATAAAGAGGCCATAAAATTAAAATGCTTACAATATAAAATTGATTATAACGAAGCCATCATTGGCCCAGATTTTAACCAGGTATTGCAAGCATTCATAATGCACCGGAGGTAGGGAGCAGCTAGCTCCTGCAAAAAGATTCGTGCCAATAGCCGCACCCTCAGGCAAAATAAATTCGTGCATCCGTGGCAATGCCATTCGTGCATTCGTGGCCAAACTATTCGCGGCAGAGCAAAAAAAAACCTCCAAACTTGCGTAAGGAGGTTTTAAGAATCTGGC
>CAMARW010000006.1 GCA_945860865.1 Chitinophaga pinensis | reverse complement strand
ACCGGCGTTCCAAAACAGTTAAAAGTATCGCGGATGCTTACTTCTACCGGCGGTGCAACCAAAACAGAATCCCATATATTATCATTAGGACAACCATTAGGTGCTGGCGGTGCGGTGGTGGTTAACTGCAAACGGATGCGGTGCCAGCCGCCTTGTAAAAAACGATGATTGCTGACCGATGGCCCATTAAACGTTTGATAATTATTGGAATTAGGGCTAGTTTCTATCAAAAATTTGGTGTAAGCGGCATTGAGCGGAACAGAATTGGTTTGCGTGTAAGTAAAGTCGTAAAAACCACAATTTTTGTTGATTTTATTGATATTAGCAGTAGGAATTCTTCTAACCAAAATACTAAAAGAACGAGTAGTACGAGCTGGCAAAGGACACGCCCTGTCTTTAGCAGTTACCACAAAATAATGGGGTAAATTTTGTGCCATATCTGCGGGTGGTGTCCAACAAAAGCGCATACTATCATATTTTGGACCCAGCATAGTGCGCTGTGCAGGATTATACGCTTTTACAAAAGTAGCACCTTTACTTACCAAATTTGCAGGAGCATTCCAGGTCATATCTGTAGTATCGGTTCCAGCTGTATTATCCCAAGCAGAAACCATAAAACATAATTGCTGTCCGGCACAAATAGAGTAACTAAAATTGGGTTGCGGGCTAGATAAAACCCCATCATTGGTCCAAGTTCGGAGCACAGGTGGGTTATTTTCAGGGCAAATTCTACTATAAAACTGAATATCTCGTCGGGTAATTCCCATTAAAGTGGGCACCCCTCCTACCATTTTCCATTGTCGTACTTCTATAATTAAATTGGCCACAAAAGTACCCATAGGTCTAAAGCGTAAATCCCCTGTAATAGGATCAATACTAATACCAATTGGTGGAACAGCTGGAGGTGTTTGAATAGGTGCTCCCAAATAAGGCAGGGGCACAGTTGGGCTATAAGGCGAAACATAGGGAGCAGTTGCGCCAGGACCTGTTAAAGACTGACCAAAAGCATAGCTCAAAGAATCTCCATCTGGGTCAATCGCACCTAAGTTATAGGTAAAATCTTGACCTGCACAAGTTACAGCTACAGGGTCGTTGGTAAAGGTTGGCGAAGAATTACAAGGAGTAGCACAACGGTTGATAGTTCCTTGGGTATAGAAATTTAAAGAGCCAGGATTGGCCAATGTGGTAATGGCACTATTTCTACAACAAATATCATATCCGATATTAATTAAACAACAGCTAGCTGGGATGGAGGCCAAACTGATATTTCCTTCAAAAGTGTAAACTTCAATACCTGGCACAAACGTTCCAGGTGTTCTTGTTCCGCAATTGTTACAAATTGATTTTTGCTCCGAGCAAAGTTGAACCACATCAAAACCACTCACCGCAGTTACTACTGTTATTGATTGGCTACCAAAACCAACACCTGCACAAGGACTTGCTGGTAAACCAGAGCCTGGAGGAGTTGTTCCACCTGTTAATACAATTGGAATACCACATGATGGACTTAAACTGGTTGGGCAATTGGCGCACAATTGAACACCTTGACAATCTCTGTAAACTTTAAACTGCACACGGTAAACACCAGGTGTAGTTGTGCATGAATAGGCTATATCTGAACCTACTACGTGGGAGGCTTTAGCTTCTTGCACATAGGAGCCCAAGAACATAAGCAGCACAAATGCTGTGAACCTAGCTATTTTCTGTAAAATTATTTTTTCCATAATCAAATATCTTATTTACTGGTTCAAATATAAAATGATGGAATCTTAAAACCTTCTTAAATCTGCTATTTGTTCAAAATTTTATTGATTATTAACGAAAGTTTAAGTCTTTTGCCTAAATTATTTCTAAAATATTAAGAATATGAATCTAATTGGCCAAAAATCTAGTAAAACTTATTCTGCAAATTTAAACATTTGGCATGGAGAAAATTATGAATTATTGGACATTGATTTTAAGCCCAACTTTAACTTAAATTTTTTAGAGAGAAGACCTTTTAATATGTGGAGGTACAGGGAATTAATTCCCATAGAAAAGAATAGTCAGATTGTTAGTTTTGAAGAAGGTGGAACCCCATTAACCAAAGTTAATTTTTTAAACGGATGCAGCGCCTACATTAAGCAGGAACAACTATTTCAAAGCGGCAGTTATAAAGACAGGGGTTCAAGTGTACTTATTACCAAAGCTAAACAACTAGGAATTAAACATGTAGTACAAGATAGCAGTGGTAACGCGGGTGCATCAATTGCCACTTATGCCAGAAAAGCCAATATCCAATGCGATATATACGTTCCGGCAGATACTTCCAAATCAAAAACAATGCAAATTTTAGCTATGGGTGCAAGCATTTTTAGCGTGCAAGGCAATAGAAAAGAAACGGCGGCGCAAGCCTTTGAAGCAGCTAAAAAAAGCTATTATGCCAGTCATTGTTTTAATCCTTATTTCTTTCATGGTACCAAAACGTTTGCCTATGAAATTTGCGAACAACTTAATTGGAATGCGCCAGATTCTATTGTGTTACCCGCCGGAAATGGAACTTTAATTATAGGATCATTTATTGGGTTCAAAGAACTTTTCGCTTTAGGAATTATCTCCAAAATACCTAAAATTATAGCGGTTCAAAGTACAAATTGCGACCCTATCAACAGGCTGCAACAAAACCCCCATTTTAACTTAGATTTATACGAAGCCCAAGAAACTATTGCAGAAGGAATTGCTATTCCAAACCCCATCCGTGCAGAAGATATGCTTGAAGCCATAAAAGCCACTTTTGGGGAAGTAATTTGTGTTACAGAAACAGAAATAATACTTGCCTGGAAAGAAATGTCGCAACAAGGTTTTTTTATTGAACCTACATCAGCAGCATGCATTGCAGGCCTTACCCAATATTTAAGCGGTTTGGATCGAACAGAAGTTTGCGTTAGTTTATTTTCTGGTAGTGGTTTAAAATCAATAGAAAAAATTACTAAAATTCTGGCAATGTAAATGTTAAAAAGATAGGCTCGAACCAAGATAGGGTATAATTAAATATATTTTTTAAGAAATTTATTTCTATATCAATATGGAAACTTATATTTACCTGCTCAATTATTTAACAGAATGTAACTTATACATACCTTGTGGCGTTCAATAATTGATTGAATTTGCAGTACAATAAAACCAAAAACAATGCAGTTAAATGCATTGAAACAGATAAACATGAAGAAATTAATTATATTTTGTTTGCTATTTAGCTTTGGCAATAACCTTAAGGCTCAAATTGTAGATGAAATTATTGCCGTTGTTGCAGATAAAATTATCTTAAGATCAGATATTGAAATTGCCTATGAACAACTTACCAGAGAAGGAAAAGTAAGTAATGATTCGATTAAGTGCTTTCTTTTAGAGCAGAAACTACTGGAAAATTTATTGATTTTAAAAGCTCAAGTAGACTCTCTTCCGGTAAATGAAGACAGAGTTGATGGTGAATTAGACGAGAGAATTAGGTATTTTGCTCAACAATACGGCGGTGAAAAAGCGTTAGAAGAAATATACGGTAAAAGCATCGCAGACATTAAAGTAGCTAACAGAGAAAAAATAAGAAATAATCAATTAGCTTCTTCCATGATGGCCAAAATTATTGCCAACGTGAAGGTTACCCCTACAGATGTAAAAAATTATTATGAAACTATTCCCGCTGATAGTCTTCCTTATTTTTCGGCAGAGGTAGAACTAGCTCAAATTATTATTGAACCAAAAATTAGCAAGGAATCTAAGCAAGCAGCGTTTGAAAAAATTTCAGAATTAAGAAAACGAATTGTACAAGATGGAGATAAATTTAGCACATTGGCACTTATATACTCTGACGATAAGGGATCTGCGATTAAAGGCGGCGAGCTGGGATTTTTTGGCAGGGGGATGATGGTTCCAGAATTTGAAGGTATGGCTTTTAGACTTAAACCAGATAGTGTTTCAAAAGTTATTGAAACCAAATTTGGATACCATATTATACAAGTTATTCAGAGAAAAGGGGAAGAAGTAAATGCCCGTCATATCCTCATTATGCCAAAAATTTATGCTTCAGATGTGCAGTTGGCACGCGATAAAGCAGACAGTATAGTTAATTTAATCAAAACAGATTCTTTAAGTTTTGAGGAAGCTGCCAAAAAGTTCTCTTCTGATGAATTTACCCGAGGAAGCGGTGGTTTTATTGGATCTGGCGGCTTAGGAAACACACATATTCCCGTTGATGAATTGAGCAAAGAATTAAATATTAGTGTACAAAGTATGGAAAAAGGCGAGATTACAGAACCCGAACTCATTACTTTGCCTGGCCCTGATCAAAAAAAAGCTTGGAGAATTTTCTATTTAAAAAGCGAAACGCCACCGCATAGGGCAAATTTAAAAGACGATTATCAGAAACTTCAAGCAATGGCTTTTGAAAAAAAACAGCAACAAACCAAGGAAAAATGGGTTGAACGCTACCGGAAACAATTTTATATACAAATTACCGCTCCATATGCTGATTGTCCGCAATTAAAACCTTGGATCCAAAATAAATAATTACAGATGTTATCTTTTAACAATGATGTTGAAGCTGCTAACGCACTGCATCAAAAATTTAATGCACTTAAAAGTGAAATTGGCAAAGTTATAATTGGCCAAGAAGACACAGTAGAAGCTGTTCTTATATCTATTTTTGCCAATGGCCATTCGCTTCTTATAGGCTTACCAGGATTAGCTAAAACCCTATTAATTAAATCTATCTCTGAGGTATTAGATTTAAAATTTAGCCGGATTCAATTTACCCCAGATTTAATGCCAAGTGATATTATAGGATCAGAAATCTTAGATGAGCATAGAAACTTTAAATTTATTAGAGGCCCAATTTTTGCAAATATTATTTTAGCAGATGAAATAAATAGAACGCCACCTAAAACGCAGGCAGCACTTTTAGAGGCAATGCAAGAAAAATCTGTTACAACTGGCGGAAAATTGCATCATTTAGAAGCGCCATTTTTTGTACTAGCCACCCAAAATCCAATTGAACAAGAAGGAACCTATCCTTTGCCAGAGGCTCAATTAGACAGATTTATGTTTAATATAAACCTGGATTACCCATCTTATGAGGATGAACTTGAAATTGTTAGAAGCACTACAGGAAATAAAATTACTGCGTTAAATAAAATACTTCAATCCCAAGAAATAGTTTATTTTCAACAACTTGTAAGGCGCGTTCCGGTAGCCGAAAACGTATTAGAATATGCGGTAAAATTGGTTAGTAAAACCAGACCAAACACGCCGCATGCTGGTAGTATGGCCAACGAATATTTAGCTTTTGGTGCAGGCCCTAGAGCCGGTCAGTTTTTATTGCTTGGGGCTAAATGCAATGCCTTAGTAAAAGGAAAATTTTCTCCAGATATAGAAGATGTAAAGGCGGTTGCAATGAATGTTTTACGACACAGATTAATTAGAAACTTTAAGGCCGAAGCGGAAGGAATTAGTTCTGAGAAAATAATTGAGAGTTTTTTGTAAAAGCTATTTTATTCCAATTTTTTCTCTCCATAATTGATTGAAAGATTTCTCTGCGATTTTTGGAAACTCTCTCGATTCACCCCATTCACTTTTGTAAAACTGCTTCAAGGTGAAATTTTTAATTGCAGCAGGGCGATTTAAAGTTTTGCGACTCAACATGAATTTTTTCCAAGTATACCAGGCAAATTTCTCGCCTGTTTTTTCAAAGCCTTGAACTAAATTTTCATGTCGGTTGCGAAGTAGATGGTTATGAATATCTATGTTTACCGGACAAACATCAGTACATTTTCCGCAGGTAGTAGATAAGTTGCTTAAATATTGATACTCCTGAAATCCTTGTTGCAAAGGCGCAACTATTTGACCAATAGGACCAGACCGATAGCTCTGGTAGTTGGCATCTCCCCCTGCAATTTTAAAAATTGGGCAAACATTGCTACAAGCACCACATTGAATGCAGCTTAATGCTTGCCTTTGTTCTTGGGTTGCTAAAATATTTGACCTTCCATTATCTAATAGAATCACTATAAACTCTGTTGGTCCTTCCTTATCATCCCTAGTTGGAGGTCCTGTAATAGTATTGTAAGTGGCAAATTGTTGCCCGGTGGCATGCGTAGATAACAAACTAAAAAACAGCTCCAAATCACTTATGGTTGGTAAAATTTGATCTATTGAAGCTATAATTATATGTGTTTTTGCAAACGCAAAACTCAAACGAGCATTCCCTTGATTTTCTGAAATGGCTACTAAACCACTATCAGCAATTAAAAAATTAGCACCAGAAATTCCTATGTCTGCCTCATAAAAACAAGGTCTAATTTCTGCCCTAACATCACTTGCCCACTCATCTAAATTGGCCTCTAAAGAAGATTTAATCTTGGTGTTTAAAATAGAACCAACAGCTTGAACAGATTGGTTTAGTGAAGGAATAATTGGGTGATAAGACTTTTCACCCATTAAATCTAAAATATATTCTCCAAAATCTGTTTCAGTAAGTTTTAAACTCTTGCTTCTAAAATGCTTATTTAATCCAATTTCATCAAAAATTTCTGCTTTACTTTTAACAATTTTTTTTGCTTTTAAACGCGCAATAATTGAATCTATTTCTGACAAAGCGTTTTGAGCATCATAGGCCCAAATAACTTTGCCACCTTTTCTAATAACTGAGCCTTCAAAATCTACTAAATACTTATCCAAATTCTCTGCTACTTTCCATTTGGTATAAGCTGCACGCTGCTTTGCAATTGCTAAATTTGAAAATTCTAGCGCCCCATGTTGTTGATTTTGCACTAGTTTATCTAGCACAACACCCATTTTTTGTCGAAAGTCTTTATCAACAATTTTTTCTTGAGCAGCTTTATTAAATTTTTCTTTTGCGTGCATTTGCCTTTGGGCTATTTATTTATTTTCGGCGATAGTTCAAAAATAGTACTTATTTTAAATTACGCAATCGATTACAAATTAAGGTACAATGATAATGTTATCTATAAGTCGGGTTGAACCTAATTGAACTGCTACCAAAACAATGGCATTAGATTGAAAAACGTTTAGCTCGGCAAGGCTAAAAGGATCACAAGCACATAAATATTCAAAACAAAAGGGCTCTTTCTTAAGATTTAACTGGGCTAGGTTCAACCCCAATTGCCATTGTTCTTTATTCCAATATTGAGAAACTAATTGCAAATTATCATGGATTTGGGGTGCTAAGCGTCTTTCCTCTTCAGACAATCTTACATTTCTACTGCTCATTGCCAAACCGTCTTCCTCCCTAGTTATAGAGCAAAGGTTAAAAACTATTTGGGGGAAACTTCTTTTTATCAAAGTTTTAACAACCAGGCATTGTTGGTAATCTTTTTGACCAAAGAAAACATCTGTAGGACCAACCAATGCAAATAATTTGCGCAATACAGTTACCACACCATCAAAGTGTCCTGGCCTACTAGCACCCTCTAATTGATGGATAAACGAACCGTAATCTTCCGATGAATCTTTATCTAAGGTATTACCATATACTTCTACAATATTGGGATGAAATAAAACATCGCAAGAAACAGACAACAGCAAATCGATATCATTTTCAAGCGTTCGCGGATAAGAAGCGAGATCACTTTCTTGATTAAATTGTGTAGGATTAACAAAAATACTACAAACAACAATATCACACTTTTGCTTGGCAGCAGCTATTAATGATAAATGACCATTATGCAAAGCACCCATAGTTGGAACAAACCCAATGGATCGATTTCCTTGCTTTTGCTCTGATATGTACGACAATAAGTCGCTTGATTTATTAATAAGAATCACTTTATTATATGGTTTTCAACGTAATAGCTTTTGCGCATTATCATTTGGGGCGAATATTAAGAAATTTATTAACAATTTCCTTAACTTTGCATACTTTTTTTAACCCAAGTTAATATGACCAAAAAGAGAGTTCTGTTCATTTCCTCCGAAATGACTCCTTTTCTAAAAGTAAGTAGTGTAGGTGAATTGGCAAGAATGTTGCCGCAAGCTATTCAAGAGAAAGACAATGAAATCAGGGTGCTTATGCCAAGATTTGGATGTATTAACGAACGCCGTAATAGATTACATGAAGTAGTAAGGTTAAGTGGTATCAATATTACAATAGACGATAACGATAATCCGTTAACTATCAAAGTAGCCTCCCTACCAGAAGCGAAAATGCAAGTTTATTTTTTAGATAATGAAGATTATTTTCACCGCAAGTTTGTTTACACTGATGAAAACAACGCATTTTATGGAGATAATGATGAAAGAACAATATTCTTTTGCAAAGGAGCCATTGAAACTGTAAAAAAACTTGGATGGCAGCCAGATATCATCCATTGCCAAGGCTGGATGACTAGCTTAATTCCTTTATATCTAAAAACTATATACAAAGACGAACCTGTTTTTAGATTAGCTAAAGTAGTTTACTCTGTTTTTGAAAATCAATTTGATGAAAATATGGGCAAAGAGTTTGGAAGAAAAGCCAGCCTAAACACCATAGATAATAAGCAGGTTTCTTCCCTAGCAAACGCCACTTGCTCAGATTTATATATGTCTGGCATAACCCATGCAGATGCGCTTGTGAAAGCCAGCAGCGAAATTGATCCAGAGGTATCTAAGTTTATCAAAAAACAAAAAGGTAAATTAGTTATTGAACATTCAGAAAATGGAGATAATGTTGAAGCCTATATCGATTTGTATGACACCTTATTGCAACGCCAAAACTAAGTTATTCATCACTTTTGTAGTGCTGATTTTGTGTGTAAGCGCTTGCAAAAAAGATGCGGGATCTGTGGGTGCAGATTTTGTAGGTGTAAGAAATGGATTTTCAACTGTATTGGATACTAGTTTTGAATTAAAAGCATATACAGTAAAAATGGATTCTTTAGTTAGCTCTAAGCTAACTGCACTTGCATTGGGTAGCATAAACGACCCAGAATTTGGCATTAATAACGCGGCTATTATAACACAGGTATCTTTGCCTGGAAACGAATTTTCTTGGGGTGGCGCTACTAAATTAGACTCTGTTGTATTGCAGCTTAGGTATAGAAATGCCAAACAACAAGATGGAACTGCCTTGCCAAACTATTATGGCGATAAGCAAGCAGAACACCTTTTTAAGGTTTATTTATTAAACGAAAATTTAAATATAGATTCTAATTACTATGCCAATAGAAAGTATAAAACAGATGGTATAGAAATGGGATCTTTTAGGGGTAAATTAAATTTTGAAGATTCTGTTGCAGTAAGTTTAGGTTCACAAAAAACTAAAATACCTCCTTGCATTAGAATTCCAATGAATGCTACTTTTAGAAATCTGTTATGGGAAGGCGAAACCAAAGGATTTTTCTCTACCAACCTAAAATTTAAAGAAGCATTTAAAGGTTTGGTGGTAGTAGATGAATCAGCTACAACCGCAAATCAAGGAGCCATTGTGTATATTAGATTAACATCTGACTACACCTCCCTTACGGCATATTACAAAGACTCATTAGCCGCAGCATTCCCAATTGTGGGAGGCTTAAGAGGCAGTGAAGCCTCTTACAATTATTATAACCAAACAAATGTTCCTGCTAATTTAATGCAAGCTCCATTTACTGGCGAACACAGAGATAAAGGATATGTGCAATCTTTGAATAGCACCAAACTTAGAATCGAAATTCCAAACCTTGCAAATCTTATTAGTAACCCTAAAATAAAACTTGCCCTAAACGGAGCAGAAATTTTGTTTACTCCTTTGCCTGGCAGCTTCGATGATAAATATACACTTCCAAGCAGTATCTCATTGGTTGGTTCAGATTCTACTGGCAAAAACATCTTTCTAAAAGACCAATTTACAGAATCAGGGTTATATTACGGAGGTACCTTAATTAATAATACCTACAGGTTCAATATTGTTCGTCATTTGCAAAATATTTTAATTGAAACCAAAAAACAAAATGGTTTTAAAGATTATGGTATGAACCTTATTATAAGAGCAGACGACCCCGTTTCTGCCCAAAGAATTATTTTTGATACACGCAGAAATAACGGTACCTTCAAACTTAAATTAACTTATACGGTTATTAAATAAAAAAGCGTGATTGTATACTTTAAAAATACCGCTACCCATGCACAAATTGCAGAATTGCAACTGCATTTGAAGCAATTAGGGCTAGATTCTCAATTGGTTCCTGGCCAAAATATATGCTTAGTAAACAAATTAAAAGATGAGAAATTACTGGCTAATTTTCCCTTTATTTCTTATACCCAAAACATCCATACATCTTTTCAATTATCATCAAATGCTTTCAAATCGGAAACTAACTTTCAGGTAAATGGTATCCAATTTGGGACAAATTTTGCCAATATCATAGCTGGCCCATGCAGCGTGGAAAGTGAGAAACAGATTTTTGAAACTGCCGCATTTTTAGCCAAAAACAACATAAAATTTATTCGTGGTGGAGCCTATAAGCCAAGAACCTCGCCTTATTCCTTTAGGGGCTTAGGAAAAGACGGATTAAAGTTATTATCTGAGGCTGCTAAAACTTATCAATTAGGTGTGGTAACAGAACTAATGGATTTGAGCTTGTTAGATGAGGTAATGCAATACACAGATATTGTACAAATTGGCAGCAGAAATATGGCCAACTTTTACATGCTTGGCGAACTCGGTAAAATCAACACTCCTATACTCCTCAAAAGAGGAATGCAAGCCAATGTAACTGAGTTTTTATTGGCAGCAGACTATATTTTGAGTGGCGGTAATGAGAAAATAATTTTATGCGAAAGAGGCATCCGCAGCTTTGACCCCATGAGTAGAAATATTATGGATGTAGGTGTAATACCCTTAATTCAATCGCTCAGTCATTTACCCATTATGGCTGACCCTAGTCATGGAACAGGAGATTCCCGGTTTGTAAGCGCTTTGGCAAAAGCCAGCATGGTAGCAGGTGCTAACGGATTAATGATAGAAATTCATCCTGACCCCAAGACGGCCCTTTCCGATGCCAACCAAACCCTCAATTTTGAGGAGTTTGAACATTTATTAAGCGAATTAGCATTGCTTAGTCCTGCCATTAAAAAACCTATAGATGCCACTTACTCATTTGTGGTGTAACTTTCAATAAAATTTATTAATTTCGCGTCATGTGTGGAATTGTAGCTTATATTGGCCATAGAGAGGCCTGCCCAATTGTTTTGAAAGGCTTAAAACGATTAGAATATCGTGGATACGACAGTGCTGGAGTTGCCTTAGTAGATGGCAACAAAAACATGAAAGTTTACAAAAAAACTGGTAAAGTTTCAGATTTAGAAAAAGAAATTGGCGACAGAGACACCTCTGCCACCACGGGAATGGGACATACCCGTTGGGCTACCCATGGCGAACCTAACGATGCCAACGCCCACCCGCATTTATCAGGAGATGGAGAATTTGCAATGATTCACAATGGAATTATTGAAAACTACTCTTCTTTAAGAGAAATGTTAAGGGGAAAAGGCCATACGTTTAAGAGCGAGACAGATACTGAAGTATTGATTCATTTAATTGAAGAAGTATACAAGAATAATGAGGTTAAATTTGAAGAAGCTGTGCGCATGGCTTTAACCCAAGTAGTTGGAGCCTACGCTATTGTTATTCTTTCTAAAAGCAATCCTAATTATTTAATTGGCGCTAAAAAAGGTAGTCCTATGGTTATTGGAATTGGCGATAATGAGCATTTTATTGCCAGTGATGCTACGCCAATAGTAGAATACACACGCAATGTAGTTTATATACAAGATGGAGAAATTGCCATCATTGAAGACTCGCAACTCACCATTAAAACTATTGATAATTCTATAAAAACTCCTTATATTCAAGAAATTGAATTTAATCTAGAGAATATTGAAAAAGGTGGTTACGAGCATTTCATGTTAAAAGAGATTTTTGAACAACCCAGAAGTATCTTAGATTCTTTTAGAGGCAGAATTCATCTTCCAGACGCCAGAATTACAATGGCAGGAATTGATATGTTTGAAGACAAAATTAAAAACCTAGATAGAATTGTTATAATTGGTTGCGGAACCTCTTGGCATGCTGGTTTGGTTGGAGAATATTTGTTTGAGGATATTGCTCGCATACCTTGCGAAGTAGAATATGCTTCCGAATTTAGATATAGAAACCCAGTTGTAAAAGAAAGTGATTTCGTTATAGCAATTTCACAATCAGGCGAAACCGCAGATACATTGGCTGCATTAGAATTAGCTAAGAAAAAAGGGGCAACCATTTTTGGAATTTGTAATGTGGTTGGGGCAAGTATTCCAAGGTATACAGATGCTGGTGCTTACACCCATGCTGGCCCAGAGATAGGAGTTGCTTCAACAAAGGCTTTTACTGCCCAAGTTACTGCGCTTATTTTAATGGCTTTATCTATGGCTCAGAAAAAAGGAACCATTACAAGCACGCGCTTGCATGAACTTTTAAATGAACTTGAATCTATACCGGCAAAAATTGAAAAAGTATTGAAAACAGATGCTCAAATACAATTAATAGCTGCAGAATTAAAAGATTCTAGAAACGCATTATACCTAGGCAGAGGATATGGTTTCCCGGTGGCATTAGAAGGCGCCTTGAAACTAAAAGAGATTTCATATATTCATGCGGAAGGTTATCCAGCAGCAGAAATGAAACATGGTCCGATTGCCTTGATAGACGAAGAAATGCCCGTTATAGTAATTGCTACACAACACAGTAATTATGAAAAAGTAGTGAGCAATATTCAAGAAGTAAAAGCAAGAAAAGGTAGGGTAATTGCCATTGCAACAGAGGGAGATACGCATATTAAAGGTATGGCCGATCATGTAATTTACATTCCTACTTGTGAAGAATCTATGTTGCCTTTAATAGCAACCATTCCTCTACAATTACTATCATACCATATTGCTGTATTAAGAGGTTGTAATGTAGATCAGCCTAGGAATTTAGCAAAATCCGTTACGGTGGAATAAGCAATTACAGTATTCAAATAAAAAAGGCTGTCTTCTAAATTAGAAGGCAGCCTTTTTATTTGTTATCGGTTCAAACCGAAATAGCTTAGTTTAAATATTCATGAAATCTACGCTATAAATACAACGCAAAGGAATCTGCAATCCGTTACTAGTAATGGCTGAATCGGCAGTGATGCTTAAAATATTAGTTTCTATACGGTATAAGTTATCGCCTGATTTTAAAATAACTGATGTTTTTATTCTTTCACTTCTGCCCAAAGCAATGGCCTTATCCAGGTTTGTTCTTCTAACGCGAATATCCTCTGGCCTGCTTAGCACATCTAATTCATCAAATTGAACCTTGGCTAAGTCTTCTTTTGAGCTAACAGGTAAATTTCGAAAATTTGCTAAAGTGTATGTATTCGTTTTCATGCTGTAAAATTAAGGGAATGAATTGAAAAAGAAAATATTGTTGATAGAATAATACAAACCAAAATTGAGTATAAAATTTAAAGAAAGTTAAAAGATAAAAAGCCATTAAAGTATCTATTTCTGGCTGACTATAAAACAGGACTATACTGTTTAAGTATATGAAATAGTGGGTCTTAAAAATTTGGCAGTTAAATTGAGAATAGGTAAGTTTATAAAATTAATAATGCTTCAATTTTTAACAAATAGGATAAACAAGATGAAGATCGGTGCAAGAACCGCCATCTCCTATATTGTGGTTATGCTGGCGGTATTAGCATTTACAACAGTATCTATATTATTACTTCAGGATGGTAAAAACATAGATTTAAAAATTGAAAGAAGTATTAGTCCTGCAATAAGTGCTATTAAAGAATATCAATTTTTGATTGAGGAAACAGGAAGGCTTTGCGCAGATTTATCTATCCAGCAAAATGATGCAAAGAAAACACAACTTAAAAAAATTCACGAAAGCTTATACAATCAACAAAAAGTAACTTTAATGGGTTTATGTGAAGGGCCTGAATTAGCAGATGCAAAAAAACGAATCATTAGGGCAGACAAAATGTTTGAGTTAACGCTAAAATTAGAAAAAGAATTCTTATCCATTTTAGGTTCGGATCAGGCCTATTTGGATGCTGGCAAAATGGAGCAAGCCCAAAAATTAAAAGACAGCATAGCCCAAGAAATTGGCAAATTAAGACTGGTATTAGGAGAAACTAGCCTTCAAGCAATAAGTCTTTTTAATGAGTTTCACGCTAAAAAAAATGCCAACTATAAAAACCTATCCTATTTAATGGTAATGATGATTGCAGTTATTATGCTGCTGGCAGCAGTTGCTATGTTTATTACCAAAATTACAATTATAAAGCCTATCAAAGAATTGAGCGCAATTTTAGATGAAGTTGGCGAAGGTAAAATCATTCATTTTCAAACTAATACATCTAGGGAAGATGAAATTGGCGACATGCATAATTCAGTGCAAAAAGTTGTAAAAGGTTTTAAAAATAAAGAACAAGTTGCCAATGCTATTGGTAAAGGAGATTATGCTATAAAAGTTCCTTTATTAAGCAGAGGAGATAGGCTTGGCAAAGCCCTCTCTATAATGCGTGACAACCTAAAATTATCAAAAGAAATTGAGACGAAAAATGTTAAATCACTTGAAGCAAAAATAATCACCTTGATAAAGAAAAATAAGGAGCTTGATCAGTTTGCTTATATTACCAATCACGATTTAAAAAGCCCTTTGCGGGTTATAAACAAAATAACAGAAAGAATTGAGGAGGATATGGGCGAAGAACATAGTCCAGAATCTAAAAAACATTTTCAAATGCTTGGTGAAAAGGCACACAGGATGGAAGCAAATTTAAACTTAGTTTTACAATATTCTAAAGCAGGAAAAACAACAGAAAATCAAGAAAAAATATTGAGCAAAAATATAGTTTACGAGGTTTTAGAAACCTGCAAACTGAGCAGAAAAATGAGTATTTTGGTTGATGATTCGTTGCCTTATGTTACTGCAAACAAAGACGATTTATACAAAGTATTTAATATATTTATAAGCAATGCCATCAATCACAATTTAGCTGCAGAACCTGTGGTTAATATAAGTTATAATGAAAACTCCGATAAAATAACATTTTGTATTGCAGACAATGGTAGTGGAATTTCTGAAGAATTTCAAACCATAGAGCGCAGAGATGAGGCAGAATATATTGGAACAGGATTAGCAATTGGAAAGAAAATTATTGAAGAGTATGGTGGGAAAGTTTGGGTAAAATCTGAACAAAACAAAGGAGCAAAATTTTACTTTGAATGGCCTTTATGAGCGCCTAAAATTGAAAAAATTCACATGCGCTTACAGTAAAGTTAAATCGAGTCAAATACTTGGAGAATTCTCTCAAAAGTTGTAAAATTGTTTGCTATATAAGTAGCTAATTTATGATCGATAAAATATTAAATTAATACTTGTAGAAGACAATAAGATAGCTATTATGAGTGTAAAAAAGCATTCAGAAAAATAACAGGTTTCATCATGATTACTTCCAATGAAAACATAGATAGAGTGAATGCCTTTGATTGCATGTTTCTTAGCTATTTTATACAATAAAGCAATTGAATATAAACAAAATAGGATAATAAAATGAGCATTTTCTTTAAACCCGAAGAGATTAATTTGGAGGCGCTTAACCAACGTGGTAAAAATACTATGGCCGAGTGGTTAGGCATAGATTTTTGCGAGATTGGTTCAGACTATTTAGTAGCCAAAATGCCTGTAGATCACAGAACAATTCAACCATTGGGTGTGGTAAATGGTGGTGCATTTTGCGCTTTAGCTGAAACAGTTGGAAGTATGGCAGCCAATTTATGCATAGATAGAAGCAAATTTGTGGCACTTGGATTAGATATTAATGCCAACCATTTAAAAAGTGCTAGTAAAGCTTTTGTATATGGAACCACCAAACCTTTTCATATTGGAAAAACAACCCAAGTTTGGGAAATAAAAATAACCGATGAAGAAGGAAAACTTTGTTGCATTAGCCGATTAACAATGGCTGTGGTACCTCTCCCAACTCATGGAAAATAATTTACCAAACGCGTTTGCTTTTTTTAGGCTACCACAATCCAAACAAATATGGATGGCGCAAGGTGATTGCTTAAACCAGTTGAGTGCATTACAAGACATTCCGGATAATTCTTTTGTGCTTTCTCCCTTTAACGAAGGCAATTTGGCCTATTATTTTTCTTTTGATCAATTAAAACCCTATCAAAAGCAATTTATTGAACCCAATCAAGCAACTAAAAAAAATGTGCCAATTAATTCAGATGTTAAATCAAAAGAAAACTACATAAATCTTGTAGGCAAGGCCAAAGTAACTATAAAAGAAAGTGGAGCAAGTTTTAAAAAAGTAGTTTTAGCCAATGCTAAAACTATTAAAAATAATGAATTTAACCCTATTTCATTCTTTGAACAATTAGAATCAGCCTATCCAAACGCTTTTGTTTATTGCGCATATACACCAACGAGTGAATGGTGGATTGGAGCCTCACCAGAAACCTTTATTTGCTCCCAAAATACAGCATTTACTACCATAGCATTGGCTGGAACTTTACCGCCAAATACCACTAGAAACTTTACTAGCAAAGAAATAGAAGAACAGCATCTGGTAACATTATTTATAGAGCAACAACTAAAAGACGCTGATATTCCTTTTCAAAAAACGGTGACAGCCCCATTCTCCACCGGACATTTAACGCACTTAAAAACCAGTTATCTTTTTGGTTCGAACCAAAACACAAAGCAAATTTATGCGCTTATTGCTAAGCTTAACCCTACTCCGGCAGTGGCAGGTTTACCAAAGGAAAAAGCAATTGATTTTATAAGCAAGCATGAAAACCTAAATCGTTCGTTTTATTCTGGGTTTATTGGATTAAAAGAGGCAAACAACCTGCAACTATTTGTAAATTTAAGGTGCTTAAAATGGGATAAAGAAGTGATAACACTGTATGCTGGTGCTGGCATTACTGCAGATTCTAACCCAGAAAGTGAATGGGAAGAAACCCAGCACAAAATGAATACGCTCGAAAAGTTTCTTTTTATTATTTTCGCAACCGGCTTTATAATGTTGTAGCCAATTTATTTCAATAGCATGTTTGATAGAGAAAGACCAAGTTTTGAAGATAGCAATAATGTAACCGTAAAGAGATGTTTCTTTGCCTACGAGTGGGCCAAAACCTTTTTAACTGGCAAAGTAACCGCCGATATTGGCTGCGCCGATGGATACGGAACGCAATACCAAGCTAATTTTACCCATTCAACTGTTGGGGTAGATTACAGTGAGGCAACCATTGAAGAAGCTAGAAAAAAACACAGCGCAAAAACGAACCTAAGCTTTGTTTCTGGTAAGGTACCTCCTATTCCCTTAGAAAGCGAGAGCAAAGAAGTAGTAACTGCTTTTCAGTTTATTGAACACATTGCAGAGCGCAAAGCTTTTATGCAAGATGTAAAACGCGTTTTAAAGCCCGGTGGTGTATTTCTGTGCACCACACCCAATGCCAAAATGAGTATAGCTCGCAATCCGTTTCATGTGCACGAATATAGTTTTGATGAGATGCGCAAAGAAGCCAGCGATGTATTTGATAGCATTGAACTTTGGGGCGTGCAAGGAAACGAAAAAGTAAATTTGTACTACGAAGAAAACGCACGTTGGGCCAAAAAAATATTGCGCTTAGACCCACTAGGTTTGCACAAAATGATTCCGGCTTCTTGGTTAGTTACCCCTTATAATTTCTTAACCAGCATGATGCGCAAAGACCTTAAAGAAAAAAACGCTGATACCCTAAACATAGAGACCAGCGATTTTTTCTTAACCCAAGACCGTTTAGATTATACCTGGGATATTGTATTAATAGGTCGCAAAAACTAGTATTTAACTAGTTTTTGCGTTACTTGCTTACCACCCGTTTTTACCTGTAAAAAGTATATACCAACGGGCAAATCACTCACATTTACTTCGGTACTTTCTGTTATTTCCAAACGTTTCATTGCTGAACCCATTACATTCAGTAAAGTAATCTCTGCTTTTGTATTTGGTTCAGACCAATGAATATAAAAGCTGCTACTAAACGGATTAGGATATACTTGCAGCTTGCTTAATAATTGGGTTTCGCGCAAAGTGTTGGTCATGTCTAAAGCAAAATAGGCTGAAGTATCTGCTGTGCTTGAGTTTTTATCTTTGGCAATAACTATACCGAAAGGGGTTTTAAACGGACTAACAGCCATTACAGAAAAGGAATCTATAGTAGCCAAATGAGTTCCACCACTTAGCCATGTTTGCATAGAATCTAAACTAAAATAAACGTCTACAGAGTCTATATCTTGGCTCAGCCAGCTAATTAATAATCTTTTTCCAATGCCCCATGTATCAGAAGCTAATGGACTAGTAATAGTAATTTTTGGCTGAGTTGGCGTAGTATCTGCCACATAACTCATGTTTCTAAAATTGATTCTATTTACCCATTGCGGAAAATCTATAAATGGATTACGGTTGCCTTGTGTTTGGGCAATTAATTCATTTCTAGCAATTTCAAAATCATCTGGTGGATCCATTTGATGCCATTGTTTTAACAAATCTAAATTTTGTTGCGAGGGAATAGACCAATTTAAACCGCCAATACCATGGTAGCAGGCAGCCATATAAAACAAAGCACGCGCCACATCGCCTTTTTGCTCTGGCCTAGGCTCATAAGTGGTTCTATTAGCACTGTCTCTGCCCACTATACCAAGTCCGGTTGGCGCAGTATAAGTAGGAGTAATTACCTCATCAAACGGGTTATTGCTTCGTCTACCATTGGCATTGGCTTGATGGGCAGGAAATAAATTATGCAAATCATTAAACTCTGGCAACTCTTTGCTACTACCAGGCGCGTTTGGCCAATTTGGATTACCCACATTACTTGGCATCCAACTTTGCGGCCAGGTATGCTCACGGGTTAAAACAGCCCCATTGCTTCCGGCTGCCCATAAAAAAGGCTCATCATATAAAAACTGGTGATTGGTATACACACAAGTAACCACTTTTCTGCCATTTAGGGTGTCGCGGGTTAACCAAGCATTAACCATTCTTGCAATATAATTGCTGTAATAAATGGTATCGTGCGGATTAATTTTTGCCGTTAAACTGGTAACAAAATTGGGATTGTTGGGATTAATGCCTGCGTAATAAGAACCCGGCGTTCTGCCCGTTGTACTTACACTGGCAGTAGCCGCGTTGCTTGTATTATAATTTTCGAAACCAGCTGGACCATTAAAAGTAAAACCTGCATAATGATAGGTTTTATTGGCCAAAACATAGGTGGGTTGGTAGCTTAATAAAGTATCCGCAATATATTCTACTTGGGCCGAACCAATATAATCTCCCTTTTTATAACTGATGCCATCTACAGGTAATTCGGTAACAGCCGAACCTATTTTTTTAAGCAACATAAAACGCTCAGGTTTTTGCCCATTATAGGTAGCATTTACCCTATAAACGAAAGATTTTACATCCGCAAAATTAATGGCATTTACATTTGCAGCAGGCTCTGAAGCAAAAGCCCCACCTACTCCATATAAGTCTATAACAAACGGATTTTTAAGCGAGTCGTTAGAATAAATATGCATCAAAGCTCTTCTAGAACCGTTGGCAGCTGGCGTAAACTGAACGTTTAAATTGGTACTAGCACTTGCATTAATAGAAACAGGCATACCACTAACAGAAAAATCTCCAGCTGCGGCTCCGGTAAACACTATACTATCAATAGTTAAGGTTTGAACCGAACCCTTATTCTGAAAAGTGAAACTGGTAGCAGTACTGTTTCCAATTACTGTTTGCGCACCACTAACAAAATTGGTAGCACCTCTTAAAACAGCTAAATTAGCAGCAGGAGAAGCAGGTGGCGCTTGCAACCAAACACTGTCTACGCCCATATTTCCGCCCGGAACACCGGCAACGCCTCCTGGTAATTTTTGGGTATAAAAAAATCTTATGAAGCGAGAAGTTTCTGCAGGGAAGTCTACGTACCTTCCATTGGTATAATTAGTTGTTGTGGTTGCTTTTGAAGTAATAGAACGCATGTTAGTCCAATTTGTTCCATCAACACTTTCTTGCACATCAAACTGGCCACCCCAAGGAGCACCTGCATTTTGCGGACTCAAATAATAGCTTAAAGGACCGGATTTACCAGAATAATGAATAATAAAATGCTCATTGGTGGCATCTAAGCGGCAAGAGAGGCCATCTCCAATACCAAATGCATAAGTGAGGTTTCCATTAGTACCTAAAGCCATTGTCCAACCCATAGGCGGAGTGGCAATACCAGGATTACTGAAATTCCAGCTAGTTGGTAAATTAGTTTGCGCTAATAAAATGAGCTGAACAAATAAGAATGAAATGAATAAAGAAAACTTTTTCATATAAACACGATTTTTTTGAAGATGCAAGGTATATAAAGCGCACCGATTATTTTTTTGAAAATACACAAAGAAATAGGAATAGAAAAAATGAGTCACCAAATCAAAAAACTACAATATCCCTTACATTTCATGGCAATACCCCAACAAAGCCATGAAAGAAGACATACTCCAATTTATTTGGCAGCATAAATATTTGCTGCAAAAAGACCTTTACACCACAAAATCAGAGCTTATACAAATTGTAAAACCTGGTCATATAAACCGAAATGCTGGACCTGATTTTTTTAATTCGCAAATCAGAATTGGGAATAAACTATGGGTTGGCAATGTAGAAATTCATATCAAAAGTAGCGATTGGCTAAAGCATGGTCACCAAAATGATGCGGCCTACCATAATGTAATTTTACATGTGGTATGGCAACATGATAAAGAGATATTAGACCCTTACCAAAGAGCCTATCCTACACTAGAAATTGCCAGGTTAATTCCTAGACATATACTAAACAATTATGAAAAAATAATGGAAGCCAAACAAGAAATACCTTGTAGTAATATATTTAAACCATTACCACCCATAATTTGGAACAATTGGCTCGTTAGATTGAGTATAGAACGACTAGTTCAAAAGGCAGAAACCATGCAAATGGCTTTTGATAAATTGAACGGCCATTGGGAAGAGTTATTACACCAACAAATTGCCATTGTATTTGGTCAAAAAACCAATGCCGCACCTTTTGAAGTTTTAAGTAAAATAACAACATGGAAACTATTGCAGCAGTACAAAGAGGATTTATTATCGTCTCAAGCGCTGGTATTAGGCAGCGCTGGTTTTTTAAAAACAGAATTAAACCAACCATTCAACCAAAGTTTGCAACAACAATTTAAGTATTTAGCACACAAACACAATATTAAACCCCTCGATGTATCTATTTGGAATTATGGCAAAACAAGACCTGCTAATTTTCCGAGTATACGCTTATTTCAATGGGCAGAGTGCATGCGACAACAGGTAAACTTGTTTCAAAAATTATTGGAATGCGATAACTATACCGAAGCAAAAAAATGTATTACCCTATCAGGAATGCAAAAAATTGATGTTGGAGATTTACATCCTAAAAGTAAAAAAACTTATATTGAAACAATTCATTTGAGTAAAAACTTAGTAAATAGTTTGTTTATAAATGCCATCATTCCCTTGCTATTTTTTTACGGAAAACATACCCAACAAGAACATTTGTGTGAGCGCGTGTTTAATTGGTTGCAAGAAATACCTGCAGAAGAGAACCACATTGTGAAACAATGGGAAAAACTCAATATTTCAATGTCAAAAGCTTCAGAAACCCAAGCGGTGATTCAATTAAAAAACTATTATTGCACTACAAATAAATGTTTAGCATGTGCAGTAGGCAATTATCTATTAAAAATAGAATGAAAATTATCAGCATAATCTGTTTGTTATTTATGAGCAAGCTGCTTTTAGCGCAAGAGCATATTGTATTTATTCAACAGCAAAATGGAAAAATTATTCAAGCCAAACTAGGCGATCAACTAAGTATTAAGTACCGAGGCTATTTGGGTCAAACAGAAACTTTTAAACAAACCCTAACGGCTATTAATGATAGTAGTTTTGTACTAGGCTTCCAATTTTTAGGTCAAGAATTAAACGCCTATAAAAAGATAAAATACCAAGATATTATAGCATTTAGGCGCATAGGTTTGGGTAGAACTATTTTAAAAACAAGCTTGAGTTTGGGCTCTGCGGTGGGGCTAATTTTATTGTTGGATAGAACGTATAAAAATGAAACATTTAATTTGGGTTTAGGCGGCAGAATTGGGCTTTCGGTAGGTTTGGGAATGGGCATGAGTTTATTGATAAATGGTATCCTCCCAGAAAAACCTAATCATTTTGTAAAAGATGGCTGGCAAATTTATTCAGTAATGAAATAAAAAATTATATTCGTGGTAGATATAAATGGAAAAATTAAAATTTTTTGTTGAAAAACATGCCTTTGGCGTTTGCAGTTATCTAGGAGATAGGCTCGGCATTTCGTCTGGTAATATTCGTTTATACTTTATTTACACCTCTTTTATTACCATGGGTTCTCCTATTATTATTTATTTAATAATGGCATTTTGGTTAAATATTAAAAAATATATGCGACCAAATAGAAATACTATGTGGGAAATTTAAGATTGGCAAAATGGACAGAGCAAGAATTATTTTTATCATATTAAGTATTTATATTTTTGCCGCCTACACCTGGTGGACATACGCGCATTATTCTAATACGCAGAAAATATTTGCTCAAAAAAAAGAATTATTAGAAATGAGTTGCTACAAAGCAACCTTTGATTTGCAGGGTGCTGTTTCCCAAGATATGTTTAATGACAGTATAGATATGCAGAAGTTTTTTGCTTTGCATTACCCCGAATTAGAGCTAAGTTTTTTAGATATTTACCTACCCTTAGACAATTTTATGATTAGGCCAAGATTAGCTAGTTATAAGCAATTAGAAATAGGCACTACCAGAAAACTTACCATGTACATTACAGAAGGATTAGTGATGATGCTTTTGCTATTTTGGGGTATGGTTTATATATATAGAAGCTTTAAAAAAGAATTATTTCTTAAAAAACTGCAAAACAATTTCTTGCTTTCTGTAACTCACGAGTTAAAAACACCGCTTACAGCTATGAAACTTTACATGGAAACTTTATTAAAAAGAACCATGAATCCAGAGCAAATTACCCTTATTGCAGAAAACTCTTTAAATGAAACGCAACGTTTACAAGAACAAGTAGAAAAGCTATTATTATCTGCCCAGCTAGATAGCCGTAAATATGAATTAGAAAAGCAGCATTTAAACTTAAGTGAATTGATAAATGAATTAGTAATAAACTATAATAAACCAAGGCAAGAAAAAGATAAAATAAAGGCATTTATCGAAGATCAAATTATAATTTATGCAGACGCAAGCGCCATTGAAATGATATTAAATAACTTGTTGAGTAATGCTGCTAAATATGGAGGCGAAAACCCTTCCATTGAAATAAGTTTAAAGGCCATTCAAAGCCAAATAATTTTGCGGGTTTCAGATCAGGGCATAGGAATTTCGGATTTAGATAAGAAAATGTTGTTCAATAAATTTTACCGAGTAGGTGATGAACAAACCAGAAAAACAAAAGGCACTGGTTTGGGGTTATTCATTGCGAGACATCTGGTGAACATGCACAAAGGCAAATTAAGTGTTTGTAATAACCAGCCAAAGGGAACAATTTTCGAAATTAAATTAGAATCAGATGCAAACCAGAATTTTATTAGTTGAAGATGAGGTGCACTTACAACATGCCATTAAATTAAACCTTGAACTAGAATCACATCAGGTACATGTTTCTGGAAATGGTGCTGATGCAATTAAAGTTTTTAGAGAGCAAAAATTTGACTTAGTAATATTGGATATCATGCTACCCGAAATGGATGGACTGATGGTTTGCGAGAATATCCGTTTATATGATCAACAAATTCCTGTTTTATTTTTATCAGCAAAAAACACCCCTTTTGATCGCATTAATGGATTAAAAAAAGGTGCTGATGACTACTTAACCAAGCCATTTGAGCTAGAAGAGCTAATTTTACGTATCAATAAACTTATTGAACGAAACAAGCAGATAAAGTTAAATAGCGAGAATAATGTGCCTAAGATTTTTTACTTTGGAAACAATTGGATAAATTTTGAAAACAACGCTGCTCAAGGTTTACAAGGGAAATTTGAACTTACCAAGAAAGAAAGTATGCTCATGCGTTTATTAATAGAAAACAAAGAGCAGGTTGTAAGCAGAGAGCATATTTTAAAGGTTGTATGGGATTATACAGTAATTCCTAATACCAGAACCATAGACAACTTTATTTTAGCTTTGCGTAAATATTTTGAAGACGACCCAAAATTACCTGTCTTTATTCAATCTGCCAGGGGTATTGGATACCGTTTTACTATTCCATCATAAGAGCAAGAGCCAAAAATCTAGTTTATAATATCTAAATAATCTTAGATAGCTTTATACTCGTTTATCTTAAGGGTGTTTTAAATAAGCTCTTTTAAGAGAAAAGGGGCAGTATAACTATTTTTTAGTTTGCTTATGGCCTCTGGAGTTCCAGCGCCCAATAGCGTTCCGCCGTATTTGCCGCCCTCCGGACCAATATCTAAAATATAATCTGCAACCTTAATCATATCCATGTTGTGCTCAATAATTAGCACAGAATTTCCTTTATCTACCAGCTTTTGCAGCACACCTAGTAATACATTCACATCTTCAAAATGTAATCCGGTAGTAGGTTCATCCAGAATATAAAAGGTATTGCCTGTATCTTTTTTGCTTAATTCGGTAGCCAATTTTACCCTCTGAGCCTCGCCTCCACTAAGGGTGGTACTTTGCTGACCCAATGTAATATAACCCAAGCCTACATCATTTAAGGCAGCAATTTTTCTTAATATATGTGGGGTATTTTCAAAAAAAACAACAGCATCTTCAATAGACATATTTAGCACATCATTGATACTTTTGCCCTTAAACCTTACCTCTAGGGTTTCTCTATTGTAGCGTTTACCATTACAAGATTCACATTTTACGTAAACATCTGGTAAAAAATTCATTTCAATGCTGCGCATACCGGCACCTTGGCAAGTTTCACATCTTCCACCTTTAACATTAAAAGAGAATCTTCCAGGTTTATAACCGCGTATTTTCGCTTCTGGTAAATTAGTAAAAAGGGCGCGTATATCGGCAAAAACCTCAACATAAGTAGCTGGATTACTGCGAGGTGTTCTACCAATAGGAGATTGGTCTATTTCTATAACTTTATCTATGTGATCTAGTCCTTGAATAGATTTAAAAGCAAGCGGTTTTTGATGCGAATTATAAAAATACTGCCTCAAAATGGGGTAAAGTGTTTCATTAATGAGCGAAGATTTACCACTACCACTCACACCTGTAACACAAACCAAGGTTCCAAGAGGTATTTTAACCGATACATTTTTAAGATTATTTCCGGTAGCACCCTTCAATTCTAAAAATTTTCCATTTCCGGTTCTTCTAGTTTTAGGTACTTCAATTTTCTTTGTACCATTTAAATATTGCGAAGTAATTGAATTACCTTTTAAAATATCGGCCATTGTTCCCTGGCCAGCTATATGCCCGCCGTGTATACCCGCCCCGTGCCCCATATCCAAGATAAAATCACTTTCTTCCATCATGTCTTTATCGTGTTCAACCACAATAACGCTATTTCCAATATCACGTAGGGCCTTTAAAGAATTAATTAGCCTATCATTATCTCTTTGGTGCAAGCCAATGCTTGGCTCATCTAGAATGTACAAAACGCCAACTAATTGAGAGCCAATTTGAGTAGCCAAACGTATACGTTGAGCTTCCCCGCCACTCAATGTTTTTGCAGGAGAATTTAAGGTTAGATAATCAATACCTACGCCCCGTAAAAAAGAGATTCTACTTCGTATTTCCTTTAAAATTTCAATACCAATTATTTGCTGTTTGGCGTCTAATTTTTCCTCAACCTGGCCGAACCAATCTCCCAATGCCCCAATTTCCATAGCGGCTAAATCTGCGATATTTTTATCGCCAATTTTATAATGCAAAGAGGCTTTTTTTAGACGAGCTCCCTTACAATCCGGACAAGGTTGAATTTCCATAAATTCTTCTGCCCATTTGTAAATGGCATCATAACTTTTTTCGTGGTAATGACGAGTTATAATGTTAACCAAACCCTCCCATTTGCTATTGTAGTTTTGAGTATATCCACTGCTGTATTGAAAAGGAATAACAAGCGGATCATCGTCGCCATAAAGAATAATTTCTAATGCTTCTTTACTCACTTTCTCTAGTGGATCGGCAAAAGAGAATTTATGTCTTTTACCCAATTCTCTGAGCTGCTGAAAAGTCCAGTTTTCCTTAGATTCACCCAAAGGCGATAATCCCCCTTTATTTATTGAAAGTTTAGGATCAGGAATTATAGATTTTTCATCAATGATACTTTTCACCCCCAATCCGTCGCAAGTTTCACAAGCTCCATAAGGAGAATTAAAAGAGAAAGTGTTGGGTTGCGGTTCGTCATAACTAATACCACTAATAGGATCCATTAAAAACTTGCTATAGTGGTAGGCTTGCTCATCTGTATGATCTAGCACTACGAGGGTTCCTTTACCCATTTTTAAAGCACTTTTCACACTTTCTGCAATTCTAAACCTAGCAGAGGCAGCCGTTTCAATTCTATCTATTATCAATTCAATATCATGAATTTTATACCTATCGGCTTGCATTTTGGCTGTTATTTCTATTACAGCACCATCCAACCTTACTTTGGTATAACCTTGTTTTCTAACTTGCTCAAATAGCTCTCTGTAATGTCCTTTTCTACCCTTTACTAAAGGTGCTAGAATAGATATTTTCTTGGCATCAAAACGTTTAATAATAGAACCAATGATTTGTTCTTCTGTAAATTTTACCATTTTTTCTCCACTAACGTAGCTATATGCATCGGCAGCACGGGCATATAATAAGCGAAGAAAATCGTATATCTCGGTAATTGTACCCACGGTAGACCGCGGATTTTTATTTACTGTTTTCTGTTCAATGGCAATAACCGGCGAAAGTCCGTTTATTTTATCTACATCGGGCCTTTCCATATTACCAATAAACTGCCGCGCATAAGCAGAGAAACTTTCCATATAACGCCTTTGTCCTTCGGCAAAAATGGTATCAAAAGCCAAAGAAGATTTACCACTACCACTTAATCCGGTAATAGTAACTAGCTTGTGGCGTGGGATTATTACATCAATATTTTTTAAATTATGCTCCCTTGCACCTAGTATTTCAATTACTTCTTCCCCATCCAATTGACTCACTATCTTCTTTTTAGTCATTAAATATAACCCTTCATTTTGTATACCACTAAACCAATCCACTCCTTCCAAAGATACGTCCAAATTTGAAACCCACCATAACTTGGCATGATGGTGTTTAAAACATTATCCTTGGATCTAATACTTCGTATATCTGTACTATAAGCATCCACTTTAAAATTTTGTTTTTGGAAGCAAGCTTTAGCCCTACGCATGTGAAACCCCGAGGTACACAATAAATACTTTTTTTGATGCCAATTTTTATCCTTTTTATCCAGCATTTTGGCCGTAAAAGCTGCATTTTGATAAGTATTCATAGATTTAGTTTCAATCCAAATACACGAATCTGGGATGCCACACTGTATTAAAAAGTTTTTACCGAGTATAGCCTCGGCCTCATAATCTCCAAATACTGTATCAGCACCACCAGTATAGATTATTTTAGAAGAAACACCCCTCTTATACAAATCAATTGCTTGTAACATCCTATCATTTCCATCACTAAAATTGGCACGTTGCTGACCATCAATAGAAAAATTAACAACAAAACCAGCAGGAATAATAATAGCATCATACATACTTTTATCTTTAAGTGCAATGGGTTTAACTTCGTACCTTGCCATCATATTTTGGGCAATCCAGGGATTCGTAAAAAAAACTAATAATCCAAAAGTCCAGTACAAATAACTTTTTATTTTAGTAATAAAATAGATTAGAAATAATATAATAATAAGGCTAATAGGAGCAACCAAACCATATAGAACCTTCGATAGAAAATAAAACATATTAGCTTCGAATAAATTGATAATATAAAATGCAAGCAACCATTAATACGAACAAGATATCCTTAAATATTTTTCTTTGAGGCCTTATAAAATAATTTGCCATTATAATAGACAGCGAAACGCTTAAAAATGGCAATCCATAAACATACATTTGGTTTTCTGCTAAAACAGATAGAACCCCAAAAAATTGCATTAAAATAATGATTAACTGAACACGCCTAGTCTTCACTTTATTTCTAAAAAAATTGAGTTGGAAGGCTAATGTAGAAAAAACAAAAATAGGTATAATTATAAGCCAGATAAGGCCATTTTCCCAAGTAATTCCGATGGTATTAAAATAGCTTTTTTGAAAAGAATATTGGAAAGAAATTAAAAAATCATCGAGTTGATTCGTTAAAAAATAGTAAACCCCTAAAAAATAAGTTGGAATAAAAATTCCAAAAATTGCAGCCAACCAATACCTAATGTTAAAGGAGGTCATAAATAATACGCTCAACAAAATATAGACCAGATAAATAATCAAATCATAATCTAAAAGCAACCCAATTCCAAGTAAAATAGCTGCATCAAAAACAAGAAACAAAGGTTTTTGCGATTCATATAAATAACACAATCTATACAAAAGTAAAATTACAAAGGTATTGGCCAGCAATTGAGGCGTAAAAAGTAATTGTTCAGGATAAATACTATTTAACAAAACATAAAACAAACCCGGCATTACACTGCCCTTGTATAAAATATCATGCGAGTCTGCAATGTAGTTAAGTAGCAAGGCCTGCATAAAAATGAGAACTGTAGCTAGCACCTCCAACTGGAGTGTAAATAATTTATTTGCCTTTAACCCATTAAAAATAAGTTCCGCAAATGTAGTATGCAAGGCCGGTTCGGCTGGAAGAGGAATAAAAAATACAGCTAATCTAATAGAGAAGGTAAACAACAATAAGCCTAAAATAGAAGCTAAAGAATTGGATCTAAATATTTCTAACAAAATAATTGTTTTAAAAGATTAAACGAATAAGTGTGTATTGTTTATCCTTTATGGTTGAACCAATAAAGGTATTTGGACCCGTTTGTTTGCCATCGCTGGGTATAAGTGAAACACTAAAACTACTTGATTTAACTGCAATTCTCTCTTCTGCCTTGCCCAAAAAATTCACATTTCGCGCCATAATATTTCCATCTTTATCCAATTCTGAATTGTACAGTATAAAAATTTGATCTTGAGTTGGAATACAAGTAATGCCAGACACATACCCACCATCTCCAACAGAGGTTTGCCGCTTTCTTAGCAAATCACCAAATTGAATGCTACCGTCTTTATTTACAGATATAATGGCCACATCATCATAATTATAGGCTATTCTGACACCTTCTTGCGGCATATTATTCATATAATAACTATATCGTTGTTCGCTACGAGTAAACTTTTCTGCAATAATGATTATACCCCCATCGCTTCTAGAAACAAGTTTTCTAATATAATAATTTTTTAGTTCAGGAGATCTCTTGTCTATTTTACCTCCTGTAATTTGGGCAAGTAATGCGGGGTCTAAGGCAGCTGCGTATTTTTCTTCTGTAACTTTTTTACTTATGTTAAAGCGTTCCATAAAATAGCCATTTACCAGAGAGCCGTTTTCGCTAGAATAAAATCCTGCCACCGAAACAGTTTGTTTAAAATTATTAATACAAAGAGAAAGCTCTTC
Organism: Chitinophaga pinensis; assembly: GCA_945860865.1. Classification (GTDB taxonomy): domain Bacteria; phylum Bacteroidota; class Bacteroidia; order UKL13-3; family UKL13-3; genus B1. Next base: position 115,609 of record CAMARW010000006.1, on the reverse strand, counting down.
TACAAACATTTGTTCATTAGCTAATTGATAGGCCAACATCTTATCTTCTTGCGGGTAATAGCTATATAAATAAAAATCTCTATTGTCTACTTGAATTTTAGGGTTTTTTGCAGGAAAATCTAAAAGAACAAAAGCATTGCCTAAATTATCTAACTCAAAATTGGTTATAAAAACATCATCGGGCCTATCATTTAAGATAAACTGTTTACCAAAAATTTGCTGCACAGATTCATCATATGCATATAAATTTAGCTTTGATTCTCCGCCAGTTTCTCCCTTGCTAATAAATAGCATTACCACTTTCTTTTTGTCTGCAGAGGTTTTAATTTGAATTTTTCTTTTATCAATTATTTGATTACTTGGAACACTTGCAATTACGAAAGGTAAACCCGCAGCCTTTAAGCTGGGTTCTACTTTTTGAGCCAAAATATCGATATTATTGGTAATGGTGTTTTTAGCACTGATAAAGAAATACAATTCATTGTTTACTAATAATGCTCTTTCAATATTTCCATTAATGGTTATGGGTGCTGGGGTACTAACCTCTAAGCTCAAGTTAATTTTATATTTTTCAACTATTACATCCCTTGAAAAATCTTGGTTTTTGCAGCGGAGCACATAAATGCCACTTGGGGCCTCACCAACTATTTGTGAGTATAAATTTTTTTGCTTTATTTTTTGCGAATTTCCCCATTCAACTATTTGCCCAAAACAAATTATGCTTTGAGAAAAAAGTAATAAAAAGAAAAACCGTCTAAATGCCATTTATTTGTTAAATATTTGAAAAAAGCGAAGATACCTTTTCTAAGGTATTTTTGGGCACAAAATTAACACATGGCTCGAACAAAATTATTCAATACTGCAAAAAAACAAGAAGAGGTAGTAATTGTAGGCGTAATAACCCAACACCAGCGCCTAGAACAAGCCGAAGAGTACCTAGATGAGCTGTCGTTTTTAGCCCATACAGCAGGTGCATTAGTAAAAAAAAGATTTTTACAAAAACTCACCTTCCCAAATCCACGCACATTTATTGGCGAAGGTAAGTTACAAGAAATTTCAGAATACGTAACTGCAAACGAAATAGATATTGTGCTGTTTGATGATGAATTAAGTCCTTCACAATTGCGTAACTTAGAACATACACTCAAATGTAAAATACTAGATAGAAGCAATTTAATCCTAGACATATTTGCTTCAAGGGCGCAAAGTGCGCAAGCAAAGTTTCAAGTTGAGCTGGCTCAAACACAATACCTATTGCCTAGATTAACTAGGATGTGGACACATTTAAGCAAACACAAAGGCGGAATTGGAATGAAAGGCCCTGGTGAATCTGAAATTGAAACAGACAGACGTATTTTAAGAAATACCATCACAAAGCTTAAAGAAAGATTAGATGTTATTGATAAGCAAGCAGCCACTCAGCGCAGAAACCGTGATTTAAAAATGCGGGTTTCTTTGGTAGGTTATACCAATGTAGGAAAGTCTACTTTAATGAATGTTATTGCCAAAAGTGATGTGTTTGCTGAGGATAAATTATTTGCCACATTAGATAGTACCGTGCGAAAAGTTAGCTGGCCTGAGGCATCCTTTTTGTTAAGTGATACTGTTGGATTTATCAGAAAACTACCACACCAATTAGTAGAATGTTTTAAGTCTACACTAGATGAAATTAGAGAAGCAGATATCCTCCTGCATGTGGTAGATATTAGTCACCCCAGTTTTGAAAATCAAATACATGTGGTAAACGAAACCCTCAAAGAAATTGGTGCACTTAATAAAGAGGTTATTCTAGTGTTTAATAAAATAGATCAACTCAAAGAACCCTTTTTATTGGGAGACGAAACCATAGCAAGCAAACAAGAATACATTACCCAATTAAAAAAATCTTGGATGGCCAAAGAAAATTATCCCGCTATATTTATTTCTGCTGCAAAAAAAATTAATACCGATGAGTTAAAAGCGGCATTGATAAAAACAGTGGAGGAAGTGGCGTTTAAAAAAGAAAAGCGCTAAATCATAAAATTATGACTGGAAATTGTGTGAAGTGGCTTAATTATTTATTTTCGCAATTCAGGTTATATGAATTTACCAAATAATACAATCGAATTAAGTGTAGTAATGCCTTGTTTAAACGAGGCCGAAACTATAGAAACGTGCATACGAAAAGCCCTTGCATGGATGGAAGCCAACCAAGTAATTGGTGAGGTTGTGATTGGCGACAATGGTAGCACAGATGGATCGCAAAAAATGGCTACAGACCTTGGTGCACGCGTTATAAACATACCTAGAAAAGGATACGGAAGTGCCTTAATGGGTGCCATTGAGGCAGCCAAGGGAAAGTTTGTAATTATGGGCGATAGTGATGATAGCTACGATTTTGGCAATCTTACCTTGTTTGTGAATGAGTTGAGGGCAGGCAAAGATTTAGTAATGGGCAATCGTTTTATGGGAGGAGTTGCCCCAGGTGCTATGCCGTTTTTACATAGGTATCTTGGTAATCCGGTGCTATCATTTATTGGCCGCTTGTTTTTTAATTGCCCAGTAAGTGATTTTCATTGTGGCTTGCGTGGGTTCAGACAAGATATTGTGAGTTTATTAGACCTTAAAACAACCGGTATGGAGTTTGCCAGCGAAATGGTTGTAAAGGCAACTATTTTTAAATTAAATATTGCCGAAGTACCCACTACACTGAGTAAAGATGGCCGCAGCAGACCACCTCATTTACGCACCTGGCGTGATGGCTGGAGACACCTCCGTTTTCTGCTTATTTATAGTCCGCGCTGGTTATTTCTTTATCCTGGAATTTTCCTGATGCTTTTGGGCATTATCATGAGTATTTTTATTATGCAAGGACCAGTAGAAATGCTGCCGCACATTGTATTTGATACCAACACATTATTGTATGCCGGAGCCTTTATTATAGTAGGTTACCAAGCCTTAAGCTTTGGCGTATTTACCAGAACCTACGCAGTACAAGCAGGCTTTTTACCAGAGAAAGATTCTCTGGCAAAAGCATCCAACATTTTCTCTATGGAATTGGGGTTAATCATTGGATTAATTATTCTTTTATCTGGTGTAGGTGGCACCTTGTACTCATTGTCTTTATGGGAAGCTAAAGATTTTGGTCCGTTAGAATATTCAGAGATTTTAAGAAAAGTAATTCCCAGTGTAATTGCAATTATTTTAGGGTTACAAACCATCCTTTCAAGTTTTTTCCTGAGCGTTTTACAAGTTAACAAAAAATAATTGTAAAAAATGAAAGCATTAGATAGGTATTTGCAAAATGTAAGGATAAAACAGGCCAAAAAATTTATTCAAAAAAACGATAGTGTTTTAGATATTGGTAGCGTAGATGGCGTAATGTTTGAACAGTGGAAAGGTTATATTTCTAAAGGTATTGGGGTTGACCCTACGCTCACCCAAAAAATTACAACAGATTTTTACGATTTATACCCCGGGTATTTTCCAGAAGCTTGTCCGAAAGACCAACAAGTAAATGCTATTACCTTATTAGCTGTTTTAGAACATATACCTACCCAACAGCAAAACCAATTGGCCAAAGATTGCTGGCAATACCTGCTTCCTAAAGGCAAACTTATTATTACTGTTCCATCTCCTAGCGTAGACCAAATTTTATCAATTTTGTTAAAATTAAGACTCATAGAAGGCATGAGTTTAGAAGAACATTATGGTTACAAACCAGAAGATACCGAGCGCATCTTTGCCAAACCACTTTTTAAATTACTGCACAAAGAAAAATTCCAATTGGGTTTAAACAACCTTTTTGTATTCGAAAAAATATAAACTGCTCTACATTCAATTCACCTCATGGAAAAACAAATACTTTCAGAAAATAAAATCTCCGTAATGGCAGACGCTCGCGGGGTTGATATTGGATACTGGATAAATGTTCAAAATTTTATTTCCAAAACAAAAATTGATGTAGAACTAATTTTTTTAGTTTCAGAATCTATTGCTAACAAAGCAATAGAAGATGCAATAAATAAATCAAAAGTAAAACAACAAATTTTTGAACCCACACAAACATTAAATCAGAATTTTGCCTCTATGGCTAGCCTAGCAACGGGGTTAAATTGTATTCTTTTTTATGAGGCACCAAGTAACTTTGGTAATCTTATACAATTAGTGCAAACTAATAAAAAGAATATTACTAATGATACTTTGTATGTGGGCAGCACTACTCAGAAAAACAAGGGTAAAGTCCCTTTTTCTGTAAAAGTTAGTAATAGTTTAATGCGGCTGCTAACACCTGTTCAATATAGCGACAATAACTGCAATATTTTAATAGGTAAAACCCAGAACTTAACTAATTGGTTAACCAATCAACTAACAACTGCTAATAGTTTTCACCAAACACTAAACTTAGCCAGAGGATACCAATTAAAAACAGCAGAATTTGAAGTAGCTGCTGATGAAATAAAAAGATTTCCTTTAGTAAGCGTTTTTAAAAATGTTTTTTCACTACGCTTTCATTTTTTTGTGAAAGATGCCTTGTGGCAGTTTAAAAACAGGGAACATAATTGGTTAGATGGAAACCATCCTATTTACCGTTTTGCCTTCTTTACTATTTTCCTCATCAGTGTTTTTGCTATGCCTATTTTGAGTCAGGATTACGGCAGCACTTGGGATGAAAAAGCACACAACGAATATTCACAATTAGCCTATAACTACCTTGGCAGTTTTGGTTCAGATACGGCAGCCTTGGCAGAGAGCACTAGCAGCGCAGATTATATTAGACAAGCCTACCGGTTTTATGGCGAACAAATGAACACCATTTCGGCCATTGCTTACAATTGGTTTGGCACGGGTATTTATGAAACTAGGCATTTTATTAATGCTATATACGGACTAATTGGGTTAATTTTTGCTGCCATGCTTGCTTTTGAGTTGGCTGGCTGGCGTGCTGCATTTTTAGCCATTTTGTTTATGCAATTTAATCCAGGCTGGCTGGGTCATAGTATGAACAACCCAACCGATATTCCGTTTGCAACTGGATTTGCCTTTGCTGGTTATTATATTGTAAAAGTAATGCGCAGTTTGCCCAAGCCCAAATTTAGAGACTTATTTTGGCTGGCATTTGGCATAGGTATTGGCATTGCCTCACGCGTGGGAGCCTTTTTATTGGTGGCCTATTTGGGTTTGTTTTTAGCCATTTACGCACTCGATAAATTGCGCAAAAAAGAAGCCAAATTTGGCGATTTATTTTTACCCTTCTTAAAGTTATTCCTTGCTGTGGCAAGTATGAGCTATGTAATTGGAATAAGCTTGTGGCCTTATGCGTTAAAAAACCCATTTAAACACCCCTTTCAAGCTTATGTAAAAGCAGCTGAAAACGCATTTTATACCAATAATGTGGAGCTTTTTGAAGGAAAACGCATGTACATGATTACCGATGCACCTTGGTATTACGTTTTTAAATTTTTAGGAATTGGCAATCCATTATATCTGCTTATTGGTGTAATAGCTTCCATCATATTGGTGCTTGGCCTTAGTAAAAAAATTGGGTTTGGTAATTGGCTTATGCTCATATTTATGCTGTTCTTTCCAATCTTATATGCAGAATACAGCAATATAAACTACTATAATGGATGGCGCCATTACTTATTTTTACTTCCTTTTGCTGTAGTTTTAGCAGCCCTTGCATTTGATTACTTATTGGGTCAGAAAAAAGTAATTGCTATTGGGGTTGCCCTCATCCTAACTATTCTATTTGCAAAGCCTACTATTTGGGTATTCCAAAATCACCCCAACCAATACGTATATTTTAACGAATTAGTGGGAGGCTTAGCAGGTGCTTACGGCGAATACGAAACAGATTATTATAGCAACTCTTGCAGGGAAGCAGCAGAATGGATTGCCAAGCAACATCCCACAGACACCTTAGTAGTAGCAATAAACAACGAAACTACCACAGCCTCCTATTGGGCACATCAAATTAATCCACGTTTGCAATTTGTATGGACCAGGGAAACAGAAGAACAAAAACAAAAGTGGGATTATTTAATATTAACCACCCGTACCTTTTCTAAAAACGAACTACAAAATGGATCGTTTCCACCCAAAGGAACCGTATATACAGTATCAGCAGATGGCATTCCACTGGCAGCCGTAGTTAAAAGAGAAAATTATTACATGCCTATGGGTTACGATGCCTTAGATAAAGCACAATTTGATTCGTCTGTTTATTACTTTAAACAAGCCGTTTCATACGCACCAAAAGACGAAGAAGCATGGAGAATGCTTGGCTTCTCACTTATCAATACTGGAAGCTTTGATAGTGCAGAAATAATGTTGAAAAAAGCCATAGCCATTTACCCAGAAAACTTTACTGCACATGGCAATTTAGGTTTGGTATACTTTAACAGAAAAGAGTTTTTAAAAGCCACCGAATCGTTTAATACTAGTACCAAATACAAAGAGAATGTATCAGAAAGCTGGTACTACAGCGCCTTGGCTTACTTAAACTTAAATGACTACAACAATGCCATCAAAAACTTAGAAATGGCTAAAAGGCATAATATAAGTATTCCAGAAGCTTACTATTATTTAGCTAAGGCATACAATGTAACTGGTAACCTACAAAAAGCATCAGATAACTACCAATTGGCCTTAGGCATTAACCAAAACATGAAGGAGGCTTGGGGAGAATTAGCCGATGTTTTTAATAAGCTCAACCAACCAGAATATGCCAAACAATGTATGGAACGGTATAGGGCATTGGGCGGAAACTAACCCTTGTTAAGCATTTATTAACAAGGTTTTTTAACTTTGTCTACTTTTATTAAAAAGTGAAAAGCCTTGTTTACGTAAGTTCTGAGACCAAATTGAACGATTAATTCTATTTGCAAAATGGAAATCCACCATTTTGTGAAAAAGCAGGCTTAACAGGCCTCCTTTTTTCAACTTAGATTCGTAGTTGATGATATTAATCAATAAATACGAACCCATTTTATCTGTAGACGAAGCTTTCTTGCAATGCGTGCAAGACCAAGCAGAACTTGCTAAGATATTTGATTTCATAGACCTGCCAGAATCCATTCGTAGTATTGAAAGAATGAATAGTACCATTTTAAGGAACTACTATACTAATGCATTGGATCAAAATTTACTTGATGTAAAAACAGTTAAATACCTAGTTAATAAAAATTTGCGCGCCTCTAATATGGCAGAACGCGCAGTAGAACAATATCAGAAGGCCGAGCTTTTTATTGATGAACAAATTCATGAAAACTTAAGTATTTCGTTTTTAATCCAATTAGAGAAAATACTTATAGGAGATCTCTATCAAAATAAAAGTGAAATCAATTTATTTTCAGGTCAAAATGCTAAAATTTCAGAAAAACTTGGATTAGAAACTGAAATTGAATTAGAAAATTTATTTGATTTCTTAAATAATGATCAGGAGTTTCATCCAATCATACAAAGTTGGATATTACATTTTAGGATAATGGCTTTACCCCTCTTTAGTGAATCTAAGCCAAAATTTGCCTCCTTACTTCAACTATTTTGGTTAAAGAAAAATCAGATTGACATGAATGGGTTGCTTTGTTTACCGCACGAAATTTATATCAATAAACCAGCCTACGACCAAATAGTAATAAATGCCATACAAGGTGACGAAAACAGCCTCAATGAACAAATAAATTTTGGCTTACAGTTGCAACAATCACAATTAAGCAGGTTAAAAGAGTTATTTAAAAATTATTTTAGAAAACAAGTTGATTTTGAAAAATTAAATCCGCGCCAAAAAAACATCATGAATTATGTTTTTGAACGCGGCTATAAGCTTAAAGAGATAGATGATAGCGTACTTAATAAAAGGCAAAAACTAATTATGTACATTGTGCAACATCGTGGATTTATCTCTACCAAAGAATTGGTAAATGAATTTGATTGTAACCGAAAAACCATTCAAAGAGATTTTCAGTTATTATTGGATTTAGGTTTGGTAAAATCTATTGGGGCAGGCGCAGGATTGCGCTACTGCATTAACTTGCATGAAAAAGGAAACCCGATATTAGAACAATATCAGGCTAGCTTTATTCAACAAAATGCTTCTACAATATCTTATAATGAAGACGAATTATAATTCGTCTTCATTATAAAAATAGTCTTCATTCGTTGGGTAATCAGGCCAAATTTCTTCGATTGTTTCAAATGGCTCTCCATCATCCTCCAATTCTTGTAAATTCTCAATTACCTCCAATGGAGCTCCAGAGCGAATGGCGTAATCTATTAATTCATCTTTGGTGGCAGGCCAAGGCGCGTCGTCCAAATAAGAGGCTAGTTCTAGTGTCCAGTACATAAGATTAATATTTATATTTACGCGAAATTATAAAAACTGCTGACTTCTCAATCATGTTTTTTATAAAGTTTAGATTAAATATCAAAGCCCCTCATTTTCAATGACTTCATTTAATCGTTTTCGTAAAATTTTACCATTTTCATTTAAGGGCAACTCATTAACATAAATAAAACGTTGTGGTTTGGCGTAAGATAAACCTCTTTCCTTGAGGTAATTTTTAATTTCACCCAAGTATTGATTGGCATTAATATCATTACTTACCAAAACGAGCTCCTCCTGCCATTTTGGATGAGGTGCTTTAGCCAGGCAAAATAATATGTTATCAGGAATTAAATTTTGCTCACCAATAATAGATTCTATTTGTTCAGGATGTATTTTTATTCCTCCCGAATTAATTACAAAATCGGTTCTTCCCAAACATTCAAAATGCGTATTATCAATCCAATTGCCTATATCATTACTCGTAAATTCATCGGGCAAAATTGGCGTTTTTATAACAATTTGCTGCTGTTCGTTTATCCTAATAATATTGGGTGCAATTACCCAAAACCCAACATCTACGCCTACTTGCATAAGGGCAATATTAGAAAGCGTCTCTGTCATTCCATAGGTATGAAACACCCTATTACTAACAACAGACAATTGCTTTTTTAAGGCAGGCATTAAACTATTTCCCCCAATTAAAACGGTTTGTATGTGCTGGAAGGCGGCTAATCTCTTATCCAAATTTTGCAATTGTAAGGGTACAAATGAGGCAAAAGTATATGGATGATTGGGAGCTATAATTTCTAAAATATTTTTACTAGGTTCAAACAAAGATATGGGGCAATCTAAAACTAGCGCGCGAACGAGCATCATTGCTCCGCCAACAAATTTTAGATCTAAACAAGCCAAAATATGCTCGCTCGCTCCTTTTAATTTTAGCGCATTAAGCGTATTTAAAGCACTTGTAAAAAGCTGTGTTTTGCTAAAGCATAATTGTTTAGGCAAGCCCGTTGTTCCGCTGGTATAAAAGCTAAAAACGCCATCGTTTTGCCAACTATTTAAAAAAGCTTGTGCACGCAAGGCATAGGAATCAAGAAAAGAGGCATTTAAAAACGCCTCTAAGGTATAAGCTTGTTCTTTTACAATAATTGAAAATGCCATAGCTATGCAAAAAAAACGCCACGTTAAAACGTGGCGTTTTCCTAATTTATTTCATTATGAATGAATAGTTTTTGTGTTATGCTCTCTTTATTTCCAGTTAAACGAATGAAGTAAACCCCTTTTGTTAAAGATGGTAAAATAAAAGATTGCTCTTGGTATCTTGGCTGAACCGATTCGTGGAACAATACAGAAACTTCCTTACCCGTAATATCCAGTAAGGTAATTTTAAAATTATCTGCATTTTTTGGATTAAACCCAATAGTTAATGGCGCATTAGCCTTAGAAGGATTTGGAAAAACATTAAATTGGGCAACTAATTTATTTTCACTGGTACCAGAGGCAATTTTTTCTTCGATGGCATATTCAGATTTGCGCACCACATTTCTGTTATTGGCAAATGCACCATAAAAAATTACCCTGCCAGAACCTGCGGCTGGTGCCACCCAAGTAAATGTCCATACAGACATGGCATCCGTTTTTGGTGAGGTATGTGTTATATATTTCCCGCCAACAAAAGCCAAACCTGCTCCGGCTGTAAGCGTTCCCATTAAAGTTCCGTCTTCCTTTTGCGGACTTACACACAAGCCTTTTCTTCCACTTCCATCTACACTTACTGTAATGGTATAAGAGGCTCCAGGAGTATAACCTTCTGCCGGAATATTGCTAGTAATAACATTATTAATTGTGGTAGCTGAACCAAAGTGGCAACCCGAAGTAGCACATGTTTTTCCGCCATCCCCAGGCGAACCTGTTCTACCATCTGTAGGTGCACCATCGGGTGTAGAATGCAAAGAGCCCATACCTAGGGCTAAAGCCATTACAGTAAAGGTTAGGAGTAAATTTTTTCTTTTCATATTTTAATATTTATAACTGATAACAGATTAAAAGCAAAAAGGTTGTATAGGTTTCTCAATTTTACTTTGCCTTAAGCCAAGGCAAAGGATTTTGAAAAACCTGTTGTTTCCAGACCTCAAAATGTAATTTACTCGTATTGTCTTCCATATTTAGCATCACTTCACCAATGATATCTTTTGGCTCAACCACATCTCCAATTTTAACATTAACTTCAGCCAAACGAGCATAAACTGTGAAGTACTCTCCATGATTTATTAAGATTACCTTATCTAAGCCAGGAATAGAGAAAATACCCTTAACTGTGCCTTTAAAAACCGAATGAACAGCAGCCCCATGCGGCGTTGCTATATCAATACCATTGTTTGTTAAGGTAACACCTTTGAGCGTTTGATGAGCCCTTTTACCAAAACCTTGCGCCAAAACTCCAGTGGCAGGCCATGGCAACTTTCCTTTATTGGCGGCAAAATTGCCACTTAATTTTAAATCAGCATCACTTAAATAACTATTACTTGTAACAGGAGCATTAGGCTTCTTTTTAGTAGCAACCTCATTAGCACGCTTTCGTTCTTCAACTTTTTTAGCTGCTAAAATTTCATCTGCAATCAATCTATTCAAAGATTGGTTTAAAGCTCTTGCTGCTTTTTCTTGCTGCGCAATAATTTGAGCCAAAGATTTAACTTTAGTTTGAACTTTTTGCAAAAGCACGGTTTGCACTTGTTTATCGGCAACTAATTCTTTCTTCTCTGTTTCTTTTAATTTAACTAAACCTAGTTTTTGTTGTTTAATAGAAATTAATTCTTGCAAGGCAACAACCATTTGCTGCTGGGTACGCAAAATAATGCGTGCTTGCTGTTGTCTATAATTTCCATAAGTATTCAAATATTTTAAACGTTTAATAGCTTGGTCTAAGCTTTTAGAATCAAAAATGTATAGAATAGCATCATTAACATTCCTCTTCTTGTAAGCTGCAGCTAAATAGGTTGCATAATCTGCCTTTAACCTAACAATGTCTTCTTTTAAAAGAGAAACAATCTTTTGTTGATTGCTTATATCAATACTCAACTCAAATGCCTCCTGCGAAACATGATCAATAAGCTGTTCACGAACAATTATTTGAGAGCCAATAACTTCGAGTTGCTTTACAGAGGATTGCTCTGCAACTTTGGCCTTCTGCAATTCTTTTTTGTTACGCAGAATTTGCTCTTGGAGAGCCATTCGTTTTGCTTCTAACTCTTTCCTTTTTTTTACAAGATTTTGCCCTTCAGCCCAAAAACTAGTGAATAAAACTAGCAAAATGACGCTAGTAAACTTGAACTTTATATGATTTTGGAATAACAAATTGTGGCTCTTTTTTTATGCTGCCTGCAAAGTTGCTAATTGTAAACTTACATTCTATTTTTTTTTCTCCCGAAATGTTAATTACTAATTCATGCGGATAATTAATTCCATCAATATTTTTAAAATTAGCATAATCAACCTGCATCTGCTGCTGTTGGGCTTGTTCAGTTAACAATACACTTTGCAATAGAAAATCTTTGTTGTAGAAAGCTTTTTGCTGCGTTGAACCTACATTTAATAGTAAAATTAATTGCTGACCCAAAGAATCTAATATTGTATTACTTATATTAGGCTCATAAAATGTTTGGGCATAAACCATATTCTGTAGCTCATAAAATCCCAATTTTGCTTGGGTAAAATTTTTCATGAATTGATAAGAAGCAGAAATATATTTTCGATTAATGAGATCTAAAATTCGAATAGAATCTGGTTGAACCATAACTCTTGCTACATTTACAAAACCTAATGCTTTGGCATTTAAATAGATGTATTCATTTTTTTTTACCGAAACATCCATATTTAGGGTAACAGATTGTTTGCCATCAAAGTAATCTGCTTCTGCCAAATACGAAAAAGCTTGGGGACTATTTTTAAGCTGTAATATATTAGATAAAATACCTGCTTTTTTACTGTCTAAAACACCTGCATTCAAGGTGGCTAAATTTGGTTCAGTTTGTAAAATAGGCTTTTTTAATTTACAGGAAACCAAACCAAAAAAAAATGTTAAAGATATAAGCAGCGCTAATTTATTCATATTCTGATTAACTATTTTTTAGGTAGCAATTGTGTGTTTATCTTTTGTTGTAATTCGGCCGAATTTAATCCTAATAACTGAGCTTTACGCCAATTTATATTGGCTTCTTCTTTGTTTCCTAAACGAAAGAAAACATCGCCCAAATGATCTAAAACTTCAGCATTATTTGGCGAAATTTTTAATGACTTTTCAATATAAATCTTTGCCTCATCAAATTTATCTAGGCTATATAAAATCCAACCATAAGTATCTAAATTAGATGGATTATTTGGATCTAACTCTAGCGATTTTTTGCTCATATTTAAGGCTTTATCCATTTGCGAATTTCGCAGCGATAAAAAATAGGCATAATTATTTAACGCAAGCGCGCTGTTTGGCTCTAATGCTAGAACAGCTTCAAAAGCAGAATCGCTTGTTTCATAATGTTTAGCATAATGTGCTATATCTCCCAAATTACTAAGCATCTGTAAAACCATTTCTTCATCTTTGGCTAAACTTACTGCCATACGCGCAGAAACAACAGCACTATCCATCATTTCTAATTGCCTGGCAGCTATGCTATGATAAAAATAGGCTACTCCATAGTCTGGAAACACCCGAATCATTTTTTCACAATCAACAAGCAAATAGTTGTAATTAGGGATTTGTTGGGCACAAAATAAAACCTGTTCCCACACCATCATATTGTTTCGGTTCATTTCCAATGCAAGCCAATAGTGAGAGCGAGCCAGTTCAAAATTTCTTTCTTGCAGCGCCATATCACCATTAAATATGTGGGGCTCTGGCGCATTGGGGTGGTAAGTAATAAAAGTATCTATTAATGCTTTACAAAGTTTTCGGTGTGCAGCACCTAAAAAACTAGTAGGTATAATCATTGCCAGCACCTGCATTTTAATATTGGGTTCAAGCTGGGATTGCATTGCCAAAACTATTTGCTGATAATAAGCAGCCGTATCTTTTTTTCGCTGGTAAAAATCTGCTAAAGAAAGCGCTGAGTAACCATTTTTTACATCGGCAAGCTGAATTTGTTTGTAAATAGCCAAGGCCTCTTTTTCCCTATTAGCATTCATGTATAAATCTGCTAACATGCCTTTATAACGAGCCTCTTTGGGAAAAGCAATACATAGTTTTTCTATCTCCTTGATAGCGCCTTTTATCTTGTTGCTTTTAAGATAAATTGCTTCTTTTTTACTGCTTATTTCTTCTGTTATACCTAACTCTTTTTCAATCAAATTTAGCACAGTTAATGCTTTTTTTGCATCATTTTTATTGTTGTATAAAACTGCCAATTCCTGCAAAAAATATAAGTCTTTACTAGTTTTATAAGCCAACTCGCAAACCTTTACCGCTTCGGTAAATTGCCTTGAACTTTTATACAACTCAATTAAAAATTTGCTATACCACAAATTACCAGTTTCAAGGTTAAAAGCACGCTCTGCCTCAAAAATTGCCTCATCTTGCTTTTTTTGAGCCAACAAAACACTCGCCATTTGGTAGTGAACATTGGCATTCTTAGGGTCAACCAAAATAGCCGCCCTAAAAGCAGTTTCCGCTTCAATAAAATTATTAATCATTTTCTCCTTCATGCCATCAAAAAAATGCCGGTCAAAATCCATGCGTTTTTTTTCATCAAGTGTAATTTTATCGGGCTGAGCCCAAACAAAAACACTAGAGAGAATTATGCTAAAAAGTAAAAATATGCGATTAAATAAATTCATTTGAAATTTAAACGAAAGTAACCTGCAGCAAATTACTTCCGTTCTATTATTATTCTTGATTAAGAAATAGTGGTGTAATCGCCAATGCTTAAATCTTTGGCTTCACCTTCGTATTTAACGTAACTACCAATCATGGCATTATCTACCACAGCGTTTTTAATTACGGTATTAGTTTGAATCATACAATTGCTTACCACAGCATTGCTTATTTGGCAACCATCTGCAATAAACGCGTTTGGACCAACCACGCTGTGTTTAATTACAACGTTTTTGCCAATTAAAGAAGGCTGAATAATGAGTGACTCTTCAATTTTTGCAGAATCATCTACCATTTTTTGGTTGGCTGCATGCATAAAATTTAACATGCGCGAGTTAGTGTGAACCGTAGAATTTTTATTGCCACAATCTAACCACTCAGTAACTTGTCCGGGCTCAAATTTTGTACCCTTTTGCTTCATGTTCTCTAGCGCATTTGTTAGCTGGTACTCGCCTTTTTCCCTAACATCATTATCTAATAAATACTGCAATTCGCTGCGCAAATAAGCACCATCTTTAAAGTAATAAATACCAATTATTGCTAAATCTGACACAAAAGTTTCTGGCTTTTCTATAAAATCTGTAATAACATTATTTGCATCTACTTTTACAACCCCGAAAGGACTAGGGTCTGCTACTTTCTGAACCCAAATAATACCATCTTTTTCTCTATCTAAAGTAAAATCTGCTTTAAATAAGGTATCGGCAAAAACTACCAAAACATTACCATCTAAACTTTCCTTGGCACACATAATGGCATGAGCTGTTCCAAGTGGTTCTTCTTGATAGTAAATAGAGCCCCTTGCGCCCAATTTCTGAGCCACTGCAACTAGCTCTTTTTCAACAGCTTCGCCAAAACTTGGACCAATAATAAAGGCAACTTCTTCTATACCAGTGCCACAAACTTGGGCAAGGTCTTCAATAATTTTTTGCACAATGGGTTTACCAGCAACCGGAATTAGGGGTTTAGGAACTGTGAGTGTGTGCGGGCGCATACGTTTGCCCATACCAGCCATAGGAACGATAATTTTCATTTGTTTAAAAGTTTATAAGCCTGAAAGCTTGTTTAAAAATTCTACGCAACCTAATACAATGCGCTAAATTTTCAAAATGAAGACTGTATTAACAATTAGTTGAATGTTCAAAAGTTAACTGCCCGTGCTCCCATAACCGCCCATACCACGCGCTGTTTGAGATAGAACAGTTGCTTCTAACCATTCTATTTGCGCATGTGCGCTAACAACCATTTGTGCAATACGCTCACCACTTTGTACGGTAAATGACTCTGAACCCAAATTAATCAGCAACACTTTAACCTCGCCCCGGTAATCTGCATCTATGGTGCCAGGGCTATTTAATACTGTAATGCCATGTTTTAATGCCAAACCACTGCGTGGTCTAATTTGGGCTTCATAGCCTTCCGGAATTTCAATAAATAAACCCGTTGGTATAAGCATTCTCTCCATAGGTTTAAGACAGATCGGTTCAGCCAAAAAAGCGCATAAATCTAAACCAGCCGCGTGCTCGGTTTGATATGCTGGCAAGGGATTATTAGATTTATTTATAACAGAAATTTGTATCATAACTTAACTAATTGAGCCGCCAATTTTCTTTCTTTAAAATAGGCGATAAAAACAAAAATAAGCAAGCTAAAAACCCGAATGATATTTCCCAAAAACGAGTTGGCTTCTATCCAAAACATAGAACCCTGAACCAACGCAAATAAGGTAAGTGCAGTGCTTACATATAAAAGTGCACGCGATAAATTATATGGAATTGGATAATATTTCTGTCCCCATAAATAGCCCAAAACCATCATTATAAAATAACAAATGAAAGTTGTCCAGGCGCAGGCCAAATAGCCAAATTTAGGAATAAAAATTACGTTTAAAACAATGGTAACTATGGCACCAATTAAAGAAATTTGAGCGCCTTTTTTAGTGTTATCAGACAATTTATACCAGATGGAAACATTGTAATAAATCCCCAAAAATATATTGGCAAAAAGTAAAATAGGAACCACATTTAACCCTTCATGAAAACGGGTTCCAATAAATATTTTAAAATAATGGAGAAAGAACATCACCATCAAAAAAACGAAGAGGCAAATCCAAATAAAATAATTCATTACCGTAGCATATAAATCGCGCTTTTCGGTTGTTTTTGCATGGGCAAAAAAGAAAGGTTCAGCAGCAAATTTAAAGGCTTGAATAAACAAAGTAATGATAATAGAAAACTTATAGTTGGCACTGTAAATGCCATTTAAAGCTTTACCTTCTTCAGGGTTTGAGCTTAGCAACCTTATAAGTAAACGATCCAGTGTTTCGTTTACCATACCAGCTAGGCCAACCCATATCATAGGCACTGCATACACAATCATTTGACGCCATTGCCCGTAGTTAAAAGAAAAACCAACACTAATAATTTCTTTACCTAATAAAACTAAAGTTAAAAAACTAGCTGCTAAATTAGCCATAAACACAGATTCTATGCCCATTCCTTGTTGGTAAAAAGGGATGAGCGAACCGAATTGTTTATGCCAAAACGGACCCAAAACCAATAGGTAAAGATTAAAAGCAATGAGCGAAAATATGTTTATATTTTTGATAATTGCAAAACGCAATGCCTTGTTTTGAAAACGCAGCAATGCAAACGGAATGGCTGATAAACTATCTAGAAACAAGATGCCTGCACTGTAAAAAATAAATTCTGGGTTTAATCCATAGCCTATAAATTGAGCTATATTATTTCCAAAAAGCAAAATAGTTAACATAAATGCGCCAGCAATACCCATAATAGATACCATAGCATTAGCAAAAATCTGCTTAGAATTATCTTGCTGAGCAAACCTAAAAAAAGCGGTTTCCATACCATGGGTAAGCAAAATATTAAAGAAGGCCATATAGGCATAAAACTCACTACTTATACCATATTCTACGTCGGTAAAAACCCGCGTATACAGCGGAACAAGCAAGTAATTAAAGAACCGGCCTAAAATGGTACTTAAACCATAAACAACGGTTTGTTTTGCTAAATTTTTTATTGCACTCAAGTTGTACAATATTACTCAAAAAAAATCCAAAAAATAACAAACAAAAACTTATTTTCGTTTATCTTTATAACTATGTGCTTTTCTAAAAAATGCTTTATTCATTCTTTAATCATCGCTGCTTTATTGGTTCTTGGTTCGAACCAAATCTATGCACAACTTGCTGATGAGGAATTAGCAGCCCAATTTTATGCCAATAAAGAGTTTGCCAAAGCTGCAGATATGTATGAAAACCTGTTGAGCAAAAATCAGAAATCTGTTTATTTTTATGATAATTTACTTAACTGCTATATCAATCTTAAAGCATTTAACCAAGCCGAAAAATTAAGCAAAAAACAAAGCAAAAAATATGAAAGTTTAGCAATATATCAGGTAGATATTGCTTATTTATATCGTTTGCAACAAGAAGATGCCAAAGCGGTAAATCAAATAAATAACCTCATTCAAAAACTAAAGCCTTTTGAGTTAAGTGTATTTGAATTGGCCAAAGCCTTAGAAAAACGAAGTGAAAAAGCTTTTGCAGTGCAAGCCTATTTAAAGGGTAGAAGCCTGCTAAAAAACGACATTATTTTTGCTAATGAACTAGGCGGACTATACCTAGACTTAGACGACAAAAAAATGATGGTGGAAGAATTTCTCAATTTGTTGGTAATGGACGAATCTAGTGCAGAGGAAGTACAGGGGATTTTGCAAAATACCTTGGAGAGCATTGCCGATTTTGAGCATTTGAAACAATCACTACTGAAAAGAAATAAACAATATCCAGAAAGAACCATCTTTAGTGAAATGTTAATTTGGATGCATGTGCAAAAAAACGAGTATGCGTTAGCTTTAATTTATACCAAAGCGCTAGATAAAAAATACAAAGAAGATGGCAGAAGAATTATTGAATTGGGTTTTTTGGCAACAGCCAACGAACAATATGATGCGGCCATCCAAATTTTTAAAACCGTTTATGCCTTGGGAGCAGATAAACCCTTTTATGCTTATGCAAAAAGTTCTGAATTAGACGCAAGAGGAAAGAAGGTTTTAGCCGGAAATTACACCCAAGAAGAACTACAAATATTGGCCAACGAGTATAATTTAGTATTACAAGAACTGGGAAGAAACCCAAATACAGCCACCACCATTAGAAATTTAGCCAATTTAGAGGCTTACTATTTAAATCATTACCAATCGGCTGTTTCACTTTACGAAGAAATAATTGCCATGCCAAGGGTTGATAGAATTTTACAAGCTAATTGCAAACTAGAACTAGCCGACTTTTATATAATGAAGGGTGAAGTTTGGGAAGCCTTGCTGTTGTATGGACAAGTAGATATAGATTTTTTACAAGAGCCATTAGGGCAAGAAGCAAAATTTAGAAATGCTAAATTGAGTTATTATTTGGGAGAGTTTGAATGGGCCAAAGCCCAATTAGACATTTTAAAATCGGCCACCACCCAATTAATTGCCAATAATGCTTTGGAGTTATCGTTGCTTATTCAAGATAATACCGTTGATAGTATTTTGGAGCCTCTGCAATTATTTGCCCAAGCAGATTTATTTTTTGTTCAAAAAAACTATACCCGTTCGCTAGAAATATTAGACAGTCTTTTGTTGTTATATCCCAAACATGTGCTAACAGATGATATCTTATTTAAAAAAGCACAAATTTATGCCAGCAATAAATTGTTTGAAAAAGCGGCCACTTATTACCAACAAGTATACCAAGAGTTTGGTTCAGACATATTGGGCGATAATGCACTTTATCAATTGGCTAAATTAAACCAGAAACAGCTCAATAACCCCAAAGAAGCCCTTAAATATTATGAGACCTTTTTGGACAATTATTCGGGAAGTTTTTTTTTAACCGATTGTAGAAAACAATATAGATTATTGCGCGGCGACCTAATAAATTAGAATAACATGATTATATACAACGTAACTATAAATGTAGATAACAGCATTCACCAAGATTGGATTAACTGGATGCGCAATAAACATTTAGCAGAGGTTATGGCAACCGGCCTGTTTGTGGAATACCGTATTTTAAAACTTTTGAATTTGCAAGAAGATGAAACAGGAACAACTTATGCCATTCAATACAAGAGTAAAAATAGGGCTGATTATGAGGAGTATCAAAAAGTTTTTGCACCGGCCTTGCAAGCAGAAGGCAGGGCCTTATTTGGCGATAAGTTTGTAGCCTTTAGAACACTGCTTGAGGAAGTGAATTGGTAATTAAATCTCTTTACGCAGGCGAGCCACAGGGATATTCATTTGTTCGCGGTATTTGGCAACCGTTCTGCGGGCAATATTATAGCCTTTCTCTTTTAATATTTCCATTAAACGCTCATCAGGTAGAGGCTTTGATTTTTCTTCGGCCTCAATGGCTTTTTTTAAAATTTTCTTTACTTCTCTGCTACTTACCTCTTCGCCATCATCTGTTTGAATTCCCTCACTAAAAAAGTATTTTAAAGGAAATGTACCCCACTCTGTTTGCACATATTTACTATTGGCAACCCTACTAATGGTAGAAATATCAAGTTGAGTAATTTCTGCAATATCTTTCAAAATCATTGGCCTCAAAAAAGATTCATCACCCTCCACAAAAAATGAATACTGATAATGTAGAATTGCATTCATAGTATTAAGTAAAGTATTGTGCCTTTGCTTTATACTTTCAATAAACCAGCGGGCGCCATCCAACTTTTGCTTAATAAATTGAACGGTTTCTTTTTGCTCACGGGTGGGTGCTTTAGCCCCATCATATCCCTTCAAAGTTTCTAAGTAACCCCTACTAATACGCAAATCTGGAGCATTGCGAGAGTTTAAATGCACAACCAATCTACCTAGTTCTTCTATCAAAATAAAATCAGGTGTAATATATTGAGTAGTAGAGTTATCAATAGATTCGCCAGGCTTGGGATTTAATTTAGTTATAACATGAATAACTGATTTTAATTCTGAATCCTCAATTTTAAGCGAACGAGTTAGTTTCTCGTAATGCTTTTTGGTGAAATCATCAAAATAATCAGTTAAAATTTGAATAGCCAATTGCACATTCTTATTACTTTGATCTTTTAGCCTTAATTGTAATAATAAACATTCTTGTAAGGAAGTGGCGCCAATTCCAATTGGCTCCAAAGTTTGAACCTTTTGAAGCACCTTCTTAAGTTCATCTAATGGAGCATCTACATTCATAGAAAAAGCCAAATCATTGGCAATGGATTCTAATTGGCGGCGCAAATAGCCGTCATCATCAATAGACCCAATTATTTGATTGCCTATGGTTAACTCTCTTTCATTTTCTGCAATGGCGGTAAATTGCTCCATAAGCTCTTCATGAAAAGAGTGCGATTCGGCCAAGGGCCTTTCTTTTTTCTCCTCATCTCCTTCATCACTCAGGTGAAATCCCTCTGGGTCGTATTCATCATTCACATAATCTTTAACATCAAAAGATTCGTCGGCTAAAAAATCATCCACCGTTAAATCCTTTTTTTCTTCTTCTTGAGTGGCTAATTCGCTCTCAGAAATAGGTGCAGTTTCATCGGGCGCGGCGTCTGAATCAGAAGCATTCAGCAGGGCTGGATTCTCTATAAGCTCTTGATCTATTCGTTGGAGGATATCAACAGAATTGAGCTGCAACAATTTAATGAACTGTATTTGTTGCGGAGAAAGTTTTTGTAACTGACTTTGTTGTAACCCTTGCTTTAACATGACTAGTTGCGAAAATACTGAAAAAACCTTTGATATATTATGTTTAGCAAGGTTCCATGAAAATTTTTAATTAAAAGAAAATAAATCAAACTAATTATTTGCGGTAAGCAAACAGCCTGCTCAAAGTTATTTTTAAAATGCAAATATTTTGTCTATTTTGCTTCTGAAATTATAAAACAATAGATTTTATTTTTTATCCAAATTAATCAATAAAAAGAAGATAACAAGGTTAATTTAAAGAATAGAAATAATTGGTAATTTTTGGTTCAACAGGAATAAAGTAGTATAAATAGGTAAATAATTTGAAACATTCTCATGGTTTCAATAGCATTAAATGGCCTATTGAAATTGAAACTAGAAACTTTAAGTAAATTTTAAGAATTATAAAATTTTATCAGAAATTAAGTACAATGCTTCAACACCTTTTACATTTATTATACCCCAATTTGTGTTTAAATTGCAACCAATCTTTGGTTCAAACAGAGAGATATTTATGTTTAGGCTGTCAAATAACGCTTCCCGAGACCAATGATCACTTGATAAAAGAAAACAGTGTTGAAAAAACCATGTGGGGCAGAATACCTTTTGAAAGGGCTTTTTCTTTTTTATATTTTAACCAAAAGGGCGTTACGCAGCGGCTTTTGCACGAGCTTAAATATAGAGGTAATGAAGATTTGGCCCATTATTTAGGAGAATTATATGCATTAAGAATAAAGCAAACTGCTCAAAATCAAAAAATTGATGCAATTGTTGCTATACCTTTGCACCCTAGTAAGTTAAAGAAAAGAGGTTACAATCAAAGTTTTGCTTTTGCAGAAGGTATTGCAAAAGGTTTAAATATAGAAAATTTGAGCGGGGCAGTATCCAGGATAAAAGCAACTGATACTCAGACTAAAAAATCGAGATCAGAGCGATGGAAAAATGTTTCATCCATTTTTTGCGTTACAAATTCAGAAATTTTAAACCAAAAGCACATTCTATTGGTTGATGATGTAATAACTACTGGTGCAACTATAGAAAGTTGCGGCCAAGAGATTATAAAAACAGTCAATTGTACGCTAAGTATTGCGAGTATAGCATTTGCAGCGTAACTTTGGCCTTCTAAAAAACGATGGAACATTTACCTACCTAGTAAAAATGAAGAAATTAATTATTGTATTAACAATCTTAGTATTAGGCCTTAACAAAAGTTTTGGACAGTTTCAAACAGGTATGCCCACTAGTAATTTAGCTGGTGTGATGGGAATTACGGTAAATCCCGCTAATACAAATTATTTAAACAATGGAACCGATTTTATGCTGTTTTCTATGTCGGGTGGCATCATGAATAATGGCTTTTATCTAAACCCTAAACCTATTCCTTCCTTTCTTTCTCCTGATTTAATAAGTTCATTTACTAGCAAACCTGCCTCGGGTGAAAAAGAAAAAATAAACGAAACCTTTGATAGGGTTTTTAACATACAGCGTAGCTTAAAAAATAGAAACTATATTTTTGCTGATTTAACAATTTATGGGCCTTCCCTATTAATAAATTTTAAAAAGCATTCTTATGGATTTACAAGCGCTTTAAAAACAGCATCTAGCACGGTAAACTTAGCTCCTGAAATGGCTATTTTTATGCTCAAAGGTTCAAATGCAATTGAGTTACAAGAGAAGTCTTTCGATTGGAATAGAGTGGTTTCGGGCACTTTAGTGTACACAGATATTGCCTTTAATTATTCTTACGAAATAGCTAATACTTACAAATCTAAGCACAGGTTTGGACTAAGCGCGCATTACCTTAATGGTATCAATGCTATTGATATTGCAGACATGGGCGGAACCCGATGGACTTTTACCGGAGACTCTACAATTGCCTTAACAGGTGGAAATTTTAGGTACAACTACGCCGCCACAAAATCTGGAAAAATAAATGAATTGATGGGATCAAGAGGAAGAGGTTTTGCATTTGATATTGGCTACACCTATGTTAGAAAGAAAAAATCTCTCCCAACAGTTATAACTTTATGTCCAAATATTAGATACGGCGGAAGTGTAAGAAGCTATCAAGAGTATAAATGGAAACTTGGAATGTCTATTATGGATATTGGAAAAATAGACTTCAACAACCAAACTGTAGCTACAAACTATGTAAATGCAACAGGTAATAGTAAAAACCTAGATTTAGAATTTTACAAAGGTCTTTTTGCACTAGATAGAAGACTAGAATTTGATTTTTCTGGTATTGGGAATGTAGAATACGAAAGAACAAAGGAATACACACATTATACAGCCACGCGGTTTCAGTTTCAATTTGATTATAATTATAAAAATAATCTGTTTTTTAATATTTCTGGATCTCAAAGATTACCTGTGCCAGGCACAATAAGTATGATGGCTCCCAATATTTTAAGTTTAACAACAAGATATGAAAAACTTAAATATGAATTTGGCGCACCCATCAGTTTAATTGAATACCAATATCCCATTATGGGCTTTTACTTTAGATATGGTCCGTTTTATTTAGGGACTAATCATTTATTGGAAATGGTAGGGGTAAGAAATATCAGGGGTGCTGATATTTTCTTTGGTTTAAAGTTTAATTTTTCAAATTTTAAAGGCGTTTAATTTTCTTAAAATGCCTCTCCTAAAAATACATAAAAGCCTCTGCCTTCATTGGTAAAGGCTAAATCTGTTCGAAAATAAATATCTTTTGCTTTAAACACTAAATACCTTAAACCAAGTCCAGCAGCAAACTTTGTATTACTAATATTTAAACTTTGAACTGATGGAGCAACATTACCAATTGAAGAAAAAAGTGTTGCTCCCAATTTTTTCGAGAATGGCAGAGGTAAAAATCGATATTCAGCTTGCAAATTAACCATAGTTTTATCTCTAAATCTGCCCAAATAATAACCACGCATCATAGATTCTCCGCCAATTAATGCCATTTGGTTAAAAGGTACATTTCCCACATTACTGACCCCATTACTTTGAATGGCAATTACTTGATTTTTAGCAAAGCCTCTCCTAAAAATTCTAGCATCAAATTGAAATAACTGAAACTGGAAATCGCTATTAAAGGCTTTTGCATATTGAAGAAAGGCTAACTCTGCAAACATACCTTTTCTAACATTTAAAACATTTTTCCGATCATCATACACAATGCCAATACCCAATGCCTTATTGGAAGAGCCATTGGAACCTTGTGGCAACTCAAAATCACCTTCCACCTTACTTAAATCATATGAAACATCAAAAATTTTATGGTAATCAACCTCTAAACCTACATAAAAATTTTCTTTGACTTTTCTTAATGCACGTTCACGTATTTGAATGTTTCCATTACTCACAATCGCATAATTATTGGGTGTATTAGCCCCAATACCATAATACTTTAAAGGAAAGAACTGAAACCTACCCCTACCCAAGAAGAACCAATTATTTTGATCTGTATAAATGGCATGATCAAGCCATATACCATATTGCCGTTGCTGCGTATAAAAAGTAAAAGAATAAATCTCGTTTAAACGATTTTGGTGATTTTTTTTGGCATGAAATAGAAATAAATTGGCCACACCAAACTCCCATTTTGTTTCTGGGGTATATGCCAGTGTTGGATAAGTTAAAAATTTTGCAGACCCAGACGTATCATCAGACAAAGACTCCTTTAAAAGGGTACTGCTCTTAATCTTCTCGATATTTTTTTCTAGAATTTGTGCATTTAAATTGTCACAAAAAGCAAGCAAAAAAAATAGAATAGGAATTAGCTTCATTTTATTAAAAACCCTGCAATTGCATAAACAGTAATGTTTGTTAATATCTATCTTATAATTACTTCAACAAATCAGTAATTTCTTTACTCATAGGATCAATGCCAGAAGGAAAATAATTCACCCAATTCCCATCAGGGCTTATCAAAATTTTATTGAAGTTCCACTTTATCTTCACATCTTCTTTGCCATTAAATTGCTTTTGGGTTAACCAACGGTAAACAGGATGTATTCCATCCCCTTTTACTTCAATTTTTTCGGTTAATGGAAAAGTAACACCATAATTTTTTTTGCAAAATGTTTGAATTTCTTCTGCAGTGCCTGGCTCTTGACCCATGAATTGATTGCAAGGAAAACCAATTACCACCAGCTTTTCTTTGTAAGTATCTGCTAATTGCTGCAAAGCACCATATTGCTTAGTATAACCGCATTCGCTTGCCACATTCACACACAGCACATATTTGCCCTTAAAATCAATCATATTGATACTGGTTTTACCATCAATACCCAGCACCTTTAGCTCATGAAAAGATGTGTTGGCTAATGCAGTATAAGAAGCCTCCATAGATTTAGATTTAGCTTCTGAAAAGCTGTAAATTAAAACCCCGACAAAAGCCAAAACTAAAACAGTATAAAAGTATTTTTTCATGTTTAATAAGAAGTTATCTATTGAATGATAATATAAAATGAGTAAAAAAATTAAAGTGCCAATATGTGATTACAAACTTCTTCCATTTGCCATTGCGGGGTAGATGTTGCACCACATATACCAATATTATCGTTTTCTGAGAACCAATCTAATTGTATTTCTTCCTTACTACTTACAAAAAAAGTATTTGGGTTGTTTTCTTTACAAACATCAAATAGTACTTTACCGTTAGAAGACTTTAACCCAGCCACAAATACAATCTTATCAAAACGGGTCACAAAATCTCGCAATTGTATATCTCTATTGCTTACCTGCCTACAAAGGGTATCGTTAAAATTAACTTCAATTCCTTTGGCCTCTAATTTCTCTTTTAAGGCATATAGATTTTTGGTGCGTTTGGTGGTTTGACTGTATAATTGGATTTTCTGAGGCAAATCATATTGCTCTAATTCATCAAAAGTTTCAACCACAATGGCTTCCCCGCTAGTTTGCCCTAGCAACCCTTTCACCTCGGCATGGCCATGTTTTCCGTATATCAATATTTTTTCTTCCTTGTTGTGTGCTTCTCTTATGCGGTGTTGCAGTTTTAATACAACCGGACAGCTTGCATCAACCAACTCAATGTGATTATCTAGCGCTTTTTTGTAAGTTTCGGGTGGCTCACCGTGGGCGCGAATGAGCACTTTGGCATGGGTTAAGGTATTAAACTTATCATGGTCTATAATTTCTAATCCTTTCTTTTTGAGTCTTTCAACCTCTTCGTCGTTGTGAACGATATCTCCTAGGCAAAATAAATGGCCTTCTTCATTTAATATGTCCTCGGCCATTTGAATGGCAAATACAACTCCAAAGCAAAATCCCGAATTATCGTCTATTTCTACACTTACATTCATACTTCAAATATAAATTTAAATTACGTTTAGATAACTATTAAACTTAGATTTTTATAAATTGTTTGTCTAATTCTAAATCTTAAATTTGGTTCAAATAAAACTTTGAGACCATAAAAAGGTTAATTGTTACAATGACGGAAGAAAAAAGTTTATTAAATGAAGATGGAAGCTATGTTGGTCCAGCCAATTTATCTCCTATTCCATTAAGTGTTGGATCGCCCATAATAAAAGCTATAGACAAGGGGAAAATACGGGCAAACGCTGTAGAAGCTATGCACCACTATGCCAACCAAGAAATGGGTTTGTTGAAAAAACAAGCCGATTTAATAATGGAGCAAGTGCGCGAAATTGAAAACCGTTTAAAGGTTTCAGAAAATATTTACACATCTGATATGCGCTTTCAACCGGTAATTGGCCAAGTTTACCACTTGTACGAAAAAGACGACCATTTTAAACTCTCCATAATTGGTCCAACAGAATGGGGCCGCAGCAAAACCGTAGGTAACTATGTTGCCTCTGTTAAGCTCCTAGGCGATCACAGTTGGGATATTATTAATAAAGCTTAATTGTTGACTTTTTATTTATTTACAAGTAGTTATAAACTAGCAGTAATTACTTGAAAAAAAGCCAAATCTTAGCTAAATAATTTCCAAAACCTCAAAACGCGGAGAGCCTTTGATACCTTGTTTACTGTAAAAATCTAAGAAACGTAATTTATAATATTTAGGTTGCGAACCCGTGCTTTTAAAAATATAATTTACATACTTGCGCGTTAAATACCTGCCTTGGGTAAAATCATATATTTTCCATTCAAAACCCATGGCATCACGTTGCTTATTGTAATTTAAATTTAGCACATCGGCTAATCTCACTGCCTCAAAACTAAGCGTGCTATCTACAGCCACCGAAACCATTTTAGTATTTAGATGAATGCCCGTAACATTGTATAGCAAAGGCGGGTTGTACTCGTAGTAAATCCAGCGAGTAGGCAAAAAGCAGAAGTGCCAAGTATCATTGTTGGGTTCAAAACTGAGCGACTTTTCACCTTCAAAATTATAATAAACATAATTCTTAATTGGCGAGCGCTCCACAGAAACCGTTCTAAGCAATTGGCCGTTCATGGTTGCTATTTCTAAAATAATTCCATTTGCCTGACCCATCTTTAGCTTAAACTGAAAATATCTTTGAGCGCTAGCAGCCGCCTCAATACCCCTGTCTACAACATATACATAAGAGCCAGTATTCCAATTTTTTATAACAATAGAATCGCCACCAGAGGAAGCATCCCAAAGAAACTTAACATCTCTTGGCTTTAAATCCTTTACAAAATCTGTGGCTACTATTTGGGCAATTAAAATCCCCTTACCCCCATTCATAAGCACCCTAAAAGCATTGGGATTACAATCAAAAGCAATATCCCAGCTATTAATATTTACCGTAGCTTTAATAATATTACTATCTAAAAAATTAATATACGTTTGCTGCTCATAATTGCTGCCCAAATCTACTTGTAACATGCGGGCCGCATTAATTGGCCTAGGTGGCAAAGTGTAGGGAGTTTCTGGTTTTTCGCAAGCGTTTAATACCAAAAATAAGGCTAACCCACAAATTAACTTTAGACTATTTCTTGTTACTTTTTCCATTTATAAAAAATTGTAATTAATGCCCACAAAAGCTGTTCTACCCATTCCTGCGGCAGCGTTGCCGCTCGCAGCACCATGCGGACCGCTACTTAAATTGGCATTTACGTTTATAATATTGAGCATATTTTTTAAACCAACTGTAATTGACAAACGCTGTTTTAGCATAGATTTATTTACCGTAAAATCCATTAAAGCAAAAGGATCAATATAACTAAGCGAAACATCATTCTGCCTGAAATTATATTGATAGATTTGAAATCTACCATTGAATTTGCAAAAATAATTAAAACTTAAGTTGAGTTTTTTGATAAAAACACTTGTGTTTAAACGCCATTCATGGGCATAAAAAAAGAGGTTACTTGGTTCGTATAATGCCAATTCATTTTTTCTACCCGTTAAAGAGTAGCCCAAAGAAACTTGATATGGCTCTGTTCTGTATTCTAGGTTAACAGCAGTTCCATAACTAGTAAAATTATTAACATTCACATATTGAAATAGGGCATCATTACCATTGCCAACCCTTGCCAAATCAATCATATTTTGTATCTTGTTATAAAAAAGAATCGGTTCGAACCGAAAAATTTTACTCACCCATTTGTGCGAATAAGACAGTCCAAATTGAAAATTATCTGAAGTTTCTGCGTTTAATTGTTTGTTGCCTCTAATATTATGAGCGGCATCTACAAATTCTAAATGCAGTTCTTTTAAGCTGGGTGCTCTAAATCCACGGGCATATGAACCTCTAAAAATAAGTGCTTCGCGTAAGTCGTATTTAAAGTTGATGCTAGGTACTAAAGGCGCATCATATTGGGTATGGTAGATAATACGTATGGCTGGCCGAACCAAAAAATGCTTAAATGGTTTCCACTCTGTGCTGGTAAATAGGTTGTAATCGCCCATGTTTACGCTTTGATTTTGGACACGAGAACCAAAAAAAAACTCGTGGTTGAATTCGTAGCCCATTTGGTAACTCAACTTTTGAGAGAATGCAACATTGGCATAAGTGCCCCTGCTCATAACTTGGTGAAACCAGTTGGTATCATGCTCAAAAGGTTCAGCCACTAATTGCTCACTTAAATTAGTTAAATCTTTAACAAAAGTATTAAAACGACGCATGTATCCATTATAAGCACCTACCACATTGATGTTTCGCTTACCATTATGCTTTTTTTCATAAAAGAAACTACTGGTTAAACGGGTAGTTTGGTATTGCCTATCAAGGGCTATTGCTTGTGTCCAATCTATATTTGGCACGCCCCTATCCATAATAATTTCATTGAAAAACTGGTTTGTCCACCTAAAAGAACCCTTTTCTATAAAACGCGTGTAGGATAGATCGGCATTGTATTGGGTACGTGGTTTCCAAAGCTTATTTCTGCTATTGGGATCTTCGCTAAAACCTCCAAAAAAGTTACGGTTAGCAGCAAATAATAGGCTATTTTTTGCATTGGAAGAACCCAAAGCCAAATTTGCATTGTATTGACCAATACTTTCTGCATAAGCACCTAAACGGGCGGTTCTGGTATTGGCTTTTTGTTTTTTGGTAATAATATTTATAACACCTCCCAAGGCATCGGTTCCAAAATTAACGCTCATGGGGCCCTCAACTAATTCTATGCGTTCCACATTTTGAAGGTTTATTTGAGACAAATCTATGTTGCCATTTTCTCTGCCCACCACTGGCACACCATCCATTAAAATCTTAATATTATTGCCACCTACACCTTGTAATTGCAGGCTACTTCCCAAAATTGGGTCTTGAATAATGCGCACATTTAACTCGTTGGCCAAAACCTGCTGCAAAGAAAAAGCGCCTTGTAGTTCAATTCTTTTGGCATCTATAACCTTCACTTTTAAAACAGATTTGGTTAGGCTATTGGCTTCATACTGTCCCGTAACTACCAACTCTTCTAAGCTTTGTAACGAATCTAATTTTTGACCAACAACCCAGTTAGAGCTCAAAATAATGATGCTTAGGCCTGTTAAAAAAAGAGAATATATGATGGGCTTTATTTGGAACACAATGAGTAAATAATAGCCTACAAATTAAAGGTAAAAGCCTATTTTAACGTGTTGATAAAAATCAATTAACTAGATTGTGACCATTTTTTGACATGTAAAAATCTTTTACCTGCATTAAATTATTGGGTGATATACTTTCTTAAACAATTAGCGCTTTTGCCATTTAATAATGAAGATTATTATATTCGCTTTTAAATCCTTGTTATGAAATTTAAATTATTAACCTTAGCTATAATTACCTCACAGGTGTGTTTAGCGCAATACACTTATAATAGTTACCATAAAGATGCAACTACTTACAGAGAGCATGGCTTAGATATTATTAAAATGAAAGTAGAGCTAGCATTTGAGCCTGAAGCTAGTTTGGTAAAAGGCAGAGTGAGTCACCAATTTAAGGTATTGCAAAAACAGGTAGATTCGGTATTTTTTGATGGCCCTGGAATTAGTATTTTAAATGCCACTTTTAACGGAAAACCACTTGCTTACAAAACGGTTGCAGCGGGAATATGGGTATTTCCTAGCACACCCTTTCAATGGGATCAGACTGGAGAAATAATTTTTAACTATACCGCCAAACCAAGCAAAGGAATTTACTTTATTGGATGGAATATACCAGCGCCTAAAACGGCCGATCCCTTTGCGGTACGCAAGCAAATATGGACCCAAGGGCAGGGCATAGATAACCGCCATTGGATACCTATGTACGATGATATGAACGATAAGTTTATAACCGAAACCGTTACCACTTTTGATAAAAATTACCAGGTTTTAAGCAATGGAAAACTACTGAGCAAAAAAGAAAATAAAGATGGAACTAATACCTGGCATTACGCCATGAGTAAGCCACATGCGGGGTATTTATTAATGTTGGGCATTGGTAAATATGCTGTGGCTACCGCTAAAAGCAAAAGCGGTGTGCCATTGCAATATTGGTACTATCCAGAGTTTAAAGATAGGCTTGAACCAACCTATAGATACACGCCTATGATGGTAGATTTTTTAGAGGCAGAAACAGGTATAAAATATCCTTGGGAAAGTTACAGCCAGGTTATGGTGCAAGACTTTTTATATGGCGCTATGGAAAATACCACCGCTACCATTTTTGGTGATTTTTTTAACGTAGATGCCCGCGCGTATTTAGACAGGAACTATGTAGGTGTAAACTGCCACGAGCTTACCCACCAATGGTTTGGCGATTATATAACTGCCCGAGATGGCAGAGATGCATGGCTACAAGAGAGTTTTGCTACTTATTACCCAAAACAATTGAGTAAAATATTAGATGGAGACGACGAATGGAATTGGCAACGCAGGGCGCATCAAAATGCAGCCATACAAGCAGGCAAAAAAGATTTTCTGGGTGTGCGCGTAAGCGGTGGCGGAACCGCAAGGGTTTACCAAAAAGGTTCTGCTGTTATCAGTATGTTAGAATATGTGTTGGGTTCAGAGCAATGGAAAAGGGTATTAAAACATTACTTAGCCAAACACGCCTATGCTAATGTAGAAACCAACGATTTGCAACAAGCCATTAAAGACGTTTTAGGGCTGAACCTAGACTGGTTTTTCGATCAATGGATACAGCGTGGTGGAGAGCCTCATTACCGCGTGCATTACGAAGATTTAAGCTACCTAGATGGAACGCACGCCACAGAAATAGCGATTGAGCAAATTCACGAAATGAACGAAATTGTGCGTACCTTTAAAATGCCCATTCGCCTAGAGGTTTATTATACAGATGGCTCGGTATCGGCAGTAAATGAAATGATAAGTGAAGCTTTTGAAGTGGTAAAAATTCCAAATGCTGGGAATAGAAAAATCGCTTTTGTTTTGTTTGACCCGAACTCCCATGTATTAAAACAAGTAACGTTTAAAAAGCCGTTGGAAAATTTAGTGGAGCAGGCCAAACGTGCGCCTCAAATGTTAGATAGATATGATGCGGTAATAGGTTTAAGAGCTTATTCATTAGACCAAAAAAGATTTGCATTAACCCAGCTTTTCAAGCAAGAAAAACATGAAGGAATACTCAACGAAATTATTTCTCAATTGGCAGCAGATACCAAAGAAGAAAGTGTAACTATGGTCTTACAAGCGTTTACCAATAAGAAAGCTGCCGTAAGAGATTTTGCTGTTAAAACCATTCCTATAACTAACAAAAACAGAAGTTATTTTGAGTCAGCACTAACAGATAGCAGTTACGATGTGGTAAAAAGTAGTTTAGAGAAATTATGTTTAGCCTATCCAAACGAAGCAGCCAAATTTTTGAATGTTACCCAAGAGGTACATGGCATGTTTCATAGCGTGCGCATGAAGTGGCTAGAGTTAAGTATTGTAAACAACATACAGGCAGAAGCGGCCAAACAAGAATTAATTTCTTTTGCAGGTTCTGGCTACGAATTTAGAACTAGAAACCAAGCATTTTTAGTGCTTAAATCTACTTACACATTTACAAACGATGTTGCCAAATCGCTCATGCAAGCCATGCTATCTAACAATAGCAGATTAGCTTCACCAGCAGCAGAATTGGCAGCCTATTTTGCCACAAATGCAAGCTATCAAGCCCAATTTAAGGACATTTTTAATAAAGAAAATTATACTAAAGAGGAGCGCGATATTCTTATGAAGCAAGCTATTTTTAAAGACTAAACAATTTCATAAAATAGGTGGCATTTTAGGTTATCAAAAAAATAAACCGTTAAAATTCAACACTTAATATTTTGATTATTAACGAATTTTATCCTTTTATCTTTTTTCTTTGTTTTTTACATAATTCCAATACTTTTGCAGTGCATTAAGAATCCCGCACATGTGCGGGATGCCAACCGGGAAGAACACCACGGTGGTAAAACAATGCGGACTTTCTTGTCAAACACAGTTCCTCCTTGTTACAATAAAGTCCACATGTTTTATTTAAAGCGTAAAACTATAAACTTAAAACTAAAAATTAAATATGCCTTATTTATTCACGTCAGAGTCTGTAAGTGAAGGACACCCAGACAAAGTATCCGATCAAATTTCGGACGCCCTTATTGATAACTTTTTAGCATTCGACCCAGAGTCGAAAGTAGCATGTGAAACCCTTGTTACTACTGGTTTGGTTGTATTAGCCGGAGAGGTAAAGTCTAAATCTTATTTAGATGTGCAAGAAATTGCCCGTGGTGTAATTCGCAAAATTGGTTATACCAAAAGTGAGTACATGTTTGAAGCCAACTCATGTGGTATTTTATCTGCTATTCATGAGCAATCTGCCGATATTAACCAAGGTGTAGATCGCAAGAAAAAGCAAGACCAAGGTGCCGGCGATCAAGGTATGATGTTTGGCTATGCTTCTAACGAAACAGAAGATTTTATGCCTTTAGCTTTAGATTTAGCACACAAAATCTTAATTGAACTAGCTGCTTTACGCCGCGAAAACAAAGCGATTAAGTATTTACGTCCAGATGCAAAATCTCAGGTAACTTTAGAATATGATGATAACAATAACCCTATTCGCATAGACGCTATTGTATTGTCTACACAGCACGATGATTTTGATAAAGAAGCTAAGATGTTGGCTAAAATCAAAGAAGATATCATCAAGATTTTAATTCCTCGCGTTAAAACTAAATACAAGAAATTTGCTCATTTATTCAATGACAAAATTAAATACCACATTAACCCTACAGGTAAGTTTGTAATTGGTGGTCCGCATGGCGATACTGGTTTAACCGGACGTAAAATTATTGTAGATACATACGGTGGTAAAGGTGCCCACGGTGGTGGTGCATTCTCTGGAAAAGATCCTTCAAAAGTAGACCGTTCTGCTGCTTATGCTACGCGTCACATTGCTAAAAACTTAGTAGCTGCTGGTGTTTGTTCAGAAGTATTGGTTCAGGTATCATATGCTATTGGTGTAAAAGATCCAATGGGTATTTTTGTAGATACTTACGGAACTGCTAAAGTAAAGATGAATGATGGCGAAATTGCAGCTATTGTGGCAAAACTTTTTGATATGACCCCTTACGGTATCGAAACTCGTTTAAAATTGCGCAATCCTATCTACAGCGAAACTGCAGCATACGGACACATGGGTAGAAAGAATGAAATTGTTACCAAAGAGTTTAAAGGTCCAGATGGTAAAATGGCTAAATTTAAAGTAGAGCTATTTACTTGGGAAAAACTAGACATGGTAGAGAAAGTGAAAAAAGCGTTTAAGTTAAAATAAGCTTACGCATCACTTCAAATATAAAAAAGGCAGCACTATCAATTAGTGCTGCCTTTTTTAGTTTTTAGAAATCGTATTAAAACTCCTCATTCCTCAAATACTTTATTTTTAAAAGCGAACACCCCTTATAACGCTCATCATGTGTATCTTGGTAAAGTGCCTCTAAAGTTTCGTAAACGTGTTTGATGCCAATTTTATTGGCCCATTCAAACGGGCCAAACGGATAGTTTGTGCCTAATTTCATGCTCGTATCAATGTCTTCTTTACTGGCAGTTCCTTCTTGTAAAGTAAAACAAGCCTCATTTATAATCATGAAAATAATTCGGGGCGTAACCATGCCCACGCGGTCTTTTACCAATTTGTATGGCCATTGAAAATGTTCCATGCATTGCACCAAGTTAGCTTCACTTTCTTTTTGGTATATCGAAACCTCCAATAAACTTCTATTTAAAAATGTAGGTAAAGCATTAATGCCGTATAAATGGCAAGTAATCTTTCCATTGTACTCATGCACGGCCTGATCCAAGGCCTTTTTTACCGCACAAACAAATACAGGAATATTTTTTAATCCAGCATAATATTTGAGTTGTTCCTTTTTTTCATCAAATTTGAGGTCAAATATTAGATCAAATTCGTGTATATTAGCACTCAATAAATCACTATCGTCTATACAAGTAAGTTCACATGCAACACCGAGTAATTTTTCTTTCAATTCTTTTATTCGGTTCATTGAACCTCTGGCCAAAATTTTCATATTCGCAACAAATTAACAACAACAAAGATAAGAAGCCTAAACACATGGAAAAGAAAATTATTACTAGTAAAAATGCGCCTGAGCCTATTGGTCCATACAGTCATGCCGTATTAATCAATGGCTTTTTGTATACAAGTGGTCAGGTAGCCAAAGATGCTACAAGCGGACTTATGGTTCAATCAGATATTAAGGCAGAAACCAACAAGGTTATGGAAAATTTACAGGCTATTTTAAAAGAGGCCAACATGGATTTTTCACATGTAGTAAAAACAACTATTTATTGCACAGATTTGGCCAATTTTGCGGCAATCAATGAAGTATATGGTAGCTTTTTTAGCAGTAATTTTCCAGCTCGCGAAACCGTTCAGGTTGTAAAATTGCCTTTAAATGCCAATGTAGAAATCAGCGTAGTGGCGGTGCAATAAATGAACGCCTTTACCGCTAAAGCTGTTTCTGTAATCTGGCACCCGGTTTTTGTAAACCTTTTGTGCTTGTACCTGCTCTTTTCTTTTTACCCTCCATTAAGTTTTGGTGTACCCCAAAAACTGCAACTATTTTATGTGGGGTTTATCTTTATTGCCACCAGCATTATTCCGCTATTCTTAGTTTTGTTAATGAAAGCAATGGGTACCATTTCGGCCATTACCATGGAGAAACAAGAAGACAGGAAATATCCCTATTTATTTACCTTGTCTCTGTACATTTTTGTCTTTTATAATCTTTCGCAATCACCCATTACGCCTTCCTTCCTACTTCAGTACATTTTTGCTTGCACGGGCATTGTAGGAGCAGTTTTTCTGATAAATTCTTTTAATAAAATTAGTATTCATCTAGCTACTATGGGCGCTCTTTGCGGGTTAATTGCCGCACTTGCTTTTAAAGGTTTTGCAGATTTTAGGCTCATGCTTGCCTTGGGTATTTTGGCTAGTGGCTGGGTTGCCTCTGCCAGGTTAACCCTACAAGCTCATTTACCCAACCAATTATACCTAGGCTTTTTACTAGGTTTTATTTTTATGTTTTTCATCTTAAACCTAAATTTTAAATTCGCATAAATTAATTACCATGAGTTACGAAACTATTTTGTTTGATGTGAAAGACGGAGTTGCCAGTCTTACCTTAAACCGCCCTGATGTATTTAATGCTTTTAATGAGCAATTAAGTGCTGATGTAAATGATGCGTTAAAGAAAACTGCCAAAGATAAAAGCATACGTGTTTTGGTTATTAGCGGGGCAGGTAAAGCCTTTTGTAGCGGACAAGATTTAAAGGCTATAGCAGGGAGTAAGAACCGTTCTTTGAGCGATAGTTTATACAAAAGATATAATCCCATGATTAGGGCCATGCGTAATTTACCAATTCCTGTAATTTGTAAACTAAATGGCGTTGCCGCTGGAGCAGGTTGCTCATTAGCACTTTCCTGCGATATGATTATTGCCTCAGAAAATGCCAGCTTAATAGAAGTATTTGTAAATGTAGGCTTAGTGCTAGATTCGGGTTCATCCTACTTTTTACCGCGCTTATTAGGTTCAGCCAGGGCTTTTGAACTAGCTACACTGGGCAGTAAAGTAAGTGCGCAACAAGCTGCAGATTGGGGCATGGTAAACAAGGTGGTAAAAGCAGAAGAGCTTAATAATGAAGTAGACAAATTGGCTTTACATTATGCTGCTGCGCCTACTAAAGCAATTGCACTCATGAAAAAAATGCTGCAAAAATCATATACAAGCGATTTAGATACTATGCTAGAATATGAAGCTTATTGTCAAGAAATTGCCGGTAGAAGCGATGATTACAAAGAGGGTGTTAGCGCGTTCAACGAGAAAAGAAAACCTGCTTTTAAAGGGCAATAAATACGGCTATTTATATGCTTCTATTAGTATTCTATCTCCAGCCAAGCCAAAGGTTTTGGTTAAAAAATAGTTTACAAACTGCAAGCTATATTTAACGGTGTTTTCTAGCCAATTACCTCTAAGTGGTATAGTGCTAGGGTGTTTTATTTCTTCTTTAATAATAATTTTTGTAAACCCACACTGACTTAACATATACCGCGCTGTTTTGGCGTTAAACTCTGTAAGGTGGTAGGGCGGAATGTGCATGGTTTTTTGAGTTCCTATCATTTTGTAAACCAAAAACGCTAGTTTACTCGAAATTAAATTGAGTGTACCTGGCAAATGTATAATAGCTTTACCACCTGTTTTTAAAATTTGCTGCGTTAGTTTAACGGCTTCTGTTGGATTGGTAAAGTGCTCTAAAACATCTCCCATTAGTATTACATCAAAATAATTGGGAGGCAATTCCTTATTGAGTAAGTTAAAATCATAAGGCTTATTAATAATCTCAATGCCAAAATTTTTTATGCCAAACTCGGCCGCAAAAGAAGAGAGCTCTATGCCTTTTACATTGAACCCATTTTGTTTAAGGGCGTATAAAAAATTTCCAGTAGCACAGCCCACATCTAAAATGTTTCCATTGTTGCAATGCTTTTTAATTTCTTCCACACCATCTTTATAATCGCCAGCAGATAATAAATCTACATAAGCAACATCCATGTGGTGGGTTTTATTGTCTGAACCAACAAAATAATCATCGGCATACATGTTTGAAATTTCCTCTGCTGAAGGGCGAGGCCAAATAGAGACCAGCTCGCATTGGTTACATTTAATAGCCCACAAATATTTTTCTTTAAATTGATATCTAAACGGTATTTTTTTTCCTGTGGTTCCGCCGCAAAGATTGCATTCAAACGATTCTTTCATTTTAACTAAGTATGGAGCACAAAACTATTTGATTTTACCGACAAAATGCTAAATACAGCTTATGAATTATAACTCACTGATTTACTTTGATATAATTGCATTAACGGCTAATTTTGGTCGAGCTAATTATACAAAAAAATATTATTATTATTTTGTTAATTAAAAATTTATGAAAAATTTTAATATCTTGTGTAAAATTTAAATCACATGGCACTTGTAATTCCTAATTTTTGTATTGCGCTAAAAAACGCTCAAGATGTTGGTAAAGCAATGGATATAGCAATTAGTTTCCAGCGCTATTTTCGCTCGCAAGTTACCGCTTTTATTGTTGGAAATGAGGATATCATACTTCCACCAAATTTTAAAAAGGAGCATATTGCTTCTATTAAAGACTTAGCAAAAAAATTTAAAAGTACTTCAAACGATTTAATGATATTACCCATTTCTAGTGAAGGCAATTCTTCTGGCGTGGCAAGCGTTTCTGAGGCAAATAAAATCATTAATCATCTAAATAGTTTGGTTTTAACTGTACCATGTGGGGGCTCAAATTTTAGCTACAATAAAATAGTTGTGCCAATAGATTCATCTTTTGAAACGCGCCAAAAAGTACCCTACGCAATTGCATTAGCTAAAATATTTGGCTCAGCATTAGTAATTTTGGGTGTATCTAATGATAAAAGTGCCGATTCAGAAGTGCTTATAAACAATTACATCAGACAGGTTACCAATAACATTGAAGAAAACGGTATTCCTTGTGTTTCTGAAACCAGGATAGGCGGAAATCCCACCCAACAAGTATTAGATTTTTCGAAAGAAATTGGCGCAGGAATGATTGTGATAATGACCGAACAAGAGGCAAATTTAATTTCCTTTTTTTCAGGGAAATATTCGCAGCAAATGATAAAAAATAGTCCTATTCCTGTTCTTTCTATACCCCCAAAAGATTTGATTGTTAGTGATGCACGTTTGTAAATTACTGCAATGAAAGTATTTTATTTACGTTTACTTTCTTAAATTAATGGATATGCTTATTTTCACAAGCTGAAGCAACATTTAAAACCATGTTGTCTTAACGTTGTTGAATCAATTAAATCATTGCTCTCATTTGTTATGCAAAAAATGAAAATTAATGCGGGTCCGCATTTAGACCAAATTGTTTACCCTGCAGATTTGCGAAAGTTCGCTGAATCTGACTTGGTTAAAATATCACAAGAACTGCGCCAATACATTATTGATACTGTATCTGTTTATGGTGGTCATTTTGGAGCAAGCTTAGGTGTTGTGGAGCTTACTGTAGCTTTACATTATGCTTTTAATACGCCATTAGATCAGCTCATTTTTGATGTGGGTCACCAAGCTTATGGACACAAAATTTTAACAGGCAGAAGAGAGCAATTTCATACCAATCGATTATATAAAGGTTTATCTGGTTTTCCTAAACGTTCAGAGAGTGAATACGATGCCTTTGGCGTTGGACATTCTTCTACTTCTATCTCGGCGGCGCTTGGCATGGCTGTTGCCAGTAAATTAAAGGGAGAGCACGATAAACAACATATTGCTGTTATAGGCGATGGCGCTCTAACAGGTGGAATGGCTTTTGAAGGATTAAACCACGCAGGTGTTGCCAATGCAAATATCATTGTTGTGCTCAATGATAATTGCATGAGTATTGACCCCAATGTAGGCGCCTTGAAAGAATATTTAACAGATATTACCACTTCACCCACCTACAATAAATTTAAAGACGATGTTTGGAAAGCATTGGATAAAATGAGTAAGTTGGGTCAGCTGTCTCAAGATATTTTATCTAAGGTGCACGATACCCTTAAAGGTGGGTTACTAACCCATAGTAATTTGTTTGAAGCACTAGGGTTTAGGTATTTTGGACCAGTAGATGGGCATGATGTGAATCATTTAGTTAAAATTTTTAACGATTTAAAGAAGATACCTGGACCAAAATTATTACATTGTGTAACGGTTAAAGGAAAAGGATTTGCGCCTGCAGAGAAAGACCAAACCAAATGGCACGCTCCGGGTTTATTTGACAAAACAAGTGGTGAAATTATAAAGTCTACTAACAACTCACCGCAGCCCCCAAAATTTCAAGATGTTTTTGGGCATTCTATAGTTGAGTTAGCAGAAATGAATCCTAAAATTGTGGGAATTACTCCTGCAATGCCTTCTGGTAGTTCCATGAATATTATGATGAAGGCCATGCCCGATAGAGCTTTTGACGTGGGTATTGCAGAGCAACATGCGGTAACCTTTAGCGCTGGTTTAGCCACCCAAGGTTTAATTCCATTCTGTAATATATATTCCACGTTTATGCAACGTGCATACGATCAAGTTGTGCATGATGTGGCCTTGCAAAACTTGCATGTAATTTTTTGCATGGATAGAGCCGGATTAGCAGGTGCTGATGGGCAAACCCACCATGGTATGTTAGATATTCCATACATGCGCTGCGTACCTAATATGGTAGTTTCTGCGCCAATGAATGAAGAAGAGCTGCGTAATTTAATGTATACTGCCACCTTAGATAAAAATGCTGGTCCGTTCTCTATCAGGTACCCAAGAGGAAATGGTGTTTTAATTGATTGGAAACGTCCGTTTGCAGAAATTGAAGTTGGCAAAGGCAGAAAATTAAAAGATGGAAAAGACATGGCCATTCTATCTTTTGGTACAGCAGGATTATTAGCTCAAACGGCAATTAATCTATTAGAAAAAGATGGCATCTCATGTGGGCATTACGATATGCGATTTGTAAAACCATTAGATGAAGAATTGTTGCACGAAATATTTGCGCAATATAAATATATCATTACCGTAGAAGATGGCACAATTGTGGGAGGTTTTGGTTCAACCATTTTAGAATTTATGGCCGAGAATCATTACAGCGCTGACCTTACTAGAATGGGTATGCCAGACAGGATTGTAGAGCACGGTGAGCCAAATGAGTTGTACGCTGAATGCGGTTATGATGCAAAGGCAATTCAACAAAAGGCAAAATCTATTTTAGGTATAAGAAATATGGTTCATTAACAAGATTAGAAGGAATGTATTAACACAAATTAATACATTCCTTTTAACCTTACTATTCTATTTAACAGTAGTACCTACCGCTGTATCACCCATACAAACCTTTAAAAAATTACCTTGTTTGTTCATATCAAAAACAACGATAGGCATTTTATTTTCTTGACAAAGCGTAATAGCTGTCATATCCATTACATTGAGTTGGCGCTCATAAACTTCATCAAAACTTATTTCGCTAAACCTAGTTGCATTTGAATCTTTTTCTGGGTCTGCACTATAAATTCCGTCTACACGCGTACCTTTAAGAACCAAATTGGCATCAATTTCTACAGAGCGCAAAGCGGCGGCAGAATCTGTTGTAAAATAAGGGTTACCAGTACCTGCACCAAAAATTACCACTCTACCTTTTTCTAGGTGCCTAATGGCTCTTCTACGAATAAATGGCTCTGCAATTTGTTCCATGTGAATGGCAGAAAGCAAACGAGTTTTCAATCCAATTTTCTCTAAAGCACCTTGCAATGCCATAGCATTTATAACGGTTGCTAACATACCCATGTAATCACCTTGCGCTCTTTCTACTAATCCACCGGCAACTCCTGAAACTCCTCTAAAAATATTTCCACCACCAATAACTATGGCAACTTCAACACCATAATCTACTACTTTTTGTACATCGAGTGCATATTGTTCCAAGATTTTAGGATCAATACCAAATTGCATATCACCCATCAAGGCCTCGCCACTTAGTTTTAAAAGAACACGTTTATATTTCATAAAGGAGATTTTTTTACAAGATTACAATAATGTTGGGCACAAAAAAAAGGCTATCTCGTTTGAGACAGCCTTTTTAGAATAAAAATATTATAAAGAAATTCGTTTAAAAGAACTTACCGTTAAGCCTTTTTCAGTAGCATCTAACATTTGAGCAACTGTTTTGCTATTATCTTTAAGGAATTCTTGGTTTAACAAAGTATTTTCTTTGTAGAATTTACCTAATTTTCCTTGTGCAATTTTTTCAAGCATTGCTTCTGCTTTACCTTCTGCACGAGCTTGATCCATTCCAATAGCAATTTCACGATCAATAATTGTTTGGTCTACACCATCTTTATCAACCGCAACAGGATTAAGCGCTGCAATTTGCATAGCAACATCTTTTCCTACTATAAAATTAGCATCATTAGGTGCTAAATTTAAAGAAACTAATACGCTTAATTTATTACCAGCATGAATGTATGGAACAACATTCTCGCCACTTACTATTTCGTATTTAACTACATCAATCTTTTCGCCAATTTTTCCTACTTGCTCAATAATTTTATCAGCAACAGTTAAGCCATCCATTGGTAAAGCTTTCAATGCATCGATAGATGCTGCATTATTAGCAATTGCAATTTCGGCTAATTTATGGGTGAAGGCCACAAAATCTTCATTTTTTGCAACGAAATCTGTTTCACAACTTAACTGAACGATAACTCCTAATTTACCATCAGCGGAGATTTTAGCAATAATAGCTCCTTCTTTAGCGTCGCGGTCTGCGCGATTAGCAGAAATTTTAGCACCTTTAGTTCTAAGAAAATCTACAGCGGCATCAAAGTCGCCATTAGTTTCTGTTAATGCTTTTTTGCAGTCCATCATCCCAGCACCAGTCATTTGGCGTAGTTTGTTTACATCAGCTGCACTTATACTCATAATTTTATAATTTGAATGTTTAAAATAAATATTTGCTTTTTAATTTTAAAAAAGCCCCCACCTTAAGGCGGAGGCTTTACTATTATTCAGCTGATTCTTTTTCGGCAACAACCTCTTTATCGGCTGTTTCATCTTTTTCGCGTTTGCGTTCAGATAAACCTTCTACAATAGCATCTGTGATGTAGCGCGTAATCAAAGCGATTGATTTAGCTGCATCATCATTGGCAGGAATTGGAAAGTCAACCAAAGTAGGATCTGAGTTAGTATCAACGATTCCGAAAGTAGGAATATTTAACTTAGTAGCTTCGGCAACAGCAATATGCTCACGTTTAATATCTACGATAAGCAATGCTGCAGGCAAACGATTTAAATCTGCAATACCACCTAACACTTTTTTCAACTTAATTTTTTCGCGATCTATCATTAGACGCTCTTTTTTGTTGATGTTAGTGTAAGTACCATCTTGCGCTAATTTTTCTAGCGTTTGCAATTTCTTGATACTTTTTCTAACGGTGCCAAAATTAGTTAGCATACCACCTAACCAGCGGTCGCAAACGTAAGGCATGTTTACACGTTTAGCTTCGGTTTCCATAATTTCTTTTGCCTGCTTTTTAGTAGCAACATAAAGAACTTTTCTACCTGACTTAACAATGTTTTTAATGGCGTGAGCGGCCTCATCCAGCTTAACAGCTGTTTTGTGCAAATCGATGAGGTGAATTCCGTTTTTTTCCATAAAGATATATGGTGCCATTTTCGGATTCCATTTACGGGTTAAGTGACCAAAGTGCACTCCCGCTTCCAGCAACTCTTGGTGCGTGATATTTGACATATTAATTGATAAATTCTGATTAACGTTTTACGAATTGGAAACGTTTACGAGCCTTTTTCTGACCAGGCTTTTTACGTTCAACCATTCTAGGGTCGCGGGTTAACAAACCAGCTACCTTTAATGCAGGCTTAAGTTCAGCATTGTGTTTTACCAAAGCACGTGAAATTGCTAATTTAATAGCACCCGCTTGCCCTGTTTGTCCACCACCATCCACATGGATAGTTGCATCAAACTGCCCAACAGTATTGGTTACTTCAAACGCTTGTGCTGCAGCAATTTGCAAGCTTAGCGTAGGAAAGTATGTTTTGTAATCTTTCTTGTTTACAGTTAAATTGCCGGTACCTGCTGTGAGGTAAACACGGGCAACCGCTGTTTTTCTTCTTCCTAATGCGTTATTTATTTCCATCTCTTAGAATTTTAATTCTTTTGGTTGTTGGGCGGCATGAGGATGTTCTGAACCAGCATAAACATGCAAGTTGCGGAATAACTCTGATCCCAATTTAGTTTTAGGCAACATGCCTTTGATACCATGTTCAACGATGTAGGTTGGGCGACGAACCAAAATATCTTTCGCTACTTCGCGTCTTAAACCACCTGGATATCCAGAAAAGAATTTATATTCTTTTTCATTCATCTTGTTGCCTGTGAAACGAATTTTATCAGCATTGATAATAATTACGTAATCGCCACAATCAGCATGCGGTGTAAAAGATGGCTTATGTTTGCCACGTAAAATGTTTGCCACTTTTGAGGCAAATCTTCCTAAGGTTTGTCCTTCAGCATCAATCACATGCCAGTTTTTGGTTGTGCTTGCCTTATTGGCTGAAATTGTTTTGTAACTTAATGCGTCCACGCTTATACAGTTTTATTAAAGGGGTTGCAAAAATAGGCCAAAAAAATTTAATTCACAACAAAATGTTTAAAAAATATCCTCGCCTATACTTTGGGGAGGCGAAAATAGGCATATAATATATAAAATCTAATAAAATTTATTTAAAATTAAACTTTCACAAATTTCTTAAATCGATAAGCCCCTTGCGCATTGAAAACAATAACAATATAGGGCCCCGGTCTCATATAATTAACCTCGGGCATATCAAAAATAAATGGTGCGGCAAAATTATCGCTTGCAGGTAAAGTGCGTTGAATCATTATTTTACCATAATAATCTAAAACATACATGGTGGCCGTTCTACCCGTGTTTTGAACAAATGTAAACCGCATTATGTCGTTATCTCCCACAAAATTCGGAATCATATCAAACTCAAAACCAGAACAAGGACCGTCAGAAAAAGCTAATACACCTGC
The DNA here is from genome assembly GCA_945860865.1 of Chitinophaga pinensis. Lineage (GTDB taxonomy): Bacteria > Bacteroidota > Bacteroidia > UKL13-3 > UKL13-3 > B1. Next base: position 71,161 of record CAMARW010000006.1, on the reverse strand, counting down.
TCTATACCTAGCTTCACAATCATTTCTGTAAGTAACTTGATCGCAACCACAAACTGGCTTATAGGTTGGGTCTGGACAAGGAAATCCGGGGGAAATGCTGAGTGGATCAATACACTGGCTCCAAACTAGATTATGGCACAGCACGCATAGAATAAAGATTAAGTGTATTTTTTTTATCATTATTATTCAATCTTCTTAATTAAGGCAACAAAAAATATACCTTTCTAAATCGCAATTTTAAATTTTTTAGGGGAAATAGCTAATATTTTGTTCGGTATTCTTTAAATTCAGGTTATCTATTTAATTTGCCATTAAATGGGAAATAAATTAATTTATATAATTAGACACGGAGAAACAGATTTCAATAAACTAGGGATTGTTCAAGGCAGCGGTATTGATAGTGATTTAAACCCGCGAGGAGTGCAACAAGCTGCAAACTTTTATGCTTTTTATAAAGAAATTAATTTTCAAAAAATATACACCTCTGCGCTCAAAAGAACCCAACAATCTGTTTTACCGTTTATTGAAACAGGGAAACCATACCAAATTTTGCCCGAGCTTAATGAAATTTCTTGGGGTATATTTGAAGGAAAACCGCAAAATGAATCGGAAAGATTGGCTTATTGGGAAGTAGTTAATGGATGGAAAAATGGCAACTATTCGGCTAAAATTGAAGCAGGAGAAAGCGCCGCAGAAATGCAAGCTAGGCAACTTCCTGTTGTTCAACTATTAAAAGCACAAAAAGAAGATTGTGTTTTAATTGCAACACACGGCCGAGCCATGAAAAGCTTATTGTGTACCCTCCTTAATTTACCCTTATCAGCAATGGAATCTTTTGAACACTCCAATTTATGCTTATACATAGTAAATTTTAACGGCGAAACTTTTGAATTAATAAGCAGGAACAGCACAACACATTTGAGATAAATTTCTCAATAAGTTAAAAAATACACTGGTTTATCAATAAAAAAGCCTGAGAATAATGCAATTATTCTCAGGCTTTTAACTTATTTTATTCGAATTACTTCAATATTTCTCTTGAAATAACAATTCTATTCACCTCGCTGGTACCCTCATAAATTTGAGTGATTTTAGCATCACGCATGAGACGTTCAACATGGTACTCTTTTACATATCCATAACCCCCGTGCACTTGAACAGCTTCTGTAGTAACCCACATAGCTGTTTCTGAGGCAAAAACTTTAGCCATAGAGCTCATTAATGCATACTCTTTACCAGCATCTTTAAGTGCAGCAGCCTTGATAACCATTAATCGAGCAGCTTCAATTTGGGTTGCCATATCTGCCAATTTAAATTGAATGGCTTGGTGATGCATAATTTCTTTGCCAAATGCTTTACGCGCTTTCGAATATTTAAGCGCCAATTCATAGGCTCCGCTAGCTATACCTAAAGCTTGAGCAGCAATTCCAATTCTACCACCTGCTAAAACTTTCATAGCAAACTTAAATCCAAAACCATCTTCACCAATTCTGTTTTCCTTTGGGATTTTTACATCTTGAAACATAATAGAATGTGTATCACTTCCGCGGATTCCCATTTTATCTTCTTTTTTTCCAACCGTTACACCCTCCCAGCTTTTCTCAACAATAAAAGCATTAATTCCCTTGTGTCCTTTTTCAACGTAGGTTTGCGCAATTACTAAATAATGCGTGGCAGAATTACCGTTGGTGATCCAATTTTTTGTGCCATTCAACAAATAATGATCGCCTTCATCAGTAGCAGTAGTTCTTTGAGATGTAGCATCACTTCCAGCTTCTGGCTCAGAAAGTAAAAAAGCACCATGAACCTGACCGCTTGCCATTGGCACTAAATATTTTTGTTTTTGCTCTTCAGTACCATAAGTTTCTAAACCCCAGCAAACCAAAGAATTATTTACAGAAACAACCACTGAAGCAGAAGCGTCTATTTTAGAAATTTCTTCCATGGCTAGAACATAAGAAATGGTATCCATCCCAGAACCTCCATATTTAGGGTCAACCATAATTCCCATGAAACCTAGTTCGCCTAATTTTTTAATTTGCTCTGCTGGAAATTTTTGCTCATTATCTCTTTCAATAACACCCGGTAATAATTCGGTTTGCGCAAAATCTCTTGCGGCTTGCTGAACATTTAATTGCTCTTCTGTAAATTCAAAGTTCATAATCTGTGATTTTGTGGGGCGAATATATTACTTGCCCCATCATTTTCCAATCTAGGGCAAATGATTTTACTTAGTTTGCTTTATTTTACTCTCAATACCGCTGGTAGAAAACCCCGGAATAAAATCTAATGTATTGATTGATCCTCCTTTAGCTTTAACAATATCGTAGCCCACAATGTTCTCCGCCTGGTAATCGCTTCCTTTTACCAATACATCTGGCTGAACCAATTTTATTAACTCGTAGGGAGTGGGCTCATCAAATAAAATAACGGCATCTACAAAAGCCAGTGAAGCCAAAATTTGCAAGCGCGATTCTTGGTCTTGAATAGGCCTATGAGCCCCTTTTATAGCGCTAACTGATTGATCGGTATTTACGCCAATTATTAAAACATCTCCTAAATCTGCAGCTTTGGCCAAATAATCTACGTGTCCTCGGTGCAAAATATCAAAGCACCCGTTGGTAAATACAATCTTCTGGTTCGCGCTTTTCCATTGCAATAAAAGCTCAGAAAGGGCATTTAAATCCCTCAATATTTTGGTTCGAACCAAACTATGCTTGCTCATTTGCCTGCTTCTTTTGTTTGGCAATTACCAATAATGAGGCAATTGCTCCAATAACTAATAATACAATCATTTGAATGCCATGCACCATGGTTGCATAAGCTATTCCGTCTTCTTTAGCCACCCCAAACAATAGCAGCGCTTGCATAACAAAAAAGTGGTAAGTACCTGCTCCAGCGCCTGGTGCAGGTAAAACTACCCCAATGGTACCAATGGCAAAAACCACTAAACAATCAGTAAAACTGAGGTAAGCGGTAGATTCTAGGGCAAACAAACAGAAATACATCATTAAAATATAGCCCAACCAAATGCAAACAGATAGAACAATAAAGAGCAAGGGATTTTTAATATGTCTAATACTTAATAATCCATCGCCAAATCCCTGTAAAAGCTCAAAAAGGTGCACGAAAAGTTTGCTTTTAAACAGCTTTTTTCGCAAACTAAAAAGTAAAATTCCGCTAATGGCTAGGCTTATAAGTACAATGTATTTCCAGCTAAAACCATTTGTTTCACCAGTATCAGTTTGGTTAGCACTTGTTTGTTTAATGAAATCTATAATTAAATCAAATTTAAGCAGAAAAATAGTGCTTAGAATAATGAGCAATAAAGCCATATCCACAATTCGCTCTGTAACTACTGTGCCGAGTGATTTTTCTACTGGCATTTGATCTGTTTTTGCAAGGGCTGCACAACGCGATACTTCTCCAGCACGTGGAATAATGTAGTTCATCATGTAACCAATGAGTACGGCATAAAAGCTATGGGTAGTGCTAACTTTATATTGCATAGCCTCATATAAAAAGGTAGCTCTGTAGGCCCTTAGCCAATGACTAACTATCGAAATAATTACGCCAATAGCTAACCAATTAAAATTAGCTCCGCTCATTTTTTGGAATAGTTCATTCCAATTGGTATCTCTAAATACAAAATAGAGAAAGAATCCACCTACCAAAAGGATGAGCCCGTATTGGCTAATTTTTTTCACAGTTAATTAGTGTGTTAGTTTGTTATTGTGATCTGGATAAACCGCGATGGGTTTATACAATTTAGCTGCTTCAAAATCCATGAGGCAATAGGAAATAATAATTACAGAATCGCCGGTTGCTGCTTTGCGAGCGGCTGGACCGTTGAGACAAATCATTCCACTTCCGCGCTCGCCTTTTATTACATAAGTTTCCAAGCGCTCACCATTATTAATATTTACCACTTGTACTTTTTCGTTTTCAATCATATTAGCAGCATCCATTAAATCTTCATCAATGGTAATGCTTCCCACATAGTGTAATTCTGTTTGACTAACTTTTACACGGTGTATTTTAGATTTTAAGAGTTGTATTTGCATAGTTGTTATTGCTTTGCAAAAGTAGCCAAAAAGCCGTATCGCACAAATTTTTATGCTTTTTAAATGCAAAATGATACTCGGGCAAGTGGTTATTTTTTACTTTTAAACTTGCCAGATTTTAAACGTAAAATGAAAATTACCTCAAGCTATCTTAATTAAAATAGCTGGTATAAGAAGTTTTGCAAGCGGCAAAACCTAAACTAGATGTTTAGGATTTTAGCAGGTAAAATACGTATTTTGCCTCAATGAAATACTTGTACATATTATTAGGAATGGCTTTAACCTTTTTGGGGGCTTGTGGCAATGATCCTAAGCCGGCAACCCAGCAACAAAAAACCGCTCCTGAACCTGCCAAATACCAACAAATTAGTCAGAACTTCAATGCAGATTCTGCTTATTATTTTATAGAGAAACAAGTGAGTTTTGGTCCTCGCGTGTGCAACAGCGATGCACATACAGCATGTGGCAAGTATTTGGTAAGTGAATTTAAAAAATATGCCGATGTGGTTACAGAACAAAAAGCAGTTGTAAGTAATTGGGATAAAAAGCCATTGAATATAAAAAATATCATAGCATCTTTTAATCCAAAAGCAAGTAAACGCATCTTAATTTGCGCCCATTGGGATAGCAGACCTTATGCAGATAACGACCCCAATCCGGCAAACCACAATACTGCCATAGATGCCGCAGATGATGGGGCAAGTGGCGTGGCTGTAATGTTAGAAATGGCTCGAATTATGAGCAAAAACAGACCTACTATTGGCATAGATTTCATTTGCTTAGATGCCGAAGATTTGGGCAAATCGGATCAAGGCGGAGATACTTATTGCTTGGGTTCACAATATTGGAGCAAAAACCCGCACATACCCGGTTACAAGGCAGATTATGGCATTTTATTAGATATGGTTGGGGGCAAAAATGCTAAGTTTATTTGGGAAGGTTATAGCATGAAATATGCTGAACCCATTTTAAGAAAAGTTTGGGATCAAGCCATACAATTGGGTTTTAGCAATTACTTCTATTATTACCAAGGTGGATTTATTACCGATGATCACAAATACATTAATGAATTAGCCCAAATACCCACTATAGATATCATTCATTATTCTGAGCAAACAGACTCTCGCTTCCCTGCGCATTGGCATACGGTAAATGATAATTTGAGTAACATTGATAAAAACACTTTACGTGCTGTTGGCCAAACCCTCTTAGAGGTTGTTTACAAAGAGAAATAAACTTTTAAAACCGCAATTTAAACTTCGTTTAAAAAAGATTTCGCTTTATAGGCGGGGTATAAAGAAGTTAATAAACCCATGGCCAATAAGGTAAAGAAAACCTGCACGGCATCTTGCCATTTTACCGCAATTGGGTAAGCACTTATTACTGTATTTCCGCTGGTTTGCAGGGCTACCCAAGAAAATTCTTGCTGACCATAACATACGGCTAAGCCAATAATAATACCTACTAAACCACCTGTTATGGCAATCCACAAACTCTGAAAAACAAAGATAGCAGCCGCTTTATTGGCGCTTAAACCCATGCTGGCCAATAACTGCATATCGCTTCTTTTTTCTATAACCAACATATATAAAGAGCCAATGGTATTAAAAGCTGCAATGAGCAATATAAAAACCAAAATAAAATAAGAAATGGTTTTCTCTGATTGCATTACCTTAAAAAAACTTTCTCTTTGTTCAAATTTATTCTTTATCACATAATCCTGACCCAAAAGCTGTGTTAACTTGGTTCGAACCAACTGATTATTGATGCCTGGATGCAGTCTAATTTCTAAAGCTGAAATATTGTTGCTATCCTCTATCAATTTAAAAACATACGAAAGTGGTAGTAAAACATATTTATTATCTACCTCTTCTTGCACGGTAAAAACGCCTGCCGGAAAAACCAAACCATGGGCAAAGGCCCCTGTAGGATCGAGCATATCTACTTTGCCTTTTTTGGGCAAATAAATACCCAAATAATTAAACTGATCTCCGGGGTCTACACCCAGTTGATAGGCTAATCCGTTTCCCACTAATGCAAAGGCAGAATCTGCATCCGTTTCAAGCAATAATTCTCCATAAAGAAGGTTGCTATCTAAAGGGTTTATTTGTAAGTAGTTTTTATCTACAGCCTTAATGGTAGCAATGGTTTGTTTGCCATTGTAACGCAACAAGGCATTTTCTTCCCAAACAGCTGTATGGCCTTTTATGCCTTCAATTTGGTTAATTTGTTGTATGGGTAAATGCGGCAAATGAATGTATTTACCCGTGGCAGGTGAGATTTTAAAATCTGCATCAAAGTTGCTGTACATTTGGGTAAATAAACCCTCAAAACCATTAAAAACAGAGAGTATAATGAGCAACGCGGCAGCGCCTACGGCATAGCCTAACAAAGAGATATAAGAAATTAAAGAAATGGCATTAAAGCCACCTTGCAATTTGCGTGAAAAGAAATACCTAAGCGCTATTTTAAAAGACAGGTTCAAGGGCTAGGATTTCCAGGCCTTCACAATTAATCCGGTACCTGTGGCATGTTTGCTATGGGTATCTAACCAATTTAGGAGGTAGCTAAAAGGATAGGTAATTAGGTAATAAGGCGGAATTAAAAGAAAGAATATTTTGCTCGTATTTAGCATAAGCATAGGGTATTTCATGCTCAATTTCCAAGCAATTTTGCCTGGAGTGCCGTAGCTATATAAAATTTCGAATTGGGTAAAGCCCGCTTGTTTTAACTTATCTGCCATTTCTGCTACCGGGTAACCATCGCGCACGTGTTCGCCAATAAAGCTCTCTCCGGTTTCTTCGTGTACATCACTCCCACCTTGGTCGCTTGGTGTAGAAATAAGCAACATGCCACCCTTCTTCATGGCTTGGTTAAAGTTTTTAAATACAGTAACATCTTCTAAAATATGTTCCATAACATCTACACACATTACCAAATCATATTTGTCTTGGGCAATGGGAAGGGTTAAATCACCAAAAGCAAAATTGGCATTACTTAAACTGCACTTTTTAAAAAATTGGTTACAATCTGCTATTTGATCTTCTTTTACATCAACAGCATCTATTTGAAACTGCTTACCTTTTTTGGCCATGTAAAAACTGTACTGACCAAAGCCTGAGCCTGCATCTAGAATTTGGGCGCTGCTATTGCTTTTGAGCCACAATTTTAGTTCTCTGTGCACATGCCATGTGCGTAGGAGCAACAAATCGAGTAAAGAGTAAAAAATCTTTCTTAAAAAGGTGCTTTGGTTAAAAACAATGCCTAAGTCTTTTTTTATTGGATCGTAATTCATGGTATGCTTGCTGAGTATTATTTATTTTCGTTGCGTTTGCGCTCATCTTCTTCGTTCACGCGCTTCATTAGTTCGTCTATTTTAAATACGTAATCGAGGCTATCATCTATTAAAAAGTTAAGCTCGGGAACAATACGCGCTTGGTTTCTTATTTTAGTGGCTAGGTGTTTTCTAATTTGCGGAGTTTGCAATACAATTAAGTTAATAAGGAAATTGCGGTCTTTAACCTTAATCATGCTTAAGTAAATCTTGGCATAACCTAAATCTGGCGAAACCTCCACCTTGCTAATGGTAACAAATTCTTTGTTCACAAATTCGGGCTGGCGCATAAAAATATCTGCCAAATGCTGCTGTATTAACCCCGAAAATTTCTCTTGCCTTACGCTCATACCTGCAAATATGCGAAAAAATGGGCAAAGAAAAAATTAGAAACCAAATGTAGGATAAACCAAATGTAGCGACCCACGGCCGTGGGTCGCTACATTTGGTTGGTGGGTTCATTTGTAGGGGCGGAAAATATTCCGCCCCTACAAACGAACGTAATTTTCCATAATCATTTTGAACCAAACGGTAAATTTTTCGGGCTCATCTCGAAGTTGTAGGTCTAAATCGGGGAGGCTTATCCAATGAAAATCGTTTACTTCATCGAGGTTAATGTGCGGATTTTGGTTGTAGATTCCCACAAAAACATGATCAAGCTCGTGTTCGGTTAATCCATTTTCAAATGGTGCTTTGTAAATAAAGGTTTGGTGCAGTTTTAGCTCACAATCAAAACCCATTTCTTCTTGTAAACGGCGGTGGGCTGCTTGCTCAGTAGTTTCGCCTTGGCGCGGATGAGAGCAACAAGTGTTTGTCCACAAGCCACCCGAATGGTATTTGCTAAGCGCTCTTTGCTGCAAGAGCATTTCGCCCTTACCGTTAAAAACCATTACCGAAAAAGCGCGGTGTAACAACCCCTTTATATGGGCTTCTTGCTTTTCCATGAGTCCAATTTCTTTATCGTGCTCATTTACCAAAATAACCATTTCTTGTATCATGGCAAAAGCAACCTTTCTTGCTCGGTTAAAGAGGCTTCTTTTTGCAGGAATAACTTTATTCTATCTTGTAAATTTTTGTCTTTTATTTTCTTAATTTCCTGCAATAAAAAAGCTTTATCGGCAACAATATTTTGGCTATATCCCAAAAAAGAAGGAACATTGAGTTGAATACTATACCTCAAATAAATACTTTCTGCATTTTTAGGTTCAACCCTAATGGCCTCCTCTAAATTGCTTTTGCCACTGCTAAACCAAGATAACTTTTGGTTGGGCAAAAAAGCGTATTGGGCCATAAGCATTTGCGTAGCTCCTAAATATGCCTTTTCTATAGCAGTAAGAGTAGGTTTTTGCTTTAGTTGCGCAATTAATTCTTTGGCTAGCACCTCTTTGTAAATGGCTTGGTGATATTTATCTCTCATTTGCCTCAAATCTGAAGGGGCGGTTTGTGTAAAATTTAAGAGTAAAATAAGGTAAAAAGAGGCAAACATATTTATAACATGTTGAAACTATGGCGCAGGTAAGAACCAAAAAACAAGGCGTATTTTTGATTATCGCTGATGCGCACACGCTCTTCTAAAATGGCTTGTGGTGGTAAAGTAACAATTTTATTTAACAAACGAGAATAATAAATATAGGCCACGTAAACTCCAAAACGAGCATCTTTGGGAAGCATTTTTATACCCTCGTAACCTGCTTCAAAATCTTTTAATACATCTATTTCAATTTCGCGTTTGGTTTGTTCATTAAAGGATTGATTTTGCAATTGCGGAAAATACAAACGCCCTAAGCCTTCATTATCTGCTTTAAAATCTCTTAAAAAATTTATCTTTTGAAAAGCTGAACCTAATTTCATGGCAGCAGGTTTTAGGCTCTGGTACATGCTATCATTTCCTTCTGCAAATATGCGTAAACACATTAAGCCAACCACCTCAGCAGAACCTAAAATATATTCTTCGTAAGCTTGCTGATTATAGGTTTGATCTGCCAAATCCATTTCCATACTTTTTAAGAAAGTGCGGATATTCTCGTGGTCTATTTGGTAGCTATTTACAACATCCTGAAAGCTATTTAAGATAGGATTGGTGCTTATTCCCCTCTCAATGGCTTTAAACGTTTCTTCTTTAAACTCGGCTAGCATCTCTGCTTTTGGGTAGCCATGAAAAGAATCTACAATCTCATCTGCCAAGCGCACAAAACCATAAACGGCATAAATAGGATTCTGGAAACGGGTTGCCAAAAAACGAATACCTAATGAAAAAGAGGTACTGTATGCTTTGGTAACCATCTTACTGTTTCGAACCGAAATTTTGTCGAATATTGTCTTCATAAAATGGGAAGGTAATATTTTATTATTTATACTAAGTTATAGTAATTAAATTTTTACGCTTTTTGTTTTAAATTTTACATAAAAAACAAAATTACAGCCAAAATTCAATTCCCCATTTCCTTAAAAATTTGGGTGGCAGCTACTTTCCCGCTAATGATACTTGGCGGCACACCCGGACCAGGAACGGTTAATTGTCCAGCAAAATACAAGTTTTTAATTTTCTTGCTTTTTAGGCTAGGCTTTAAAATAGCAGTTTGATCCAATGTATTGGCTAAACCATAAGCATTTCCTTTGAAGGCATGATAATCGTTCTTAAAATCGCTTACGCTGTAGCTTCTTTTGTAAACCACATGAGGCAAAATGGATTCTCCTAATTGTTGTTCTAGCCTTTTTATAATTTTTTCAAAATAAGCTTCTCTAATATCCTCCGTATCGCCGGTTATACCTGGCGCAATGGGAATAAGTAAAAACAGGTTTTCGCAACCAGCTGGCGCCACAGATGGGTCTGTTACAGAAGGCACAGAAGCATAAAAAAGCGGATTACTTGGCCACTTGGGCTGGGTATAAATCTCTTGTGCATGTAGGCCAAAATCGGTATCAAAAAACAAAGTATGATGTACCGCATTTTTTAAACGTTTGTTTAATCCAACGTAGTACAATAAACAAGAAGGTGCTAATTTGCGCTTATCCCAATATTGCGCAGTGTAATTTCTTTGCGCAGGTTCTAAAACTTTTTGATCTAAATGGTGGTAATCGGCGGCACCAATTACTACATCTGCTTCAAAATAATCTGTATGCGTTTGCACACCTTTGGCTATGCCATTCTCACTTATAATTTTAACAACTTCTTGGTTCAAACATAACTGGGCACCTTGTTTCTGAGCTACCTTTAAAAACGCCTCTATAATATTAAACATACCCCCTTGCGGATACCAAGTGCCTAGTGTAAAATCTGCATGATTCATTAAACTGTAGAGTGCAGGCGTATTCTCTGGAAGTGCGCCCAAAAATAATACAGGAAACTCCATAAGCTCTTGCAGAAAAGGGTGACTAACTACACTACTTATATGTTTGCGCATATTGCTTAGCACATCCATTTTAAGTAAGCCTTTTAAGAGGCGTAAATCGGCAAACTCTAATAAACTTAAGCTAGGTTTATACACCAAATCATTTATACCCACTTCGTATTTATAGGCTGCTTCTTTTAAAAACTTTCTTAAACGCTGGGCAGAACCTGGTTCAAATTTTTCGAACAGGGCTTCTAGCTCGTGCATGTTAGCTGGAATCTCAACGGCTTCGCCATTTTTAGCTATTACCCTGTAACTTGGATCAAGCCGAATAAGCTCGTAAAAATCGCTGGTGGTGAAGCCAAAATCTTGGTAGAATTTTTCAAATACATCGGGCATCCAATACCAACTTGGGCCCATATCAAAGGTAAATCCATCTGCTTTAAATTGCCTCGCACGGCCACCCGGACTATCATTTTTTTCTAAGATAGTAACCTCATAATTTCCCTTAGCCAAATAGGCAGCAGCAGATAATCCTGCTACACCTGAACCAATAACTATAGCCTTTTTCTTTGCGTTCATCATTAAAATTCTAAAATAAATCCAAAGGTAGGTATAACTGTGTTATTTATATTTTCTAATAATAGTGGCGTGGCGTTAGAACCATTGGGATTAACTGGATTGCCATCGGTAGATTTCCAATCTGCATTATCGGCGGTGCGCTCAAATGTGTAATTTGGAACACCTTGCGAAGTATATAAGCCTGCATTGGTAACATCAATAAAAATATCGAGCGTGGTGCGTTTTAGGTTAATTTTTTTATCGATGCGAATATCGAATTGTTGGAATGAAGTTAATCTGCGAGAATTTAGTTGAGTAAAATCTAATTTTCCAGAACCTGTGGTTAGGTAACTGGCGCGTGAAGCTTCCATATCATAAGGTGTATAAGGCGAGCCACCTGCATAGCGGTATTTTAAGCCCACTTCCCAACCCTTTTTAAACTTATAACCAAAGATGGCAGATAACAAATGACGGGTATCCCAGGCGCTTGGTATCAATACATTATTGGCACCGCTAAACTCGCTCATAAACCAAGTGTACGATAAAGTAGCAAATAAATTTTTGGTTAACTTTTGTTGAAAAAATACCTCAAATCCGTAAGAGCGACCGCTACCGCTTGATACTACCGCTTCGTTTCCTAACACGTTAAAATCTGCACCTTGGTTGGCCAAAGAAATGCCATCATTAGTTAGCGAAATAGGATAGTTAAAATAGTTCTTGTAAAAGGTTTCGAATGTTATGCGTGTGGCAGCAGCAGGCAAATATTCTATACCCGCCACGTAATGGTCTGTGCCAATGTATTCGTTGTTTTTGTTTACAAAATTACCCGCATTGTCTCTAAATCCTAACAAGGTATAAATAGGTGTTTTGTAGTACCTGCCTATGGTTCCGTTTAACGACCATTTATCTGTTAGGGCATAGCTAGCAGAAACTCTCGGGGATAGGGTTCTAAGCGGATTTAAACCGGTATTGGTAAACGTATTTACATCGCTGCGCAAACCCAAGTTTAGGTTCAGCCTGCCATCTAAAAAACGGTTGCTTACTTCGCCAAATAATCCGCCTTTAAAAAACTCTATGGCAGAGGCATATTCAAAACTTATTAAGGGCTGAACACTAATTTTATTGAAAGTATAATTATTGTATTTAACATATTGGAACATTCCGCCATAGGCGTATTTCCATGTGCCAATATATTTGCTTACATCCATTCTAAATTTGTTTTCTATTTCTTGCGAGTTCAACTTAAAAGCCCTAAATTCTTCGTTGTTTGTTTTGCCTTCTCTCCAGCGGTCTAGGCGGTTGTTGAACATATTTCTACTAGCAGAAATATTCATAACGCCATTGCTAATTCTACGCTTTACAATAGCGCCAACGGTATAGTTCCATTGGTTAATGTTTGGACTATTTCTCAGAATATATTCCTTTTCTGGGGAAGATTCTTCAGGAATGGCAAAGCTAAATTCGTCTATGGCACCTACACCTAATGTGGTTAAAGTAGTTTTATCATTAATTTTAGTAGTGGTTTTAAATTGAAAATCCCAATAATTTGGGCGGATAGGTAAATCAATTGCCATAAACAAAAACTGCAGATAACTGCGGCGGGCAGAGGCTAAAAAGGTGGTATTTTTAGTGAGTGGACCATCAAATGTAAGGGCAAATTCGGAGGCACTTAAACGCAAATTACCTTGCAAACGCTCTTTGTTTCCTTCTTTTTGTTTAAAGGTAAATACAGAACTCAGGGCATTATCTACTCCAGCGCTAAAACTACTGCTAGCCAAGGTAACATCTTGAATAAAACTCACATTTAGTATCCCTTGTGGTCCGCCCGAACTACCCTGGGTAGAGAAGTGATTGATAACCGGAATTTCGATTCCATCTAGGTAGAATACGTTTTCATTTGGCGCACCCCCACGAATAATGATATCGTTTCTAAAGGATGCCCCACCGGTGTTTCCTCCTACGCCAGGCAAAGCTTGAATAACCCGAGAGATATCAAAGTTTCCACCTGGATTACTTTTTATTTCCTCGGCAGTTAGATTTTGAATAGACAAAGGCGTTTCGGTTTTTTTGCCAAAATTTTTGGTTTTGGTTTTTACCACTACTTCGTTTAAACTTTTAGATTCTGGTTCTAAATCAATATTAAACGTTTGAATATTTCCTGTAGTAACTACAATATTAAAAACCGTTTTGGTAACATAACCTACGTATTGAATTTTGAGGTTATACGATTTTGGAGGAATGCCCTTTAACGAAAACCTACCATCGGCATCGGTAAGGGCTCCAAGATTGGTTCCTTCTAAAAAAACCGAAGCGCCAATGAGCAATTCTTGGGTATTTTTATCTTGTACCTTTCCGCTAATACTGCCAGTATTTTGAGCTGATAAAGAATAAACACTAAAAAAACTAAGCCCTATTAAGCTTAAAAATTGAATAACTTTGGAGAACATATTTTACGGGTTTATGTTTAAAAAAGGATTGATTACAAATAAAGTTTTACAATTGCTAAAAAAATAAGATGAGCAAAAACACAATAGCCGTTATTGGTTCAGGCATGGCTGGCTTAGCTGTAGCTATACGTTTGGCTGCAAAGGGCAACCAGGTAAGTATCTTTGAAGCCAATGCATATGCTGGGGGTAAATTGAGCGAGTTTACCCAAGGCAAATATAGGTTTGATGCGGGTCCGTCTTTATTTACCTTGCCCCAATTGGTACTCGATTTATTGCAATTGGCCCAAATACCCGAAAGCGATTTTCCATATATTAAATTGGAGCAGGGCTGCCATTATTTTTATGAAGACGGCACACGCATTATTGCTTGGGCTGATAGAGCAAAATTTATTCAAGAAATTAAAAATAAATTAAGGGTTGAACCAAAAGTTTTAGAAAACTACTTAGATAAAGCCAAATATAAATACGAAAATACTGCGCCCTTATTTGTTGAATCGAGTTTGCATAAATGGGGCACTTATTTTCAGAAAAAAACGCTTAAAGGTTTGGCGGCCGTTCCGCACTTAAATTTATTTGAAACCATGCATGCCCAAAATAGCAGAGATTTACAAGAGCCGCATTTGGTGCAATTTTTTAATAGATACGCTACCTACAACGGCTCTAACCCTTATGCAGCGCCGGCTTTGCTAAATATGATACCACATTTGGAAATGGGGATAGGTACGTATTTTCCAAAAAATGGCATGCATCAAATTACGGATAGCTTGGTAAAAGCTGCTAAAAAACTGGGTGTAAACTTCCATTTTAACGAGAAAGTTAGTCGCATTTTGCATCACAATAAAGTGGTAAGCGGCATAGAAACGGAAAAAGCAAGCTACTCCTTTTCGCACGTAATCTCTAATATGGATATTAACCCAACTTACCGCAAACTCTTACCAGATGTGGCGCCACCCGAAAATTTATTGGTTCAGGAAAAATCTTCTTCTGCCATTATTTTTTATTGGGGCATACAAAAAACCTTTAAAGAACTCGACTTACACAACATCTTTTTTAGTGCCAATTATGAAGAAGAGTTTTCGCATATTTTTAAAACAAAGCAGTTTTATGCCGACCCAACCATTTACCTTAACATAAGCAGTAAATACAAGACAGACGATGCGCCTGCAGGACATGAAAATTGGTTTGTGATGATTAATGTGCCGCCTAATACGGGCCAGGATTGGGACCAATGGATTGCCAAGGCGCGCGAAGCTGTTTTACAAAAATTAAGCAGGCTACTAGGAACCGAAATTGCGCCTTTAATAGCCAATGAGTCTATACTTGATCCACGCTTAATTGAAAGCAAAACATCGAGTTTTAGCGGCTCCTTGTACGGCAATGCCAGCAACAATAGATACGCCGCATTTTTACGTCATGCCAACTACAGCAGCCAAATTAAAGGCTTATACTTTTGTGGCGGCAGCGTACATCCCGGTGGTGGTATTCCACTTTGTTTAAACAGCGGTAAGATTGTAGCAGAAATGGTGGGATAAGGCTAATGAATTTTTGTGGTTTAAGCTAATTATCTCTTTCCAAACCCATAACTAACGCGGTAACTCAAGTACAAACTAAAGCTAAAATCGAAAACTCCATTATTTAAATCATAAATAGGTTCAAAACGAGCCGATGCCATTACAGGCGATTGATACAGGGCTTTGTTATAGATAAATCGGATAAAGAGTAATTGCCTATTGCGCTCATAATTGGCGGCATCTATGCTGCTCCTACTTTGGTAAATTTGCGTGCCACCGGGCGAAATAAAATGATTACCTTGCCAGTAACTCATCATAATATGAAAGCCCTTATTGGCAAAACCCAAGTTTGCATAATAGCCCAAGCCCTGCTTTTCTGGATATAATTTACTATCGCTTGTTTCAATATATCTGAGCACATTGGCATCCACAAACCAATGCACATCTTGACTCAATTTACGCTGGTATTTTACCCCAACCGCATCATTTACCATCATCAAAAAAGGCTGCAAAGTATCCAAATCTATTTGTCCACCTTGGTGAAAAACAGTTGCCATGTAATAGCCTTCTAAGCGCGCTTGGGCATTTTCGAACAGGCGCAAATTCCAATTTATACCAGCCGTAAAACGCTCTTTATCATAAGCACCCGGCTCAATATAATTTTGCCAATTAATCCAATTATCGGCTTTTAAAGCACCGCGCTTAAACTTAAACTGAAACCCATTTTCTATGCGTTGGGTAATTACGGCGTTTATATCGAGCATAGGTTCAAGCAAGGCATGACTTAAAGCGCCATCGAGTGTACCAAAAATAAGTTCTGAATAGTTGCCTTTAGCCCGCAAAGAGAAGGTGGGTAAAGCGGTGGTAAACGGATTATTTCCACCAAAATCATGTCGGAGCCAAACACCCGTTTCTAACTTTATGGCCGGGTGTGCGCGGTACGAAATGCGGGGATGCAATTGGTAGCCAAACAAAGTTCTGCCTTCTTCTATGCGGTTAAAATACTCGGTATTACGCATGTAATTGGTATTATTTAGGCTAAAGTTAAAAGGTTTATTTATGGGCTGAACCCAATCGGTAGAATCAGATAAAACCTCATTGGGCAATTGAGCCTTCGTTTGAACCAAAAGAATTAGGTTCAAACCGAACCAGAAAAGGAGCTTTACTTTCATTGAACCAAATATACAAACTTAAAAACGGGATGAAAACAATTTTTAATCACTTATATTCGTTCCCTTAAAGATATGCAACTTTCGGTCGTAATTGTAAACTACAATGTTAAGTATTTCTTAGAGCAGGCCTTACATGCCGTAAGAAGGGCTTGTGTAAACTTGCAAGCGGAAGTTTTTGTGGTGGATAACCACTCATTAGACGGCAGCTGCGATATGGTGCGCAAGCTGTTTCCGGAAGTAAAAATCATAGAAAATAAAGACAATGTTGGCTTTGCCAAAGCCAATAACCAGGCCATTAGAGCTGCAAAAGGAAAGTATGTTTTATTGCTAAATCCAGATACGGTAATTGAGGAAGACTGCTTTAGTAAACTCATTCAGTTTATGGATAGCACCCCAGATGCGGGAGCCGTTGGCGTAAAAATGATTGATGGTTCGGGCAAGTTTTTACCCGAATCTAAAAGAGGTTTACCTACCCCAGAAGTAGCATTTTATAAATTAAGCGGCTTAGCTGCCCTGTTCCCAAAATCTAAAAAGTTTGGCAAATATCATTTGGGGTTTTTAGATAAAGAGGAAATACATGAAGTAGATGTTTTGGCAGGTGCTTTTATGATGATAAGGCACGATGTTTTAAAAGAAATTGGACTGCTAGATGAAGATTATTTTATGTACGGCGAAGATATAGATTTGAGCTATTGCATAAACAAAGCAGGCTTTAAAAACTATTACTACCCGCATACTACAATTATTCATTACAAGGGCGAAAGCACCAAAAAAACGAGTGTAAATTTTGTATTTACCTTTTACCGTGCCATGGTCATTTTTGCCCAAAAACATTACTCTAAAAAACACGCCAGAAACTTCAGTGCACTTATACACATAGCTATCTACTTGAGAGCATTTGCCGCTATTGTAAGTAGGTTTGCCTCTAAAGTGTTTATTCCAATCCTAGATTTTTCGGTTATATTTTCTTCCTTGGCATTACTGGTTGGTTTTTGGTCGAACCTAAAGTACGATACCCCTTTAGCCTACCCCATACATATTGTGTATACCAATAGCTTAGTGTATACGCTGCTTTGGTTAACAGGTTTACTTTTAGCAGGCTCTTATAACAAACGAAAAACATTTTTAAGTGTAGCTAAAGGCATTGCTTTTGGCACCTTAGCTATTGCGGTTTTTTATGCGTTTATTGATGAAGATTATCGTTTTTCTAGAGCCATTATTGTATTGGGTGCATTTGCAGCTGTAGTTGGCGCTTTCTTAATTCGTGTGCTCTTGTATTATGCCAAATACAAACGCTGGAGTTTAACCATGGGTAGCCACCTAAAAACGATTATTGTGGGCAACAAATTGGAGGTTGAAAGGGTGCAAGACCTGCTCATAAAATCTAAATCTAAAAGTGACTATTTGGGTTATGTTTCGGTTGAACCCAATAAAGACGATAACCATTATTTAGGTGAAGTTAATGAATTAAAAGAATTGGTAGAATTTTTTGGTGTAGAGGAAATTATTTTTTGTAGTAAAGACTTAGCAGCCTCTCAAATAATTGAGTGGATGGGAAGTAATAGTCACCAGGATATATTGTATAAAATTGTGCCCGAAGAGAGCTTGTTTATTATTGGCAGCAACAACAAAAATACGCCTGGAGATTTTTATACCATAGAGATAAACCTGCAATTGGCCAAAGCCTTTGAACAGCAGAAAAAACGCGTATTTGATGTAATTGCCAGCATTTTGCTAATATTACTTTCGCCTATTTTATTTCCGTTTATTAGAAATCCTAAGAACTTTCTGCCTAATATTTTTGAGGTATTGGCCGGACAAAAAACTTGGGTTGGTTATGCCCATGCAGATAACATAAAACTGTTACCCAAAATTAAAACGGGCGTGGTAAGCACAACAGATGCGCAACGCAGTAAAAGTCACAACCCAGTAACCATACAAAAACTCAACTTTTTATATGCCAAAGATTACTCGGTAGAAAAAGATTTATTGATTGTAATGAAATCTATTAGAGAGATTGGGAATAGAAATTCTAAATTCTAAGCACGAAGGACCAAAGATTAAAGTCTAGTTTTCTATTATTATTTTGCGAACAAAGTTTTGGTCTTTAATTTTTACTTTGATTATGTAAATTCCCTTTTGATTAGGTGAAAAATTAAAAGAATATTTATTTTCGGTGGTTTCCATTTCAGCAATCAAATTTCCTAGTAAGTCGAATACTTCAATCGTCTTTTGACTCGCATCCGAATCAAAATCAATAGTTATAATTCCTGTTGTAGGATTTGGATAGATATTTATTTGCTTGTCTTTATTGAGTACTGAATTTAGTGCGGTAGGAAAAGTTTTTTGTGCAATAAGTACTGATTTAGTAATGCTTCCAGTAGAAACCTCAACTAAAGCATCTCTATTAATTTGATTCATATTGGGTGCTGTTACAATAGTTAGTTTAGCATTTCCAAAGCCCGAGTCTGGTAAAACAGAAAGCCAAGAATCAATAAAATTAGTTACAGTCCAATTCGTATCAGAAAAAACTTGTATGTAGGAAGTATCCCCTTTATAATTGGATTCTACTATGTTTTTATCAAGAGTAAGCTTGCCAAGAGTATCGTTAACATTAATGCCTGCTAGATAAGCTCTATTATAAGCAAAAGTACCACCTGCATAAACAATATTATTTTTCATTAATACTGTATTTACATTATTTGACCTATAATCTAGCTGAGATGAAAAAAACGGATTAACTATTGCAGAATCAAAATCGGTATTCAGAATGGCAATTCCATTTCTTGGTTTTCCGCCTATTGAATTAAAATTACCGGAAATTAAGATTGATTTATTTGTATTGTAAATGCATGAAACAGTGCCCTCACATACCGGATTCCAAGGAAGTAATTCTCCATTGCCAAATCTTTTTAAAAGTGCTATATTTTTTCTTGATTGATCGCTTACCTTATCAAAGTTTCCACCAATAAATATATTGCTATCTACAACACACAGACTATTAACAGAACCTTTGATATTTGGATTCCATGTGGTAACTGTTTGGTCTAAAATATTAATACTAGCAAGGTTGTTTCGTACCATTCCATTTACCCCAATAAACATACCACCAAAGTATAATTCATTTCCAACAAGTTGAGCAGAATTAACAGATGAGCCAACAATTTCAATATTAAAGGGATGAAGAAATCCACTTTTTAAATTTACAGCACATAAATATTTAATAACTTTACCTAATCCAAGATTTTTTTCAAAGCTTCCATATATATAAGCAATATCATCCTTAATTATAAGGCCTTTAACTTCACCAGGATTAGCACTAAATATACCACCATTAGGGATTGGGATTCGTTTTCCTGTTGCTAAATTTAATTGATCAACCCTGCCTCCAGCAACAACTACCTTATCACCAGCAATGGCAATACCTCCCGCTTGCGCATAAATTTTATCTGGAATCCAATTTTCAATTAATTTTTCAGTAGTAAAATTATACGCTGCTATTCCAGAATATACTTTACCTCCCATTTTTTCAAACTTACCTCCTATATAAATACCATTAGCCCCAACATAAATTGTTGAAATAGGATTGCCTACTGTTTCTGGGAAATAAGGTAAAACAAAATTTAAAGCAGAGGCATTATCTTTATCTATTATTGCAAGTTTACTTATATTTTTTCCACCAATAGTTGAAAATCCTCCCAATACATAAATTTGGTTTTCAAATAAATTGATTGTTATAATTTCTCTGTTCGAATTAGGATTCCAAGAAGTTGCAATTCCGTTTGAATCTAAACAGGCTATATTGTTGCGTAAATAGCCTCCAACTCCTTTAAAATTGCCCCCTACATAGATTTTATTGCTTACGTTATTTTTTTCAAAATCAATGCAATACACACCTGAAACTATTTCTCCATTAGCATCTGGGTTCCAACTAGTGAGTTTATTTGAATCCAACAAATTAAAAGAGGCTAAACATCTTCTGGTTATTCCTCCAAAGGAGGTAAAACTTCCTCCAACAAATAACTTCCTCCCATCACTCTTTAAAACATAAGGAATGCCTCCTGTGCAATTAGGATTCCAACTTGTAACACTTCCGGTATCGTTCAAATTTACAGATGCAAGCAAATTCCTAGTAACTGAGCCAATTTTATTAAATTTTCCAGCCAAGAAAACCTCATTTCCAACAATTTCAACAGCCGTAACAATTTCATTAGGATCAGGATTCCAGTGAATTGTGCTATTAGAGGAAACATTAATAGCCACAATATACTTTTGAAGAACATTATTTACGCGAGTAAACTTACCATATACAAATAATGTATCGCCCATCAACCTCATTCCATTAAAGCCGTTATTTGAATTAGTTTCAAATTTAATAGAAGATAGTCCTGAGCTTACAGCCCCATTTGAATCTATATGTGCTATTCCATGCCTTATTGAGTCTCCAACCTTTGTAAAAATGCCACAAATAAAATAGCCTCCACTACCATCGGGTAAAATGTAATCTACACGATTATTAGGCCGGGCTATATTTGGTAATAAGACTCCTGATTTGCTATTAAGAATTCCAAAATAGGCGCTACTATTTTCTGGAGTATAAACCCGACTAAAAAAGCCTCCAAAAATTAAAGTGTCTCCAGTGGTAACCATAGCTTTAATCTCGCCATCAGTTTCGGGCACATTAATTTTAATGGATTGTGAAAAAGAGCGGTGAATGAAAAAAACAAGCAACAGTATTAAGGCAAATCTTTTCATATCTAACAAAGTTTGGTTAACGCTAATTTACAAGAATTAAAGCGGTTTCAAGCAATTTTTTTTGGTGAAAGGCAAAAATCCATCAAAAAAACCAACATTTTCTCATTCAACAAAGCGGCTTCTTCCACCATTCCCATGTGGGCAGAGTTGCTTAAATAGCCGATATGCGCTATTTGGCAGGAAGCGGCTTGCTCAAACATGGCTTGTTCTGGAATGAGGCTATCGTATTTACCTACGGCAAAAAACACCGGGATGGTAAGCTTGCTTAATATATGAGTTCTATCTGGCCTGTCGCGCATGGCTTTGGCTGCTTCTATGATGCCTTCGGTACTGCTTACTAAGGCTTCTTTTACGGCAACTTGAGTATGTTCTTTAGAGGCTGGCTCTTTAAACAAAGCAGGAATGAATGTTTCTAAAAACGGCTCTTTGCCATGCTTGGTAATAAATTCTATTACCTGATTGCGCTTTAACTTACGTTCATCGGTATCGGCTACTGCAGTAGAATGAATAAGTCCAAGTCCGCGTAAAAAGTTTGGAAACAATTCTGCAAAGGCAAAAGCAACATAACCACCCATGCTGTGGCCCATCAACACGCAATGGGTTAGGTTCAGCCCATCTAATACTTTTTTTACCTCTTGGGCCATGCCATCTATACTAATGCCAGTTATGGCCTTGCTTTTGCCAAAGCCAGGCAAGTCTATGGTTATTACTTTACAATGGTCTTTAAAAAACAATACCTGCTCGTTGAAGCAGGTATTGTTTTCGCAGTAACCATGAAGCAGCACCAGATTAATATCTCCGGCACCCTCTGTGAGGTAATGCAACATATTAATAATATAAGAAACGATTATCTTTTACGTTTTTCATTTCTTTTAAAATCTCAAAATAACCATATTCTATGCGCTGTTGAAGCGCGTTAGATATTTCATTTTTTTGCATGCTATAATCTGTGATAGCTGGAGCAGGAGTAACTTTGTTAATTTGGTAGGCATAAACTGCCACATCCCCTTTTACTGGGCCCATTAACTTATTAAGTGCTGAAGTTCCAGCTACGGTACCTCCAAAAAGATTGTCAACACCCACATAAGGGATACTGGCATTATCAAAGGTTAAACCACCAACAGGCGTAACAGCTTGGTTTATTTTTGTACTCAACGCCTCAATAGAGTTTGCGCCTTCCATGGCAGTTTTCAATTTTTCTTGCAATTGCTCTGCCTTTTTATCTTTAATAAAATCAACCTTTACGCGCTCTATAGCTGCATCAAAATTGGCTTTACCCTTTTCGCGAATTAAAGTTAAAGTAGCAATAACATATTTATCGTTACTAACTGTCATAACCTCACTTACATCACCCACTTTAGCATTGTAGGCCCAGCGAGTAGCTTCACGGGCATCATTGTAACCTGGCAAGAAATTATCGGTTTCGCGCACAAACTCTGCAATGCGCTTAGTTAAACCTTTTTCTTCCATATTTTTATTGAAATCTGCAGCACTTCTGCTACCAGCAGCAAACTGACTGGCATCATTGTAAGCAACAGAACTAGTTTTTTCGCTGGCACCAACAGAGCGCTCTAACACACCTGCGCACACCAATTTTTTACTCTTATCTTCTGTAATTTTAATAACGTGAATACCGAACTGGGTTTTTAACACAAATTGGTCGCCTTTTTTACCATTCTTAACAGCATCATTAAAAGCAGGTACCATAGCACCTTCTGTAAACCAACCCAAATCTCCACCTCTATCTTTGGTTCCATCTGAACCAAACTCAGCGGCTAATTTGCCAAAATCTTCCCCTTTACGCACACGGGCTAAGATATCATTAGCCTTCTTTTGTGCAGTGGCTGTATCCACATCTGTAGCGCCTTCTACCCTAATTAATATATGGCTAGCACGCATACTAAAAACAGAATCTGAAGAAGTACCTGCAATTTTGTACAAGGTATATTTTCCATTTTCAAATATAGGGCCAATAACAGTTCCTGCAGAATCGCGGAATAAGCGGCTTTGAACCGATTCTGGGAAGTCGCTTCTTCTTTTTGCCGTGGCATCAAATTTAACATCACTGTTAATATCTACATAGACTGTATCATTTTCGGCAGCTGCAAATTGAGCCACTTGATCAAAAGCCCAACGTTGCACTTCCATGCTATCTTCTGTTGTTGGAGCAAAATCCCACACAACAAATTCCAATTTGCGAGAATTCTCACGCTCCTTGTATTTGTCAACGTTCTTTTTAAAATAAGATTTTAGCTCACTATCTTCTACAACAATGCTAGAATCTGCAAGGGTTGAGTAAGCCAAGGCAACTAAATTTAAATCTTTAGACTGTGTTCTAGCAGTATATAAATTTTTAGCCTCTAAAGAAGTTGTATAAACACCACGCTTTAATAAGTTGGCATATTTACGCTGCAAGGTTTCTGTGATTAAATAATCTTCAAATTCTCTCCACTGCGCTTTCACAGCTTCATCAGTTCCTTCGGTTACGTTCTTTAAATAACGCTTTACCGTATTTACATCAAAGCCTGTTGGCGAGTTAGGGTCTGTAAAAGACTGACGAATTTGTGGGTGAATGTTGTTGCCATAAATCATATCAGCTAGTTCTTCTTCACTCACTTCTAAGCCAAGCTGACTGTATTCTTTAGCCATCATGTAATCGTTTAACATTTGATTCCATGTTTGGTCACGCAATTGCGTACGCGTTGCCTCATCCAAACTTTCTGTTTGGGTACGCTTCTGATAATTGTCTAAATTAAACTGAAGTTTGTCGTCAAATTGTTTTACGCCAATGCTTTCACCATCAATTTCGCCCACATTACTAGATTGAGCACCACCGCCTCCACCAAATGAATTCAGCGCATCCGAAACTACAAATAAACCCAGCGCTATTCCTACCACGCCAATTGCTAATCCTGATCTGTTTCTTATTTTTGTTAATATTGCCATTGTAATATTTTAAGAACGGCGAAAATAAGCGTGTAAAATTCAAAAATCAACACTTATTTTTATTGTTTTAACAACCAAGTAATCAAATAATTAACTTATGTCTGAACCAAAGTATGGTAAATTATACCTCATTCCCAACTTCTTAAGTGCCGATAATTCGGATGATTTTATAGCAGAAATGGTGCGCAGATTAGTGCATCATGTAAAAAACTTTGTGGTTGAAAATGAGAAACAAGCACGTGCGCTCATCAAAAGATTAAACTTGCAACATGCCCAAAGCGAATTAAATATTTTTTTACTCAACGAGCATACTACCGCCTTGGAAGTTCCAAAATTACTACAAGCATTAGAAAATAATGATGTTGGAATTATAAGTGATGCCGGTTTACCTTGCGTAGCAGATCCTGGTTCTGCCTTAGTGGCATTGGCTCAAACCAAAAACATAGAGGTAATTCCTTTGCCCGGTGGTTCTAGTATGATTATGGCGCTTATGGGAAGTGGTTTTAACGGACAACAATTTGCTTTTTCGGGATATTTGCCCATAGATAAAAACCCAAAAATTAAGCGCATAAAAGAGATTGAAGCCATGGCGCACCGCGGCATTACACAAATTTTTATGGAAACCCCATACCGAAATAACCAGTTATTAACCGAGCTAATTGCGCAATGTAATGCACAAAACAAACTATGTATTGCTTGTAATATTAGTTCAGAAAAAGGTTGGGTTCGAACCAAAACTTTGGCGCAATGGAAAAAAAACTTACCCGAATTGCATAAAATTCCTTGCGTATTTGTGATAGGCAATTAGGGCAAAGCGATGGTACAACTTACCATTTTATGGTCGCTAAAATTAAGCGTATTAGTCTCATAATTATAGCTCTTCCACGAATTATCGTGTAAAATATAATCTATCCTAAATGAGGGCATTTTACCAATATAAGTTCTGCTCAAACCTTTGCCAGATTCTCTAAAAGCATCTTTCATATTGCCTTTTATTGTTAGGTAAGAGTAACTAGTAGGAGGGTCATTAAAATCGCCACAAAGTATTACCTTATGGTTGGTACTTTGCAAACGCTCACGAATTTTATCTGCTTGCTTAGCACGCGATTTAAAGGCATATTTTAACTTAGCCAAAATACGCCTCATAGCTCCAGGTTTTGTTTCATCTACCTCTTTAATTGTTTCAATGGTTTTATAATCTTGCTTATCAAAAACAATAGATTTTAAGTGCGTATTTACCACCCTAATTGTATCACTACCTACTACAATATCAGCAAATACAGTTAAATTACTATTCTGGTTTTCAAGTTCAAGAAACCCTTTGTTAACGATAGGGAAACGCGTAAAAATACAAACCCCAAAACCCATAGGAAAATTAGTGCTTAAAGCATCTGCATTTACATTATTGAAAAATTTATACTGGTTAAAAAATCTTTTAAACATAGGTTTCTCATAGTTTCCACCCAAATTAACAAATTCTTGCAGGCAAATGATATCAGGATTTAACTTATCGAGCATTTTAAAAAAATATGCCGAATCGTCACCAGCAAAATCAAAAGCTCCCATAAAATGGGTGTTAAAACTAACAACGTTTAGTGTTTTTGCAGGTTTAGGTATTGGCAAAGCCTTAGCATTAACTTGCAAAAAAGCAGGTGTTTTTAGCAATGCCAAAGCCAATATAACGGCTTGTATAATCCAGAACTTCTTTTTAAGTACAACCCAACAAAATAGCAACATAACATTGCCAATAAAAATAATTGGAAAAGCCAAACCAAGAAAGGCTACTGGCCAAAAATCTGCTGGACTAAAATAGGGGGAAATTAGACTACATAATAGTCCTAAAGCTGAACAAATGCTTATTGTGATATATACATATTTTAACAATTTCACTTCAACTTATCCTTTACTCGCTTTAAACAAAATTTCCTTTTCTTTTGGAGATAGGCTCTCATATCCATTTTTTGATATTTTATCAAGAATGGCATCAATTTCTTGTTGATTTGGCTTGGTATTGTTAAAATTTGCAGTTCCTTTACTTTTATGGTGTACTTTAAGTGTTGAGCTTGGTTTGAACCAATTTCCAACACCCCCAAAAACCTTATCTAAAAAATTGGGAATAGCACTCTGGCTATATATTAATTTGATAAATAAATAACCAAAAGCCGCCCCACCCACATGCGCTATATGCCCGCCAGCATTGCCATTTGGAATGCTAATTAAATCTAGAATTACAGAAAACAAGGCGATGTATTTGAGCCTAACTTGACCAATAATTAATAACTGAATACTATATTCTGGCAGTAAGGTTGCAGAAGCAACAACTATAGACAATACCCCCGCAGAGGCGCCTAAAGCAAAAGATATAGGAACTTGATTAGTAAAAGCAGGAAAAATATTATAGGCTAACATATAAATTAACCCGCCAAAAATACCCCCTAAAACATAGGCTTGAAATGTTTTTACATTGCCCAAATATTGTTGAAACAAATTACCCAACCAATATAGCCAAAGCATATTAAAAAGTAAATGAAAGAACCCTTCATGCAAAAACATGTAAGTAAAAATACTCCAAGGTTGCCAAATAAAATTTGAAAAAGCCGCCGGAAGCATAAGCCATTTCATAAATGTAGCTAAAACAGACGTTTGGTTAAATAAGAAAAAAAATAAACCAAGTAATGCAAATGAGAGGTAAACCAAAACGTTTACGAGAATAATTTGCACAACTGCGTTACCCTGTTTGAACTTAAATTTTATTTCTTTTAATAAATTCATTTTTTGAGCTCCAAATATACAATTTAAAATCAGGAATTTTTCTGCTACATTGCCGCAACTTTAAACAAGCGTAAATTTTAATGCATGAATAAGATTTTAAAATTAAGTGTTTTTCTTTGGCTACCTTTTATAACGCAAAACATTTTTGCACAGAGTAGCTTCCCCAATAATGGTCCGGCCAATCCATTGCCCAATTATTTTGCCTTAACCCAAGTTAACATACAAACCAAACCTGGCGAGCTGCTTCAAAATGCCAGTATCGTTGTTAAGGATGGCAAAATTGAATCTGTTGGCGTAGGCATTATTATCCCTAAAGAAGCCAAAATAATAAACGCATCGGGCAAATATATTTATGCCTCCTTCATAGATTTATTTAGCGATTACGGTATAGAGCCATCTGGCTTGAACCAAAACGGCAGAACCCAATTGTATGAAAACAATAAGAAAGGAGCTTATGCCTGGAATGATGCTGTAAAGAGCTATCAAGAAGCTGCTAATGTTTTTAAAGTAGATGATAAAAAAAGCAAACTTTTGCTTGCAAGCGGTTTTGGAGCCTGCTTAACTGCAGTGCCTGATGGAATCTTTAGAGGAACTGCTGCCCTGGTTTTAACTGGCCAAGCCCACGAGCAAAAAATGATTGTGAAAGCAAATGCCGCCACCCAAATGAGCTTTAACAAAGGCAGCAGCAAACAGCCTTACCCAGGCTCTATGATGGGCGTTATTGCACTTATTAGGCAAACATACCTAGATGCATCTTGGTATACTCAGCAAAAATATGAATACCTCATTAATTTTGAACACCTAAATACCTACAAAAATTTGCCTACTATTTTTGAGGCAGAGAACAAATTGGCTGTGTTACGTGCCGCAAAAATTGCACAAGAATTTAAGCTTAGTTATATTATAAAAGGCAATGGCGACGAATACCAACGTATACCAGAAATTAAATCCACTGGCATGCGACTTATTGTTCCTTTAAATTTCCCTAAACCATACGAAGTAGGCAATCCTTTAGATGCCATAAAAGTAAATTTAGCCGATTTAAAACATTGGGAAATGGCCCCAGCAAATGCAGCACAAATAAGTAAAAATAATATTCCGTTTGCCCTTACAACGCAAGGCTGTTCCGATGCGAAAGTGTTTTGGCAGAACTTGCAAAAAGCCGTTTTACACGGGTTAAGTGCAGACCAAGCACTAGCTGCTTTAACAACAACCCCAGCTGCTTGGATGAATATGCACAAACAAATAGGAAGTTTAGAAAAAGGTATGTTGGCAAACTTTTTTGTTTGTAACGGACCAATTTTTGAACCCGAAACCCATATTTTAAATCATTATATATTAGGCGAAACCCACGTAATAGAGCCAGAACCTTCTTATAAATTAACAGGAAATTATAGCTTTAAAAGCTTACCAAACACTTGGCTAAGTATTACCGAAAAAGAAGGAAAATACAGTGGTGTTTTAAGAGGAAAAGATACCCTTAAAGTTCAAATTAGCGAGCAAGAAGGCTTATTTTTATTTAGCTTTACAAAGAACAAAGAGAGTAAATCGCCTGTGCAGGTGAATGCTTGGATTCATGAAATAGATAGCCAAACCCAGCAAATTAAAGCCCTTCATGGAAAAATGTGGATTAGCCAAGAAGAGTCAGAGCCTTTTGTATTATTATTTGATTCGGTTCAAACACAAAAAAGCAAAAAAGAAAGCAAGCCACAACCCAATATTGGAAAAGTAATATACCCCTTCTGTGAGTATGGCAACGAGCAATTGCCTCAAGCAGAAAATTTGGTGTTTAAAGGTGCTACCGTTTGGACCAACGAAGCAGATAGCATTTTAACAGAAACAGATGTGGCAGTAAGTAAAGGTAAAATTGTGGCCATTGGCAAAAATGTAAACCTACCAAACGCCAGGGTAATTGATGCCAAAGGGAAATTTTTAACCAATGGCATTATAGACGAGCACTCGCACATTGCCATATATAGGGGTTTAAACGAGTGTACGCAAAACAATACCTCAGAGGTGCGCATTGGCGATGTAGTAAATTGTGATGATATTAATATCTACAGGCAGTTGAGCGGAGGCGTTGTAGCTTGCCAGCAATTGCATGGCTCTTGTAACCCCATTGGCGGACAAAGCAGTATTATTAAACTACGCTGGGGAAAAGCACCAGAAGATATGAAAATTGCGAATGCAGCAGGTTTTATAAAGTTTGCTTTGGGCGAAAATGTAAAACAAAGCAATTGGGGAACAGAAACCGGCAGATTTCCGCAAACCCGCATGGGTGTTGAGCAGGTATACTACGACGCTTTTATAAGAGCACGCGCTTATGAAGCTGCCCAAAAAGAAAATCCTAAGCTAACGCGCAAAGATTTAGAAATGGAAACCATGCTAGAGATATTAAATAAAAAACGATTTATTAGCTGCCATAGTTACGTGCAAAGTGAGATAAACATGTTGATGCATGTGGCAGATAGTATGGGCTTTGTAGTAAATACCTTTACCCATATTTTGGAAGGTTATAAGGTAGCAGATAAAATGAAAAAGCATGGAGCCAGTGCTTCTACCTTTGCAGATTGGTGGGCATATAAATTTGAAGTTATAGATGCTATACCGCAAAATGCTGGAATTTTAAACCAAATGGGCGTTGTTACAGCCATTAATAGCGATGATGCAGAAATGGGCAGGCGCCTAAACCAAGAAGCGGCTAAAATAATAAAATACGCAGGGATTAGTGAAATGGATGCTTGGAAAATGGTTACCCTTAACCCTGCTAAAATGCTGCATATAGACCAACAAACAGGCAGCATAAAAGTAGGCAAAGATGCCGATCTTGTTTTATGGTCTGATAACCCATTAAGCATAGATGCCAAAGCACTTTATACCTTGGTAGATGGAACCATTTATTTTGACAGAGAGCAGGATAAAGAATGGAGAAATGCCCTTCAAAAAGAACGCAGTAGGTTGATACAAAAAATGCTGGAGGCCAAGCAAAATGGAGAAAAAACAGAGCTCAAAATTTCTGAATTAGACCCCGATTATCATTGTGAAGATTTTGAATAAAATTTACCCAGAATAAAAATAAAATGAAGTATTTAATAATTATAAAAAGTTGTGTAGTTAGCCTTTTACTGAGTGGAATTTGTGCAGCACAAACTACCATTATAAGTGGCGCTACCATTCATGTTGGTAATGGCCAAGTAATAGAAAACGGCGTTTTAGTAATAGAAAAAGACCGCCTTTTAGAAGTAGGAACGAGCCTAAAAAATTTGTATAAAAACGCAAAAGTTTTGGATGCAAGCGGTAAGCATATTTATCCTGGGTTAATTGCCATGAATAATATCATGGGGCTCAATGAAATTGATGCTGTGAGGGCCACCAAAGATTACCAAGAACAAGGCGAATTTAACCCAAATGTGCGCTCGCAAATTGCTTTCCATACCGATTCTAAAATATTGCCCACTGCTATTTATAACGGTGTTTTGTACACCCAAGCAGTGCCACAAGGAGGCGTAATTAGTGGTAGCAGTAGTTTATTAAAAACCAAAGCTTGGAACTGGGAAGATGCTACTGTGGTAAAAGACGATGGCATACATTTAAATTGGCCGCAAGTTTCGCCAAACAACCCAAAGCACGAAGAAATATTGCGCGAAGCCATTTTGGAAATAGAAACGTTTTTTGCCAATGCTCAACAGTATCAGCAGCAAAATAAGCCTATTTTTAATGCCCGCTTTGCTGCCATGAAAGACCTTTTAAATGGCAAAGGAAACCTTTATATACATGCCCAAGAGGCCCAAAGTATAGTGCGTGCGGTTGGCTTTTTTAAGCAGCATTATCCAGCCATAAAGTTGGTTTTGGTTGGTGCTTCTGATGCTTACTTGCTCATTGACTTTTTAAAGACCAATCAAATTCCCGTAGTGTTGAGCAATATTCACAGATTACCCATGCGCAACGCAGAAGCCATAGACCAGCCCTATGTTACGCCTTATCAATTGGTTCGGGCCGGAATAAAAGTAGCCATTTCTTTGGAAGGCAGCTGGGAATCTAGGAACTTAGCCTACATAGCCGGAACAGCCTCGGCATATGGATTAAGTAGAGAAGAAGCGCTGCAATCAATTACCTTGGTGCCTGCACAATTAATGGGCATTGATAAAGAAATTGGCAGTTTAGAGGTAAACAAAAAAGCCTCTATTTTAATAGCAGAAGGCGATCTTCTAAACATGAAAACAAGTAAACTGTGGAAGGCATTTATAGCGGGTGAAGAAATTGATTTAAACAACGAACAAGTTAAGTTAGCAGAAAAGTACCTGAATAAATATCTGAAAAAATAGGCAGCAATTAATGATTTATGTAGATATTTGCCCATAGTTATGAAAGGTTACTTTAAATTCTTACGATATACTTTACCCTATAAAGGTTTAGCTGCACTCAATGTGTTCTTTAACATATTTTCTATTGTTTTTAGCCTTTTTTCAATCGCACTTATCTTTCCTTTTTTAGGTTTACTTTTTGGTAAAACAGCGTTGGTTACTGTAAAACCAGCATTTGAATTTAGCGCCGAGAGTTTAAGCGGTTTGCTTAATTTCCATTTATCAGAAATTATCCGAACAGATGGAGCAGAATCTGCCCTAATCTTTATATGCGGCCTACTCATTGCCACTATTTTCCTCAAAAATTTATTTCGTTATTTGGCCCTTTTCTTCATGGTTTCGCTGCGCAACAATGTGGTAAGTGATCTCAGAGAATCTCTGTTCAAGCACATCTTGGTTTTGCCTCTATCTTATTTTAGCGAAGAAAAAAAAGGTGACTTAATTAGCAGAATGAGTAGCGATATTCTTCAAATAGAAATTGCCATTATGAGCTCTTTAGAAGCCCTATTTAAAGAACCGCTAACCCTTATAATTTATCTTGCCTCCCTTATTGTAATTAGTCCGCAATTAACCATAATCGTATTTATAACGCTACCCATTATGGGCCTGCTAATAGGGCAAATTGGTAAAATGCTAAAAAAGTATGCCCAACGCGGCCAATCAAAATTTGGCGATTTGGTTTCCTTATACGAAGAAACCTTAATGGGTATTCGGATTATAAAAGCTTTTAACTCACAAGCTTTTTTTATGCGTAGGTTTACCAAAGAAAACCAAGCTTATACCGCCATAAATGTAGCCAGTAACCGAACCAGTGATGCTTCCTCACCCCTATCCGAAACCTTGAGCGTTATGGTATTAGCCTTTATTTTATGGTTTGGCGGTAAACTTGTTTTAAGCGGGAACGGACTAAACGCAGAGGCATTTATTTTATTTATTGGTGTTTTCACACAAATATTACCACCCGCTAAATCATTCTCTACAGCCTACAGTAATATGCAAAAAGGCTTGGCCTCACTAGATAGAGTAAACGAAGTATTAAAAAGCGAAGAAATAATAACAGAAAAGCCCCAAGCCAAAGCCATTAGCGGCCTGAACCAACGCATAGAATTTAAAAATGTTAGCTTTAAATATGCCGATGAATATGTGCTAAAAAACATTAATTTGGTGATAGAAAAAGGGCAAACGGTTGCCTTGGTTGGACCATCAGGGAGCGGAAAATCTACCCTTACCGATTTAATTCCGCGTTTTTACGACCCCACAGAAGGAGAAATTTTAATAGATGGCTGCAATATCAAAGAGCTGCAAATTTTGCCTTTAAGAAGTGCAATGGCCATTGTAGCTCAAGAATCCATTTTATTTAACGATACAATCTACAATAACATAGCTTTTGGCAAAACCCAATTGGCAGCAGATCAAGTAGAAAATGCAGCCAAAGTTGCCAATGCTCACGAGTTTATTGTGCAAACAGAAAAAAGCTATCAAACAAATATTGGAGACAGAGGCAATAAGCTTAGTGGCGGACAAAGACAGCGTTTAAGTATAGCACGCGCCATCAATACAAATCCAGATATTTTAATTTTAGATGAAGCTACCAGTGCCTTAGATACAGCCAGCGAAAGATTGGTTCAGGAAGCTTTAAATAATATTATGGAAAACCGCACTACCATTGTAATTGCCCACCGATTAAGCACCATACACAAAGCAGATAAAATTGTAGTGTTAGAGAAAGGCAATATTGTGCAAACGGGCACGCACCAAGAGCTTATTATGCAACAAGGATTATACAAACAATTGCACGATATGCAGCAGATTTTAGAAGGTTAAAACCTACTAAACTAAATACACATTTCATCCCAAAGCTGCGCATGAGCAGGGAAATTATCTTTCATAAACTGCTTGTTAGCTAGTTCAAAATCGTCAAAATCGAAACCAGGCGCAACCGTGCAACCAGCCAAACTAAAAGCACCTGGCGTTTGGCACCTAGAGCCAAACCATGAACCTGCAGGAATTAATACCTGAAAAGATTGACCTGCTTCTAAATCATTCCCCAAAATATGTGTAATCAGTTCACCTGCAGCATTTAATTCATAAATATATAAAGGCGCACCTGCATAAAAGTGCCAAAGTTCATCGCTGGCAATTTTATGCATAGCAGAGAACTGCTCAGTTTTAAGCAAAAAATAAATAGCAGTACTTATGTAGCGATTACCCTTAAAATCTGGCGGTAAATTTCTTTGCTCAATTTTCAATTTAGAGCGATAGGTCTCTCTAAATGCGCCTCCTTCTACATGAGTATTTAAATTCAATTTTTGAATATAATAATCTGCTTTTTTTTCTAACATACTTTTTATAATTTTACATTGCAATTTAATACATTCATTTTAAGAAATAGGATATGAAAAAATTAAAAGTAAAATTTTTAAACCTGTTTTTGCTAATCACATTGGCAGGTATCTTCACGGCTAAGGCTCAAGAAAATATACGTATTTCTGAACTCCTCTTGGGAGATTCAGTGCGCATTCAAAGCACCATGGGTTCGTTTTATTACGGATTTTATGTGAACCACAACGATTCTATTTTAACCTATAGCCAGCAGGCTAATTTAAATGAAACCAAAAATTTAAAACTAAAACAAATTGCAGAGATAATTTTATTGTCGCGCATTGTAGCCATACCAACTGCCACCGAGCCAATATCTGAAACAACTCCATCGAAAACAACTAGACAAGATATTACAGAAATACCCACAGCCAAAGAAACTTACACACAAGATTATGGTACAAAATTGCCAAAAAGCCAACGTACAACCGTTCAAATCGTTGCAGGTGCAGGAGCGGGATACCTGGGCGCCTTGTTAGGTGGAGTGGCTGGTGCATTTATTGGAGATGCTGTAACCACCTATTCATACGAAGGATTATTTGTAGGTGCATTTATTGGAGCTATAAGTGGTTCAATAATAAGTAATGCGGCGGTAGTTTACAATTTAGGCAATACGGATAACATTAAAGGCAGCTTTTGGCCAACATTAGGCGGTACCACATTAGGTATGGTTGCTGGAGTTATTCTTTGGCCAATTAGTCCGGTAGTGGCAGCCGTTGGTGGCACAATAGCTTTTAACAAATCTAGAAAAAGTGTTAAACCTTATGAAGGTTATAAACCAAGCAACTAAAATTTGAGGTAACTTTTTACTCACAATAACTATAAAAAAAGGGCTCAACAAATATTTGTTGAGCCCTTTTTAATTATTTAAACAAGCAATTAACTAAGGAATAATTACTTTATTAATTACATGTACAACACCGTTTGTAGCTTGAATATCTGCGGCAACTACTGACGCATCAGTTGTTTTGCCACCGCTTAATTTTACGCCTGAACTAGTGTTAAAAGTTAATTCAACAGCTGTGTTTAAAGTAGTTGCTTTTTGTCCGTTTGTTATTTGACTAGATCTAACTTGTGCACCCAAAACATGTGCTGTTAAGATTGGTGTTAAAGCCGCTTTGCTGGTAGAATCTAAATTAAAATTAATATCTGTAAAAGCTTGGTTAACCGGAGCAAAAACAGTTAAATTATTAGCATTATCTAAAGTTTCTACCAAATCAGCTTTGGTAACTGCAGCTACTAAAGAAGTAAACAAAGGATTGTTAATAGCAATATCTACAATAGTTGGCGGGAAAAGCAAATCATCAATGATGTGAATAACACCATTACTTGCATCTACATCTGCTGTTGTAACATTTACCTCAGCATTTAATTTTACAGGTGCAACATTTACCTGCAAAGATACTCCATTTGTACCCACCAAAAATAAAGTTGGCACGTAAGCATTAGTTAATTGAGCTGCTTTTACTTCGCTACCTAATACATGATATAATAACAAATCTTTTAGCTCAGCAATTTCTTTTGCATCTGTCATATCATTAATAAACTTTTCAGTTATATCATATTTTCTAAAAACAGCATTTTTTGGAGCAAAAACAGTGAAATTACCTGTGCCATTTAGGGTAGCAACTAAACCAGCTTTGTTTAAAGCAGCTACTAAGATTGAGAAAGAGGTGTCGGCGCTAGCAATACCTGCAATTGTTTTTTGAACAGGTACAACTGGTGCAGGAGTTTCTACCTTATCATCTTCTTTTTTACAAGCTGTAAAGAGCATTGCAATAGCTACTACCGCAATGGCAAATAAATTAAATTTTTTCATGTGATTATTTTTAGAATTGATTAAGTATTACAACACATCACAAAATAAGTTTACTTAATTTTAAAAGAAAAAAAATAGCAGCTGAAAAACAATACCATAAATTAAGGCAAAAACTTACCGAATACAATTTTGTTTTTAAGCGTTTTTTTAAATATTTTATTTTAAACAAAATCAGCTTTAGATTCAATTAAAAAAACATTAAAGTTTATTCGAAAAGCACTTGCAGCTCAATATTTAAAGCATTATATTGCATAGACCACATATGTTAAACTTATAATAATAATTTATTTTAATGAATGCAATTTTTAAATTAAGCGCTATTGCTAGCGTAATTTTATTCAGCTCTTGCGCTACCATTATTCAAGATGAGGTAGCCGTAAAAAGAACCTTAGGAAAACTAAACAAGGAAGTTTATCATGCCGGTTTTAGGGTTTATAATCCTTTTATCTCGCGTTTAATTTACATTCCCATTAGCACCATTAATTTAGAAATTAATGTGGGCTTACCATCAAAAGAAGGCCTAACAGTGCAATCAGATATTTCTATTTTATATAAAATAAAAACAAGCGAAGTGCAAAATATCCTAAGATATACTGGATTAAATTATCAAAATGTTCTCATTCTCCCAGTATTTAGGTCGGCTTCAGCAGATATTTGTTCAGAATTTGATGCCAAAGACATGCATAGCTCAAAACGATCAAAAATAGAAAATAAAATTAGAGAGCGAATGATGGAAGTTTTAGAATCAAAAGGATTTGTTATCGAAGCCGTTTTACTAAAATCCATTTCATTGCCGCAAGGTTTATCAAGGGCCATTGAAGAGAAGCTTCAATCTGAACAAGAAGCACAGCGTATGGAATTTTTAAAAGATAGAGAAAGAAAAGAAGCCGAAAGAAAAGTTCTTCAGGCAGAGGGTGATAAAAAATCGAAAATTATTGCAGCAGAAGGTGTAAAACAAATATTAGAGTTAGAGGCACAAGGACGTGCAAATGCGATATTAATTGAAGCAGAGGCTAATTACAAAGCAAATGATATGTTGAGCAAGAGTTTAACACCTACCATTCTTAAATTTAAACAGATTGATGCATTTAAATCTCTTTCTACCTCTCCTAATGCCAAAACAATCATAACTGATGGCAAAACACCGCTTATTGGGTTGCCGGGAGAATAAACATTTAACCATAAGATAAACCCAAATTAGTATTTTGGGTTTATCTTATGCTTTTAATCACTTCCATTAAATCGCGCTCAATGAATAACTGCTTATTCTGCGCATACCATTTGTGTAGTTCCTCAGAATACTTATCAGCAGTAGCGGGATTACTCTTTACATTCAAAACCAATTCTTGTGCTTCAAATGGGCGCGGACCCCAAACAGCAATTTCATTAAAATCTGAATCTAATTGAATCAATTTAGGGATAGATCTGCTAGACCCAGTTAGATGCGCATCTATAAGCGGCAAATCTGCATCCCTATAAATGAGCTTAAAATTAATTTTACCCTCAGATAAAGCAGCTATTTTTTGTATTACTGGTACAATTTGCGCAGCATCACCACACCAATTTTCAGAAATTACCAACCAATGTATAGGATTTTTTAATTGCGACAGAACACTTACAAATTGATCTGAAGGTTGATATGTTTTCAAAATCCTCGTCACACGCTGTAAATTCATAGGCACATAAGCTAATAGGCCCTCAGTTGCATTTTGTGCCGCCTCTTCTTCCATTTTACGGAGGTAAAACTCAAAATCTACCGCCTTTTCAACATATACTTTATAGTCTACATTACTTAATTTATTTGCTTTTGCTTCTATCATGCGGCAAAAATATAATTTCTTCTGCGCATCCTTTGCTGTTAGGCAAAAAAAAGGAGGCTGTCATTGTTAGACAGCCTCCTTTTACTTAAAAACCAAGGGTATTTATTTGATGCTGATAATTTTCTGCACCTTGTAGAAATCGCCTTGTTTTACGGTTAAGAAATAAACCCCAGAGATTAGTTCACTGCACCATATAAATGCACTTGCCGTTGCAGCTGGCGCAATATTAGTTTACACTTGCAACCTAAAGCAAGTTGTTGTTGTAGAAAAGAGTTTTTTATCCATGCCAGCTTCCTTACTTTCGTAATACAATTTCTTAAAAAAGTAATGCCATATCCTTATCAAATAAAAACCTTAGAACAGTACCACGAGGAATACAAAAAAAGTATTGAAAATCCGGAGGCGTTCTGGGCAGAAATAGCCAATCAATTTGTTTGGCAAAAAAAGTGGGACAAAGTTTTATCATACAATTTTACTGAACCTAAAATAGAGTGGTTTGCAGGTGCACAATTAAATATTACTGAAAATTGTATTGATAGGCATTTGGCCACCCACGGAGAAGAGCCCGCTATTATTTGGGAACCCAATAACCCAGAAGAAAGAACGCGCATTATTACCTACAATAGGTTACATAAACGTGTTTGCCAAGTGGCCCAAATGCTTACCAACCTGGGCGTAAAAAAAGGGGATAGGGTTTGCATCTACATGGGCATGGTTCCAGAATTAGCTTATGCCGTTTTAGGTTGCGCACGCATTGGCGCCATACACTCTGTAATATTTGGAGGCTTCTCTGCCCAAAGCATTGCAGATAGACTAGAAGATGCCCAAGCAACATTTATTATAACTTGTGATGGAGCTGAAAGAGGCAGCAAAAACATTCCATTAAAAAGCGTTATTGATGATGCCCTAATTGGAAATAAATTAGTAAAAAAAGTAATTGTTTATACCCGCACCAGAACGCCTGTTGCTATGCTTAAAGGAAGAGACTTATGGTGGGAGGATGAAATGGATTATGCCGAACACCAAATAGAAAAAAACGGCGTTGTTTCTTTTCCGGCCGAACCCATGAACGCCGAAGACCCTTTATTTATTCTATACACCTCTGGTTCTACCGGAAAACCCAAAGGCGTTGTGCATAGTATTGCTGGGTATATGGTTTGGGCAAACTATACATTTATCAACGTATTCCAATACCAACCCGGGCAGGTTCATTTTTGTACGGCAGATATCGGTTGGATAACTGGCCATAGCTACATAATTTATGGTCCACTAAGTGCAGGCGGAACTTCCCTTATGTATGAAGGAATTCCAACTTGGCCAGATGCAGGTAGATTCTGGGAAATTGTAGACAAACACAAAGTAAATATTTTATACACAGCGCCTACTGCTATTAGAAGCTTAATGGGATTTGGACTAGATTATGTTAAAAACAAAGATTTAAGTTCGCTCAAAATTTTGGGTTCTGTGGGTGAACCCATCAATGAAGAGGCGTGGCATTGGTTCAGCCAGCATATTGGAAAAGGCAATTGCCCCATTGTAGATACTTGGTGGCAAACAGAAACCGGTGGTATTATGATATCTAATTTAGCGGGTGTTACCCCGCAAAAACCAGCGCATGCTACTTTACCTTTACCAGGAGTTTTGCCGGTGCTTGTTGATGAAAATGGAAACATCCTTGAAGGCAATGGCGTAAGTGGTAATTTATGCATTAAACAAGCTTGGCCGGGGGTTATTCGTACAACCTATGGCGACCATGAGCGTTGCAGAACCAATTATTTTGCTGCCTATCCTAATTTATATTTTACGGGTGATGGCTGTTTGCGAGATGCGGAAGGAAACTACCGCATAACGGGCAGAGTAGATGATGTATTGAATGTAAGCGGTCACCGCATTGGTACGGCGGAGGTAGAAAATGCAATTAATATGCACAGCGGCGTGGTAGAAAGCGCGGTGGTTGGCTACCCACACGATATTAAAGGGCAGGGAATTTATGCCTATGTTATTTTTGAAGGCTCGCACCATGAAGAGAACCTAACGAAACAAGATATTTTGCAAACCGTTTCGCGCGTTATTGGCGCTATAGCTAAACCAGATAAAATTCAATTTGTAAGCGGCTTGCCTAAAACCAGAAGTGGTAAAATAATGCGGAGAATATTGCGCAAAATTGCAGAGGGAGAAACCAGCAATATTGGAGATATTTCTACTTTGTTAGATCCCGCTGTAGTAGAGGATATCATTAAAGGCGCGCAATAAAACCTATATTAAACCAATCATGAACTTTACCTTATTACTTTCTTTCTTAAAAGAATTATCGGCCAACAACAGCAAAGAATGGTTTGATGATAACCGAAAAACATACGATGGCCTGCGAAAAGAGTGGCTCAATTTTGCAGCCATAGCCATTACTGAGGTAGGTAAATTTGATGAAAAAATATCCCTGCTTGAACCCAAGCATTGTATCTTTAGAATTAACCGAGATATTAGGTTCAGCAAGAATAAATCTCCTTATAAAACTAATTTTGGTTTGAGCCTGAATACGGGTGGGAAGAAAGATTATTTTTGCGGCTATTATTTACATGTTGAGCCGGGCAATAGCTTTGTTGCTGGGGGTTCATATATGCCCATGCCTCCTAAACTAGCGGCCATAAGGCAAGAAATAGACTATAATGCGGATGAATTTTTAGCCATTGTTGAACACAAAACATTTAAAAATAGTTTCGGAAAATTAAGTGGCGAAACCCTACAAAGACCACCCAAAGGATATGAGGCCAGCAATCCTATGGTTGGCTACCTCAAACACAAAAGTTTTATTGCAGAATATAAGCTTAGCGACAAAGATTTGCTGAACACAAACTTTATAGAAACACTGGTGGCTCACTTTAAGCTAAGCACGCCTTTGGTAAGCTTTTTACGCAGGGCAATGGAAGAACAAAAATAGCCCTGCTTATAAAAAGAAAATCCCAACAAACTTTTGAGCTTGCTGGGATTTTTTTAACTGATTAGTCTTACTGACAGCCAAATAATAGTTTAGTTTTCTTATCGGTTTGATCAACAACAGATGAATAGTTTTTCTTTCTAACGGTTATTTCTATATCAAATAAGGTATATCCTGCAGGTACAGACAAAAACTTATTAGGAATCATAGTGATTTTAAAACGACCATCGGCTAAGCGGGTCATCTTGAGTTTAGCATTATCAGTTACTTTAAAGAATTTATTAGGTTCAATCGTTATGGTTGCACCTAAGCTATCCTTTGCTGTGGCTACTAAATGCATGTACACATCACCATCATTTAAATTTCGCATACTTAGCTTAGGTTCATTTGGATTATCGTAAATAAGGGTATTAATTTGATCGCCAAATAGAGTTCTTGGGATAGCATACAAGATGCCTCTTTCAACAGAAGGTGGATCTATGGTAAGGTTTAAATCCTCTGTTTTAACATCTGGATCGCCATAACCACCGCCATCTTTAGGTTTCACCAAAAAACTAATTCCTTGCGCATACACTACAGCAGGCTCAACGCCATAAAATTCTGTAGGAACCATTTCGTAATACCAAACATTAGCCCCTTTCGACTCATCTTTCTGCATTATTAACTTGTCATTACTATTCTTCCATGGTTTATCACCAGTTCCATTCACCAATGAATCAACCCTGGCTTCTACCGGCTTCCATGTCCAAATATAATAGGGACCACTTGTATTAGATTTCATATCATCCGCTGTAGCAGCAGTAGTTTTGCTAATATCGCAATAGATACGAACAGGTTTGGTAACATCTGGCTTCTTAGGTTCAACCCAAGCTGCTTGAGCAAATACTGTATAAGAAATAAATAAACTAAATAAGGTTGATAGTATACTTTTCATAATTAGTTATTTTTAAGGAATGAAATACTGTACGACATCGCTTTTTCAGCACCACAATTCACAGCGTTCACAAAATTAAGTTGAGGTGTTGGAGAAAGAAGGTTTTTTCCTATGGATACTTCACTTGCTATACTTCCGTTGAGGTCTTTTAAAATGATTTTGGAAGGATATCTATTGTCATCAAAACTCCATTTTCCATTGCTTAAAACAAACAGGTTAAGCACCAAACTCGCTGTATCAACTGTAAATGTGCTATCTACTGTATTGAAACTAATATTTGGCACCTGACCAGATTCTGCAGTAAGAAAATCAGCTATATTCATCGATTCTTTTACAAGAGATTTTTCATCAATTTGAATGGCGGTGTTCATTTTCCAACTGCCATTTAAAGCCGCGGCTATCTTCTCTGGTGAAGATATAGGTTCGGCCACTTCTTTACTATAATCATAGGGCTTTTTACAGCCAAAAACTATGAATACAACAGATAGGATTATTAATCCAAATAAATTTATTTTTTTCATACTTAGTTATTATTAGTTACATCCTCCCTCGGGATTAAATATAAAGCCTTGAACCGTTCCGGCAGACGATGGAAATTGTAGCACCATACCTGGGCAATTCCATGGTGCGTTTCTTATGGTTGATGAAGTTAAATGAAAGGCACCTATTCTTTTTAATTGAGTTACCCGATCACCCTCAAGGTGCATTTCTAATCTTCTTTGCAACCTTACTTCATCAATTAAGGCTTGACCGCTTAATCCAGATAGTGAAACATATTTGGCACTAGTTTCACCATAAGCTCTTTTAACAATAGGTCCTAAATCCAAAATGGCTGAACCAGGATTTGATTGTAAGGCGGATATTTCTGCGCGCATTAAAAGCATGTCTGTTAAAGTTAAATAAGGTGTTGCAAAATTATTGAGATTAAATTTAGTAGAAACCTTAATTTCATTGGCCTGTCCAGGATTAATTAAAGCTGCAAACTTCCTTCGTTTGTCTGTGGTATCTGCCGATAATAAGTTGTATAATTCAGTGGATATACCTATGGTAGGTAAATTTAGGTCGTTTCTGTATGCACCCTTAAAACCAGCACCTCTTGCATTGATATCATAAGCAGAATTAGTGGTTACAAAACCAAAGATTATCTCTGTTTGTACATCTGCTCTATTAAACCTATTTAGGCTATCGCTTAAGGTATATCCTGCACTAATTACTTCACCTAATAATGGTAAAGCAGCAGCATAATCTCCCTTAGTAAAATACACTTTTGCGAGTAATGCCTTTGCTGCATTTTTATTGGCATAAACACCATTGCTTTCTGGCAACAAGCTAATTGCTTTCTGAAGATCTGCGATAATTAAAGCATAATTACTTGCCACACTTGTTCTTAAAACTACTTCATTTTTTGCCCTTACTCTTTCAATAATACCTAAATGACTATTATCAGCAGTAAACCCAGCTGGTTGTGCCCAAAGCTTTACCGTTTCAAAATGACAGAGTGCACGCAGAAAAGCAGCTTCACCTTGCAAACGCTCTTTTTCGCCAGCTAAGAAAGTTACTTGATCATAATACAAATCCATCACATTTACCCTGTAAATAGTAAAGTATGGCTGAGAATAGGCAGAATTTGTGGTACCATTAAATTGTGCAACACTCCTATTAAAAATAGCTGTAGTGTTACCATCGTTATTGAGCGGCCTAGCAACATCATCTGCCAATAAATCTGAAACAACCTGAAACTGCCCACCCATCATGTTTGCACAAGCATCATAACATGAGTTTAATAATTTCTGCATGTCTTCGGCAGATTGAATGGCTTCTGCTGGATCCAAACCAAAAGAAGGATCTGGCTGTACATCTAGTCCTTTTTCACAAGCAGAAAAAGAGGCAACGATTAATATACCAATCGTACCTAATAAAATTTTATGTATTAATTTTTTCATATTAATTTAATTAGAAGGTAGCAATTATTTGAAAATTGTAAGTACGTTCTTGTGGGGCATTTAAGTAGTAGGTGCCTTGAGATTGCATATTTCTAGAAGTATTGATATTACCTTCACCATCTCTCGCAATTTCAGGATCCAAGCCTGGATAGTTTGTTAATACAAATAAGTTGGTGCAAATAATGGCTACACGAGTGCTAGACATTTTTGCTTTCTTAGCCCATTTTTCTGGTATATTATACCCAACCGTTAAATTTCTTAATCTTAAAAAGCTGGCATCATATAACCACATTGGGGTATTATATTGCCAGTAATCTGGCAAACCATAAGTTGAAGGGTCTAATGTTAAGCGCGGAAATGCAGCTACATCACCCGGCTCTCTCCATCTATCTCCAATCTCAGGACGAGAATTCCAGAAACTCATTACACCCAATTGGCGTTTAGCTGATGCATCATAAATATTACCCCCAATTTGATAGACAAATAATAAGCTTAAATCCCAATTTTTGTATTTAAAATTGTTTGTAAAACCACCAACCGCTTTAGGCAATATGCTACCAACTGGCACCCTATTATTAGCACTCCATTGAGAAGTTTGATTGCCTTCCTTATCTAGATACACTGGCCTTCCAGTTGCTGGGTCTACGTGTGAAAATCTTACCAAGTAATACGTTCCAACTGGCATACCTACTACTACCCTAGTATCATTTGTACCACCACTTACCGCTTCTTCTGTATAGGCGCCAGTGCTTGTTATCTCATTAAAGTTACGAGCAATATTGGCCATAACACTCCATGTAAAATTAGATTTCCTAATCAAATTTGCTCTCAAGCTAAATTCAGCTCCATAATTTCTAATGGCACCCACATTGTCGTAATAATTTCCGAAACCAACAGATGGGTCAAGGTTTAGGTTCATGATTACATCTGTGGTACGTTTATCATAAAAATCTAAGGTTCCCGAAATTTTATTGTTAAAAAAACCAAAGTCCAATCCTGTGTTAAATGTCCAAGAAGTTTCCCAT
This sequence comes from Chitinophaga pinensis, assembly GCA_945860865.1. Taxonomy (GTDB): domain Bacteria; phylum Bacteroidota; class Bacteroidia; order UKL13-3; family UKL13-3; genus B1. The sequence goes on along the minus strand of CAMARW010000006.1, from coordinate 27,048 downwards.
CTTAAATTAGGGTTTTCCAATTGAGTTGGGTAAAGTGTTGGATTTCCATTGTATGATATAGCCGAATTAGCCTGGAAAAAGCCGTAACGGGCATTTGGGTCAAAATCTGAATTCCCAGACCTACCATAAGATGCACGCACTTTAAGCAAAGAGAGTTTTTTAAAATTCTCCAAAAACCGCTCTTCATTTACTAACCAACCTCCAGAAACTGAAGGGAAAAAACCATACCTGTGGTTATCACCAAATCTTGACGAACCATCATAACTAAAAGCAAAATTTAAAAAGTATTTGTCTTTACTGTTAAAATTAATCCTGCCAAAAAATCGCTCAAATTTCCATTCACTTGGTACAATATAGTTCTTTAGATTATTGTCTGTTTTCCTTCCATCAGCAACAAATCCGCTTGCATTGCGCTCAATTATATTAAATCCTTGGGTAATTGCTTGCTGGCGTTCAAAACCACCAACAATATCAAATTTGTTTAATTTATTAATTTTATATCGGTAGGTTAATTGCGCCAAATAGTTGTAATTATTGGTATAGCGGAAATTCTTTGTGCCAATAGAAGTTGTATCTGAACCCGTTACCCTGGTAAGTTCTTGTGGTGCAAACTGATCGTCTGATATATGCTGATAGTCGTAATTTGCCTGAACTCTTGCTTTTAAATTATTTGTAATATCATAATCAAATGCGATGTTTCCAATCGTTCTTTGTTCGTTGGTTACCCACTTAAACTGCTCCATCATCATAAGCGGATTGGTTCTAAAACCAGCATCAGAATTATTAAATAAAAAATAACTTCCGTCTGGGTTTCTTATTGGATAAAATGGCAAAGCAGAAGACATTACCAATCCATATCCACCGCTCCATCCGCTGTATACCCTTCTATTGTCTCCATTGGTAAAGGATGTTCCCATCTGCATTTTCAATTTTTTTGAAATTTGATAATCTAAATTGATTCTGCCGGAGATTTTATCGTATGAATTACCTTTGATGAAAGTTTCATTTTTATTGTAAGATAAACTAGAGTATAAAGATAGTTTGTCCCATCCTTTAGAAAAGGTTAAATCATGTTGCTGTTTAACCCCAACCTGAGTGAGCTCATTATACCAATCTGTATTATTATTTCTGGCCTCATCCCAGGTCATGTTATTAATACCAAATTTATTAAAGTCTGGCTTGCCTGTATTTCCATCATTAATCCATGCTTCTTCCATTAAATTGAGCAATTCATCCCTACTTACCAAATTAGGTTTTGCAGAGGGCGTTGAGAAACCCATTTGCGCCGTGTAGGTTACACGAGTTTTTCCCTTTCCTGCGCGCTTAGTGGTAATTAAAATAACTCCGTTTGCGCCCCTAGAACCATAAATAGCGGTAGCAGCAGCATCTTTTAATACTTCTATACTTTCTATGTCGTTCGGATTAATGGTAGCTAAGGGATTAAAATTGGCACCTCCTGCGTTTCCAAAAGAACCATAATCTTGGGTCATCGGAATACCATCTATTACATACAGAGGATCTCCTCCGGCAGAAATAGAAGAGATGCCCCTAATACGCACGATACTTGGAGATCCAGCCAAACCACTTCCTTGAGTTACTGAAACTCCGGCTAATTTTCCTTGCAAAGCCTGTTCAAAACTTTGAACAGGTAAATCGTTTAATTCCTTTTGGCTAATTTTTGCAATGGATGAGGTAATTTCTCTTTTAGTTTGGGTTCCGTAGCCTATTACAACTGCCTCATCTAAATTATTCTCATCTATTTTTAAGGCAACATTTAAAACCAAAGTTTGGCCCGCCAATAATTCAATATTTTTAAAAACGTTTTTCATTCCAATATATTGAAAACGCAAGCGGTATTTACCCGGATTTAATCCAGTAATTACATATTCGCCATTTAAATCAGTTTGCGCACCACTTTTGGTTCCCTCAACCAATACTGTTGCACCAATTAATGGCTCCGATTTACTATCAGTTAATTTTCCCTTTATTGATTGCGCGTGAACGCTTAAGGTTAGAAAAAAACCGAAAATTGTAAGTAAAGTTGTCTTCATATTTAATTATGTAAAATTATTTTTTTTGTTAGTTTCCCCTTTGGCCAATTTAATGATACGTAATAGGCTCCTGGCGCTATATCGCCCAAAGAAATCTCGCCATCAATAATGGAATTTCCTCTTGTTAAGGTTCTGCCCATTAGGTCTGTAATTTCATAACTATCGAATGAAACATCCGATGAGATATGCAAAATACCTGCAGTAGGATTTGGAAAAATTGTAAGCGAAATTATATCAGCAATTTCTATGGTGCCACTCAGCGGTTGAATTTTTGGCCTTTCTTGTCGTTTGTTTGTTAAAAGCAAGTATTTACCAGGCTTTAATTGAACCGAATCTGTTGTATTATTAAAATAAACCGAATCACCCTCAAAATAATTATACCACCATCCTACTTCACTTACCCTTCTTATTAGTAACGAAGTAGTTGTTCCAAAATTGGCGGCAGCATAAACACTCAGTGAGCTATCCGTTAGTAAAATTGTTTTAACAGCAGCCGTTAAGTTGTGACTAATATTGCCATTTGCAAATACTTTATTTTTGGTTTTTAAAGCATTCATGGCAGCATAAACATCATACAATCTTTTTCTCGGTGCTTGTTTCATGTAATCCCACCTGATGGGTTTATTGTCTAACCTACAATTATTATTAACCGTACCATCTTTGCAAGTATTAATACTGTAAGGATAACCCAATTCTCCAAATTGCCATATCATATAAGGACCTGGCATGGCAGCTAATATGACCGCAGCAGCTTCACAGCGTTCTAATGCAGTGAGGGTATCTTTCACATTATAAGCAGGCGATGTAAATCCAAAGTTTAAGTTTTTATACATCAACCTTTCTTCATCATGACTCTCTGCATATCGAATTAAATTTGGTGCTAACCACCCTCTATGTTGCGATAAAGAAGGCCTTAAATCAGAAGCATAACCCATAGCCGCTTCACTAAAGGCATGATTAATATTACCCCAAAATAAAAAACCATAATCAGAGAGCACCTTTTCCTCATTGTTATCAGCAAAATGCTCTAATATCAAATAACAATCTTCACTGGTAGGCTTAAGTTTATCAGCAATTCGTTTCCATAAATTAATCCTACTTTGATCAAAAGCGCCCCAAGCCGAAACATCGTTTGGTGTATTGCGTTGCGTAAACCCTTTAGATAAATCAAACCTGTAGCCGTCTATTTTGTATTCATTAATCCAATATTTTACAACGGTATCTACAAAATTTTGGGTTAATATACTTTCATGATTAAAGTCGTACCCCACATTAAAAGGATGTTTGGCATCATCATTAAACCAAGGATTATTTTGTGGCTTACCCGTGCTGTTATTAAAATACATTCTAACCATACTGCTCTGCCCAAATGAATGGTTTAAAACCATATCCATAATTACCGCAATTCCATTTTGATGACATACATCAATAAATTCCTTCAGCTTATCTTTTGTTCCGTAATATTTATCGGGTGCAAAATAAAATGCCGTGTTATACCCCCAACTTTCATTTCCTTCAAATTCATTAAACGGCATAAGTTCAATGGCATTAATGCCAAGTCTTTTGAGGTAAGCAATGGTGTCTATTAAGGCTTGATAATTATGTTTACCAACAAAATCTCTGATCAATAATTCATAAACAATTAAATTATTAGATGCAGGTTTTTTAAAATCAGTTACACGCCAATTGTATGGTTTTTGGGCGGTTTGCAATACAGAAACGTAATGCTTGGTTTTACCATGAGGGTATGGTTTTAAATTGGGATAGGTTTCTTGGTCAATAAAAGCATCATTGTTACCATCCAAAAATTTATCTGCAAATGGATCTGCAACAAGCAGTTGCTGTTTATCTATCGCATATTGGAAAGCATACTCTTGCCCAGGAAACAAGCCCTGTATACCTAACCAAAATCTTGAGCCATCTGGCGTTTTGGTCATTTCGTAATTGGGGTGCAATTCCCAATTGTTAAAATCGCCAATAACATAAACGAAACTCTTTTGTGGAGCCACAAACTGAAGTATCACAGAACTATCGCTCAAATAATTTATGCCATCTATCACTCCCAGCGGCGGAACACCAACATTAGAGCTAAACATACTTCTTACTAAAACCATTGTAGAATCTACATAGGTTTTTCCATTGTTTACTAAAGTAGTTTTGATCCAATGTTTTCCAAATCCAATTTGGGCGCCTGTTAAAAATGTATCCAAAGTTTGAACCGATTCTTTTGATGCAAAAATATTACCGTTAATACCCAATGAAATATTGGCAAGATCAGAACTTTGAATCATGTATTTCAAAGTATCGCTTAAGAATAAAATTTGAGGATTTCCAGAAGGAGTAGTTATAATATTATAACGAAAACTACCATCACTTATAGATACAAAAATATCCGAACCATCTGTGTTTCTTCCTACGACACTACCAGCAGCATTTCTGAACACAAAAGATAGTTTCTGCACACGCTCAGTGCTGGGTACACCATAAAAACTAGCAATGTTAAATGAAATTTGGAATTTATTATTACCCAAGGAAATCATCCTAACCCGTGAATCATCCGTGCCCCAATTTCCCTGAACATAGCGCCAATCTGTGGGTGAGGTGCTTAAGTTAGTGATTACTCCTGTGTGGGCATATACCAAATTTTGGCCCGCCAATGCCCCGTTTCCTTGGGTAGCATCAAAAGTAACAACTACATCTTGAGATTGCGTTGGAAAAACAGGAGTTAATGATACTACTTGAGCTTTTAAAGCACTCAATATGCCAAAACTCAATAATAAGATTAATGCGTTTGTTTTAATAATTTTCATGCTTTTTTTCGGATGCTCATGCGAATAAAAAAAAAATAAGTGTATTTCCGACACTTTTTTTTTGTTTTATTAACAATTTATTTATTTTCGTTCAACAAATTTTACAATTACACATGAAAAAAATTTTACTACTTAGTGCTGCTCTCGTAATGATTTCGGGAGTTTATGCCAAAAAAGTTAAGATTTCCGTTGACATGACGGGCAAAACAGTGGATACAAGTGGTGTTCACGTTGCTGGTAACTTTCAAGGCTGGAATCCGGGTTCAACCCAATTAACTTTAGAGTCTGGAAACATCTATTCTACTTTCATAGATGCACCCGCAAACCAACCTATTAATTTCAAATTTATTAATGGAAAAATTTGGGATAAAAGCGAAGGTGTACCTGCCATAAACCAAGTAGGTTACCAAACAAATGGCGGCCAAAACGACAACCGTTGGTTCTATGTTGATTCTATTGCCAATGACACATCTGTTATCCCTGCTATCTTATTTGGTGGTTCGGCTCCAGCTGGTAAATTTGCTGTTCGTTTTGCGGTAGACATGCAATTACAAACTGTGGGTTCAGATGGCGTTCACATTGCAGGTAGCCTACAAGGCTGGAATCCTGCTTCAACTAGCATGGCAAATTTATTCAACAATAACAAAGTATATGAGTGGATTGCCTACTTAGATTCAGGTTCATACCAATACAAGTTTATCAATGGTAATTCTTGGGGTGGCGCAGAAAGTGTACCAAGTGCTTGCGGTGTAGGTAACGATAAAAATCGTGAGATTATCGTTAATGCAACTGGCGCTTCTAAAGTATGTTTTGCTTCTTGTACTCCTTGTCCTACTGCTCCAATTCCTACTTTCACTGCAACTTTTGTGATAGATATGTTAAACAACGACTGTGATGGTGGATTTGATTCAGTTTCTGTTGCAGGTGGAAGAACAGAAATTACCAATTGGGGAAGTGGTGTTAAATTAAACAAAATTGGAAATACCAGCATTTATGATGTAACCCTAACCATGGATTCTGGTGAATTTGAATTTAAATTCCGTTTCCACAAAAATGGAAATACCAATTGGGAAGGTATTGCCAATCGCAAATGGATTTTAAGTAAAAATGAAACTTTAGGACTTACTTGTTTTAACTCTAGCACCCCAGGTGGCTGTATTCCTAAGCCAGCTCCTTCTGATATCACTTTTATGGTAGACCTTAGCAACGAAACTCCTGATGGACAAGGTAGAGTATACGTAATGGGTAACTTTACTACACCAAACTGGCAAAATGGAGCAATCCGTTTAAGTCCGGTTGCTGGTAAACCAGGTTTTTATGCAACAACAGTAAATATTTGCCCTGGTTCATTTGCTTACAAATTTGTAAACGGAGATTCATCCGTTAATGCTTCTGAAGAAAGTTTCAGTGATACTACTCAACGTGCTTGTGTAGTTTCAAATGGTGTTGGTGGATTTAACCGTATTCACACACGTACAACTGCAAACCCTGTTAAACTTGCATACGTGTTTAACACTTGCACCCTTGCAGATACTACTACTACTGGTTTAGTAGATAGAAACAATTTAATAGGCAACGTAAAATTATATCCTAACCCAAGCAATAGCATTGTAAACATTGAATTCAATGATTTTGCAAAATCTCACGATGTAATTATTATGGATGTTGCGGGTAAAACCCTTGCAACTTTCAGCCAAATTGAAGATAATAGTTTAGTAATTAACAGTAAAGAATTATCAAATGGTATTCATTTTGTTAAAATTACAAACAACCGTGGAGAAGCTAAAACTTTGAAATTGATTGTTCAATAATTAATTGCTTACAAGCATAAAAAAAGCCCGTTAATCGGGCTTTTTTTATGCTATTTTCTTTAGAAAAATTAGGCTTTAAAAGTATATAGTTTAGAGGGTTTAAACATCGTTCCTTTTTGTTTTTCGCTTAACTCAGTTAAGTTATCTTCCTTCTTAATCCGTTTAATAAAATTTCTTTTATCTAAAATGGTATTGAAAATAACTTCGTATAAATTTTGCAAATTCTTGAGGGTAAACTTTTGTGGCAGCAATGCTTTGGCAAACATTTCTTCTTCAAAATCACGCCTCAAATTTGTATAGGCTTGCTTCACAATTAAATTATGATCAAAAGCCAAAGAAGGAACTCGTTTAGCATTTTTCCAAACCACATTTTGAGCAAATGAACCTGGCACTGGCCTAATCATTTCTTTTCTTACCAAAGTATAATAGGTTACTGTAATTACCCTGGCATCTGGATCCTGACGGTACAAATGCAACCACTCTTTATCTTTGGCTTGTTTAACACGCATTGGATCGCCAAAACAACCAGACTGACGAAGGTTAAGCCCAGAAACATTTGTTAGCTCGTCTAGTACACGTTTAGCAGCATCATTCAAATCCTCTTCATCATTAACTAAATCTCCAGGTAAAGCAAATTGCGCTAAGAAAGATTTGTTGCCTATTAAATTTGGCTTCTTCTGCTCAATTAAAAGTACTTCCAATTTATTAAACTGCTCGTCGTATCCAAATATTACACAGTCTACTGATATATGATTTCTGAAAGTATTTTTTTTCATGATTATGCCCACTTCAAATATATAATTTTCTGTGAGTTTGTCAAAAAATACATAAAGTGTACTCCAAACACTTTTATATCGTTTTTTTATTTGGAAATCAAACCCTAAACCATATATATTTACAGAAATTTCATATTTTAATACCATGAAAAAATTTACATTTTTATCTGTTTTTACGTTTCTTTCTCTTGCTATGCAAGGGCAATCCTTAAACAAAAGTTTATCTACTGTTACTTCTATTACAGAAATAGAGGAAGGAATTATTCTCAATACTGCGCATGGAAATGTAAAGGTTCAGGTATACTCTCCTACTGTAATTCGTATTCAAGCTAGCAAAGAAAAAGACTTTAATACCTTCAGCTATGCCGTAATAGCAAATCCTAATAAAGGAAATTTTAAATTGCAAAAAGAAGAGAGCAAGTTATTTATTCAAACAGATTCTTGTACATTAGAGATTAATAAAAATCCCTTAAGATTTACCCTAAAAGATAAAGCAGGAAATATTTTAAATGAGGATGAGAAGGACTTTGGTACCGCTTGGATTGGTGAAGAGGTTACTACCTATAAAAAAATGCAAGAAGATGAAAGATTCATTGGTTTAGGCGAAAAAACAGGCAACCTTAACAGGCGAGGTGAAGCTTATACTAATTGGAATACAGACTTTTTTGCCTACCCAAGTAATGGAGATCCTTTATATGCAACCATCCCATTTTTTATAGGTATCCATCACAATAAAGTGTACGGTATCTTCTTAGATAATACACACAAATCACATTTTAATTTTGGCGCTTCAAACAATAGGTTTTCTAGCTTTACTGCAGAATTAGGTGAAATGAATTATTACCTCATTGCCAACTCTTCGGTAGAAGGCATTATTAAATCATACACAGACTTAACGGGCAAAATGGAAATGCCTTCGCTCTGGAGTATTGGCTTTCAGCAATGTAGATACAGTTATTACCCAGACAAAGAGGTAATCTCATTGGCCAAAACGTTTAGAGAAAAGAAAATTCCTGCAGATGTAATCTATTTTGATATTCATTACATGGATAATTATAAAATATTTACTTGGGATAATAATAGGTTCCCGCAACCTAAAAAAATGCTCGACGAACTAGAGGGTATGGGATTCAAGAATGTAGTAATTGTAGACCCTGGAATAAAAGTTGAAAAAACATACAAAGCCTTTGAAGAGGGATTAACCAAGGATTTATTTCTAAAATATCCGGATGGAACCAATTATACCGGCCAAGTTTGGCCAGGTTGGTGTTATTTCCCCGATTTTACCAACCCTAAAACCAGAGATTGGTGGGGAAATTCTTTTAAAGGATATATCAATGATGGAATAGATGGTTTTTGGAATGATATGAATGAACCTGCCACCTGGGGCCAACGTTTCCCAGATCTAGTTGAAGCCGATTTTGATGGTAAAAAAACATCGCACAGAGAATGGCACAATGTATATGGTATGCAAATGGCTAGAAGCACTTTTGAAGGATCCAAAAAATTATTGGCGGGCAAAAGACCTTTTATCCTAACACGTGCGGCTTATAGCGGTATACAGCGCTATTCGGCTATTTGGACCGGTGATAACCGCCCAGAAGATGATCATATGATGGCGGGCGTGCGACTAGTAAACAGCCTTGGCTTAAGCGGTGTTGCCAATGCAGGTTACGATGTAGGCGGATTTGCAGGCGAGGCTAGCAAAGAACTATTTAGCAGATGGATGCAAATTGGCGCTTTTTGCCCATTCTTTAGAAGTCATAAAATGATTGATGCCAAAGACAGTGAGCCTTGGAGCTACGGAGAAAAAGTAGAAGAAATTGTACGTAATTATATTTCTTTTAGATATAAGCTCATGCCATACTTATATGCTAGCTTTTATGAGGCTACCCAAAATGGTATGCCAGTTGCCAGAAGTTTAGCCATCAATTATACTTACGACCCAATGATTTATGATTGGAAATACCAAAATCAATATTTATTTGGCCAATCTATTATGGTGGCTCCAGTTGTAAGCAATAAAGAAATTAATAAGGTATACCTACCTGCCGGTGATTGGTATGATTTAAATACAGAACGTAAATATGCTGGCAACCAAGAATTGTATGTTGAAACACCTTTGGAAACACTTCCTTTATACGTAAAAGGTGGTGCCATTATCCCCATGCAATCTGTGGTTCAAAGTGCCAAAGAAATGCCACATGATACTTTATATTTGCATGTTTATATGGGTAACTCAAACAATGCGTTTACCTATTACGAAGATGCTGGCGATGGCTATGCCCATGAATCAGGAAAATATTTTAAAAGACAAATTTCATTTGATGCTACCAATAAACAATTGGCGTTCACAAATGTGGAAGGCAGCTTAGCTTCTAAGTTTAAAAATATTAAATTAATTCTACATGGTTTTGATGCACAACAGGCTGTTAAATCTGAAAACAAAGAGCTTGCGCTAAAACAAGAAACCATTGAGTTAATTCCTGGTGTTTCTCAGTTTGATCCAATTGGCAAAAGCATAGATGGTAAAAAATCTACTGTAAAAACAGTTTGTATCAAAAACAATCCTTCAAAATTTAATATTAGCTGGTAATAGCCATGGTTAAGCCTGCTCATCTCCTGCTAATTTGTTTGTCTTTTTTTAGCCAAATTTCTTTGGCCCAAAAGCCAGAAATTAAAAGAATTGACCCGCAATTCTGGTGGCACAACCTTGAAACACGTGAGCTACAACTGCTAATTTATGGTACCAATACGGCACAATTTGAAGTGAGTTTAACCACACCCGGCGTAAAAATAACCCAGGTAAAAAAATTAGAGAACCCCAATTATTTATTGGTATACTTAAACCTAGCAAACTACCACGGCAACCAACTCTTGCTAAATTTTAAGGCTGCTGGTAAAACTAAAACCATTACCTATAAACTAGAAACACTTAAAAAAGAAAGCCATCAAATTGATCCTTCCGACTTTGTTTATTTGGCTTTCCCAGATAGGTTCAGCAATGGGGATACTAAAAATGATGCAATTAAAACCATGCGCGAACCTTGGTGCAGTAGAGATTCTGTGGGTGGGCGACATGGTGGAGATATACAAGGCATTATTAATAAATTAGATTACTTGCAAGATTTGGGTGTATCATGCCTTTGGCTCAACCCAACCCTTATAAATAACCAGCCAGCCTACAGCTACCATGGATATGCCTTAACAGATCATTACCTCACAGACCCTCGTTTAGGTAGCAACGATTTATATAAAAAACTAGGCAGCGAACTTCATAAACGTAGCATGAAATTGATGATGGATTTAGTACCCAATCATATTGGTTCTAAACATTGGATGATGCTAGATATGCCAGATGCTTCTTTTGTAAACCAATGGCCAACATTTACCCGAACCAATTACCGTGCTACCACGCACCTTGATCCTTATGCCAGCGATTACGATAAAAAACGCATGGTGGATGGTTGGTTCGACAACCAAATGCCTGACGTAAACCAACGCAACCCCTGGGTAGCTACTTATTTAATGCAAAGCTATTTATGGTGGATTAATTATGCCGGAATCGACGCTTTTAGAATAGATACTTATAGCTATAATGATTACGAATTTATGGATAAATGTATGGCATATATTCATACAGAATACCCAGATTTTTATTCCACTGGCGAAATTTGGGAACAGTCTAGCGTGCTAAATATGGCCTATTTCACCCAAAATAATGGCTATAAACTGTCGCCAAAATCAAGTCATTTAACAAGTGCCAAAGATTTTCACCTCTTTTGGTCTATTATGGATGGCCTGAACCAACAGGCTGAATGGGATAAAGGTTTGGCCAAAATATATTATACGCTTTGTCAGGATGGATTATACGAAAATCCGAACCTTAATTTAACTTTTATAGATAACCACGATTTAAACCGCTTTTTTACCGAGGTAAAGGAAGATTTTGCCAAGTGGAAAATGGGCATTGGTTTATTAATGACATTAAGAGGCGTACCAAGTATTTATTATGGAACAGAGATTTTATTAACCAATCCCATTCCTAGAAAAAATGATGGACAAATAAGGCAAGATTTTCCGGGTGCTTGGCCAAACGATACCTTAAATAAATTTACGCCAACTGGCAGAACTGCTCAAGAAAACGAGGCATTTAATTACATTAAAAAACTAGCACAATTGCGCAAAAATAATGCTGCTTTTAAAAATGGTAAGCTCATGCAATTTACTCCAGAAGGTAACGCCTATGTTTATTTTAGGTATACAGACCAAACGTGCTTTATGATTGCCGTAAACAGTGGCTCTAGTCTAGTAAAATTAGATACCAACCGGATGGAAGAACGCCTAAAAGGTTATAAAAACGGCTACAACCATGCCTCAGATCAACCTATTCAAAATCTGGCAGAAATAGAATTAGCCCCAAAAAGCATTAGCATTATTGAACTACTGAAGTAAGTGCAGTATCGAGCAGATATACCTTCTCTAAATAAGATTTGTTAATCACCTTTTTTACTCCAAAAGCTATGGAGGCAACAGTTAATAAAATTGTTCCGCCATTAATGGGCGTATCAGCAACATCATCATCAAAACCTAGTTGTGCAAATGCTGATATAGGAACAACAAAAATTATAAACAGGATAAACACCAGTTGATTTATTCTAATTTTCATGTTTTTTGTTTTAAGATTTTAAAAAAAGAATCGTGATTAAGTTTGACTAAATAAATGATGTTTTGATAAATATTGATACCATGCACCATGCTATCAACCATTGAAAGAAGTGCTTACACCCTAAGTTTGATAACAAAACTTATCGCTCTTCAAATGAATAGTTTACAAATTTCATAAAAATTATTTCTTAGTATTTATATCGTAAAAACAAACAGAAAAAAATCTTGAACTAAAAAATACTTTGGGGCTAATTGAATTTACCAACAAAAATAATTTACTTTAAAAAAAATTATCAAACTTTATGAAATTACTATTTGTGTTTCTGCTACCATTATTCATTTTGTTTTCCTGTAATAATCAAGAACAAAATCAGAATGTTCAGAATAATATTTCAAAAGATACCAGCGTGGTTTTAAACAATAACACCTCCTCAGTTATGAAAGACACCCGCAAAGAAGTTCAATTTTATACCATCGATAATATTGACATAATGAAAGTAGATTTGGGTATTTTCAGTTATGCAGGTGCCGAAGACACTTGCTTAAAATTAAAGGGTGATTGGCGGCTACCCACCTCTGAAGAGTTGCATTTAATTTATAACCATAGTGATAGCTTGGGCGATTTTAAAACTAAATATTATTTGGGTGCAGGATATGATCCAGAAGAAAATCTAAAGATTGTATATAGACTAGATATTATGAATGGTGATATTGAGTTTTTACAAACAAACGAGGAAATTAATTCAATATACGGCTTTCGTCCGGTTAGAAATCACCAAAAAGATTTTTGATATGATTTCGTTTTAGTAGTCTCGAGCAGAATCGAACTGCTATCAAATGTTTAGGAAACATCTATTCTATGCTATATCATTTTTTATATTTAAGATACAGATTTACAATTGTTTAAATTTTGTCCTGTTTTTGTCTTGTATGATTTAATACTGATTTTTTGTCCTATATTTGTCCTTGAGTTTCAATAACACCAATGGCAAAATCAATTAATGTAATTTTACAAAAACAGTTTTCTGAGGATAGAACAGGAATTGTTTATATCAGGACCATTGAAAACAATGTAATACGAAAGAAATCACTGGGCATAAAACTACTTGTAAGTGAATGGGAGAGGTATTTTAATACTGAAACTAAAAGGTTCAGAAATGTAAAAGAGTTTGTTAATTCAGAGGCACTCAACAACATCATTGAAAAAGCCCTTGAAGAATTGGGCGCTATTAACAATGAAATTTCAAATTTACCCAGTGATAAATTGTCATTTGTTAGGTATTGGGAGGTTTGTATTAAGAATATGGCTAATCACGGTTCAAAGATTAAACACGATACCGTATTAAAGAAACTTAAAAAGTATTTAAGCACCATTGATAAAAAAGACCTTCGCTTTGTTGAAATAACCCCTTTGTTTCTAAAAGAATATAAGAACTATCTCCTAACTCAAAATGACCCGAAAATACTATCCAATAACAGTGTAGTTCATTATCTAAAGATGATGAGGTCCATTGTTAATCAGGCAAAAAAGGACGACTTCTTTACTTATATTAAGGACCCTTTTAATAGTATTGAATTCACAGTTGATAGGAAATCAAAATCAGTTCTAAATGAGGAAGAGGTTGATAAACTCCTTAGTACCCAAATTGAAAATAAGGTCCTAAAATTAACAAGGGACCTGTTTCTTTTTCAAGTCTTTTCAAATGGCTGTAGAGTTTCGGACCTATTCTTGTTTCGTTGGAATAACCTATCTAATGGGAGATTAATATATACAATGTTTAAGACTGGGACCGAAATCAGTATTCCTATAAACACTAATATGGGTTTGATTTTATCTGAATTAATTGAAGGGTCAACCAAATATGAAACTATTGTTAAAACCGAGGAAATTACCTTTCGTGATGAAGAAAATGAGCTACACTCTATCAATTTGAATAAACTTGATAAGTTGATTGAACATCTTCAAAATCCTCAAATAATCTATAACCGTTTAGTTGGTAAGTACATCAATCAAATGTCAAAAGAGGTTTCTAAAAATATGGGAGAAACCATAGAATACAAGGGTTATACAATTGACACCAACAATAGCCAACTTAGACAGATGATTGACTTGAAACAAAATCTAATTGATAAAATTGAAAGCAGGTTTTTAAACACTCTTTTTGAAGAAATTAAGGTACAAAAAAAGAAAGGAGAAACTGATTTCATTTTCCCAGTACTTTCTGATGAGGACTTCAAAAGTATTGGACCAAAAAACGATTTCAAGAAGTTAACTGAAAGACAATATAAACTTATTAAACACCACACAATTGTATATAACCGAAATCTGAAAAAGGTTCAGGAACTTTGTGGTATTGAGACAAAAATAACATCCCATGTTTCCCGTCACTCATTCACAAATCTCTTGTTGAGACTTGAAAATGTAAATCTTTATGACATCTCTCAATCTCTGGGTCATTCAAGTCTTAAGATTACTGAGAACTACCTTAGAGGTGGCTTCAACATTGAGAAAATTGACTATTTAAATAATACGATTTCAAAAAGATATCGAAAACACTAAATTTTAATTTTATGGCACGACTTAAACCGAAAGACTTTATTCAAACTGTACTTATCAAAGAATTTGGCGAATTATCAATCTCGCATCCTTATATTTCTTTCATTTTAATGGGAATTGGAATAGAATTTTTAGGTAAGTGTATTAACCCCAATCTATCTGACTGGAATGTTAGTAGGAGATCCAAAAAAGACTTTGAGAATGCTATAAAAACAGTTCCAAGTTTGAAGAGATATGAAACATACTTGTCTTCTTATGATATGTATAATTCATTTCGTTGTGGACTTGCCCACGCAGTTTCTCCAAAGGTCCAAATTACACTCTCTTCTAAACAAGAGATGGGGCATCTTGTGGAACAAAATGGTCGACTTAATTTCAAAGTGGAAGATTTCTACAAGGATTTTAAAGATGCGTGTGATTATGTAATAGCACAAACCTATCAAAGTGATGACAAAATGAACAAAGATTTTTTAGAAGTTCCTGGTTCGACATTTAACTCTGGAACATTTAATGTAACGGGTATGACCTCATCAATTCAGCCATAGGCAAAATGAAAGATAGAACGAAAAACAAAAGAGACATTCATCGTGAATTGGGAAAAAAGAATGTAAGGTGAAAGTTTTACAGTGAAGTATAAGAGCCATTTGGCTTGTAAATCCTGACCTTACCGTTTTTGAGTGAGACTTGAAGATTATCTCCGTTCCAATCAGCCCTATTGATTTCTTCACCTACATTCAAAGTGCTATAACTACTGGGCGTTCCATAAATTTTGATTGATTTTCCTTCAACTTTGAAAACACCAAAAGCTCTCTGTGATTTGGACCAGCTCATTCTTTTTTACCTATTGATTTAGAAATCAAACTTACAACTTTGAGTAAGTATAAAAGATTACAACCTTCTTTCACCTGACAGAAAGTTGTAATGTGTTGAATTTCAATATTATTGACATAGTTGTTTTTGAGGTTAGGATATGAATGAAGTTTCTGAAAACTTCAACTTAACCATACCCTCAGCAAGAAATTTGAAGAAGTGTAGAATGTCTCCATTCTGAAAATCAATCCGGACCAAAGTCTCTCTTATCTTCTTTTGTGAATTTGGGTCAAGGTTTTCAATGAATTCTACAAGGACCATCATTGGAATGATATGGTCCCCGAATACACTGTCAGATTTGACCTTGATGTTGTAACCCAAATCAATACCTTTCTCAGTGAGAAGAGTAATAAGATATTGTGATATATTCATCTCTGAACTCATATTGAATAAATTTTACCATTAATAAACAGAGTTACCACACCCATCTTCTCGCAGATGTGTTTCACTTCATTCAAGGTTAAGTTATTGGAGTCCTTAACCTTGAATGTGTGATATGTCTTTTCCATTTGATGTTGAATTGTAACTCTCATAGACTATAAAGATAAACTATCATATACATCGTGAATTTCTTGTTCCCTGATACCAAGGTATCTCTTGGTAATACTCATACTGGAATGTCCAAACAGGTCCATCAAAAGAACCAGGCTCTCGTTTGAATAGTTATTTACTTCCATTACTCGTCTTCCCAGTGTTTTTCTGAATGTGTGGGTGGAAACATTACCGTCAAGTTTGATACGGTATTTTTTTACAATCTCTTTTAGGACCACATTGACATAAGATTTGTCAATAGCCTTGGTTCCGTATTTGTTGATGAAGATTAACTCATTCAAGTCTGATACTTTAGTTTTCTTAACTATTCGTTCAACAATCTCTTTCAGGTCCTTGTTGATTTTGATACTTCTCTGTTTGTTGGTCTTTTTCTCTTTAATAGAGAAAGTTTCACCATTTAGGAGGTCCAAATACTTCAATGAGAGTAAATCTGAAATCCTGAGGCCCGTAAAAACCCCAATTGCGATTAAAAGACAGAATTTGTAGTTCTCGTCTTTTTCAAGTCGTGTGATGACTGAAATGAAATCATTCCAGTCCATATAAGTTGTTGTTGTATTTTGACCTTTCTTGCTCATCTTTTATATCGTTTATTAATTACGATACAAAAGGAAGGAAAAAACTTATACTTTCGGAATTATTTTAACAAAAGTATAAGTTTATTTGCCCACATTTATGTAAGTTGTTGATTATCAATGCTAATCAACTCCTACTTCTGTCAGAAGTATAAGTTATAGGTGTGCTAGCTTATTTCTAAAGAACCATCTCTCAAACCTTTATCAACTATTTTAACGCAGTCAGAATAGATTTTTAAAGCATTGCCTTTAAGTGGCTCATCTTTTATTGCCATTAATTTTCTTCGCACTTCGGGTGATAAATTAATAATATCATCAATCGTCTTTATCTCAACATTTTCTTCGTGCCTCAATAAATACCACTCTTTATCGTCAGCTTTATGTAAGTCTAAATAATCTCTTTCATCAGCCGTCATCTTCAAAAAGAGATATTTGAATGTATAGTCGTAGAAATAGTATTTTGTTAGATACATTTCACCAACAGCAATATGACCCGCCCTTTGAGAACCATCTGTAAAATTCCGCATCATTCTACCAGCATATTTTATTACAGAATTATCTAAAATTATTGTTGACCGCTTTATGGAAAATTTCACCCAACTAGAATCATATTTCTCAGAAAACTTTCTTTCAAATATTTTCTTCATTCTATCTAAATGAAAATCAACAAGCTCATCAAAATTACTTGTTCCATAATTGTCAACCAGAGCTTTTACTTCTCTCAGGTCATCAATTATTAGATAAACACCCGATTCTTTTTGCGTTGCGTTATATGCCATTCCATATAAATCTTCTTGAATCTTATCAATTCCTCGTTTTAAATAATAAATCCCCAATAGTCCACGTTTAACGGCACCAAGAGCATGGTGAAATCGTTGATATTGGGCATTCCCTGAAGATTTTCGATTTAGTGCATCTGTTCCTTCCAAAGCTATAACAGCATCACCATTTCTATCAATCCATGCAGCATCGCAAGACCCATAACTAACATTATTAAAAGAAAAGGTTAAACCACCAATTTCAACCAACTTTTGGTCGTCATTGCTACTTTGAGGAAATATTCTCAAATCTAGATTAGTGGAACTAATTCCAACTACATCAATTATTTCCCGCTTTATTATTTCATCGCTAGATAATGCCATATTAAAATATTGTTTCTAAATGGGTTAATATTGTTTCTGTGTTTAATTTCTTAATGAGGTCTACCAAATCATTTTGTCCAAATTTCTTTTGGGATGTTTCTTTGAAAACCATTTCAATCAGCTCATCATTACTCAAGTTTGCTATCAAATAAAATTTCATATAATTATCCAACCAAATAAAATAATCCTTACGAGAGTATTCTTCCTTGTAGTTTGCTTTTATACTGGGCGGTGTAAATTCAATTTTAAAATTGGTAGCATTGATAGTGAATAACCCAAACTCTGGTGATGAAGATACCTTCTTGTTCGGATGTATTTCCACACCATACTCAAAAAGCCCAGTAAACAGATATTTATTAAGCTGTTTTTGCATAATTGTTGTACTAGTTTTTGCTTCTCCAACAATTGCATTATTATTAAATTGCTGTATCTCTGATGAGATGTTTTTATCAAATAACCTAAGAAGGCTCAACTCAATTATATGAAAACCTTGGCCCGAAAGTATATTTTTTTTGCTTAATGCATTAAATGTTTCACTTAGTTGATAACCACCAAAATCAGGAGATCCAACTGAATGTGCCAATGGAATTTGATTCTCAACTATGAAACCCATTTTTTTAAAATACTCAGCAATCAGATATTCCATGAAACCCTCCATTCCGTTCCCCTTTTTACTTTTTTCAATCCGTAGAATTAAGTATTCAGTTGGATTATCTATGCTTGCAAAGAACTCCTTTAATTTTTTTTGGAGTGATATTTCAGAATCAAATTCAACTGGAATTATAACTTTATTTCCGTTGAACAAGTATGGCTTTACTTTAGAAAGTATAAATGGAGTATGTTTTAAAGAAGCATGTTCAAAAATTCCTGAAACAAATTTGTAATCGAAAGCATTGTAAAATAGTTTCATCAATCCTTTCGGTGTGAATTGGTATAATGGATTGTCTAAGTATCCCGCACCTGTAACAATGGAAAAGATGAAAGCATCTTTTGCATTCATTAAAATGCCTTCGCCTAATTCTGTATCTACGCACTTAAAATTAAAGTTATTCTTTAATATTCTTATGCATTCCGTAGAACCTATTTCCATCAGTTTTTAAATAATTCGGTGATTTTTTTAATATCCAACTTTAAAACATCGTCGCAGCCATATCCTTCAAATATTTTTACAATAACTTCCGCGACAAACAAGTCATATGACTTGTTTAAATCAAAGCTATCATTTTCTATAAGTTGTTTTCTTATCGAATCTGCCAATAAAACCGGGTCTATTAATTGAATTTCTTCAATTGGATTAGGATAGCATTTTTCTGATTTTTTGAAAGTGACATACAAGTCTGATTTTGGTGAAAATTTCGACCAATGTTTATTGTAAGGACTACCAAAAACATCGTAAATCTTAATATCTTCGAGTTCAAAACCTACATCTCTGATTTTTCGAATTATTTCAGCCCATATTTTTACCTCTTTGTTATGAAAACAAAGAGTAAAATAGCAATTACTCTTTAGAACTCTGTATGAGTTTTGTATGAATTCTGAAATAGCATCATGAAATTCACTAATTCCTTTATTTTGAACAGGATTAATAATAACTTCATCTTGAATAGAATAGTTCTTATTTAGCCAAGTATTCCAAATAAAAGACAATTCACTATATTGTATGGCCTCTCCATACGGGGGGTCAGTAATAATAAAATCAATACTTGAGTCTGGTAATTCAGCCAGAGGCAACGATGATTTATTATGAATTATATAAGTGCCATATCTTTTACTTTTGGAATCATCAAGCCGTTTTTTTATTGTCTGTTTAGCAATAGCAATATTTTCAAGTCTATCAATAAATCTCCAAATTACATTTTCCTCTATAAAATCATCCGGTATCCAATAGTTATTTACACCTAATGGTCTTACGTTCTCTCCTTTCAATCTACTGACATGTAATAGCGTATTCGTAAGTGCAAGTTGTAGATAGTTTTTATATTTAGAATTGTTTTTAGAGATATACTCATTCAATAGTGATAAGGCCTTTAAGTTTCTCTCCGTAAACATTTCAGACACCTTTTCAATACCCTTGTATGAAAATCTATCTTTATGGAACTTTTTAGGAAAAGGTCTGTCCGGATATTCAAAATCAATAGTGTACTTTATATTAGTTGAGAGGTCTAAACTAACTTTTGATTTGTTTTTAAAATTAAAATCTGAAAGGACAGAATTGTATTCCTTTTTATTCCCATGCCCTAAGATATTGTATAATATATATTGATTATCGGAAACTTTATAGAGACTCATAATAGTATCTTTCAATTCAAATGTCAACTTATCAATTTCTCTTTTAAATTCTGAAACATCAAAGTCAAAATCCAGTGTTTGATTTGATAAAAATACCGCGAACGGATTTAAGTCGTATCCAATGAAATCTCTATTTTGTAATATGGTTTCCAAGCCTATTATTCCACTACCACAAAAGGGGTCCAAGACAACATCATTTGATTTGGAGTATTTAGAAATATAATCCTTGATTATATACCAAGGCTTTCTAGACCAATATTTATGAATTTTGGAAACTTTGTTATAGCTCTTATCAAAAATGATTGCCTTTTCATCAATAAGGGTCTGTAAAATGTCGACTTTATATTTTGGCTTGGATTTTAATTTCATATTATTCCTCCTTTCTTAATATGATACAATAATGATGTAAAATATTGCTCGCCCATGAATAGGGGTAACCATATGGTGCTAATCCTACCTTATCTTGAATCCATATTTTTTCGTCCTTTAGAACATATTTATCCGAAAGCATTTTACCAATATCCCATGCGATTGGATATAATCTACCACCCTTTTTGACGTTTTTAATTATAATTACTACATAGGCTTTGTTATTGAGTTTGTCATATAGCTTAATGTATAACTCTTTAAGTTTAGCCATAAATAAATCATAATCCTCAATATTGCCTAAATCTAACGTTGAATCCGAATAATTTACATCAAGCTCTTTTTCAGTTCTCTTGTTTTTAAAGTTGTGAGTACTTCTATTTAGTATGTCCCAGTATGGGGGTGATGAAATACAGAAGTCAATTTTATCTATGTTGAGTTTGTCAATGTTGAGGCACGAGTCATTAAAAATATTTGCTCGAAATTCTGGTGCCCTTTTCAAACATAACTGATAGTATTTGGGATTAAGTTCAATTCCATACCCAATTCTGTTTGTTCTTTTACAAGCTTCTAAAGTGCTACCAATACCTACGAATGGGTCTAAAACTCTATCTCCTTCCTTTGTAAAAAACTTGATAAACTCAGAAATCATAGTTGGTGAGTAGGTTGCAGGATGCTCTTCGGTTGAGGGGTCAATAGCTTTCTCTTGCTTTATATCCTCTTTCAACGCATTAAATATAAACCAACTGCATGTGAATTTAATCCACTCCTTACCAGTCAAATCGTTAATTTTATTTTCTAAATGATAGGCACCTTTTTCGGGCTCAATTAGAATTGAGAGTGCTTTATCTACATTACCACTTGGGTCATATAATGCAACCTTGTCCCAATTTTCTATATAATATGAAGGAATTTTGAGTTCAATACGCTTCTCAAATAATTCATCTAATCGGTGTTTAGCATCTTTGTTTTTTTGCTTATCCTCAACGGCTGCAATTTCACGATTCGGTTTAGAAAAGAAATATGTTCTCATTATTTACCTTTTACTTTTTTTATTTAATTCGATTTTGACCTTATTTATAATCTCTAATTGATTCTCAAACTCAGATAAGTCAATTAATATTTTGTCTATGACTAGCCTCTCATTTAGATAATTTTCATCCATTTTAAGTGCTTCAGCAATATTCTTTATTTGAATCTTTGAAGGTATTCTTTCGCCACGTTCTATTTTACTTAAAACAGCAACATCTATGTCTAGCTCTGAGGCTAAATGTCGTAGTAATAGACCCTTTGATTTTCTATTATCGCGAATAATAGTTCCAAGCATATTCATTTGACTAGTATTAACTTGACAAAAATAGTCAAATTATCGGAATATTCAAACCTTTTGCCTGCAATTTTCTGACTTTATTATCAATCAAAACCACCTATTTGCCAAATAAATCGAAAAAAACAAAAGCCACTGGACCGGTACATCCGTGGCTTTTGTTTTTAAAATTAGTTCCTGATTATTTGATTGATATTATTTAAGCAACATATTTAAATCGGTTACTGCTAAATCGTGATTAGCTTTATTAATTTCATAACCTATGTATTTTCTATCAAATAAAATTGCGGTCCTTCCAGTAGTGGCAGAACCGGAAAATGGATCAAGAACTATATCGCCAGGTTTGGATGTAGTCAATATAGGAATGACGGGTAAGTAATCAGGCATCAAAGCCGGATGTTCTTTTTCAGAATCAATCTTTTTCAAGAAGTTTTGTCTACTTGCGGCATTTGGTCCTGATATTATATCTTTAACTTGTTGCTCTGTAAGGAAGTCTTTGAATTTACTATAGCCCTTTGAAATCATAAAATCTTCTTTTGCCTTACCACCCTTTAGATTTCTGCCTCCGGGCGATTTAACCAATTTCGATTCTGTTTCATTCCAAATCTTATATTCTTCATAATAGTACTTAGACGTATCTTTCACTAAATGGAATATTTTTTCATATGAGTTTTGTAGTTTCTTGCCCGGCTTGGGTAATGAGCTTGTTTTTTGCCAAATAATCTCATTAACCAAATGCCAACCTTCGGTATCGCACAGATTTAAAACCAATCTGTTCGGGACTTGAAGACATTCTCCATTTTGAGTTGTATCTGCAATATTCAGAAAGAAGGACCCTTTGTCATTTAATACTCTCTTGACATCTTTTAAATGTTTTGATAGGTTCTTAATGAATTCGTTTACCGATTTCTCTAATCCTAATTCTGCCTTACCAATACTGCTATTCCCGTAGTTTCTTTGCTGAAAATAAGGGGGACTTGTGAAAACAACCTGAACAGATCCAGTTTGGACTTCTGTCATCTTATCAGAGGATTTATTGTAGAGAGAGAATGGCTCTGAAACCACTGCAACCTTAGCAACCTTGGACTTCGATTGTTTTCTTTCTTCTTGCTCTTGAATATGAATATTCATCAAACGATAAGCCCTCATTGGTGCTAACTCACCCTTAACAATTTGGTCAACCAATCCTATGTTCTTATTTGCTTCAGATTTCTTCTCAAACTCTACGACCTCCATGATACGTCTCAAAGTAGATGCCGAAATGTCTCCAATAACATTAGCAGCTTTCTCAAATCTATCTTTTCCAACTGCACCAAAAGCGTTTACGTCATCACCCAGTAAATCTCGGCGTTTGCCTTGGTTTTTACCCAAAATACCTAAAATCGCCTCAGCTTCATTTATGATTTCTATTGGCTTTTTCTTTCGTTGCTGATTGTGATATACTATGGATACAGTGATATATTCATCAAACTCCTCCTGAGATTTAAACTTACTCATTGGAGGTCGCATTATGATTGCGTCCAATTCCTTCCAATCATTTAGAATTGCAGCTTTCCAACGCCTATGACCGGAAATAATCTTTTTGTCCTTATCAATAACAATAGGTTCTAACTGACCGATTTTTTGCATTGTTTTAGCAAGAACTTTGATGTCCTTTTTTGTTCGGTAATCATAAATCTTCATAGCCGTTGGATGTGGAATCAAATCAGCTACCTTTATTTTGATTAACGATGGTGGAAGTAAATCTTCCTCTTCTTCTTCGAAATATGCCATAATGTGGTCAAAAATAGCAAAAAACACTTTCTTTCACTTGACGGGAAGTCTTATTTTGGGTATAAATCTTTAAATAAAAACATTTCAAAAATACCCAAAACTACTGGTGTTACTGAATTATCAGATTATTTAAGCATCAGCTTAATATTGCTTTTTCTACCAATAACACCGCAGATAACTTCGGGTTTGAGCTTCAATAAATTGGCAACCCAATTAATATTATATTCTAATATTTGATAAATTTTAGGGTTGTGTCTGTTATTGAGAAGAAAATCAATACTAACTTCATAATACGTTTCTTGTGGTTTCTTCAATACACTTATATTGGTTTTTGTTCTATATTCTTCATCAAAATCAAGAAATCTATCCTCAAATTGTTCAACGATTTCTTTTGCCACCAAATCAGGCATATGTCTGTAAGAAAGACAAACATATTCTACGTTGAAATCAAAAAAACCCGTGTAATTCCAATTCAAGTTATCCAAATTATTCTGTCTAATAGATATATCATATTTGGTTTCACATTCAGTTATTAATTCCTCTAATCTTTTTCTATAATTAATGGCATAAATAATTTCATCAGTTTCAACCATTTCAACTTTTAATTTAATGGCAATATCAAGACCAATGTATCCAGTTTTAAGTCCTTTTGAATTTCTTGGTTTTCTTAAAAATTCAATTCTTACATCAGTGAAGTGTTTTCTAAGTCCTTCATAAAAAACATTGATTAATTCAATGTCAGTTACTCTGGTATTAAGGTATTGGTTGGTTATCTCGTTTGCGAGTACAGCAAAATAATTAAGGTCCCCTTTAGACTTCCGCCTGAAAGTTTCAAATACTTTACCATTATCACAAACTAGTGTGTTTAGTTCTTTGTCAATAACTTTAATGTTGGATAAGTCCATAATTTTATAAAGAAGCAAAAGTATGAATTCTCACTCTACAAATATTTAGGTACAATTAAATTGATGTTTTACTAACAACAAGTAATCAACATAATACAATTTCTTGGGTGATTTAAATACCTTTGTTGAGTGAAGGATTTCCTAAATATAGACTATCAAATAGATTTAAACACCAAAGTTTTAGAGGACCTTATCAATGGGTATAATAAAACGCAAAACAAAATATCTGTTTTAGTTTTGTTTTACTCCTTAATTTCGATTTATATAGTTCCTATATGTATTGCTCTATTTGATTTTCAGTGCACCTTTTATTACTATTTATACCTTGCTGTATTCATTTTTTTCTTTGTATTGTTGATTAGGTCTTTGTATTACACTTACAGATTATTGAAACCTGATTATATTTCATTCTCAGAAGACCCGTCAAAATTCTATAGAGATTTATTAAATCAATATAAATTAACTTTAGAAACCGAAAACCCAGAAATTTTAAACGAGTATATAAAAACTTCATACTTACAAAATTTAGAAATTGGAATCGAAAGGAATAATAAACTATTCATGGACAAAGGGAGATTTTATTATCGGTCCTTTCAGTCAATCATATTTTCAATCATATGCTATGCTTTTTGCGTAGGTTATGTTCAGTTTGCTGATATAAATAAAAATCAAATAAATATGTCAAAGAATAACCAAAATCAAGAAAAACCAAAGGTAGTCGTTGACCCTGCCAAGGTTATTAAAGTTGAGCCAAAACAAGTACGTGAAAACTTTAATGAAACCGAAAAAAGAATTATTAAGAAATAATCAAATATTTCTAATTACCATCTCAGGCATTTCATTATAGTGGTGTTGTTTAGTATGGTATTGAATGAAATGGTCATCTACATTATCAAGTTTTCTGTAATCAAACTTATTTAGAGCCTTAGACTTCAAAGCCTGAGAAGTCAGGGACCAAAACAAGTAGTGTATCAATTGAGGTATATGAACTTCCCCGGACCGACTAGAAATGAACAAGTGAAAATGAAATCCTTCATAAATGCCGTCACGGACCTTCTCTTGGTAGAGGGATTGATTGAATTCTTTGGTGGTTTCAAAGAAACAAACATACTGAATGAGTTCTTTTTCCAATCCGGTCCGGTACTCTATACTGAAAAAATCTCTTACATATCGTTTTATTGAATACTGGAGGTGTTTTTTGAGTTCGGGTAGGGTAAAGTTCATCTCGGCTCTGTTTTGTTGTATAACCACATAAAAAAGTCGTTTGGGAGAGAGTTTCTTTACATCGTCAATCATTCTTTGTTGGTGAGGTCTGATTGGATAGGCTGGTTTCATTGATTTTGGTTAATTCTTTTCACTAAACAAGCAGACCAAGGGTTTTCACTCTCGGTCTAATTGCTTGGTGTGGTGGTCTTTTTACAGAGGACCATAACTGAAAACCCGTAATGGCTTTGAGGTGCCGTCAATAATGTTCTTTACTTCAATCTTTCCAATTTAACCCTGAATTCATCAATGCCTATCTTCAATCTTAAAATTTCTCGCTTTTTATTGTCCTTTTCATCACTCAACTTCAATCTATATTTTGCTATCCTGTCTTCAATTTGTCTAATTTTCTTGTAATCCATTTTTGGTCCGTTCAATTTTATCCAGTTTCTCAAAAAGAAGCCTTTCCATTATTTCAAAAAGGGTCTTTTCTGTGTAGAGATACTGGTTTTTGTACTTCACAAACTCAACCCAGTCAAGTTTGTGAAGGTCTCTATGTAGTTTTGACTTTGTGGTCCCAACAATTTGTCTGATGGTGTTAAAGTCATAGAGTTTATCGTTTTCTTCTGTTAGGTACCCTACGATTTTCATACGCTTTCTTTATTTTTTGGTATTCTTGGACCAGTTCATCAATTATGTCGTCATCGTTGGTCCCTTCAAGGTCCTCGTCTTCATCTTCAAGGTCCCTATCAGTCTTTTTAGTCTGAGGTTTCATTGGTTTTTCAGGTTCTTCTTCTTGGATTTGAATTTCTTCATCATCCTCAATGTCTGTCTGAGGTTCTTGGTCATTTGAATACTTCTCAATAATGAACTTGATGAAGTTTGTTTGAATGTGTCTTTTCTTCATATACGGAATATGATTTTTTAGTGAAACGAAGGGTTTTGGTTCGCTTCATTCAGTATATATGAAGAAGAAGGGGGGAAGTTTAGAAAAGACGGATTAGTTATGGAAAAATTGTCCTGTTTTTGTCCTGTTCATTGTTTGTGGTTCCAAAATCATTACTGGTCAAAACAAAAAAAGTGAAGATTTTAACCTTCACTTTTTTGCTCTAACTCGTTGACTTTGTGGTAGTCTCGACAGGAATCGAACCTGTATCAAATGTTTAGGAAACATCTATTCTGTCCATTGAACTACGAGACCATTTTGCGGATAGTTTAGGAAACATCTATTCTATCCATTGAACTACGAGACCCTGCCTTTAAGGCGCTGCAAATCTATGTAAATTTTTGGTTTTTGAAAATCAATCTAGGCTTCTCTTAAAATTATAACAATTAGATTTACAATTTAAACCAAAACATGCATCATTCCCTTTATT
>CAMARW010000005.1 GCA_945860865.1 Chitinophaga pinensis | reverse complement strand
ACGCAGATTAACCATACTTGGAGTATTGATTTTATGACAGACACCCTTGAGAATGGGCGTAAATTTAGATCATTCAACGTTTTGGATGATTTCAATAGAGAAGCAATTCATATTGAAATAGACTATTCAATAAAAAGCTCAAGAGTTATTTACATATTAAATCACTTGATAAAAGGAAGGGAGAATCTTGGATATTAACCTCGCTAAAAAAGCTATTTGAGGTGAGTTTGTTTTGTGAATATTATTAATTTTTGCCTATTACTTTTTCTATTCTGTTTTTAGAATCATTACTTACATGGCATTGATTAGCATAAACTTTCCAATCATAAATTACAGATTGAACATGATCAATTATACTGCTAGCGTTCTTTATTTTAAAATAATTAGCTAATTCTAAAAGATGTAATTTGGAAGGTTTGGCACTCTCCCCGTTTACCATAGTGCTGTGCATTCCATGGCTAGAACTCGAAAAAGTTAAGTCATATGCAGGAGCAACCTTCCAAATTCCATTTTCATCCATTAAAAAAGAAATATTTTTACTGTGGTCATCTCTATTGTGAGCAAAAACATTAAATGCTGCTAAACGCAATATTTTTTCGTAAGCGCGCACATCGCGTTCAAGTCTAAAAGCACAATCCATTACATTTCCATAATCTAAATTGCTTAATCTAAAATTATCATGCATTATACCGGCGGCTGAATGCATATGCAATCGATTATTACCAATTCTATCAAAACGCTTTGTACCAAAATATGCTTGGCCAGATTTGCCTTTAAAAAGTTTACATTCACTCATTTCAATCCCAGCGTCTATTGCCATTTGATAATAAGCATATTCTATATGTGCAATATCGGGTCTGTCAAAAGATGACGGAAATTTAATAAGCCAATGCTCATAACCAATTGGCAACACTTTTTCATTGGCTATGATATGTTCTGTTTTGGGGTTGTATCCTACTAATATTTTGGGTCGAGCTCCACCTGAGGATCCACCTAATAAATATAATTCATCCAATATTTCTGTATAGGTTCCAGTAAGAATTTGATGCGACGCAATAGCAATATCATCTAATTCAAATTTTAATTCTTTATGCCTTTCTTGGTCAATTTCAGGTTTGTAAATTAATGCCCCTGCCCCATTACTTCCCACAAATGCCAATCGATCAAGCATGTTTATTTTACTAATATCAATTCCCTTTGCTGTTAAAGCTCTGTCTAATAATAGTGTTCCCCAACCATCTGGCAGGGAATCGGCAAATACACCATGCAAACCATCAAATGGCCTGGCATCTGCTTTAAATATATCCTTCTGTAGTTTTAATTTTAATGGCGATATTTCAATGCCTTTAGCAATAAAGTCGGTAAAATATTTAAAATAAATATCTCGCCCACCAATTACTAATTCCCCTAACTCCATTTCACTTTTATTAAATTGAATGGAAACAATGATTTTTTTTATCGATTCCATATTCTAATTTCGAGTTCTATCACTAAAAAGTTTGTCAATATTTTTAAGGTCATCGTTTTCATTAAAAACTAATTCAAAATCACCTATTCGATTGATCACTTGTGCTAATTTGAGCATAGATTCTAAAGAAATTTGTCCAGAAAGTTCAAAACGTTTTAAACTACCTAAAGATACACCCGAACGTTTAGCCATTTCACTTTGAGTTAAACCTATTGCCTTTCTCAGCACTTTGTGCTTTTCTGCTAAGTCTTTTAAAACATCAAACGGTTTTTTATCCTGTCCAAACTTTGTCATAATAGCTAATATATTACACAATAATAGTATTTTATGCGTAAAATAGCTAATATGTTAGTTGAAATTTTAATATTTATTAACTAAACTCTCTTAGGCGGGATTAAAGTTGGTCTAGGCACACATCTAAAGTTTTTTTAAAAGCGATTTTTCTGTTTTATAAAAAATGAGTGTATTACAAATTACTGCAAGTTCATTATAACTTTTACGCTAGTAATATTGTAAGGCCTCCAATTTTAATATAGGCAAAAGTATAGTTGAAGAAGAGCAGAATGGAAACGAACGTGCAGCATACGGTAAATATTTATTTTCAGAGCTGTCAAAAAAGCTCTCAGAAGAATTTGGCAAAGGTTTTTCGAAACGAAATTTGGAACAGATGCGGTAATTTTATATTACCTATTCAATTGCGCAGACAGTGCATGCGCAATTGAAATTGAGTTGGTCTCATTATCTTGTTTTAATGAGGGTAAATAATATTGACGAGCGGAATTTTTACGAAATAGAATCTATTTCAAATAATTGGAGTTTAAGGGAATTAGAGCGACAAATCTATAGTTCTCTATCCGAAATACTCACAGAAACAAAAAAGCCGCTCTAGTATTGAAACTTGAGCGGCTATGTGTGACTTTGGTTAGTCGTTTTGTGATCCCGCTGGGATTCGAACCCAGGACCCCTACATTAAAAGTGTAATGCTCTACCAGCTGAGCTACAGAATCTTGTTACAATGTTAACGTTATGTTGACGTGTAACGGGGTGCAAAGATATCCTTATAAATTTATCTCGCAAACGTTTTCTAATTTATTTTAAACTTATTTCTTAGCTTACTGAAAACCAATATAAATAATTTATTTTTTTTGACGTCTACTTAAGTCTTCGCCAAAAGTTTCAGCCAATTCATCTAGGGTAAATGCCTCGTTTAAGCTAAAATTTCCAATATCTGTTCTGCATAAACTATCCAAGTAGGCACCATTATTTAATAATTCTCCAAAATCTCTAGCCAAAGATCTAATATAAGTTCCCTTGCTACAAGTTATTTTAAAGTATACCAAGGGTAATGCGATGGCTGTAATTTCAAATGAATGCACCATTACATTTCTGGCTGCTAATTCTACCTTCGCTCCTGCCCTAGCCAACTCATAAGCACGAACGCCATCTTTTTGTATGGCAGAAAACAAAGGAGGTACTTGGCTCAAAGCGCCCGTTAATTTTTGGGCTGTAGCGTAAATTGCATCTGTGGAAATATCAGCAGTGGCAAACACTTCTGTTACCTCCGTTTCTTTGTCATAGCTAGGTCTTGTAGCACCCAAATAAAAAGCACCCGTGTAGGTTTTGGGCATGCCCATGTATTGTTCAATATTTTTGGTTTCTTTACCTACACATACAATTAATAATCCGGTGGCTAGTGGGTCTAAGGTGCCAGCATGCCCTACCTTTACTTTGCGCTTAATGCCATCTTTAGGCTTGGGCATTCTAGCTAGCTTACGCAAAACTAAACGTTGAATTTTTTTAGTTACATCAAAGCTGGTCCAGGTGTATGGCTTATACACACGCAAAACCGCGCCCGTTTCTAAATCCAATAAATCTTTCAAATTAATTATATTATTTGCAGGTTGTAGCCCATAAAATGTAGCACTAATATCACCAATCCAACTACAATTCTATACCAGCCAAAAACTTTAAAACCATTTTTTGTTAAAAAGCTAATAAAGCCCTTAATAGCAATCATAGCAACAATAAAGGCCACAACATTACCAATGAGTAATACCTGCAATTGTGAGCCAAAGTCTGCTGTGCTAAAACCACCTGCAAGATAGTATTTAAGCATTTTGTAAGCGGTAGCCGCAAACATAGTTGGCACAGCCAAAAAGAACGAAAACTCTGCCGCCGCTTGTCGGGTTAACTTTTGACTTAAACCCCCAATAATAGTTGCTGCCGAGCGAGAAACACCCGGAATCATGGCAATAACCTGAAAAAAACCTATGGTTAAAGCCTTGGGATAAGTTACCTCCTCAGATTGATTTTCGTTAGCCGCAAACCACTTATCTACAAAAAGTAAAACAACACCACCTAGCAGCAGAGAAACAGCTACTACGATTACATTTTCTAGCATGGCATCAATGTAATCGTTGAGCAAAAAACCCAAGACAGCAGCTGGTATAAAAGCCACTAAAAGTTTATAGTAGAAGTTAAAGGATTGTAAAAAACGTTTCCAGTATAAAACAATCACAGAGAGGATGGCTCCAAACTGTATGGCAACGGTAAACATTTTAACAAATTCATCACTGGCAATGCCCATGATAGAAGAAGCTATAATCATATGCCCGGTTGATGATACAGGCAAATATTCTGTAATCCCTTCAATAATGGCAAGGATAACAGCCTGAAAAAAGTTCATATTTAGGCTTTTGGTTTACGCATTATTGCAAAAATACCAACCACAAATCCAAATAAAACAACAATGGGCGCCAAGGTTAATTTACGAAAATCAAAAATATCTTCGGTGCCTGTCATCAGCGCAAATCCAATAAAAACGATAGCCACACTGGCTATCATTAAAATGTAATTCTCTTTGCCAAATACAAAATTAGCGGGAGTTTGAACCTCTTTTTTTGTGCTTAATCTATCTTTACTCATGTGTGCAATATTCAACTTATCTTTTAAAATTAAAAATAATATCTCTCAACGCGGTTTAATATAAATCTTCTAAACGCTTGTACAGGTATTTTCGTGTGGTAAAAAAACTGCTACTCATACTTATTAGTAGGCCTAAAATTAATAAGCCAACATATAATAAACCCAATGCTTCTGCCCTATTAAACAAAGCCCATTCTGGAAAAATAAGTGGTAAAAATTGATTTAGGTTAACCAATAAAACCCAGGCAATTACCCAACCCCAAAATCCGTTTTTAATTCCTTGCCACACAAAAGGTTTGGTTATAAACCAGGGTTTAGCACCTACTAATTGCATACTTTTAATAATAAATCTCTGCGCATAAAGGTTTAACCTAACGGTATTGTGAATTAAAACTATAGCAATGATGCCAAATATAGCAGCTAAAAATACAAAAATAAGGGCAATGCTTTGTACATTCTTTTGGGCTAAATCATAGGCATTTTGGTGGTAACTTACTTCGCTCACTTTGGCATGGTTGCGCAAAGATTGTTCTATAAATAACAAACCTGCTGGCGTGTTATATTCTTGATTTAACTTAATTTGAAAAGAGGCCATTAATGGATTAAAGCCTAAGAAATTCACGAAATCTTGTCCCAGCTCGTTGCTAAATTCTTTAGCAGCCTGCTCTTTTGAAACATAGGTAATGCTTTTTAAATAGGGCTCAACCACTATAGCCTGCTGAACCTTAGCTACCTCCTCCATACTGGCATCTGCATCAAAAAAAACCTGAACAACCATGTTTTCTTTTAAATATGTTTCCATATTTTGACTGGCCAAAACTAAAAATCCAAACAAACCCATCATTAGCAGCACCATGGCAATGCTAATAATTGAAAAGGCATAACTAAATTTTTTCTTGCGCTTAATTGTTGTGCTCACCATTATTGCTATTTATGCAACAAATTTAAAGCGGAATTACAAGCATACAAGATTATTTAAACCACAACTTTGGAAAAGCATGCCTAGCCGTCTATTTTTGCAGACTTTTAAATACAGATCAAAATAAATTTTAACTAAGTTTGGGGTCGAACCAAAAAAATATATGAGTAAAGAATATAACCACAATAACATTGAAGCCAAATGGCAACAGTTTTGGCAAGAAAATAAAATTAATGAAGTAAAAGAAGATTATACCAAACCTAAATTTTACGTATTAGATATGTTTCCGTACCCAAGTGGTGCAGGATTGCACGTTGGGCATCCATTGGGTTATATTGCTAGCGATATTTACAGCAGGTTTAAGCGTTTAAAAGGGTATAATGTTTTGCACCCAATGGGTTATGATGCCTTTGGTTTGCCTGCCGAACAATATGCCATTCAAACAGGGCAGCATCCTGCCATTACCACCGCAAACAACATAAAAAGATACCGCGAACAGCTAGATAAAATTGGCTTTAGTTACGATTGGAGCAGAGAAGTAAAAACCTCTGAACCGGCTTATTATAAGTGGACACAATGGATATTTTTACAGTTGTTTAATAGCTGGTACAACCCCATTGTAGATAAGGCTGAACCTATACAAACCCTTGTAAATCTTTTTAGCAAAGAAGGATTTAAAGGAAACGACGACAGTATTTTAACCGGTGGAATTGAATTTGATTATCCACCTTTTTCTGCCGATCAGTGGTTGGCATTCTCTGAAGAAAACCAACAAAAAATATTACTTGGTTTTAGATTGGCTTACCTCAGTGAGGCATACGTAAATTGGTGTCCGGCTATGGGCACTGTTTTAAGTAACGACGAGGTAAAAGATGGCCTAAGCGAGCGCGGAGGATTTCCGGTTGAACGCAAAAAA
The DNA here is from genome assembly GCA_945860865.1 of Chitinophaga pinensis. GTDB lineage: Bacteria > Bacteroidota > Bacteroidia > UKL13-3 > UKL13-3 > B1. The sequence goes on along the minus strand of CAMARW010000005.1, from coordinate 171,494 downwards.
ATGAACCAATGGAGCCTTAGAATTACAACTTATGCCGATAGATTGTTGCACGACCTAGATGATTTAGATTGGACAGAAAGCTTAAAAGAATCGCAACGCAATTGGATTGGCAAATCGCAGGGTGCTAGTTTGCATTTTAAAGTGCAAGATCAGCCTTTTGATATTGAAGTTTTTACCACCAGACCAGATACCGTTTTTGGAGCAAGTTTCTTAGTTATTGCCCCAGAGCATGAGATGTTGAAAGCATTGGTTACCCCAGACCGTATAGATGAGGTAATGCAATATGTTGAAGCATCCAAAAACAGAAGCGAACGAGACAGACAATCGGATGTAAAGCGCGTAAGTGGCGAATTTACCGGCGCCTATGCGGTGCACCCTTTTACAGGCAATGAGATTCCTATTTGGGTAGCCGATTATGTTTTGGGAGGTTATGGCACTGGTGCCGTAATGGGCGTGCCAGCGCATGATAGCAGAGATTTTGCTTTTGCCAAATTTTTTAATCTTCCTATTCTACCCGTTATTGAGGGCAATACCAAACATGATTATTCTGAAACATCTTTTGATGCCAAAGAAGGCAATTGTATTAACTCGGGATTTTTAAACGGATTGGGTGTAAAAAAAGCCATCAAGAAAGCCATTCAAGAAATTGAAGCTCGCGGACTAGGAAAAGGTAAAACAAACTTTAGGTTAAGAGATGCCATTTTTGGGCGACAAAGATATTGGGGCGAACCCATTCCTATTTATTATAAAAACAATGTTCCTTACCCCCTCGAAGAATCAGATTTACCGCTTGTTTTGCCTGCCATTGAAACCTTTTTACCTACAGAATCTGGTGAGCCACCTTTAGGCAGAGCCAAAGACTGGAAATACAAAGGAATCTATGAATATGAACTTTCTACCATGCCCGGTTGGGCAGGCAGTAGTTGGTATTTTTTAAGGTATATGGATGCCCTAAATACCAATGAAATTGCCAGTAAAGAAGCCCTTAACTATTGGCAACAAGTTGATATTTATTTAGGTGGCAGCGAACATGCCACAGGACACTTATTGTATGTGAGATTTTGGACCAAATTCTTGTTTGATTTAGGTTTAATTCCGGTAAACGAGCCTGCAAAAAAACTCATCAACCAAGGAATGATTCAAGGTAGAAGTAATTTTGTTTTTAGAGTAGATTGTTACCGCGGAGAAACAAAAGAAATAAGCTTTTTTGCTTCTAAAAAATATATAAATGAGGAAGATAAAATTAAGAATATTCCTATTTTGTTTGAACAGTTTAACCAGCAACACAATCAAAAAGTAAGCTTTGATTTTAGCAAAATAAATGTTGTAAAAATAAATGTAGAGGTAAGCCTTGTAGAAAATGATGTGCTAAATATTGAAGCTCTAAAACAATGGCGCGACGATTTTTCTGAAGCCTTATTTGTGCTTGAAGAAGGAAAATATGTTTGTGCTTGGGAAATTGAGAAAATGTCGAAATCGAAGTGGAATGTGGTAACACCCGATTTTATAATAGAGCAATATGGTGCAGACACATTGCGCTTGTACGAGATGTTCTTAGGTCCGCTAGAGCAAAGTAAACCTTGGAATACACAGGGCATTGAAGGTGTTCATAGGTTTCTAAAAAAGCTTTGGCGCTTATTCTATGATGCCAATGGCAACCTTCACTTGGATCAAACCGAAGCCAGCAAACCGGCCTTAAAAGCATTGCATAAAGCGATAAAAAAAGTAGCCGAAGACATTGAAAACTTTTCTTTTAATACCAGCGTAAGCACGTTTATGATTTGTGTAAATGAACTAAGCGAATTAAAATGCAATAACTACCAAGTTTTAAAAGATTTAGTCATTATCTTATCTCCTTATGCCCCCCACATTGCTGAAGAATTGTGGCAAATTTTGGGAGAAAAAGAAAGCATAACCAAAGCAAATTATCCCGTTTTTAATCCAGATTACTTAATAGAATCTAGTTTCTCCTATCCTATTTCTATCAACGGTAAACATCGCACCAATATTGAGTTTGCATTAGATGCGCCGCAAGCAGAAATTGAAGCAGCCGTATTGGCCGATGAAATTATCTTAAAATGGTTAGCAGGAAATTCGCCTAAGAAAATAATTTTGGTAAAAGGCAAAATCATTAATTTGGTTTTATAATTTATTGGTTCATACTTAAATGGAAGTAAGGTTTAAAATAAATACCTTGCTTCCATTTTTCCAGTATGTATAAATGGAATTTCACCCGATTTTCTTCCTTCATAACTCATGTTAATCTGCAAATTTTGCCCTATCCTTTGTTGTATTTGCAGGTTAAATAATTGGTTGTTTCCTTTGCTTAATCCTTGCAACATATCATAAGCCAGAGGCGTATTTAAATTACCATCAAACTGCACATCAAAAAAGCTATACTTAGCTGTTATAACGCCAATTTTAATAAAAGAATAACGCATTTCTAAGCCAACTTGCTGCACTTCACTTTGCTCGCCACCTAACTCGGGTAAGTTGTAAGATTGCTGGTAGTTATAATCTATACTTACTCGCCAAGTTTGCTGAAATTGATAACTTACTTTAGGCTTGTATTCTTGGTAATTATACCTAAAATCGTTGCTGCTAAAGAACTCGGAGGCATTGCGTTTTTCTCCCACAATATAGGTTCCGGTAAATGTCCAGTTGGCATTTAAAGCAAACCTACTACCCAAGGTATAATCTGTTTTTTCTCTCGATTCAAACCCATTGGTTTGAAAGGCCTTACTTCTTTGTTTGGCATACCCAAAATCTAATCCATACCGCGGATTATTCCTATTAAAAAACAAAGTATTGCGAATAATAGAAGACAAACTTACAATGCTTGTATCATCCCAGCTCCATTTAAAAGCATCTGCCAAAGGATTAAAATCTCCTGTGGTTAATTTACGTTCTAAACGCACTGCTGCTTGATTACTAAACTTATTTAAAAAACCTTTTAAACCGCGGTAAGTTTTGCCGCTAAAGCCATTAATATTTAAGGTTTGACTAAACTGTGTGCTTTGTATACTTACCAAACTGGTGGTAGGTAAAAAAACCTTGATATAATTGGCCAAGTTCTTATCTGCAAAAGATGCCACCTGAAACTCATTAATCTGCTGTAAGCCATCCTCGTTAAAATCTTTCCAAACGTAGAATCCTTGTCCAATTGGCACCTCTACAAATTGAAAATCTCTTCTGAGCTCATTACCAGAACCCAATTGCACGTATGTATTGGCAGTTATTAATCGTTTAAAAAAAGAATAATCATAGGTTAACCTCGACAATAAAACGCGCTCTGGTTTGCGTAATTGATTGCCGGTATCTAATAACTGAAAATCCCTGAACGAAACATCTAGGTTGAGCTTGTTAAAGTTTTTCTGAAAAAAATCTAAACCAATTTTTAGCTCTTTGGCTAAACTTTTATTTTGAAACTTATTTAGCTCTGGCAGTTGATCTAAACGCATGTTTGCCTCTGCATAATAGCGCAAATTGCTGCTGTCTTTGCTTCTAAAAAAGAGTCCGTATTTTTGAAAAGCAAAACTCCCACTCAGCAAAGAATCTGCATTTCTTTTAAACGTACTTTGCTCGCTGGCTAAACTAGCTCCCAAATTAAACACCTTAAAACTACGCGTGTAAGTGCTAGAAATATTAGATACCAAAGATTGGTAAGCTGCTATATTAAAACCTGCTGCTTGCAGGCCGCGCGCATATTCTACTTGGGTTTGCAGCCTATTTTTTTCATAAAATAAATCGCTAGCAATGATTTGGTTCAAGCCGCTAAAAAAATTTGCGTTTTTGTTATAATACCCAATTTGATAATTAATAAATCCATTTTTGGGTGTTTGGTAGTTTAACTTCCAATTTAAAATATGCTCTTTATCGCCTGTTTCAGCTTCTTGGGAGTTCCCTAATTGCCTATTCCAAATCCTATTAAATTCTACATTTCTGTAGCGTTCAACATACTTAAACTGCTTACTGGTATATTCATAATTGATGGCCGATTGCACTTTGGAACCTTTTTTACCCAACTCTAATTCATTGGTTGCACTTACATTTAAAGCATACCCAGCATCGTTTTGTTTATCTATTTCACTAAACAAATTTTTATCCAATGAACTACGCGCCGCTTCTATTTTAAACACCTGATTGGTTTCCCATTTGTATATGGCGCCCATGGTAAGCATTTGTTGTTTATTAGGAGCCACCAGTTGAATAACAGGCTCAAAATCGCCTTGCGGAACACCCTCTATTGGAGGCACCCAAATAAAAACTCGTCCGTTTGCGGCACTGGCTCCTTGCTTATAATTACCTCTGTTGTTACCCACAAAAGAAAACCTAACTTCGTAAAACAAGCTATCGTTTCCCTTTATTTTTGCATGCACATAGATGCCGGTAAAACCAATGGTATCAATCTTTCTATATAATATGGCTTGTGGATTATAAACAGCAATGGGCACTTCGCTAAGCAACCTAGCTTCTTGTAAATTATCACCCACACGCGCCAATAACAGCTTATTGCTATCACTCAAATTTTGCTGAAAGGGTTGGTTTTTATTGTCTTGTTCAGTAAAATAATTGAAGTAAACAGCAGTTTTTTTGCCCTCCCATTGGGTGTTGGCACCTAGCACTGTTCGCGCATAATTTCTATCCGAATATTGAAACTCAACAATAATTCTGGAAAACTGAGTAATTAATCGCTTGGGCATAAATACAACTTCGCCCGTGTTATAATCTATGGTATAATCATTTTGCTCGCCACGTGTAAGCTTTTGCCCATCTAAATAAACAGATTCTGTTCCAGAAATAATTATTATAAACAACTCGCCATTGGCACCCTGCAATCGGTACGGACCTTGGTTTCCTTCTATTCCTTGTACAATATTTCTTACAAACCTACCCCGCGATAAAGCCGCTTGGGCATTTACCCTTAACAGTTGATTTTTAGGCAAAGCAAATTCATTGTAACTGGCCAATCCGCGCGATTTTTTATAATAATTCATAAAATAACCTGGCGCTGGTTTATTCATTAAATAATCGCCCACAATAAGCTTTTTGTTTTGCTTGCTAAACTGCACAAACACTTGGTCAAAATCTTGCAATTCTTGCGTATTTCCCTCTGGTTGAATGGGATTATTTTCATCGCTAATAGCCGCTAAAACATCAATTTCATTATTTAATCTGCCTGCCAATTGAAGGTTTAAATTGGCATTTACAATAGCATTTTGGGTATTACCCAAACTTAATCCGCGCATAATGCTACCAGTGGTTTGCAAGCCTTCGTTATTGCCAATGGCGCTAAAACCACTATTGGTATTTTGCAACTTAAAAGGGTTATATGTTTCCATAAATTCTGGCTGAACCAAAGCAATATCCTTGCGCTTTATTGATTTTGGAAACGTATATGTTAGGGCAGTATATTGAATAATTAGCAGCGTGTTGAGCGGAATCTTTTTGTTTATAAAAGTACTTGTATAGTAATTGATGGTATAATCAATATTTTCTCTGTACGCGTTCACTTTTACCGAACCGCTAACCAATAAAGCGGTATCCAATACAAAAGTATCTTTACTTAAAATAAGCTGTTTGGTTTGCATGGCAGCGCTAGGTAAAACCTGCGTAAATCCAAGTTTAAAACAAGCCAACAACCCTATTAAAAAAAAGCACCTCATTCTGCTTCTTTTAACGGTATTCTAACTAAAAAAGTTGTGCCAAGTCCAAGGGTACTCTCAAAACTAATATCCCCACCACCACTTTCAATCATACTTTTTACAATGGGTAAACCTAGTCCCATACCTATTACCTTGGTGCTAAAATAAGGCATAAAAATCTTTGCTTTTTGCTCCTCGGTAATTCCAGTTCCGTTGTCTTGTACCTCAAAACACAAATAGGTATTGTGTTCATAAACCTTTAGCAAAACCAATCCTGGTGTATCTTCGGGTATAGCCTGACAAGCATTTTTAATTAAGTTGGTTAAGGTTCTATTTAAGTAACTTAAATCGAACCAAAGCGTAGTGTTGGGCTCACAAACAAAAGTAATTTTTCCTTCAAAACTTTCTTGTTGCAGGTGCACCAGCTCTTCAATTAAATCATTTACCTGAATTAAATCGTAACGCGGTGCAGGCATTTTAGCGAAGCTACTAAATTCGGTAGCTAAATCACTTAAGGTATCAATTTGGGTAATGAGTGTGCGTGTAACCCGTTTAAAGGTTTCGGGTAATTTAGGAGACTGGTCTTTCCAGGCACGCTCTAAATGCTGCACACTCAATTTCATGGGTGTAAGCGGATTTTTAATTTCATGAGCAATCTGCCTCGCAATGTCTCTCCATGCTCCTTCACGCTCGCTCATGGCTAGCTTTTCGGCACTTTCTGCCAGCTGGTCTATCATGAGGTTGTATTGTTTTACCAATTCCCCAAGTTCGTCGTTGCGGTTCCAATGTATGGGTTCATTTTGTTTGCCAAAAGTAGTCTTAGCCATTTGTTGCTGAACCAACATTAATGGGTAAGAAATATTCCGTGAAACAACCCAAGCAATTAATCCAATAAGGATAAACAGCAAAGCATAGAGATTTATAAAGCCCACAATAATGCTCGATATCTCTGAATCTAATTCGGCATTCTGGTAAAAATTGGGCAATTGTACATAACCCAACAAGGCTTTATTTTTGCCAAAAACAGGCACATACGCTCCAGAATAAACAAAAGTAGCTATCGATTCTTTTTGTACAAATTGAGACTCCCTTAAATTGTTTAAATGATAAAAGGCCTGTGCATCCATCAATGGGGCAACTATCCCTTCTGTATAAACCTTCTTAATAGTGGAACTTAACATTTCTCCTTGCACACTAAAGAAGGTAATATCTGTATTGTAAAAATCAGCAATCTGGTTTATGCTCGCCTCCCTATCAGTTTGCTTGCTATTAAAATTTATTTCCTGACTTTCATTTTCGATGGCACTTACCACACTGCGCAGTTTTTTAACAAGTTTATCTTCTTGCCTCAATGAATTTTGATTGCTTATAAAATTAATTGTAAAGTAGGCTGTGCTGCCTAAAGTAAGAAAAACAATTAATACAATTCCAAGCTGAATACGGGTTCTAATGAGAGACAAATTAGCTTCTTTAAAAAACACCATTTTATTCACTTGGTCTTGCACCCACAAACCCAATGCATGCTTTTTAATAAAGTTCCACTTTAGCCACCTGTTATTAAATAAGGTATAGAGAAAAATAAATACAATTAAGATGAAGGTATAAAATGTAAACGATAGCGAAAACAAGCCAAGTGGCTCATACCAAGCTGGTATTTTTCTGCTCACTACCACATATAATTGATCGTTTTCTTTAAACAATAAGTGGTTATAGCCATTCTCCTCAAATATCCTGCTTTTGCCTATTATATCATCAAAAGTAAAGGTTGTTCTATAAGCATATTCTCCGCTTTGACTCAACAAACGCATATCTCTATATAGTGCAAAAGAGTAATGCTTGTGTTTGTTATTATTATTTCTGAAACCATCTATCAAAAGTTCATCAAAACGTGTTTCATCTTGCAACAGTTTGGGCTGTAAATGAATATAAAAATAACCCAAAACTCCTTGCTTATTGCGTACTATAAATTTACCTAGGTAACCTTTTAAATAGGCATTGTTTTTTAGAAACCTAAAGTATTGGTTCATGGTAGTGCTACCTAGGTTTTTGTATATATAATCTACCTGCTTATAGTTGTATAAGTTGCGGTTTTTGAAGTGCGATTTATTATTATCAAAATCATACACAGTAATATCATATTTACCTAAATATCCAGAAAAATATAGCTGTCGCAGCTTTTTAACCAATTGAGATTTATAAGCAATGGGATTAGAAAAGTAAGTAATTAAAATTTGTTCATTTAAAATTTTACTTTCAACTTCTTCTAAGAAATATTCTGCGTTAACATCATTCTGACTTACTAATTTAGAAGCATACAAAAACCTTGTTTCTTCCTCTTCAATTGCACTATAATGGTATATAGTTATAGAAGTAAATAAGCTAAGTAGCAGTATAAACAGAAAATGCCGTTGAAATCGTTTTAAGTATGGAATTACAGCACGCTGGTAAACAAAGAACATGCCCAATAACAAGCTACTCGAAACAGTATATGAACTATTTCGTTCAAACAAATTAACAACTAAAAATGGATGTAAAAAGAAAAATACTAGGCATACCACAGTAAATTTCTCAAAGAATGAAAGCGCTTTAAAACGAAGTAAATAATACCATTTAACAAACAACTGGAAGCTCAACATTAAAAGCATAAAAGCCAGCAATAAACCCAACAAGGTATACTCACTTATGCTGTAAATATTCTTTACATCAAAAGAAATTTGCGAATCAAAAACCAAGCTTTTAATGCTGTCAAAGCAAGCATCTGCTAAAACAATACTTAACCAAGAAATGAAAGCTAATTGCAAGGTGTGCATAGGCTTACTTAACTCAATTTTAAACCGCACAGGCTTAATTAAAATAAAGTACCACAGCAATAAACCAACAGCTACAATAAAATCTCCTAAAGATGGATTATAGATGGATGAAGCATAAATTTCTGGTCCGAACAACTTCTTATTATAAATAAAAACAGGCCATTTATTAATCATTAAAATCCACCTGGCCCCTTGCGAAAAGACAATGAAAAACAGAGAACCCAATAAAAAATGTTTGCCAATGAGTGCTTTACTCAACAAATGAAAAAACCAAATACTCACCAATAAAATCAACAAAATAAAGAACCTCAGCCATTGCGGGGTTATTTTTGGAAAACCAAATATCTGAATGGAACAAAGGTAATTGCCCTTTCTATCCATTAAGTCTCTAAAATCTTTAATGGGAGAAGGACTAAATAAGGCTGAACCCAAAAAACTTAAATCACTATTGATGTGGTTTTGGATGTATTGATTTTGAAATTGATAATTGGTTTTTAACTGATAAAAAATGGCAACCTTATAGGAGTTCTGCTGCAAAAAACTCACTAAGAAAGAACCATTGTTTGTATTTAAATAAAAGAAACCAGGCTTTAATGCGGGTAAATATTTAACAGAATTAATGGTATTGTCTGTCCACAAAACCAAAGTATCCTGCTTAAACAAATGAATAATTACCTTTTGCTGATTAGCCAATGCAAGGTAATCTGTCCATTTTCTATTAATTTGAGCTGTATCTTGAAGCACCTGGTAGAGCAGATCTTTACATTCTGCCTCTTTATCAACTATTACTTGCTGTATATGCTCATAATTGTTTTGAGCTTGTTGCTCGGTATCCTGCAAAATGCCATACTCTGTGGCCATAAGCAACACAAAAACAAGCAGACTTGCACCCAGCCAGAGTATGTATTTTAAAATATTATTCAAAGTTTAGGGCACATTGTTAAAATGTATGCGCTTATCGCCAAGCGGCAGGCTCTAAGTAATTGTTTACATAATCTGCTATGCCTTCTTCTATGGTCGTAAAAGGTTTTACATACCCAATTTGCCTCATTTTGTGCATGGTAGCTTCCGTAAAATATTGGTAGGCGTCTCTAATATCCTCGGGAATGGGAATATAATTTACTTGAACCGGCAGTTGCAATGCAGAAAAAATAGCCTTTGCAAGGTCGTTCCAAGTTCTGGCTTGCCCCGAACCTAAATTATACAAACCACTGTTTTTTCTGTGGTGCATTAAATACAAACAAACCTCACACAAATCTTTCACATAAATAAAATCGCGCATTTGTGTCCCATGGGCGTAATCTTCGCGGTGAGATTGAAACAAGTTTACCGCACCTGTTTTTTTTATCTGATGATAAGCATGGTAAACAACGCTTGCCATACGTGCTTTGTGGTATTCGTTTGGACCATAAACGTTAAAAAACTTTAAGCCAGCCCAAAAATAAGGCTTATGCTCTTGCGTGAAAATCCATTTATCAAAATCATTTTTGGATCGGCCATAAGGATTAAGCGGATTTAATAAATCTAATTTTAGTTCATCGTCTTCATATCCAAACTCACCTGCTCCATAGGTTGCTGCGCTAGATGCGTAAACCATGGGAATGCCTTCCGCAGCGCATCTTTTAAATAATTCTTGGCTGAACCTTAGGTTTAACTCTTTAAAAATCTCTTCATCTTTTTCGGTAGTATCTGTTCTAGCACCAATATGAAATACAAATTGAACTTCATGCGCGTTGGCATCTAACCACTCAAAAAAGCTGGTTCTTTCTACCTTTTTACTGAACCGCTTACCATGCAAATTATGGGCCCTAGCAGGTAACTCTTCAAAATCATCCACTAAAACTAAATCATAATATTGTCGATCATTTAGCAATGCAACCAAACAACTTCCAATAAAACCCTCAGCGCCTGTAACAATAATCATACTTTTTGATTAAAAAACGAAAGTACGAAATAGCTTAGAGAAAGAGAAGGACAAACAAACAACAAGGATTTAATTTTACTCGCCGTAATATTCTACGAAATTATTTTCTGTTTCTATTAGTTTAATGCAATGTAATTTACCGTTTTCAATTTGAGGCTCAATAATATCCCAAACTGCCAGCACAATGTTTTCAATAGAAGGAAGCATGTTTTGTAAAAATGGCACATCTTCATTTAGATTTTTGTGGTCTAATTGTTCAGTAACAGAATCTTTGATTATATTTTTTAACTTTTTCAAATCCATAACCATTCCCGTTTCAGGGTTGGCAATACCTTTGATTGTAACAAAAAGTTCAAAATTATGTCCGTGATAATATTTGTTTGAGCACTTACCAAAGAAAGCTTCGTTCTCTGCATCCGACCAGTTTTTGTTGTACAATTTATGGGCAGCATTAAAACGCTCCCTTCTGGTAATATAAACTATTTTCTGTTTTTCAGCCATGTAGCTTTTCAAAATTCGCCCGCAAATATATTCCTTTTAGGCGTTATTATACAAATGATTTGGTTCAAAAATTTAAACTAATATTCGTTCTGTGTATTCAACATTATATTGGGTTCAAAACAAATTTCTTCAGCAGCGGGCAATCGGTTTATAATCCCTAGAGATTTTAGGTCGTTTAAAATAGAAAGCAACTGAATTTCATCTATTTCTTCAGAGTATGCATATTCTAATTCGCTAAACCATTGCTTGGCATCAGCCAATTTAAGTTGATAACGCCAGGCAACCATGCTTGTGGCTTCTTCCTCTTTAAATTTTAGTGCGTAGCAGCTCTTGTTTATAATATCTAAAACAGTAGCGATTAATTCGGGCTCTTCTTTAATAAATTGATTGGTTGCCACAACGGCAAAGCAAGGCCAAGGGGTTCTGCATTCTCCTAAAAACCTAAATTCTCCACTATCTACAAGGGGTTTAGTCATATACTTTTCCCACATAAAAACCTGGGCTTCATTGGCTGCAAGCGCTTTTCTAGCACCATCCATATTGCCCACCACTAAAAAATCGGTCTCCGCATTAATACTTATTCCCAGGTTTCGAGCATTTACAAACGACATTAAATGCGAGCCTGAACCAAACCTGCTTATGGCATATTTAGCCCCTTGAATATCCCCTAAATCCTTAATATCACTATTAATTCCGGTATAAATACCCCACCTCAAAGGAGAATTTACATAAAACTGAATAATCTTACTTGGATTGCCCTGCAGAATATCTGCTATAATACCTTCAGTTAGCGTTATAGCCAAATCTAGCTCACCAGCTCGTAAAGCTTGGCACATGGCGCCCGTTCCACCTGGCACATCGTGCCATTCTACAGTTATTCCCTCGTTAGAGAAAAGGCCATTTTCGTTTGCTAAATGCCAGGCAAGATTAAAGTGTTCTGGAACGCCTCCCACCCTAACCTTTTTTTTCATGCTTATTTGTTCTAGTAAATCCATTGTTATCGTCCCCAAAGGTATATAACATTCATCTTCAAAAAATGATTTAACACCATGCTTTGTATGGGTTCAAGCCAAAATAAAAATAAGGACCTATTATTCTGATTTTAAATTGTCAGAATCTTCTAAAAACACAATTCTATTTTCTTCATTCACCACAATTTCCCTCTTTTTGGCCTGCGATAAAGCTCGCTCAATTGCTACATTAATATCATATCCCAATAACAAAATAAAAGTGTTTATATAAATTAACATTAACACTACCAACAAAGCACCAATAGAACCATACAACTTATTATAGGAGTTAAAATGATTGATATATTGAGAAAAACCGTAGGTTGTAAGTAAAATAATTAAGGTAGCACTAACGGCGCCCACGCTAAAAAAATTCAGCTTCCTGTGGCGCGCTGGCGCGTAATAATAAATGGCACTAACAATCCCTAACACAATAAATCCTGCCACCAAAATATTAAAACCAGAAATGAGGGTGGGCACAGTAGAACTAGGGAAATACTTTACTTTCTCTAAATAAGATAAGAGCACAGTACCAACGGTTACCATTAAAACAGATACTAATATTAAAACAGTGATAAACAATGATAAGCCAATAGCCAACAAACGTTGTTTCCAAAACGGCCTTGTTTCGTTGTCGTAGGTAAATTTATTGAGTAAATCCATTAAATTATGAAACCCACTTGTAGAAAAAAACAAGGCAGATAAAAAACCTACAGATAATAATCCGCTGCGTTGGTTTTTTAAAATATCAGCCAAGGTTTCTTTAATGGTTTCGTAGGTGCTAGGTGGTATAGCTTGTGCTATAAAAAATAAAATCTCATCGGGATTGTACTGAAGCGGCAAATAAGCGATGAGGGTAAAAAAGAAAATTACCGTTGGAAACAAAGCCAAAAAGAAATTAAATGCCAAGGCAGAAGCCCTGAGATTTAATTCGCTTTTGCCCATATTTCTGATAAAAAACTCTAAAACAGCATACAAAGAAACCTCCTTGGTGCCGGGCATACTAATTTCTGCAGTTTTTTTAACAAGCCACTTCACAGGTTTAAGAAATAGTAATTTGTTAAAAATCATTTTACATCAATTAAAAAAAGGTTTTAACGCTTCCAATAAATTTAAAGGAGCACCGCAAGGTCTCTGTGTTTTCATATCTATACAAACCAAAGTTGTTTCGCCTTCATTAAGCAAAATACCCTTTTCATTATAAATTTCGTACAAAAATTCTATTCGCACACCTGGCATTTTTTTTATAATGGTTTTGATTGTAAGCAAATCATCATAGAATGCGGGCTTCATATATTTACATGATAAATGCAAAACAGGCATCATAATACCCTGCTCTTCAAATAGCTTATAACTCAAATTTACATCACGCAATGCCTCTACCCTAGCAACTTCATAATATTGAGCATAATTGCCATAATAAACATATCCCATTTGGTCTGTTTCGGCATAGCGAACGCGTAATTTAGTTTCTGAAACAAACATATAACTTACCTTAAAGCCATTTTTGCAATGGTTAAACCAATACTTAAACTCGAAGTAGCCGCCGGTGAGGGCGCATTTAAAATATGAATAGCCCTATCTTCTTCTATAATTTTAAAGTCATCTATTAAACCACCAAATTTATCGCAGGCTTGCGCTCTTACGCCAGCTTCTGCAGGAATTAAATCGTCTTCTTGCACCTCTGGTATTAATTTCTGTAGTGCTTTGGTAAAAGCTGCTTTTGAAAAAGACCTATAAAACTCTCCCAAACCTGTTTTCCAATATTTAAGCATCACTTTTCTAAAGCCTGGCCAAGCTAAAGACTCAAACATTTCTTCTAAATCTACATCCGACATTTTATAACCTTCGCGTTTAAAGGCAAAAACAGCATTCGGACCAGCCTCTACACCACCATCTATCATGCGGGTAAAATGTACACCAAGAAATGGGAAATTTGGATCTGGAACTGGGTATATTAAATTTTTAACCAAATACCTCTTTTCGGGTTTTAACATAAAATACTCACCCCTAAAAGGTATAATGCGGGTATCCATGTTTTTATGGGTTAAACCAGCTACTTTATCACTATATAAGCCCGCACAATTAATGTATTGCTCTGTTTCAATAACAGCTTGCGCACAATGAATTTGTATAGAATTTGGCAAACTATTAATCTTTACAACTTGATGCCCCGTTAATATAACCCCACCTTTGGCCTGAACCAATTCGGCTAATTTCTCGCAAACAGCCGTATAATCAATAATTCCTGTGTAAGGCACTTTGATACCAGCCAATACATTTAAATGGGGTTCAATTTCTTTCGCTTCAGCCTGACTAATTTTTGTGATTTTATCTAGTCCATTCTCTAATCCACGCTGGTACAACTTTTCAAGTTCAGGCAATTCGCTTTCGTCTGTTGCTACTACTAATTTACCACAGAGATCATAAGGAATTTGATAGGCATCACAAAATTCAAGTAACATTTGATAACCCAAAATACAATTTTTAGCCTTTAAACTACCCGGTTTGTAATATAAGCCACTATGAATTACACCACTGTTATGCCCAGTTTGATGCGCGGCTACATGTAACTCTTTTTCTAGTAAAACAATTTTTAAATCTGGTTGCATATGCAGTATCTGATAGGCTGTTGCTAAGCCTACAATGCCACCACCTATAATTGTGTATTGGTATTTCATAATTTGATGCACAAAGGTAAGAATATTCAGTGGAGGGATAACAAAAAAAAAGCCTAACATTTCTGTTAGACTTTTTGTGGAGGCACATGGATTCGAACCAAGGACCCTCTGCTTGTAAGGCAGATGCTCTGAACCAGCTGAGCTATGCCTCCTTATTTGTAACACCTACTTTCGTAAGGGGAGTGCAAAGATAAGAATAGGATATTTATTTGCAAGTAATTCTTAAAAGATACCATCCAAAAGGCTTGTTAATATTCATAATCAGGAAATTAAAATGAAATTTCAAAATCCAAAATTCTAAATACTAAAATAGAAAATCATAAAAATCGGAAAGGACCAAAGACTATATACCAAAAAAAAAGCTTACTCAAATAAATGAGTAAGCTTTTTTTTGTATGGGATAAATTAGTATTCCCAAAGATCGTGTTCTTTCTCAAACAATTCTTGTTTGATACGCTCGCCTTCTAGTATGGCTGCAACGCCATTGTCTTTAAACTCTGCGTAATCTCTAATATACATATCTTGTGCATTAGATTCTTTGATAATATAACTATTGAACATTCTTTGTTCAAACCAATCATCATAGGTAATCCTTGCTGCATCATTTTGCCTGTTGAATATATCATTGTGAACTAAAAAATGTCTCAAATCAATACCATCACTAGAATGGTATTTGAAAAAGCATAAATCTTGTTCTCCCAAATCTACACCACCCAAACGAACTTGGTAACGAGGAGAAATGGCCATAATTCTAACATACATTTGAGAATGTTTTTTATCGAAAATCCAATCTTCAATTAACTTATACTTAACAATACGTAATTCAGGAATCATTGGATTAATGATAGTATCTGTTTCTGTAAAAGTTGGATCATTTGGATCAATTGGAACATCCACATATTCTGTATCTGTTCCTAATGTTAAAAACTTTTCAATTGACATTTGCGTATTCAACGAATCAGTTTGATAAGGAGTTAGCTTACCATCCTTTACAGCGTTGTATAAAACAAGACTTAACGGGCTTTTAGCCCATGCCATAGGTTGATTATGTTTTTCACGCACATCTATGATTCTAACTACACGTTTAGCATACATTACATCTGCTTCACGCAAGTAAGGCCAAGGAATTACATTCCGTTCTTTAACCTGCTGACCGTTGTAGATAAAGTTATCATAAACCCCTTGGGCAAAGTTGCTATAAGATAACAACAACAGAACAATGAGACCAATTGATTTTTTCATTTTATTAATCGTAAATTTTATTGTCTTACTTCTAACGCAAGTGAAGAAGGAATAGGAACTGCACCAGCAGGACCTTTAGCTTTGATGTTCATCAATATAAAACGATCACCAGGACGAGCGGCCATTAATAACCTTTTGGCATCTGCTCCAAGTTGTTCACCTGAACCATTAGCTACTTGCGCTTGACCATTTTTAGGCTGATAAACCAAATTCCAACTGATAGGAGTAAACTTTACACCTTCAAAAGCGAAATCTTTTAATGCAGTTAAAACGAAGTTAGCAGATTTTAATTGCCCCATAGAAACTGAACCAGACTGCTCAATTGGTCCTAACATTGGAGTTGGCTTAGGAATCTGACGTACACGGTATTCTTTTGTGCCCATCATTTTACCATCTACAGAGGCAGAGATACTAACTGTTCTGTTAGAACCATCTACTTCTAGCATGTATTCACCGGCACTACCAATTTTCTTTAAGTTACCACCTACACATTTAACATCCACTTTATTGGCACTAAATCCAGGTACTGAAACCGAAATAGGGTTTTCTAAACCAATGTACACAACATTCATTTTAGTAGCTGAAATTACAGCTAAAGGAGCTACAACAAAGAAAGAACCTTCTTTTTCATATGTTTCCTTTTTACCACTAGAATTAGTAGTTGTTATTACTGCTTTAAATTTGTTTTCACCTTCGCGACCAGCAGTTACTTCGTATTTACCGATACCACTTTCATTTTTCAAAGGAGTACCATTTACAGTGATGCTTGCCTCAGATCTTGAACTAGAAGCTGCTAAGAAAATCTCTGCTTGGTATTTATTACCTAAAGTAATGTTGGTACCATTTACAGGAATAATCTGAGGAGTTAATTGGTCAATAATCATTACATTAGCTGTTAAAGATGATTTCAACTCATCTAAAATTTGAGCTTCTGTATTTTTTATATCATTTTGTGTTTTTGAAATAAGCGCTACAACAGCAGCCAGAGGAGTGTGTTCAAACATTTCAGACTCCCAAGATTTACTAGAATTTTTAGGATCTTCTGTGATTAAATCACTTTTAATTAGGCCTTGCTTCTCTTTTGGTAAGATAGCTAATAGCTTTTCTCTAACTTCATTTATTTTAGCTTTCACTTCAGCACCTTTTCCTTGATTCATCATCAAGTTTGCGTGCAATTCAATGTTACTTGCTTGGGCAATCTCTTCATCAGGGTTACCATCTTTACGACCACCGGCAGTTGTGATTAACAGTTCTTTTAAATCTGCAAAATAGCTTACACCTTCGTCTGCAATTTTCTTTACTTGTAAAGATTTATTAAAAGCATCTGTTCCGGTTGGATCGGTAGGAATATCTTTATGATACTTATCAATTGCCGCCAATGTACCATCATTCTTTTTATCGATGTTCATACCTGCACGGTCCATGCTTATTTCCACCATGTGGAAGGATTTCAAGATTTCAGCAGATACATTTAATGCTAACAATGCTGTTAACACCAAATACATCATATTGATCATCTTTTGCCTTGTACTTACTTTACCTCCAGCCATTTCTTTCTTCTTTGTATTTACAAAAGTTTACAATAAAATTAGTTACCACGCACATTCATAGCTGCAAGCATATTTCCATATACGCTGTTCAATGAACCTAAGTTTTTGTTTAACTTATCCATTTCACCTTTGAAATGTTCTGCATTGGCGTTAGTTTCATTTAAAGTGCTAACAACTTTAGACAAACCTCCTACAAATTCATTAATACCTTTTAAATGATTATTTGATTCGGCAATTTCTAATTCATAAATAGAATTTAACGAAGCTAAATTTTTAGTCATTTTTTCAATTTGTGCACCATACTCACGAGATCCTTCAGAAGCGTTTACTAAACCTTCCATAGCAGTTACCGCTTTGGTGTATGATGTATTGATTCCGGTTAAAGAATCAGCAGCTTGTTGTACATTCTTAGTATATGTATCAGTAGCTACAGCAGCTGTTGATAAATCTTTTAAGTTACCTACATTCTCGCTTAAAGTGCGCATTCCATTACCTAAACTACTAATCAAATCAGGACCAATTTTGGCTTCTTCCATCATCTTATCTAATTGTTGAGTGATAGTACCTTTGTTAGCACCAGATTTCTTTTCTTTAGGTTCTAATCCAGCTAATTCAGGGTATACTAATGTCCAATCTGGTTCTTGGTGAGGTGGTTCAAATGCAGAAACAAAGAAAATTGCAGCTTCAGTAAGTAATCCTACCATTAACATGGCATCTGCACCAGGCCAATGTAAAATTTTGAATAATGCACCAATAATTACAACTGCTGCACCAATACCGTAGGCCTTTGCCATGAAAGACTTGAAACCTTTACTTTCTAAAAAACTGTTTTTCATTTGATTAAAATTTTAAGTTAAAGTGTAAAATTATTTGTTTTGTTGTTTCTATTATTTTTTATCTCTGATAGAACGACCTATGTAGGTTTGAACTGTTCTGAATCCAGTATATGAATTAGCAGTATCTTGAAATTCATAAGAACGAGTACCATTTTGAATGTAATGAGCTATATCTTTCCATGAACCACCTCTAACAACTTTGCGTTTCAATGTTTCACCATCTTCATCTTTAGCATCATATTGGTAATCTGAATTCAAATCATGCGTAAACAAATGAGCAGATTCTGCAAAAGAAGTTACTGTCCATTCTGCTACGTTACCACTCATATCATACAAACCAAAATCATTAGGGAAATAAGAAGCCACACGAATTGGATAAACACCACCATCAGCACCATAATCGCCCCTACCTGGTTTAAAATTAGCTAAAGAACAACCTTTGGCATTTCTAACATATGGTCCGCCCCATGGATACATGGTTTGATCTCTTCCAGCTCTTGCTGCATATTCCCACTCGTATTCTGTTGGTAATCTGAAGGCAGTAACACCATTTTCTCCATTGATAGCATAGAATGAATTTAAATGAACAGTTCTCCAATGTGCGAAGGCACGAGCTTGTTTCCAATTTACACCCACAACTGGATATTCATCATATTTTGGATGCCAATAATACATGGTAGAAATTGGCTCATTGTAAGCATAGGTGAAATCACGCATGAAAACTAAAGTATCTGGATAAATTTCTACAATTTCTTCACGCTTAAATTCTCCACGATTTCTCTGATATGATTCTTGCTTTTTTAGCATAGCTGCAGCGCGTAAATCAATATAATCATAGCGATACTTTAATTTGCGAACATCGATTTGCTTAGTACGATAGTAAACCTCATTACCTTGGTAGTACATATCGTTTACCTCGCCACCTTTCATATCTTCTTTGTCCATTCTAATTTTATAATTGATTTCGTGCTCACCTGTTTCTTCTTCGGTGATTGCATCAATTAATGGAGTCCAATATTTTTCACCTAATTTCTCACGAAAAATAGAATCCGTGATATCATCAACGAATTGACGATACTCATTATTGGTGATTTCAGTTTCATCCATATAAAAAGCAGTGATCGTAATCTGCTTGTTAGGCGAAATCATTTGATTAGGAATATCCTGCTCATTTGACCCTACGTGGATGGTGCCTGAGGGAATATATACGGTACCGTATGGCTGGGGGTGAAACCATGCGCTTCTCCCTTGTACTCCCGTTAATTCCCCTCTGTCGCTACTCAAGCCGCATCCACTTAGGATTACAACTAAAGAATAGAAGAAAAACCATTTAAATTGCTTCATTGTTATTTCAAATATAATGACTGTAATATGGCAAAAATATAAATTTCTAAGAATAATGCAAGTTTTGCCAAAAATATTTTGTTAGTAGAACGTGAATTAATAATTAATTATTACATAAATCTTGGAGTATACCTAGATCTTATTACTTTTTCTCTTGGTGGAATCTTTACGCCAAAGCAATACCTCAACATAAATTCAACCGATCCTGAACTATAATTTATAATTTTTGATGTAGTTATATCATAACTAATTCCAGCATTTAAACCAAATGGAAACTCATATCCAATTAAGACTGCAGCAGCATCCATTGGCCTCCAAGTTAAACCACCTCTGATGTTTTCGTTCCACACTAAAAAACAGTTTAAATCTGCCTGAATTTTAGATGGATCTTTTTTAATTAATACATTTGGTTGTAATTTCATCATAGAATTTAATTGGTATGAACCACCAGTTACAAAATACATGTGCATAGCACTGTTTTCTGTGAATGAAACCAATTCAATTTTGCTTTGATTGATATGTGTGGCAGAAAAACCTGCATAAAACCCATCAATAACACCTAATAAATTATCTTTAGCATAATACAAACCTAAATCAAAATCAGGAGCAGTTCCTGTTTCTACTGCATTAGGAATATTAGGATCATCTTGATCAATGGCATTGTAATCTCCATCTACAGAAACTTGCATCAACCCTGCACCTACTCCAGCAGATAAGGTTGCGCCATCTCCAAGTGGATGACGATAAGCCAAAGTGAAACGAGGAATGATAGTTCTTTTAAAGCCAATCATGTCGTTAGAGAAAGTAGCTCCAACCCCAATTCTTGATCCAATGGCTGCATTAATACTACCAACTAAATTAACAGGTGCTGAGCCGCGAGATACCATTTTGCCATTTCCAGCATCATATTCACCTCCTCCAAATCCCATCCATTGATTTCTTTGAATAATCGTGGCACAAATTTTACCATCAGTAGCACCAGCAGTACCTGCATTAAAATTAAGTTTATTAAACATAAACTGCGTGTAATGCGGATCTTGCTGAGCCTTTAAAACTGGCACATTGAGCATTAAAAATACTCCAAAAACAATGCGTGTAAAGCTTTTATTCATCCTGATAAATTTATAATATATTTCCAATATCGTTTTACGAATATAAAAAATATTTTAAATAAATGAAATCTTGTTGAAAATTAGATGAAATTTACAGGAAACTATACACTTTTAAACTCCCTTGTGATGGGCTTCAATGAATTTATCTACTGCAGTAATCATAGAGGGCGTTTGGGGTGTGGGAGCTTGAATATTAGGCTCTAAATTAGCGTCAAGAATTGCCTTTAGTGTTGTTGCTCCAAATCCTGCTACTAAGGTTTTGTTTTGCTTGAAATTAGGGAAATTCTCAAATAAAGACCGTATATCGGCCGGACTAAAAAACGCAATTATATCATAATTTACGTGAGTTAAGTCGGATAAATTACTTGAAATAATTCTGTAAAAAAAGGCTTCTTTAAAGACAATTTTACTTTTCTTCATGAATTTTTCTATGTCTTGTTTCCTCCAATCGCTGCACGGAAATAGATATTTTTCTGTTGCGTGAGTTTTAAACATAGGGAACAATTCTATTTCTGTACCTTTTCCAATAAAAATTTTTCTTTTTCTTACTTGGATATATTTTGATAAATAATTGGCGATACTTTCATTTACACAAAAATATTTTAACTCAATAGGAATCTCCACTTTTAATTCTGTGCACATGCGAAAAAAATTATCGACCGAATTGCGCGAATTTAAAATGATTGCAGTGTAATCTAAGATGTTAATTTTTTGCTGTCTAAATTCCTTACCTGAGATAGGTTCAACCAATATAAATGGCCGAAAATCCATCTTAAGTTTATATTTCTTCTCCAAATCAAACCACGGTGATTTCAAACTTTCTGGCCTTGGCTGAGAAATGAGTATACTTTTTATTTTTTCTTTTTTCAATCTACCAACTATTTAAAAACACTTTAAATAAAACCAACCATGGTAATATTTCAAGGCAGCAAAGATATAAAAATATGTATATAAATTGAAGTTTGGTATATTGACTAATCATCAGAATATTTTTAACTTGCCTGTAAATAACTGAAATTAAAATAGTTATAATTGAGATTGAAGCAATAATATTTACAATTACAGGCTCATTTACAAATACAAAAAACAAATTTAGAAACACTAATACCACTCCCAAAACATTGTTTAGCACCAGTGCATTGAAAATAATAACAGAACTCATTTGCTTAACTTTAAATAAGTATCCAATAAACAAGTTAAGCGTTATTTTACCTAAATACAATAAAAACAAGCCAATAGATAACTGAATAAAAAAACCATAATAATTACTTTGTTCTAATTGATGGTTAATTGATAATAAGTTACTAATAAAAAATGATACCGCAATTATAAAGTTTACAAATAAGCCTGTATGACTGGCTACGTAGGTTCCTACTTTATCTGTGTATTGACTAAAATCTGCTTGTAAATTAAAAGCAGATTGAATAATTTCATCAAATCTTTTTATGTGAATAAGTCTTATAAGAGCAAGAAATAAAAGATTCAATAAAAGTATCCAAAATTTCCAGGCTTCTCTGGGTTGTTTGCGCAATTGAATTGCTTTTAAAAGTGGTAAATCCCTGCTAGATTCGAAAGGTTTTTCGCTTTCAATTACATTAATTACAGCTTCATTTCTAAAAAAATACAACCTAATATTATCAGAATTAGCCAAACTATCTAGGAGGTTTTTCGGACTCAAATCAACTTCTTGTGTATTTTGAATAGGACTATCTAACCGGGCTATTTGAATAGAATCTTGGGCACCCAAGTATACCAGCGGCAGATTAAATAACAGAAAAATTAATACTCTTTTTAACATGTTTCTCTTTAAAAGAAATTTACAAATCCAAAGTGAATTTTTGCTCTTTGAAACTCAAATTCATTGCCTAATTGCTTCCCTAAGGCATAATATAATGAAAAAACACCTGCACCAGTTTCAATATTCATACCCACTCCTACCCCCCAAGGTTTATCTACCCTTACTTGCGGCAAAGCAGTATTTTCGTACCAAGCGCCATTCCAAAAGATCATAAAGCCACTATTTTGTAGAAACAAATAACGTAATTCAAAATTACCAATCAAGTATTTATTGGCAAATATACTTTGTTCGTCAAATCCCTTTAAAGTTTTTAATCCACCAATTCGGAATAACTCATTAAAAAATAGATTTTGATTCATAAGCATGGCCGTATTTATTTGACTGTGCAGCACCCAGTTTTTTCTAAAATTAAGGTAGTAAGAGAAATTTCCTTGCAATTTGTACTGCATTGTTAATAGCTGAATTGAGTCATATAAATTATAAACTTCAGCATTGGAGCCGCTTAATTTAAGTTGTTGAAGTCCTTCCATAGGCACAATTCTTTTGGTTCCGGCCCCAACCTCTAGGTTCAACAAGAAGCCTTTACGGGGGTTATTAAAATAATCGAGGGTAGATTTTCTGATTGCCAAGCCATATAAATTATTTACCACATCGTGCACAGCAGGCAAACGTTTATTAATTTTTACAAACTGAGAATCTACCACAAAACTATTTATAGTTTGGTTTTGAAAATAAAATTTAAGGTAATTATTACCTCCTAATCTGTATTGTAAACCTATATCATTTGCAATTTCTATCCAGGTAGAATCAAATTTAGCCAGTTTAAAACTAAAATCTAAAGCCAGCTTGGTCTTTAAAAAATAAGGCCACAAGAACTTCATTTGCAAGTCTTGAGAGTTGTTTAAATAACCTCTATACGTTAGCTCAAAATTTTTGCCTGAACCAAATAAATTAGCTAGTTTAAGATTCATATCTCCTGTTAAAACTAATCTATTATTGAGCGTACTATTTGGAGCAAAGCCAATTACGCCATCAAAACTCGACGCTTTTCTTTGGTTTATATATACATAAGGCCTTGCTTTATTGCCATAAAAATAAACACCCATGGGTTGAGCAACTTGCACATAAGGCAGTTCACTTAAGCGGCTATCTAGCTTTTTCAACAAATCTTCTTGGTATACCGCTCCTGGTTTATAATTGGCAAACAATTGCAAAAACATTTTATCCATTTTTGCGGTACCTCCAAAATCAATACTATCTAAAAGCACCAACCTGTTTTTTACTAAGTTAAGCTGTGCTTTTACCCCGTTAGAATCTACCAAAATAGAATCTAATCCAATTTGGGCAAATGGATACCCATTATTTTCGGCAAAATCAAGTATCATATTAAAATACTTACTAATATGATTGGCCTTAATTTTTTGTGACCCTATCATTTTATACTCCCGGCCAAGCCATTCTATTGGCACGTTTCCAAAATCTAACCTGTTTATTAAATAGGTTTTACCTAAAAAATAGTGGGCAATTAAACTATCATTAGTAATAAAGTTTGTTTGTATTTGTGTGCTTAAAAATTGCTCATCATAACACTGCAATTTAATTGTTTGAAAATAGTTGCTCAACAAAACAGAATCAACCAATTGCCATGATAAATATTGCTTAGAGAGTTTTTCGTGGGCTGGTTCAAAGCTAATTTTAACCCAATATTTTTTCTGTGCAATTACCCCTTGCAGCAAAAAAAACAAACAAATAAAAAGGCTAATTTTTTTCAATGAATATATAAACGTTTTGTTAAATCCATAATTGCACTTTACTTCGTATGTTTACTATGAGCGGAATTTATATTCATATCCCTTTTTGCAAACAAGCTTGTTATTATTGTAATTTTCATTTTAGCACGGTTCTTTCATACAAAGAAAAGCTAGTACAAGCAATTGCAAAAGAACTATTTTTAAGAAAAACATTCTTAGGCAACGAACCTATTCAAACCATTTATATTGGTGGTGGCACACCTAGTATTCTTTTACCAGAAGAATTAGATATTGTATTAAACACATTGGCTAAAGAATTTAACCTTTCAGCGCTTAAAGAGTTTACCTTGGAAGCCAATCCCGATGATTTAACACCCGAATACCTGAACTATTTAAATTCAACTCCAATAAACAGATTAAGCATTGGCATACAAAGTTTTGATGACGCAGATTTACGCTTTATGAATAGAGCGCACCTAGCAGAAGATGCTAAAAACTGCGTAAAACTCGCCCAAGATGTTGGCTTTAATCAAATAAGCATAGACTTAATTTATGGCATTCCAGGATTAAGTCTCCAAAGATGGGAAGACAATTTGGCTACTGCATTTAATTTACAAGTGCAACACATATCAAGCTATTGCTTAACCATAGAACCCAAAACGGTTTTTGGCAATCAATTAAAAAACAAACAATTTATTACCGCTTCAGAGGAGCTTAGTGAGCAACAATTTTTAAGTTTAATAAACCTAGCCGCAGCAGCCGGATTTGAACAATATGAAATTGCTAATTTCGCAAAAAACAAAGCCTATGCCCTCCACAATACCCAATATTGGAAAGGCGTAAATTATTTAGGTGTGGGTCCGGGCGCCCACAGCTTTTGCAAAAATGAACGCAGCTGGAATGTTAGCAATAACAATCAGTATATTAAGGATTTAGGAAACAACATTCTCCCCTCAGAACACGAAATATTGAGCCTAAATAATCAGTACAATGAATGGGTTATGACAGGCTTAAGAACCATTTGGGGCTTAAACTTAGCAGAAGGTTTAGAAAAATTTGGGTTGAACCAAATGAAATATTTACAAAAACAATTACAAGCTAATATGGAGGCCAATCAAATTATAAACGAGAATGGCTGTTTAATTTTGCAACCAGAAGCACGCTTTTTAGCCGATGGAATTGCTTCTAATGCTTTTATGGTTTAAGTAAAAAAGCCTGTTTAAATTGAATACTATCATTAACGTTAGCTTGTTGTAAACGTGCGTATTTATTATCCAAACTAATGCTTAAACGATTAGAACCATCTTCAATTTTCTTTTCAAAATTAACCATACCCAAAGAATCAATAATAAGCAAAGAGGCTTGCGATTGAATAACGGGCGCTAAAGCCAATAAAACCAATTGTTTATATGGTTTTACTTGCGCCACATATATTTGATGAATGGGCTTTATAGCCACCGGAAATTGATAAGAAAAACCATTCCTATTATTCGTAATTTTTATGTTTGAACCTATTGCCTGAATCAACAAAGAATCAAAGAGTTGCGCAGGAACAGCAGGCATAAACATAACAGTGGAATCTATTTTTTCTGTGTAAGATTCAATATTATTAAAGTTAATATCTTGAGGTAACAACAGGTTTTTATCGGCTACTTGATACAAAGAAATGGTTTGATAAAACGGCTTAATAAGCAAGGTGTAAAATAGGTATGGAGCAATAATAAGTAGACTGTAATTCATTAATTGAAACACATATTCTTTGGCAATTTTAAGGGCCGAAACATACATTAACCAACCTATAAAAGCGCCTACAATGGCACATAATAGAACATAAGGAAAAAACCATCCGAAGTTGCTAAAGACATCATTTTCAATATTAAAAAACTGATTAAGTGCTTGTAAAAGCACAAAAGAAATAGCCGATATACAATAAAAAACGAAGGCATAAAATAAAATTCCGTAAGTTTTTAGAGACGCACTTTTTTGAAACTTAACTTTCAAAATAAAGAACAAAAATAACATGCTAAGCAGAGCTATACTTAGCCACAAGCTATTTATCTCTGCTAAAATATGTATTAAAAATTGGGGTAACATCTAATTTCTAAATTGATCGTTTCGGAGTAAAAATGGGAAGGCGGGTTTTTCCCAACCACAATAACGTTTGCGCTCTATATTATTAAATATAAAGGGTAAACCAGTTGCAGATGAATCATTGAGAATAGCAGAATTTTGAATATGTAAGTGTAAGTGTGGGTAACTCGTATTACCGCTATTACCCGCCAAAGCTAGAAAAGTTCCAACTTTAATGGTATCTCCTACTCCAACCTTTATAGTGCCTGCTTTTAAATGAGCTAAAAACAAATGTTGGTTCAAACCGATTTTTATTTGGATATAATTACCTGCCGGATTAATACTATCTACACCTTGGTATATAGGCTGGGTTGGATGATTATCTGAAATAGCATAAATGAGACCATTAGCAGGAGCAAAAATACTGTCGCCAAAGGTGTAAAAGTCGTTAGAATCATTCCCCTCATTTTCAAAAAACCTACCCGCATCATTTAGCTTTACCATGTCTATAGCAAAAAATTGTGGCCTATAATTTTGGTGGTAGTTAACCCATTTTTGGTGACCAGCATTGGCTGCTAACCAGGTTCCATATACGGGTAATTGCAAGATTATAGTTGATTGCGCTAATGGATATTTAAAAGTTCCTGGTACAATAAATGCGGCCAAAATAAAAGACGAGCTGCAAAAAATGCTAACTAAAAAAAACAAAATTCGCTTTATAAATTGCTCAACTAACGATTGAGAAACGGTAAAACATAGGATAATTTCTTGCACACTTAACCAGACCAGTATAAATAATAAAACGTTAAATGGCATGGCGGGTGCTATAAATCTAAATTGAGCAACAGATAAAAACCAAACAGGTATATTGGCCAAAAAAGCCAATAATCCCAGGAGGAAATAAAATTTTAATCCCAATACAAAAAAATCAGCTTTCGATTTAAAAATCCAGTTGCGGTTTTCCTTGGTTTTAAGAACTAAAAACAACCTGTAAAATGCCAAACAAGCGAAAATGAAAGCGGCAATCCATAACCCTTGATTGTATGTTTGCGAGAATTGTTGCAGGTTTTTTTCCATTTTTACTCAAATCTTAGCGCCTCAATAGGATCTAACTTACTTGCTTTTATGGCAGGGTAAATACCACTCACTAGGCCAACAACTAAACAAAGGGCAATTCCACTGAGCATCCATAGCCAGGGTATAATAAACCCCACTCCAACCAGCGTGGTAACAATGTTTCCAATAATAATTCCAAAAATAATTCCACCTATACCACCCAGCTGACAGATAACAATTGCCTCAAACAAAAACTGCCTACGAATTACTTGTTGGGTGGCACCAATAGCCTTTCTAATTCCTATTTCCCGGGTTCTTTCTGAGACAGAAACTAGCATAATATTCATTAAACCTATAGCAGCACCTAATAAAGTAATAAAGCCAATTACAGTAGCGGCAGCTGTAACATACACAAGATTGCTGATTAATTCTTTGGCAATATTATCTGCCTTATAAACCGAAAAATTTATTTCACTTTTGAGAGGAACTTTTCTAATTCTCCTAAACAAACTTGTAGCTTCTTCTACGGCAAAATCCATCGTATTTACATCGTTTACAGCCACTGTAATTACCGCACTCATGTTAGGAACAGAAAAAGTTTGATAGGCATTTTGTAGGGGCACAATAACTATTCTATCGCCACCAAAACCCATACTAGATCCTTTAGAGGAAAGTGCACCAATAATTCTAAATTTTGCTGCACCTATAAAAACACTTTCGCCAACGGGGTCTTTAGTAGGAAAGAGTTTATCTTTTATTTCTGAACCAAGGATAACAGCATTAGCTGCAGAACTGAGCTCTTTATCTGTAAAATTTCTACCTGAAGAAAGCTCGTAACCAGCCACTTTAAGATAATTTAAATCGCCACCCATGATAGATATATTGGGATCTGTTTTAATACTATTAAATTTAACTGTACTATTAAAACCAGCATTAACAGAAGTAGAAATGGTAGCAGGAAATTTAAATTCGGCTTCAAACTTCTGGGCTTCATATTTTGATATAGATTTAAACTTTTGCGCACCCTTTCCCCCGCCAGAGAAACGAATATTTTGCCCCCTATTTTTGATATTAAACGTATTTGCACCCATCGTAGAAAAAGACGTGTTTATACCTGCTTTAATACCATCAATAGCCGTTAAAATACCCACCAAAGCCATTATTCCTATAGAAATTATTAGTGCCGTAATGGAGGCCCTTAGTTTATTTCCTCTGATAGAATTAAAAGCAATTTGCAGGTTTTCTTGAAGGGTCATACTAATTTATTTGGTTCGCTTTTCTAAGAATTTAAATCCTTTTTTACCCTCATTATCCTGAAAATCTATCTGCATTCCTGCAAAAAAGAAAATTTGCCCTGCATTGTAAATAACCTCTATCCCATCTATGTTAGCGGTTCTGTCTTTTTCATTTTTTTCGTCGAAACCTATAAGAAGGCCTTTGTCTTGCGCGTTTTTTTGTCTTATTCCCACACGCAATGCATATCCCTCAGGAATCTGCAAGGTAGCCTTATAATGCGAAATTGCTTCTTTGGCCGCTGGTGTAAATTCTATCATGTTCATTGCGCTGCAAGGTAATCAATAAAATAAAATTGTACATTGCATTTTTGATTACTTAATTTCGGCAAAAAAAAATGCTAGATTTTTCGCTTGTAAGTCTTCAAAAGGTCTCTGTTCATCAAACCGGAAATAAAACTAACGGAGAACCACTCATTGTATCTAAAGAACCCATTGCGCAGGTAGATGAAAATTTAGAAAACATTCTCTTAAAGTATTTCTTAAAACCTTTTCACCAGCCCACCTATAATCATTTAACATTTAGCAATGATGATCATGCTTTAAACCCTGTTTACCATTATGCTTTGCAGTGTTTTGAGCATACAGATAGTTTTCATATTCAAAGCATTCATTTGGCCAAGCATTTATATGAAACTGCCCTGCATCAAAATATTAAACCTGGCGATTTGTATATTGCCCATTTTAAAGATTTGCAGTTTGAAGGTAATTTAACAGAAGCCATTGGGATATTTAAAGCCGAAACCAAAGATCATTTTATCAAAATGCAACGCAATGGGGCAAATTTTGATGTAAATTTTGATACAGGCACTCCGGTAGATAAATTAGATAAAGGCTGTTTGATCCTAAACATTGAAAGTGAAAATGGTTTTAAAGTTTGTGTAGTAGATAAACTCAATAAATCTGCTGAGGCCATGTACTGGAGAGATCAATTCTTGAAAATAAAACCCTGCGCAGATAATTACCATTTCACAGAAAATTTTCTAACCCTAGCAAAAGATTTTGTAACCAAACAGATAACAGAAGAATATGAGGTTAGCAAGGCAGATCAAATTGATCTCTTGAATAGATCTGTTGGGTATTTTAAAGACCATGAAAAGTTTGATCAGCAAGAGTTTTCACAGCAAGTTTTTGGCGATCATGAAGGATTGATTACCTCTTTTAAAGATTTTAAAAATCAAGTTGAAACAGAATATGAAGTAGAATTAAAAGATGGATTTGATATATCTGAACAAGCTGTAAAAAAACAAGCCAGAATATTTAAAAGTGTTTTAAAACTCGATAAAAATTTCCATATCTACATTCATGGGAACAAGAATATGATAGAAAAAGGCACTGACCCTGATGGAAGAAAATTTTATAAAAAATACTTTAATGAAGAAACTTAAACACCTTGAATACACGTCACAAATTAATATACTTCCTAGCACAGAACACCGCCCTTAGCAAGCGAGAAGCTAAAATTGCTCTAGAAACTGGCAGAGTTAGGTTAAACCAACAAGTTCAATTTACCAATGAGTTAATTAAACCATACGATTCTGTATTTTTAGACGATATATGTATTTTAAATGGAGAGCGATTTGTTTACTATAAATATTATAAACCACCTGGCATTGAATGCACCCTAAACAAATCTATTCCTGAATCATTATCCAATTTATTAGGCGTTGCTTATAACCACCTATTTTATGTAGGCAGGTTAGATAAGGACTCTGAAGGATTGCTTTTATTAACGAATGATGGATTTATCTACAATAAAATTATAAACCCAACACAAAAAATAAATAAGCAGTATATCGTTCAAGTTGAAAATGAAATAAACAATGATTTCAAAATAAAAATGGAATCGGGGGTAAACATTTTAGGTACCCAAACCCTCGCCTGCCAGGTAGATTTATTGGATTCATACACATTTGTCATCAATCTAACACAGGGTTTAAACAGACAAATTAGACGAATGTGTTTTAAATTAGGCAATTATGTTACTAGTTTAAAGCGCCTTTCTATTGGGCAAATAAAGCTCAATCAATTAAAACCAGGCGAATTAATGTTACTAGATAAAGAAGAAATAGCTTGGTTAAAAAATTTGACAAAAGTTAATTAGAAAAAATAACCTATGTTTGATATTAAATAAAGGTTAAATGTTGAAGAAAATTTTACTCATTAGTGCCGTTATCATTATTGGACTGTTAATATTTTTAAATTGGTTCAGAAAAGATACAAAAAAACATAGTCCACCAGCTACCGTGGTGCATAATTTTGAAGATTTAAGCATCGTTGTAAATTATTGCAAACCATCCGTTAAAGAAAGAATAATTTTTGGAGACGAAGAAGCTGGCGCATTGCAGCCGTATGGGAAATACTGGAGATTAGGCGCCAATGAGGCTACCACCTTTGAAAATAATCAAACAATTTGGTTCAACGATAAAGAATTAAAACCGGGCAAATATGCCATTTATGCCTATCCAGGTGCAGAAAAATGGGTAATAGCCGTGAACAAAGAATGGGACAGATGGGGCGCACAGGAAGCAGATAATACCCAAGATGTTTTAAGAACAGAGGTTATTGCCAATAACAAAGCTCCGTTCAAAGAACAATTTGAAATTAGTTTTAGCGAAGGCGATAGCATTGGAAAGGTAAACCTTCAATTTCATTGGGATAGAGAACTGATTACCTTACCAATTAGAAAAAAATAAGGGTTAAGGCTTAAATATCTTATAGCTACCTATACCCCATTTTTGTAGGCGATAAATTATACTTGTTTTGAGTACACCTAATCCGTAAATACTGCTGCGTTTAAAGTTGATAGAAGATGCTTCTGGAAAGTATTTGGTTGGACAAGTAACTTCGGCTATTTCGTATCCTTTCATAAAAATTTGGGCTGTAATTTCATTATCAAATACAAAATCATCACTACAATTTTCAAAAGGAACATCTTTTAACACGGCTGCACTAAAAGCCCTGTAACCTGTATGATATTCGGATAGTTTTTGGCTCATTAAAATATTTTGAAAAAGGGTAAGCATGCGGTTAAAAATATACTTGTAAAGAGGCATCCCTCCTTTTAAGGCTCCCATTCCTAAAATTCTTGAACCAAAAACAACAGGATAAACATCATAGGCGATGATACTGCTCATGGCCATAAGCAGCTTGGGTGTATATTGATAATCGGGATGAAGCATGATAACAATATCTGCATTGAGCGCTAAAGCCCGCTGGTAACATGATTTTTGATTACCGCCATAACCCTTATTTTTTTGGTGCTTTATAATATGTTTAATACCAATTTTCTGACCCAATTCTGAAGTATCATCTTTGCTGGCATCATCTACTAAGATTACCTCATCTACAATATCGAAAGGTATTTCGTTGTATGTTTTTTCAAGCGTTCTGGCTGCGTTATAGGCAGGCAAAACCACAACAATTTTCTTTCCGTTTAGCATTTTTTAAATTTAAATAAAGTGTAGTAACCAAATAAGCATTAAAACTGGCAATAAAATAGGCAAACTGTATTTGTAAATATACTTACCAAAAGAAGGCATTTTAACACCAGCTTGCTCTGCAATAGATTTAACCATAAAATTAGGTCCGTTGCCAATATACGTCATGGCACCAAAGAACACCGAGCCAACAGATAGTGAAACAAGTAAATGAACCCTATCAGATTGCATAAATTGTTTTACATCAGCCATATTATTTAGGCTCAAACCGGCATCAGATAAAACCACAGCAAAAACGTTTAAGTATGATGGGGCATTATCTAAAACACTGCTAAAAATACCACTCGACCAATAAACGAGGGTATCTGTTATTGCAATTTGTCCTTTTTGGGCGCCTGCAAAAGCTTCTAATAGTTGCAAGGCAGGCATCATGGTTAAGAAAATGCCAAAGAACAAGAAGGCAACTTCCTTGATAGGTTCAAAATCGAAATTATTACTTTGTAGCGCCTTTTGATTTGAAAATTTATAACACATAAAGGCAGCTGATAATTGAATAATTTCTCTCACAAAGGAAATCTTCTTTCCATGAAAGGGCAAGTAGGGCAATCCATCTATAACATTGGGATCGAGCAATACAGAGGCAACCCCAACAAACAACCAAATTAAATTACGCTTACCATTTATAATTATTTTATTAGAGTAATGTGCACTCACATCCACTTCGTCAAGCCCTTTATTTTTGTTTTCAAAAAAGTAAAACACACACAATAAAAACACTATAGCTGTTAGCCAAGGAATCCATAGATTAGTTAATGTCCAGAAAAAAGGCACTCCTTTTAAAAACCCCATAAACAAAGGAGGGTCGCCAATGGGAGTAAGCGAACCGCCTACATTGGAAACCATAAAAATAAAAAAGATGATATGATATGGCTGTAAACGATACCTATTTAAACGCATGAAGGGGCGAATAAATAACACAGATGCACCAGTTGTTCCAATAAAATTTGCTGCTAAAGCGGCCAAAAATAGGAAAATTATATTTGTTTGGGCCTTCGATTCCATATCAAAAAACAAATAAATGCCTCCGCTGGCTATATATAAAACCGTTAACAAGCTAATAAAAGAGATAAATTCTGCCACTGCTTCGATGGGTAAAACAAAGTTTTTGAGCTGAATAAGGTAAAATAACCCTACTAAAAGGCCTAAAACTACACTAATAGCTTTGTAATAATGATGCCAAAACTTAGGGAATAATACTGGCCCAGTGGCAATTAACAAAAGAAGCAAAACAAAAGGTATAACTACCCAAACAGGAGGCGTTTGTAAAAGTACACTTAATAACATGCTGCAAAAATAAGGAAACTGTTGCTTTTCTTATGTTAAAAATTTATAGCTATTTAAAAGCTAAAAATATCTATTTTCGCGGCAATGGATCAAATTAGAAATTTTTGCATTATCGCTCACATAGACCATGGTAAAAGCACCTTGGCAGATAGACTATTAGAATACACCAATACAACCTCCAAAAGAGAGATGCAAGCGCAATTGCTAGACAATATGGATTTAGAGCGCGAGCGAGGCATTACCATTAAAAGTCATGCCATTCAAATGAACTATGAGTTAGATGGTAAAAAGTATATTTTAAACCTTATAGATACACCCGGCCACGTAGATTTTAGTTACGAAGTTTCAAGATCAATAGCAGCCTGCGATGGCGCTTTATTAATTGTAGATTCTAGTCAGGGCATACAAGCACAAACCATTTCAAACTTATACTTGGCAATAGACCAAGGATTAGAAATTATACCTATCCTAAACAAAATAGATTTACCACACTCTATGCCAGAGGATGTAAGCGATCAAATTATAGACTTAATAGGTTGCGATTATGAGGATATCTTGCGGGCAAGTGGTAAAACTGGCGCGGGTGTTCATGATATTTTAAAAGCAATTGTGCACAGAGTGCCTGCTCCAAAAGGTAATCCTGATGCCCCCTTAAAAGCACTTATTTTTGATTCGGTTTTTAACTCATTCAGAGGCATCATTGCTTACTTTAGGGTTTTAGATGGATCTATTAAAAAAGGCGACAAGGTTAAATTTATGTCGAATAACAGCGAGTATATTGCTGAAGAAGTAGGTGTTTTAAAGTTATTGCCTGAACCTAGAGCACAAGTATTTGCTGGGGATGTAGGTTATATAATCTCAGGTATAAAAGAAGCTAGAGAAGTAAAAGTGGGCGACACTATAACCCACATTGACCGCCCAACTTTAGAATCTATTAAAGGTTTTGAAGAAGTAAAACCAATGGTATTTGCTGGAATCTACCCAGTAGACACTGAAGACTTTGAAGAATTAAGAGAGAGCATGTATAAATTGCAATTGAACGATGCCTCTCTAACTTTTGAGCCAGAATCATCAGCTGCACTAGGTTTCGGTTTTCGTTGTGGATTCCTTGGTATGTTGCACATGGAAATTATCCAAGAAAGACTAGAGCGCGAATTTAAGATGACAGTTATAACTACTGTTCCCAATGTAAGTTACCATTGTTACGACAAAAAAGGTGACATGCACATTGTAAATAACCCTAGCGACTTGCCAGATGCCAATCATATTGAGCATGTGGAAGAACCATTTATTAAGGCACAAATTATTACAACAACTTCTTATGTTGGACCAATAATGGGATTGTGTTTAGGAAAAAGAGGCATTTTAAAAGAGCAAAAATACTTAACCACAGATAGAGTTGAAATGGTATTTGATATGCCTTTAGCCGAGGTGGTATTTGACTTTTTTGACAAATTAAAAACCATCTCTAGGGGTTATGCTTCGTTTGATTATCACCCAATTGGATATGTAGAATCAGACTTGGTTAAACTAGATATCTTGTTGAATAAAGATAATGTAGACGCATTATCTGCCATTATTCATAGAGAAAGAGCTTATGATTTTGGAAAAAGAATTTGTGAAAAGTTAAAAGATCTAATTCCAAGGCATCAGTTTGAAATACCTGTACAAGCTAGTATTGGCGCCAAAGTTATTGCAAGAGAAACCATTAAAGCCTTGCGTAAAGATGTAACTGCAAAATGTTACGGCGGAGATATATCTCGAAAAAGAAAGTTATTAGAAAAACAAAAAGAAGGTAAAAAGCGCATGAGACAGGTTGGTTCAGTTGAAATACCTCAATCAGCCTTCATGGCTGTTTTAAAGCTTGATTAAATTATTAAATAGCAATAAATAACTATTAAAATTCTTTGAATGATGCAATTACTTAATGGAAATGAGGTCTCCAAAATTATCAAGGCAAATATTAAAGAGCAGGTGCTTAAAATTAAAGCAGATGGGGGTAAAACACCTCATTTAGCTGCCATTTTAGTAGGTTCAGATGGCGCAAGTATAACCTATGTTGCTGCAAAAGAAAAAGACTGCGAAGAAGTAGGTTTTAATTCCACCATCCTACGCTTTGATGCATCTATAAGTGAAGAGAATTTAATTGCTGAAGTAGAAAAAATAAATCAAAACAAAGATATTGATGGCTTAATAGTTCAGTTACCTCTGCCCAAACAAATCAACGAAAAGAGAATAACAGAAGCTATAAGTTATAAAAAAGATGTAGACGGTTTTCATCCCATGAATGTAGGAATGATGTTTAAAGGATTGGAAACATTTTTACCCGCAACACCCTATGGGGTAATTCAATTATTAGCCCATTACAATATTGAAACAAGCGGTAAAAATTGTGTAATTATTGGCCGAAGTGATATTGTAGGAAAACCTATGAGCGCGCTCATGCTTCAGAAAAACTGTACCGTTACAGTTTGCCACAGTAAAACAGTAAATCTAAGCGATTTCACAAAAAATGCCGACATAATTATTGCCGCTATCGGAATTCCTTTATTTTTAAAAGCAAATATGGTTAAAGAAGGAGCCGTTGTAGTTGATGTTGGCATTACCCGAGTGGAAGATAGCAATAGTAAAAATGGCTATAAATTAATGGGTGATGTTGATTTTAAATCAGTAGCTCCCAAGTGTAGCTTTATAACTCCTGTTCCAGGAGGTGTTGGTCCTATGACCAGAGTGGCATTGTTACTAAATACTTTGGATGCAGTTAAACGTTATCCAAATCATTAGCCATTTTATAATAGATTTGTTTGCAGTATCCTGAGTAATTATCGCCTTTAAACCAAAATTACACTTACTTATCTTAATACTTAAGCTAAATTAGAACCAAAAATCCACTAAATTAAATTTTATTTTGGTGGTCAACCAATGTATTCATATATTAAGTATTGCCCACCTATTCATGTAAATATTTATCGGTGTTTGAACCATGAGAAAGACATTTGTTTATAGGTTGGTTCAAATTCACCCTATCTCATTTTTAGGCATAATGCATTATTTAGCAATAAATTATGCCTTTATAAAAAACCATCCAACCACTTATTAGCTTGAAATTTTGATAGCATTTTCCCTGCTTAAATCCTTAGAACTATGCAACTGTGGGTTCAAACCTAAGCGCCTTTTGAGTGCTTTTTGTAGCAATTTGCTCTTAATAATTAATTAACCAAATATCAACAAAGTTTTTATTCATTACAAAATTTCTCACTTTTACAACCAATCAACAATTTGTGTAATGGCAAGAATATTAATTATAGACGACGAAAAAGCGATCAGGACAACCTTAAGAGAAATCTTAGAGTATGAAAGTTACCAAGTAGACGAGGCTTCAAATGGGGAAGAAGGATTACACAAAATTGAAAATGAGGAGTATGATGCCATTTTGTGTGATGTAAAAATGCCAAAAATGGACGGGTTAACTGTTTTAACCCGAGCAAAAGAAATTGATGAAGATCTTCCCTTTGTAATGATTTCTGGTCATGGCAATGTAGAGATGGCAGTGGAGGCCACAAAAAAAGGAGCCTTTGATTTTATTGTAAAGCCACCTGATTTAAATAAATTATTAATCACACTTCGCAATACCATCGACCGCAAAGAATTGGTTATAGAAACCAAAGTATTAAGAAGAAAAGCCTCCAAAACTAGAGATATTATTGGCGATTCTCCTGCCATAAAAAACATCTTAGATACTATAGATAAAGTTGCACCAACAGATGCTAGAATATTAATTACGGGAGAGAATGGAACAGGAAAAGAACTGGTTGCTAGATGGGTTTACGAAAAAAGTTTACGCGTTAAAAACCCCCTTATCGAGGTAAATTGCGCTGCTATTCCAACAGAATTGATAGAAAGCGAATTGTTTGGGCATGAGAAAGGTGCATTTACTTCGGCTATCAAACAACGTATTGGAAAATTTGAACAAGCGCACCAAGGAACTATTTTCTTAGATGAAGTTGGCGACATGAGTTTATCGGCTCAAGCAAAAGTATTAAGAGCTTTACAAGAGAACAAAATCACCCGCGTTGGTGGAGAAAAAGATATAGAAGTAGATGTACGTGTAATTGCTGCCACCAATAAAAACCTCCTAAAAGAAATTGAAAAAGGTAATTTTAGAATGGACCTTTACCACAGATTAAGTGTAATTTTGATTCACGTACCTAGCTTAAATGAGCGAAGAGATGACATTCCATTATTAGCAGAAAAATTCGTAAAAGAAGTTTGCGAAGATGGAGGCACACCGCGCAAAAACTTTATGCCTCAAGCCTTAGAAGAACTTAAAAACCTAAACTTCTCAGGAAATATTAGAGAACTTAGAAACATAGTTGAGCGATTGGTAATATTAGGCAATCAAAGAATTACCTTGGAAGATATCCAGAAATTTGCTAGTCCGATTAACGCGCGCGATGAAGAAAAATCTATCTACGAAAGATTTAGCACACTTCAAGATTTTAAAGAATATGTAGAACGTATTTTTATTGAAGAAAAACTTAAGAAAAACGGATGGAATGTAGCCAAAACAGCGGCAGAAATAGATATCCAGCGAAGTCATCTATACAATAAAATAGAAAAATACAAGCTTAAAAGAAACGAAGGACACGAGCACAATTAATTTAATGTGTCTTCAAAATTGATGATAATTTTTGAACCAGGTTTAAGGCCCAATAATTGCGCGCCTTTGCCTCGGTTCATTGAAATAATTAGATAATCATTTTCATTGTATAGTAGCAGATCCTCCCCTGCTTCTTCATCGTTAAAATGTTTGCTTATTTTTTCTATATAATGTTTACTCCAGTAATATAATTTGAAAGGTCTGCCTTTAGAGGCTTGGTTAAAAACATCCTTTTTAATATTGGTAATGGCATTTTGATAAGCATCTACGAACATTACCGCACCGCCCAATGAATAATCATCCCAAACAGCATTCATACTTTGCAATTCTTTAGTAAAATTACCAGGTTTAGCGAAAGAATTTACAGAACCCTCTTGAAGAAACCGAGCAATTAAAGGCAAAAAGAAGTTTTTCTCAGGAAACAAATCGTTTTTGGATAACAAATCTTCATTCACTTTAAAAATTTCTTGGATGGGTTCATCAAACAATAAAGAAAAAACCCCATTATCAGCTCCTATAAAATGCTGCCCTTCGTGGGTTATCCAAATAACTTGCTTGTGTAAATTAATATTTGCATCTACTCCAATAAGGTGACAAGTTCCGGCGGGAAAATTACGATAAACAGACTTTAACAAAAAGGCAGCCTGAACCAAATCAAACGGATTTACCTGGTGAGATATCTCAATTATTTTGGCATCGGGCATAATTTTCAATCCCATTCCCATTAATGCAGCGGCATAAGGACTACCTATACCATAGTCGGAAATAATTGTAATAACAGAGTTCAATATCTTTTATTATTTTTGTACAAATTAACAGCAACTAAAGCACAAATTGAACAACAAAGAAATCTTTATTGAACATATAGACCCAACAGAGGTCTTGGGTGTTCACAATCATAACTTAAAATCTTTTCAAATACACTTTCCGCAATTAAAAATTGTTGCTAGAGGTAATCAAATTATTTTGCAAGGCAACGGTTCCGACATATTACTTTTTGAAGAGAAATTTGAGCAATTACAGCAACATATTAGTAGCAATGGTAATATCAGTGATTCCCAGCTGGAAGCATTATTTTTAGGCACCTTAATTAAAGATAACCCTCCTGCATTAAAAAATGATATTGCAGAGGGTGGTGAGGTTATTTTATATGGAAACCATGCTAAAGTAATTAAAGCCAAAACGCCCAATCAAAAGAAAATGGTTGCACTCATGAACCAAAATGATATCCTTTTTGCAATTGGTCCGGCTGGAACAGGAAAAACTTATACCGCGGTGGCCCTTGCTGTTAGAGCCCTCAAAAACAAAGAAATTAAACGTATTATTTTAGCCAGGCCAGCAGTTGAAGCTGGCGAAAACTTAGGGTTTTTGCCGGGTGATTTAAAAGAAAAAATCGACCCGTATTTAAGGCCATTATATGATGCTTTAGACGACATGATTCCGGCAGATAAATTAAAATCATATATAGAAACAAGGGTAATAGAAATTGCACCAATGGCTTTTATGCGAGGTAGAACATTAGACAATGCTTATGTAATTTTAGATGAAGCCCAAAACGCTACAGATTTGCAACTCAAAATGTTTTTAACACGCATGGGTCCTAATGCTAAATTTATTATTACCGGCGATCTTACCCAAATTGATTTACCCCGAAAGAACATGTCGGGCTTGGTAAAAGCAGTTTCTATTTTGGAAGGCATTAAAGGAATTGAATTTGCCTACCTTACATTTGAAGATGTGGTTAGGCATAAATTAGTGAAGAATATTATTATGGCATACGACAAAAGCAGCTAAGAATAAGTTAAAAAATTAAAAAGTAAAACATGTACAAGCTGAATGAATGGAAGGTAATTAGTGGGCAACTTAAAGAAAGCGCAGTTGCGGCTATTTCTGCATTAAGAGGTAATCCTATAAGAACCTTTCTTTCTACCTTGGGCATCACTATCGGTATATTTTGCATCATCATGGTTCTAAGCATTGTTGATTCATTGGAGAAAAACCTACAAGATAGTGTAGACAGTTTGGGCAAAGATGTTGCTATAATAGAAAAATGGCCGTGGGAATTTGGATCATCCTATAAATGGTGGAAATATATAAATAGACCCAACCCTACCCTAGATGAATTAAAAAAATTAGAAAAGCAGGTAACCTTAGCAAAAGCACTTGCTTTAAGCATTAACCTTCCTCAAGCAACCGTAAAATACAGCAATTTAAGCGCAGAAAATGTAACAGGTATGGCTGTTTCACTTGGTTACCCTGGTGTTAGAGAATTTGAATTGGAAGAAGGCCGATTCTTTAGTGAAAATGAATCGAAGAATGGGGAGCAAGTTGTTATGATTGGATCAGCCATTGCAGAAAATTTATTTCCTACAATTAAAGCTATTGATAGATTTATAAGCATAAAAGGAAAAAAGTATAGGGTTATTGGCTTATTTAAAAAAGAAGGAGAAAGCATGTTAAGCAACAGCATGGATAATGTGTTTTTGATACCGATAAAAACAGCATCTAACTTTTTAAGGCTCAATAGTAATATGGTAAATAGCCGC
Source organism: Chitinophaga pinensis (assembly GCA_945860865.1). Classification (GTDB taxonomy): domain Bacteria; phylum Bacteroidota; class Bacteroidia; order UKL13-3; family UKL13-3; genus B1. The sequence goes on along the minus strand of CAMARW010000005.1, from coordinate 130,882 downwards.
ATTCAGGTTAAAGCCAAAGAGGGCGTAAACGTTAATTTATTAGAAAACGAGTTAAAAGGCGTAATGCGATCCATACGAAAACTGAGACCCAATGAAGAAGCAGATTTTGCTATCAATAAAACAACCTTACTTTCTAAACCGCTCAAAAGTTTGTTTAGTGTTGTTTCACTAGGTGGCTGGATTATTGGTCTCTTTGCCATATTAGTGGGTGGCTTTGGTATTGCAAATATTATGTTTGTTAGTGTAAAAGAAAGAACTCAACAAATAGGTATTCAGAAATCATTGGGAGCCAAAAACTACTTTATCTTGATTGAGTTTTTAGTAGAAGCAATTATCCTCTGTTTAGTGGGAGGAACCATTGGCTTAATAACCGTATTTTTAATTACATTAGGCGTAAAAAACTACCTCGATTTAAATCTATTTTTAAGCAGTGAAAATATAATAACAGGCTTAATTGTATCAGTGAGCATAGGCATTGTTTCAGGGTTTATTCCAGCATACAGCGCATCTCAATTAGATCCAGTGGAGGCCATAAGAGCAAAATAAATGTTTGTAAGCGGATTTACCATTGTAAGAAATGCAGAGAAATATGATTATCCAGTGGTGGAGTCTATCCAATCTATATTGCCTATTTGTGATGAAATAATTGTTTTAGTTGGACAATCAGAAGATAATACACTTGGCTTGATCCAATCTATTGGTTCAAACAAAATTAAAATATACCATTCTATTTGGGATGATACATTGAGAGAAGGCGGAACGGTGCTTGCTGTAGAAACAGATAAAGCTAAAAACCTTATCAGCCCCGAGGCCGATTGGTGTTTTTATATTCAAGCAGATGAAGTGGTTAATGAGGTGTTTTATCCTAATATATTGGAAGCCATGCAAACCTTCAAAAACAATCAAAAAGTTGAAGGATTGCTATTTTCTTACCAACACTTTTTCGGAAACTTTAATTATGTAGCCAAATCTAGAGGCTTTTACAGGCACGAAATTAGGGTAATTAGAAACCTGCCCGCTATTCACTCTTACAGAGATGCACAAGGTTTTAGAATGGCAGGTAAAAAACTCAATGTGAAAAAAATTAAAGCCGAAATTTTTCACTATGGTTGGGTGCGTACACCCGAAATTATGAAGAAAAAAATTAAAGACTTCCACCAGCTTTGGCATTCTGATCAATGGATTGCTGCCCAAGAAGAAGCTATAAACGACTTTGACTACAGTGAAATAAGTTCGTTGGAGGTTTTTAAAGAGAAACAACCAACTTGTATGGAACAGCGTATTCTCAATAAAAACTGGGATTATCAACCTAGGTTCAAACAAAAAAAAGTGAATTTAAAACACAAGTGTTTATTTTGGATTGAACAGAAAACAGGTTATAGAATAGGTGAGTATAAAAATTATAAACTTATTTAAGAATGGAAAAACTTAGAAGTAATTTGTTTTTTATACTCTGTTTACTGCTTATTGCAGGATTGTTTTTAATAGACGTAATAAGAATACTTCCCAGTTTAAGCATGGCTGGTTTGGTGGTTTTAGGAATATTTTATTGGTTACAAAAACAAGGGCTGAACCAAGACAAAAGTAAGATTCCCTATTATTTATTAACCCTCTGTTTTTGGATTTTGTTACCCTCCTATTTTTATTCCAGTAATACCAATTATTGGATGCAAAAAATTCAGATTGCCATTCCATTTTTACTGCTTCCTTTAGCCTTTATTAAAATTCCAGCATTATCTAGAATAAGATATTTGCAGGTACTTGCTTTCTTTGTTGGTGGCACCTTTTTAATTAGTGGCTATGCCTTTCTCAACTACTTAGCAAATCAATCCGTTATTAATCAAATGTACCTTGAGAGTAAAGTTATGCCAACCTTGGTTTCTCATCATCCAACTTATAGCTTAATGAATGTTTTCGCCATTTATTTATGCTATTACTTACTGCAAGAAAAAGAAACAATCATTTTCAAAAAAGAAAAACCTGTTTTATTATTTGTTGGCGCATTTCTATTCATTTTTGTACATGTATTTTCAGTACGCAGTGGATTGCTTAGCTTATATATTTTAATTGGTTTAGAGATATTAAATTTGATTTTTCAAAAGAAGCAAATTAAGCTTGCCATTTATATTGGAATTTCATTGTTATCAATAGGTTTGGCCACCCTTTACTTATCTCCAACGGTAAGCAATAAAATTACTAATACCACTAAAGATATACAATCAATGAATAGTGAAGGAAGCGCGAATAACCAAAGCTTATCCAGTAGAATAATAAGCTATCAAAATGCCCTTCAAATTAATCAAAGCACTAATATTTGGTTAGGATGCGGTCTTGGGGATATAGAAGATTTAAACCTGCAAATTTTTGCAGAAAAACACCCCGATGTAAGTAAACCAATCATCCCGCACAATCAATTTTTATATTATTTAGCTGCCATTGGAGTAATTGGATTAGTACTTTTTATTATCGGATTTTTTGGCCCTTTGTTAATACAAAAAGCTTATAAAAACACCATACTTTCCACTCATTTATTACTTTCATTTTTATATTTTCTAGTAGAATCTCCCCTCGTAACCCAAATTGGAGTAGCCTATGTATTGAGCTTTTATCTTTTAGCCATACATCAACATTTGTCTGAACCAACTAGTAGTGAATAAACTACAGCATTAATCTACATTTAATTTGTAATTTTTTAGCTTTTTTTAGTGAAAAATTAACTTTATTTTGGTGTAATAGTTCAAAAATTAGATATTTGATTTTGTTAAGTCTTAAAAATTAACTTAACATTTTACACAAGTAAAATAATATGAAAAAAAAACTACTAAACTTATTGGGAATTTTTGTTTTAGCAAGCTCTGCTCAAGCACAACTATCGCAGAATCAAATTCAGCAAAATTTAAGAAATGAACTAGAGAATCTAAAATTTATTGGTTCAAGCCAAGTAAATATTAGGGTTAATAGTCAGTACCAAACTAAGCACAATGGCGTAACCCACGTTTACGTTAACCAACAGTTAAATGGTTTAGAAATACTAAATGCGCAAGCAGATTTGCATTTCACCAAAGAGGGTAAATTAATTGTAATGCACCACAATTTTATACCCAATGCAGTAAACCGAGTTACCAATAATCAAGTAAGTTTAAATGCAAACGAAGCCTTATTAAAAGGTTTGGCATCTGAAGGTATTGTAGTACAAAGTATTTCAAACAAAACTTTAACGCTTGAAAACGGAAAATATATTTGGATGGAACCAAGTATTTCTTCAGAAAAATTAAGTGTTCAAGAAGGATACTTGGCAGTTTCAGATGAATTAAAGAAAGTATACCAAGTAGAGTTTCTAAATAACGAAACCAATGATTGGTGGAACAAAAAAGTGGATGCCAAAACGGGTGAAATTTTAGGATCATTAAGCTATACAACGCATTGTAATTTCCCTGCAAACGAAACTGCAGAGGCACATGCAAAACATGGCTTTAATTTTGAAGACGAGCCAGCCATAAACCTAGGCAAAAAAGCTAGTACAGGTTCTTATAACGTATTCCCATTGCCTATTGAAAGTCCGGCTAAAGGAAACCGCTCCATCATGAGCAATATGGCAGATCCTGCCTCTTCACCTTTTGGATGGCATGATACCAATGGTGTTGCTGGACCAGAATTTTTGATTACTAGAGGAAACAATGTTTGGGCTAAAGAAGATACTTCGGGCACAAATAATATATCAGGCTTTTCACCTAATGGGGGCGATTCACTCATTTTTGATTACCCTTATGCAGTAGGTAACAGACCACGTGATAACAGAAATGCTGCCATTGTAAATTTATTTTATTGGAACAACATCATCCACGATATCTTCTTTAATTATGGATTTGATGAAAAGAGCGGAAATTTCCAGCAAAAGAACTTTACCAACGAAGGTTTAGGTAGAGATTTTGTTTTAGCAGATGCCCAAGATGGATCTGGAACAAGCAACGCTAATTTTTCTACCCCAACAGACGGTAATAGTGGTAGAATGCAAATGTTTTTATGGCCAACTAGCGGTGCTTCGGCCTCAAATAACACTTTGGGTGTTACCTATCCAAGCAGCATCAAAGGCAAATATTTTGGACCACAATCAGCAGTAGGTGCAAGATTAAGTCCTACCGGCTTACCGGGTAAAGTTGTTTTATTAAGAGACAGCAATGCTACTACAAACTTTGGCTGTGGCCTAATTGCTAATGGCAATGAGTTAGTAGGTAATATTGCTTTAATTGATAGAGGCGGAAGTTGCGGTACAATGAGCTCTACCAATAGAGCTAAAATCAAAAGAGCGCAAGAGGCTGGAGCAATCGGTGTTATTTTAGCGCACAATACAAATGGCATAACCCCTACTGCCGTTACGGGCATAGATAATAGCATCACTATACCTTCTATTTTTGTAGGTTTTGGAACTGGTGTAATGTTAAAAACAGCTTTAAGTTCTGATTCGGTATACGTAATATTATTTGATTCTTCAGATTTTAACACAGCAATCATTTATGATAGCGATTTAGACAATGGAGTAATTGCACACGAATACGGCCATGGTATTTCTACTCGTTTAACGGGTGGTCCAAACAATTCGAGTTGTTTAGGTAACCAAGAGCAAGCTGGCGAAGGTTGGAGCGACTTTTTTGCACTTGCCCTAACTACCAGGACATGGGAAAATGGTAATAATGCGTCGCGCGGAATTGGAACTTGGCTAATTAGCCAAGATACTAACGGTGTAGGTATCAGAAATTACAGATATTCTAGAAGCATGACCATCAATCCTGTTACCTACAACAGCGTTAAAACATTATCAGTTCCGCATGGTGTAGGTTCTGTTTGGTGCAGTATGTTATATGATATTTATTGGAATATGATAGACAAGTATGGTTATGATCCAGATTGGTATAATGGTACAGGTGGCAATAACAAAACCATGCAGTTAGTAATAGATGGTTTAAAATTGCAAAAATGTTCACCAGGCTTTGCCGATGCTAGAGACGCAATTATTTTAGCAGATTCATTAAACAATAATGGAGCAAATAGAGACCTATTATGGAAAGCATTTGCCAGAAGAGGCTTAGGTTACAGTGCTATTCAAGGCTCAACAAATAGCAGATTAGATGGTACACAAGAATTTGATTTACCACCAGATGTAACAGGATTAAATCAATTAAATTTAAACAGTCAGTTAAGTTTATACCCTAACCCAACTCAATCTTATTTTATCGTAGATGTATTTGGCGGTTCAAAAATTAACAGCGTAGATATTTTAGATTTAAATGGTAAATTAATCCAAACCTACAAAAATCATAATAATCATTTACCAAGTGCTACCGTTAAGTTAGACGCTTACGAGGCAGGTTATTATTTGGTAAGAATTAATACAACAGATGGTGTTGGCTACAAGAAGTTATTGATAAACTAAACAATATAATAAACAAAAAAAGGCGACTAGGTCGCCTTTTTTTGTTTATTATCCTTAAATTTGAGGCCAATGCAGGCAGCCCCATTTAAACAATATAAAAAAACCCTATTTTTATTGGATGTCTTCAAGCTGGCTCTCACCGCGTTTGGTGGACCACAGGTTCATTTTACAATGTTCAAGAAAAACCTGGTTGTAAAAAAGGCATATATCAGCGAGCAAGATTTGGCAGAAATGAACTCATTTTGCAGCATGTTACCAGGCCCAACTTCTACCCAAACAATTACTGCTGTGGGTTACAAATTAGGTGGACCATTATTTGCGTTTTTAACCCTGTTAGTTTGGATATTTCCTGCTACCCTCTTTATGGGAACTTTGGCCATAGTTCTCATACAAATGCCATTAGATAGTCCGAAAATTGCTTTTTTCAACTATTTACAGCCCATGGCAAGTGGCTTTATGATTTATGCCGCCTATAGTTTTATCCAAATGTTTGTAACAAAGCACTACCATTGGGCGCTTTTAATTTTAACAGCAAGTGTTGGGATACTAGAATCATCACCTTTTTTAATACCTATTATGCTACTTATTGGCGGCTTAACAACCAGTTATATCAATACAAGGGGAGTGATAGAAAAACCGCAACCCATTAAAAACATACATTGGGATAAACTGGCTTGGTTTTTAGGCATATTTGCGATGGCGGCCATTATTGGAGTAGGCACACAAAACAAATTAATCTTATTGTTTGAGAACAACTTTAGGTACGGCAGCATTGTTTTCGGAGGAGGAAATGCACTTATTCCTTTAATGTTTAATCAGTTTGTAAACTACAAACATTATATGACTGGTTCTGAGTTTTTAGCTGGCATAGGATTACTTCAAGCCAGTCCTGGACCAGTTTTTTCGATTGCCGCATACAACGGCGCCATGTCTATGAAAGAAGCAGGTTTATTAGGGCAAATTTTAGGAATGTTATCTAGCACTATTGGTATTTTTTTGCCGGGCATATTACTTTTATTTTTTGCCTTACCCATTTGGAATCAAATTAAAAAATTTGCTCCCATTTACAATGCCATCGAAGGAATTAATGCAACTTCTGCGGGCTTAGTGGTAGTATCAGCTTATTTGCTATTTTTGCCTGTGCAAGTAAACGAAGAAAATATGCTCGTTTTGTTAGGCACATTATTCTTATTATTGTCAACCAAAGTGCCAACGCCCCTTATTGTATTGGGGTGTTTATTAGGAGGATATTTCTTTTCATGAAAAGTATAAAAAAAATTATTTTCATTTATTTGGTTTGCCAATTACTTGGCCTGAACCAAAACTTGCAAGCACAAACTAAAGACGATTCTGATTTGGTTCAGTTTACTGGATTTGTGCTTACTGCCGATAGCAGCAAAACCATACCATTTACTACCATTAGAATTATGGGTTCAAGCCGAGGAACCTATTCTGATATGCAAGGTTATTTTTCTTTTGTTGCTAAACGCTCAGATGTAATTTTATTTACCTGTATTGGTTATGAACCCAGGTATTTTAATATGCCTAATCAAAGCAATGCCACAAAATTTAAAAGTGTAGTAACCTTAAAATTAGATTCTTTTGTAATGGAAGAAGCAATAATTATTTCACAACCAACAGCAGAGCAACTCGATTATATGTTTACCCGGGTAAAATTACCTTACGATGATTACATGATTGCACAGAATAATCTCCGTAGAAAACCATTGGCCGACCAAGCGGCTAGTTTAGACAACGACGGTTATACCAATGCCAAATGGAATTTCACAGAATATGCCAACAAAGCCTATTATAACGGGCAACCACAACCCATTCCGGTTTTAGATATTTTTGCCTGGGGCAAGTTTTTAAAAGCACTTGAAAAAGGAGATTTAAAAAGAAAATAATTAGAAGTGTATTATAAATAAGTCATTTAGCGTTCTTAAATTGTGAAAAGGTTAAATTTTAAAAATCGCACAGCATAACTAAACTCATAATTTTACAATCTTATGGAAGCTGGAGAATTTATAGTTGAAAGGAAAAGTCGTAAACACAATGTTTATGGCATTATTGGCACCACCCTTGTGCATGGAATAATTGTAAGTATATTGTTTTTTTATGTGCTTTACCCGCCAGATCCACCCCTTGAATTTAAAGGCATGATGATGAGTTTAGGTGAAGAAAACATGGGAGGCCCTGCCGATAATCCTGTGCCAGATCCCAGCACGCAAGAACAGTACATTCCTATTAGCGAGCAAACAGACGAACCAACACCCCTCACAGCAGATGATGCAGAGAGCGTAAACATCAAGGAAAAAACCAAACCAAAAACAGACATCAAAATAAAGCCATTAGAAAAACCTATTGTGCAAGAAAAAAAGCCAGTGTTAGAATTACCTAAAAAAGTGAACCAACAAGCGCTGTTTAGAAAAAAATCAAACAGTAACCAAGGTGGATATGGTGATGGTTCAGAACTAGGAAACGAAGGCAGAGAGGATGGTAGCGAAAACGGCAGTAAAGATGGAAAAGGCGGCGGAGATAGCGGATTTGGAACTGCTGATAAGGGGCAAGATGGGGTAAGTTTTGAACTAGCGGATAGAAAAATTAAACAATTACCTGTTATAGAAGATAATAGTAAATCTGTTGGAAAAGTAGTAGTAAGAATTATTGTAAATAGAAATGGTGACGTTATTAAGGCTATGCCAGGGCAGGTTGGAAGTACCACCACCGAAGCCGCCTTATTGCAAAAAGCCAAAGAAGGTGCGCTAAGAACCAAGTTCTCTGCCCGCTCTGATGGGCAAGAAGAGCAATATGGAACCATGACATTTGTATTTAAATTTAAACCTTAACACTAGATTTTGCTTTAAAAACAATACTTTTGAAAGTAAAATTAAGGCATCATTTTAAACGTTTTTCGACAAGCTAAAAGTTTTGAATTACCAGGAAACACTGAGCTATTTATACGACCAACTACCTATGTTTACTCGCATAGGCAGCGCAGCTATAAAAAAAGACCTTACCAACACTTTGGCTTTGTGCAAGGCTTTGGGTAATCCACAAACAAAGTTTAAAACCATACATGTTGCCGGCACCAATGGCAAAGGCTCTACTAGCCATATGCTTGCCTCAATTTTACAAGAAGCGGGCTATAAAACAGGTTTGTATACGTCGCCCCATTTAACAGATTTTAGAGAGCGTATTAGAATCAATGGTAACATGATTTCTGAACAGAAAGTAATTGATTTTGTTGCTCAGCACCAAGAATTATTTGAATCTGTAAAACCCTCTTTTTTTGAATGGACAGTTGCGTTGTGTTTCCAGCATTTTGCAACTGAAAAAGTTGATATAGCCATCATTGAAACCGGCTTGGGAGGCAGATTAGATTCTACTAATATTATAGAACCTGTATTAAGTGTAATCACAAACATTGGCTGGGATCATACAGATTTACTAGGTGATACCTTACCCAAAATTGCCTTTGAAAAAGCAGGTATAATCAAAGGAAAAACACCTGTTGTAATTGGAGAATACCAAGAAGAAACATTTCCAGTATTTAAGGAGAAATCAAAAATAGGTGAAAGTGAATTGATTTTAGCCATGCAAAAAGTAAATTTACTCTATTTTAATAGCTCTATTAACCAATCAGCCTTCGATGTTCAATTTCAATTTGGCTTGTACTGGAAAAATGTATGTTCAGATTTAACAGGAATATACCAAGAAAAGAACATTCGAACTGTTTTAGCTTGTCTTGAACCTATGCGCAAAGCAGGCTTTCTGATTAACGAGCAAAATTTACGTGATGGACTAAGCTTTGTTAAAAAGAATACAGGTTTATTGGGCAGGTGGCAAATTTTAAATAAAGAACCTTTAACTATCTGCGATACTGGGCATAATATTAATGGAATTGCATACGTTTTAGAGCAAATTGGCCAACAAAATTTTGAACACTTACACTTTGTTATTGGAATGGTAAAAGACAAAGATATTGTTAAAATTTTAGCTTTATTACCTGTAAATGCTACTTATTATTTCACCAAAGCAAACATTCCAAGAGCGCTTTCAGAGCTTGATTTACAGTCACAAGCATCTAATTTTCAATTAAAAGGCAAAACATACCCAAGTGTAAAGGAGGCCATTGCCGCCGCAAATAATGCTGCCTCTATAAACGATTTAATATTTATTGGCGGAAGCACCTTTGTGGTGGCAGAGGCTATTTAAGCAATTGCTTTAATAGCCTCTGCAGCTTGTTTAACTAGGTTCGGACCCGCATAAACAAATCCTGTGTAAACCTGAACCAACCCCGCCCCTGCTTTAATTTTTTCAACAGCAGATTGAGCATCATGAATACCACCAACGCCAATAATGGGCATTTGTCCTTGCGTTTTATCGTGAATATATTGAATAATTTCAGTGCTTCTATTTTGCAGTATTTTTCCACTCAAACCACCTGCTCCTATCGCCTCAATTTCACTATTTGGAGTAAGTAATCCCTCTCTAGAAATTGTGGTATTGGTGGCAACCAATCCATCTATACCACTTTCTTTTACGATGGCAATTACATCATCTATTTGAGAGAAGCTTAAATCGGGTGCAATTTTTAATAAAATGGGTTTAGAAATAAGCCCCTCGGCCATAAAACTTTTTCTTTGTAGCATCAAATCATTTAAAATGGCTAATAAAGGTGCTTTATCCTGAAGTTCGCGCAGGTTAGGCGTGTTAGGCGAACTTACGTTTACCACAAAATAATCAACATAAAGATATAGTTTTTGAAAGCAAATGTTATAATCATCCTTGGCCAATTCGTTGGGTGTAATTTTATTTTTTCCAATGTTACCGCCCACAATGAGGTTTTTAGGCCTTGTTTTTAAACGTTCAACAATTAAATCTACCCCATCATTATTAAACCCCATTCTATTAATTAAGCACTCATCTTGCTTAAGTCTAAACAAACGAGGCTTATCATTTCCTGCTTGTGGTTTAGGTGTAACCGTGCCAATTTCAATAAAACCAAATCCCAATGCACTCAATTCATGCAAATGCGTGGCATTTTTATCCAATCCAGCTGCTAGGCCTACCCTGTTTTTGAAGGTTAGTCCAACAAACTCATAGGGGTCTGATAAAGAATAGATACAATTAAATATGCCGCGTACAAATGGAATTTTCATCACAAGATGAAGGGCATTGAATGTAAAATAATGGGCTTTTTCAGCCGGCATAGAGAATAAAAATCTTCGTATTAATGCGTACAATTTAGTATAAATTTAATTTGTCAAATTTATATTTGTATTGGCATTTTTCTAAACAATTTCAGAATATCGCGTGTTAAAATTTGTATCTGAAGAAATGCGTCCTATTTAGACTAAATATAAATACTATAAATATGCACAAATGTTGATAGTTTACCATCAAGAAAGTAAACATAGCTTTAAATTTGCAACCAAATTAAAATAAATATAAAAGAATGAACTGGGTTATTAAAATGTTTTCATCCTCCCTCGGCCAAAAGTTTATCATGGCATTAACGGGATTGTTTTTGTGCTCATTTTTAATTGTGCACATGATTGGAAATTTACAGCTTTTTAAAGCAGATGATGGATTAGCATTTAACACATATGCTGTTTTCATGACAACAAATCCGCTTATTAAACTCACTTCCTATTTGCTATATTTCAGTATTTTGTTTCATGCGGTAAAAGGAATTTTACTTGTAGTTAAAAATAACAAAGCAAGACCTGTAAAATATGCGGTTCAAAATGGTTCAGCAAACAGTCATTGGACAAGCAGAAGCATGGGTATTTTAGGAACTATTATTTTGGTTTTCATTATAGTACACATGAAGAACTTTTGGTTTGAGTATAAATTCGGACATGAAATAGGATACACTTCCTATTATACAAATTTAGCTACCGGAGAAACTGGCAGTAAAGAAATGAGTGCTGATTATACGCAATTTAACAAAATAGAGGAAGGCATGACAGCAGATGAAAAAGGTCAATACCGACTAGTAATTGTTAAAGACTTGTATAAAGCAGTAGCGCTTCAATTTAAAGAATGGTATTTAGTAGCATTGTATGTGTTGTGTATGTTTGCTGTGGCATTTCATTTATACCATGGATTCCAAAGTGCTTTTCAAACATTAGGGTTAAATCATTCCAAATACAATGGTTTAATTAAGTTTTTAGGTATTTGGATATATTCCATTTTACTACCAGCAGGTTTTGCCGCCATGCCTTTATTTTTCTTCTTTAAATAATTATTGAACCAATAGATATGACATCGAAATTAAACTCAAAAATACCAGAAGGTAACTTGGAGCAAAAGTGGACCAAGTATCGTTCAACTGTTCCATTGGTAAATCCGGCCAACAAGCGTAGTTTAGAAATTATTATTGTAGGTTCAGGCCTAGCGGGTGCATCTGCCGCTGCTTCTTTAGCTGAGCTAGGTTATAAGGTAAAAGTATTTTGTTTTCAAGATTCTGCTCGTCGTGCACACAGTATAGCCGCACAAGGGGGTATAAACGCAGCCAAAAATTACCAAAATGATGGTGATTCAACCTACCGTTTATTTTATGATACCATTAAAGGTGGTGATTATCGCTCACGCGAGGCAAACGTATACAGATTAGCAGAAGTAAGTACCAATATTATTGATCAAAGTGTAGCCTCTGGTGTTCCATTTGCGCGCGAATATGGCGGTTTATTGAGTAACCGCTCTTTTGGTGGTACGCAGGTACAAAGAACATTCTACGCTGCGGGTCAAACTGGTCAGCAATTGTTATTGGGAGCCTACAGCGGTTTGCAGCGCCAAGTTGGAACAGGTAATGTAAAAATGTATGCGCGCCACGAAATGTTGGATGTGGTTACTATAGATGGCAAATGTAGAGGAATTATTGCCCGCGATTTAACCAACGGAAAATTAGAAAGACATTTTGGCCACGCCGTATTATTGTGCACAGGCGGTTATGGAAACGTTTTCTTTTTATCTACCAATGCCATGGGTTCTAACGTAACCGCTGCTTGGAAAGCGCATAAGAAAGGCGCCATGTTTGCTAATCCTTGCTTTACGCAAATTCACCCAACTTGTATACCTGTTTCTGGAGATCACCAATCTAAGCTTACTTTAATGAGTGAGTCTTTAAGAAATGATGGTAGAATTTGGGTTCCAGCAAAAAAAGAAGATGCTTTGGCCTTGCGTGAAGGTAGGATCAAGCCGAATGATATTAGAGAAGAAGACAGAGATTACTACTTAGAAAGACGTTACCCTGCCTTTGGTAACTTGGTGCCACGCGATGTGGCTTCGAGAGCCGCCAAAGAAAGATGCGACGCTGGTTATGGTGTAAACAAAACAGGTGAAGCTGTTTATTTAGATTTTGCTTTTAATACCATCCGTTACGGAAAAATTGAAGCCAATAAAAAAGGTATAAACAACCCTACAGATGAGCAAATTGTTGCCATGGGTAAGGCAGTTGTAAAAGAGAAATATGGTAATTTGTTTGATATGTACGAGCAAATTACTGGGGTTAATCCTTACGATCAACCTATGATGATTTATCCTGCTGTGCATTATACAATGGGTGGTTTGTGGGTAGATTACAACTTAATGACTAATATTCCAGGTTTGTATGCTTTGGGTGAAGCCAATTTCTCGGATCATGGTGCAAACCGTTTAGGTGCATCTGCCTTAATGCAAGGTTTAGCCGATGGTTATTTCGTTATTCCATACACCATTGGTGCTTACCTAAGCAACGAAATTATGACCAAAGCCATTTCTACAGACCACGAAGCCTTTGTGGAAGCTGAAAAGAATGTGCAAGGTACTATTGATAGATTATTGAGTATTAAAGGTACCAAAACAGTTGATTACTACCATAAAAAGCTTGGTTTAATTATTTGGAACCAATGTGGAATGGCGCGCAGCGAGGCAGGATTAAAAGAGGCCATAGCAAACGTGCAAGCATTGAGAGAAGAATTCTGGAGCAATGTGAAAGTGCCGGGCGATGCCAATAGCTTAAACCCTGAATTAGAAAAAGCAGGCAGAGTAGCAGATTTTCTTGAACTAGGTGAATTAATGTGTAAAGATGCATTAGATAGAGAAGAAAGCTGCGGTGGACACTTTAGAGAAGAGCACCAAACCGAAGAAGGTGAAGCCCTGCGCAACGACGAAGACTATAAGTATGTTGCCGCTTGGGAATATTTTGCTGGAACCAATTGGGAGCTTCACAAAGAAGAATTGATTTATGATAATATCAAAATCGCTCAAAGAAGTTATAAATAATTATTAAATCAAAAGCCCTAGGTCAAAAGCTAAAGGCTAAAAGCTAAAATTAATATGGAAAAGAATTTAAATCTAAATTTAAAAGTTTGGCGTCAGAAAAATGCCGATGATAAAGGTAAATTTGAAGAATATAAAGTAAATGATATTTCTACCGACATGTCTTTTTTAGAGATGTTTGATGTATTAAATAGTCAGTTAATTACGGAGGATAAAGATCCAATTGCCTTTGATCATGATTGTAGAGAGGGTATCTGCGGTTCTTGTAGCATGCACATTAATGGCAGACCACATGGTCCTAAACATGCTGTTACAACCTGCCAATTACACATGCGTAGTTTTAATGATGGAGATACCATTGTGGTTGAACCTTGGAGAGCTGCGCCGTTTCCTGTAATTAAGGATTTAGTGGTAAACCGTTCTGCTTTTGATAGAATCATTTCTGCTGGCGGGTTTATCTCTATAAATACCGGCAATGCACAGGATGCAAATGCTATTCCTATTCCTAAAGATGATGCAGATGAAGCATTTGCTGCTGCTGCTTGTATTGGTTGTGGTGCTTGTGTAGCTGCATGTAAAAATGCTTCGGCTATGTTATTCGTTTCGGCAAAAGTTTCTCAATTTGCCCTCCTCCCGCAAGGTCAGCCAGAAAGACACCAACGTGTTTCTGAAATGGTAGCCCAAATGGATTTAGAAGGTTTCGGAGCGTGTACCAATACGGGTGCCTGCAGCGCAGAATGCCCTAAAGGAATATCGTTAACTCATATTGCCCGAATGAACAGAGATTATATTGCTGCAAGTTTTGCTGCAAACGAAAAGTAATTTATTTTATTCAATATTTTCTACAAACCGCAATAGTCTAATTAGATTATTGCGGTTTTTTGTTTAGAAAATGCAACAAATTAACCTAATTTAGCGTCTTCTATTTAATGCATAAAATTTTGACCCGAAGATTGTATTTTTTAAGTTTAGTATTCGCCTTTTTGAGCAGTACCTTAAACCTACATGCCACGCATTATAGAGCCGGAGAAATTACCTACAAGCAGATAGTTGCCAATACTTTTGAAATAACAGTAATTACCTACACAGACCCAACCAATGTAGGAGCAGATAGAGCAGAATTAGAGGTAAATTTTGGAGATAATAAATCTAAATTGGTCCCTCGTTCTAATGGGTCAGGCCAAATTATAAACTCCGATTTAAACAATAGGATCAAAAAGAATATTTATACTAGCATTCATACTTACCCGGGTCCTTCTACTTATACCATTTGGTTTTCTGACCCAAACAGGGTGGATGCCATTAGAAATATTAATGGGGGAAACAGCGTTCAAATCCCATTTTATGTTGAATCTTTTTTAACTATTAGAGAAGGAATTGGTAACAACCAATCTCCTGTTTTATTGATGCCACCTATTGATGTGGGCTGTATTTTTCAAACGTTTACACACAACCCAGCCGCCTACGACCCAGATGGCGACAGCTTAGCTTTTACCATTATAGCACCCAAAAGGTCTATTGGTTTAGATGTGCAAAATTTCACTATTCCAATTTTCACTGATTCATTTGCGATAGACATTAACAGTGGACAATTAACTTGGGAAAAACCAATGCAAGAGGGGCATTACAATTGGGCTATTTTAATTAGAGAATTTAGAGGAGGCAAATTAATTGGCTATGTTGTGAGAGACATGCAAGTTTATATCAACGGAAATTGCAATAATTCACCTCCTATTATCAGCATTCATAAAGATACTTGCGTGGAAGCCAATCAACTGATTCGTAAAATCATTAGGGCAAGCGATCCAAACCCCGGCCAAACCATTAGAATGCTGTATTACGGAAGTCCGTTTGTACAAATGAATAGTCCGGCCACCATTAACCCCGTTGAACCTACTGGTCCGGCTGGTGGCATATCTGGCACTTTCTCTTGGCAACCAAGTTGCAATGCCATTCGTTACCGCCCACACATGGCTGTGTTTAGGGTATTAGACAACGATTTTACCAAGCCCCTATCTGCTATTAATTATTGGAACATTAAAGTAGTTGGACCCGCTCCCAAAAATGTTAAAATAGTTTTAGATAGCAATGGATTTAAATTAAGCTGGGATAGAGACACCTGCAGGTTAGCTTTTGGCTACAATATCTACAGAAAGATAGATTCTAGTTATTGGAAACATGGTCCTTGCGAAACGGGCGTTCCTGCTAGCACCGGTTTTGAATTATTTGATACAATTCAAGGCCTGAACCGAACCCAATTCTTCGACAATAATAATGGCAGAGGCATTTCACCTTTCATTAGGTATTGCTATATTATAACCAGCAGTTATTACCCAAGAAACGAAAGTGGCACGCGTATTTTAGTAGGCGAAAACACAGAAAGTTATGCGAGTGAAGAAGTTTGTAATATGATTTTGCGCACTAAACCCATTATAACCAAAGTAAGTGTAAGAAATACGCACTCAGTTAATGGTTCTATGCAAATAGATTGGATAAAACCAATAACGCTAGACACCATCCAATATCCTGGTCCGTACACCATGCAATTGCAACGGTCTGTTAACGGAATTGGTGCATTTAGCAATATTGGTTCAGCCTACTTATTTCCTAATTTTAAGAGCTTAAATGATACAAGTTACGTAGATTCTTTATTAAATACGGAACAATCAATCTACCATTACAAAGTACTGTTTTCGGCTACTGTAAATGGCATTTTGCGGGTAATAGAACAAAGTAGTGTGGCAGGTTCTGTTTACCTCAACCCTAATCCCACAAACCGTTCTATTTTATTAAAATGGAATCCAGAAACACCCTGGATAAACAAAGATGCAACTATCTTTAGGCAAAACATGCTAAACCAATTTGAAGCCGTTGGGTCAAGCCAAAACCAACAATATTTGGATACAGGCTTAATTAATGGGCAAACCTATTGTTATTTTGTTGAGACCAAAGGCAGCTACGATACCAATTTTTATCCTCCACCTATATTCAATAATTCGCAAATTGTTTGTGCCTCACCGGTAGATACCATAAGGCCCTGCGTGCCTGTTTTAAGTATAGATACCCCTTGTCAAAACTTTAACCTTTTAGAGGTAAAACTAAGTTGGAAATACCCAGCAAATTGTGATCAAGACGTTGTAAAATACCGTATTTATTGGAAGAAAAACAAAAGAGAAAAATGGGAATTGCTCGATTCTGTTTTGTGGGGAGTTAACGAATACATTGATAAAAGAGAGAAATTGAAATTTTCTATTGCAGGTTGTTATGCGGTTACGGCCATAGATTCTTTTGCTAATGAAAGCTTTTTCGACAATGAAAAATGCGTTGATAATTGTCCGTTTTACAATATTCCCAATGTATTTACCCCAGGTACAGATGGCAAAAACGACTTTTTAAGACCTTTTCCCTATAGATTTATTGACAATATAGATTTGAATATATACAATCGCTGGGGGCAATTGGTGTTTAAAACCCAAGACTTAGATATTAATTGGGATGGAAAAGACCAAAAAAGTGGCAAACCATTGTCAGGTGGCGTTTACTTCTTTATATTAGACATCAATGAAAGTTACTTAGAGGGCACCCAAAAACGGAGCATTAGAGGAAGTATAACCCTAATTAGATAAAGCACATGTTTACAGGAATTATAGAAAGTACCGGAAAGATTTCTGGGGTAGAAAAAGTACAAGAGAATTTACACATTTGGGTTCAATCTCCTATTAGTAATCAATTAAAGGTTGACCAAAGTGTGTCGCACAATGGCATTTGTTTAACCGTTGTAGCCTTAAAAGAGCAGGCACATTTGGTTACCGCGGTGGCAGAAACACGTTCCAAAACAAATATAGATAGCTGGTTAGTGGGTACAGAAGTTAACTTAGAACG
This sequence comes from Chitinophaga pinensis, assembly GCA_945860865.1. Classification (GTDB taxonomy): domain Bacteria; phylum Bacteroidota; class Bacteroidia; order UKL13-3; family UKL13-3; genus B1. Next base: position 113,298 of record CAMARW010000005.1, on the reverse strand, counting down.
TTGCATGCAGGCCAATGGCAGGTTTGATGGACACATCGTGCAAGGCCATGTAGATGATACCGCCATTTGTACAGATGTAAAAGAAGTAGCTGGTAGTTGGTTATTTTATTTCGGTTTGAACCAAGCACAGCAGCAGCAATTAATTGTTGATAAGGGCAGTATTTGCATTAATGGTGTAAGTTTAACAGTAGTTGCCTGCACGGCGGATGGCTTTTATGTAACCATTATACCTTATACCTATGAACATACCAGTTTTAAAGATTTAAAAGCAGGCGATAAGGTAAATTTAGAGTTTGATATATTAGGCAAATACATTCAAAAACAATTGAAAAGCTTGAGAACTTAAATGCCATTGCCTAATTTAAATCGAATGAGCTAAGTGACCTAAGATTCCATTAAAATTAAACCAATTTTGATAAAAACAGTCGAACAACTATTAAACATTTTATTTTATGAGAGTTTTACTAGCATTGATAATTATTTTCTTTTCGTGCAGCAAAGAAATCAATAAAGAACAGCCTGGTACTTATGGTGCCTATAGAGTTGTAAAATCGATAAATTATCAGTCTATTCAGGTTGATGTTGTAATAGATAAACCTGCCTTAAAAGAAGCGGATGTGTTATTGGTTTTTCATGGAACAGTGATGCTTGATAGCAGCATTCTATCTGCGGCTAACAATACCCTTGATAAATTTAAGGGTATTTTAGACCGAAAAGACATGATGATAATCAGTGTAGCCTATCCTCAAGAGAATGTATTATTGGGAGATAATATTATACAAGGAGAAGCAGCCTTATTATGGGTAAAAAACAAGGCATCCGAAGAGTTAGGCATTACTGTAAAAAAAATATTCTTGGGAGGACATTCACAAGGCGGGTATATGGTAACACGACTCAATACCATGCACCCAACTAATGGTGTAATTGCCAATGCCCCTGGCCCATTAAATCTTGTATACAGGTGCCAATTAGAAGAAAATAAACAAATACAAGCCAGTGCAGTTTGCAATAAATTAAGGGGTGTATATGGTTCAACAGCTAGCAACCCAACTGCTTATTCTAATCGCTCTTTACTCAATTTCACGAAAGGATTTAAGTCGGATATTTTATTTGTGCAGGGACTAAGCGACTCCCCTATTCAATTATATTCTTGGCCCACTTTTAAGGAGGATATATTAAAATGTACCACTTGCAAAAACAGTCAGTTTATAGAGATTGCGGGAGGTGGACATGCCTCACTTTTTGAAAGCGCAACAGCAAAGATTGAATTCAATAATTTTATTGATAGCCATTAACTAAAACAACAAGCATAAAAAAAGGCTTATTCATTTCTGAATAAGCCTTTTTTATGGGGGTTGCTACGAATTATTCTGCGATAACCTCAACTGCGATATTAACAGTAACATCACGGTGTAAGTTTAACGTTGCTTCATAACTACCTAAAGTTTTAACGTCGTTAATTTCAATCTTACGTCTATCAATTTCAAAACCTTTGGCCTTCAACGCTTGCGTAACTTGAAGCGGTGTAATAGAACCAAATATTTTACCATTTGCACCAGCTTTGGTACCAATAGTGATAGACATTTCTTTTAATTGTTCAGCTAAAGATAAGGCGTCAGTTTTCATTTTTTCACGCTTCAACGCACCTTGACGGTTGTTTTCTTCATGAATTTTTAAGTTGCTAGCAGTTGCCATAACAGCCATTCCACGTGGGAATAAGAAGTTGTTAGCATATCCGTTTTTTACTTCAACTACATCACCTTGGTGACCTAGATTTTTCATGTTTTCTTTTAAAATAATTTTCATGTGATAATCTCCTTATTTTAAAGAATCGCCTGTGAATGGAAGAACTGCAATATGGCGGGCACGTTTAATTGCCTGAGCCACTTTACGTTGATACTTCAAAGAAGTACCTGTTAGCCTACGAGGAAGAACTTTTCCTTGATCGTTTACAAATTTTAAAAGGAAGTTAGCATCTTTATAATCAAGATACTTGATTCCATTTTTCTTGAAACGGCAGAATTTTTTCTTCTGAGGTGCTTCAGGCATGGTATTAAAAACCATTGCCGGAGTTGCGTTTGTTTTCTTTTTCATACTTACTTCGCTCCTTCCTGTTTTTGATCTTTTTTGCCTTGATTGAATTCACCATTGCGTTTGCGTTGGTTGTAGATAACTGCGTGCTTGTCTAAAGAGACTGTTAAGTAGCGCATGATTCTTTCGTCGCGTCTGAAAGCTAGTTCAAATTTTGAAATAAAATCTGGTTTTGACCTATACTCAAACAAAATGTAAAAGCCCGTAGACTTCTTTTGCATTGGGTACGCTAGTTTGGTCAAACCCCAGTTTTCTTCATGAACCAACTCTCCGCCTTCGTCAGTTACAAGCTTGCGGTATTTTGCTACTGCATCTTTTAACTGCTCGTCGTTGAGCACGGGAGTGAAAATAATCACTGACTCATAGTCTTTTAAGACAACCGATTCTGTTGTTTTAGATTTGGTTTTAGTTGTCATTTTACTGAGGAATTTATTTAAAAAGGACCGCGAAAGTAGGCTTTTATTTTGGATATGCAAGTTTAATCGCCAAACTTTTTCACTTTTATACTTTAAAACTTAATTAGTTGAATAGGTTTGCCAAATCTATATTAGTAAAAAGTAAACCAAACTCAGATTCAATACCTTACACATAAGTTCTTGTTTACATGATAAGATAGCATCAATTAATTATTTAATTCATTTTTTCTTTTTATTTTGCGGCATGGAAAATTTTGTGGTAAGTGCACGCAAATACAGGCCTGATAGATTTGATACTGTTGTGGGTCAGGAGCATGTGGTTCAAACCTTAAAAAATGCAATAAAGAATAGGCATTTAGCCCATGCCTTTTTATTCTGCGGCCCAAGGGGTGTGGGCAAAACTACAAGCGCACGCTTGTTAGCTAAAACAATAAACTGCACCCAACTAAGCGCAGATTTTGAAGCCTGCAACCAATGCAATAGCTGCACCGCATTTAATGCCAATGCCTCTTTTAACATTTATGAACTAGATGCAGCTTCCAATAATTCAGTAGATGATATACGTGGTTTAGTAGATCAGGTAAGATACGCGCCACAAGGAGCTCAATACAAAATTTATATTATAGATGAGGTGCACATGCTTAGTGCGCAAGCTTTTAATGCCTTCCTTAAAACCCTAGAAGAGCCACCTCCTTACGCTAAGTTTATTTTAGCTACCACAGAAAAACACAAAATTTTACCCACTATATTAAGTCGTTGCCAGGTTTTTGATTTTCACCGCATAAAAATTGATGATGCGGTAAAGCAACTCAAAAAAATATGCCTCAGCGAAAATATTCAAGCAGAAGAAGAAGCCTTACACATAATTGGCAAGAAATCTGACGGAGCTATGCGCGATGCCCTGTCTATTTTTGACAGAATTGTTAGCTTTAGCGGCAATAAAGTTACCTACGCAGATGTTATTGCTAACCTAAATATTCTTGATTACGACTACTATTTTAGAGCAACCAATTTTTTATTATCGGGCAATTTACCCGCCAGTTTACTTTTGTTTGATGAGATATTGAACAATGGTTTTGAGGCGCAACATTTTCTGCATGGATTTAGTGAGCATATCAGAAATTTGATGGTTTGCAAACACCCAGATACATTAAAATTATTGGAAGTAGCGCCCAATGTAGCCAATAAGTTTGCTCAACAATCTCAGGCCTGCAGTAGCTCTTGGTTATTAAATGCACTAAACATGCTGAACCAAACCGATTTTAATTACAAACTCAGCAAAAACCAACGACTTCATGTAGAATTGGCTCTGATGAAACTTTGTAATTTGGGCAGAGCCATTCAATTAAGCACTCAGCAACCGATGGTTGATGAGAAAAAAAAAATTGATTTAAGCACGGCGCCCGCGGCTGAACCCAAAATAGATACTGGTCTAAAGCCAGCAGAATCAATGCCCATATTGCCTCTAGTTTTGGTTCAGCCCAAAATAGCAATGAGCGAACCAGTTAGCGAAAAATCTACTTTAGAACGCTTGAAAGAACAAGTAAACAAGCAAAAAGAAATAGATGCGCTGCAACAAAATTTAGAAGAAAACGAAGAAGAAGTTTACATAGAAAATAAAGCTTTTACCCTCGAAAGTTTCTCAATTATATGGCTAAGCTATATTAATAAATTAGAAAATTCTGGAAAATCTAGGTTGGCTGCATTCTTAAAAGACTCGCCCCTAAAACTGCAAGGGGAAGAGAAAATAGAGGTTGAGTTAAAAAGTCAGCTAGAAAGTGAAATGATGGAGGAAGAACGCCTAGAATTGATTCCTTTTTTTAGGAAACAATTGCAAAATACCTTGCTCGATATTATTTTCACCATTAATAAAGAGCGTATACAGCACATGGCCAAATTAACCAAACCTGATCAACTCAAGAAAATGGTAGGCAAGAACCCAATTTTAGGCGAATTTGTGCAAGGTTTAGGATTAGAAATAGATTATTAAAAATGAATTACGGAAAAGAAAGAATAAAGAGATCATTTGGTGCTAGAATAAGAAAACTGCTTAGTTATTTTATTAAGGGCTTGCTCATTTCGCTGCCAACCTATGCCACCTACCGCATTTTGCGCGGATTAATGGAAACCATAGACGAGGTATTGCTATTAGAAACCCCAGGTTTGGGGTTTGTTATTGTAATTGGCAGTATATTTATGATTGGTTTTATTGGTTCATCTTTTATAACCCGACCTATAGTAGATTTAATAGATGATATTATTTCAAATATACCTTTTGTAAAGACTATTTACACCTCTGTAAAAGACTTAATGGAGGCCTTCGTTGGAGAGAAAAAGAAATTTGATAAGCCTGTAATTGTTGAACTAGCGCCCGGCATTTACAAACCTGGATTTATTACCCAGGACGATTTAAGTCTGTTAAGCTTGCCGGGCATGGTGGCTGTATATATGCCTCACTCCTACGCATTTTCTGGAAATTTGTTCTTTGTTGATAAGCAGAAATTGCAAAAATATAAAGGGGAAAGTAGCAATCTCATGAAATTTATTATTTCTGGCGGTGTTATAAAACTAGATGAAATAAACGAAACTACTTTATGAGATTACCCCTAGTAGATTTTTTGAGACTAATTCGCGTTAATAATTTAATCATTATTAGTGCCACTCAAATATTTGCTTATTATTTTTTAACCCCTAATTTAAGTTACACACAGTTATTCCAAGAAAACTTTCTGCTTTTACTTATAAGCACCTTTTTGGTGGCGGCCGCCGGATATATCATTAACGATTATATGGATGTGCGCTTAGATTTAATTAATAAACCCAGTAAGGTTATTGTAGGCAATTCTATTTCTAGGCGTTGGGCCATGTTTTTACACATCGTTTTAAATATTATGGCCATCCTTTTGGCCTTGTTAATCAACAAAAAAATTGCCCTATTGGTGTTTATTTGCGCCTTTTCATTGTGGTTGTATTCTCAGTTTCTCAAAAAAACATACTTAGTTGGAAATATATTGGTAGCCCTATTAACGGCATTTACCCTTTGGATTATGCATATTTTTCAGGAAGATATGATGGTGGCTGGCATTTGGGTGTATGGTATTTTTGCCTTTGCCACCACACTTATCAGAGAAATTATTAAAGATACAGAAGATTTGCGTGGCGACCAAAATTTTAAATGTAGAACCCTACCTATTGTTTTGGGGGTGCGCAAAACCAAAGAGATTTTATTGGTTTTACACCTAACTGTAATTGGATTAACCATTGCCTTTTGCACCTCATTTGTTGCATTAAGTTATAGTAGTTATAAAATCTACGTTATGTTTTTAATGTATATGCTAATTTTAGTTATTATACCCATGTTTGCAATGGTTTGGTTTATAAGAACAGCAGATGTTAAAAGAGATTTTAGCCGATTAAGTTCGCTATCCAAATGGATTATGATGGCTGGCATTATTTCTATGGTTTTTTGGCGATTTTAACCCTTTTTCTTTCCATGCAAACATTGTCTCATCACTTAATTAAATTTGTATTCACTTGTTTGCTTTTTACTTTTTGTAAATTTAGTTTGGCTCAAAACCAAACCAACCCCCATTATGGCTGCAGAGTAAATGCATTGTATGGATACCATTATGCACCCAATGTGGTTAATAAAACCAACATGAGTTTAAATGGATATGTTTCTGGTATTGAATTAAGTATTTTAAAATACGGCTTAAAAAAAGAAGCCTTTAACCAAATCTACGGAAAGCCCAAATTAGCTGTTAACCTTAAGTTTTTTCAAATGAATAAGCCAGATACATTTGGACAAAGTTTAGGCATTATACCCACCTTTGATTTACCCGTAATTAGTTATAAAAAACTACTCTTAAGCGCCCGTTTTGGTTACGGTTTGAACCTAAACAATGTGCAATACCACAATCAAAATAATTTTGATAACAGGGCCATTAGTTCTGCCGTTAATTTTGGTTTTGATTTGGGAGGCAATCTTACTTATACGTTCAATAAATACCTAGAAATGGAACTCAATGCGGGTTTGTACCATGTAAGCAATGGTAGTTTAAAAATGCCGAATGGTGGTTTAAATATTGTATACGGTTCGGCCGGTATTTGTTACTTTCCATTGGGTTCAAACAAAAGCTTGAAACCCCATACAAACTATGCAGATAGCACCCATAAATGGCACCTGCAAGCCCAATTAGCCGCTGGCTACCGAGAACTTGGCTATTTCAATAATGTTACGCAATTTTGGGTGGCCAGTGCCAGTTTAAATTATTTATATAGTGTTAATAAATTATACTCTATTGGACTAGGATTAGATGGTTTTTATGACGCCACGCAGGGACTTTTGGTAAATGATAAGTTAAGGGTTAGGGATATTAAAGAAAATGAGAAATACCACCTTGCTTTGGGCATTTACCAGCGTTTTGATGTAGGGAAATTGTTTTTACCTGTGGGCATATACCATTATGTTTTACCCTTAAAAAATATACAAGAACCCGTTTACATTCGCTTTGGATTAGGCTATCAATTTCATAAGAACATTTATACCGGACTATTCTTTAAAGGCACCATCAACAACAAACTAAAACTGCAATCAGACTTCATGGAGTGGACGATTGGAGTTCGGATATAAAATTCTAAATCCGAAAGGAATTTGTGCGTTTGGTTCAACTTAACACTTAAAGCTTAAAACTTAAAGCTCTACCCCATTACATGCTCTTTTTTATCCACTATAGTTCACTTATCTTCGTGAAATGCTTGTAATAAAGATAAAACAAGACAAGCATTTGCAATTAAATAATTTTATCATGGCACTACAATTTATTCACGATAACAGAGGCAATACAACAGGTGTATTTATACCTATTGAGGAGTGGCAAAGGCTAAAAACAAAGTATTCTGATTTACTTCAGGAAGAAGCAGAAAACTTGGTGGACCTTGCACCTTGGCAAAAAAATATAATTAATGAACGATTAAGCGATTATTATAAAAACACCAGCAATGTGGCTGATTTTGATAAAACTATTGATGATATTGAAAAAAGCTTATGAGTTATTCCTTCGTAAACAGTCCTGCTGTAAGGACTGATATTATTGAGGCCGTCGACTATTATAAAAAAATTAATCCTGAATATCCTAAACAGTTTTTGTTTCGTATCCGTGAAGCCAAAGCATATATCGCCCATTCTCCCTTTGGTTTTCAAATAAAATACAAACAAGTCAGAACACTACTTTTGAAAAAATTCCCCTACCATATTCATTACCTTGTTGACGAAACCAAAGAGGTAATAGTTATTATTGCAATCATTCATGCCTATAAAAATCCTAAGGATTATTCTAATAGGTAGAACAAAAGGCCAAAAGCTAGGAGCTAAAATGTCGAACACCGAATGCTGAATGTCGAATTTCGAAGGAACAAAAACTATGGTCTATGGACCATGGACTATAGACCAAAGTCCTACTCATACCCCGTAAAATCCAAAGTTTGTGCGAAGAGAATTTTGGTTTGATTAGGCTTGAGATCTATATCGTAAATTTTTTCTTGCTGATTTTCTGCGCTGGCTTTGGCAATAAATTTTACTTGTTGTTTACCCGCTTTTAGTGCAATTCTAGCATAATGTATACTGTGCGGCAATAATTGCCAATTGCGGGTATCTGCTTGTTCCGAAATGGCACTATATAGTATGGCCGCTGCGGCAAAACCTTGTTGGTCTTTGTTCTTTTTTAATTGGTGAACCGCTAATTGTTTGGCCAAAACCCTGCCTAAACCTATAGCCAATTCTTTACCCATTCTATCTTTCAAACTTTTAAATGCAATGCCATTTACGTTTTGAGCCATTTGAAGCGGGTAACTTTCATTATTTATTCTAATAACTGCGTGGCTATAAAAAGGTACTCTGCTTACATATTTAGGCAGGGCTAATCGGATAAAATTCATGTCTAACAAATCACTTCTTTCATTGTTATCTTTGGCTGGCCAAGAAAGAGAAATACCCAACTCGGGGTTTACAAGATTAACAGTGCCGTTAGCCCCCGGAACGATTAGTATATTGAATGAGTTTTGCTCTTTTACCGGTCCGAGGCCATTGTTCCAGAAAAATAATATTTCGGCGTTAGCGTCTTGGTTAGATTCGGCTTGGAGGTTGAATTCTTTTTCATAGGCAATTTGCTCTGTTACAAACCCCACTTTTTTTGCGGTGCTAATCAAGTCTTTTTTGAGTTGTTGCGGCACCCGCATATCATAATTTTTGGTGTAGTCTTCTTTGTAAATTTCTAGGGCATTTCTGTAGGCAATAAAAGCATCGTTGTATTCTCCACGTATATCGTAAATCATGCCCAATAAATTATGGGCAAAGGCATCGCGCTTATATTTGTTTTCCGATTTATAGGCGTCGGTAATGCGTTGCATTTTAGCCAACATGCGCTTACCTTCCACCAAGGCTTCATCGGTTTTATTGAGCATCAAATAATTTAAAGTAGTGTAATAATGAATCAAAATTTGTTCAAAATTTTCGCCACCATAGTTGCTATACTTGGCATTTACCAGAATAGTAACTGCAAAATCGCCTGCGTTTTTGTTAAAATCTTCTACCCAATAATCTGCTTTTCTAAAATACATGTTGCTGGCTTCGTGCTGCCCTTCCATAAAAAGCACAGTGCCTTTGTGCAGGTAAAACAACAAAAGGTTTCTTCTTTGTTTCTCCCACTTATCATCATCTGCTAAAAGCTTGTTCGCCGCGGTAAAATCACTTGCATATACCGCATTCATGAGGCTTTCATTCTTTTTATAATAGCTGGCGCAAGCACCTAGCGTTAATACAAAAAGAACAAAAGCAACGTATTTAAATAAGTTATTATCAAATTTCAAGAGCTAGTAAATTAGTTCTTAATATACTTCTTGATTTCCTTTTCGCCAATCCAAACTTTTTCGTTGGTTTCTAAATCTGTTAGCTCCAAGTTAATTTGGTATTTAACTGTTTTTTGTTTTTTAAACTCATCGGTTATACTCAAGATAACCCCGTTCAACATAAAATCTGCGCCTTTTTCTTTGCCCCACTTTTTCCTAGTTTCTTCGCTCGAAAAAGTTTGTTGGTCGTTTCTTTCGTCTCTTAACTCAATGCGCTCTGCGCCACTTTGCACCACACTTACCGTACCAGAGTTAATAAAATTACGCTCTATGTTTTTAATAAATACTGCAGCATCAATGTGTTCAGATGTTTTGTTGCGCACCTGCCCTACTACAACGGTAGGTTTCTTTTGGTTTTTAGTTTCATAATTGCTTCTCCACGGACGTTCTAAAACGTCTTTAATCATTTCTTCAGCAACCAATTTAGAGTCGGTATCATTCCACCTGCCGCTAATGTCTGTTACTTGATTAGGATCCATGCGCTCAACTTTTCTTGGGGCTCCGCAGTTTGAAAAGAACACTGAAGCGGTAAATAAAGAGGCTAAAACAAAATTTTTCATAATTATAATGGTTAATTGCTGTGGTTTTTACAAATTACGTTCCAAAATTAATATTCCTTACCATGAATTCAATAAAACATAAAAATACAGGTATAAAAAAACTTGTGGTTATCGTTTTTATAATCCTAACTGGCTGCAAAAGCCCGCAATCATTTCATTTAAAAGGAAGCGGGAGTTCTCAAATTATAATAGGAAGTGCAAATAAATTAACCCTGCAAACCCATCAAAATACAAATTGGTTCGAACCAAATTACCTTGCCTATAAACCTGATAGCAGCACCCTAGTAGCGCTCAAAAAACACCTACCACAAACACAAGTGTTAATTTTTGCTGGCACCTGGTGCAGCGATACCCAGAGAGAATTACCTCAATTTTACAAAGTAGCAGATGCCCTTGGCTTAAACCCAAACCAAATAGAATTGCAATTTTTAGATGAAAACAAAAAAGGATTTTATTTGAATGAATCTGTTTTTAAAATAAGCGCTGTACCCACTTTTATTTTTATGCGTGAAGGCAAAGAAATAGGCAGAATTATTGAAATGACCACACAACCTTTCGAAAAAGAATGGCTTGGCCTTTACCAATTAGAACCTAAAAATTAAGCGCCTAGCCATAGAAATAAACCATTCTATTTTATAATTTGCGACACAATCAAATTTTTATAACTTGCACACAATGTCAAGAAAATTAATATTAAGTTTACTGGCTATATTTTGTATTCAGTTTGCTAAAGCTGAAAAAGATAGTCTCCAAATTCAGCTCAAAACATACGCACCAGAAAGTCAGCACCCGCTCCTTTACCAGGTTATCGGACAAATACTCAATAGTTATCATTACAGAAAGCTAATGATAGATGATAAATTAGCCAGTACATTATTAAAAAACTACCTTGAAAACTTAGACCCAGCTAAAGTTTATTTTTTACAATCTGACATAGATAAATTTAATACTTATCAAAGCAGTTTAGATGATGAAATTTTGCAAGGAAATTTGGCTAAACCTTTCGAAATATACAATACTTACCAAACCCGTTTGTATGATAGGATACAATTTACTTTTGCACTCCTCAACCAAGAAATGGATTTTACTTTAGATGATTCTATTTTAGTAGATAGAGATTTAAGTGAATGGTCTAAAAACAGCAAAGAATATGACGACTTATGGCGCAGAAAAACAAAAAGTGAGGCATTGCAATTGAAGGCAGATGGCAAAGATTTTAAAACCTATTCTGATATTTTAAGAAAGCGCTATTACAATCTTTTAAAACAGTTAGCCAAAACCAAAAACGAAGATGTTTTTTCATTTATAGCCAACTCACTTTCTGAAATTGCCGACCCACACACCAATTATTTCTCGCCCAGGGCGGCAGAAGATTTTGCTACCAGTATGAGCCTAAGCTTGGAGGGTATTGGCGCAACTTTACAAACAGAAAACGAGTATACAAAAATAAGAGAAGTGGTTAAAGGCGGACCAGCAGATAAAAGTAAATTACTATTTGCCAATGATAGAATTTCTGGTGTAGGACAGGGCAAGGAAGGTGAAATTGTAAATGTTTTAGACTGGCGAATTGATGATGTTGTAAGCTTAATTAGAGGTAAAAAAGGAACCATTGTGCGTTTGGAAATTATTCCGCATGATGCCATTAACAACCAAAAGAAAATAGTAGCTATCACGAGAGATAAAATAGTTTTAGAAGAACAAAGTGCCAAAAGTAGCATCCAAGAGCGGGTGGTAAATGGCAAAAAAATAAAAGTAGGTGTAGTGGTTTTGCCTACCTTTTACATAGATATTGCTGCCCTACAACGCGGCGATGTAAATTATAAAAGCACTACGCGCGATGTAAAAAAACTCATTCAAAATCTCAAAAAAGATTCGGTTCAGGCCATTATAATAGACTTAAGAAACAATGGCGGCGGAAGTTTACAAGAGGCCGTAGAACTCACAGGTTTGTTTATTAGCAAAGGTCCGGTTGTGGCTGTAAAAGACCATTTTGGATTAACCAAAGCAGAGGAAGATAGAGATGGAAGTATTTTATGGGAGGGCCCATTAACTGTGCTCGTAAACCGCTTTAGCGCATCGGCCTCAGAAATTTTTGCAGCCGCCTTGCAAGATTATGATAGGGCCTTAATTATTGGCGAACAAACCTATGGCAAAGGTACGGTGCAACAGCTTACCGACTTAAACAATTTTGTGCAAATAGACGATAAAAAGCTAGGGCAATTAAAATTAACCATTGCCAAATTTTACAGAATATCTGGCGGAAGTACGCAGTTTAATGGTGTGGTTCCCGATATAGAATTTCCGGGATTTTACTCAGACAAAGAGTTTGGTGAGGGAGCGAGTGAATTTGCTCTTCCATACGATGAAATAAAACCACAGACCTATAGCAAATTAGGTAATGCCAAAGGCAATTTAGCGCAAATTAAAAGCAGGCATGACCAACGTATGCAAACCTCTGCCGAATACCAATTTTTGCTTGAAGATATTCAAAATATTAAAGAGTCTAAAAATAAAAAATACTTTACTTTACAGGAAGAAAAGTATAAAGCAGAATTAGCCATTGCCGAGCAAAAAAAGAAAGCAAGAGAGGCACAAAAAGCAAAATTGAAAGAGGATAAAAAAGAAGAAGGCAATTTAATTTTAGACGAGGCTGTTCAAATTCTCATAGAAAATTTAGATAACCAAAAGTAAGCTTCCCAATTTTAACGCAAACCTTGTCCGGGTTTATCTGGCACATGTTTTTGTGGCCAATGTTGTTCTTTTTTAGGCAGTTCTTCTATAACTACTCTGGCATAGCCATTACCATTGGTCATGCCCAAATGTGTAGCAGCCTTGCGCGATAAATCTAAAACGTATTTGTTAGAGTATGGTCCCCTATCGTTTATGGTTACAATTACCCACCGTCCGTTTCTTTTGTTGGTTACCTTAACCCGCGTGCCTAAAGGCAAAGTTCTGTGGGCGGCTGTTAGTTTATTTTTATTGTAAATAGACCCACTTGCAGTTCTTTTACCATGCAACATATTGGCATAATAACTTGCTTTTCCTTCCTGGTAATAAGGCGCAGGAGCTTGCGAAGAAGTATCCATTGGTGCTACTCCTTGGGCCTGTATTTTTATGGCTGAACCTAATGCCCATAAAAAGTATACAACTAGCGCAAAATTTTTCATTACTTTGGCAAATATAAGGAAAAAAAATTTAAGCCATTTTAATGCAGCATTTCAATCCTATTAAGCCTTTGGCAGAGCGTGTAAGACCGCAACATCTGTCACAAATAATTGGTCAGGAGCACCTCATTGCCCCAGGCGCTCCACTTTATCAAGCGGTTCAGAATAAACAAATACCCTCCATGATTTTATGGGGACCACCCGGAGTGGGTAAAACCACCCTAGCCCGCATAATGTGCCAAGAATTGGGTTTACATTTTTATTTCTTAAGCGCCATCCAAGCGGGTGTAGCCGAGGTTAGAAAAGTAATTGAAGAAGCCAAGAAAATTGGCAAAGTTTTGCTTTTCTTGGATGAGATTCATCGGTTTAATAAGAGTCAGCAAGACGCCTTACTGGGTGCTGTAGAAAATGGCAGCATCATACTTATTGGCGCCACTACAGAGAATCCCAGTTTTGAAGTAAACAACGCTTTATTGAGCCGATGCCAGGTTTACACCCTCAAAGAATTGAGTGAAGAAAACCTGGTTCAATTATTAAACCAAGCCATTGCTGTAGATGAAATTTTGCAAAAACAAACCATCAAGCTAGTAGAAACACAATTGCTTTTACAACACAGCACAGGTGATGGCAGAAAGCTTTTAAACTTGCTAGAAATATTGGTTTCGCAGTGGACAGATGACGGAGTCATTACCATTACCAACGAGTGGGTTGGCAAAATACTGCAGCAAAAAACGGGCAGGTACGATAAAGATGGCGAAGACCATTACAACATCATTTCTGCCTTTATAAAATCTATTAGGGGAAGCGACCCCAACGCGGCAGTTTATTATCTTGCCAGGATGTTGGCAGGTGGCGAAAAGCCAGCATTTATTGCGCGGCGTTTATTGATTTTAGCCAGCGAAGACATTGGCAATGCCAATCCAAATGCCCTATTAATAGCCAATAATTGTTTTGATGCTGTTAATAAAATTGGGCACCCAGAGAGCAGGATTATTCTCTCGCAATGTGCTATTTATTTGGCTTGTTCTGTTAAAAGCAATGCAGCTTATTTGGCCATAAACGAAGCCTTAGAAACGGTTGAAAAAACTGGCAACTTGCCTATTCCACTTCATTTAAGAAACGCGCCAACCAAGCTAATGAAAGACCTAGACTATGGTAAAAATTATGCGTATGCACACGCTTATGAAGGCAATTTTATAGCACAAGAGTTTTTACCGGCAAACATAGAAGGACAGAAGTTTTTTGAACCGGGTAACAATCCACGTGAGAACGAACAGCGTCAATTTTTAAAACAAAAATGGAAAGAAAAATATGGCTATTAAAATTATTTATAGAAAACCGGATAAAATGCATCTTCGAAGTGCATAATATCTACTTTACCATGATAAAAGTTGATAGCAACAATATCAAATTGCACCGGATCTTGAATTTGATAGCGCTGTAAATAGGAGCCAGCGGCCCGGGCAATATTGCGTTGTTTGGCATAATCTACGGCCATCTCTGGCTGCACCATGGCATTGAACCTACTCTTTACTTCCACAAACACTAAAAGCTTGTCTTTCTTGCATATTAGGTCTAATTCTACCTTGCCGGCTCGGTAATTTTTAGCTATAACTTGATAACCTTTTTTGGCCAAAAACTGTGCAGCAATATCTTCTCCTATCCTACCTGTTTGTTGGTTATGCGATGGCTCTTTTTCTTCCATAAGCTGGAAGTTAACGCAAATCCATCCCAATAAAAATAGCTTATGCCCAACGTTGCTTACGCCATTCTTTTTGTTGAGGCTTATTGAGAAATGTCCAAGCAATAAACCTACTTACTTTTTGTCCCTGACTCATCTGCACCATTTTTAAATCTTGTACACCAGCTTCTTTTAAAAATGCGCCCAACTCATCAATAGAGCTACCTTTAGAAATTAGGGTAGTAAACCAAAAACAGCTAGAACCATAATTTTTACTTTCTAAAATCATGCGTTTTACAAAAAGTTTTTCGCCCCCTTCACACCAGAGTTCATGACTAAGTCCGCCAAAATTGAGTACCGGATTTTTAGTTTTAAGGTTACGCATTTTCCTACTCGATTGTTCAAAAGCTTCTTCGGCGCTCCCATGAAAGGGTGGGTTACAAACACTAAAGTCGAATAAATCGTTGGGTTGTAAAATTCCCTGAAAAATAAATTGCTTTTGTGTTTGGGTTCGCACAGAAATGGCCTGATCCAAACCAGGATTTTTAGCCAAAATTTGCTGCATATTAGTGATGGCCACGGGGTCTGTTTCTGTAGCTACAAAACTCCATTTATAAAGCGAATTAGCCAAAAGCGGGTAAATTAAATTGGCCCCTGCACCAATATCTAAACCTTTAATGGCTGAACCAAGCGGAATTTTACCTCCGTTAGAACCGGCCAACAAATCGGCCACGTAGTGCATATAATCTGATCTACCCGGTATAGGCGGACAAAGATAACCTGTTGGGATATCCCAAAATTGCACCTTATAATATTCTTTTAAGAGAGCTTGGTTCAAACATTTTACCGCATTAGGATCAGCAAAATCTATAGAAATAGTTCCAAAAGCATTGGGCCTTACATGCGGCTTTAAGGATGGAAAAGCTGCTGTTAAACGCTCAAAATCATAGGCATTGCGGTGGAGGTTTCTGGTATGTAAATTGGTTTTTTCGGCACCTCTGCCGGGCTTTTGAATGGGCTTTTGCATGAGCCAAAGTTAAGCATGTTTTGTAGAAGCCCCTATTTTAAATTCAATTTCTCTTGCTTAAGCGTTCTTGCTCACGAGGTAAACCCCTAAAATGGTTAGCGCTATGGCTATAATGGTAGAGAAATCTAGGCCTTCATGTAACCAGAACCAGCCCAAAATAATAGCTACCATGGTATTAATGTAGGCGTAGGTAGAAACAATGGTGGCGGGTAATTTTTTAATTACATACATGTATGAACCATAGGCCAAAATAGAACCAAACAGAATGAGGTAAATAAGCGCATTAATAGCCTCGGGTGCAGGTTTAAAGGCATGCATTTCGCCCCTAAAATAGGCCAAAATAAAGAGTAATAATCCACCCGGAATCATTTGCCAACCTGAGGCAAAAAGTGGGTGAATTTGGGTTTGGTGATTTTTAGAATAAACGGTTCCTAAAGCCCATAAAAAGTTAGATAACACTACTGCAAATACACCCCAAACAAACATTTCATCTTCAAACAAAGCTACCTTGTCTTTAAACAAAAAGAATTGTCCAATTAAACAAGTTATAAACCCAATAACAGCTAAAGGGTGCAAGCGCTCTTGGTTGCCCGAAACTCTGTTAATAATAACTATCCATACTGGCGTAAGGGCACAAATTAGCGCGGTTAATCCACTTCCTACGTATTGCATCCCCCAAGAAATAATACCGTTTCCGCCTGCCAACATCAATATGCCATTAAAGCCAAAAGTTTTGAGCGAGCTAAAACTAGGTATTTTATAACCCCTTATTAAAAAATAACTGAGTAAAATAATTCCTGCAATGATATGCCTAAAGGCCGCCATTAACAAGGGAGGAAAGGTTTTAACACCAATGCTAATAGCCAAAAAAGTGGTTCCCCAAAAAATTGAAACTGCAGCAAAGGCAAGCCAAGGGAATAAAAGTGAGTTTTGCTTCAAAATATAATATCTGTTTGCGAAGGTAATGGGTGCGTGATTAAATTTTGCAAAATATTTACATTTAAAATCACGAGAATAAGCACTAAGATGAGTAAGTTCGCGCTTGCATGAAAACAACATTAATAAAAAACGCTAAATTGGTAAATGAAGGAGAAATTTACCACGCCGATGTATACATTAAAGGTGCATTTATTGAAAAAATTGAAAGGCAAGGAATTGCTATGCCAGCCGATTTGGTAATTGATGCGCAAGGAAAATATTTGTTACCTGGTTTAATAGATGATCAGGTTCATTTTAGAGAACCCGGCTTAACCCACAAGGGAGAAATTTACACCGAAGCCAAAGCGGCTGTAGCTGGTGGCATAACTTCTTATATGGAAATGCCCAATACTTCTCCTTCTGCTACCACGGTTGAACTTTTAGAAGAAAAATACCAAAGGGCCAGTCAATGCAGTTTGGCTAATTATAGTTTCTTTATGGGAACCACCAACCACAATTTGGGGGAGCTTTTAAAAATTAACCCGAGTGAGGTATGCGGCGTAAAGATATTTATGGGTTCTAGCACAGGCGATATGTTGGTAGACGACCCAGAGGCCCTTGAGCAAATATTTGCTCAGGTAAAAACGCTTATTGCCACCCATTGCGAAAGCGACCCAATGGTAAAGCAAAACCAGGCCGATACCATTGCGCAATTTGGTGAGGATATAGATGCTAGCTACCACCCTATTATTAGGGACGCGGAAGCCTGCTATGCTAGTTCTGCATTTGCGGTTGATTTGGCTAGGAAGCATGGCACGCGCCTACATATTTTGCATATTAGTACAGCCAAAGAACTGTCGTTGTTTGATAATACCTTGCCTTTGGTTCAGAAAAAAATTACTGCCGAGGCTTGTGTGCACCACCTTTGGTTTAGTGATGCAGATTATGCCACCAAAGGAAATTGGATAAAGTGGAACCCAGCCGTTAAAAAAGCCAGCGATAGAGACGCCATTTTGCAGGCGGTGATAGACAATACCATTGATGTAATTGCCACAGACCACGCCCCACACACCATTGCAGAAAAATCTAACAAATACCTTAAAGCACCTTCGGGCGGACCTTTGGTTCAACACAGTTTAAATGCCTTGTTACAATTGCACCAAGCGGGCAAAATTAGCCTCGAAAAGATTGTAGAAAAAGCCTGTCATAATGTGGCAATACTTTTTGAAATAGACCGCAGGGGTTATATTAGAGAAGGCTTTTACGCAGATTTAGTTTTGGTAGACCTGAACCAATCTTATACGGTAAATAAAGAAAACATCTTGTACAAATGTCAATGGAGTCCGTTTGAGGGACAAACATTTGATAACCGCATTTTAAAAACTTTTGTGAACGGAAACTTGGTATACAACGAAGGTGAATTTGACGAAAGCAGCTTGGGGATGCGGATGCGATTTAATCGTTAATTAAGGCCAGTTTTACAAAATGATAGAATTTATTCAACAAGTTAAATACCGTAACGAAACACTATTTTACTATGGTTTATTGTGTTTGGTGCTATCTGTTGTTTTTATACTGCTTACTAAGTTTTCAAATACGCAAGTTTATGGTGTAAATGCTTGGTATAAGCCTTTTAAATTTGCATTTTCAACCTTTTTATTTGCTTGGGCTATGGCTTGGTATTGCTATTACCTGCCCAATTTCAATATTAATCTATTCAATTGGTCGGTTATCATTTTATTGGGTTTTGAAATTTTCTATATTGCATTTCAGGCAGGCAAAGGGCAACTCTCTCACTACAATATAAGCACCCCTGTTTATGCTGCCTTGTATTCTATGATGGCTTTAGCAGCATCTTTAGTAAACCTTTATACCTTTTATGTTGGACTATTATTTTTCAAAAACTCCTTTCCCACCTTACCCAATTACTATGTTTGGGCCATACGCTTAAGTATAATCATTTTCGTTGTATTTTCATTTGAAGGCTTTGCCATGGGTTCCAGATTAAATCATAGTGTTGGCGCATTAAACGACAATTCAAATTGGTTCATCATTGGATGGAGCAAAACGGTGGGCGATTTAAGGGTTTCACATTTTATTGGCATGCATGCCTTACAAGTATTGCCTATACTATCCTATTATGTTTTAAAAAACACCAAATTAACAGTTTGTATTTCTGTAGTTTATGGACTATTGGCTTTACTTACGCTCATTCAAGCTTTGAAAGGAAAACCCTTAATCAGATCAAAAAATGCCCCAAACGAAATAATTCATAAAATGGATTGAAGCCAAAAAATAATTAAAATGAAAAAACTATCGATTCTATTATTAATGGCAACTGTAATGGTTAGTTGCACCAAACTCGACATTGAAAAAGGCACACCAAAATGTGTGGAGAATAAAATTAAAGACATCAATAAATCATCAACCTGCAACAATGTAAAAGTTGAGGAATATACTTTTCAAGGTAATACGGTTTATACACTAGACCCGGGTAATTGCGGTGCCGACATGGCAACTGAAGTAATCAGCTCCGATTGCAAAAGTCTGGGTTACTTGGGTGGTATTGCAGGAAATACAAAAATTAATGGCGTAGAATTTTCAACCGCAACATTTGTTAAAACAACCTGGCAGAAATAAAATGGGTTTTGGGTTTCCTTTTATGCTATTTTCATCCTATTCATTTTATGCATTTAAAGTAATGCGTGCAATACGTTCTTGGGCTTCTATTAATAATTGATGTAGCTTTTGTTGCAAGGCTTGTTTGCTTGGCATTTCTGTCCAATACTCGGCTACCATAATACCGTCTTTGTGTATTTCTAATAATTCTACTTGTTCTTTATTGCTTTCGGCACAAAGTATTAAACCAATGGGTTCGTTTTCGCCTTCGGCTTTTTCGTATTTACTCAGCCATTTTAAATACAACTCCATTTGCCCCTTATGCGCCGCTTCAAACTTGCCCAATTTAAGTTCAATAGCTACCAAGCGTTTTAGTTTTCGGTTATAAAATAAGAGGTCTAAGTAAAAATCATCCCCATCAATAATAATTCGGGTTTAAAATTACTCAATTGCGTATTGGCAATCTCGTTGCGCTCAAAGGCTTTTCGTTCAATTTGTTCTTTTAAGGCTCTTTTGCCCCAAGATTCTTCAATCGATTTTTGCGCATAAAACATTCTTGCCTCATCCGTTTTAAGTGGAAATAACTCAATAAAATGCGACCAACTCAATTGTGTAGCCAGTGGTGTCACAATCTTAAAATCATTAAAAACAGTAGCAAATTGCATCATTCTACGCAAATTCCTATCAGAAAAACTCCTTCCATATTTTGTTTCTAATTGTCGCGACACTGTCACGACAATCTGTTTGCCATAATCTGCACGTTTGTTTAACAGTATTTCATCATTAATTCGTTTACCAATTTGCCAAAACAACTGTGTAAGGGCGCTGTTAGCCTGTGTAGCAATATGGCGTTGGCTTTGCTCAATCAGTAAGCTGATGTCGCTAATTAAATCAGCGTTACCAGTATTGATTTCCAACTTACTCATACTTCAACCCATTAAATTGTTTTTAAATTTCGATTTCTAATAATTTTGAGTCAGTGAAAAGTCTCTAAATGGTCTTAAAGCCATTCATTTTAGGTTCAAACTCCGCGGGTTTATCTGCAACGATTTTTAATGAGTACTTTTTCTCTTTCCGTAAACTGTGAATATATGATCCAAACTCAACTGGCTGTTCCATTTCTTTAATCAACATAATATTATTTTGACCAACGAGTAAAAAATAGCAAAATAAAGCGGTTAATTAAGAACATAAAATAAAAATATTCTGCCATATAAGGTCAAAAAAATGGGTATTGCTAAAGAATTGTAACGAACGTAAAAGTTTAAAATCAATTACCTGCTAAATAGGACATTCACCATAATCTGAATTTTATTGTTTACTGAATTGACAGAATGCTTGATTGAATTAATTCTATTGAACGCAATAAATACGCATGGTTAAGCCACTTTTTCCCATTTAAGATAATAGGTTAAAATCATTTATTGGGTAAATTTCATGCGCTAAAGGTGTGGCTTTTTTTGCATAAGAAAGGGAGTTTTTGTGCGGATGCACATTTTAAAACAAAAATGGCAATAAACTTTATTCGTGGTAATTAAAGTATATTGCAGAAGTTAAAACCTTACTAAATAACAATATGAAAAACATGAGAGTATTTTTAATTATTTTATTTTTAAATTTAGGGTTGATAACGAGCGCTCAGCAGATAATCAGCACTAGTGGTGGAAATGCATCGAGCAGCGGGGGATCCGTTTCATTTAGTATTGGACAAATTGCCTATACAACAGTTAGTGGTATTGCTGGAAGCGCATCCCAAGGTGTACAGCAAGCTTTTGAAATTTTCTCTGTTGGTTCAAATGAAACAGCATTAAATATTTCTCTCATTGCTTTTCCTAATCCAACTGCAGATAATTTAACCCTGCAAATTTCCAATTACAACCATGAGAAATTATCGTATCAGCTTTTTGATTTGAAAGGTAAACAATTGAGCAAGGGTAATATTACAACTCATCTAACTCAAATTGACTTAAGTAATTTCCCTTCGGCAACTTATTTAGTAAATGTTGTAAGCAATGAAAACAAGCAAATACAATCCTATAAAATAATTAAACAATAAAAATTTATACATGAAAAAAATTTATTCATTCCTATTAGGACTTTTAATAGTGGTAAATTTATTTGCCCAGGCTCCTCAAAAAATGAGCTACCAGGCCGTTATTCGCAATAGTTCAAATGCATTGGTAAGCAACTCGCCCATTGGCATGCGGATACTAATTTTGCAAGGATCTATATTTGGAGCAGCGGTTTATGTAGAAACACAAACGCCAACAACAAATATTAATGGTTTGGTGAGTATTGAAATTGGCACGGGAACACTTGTGTCAGGAAATTTTTCATCCATTAACTGGGCAAATGGCCCTTATTTTATAAAAACAGAAACAGACCCAACAGGTAGCAACCTTTACAATATAATTAGCACAAGCGAGTTATCGAGTGTGCCCTATGCTTTGTTTTCTGCAAACGGAACTCCTGGCCCCAAAGGTGACCCTGGAGCAATTGGTTTAACTGGTCCTCAAGGAATACAAGGAGTAAAAGGCGACACCGGAGCAATTGGTTTAACCGGTCCTCAAGGTCCTCAGGGTATACAAGGAATAAAAGGCGACACAGGTGCTACTGGTCCACAAGGTCCACAAGGTGCTCAAGGAATTCAAGGAATACAGGGAATAAAAGGTGATACTGGCGCCACTGGTCCGGCTGGTGCAAATGCGGGTGTGGGTGGTTTTACTCATTATCTAGGTGAACCTTTTCAAGGTGGTATTATTTTTTATATTTACAAAGGAAGCGACGGTTTAGAGCATGGACTTATTGTAGCGACTACTGAAAGTTCAATTAGCCTTAATTGGCAATTATCGCCTACTGTTACAGGCGCTAATCGCACGGAGGACGGAATATTTAATACTAATTTGATTCCAACTTCTGGAAGTCAAGCTAAAACTTATGTGTCAAGTATGGGCTTAGGATGGTATATACCTAGTCCTGATGAACTTATTTTACTCTATAACAACAGATTTACAGTTCAAAAAGCATTGCGCGCAGGCAGCCATACCTTATTATTTTCAACTACTAACAATTTATACTGGAGTAGCATGGAGTATGGCCAAACAACTGCGTCTTTTTTCAATTTTCAAAATGGACAAGTTGATGGGAATCTTAAAACCGCTAGTTATAAAGTACGCGGGATAAAAGCTTTCTAACAAAATTCATCTGTAGCATTTAAAATAGTTAACTAAAAGCAAAGCAATATTTATTGATATAAGGTTAAGGCGCGATGTCCTTCACCCAATTTGCTTTCTTTATTTAGCTTGGTCCTGTTTGTGCTTTCTATCAATTTTGAATTGTTAAAATAAATTATTGATAATAAGTTTGTATGCCTATATCGAACCTGATTGTCGTTCCATACTTGACCATTTGCTCCCACTCTTTGCGCATTTGTAAATTTTGGAAAACTAAATTGTAAGCCAGCACAATTGCAATTTTGTCATATGCCAAATCTGTTATTAGATCTTTTATCATGTCTTTTTATGCTTGCTTATAACGGTTTCTGGCTTGGCGAAGGTGGCGATTTTCACCACAAATGTTGATGCGGAGAACCAATTTTTGATTTTACCACAAATGTGTCTGCGGAGCACTGAACCACCACTTTTACTATTATTGTGGCACAATCTACACGATTTTTTTGTCAATATTTATACCATTGCAGGTCGTCTTTAAAACCGCTGTCTTTTGACCACTTTTTCCAAACTGCTTCAAGTATTTCATTATCCCTTTGTCCTCTTGGATGCAAGTATGTTTGTGAATTTAAATTTTTATCACGTTCATGTGTTTCATGTATGTGAAGGTTTATATACTTATTTAGTTTGTGTCTGCTTGGCGGTAGGCATAAAGTTTTGTCTGACTCAAGTGCATCAGAAATGTTCACTTTGTTGATTATACAATATTTTCGCACTTTCTCAATTTCAGAGTTCCCGAAATAAAACTGGCTATTTTTATTTTTATCCAAATACTCCAAATAACCATCTGTAAAAATGTGTATATGATTGTTGTAAGCTAAATAAGTTGTATCTAACCCATCTGTCAAGTATGTATCTTCTTTAACAATATGCTCGTTTGATATTTTTTCAATTAAAAGGCTTATTAAATCTAATCCTTCATTCCTTGTTTTCGCATATACATTTCTTACAGTACTATCAAAGTTTGTAATTTGATGGCTCAGTCCACAAAGTTCATATTCAGCAGTAGAGTTTATGAAGCGTTGTTTTTCGCCCAAGTTCTTAATTTTATTTATGTCAATAGTAGCAGCCGTTTTCTCTGAAAATGCAGAAAACGAAATACAAGATTTGTCCCCAATTTTTTCACCGGGTTTCACACATTCTGTCTTGAAAAATTGAAGTATTTTTTGAATTTCATTTATGTCTTTTGGCGGTCTGTTTTCCAGTCGACTTGACATATCGGAAAGGATAACGATATTTTGATAGGTTAAATATTTGTTTTGAGGCTCTGAACCACATGAAGCAAACAAGAGCAAAACCAAACAAATGGCTATAACATTTTTCATCCGATTACTTTATTATTTGTTAACTACTTGTTCAATTTCTCTAACTCTGAAAGATACTTCTTCCGTGGAATAGAATTCAGGTAAATACTCTATAAACCCTGATTTGTAGTTCGAAATAACGCTATCCAAAATAACATCGGTAAATATCTTACCACTTAATATCCTTGCGTTAAAACCATCAACTATTGCTTTAATTTGTTTTTGCATTTCAGCATATCTAGTTTCAATTTGATTTTGAACTGAATTGATTTCTGTTTCTAGACTTGCAATTTTCGTTTTACATTCTGAAATAGCATCTTCCTTCTCTTTAATTTTAATTCCGATTGATTCTTTATCAAAATTAAGTTCAATCATTTCTTCTTCTAAGAATTGAATTTTTCTATTTTTTTCAGCATCAACTAAATCTCTTTGTGAATTTTTGTAGGAGTGAAATATTTTCTCAACCACATAATGAGTAATAATAAGTGGTATCATTCCGAACATAAAAATCATCCAAAACTCACCATGTTTCACAACTTCCCAAAACTGGAGTTGTGATTCTTTTCCAATTAACAAAGATTTTATTTCATCTGTGTTTTTAGCAATCATAGCTGCAACAACAACATCAAATATTAATAAGCCTCCCCAAAACATCAGACCATTTACCAATTTATTCTTGCTGCCAAAAAGTTTTATATTTGATAATGCAACAGGAAAGACAAAGAAGATCAAACCAACAAATCCAAAGAATGCCCCCTTTAGTCTAAATATCTTGACTATGGCATTTGCATCAAAAAGCTCAGGCAAACCTGGCCTTACACCAGCTTCCATTGAGTTCTGGATTATATTATATTCAAATAATACTTTGTAAACTGCTGACGCAAAAAAGAAAGAAAGATAAAAAGTAAGTATAACTAAGAATAAGGTTGATAAAGAAGTCCCTAAATTCCAAAATGGCTTAACAATAAATGATTGCTCTAGTGCTTTTCTTTCAAGTTTATTTTTCTCAATTTCTTTATTGATTTGTAATAATCCTTTTTCGCCTGTGTTTTGATTACCCGACTCTAAAATTAATTTCTCTTGTTGAATGCCTGAAATTTTATCTGTTGTTTGACGTTTTTCTAATTCGTTATCTTTTTTGGCAAACGTAATTTTCTCTTGTTTTTCAGAATCTAAATTAGTTTTTGTGCTTTCAAAAGCGTTAGAAATGTTAGAAGTCAAAATACTCTTTTTGTTGCTCAAACTTTCATCGGTTGTGAATACTTTAATTTCCTCTTCTATTTTGCTATATTCTGTTCTAAAAATATCAATACTTCCTTGACATTTCTTTGATGTTTCATATCCTTGATTCTTGTATTCTTCTGTGTTGATTTGTGCGGAAGAATATAGCAGATTGTGTAACTGTTGTGAGAAAGTGTCAACAATATTTATTGCTTTAATCGGCTCAATCTTTCCTTCGGGTGTTTGTGCTGTTGTGTTCACGGCTATTTGGTTGTCAATGTTATATTTTAGTCGTTCAAATTCTGTAAAGAACTGGGAATAAGTTGAAGTATCGTCTGAAACATGAATATTTTCTACATTGTTGTTACTTGCATTAATTGAATAATTGTATGAGCCGTTAATTGTGATTTTGTTGTCAATAAGACAAAATTTATGGTGCATTATTCCTCTTGCGTCACCTGTCTCAAAAGCGTGAACAATAATGTTTGCACCTTTAAGTATTAGTTTTACTGTGTCGTTTTGGATATTTGAAGAAAGGATAATGTCAACTAACACATTTCTGTTCTTTGCCCCAACGATTGCCATTGCAATTTCTCTGTCCGTAAAGTATGCCATTGCAAGGTAAATGCTTTGAGTAGCTTTATTAATTTCAGAAAGAATCCGTTGCTTTATTTCTGTTCCGTTGGTTATGATGTCGTTCATGTTTTTATATTTTAATTATCTGTCTTATGCACTAAATTTTAAGTTGGCTTTATCTGCTCGGCTTAAAGTTAAAGCTTTTAGGAGCTTCAAGTATTTACATAACTTTTTCGTTCTTAATACGGATTCACACGAAATTAATAATTATTATAACTAATACAAATTTTAGTATTTTTAATAACAAATTATTAATTTGATAATAAACCAAAATTTTTACCCTTGGATTCAAATTTTACAATTATTGCTTAACTAATTTATACGGCGTTGGAGTTTACGTTGTGCTACCTATCCCCTATTTTAAATAGCTTCCTTTACGACTATTTATGCCTCTTACATTTATTAAAATCTATAGCGTTTTGCTTCTGGTCTAATTTTACGTTTTAACATTTTTGGAGTACCTTACAATTAATAAAAACATATTTTGCCGACATCTTTTAAATGCGAGCCAATGATTTATCCTATTCTTGCAATTGTGTAAATGCCATTAAAAAAGTCATAGAAATTCCTAAAGCAAATGCTAAAAGTATTTTGATTTTTTTAGTATTTAACCAAGTTTAAGTAATCTAATTTTTCTGTCCTATGCATTATTAAAGATTTTAATCAATTTGTCAGATTTATTTATACTTTGGTTTGTTATTATAAAGATTGTTATCGGGTGTTGTTTTTATATGCGGAGCAATATAGCTGCCATTGCTTTTTTGATAGCCACTTTGCACTTTATATTGCCCGCCATTGTTATAATTTCTTTCAGTTTTAGGTGCAGAATAAGAAGGTGTTGAGTAGCTGTTTCCATAAGATTGCTTATTGGAATTGTAACGCATATCAGGAGTTCCGTCTTTTTTAGTCTGGGCGTTAACACCTAATGTAAATAAAGCCATAATGGTAAAAATAATTAATGTTTTTTTCATCGTTTTTAATTTTTAATTTGCCTACTCTGTTCAGTTTTCAGCATACCTGTTTGTATTTAGTTGTCAATTTGAATTTCATAGAGATTGCCGTCTTCTCCATCCACTGTTGCATTTAACTAGTATAAATTATGAAATTATTGTTTCCCTTCTTTATCAATGAGCATAATTGAACGAAGAAAATTTTCAAATTGAATGATTGATTTATTTAAACTACTTTCCAATAACTTTGACTTCTGTTGCGTAGGATTTGTTTGATTAACTGTGTAATTATAAGTACCATATGCCATCTGTTGCGATTCATTATAATCTGAAGCTGTTACCTCAAATTGGTTTTCATATCTTTTGCTATGATAATCAACAATAACATGAACAGTTACCGCGGCTTCAACGTTTACTGTTGAATTGCCAGTCAACATTGTCATACCCACTGAAGTGGCAGCTTGCTCCCTTAATTTCAACTCTTTTAGGGTGACCGCAATATCCATTTGATCCTTAGAATAATTGTTGAATTTGCCAGAGAAATATGAACTCCATATTTTTTTAAAAGCAGTCTCAGAGGCATAAATATAAAAAGAGTTATTGGGAGTTTCTGTACCATTTTTTTGTACAGCCACGTATGGCAAATAACCATCAGGAACTTTAGAGACCAAAGTGTAATTAGCTTTTATATTTTTATTTTCAGCTAATAACATTGTTTGGTCGCTCAAATTTGATTGTAAAGGAATGGTAACTGAACATGAGGAAAGTGTTACTAAACAAGCCAATAAAATAAGAAAATGTTTCATAATTTTTTATCAATTAAAACGAATAAAATAAATAATTTAAAGATCAATAGTCATTGTAACCACAAAGTTAAAAGAGAGCAGAAATACGCATAAGTAATTCTGCCCTCTTATTTATTATGAACTATTACACGTTGATTTTTATAGCTTCAATGCTAAACCCAAACTAAAGTTTATTGAACCCATGCTTTGGCTCCAGGTGCTTTTTTCTATTGTGCCATCACTTGCTATTGTTTCCACATTATTAAATTCAGGACTTGAACCCAAATAGTCTAGGTTAGTTAACAAGTATAATTTTTTTCCTAAATCAAACTTAAAACCTGCCCCCAATAGATAGGCAAAAGAATTGGTAGATGCACTGCTTTGTTTAACCCAAACTGTTCCACCTGGTCCAGAACCTGTAATGGTTATTTCTGGTGAAGTTGCGCTCAAAAAGCCAATCATTGCTCTTGTGTCAAATGAAGATTTTTCGGAAATAGGAAACGAGCCAAAACCTCCAAACATTAAGCCTCCTATGCCCCACCCAGCGCTTTCTACGGTCCAATTAACCCCGGCAGCTTGATTTGCGAGTTCATCAGCCAAGCTTTGTGCATCAGTTGGATTTGTTTGTCCGCGTAGCAAGGCTGATATGCCAAAATTTCCATCCCCTAATTTGTAAGCAAAAGAAATGTCGAAGATTGCCCCTGTTTTAGCCCAACCTGCGGCATTATTGTCTGCATCTTTACTCGCTAAATCTCCCATTGGGATACTTGGGCCTACTGAAAATCCAATATACCCTTTTGCATCTTGTGCTTGGGTATTTAATACAATTGTTGTTAAAACAACTAAACTTGATACAAACTTCTTCATTTTTTTAATTTTTATTTTTTTACTGTTTTGAATTATTGGAATTTTCTATGTTTTTGAGTGGTTTTTTGTCTCCACTTTTTTATTTTTCTTTTTGAATGATTAGTCATGAGGCTTTCACAAACCATACAGCTTAGCAAGCTTAAAATGTAGTTTGGGTTGTTTGCTGATAACCGCGTCTGCTTAAATTTATTTTACTCTCATAAATTGATTATTTTCCACTTTAATATTTACCTATAAAAATTACGACCATACAAAACAACTGAACTTCTCTGCCAGATAGGGTCAACCGTTTGGCTGTTCTATGCGAATTGACTTTATTTGGCAAACTATTTTACAACATGTTCAATCAGAATAGAATATACCGCCTATTTCAGCTGATCAATTACCTGAAAGCTAAACCAGCGAAATCGATACGGAGTATTGAAGTCTTTCTTGAAACCTCTGAGCGAACAGCTTATCGTTACTTAGATTTATTAAAAGACCTAGGCTTCCAGATTGAAAAGGATAAGCATAGCAAATTTTTTATTGCGGCGGCTACAGAAAGTGAACATATCCCCTTTACACCGCAGGAGGCAGACTACCTAAAAAAGTTGATTGTATCTGCTGGAAAGCAAAACAAATTGGCAGATAGTGTTTTGCAGAAGATTCAACAATCTACCGAAATAGCGCTGGGAGGCGACAGTTTATTTAAGGCGCACTTGGCAAAAATTGTTGAGCAAATTTCTATTGCGATTATGGAGAGAAAACAACTTTTTATAAAAGGATACAGCTCGGCCAATAGCCAGAGTGTTTCCGATCGCTTGGTTGAACCAACTTGTTTTACAGAAAATTACGATTCTGTTTCTGCCTTTGAGATTAAAACAAAGCTCAACAAATACTTTAACATAGAGCGAATGACAAGTGTTGAAGTGCTTGAAACAGCAATGGAACACGAAATGCAGCATGAATTTTACAAGCCCGATATTTTTGGTTTTCAAGGCAAGCGTTTAAATAAGGAAATTGAATTAGAAATGAGTATGCGGGCTTACTTGGTTTTAAAAGAAGAATACCCCATGAGTACTGCATTTTTTAAGTCGATACCCGACACAGACAAGTATTATTTTAAAGCCAATGTGCAAAGTTTTAAAGCGCCTGGGCGATTTGTATTGGGCTTTTTAGAAGAAGTAAAGGTACTTGGCTCTAAAGAATTTATTCGCTTTATACAAAAGGTGCTTAAGAAAAATAGTTAGTATGCTTTCAGGCTTGTTTTAACCATTAGGAGTTGAAAAATTTCAAAGCCCCATAAATTGTTTATTCAAAATTAACCTGTTCAAAATACGCTTTACCTAATGAAAAATCAATTAATTTTTTACGTTGTAGTCTTCCAAACATACTGACCATGTTCGTTGGTTGGGATGGGGTTTTCGTGAGGAGTGAAGCCTTTATTGCATCCAAATTCTTGTTAGTTATTCGTGCTCTTTTCGGATAGGAATTGTGTTACGGTAATTATTTTTGTTTTACCAATTTTGTTAAGCACTAATAAGTCTTTATCGCCCGTCAATAAATAAGTGGCATTGCTGTCAATTGCTAATGAAAGCAGAAAATTATCCTTTTGATCACGGCAAAGATTTATACTTGAGGTTATTGATACGAACTCTGCATGGAAATTAATTTGTATTAAAAGTTCTTCAAGGTCTGAAAGATTGAAATACTTTTTTAGTTTGGGACGTCGCGCAACTTCAATAAATTCGTCGAGCAACTCTTGGCTAAAAATTAGATTGATTGATTGTTCAAGCAACAATCTGTCTAGGCCTGAGGTACTTTTAGATAAAAGAAAACTAATCCAAAGGTTTGTGTCAATTATGATTCTATCCTTTTTTCTTCGCATATCGCTTTGTCCTGACAAGCTCAACTTCTTTCGTTATCATTTCAAAAGTTGGATTTTCAGCCGAGGCTTTTTTACGAAGTTTGGTTACAACTTTTATAAAATTATTTTCTTGTTCACTTCTAATGGAAATGAGGTTTAAGTCAGCAAGGTCTTTTAGAAGTCTAGTAGCTTTTGGATTTATTATGTCTATTTGGAGTGTCATTTAATTCAAATATAGTATTTTTTTGCTGTTGTCATAGCATGGCAAATAACATCTTAATAAGCGAACCTCTAATTTTGGGTGTAAATTCATCACCTATTGGTGAATCAAAAACAAAAAAGCCTTGCTTATCAAAAGATAAGCAAGGCTTTTTGTACTCGGGGCGGGACTTGAACCCGCACGTCTTTAAAGGACACAGGATTTTAAGTCCTGCGTGTCTACCAATTCCACCACCCGAGCAAAAGAACAATAAAATAAAAAAGTTACAGGCATTAACCTATAACTTTCTATTTTTGGAGCGAAAGACGAGGCTCGAACTCGCGACCTCAACCTTGGCAAGGTTGCGCTCTACCAACTGAGCTACTTTCGCATAAATGAGATAAATCTCTAGAACGTTTTCCCTTTTGGGGAGTGCAAATATAAGCAACGCCTTTTTCTTTGCAAGTATTTGCACGTTTTTTATTGGAAATATTTACTTAACATCTGATTTTCAAACCAAAATTTCGCAAAACCAATGGGTAAGCCTCAACAAAAGTGCCCACAACAAAAATGGATTGCTATTCTTTAACGCTATACTTGGTTTTATTACTTACCCAACTATTTTGCAGTAAAACAATATTTTTTACTGTTCAAAAAGTTTCTTTAACTCGTTTAGTTTAAGCAAGGCTTCTATGGGCGAGAGGGTATTTAAATCGAGGCTTTGGAGCTGATCTTTAATGGCAATTAAAACCGGATCGTTGAGCTGAAACATGCTTAACTGTATGGGATTTGCTTTTACCTTTCCCATTTCTTTGGCAGAAATATTTTCTCTGCCTTTCTCAAGCTCTTTAAGGAGTATATCAGAGCGGTTTAAAACCGTTTTAGGAATGCCTGCCATACGTGCCACATGGATACCAAAACTATGCTCGCTTCCACCCGGTTTAAGTTTGCGCAAGAAGATTACCTTATTATCTTGTTCTTTTACATTTACATGGAAATTTTTAATGCCATTTCCCTCCTGCTCTAATTCATTTAACTCGTGGTAATGCGTGGCAAAAAGCGTTTTAGGCTTATAGGGATGCTGGTTTAAATACTCGGTAATGGCCCAAGCCAAAGAGATTCCATCATAAGTAGATGTTCCCCTTCCGATTTCGTCTAATAAAATTAAACTATTTGGCGAAAGGTTGTTCAGAATACTAGCAGTTTCTATCATTTCTACCATAAAAGTACTCTCGCCACTCGAAAGGTTATCGCTGGCTCCTACCCGCGTAAAAATCTTGTCTACAATACCAATATGAGCCGCTTTAGCCGGCACAAAACAACCCATTTGTGCCATTAATACACACAAAGCGGTTTGCCTTAATATGGCAGATTTACCACTCATATTTGGCCCGGTAAGGATAATAATTTGCTGCGTTTCTTTGTCTAAAAAAACATCATTGGCAATATAAGGTTCGCCTAGGGGCAATTGCTTTTCGATTACAGGGTGCCTAGCATCTTTAATTTTAAGTTCAAAGCCCTCTTGCAGCTCTGGTTTGCAATAATTATTGGCTTCTGCCAATTGGGCAAAGGCAAACAAGCAATCTATTTTTCCTATGAGTTGGGCATTGCTTTGAATGGGCGTAACCTCATCGGCCAAAGAAGTAACCAATTCGTTGTAAAGATTTTCTTCTATCACCGCAATTTTTTCTTCGGCGCCCAGTATTTGGTCTTCGTATTTCTTGAGCTCTTCGGTAATGTAACGTTCTGCATTGGTAAGGGTTTGCTTACGCATCCACTCTACCGGAACCTTATCTTTATGCACATTGGTTACTTCTAAATAGTACCCAAATACATTGTTATAAGCTATCTTTAAACTCGGTATACCAGTTCTTTCTTGTTCCTTTTTCTGCAATTGAAGCAGGTAATCTTTGCCCCCAAAGGCAATTTTACGCAGTTCATCTAAGGATGCATCAACCCCTTCTTTTATCACATTGCCCTTATTGGCCAAAACAGGTGGCTCTGGCACAAGCATTTTGTCTAATTTTTCTACCACCCAAGCGCACAGGTGAATTTGTTTGGCCAGGCTATCTAATTGGGCATGATTGGCTTGTTGCAGCGTATCTTGGATAAGCGGCATTAATTTTAATGAGCGGTTGAGTTGTTGCAACTCGCGCGGACCAATTCTGCGCATGGCTAATTTGGAGATGAGGCGCTCCAAATCGCCCACTTGGGCCAGAGATTCGCGCATTTTTTTTCGCAACGCTTTTTGCTGTTTGGCCTGCTCTACAATATTGAGCCTTTCTTGTATAAGCACCAGATCTTTGAGCGGCATTACCAACCAACGTTTAAGCAACCTGGCGCCCATAGGCGTTACGGTTTGATCCAAAACTTGAATCAAAGGAACGCCGTTCTCGTTGGATGAATAGAGCAATTCTAGGTTGCGTATGGTAAATCTATCCAACCAAACGTATTTCTCTTCGTTAATGCGAGAAATACTCAGAATATGTCCTACTTGGTGGTGGTGGGTTTCGCTGAGGTAATGCAAACAAACGCCTGCACTAATAATGCCCAATTGCAAATCTTGTATACCAAATCCCTTGAGGTTTTGGGTTTGAAAATGGGCCAGCAACTTATCTTGCGCAAAGTTTAGTTGAAAGTTCCACTCATCGAGGGTGTAGGTGTAGAGTTTATCGCCAAACAACTGTTTAAATTGAGGTAATTGCTTCTTAGAAACCAAAGTTTCGGAGGGCTTAAAACTTTGCAACAGCTTATCTAGGTAGGCAATCGGACCTTCGGTAACCATAAATTCGCCTGTAGAAATATCTAAGAAAGCTATCCCACCTTTCTCTTCTTGTAGGCAAACAGCGGCCAAATAATTGTTGCTGCGGTTATCTAGTATTTTATCATTGTAACTAACTCCCGGCGTTATAAGTTCTGTAACACCGCGCTTTACAATTGTCTTAGTTAATTTAGGATCTTCTAGTTGATCACAAATGGCTACTCTTTGTCCGGCACGAACCAGCTTAGGCAAATAATTATCGAGCGAATGATGCGGAAAGCCAGCCAATTCAATATGCGAAGCAGCGCCATTGGCTCTTTTGGTTAGCACAATGCCTAATATTTGCGCGGCTTTAACGGCATCTTCACCAAAAGTTTCATAAAAATCACCCACCCTAAATAACAAAATAGCTCCTGGATATTTACCCTTAATATCTAGGTATTGTTTCATAAGTGGCGTTTCTGAACCCTCTGCCTTTTTAGCCATTTTAGTTTTTCAATTACGAATTACGGATTACGAATTACGATAATAAATTACGAATTAAAAATTACGAATTACGCTTTGTTAATTACGAATTAAAAATTACGCTGTGTTAATTCGTAATTTTTAATTCGTAATTCGTAATTCTCCTTTAATTCGTAATTCGTAATTCGTAATTTTTAATTCTGTCTTTTTGTAGTAACTTGAATTTTACCTAATATTCGGCAAATTTCTTCTGCATCTGCTAGTAATGTTTTGGCTTCGTTATTTGTAAAATATGCGGTGGCATTCAGCAATTTCAACCAGTATACAGTTTCTCTTGCTTCTTTATATGAAATAGAAATCTTAGCAATAAAATCAGCTTTTGATTGACCGCCTATGGCTTCTTCTAAATTTGCTCCAATGGATGTTCCGCTGCGCAATAATTGTTTAGACATTACAAATTCTTTTTGCTCAAAAACTAAATATTTATAGGCACTCACAACTTTTATGGCAAAAGCAAAACTTTTAACTTGAATCAAATTTTCTGTTTTCATAAAGCTAGTATATTCTCAAATAAAGATACTATTATTCAAAACACAGCAATACAAAAATTACTGAATGTAAATTAAATCAAGCAAATAGGATTTCGAAAAAATTTAAGCAAAAAATTCTTCAATTGATAATTCGCAACTCGTAATTCTTCTTCCGTAATTCGTAATCCGTAATTCGTAATTTTTCCTCCCTCCGTAATCCGTAATTCGTAATTCGTAATTCTCCCCTCCCTCCGTAATTCGTAATCCGTAATTCGTAATTCTACTTCCCTTCCAAAATTCGTAATTCGTAATTTTTAATTAAATTTCCGCTTAAAGAATGGGTAAGTAAAAACGGCAAATAAGAGAACGGAGGCGCCGGCGTAGAAACCGCTACTCATCATTTCGCTTTCGCCAAACAAGATGATTGAGAAAACCACACCATAAATTGGTTCAAGGTTATTGGTAATGATTACTGTTAAAGGATCAATTTTCTTTAAAATTTCTACACTTAGGGTAAAGGCCAAGGTGGTACAAAACACACTGAGTAAGAGTAAATATATTAAATCTGACTGCATTGGAAAGCGAATATCTGTTAGTTTACCCACCACCATTTGAAAGATAGAAATGGTGATAAGGGCTCCTAAAAACTCATAAAAAGTAATTTTTCCTGCCTCATGTTTTTGAATGAGCTTACCATTATAAATACCAAACATAGCAGCGGTGATGGCGGCTAAAATACCAAACAAAATGCCTGCGGCGTAAAACTTTTCAAACTGTAAAATTACCAATAAACCAATAACAATAATTACCCCGTAGAGCGCATCGCCCCAGAAGAATTTTTTCTTGAGCATTATGGGTTGTAGCACGCTTGCAAAAAGGGTAATGGTACTAAAACCCGCTAGGGCAATAGATACATTAGACACTTTAATGGCATGGTAAAAAAAGTACCAATGCAAGCCAACTATTGCGCCCCAGCCTAATAAATGGCCCAAATCTTTAAGTGATATTTGCAGCGAAGTGCCCTTGTAACGCAGGTAAGCATACAAACTAATTAAGGAAAAAGTTAAACGCCAAAATACCAAATCAAGAGCTTGCAATGAAATTAGTTTGCCCAAAACAGGCGTAAAACCCCATAATAAAATAATAAAATGAAGCAGTAAATACTTATTAATATCTTTTGGCTGACCCATTTATTTTGGCGCTTTTTTTAGGAGATATAGAGCAATAAAGAAAAATAAAACAGGCGCTATCCATACCGCAATCCAAGGTCTAATTACACCTGTATTTCCGGCTGTATTAAAGATTTGAATGAGCAATAAATAGGTAAAAGTTAAACCTATACCTATGCCCAAATGCATGCCTACTCCACCCCTACTTTTACTGCTAGAAACCGCCACTGCTAAAATCGTAAGCACAAAAAAGGCAATGGGAATTACGGTGCGTTTATAGAGCTCTACCTTAAAAATATTAACCTTTGGATTGCCCTTGTCTATTTCTTTTCGGATATAACTGTTTAACTCAGGGTTTGTCATGCTGCTCACCACTTTTGCTTTTTCAAAAAACGCATCGGGTTTAAGGCTTAAAACGGTATCTTTCCGCTGCCCTTTCTCAATATATTCTCGGTTATTGGCAAACGTACGTTGGGTGTAACCCTCAAATGTCCAGCATTGTTTTATTCTGTTCCAGGTTATTCTGCTGGCAAAAATCCTGTTTTTTAGCTTGCCATTGGCAAAGCTTTCTAAATTAAAATTATAACCACTACTATCCGAGTAATTAAACGATTCCATGTGTATAAGATTGGAATCGTTAAGCATATTATAGATATTGTTATTCTGAGTTTGCTTGGTTTCTTTGATCCAATTTTCTTCGAATTCGAGTCGGTATTTATCGCAAATGGGCAAGAATTGCGTGTTTAAAAACATAAATAAAACAAACAATAAGCTGGCTCCAATTAGGTAAGGTTTTAGAAATCTTTTGTAAGATAAACCGCTGTTTAAAATGGCAATAATTTCTGTGTTTTGAGCTAATTTACTGTTAAAAAATAAGGTAGATAAAAAGATAAAAACAGAACTAAACAAGCCCATAAAATACGGTATGAACCAAATGTAATAATCAAAAATAAGGACCGACAATGGCGGTTTACGCTTAATAAAATCGTCCATTTTTTCGCTTACATCTATAAAAATGGCTATAAACGTAAAAAGCAAAACCGAATAAAAAAACGATTGCAGGTATTTCTTAATGATATACCTATCGATAATGCCTATGCCAATTTTTTCCCACATGTTTTGGTTCGAACCTAATTAAAAATGATTATAGTTTACGCATAATAATGGGTAAGATGCCTTTTTTCCATGCCAAGAAATCTCCGGCTAAAATATGTTCACGCGCTTCTTTAACCAACCACAAATAAAAGCTTAAATTTTGCAAACTAGCTATGGTTGCTCCCAGCATTTCGTTGCATTTAATTAAATGTTTAAGGTAGGCTTTAGAGTAATTTGGTGTAAATAGGCTATCAACTGGTGAGTAATCCAATTTCCATTTTTCGTTTTTAATATTAATAATCCCCTCCGAGGTAAATAAATAACCGTGACGCGCGTTGCGGGTTGGCAGCACACAATCAAACATATCTATACCCAAGCTTATGCATTCTAAAATATTTTCTGGCGTACCCACACCCATTAAGTACCTTGGTTTTTCTATGGGCAACTGTTCGCAAACCAACTCGGTCATCTCATACATTTGTTCGTGTGGCTCACCTACACTTAATCCGCCAATGGCATTTCCTGGCATGTTTTGATCGGCAATAAATTTGGCCGAATCTACGCGCAAATCTTTGTAAACAGAGCCTTGCACAATGGGAAACAAACTTTGTTCAACACCGTATAATGCTTCGGTTTCATTAAACCTTGTTATGCATCTTTGCAACCAACGGTGGGTTAGGTTCATAGAGTCTTTGGCGTATTTGTATTCGCAGGGGTAAGGCGGACATTCATCAAAGGCCATAAAGATATCAGCGCCAATGGTGCGTTGAATATCGGTGGCAATTTCGGGTGAGAAGAATATTTTAGCGCCATCGAGGTGAGACCTAAACGACACGCCTTCTTCCTTGATCTTGCGCATATCGCTTAAACTAAAAACTTGGTAACCGCCGCTATCAGTGAGCATGGGCCTATCCCAATGAATAAATTGGTGAATGCCACCCGCTTTATTTATAACCTCTAAACCCGGACGTAAAAAGATATGGTAAGTATTAGCCAAAATAATTTGGGCTTGAACCTTTTGAGCGAGGTCTTCTTGCGAAATAGATTTTACAGAACCTTGCGTGCCAACGGGCATAAAAATAGGCGTTTGTATTTCTCCTCTACCTGTTGTTATAGTGCCTACTCTAGCTTTGGTAGCTGTATCTGTTTTGTGTAAGGTAAATTTCATGGGTTGGTTCAAACCAAATTATTCAAAGTGCAAAGAAATCTGAATCAGCTGTGGGGAGATGGAGTGTATATAATCTGTAAAAATATAGTTATCGCGGAACATGGCATTTCCAAAGGTATTGCACACTTTTAGTTCGGGCGAAAACTTAAAATATTCGAAGTAAAAATCAAATCCAAATCCGGCTTCCCAGCCTGTGGTTAGCGGATTAAGTGAAACCACTGGATTTTGTAATCCTCTATTTTTAGAGATGGTTGAGGCAAAATCATAACTAACTCGGCCGCCTCCAATTACATACACACGCATATTTTTGCGGCGCATAGACTTATATTTCAGCAACAAACTGGCATCGCAATAGGCAGATTCTATTTTCACCTCTTTTTGTCCGGCAGGAAAATCATAAACCAAATTGCGTTGCACAAAAGAAATTACGGGAGCCATTAATCTAATATCGAGGTATTCTCCAACGCGCAAGTTAGAAATGGCACCCAGGCCAATTCCGGGGAAATTTTTAACAGAAACATTCATCAAAGTATCCGAAGGAAAATTAGGTTTCATTTCCAACAACATCCGGCCCGAATTGGTTGCTAGGGTAAAGCCAAAATGCAATCGCTTCAGATCGTATTGTTCTAAATTAGGCTGAGCCCAAACATGCAGGCCAGCGCAAATGCTAATTAAAGCAAGGATTATTTGTCGGCTATATACAGCGAGCAAGTGCCAAAAGTTAAAGGTTTAACAATCATATTTTTGAAGCCAGCTTCTTTTAAAAAGCCAACAAAGGCATCGCCTTCTGGGAAGTGCTTCACACTTTCTGGCAGGTAGGTATAGGCATTTTTACTGTTGCTTAATAAGTTACCCATTACCGGTAAAATATAGGTAAAGTAAAAATTATAAACTTGTTTATAAGGAAAAGAAGCCGGTTTAGAAAACTCCAAAACCACCAGCCTTCCGCCAGGCTTTAACACCCGGTTCATTTCTTTTAGTCCTTTGCTTAAGTTTTGGAAGTTACGCACACCAAAGGCAACGGTAATGGCATCAAAATGATTGTTATCAAATGGCAAATTTTCGCTATCGCCTTGTATCATTTTAATTTTTTGACTCAAACCTTTTTTATCAATTTTAATTCTGCCAAAGGATAACATTTGTTCGGCTATATCTAAACCAATGATTTGATCTGGATTTAGTTTCATAGCTTCTAGGGCCAAATCGCCGGTTCCGGTAGCCACATCTAGAATTTGTTTTGGTTGAAGCGGCTTGAGGTAAGCGATTGCTTCTTTGCGCCAAATCTTGTCGATTCCCAAGGATAAAAAGCGATTTAAAAAATCATATTTAGGGGCAATGCTATTAAACATTTCCTCTACTTGCTCTTTCTTACTTGTATGGAGAGATATATCTGGTTTTACTTCTTTAATCATTGGCTTACAAATGTAATAAATAACTTACCTTTCACCAATTTGTTGGCGCCACATGGCATAATATAATCCTTTTTGAGCCAACAAGTCTTCATGTTTACCCATTTCTACCAGCTCCCCTTTTTCTAGCACATAAATCTTACTTGCATGCATTATAGTAGATAAACGATGCGCAATCATTACGGTAATGTGGTTTTTACCTAAGCTAATTTCTCGAATAGTTTTGCCAATTTCTTCTTCAGTTATACTATCAAGGGCAGAGGTTGCTTCATCAAAAATGAGCAGCCTCGGATTACGCAACAAAGCCCTAGCAATGGATAAGCGCTGTTTTTCGCCGCCAGAAATTTTAATTCCGCCCTCTCCTATTATGCTGTTAATTCCGTTTTCGCTGCGGGCCAATAAATTTTGACAAGCAGCTTGGTTTAGCGCGGTTATAATTTGTTCATCTGTTGCTCGTGGGTTAACAAACAGTAAATTTTCTTTGATAGTGCCAGAAAACAATTGGGTATCTTGTGTTACAAATCCAATTTGATTGCGCAAAGCATCAATATCTAATTCTTTACTGGCAATTTTATTAAAGCTTATTTCGCCTTCATTGGGCTGATACAAACCTACCAATAATTTAACCAAGGTAGTTTTACCCGACCCTGATGGTCCAACAAAAGCAATGGTTTCGCCACTTTTTACCTCAAAACTTACGGCATGTAAAGCAGCTTGTTTACCTGTTTTGTGGGTAAAGCCAACTTGGTTAAAAGCCACCTCGTTTATGCTATCAATAGCAACCGGGTAAGCAGGCTTTTGGGCTAATGGCTTATCCATAATGTGCTGGAAAT
Organism: Chitinophaga pinensis; assembly: GCA_945860865.1. Lineage (GTDB taxonomy): Bacteria > Bacteroidota > Bacteroidia > UKL13-3 > UKL13-3 > B1. The sequence goes on along the minus strand of CAMARW010000005.1, from coordinate 73,448 downwards.
TTTGCAGAGATGCTTCTGCCTCTCTGTAACTCAAAATTACATTTCCCATTTCCTGCATAGGGCCAAAAATAAAGAAAGAATAAAACTGCAATGTCATCAGCTGCCCCAAGGTCATTTCGTTCTTAAAAATCATATACATTAATACAAACAAAATGGTTTGACGTAGAAAGTTGACAATGGTTCCTTGCAAAAAACTAATGCTTCTAATGTCTTTTACTTTTTGTAATTCTAGCTGTAAAATTTTCTGGGTAGACACATTTAGGCGTTTCATTTCCTGGTGTGTTAAACCCAAACTTTTAATCAATTCTATATTGCGCAAAGATTCTGTGGTAGAACCTGCTAAAGCTTTTGTTTGCGCAACAATTCTTTGTTGCACAATTTTTACCTTTTTGGATAAAATACCTGTTAAAAAAGCCAGTAAAAAACTAGCCCCAAAATACAATAAAATTAACCAAGGTTGCACCTGGATAGCATAAACAACCACAAATACGATACCCACAAAGGAGGTAAAAAAGATATTGATAAAATTGATAATAAACTTCTCAGAATCTGTCCTCACTTTTTGCAATACATTCAGTAATTCGCCACTACGTTGGTCTTCAAATTCTTGAAAAGGCAATTGCAAAGCATGTTTTAAACCATCTGTATAAACCGCAGCGCCAAATTTTTGTATAATTAAATTGAGTGTATAATCTTGGAAAGCTTTGGCAATTCTACTCACCATAGCCACACCCACGGCTGCAGAAATTAGTAAACCAACCCCTTTTAAAAACGTTTGCTCGTCGTAATCGGCAGGCCTACTCGCAAATCTATCTACTAATTTACCATAAATAAAAGGATCTAACAGCGAAAAAGTTTGATTAACAGCCGCCAATAACAGCGCCAAACCTACCAAATTTTTATAATTCTTGAGATACTTTAATAAAATTTTCATGCTTTGCAAATATACGTCAGGCCAAAGGATTATCTTACTTGTTTTTTCGACATAACATACGTTACGGGTGCCGGCGGGCGCTGTGGTGTGGGTGGTGTGGTGTGGGTGGTGCGGATGGTGCGGATGGTGCGGTGTGGTGTGGGTGGTGTGGGTGGTGTGGGTGGTGTGGGTGGTTGGGTGGGTGATAATCCACCCCTAAGGGGTGAGGCGGGGTTGGACGAGGGTGGTTTCTTCGCGCTCAACAGATACTTGTCCGGCGTGTGCACCCTTAGGTTTTCTAACAAACTTTTTAGGGGTAAACAAAACAGGTACCCACTCGCTACCAGCGGCAGAAGAATAATAAGCAGCCACTGCGGCAGCATATTGGATAAGCGGTTCAGAAAAATTTTGGTTTTGTTTGTGTTTAATAATTACATGACTGCCACTTACACCTTTTGCATGCAACCATAAATCGTCTTTGTGGGCAAATTTTAAGGTGAGTTCATCATTATTGCGGGCATTTTTGCCAACATAAATCTGAAATCCCTGCCACTCAAAACGCCTAAATTTTTCTTTAAGGGGAGTTTGTTCGCGCTGTTTTTCTTCTTTAATCCAAGGTTTTAAATCCTTTAAATGTTTGGCTATTTCTATGGTTTTATAAACCTCTTTAATTTCAAGCAAACGCTTTTGAGCCAATAGCAATTGTTTGCTTTTTAAATCAATTTCGGTTTTTCTATTTTTAAACTTTTGGTAATAGTAGGCAGCATTATCTTGGGGCGATAAATCTTTTTTAAGCGGAATTAAAATATCTTGATTCCGGTAAAAATCAAACAATAAAACCTCCGTTTGTTTACTGGCCATTTGGTGCAAATTAGCCATTAAAATATGTCCTACTTCATCAAAAGGCACAGCCGTGGCGGCATTGTTCAAAAACTGCTGTGCTCCATGTATAAGTGCGGTTTCTCTTTTCAACTTTTGCTTAAATTGGGCCAAAAGTTTTTGGTGTGCCTGCTCAAACAAAAAGGCTTGCATGTAGCGTTTAGAGAAATATTGAAGTGCCTCAAAAATATTATCGCTTTGCCATACAGATTTACCCGCTTCTGCGCCAAAATTTAGCACAAAAATCGACTTAGGCTCTGTTTGCTCCCAAACAAAATAGTGCTCCTTAAACACTGGTAAATCGCCCTCTTTTGCCTCTTGATTAAAGGCTTCCAATACCAAATTTCTATCGTTTTCTATTTGGGCCCTAAAAAGTTGTTTAGGTTCAGACCCAACATAATAAATAACATTACTTAGCGGACCATACATTTTAAAAACCAAGTGTTGGTTCAGGCCAAAAGATATTTGGAAAGAGCGGTTATGGGCATGGGCTTGAACCGAAGTAACAACACACGATAACAAATCTTTGAATAAAGGGAACACACCCGCATCGCGGGTTAAGGGGTATTCGTAGAAAAAAAACAATCCGGTTTTACAAGCGGTATTAATTTGAATGCTTAAATTTTCTTCTCCTTTACCAAACACCAAAGTAAGTTCGTTTTGTGCGTAGTTTCTATAGGCATCTTGCAAACTAAAACCAGAAATTAAATCTTGTAAGTTGGAGGCCAGTAGCGGAAATAAAACCTGGTGTTGGTGTAATGATTGCATTAAAAGTCAAGTATTAATCCATCGTAAGCCAGGTGAATATGGCTGGGTAGTTCACTTTCTACTGCTTGGTGGGTGCCCAATTGGTGACTAATATGCGTAAAATAAGCGACTTCGGGTTTAATAACATCTACTAAGCTTATTGCTTCGGCTAAGGTAAAATGAGAAATATGCGGTTCTCTGCGCAAGGCGTTTAAAACAAGCACTTTGCAACCTTTCATTTTCTCTATTTCTTGCGGCTCTATGCGGTTGGCATCTGTAATGTATACAAAATCATTGAACCTAAAACCCAGTACGGGTAATTTGTGGTGAAACACTTGAATAGGAATAATAGGAATACCGATTAATTCAAATGGTTCTAAGCCTATGGAGTGCATATTCATTTCGGGCACACCCGGATATTTAGGTTCTTCAAAGGCATAAAAAAACTCTCTGCGAATGGCTTTTTCTACCCGAGGTTCGCAATAAATATCTACCGATTTCTTCATGGCAAAATTAAAACCTCGTATATCATCTAAACCTGCCATGTGATCGCGGTGCGCATGGGTAAACAAAATGGCTTCTAAGGACTCAATTTCTGTGCGCAACATTTGGGCCCTAAAATCTGGACCACAATCTACTACCAAATGTTGATTGTTGTGCGAAACCAGTATGCTGGTTCGCAATCTTTTATCTTTAGGATTTACAGAACTGCACACCTCGCATTTACATGCAATAATGGGCACACCTTGAGAGGTTCCTGTTCCTAAAAATTCTATTTTCATTGGGGTAGCAAATTATTAAGATAAGGCTGTTAAACAAAGAAAAAAATACTTTTTTGAGAAAAGGCCGCTTATTTCATAGGTATTTTTAATTTTGCTCGGTAAACTCAATTTTTCAATTATTGATTGAGTTGCTACAAAACAGATTGCTTATCTATAAAAAACAATGATTAAGTCTACACTCGAATATTCGTATTTAACCCTACCCAATATATTCTACGAACGCGTAAAACCTGCTGCTTTTAGCAAACCAGAAATAGCCGTTTTAAACCAAAAACTCATGGAAGAGCTTGGCATAACCACTAGCCAAGCGCAAGAAATACTCTCTTTTCTTCAACTGGCTGAACCAAACCCAGATGCCCAATCCTTTGCGCAAGCCTATGCCGGACATCAATTTGGGCATTTTACTATGTTGGGTGATGGACGTGCGGTGATGATTGGCGAGTGGGTTGAAACAGAAGAAAAAAGATACGACATACAATTAAAAGGTGGCGGGCGAACCAAGTATTCGCGCGGGGGAGATGGCATGGCTACTTATAAAGCCATGTTAAGAGAATACCTCATAAGCGAGGCCATGCATGCCTTAAACATTGCTACTTCGAGAAGTTTAGCCGTTATTAAAACAGGCGAATTGGTTCAGCGCGAAAAGGTATTTGAAGGCGCCGTTTTACCAAGGTTAATGAAGAGTCACATACGCATTGGCACCTTTGAATTTGCCCGTAATTTTGGCACCACAGAAGATTTGCAAGCCCTTACTAATTACACTATTGATAGGTTATATCCAGCACTTAAAGCTGCCGAAAATCCTGCTTTAGCTTTGCTAAATACCGTAATGGAAGCACAAATTAAATTGGTAGCAAATTGGATGCGTGTTGGTTTTATACATGGCGTAATGAATACCGATAACATGTCCCTAAGTGCCGAAACATTTGATTATGGTCCGTGCGCATTTATGAACACTTACCACCCCAACACGGTGTTTAGTTCTATTGATAGAGACGGCAGATACGCCTTTAAAAACCAAGCCAATATATGCAAATGGAATATTACTCGCTTAGCAGAAGCATTATTGCCACTGCTGCATACAGAACAAGAAAAAGCCATTGCAATTGCCCAAGAAATAATTGGCACTTTTGATCAAATATGGGTTAACCAATATTATAAAACCATGTTATTAAAACTTGGGATTACAGAAATAAATATAACCTTGTGCGATTGGGTAAATGAATTGTTGGCTATGATGGAAGAGGAACAAATGGATTATACCAATACCTTTTTAGCATTAGGAAATCCTGCTTTTGCAGCAGAAACGCATCAATGTTCTGAACGCTTTATTGCTTGGCGTAATAATTGGAAAAAGTATATAGAAGACACAGTTGGTATGGCCAAAGCCCAAGCCATTATGCAAGCAAACAACCCGGCTTTTATTCCAAGGAATCATGAAGTAGAAACAGCTTTAGATGAAATGATTATGGGCAACGCAAAACCCTTTGAAAACCTATTGCAAGTAATCAAAAATCCTTACACGTACGATCCAAAATTTCATAGCTATACAGCTCCACCACAAACCGAATTTGATAAAAACTTCAAAACATTTTGTGGCACATAACCCAGCAATCATCAATAATCCGAAACCAAAATAGACATCGAAAAAACGTAATTTTTAATTCGTAATTCGTAATTAAAAATTCGCAATTCATAATTACATTGCAACATGAATTTGCCTGAAGAAAAATTGGCCTACGAGGCGTTGGTAAGCGAGTTAAAATTGCACAATTACAAATATTATGTATTGTCGCAGCCCAATATCTCTGATTATGAATTCGACCAATTACTTAAAAAATGTGAAGCTATTGAAACCCTTCATCCTGAATGGGTTCAGCCAGACTCTCCTACGCAAGTTGTAGGTGGTGAAGTTACCAAAAACTTTGAACAGGTTAAACACGCTTACCCCATGATGAGTTTGGGTAACACCTACTCTGCAGAGGAGTTGGGCGAATTCGACCAAAGAGTGCGTAAGGCAATTGGCGATGATTTTACCTATGTATGTGAATTAAAATTTGATGGCTTAGCCATTAGCATCAGCTATGAAAATGGCAAAATGATACGTGCCGTTACGCGCGGCGATGGCACACAGGGCGATGATGTTACGGCTAATGTAAAAACTATAAGAAGTATTCCTCAACAACTGCATGGAAATTTCCCAGCTAGCTTTGATATACGCGGCGAGATTTTTATGCATAAAAAAACCTTTGAGAGGTTAAACGAATCGCTAAAGAAAGAACTAATAGAACAAGGCGTTGATGAAGATAAAATTGCAGAGCGCTTGTATAAAAATCCGAGAAATTTTGCTTCTGGAAGTTTAAAAATGCAGGACAGTAAAGAGGTGGCGAAGCGTTCGCTAGATGCATTTTTATACTTTGTGTATACCAAAGAAAATATCTGCGAAACGCATTCCGAGAGTTTAACGTTAGCGGAGTCATGGGGTTTCCAAGTAAGTGATCACTATCAAGAATGCGCTAACCTAGCTGAAGTGTTGGCATTCATTAATAAATACGAAAGTGAACGTCATAAGCTAAGCTATGAAATTGATGGCGTGGTAATCAAAGTTAATCAATATAAGCACCAAGAAGATTTGGGTTTTACAGCCAAAATTCCAAAGTGGGCCATTTCGTATAAATACAAGGCAGAATCTGCACTTTCGCAACTATTATCTGTGAGTTACCAAGTGGGCAGAACGGGCGCCATTACACCTGTAGCCAACCTTAAACCAGTGCAATTGGCTGGCACCACAGTAAAACGGGCTAGTCTCTACAATGCAGATGAAATTGAACGATTAGACTTACATGAACTAGATTGGGTGCATGTTGAAAAGGGCGGAGAAATTATCCCTAAAATTACTTCTGTTAATGCAGCAAAACGCGATTTGTTTGCTCAAAAAATTAACTACATAAGTGCTTGTCCAGAATGTGGCACACAGCTCATTAGAAAAGAAGGTGAAGTGGTACATTATTGTCCAAACGACAGCCATTGTAAACCCCAACTAATTGGCAGATTAGAGCATTTTGTGAGCAGAAAAGCAATGAATATTGATGGCTTGGGTGCAGAAACGGTAGCGGCTTTGTTTCAAAATAATTTGGTTCGAACCTATGCCGATTTATACACCTTAACGTATGAGCAATTAAACGGACTTAGCTTTGAGTTAGAAGAGTCGGAAACGGGTAAAATAAAGAAGCGCTCCATCAAAGAAAAAGGGGCAGAAAATATCATTCAAGGCATTGCTTTATCTAAGGCGGTGCCTTTTGAGCGCGTGTTATTTGCCCTTGGCATACGCATGGTTGGTGAAACCGTTGCCAAAAAACTGGCGCAACATTTTGAAAACGTTGCCAACTTAATGCAAGCCAATGCAGAACAAATAGCGGCCGTGCACGAAATTGGTGAAAAAATTGCAGAAAATGTGCTGCGGTTCTTCTCTGATGAAGAAAACATTGCAGTAATAAATCGTTTGCAATCCTATGGCTTGAACCTACACGTGCAATACGATCCAAGTATTCAAAGAAGCGATGCATTAGCTGGAAAATCTTTCTTGGTATCTGGCACATTTAGCATGAGCAGAGATGACCTTAAAAAGCTTATAGAAAACAACGGTGGCAGAAATGTAAGTGCCATTTCTAAAAGCCTAGATTACCTCATTGCTGGCGATAAAATGGGTCCGGAAAAATTGAAGAAAGCCGCCGAATTAAATATTCCCCTGATTTCTGAACAAGATTTTTTGGCCATGATTTAAAATTACATTAGGAAGAAATCGTGATGCGAACAAAACGCGTAATATTGGGCGCGCCCAATTTCCCGCCATAAATGAATACCCAAAATTCCCAATACGAATTAATTATATTTGAAATCGAAATCATGAACAAAATTCAATTAGACGAGACCATTTGTGCCTTGGCAACACCTGCCGGGGTTGGTGCTATTGGCGTAATACGGGTAAGTGGTGAGCAATCTATACAAATAGTAAACACTATCTTTAAGGGTAAAAATTTATTGGAGGTACCCACACATACGCTTCATTTTGGTAAGATAATGGATGGTGCCGATTTAGTAGATGAGGTATTAGTAAGTGTATTTAAAGGCACAAAAAGCTATACGGGGGAAAACAGTATTGAAATATCTTGTCATGGTTCTCCTTATATTCAACAACGTATTTTGCATATTTTGGTTCAGACAGGAGCCCGACTTGCGCAGCCTGGTGAGTTTACCATGCGTGCCTTTCTCAATAAAAAATTAGACTTATCGCAGGCAGAAGCGGTGGCAGATGTGATTGCCTCTCACTCTGAAATGAGTCACAAAACCGCCATGAACCAAATGCGCGGTGGCTTTAGCAAAGAGATTGCTGGTTTAAAAGAACGCCTGGTAAACTTTGCTTCCTTAATAGAATTAGAGCTAGATTTTAGCGAGGAAGATGTGGAATTTGCCAGTAGACCCGAGTTAAAAGATTTGGTTCAGAACATGGTTCGTTTAATACATGGATTAACAGAAACCTTTAAGGTTGGTAATGCCATTAAAAACGGCATTCCAACGGTAATTGCCGGCAAGCCCAATGCGGGTAAATCTACCTTGTTAAACGCCTTGGTAAAAGAAGACAGGGCCATTGTTAGTGCCATTGCAGGCACCACCCGCGATACCATTGAAGAGTCGTTTATCATTGATGGCATTCAGTTTAGACTAATAGATACTGCCGGCATTAGAGAGCATACCAGTGATAGCATTGAAAGCATTGGAATTGAAAAAACACATGAAAAAATAAGGCAAGCCAGTATTGTTTTATATGTGTTTGATGTGCACGAAACAAGCGCAGCAGCATTAGAACAAGAAACCGCTACCATGGCCCAAATGGATTTAGTATTGATACCCATTGGTAATAAAATAGATTTGGTGCATGAGTTAGAAATTAAACAAAAATTTTCGGGCCGAACCGATATCATATACCTATCTAGTAAAGAACAGATTGGCATGAATTTACTAGAATCAAGGTTAAAGCAAGTATTGAACAAAGATCAAATAAAGAACGATGTTATTATTTCAAACATCAGACATTATCAGGGCCTATTATTGGCGGGAGAATCTTTACAACAGGTGCTAGAAAGTATGGCAATTGGCCGCAGTGGCGAATTACTGGCGTTTGATATCCGCAAAGCCATTTTCCACCTCTCCGAAATTATTGGCGAAGTATCAACAGATGATTTGTTAGAGAATATCTTTAGTAAGTTTTGTATTGGAAAGTAGTTTAAGAAGAAATTCCAAATTCTAAACGCGAAATTCGAAAATACATTTCTGAAAACACGCAGAAGCGATAGTTTAAAATAGGTAAAATGGGTGTACAATTAACTTGCATCAGCCATATAATTAAATAGTGAGAAAGATGTAAAAATTAAGACAAAAAGTATAATACTTTAAAATCTGTAAGATTAGATCTTTGAATGGTTGAAACAATGTATTCAAAACATAATCTATCATACAATGCAAAATATCTTCAAATACACATTTTCGGTTTCATTACAGCGGTAGCAAATATTTTTCTGATACTTACGAATGTCCTCATCCTTGAATTTAGTTTAAAATGAAAGTTTTAAAAAAAATAACTTTTCAAAAACTAAAATGAAGAGAAGTAAGTTACAGAAATAGTGAAATAATCGATGAAAATTAATCGTTGCCGGCAGAAAAATCAAAATATATTTAAAAGATTCTAAACACTTTATACTAAAAAGTGTTTAAATAATATACCTTTATTAATATCCTCAAAATGAAAAAATCTTTGGTAATCATAGCCCTACTTACTGTTTTAGTTTTCTTATCTCAAACCTTTTTAATTATGGCCCAAACCGAAACACAAAATTACAAGGTAATTAAAACTGTAAAAGATTTTGAAATACGCCTTTACCCAGCAGCCACTATGGCAACCGTAAGTATGAATGCCAAAAGCTACAAAGAATTAGCTTCACCCGGATTTAGAAAATTGGCTGGCTATATTTTTGGAGGCAATGCTTCTAATACAAAAATTGCCATGACCACGCCGGTTCATATGGATATAAACGAATCAAAATCTTCTATGAGTTTTGTAATGCCAGCAGATTACATGAAAAATAATCTACCCAAGCCCAATGATACTTCTGTAAACATAATTGTTACAAAAGAAGAATATGTTGCAGCCATTACCTTTAGCGGATATGCAGATGATACGAGCATAAAAGCCTATGCTAAAAAATTAGAAAGTAGTTTAAAAGAAAACGGCATTGAATATGAAGGAAATTTTCGCTTTTTGGGTTACAATGCCCCCTATCAATTTGTTGGGAGAAAAAATGAAATCATCGTACAGATAAAATATCCTTAAAATTTATTCCGTTTCCAATTTACAGATACAGATGATCCATTTGCAAAAAGGATTGAATCTGGTTTTTGTTGGTTCAGGCCGGCAAAAGATGATCCGTACATGGCTGTAAAATCGCAGTTGATATCACATTTTATTATTTTTTGAGTTAGCCATTTGGGGTGGTTAATCCTAAATTCTTGCGAGTTATTTTTGTCTAGTTTTGTGAATCCAAAATAACGTTCAAAAATAAATTCCTCTATGGAGTTTTGTTCTATTTTATGTTTTTCGGTGGCACATAAAAATGAGATAGCATTCCATTTATGATTGATTTTCCATTCATATTTTATGTTAACATTTTCTGACAAATCAATTGAATGGCGGGTTGGGATAGATATATAGTGCTCTTTGTAAAGGATGTTTGCTAAAATGGCTACTATTTTAAAGGGAACTGTTTCATTGATAAAGACCACTCCTTTTTTAATTTTTTTGCCGTCTATTCTCTTTACATAAAACCTAAGGTTTATCTCTTCAAAAGACCCAAAAAACGGAATAGGAATATGGAATAAACTTGTTTTTTTAAACATAAATCCAACCAAACTTACATAGGCTGAGCCATTAAAATAATCTAGCTCCACACCATGCGGTAAATAAGGCTCTAGCATACTGGGATCTACCCGGTAATTTGCCATAACTAGGTGTTCCCAATCTGCTCTCAAAAATGTTTTTTCCATTTGTTAGTACTCCAATAACAACAACAATACCGAGTAAGTATTGTTTGGTTTTGGCGACAAGCGTTTTTGCGTTTAAATGAAAATATCCAAACAAATTTTATTGAAAATCATTTAACCTAATCAACCCTTTTTTATTTGTAATTCTAATTTACAGGAAATGAAAATAAATAGCGCCCAACATTTTAAATCTAAACAAAAAACCTCGTAATAACCTTAATTTGCAGTATTAATTTAAATAGATATTGACAAACAAATCCTTTAATACTGACATTTTGAGGTGGCTAAAATTTTCCTTAATGGCAATGTTATTTCTTCCTTTCTCATCAAAACAGGCAACGGCCCAAATCTCTTGGCAGCTATCAAAAAACATAGAGCAAATCCAGGTATACGTGCGCACTTACCCGGGATTGGCAATTAAAGAATTAAAGACTATTGCCGAGTTTGAGTGTAGTGCACAAACATTGGTGCAGCTAATTACAGATATACCTGAGCAAGCGGCTTATCAATTTGGGTGTAAACAATCGAATGTATTGCAGAAAATAAATAGGTTCGAACAAATTTATTACCAAGAATTGTATGTGCCCTGGCCCTTTGAGAATAGAGATGGCGCTTTTAGGCAGCGGGTTGAACCTAGTAAAACTGTAGGAGAATTTTTTATATACGCCAATAGTGAGGCTCAGTTTTTACCCCATAAAAAGGGTTTTGTTCGCGTGCCATTTATGAAAGCTAAGTGGCACATAACCCAAATAAATCCAAAACTGTGTAAGGCCGAATACATCATTGCAGTAGACCCTGGAGGGGTTATTCCCCTTTGGCTTATTAATTTATTTATAGATAAAGCACCTTTAGAATCAGTACGCGGCATGCGTAAATCGCTTTTGAAAGAGAAGTATCAAAAACCTCAAAAAGGGTTTTAGTCTGCTAAGCTATCCAAATATTTTTGTGCCGTAAGCAGGTGCTGCACGCGTTTCTCTGGAGCCATTTTATCAAAGGTTCTAATTAGCATACCGAGGCGTGGATTTTGGAGAAAAAAGGCTCTTTGCTTATCCATAAAATGCCAAAACAATCCATCCCAAATAGGTTGCCATTCTCCCTTTTTATAATCGCCCATTTTCATCAAGTAATTGCTTCCGCTTATATAGGGTTTTGTAGCCATTAAGCCGCCATCGGCAAACTGACTCATACCATATACATTGGGCACCATTACCCAATCATATGCATCTATAAACATCTCCATAAACCACCTATATACCTCATCTGGATCGAACTCACATAACAACATAAAGTTACCCAATACCATTAAGCGTTCTATGTGGTGCGCATAACCATGTTTTATCACTTTTTTTATGGAGTTATCTATGGGTTCAATGCCAGTGGTGCCTGTGTAAAAGGAAGCAGGAATTTTTCGGGTAAATCCCCAATAATTTTCGGTTCGTTCTATGGTTCCAACCTGCTCGTAAACGGCTCTAATAAACTCCCTCCACCCTATTATTTGGCGCACAAATCCTTCCAATGAATTAAGCGGTACCGAGTGCGCTTCTGCAAATTTTACAGCTGTGGCTATCACTTTATCTACCGACAATAAACCTGCATTTAAAAGCGGACTGATTAAACTATGATTTAAAACCAATTCTTTGGAAACGAGGGAATCTTCGTAAGGACCAAATTCTGCAAATCTATGCACCAAAAAATCTTGCAACCATTGCTTGCTTTCTTCAAATGTGCAAGGGTAAAATGTATTTAATTGCAGGTAACCTGGGTTATTGGCAAAATGCGTATTTACGTATTTTATGGCTTCTTGGTAAAAAGCATTGGGCGCTAAAAAATGAGTTGTTGGCGGCGTTTTATCTTTGGGGTATTTTAGGCGATTTTCTTCGTCAAAAGACCATTTTCCGCCCAATGGTTTGCCCACGCCATCAAGCAAAATTTTGCCTTTTTTGCGCTGCTGCATGTAAAAATCTGTTTGAAACATCCTCTTCTTGCCCGCAAAAAAAGCTTGGTTCTCCTCCTGCGTATTCATAAATAAAGGAGAAACATGCTGAACCAATGCTATTTGGTGTTTTTGGGCAGCGCTGTTTAAGCGTCTTGCTAAATAATTATCAGTAGGATCTATTAAACATAATTCGCTACACTGCTCTTGCGCGCGGGCCGCCACAAAATGCCTAATATCACTCTCTAAATGCTGGGCATCTATATAAACAACTTCCTTGTTTTGGGCCAATAAATACGATACATAAAACTGCATACTGGCCCTATGAAAAGCGAGCTTTTGCTTGTGAAAAGCATATTGTTTAAAGAACAAATATTCTTCTATCACATATATCTTTTTGCAAGTATCAATGAGCTTACTATGCTCAAACAATTGATTCGGAAATACCAGTCCTATCATGCTTTTATTTTATTTCGGTTCGAACTACATTTTTTACTACAATATTTCACCTTATCCCATACCTTCTCCCATTTCTTGCGCCACGTATATGGCCTGTTGCAGGTTAAACAGATTTTGATTGGTAAGTTTTGTTTTTTCATGTATTTGTTTGCGAATTCGGGCGGATGATCATCCGCCCTTGCGGGGCGAGGCGGAGGTGTGCTTGGCTAGGATGCGCTTGCCTTCGGCTTTAGCTAACTCATGGTCAGATGATGATCCTCCCTTGCGGAAGCCATACATTACATCACTGGCAACCTTTCTGCTCGCCTCCATTGCTATAATGGGCGCAGGATAATCTTTCCCAATTTGTACGCCATAAAAACGTTGATCCATTTGTGTCATTTTCCAAGGCTCATGAATGAGTGATGTTGGTAAATTAGCCAATACGGGCAACCATTTTTTAATGAACAATCCTTCTTCATCATGACTATAACTATTTTTAATTGGGTTATACATTCTAATGGTATTTACACCCGTTAATCCTGCTTGCATTTGTATTTGAGGGTAATGAATGCCGGGCTCATAGTCTAAAAAATTACGCGCTAAGAAATGTAAATCGCGCCAATCTTGCCAAAGGTTATATACAAAAAACGAAACCAACATAGCCCGCATCCTAAAGTTAATATATCCGGTTTGAACCAAACATTGAATATTAGCATCTATAATAGGAATGCCTGTTTGTCCGTTTTCAAAAGCCTCAATAAATTGTTCATTCTTGGGTTTGTTTAAAGCTTCATACGCCCTATTTACCGGTTCAAACTCCATACGCATTTCATCTTCAAACTTCTGCATAAAATGGCAATGCCAGTGTAAGCGCGACATAAAATTGCTAAGGGCGCGTTTGTTTTTAGAACCTGCATATTGTTTAATAGTAGCCTGATAAACCAATCGCATACTCAAATTACCATAAGTAAGATAGGGCGAAATCCTGCTGCAACCCGTTCTGCTTAGAGCTGGTTTAGAAATATGCTTAGAATAGTTCACATGCCTTTCATTTAAAAAGCTGTTTAAATACCGCCAAGCCATTGGTTCGCCCCCCACCTGAAACACGGGGTTGCCCTCTTTAATTGCTTGGGGCAGGTCTGAACCTACACGTGCCGCATACCAATTTGTGTCCAAATTTAAAAAAGGCATGTCCGACATAGCGACTTTAAACACGGGAGCAAGCATGGTTTTTTCCCAACGTTGTTGCCAAGTTTTTCTGTTTTTTAACTTGCGCACTACCCCATTTAATCGGCACTCTTTCCAGCGTATTTGGTTCGAACCAAAAAATGCTGCCAAAGCTAGATCTCTGTTGTATGTAATTTGCGTGCCCACCTCTTGGTAAGAGAACACTTGCTTTATTTGATAACGCTCCTGAAGTTGCTGAAAAACCCAATAAGCCTCTTGGTGGAAAACATACAATTGGGTATTAAAGGGCTGCAAATTTTGCTGCATGGCTTGCAAAGATTGGTAAACAAACCGCCAATGGCGCACATCGCTATCGGGGTATTGCATAATGCTAGGTTCAAAACAGTAGAGCAATAAAACGGGCAATTTAGATTGTTGGGCCAAAAACAGCGGCTCATGGTCTAAAAGCCGAAGGTCTCTTTTAAACCAAACAACTGCAATATCTTCTTTGAACATTGGCTACTTATATTGCGCGTAAAGCGGCTTACTAATTTTGTTCCAATAGGCAAAAAACGAGGGTAAATATCCACTTACATTGGGCACCAACCAATCTCTGCTTTCTTCCACACCCACATAACCCACATTAAGCGGATGTTCTTTAAAAAACACATTAATGCCACCGCATAGGTTCAGCAAAGATTGAAAACTACCAACATGTATTTGCACGCCTTCAATTTGGGAAGCTAGTTGTAGCATAAACGCCATGCAATGGGGCGCAACCGGAAATTTTTGAAACAGACTAGGCTCAATTAATAAAATTCGATTGGCGTTTTCTGTGGCATGCCAATTAGGATCGAGGTTATAATAATTATATACCAAGGTGGGCAAATTGGGATTTATTTGAAGCACATCTGTAGGTGGCAAAACCGTTTGGTAATCTATGTTTTGAAGTGGTATTAACGCCGCTGGCACATTTAAATCTGGAAGGTCTTCGTAAGAGCAATCTAAGAAAGTATTGCGTTGTTTAGATTGCGTATACGTATTGATATTTTCTTGATTGGCAAAATACAATTTGCTGCTATTGGCGCCAGCAACCCATTGCCAACTGCATATATTGCTTGCAAAATCGCCATCTAATAAGTGGTAGTAAAGCCATTGTGCGGGCATTTTCCAATGCGATTGTGCCACATTACAAGTAACAGAAGCCAAATACATGCGCAGGTGGTTGTGCATATAACCATTTTGATACAAACCTAAAATGGCTGCATCAATGGCCTCTATGCCGGTTTTAGCCGCAACTACGGCGATGGGTATTTGATAATTATTGAGCTTTCCCTGTCGTTGTTTAATGTCGGAACCCAAATCTTTGTGCTGCCCAACTCGTTGAAAATAATCGCGCCATGCCAACTCTTTTACCAAAACTTCCATTTGATGAATTGAGTGACCTTTGGCTACTAAACGCTCCAATACTTGTTGGGTGCTAATTACGCCCCGCGAGAGGTAAGGAGATAAATACGTTACGGCCCCGTTTAAGTAATTTCTAGTTTTAGCATAAGCCACAGGATCAATAGCATCTACGCGCTCCAAAACAGCGTTTATATTGGGCTCAAAACGGTGGTTCATTATTTAACGTTTACTTATTTTATTATGCGTAATATTTCTTTGTCTACTACATTTAAAACGGTCTATTTCATCGCTGCGTTTGTGCAAATGTTTCTGACTAACTCCGCTATTTACTCTTTTGCGCCACCTATTAAAACTGCTGCGTTTTAATTCTTTTCGCATCAAATCAATTACTTGAGATTCGCGCAGGCCAAACTGCATAAGTATGGCTTCAAAAGGAGTTCTATCTTCCCAAGCCATTTCTATTACCCTGTCCAAATCTTGAATTGTCATACACTAAATAACCCAAACAAACTTTAAATGTTTTGAACAAGATGATGTTTTAAATTTTAAATATTTAACTGAATTTGGGTAGAAAAAAATAATTAAACTATAGGCGAACATACTCATATAAATTTATAAAAATTTATTTAATTTAAGCTATTAAAAATGCATCTTGCTGAACCAATTTAGCTTAAAATAATTTCAATATATTTGGCAAGTATTTACTTTATTACACCTTTGTTTTAACTTGCCAATTCAAAATAATATGACTCAATTAGTTTTCAATCCGCTTGTAGACAAATACATGGTAGACGGCTGCATGCGCTGTAAATATGGTGCTACTCCGCAATGCAAAGTTATTCCTTGGCAAGAGCTATTAGAAACCCTGCGGCAAATTGTTTTAGCATGTGGCCTTACAGAAGAAATAAAATGGGGCGTGCCCGTTTATACTTATGAGGGAAAAAATATTGCAAGTTTAAATGCACTAAAACACTCGGCCAATCTCAGTTTTTTTAAAGGTGCTTTGCTTAAAGACGAGCATAAACTCCTGCAACAACAGGGAAATATTCAACTAGGCAGAATTATAAAATTTGTAAAAATAGAAGAGATTGAGGCCTTGGGTAAAATTTTATCGCTGTATATACGAGAAGCTATTGAGATTGAAAAATCGGGCAAAAAACTTACACCTACCCCGCACAAAGAAATAATACCAGAAGAGTTGATTCAATGCTTTGACAAGGAACCGCTTTTTAAAAATGCTTTTGAAGCGCTTACTCCTGGTCGCCAAAGGGCGTATTTGATTCACTTTGCGCAAGCTAAGCAAAGTAGCACCCGCCTGGCGCGTATTGAAAAACACAAAGATCAAATATACGCCAGCATCGGACTGCATGATGAGTATAAATCAAAAGTCCAGAATCCATGAAAATTTATGCGAAATAATAAATAGGTTCAAACAATTGAAAATAAAGTAGAATATTTGAGCCACAAAACTAATGCACAAAAAACAAGAAGATGGAAGATATTTTACAAGAAATAAAAGATAAGTTAATAGCAAACGGTCAGGACCCAGAGAACTATTTAAGGGGATTAAAACACAATAGAGCTATAAACTATTGGGAATATGTGATGGTAGACACCTTGCTTACCTTACAAAATCCAAGAACAGATTTTAAAGACGAAACCATTTTTATTGTTTACCACCAAATTACAGAATTGGTTTTAAAGCTTATTAGACATGAATTAGACCAATTGTGCTTAAGCGAAATAGAACCTAATTTGTTTGTTGAGAAATTATATAGAATGGTACGTTATACCGATTTACTCAGCAGTTCTTTTAGCATTATGAACCAAGGCATGAGCTATGAGGATTATAATAAATTCAGGTTGAGTTTATCACCAGCAAGTGGTTTTCAGTCGGCACAATTTAGGTTCATCGAATTAATGTGCACAGATGTAGATTTATTAATTCCGGCCTATTTAAGAAATCATGTGAAGCCAGAAACTAGCTTGCAAGATAAATTTGGTTTGTTGTATTGGCAAGAAGCTGGTTTTAATAGAGAAACCAACAAGAAAAATAAAACGCTCACCGATTTTGAACAAAAATATATGCCATTATTTGTTCAAACTGCCGAACAAATGCAAACGTTAAACCTTAACCAGCGATACAAAAGCATGCTGCCTAAATTGGATGAGGCAGGCAAAACTGCTTTGGTAGAAGCCTTACGTGCATTTGATAGAAAATATAATATAGATTGGCCAATGGTGCATTTGGAAACAGCTAGAACCTATTTAAAATCTAAAGGTGAAACCAAAACAGCTACTGGTGGCAGTCATTGGGAAAAGTATTTGCATCCAGCTTTTCAAAGACGCATCTACTTCCCAGAACTTTGGAGTGAGAGCGAATTAGCCGCTTGGGGAACATCAGAAACAGAAAAAGCACCAGCTTAAATAAACTATTTATGGCTTTTATTTATACAGTTTGGTAAACCCATGTCCTTTTAAACATAAAAATAATTAATGTACAACATTGTTTATATTTATAAATTTTATTTAATTGCGTGTGTAAAATTGATACAATTCATTTAACACATTCATTAACTCATAAAATCGTTTGTAAAAACGTAAAGCCTTCTCCACTCAGAGAAGGCTTTTTTTATATTATCAAATTTGAGTACAATAAAATAGGACGCACCCAGTTTTTCGGCAGTATGATAAACTCAAGACAAGCTATCATTTAATAAATTTCTATTTACATTTCCAAACAATAGAATTTATTTGCTCTTTACCTTCCGAATCGATAATTTTAAATGATTTTATTCTATTTTGACTATCGAATTGGTATATAAAACTTTGGGTTAAATTACCATCCAAATAACTGGCTTTCATCAAATTTTGATTAGAAGGAATAAATTGAATTTTGTAATCCATATCCTTCAGGCTATTTTGTTTATCAAGGTGATATTCATTAACCCTAATAGATTCATCGCCATCAAATAGTATTTTACTCGAACTAATATTTCCGTTTAAATAAGTATTTTCTATTTCTAAATACAGCTCATTCCCTCCTATTTCCATTTCCTGTATTTGTTTTACAATTTGATTTTGGCTGTTATAGGTATAGTAAACTTGAATATTTCCGAAACTTTTAAAATCCATTAAAACAGTATCTGCAAAACCATTTTTATTTAGAAAATACTGATTTGTTTGATCATCACTTTGCATAACAACCTTATTTGCTGTGTAGGCAAAGCTACTTATTGTTTCTTTCCCATCTAGTATGCGGGTAATTTTCGCAATTCTATCTTTATCATCATACGCATAAATTACAGTTCCTGGTTGCGATGAATAAACCGTATCGTACTTACAAAGTAACTGCCCACCTCCGTTGTTATTATTATCAACTGGAGTTGGATTATCTTTTTTACAAGCAGCAAAAAGAACAAGGGTAAAGGCAATGAGATAAAATGATTGTTTCATAGTTATATTTTTAATTACTATCAAACATATAAAACTTTTACAAATTTCCTTCTAACCAGATTTCAGCCTCTTTTAGCACAATTTCCAAACCTGCCAAATTATTACCACCCGCAGTGGCATAAAATGCTTGTCCGCCTCCCCCACCTTGAATATGCTTGGCCCACAATTTCACTAGGTTTCCGGCATGCCATTGCTTGCTGTTTACCAAAGCTTCGTCTAGTATTAAACTAATAAAGGGCTTATTTGCATTTTCCATCACCAGCAAACAAAATAAATTGGGTACTTCTTGTTTTAACTGAAACGATAAGTTCTTTAATTGCTCTGTATTACTAACATTTACCATTGCAATTAAACTAGATACATTGGTATGGTGCACAACTTTATCCAGTAATTGGGATTTTATTTGCTGTGTGCGTTCATTTTCAAAATTTTCTAACTTGCGTTGCAGCTCATTTTTCTCTTGAATAAGTGCTTCAACAGATTTAAGTATATCGTTTGATTTTAAAACCAATTTTACCGATTGCAATACACTTTCTTGTTCGGCAACCATCTTTTCTGCCGCCAACGAAGTGATAGCCTCTATCCTACGCACGCCTGCTGCCACAGCACCTTCGCTCTTAAACTTAAACAACCCAATTTCGCCGGTGGCTTTCACATGTGTTCCACCACAAAGCTCCACACTGTAGTTTGAGTCAAAAGTAATCACACGCACGCTATCGCCATATTTTTCTCCAAACAAGGCCATCGCTCCCATAGATTTGGCCTCTTCAATAGGTACATTTCTTCGCTCATTTAAAGCAATATTTTCCCTAATTTTCTGGTTTACCATTTGCTCCACAACTTGCCATTCATTCTCACTCATTCCTTTAAAATGGGAGAAATCAAATCGCAAATAATCGCTGTTTACCAAACTACCTTTTTGTTCTACATGGGTACCTAAAACTGCCCTTAGAGCAGCATGCAACAGATGCGTGGCAGAGTGATTAGATTCTGTCAGTTTACGCTTTTGTGCATCTACCTTAGCCACAAAAACCGTACTTGGATTTTCTGGCAATTGAGCCACAATATGAATAATTAGGTTATTCTCTTTTTGGGTATCTAAAATCGTAATTTTCTCATTAGCACTTTCAATAACACCCGAATCGCCAACTTGTCCGCCACTCTCTGCATAAAACGGAGTTTGGTTAAACACCATTTGAAACTGCTCTTTACCTTTGCTCTTTACCTTGCGGTAACGCATAATTTTAATCTCAGCCTCCAAGGTATCGTAACCAACAAATTGTATTTGGTCGTTTTCTTCTAATACTACCCAGTCATCTGTTTCTAGTGTTGTAGCCTTTCTTGAACGCTCTTTTTGCAATTGCAGGTTCTTTTCAAAACCGGCAATATCCACTTTAAATCCTTTTTCACGGGCAATAAGTTGGGTTAAATCTATCGGAAATCCATACGTATCAAATAACTCAAAAGCAAGTTCCCCATTGATATCACCTTCAATTTTTTCCAATCGTTTGATCCCATTTTCCAAGGTACGCAAGAAACCCAACTCTTCCTCTTTAATTACCTGCTCAATAAACTGCTTTTTCTCTTTTACTTCAGGGAATATATCCGTAAATGATTCGCCCACTAGGCTAACCATTTTCCATAACAAGGGCTCTTGGGTATTTAAGAAAGAATAATAATACCTCACGGCTCGTCGCAATATTCTACGAATAACATAACCCGCACCAGTATTCGATGGTAATTGACCATCTAAAATGGCAAAAGAAATGGTTCTAATATGATCGGCCAACACGCGCATGGCAATATCTGTTGGTTCGGCCAACCCATATTTTACGCCTGTTTGCTGTTCAATAAACTTTAAATAAGGCACAAAAACATCGGTATCATAATTTGATTGTTTGGCCTCAATAGCGCGGCATAAGCGTTCAAAACCCATCCCGGTATCTACGTGCTGGGCAGGTAATTTCTCCAAACTGCCATCTGCCTTGCGGTTAAACTCCATGAACACATTGTTCCAAATCTCAATCACTTGAGGATGGTCGTTGTTCACCAAATCTGCCCCAGAAACAGCTGCTCTTTCGGCATCAGATCGCAAATCAATATGTATTTCACTGCAAGGGCCACACGGACCCGTATCGCCCATTTCCCAGAAATTATCCTTTTTATTGCCATTTAAAATTCTCTCCGGGCTGATCCAAAGTTTCCAATTATCAAATGCTTCTTGGTCGAACGCCAAGCCCTCTTTAATATCACCTTCAAAAACGGTAACATACAAACGGTCTTTAGGCAATTTGTATACTTCGGTTAGCAATTCCCAAGCCCATTCAATGGCTTCCTTTTTAAAATAATCACCAAAACTCCAATTACCCAGCATTTCAAACATGGTATGGTGATAGGTATCCACACCAACCTCTTCCAAATCATTATGCTTACCGCTTACCCTCAAACATTTTTGAGTATCGGCTACACGTTTATATTTGGGTTCCTCGTTGCCTAAAAACCAATCTTTAAATTGGTTCATACCAGCATTCGTAAACATTAAAGTGGGGTCGTTTTTTACCACAATAGGTGCAGATGGAACTATTTGATGTCCTTTGCTTTCAAAAAAATCCAGGAATTGCTTACGTATTTGGCTCGAATTTGACATTGATATTCAGATTATTAAATTTAATTATTTAGGTTCTACACAGAATCACTTATTTTTGGTTTCGTTTTAGTAAAACAAAACCAAGCAACTTTTAATTCATAATGCAAAGAAGCTGAATTTGAGTTACACAAAAAAGAGAAACATTGGCAAAAATAAAATACTTTTATAATCCTCAAAAACTCGACTTTGAAAAAGTGGGTACCAGCATATGGTCTGTGGTTTTGCGGGTCTTTGGGTTTTTGTCGGCTTCTACTGTAGTTGGTGGCATTATGGCCTTTGGCGTATACAGTTTTTTAGACTCTCCTAAAGAACGTGCGTTGAAACAAGAAAACGAACAATACCGGATTCAAATTAAATTCCTTCATAAAAAAGTTGCTGAATTGGGTGTCCAAATTGCAGATCTTCATCAAAGAGATGCCAATATTTATAGGGCTATTTTTGAAGCCGAACCCTTAGATATTGATAAAATTAAGGCAACTCAATCTGAAGTAGACAGATACCGAAGCCTAGAAGGTTTAAATAACGCTGAGGAACTTGTGACCTTGAATAAAAAAATTGATATCCTAGGCAAACAAGTTACCGTACAATCAAAATCATTTGATGAATTGATTGTTTTGGCTAAAAACAAAACAGCCTTTTTAGCAAGTATTCCGGCTATTCAGCCTGTTACCAACGAAGATCTTACCCGCATCGCCTCCGGTTATGGATACCGTATCCACCCCATTTTTAAAACACATAAATTTCATGCTGGAATAGACTTTACAGCACCCAAAGGCACTCCCATTTATGCCACAGGAAACGGTATCATCAGTACAGCCGAAAATAGCAGTGGATATGGAAACCACGTTGTAGTTAACCATGGTTTTGGATACGCCTCGTTGTATGCCCACATGAGCAGAATTAAAGCCAGGGTAGGACAAAAAGTTACACGGGGGGAGCTTATTGGCTATGTGGGTTCAACCGGAACTTCTACGGCTCCGCACTTGCACTATGAAGTTGTGAAGGGAGCAAATAAAGTGAATCCAATTAATTACTTCTTTAAAGGTATTACAGAAGAAGAGTTTCAGGCTATTCGTAGCATTGCCTCACGCGAAGGACAGTCATTTGATTAATTGTTATCTTATGGAAAACAGGGAAGATACCATTGAAAAAATGTACTATTCTATAGGAGAAGTAGCAAATAAATTAAATGTGGCAAGTTCACTTATTCGCTTTTACGAGAAAGAGTTTGCCATTTTAAATCCCATCAAAACAAAAGGCGGAAACCGGAAATTTACCAAAGATGACATCCATTTATTAGAACGCATTATTCAGCTAATAAAAGTGGAGGGCTTTACTATTGCAGGTGCCCAAGAAAAACTAAAAATAAAACCTTCAAAGGAAGATCCAGCGGAGGAAATAAAATTGAAATTACTCAAATTAAAAACTTTCCTATTAGAACTTAAAACCAATTTATCTTAAAAATACATGACAGTAGAAAAAAAGCCTGTTGCTAAAACTTCTCAAATTAGAATTGATGTTCATTTAGACAACGAAAACCTTCCTATCAATATAGAATGGGACGCAGATGATGCAGATTTTGATGGCAAAGAAAGCGCCAAAGGAATGATGTTGAGCATTTTTGATGGCCTACAACAAAATGCCATGCGCATTGATTTATGGACGCAAGATATGAATGTAGAAGAAATGAACTTATTTATGTTTCAAACCCTTGCTACCATGGCCGATACTTTCGAAAAAGCCACTGGAAACAAAGAACTCAGTGATGAAATGCGCGATTTTGTGCACCATTTCGGACATAAAGCCAATGTATTTGGGCCAGATCACCAACACTAATTAAAAAGGCATGATACCTAAACCCAGTATAGAACAATGTCCAACCTACTATTGGAAATACATTAACCTGGTTCCAGAAACCAAAGATATCCTCGGCGAACTACAAATTCAAACTATGGATATTATTGATTTAGTAACCAGTTTAGATGATGAAACATTAGCCAGTAGTTACCAAGAAGGCAAATGGACTATCTTAGAAATCTTGCTACATTTGATAGACTGCGAAAGAATTTTTGCCTACAGAGCCCTGCGCATTGCACGCAAAGATAAAACACCTTTGCCCGGCTTCGACGAAAACCTATTTGCCCAAAACAGCGGTGCCAACAAACGTAAAATTTTAGGTATTGTTAAAGAATATTCGCTGCTTCGCGCCAGCACCATCGAGTTGTTTCAAAGCTTTACGCCCGAAATGTGGGAGCAAATGGGTGAAGCAAACGGACAATCTATCTCTGTTAGCAGCCTTCCTTATATTATTGCCGGCCATGAATTGCATCACCGCAATATGATTGAAGAAAAATATATTGGTAAATAACCCCATTTATACTCCCATAAAGCCGTTCATTTGGGTTTGAACCCAAACTTGCAGCATGGAAACGCCACTAGAAAATAGTATGATTAGAGGTCGCAAAGAGGCAATGATTGCCTTTTTGCGATCACATACAAATTACATTCCCGAGGCTTTTGAGTTAGCCTTATCAAATAAACAACCCTATTGCTGGCGAGCCACTTGGCTATTGCAATGTTGCTTGGTTCAAAACGACCCGCACTTTTTACCTTATTTAGAAAAGCTGGTTAATGCCATACCACACAAAAAAGATGGGCACCAAAGAGAATTGCTTAAACTCTTGTTTTTAGTGGATTGGGACGATAAAATAGAAGGAGAATTGTACGATTATTGCATGCAAATTTGGCTGCAAATTCACAAATCATCGTCTGTTAGGGCGGTTGCTATGGAAGTTTTATTACGAATTAGTGATAAATACCCAGCATTAAAACAAGAGCTTGGCCTGCTTTTACAAGACACTTACTTAGCAACACTCTCGCCCGGAATAAAAAGCTCTTTGTTAAAAAGGCTACAGAAAAAGAAAGCTTAGCGCAAAATATAGTTGCTCTGATGCACCATTAAACCATCGGCATAAATACCAATTTGATAGGTGCCCGATTCTAAAATACGCTCATCGTTTTCGTATGATAAACATAAGTCTTGCTTGGCTCCAGTATAATCTACTTTAATGCTAGCGGTGGCATCCAAAAATTTGCCTTCGCTGTCTGTAAACTGGGCTTTGGTGTACGACATTAATATTTTACCATTGGGCGCGGTAATCAGTAAATAAATTAATTTATCGCCCGTACCTGCAATTTTATTATCCATTAAAGTAAAACAGGCTTCCAATTTATTGGTTCGCTTGGCAATGGCACTTTCTGTATATTTTCCATTGCTACGTTTTTTAAATGAACTTACCTTTACGTATTCTGCTTTTAACTGAGCGGCTGTGGCTACTTTACCAGCTAGTAAGTTTTTCTGTTCATTCAGATTTTCAACCTGCGAATTGAGGTTTAGATTTTCTGATTTTAATCGATCATTTTCTGCTATTAAACTATCAATTTTATCTAAATATTCATCGCGCAGTTTATGCAATTTAGCAATTTCTGTTTTTAGCTTTGTACTTAATTTTTTACCATCTTTTTCTGAAGCAAGTAATTGTTTTATAACAGATTCTTGTTTGGCAATTTGGCTATTGGCCTCATTTAACAAAGTATCCAAATTACCTGCAATGCCGCGATATTTCTCTAATTCTATGACCGTTAACCCAAGCTCGCGCTCTACATTCATGCGCATGGTGTTTAAACTATCTACCTCATTGCCATGAGAAACAACCATACCATTATGACTTTTCCATTGATAAAAATTAACACCTACAGAGGTTATTAATAGCAGTAATAAAAGCGTAAGCGAATTATTATTATTTTTTTTATTGGTATCAGCCATCGTTAATTTATTTTAAAGCAAGGTAAGAAAAAATAGGCAAATAAATCAAATAAGATAAATTTGCCTACATATAAATTATATGAAATATTTTTTAATAGCAGGAGAAGCCAGCGGAGATTTATTGGGGGCTAGTTTAATGGAGGGCATTTTGGCCACAGACCCAGCCGCAGAATTTGCTTTTTGGGGTGGAGATAAAATGGCTGCTGTGGCGCCAGGAATGCTTCAGCACTTTAAAGATATTACCATAATGGGTTTTGTAGAAGTGCTATTAAATATTAGAACCATACAAGCCAATATGAGGCGATGTGAGGCTCAATTTTCGGTCTACAAACCAGATGTTCTCATCTTAATTGATTACCCGGGGTTTAACATGCGTATGGCAAAAGCTGCACGCAAATACAATATCAAAACCTGCTACTTTATTGCCCCTAAAATTTGGGCGTGGAACGAAAAAAGAGGCAAACAATTGGAAGCCAATGTTGATTTATTACTGCTCATCTTCCCTTTTGAAACCGCTTATTTTAAAAAGTGGAAAGTAAACGCAAAATATATTGGCAACCCGCTGTACGACCAAATTAGTACCTTCCAAAAATCCACCAATTTTAAAATCGAACACAAGCTAGAAAATAAACCCATTATTGCTTTGTTACCGGGAAGTAGAAAACAAGAAGTAAAACGCATGTTACCCACTATGCTTTTGTTGGCTCAAGCCTACCCGCAATATCAATTTATTATAGCGGGTTCGCCTAGTTTGGGTGAAGCCTATTACCAACAATTTTTAACCCAAGACCAAGCTGCCATTATATTTGATGAAACACGTAATATTTTAGCACACAGCGAAGCCGCAGTGGTTTGCAGCGGCACTGCCTCCCTAGAAACAGCCTTTATGAACATTCCGCAAGTATGCGTTTATGCCGCCCAACCCCTCACCTATTTTATTGCCTCCTTATTGGTTAAAGTAAAATGGGCTTCGTTGGTTAACTTAAATCTCAACCGCGAGGCAGTTAAAGAACTTATCCAAAACAATTATCAGCTGAGTCAATTAAAACAAGAATTTGAAGCAATATTATTGGGCGGCAACAAACGCAATAAATTATTGGAAGATTACCAAGAACTACATCATTTGTTTCAAAACAAAAATGCAGCCTTACTGGCATCAGCAGAAATAGATAAATTAATTAAGGCTTAAAATCCTGCACCGATAAGGTTGAATCGCAAAAGTCATATTCAAATAACTGGTTGCTTGCAATAATAATAGTACGTTTTTTTAATTGGGTTTGAACCAAATTGCGGTACCATTCTATTCCCTGATTATCGAGATTAGAGCAGGGTTCATCCAACAATAACAAAGGAGTATCTGCATAAACAGCCATTAGCAATTTTAAACGCTGTTTCATTCCAGAGGAGAAATATTTTACTGCCTTATTCTCTTGTCCGCCTAAGCCACCGTTGCTTATCATTTCTTCCAAGCTAATATCTGCTTGTTTGGGAATAAGCTTGAAATGAAATTGCAACATTTCTATAAGCGTAAAATCCTCAAATAGTTCTAAATATGGCGCGGCAAATGCAATTTTGCCAACTAGCTCTTCCTCGGTTAAAAGTTTTTGGTTCAGCCAATAGTTGATAGAGCCTTTGGAGTAGGTTTGAAAATTAAAAATAATTTGAATAAGGGTAGATTTTCCGGAGCCATTATTACCCACTAAAGCCAAACTTTGTTGGGATGAAATCTCGAGATTTATACCTTTAAACACCCATTGGCGGTTGAATTTTTTACCGATATCGCTGAGGGTTATTTGCACAATTTAAGCTTACTTTCCGTTGTTGAACCCTTTTAAAACACCTCTTTCTGAATTGCGAATAAAATTTAAAATCTCATCACGCTCGGCAGAAACAGGTAGTTCTTTTTCAACCATTTCTAGTGCTTTACTCAAATTTCTATTATGTATGAATAAAATCCGGTAAATGTCTTGAATTTCGTTTATTTTCTCGTTGCTAAAACCATTTCTGCGCAAACCAACGGCGTTTACACCTTCATAAGTTAATGGGTATCTGCCTGCTTTTACGAATGGTGGCACATCTTTACTAACCATGCTTCCGCCTTCAATCATTACGTTTCTGCCCACAATACCAAATTGGTGTATTGCAGACAAGCCGCCAATGCGGGCAAAATCTTGGATGGTAACATGCCCGGCAGCCTGCACGCCATTGGCAATAATTACTTGATTTCCAACGATGCAATCATGCGCTAAATGTGTGTAAGCCATAATTAAACAGTTGGTACCAATCTCTGTTTTAAATTTATCTTTGGTACCTCTGTTAATGGTTACACATTCTCTGATTGTAGTACCATCCCCAATAATAGCTAAGGTTTCTTCGCCATCAAATTTTAAATCTTGCGGAATAGCAGAAATAACTGCACCAGGGAAAATCCTGCAATTTTTACCAATTCGGGCACCTGGATAAATAGTAACATTGCTACCAATCCATGTTCCTTCGCCAATTTCTACATCTTTGTGTATCATGGTAAAAGGATCAATCTTAACATTCTCAGCAATTCTTGCGCTGGGGTCTATATTGGTTAGTGAATGTATCATATTTATCCTTTTGCAACTTGTGCCATTAAATCAGATTCAGCTACTAGCCTATCACCCACAAAAGCGCTTCCTTTCATAATGCAAATACCGCGTCTTATAGGTCCAATTAGTTCCAATCTAAAAATTAGTGTATCGCCGGGAACCACTTTCTCTTTAAATTTAGCATTATCTATTTTCATGAAATAGGTATTATAATTTTCGGGATCTTCTACTTTTGAAAGAATGAGCACGCCACCACATTGCGCCATGGCTTCTATAATTAGCACACCGGGCATAATGGGGTTACCAGGAAAATGGCCTTGAAAAAAAGGCTCATTAAAAGTAACATTCTTTATACCAATTATATGATTTTGACCCATTTCCATGATTTTATCAATCATTAAAAAAGGGAATCGGTGTGGCAACATTTTTTCAATAGCAACCGAATTGTAAAGTGGCTCTTTGTTTACATCATACTTAGGAACACGCACCGTGCTTCTAGTTTTTTTAATTAAAGCCTTAATCTTTTTTCCAAATGCAATATTTGCTGCATGTCCGGGACGAGCAGCCATAATTTGGGCCTTAATGGGGGTTCCAATAAGTGCCAAATCGCCAATTAAATCTAATAGTTTATGACGAGCAGGTTCGTTATGAAAACGCAAATCCACATTATTTAAAATGCCTTCTTTTTTCACTTCAACCTTAGGCTTATTAAACATTTTGGCTAGATTCTCTAGCTCACTGTCTTCAATAACCCTGTCAACAATTACAATGGCGTTGTTTAAATCGCCACCTCTTATTAAACCATTGTTGTACAATAATTCTAATTCATGTAAAAAGCAGAAAGTTCTACAGCTCGCAATATCCGTTTCAAACTCTTTTAAACTGGTTATTGAAGCATGTTGCGAGCCCAAAACAGGTGAATTATAATCTACCATCACTGTTAAACGATAATCATCTAAAGGCATGGCAATCATTTCAACATTTCTATCTGACTCTGTGTAATAAATATTTTGAGGAATATTAAAGTATTCACGGTCAGCCTCTAAATCTAAAATTCCAGCCTGTTTTAGCGCTTTCATAAAAAACTGAGAACTGCCATCCATGATAGGCGTTTCTCCACCGTTTATTTGCACAATACAATTATCAATTTCAAGGGCGGCCAAAGCAGCCATAACATGCTCTACTGTAGCAATTCGGGCACCGTTTTGCTCAAGTGTAGTTCCCCTAGATGTATCAACAACATTGTCAACATCTGCATCAATAAATGGCATATTTGGTAAATCTACCCGCTGAAACTTTATGCCGTAATGGTCCTTTGCAGGATTAAACGTCATAGTTACCAACTGCCCTGTATGAAGGCCAACTCCTTCTACACTCACAGATTTTTTAATAGTTGTTTGTTTCATAAATAATGTTGCAAAAAAAACAAAAAGTGGTTAATAAGTGGTGCTTTTTTTCGAATAAAAAAAAAATTAAGCTTTTTTATTCATTAAAAGCTCTTTTTCAATGGCCTCAATTCTACTCAGCAACTCTGGTAACCTTCTAGTTATGGCGCCAGACCGCAGAGCATCGCGCAATTCTAGAACAGGGGTTCCAAACCACTTTTTATTTTCATCTTTGATATTTGCATTCACGCCAGACTGCCCACCAAATTGATTTCCATCGGCAATTTGGAGATGACCAGCGATAGCAACCTGACCGCCAACTACCGAATATTTACCCAATTTGGTTGAACCAGCCACACCAGCTTGCCCAGCCATCACGGTATGTTCACCCACCTCCACATTGTGTGCAACTTGGATAAGATTATCTAATTTAACTCCTTTTTTAATAATAGTTGAACCCATTGTAGCTCTGTCTATACTGCAGTTTGAGCCAATTTCTACATCGTTTTCGATGCGTACATTTCCAATTTGAGGGATTTTTTTGTAAGAACGGTCTGCCAATGGCGCAAATCCAAAACCATCACTGCCAATTACCGTGCTGGCATGAATGATGCAATTATCACCCAAAATGCAATCATGGTAAATTTTAACCCCTGGATAAATAATACAGTTTGAACCAATTCTTACATTAGCACCCAAAAAAACTTGTGGAAAAATTTTGGTATTGTCTCCTACAACTACTCCCTTGCTAATATAGGCAAAGGCACCTACATAAACATTAAGTCCAAGCTTTGCTTCAGTATCTATAAAACTCATGGGTTCATGCCCAGAAAGCTGGGTTTCTGGATTGCTAAATTTTTCTAGCAAAAAAGTAAATGAAGCGTATGGGTCATCTACCAAGATGAGGCAAGTTGAAACTAATTGTTGGGGTTTAAAACTCTTATTAACCAGAACTACGGAAGATTTTGTATGATACAAGTGCTCTTCATATTTTGGATTTGCCAAAAAAGAAAGTGACCCTGTAGCTCCTTCCTCAATTTTTGAAACTGTATTAATAACGGTTGATCCATTGCCTATCAATTCACCACCGAGTAAAACGGCCAATTCTTGCGCAGTTATTTGCATAGTAAGGTAATTTCTTTATTTATCTAGAGGCAATAATAAATAAAAAAACACGGATCTTCTACCTTTCTAGCTTCAACAGAATGAATAGAATGAAAGAAAATTAATAAAAAACTGCTTTAGATAATAATTACTCTTTTTAACCTTTAGCTAAGCTAGCTAGAACGCCATCCCAAAGTTTAATCCTTTGTTGCAATGATGCAATACTGGCTAATTCTGCCTCTTCCCATTTTTGTTCATCATCTCCACATAAATTTTCAACCATTTGCATGGCTAAAATACTATGGTGATCACCATCTACCTCTATGTGTCTGTCTAGGTAATATTTGAACGTGTCAATTTTTTCTGGGAATTTTTTATGTAAATCGGATACCAAGGAGTGGAACATCCCAGGTATTAAATCTTCTCTACCAAAAGTAAACACTGCTGCTTGCTCGTGGAATTTACCGCGGTGAATGGTATTAAAAGTGAAGTTAATAAAATCAAAAGCTTCCGTTGGGATTACAGATTGATATAATGCTAAATCTAAACTGCCTGTAAACTTTAACTTTTGCAAGAAATTATTGATTGGTTGGGTATTGGCTTCGCATTGCGCCATGCCACTCAAATATAATTCAAAATGGCTGGTTCTGTTACCTTGCATATCAACATCAGACTCTTCTCCAACAACAATTTCATTGATAAGAAAACGTGAATCTGCCGACCCAACTGGTACCCAAGGAATACTTGTGCAGGTTAATCCATTTTGCAAAGATTTAAGCAACGACATAAAATCCCAAACGGCATAAACATGGAATTGCATAAAAACATGGACGTCTTCCAAGCAATTTATTTGGCCATAAAGTTTGTGGTTTATAATTTGCTCTTTGAGCGGCGCAATGGCAAGATTAATTTTTTCTATTCTTGGGTTCATACTGAAGTGTGCCTTAAAATATTTTGAATTTTAACACAAAAAAACAACAAATTGTTTCACTAAAAACAAATATTTTAATGAGAAAATGAGATTGTGTAAAGTTTTATTTTTCAACTATTATTTGGCAAAATCTATCACTATTCGCCCAAGTTTTTGGGATAACATAAATAATATTTAGTTACCGATTTGGTTAGGGCTTCAATATTGTATTGATCAGAGGCAAGGGTAATGTCTTTTAAACTGCCATCTTTAAATAAAATCTTGATATTAAAGTTTTCTAGGTTGTAAGCCCTGTTTTTAACAGAATCTGTATACACAAAATAATCAGTGTCTGCCAAACTTATCCCATACATGGCAGATACTTTTTGTTTTAATTCTTGTATTTGGTTCAAGCCAAAAGGTTCATTATTTAAAACTACCTTAGGCAGTAACCTGTCTTTTAAAATTGTGGCTAATCGACTTAAAACTGGGTCTGGGTGTTTGCTCCAAACTTTGATGGCACTCATTATATCATCATCATCTAGCAAGGTATATTGCAAAATGGCTTCGGGTGTATTTAAAAACGCCTCACCACGCATTCTATTTTGTAAAAAATACGCTAAAGCGGGTGCTGCAAATAAATTTTGTCCTGAACCTATAAGTTCAAAAGCTCTTTGCATGGTTTTAATTAGAACAGACTCGGCAGCTACCACCGTTTTGTGCAGGTAAACCTGCCAATACATTAACCGGCGAGCAATCAAAAACTTTTCAATACTGTATATTCCTTTTTCGTCAACCACCAGCTCATCATCGGCTACATTGAGCATTTTTATAATTCTATCTTGCCCAACTACACCTTCTTGAACACCACTAAAAAAACTATCTCGGCGCAAGTAATCTAACCTATCCATGTCGAGCTGACTACTTACTAACTGGTGCAAAAACTTTCTATGGTATTGATTGGTAAAAATTTGAATGGCTAAATCTAGCTTTCCTCCCAAATCAAAGTTCATTAATTGCATAAGGTGCAGCGAAAGTTTTTCATGCGGCAAATCGGCAATTAACACATTTTCTAAAGTGTGAGAAAACGGACCATGTCCGATATCATGTAACAAAATGGCAGCAAAAACAGCCTCTTCTTCTGCCACAGAAATAATTATACCTTTTTGTTTGAGCGTACCAACCGCATCTTGAGTTAAACTCATAGCGCCAATAACATGCTGAAAACGCGTATGCTGCGCTCCAGGATAAACGTAATTAGAAAGCCCTAACTGCTTGATTCTGCGTAAACGTTGAAAAAAAGGATGCGCAATTATATCATAAACCAAATTGCACGGAATACTAACAAATCCGTAAACAGGGTCGTTAAAATTTTTAAGTTTGTTACTTGTCACAATGTATTCGTTATATTTTACGTTACTTCGCAAAGATATGCATTGAAGGCATCATTTTTGAATACATTACCTACTAATTAAACCATACATAATATGACTGTTAATATTCTTTGGACAGATGATGAAATTGATTTACTAAAACCACATATTTTATTTTTAACTAATAAAGGCTACACGGTAGATAAAGCAACTAATGGTGTAGATGCACTTGAAAAAGTTAGAACTAATAAATATGATGTAATTTTTTTAGACGAAAACATGCCTGGTATTTCAGGCATTGAAACCCTCCTTCAAATTAAACTAATTAGGCCAGAAGTGCCTGTTGTAATGATTACTAAAAGCGAAGAAGAGCATATTATGGAGGATGCTATTGGTAATCAAATTGCCGATTATTTAATAAAACCCGTAAATAGCAACCAAATTTTACTTTCGCTAAAACGTATTTTAGACGGTAAGCAATTGGTTACCGAAAAAACAGCCCAAAATTACCAGCAAGAATTTAGACAACTAAGCATGGATTTATCTGATGTTAATAGTTTTGAGGGTTGGTCTACCATGTATCGTAAACTTATTTACTGGGAACTAGAATTGGCCAAAAGTGGCGAAACTGGCATGGATGAAATTTTAGCCATGCAAAAGAGAGATGCCAACAATGGCTGGAGTAAGTTTGTAAAAGATAATTTCATTAATTTCCTCAAAAGACCTGATGCCCAAACGCCTGTAATGAGCCATACCGTGGTTAACAAAAAACTTATACCGCTGTTAAAAGATGAAACACCTACCTTTTTAATATTGATAGACAACTTTAGGTTCGACCAATGGAAGGTGGTACAAAACACCTTGAATGAGTTGTTTAATTTGGTTCAGGAAGAAACCTATATGACCATTTTACCTACAACCACCCACTACGCACGTAATAGTTTTTTTGCCGGCATGCTACCTTTAGAAATTGAAAAATTATATCCCAATCTATGGGTAAATGAGGAGGATGAGGAAGGTAAAAATATACATGAAGAAGACCTTTTAGGCAGGCAATTATTGCGGGCAGGCATAAAAGATAAATTTTCTTACACCAAAATTACTAACCTTAATGCAGGCAAAGATTTGGTAGATGCCGTTCCCAACATGTGGCACAATAAGTTGAATGTAATAGTTTATAATTTTGTAGATATGCTATCTCATGCCCGAACCGAAATGAATGTAATGAAGGAACTAGCTGAAAACGAAGCGGCCTATAGAAGCATTACTGCCTCATGGTTTGAGCACTCTCCCTTGTATGAAGCTATTAAAAAAATTGCTTCTAAAAAAGCCCGCATTGTAATTACAACCGACCACGGTTCTATACGTGTTAATAATCCCGTTAAAATTGTGGGCGACAGAAGTACGAGCACCAATTTAAGGTATAAGCAAGGCAGAAACCTAAGTTATAACGAAAAAGAATTGTTCTCGGTAAAAAATCCGGCTGATGCATTTTTACCCAAACAAAATATGAGCAGCAGCTACGTTTTTGCGATGGGCGAAGACTTTATGGCCTACCCAAACAACTATAATTACCATGTTAAAATGTATAATAATTCGTTTCAACATGGCGGCATAAGTTTGGAAGAAATGATTGTGCCATTTGTGGTAATGGAAACGAAACCATCGTAGGGGCGGAATATTTTCCGCCCCGATGATGCATATGATTTGCATGCGGTTTGTGCAATTTGTGGGGTTTGCGGGCGGAAAATATTCCGCCCCGACGGCACATTTCAAATTTTTGCTATATTCGGCAATGCAAAAAAATACGGGTCGATTCACAATTATTTATTTAGTATTTATTTTTTGGGGTTTTCATAGCCATACATTGCGGGCTCAAACCAACTATACTGCGTTGGTAAATCCATTTGTGGGATCAGGTGGGCACGGACATACATTTCCGGGGGCGGTGGTGCCATTTGGTATGGTGCAGGTTAGTCCAGATACGCGTGTAGATGGCAGTTGGGATGGTTGCAGCGGTTACCATTATTCAGATTCCATCATTTTTGGGTTCAGCCATACACATTTGAGTGGAACAGGTGTGAGCGATTATGGAGATATTTTGTTGATGCCTACCCAAATTCAAAAACCAAGTTTTACCCATAAAGATTACGCCTCCAAATTTAGCCATGCAAGCGAATCTGCAAAGCCGGGATTTTATGAGGTTAAATTATTACGACATAATATTCAGGCTACAATAACTGCCACCACAAGGGCGGCCTTTCATCAGTATACTTTTTCTAAAAATGGTGCGCATCAAATTGTGTTGGATTTACTGCACAGAGATAAATTATTGGAAGGAAAAATTAACATTATTGATAAAAAAACAATAAGCGGATTTAGGCGCAGCGAGGCTTGGGCAAAAGACCAGCATGTGTATTTTTACATTGAATTCTCCAAAGAATTTACTAGTCTGGCTAACAATGCCGCAAGCGGCAAAAATGCCAGCATAACTTATTTTACTTTTAACACAAAAAAGGGAGAAAAAATTAATGTTAAAGTAGGCATAAGCTCTGTAGATGAAGCCGGTGCTAAACGAAATTTGCAATCCGAAATTCCACATTGGGATTTTAATAAAACACAGCAAGAAGCGGATGATTTTTGGCAAAAAGAATTATCTAAAATTAAGGTTAAAGGAGGAACAAAAACCGAGAGAGAAATATTTTATACGGCCTTGTATCATTGTTTCATCCATCCTTCTACCGCTAGCGATGTGGATGGCAGGTACCGCGGAAGGGACCATAAAATTTACCAAGATTCCAGCTTTACTTATTATTCAGTATTTAGTTTATGGGACACGTTCAGAGCCCTGCATCCCCTATTTAATTTGGTTCAGGCCGAAAGAAATATTGATTTTATAAAAACATTTTTAGCCCAATATAAACAGGTTGGAAGAATGCCCATGTGGGAGCTTGCTAGCAACGAAACCGA
Organism: Chitinophaga pinensis; assembly: GCA_945860865.1. GTDB lineage: Bacteria > Bacteroidota > Bacteroidia > UKL13-3 > UKL13-3 > B1. The sequence continues at coordinate 37,837 of CAMARW010000005.1, read as the reverse complement.
TTGCATGATTGGATACCATTCTGTTAGCGTTATTGCCGATGCCTTGGCCAAAGGAAACAATCAATTTGACCTGAACCTAGCTTTAGAAGCAGCCATAGGAACAGCTAAAAACCACGCGTATGGGGCACAAGAATTTGAAAGAAAAGGCTATTTAACGGTTGAAGATGAAAGCGAAAGTTTAAGCAAATCGCTTGAATATGCTTACAACCAATGGTGTGTAGAGCAAATTAAAAAACAGGCTGGCGTTTTGCCACAAAATCACCAAACATTGCCCGTATGGCAGCAGGTTTACAACCCCAAAACGGGCTTTATGCAACCTAGAAAAAATGGGGCTTGGTATGAGCCTTTCGACCCACGCGAAGTGAACAACAATTACACAGAAGCCAATGCTTGGCAATACTCATTCTTTGTGCCCCAAGATATTTTAGGATTAATTACTGCTATGGGAGGCAAAGCTGCCTTTGAACAAAAATTAGATGCACTTTTTAGCGCCGATACCAAAACTACTGGTCGAACACAAGCAGATATAACCGGATTAATTGGTCAATACGCACATGGAAATGAACCTAGTCACCACATGGCCTACTTATACAACTACGTGGGCAAGCCAGAAAAAACCAAACAACGTGTAAAACAGATTTTAAATGAAATGTACCAAAATGCGCCAGATGGCTTATCGGGCAATGAAGATTGCGGACAAATGAGTGCTTGGTATGTGTTAAGTGCATTGGGTTTTTACCCTGTTACGCCGGGCATAAACGAATACCAGGAAGGCTATTCTTTATTTGAAGATTTTACCTTAGCAGATAGCAGCAACAACCGCGCTGTAAGAAGTCAGAAATTTGTTGGTTTAAACCCAAGTGTTGCCTCCGATTATAAAGCCGGAGCTTTGTTAAATGCACCCATAATCTGGAGCAGCAGCAACACTTTTACAGATAGTTTAAAAATTGAAATTAGTCCCAATTTTGATTTACACCAAGCAGAGATTTACTATGCCATCATAAATAAAGATTCGGCCACAGAACCCAATTACAGAATCTATAGCCAAGCCTTTTACATAAAAAACAGTGCAACCATTAAGGCCCTTTCAACAAAAAACTGGCAGGGAGAAAAAAGAAACCTAGAAAGCGAGGCAAAATTCTATAAACGCAGCAATAACTGGGAAATTAGCTTACAACAAAAGTACAATAGGCAATATACGGCTGGCGGAGCGGAGGGTTTAATAGATGGCATTTATGGCGAAAAAGATTGGCGAAAGGGCGCTTGGCAAGGATACCAAGGCTGCAACTTTGAGGCTATAATCGACTTAAAAAAGAGTACAGATATCACTTATGTTTATGCTAATTTCTTGCAAGACCAACGCTCATGGATTATGATGCCAAAGACGGTAGAATTTTGGGCCTCTGTAGATGGCAAAAACTATGAACGCTTAGCAGATATTAGTCACCAAACACCAGAGGAAACGCAAGAAAATATCATTTTAAAATTAGAGAAAAAATTAGCGAATAAAATCCAAGTAAGGTATATAAAAGTAAAAGCCACCAACTTTGGCAAATTGCCTGCATGGCATATTAGCGCCGGCGAAGAAGCCTTTATTTTTATAGATGAAGTTGGAGGGAGATAGGGATTGAGTTTTAAGTTTTGGGTGTTAAGTTTAAATTAAAACTTGTTCTAATACCTTTATCCCTTTTTCGGTTTGTTGCACGGTGCAAGCCATATTAAATGGATCGTGTTCAAAATACAAAATCCAGTTATTTTCAAGTGCCATATTTAACACATCTGCTTTTTCTTTCATGGCATCTAGCGGGCGAACATCATAGCCCATAACATAAGAGATTGGCATATGGGCTTGTGTTGGAATTAAATCGGCCATATACAACAATTTTGTTCCTTTATAGGGTATCAATGGAAGCATCATGTGTTGGGTATGTCCTGCAGAAAACAACAGGTCTATATCCTTATGAAATTGTTGGCCTGCCTGCAAAAGTTGCAGCTGACCACTTTCTTGAATGGGCAAAATATTCTCTTTTAAAAAGCTCGCTTTTTCCCGTGGATTTGGGTTCAACGCCTCATTCCAATGCTCTTCTGCTACCCAATACGTAGCGTTTGGAAAAGCGGTTTCAAGCTTAGTTCTATCTGCATTGTATTGAATACTGCCACCACAATGATCAAAATGCAAGTGTGTTAATACCATATCGGTAATATCGTTTCTGCTAAAACCATGTTTGGCCAAGGAAGCATCTAAAGAAAAATCGCCATACAAATAATAATACCCAAAAAACTTGGCATCTTGTTTTGACCCCATGCCATTATCTATTAAGATTAATCTGTTTCCGTCTTGAACCAACAAACAACGCATAGCCATACTGATCATGTTGTTTTCATCTGCTGGATTTAACTTGTTCCATATACTTTTAGGCACAACACCAAACATGGCGCCACCATCTAACTTAAAATTACCCGTTTCTATTGTATATAATTCCATGAAACAAGAATAGTAAATTTTACACCCTGAAAAGAATTAATTTGACAAAAAAGCTTTTTACCAATGCATATATCTTCTTAAAATATTTGTTAATTCGTATTTTAATTCATACCCATGAAGAATTTAATACTACTGATATTTTTAAGCTTTCCAGTTTTTGTTTTTGCCCAAAATAAAACAGATGATAGCTTATCAAAGCCATCTGAAACCAGAGATAATGATGTAGTGCTTACCTTTACTGAAACCATGCCCGAATTTCCGGGAGGTACAGAGGCCTTGTATCGATTTGTTTCGAAGGAAGTTAAGTATCCAAAAAACTTAAAAAAAGATAAAATTGAGGCAAGGGTTATCTCTAAATTTATCATCAACAAAGAAGGTGGTATAGAAAATATTCAAATTGTAAACAAAGTTGAACCCGAATTTGCAGAGGAAGTTGTTCGTGTATTAAGTTTAATGCCTAATTGGTTGCCCGGAAAACAAATGGGCAAACCTGTGAATGTTGTTTTTACCCTACCAATCTCATTTAAATTAAAATAAATAAAAGTGCGCGTACATTTTATATCTATTGGCGGTGCGGTAATGCACAATATGGCCATTGCTTTACACAAAAAAGGTTATCAAGTAACAGGTACCGATGATGAAATTTATGAACCAGCTTTGTCTCGTTTAAAAAGCTATGGTTTGCTACCCCATACATTTGGTTGGCAACCCGAACTTATAACACCAGACATAGATGCCATTATCTTAGGTATGCATGCGCGTAAAGACAATCCAGAGATTGCCCGCGCGCAAGAATTGGGACTAAAAATATATTCTTTCCCAGAATATATGTACGAACAAACCAAAGATAAATTAAGAATTGTGGTAGGTGGTAGTCATGGTAAAACCAGCACCACTGCAATGATATTGCATGTGCTTAAACACCACAATTACGAGTTTGATTATTTGGTAGGCTCCCAACTAGCTGGGTTCGAAACGATGGTTGGGTTCAGCCATACTTCCAAAATTGCGGTTTTTGAAGGAGATGAATACCTCACTTCTGCCCTAGATTTACGTCCGAAATTTCATGTTTACCAAGCAGATATTGGCATTATAACCGGTATAGCCTGGGATCATATTAATGTGTTTCCAACTTTTGAAAATTACTTATGGCAATTCAAAAAATTTGTGCAAGACATTCCAGAAACTGGCGCAATCATCTATTGTGAATCAGACCCAGAGGTGAAAAAACTTTTGGATCAAACCGAAACTGCTTGCGATAAAATTGCCTACCAAACGCCTGCCTTCGAAGTACATAATGGCAAGTTCATTTTAAACAGCGAAGTTACCCAATTATCTCAAGCTACTACCCTATCGTTTTTTGGTTCGCACAACCTACAAAACATGATGGCCGCCATGCATGCTTGCCTAAAAGTTGGCCTGAACCAAACGCAATTTTTCGAGGCTATTCAATCGTTTACAGGCACAGCCAAAAGGTTAGAAACCATAAAGGAAAATAATGATAGTATTATCTTCCGCGACTTTGCCCATGCCCCTTCTAAGCTTAAAGCAACCGTAAATGCCGTGCGCGAGTTATACCCAAATCGTAAACTCATTGCCATTTATGAATTGCATACCTATAGCAGTTTAAATAAAGACTTTTTACCACACTATAAAAACACCTTGGGCCAGGCAGATGTGCGGGCCGTTTTGTTTAGCAAACATGCCCTAGAAATCAAAAAGATGCCTATGCTTAGCAAGGAAGATGTTGCCAATGGCTTTGGCGAAAACGTGCAGGTATTTACAGACAAAAACGAATTACGTGCATTTATTGTATCGCACTATTCTGGTCAAGAAAACCTATTGCTTATGAGCAGCGGCACTTTTGATGGCATGGATTTGGATTTTTAAAATAACGTTTTCTTTATCCTTCTAAACTCTTTCTTAATATTTCAATTTTGGCGGCGGCATCTGCTTTTTTCTGACGCTCTTTTTCTACCAATTCTGGCTTGGCGTTGGCAACAAATTTTTCGTTGCTTAACTTGGCATCCACAGATTTCATGAAACCTTCTAGGTATTCAATTTCCTTTTCCATTTTCTCGCGCTCGGCGGCTTCATCTACTTGTAAATTTAATACCACAAAGAGTTCATCGGTATCTACAGGTAACAAGGTGCTTCCCTGCGGTTGAGCGTCTACAAAATGAATAGCACTAACATTGGCTAATTTTTTTAACAAGAAAACAAATGGCGCATATAAGCTTTGATCTTTGGCTTTAATGTATATTTCAAAAGCCTCTTTCGGACTTAATCCTTTGGCATTTCTAAGGTTTCTTATTTGCTGAATGCTTTCAAAAACACGCGATAAATCAGGCGCACTTACCCCAATAGCCACAGGGTAATTGGCCACACAAATAGATTCACCCGCTTTGCGTTCAGCCATATTTTGCCAAATTTCTTCGGTAATAAATGGCATAAAAGGATGCAAAACCTTCATCAATTCTTCAAAAAATGACAAGGTAGTTTGGTAAGTACTTTCGTTCATTGGTTCGCCATAAACTGGCTTCACCATTTCTAAATACCAAGCACAAAAATCGTCCCAAATAAGTTTGTAAATGCTCATTAAAGCTTCACTTAATCGGTATCCTTTGTACTTCTCTTCAATATCAAGCAAAGCATCATGTAACCTAGCTGCAAACCAACGCGCACTGGTTTGGTTGGCCACAATAATCTCTGGGCTGAACCCACTATCTGGCTTCACTTCCCAGCCTTTTACCAACCTAAACGCATTCCAGATTTTATTGGCAAAATTTCTTCCTTGCTCAACCTGACTGTCATCAAACAAGATATCATTTCCGGCAGGAGAACAAAGCAACATGCCCATACGAACCCCATCTGCGCCATATTTGGCAATAAGGTCTAGTGGGTCGGGTGAGTTACCTAAAGACTTACTCATTTTTCGGCGTTGCTTATCCCTCACAATACCGGTATAATATACATTGCTAAACGGTTTTTCGCCTCGCCATTCGTATCCTGCCATGATCATTCTAAACACCCAGAAAAACATAATTTCTGGTGCCGTAACTAAATCATTGGTTGGATAAAAATGTTTAATATCTGCATTTTCAGGGTCTTCAAAACCATCAAACACAGAAATTGGCCATAACCAAGAACTAAACCAAGTGTCTAAAACGTCTTCGTCTTGTTTTAAGCTGTTAGCAATTGGCTCTTGGCCTCTGGCTTTTAAAACTTCCATGGCTTCGGCTTCGGTTTTTGCAACAGCAACAAGATTTCCACTTTCATCGTACCAAGCCGGAATTTGTTGTCCCCACCAAAGCTGCCTGCTAATACACCAATCTTTGATATTATCTATCCAGTGTTTGTAGGTATTTTTCATTTTAGCCGGGTGAAATTGAATTTCATCGCTCATTACCGCATCTAATACTTGCGGGTTTCTGGCCATAAATTTCTTCATATCTACCCACCATTGCAAACTCAAACGTGGCTCTATTACAGCGCCCGTTCGCTCACTAGTTCCAACTTGGTTTTTGTGTTCCTCAATTTTTTCAATATGTCCGGCTTCCTCTAAATCAATGGCAATTTGCTTCCTAACTGCAAATCTATCTTTACCAATATACCTGGCATCCAGTGCATTTTCATTTAAAAACCCATCCTCATTTAATACATCAATTACCTCTAAACCATGCTTTTGTCCTATAAGATAATCATTTGGATCGTGCGCGGGTGTTACCTTTAAACAACCTGTACCAAAAGCTGGATCTATATATTCATCGGCTATAATTGGAATCTCTCTATGGATAAATGGAACCAAGCATTTTTGACCTAATAGGTGTTTATAGCGCTCATCTGAAGGATGAACGCAAATAGCCACATCAGCCAATATAGTCTCTGGCCTAGTGGTAGCAATGGTAACATAATTACCGCTGCCATCTGCCATAAAATACTTGATATAATATAACTTAGATTGTACTTCTTTGTGTATTACTTCTTCATCACTCAAGGCTGTTTTACCCTGCGGATCCCAATTTACCATGCGCAAACCACGGTATATTAAGCCCTTATTGTACATATCAATAAACACATCAATAACAGCCTCGCTTAACTTAGGTTCCATCGTAAAACGTGTTCTATCCCAGTCGCAACTAGCACCTAACTTTTTAAGCTGTTCTAAGATAATTCCACCATACTTTTCTTTCCAAGAGTAGGCATGCTTTAAAAAATCTTCTCTACTTAAATCAGATTTTTTAATTCCTTGTTCACGCAATAATTGAACAACCTTGGCTTCTGTAGCAATAGAAGCATGGTCTGTTCCAGGCACCCAGCAGGCATTTTTACCTTGCATGCGGGCCCTGCGCACCAAAACGTCTTGAATGGTATTATTAAGCATATGGCCCATATGCAAAACTCCCGTAACATTTGGCGGCGGAATTACAATAGTATATGGCTCTTTATCCGGATTGGGCTCGGCATGAAAAAACTTTTGGTTTAACCAATAAGCATACCACTTATCTTCAAAATCTTGTGGCGTATATGTTTTTGCTAATTCGTTCATTTTTTGGTAGTTGATCTCTTTTTTGGTCGATAGTCCATAGACCATAGACCATAGTTTTTGTTTTTCTATGATTTTTTAATCCGTTTCTCTTTGCATCAAATCTATAACTATCGCCTGTAATCCATGGACTATGGTCTATGGACTATGCATTTCAAACAAAAACCCCGACCCAAATGAATGAGCCGGGGTCTATTGCTTAAGTTATTTAATTTTTACCCTCTTCTTTCTTTAATCTTAGCATTTTTACCCTTAGCTTCACGTAAGTAAAACAAACGAGCTCTGCGGACTTTACCACGCATTACTAATTCTATTTTATCAATGTTTAAGCTGTATAATGGAAAAATACGCTCTACACCTACACCATTAGAAATTTTACGCACTGTAACAGTTTCGCTTAAACCTGCATTTCTGCGTTGAATTACTACACCTTGGTATTGCTGAATACGCTCTTTTGCGCCTTCACGAATTTTATAGTGTACGTTAATGGTATCTCCAGCGGCAAATGCCGGGAAAGTTTTTCCTTGTGTAAATTCTTGCTCTACAAATTTTATTGCGTCCATGTTGCTATTCTTTTCTAAAAATCGGACTGCGAAAATAGACTTTTTCATTTAAATACAAAAGAGAAGCTAAAAAAAAAGTCCATGGCCCATAGTCCATAGTCCATAGTCATTGTATTACAGATGCTTATACAATAAAATTTAATTCAATTGGTCTATGGACCATGGACCATAAACACTACTCTCCTAAATTAGGGCGTCTTTCTTTGGTTCGAGCCAAACTTTGCTCATGGCGCCATTCATCAATTTTAGCTTGGTGACCAGACAATAAAACTTCCGGAACCTTCCAACCATTATAATCTGCTGGGCGGGTGTATACGGGCGGACTAATTAAATCATCTTGGAACGAATCGCTTAGGGCCGAAGTTTCATCGTTGAGGGTGCCAGGTATTAAACGTACTATGGCATCTATCATGGCAGCAGCGGCAATTTCACCACCTGTAAGTACAAAATCTCCCAAGCTTAATTCGCGCGTTACCAGATGTTCGCGTACGCGCTCATCTACCCCTTTATAGTGGCCACACAAAAAAATGAGCTTATTTTTCGTAGATAATTCATTGGCAATTTTCTGCGTAAAAGGTTCCCCATCTGGACTCATATAAATAACCTCATCATAAGAACCTTGTTCTTTTAAGGCATCTATACACCTGTGAATCGGTTCAATTTGCATCACCATTCCGGCGCCACCACCAAAAGGATAATCGTCTACATTCTTGTGTTTAGACAAAGAATAATCCCTAACATTGTGTAAGTTAATGGAAACCAATTTACGTTCAATGGCACGTTTAATGATGGATTCAGAAAAAGGCCCGTTAAAAATTTGGGGAAATAAAGTTAAAACATCAACTTGCATAGCAATGGCAAAAATAAACTTATTCTCAACATTCTATGCATCCAAGCCAATCCTTGGTTTTGCCTTCTTTTTGTTTTCGCCCTATCTCGGCCTGAACCAAAACTTGGTTCAAACCCATTTTACAGCAATAGAAAAGGAGCATAAAAGTAGTCAAAAAGGAAAACCTGTTGTATATAATTCGCTGGGCGTGGGAGTTTTTCCTGCCAATAAATTAATTGTGGGAGGAAACCATGTAGGCTATAGAAGACACGGTTTTGGAATAAGTTGGAGGGCAGATTTGCCAACTATAAGAGAGGGTTTTTCTGGAAATAAATCAGGCTTAGATATTACATTAGCGCGCAGAAACAATTGGCAAACGGGCAAGCAAAAAGAATTTTACTTGTTAAATTTAAACCTAAACTATGTTATTCCCATTACACAGAAAATCCCAGTTTATTTTGGGATGGGTATAGCAAACAGAGTTATTTTATCCGAATTTCAACCCATTTATTTATCACCCGGTGAAACCATTTGGCTGGATGAAAAAGACTACCAAAAATTTAAATTAAATTTCGGATTTGGAATATTTGTACCTGTTTTTAAAAGAGTAGTATTAAATGTAGGATATGACCATAGACCACAATCTGTATTTGTGGGTATAGCCATATCCGGTCCATTTAATTATGAGGATTTAGATATGTGGTAACCTTATTTTTTGTCGGCTAAAACCTTTTTAGCTTCAGCATTATTAGGGTCTAGATCGATAACTTTTTTGTAGAATTCTTTTGCTTCAACATTTTTATCCTTGTTTAAGTTATAGTATCCAAGGTATGTATATGCGTTGATTAAACCAATTTTATTCTTTACTTTTAAGCTCGTTTCAAACTTCTCTGGGTCTACCATTAAAAGCTCTATATACTTTTCATATTGTACTTTAGGCGCATCAGTTTTAAAATCTAAATCTAGGCCAGATAAACAATTACCTCTCCACAAATAAGAATCTGGATAGTCTGGTTTAATCTCAGTTACACGTACAAAAGCAGAATCTGATTTAGCATATTGTTTGGCATAATACAAAGCCTTACCATGCAAAAAATGATCAGCGGCAGTAACCTTTCTAGAAACGGCAATATAATTTTCGTAGCACAGCGCAGCGCTATCAAATAAGCGCATTTTATTATACGCTTTGGCAAGGTCTGTGTATATATTAATGTTATTCGGACTCATTTCCATTGCTTTCTTAAAATTGGCAATGGCAGCAGAATCATTGTTACCCGTTTTAATCAAAAGTTTTGCTAGGTATTCAAAATCAGCACCAATAATTTTCTTAGGATCAACATTGGTTAAATAAAAGTTTAAAGACGAAATAGCACTCTTGGCTTGCTCAGGATTATTTTTTCCCTCCAAAACTTCAGCAATAGAAAATGCCCTTAACCTGTTAAGCAGTAAATTATTTTTATCCATGGCTAAAACACTATCAATTCTTTCGAGTGCTTCATCGTAGGCTTTGCTTAAAAACAAAATCCTAACAAACCTAACTTGGTTGGCAATACTAGGTTCAGAAAATTCTAAATATTTTTTATAAGCTTCCTTAGCCAAAGCAAATTTTCTTTGCGCATAATATAATTCTGCTTGGTATTTCCAGCCTTGTGCATAATTAGGATCCTTTTCAAAAGCCCTATTCAAATCAAATTGTGCTTGTTCAAAGTTTTTTACACGAATCCAAATGTTAGAAACACGCACATAAGCTTTCGGATTTATAGTATCTATAGCAATGGCGCGCTCATAAAAAGTGGCTGCATTACCCCCATCGTTTCTTTCTAAATATACATCTCCACCAGCAATTAATAAATCATAGTTTTTTCTATCTTGTTCAAAACCCATTTTAATTAAAGCCTCTGCTTCATCTAACATTTTAAGGTTAGCATTGGCCATGCTACCAGCAACTAAGGCAATGGCACGTATATCTGTAAATACACCTGCGCGGTTTTTACTAAAGCTAAGTGCCTTATCAAAGTGAACTTTTGCTGCGGTTTTATTTTCTGCAATTAACTCCAATTCACCTAAGCCAGCATAATTTGCTGGATTGGTAGGTGCTTGCTGAATACCCATTTCAAAACTTGCCTTGGCCGAATCATTTTGAAGAAGGTAAATATAAGATTGACCCAAGTAAAACCAATTATCACCATTTTTAGGTTCAGTGATTTTTAATTTACCAAATAAATCACGAGATGCCTCGTATTTTTCTGAATCAATAAATCTCAAACCTTCTTGTAAAGTTTGAGCTTGAAGGGCAAAACATACTATTACTGCCCCTATAAATCCTATTATTCTCTTTCCCATAATGCTTAATTTAAATTGATTGTTCTAATTGATGATCGTTGTGGTACAAGCCCACCTTTTAATATAATCTTTTGTCCAGGTTCACTTTCCATAAAACTAGCAAAGCCTGTGCCAAGTCCAGAGCGCATTTCTCTGCTTACAACTTTTATATTTCTCCAATAAGGATATTGCTTTAAGGCTATATTTCCTTGTATTGGTTTATTAGTTATCCCGGCTACCCGCATAAGTATAGGTTCTATCTCAGCAACTTTTATATTATTTAGAAAAAACTTAGCTTGTGTATCATCTAAATCGCTAATCCAACTTACCCCAATAATACCAATAGCGTTTTTATTTTGTTGCACATAATCCAACACGGCAGGATTATTTTGCAAGGCGAAACAATTTTTACCCATAGCACTGCCTTTCAAAACACTGTCTTCTAAATACCTAATCGAACCTGATTTAGGATGATCAAATACTACTTGTATTTTCCCTAACTTAGACTGAGCAGAAATCTGTTTCCATTCAGTAATTTGTCCGCTCAATAAACCATTAATTTGAGCTAATGAAAAGCTGGTATCTTTATTTTCTGGATTTAAAATGAAGGCTATGGCATCATAGCCAATCTTGTGGTAACGCGCTTTACTAATTTTTTGGTCTTTTAAAACAGCCAGTTCACTTTCATTTAATTCTCGGGTTACAATAGCTAATCGTGCGCTGTCTTTTAACATATATTGAATGGCATCAAACTCACTTAGGTATACCATTTTTACTTTTGCATTGGGATGCAATTGCTCAAAAACCATTTGTTCTGCTTCAATAATAGGCTTTAAACTTTCATCACAACTTACGGTAATTTCTCCACTTGTAGGGGTATCTAAACTATCTTTAGCAGGCTCGTTGTTGCAAGCCAAAAGGATAACCAAAACCAGGAAGCCAAAAATATTTTTCATTTCCACAAAGCTCTTTTTAATCTGAATGCACCATATAAAAACAAAACGGCGCTAACCCCAATTTTAGCCCAAACATCTATTTTTTCTACAAATGGGAAAAAGTAGAAAACTACACCAAATAGCATGTAAAAGAATCCCATGATGGCGCTGAAATATTTAAAAATAGACCCTACTTTAGTATCTCTTTTTTCTCTGATTTCCTCTAGTTTCTCGTTCATATTTTAAAACATAAGGCCTGAACCTACCTAATCTATTGCAAGCAAAATGATTGGGCAGGTTCAGGCCTTGATTAATTAACTTAGTTTAATTGGAATTTGATAGGCAAAGTAAATTTAACCGTAACGGCTTTTCCATTTTGCTTACCAGGAGTCCAAGGTGGCATATTTTTTATTACACGAATTGCTTCCTCATCTAAACCCCAACCTAATTTTCTTCCAACTTGTTCAATTTGAGAAATCTTCCCATCTACTCCTACTACAAAAGTAAAAACAACTTTTCCTTCTTGACTATTTTCTCTTGCTTGAGCTGGGTACATAATATTTTTACCAAGGAATTTATACATCTCCTCAATTCCCCCAGCAAATTCAGGCATTTGCTCTGCAAATGTTAAAATCTCATTTCCATCACCATCACCAGCTGCTAAACTGGCATCAACCCCATCTGGGTTACCTTCTTCTGTTTTAACACCAGCATCTTTATCCTTCATTTCTTCCTGAATGGGAGGTGGTTCTTCATCTGGCACCTCTTGATCGGGCTTAATTTCTGGTGGCGTAAACTTCACCGTACTTTTTAAAGGTGGCGGTGGCTCCGTTGGGGGTGGAGGTGGTTCATTTTTATCAATGGGTGGCGGTTCTTCTAAAGTGGTTACATCTGTAACTTTAACTTCGTTTTCTACTGCCAATTTTGATTTAAAGTAGTTAATAATAACGGGTGCTGATATTGTTAAGGTAAACAAAACAACAGATAAAACGATACCCTTAATAGTGTATTCATCCCCTTTTTTACGCAATACATAAGCACCATATTCTTTGTTACGGTTGTTGAATATTAGTTCAACCCACTTATTATCAAATATATCTAATTTTGATGCCATATTATTTGGTATTAGGAGTTACGGTTGGCGCTGCGCTGGCAGTTGTAGCCATAGCCGTTTTAATTAGATCAATTTCAATATCACTAATATCAACGATGGCGTACCTACCAATATTACAAATAAGCATTTCATCTAATATATCAACTAAATTGCGGTATTTAGCTTTATCATCTGCTTTAATAACTACGATAAGCGCATCTTTATTGGCTTTGATACCGGCAATTCTGCGCTTCATCTCATCTTCAGGAATCTCATTACGTTTGTACATTTCCTTTAAAACAGGAATAGAATCGTAATTATTGTTATTAGCTTTATCTAACAATTCTTTGTTTCTACCAAGCAAGGTAGCGCGAATTCCGCCCTTGCCAAAATTGGTAATTACAGGAGTTTCTGGCTCTCCTGTAGTTTCATTAATAAAGTAGTAAACGATTTGGTCGTTCTCAGCTAACAATAAAGTGATGGCTTGGGATGCCTTTACTTTTTGTTTTTGTATTTCTTCAACATCCTTTACAGGCATGTTAATTTCCATGGTTTTTGGCTTACTCATGGAGGTTGTTAACATAAAGAAGGTAATGAGCAAGAAGCCCAAATCTACCATGGGAGTAAAGTCTACACGCGTAGACATTTTCTTCCCTTTTGGTTTCCCACCTTTTTTATGGCCACCACCGCCGCCGCCTTCTATTTCTGCCATTTGCTTTTATTATTGTTCAACTGCCTCGGTAGACATGTTGGTGATAAAATTAAACCTATTAACTTTTTTCTCCTGAAGTGTTGCAATTACTTGCTTAATTACAGGGAAATTTGAATTTTGATCGCCTTTGATAGCAACCCTTACTTTATTGTTCGACAAACGAGCCTGCCATATCCAATCGCCCAATTCATTATTTAACGAATCGCACGGAATACCACTTTGGTTATATTTTGCACGGTCTTCAGATTTAACAGCCAAGAGTTCTTTTAATTGAGAAAAAGGAACACCAAAACTCGACATTAATGAAAATGCTTTTATCTCTTCATTGGTGAATGGCACTTGTTTTAAAGCGCTCATTTTTTGAATTAACTCTTGCTTATACTGTTGTCCTTCCATGCTAAAGAAAACCCTGCTATCTTCACTAATGGTGATAGTCATGATATCTACATCTGGAATAGGAACCTCTGCTACCGATGAAGGTGCATTAACCGTTACAGGCTCATCAGGTTTGAATTGGGTAGCCAACATAAAGAACGTAAGTAGCAAGAAAGCCACATCCGTCATGGCTGTCATATCTACCGTGGTACTTTTACGAGGTACTTTAACCTTTGGCATAGTATTTTATTTTAAAATTATTATTTAGAATCAATTGAATACAGAACATTTGGGTTCAAACCAAAATGCAATTTATTTATGCTTTTCAGCAAATGTTTGCACAATGCTATAACCTGCCTCATCAATTGTAAATGTAATTTTATCAATTTTAGTGGTAAACACATTGTACATGATAATAGCTACAGCTGAGTTACCAATACCCAAAGCTGTGTTAATTAAAGCTTCAGAGATACCATTTGCTAAACCAACCGAATCTGGAGCTCCACCAGTACCTAAAGCCGAGAAAGCCTTGATCATACCAATTACCGTTCCTAATAAAGCGATCAAAGTAGAAACCGAAGCCATGGTTGCGATAATTACCAAGTTCTTTTCTAACATTGGTAATTCTAATGTTGTAGCTTCTTCTAATTCTTTTTGGATGGCTAATATTTTATGGTCGGTATCCATATCAGATTTACCTTCCATTTCTTTATACTTATTTAAAGCGGCACGAACCACATTGGCTACAGAACCTTTTTGCTTATCACACTCTTGAATAGCAGCATCCACGTTGCCTGCATTTAAATGACCTTGTACTTTACGCACAAAAGATTCTGCGCTTGAAGTACCTTGTGCCTTATTGATAGTTAAAAAACGCTCAATAGAGAAAGTAATACTCATTAAAACCAACGATAATAAGATTGGCACAATGAATCCACCTTTGTAAATTAAACCTAAAATATGACCTACTCCTTCTTGAACTGGATGGTTGTTTGAATCTCCACCTTCAAAGTTAGAAGGATTGCCTAAAACAAACTTGTAAATTAAAATACCTGTAACTACTAGGATTGGAATGGTAAAAGCTGCAAAATTACTTTTAAATGAGCTTTGTTTCTGAGGTGTTGATACCTTGTTCATGAGAATTATGTTTTTAATTAATTTGTTACAAAAAAAGTCAATATTTATGAATATGCAAGTCGATGGATATATTAATTAATTATGAATTAAAATTTCCATACAAATGGGTAACGCTAAAATCTTTAAAAAATGTTTAAAATAGGTCCAGGGAAAATGCCAAATACAACACTTAAAGCCAAGCAAACCCATAAAACGAGGTTATAATTGAACGATTGTTCCATTTTTGACTCGTTAGCTGGTTGCCCATACATAGCTAAGATTACCTTAAAATAGTAGTAAACACCAATCATTGAGGCAAATATGGCTACAAGCGTAGTGTAAAAATACCCGCTTTGTAAAGCTTCTGTAAAAATATAGTATTTACCCAAAAAACCTGCGAATGGAGGTATACCCGCTAAACCAATCATTGCCATACTAAGTGCGGCAGCATGCATAGGATTTTTCTTAGCTAAGCCATTAAAGGCATCAATATCTTCTGAATTGGCTGCTTTAAAAACAGGTATGGCCACCGCAAATGCAGCTAAAGTAATCAATGCATAGGCCAACGAATAGTAAAATAAAGCTCCAGCCGTTTGATTTTTAGCTGTTAATATAACCAACATCAAATACCCCGCATGGGAAATACCTGAGTAAGCCAAAAGGCGCTTAAAATTAGTTTGCGATAAAGCCATTAAATTACCTACAGCCAAAGTTATAATGGCTACAACATTTAAAACAGGAGCTATTTTTTCGAAAGAATAAAAGAAAGTGGTGCTCATGAGCTTATAAAAAGCGGCAAATGCTGCAATCTTTACCAAAGTGCTCATGTAGGCTGTAACTAAAGCAGGAGAACCATGGTATACATCTGGGGCCCAAAAATGAAAAGGAGCGGCAGATACTTTAAATAACATGGCAAAAACAACCAAGAACATGCCTGTATAGAACAATGGAGAAATGTTTTGCTGGTTCTGAATGGTATAATCAGCAATTTTTGCTAAATCAAAACTACCACTAGCACCAAAAATTAAAGCAATACCAAAAAGTAAAAACCCAGAGGCAAAACTTCCCATTAGGAAGTATTTAAAACCGGCCTCATTAGAACGAATATCAAATCTTTTGCTACCGGCCATCACATATAAAGCGATAGACAAAGTTTCGATACCCAAAAACAACATAGTTAAATTAGCATAGTTAAACATCATCAGGGCGCCTACCAAAATAAAGGTAAGTATAGACATATAATCGCTGATGTGATTTTGGTCTTCTGCATAAAAATCGGTTGCCATTATAAAAATAAGTAGCGTTACAAAAATGGCCAAGCCACTAAATGCCACCGAAAAATTATCAATGCGAACCATGTTATTAAAGAAACTTTGGTTGCTATTCCAATCGTTTAGGTTCAAGCCAAAAATTAATGCTAAACCAAGCACTAATGCTGGCACAATGAGTTTTCTTACATTAAAGATTTCGAGCACCATGCAAAGAAATCCCAATATTGCTGTATAGATTAATGTATTCACGTGGTGTTATTTAATTAAGTTTTTCAAAACTGGTTCTGTAAGCTCCATGATTGGTCTAGGAAAAATACCCATCACAAAAATTAATATACCGATGGTTACCAAAACAATTTTTTCGTTCCAATATAAATCCGGAAAAACCATATTTTCTTTAATGGCTGAACCTAAAACCATTTTCTGGTACATACGTAACATGTAAACGGCACCTAAAATAATGGTTAAACCAGCAAAAACAGCGAGCCAAGTATTGTATTGGTAAACGCTAAACAAAAGCATAAACTCCCCTACAAATCCATTGGTTAATGGCAAGGCAACCGAACCTAAAATAATAATCATAAACCAAGTTGCAAATTGCGGCGCTACCAATCTGATACCGCCTAAGCCTTCTATTTCGCCGTGTTTGGTTCGGTTCATAATAATATCTGCACAATAAAATAAACCTACCACATTAATACCATGAGCAAACATTTGCACCATGCTACCTTGAAATCCGCTTAGGTTGAAAGCAAAAATACCTGCACTAATTAAGCCAACGTGGGCAATAGATGAGTAAGCCAATAAACGCTTTAAGTCTTTTTGCATAATGGCTATTACCGAGGCATAAACGATTCCAATTACACTTAATGTAATAGCTACATATTGCCACTCTGCTACACCTGCCGGAACTATTGGTAGCAACCAACGCAACAAACTATAGGTACCCATTTTAAGCATAATACCCGATAACAACATCGTACCTTGTGTGGGCGCAGTTGCATAGGTATCTGGCTGCCAAGTATGAAAAGGAATGATAGGAATTTTAATGGCAAAGGCAATAAAAAACAGCCAAAACAACCAAGTTTGGTTACAACTACAAGACGGATTTGAGCTTAAAAAACCCCAATCTAGTGAGTGTTGCGGAGTACCATTGTATAAAAACAAGAAGGCAAAAAGCATCAATAAACTACCCGCTAAGGTGTATATAAAGAACTTTAATGTAACCTTGGCTCTACCCTCTCCTCCCCAATTAAAAGAGATAAAATAAATAGGGATTAGCGCTAATTCCCAGAAGATATAGTAAATAAATCCATCAAATGAAATGAACACACCATTTAAAGCAAATTGCATAAACAGCATTAAACTGTAAAATATGTGTGCACGCTCCAATTCGCGGTTATATCCGCTTAATACAATAAGTGGCAATAGTAAATTGGTGAGCATAATCATAACCAAGCTCATGCCATCCATAGCAAAATGTATGTTTAGCACAGGCTTAACCGACCAGCTAGCGAGAAACTCAAAAGCTTGTGCGCCTTCATTTTTAAACACCGTATAGGCGTAAACGGTAAAAACCAATTGCACCAAGGTAAACACCAAGGCCAGGTTTCGGCTTAGATTGCCCCTGCTAAACAATAACAGGATGGCAGCAATCAGCGGTATAGATAAAAGAGTTAAACTAAGCATTTAATACACTAATTGAATAAACATAAAAACCATCATTCCAATAACCATCAAAAACAAATACAAACCCGTATTTCCGGTTTGAACCAAACGAATGGTTCTTCCGGTAAAACCAACAATCCAGGCACTGGCCATTACTAATAAATCTACCACCAATTTATCTACCAATACATAGAATAAATCACTCAACACCATCATGGGTCTTACAAATACTTTATCATAAAGCTCATCTATGTAAAACTTATCTGCTACCCATTTGGCAAATCCTTTGGTTTCTGCATCTGGTTCAGGCAATAACTTAGATTGTATGTAAAAGTAGTAGGCTAAACCAATGCTCATTAAAGCTGCTAGGGTGGCAATACCCATTAACATCCATTCTGTGCTATGGTCTAAATGGGCATGTGCCGTTAAAATATTCTTTGATTCTGCAAAAATGGGTGCTAAATAATTAGCAAATACATGTGTTTCTGAAAACACCACCGGCAATCCCCAAAATCCTGCAATAACAGCAAAAACAGATAATACAATTAATGGAACAGTCATGGTCCATGGAGATTCATGCAAATGCGATTTCTGGTCTTCGGTACCTCTAAAATCTCTGCTAAAAGTTAAGAAAAACAACCTAAACATGTAAAAGGCTGTCATCATAGAACTAATACTTAAAAGTATCCAAACCAATGTATGTCCGTTGAAGGCATTGGCCAAAATCTCATCTTTAGAGAAGAACCCAGAAAACGGAAATATTCCAGAAATAGCAAGGGTACCAATTAAGAAGGTAAACCAAGTAAGTTTGATATATTTAGACAAACCACCCATGTTTCTGATATCTTGTTCGCCGCTCATGGCGTGTATTACAGAACCGGCACCTAGGAATAATAATGCCTTAAAGAATGCGTGTGTTACCACATGGAACATACCGCTTTCAAAAGCACCCATTCCGAGTGCGGCAAACATTAATCCAAGCTGCGAAACAGTTGAATAAGCCAATACTTTCTTGATATCATTTTGTTTCATGCCTATAACGGCTGCAAAAATAGATGTGGCCACACCTACCCACATTACCACATCCATTGTATGTGGAGCCATGGCAAACAAGATATTAGAACGGGCAATCATATAAATACCAGCCGTAACCATGGTTGCTGCGTGTATTAAAGCAGATACGGGTGTTGGTCCGGCCATTGCATCTGGCAACCAAGTATACAAAGGAATTTGTGCACTCTTGCCCATAGCACCTACAAAAAGCAATAAAGTAATGGATGTAATTAATAGCGTACCTAATCCTAATTTACTAGCAGCTTCATTAACAGTAAGGTAATCTAATCCACCAAAATGAAACAACATAAAGAACATGGCTAATAAGAAACCTAAATCTCCTATTCGGTTCATAATAAATGCCTTTTTAGCGGCATCATTATACGCATCATTTTTAAACCAAAAGCCAATTAATAAGTAAGAGGCTAAACCTACACCCTCCCAACCAATAAACATAATGAGGTAGCTATTTCCCATTACCAATAAAAGCATGAAGAAAATAAATAGGTTCAGGTAAGAGAAGAAGCGACTAAAACCCTCATCGTGGTGCATGTAACCAATAGAATACAGGTGAATTAAAAATCCAATACCAGTAATTACGAGCATCATTACCAGCGACAAATGATCAATCAACCAGCCAAATGACAAGGTTATATTTCCCCACTTCATCCATTGAAATAGTTCGAAGTTTAAATCTTTATTATCGGGTAAATTGAGAAATAAATAGCAGGTGAGTGCAAAAGAAACGAGTATCATGGCGCTTGCCAACCAGCCCGAAACAGATTTTAGTTGTTTGCCAAATAAGGCAATTATTAAAAATCCAATCAAGGGAAACAAAGGCACCCAGGTAGCAGGGGCAATTAAATTTGTAAGTTCTAATAAGTTTTCCATCATTATAAATTAAATGCTCCTACCATTTTAATTTGCTTAGTACATCAATATCTGTGGTAGCCAAGTTGCGGTAAATACTAACCAATAAGGCTAATCCAACGGCCACTTCTGCTGCTGCCACCACCATAATAAAGAACACAAAAACTTGTCCCTCAGAATTACCCGCATAAGCAGAAAAACTAACCAAAAGTAAGTTTACAGAATTAAGCATTAACTCAATACACATGAGAATAATTAGTGCATTTCTACGCATTAAAACACCCATCACTCCAATAGAAAAAAGTATGGTGCTTAATACCAAATACCAATTTTGCGGATTTGCTTGTAACATATTTGTTTCCATTAATGAATCTCCTTTTTAGCTAAAACAACTGCACCAATCATGGCTGCAATAAACAATACCGATGTCATCTCAAAGGGCAATAAAAACTCTGTAAATAAAACCATACCCACATTCTGCACAAAGCCAGATTCTGAATAGGCAGGTGCAGCATAAGGACCCAATTCTGTAGAGCGCATACTGGCCAACAAAACCAACAACATTAAGCCACCACTTACCATGGCTGCAACCTTATACAACAAAGGTTTATGCGGTTCGGTTGCCTTATTTAGATTGAGTAACATTACCGTAAATAGCATCAATACCATAATGGCACCGGCATAAACTATGATATGCACAATAGCTAAAAATTGGGCATTAAGCATAATATAGTGACCAGCTATGGTAAAAAAACACACAATAAGCCATATTACACTATAGATAGGATTCTTAGAAAACACAACAAACAGGGCACTCATAATTGAGAGCGCTGCCAGTATAAAAAATATTATTTGACTATTCATTACAGATTCTTTATCATTAGGTTTACCGTTTTAACAACAGCTTAAATAGTATAATTTTTTTGCCTTTTACTAATATCTACTCTTTCCTCTATTTTCTCAACGAGCATATCTTTCCCAAACACAAATTCGCCGCGTGTATACTCTGAAGGAACAATTCTATCAGTAAGGTAAATTGCATCTTTTGGACAAGCCTCTTCGCATAATCCGCAATAAATGCAACGCAGCATGTTTATTTCATATTTGGCTGCATATTTTTCTTCGCGGTACAAATGTTCTTCCCCTTTTTTGCGCTCGGCGGCATCCATTGTAATGGCTTCGGCCGGACAAGATACAGCGCACAAGCCACAAGCGGTACAATTTTCTCTACCTTGTTCATCGCGCTTTAACACGTGCATACCCCTGTAAACAGGCGCAAAAGCCTTTTGAACCTCTGGGTATTTAAGTGTTGCCTTCTTTCTAAAAAGGTGCTTTATAGTAATTTGTAAACCAGAGAAAATGGCTGGTAAATATAACTTTTCTACCCAGGTCATTTCTGGTTGGGTAACTACTTTTGATCTATTTGTTAATTGCATAAAACGTTTGGTTCAGGATTAATTAATTTCCAAAAAGTGTAATGGCGGCTGCGGTTAATAGAACATTTACAATGGCAATTGGCATTAATATTTGCCAACCCAAGCGCATCAATTGATCGTAACGAAACCTCGGGATTGTCCAACGAACCCACATAAACAAAAATATGAAGAAAAATATCTTACCAAACATCACTAATAAGCTAATGATACTTACAATATTATGAGGCAAAATAGTTCCTAAATAATCTATTCCAGGAAAATTATAACCGCCAAAGAACAAGCAAGAGATAACTGCAGAAGAGATAAACATGTTAATGTATTCTCCAAATAAGTACAATCCCAGTTTCATAGAAGAGTATTCTGTATGGAAACCTCCAATTAATTCAGATTCCGATTCAGGTAAATCAAAAGGTGTTCTATTGGCTTCGGCAAAAGCACAAATTAAAAATATTAAAAAGGCAACGGGTTGGTAAAACACGTTCCAGTTCATGCCAGAAACATTAATAAAGCCATAAAGCTTTCCTGTTCCTTGCGCTTCAACAATATTGTTTAAACTTAATGAACCATTGGTCATTAATAAAATGGCCACCACACTCATACCCATTGCCAATTCATAACTAATCATTTGGCTACTAGCGCGAATGGCACCCAATAAAGCATATTTATTATTAGAAGCCCAGCCTCCAATCATAATACCATAAACACCCAAAGAAACAACCCCCAGAATATATAAAATACCAATGTTTATATCGGCAACTTGCAAGGCATATATTTCTCCACCAAACTCTAGCGGCATTCCCCATGGGATAACCGCAGAAACCATAAGCGTGGTAACCATAAAAATACTTGGGCCAAGGATAAATAGAAATTTATCAGATAGGGTAGGAATAATTTCTTCCTTTAAAAACATCTTCACACCATCTGCAATGGGCTGCAATAAACCAAACGGACCTGCTCTATCTGGGCCAATTCTATCTTGCAAAAAAGCGGCAACCTTTCTCTCGGCGTAGGTGCTGTAGGCAGCAATTCCTAAGCTAATTAAAAACAACAAAACAACCAATATGGCTTTAAATAAAACTACACTCATGCTTGCTCTCCTTCTTCTATAGATAAAGGTTTAACCACATTTAACTTAAACTCAGTTGGCTGCTTAAAAACCTCATAATGATTAGCAGAAATAACAGAATGCCTATTCACAGCAGTAGGACCTTCTACGGTCCAATCACTGGTATTTTTCTTGTCGAACCTACACGTATTACAGATAAACTCTTCTACCTCTCCCCACTGATCTTTTCTACCCGTAACGCGCAAAACTTCTTCACCCTTATACCAAAGATTCACTTTGCCGCTGCACTTTTCGCAATTTCTATGGGCATTCACTGGCTTTGTAAACCATACTCTACTTTTAAACCTAAAAGTTTTATCTGTAAGGGCGCCAACCGGACAAACATCAATTACGTTACCCGAGAAATCATTATCTACAGCTTGTTGCACATAGGTAGAAATTTCAGAATGGTCGCCACGATTGATAACTCCATGTACCCTACCATCGGTAATTTGATTGGCTACTTTTACACAACGGTAGCAGAGGATACAACGCGTCATGTGTAACTGAATTTTTTCGCCGATATCTATTTTTTCGAAAGTTCTGCGTTCAAAATCGGTACGGGTTTTACTTGACCCATGCTCATAAGAAAGGTCTTGCAAATGGCACTCGCCCGCTTGGTCGCAGATAGGGCAATCGAGTGGATGGTTTAATAATAAGAATTCTACCACACCCTTTCTGGCTTCTGTTACCTTAGGCGAAGTTACATTACCAACCTCCATGCCATCCATTACATTGGTTCGGCAAGAAGCTACCAATTTGGGCATTGGCCTTGGGTCTTTTTCAGAACCTTTTGTTACCTCAACCAAGCAGGTACGGCAATACCCACCACTGGTTTTAAGTTTGCTATAATAGCACATGGTTGGCGGCGCCACTTCTGGCCCAATCATTCTTGCTGCCTGCAAGATGGTAGTTCCATCTGGAACCTCAATTGTTCTACCGTCTATTGTTACTTTTGCCATTTACAATTTTATTTAATCCACTCTCTAAAATCAAGATTGATAGTAGGAATGTTTAATTATCATTTATTTTTTTATTTCACTTTCAATATCAAGAATTAAATTGTCTGAATATGCCAAAACTTTTAGCAGCATAGACTATCTCCTTAGTTTCTTCAATATTTTATACAGCCATGCGCGTTACTTTGTTGATTGCTTTAGGGTTTTTAACATACTCCTCAAATTCGCTTCTAAAGTGACGGATGGCACTTGCCACCGGCCAAGCTGCGGCATCTCCAAGCGGACAAATCGTATTGCCTTCAATTTTTGCCTGAATCTCCCACAATAAATCTATATCAGAAAGTGTGGCATGACCATCAATCATTTTGTGCAAAATCTTCTCCATCCATGCGGTTCCCTCACGGCACGGCGAACATTGTCCGCAGCTCTCGTGGTGGTAAAAACGCGCAAAAGTAAACAAGTTTTCTACGATGCTCGTATCTTCATCCATCGCAATAAATCCGCCAGAACCCAACATGGTTCCGCCACCAAAGCCACCATCTGCCAAACTCTCGTAAGACATTAAACGCTTTTCGCCGTTGGCTAAATTCAATATTTTATCGGCAGGCAAAATAGGCACCGAAGAACCTCCAGCCACAACTGCTTTTAGTTTTTTGCCATTAGAAATACCTCCACAATATTCCTCACTGTATATAAAATCTTCAACCGTAATTCCCATTTCAATCTCGTATACACCCGGTTTATTAATATGCCCTGATGCCGAAATAAGCTTGGTTCCCGCAGATTTTCCAATACCAACTTTGGCATATTCATCGCCACCTTCATTTACAATAAAAGGCACAGCGGCTAAAGTTTCTACGTTGTTTACTACGGTTGGACAACCATATAAACCAGCAATTGCCGGGAAAGGCGGCTTAATTCTTGGGTTACCCCTTTTTCCTTCCAAACTCTCTAGCAAGGCTGTTTCTTCTCCGCAGATGTATGCACCTGCACCCACATGCACAAATAAATCTAAGTTATAGCCAGAACCTAATATGTTTTTTCCTAACCATCCATTGGCATAAGCTTCTTCGATGGCTTTTTCTAAGATGTTTACAATGTAGAAATACTCTCCACGAATGTATATATAAGATGTATTCACACCCAGCGCAAAGCTGGAAGTAATCATACCTTCAACCAAAATATGGGGTATACGCGACATGAGGTATCTATCTTTAAAAGTACCCGGCTCGCTTTCATCTGCATTACAAACGATGTAACGTGGCACACCCTCTGGCTTGGCTAAAAAGCTCCATTTCATACCAGTTGGGAAACCCGCACCACCTCTGCCACGAAGACCAGATTTTTTAACCTCTTCTACCACCGCTTCGGGCGACATGGTTTTGATGGCTTTTTCAACCGAATTATAACCACCATGTTTCCTGTATACTTCATAAGTTTGAATGCCAGGCACATGATCGTGTGCTAATAATATTTTTTTGCCCATTCTATTAATATTTATCAACCACTACATTATCTAAATATGTTTTGCGCTTGCCTTCTTGTTTGCAAGTTTCGAGGATAGCATCCACCTTTTCATGTGTTAAATTTTCATGAAACTGAGCGCCAATCATCATCATTGGAGCGGTACCACAACTACCCAAACACTCTACAGCCTTGAGGGTAAACATACCATCTGTAGAAGTTTCACCCTCTTTAATACCCAATTTATTTTCTAAGTGTTGAATTACCTCATTAGCACCACGCAACCAACAACTGCTGGTTCTGCAAACTTCTATCAAACATTTGCCAACAGGTTGCAAGTTGAACATCGAATAAAATGAGGCCACTTCGTAGGCTTCTATGTTTTGTATATTAAGCAAAGAAGCCACATAATCCATTGCTGCCGGACTTAACCATCCGTCAAATTCGGCCTGAGCCAAATGCAATAGAGGAATCAATGCCGACTTTTGCTTACCCTCCGGATATCTGGCAATAATTTTATTGGCAACCGCTAATGTTTCATCACTAAATTTTATATCACTCATTGTTTGGTCTTTTGTCTTTGGTCGTTAGTGCTTTTGCTATGGACTATGGTCTATGGACTATGGACTTTTTAAGCATCCAATTCTCCAGCAATTACGTTTAAACTACTTAAGGTTACGATGGCATCACTTAAAGTGGAGCCCTTAATCATTTCTGGGTAACCTTGGTAATAAATAAAACATGGTCGGCGGAAATGCAAACGATAGGCTGCTCTTCCTCCATCACTTACTAGGTAATAACCCAATTCTCCATTGCCACCTTCAACCGCGTGGTAAACCTCTCCTACTGGCACATCGGCTTCGCCCATAACAATTTTGAAATGCCAAATTAAAGCTTCCATATTGTTATAAACCTCTTGTTTTGGAGGCAAGTAAAACTCAGGAACCTCTGCAAAGAATTTTCCTTCAGGTAAATTTTCTAATGCAGCAGATATAATTTTTAAACTCTCCCACATTTCTTGCTGACGAACCATAAAGCGGTCGTAGGTATCGCCATTAATGCCCACAGGAATTACAAAATCAAAATCTTGGTAACTGCTATAAGGATTCATTACACGCACATCGTAATCTAAACCTGTAGCACGTAAATTAGGTCCAGTAAAACCATAATGCAAAGCACGCTCTGTGTTTATAGGTCCTGCACCAATGGTTCTATCCATGAAAATACGGTTGCGTTCAAGCAAATTAGTAAACTCACGCAAGGCTGTTGGAAAATCTTTGATAAATGCCCTGATTTTTTGAATACAAGCCGG
This sequence comes from Chitinophaga pinensis, assembly GCA_945860865.1. Lineage (GTDB taxonomy): Bacteria > Bacteroidota > Bacteroidia > UKL13-3 > UKL13-3 > B1. The sequence continues at coordinate 11,723 of CAMARW010000005.1, read as the reverse complement.
AGAAAAATCGCGTTCTAAACCACCAATTCTACCGATATTAGTGGTTAATCTAGCACCACATATTTCTTCAAAAATATCATATATATGCTCACGCCATTGAAACACGTAAGTAAAGCCAGTAAGTGCACCTACATCCACACCAATTACTGAATTACAAACTAAATGGTCGGATATTCTGGCCAATTCCATAATAATTACACGCATGTAATCTACGCGCTTTGGCGTTTCAACACCTAGTAATTTCTCAACCGTCATGTGCCATCCCATATTATTAATGGGCGATGAACAATAATTTAACCTATCGGTTAGCGGTGTAACTTGGTAAAACGGACGGTGTTCGGCAATTTTCTCAAATGCCCTATGAATATATCCGCAAGTTTGCTCTGTATCTACAATAATCTCACCATCCATGGTAAGAATATTCTGGAAAATACCGTGTGTTGCTGGGTGTGTTGGCCCCAGATTTAACGTGGTATATTCAGATTTATGGTCGTAATTTCCTAAAGTATTTTCCATGTAATTACCTTCCAAAATAAGTATCGTCTTTATCTGTTCTTGTTTGGTCTTCTAGCGGGTATTCCTTGCGCATTGGGAAATAGTCCATTTCGTCTACGTTTAGAATGCGTTTAAGGTTGGGGTGACCCAAAAATTCGATGCCATAGAAATCAAAAGTTTCGCGTTCTTGCCAATTGGCCGCACCAAAAACAGACTCTATGCTGTCTATTTGTGGGTTTTCTGCCGACATAAAACATTTGATGCGCAGGCGAATATTGTTGATAAAGCTATGTAAATGATAAACCACACATAATTCACTTCCTTTTTGATCTGGAAAATGAACGCCACACAAATCTGTTAAGAACTGCATTTTTAGTTGTGGGTGATCCTTTAAATATTGCACACAAGATAGAATCTGGTTTTTGTGCAACACAATGGTAAGCATACCGTAAGGTTCTTCAGATGAAAGTATAGCATCAGCAAATTGCTCTTGCAATTCTTTGAGCAAATAAGCATTATTTAATTCACTCATTATTGTATTCCGTAACTGGCCATTAATGCTTTGTATTCTGGAGAATTTCTGCGGTCTAAAGATTCATTCTTCACCAATTCTTGAATCTTCATAACGCCATCTATAATTTGCTCTGGGCGAGGCGGGCAGCCCGGCACATAAACATCTACCGGTAAAACCTTATCTACACCTTGCAAAACAGAGTAAGTATCAAAAATACCCCCGCTAGAGGCACAAGCGCCCACGGCAATTACCCACCTAGGTTCGGCCATTTGTAAATATACTTGGCGCAAAACCGGACCCATTTTTTTGGAGATGGTGCCCATAACCATAAGTAAATCTGCTTGGCGCGGCGAAAAAGAGATACGTTCTGAACCAAATCTGGCCAAATCGTAATTGGACGCCATGGTTGCCATAAATTCAATACCACAGCAAGAGGTGGCAAATGGCAAAGGCCAGATAGAATTGGCTCTAGCCAAACCAACGGCTTTATCTAAACTTGTTGCAAAGAAACCTTGGCCTTCTAAGCCCGGAGGGGCTTCTGTTATTTGAATATTCGACATATTTAAAATATATTATTAAAGGATATTACTCCCATTTTAATGCACCCTTTTTAAGGATGTAAACATAACCTAACAACAATAAACCAGCAAATAACAACATTTCTACCATGCCCAACATACCCAACTGACGGAAATTAACTGCCCAAGGGTACATAAAAACAACCTCCACATCAAACATTACAAACAAAATGGCTGTCATAAAGTAGCGAATAGAAAATGGCATACGGGCATTGCCCACAGCATCTATACCACACTCAAAATTTTCTAATTTATCAGTGGTTTTACGTTTGGGACCAGCCCAATGCGAAACCACCATAGAAACAACTACAAAGCCTACTGCAACTAAAAATTGCATGAATATGGCGAAATAATCTACTGACGTTGACATAAAAAAATTATTTTAGATAACCTCGCAAAAATAGATTTTTAGCCCTATTAAGTGCTTTTTTTAACAATAAAATAGTGTAAAATCTTTCAACATTTATAAACCTATGAAATTGAGTTTCTTACGCGCTCAAAAAAGGCTCTGGTAGCGGTTTTAAGGTCAATTTTCTCGTTTTCCACACGCTCTAAAATATCTATTGCGCCCAAAATATGGGTTAATTGCTCGCCTTCATCATCGCCCCCAACCTCAAAAGGTAAAGGCATTTCATTGCACAATAATTCTTCAGCAGCTTTTAATTCTGCCAATGTTTTGGTTTCAGCCAAAGCTTTTATAACGGGTAATTTCATGCAATTAAGCTTTTAGCTGATCCAACATTTTAACTAAAAATTCTTCCTTAGAAGTAGTTTCGCCCTGAACCAATTGTCCGTTTTTAAAAGTAGCAAAATAGGGCAAGTTATTAACGTTGGCTACCTTTCTAATCTCAGGATTTTCCTCTGCATTTACTTCTAAAAATCTAATAGTTTCGAAGTTCTCATCTTTACTTAAACGGGTAAATTTGGGCGCAAACAATCGGCAGCTACCGCACCAATCTGCATAAAATTTAATTACCACATTTTCATGGCTTGCTAATTCAGCAGCAAATGTCTCGTCAGTTATTTTGTGTACCATAATTTTGGTAACAAATATACAAAGGCAAAAGTTTGTTTACTAATCTAAGATTTAGCAAAAAAAGCTATTTTGTTTTCGCCTCATTCCAAATGGCATCCATTTCTTCGAGGCTCATGTCTTTAAGGTTCTTGCCAAGGCTTTTGGCTCGTTCTTCAATGAAGGTGAATCGTTTAATGAATTTTTGATTGGTATATTCTAATGCATCGTCTGGGTTCAAACCAGATTTTCTACCCAAGTTTACCAATGAAAAAAGTAAATCGCCATATTCTTGTTCAGTTTTTTCTTTGTTATTGGGTTGAGCCAATTCTTCTTTAAACTCCTGCAACTCTTCGTGCACTTTGGCCCATACTTGCTCGCCCGTTTCCCAATCAAAACCTACTTGTGCAGCCTTGTCTTGAATGCGAAATGCTTTAACCAAAGAAGGCGCACCTTTGGATACGCCACTTAACACAGATTTATTGCCTTCTTTAAGTTTAATCTGCTCCCAATTTTCTTTTACTTGTTCTTCGGTATCGGCCTGCACATTGCCATAAATATGCGGGTGTCTAACTATCAACTTTTCGCACAAGGTGTGTATCACATGACTAATATCATACAAACCCATTTCACTGGTTATTCTGGCATAAAAAACGATGTGCAACAACACATCACCTAATTCTTTTTCAAGCTCTTTGAGGTCGTTTTTAATAATGGCATCTGCCAATTCATAGGTCTCTTCTATGGTTAAATGCCTGAGACTTTCTAAGGTTTGCTTTTTATCCCACGGACATTTTTCGCGCAGCTCATCCATTATATCCAATAAACGCGAAAAGGCTTGCAGTTTTTCTTCTTTGCTGCTTAAATTATCCATGGTCTAAAATAATTAAACCCGTACGAATTTTTGGTTCAATCCAAGTAGATTTAGGTGGCATAATTAAGTTTTCTTCTGCTACCCTTTTTACCTCCTCCATACTGGTTGGGTATAAAGAAATAGCCAAATCATAATCGCCTTTATCTACTGCTTCTTGCAAATGGCCAATGCCTCTGCCGCCATCCATAAAACTTAAACGCGCATCTGTTTTGCTATCTGTAATATTGAATATTCTTTTTAAGATAAATTCTTCTACAATGCTCACATCTAAGTGCGCTAGGGTTCCTTGTAAAGTTGCCTCCCACTCTGGTTTAAGTTGCAATAAAAAAGCCTTGCCTTGAAAATACAATCCAAATTCTTTTTTATTTAAGGGCTGAACCGGTAAATGTCCGCTCGGAATTTTGATAAAGTACTTTTTAATCTCCTCTAAAAAATCTGGGTTATTTACAATCGCTTTATCTCTTACCAAGCGATGGTATTCAAATATACTTAGTTTGCTAAAAGGGATTAAACATACCGGGAAGAAATTAAAGGTTTCTTCTCCCGTGAAGTTTGGATTTTCTGCACGCTTTCTATCACAAAAAGTTGCCGAACCGGCAGAACGGTGGTGACCATCAGCAATGTATAAGGTTGGGATAGCTTCAAAACGAGTTTCTAATAACTGAATATCTTTCTCTTCTGTTACCACCCACATATTGTGTTTTACCTGATCTGTACTTATAAAATTATACTCAGGCACATGTTTTAAAATGTATTGATTAATGAGTAAATCTATTGATTCATCATCGGGATAGGAGAGTAAGACAGGATTGCCAAGATTATTATAAAATTGAATATGCTCGGCAATTTCATTTTGTTTTTCGGTAAGCGTATTTTCGTGCTTTAGGATTACATTATTATTATAATCATCCACACTTGCCGAGGCAATTATGCCAGCATAAGCTTGGTGTCCTTTAATGATGCGATAAATATAAAAACAAGGTTTATTATCTTTAATTAATAAACCCTGGTCCCTTAACCTCTGCAAATAGGCTAAACCTTGCGGAAAGTGTTTTGCTGGATTTTTCTTTTCACCCTTAAAATGTAAATGAGGCTTTACTACGTGTAAATATGAATTGGGGTTATGCATCATTTCTGTTAGGGCTTGATCTTTAGAAGCCCCATCAAAAGGAGTTGCACTCACTTCTCCTACTTTATCTTTTGCTGGTCGTAAAGCCGCAAAGGGTTTAACTTTTGCCATTTAATTGGGATCAAACCAGATTATTTGCTAAAAAATTCAATTACTTTATCTGCCAGTTCTAAGCTTATTCTGTTTTGGGCTTCTTTGGTGCTACCGCCCACATGGGGACTTAAAGAAACGTTTGGATGCTCCAAGATAGCCATATTAACTGGAGGTTCTTTTTCGAACACATCTAAACCAGCAAAAGCAACCTGACCTGTTTCTAATGCTGCTAACAAATCTGCCTCGCTTATAACCCCACCTCTAGAACAATTTACCAAACCTACACCCCTTTTCATTTTGGCCATTTTTTCGGCATCAATTGGGGCTTTATCCCCCTCATTAAAAGGAATATGAAATGTAATAAAATCACTCTGCGAAATTACAGACTGCTCGCTTACTGTTTGAATGGTTACTTTTACCCTAGAATTTGCACCCAGCATAGGTAAATTTAATACTAAATCTAAGGTTTCAACATATGGGTCAAATGCTAAAACTTTCATACCAAGTCCGATTGCAATTTTAGCAACCTCTTGCCCAATTCTACCAAAGCCATAAATACCCATGGTTTTTCCTTGCAATTCAATACCGTTTGAGGCAATTTTTTTCAGTTCTGCAAAACGCGTATTGCCCTCAGTTGGCATAATTCTGTTGGTATGTTGTAATAAGCGAATACCCGAGAATAGGTGAGCAAAAACTAATTCTGCCACACTAATAGAAGAAGATGCAGGTGTATTAATAACCTTAATACCTTTTTGTTTGGCAAAATCTACATCAATATTATCCATACCAACGCCACCCCTACCAATGAGTTTTAAGTTTGAACAAGCTTCTATTAAATCTTTGCGCACTTTGGTAGCAGAGCGCACCAGAATGGCATCAAATTTTTGAAGTTCAGTGCTTAAATTTTCTTGGGCAATTTTCTCGGTTACTACTTCAAAACCTGCTGCTTCAAGCATTGTTTTTCCGCTGGCATCTATACCATCGTTTGCTAAAATTCTTATCATTATTCGTTATTAAAATTAGGCGTTTGCTTTTTCAAAATCTTGCATGGCACTTACCAAGGCCTGCACACTTTCTAACGGAAGTGCATTGTATAAAGAAGCTCTTAAACCTCCCACAGAGCGATGTCCTTTTAGGCCGCTTAAGTTGCGAGATTCGCAGAACTTTAAGAAATCTGATTCTAAATCTTTATTTGTAAGCACAAAATTTACGTTCATTCTGCTTCTGTCTTCCGATGCCACTGTGCCAACAAACAATGTATTTCTGTCTATTTCTGCATAGAGTAAGGCGGCCTTTTCTTTGTTTCTAATTTCCATGGCTTCTAAACCTACAGATTTAATCCAACGCAAGGTGTGCATACAAACAAAAATAGCAAAAACACTAGGCGTGTTATACATGCTCCCATTTTCAATGTGTATTTTATAATTGAGCATAGTGGGCACTTTTTCATTGGCTTTTTCGAGCAATGATTTTTTGATTATAACCAAGGTTGTACCAGCCGGACCCATATTTTTCTGTGCGCCAGCATAAATCATATCAAACTTTGAAGCATCAAATGGTCTACTAAAAATATCTGAACTCATATCACAAATCATAGGAACTGACGTGTTAGGAAACCCAAACATTTCTGTACCATAAATGGTATTATTACTGGTGCAATGGTAATAAGCCGCATCAGCAGGAATGGCATAATCTTTAGGGATATAATTAAAATTCTTATCCTCACTGCTTGCCAGCACATTTACATTGCCAAACATCTTAGCTTCTTTTATAGCTCTGCTTGCCCAAACACCCGTATTTACATAAGCAGCTGTTTGGCCTGAACCTAAAAAGTTCATTGGAATCATATCAAACTGCAAGCTAGCTCCACCCTGCAAGAAGATTACTTCATATTCTGAACTTAGATTTAAAATATCTTTAACTAATTGCACCGCTTCTGCAACAACTGCCTCATATTCTTTGCTACGATGCGAAACTTCTAATAAGGATAAATTGGTTCCAGAGAAATTTTGAAGCGCCTCAATACTAGCATCTATAGCAGATTGAGGTAAAATTGCTGGTCCAGCCGAAAAATTGTGTACTTTAGTCATAGTTGTGCGCGTTAAAAGCAGTGCGAATTAATAAAACCTTTAGCTAATTTTATCCATTAAATTATTTTATTTTTGCTCAATATGAAAAAAGTATCCATTATATTAATCACTCTATGTTTTGTAAGCAGTCCCGTTTGGTCTCAGAGAAAAATACAACAGCTAGATGAAGAAGAAGCACAAAAGCAGGAACAATTAAAAGCTTATGAGCGTAAATCGAGTGGTTTTGATATAGACAAAATGGTTTATGGTGGCAATGTAGGCTTGTCTTTAAGCAGCTTTGGCACTTTTGTATTGGCTCAGCCTATGGTGGGTTATAGGGTATTTCCACATACCATTTTAGGAACAGGATTTATTTATATTTACCAGAGTAGAAACCTGACCCCAAACTTAAAAATAAACACCAACACCTACGGCCCATTAATCTTTGCGCAGCAAGAAATATTATCAAAGTTTATTGCCCACGCAGAATGGCAGCCAATAAACTATGAATATATTAGAAGTATTAATATAAGTGAGAGAAAATGGATAAATCAATTTTTTATAGGCGGAGGATTTGGCAATAATGGCGCTCAAATTTTATTGCTGTATGATTTGGCTTATTCATCCAACTCGGCCATTTATAGAAATAGCCCTTATCTATTGCGAATAGGTTTTATGTTTTAAAATTGGTTCAGAAAAAATTTAAACACACTGGGTTTAAAAACAAGGGTAAAAACAATTCCATATACGGCACCATAAAAATGAGCTTCATGGTTTACATTATCTTGACTATTTTTACTGGCGTATTGTGAGTATGCTAAATAGGCTATGCCAGCTAAGTATCCCGGAATTCCAATTAAGCCATACAAGTAAATTTTGGTGGTTGGTTGAAAAAGAATAGAGGCAAAAACCACTGCCGAAACAGCGCCTGATGCACCCAAACCATTGTAACCAGGATTGTTTTTATGGGCAAAGTAAGTGCTTGCATTTGCCGCCACAATACTACTTAAATATAGGAGTATAAATAAATAGGTTCCTACAGAACCAAAAAAATAAGCGTAGTATTTTTGTACGGCCGAACCAAAGCTAAACAATACAAACATATTAACGAGTAAATGCATCCAATCTGCATGCAAAAAACCAGCACTTAAAAAGCGATACCATTGCTTTTTGTGGTTGATAGCATAAGGATTAAAAATTAACTTTTGCATTAAACCTGCATTGCTAAATGCCTGAATGCTTATTATTGCGGTAATTACTATAATTACCAAAGTAATATCAAAATTCATGGTTCAAAGTAACAACAAAAGAAACAATAAGCGATGAAACAAATAGGGATAATGAGTGATACCCACAGTTTTTTGAATCCTGCTTTGAAAGATTTTTTTAAAGATTGTGATGAAATTTGGCATGCAGGTGATTGGGGTGATATTAAAGTATTGAAGGCATTAGAAAACTGGAAGCCGTTAAGAGGCGTTTATGGCAACATTGATGCACAAGAAATTCGGCAAGTTTTTCCAGAAGTAAATTATTTTACCATCGAAGATTTGCAGGTTTGTATGATACATATTGGGGGATATCCGCAACATTATGCTCCACATTTCAAAAAAATTATGTACCAAAAACCTATTGATTTAATGGTTTGTGGACATTCTCATATTTTAAGAGTAATGCGCGACATACAATTTGGATGGATGCACATTAACCCTGGAGCCTGTGGAAACCATGGTTTTCAGAAGGTTAATACTGCTGTAAGATTAAAAATTGAAGGGAAGCGACTATTCGACCTAGAAGTTTGGGAACAAAAAAGAGATTAGTTTTATACAACTAAAGAAAATATTGAATTGACTTATTTAAATAAATTATTATTTTGCTGACCCAAAGAATTAAAACTAAGGTAACTTTAAAACGTTATTAATTTTGATTTAAACAAATAAAAACAACAGAAATAGATATATGAAAAAGTTATTACTAGCTGGATCTTTTTTACTTGCAACTATGAGCGTATTTGCTCAGGAGAGAACTCACCAATGCGGAACTGACGAGCATTTGCAACAACAAATGCAAGCTCAGCCAGAGCTTAAACAAGCCAAAGAGCAGTTTGAGGCAAACATGCGTGAGGCGATGAAAAACTACAACCCAAATGATTATAAAACCAAACAGGGTTTACAAAAGAAATCTGCTCCAAGGTATATTATACCAGTAGTAGTGCATGTATTTCATGCAAATGGAAATGAAAATATTTCTGATGCACAAGTAAATGCTGAGATTGCATTTTTAAACCGCACCTTCAGAAATTTAGACCCAGATAGCACTTTTAGAAGAGCTGGTATGTTTATTACCCCTTCTGGTGATACAAATTATTTTGATAACAAGAATTTAGCCGCCGACGCAGAGATTGAATTTAGGTTAGCTAAAAAAGATCCACAAGGAAATTGCACCAATGGTATCGTTCGAATCTTTACACCTTTAACTAGTAAAGGAAACGATGATTTGAAAAAAACCAGCGTTTGGGATACCAAAAAATATTTCAATATGTGGGTTGTAAGAAGTATTAATAAAGGTAATACCATTGGAATTGCCGGATATGCTCAGTTTCCATTTGGCCCAGGCGGTGGAGCTTCTACCGATGGTATCATGGTTATGAGTAGTTATTTTGGAACCAATGATGAAACTGTAACGCACGAAGTTGGACATTGGTTAGGCTTATACCATCCTTTTCAAATTAGCAGTGATAGCTGTGGTTTAGATGGCGATGGTGTAATGGATACGCCACCAACCTATTTTAATCCTACTACCGCCGAGCCATTGCGCAACAGATGTAACAACAAAAGTTTTAATACTTGTTCTACCGAAAAGCCAGATCTTCCAGATATGCAAGAAAACTACATGGATTATTTTACAGGAAGCTGTGCTAGTAACATGTTTACGCTAGAACAAAAAGCTAGAATGCTTAAGGTTTTGGATCAAATTAGAGTGCCTCTTTGGTCTACTCCTAATTTAATAGCTACAGGTGTAGATGGTTCTCTTACCACTCCTTGTCCGCCTGTGGCAGCCTTCAATTCTCAAGGTAGAACCATTTGTGCTGGCAACAAAGCCCAGTTAATCGATTTCTCTTATGGAGGTGTAATTAGCACCTACGAATGGACTTTCCCAGGCGGTGAGCCAGCTACTTTCACAGGTAAAACGCCTCCACAAATTACTTATAACAACGCCGGAAAATATGATGTTAGCTTGAAAGTTACTGGTCCAAACGGCACCACTACTTCTACTTTAAAAGATTATATTACTGTGCAAGCTGCAACCAGTGCATTACCTGCTGGCTATTATACTGCTGATTGGTGGTACCAGAATAATTACGAAGCACAAGGTTGGGCTTTTGAATATGAGAATCCATTCAATACATTCAGAAGATTTGGTGTATCATACAATCAAAATGTATCTATGTTATACCCAAGAGATCCATTTAACATTAACAAATCTGTAGGTTCATTGAGTTCTTTAATCTCACCAGCATTTGATTTCTCTGCTGCAACCAATCCTTACTTTAAGTTTAACTATGCTTTTGCACAGGGAACTTTAACGGCTAATTTGGGTGGAGGTAATACCAAAGATGAATTAAGGGTATACACCTCTATTGATTGCGGTAGAACTTGGATTGTTCGTGAAACTTACGCAGATGGTGGTGCAAACAATATTTCTACCATTGGAACAGGAACTGCAGGAACTTTAGCGAACAGCATCGATTTTATTCCAGCTGATCAAAGTAAATGGAAAACGGTAACTCTTTCGGGTGCAAAAATTCCAAAATCTAATAATGTGCGTTTTAAAATTGAATTGAGGTACCAAGGCGGAAACAACTTTTACCTAGATAATGTACAAACTGGTTTAACAACAGGTTTAAACAATGAAAACTTAGCTGATGCAATCGGTTTTAGTGTTCAGCCAAATCCTTTTAATGTAAATACCAATTTACATTACGATTTAAGAAACGCTGAGGAAGTTAGTATAAGCGTTATGGATATCTTGGGTAAAGACAAAGGATTAGTTTTCCAAGGCTTGCAACAAGCAGGCTCACAAACGGTAGAAATAAGCAAAAATACCTTGCAATTGCAGTCGGGCATATATTTGGTTCAGGTAAAAATTGGACAAGGAAGCTTTACACAAAAAATAATTGTAGATTAATTAAGCTGATTCTCAATACAAAATCCCCGTAAATGAAAGTTTGCGGGGATTTTTTATGTTAAGTTATTGTATAAATGAAGTAGAATCCTACTTTTGCGGTGGAGAGTTGGCAGAGTGGTCGAACGCGGCAGTCTTGAAAACTGTTGACTGTAACAGGTCCGGGGGTTCGAATCCCTCTTTCTCCGCATCATTTCTAACAAGAAATAAGCTAAAACCCTGATTATCAATGATAATTGGGGTTTTTTTTATGGAAAAATATGGCTCTGAAAACGACTTAAAACGCCATAAAACGACACATTTATTTTGCAACTTGTGACGTAATCCAAAAAACACCAATTACGTCACAGTATGTCGCTCAATGTCGCGTCCTGTCTCGTTTTGACGTTTTGCAACTCGAGATTTTGTCATCAAATTTGTACTCAAAATGGGGGGCCATTTGATAAAATTATTATGTCGTCAAAAACAACTTTCAGATTGATGTTTTACATCAACAGATCTCGTCCTACAAAAAACGGAGACTGCCCCATTAACATGCGAATTACCATCAATGGTCAATCGCTCGCCATGTTTACAAAAAGATACGTGCAACCCGATGTTTGGGATGGCAAACTTGGAATGTGCAAAGGAAAAACATCAGAAGCTTTAGAAGTAAATCGTTACATGGAAGCGTTCAAAGCAAATGCGTATAACAAGTACGCAGACCTTAACGCCCTCTATGACCAGGCAACTCCTGAACTTTTACGCGATGCCATTTTGTGTGTGAACACTAGCAAG
>CAMARW010000004.1 GCA_945860865.1 Chitinophaga pinensis | reverse complement strand
TAAGGGGCTGCAAAACTAAGGATGTTTTATTTACTCGCAAATATATCTTAACCCTTTTTCTTAACTTACACATTTTGAAGTGGGAAAAGTTAATTCATGCCGCTTTTTATCCCTGTATTACTAAGTAAATCCAACATTCTTGGGTTTATTATTGGTATTGCTTATCTATATATATGAATATGTTGAAGGGTTATTATCTTCTTTCATATAATTTAAAAGAGTTAATGGTATAAACTTTATAACAATCCAATTACATGTTTTCGCAATTGCTAATTCTGAATGTACATTGCCATTTTACTTTCTCAATAAATCCAATAACTTTGCCGTACTTATATATATAGGCATGAACACAAGCAACACAATATTTGAAAAACATCAAACAACCTTACATGCTGCATTGCAAGCTTTAGGTAGCAGAACGTATTATTCGCCCTATCCTGAGAATCCAAGGGCATATGCCGAGGATGGCGATGCCAAAGCCAAGGAATGGATAAGTGCTATGATGAATAATAACTATACCGCGTTGGATCAAACAGGAGCCAGTGGATGGTTAGGGGAAGAGGTTTCTCCTTTCCTACAAATGGGCATTGGTACACAATACCCTAATTTTTCACCTGAAGCATTAATTGCCAATGCTATTCCTGCACAAACTGAATGGTCTAAAACAGGAATTGAATTTAGAACTGGCCTTTTAATAGAAGCCTTAGAAAATGTTAAAACCAGGTTCTTTGATATAGCATATGCCACTATGCATACAACCGGACAAGCTTATATGATGAGTTTTCAAGCTAGTGGTCCGCATGCTAACGACCGTGCACTTGAGGCTGTGGTTATGGGTTATAAGGAACTTACTTCTGTGCCAAGCAGCGCAGAGTGGGTTAAAAACATGGGTAAATTTGATTTAACCATGCACAAAACATGGAAGCCTATTGCTAAAGGTATTTCTTTGGTGATTGGTTGTTCTACCTTCCCGGTGTGGAATACAGTGCCTGGCTTGTTTGCTTCATTAATTACTGGTAATGCATGTATTGTAAAGCCGCATCCTAAGGCTATTCTGGCTATAGCTATTGTGGTTGAAGAATTACAAAAAGTATTTGCAGCTAACGGCGTTTTGGTTCAGACCGTGCAATTGGGAGTGGATACATTAGACAAGCCTATTACTAAAATATTGGCCGAACACCCTGCGGTTAAATTGGTAGACTTTACCGGTGGCAGTGAGTTTGGTAACTATATAGAGCAATTGCCTAAAACTACTTTTACAGAGAAAGCAGGTGTAAACTCAATTATTTTAGATTCTGTAAAAGACTTAAAACCTGTTTTAGGTAATATTGCTTTTAGCGCAAGTTTGTATAGCGGACAAATGTGTACCGCGCCGCAAAATATTTTTGTAAGTAAAGAGGGCGTTCAAACGGCAGAGGGAATAGTATCTTACGAGGATATAGTAAACGGAATTGCTGCGGCCATAACGGGTTTAGTAGATAACCCAAAAGCGGGTCCGGGTACTTTGGGTGCCATACAAGCCGATGTTACGTATAATAGAATAAAAGAGGCTAAAAACTTAGGTGGTGAGCTTATTTTAGATACGAAAGCTATCGTGAATGAAGAGTTTAAAGATGCCCGTATTGCGACGCCTGTGGTAATTGCATTAGATAAATCTCAAAGCCAAGTATACAATAGAGAATGTTTTGGTCCGATCCTATTTGTGATAAAAACAGATGGATTATCGGATTCTTTGCAATTGGCAGAAGCTTTAGTGAAAGAAAAAGGTGCCTTAACTTGCGGAGCTTATACTATCCATGAAGAAAGCAGGGCATTGATTGCTGATACAATGAATAATGCATTTGTGCCGGTGAGTTTTAACTTTACGGGGGCTGGATTTATTAATTCTCATGCTGCGTTTAGTGATTTCCATTTAACGGGTGGTAACCCAGCGGGTAATGCAAGTTTTGCAAATTCGGAATTTGTGAGTAAGCGTTTTGTTTGGGTTGGTAATAGGTTGATGGATTAGAATCTAGAATCTAGACAAAAAGTTTTTGAACAAAAAAGGGAGCAAAATTTTGCTCCCTTTTTTGTTATTACCTACTTACCAATTCAAAAGCATCATTGGGTATATCTTTTACGGCAACCACTAAAAAACCATCTAATGAATCATTAAAATTTGGGTCAACATTAAACGAAATAAGTTTACCATTTAGCTTCAAGTATTTTTTTACTAATACCGGAACCTTGAGTTTTTGGTTTCCTTCAATTTCACCTATAAAACTATCCAACAATTTGAGGTCTTCTGAGTGTCGTAAGCGCAAAATATGTTTGCCTTCTAGTTTAGATTTGTAGTGAAAGGCTTTTTTAGGTGTAACAAACTTAGCCAACTTGCTATCCCAATGATTGTGCCTAATGTAGGCTACTAATAAGTCTTTAGATAAGTTGGAGAAGCTATTGCTAATGCTAACCGGACCAATTAAATATTTAAAACGCTCGGTATTTTGTTGCAGAAAAATATTGATACCTTTCCAAAGAAGCACTAAACTAGCTGGTTTTTTCTGGTATTCGAGACTTACAAAAGACCTACCTAATTCTAGCGATTGATATAAAAGTGGGTTTAGTTCTTTTTTCATTTTAAATAATTGGTTCAGGTAAAAGCCCTTTACGCCCAATTGTCTGAAAAGCAAATCTCCCTCACCCAAGCGGTATGAACCTACAATTTTTTTATTAGTAGCATCCCAAATAAATAAGTGTTTATACAAAATATCAAACTCATCTGTATCTATGCTTAGATTGGTTCCCTCGCCTACATCCCTGAATGTTTCTTCGCGCAATCTTCCAATTTCGCGCATGGTATTTGGAATTTGAGAATAGTTAGCTATATGTAGTTCCCAATCATTGTATTTATACAATAAAGAATTAGCAGCAATTATGCTTATTTCCTTTTCTATTTTTTCGGGTTGAACCGCATCAATTAACTTTTGAGGTTTTTTAAATTGATTGAGCTTAAAGTTAAGTTTAATTTTTTGCGGTTTTTGCTCGTTAGCGCCCAATGCGTAAGTTTTGGCGCGCAAAAACTGGAGCAGGTTATCGGGTTCTAATTCACTTAACTCTTTAAAAGGAATGGCCTTACCAATTCTCACTTTGATATTGGTATTTCCTTTATTTAACATTTCCGAAGGCAGTTTAATGGTTCGTAAACTAGGGTGCAATAAACCAAGCAAATTAAAGGCTAAACTATTATGCCCAGAGAAATAAACAGGAACCACTTTTACACCTGCTTTGGCAATTAGCTTTCCTACACCTTGGTCCCATTTTTTATCTGCTATTTTAAAATTATTTAGCTTAATGGCTGAAACTTCACCAGCTGGAAAGATCCCTAATGGCGCAGTTTGAAGGTGTGAAAGAATTTGTTTAACACCCGAAACATTTATTTCTCTGGTGCCTATGTTTTCGAAAGGATTAACAGCTATAATATTATCAGAAACTTGCGGAATTTGTTGCAGAAGGTAATTGGCCACCATTTTAAAATCGGGGCGAATTTTGGTGATAACTGAAGTTAAAATAATGCCATCTATTCCACCGTAAGGGTGATTAGCAATTAAAATAAACGGACCTGTTTTGGGTATGTTTGCTAAATCATCTTCACTAAGGTCATAATGTACCTGAAATTCTTTCAGAATTTCGTCGGTAAAGGCAATACCATCTTTCCCCGTACTTTGATCATAAGCATCATTTATATCATCTAACTTAAGCAATTTCATTATGGCCGGAGCCAACTTTTTGAGCTTAAGTTTTTCTAATTTCAGGGCTTTTGAAACATCCTCTTTGCTAATTAACTCTTTCATGGCTTCATTATGATTTGTAAATTTAAATTAAAATTAGAGGCAATTCACACTCCTTAACAATTATTTTACACTTAATCTTTGTCGTCTAAATCATCAATTTGTTTGTCAATCATTTCGCTCACTACCTTTCTTTGGGCATCAGAAAGCTTTTTATCTGATTGCGCTTGCTGTTTTAAACGCTTATATAATTCGCGTTTACGCAATTCCATAGCAATCCAAACTTGGTACGTTTTATCTTTTTGTTGAAAAACTTTTTCGCCATGAATACTTGCACCCATTATTTTGGTGCTCATAACTTCTCTGGTTAATTGTTGAAAACGCTCTCCAAAATCGCCTAAATTGCCGCCTATGTTTCTTTCGTTTTGGTAGTTTTCTGTTACGGTTTTTATTTCGGTTTGAACCGATGTAGCCAATCGTTGGGTAGCCGTGAGGATTGCTTTGCTTTTTGCCGTTTCTAAGTTTACACTTTCTCCGCTGGCAACAGATCTAAAGAACCGTCTATTGCTCTCATAGCTTCCGCCTGTAAAAGGAGTTTTAATAACTTTATTTCCATTAAATGTGCTACAAGCGCTGGTTAAAAGACCTATAGCTAAAAATCCAATAATTACTTTTTTCATATTGTTCAGTTTACAATTGTTTGTTATCGAATAAATTTCGTGCCACAAATTGGTCAATGGGAAAAGTTAGTTGTTTCCAATCAAAATCAACCACAGGCACCCAAAAAAAACGCAAGGTTTCGGTTTTGCCATTAATAACAATCTCTTTTTCCTCAAAACTTAATTGATTTAAATCGCTTTTAGGTTCAACCCAATAATAAATAGCCATCAGTTGATCACTATTTTTGAAGGCGCTAGCTTGAAAAAAATCTGTGGTATAAGCATGATCCATTATCTCCACTTCTAATCCAGTTTCTTCCAAAAATTCTCTTTTTAAACATTCGCGAGTTCCTTCTCCAAACTCTAAACCACCGCCCGGAAATTTTGTAAAAGAAAGCTGAGGCATTTTTTCATGAACCAATAATACCTCTTGGTTTTGGTTCAGCATAATACCATAAACCCGAATGGTAAATCTATTTATTTCCATTGGGTAAGTTTGCAAACAAAACACCTACTGCCAAAGAGGCAAAAACGGGATAAGCCACTCTTGGAATGGCACTTACACCAATTGGATTAATACCCAACATAGGTTGAATGAAATACACTTTATTTTTACTTTCGCGATATTCTATGGTTAGTCCAACTTGCATATTTATAGCAAATCTTCTGGCATCAAATCCGCTCGAATCTATTTTAAACTGATCTTCTCCTTCTATTGTAAAACCTGGATTTGTATTGGCAACAAGCCTGTGTTTTAATAAAATTTGAGGTGTTATTCCCCCAGAAAACTGGTATACCCATTTAAAATCTCTAGAGCGCCCCAAATAGGTATTTATTTGCAGCGGAATTTGTAAATAGTTGAAACGATAGTTATACGTTATTTCTTTTTGTGTATTGGATAAATCTTCAATTTTTCCGATGCCTATACCTGGATAAGTATAATTTTTAAAGTTAAGATTAGATTGTTTGCGTGCAAAACCCATTTGATGAAAGCCTATGCCTATTTGTAAATCTGATTTTTTACCCAAAGAAAAAAGCGCCCAAGCATGAATCCCTTTATTAAAATGGTAACTTGAATTAGATTTGGTAGTATCCATATAATTTTGGTAGGTGTTGCCACTAACAAAAGCAGAACCAAGTCCCAAATTAATCCCTACACCATAAGATTTTTTAGATTTATTTTGCGCAAAAATTATGGAAAGATTGCCCAATAAAATAAGCATGAGGAGAGAAAAAAATTTAATTTTCTTCAAATTCCAATTCATCATTGTTATCATTTTTCTTTTCAATTTTTTTGAGTGAGCTATCCTTTTTAACGCCCAATTCTTGCTTTAAAATTTCTTTTATTATTTCCTTTTCAACTTTAATATCTTGCTTTAATTGCTCTTTAGCACCACGTTTATCGAATTCAAATTTAAGATTATCAATATTACCTTTAATACTCAAATATAAATTAATACCACGTGTTTTGGTGTCTTCCTCGTCAAATTCAGATTGTTTTTGTTTTCGTTTTTTTGCCAAAATTTCAGAAAGAGAAACCTTAACCTTATAATCTAAATCATTATTAAAACTGTGTTTGCCACTTAACAATAGATTAAATGCATTAGATTTAATTTCCATGGCAGGCATAAACAACATTTTGTCTTTAATAGTAAGTGTGTTTTTTAGCTCAGAGAATTTGAGGTTATTTAATTCATTTACATCTACAAATTTAGACAAAGAAAGTAGCGGTTTATATTGTAAAAGTGAGCCATTTTTGAGACTCATATCGGCCAACATAATTAATTTTTCGGGAATGAAATTCATATTTATATCCCAATAAATTCTAAATTCTGAACTGCCACTGATGTTTCCAAAAATATTTTTAGAACTAAATTCAGCCTGACCAAAATTATCGAATGCCACCAGTATTTCACCTATATCTAAACCATTAAGTTCTGTATTACCTGTAAAAACATACTGATTATTTACCTTAGCAAATTCACCATTTAATTTCACAAAACCTTTGGCCGCTTCCATACTCGCATTTTGAAAAGAGATATAATCTGGTTTTATAACCACATTTGCCTTACAGTTTTTGGTATTTAACTTCTCAAACAATAATTCATTGGCCTCTAAAGAAATATTAAGCAGATAACTAATAGGCTTTTCATCTGCCTCTCGCGGGTCTGAATCATCATAAATTAGAAGGTTAGCTGCATTTAAATAATTAGATCGTAGTTTTAAATTAGCCAACATTGTATTGTTTTCACCCAAAAGAAAATGAACAAATTGAGGTATGTTCCCGCTTAGGCTTAAATCTGATTTATCTATTATAACATTTAGTTTATTTAACAACAGATTATCGCCATTAATTTTTGCCTCTAGCGCAATATCTTTAATAGATTGCTTTAAATAAGTTACAGATAAATTAGGAATGGAAGCTGAAATAATTCCCTCATTTTCCGGAAATTTCCAATTCCAATTATCACCCGCTTTTTTACCCTTTAATTTAACAGAGAAAGAGGCGCTTCCAGAAACTGATTTTATATCATCCATCTGAAAAAACTTTTGCAACTCATCCATTTTAGCATCGCCAGATAAAGCTAAATTTACCAATGGATTATCTAAATTTTCAAGACTAACAGAACCCTTTATTTGCGAACCTGGTAGAGAAGCACTAAAATTGGGGATATTAATTTTAGAATCAGAAAATTTACCCGAAACTCCAGTTAAAAAACTACCCGCTAAATAAATATTTTCTAATTTTAATCCAGAGTTTGGCTCAAGCAAACTGCCCTTATCTACCCCAAACTTAATCTCTATTTTGGGTTGTTTTGCATCGGATATAAAGCCCTTAACCATGCCATCAAAGAAAACATTACCATTACTTTGATAGGCCTTAAACGATTCGGGTAAAGTAAGAGGTAAAGTAGAAAGTAAATCTTGAATGCTTATGGTTTTTGCCTTAAAACTTAAATCAATAGCGCTCTGTTTCTCTCCTGTTTGAAACCAACCTTGCAGTGTAAGAGCTAGGTTGTTTAGAGAAAAATCTCCTTTATTAATGGTAAACTTTTGCTTTTCTTGATCTACTTCAACATCGGTATTTAAACGAATAGCTTTATTACGAATTAATTCTAAAGAAGCGGTTCTGAGTTGCTTGGTAAAGCCAGATAAAAGCAGCGACATTGTGAATTTTGTATCTGTAAATTTACCTGCAAATTTAGCTTCTTCTAGGTATGTATCCATTTCAAATTCGGTTTTCTCATTAACCAATTCTATTTGCATTTTGGTTAATACCAGTTTTTTTAATTCAAAACTAAAGGGCTTTTTAGAATCGGTTGGTTCAGGACTATCCTTAACGATATCAAAATTATTTTTCCCTTTTTGATTGGTATATAGATAAATAGTTCCACTATCTATTTCTATAAAATTGATGCGGTATTGCTCTTTGAGCACATCGTATATATCGAAACCCAAATACACATGTTGCGCTTTCAATACTTTTATTTTGCTTTGGAGCGGATCAGACAAACTAACCTCGTGAAGCGCTAAACTTACTTTAGGGAAGGTTTGCCAGAAGCTCACATCTATCTGTTTTGCCGCTAACTCAGATTTCAAAAAATAATTTACCTCCTGCAAGGCATACTTTTTCAACTGATCTACATGCTGATAAATGTAAATGAATAGACTAGCTGCTATCGTAAACAACACGAGTAAGCTAATTAAAAATATTTTGATTCGTTTTGACATATGCGTATAACGAACCAAAGATGTTAAAATTCTACTGATTATTTTTACAACTTAATAAACAATTAGTGGATGTTTTAGCCCATTCGTTTGGTTTATTATGCACTTAACAAACTTAAGATTCTATGTCAATTGAATATCCTTAAACAAATAGGCTAAATCTAAATTACCTATAAAATATTTTTAGAATTTAGAATTTCCCCATGATTTCTTCTAAATCAATTTCGAAATGGCTGGCGTTGTGGGTACATTTTCCGTTTTGAATCAATAGTGTTTGGGGCGATTGATGTTCTACTCCGTAATGGGAGGCCACTAAATTGGATATATCGCGATGCTTAATTAAATCGAGGTAATAAACAGGTAAATCTGTAGCATTTTCATTGGCATAAATTTTTTCGAACCTATTTAATGCGGCAGAGCTAATACTGCAACGGGTGCTGTGCTTAAAAATAATTATAGGGTTGGTGGCAGAAAGATTGTCTATTTCTGAAAGTTGATTTTGTGTGTTTAATTCTAACATTTTCATTTTACGAATATAAGAATATTACCACGGATAGTTTTGCCACGAATGCACGAATTACATCGCCACGAATGCACGAATGTTTTTTGCCTGCGGGTGCACGAATTACATCGCCACGAATGCACGAATGTTTTTTGCCTGCGGGTGTGCTTGTATTGAGACAAATCTTTTTGCTAGATCCTAGAAGCAAAAAATCAGGAGCTTTGCTCCTGATTTTTTATGCAAAACGATAAGCCGGGTTCTGTATTTCGCAAAAGCGAAACGACTATCATTTATCTGCCCCAGCAATTGCTTGATGGGTGTAGCAGCCTACCCGCAAGAAAAACAATTTACATTGTTGGTGCTAAGCGAACACCCTTTTATTTCTTGCCTATTTGGCCTTGCAACGCATAAGGTTTACCCTGCAATGTTTATCACTAAACACCCGGTGGGCTCTTACCCCACCTTTTCACCTTTTCCTCTTTTGCCGAAGCAAAAAAGGTAGTTTATTTTCTGTGGCACTTTCTGTTCCTTGGCCTAAACCAAAGACCTTCCCGTTAGGAAGTATGCTGCTTAAGTTGCCCGGACTTTCCTCTCGGTGTTTCCACCTAGCGATAGTCTGTTTTGCCCTACAAAGGTAGTTTGTTAAGTGTATAATAAAAAGTAAGGAGCTGTTAAAATAACTTTGGTTGCTCGGGGTCTATTTTAGGAGAACGAGGTTTTTTAACTTCATCACTTTCTGGATCGTCTTCCAATAATTTTTTGATTCGCTCCTGTTCTTGGGTAAATAAGTCTTCATTTACCAAAGTTTCTGGCTCATCGGCTTGAACCAACTCATCTATCTCATCTGTAGGATCTGGTGGAAGCAGTTCTAGATTGCTTAATTCATTGGTAGCAAATTTATTTCCGATGCTTTTCCATCCTTTTACGTCGATAAATTCTGCCAGGTTTATTTGCTCTTCGCTTAGGTTTTTGCCCTTGCCCGTGCTAAGAATTACCACCGGATTTTTAAGGTCGCTAGCCAACAAAATAAAGTTGCCCTTTTCTTCCGGAATGCACATAAACTTTTTATTGAGCGTTTGGGTTTCAATTAAAAAGCGTTTGATATAATACACCTTGGCTTTAGCATCAAAATAAACCAAAGAAATAGGGCGCTCAGGTTTAAATTTAGAGATGTGTATCAGTTGCTCATACTCGTAATGGTTACTTAATTCTGTATTGGTAAGCTCGTAATTGCCATCTTTATAGAAAGCGATAAGGAGATCGTTACCGGTAAAGTTGCCCAAGAAATTTCCATGTTCTTGGGTATTTACCCTACCTATAGCTGCATCGTACCACAAGTTTATTCCGCCCAATGTAGAAACCCCTTTCGATTTTAATTTGATACCTTTAACCAAGTATTTGCTGACAATATTGCCTTGCACTCCCCTACCTTTAATAGCCAAATCGCTAAAATTAAAATCAAAGCTTAGTTTACGTGCATGACTTAGCGGACTCAAAGTAATAATTACCACCTCTGCTTCTCCGGCTGGGTTGGCAGTAAAATAAAGTATACGCGAACCATTGGTACCTTGTGTTAAATCATATTCTTTATCGCGGGTGATACCCGTAACCGGAAAACGTTTTGCGTAGCTTACCTTAGATTTACCATCCAAGTATATAACATTGTAAATTCTGCGTTCATCATTTTTTCTAAAAACATCAACATGAATGATATCTTTACCCATAAATGCTTTTTCTTGCACTTTAGAGATAATCATTTTACCATCTTTTTTAAACACAATGATATCATCCAAATCGCTGCAATCGCAGATATACTCATCCTTTTTTAATCCGATACCTACAAAACCTTCGGCTTTATTTACGTATAACTTTTGGTTGGCAATAGCAACAGTTTTAGAATCGATGGTATCAAATGTGCGGATTTCTGTTTTGCGCTCTTTCCCTTTACCGTATTTCTTTAATAAATTTTCGAAGTATTTAATTGCATAGGCGCGCAAATTTTCAAGATCAAAGTTTACTTGAGCAAGCAAGGCTTCTATACCTTTCATTATTTCATCTGCCTTAAACGAATCGTATTTAGAGATGCGTTTAATTTTAATTTCTGTTAAGCGCAGGATGTCATCTTCTGTTAATTCTCTGCGGAATAGTTTTTTAAACTTATTCATGCCTTTCCAAATGGTATCAATAACCTCTTCAAAGCTTTCGCATTCTTCTATATCGCGGTATATTCTATTTTCTATAAATATTTTTTCTATGCTAGAATAATGCCATTGTTCTTCTAATTCAGCCCGCTTAATTTCGAGTTCTTGCCTCAATAAATCCTTTGTTTTTTCGGTAGAGAGCTTAAGCAATTCTTCCACACCTATAAACACTGGTTTATCTTCAACAATTACACAAGCATTGGGCGAAATACTTACCTCACAATCGGTAAAGGCGTAAAGCGCATCAATGGTTTTATCGGGCGAAACGCCAGGTGCCAATTGAATTTCAACTTCTACATCTTTAGCGGTATTATCAATTACCTTTTTTATTTTTATTTTTCCAGAATCATTGGCTTTGATAATGCTATCTATAAGTTGGTTAGTAGTAACACCATAAGGCACATCTTTTACAAAAAGTGTTTTTTTATCAAACTCTTCAATACGTGCCCTAACCCTTATTTTACCCCCTTTTTTACCTTGATTGTAATTGGCAACATCTACGAGGCCTCCTGTTAAAAAATCTGGGTAAAGTTCAAATTTCTTTCCTTTTAAGTAATCTATACTGGCTTGTAATAGTTCACAAAAATTATGCGGCATTACTTTGGTGGCTAAACCTACGGCAATACCTTCAACGCCTTGAGCCAATAAAAGTGGAAACTTCATAGGCAAAACTACAGGCTCTTTTTTGCGGCCATCGTATGAATTTTGCCATTTGGTAGTTTGCTTATTAAAAGCAACCTCTAGGGCAAACTTAGATAAACGAGCTTCAATATAACGGGGTGCAGCGGCAGAATCACCTGTTCTAAAATCGCCCCAATTTCCTTGGGTTTCAATAAGGAGATCCTTTTGACCCAAGTTAACCATGGCATCTCCTATGGCTGCATCTCCGTGCGGATGGTATTGCATGGTTTGACCAATTACGTTGGCCACCTTATTAAATCTGCCATCGTCCATTTCCTTCATGGAATGCAAAATTCTTCTTTGCACAGGCTTTAAACCATCATCAACTGCTGGCACAGCGCGTTCTAAAATAACATAAGATGCATAGTCTAAAAACCAATTTTCGTATAAGCCAGTTACCGCTTTTACGTGATATTCTTTCTTTGCATCAAGATTTTCTGGCGCTGGGTTATTATCTAAATTATTCTCTTCCATGTTATCCTTACCACTAGTTAACAAAAGTATTTAAACAAACACAATCACTATCCACAAAAATTTTGGGAAGTGTTTTAAAAATCAAAAAATCAGTACAATAAGTCATCTTGTAGGTTTTTCAGGTATTTAGCACTGTGCAACAAGCGACTTCCATACCAGCTAAACAATTCTCCGTCTACTAATTTTATTTGCGCATGTGGACAAATATTTTTCAACTCGGCTAAATGTTTTTCTTTGAACGGATAAGGTTCAGATGATAAAAACAAACAATTAGGATTAGCTAATTCAATTTCTTTGGCACTAAGGGCGGGATATCGGGCGGGCAAATGTTTTAAAACATTTTGGAAACCCATTCTTTCCAATAAATCATTAATAAAAGTATTATTTCCGGCCGCCATCCAGGGTTCTCTCCAAATTAAATACAAACATTTTTGAGGGATTTCGGTTCGAACCAAACCTTTAAAGTCTGATAAAATTTGAAGGGAAATTTCTTGGGCTTTGGCAGGTTTCTGAACCAAGGCACCTATTTTAGTAATCATATCAAGAGCTTGATCCAAGTTATGGATATCGCTCATCCAAACGGGGAATTCTTTTTGCAGTTCCTCAATTTGTTCGCGCGTGTTTTCTTCTTTGTTGCCAATAATTAGATTTGGATGAAGGGCTCTAATTTTATCCAAATCAAGCTTTTTTGTGCCGCCAATTCTAGGCTTTTCTATATGCATAACTTTGGGGTGAATGCAAAAAAGTGTTTGTCCAACCACTTCATCTGTTAAGCCCAAACTATATAATAACTCTGTTTGAGATGGCACCAAAGAAACAATCCTGAGTGGCTTATTGGGAAGAATAACCTGGTTTCCCATTTGGTCTATATGCACCTGATTTGTAATCATGCGCGCAATTTCGCAAAAGAAAATCAATATTGCGTGTAAAAGTGCTTTATAAACTTAGATAAAGGCGCTTATATTTGCCGTTAGAATAAAATAATAAATTTAATATGGGTAGAGTATTTGAGAAACGCAAGCATAAGATGTTTGCTCGCTATGCCAAGATGAGTCAGTCTTTTACAAAAATTGGGAAAGAAATTGCCATTGCAATTAAAGCGGGTGGTGGTATTGGCGACCCAAATAGCAACTCAAGATTGCGTGTAATTATAGCCAATGCTAAGTCTTTAAATATGCCTAAGGCAAACATAGACGCAGCCATTGCAAGGGCAACCAGTAAATTAGATAAAGATTTTGAGGAAATTGCTTACGAAGGCAAAGGTCCGCATGGCGTGGCTGTTATTATTGAAACAGCTACAGATAACCCAACCAGAACCATTGCTAACCTGCGCAGCCACATGACTAAAACAGGTGGTACCATGCTTACATCTGGAAGTTTAGATTTTATTTTTGACCGCAAGGGCATTTTTAGCATAAACTTAGCAGGCATTAACCTGGATGATTTTGAATTGGAAATGATAGACTTTGGCATGGAAGAAATGGAAGATGATGGCGAAGGGCATTTAATTATTACTGTGCCATTTACCGAATTTGGTGCCATGCAAAAAGCGCTAGAAGAACGTAATATTGAAATTGTAAATGCACAACTACAGCGTCTTCCAACAACCTCCATAGAACTTACCGAAGAAGAACAAGAAGACTTTGGTAAACTCTTAGACCGTTTAGATGACGATGATGATGTAGTAAACGTATGGCATAATTTGAAGTAAAAAAAAGTCCATAGTCCATGGTCCATAGTCTATAAATTATAGCTCTAGTATTTAAAAAATAGAAAAGCAGATTAAACAATTACAACCAGATAAAAACTATGGTCTATGGACTATCGACTATCGACCATAATAGACTAAAACCCAATTCATGAAAACCCGTCCGTCGCGCAAGCCAAAATTAATTGAGAGAAATGCAGAGAAATCTGATTTATCTGATATCATGGAATTATCCAAAGTTTGTTTTCCAAAAAACGATCCTTGGACATTACCCATGTTAGAAAGTCAATTTAAGATTTTTCCAGAAGGTATGCAGGTTGTAGAATATGAGGGCAAAATTGTTGGTTCGGCCAGTAGTTTAATTGTGAGTTGGGATGAGTATGATGACGACCATTCTTGGAAAGAGATTTGCGACAATGGTTTTATTACCAACCACGACGAAGAAGGCGATACTTTATATGGCATTGAGGTGATGGTACATCCAGAATACCAAGGTTTAAAAATTGGTAGAAGGTTATATGAAATGCGCAAAAATTTGTGCTTAGAAAAAAACTTAAAATGCATTTTCATTGGCGGAAGAGTTCCCAATTATCATAGATTTTCGGAAGATTTTGGTATCAGGGCATACATCAAACGTGTGGTAGATAAAAAGATTAAAGACCCAGTTGTTACTTTTCAGTTATCGCAGGGTTTTACCATACAACGCATTATAAAAGATTATTTACCTGAAGATACTGAGAGTGAAGGATACGCACTTTTATTGGAATGGATTAACTTAGATTATGTACCAGAGATACGTGAGCGAAATGTATTGATGAAAAAGGTGCGAATCTGCTGTATTCAATATGAACTGCGAAAAATTAGGGCCTTTAGAGAATTTGCCCAACAATGTGAATATTTCACGGATGTAGCTTCTAATTATAAATCAGATTTTGTACTTTTTCCAGAACTCTTTACCACCCAATTGCTCTCTTTACATGAGTATAAAAGTATGAGTCCGGAAGACAGTATTAGGAAGCTAGATGACTATACAAAAGAATACATTGAGTTGTTTTCGCGCTTATCTTTAGAATATAATATTAACATTATTGCAGGAACCCATTTGCAAGTAGAAGGCGAAAACTTGTATAATATTTCTTATTTGTTTAAGCGTGATGGAACTTTTGAAAAGCAATACAAAATTCATATAACTAGCAACGAGAGCAAATGGTGGGGCGTAAAACCAGGCAATGAAGTAAAAGTATTTAACACAGATTGTGGCAAAATTGCCATCAATGTTTGTTATGATGTTGAGTTTCCAGAAATGGCGCGCATCGCTTGTACTAAAGGTGCCAAAATATTATTTGTACCCTTTAGTACAGATGAGAAACACGGACATTTACGTGTAAAGATTTGCGCACAAGCTAGGGCCGTTGAAAATCAAATTTTTGTGGCTACTGCGGGTACCATTGGAAATATTCCATCTGTAGATAACATGGATATTAATTATGCGCAATCGGGCATTTACACACCCAGCGATTTTGCCTTTCCGCCAGATGCTATTGCCGGCGAATGCAGCACCAATATTGAAACCGTAGTTATTGCCGATTTGGATTTAGCGGCATTAGAACGCGCCAGAAATACAGGCACTGTGCTTAATTGGAAAGACAGAAGATTGGATATGTATGAGGTGTTGGAGAAGTAATTACCCTCCAAACTTCATGCGCAGCTTAATTTTGGTTAGTCGGCGTTTGGTGTCTAAGGAAAAGTCGTTGTCCATCATCCATTGGTAATAACCGGGCTCTTTCTTAAAAACTTCTTCTACCAACTTATTTTTATTTTTTCCAAAGTTAAAAACTTCTTTGCCTTCTGCATTATAAACCATTCTACCGGCTAAATCTACCAGGTTGTTCTGACCCGAAACTTTACCCAATTCGTCGATAGTGTTTTTGAGTTGTGGGTAACGCGTAATTTGAGATTGAATAATTTCCCAAGTGGCGCGGGTATCTGCCACGGCACTGTGCGCATTTTCGAGGTTTTTATCGCAATAAAATCGGTAGGCCGCGCTTAGGTTGCGCGGTTCCATCATGTGAAAAATACGCTGGGCATCAATAAATTTCCTGTTTTCTACATCAAAATCTACTCCTGCTCTTAGAAATTCCTCCACCAACATTGGGAAATCGAATTTATTGGAGTTAAATCCAGCGAAATCGCAACCTTGCATATAAGTAGCCAAATCTCTAGCTACCTCTTCAAATTTGGGTTCATTGGCTACATCTGCATCACTTATACCATGAATAGCGGTAACTTCTGCCGGAATAGGCATGTCGGGATTGATTCTTTTATGGAGCGTATCTTCTCTCCCATCTGGGAATATCTTTATGCAGGCAATTTCTACAATACGGTCGTTAGAAATGCTGATGCCCGTTGTTTCCAGATCGAAAACAATCAGGGGTTTGTTAAGTTGTAGGTTGAGCATGGTTAATTAATCCTCAATCACCGCTTCTTCGCCACCTTCACCGCCATCAAATGCGCCAAACTCATCATCATCATCATCAGAAATATCTCCTGGTACTTCATCAGAGTGATCAAGATAATTTTTGGTGATTTCGTCAAATTCATTGTCGTCTACCATGCCAAATTTTTGCACTTTATCGTATTGTTTAGGAGCCAAACCGATTGATTTGATACAAACTGGATACTTTGTTTTAGGATTTTCTTCTTTGCTGATACTGATTAGTTCAATCAGCATCGACCAGCATTCAATGAAATCATAAACGTATAGTATTTTTTGGTGTGGGTCTATGATATACTGACTTAATTTAGCATTTTTCATTACAGGAATAGGGTCAGATCCTTTTTCGCTCATATCCTCTAGGGTAATTTCCTGCCCTTTCTTCCAGCTATCGTTGCTCATAAAAAACGAGGCCATTTGTTTTTCGTCAAAGTTGATGCTAGCCAAAATTCCTTTATGAAGGTCGAGAAAAGTTTGTGTCGACTTAATTTCAATCACTCGATTGATATCGTCATAGTCTTCAAAATACACTTTAAATTTATATACTGCCATGCTTTTAATTGTTGCTGCGAAGATTGATTAATTTTAGTGGATTGCAAAATAATAATGCGTTGTGAATTATGCGTTATGAATTATTTTTTTTCTAATTCATCATTCATAATTCGTTTTCCTATTTCTACCATTTTCTTGTAGGCGTCTTCATACGAATTGGGTACATCGCCATCTAGAATGGCTTCGCGTAATTCTGCCTTAATGAGGCCTACTTCTCGGCATGGACTCAGATTAAAGTGTTTCATGATGTCTTCTCCGCTTACTGGAGGCTGCCAATTTCTAAGCGCATCCCTTTCCTCTAGCTCCTTAACCAGTTCTTGTACTTTAAACAAATTTCCTCGGTATAGTTTAATTTTTTCGGGGAATTTGCTGGTCATATCTGCTCTACAAAGCGTAAACAAATCTTCCAAATCATCTCCGGCATCTACAATCAATCTGCGAATGGCAGAGTCTGTAATACCTTCCTCGGCAAGAACTTTCGGACGATGATGCAAGGCTACCAACTTTTCTGTATATTTTAGCTTTTCATTGAGGGGTAATTTGAGTTTTCTAAAAATACGCGAAACCATCCTGCTGCCTCTGTCTTCATGACCATGGAATGTCCAACCGCCCTCTTCTGCTATAAATCTTTTGGAAAGAGGTTTCCCAATATCATGTAATAAGGTAGCCCAACGTAGCCAGAGGTTATCAGTCTCTTTACAAACATTATCTACCACTTGAAGTGTATGGTAAAAATTATCTTTATGACCCTTGTTATTAATAACCTCTACACCATGCATGGCATGTAATTCTGGGAAAATTATTTTCAGTAAGCCACTTTCAAAGAGTAGGTTTAGTCCGATACTTGGTTTAGGACTGAGCATTATTTTATTTAACTCATCGCTCACGCGTTCCATAGAAACAATGTTTATTCTATCTGCATGGTGTTTGATGGCGGCAAAAGTTTTGGGGTGGATGGTAAAGTTAAGTTGTGAGGCAAAGCGAATGGCGCGCATCATCCTAAGTGGATCGTCACTAAAGGTAATCTCGGGTTCTAGGGGCGTTACTATCATTTTTTGCTCTATGGCAAGCAAGCCCTCAAATGGGTCAACTACTTCAAACAAATTTTCTTTGTTTAAGCTAATGGCGAGGGCATTTATAGTAAAGTCTCTTCGCAGTTGATCATCTTTAATGGACCCCGGAATAACAGCTGGTTTTCTACTTTCTTTGCTATAACTCTCTTTGCGGGCGCCTACAAATTCAATTTCATAATCGCGGGTTTTTACCATGGCTGTACCAAAGTTTTTAAACACAGCAATATCAGATTTACCTTTTACAAGCGAGGCAAAAGCTTGTGCAAACGCAATGCCATCTCCCACCACCACAATGTCTATATCCTTTGAAGGTCTGCCAAGAATATAATCGCGCACAAATCCACCAATTACATAAGCTTCTTGGTTTTGGGTTTGAACCAATTGAATGAGTTGCTTAAAAATGGCATCGTTTAAAGGTATTTTCACGCAACAAATTTAAAAAAAAATGCGGTAATAAGATTAAGAAATGAGTTGTTGGTAATGCATCAGTAATTGCTTACTCATTCGTTCTGTGCTAAACAAAGGCAATTGCTTTTGCGCTTGGGCCAGTATTTCAATGCGTTTGGTTTGGTCGTAAACAAGTTGGTTCAAACCGTTTTTTAACTCATTTAAGTCATCTGGATGCGCATAAATGGCGGCTTTACCCGCAACCTCTGGCAAAGAAGATAAAGTGCCGGCCATAACAGGCACGCCGCTTTGCATGGCCTCTAAAATAGGGATGCCAAAACCTTCATATTTACTTACATAAACTAATCCTAGTGAGGCTTGGTATAACGCAGGAAAATGATCAAAAGAAGCATCGTGAATAAACTTAACGCGTTCTTGTAAATTGTGTTCCATTACAAATTTTATCAAGGCCGGGTAGGCATCTGCTTTTTTGCCAAGCAACACCAAATCGGTATCGTGTAAATCGCTTTCAACAAATGCTTGCAAAAGTTGCAAATGGTTTTTTCTTTGCTCTAAGGTGCCCACACTTAAAATATAATCTCGTCTTAAATCATATTTTCTTTTGGTTTGATCCAATACGTTTAGAGGCAATTTATGTTGAAAAGATGGATCGCAATTTTGATAAAGCACTTCAATTTTCTGCGGATTTACCTCATAATAATGCAAAATATCTTGTTTGGTATTTTCGCTGGTGGCCAATACCAAATCGGCAGAATGAATAGCTTGTGCATACTTCTTTTTATAAATCTGTCTATCGAGCCAAGGGTATAAATGTGGAAATTTTAAAAAGATTAAATCGTGTATGCTTACCACGGTTTTTATTTCGGTTTGACCCAATCCTTTTGGAAGTTCATTGCTTAGTCCGTGAAAGATTTGGATATTGGCTTTTTTAATATCAGCCACCATGCCAGAAGAACGCCAAAGCGATGGCACTTTTTTATCTATAATTTTACTGGGAACATGCCTAATTACCTGCGGAACGTTGGCTAAAAAATCTTGGTGAATACGAAAACCCGGGGTAAACAAATGATAATTGTTTTGTTCATTAAGTTGGTTCAAACCAATTAATAGAGAGCGGGCATAATTGCCTAATCCGGTTTTGTTAAAGAAAATTCTTTTGGCATCGAACCCAATAATCATGTTGCAAAATAAATAGAATTAGCGGATTGTTAATGTTTAGTAAACTAATTTAAAAATATTTCTTGCTATATGAAAGTATGTTCATATATTTGTAAACGAAATGAGCTTAGATAAAAACAAGTTAGAAAAAGCTGCCTATATTTTAAAGACTATTGCGCACCCCACGCGCTTGGCGGTGATTGCGCAGTTGCAAGAAACAGCAGAATTAACAGTAAACGAGTTAATTGAGAAAACAGGTTGCGAGCAATCTTTGCTTTCGCACCATTTAACAAACATGAAAACAAAGGGTTTGTTAAAGGTAAGGCGCGAGGGTACGAGTGCCTATTATAGTTTAAAGGAGCTTAATTTAACGGCAGTTTTAGCATGTATAGAGCAATGCGATTGCAATATGTAATTTATAATCAATTACGAATTAAAAATTACGAATTACGGATTACGAATTACGGATTACGGATTACGAATTACGAATAATCAATTATGAATTACGGATTAGAAAATTATAATTATTGATGACCTAAAGATTAAAAAACAATGACTAACTACATAAAAAAATACAAAATGACTTTAATTTTCTCGGGGCTTGGGGCTTTGGCGGGATATACTTATTACTACTTTGTGGGTTGTGCAGATGGCACTTGTGCCATAACTTCTAACCCTATAAACAGCACTTTGTACGGCACCTTAATGGGTGGTCTGCTTGGTGATATGTTTAGGAAGTAGTTTTTAGAGATGAGAAGCGAGAGACGGGAAACCAGAGTCTAGACATGAAACAAACTCACACCCCGTAATTCGTAATTCGTAATTGATTATTCGTAATCCGTAATTGATTATTCATAATTCTTAATTTAAAAAACATGTCAGCTTTTAACGATTTAATTAACGGGAAAACACCCGTATTGGTAGATTTTACGGCCACTTGGTGTGGCCCCTGTAAGATGATGTCGCCTATATTGGACCAGGTTGCTGGGGAGATGGGCGATGTGGTAAAGATTATTAAGGTAGACGTGGATAAGAATCCACAGGCTGCGGCACATTACCAAGTGCAAGGAGTGCCAACACTCATCTTATTTAGGGAAGGTAAAACACTTTGGAGGCAGAGTGGTGTTGTACAAGCCAATCAATTATCTGCCATTATTCAACAATTTAAATAGAAATTATGTTACAGTTTATTAAGTCGTTATTCTCTAGTAAGGGAAAAGAAGAAATTCAGGAACAATTAGCTGCAGGCGCAATAATTATTGATGTGCGCAGTGAGGGAGAGTTTGGAAGTGGCCATTTAAAAGGATCAAAGAATATTCCCTTAAACAAATTAGCTGATAGGTTAGAATCGGTTAAGAAATTAAATAAGCCCATTATTTGTGTTTGTGCCAGTGGCATGAGAAGCTCGCAGGCTACAAATTATTTAAAGCAAAACGGACTTCAAGCCTTTAATGGAGGTTCTTGGTATTCGCTTAAAAGTTTAATTCAATCTTAAATAGAATGTTAACTATACACAAAACCAACACGCGCTTTGTTGGAAAAATGGAATTTGATTCTGAAATAAACGGTCACCATTTAACATTAGATACCGTGGAAGCCATCGGTGGCGAGAATAAAGGTCCTAGTCCGAAACCCCTGCTCCTATCTTCTTTAGCAGGTTGTACGGGAATAGATGTGGTTTCTTTACTAAACAAAATGCATGTAAACTTTTCTGATTTTAACATAGAGGTTGAGGCCGATTTAGGCGACGAACATCCAAAAATGTACACAGAAATTCGCCTTACTTATTTTATTAAAACAGATGATAGAGATAAAATGGAAAAAGCAGTGCAACTTAGTTTAGAAAAATATTGTGGAGTGAGTGCTATGTTGAGCAAGGTTTGCCCGATAGTAAGTAAAATTGAATACATGTAATTGAAACGCTAAAGGCATTCATAATTAAAATTTTGAATACCTTTTGGTTTTGGTTTGAACCAATTTATATTCGTACTGTGTAACTGTTTATGCTAAGAATATAATGCTTAAAAGATTTTTGTTTTTGGTTTGTTTACTCATGTGTTTTAGATGCAATTTTATTCATGCGCAAAACAATAGAATTAAAACAGGAGAGAATATTGGGTGGTACAATTATTTTGGAACCATAAAACTTACAGAAAAAATTGGCCTACATACCGAATACCAATTTAGAAGGGATGATTGGATTAATAATTGGCAACAAAGTTTATTGCGCATTGGAATAAACTACCAGGCTAATAAAAGCTTACTTTTAAGGGCAGGTTATGGCTGGATAGAAACCTTTAATTATGGTGAAATTCCATTGAATAGTTTTGGAAAAGACTTTACCGAACACCGAATTTTTCAAATGGCACAGATTAGTCATGCCGAAAACAAGATCTCCTACTCGCACAGGTTTATGCTAGAGCAGCGCTTTGTAGGAAAGTACAGTTCAGCAAATTTAACAAAAGAAGATTCCTATCCATTACTTCACCGAATGCGTTACATGTTTAGGATGCAGGCGCCATTTGTTGGTTCAAGCGTTGGAGATAAAACACCCTATTGGGCTATGTATAACGAAGTATTTATTGGGTTTGGCAAAAATGTAAATGCGAATGTGTTCGACCAAAACAGATTAGGCTTATTATTAGGATATCAATGGAATAAAAAATATAGAATTGAAGCGGGTTATTTGAACCAAACCTTGCAATTTGGTAGGCAGATAAATAATCAATCCGTTTTTCAATTTAACCAAGGTATAATTGTGAATGTGTATTTAAATTTCTAAACACGATTACTAGATTTCAAGATTACCGGGATTTTTTAATCGTGTCTATCCCGAAATCCTGCGAATCGTGTTCAGACAAAAAAAAACCTTCATTATTTCTAATGAAGGTTTTTGTTAGACTGGCGGAGCGGACGGGACTCGAACCCGCGACCCCGTGCGTGACAGGCACGTATTCTAACCAGCTGAACTACCGCTCCTCTTCTTCCTTTTGGGGAGTGCAAATATAAAATTAATTCTTAAATTGTCAAGTACTATTTTTAAAATTTTGTAAATTCTCTAATTTCATTAAAATTGCACCACGCTTATATAAGCTAATAATAAAAATTTATGGCACATTTTGATTTCGAAAAACCAATTCAAGACCTTGAAGATCAGCTTGGAGAGCTTAAAAAAGTTCACGAAAAAGGCAAGGTAGATATGCAAGCGCAAATGCTTGAAATGGAAGAGAAAATTCTTGAAACTAAAAAAGAAGTATATAAAAACCTCAACGGTTGGCAGCGCGTTCAAATAAGTAGGCACCCAGAAAGACCTTATACTTTAGACTATATTGAGCATTGTTTCGATCATTTTATAGAACTACATGGCGACAGAACCGTTAAAGATGACAAAGCCATGGTAGGTGGATTGGCTTCTATTAACGGAAATAGCGTAATGGTTATTGGTCAGCAAAAAGGCCGAAACACCAAGCAAAGACAATTTAGAAACTTTGGTATGCCTAATCCAGAAGGTTACAGAAAAGCATTGCGCTTAATGAAAATGGCCGAAAGATTTCAATTACCCATTGTTTGTTTAATAGATACACCAGGCGCCTCTCCGGGACTAGAAGCGGAAGAGCGCGGACAAGGTGAGGCCATTGCCAGAAACTTGTATGAAATGAGCGTATTTAAAGTGCCTATTGTATGTATCATCATTGGCGAAGGAGCCTCGGGTGGTGCTTTGGGCATTGGCGTTGGAGACAGGGTTTTAATGATGGAAAATACATGGTACTCGGTTATCTCTCCTGAATCTTGTTCTTCTATTCTTTGGAGAAGCTGGGAGCACAAAGAAAAAGCAGCTGAAGCCCTAAAACTTACAGCTAAAGATATGTTGCAAAATAAATTGATTGATGGAGTTATACCAGAGCCACTTGGCGGTGCCCACATGGATATTGCAGCTACGTATGATATCTTTAAACAACACCTTGTAGAAGAGCTTGGAAAATTAGTTAATGTTGATCCAGACAAATTGGTTCAAACCAGGATAGAAAAATTCTCTTTAATGGGTGATTTTATTGAGGGTTAGGCAATTATTTTAAAGCAAACTTATTAGTAATAATATAAAAATGGTATAAGCGCGAAAGCACTTATACCATTTCTTTTTGTGGCTTGGTTTTATATTCGCCTTTACTCTTTCTTATACGCACAGAAACTACTTTATACTCTGGGCACATTGCTTCCGAATCATGCTCACTTGAGGTAATATTATTGAGCATAATTTCTGGAAAATGAAAAGTACTACTGAGCACGCCAGGTTTTACTTCGTCTGTTATTTTTGCTTTAATATCTACCTTGCCTCTGGCAGATTCTACACAAACCATTTCGCCATTTTTAATACCATGCTTATTGG
This sequence comes from Chitinophaga pinensis, assembly GCA_945860865.1. Lineage (GTDB taxonomy): Bacteria > Bacteroidota > Bacteroidia > UKL13-3 > UKL13-3 > B1. The sequence continues at coordinate 167,516 of CAMARW010000004.1, read as the reverse complement.
CATCTTCAGCACAGATAAGTAGAACATCCTCGGTTAAAATCTCTACGTTCTTGGTTCTTCGTGTCATTGCACCACAGTTGTAGTGCTCTAATTCTCTATTAGTTGTAATTATGTATGGATATTCTTTCCCGTTTTTAACAATCTCTGGCGATTCCTTAAAATCATTGCCAACAAACTTACCCAATCCGCGTTTAAACGAATCGGTATGCAAAATTTCAGTATCATTTCCAGCTTTATCAACCGGCCATTGCTTGCCATTTTCGCCCAAATCATTCCATTTTACTCCAGCAAAAAATGGCACAATTTGAGAAATTTCATTCAATAAAGAATCTGGATCATGCTCCAATTGAGGGTAACCCATAAAAGTCATTAACTCAGCTACAATTTGTCCATCTGTTTTAGTACCTGGCAATGGCTCAACCACTTTATTAACCTTTTGTATGCGGCGTTCGCCGTTGGTAAACGTACCACTTTTTTCAAGAAATGAAGCGCCTGGCAAAACCACTGTTGCTAGGTTAGCCGTTTCTGTCATGAAAAGCTCTTGCACAATAAACAAATCTAACTTTTTTAATGCCGCCACCACATGCTGCGTATTAGGGTCGGTTTGAGCCATATCCTCTCCAATTACCCAAAGTGCTTTGAGCTTATCATTGAGCGAAGCATCATACATTTGCGGAATTTTATACCCAATATGTAATGGTAATTTAGCACCATAAAACTGTTCATATTTTTGGTGATTTTCTGGAATGGTAACATCTAAATACCCCGCTCCTTGATGCGGCTGGCAACCCATATCTGCTGCACCTTGCACATTGTTTTGGCCTCGCAATGGATTTACTCCCACGCCTCTCCTACCGATATTACCGGTTATCATGGCTAAATCTGCAATAAGCATTACCGTAAAAGTTCCTTGCGCTTGCTCTGTAACTCCCAAGCCATGAAACGACATAGCGTTTTGAGCCGAGGCATATGCCAATGCCGCCTCTTTTGCAAGCTGCTTATTAACTCCTGTTATACTTTCAAGCTCATCTATGTTTAGTTGCAAGATATGCTCTTTAAAGGCCTCATAACCTTCAGTTCTATCCGAAACAAAAGCTGTATTTACCTTATTTTCTGAAATAATATAATACAACATCATATTAAGCATAGCCACATTGGTTCCCGGACGAAGTTGCAGGTGGTAATTGGCATATTTGGCTAATTCAGTTCTTCTAGGGTCAATCACAATTAAGGTTTTGCCCTTCATGGCTTGTTGCTTAATTTTTGCGCCTGTTACCGGGTGACCAGCAGTTGGGTTGGCACCAATTACCATCATACAATCGGTATATTTTAAATCTATAACCGAGTTAGTAGCTGCACCTGTACCAAAAGTACGCTGCATACCTAAAGCTGTGGGCGAATGACAAACACGTGCGCAGCTATCAATATTATTGGTTCCAATTACCGCACGCATAAACTTTTGCATGAGGTAATTTTCTTCGTTGGTGCAACGCGCAGAAGAAATACCTGCTATATAATCTGGCCCAAAATCTGTTTTAATTCGGGTTAATTCCTTAGCTATAAAAGCATAAGCTTCATCCCAAGTGGCGGGCTCCAAAACCCCATTTTTCCTAATTAAAGGCGTTTTAATTCTATCGCCGTGGTTATAAAAAGAAAAAGCAAAACGCCCTTTTAAGCACGTATGCCCTTGGTTTACCTTAGCATCGTAAGGTGCTTGAATAGATTTTACCTTTCCTGCCTTTACAGATACTACAAGGTTACAACCCACTCCACAGTATGTACAAACCGTTCTAATTTTTTCGTCAACCGCAACAGACTTCGATTCAAACACATCGCTAATAGCAGAAGTAGGACATGCCTGTGCACAAGCACCGCAGCTTACACAATCGCTTAGGTTAAAAGTAGTATCTTGCCCTTTAACAATATGGCTATCAAAACCTCTTCCAGCCATACTTAATACAAACTGACCTTGCACCTCATCGCAAGCACGCACGCAACGCGAGCAGTTAATACACTTGCTCATATCGCTGGTCATGTATGGGTGACTCAAATCTTTTTTTCTATCCAGGTGATTTTTGCCTTCCGGGTACCGCACATCTCTAACCCCAACTTGCGCGGCCACGGTTTGAAGCTCACAATTATTGTTTACTTCACAGGTTAAGCAATCGAGCGGATGATCTGTGAGCACCAATTCTACAATATTTTTGCGTAACTTTTGAATTCGCTCCGAGTGCGGATAAATATAAGAATTGGGCATAACAGGCGTATGACAGGAAGCTTGCGCTTTAGCTTGCCCATCTTGCACCAGCGCAACATCTACACTGCACACACGGCAAGCACCATAAGGATCTAGGTTGGGTGCATCACATAAAGTAGGAACAGTTTGTTTCCCCTTAATCCTATTTATAAAAGTTAATATTGTTTCGCCTTGAAGAACCTCGTAAGCAACATTATCTATGTAAGCAATTGAATTCATTATTTGGTTATTAAGCGTTAAAATACGGAGCTAATTCTGATTTAAAATAAGTAAGGGCATTTCTAATTGGCAGCGGCAATCCTCCGCCCAGCGCGCACAAAGAACCAATCTCCATGGTTTCAATTAAATCATTAAACAAAACGGTGTCCATGGTTTTTCCCTCCTTTGCTCCTTTTACTAATTCGTAACCTCTGGTTGAACCTAAACGACAAGGAAAACATTTTCCGCAGCTCTCATGCGCGGTAAACTGAAATAAATGTTCTATATAATCTATGATAGGATAATTTTGGGGTAAGCAAACAATAGAGGCATGACCCAATAAAAACTTGTTGGCAGCAAAGGTTTCAAAATCGATACTCAGATCATTGATTTTAGAAACCGGCACCAAACCACCCAGCGGACCACCAATGTGCATGGCTTTTATTTCCGATTTAAAACCTTTTCCAAGCTCATTAACAACAACAGAAAGAGGTGTGCCCATTTCAACTTCATAAATTCCGGGTCTATTAAAAAAGCTATCTAGCGAAACCAATTTTGTACCACTAGATTTGTACTTACCCATTGCAGCAAAAGCGGATCCACCATTTTTAACTATAAACGGAATATTGGCTAGCGTTTCCACATTATTTACAACAGTTGGCTTATTAAATAAACCCTGCTGAGTTGGGTAAGGAGGCCTTACTCGTACCTCAGGCCTTTGCCCTTCAATACTATTAAGCAAGGCTGTTTCTTCGCCACAGATATAGGCACCCAAACCTGGTATTACCTTAAAATCGAAATCGAAACCAGAGTTAAGAATATTTTTACCAATGAGATTATGCGCTCTTAGTTGGGCAATGGCATCTCTGGTATTTTGAATTGACACTGGATACTCAGCCCTAATATACAACACACCCATGTTGGCTCCCATAACGTATCCTGCTATCATCATTCCAAGTAAAACTAAATGTACTTGTTCCTCCAGCAAATACCTATCGCTGTATGCGCCTGGGTCGCCTTCATCTGCATTACAAACTACAAACTTGGTGGAGCCTGCTGTGTTTTTGGCAGATTCTAACTTAAAACCAATGGGGAAACCTGCACCACCCCTGCCCCTTAAGCCAGATAATTTTAGTTCTTCTAAAACTGCTTCAGGCGTATTTTGCAACACAGATTCCCAAATAGTATAGAAAGTATTAATTGGTTCAGGACTTGCAGTTAAAATTTGCTTACCATACGAACCCACATGGTATTTTTCTTGAATAGGATACGAGCCCTCTTTAACCTCATTTATATGATTAATGGCATTACCAGAATAATTTTGTCCTTGGTAATGAAAAGCTACATTCTCGTGGCAGCGCCCAAGGCAGCACATTTCGCCAATTTGGTCTGAACCAAAAGACGCTTGCAAAGCGGCACTTAGCGCAGGCTGCGTGCCAGCGGTTAAGCATGAACTTCCATTGCATACATATACCTTTTTGCCCTTATTTTCTGGACGTAAAAAATCGTAAAAAGTAGTTGTACCAAACACATTGGCCGACCCTATTAAAAAAGCTTCGGCAAGGGCATCCAAATCTTTGGAACTTGGCGTTCCTGTTTCTTTGGCAAGCACACCTAACTCTTCAAATAAATTTTGATGAAGGCCTTTTCTACCCGAGAGTTCACTTAAATTTTTGGACATATATGCGTTTAATTACAGTTTATATTTTAAACAATTATCGCAATTTAGAAAAAAAAAGAAGTTTGAAAAACTAAATTACAAACCCTAACATTGTGCAAATACAAATGCAATCTGGCCATCCCATACCATTTTTAAAAAACAACCCAGGCTTAGTTCTGCTAATTTGCCTTTATGTGTTAGCTACACAGAACACATTGGGCCAGTCCAAATTTGACATTAAAAAGCTCCAGAATCCCAAGAAATACGGCACAGAAGTAAAAGCACAAACCAAAGAATTATTGGTTCCAGAGTATGCTGTAGCTAAAGGAAAACATGCCGTTTTTTTAAAGAACGGATTGCGCAGTTCGCAATTTATTGCTCCTAAATTATGGCGTAACATAAAAGATACAGTGTACCCTTACCGCGTGGATATCGTTTATTCTAGGTACCCAGTTAGAGATGGCGTTTACAGCGAAATATATCCTTTATTATGCAACAGGCTCATTAGGCTATTTGAATTAGACCCAAGTTTAAACGATACCAACCTTAAATATAGAACCATATTACAAACCCATGTAGAGAATGATGACCAAGTAAATGGTTTATTTCATGGTGTTGTTATTTGGTATAAAACAGCCAGCGAAGAAGCAGAAGGTGTTGAGGAAGCAGATAGTTTAGGCACGCAAAAAAGTTTGGTTCAGACAGAAAAAAGCACGCAAAGTAGCAGCGCAGATTTAATAAAAACAATCAGCAGCGTAAGAGACAATCCACTGCTCAACGATTCTGTAAGAAACTTATTGGATGGACAAACAATAGATAGGCAAAAACATATCATTCAACAATATTTAACCCAAAGCCTATCTATCAAAAACAACATTCCGTTAAACAAGCGAACACCCCTAGAAATGATGGTGTTTAAGAAACAAATTCATGAGTTTTTAAAATTTAACCCTTTCTCAGATTCGGTGGTTTGGAAGGTAATGGATAGGCACCCAGAGTGGACAGATGCCCTGGTAGTAAACGATTGGACGGGCAGTATGTATGGCTATGGCGCGCAGGTTTTACATTGGCACATTAATAATTATAAGGAATCTGGCGTAAGGTATTTGAGTTTGTTTAATGATGGTGATGGTAAAACTACTGCCCAAAAAGTAATTGGCGAAACTGGGGGCATATATACCTCAGAAGCATCAGATATTCCAGGCATATTAAATTTGTTTAATTTGGTGCGCTTAAATGGCGGCGGTGGTGATAGGCCCGAGAATAATATTGAGGCAATTTTAAGCAGCATGGAACGCAATCCAGACCACAAAGAGATAATTTTAATAGCCGATAATTTTGCCTGTATACGAGACATAGAATTAGCCTATAAAATTACCAAACCTATACGCGTTATTGTTTGTGGGTATGATAAAACTTTTGGCGTAAACCCACACTTGGCTTATTTAGCTAAAATAAGCAATGGCGGTTTGTATACACTAAATGCAGATATAGAAAACCTGCGTGTAGAACTATCAGATAAGGGAGAAATAATCCAAAACAAAGACAATAGATTTGTAATTAGTATGCTTAATTGCACGCCTAAATCTGTTTATGAATTAAATTATGGCAAAGAAAGCTTTAAAACTTATACCCAATTAGACTCTGCCATACGCGATAAAAGCAAGGTAAGAAAGTTAAATTTGAGTAATGTGGAAATGCCTCAAGTACCCAAACAGATTTCTCAAATGAAGCAGCTTTTGGCATTAAATTTAAGCGAAAATAAAATTAAAAAAATTCCCTCCAATTTTAGGAACCTGCAACAACTAAAAGAGCTCGATTTAAGCCTAAACCAGATTAACACATTGCCCCGCGGTTTTTACAAATTAAAGTATTTAGAAACCCTGCTTTTACAACAAAACCAGCTGACCAATTTAACTCAATTTTTTGCCCAAGGATATTATTTAAAACGCATAGATGTATCGCATAATTTATTGCAAGAGCTAAACGGTTTAAATCAATTAAAGAACTTGCAATTTGCCAATTTTAGCAGCAATAAAATTAGTGAAATTCCGGGGGAAATTAACCAACTCAAAAAACTTGTTATCTTAGATTTAAGCAATAACCAATTACTGTATTTACCCAAAGGTTTAATTGGTTTAATTAAATTAGAGGAGCTTAATTTAGAGAATAACCAGTTGGGGTCTATGCCGCCCAATTTGCAGCGCTTAAGAAAATTAAAAGTACTAAATTTAGCTGGCAACCCATTAGGCGAAAAAGAAAAAGAACGCATTAGAAAACAATTACCAGAGGTTGAAATAGTTTTTTAGCACAGGGCTCATTGGTAAAATTATAATACTAAATGTTACTTAAAGCATTCTAAAAAAACAGTAAAATTTGTTTTATAAAAATTAATATTTACTTTTAAAAAAGAAATAATAAAATTAAAAACATAGAAAACAAAAGATAAAATAGCTCACATTGGCTACTATAGTTTTTACTCAAAAAACCAATAATCTTTTAAAACAAATACCATAAACAATAAACCAATTTAACATTTAAACATGAAAAAAATTAACTCCTTATTTTTATCTGCCTTAATTTTTGGCGGATTAGCCATTGGCTCTTGCACAAAAGAAACGCCAAAAGAGCAACCTGAAGTTAAAAAAGAAGACACAACCGGCGGCGGTGGCAGCGGAGGTGTTACATTTTTAGCTCCAACAACCAAAATGAAGCGCGTTGCCTTATTAGAGGATTTTACCGGCGTTCGCTGCGGCTTTTGTCCTGATGGGCATGTACGTGCAAAAGCCATTGCAGATGCCAACCCAGGTAAATTTATAATAATGGCAGTGCACGGTGGCAGCTTTGCCGCTCCTCAAACTGGCTGGGCTAACTTTACCTCTAAATACGGCGCTTCATTAATTTCATTTGCCAAAGTTTCGGGTTATCCAGCTGGAACAATAAGCAGAACTTTATGCAGTGAATTGGGTGTAACACCTCAAATTGCAGGTGGTTATGCCATGAGCAGAGGTTCTTGGGGACTAGCTGCTAGCAAAATTTTTGAAATGGATGCTCCAGTTAATATTGGCGCCACAGCAACTTTTGATGAAGCTACCAGAAAATTAACCATTAAAGTAGATCTATATTATACTGCAGCAGAAACCAAAGAAAATAGAATTAATGTGGCCCTATTGCAAAATGGTATAATGTCTAGGCAATCTGGTGCACCAGACCCTAACAATTATGAGCAAAACCATGTGTTAAGAGATTTAGTTACCGGATTATGGGGAGAGGTAATTACAGAAGAGAAAAAAGAAGGTGCTAAAATTAGCAAAACTTTCACCTATGATGTTCCAGAAGATTACAACGGAGCTGTTATTCCTCCCGGAGGTGGTAAAGTGGTAATAAAGGATTTAAAACTAGTTGTATTTGTTGCCCAAGGTCAGAACAATATTTTAAATGCAATTGAAATAGCAGTAAAATAATTTTCTATTATACTAAAAAAAGAAAAGAGCTTATTCTGATAAAGAGTAAGCTCTTTTCTTTTAAAAAAATACAAGCAAAACTTGTTAAATGCTAAAAGATTTTTAACTTACCACTCTAAAATACTGAGATTTATGAAAAAAATCAGCTTTCTAATTTACCTTATAGCTTTTATTTTTCTACCCTTTAAATATGCATTGGCGCAGAGTGTAAGTAACTATGTGTTTAATCCAGGAAGTTCAACATACACAACACTAGTAGGCGGACAAACAATACCACTTTCTGGGAATTTGAATGATGGTTATGCCAATAATATACCCATCGGATTTACCTTTATTTATAATAGCGAGGCCTACACCTCGTTGTCGGTTTCTACTAATGGTTTTTTATGCTTAGGAAATGCTATTAGCAATGTTGCTAATGCAAACAATAATTTAAGTACGGGCGCAGGCACTGCTTCTCCCCGACCAATAATAGCTCCTTTATGGGATAATTTAAATTTTAATAATGTAACAGATTTACGTTATTTAACACTGGGAAATGCCCCCAACAGAACCTTTGTTATGGAATGGAAAAATGCCAGATGGGGAGCTGCTGCTGCTAGTCCGGGTATTTCTTTTCAATCAAGGCTATCAGAAGCAGATGGTAAAATTGAATTTATTTACCAAGCAGAAACAGGCGCGCTAAATGCGCCAAGCGCATCTATTGGCATAAGCAATGTTGGAACTGGAGTTAAAAACTTTCTATGCCTTACTTCCACCGCTAGCAACACTTCAGATACCAGCACAATTATCGAAACAACAACGTTAAACACCAAACCCAACAACGGACAATCCTACTCGTTTGAACCTAAATTTTCGGCACCTAGTGCTCCAGCTACGTTGAGCTATACCAATATTACGGGCACTCAAATTACCTTAAACTGGAATGATAGCAGCAATTCTGAAACCTACTTTTTGGTTTACATGAGTACGGATGATATCAATTACAATTTAATTAGCAGCATTCCATCAACAAATACCCCTGGAACAGGTTTGGCTTACCAACAAAATTTCACAGGCTTAGTGCCCGGAAACACTTATTACTTTAGGGTTTTTGCCTGCAACGAAGGCAGCTTACCCAGCAACTACACCCAAGGGAATATTAGCACAGCAGCTGGGCTTTTGAGCGGTTCAAAAACAATTTGCCCCACTTTGTGTGATTACACAAGTATTGGAAATGCCTGTAACGACATAAGAAATAAGGGCGTTAATGGAGCATTAATTCTAGAATTGATGCCAAGCTATTCATCAAGTATAGAAACCTATCCTTTGGTATTCGGAAATTTATTAACCAATACCAGCAATACCATAACCATCAGACCACATGCAACGGTTACTAATCCCATTATTTTTACCTCTAATGCCAGCAGTACTTTTACGTTTAGCCAAACAAACTATTTAAGCATAGATGGACAAGTAAACGGTCAAGGGCCAGCAGAGTTCATTCAAATTTACAATAGCAACAGCGTGGGAAGTGCTGTAAATTTTATGAATGGCTCTAGTTTTAACAACATAAGCTATTGTAGATTATTGGGCAGGTCTCAAGCCACCAATGCAGGCGTAATAAGCTTTTTAGGGAGCAGCTTTAGCGAAGGAAATAATCAAAACGCCATCTTTAACAATACCATTAAAGATAGCATAAACACCCCCATTTACGGCATTTATTCTGGGGGTAATGCCAACGCTCCCAACTTATTTAACTCTATTTATAATAACAATATATATAATTATCACAATAGTTCAAACCCTAGTTACGGCATACAAATAGCCACTGGCAGCAATGCTTGGTTTATTTCAAATAATTCCTTTTTCCAAACCAGCACCCGAAACATAAGCGCAAGCTATGCAGGTGCTATAAACCTTTTTACAGGTTCAAATTATACCCTTATTGGAAACTATATTGGAGGTTCTGCGGCCCAATGCGGCGGCACATCAACCCAATATACTGGCACAGGTTATGTTAATTTTATAAGGCTGAACCTATCTGCCAGCAATACCAATGTTATTTTGGGAAATTACATTCAAAACATTCAATTAAACTGGTTGGGAAGCTCAGGAATTAATTCCCTCATTCACCTCATCAATGGAGCGTTTAATGTAAGTGGAAACCAATTAGGTTCAGACCAAAACAATTTAAAGATTAGCATTAATAATAGCACGGGAATCATCGATTTTTCAGCTATTTATTTAGGAGGTGGAAGTGCCTACGAAGAAACGCAAATTAGCTACAATACCATTTCAGGATTTAATATTGGAACCACTGGTTTAGGAAACATTCAGTTTGCAGGCATCAGGGTTGCAAGTGCTGTACCAGCAATGTTAATTACCGATAATACCATTGGAAGCAGCACTCAAGCAAACAGTATTCACAACCAAAGCAAAGCTTATACGCATGGCATTGTTGGTCCAACTGTAGTATCACAAACAAGTATATTGGGTAATACCATTGCCAATTTGCATGCAGATAATACAGACAGTAATGCCAATGTTTGTGGCATTTATATTAACTCAACAGGAAGTTTTAATGTAAGCAATAATAATATCTTTAAGTTATTTTCGAGAAGCGTAATTTCCCAAATAGGATATAACTCACCAGCCGTTGGAATTTGGCATGCCAGTAGTGGTCCCGACCAAGTTTGCAATTACAATACCATCTCAAACATATATGCAAGCAATGCCAGTAATCCATCTATGAATAATGTATTTGGAATTAGGTATATCAATTCGTCGAGTGGCACAAATTTATTATCAAATAACTTTGTGCATACCCTTGGTTCTGCGGCCATTAATGGAGCAACTATTTATGGCATTCAAAATAGCAACAAATATTGTTTGGCTGCCAACAACATGATTCGATTGGGAATAGATAGCAATGGAAACAATATTGTTGGGAACCATTCATTTATTGGCATATTCGATTACAACAACACAAATTCCAATTCGTACTACCATAATTCTATTTACATAGGCGGAGCTAATAATGGCCCAAATAATTTAAACAGTTTTGCCTTTTTAAATTTTGATATTGCCTCTGGAACACGCAATATCATAAACAATATTTTTTATAATAATAGAACTAATAGTCTGCCTAGTTCGGCAAAACATTATGCCATTAGTTTTGCACAATTTAATATTAATGGATTAACCCTAGACCATAATATATATTATGCACCAAACAGTGGTGGTAATTTTGGAAGGTTAAATACAAATGATTATACCAATATTCAGGCCTGGCGTTCAAATACCTTTATGGATTTTAATTCGGGAATAGGCAATCCAAACTTTTTGAACCCAAATGGCAACAGCAGCAATCTATCATTGAAACTACAAAGCAATAGTGCAGCAGAAGGAAGCGGGATGGAAATTGCTGAAATTGAGACAGATTTTGAAGGAGACCCACGCCAAAGCAATACACCCAATGATATTGGAGCCGATGCAGGCAATTATAATAAAGTAGATATTTTTGCGCCCTCCATAGATTACTTGCCTTTAAGCAATACAACCAGTACAAGCAACCGAACATTTAACGTAACTATAAAAGATGCTGATAAAGGGGTAAATACAAGCACCAGTTGGAGACCACGTATTTATTATCGCAGATTATTACCCACTACAAGCGCTTGGCAAAGTATGCAAGGCAACTTAATTTCTGGAAATAGCAACGCAGGCGTTTGGAGTTTTACATTGGATTATGGCTTAACAGGACTTCCAGTGGCATTGGGACAGCGATATCAATATTATATAGTTGCACAAGACTCTGCTAATCCAAGTAATGTGTTTTTTAATCCATTTGTTGGCGGCAATCACGTCAACGTAAACAGCATGGTTTTAGCCCCTAGCAATGCCTATACATATAATATTGTAAACGGCTTGCCTGCCGCATTAACAGTTGGTTCAGGCCAAACCTACACTACACTTACGGGAGCCACTGGATTATTTGCAGCTATTAATAATGGTGTTTTAAGCGGAAACACGGTGGCTACCATTGTTTCAAACACCACAGAAACTGGCACGGTAGCTTTAACCAATTCCGGTTTGGGCGGATTTTCCTTGTTAATTAAACCAGATAATAATGCAAGAGTTATTACTGGTGCCGTAAATACGGGAGCATTAGGATTGGTGTGTTTAGATGGTGCCTCGGGCGTTACCATAGATGGCGGAACCACAAGAAACTTAATCTTTAGAAATACCATTGGCAGCACCCCAAATGCTTCTACCGCGCCAAGCATTAGAATTAGAAGCGGAAATAACGATACAATCAGAAATTGCATAATCGAAGGAAATTCGGCCAACTCTGGCATAGGAACCATTAACCTAGGAACAAGCTCTATTGTATTGCCATCTGAGCATATTATTATTCAAAACAATATAGTTCGTCCGCCTTTAAATGATAGCACAAATGCTCCTAATACACCCATTGTTATTAACTCGGCTGCAGGCAATATTACTAACAGTAAAGTTATAGGAAACATGATTTTAGACTATAATACCTATGGATTATATGTTGCAAACGCAGGTAAAAATTTAAGTATTGGAGATTCTTTAGAATCTGCTAAGGGAAATCATTTTATACAAAGAGTAGCCAAAAATACAACCCACTATGCAATCATAGTTGGTTCGGGCAATAGTGCTATTATTGGGCATAATAAAATATATAATTTACATAACATTACGCACAATATAGGCTTATATGGCATTTATGTTTTTAACGGATTAAACAACACCTTAATAACCCATAACTCTATTGGGGGCAGCTCGGAAACAAGGGCCGGAAATCCGTTTAAAAATAGTAATTTTTACACCGCCATTCTTGTGAATGGAGGTAACCTTCAAAATACACGAATAGAATACAATAACATTGGCAATATATTACTTAACGGAAGTGCAGGATCCTTTACAGGTATTTATGGCATTGGCGGAAAACTTCTTATCAAAAACAATACTATTGGCGTGGCTAATACCAGTGTGGGCTTATCAGATAGTATTGCGGTTGGCCAAAGTTTTTATGGTATTAGGTATAACAGTTCTAGTGCTGTAAACATAATAGATAATCAAATTAGGAATATTTTTAACAATGGCGCAGGATTTTCTGTTGGCCTAAGTTTGGAAAATGGAGTTTTTAACATTCAAGACAATGAAATTAGTCATTTATTTACTCGAGCTTCTAATACTATTGCTTTAGATTTTTCATGTGTGGGCATTAGGGTTTCGAGTGCTAGAGCAGACAATAACATTGAAAACAACCTCATTTTCAACCTTCATAATCAGAGCAGTTTAAATGGTTCTACAGTAACGGGAATTGCCATTATGAGCGCTCTTAAAAATAGTCAGGTTCAAAGGAACAGAATCTACAACTTACAAGCTACTCATACGGGTTTATCAAATAATAGTGGCGTTTTAAGAGGAATATTTATTGGTTCTAATGGAAGCGGCATCTATCACAACAACCAAATTAGCCTTGCACAAAATATATCTGCAACACAACCTATAGTTAGAGGAATAGAAGTCGCAAGTTCTGGTGGCAATAATCAATTTTACTACAACAATATTTACATTGGAGGAGTTAACTATAACCCAAATAATAGTTCTGCCTTTTACAGAAATACGAGTAGCACTACCGCTGCAATTGAGTTTATAAATAACATTTTTTATAACGAGAGATTGGGTGCTGGGTTGCATTATGCTTTAAGCAGTAATTTAAGCCTAAATACGCTCCATAATAATAATCTGCTGGTTGCTAAATCAACAAGTGCGTTGGTAGAATTTCCTATTGGCACCGTTAGAAGTTTAAATGCTTGGAATGCTGCAACTGGAAACCCATTATACAATATAAGCAATACAAACATAGAGCTACTTGCCGATTCGTTTTTTGAAAATAAAAATAATGGAAATTTAAAAAGTAACTCCTGCCGAATTAATAACGCTGGATCTTTTGTTACCATTCAACAGGATTATAATAAACAACCTAGGCTTATTCCATCTGATATTGGATCTAACGAGTTTACAATTAGCACTGGTCAGGCTTTTATAACTAAACAAGCCCTAAACGACACCCTAACTTGCAGCGGAGGAAATGCTTTTTTTGGCATAAAGGCATTGGGCTCTGCACTTAAATACCAGTGGCAAGTAAAACAAAGCACCCTATGGCTGAACCTACAAGATGATGCCATTTATAGAGGTTCAGATAAAGACTCGCTTGTGCTTATTGCGCCCAACTCTAACTTGCATAATAATCAATACAGGTGTGTGGTAAGCGGTATTTGTAATGATTTTGATACTAGCATTGCTGTTCGTTTAATTGTAATAAGCAACAATAATTGGACAGGTGCAGTAAGCAGTCAATGGAGCAACCCTGCCAACTGGAGTTGTGCTTTGGTACCAACTCCTAACACAAATGCTATTATAAACAACGTAAGTAATTTGCCTGTGATTAGCGATAGTACCCCAACTTGTTTTAAGTTAAGTATTGCCTTAGGAGCGCAGGTAACCTTAAATAATGCTGCATCCAAATTAGATATTTATGGTCCGGTAGACCTAAATGGAACCCTAGCAAATACACTTGGAACGCTTTCTTTTTCAGGAAATACACTACAAGTTATTCCAGCTATTGGCTACCACAATCTAACTATAAACAATGCGGCAGGTGTTCAATTGAGCGGCCCTGCAACTGTTAGCAATCAATTAACCTTTGTAGATGGCACCATTCGATTAAATCAGTTTAACTTAACCATTTTGGGAAGCACCGCCAATATATTGGGTGCAAATTCTGCTAATAAATTTATAGTTACCAATGATACTGGCAATCTGGTTATTCAGAATATTGGGACCTCTGGCAGATCTGGCATTGTTACTTTTCCTATTGGTTCGAACCCGCAAAGTTATACACCATGTACCATACGAAATTTGAGTGTAAGCGATCATTTTGCCGCCAGGGTAACGCCAAAAGTATTTAATCAATATGCTGCATCAGGCTCGCCAATTGGTCCTTTTTATACGGCCAATGTTGTTGATAAAACCTGGCATGTAAAAGAATTTGTGCCTGGTGGTAGCAATGTAAATTTAACGTTTATATGGAATATTGCAGATGAATTAATTGGTTTTAATAGAAGTGTTAGTTATGCTGGTAGGTACACAGGAACTCAGTGGGTGGGTAATACCGCCAACACCGCAGGTGGCGCAAACCCTTATTTTCAATCTTTGGGAACAGCTACAAGCTTTGGTCAATTTGGTGTAGCCAGCGGAGGTATTTTACCTATCCGTTTAATCTCTTTTGCAGGTAATATTAAAGACAATGTAAATCATTTATATTGGCAAACAGCCTCCGAAAAAAATAGTGAAAGTTTTGAAATAGAAAAATCAGAGGATGGCTTAAATTTTAAGTTGATTGGCCAAGTAAAAGCATCAGGTAATAGCGAAAAAAGCCAGTATTATAGCTATTTAGACAATGAAACAACAGCAAACTCAAGATACTTTTACCGCTTAAGGTTAATAGATAAAGATGGAAGTTTCTCCTTTTCAAAAAGCATTCTTTTACAGGCAGAAACGTTTGGTTCAAACAACATAAATGTATATCCTAACCCGTTTGCAAACTATTTAATGATTGAATCGAGCAATGCCATTGAGGAAACAATAGAAATAAATTTGTGCGACATAAACGGGCAAATGATTTGTCAGAAAATTATTCCTTTTTCTAACTATTATAAACTTGATGGTTTAAATTTACTTGCACCTGGATTCTATATCATAAGTATAAAAAATAAGGAAGAAGTAAGGCGGTTTAAGTTGTTAAAAAATTAAACCACTAGCGATTTAGTTTTCTTTCATGTTAGCTGCATCTGCTACTAAAGCTGCTGGTGGTTCTTTTGCAACTTTGGCCTGCTTTAGTGGTTCCTATGCACTGAATAATTTTGAAGAGGTTCTTGATACCTACCCATGTCTGATGCAGGTACTAAATGCCCCCTATCAAAGTCTTTAATGCTGTTAAGTTTTACTTTGTGTATAAAATTAGTTTTACGAAATAAATAGCATTTTGTTTGAGCAGATTTAAAATATGGCTAAATTTGCAGTTGATTATGAAAAAGAAATCAGTTTATTGGGTATTGGCTTATTATTTTTATACCCCCATTTTTGATGCAGAAGAATATGTGGGTCACCACTTAGCTTATTGCAAAAAGCTGGGCATTAAAGGTAGAATTTATATTGCACGTGAAGGTATAAACGGCACTATTGCTGGCACTCCTCAACAAATGAATGTATATATGGACGATTTAAAATCGGATCCACGCTTTGAAGGCATTAGCTTTAAAGTAGACGAATTCGACCATATTCCGTTTAGTAAAATACATGTGCGTTTAAAAAACGAAATTGTGCACTCAGGCTTAAAAAATGTAAATCCTATTCGCCTTTCTGGGAAACACCTGCATGGCAAAGCCTTTCAAGAAATGCAGCAACAAGGTGATGTTATAGTGGTAGATGTGCGTTCTAATTACGAAACGCGAATGGGCAAGTTTAAAAACGCCATCACTTTTGACATGGAAACTTTTAGAGAATTTCCGGAGAAGGTAAAAGAGTTAGAAAAATATAAAGACAAAAAAATTGTTACCTATTGTACTGGCGGCATCAAATGCGAGAAGGCTTCGGCTTATTTAATAGAACAAGGTTTTAATGATGTATACCAATTATATGATGGCATTATTGGTTATGCCAAAGAAACCGGCGGCAAAGACTTTGATGGCGTTTTATACGTATTTGATGGACGCGTAACGGTACCTATTAATGAGGTAAATCCGGAGGTAATTTCTGAATGTAAAAAGTGCGGGGTTAAAGTGCCGCGCAGTTTAAATTGCGCTAATGTAGATTGCAACGAGCAATTTACCATGTGCGAAGCATGCTCAAATGAAATGGAAGGCTGCTGCAACAAAGATTGCATGCAATCTCCCAACAAACGCATATACAACGGAACAGGCTTTTACGCCAAACCGGGAGTTTAACAATTACGAATTACGGATTACGAATTAAAAATGAAGACAGAAATTGTTTTTCATTCGTAATTCGTAATCCGTAATTCGTAATTGTTAACCGCCTACTTCACTCTCTCCACGTAATCGCCAGTTCTGGTATCTACTTTTACTTTATCGCCTGGGTTTACAAATAGAGGCACCATTACTTCGGCACCATTATCTAAACGAGCTGGTTTAAGCGTGTTGGTTGCGGTATCACCTTTTACACCTGGTTCTGCGTAATCTATGGTTAAAACAACAAAAGTTGGCATTTCTGCACTTAAGCATAAATCGCCTTCAAAAGATACTTTCAAAATCATTTCCTCTTTCAAGAACTTCACAGAATCGCCTAATAAAGATTCTTCAATGTATATCTGATCAAAAGTTTCTGGATCCATAATAACCAAACTTGTACCGTCTTTATACAAGAATTGCATTTCTTTAAACTCCACACGAACCATTTCTACCGATTCGCCTGCACGAAACCGGTGTTCCATTTGTTTACCCGATTTTACATTGCGCACAACCACTTGGTAAAACGCTCTTAAATTGCCTGGTGTGCGGTGTTGGTATTCCAAAACCTGGCATAATTCGTTGTTATGTCTAATGAAACAACCTTTAAATAAATCACCCGTATTTGCCATGTATTTTATAATTACTTTTTAGTGCTACGAAAATAGGAAAATATGCCTCTTTTGAAAATAAAAAAGTTTTCGCATCTTAGCTGCAATGCAAAACCTCCTAAAATTCGGTTTTATTTTCCTTTTTTTTCTGAACCAATCTTTTGCCCAAGGCATAAAAGGAACCCTCAAAAATAAACAGGGTCTTGCTTTATCCTACGTTAGCATTTATATACAAGGCACGCAAACAGGCACACATACAGCCCTAGATGGCACTTTTACCCTTCCATTGACCAGCGGCTCATACCAACTGGTTTTTAAAAGTGTAGATTACCAAACCCTCATCTTGCCTGTAAAAATTGAAAATGAGTGGGTTCAGCTCGAACCTATTTTAAGCGAGCAAGTGTATACTTTTAAGGAGCATACCGTAAGCAGTAAAAACGAAAACTTAGCCCATACCATTATGCGTAAAGCCATTGGTGCCGCTCCCTACTATTACCGTCAGGTGCTTACTTACCAAGCCAAAGTTTACGTAAAAGGAACGGGCAAAATAGACGAATCGCCCAGAATTTTAAAGCCAGCCATTAAATCTATTGGCCTTGCTGTAGGCAAATCTTATTTAACAGAAAGCATAAACGAATTGCAATTTTTACAACCTGCTACCTATAAAGAAAAAGTACTTTCCATATCCTCCACCATGCCCAACAGCGGCGCTCCCAAACCAATGCGTATGGTAAGAGGCAGCTGGTATAGCAACAAAAACAACGAAATTGTTTCACCTTTATCTCCGCAAGCTTTTAGCGTTTATAACTTTACCCTAAGCGGCAGTTTTTACGAAAACGGTGTAGAAATAAATAAAATTAGGGTTGAACCTAAACGCAAAGGCAATGATGTTTTTAAGGGAGATATTTATATCATAGATGGATTGTGGTGCATCCATAGTTTGTGGCTCACGCGGCAAGAACAAGGTATGCAAATAATTACCAAAACCAGGTTTCAGTCTGTGCCCAATTACCCTTTTGTTTGGCTTCCTATAAGTTATGATTTTACCGCCGAAGGCGATTATTTGGGCGTAAAAGGCTCATACAGGTATTTTGTTTCTATCAAAGATTACCAAATAAAATTGAATCCAAACCTCGATCATTCTTGGGTAAAGAAAAACTCGCCGGCCTCTATTCCTGTAAAAGAAGAGTTGGTTCGAACCGAAATAAAAAAGTCTAAAAGCAGCACAAAAAATCAAGAAAAAATTGCCGAATTACTCCAAAAAGAAAACTTAAACAAACGCGAAATGCTGCAATTGGCCGCGCGCATGAAAAAGGAAAGTACCCTGCAAGACAATGAACAAAACAGTGTAAACGATAGCACAGAAATTAGCATAGATTCTTTAGCTTACTTCAGAGATTCTGCGTTTTGGGAGCAAGAAAGAAGCGTGCCTTTATTAGACCATGAAAAACGAAGTTTTGAAGAGAATTTAAACCAAGATAATAAATCGGTAGCAAGCAAGCCATCGAAAAAAAGATACACCCTAGGCATGTTTCTGCTAGGAGGCGATAGCCTTTTACTTAGCAAGCAAAGGTATTTTAAGCACAGCGGCCTATTGGCTTTTCCAAGCCTAAACGCGGTAGAGGGGGTTGGACTTCAATTTTTAACGAGATGTGGAAATACCAAGCCCAATAATTGGGTATGGCAGAGCGATTTTAAAATTCCACTAGAAAGAAAAATACCGCAAATGGGTATTCAATTTACTTACCGCTATTGGCCCCAAAAAATGGGCTTTTTAGCGATTTCTGCTTCCAGTAAAATCTTGGATTATAATCCCAATGGCATACACCCTTGGGTAGATGCCATTCAATTGTTGGCCTTTGGGAACAATTACTCAAAGTGGTTTATGCAAGAGCAGCTTGGGGTTTCTGTTAAACAAGAACTTGTAAACGGATTACAATTAGAGCTAAGTGCAGCTTATTACAATAGGTTTTCGCTTGAAAATATTGACCGCTTTACAAGCCCAAGCTTCTCCACAAACATACCTGCTATGGGCGTAAATTTAGGTTCATACCAAAGTTACCAGTGGCGTGTTGGTGCAAGCTACCGATTTAAACAAGGCTTTAAAATGCGCTATAATAGGAAAATTTATACCGATAATGAATGGCCTATTATAAGCGTAGCATTTTTAGAAGGACGTGGCAAAAATACGCAGTTTCAAAAGCTAAGTTATCAAATTAAACAGGATGTTTATGTTTGGCATTGGCTGCAACTGAGGTATCAGTTTAACCAAGGATTTTTCTTCAATACCCAGCCAATTTATTTTAACGATTACCACCATTTTGAAGCCAATCAAAGTTGGTTTTATACAGATGCTTCGGGCTTAAAATTTAAACAGCTGCCATTCTATGCCTTTAGCACTCAAAAAAAATACGAAAGTCTGCAAGTGATACTTGATTTTAAAAAACTATTCATCAAACAAATACCCGTCTTTGCCCTATTTAGTTTCAAAGAAAGTTTACATGTAAATGCCCTACAAACAAAAGAACATGGCAACTACATAGAGTTTGGTTATGGTCTCACAGAAATTATAAACAAGTTGGGTGTAGGTTGCAATTTTTACTTTATTAACCAAGTTTATCAAGGACCAGGAGTTTGGATAAACATGCGGCTATGATAAAGGTTTGGAGTTTAGGCTACTTTAAACTCTTACCCCGGATCTACATCTGCATAAACAATTATGCTGCGAAAAACTTTATCGTCGCCCAGTAAATTCATTTTACTGCGGATATTTCTTTTTAACCCATCTAAATCTGGATTGGCCTTGTTTATTTTTATCAGAATTTCTTTGATATATAAATTGCGAATACGGCTTACATGCGGACTTTCTGGGCCAAGTATTATGGCATTAATTTCGCCTTGCAAGAGCTGTTTTAGCTTATTGGCAGCTTGGTCTACCGTTTTGTAATCGCGGTGTTTAAGCACCAGTTTTATTAAACGATAAAAAGGCGGGTAAGCAAATTTCTGACGTTCCTCTAAATCTCGCTCCAGCAAGGCATCATACTTATTTTCCTGCAATGCCTGCAAAACAAAATGGTTGGGCATAGACGTTTGTATCACTACCCTACCCCTATTGTGCTTTCTACCTGCCCTACCGCTAACTTGCATTAGCAATTGTAAAGCCCTTTCGTGCGCTCTAAAATCTGGAAAAGAAAGCAATGAATCTGCATTTATAACTCCCACCAAACTTACATGCTCAAAATCTAAACCTTTGCTCAACATCTGCGTACCTACTAAAATCTCGAATTGCTTTTCTTCAAAACTGCGTATAATTTCTTCGTGACCATGTTTGGTTTTTGCGGCATCCAAATCTAATCGAGCTACGCGGGCTAATGGGTATAGTACTTTTAATTCGTCTTCTACTTTTTCTGTACCCACTCCTTTTAAACTAAGTTGTTTAGAGCCACAAGCATGGCAAGAATTGGGCTGTTGCTGCGTAAAACCGCAGTAATGACATTTAAGCGAATCGATGTATTTATGGTAGGTTAAACTAATATCGCAGTTCTTGCATTTGGGTGTCCACTCGCAGGTATTACAAGATAAAAACGGCGCATATCCCCTCCGGTTTTGAAACAAAATTACCTGTTCGTTTCGGTTCAGGGCGGCACTTATGGCTTCGTGTAATTGTTTGCCAATATCTTCGCTCACCATAGATTTTACCCGTTTTTCTTCGGCAATATTTGCCGTTTCAATAAGGGGCATGGCTATATCGTGAAAACGGGCATCTAACATAACTTTGCCATACTTACCTTGTAGGGCTTGGTAATATACTTCTAAACTAGGTGTGGCAGAACCTAAGATGGTTTTACAGCCATGTAAATGGGCCAAAACCAAGCTCGCATCTCTGGCATGGTAGCGGGGCGCTGGGTCTTGTTGCTTGTAACTTCCCTCATGTTCTTCATCTACAATAACTAACCCCAAAGAAGTAAATGGAAGAAAAATAGCACTTCTGGCACCAATAATTACTTGGTATTTTCCGTCTTTTACCTTTTGCCAAATTTCTACCCGCTCTTGGTCGTTATACTTACTGTGGTAAGAGATACAAGCCTCACCAAAAAACTTTCTAATGCGCTTTATAATTTGTGAGGTAAGGGCAATTTCTGGCAATAAAAACAACACTTGTTTGCCCAAGGCCAATTGTTCTTGGATGAGCCTCACATACACATGCGTTTTGCCACTTCCCGTTACGCCTTGTAACAAAACAATATCCTTGGTTTCCCATGATTTTTTAATTTGGTTCAGGGCAATTTCTTGTGCGGCATTTAAGTCAAAAGTTTCTACAGGAGTAGCTGCAATTTGCAGCCTATCTACACTTATTTGATAGGTTTCAAAAACACCTTTTTTAATTAATGTAGCCAAGGGTGCTGCCGTGCCATTGCAGGTTTTTATAAGCAAAGCCTTATCTATATCTAAGGTTTTATTACCCTGTTTTAAATGCAGGTAAGCCAAGATATAGTTTAACTGCTTTTCGTTTTTACTTAAAGCATTAAATAGCTTTTCTAATGCTGGCTCTGGCTCATATTCTGTGGCCAGTTTTACGCAAGTTAACTTACGTTCTTTGTAGCGCTCTTCGAGCTCTTCTTTTAAAATAATAATTCCTTTTTTAACCATGCTTTTTAGCAAGGGAAAAACATTTTTTAGCTGAATAATTTCAGCAATATCTGCTAGGCTTAATTCGTGTCTAATTTCTAAAGCTTCGTAAACCAAATATTCTTTATCATCTAATACGGTTTCTTGCATAAGAAAAGAAGGATTGGCCACCACAGAGGTTTCGCTCTCAAGCTTAAATGCGGCAGGCAATGCAGCTTGCATTAATTCACCTAACCCGCACAAATAGTATTTACTTACCCAATCCCAAAACAAAAAATGCTTGGGCTCTATAATGGGCGCGTCATCTATTACGCTAAAAATATATTTGGCTTCGTAATTTTTAGGTGGTTGGTGGTGAATTTGATAGATAAGCGCTGCATAAACTTTTTTAGCCCCAAACTGAATGGCCACGCGTTTTCCAATGGCAATCTCTTGCTCCCATTCTTTAGGCACCCTATACGTGTATACCTGCTGCAAATGCAGCGGTAAAATTACGTTTATAAAGGTGGCAAATTGGTCTTCCATTGGGTTCAAACAAACATCATTACTGATGCGGAATTTGCTCTAAGGTTTTAAGTAAGTATTTCCAAAATTTTTGAACCGAACTAATTTGCACTTTTTCATCGGGCGAATGCGCTCCGCGTATGTTTGGACCAAAAGAAATCATTTGCATGCCAGGGTAATGGGTTCCTAAAATACCGCATTCTAAACCAGCATGACAAGCATTTACTAATGGTTTACTGGCAAACACCTCTTCGTATATGCCACTCATTAAGGTAACAATTTCGGCATCTGGCATGGGTGTCCAGCCGGGGTAGCTACCTTTTAGTTCGGTGCCGGCACCTAATAATTCAAAAGCAGATTGAATAACTGATGCCAATTCAAACTTCTCAGAATCTAAGCTGCTTCTGGTTAAACATTGAATATTTACGTTGCCGTTTTTCACCAATACGCGAGCCACGTTATTAGAGGTTTGAACCAAACCATCTATCCCTGGGGTCATCCTAAAAATACCATTGGGTATTACCTGAATAACCTGCAGAAGCTTAGTTTGAAAATGGTGATCTAAAACCAAATTTGGACAAACTACTTTTTCTACACTCACCTGAAGTTGGAGATCTGTTAAGCGATACTCTTGTTTATATATTTCTAAATAAGATTGAATGGTATCGTCAATTTTTTGAATTTCGCTAGGAGTAGCCGCTAGGGTAGCAATAGATTCTCTTGGAATGGCGTTTCTTAATCCGCCGCCATCTATCGATTCAATTTGAACGCAATGCACCTGTGATAATTTTAACAGCAAACGGTTCATCAGCTTATTGGCATTGGCTCTTCCAAGGATAATATCCATGCCCGAGTGACCACCTGTTAATCCGCTAATTTTTATCTGTAAGCCAACACTATTTTCTGCCACAGGAGACTCTGCGTAGGAAACTGCCCCACTAACATCTATCCCACCTGCACATCCAATGGTTAATTCGTGGTCATCCTCAGTGTCTAGGTTCAGCAAAATTTTACCCGAAAGCAATCCGCCTTTTAGTCCCAATGCGCCTGTCATACCCGTTTCTTCATCAATGGTAAACAAGGCTTCAATGGCAGGATGCGGAATATCCTTTGCAGCCAACAAAGCCATAATTGTGGCCACGCCAATACCGTTATCTGCACCTAATGTGGTTCCTTTTGCTTTCACCCAATCGCCATCCACAAACATGTCTATGCCTTGGGTGTTAAAATCAAATTGCGTATCGGCATTCTTTTGGTGCACCATATCTAAATGACTTTGCATCACAATGGTTTGGCGGTTTTCCATGCCCACCGTAGCAGGCTTTTTTATAATCACATTACCCACTTCATCTTGCAGTGTGGGCAAACCCAAGCTGGCCCCAAATTGAAGCATAAATTGAATTACCCGTTCTTCCTTTTTAGACGGACGAGGAACAGCGTTGAGTTCAGAAAAATGATGCCAAAGGGCTTTTGGTTCTAATTGCGATACGACTTGGTTCATACAAAAATATTTGGTGCAATATAAACCAAGCTATGCTTATTTCACAAGTAAAGTATCGGTGGTAAGCGAATTTTCGTTGAGCAAATATTGAATATAATAAGTGCCTTTTTGCGTGGGCTTAAAACTAAACACTTCTGAACCCAATTGGTATAATTCTGTGCAGGTGCAACCTTTAAAAGCGTTTATAACCTCTATGTTAAGATAGTTTCCAGTTTGAACCGATTTAATTTCTTTAAAACTACCACAGCCATTGCCTATGCCAAAATTGAAGTTAATGAATGCGGTCTCGCCTAAGTCTATAATTTTGGGGCTAGTAACTTTATCAATGCGGGCCACTTCTGTGCGTTCGCAAGTTTCAGTTACTTGGCATGAAAACAATAAAAGCATTAAAAATCCAATCCCTAATTTCATTATTCAAAGTTAAATAAATAATGCCATTTTTCTTTGTTTCACTCCCAAATCAAGTCTATTAAATTAAAATAAAATTATGATTTGCAATTATTTATCTGTTAAATTTGAGTAAATGATAATTTATATGAAAACAAAAATTACAATCTATATTAGCTTTTTATTTTTAGCATTGAGTGTTATAGTACATGGTCAAACTTTACAAAGTTTTTCTGCACCAATTTACGATAATTTACCCGCTCGAAACCCAGTTTTCAGCAGAAATATCAGTTTAAACAAATCAAAACAATGTGGTACAGATACGGTAAACTACACCTACAATAAAACCACTGCTTTAAATACTGTTTCTTTAAATAATGCAACCAGCGGAAATGCTTTTGCCCAATGGTATCCTTCTCCGCAAAACATAACCATTCATGGTTTCGAATTTTTTGCTTGGCAAACTGCCATGAATAGCACAGTTGTTACACTTACTTGTAGGGTTTATTTGGCAGGTATAGATTCTTTGCCACTTGGAACTCCTCTTGCTAGTGTAACTGTTAATGTTGATTCAACTTTTGGCGGTGGAATGTTAACAGCTTTGCGCAAAAGAGCAATTTTCCCTACAGCAATATCCACAGCCAATCCAAATGGATACGTATTAACAATTGAAACCTCATCGGCCACCAATGTTGCTGTTGTAGCAAATTCATGGACAGCCTCTCCGCCAAATGGACGTTCAGAATGGTTAAGTTCTGTAAGAATTGGCACCGCATTTATTCGTTCTTATAATGTTAACATTGGTGGACCGGTTTTTAATGCAGATTTTATTATGCAGCCTTTTGTTTCATATAACCTATCCGCTAATTTTACGCCAAGCCAAACCTGCATTAGCGTTGGAAATCCAATAACTTTTACCAATACATCGAGTGCAGTTTTATTCAATAGATTTTATAATACTAGGGCATTTTTTAATATCCCTCAATTTAGTTGTCAGTGGAATTATGGCGATTCTACGGGTAACTTTTTTGCCATAAATGGTGTTAGAACCTATAATCACAATGTAACTTACCCAGTTCGCCTATATGATACTTTGTATGGCTGGATGAGTGGTTGTGCAGATGAAATAACAAAGGAAATTTACCAAACACCCGCACCAACAAATGCCTATAATAATAGTCCGGTTTGCGCCGGAGGAACCCTTCAACTGCAAGCAGATAGTGTTCCAAATGCTAGCTATATATGGACCGGGCCCAATGGATTTAGTTCTACCCAAAGAAACCCAAGTATTGCAGGGGCAGGCGTTGGCGCATCTGGACTATATTCTGTTACTACAGTAATTGGTCAATGTTCTTCTTCGGTTGCAACTACTTATGCAAGTGTTATAAGCAGTTATTCTGCTAATGGAAATGGACCACTTTGTGTTGGACAGAACCTAAGTTTGCAAGCTACAGATATTAACAATGCGAGCTATACTTGGTCGGGACCTAATGGATTTACCGCCAGCTCCAGAACGCCAACTAAAAGCGGTGTAACTAAACTAGATTCTGGAACCTATCAAGTAATCATTTCTGCACCTGGTTGCACTAATATGGGACCATTTACCACACTTATTGTGGTTAACAATATCCCTGTTTCACCAAGTATTACTAGTAATGGACCGCTATGTGTGGGACAAAATTTAAACTTAAGCGCTAGTGGTCCAGCTACTGCTGCCTATAACTGGACTGGCCCAAACAATTTTTCGTCTACCCAACAAAACCCTGTTAGAACTGCTGTATTAAATTCGTTTAGCGGAAATTACACTGTTATTCTTACCCAAAATGGTTGCAGCAGTCTACCATCTTCAACCAATGTAGTGGTAAACAATATTCCAACGGCACCAAACGCTGGTAATAATGGTCCGCTTTGCGTTGGACAAACACTAAGTTTAACAGCTAGTTTAATTGCCAATGCCACTTACAATTGGAGTGGTCCAAACGGATATACAGCCAGCACACAAAATCCCACTCGAGCAGGATTAAGTTTAATAGATGGGGGCACATACAGTGTTATAGCAACCGTTAATGGATGTCCTTCCATAGCAGCCAATACCCTAGTTGCCATAACTGCAAATACTCCTACCCCATCTGCCAGCAGCAACGGCCCATTATGTCCGGGTCAAAATTTACAATTAAGCGCAAGTGGAGTTTCTGGTGCACAATTTACCTGGACTGGGCCTAAAAATTTTAGTTCTTCACTCGCCAATCCAATAATAAATAATGTAAACGATTCTAATGCCGGCATTTATAGTGTTACAGCCACAACGGCCGCTTGCGGAACTTCTAGTGCAGCCACTGTAAATCTTGTTATAAATACCTTACCTCCTGCCCCAAGTATTGGGAATAATAGTCCGCTTTGCACCGGAGACAGTTTAAAACTAATTGCGGCAACCTTAACGGGCGCCAATTATTATTGGACCGGACCAAACGGGTTTAGTTCCAATTTACAAAATCCAAGTTTAAATAATATGTCAAAAACAAAAGCTGGATTTTATTCTGTATACGTGATTGTTCCCGGATGTGGAACATCGCCTACCAGCCAAACAGAAGCCATAGTTAGATCTATTCCCAATGCACCTAGTGCTTCGAGCAATTCTCCTGTTTGTGTTGGCGATACCATTCAACTCAATGCCCAGGGTAGTGGTGTAGGTTCAAGTGCAAGCTATTCATGGCAAGGTCCAAACAACTTTAACAGTAACGACAGAATGAGCAAAGTTAACAGCGCCATTGCAAATGATGCCGGATTATACAGTGTAATAGTTACAGATAGCGGTTGTAAATCTGCCCCGGCAACATTAAGTGTTGTGGTTCGTAATTTACCTGCATCTCCAACAGCTAGCAGTAATAGTCCGATTTGCGCAGCAGCCAATTTAAACCTTACGGCAAGCGCGATAAGTGGAGCAAGTTATTTATGGGAAACGCCATTTGGAACTAAATTAAACGCACAAAATCCTAGTATCATAGGCGTAAACGCAGCACAATCTGGCACTTATTCTGTGAAAGCATTTGTAAACGGATGTTATTCTATTCCATCTACCATCAGTGTATTAGTTAACCCATTGCCTGGTGCACCTGTGGCTTCAAATACAGGTCCGGCTTGTGTTGGCGGCAATATAATCTTAAGAGCCAGCACTATTACTGGAGCAAGTTACCAGTGGAGCGGACCCAATTTTAGCTCAAACCTACAAAATCCATTATTGGCAAACACCAATAAAAACATGTCGGGAACCTATACCGTAAAAGCCATTGTACAAGGATGCAGTGGCGAAGAGAGTAAAACTGATGTATCTATTAATGAATATCCGCTAGCACCCTCACTCAGCAGTTTACCTGCCACAAAAGTTTGCACCGGAGATAGTTTAAGATTCTTTGCCAATAATGTAAGTAATGGCGAGTTTAATTGGACTGGCCCAATTGGATTTAGTTCTACCAAGCAAAATCCCGTTTTATTTATAAATAATGTGGCTCAAGGCGGAATTTATGAAGCCAGTGTAAGCAGATTTGGCTGCGAATCGCCAAAAAGTGTATTAAATATAGCTGTTTATAATAAGCCAAACACCACCGAAATAAACGGAATAAACGAAGTAAAAAGCGGCGAAAGCAACAACTATTCTGTAAATGGCTTAGCTGGTTCAAGCTTTAACTGGATTGTAAATGGAGGCAGCATTAGTGCCGGAGCTGGAACTGCCAGTATTACGGTACTTTGGGGTAGCAAAGGAACCGGCAAAATTACCGTTACAGAAACCAGTCAAAATGGGTGTATTGGTTCAGACAAAACCAAAGAAATTATAATTGGCGCACCTATTGGTTTAAACGGCTTGAACCAAAACTTGCAGTTAAGCTTGTTTCCAAACCCGGCATCAGATAAAGTAACCCTTAAAATGGAGGCAAGCAATGATTTATTAAGTATTCATTTATTTGATTTGCAGGGCAGGTTAATAGAAACAAAGTTCGAAAAAAATCAGAATGAAATAACCTTTGGCATAAGCCATTTACAAGCTGGAAGCTACTTGGTTTTGGTTAAAACTAATTTGGGTGCAGCCAGTATAAAGTTTAACAAATTATAAAAGCAAATATCCTAATTATTAATTATTTGGCATACTATTGTCAAATAATTAATCATGGATATCTATCATTTTTTTTACAGTGTTCAGCCGCTAAGTAAAGCCGCTACAACTGAACTTGGGCTGTTAATGCATGAAAAAACTTATGTCAAAAATGAGTCTATTCAGGCTATTGGTAGCAGGTGTAAAACCATTTATTTTGTAAAAGAAGGTTGCGCTCGCATTTTCTATTACAAAGATGGCAATGATATTACAGAGCACTTTGCCTTTAAAAACGATTTAATTGTGCGGGCAGAAAGTTTATTTACAGGCAAACCCACCGCCAAAGGCATACAAGCTATAGACCAAACTATTCTTATTGGCATAGATGCACAAAAGTTATTTGAGCTATACAATGCCCATCATGAAATAGAGCGTTTGTTCCGCTTATTGTTTGAAAAAGAATATGTAAACACCGTAAAAAGGCTAGAAAGTTTGCAGTTTAAAACTGCCAAAGAAAGATACCAAGAACTTTTAGAGACAACCAATTTTGTGCAAAAAATACCGCTTAAACATATTGCTTCCTACCTAGGAATTACCCAAGTTTCTTTAAGCAGAATTAGAGCCGAAAAGTAAAACTAAAACAAATTTTCTTAAGCTACATTATTTAACATATGTAAAATGTTTTGCCCCGCAAGCCCATGAACTTTGCAGTGCTGATTAAGACAAAAAATGTTTTTGTTTTAAAAAAAACAGCAGCAATAATTATGGAGCAATTTGATCACAAAAATCATTGGGAAAATATTTACCAAAACAAAGCACTAGAAAACCTAAGCTGGTTTGAACCAAACGCGGAAGCCGCCCTGAAACAATTTGAAGACTTAAAAATTTCGAAACAAGCCAACATCATTGATATTGGTGGAGGTGACAGCTTGTTGGTTGACCATTTAATAAACCTAGGTTTTGAACATATTACAGTTCTTGATATATCTGAAGAAGCCATTATTAGAGCGCAAAAACGACTGGGCCATTTGGCCCAAAAAGCAACTTGGATTGTGTCGGATATTACAGCATTTAAACCAACAGAGAGCTACGATTTTTGGTATGATAGGGCCGTATTTCACTTCTTAACCACCCAGAAAGAAATTAATCAATACCTGGAAATTATGTTTGAAGCCACCAGCGCAAACGCTTTGGCAAGTATTGGAACATTTTCTTTAAACGGGCCACAAAAATGTAGTGGTATTACCATTAAACAATACGATGAAAAGGATTTGGTTCAGACCTTTAACACCTATTTTGAAAGACTATTTTGCACAGAAATAAACCACTGTACGCCCAGCTTGGCCATACAGCAGTTTATCTTTTGTAGTTTTAAAAAACGCTAAAAGCTTCTACCAATTCCTATAACCCAACGCATTTGTAGGTTTTCTGGACTAGCAAAAGGGGCATTACTTAAGAAAAATGGTGTATCAAACCTAATTTGCAAAGGTTTTACCTCATCTAAAACGCCCCACTTTTTAATGGTTAAAACCAAACCATGTCCGGCCGAGGCCATTAAACCTGTATGGAGTTTTCTGCCACTTTGCGGCAAGGTAAATTCATTGTTTACACTTGTTTGTGAACCCAGTATTCCGGCATCTAAAAACAGGTAAGCATCTAGGCTAAAGTAATTGCTAAGCTTACCTAACCTTAACGGAATAAGTTTATCATAATCTAATTCTAAATTGCAAGATGCGCCTGCATTACCACGGTACAAATAAGTTTGACTAAACCCATCCATAATTGGCACCAAATAGCCAGCATAGCCTCTTAAATTTAAACCGCCTGCTGCATGGTAACTATTAGCTATTTGGCCATAACTAAACCATTCGGCCGGAAGCATTCCGGCGCTACGGTGGTATTTGTTTTCGAACATTTCTTCTGGGTTGGCGCCTGCTAAATACAATTGCGATTCGGGCGCAATATCTCCTGTTAAAACAGCGGCATAAAACCTAGAGCGCAACTCCAATTTAGCTATTGGGTGACTCTGAATCAATTGCAAATCTGCACCAGAATAATTAAAGTCTGAACCCAACAAGGCTGTCTTTACATTTAGCTGCAATTTGGCATTGCCTTTTGCATAACCAAATAAACGCTCATAGCCAAGGTTTAGGGTATTATTAAACTGATGGTGTGAGCTAAGGTTTGGCATTAAATTGCCCACAGAAACTGCTGCATTTTGATAGGCAGGTAAATAATATCTTTGGTTTCTATGCAAGCTTTTGGCAAAAATTTTAAATCCGTTCGCGCCCTTTTGCCAAGCAACTCCTAGGGTATTTCGGTTCAAACCATCTAATAAAGCGCTTTGGGCAAATACATCTGTAAACTTAGCAAATCTGTGTTTATAATTGGCCGTATAATGTATGGGCAAAATTTCGGTTTCGGCATTGTAAAGATTTACGTTGCGTTGGTTCAGCCAGCCAGAATTATACCAAACAGTGGCGCTAAAAACATGTTTTTGTTTCATGTATTGGCCGTTTGCATGCAAGCCTAATTTAAGTCCATCATAGTTGTTGAACCACACATCTGGTCGCCATTTTAACAAGTAATGATGTCTATCTAAAGGGTTATTGATTTGATGATCGAAAGTAAATAGAACAGGGCATTTTAAACTATTATCTAGCATGTTTATATCAGCCAAGCGCTTGCTTGGATCAATGATAACATTGGCCACTTTTTTAGTGTAGGGCAAACTAAGCGTATAAGTTGGATTTAATAATCCCCAACCATGCCAAACGGGTGCGACTTTGCCAAAATCTGATTTCGCAAAATATTTATTAGGAACAGTTATTTTAGTGTGCGAAGAATCTTCGGCTACAATTAAAATATCTACCGGCATTTGCATAGAACCCTTTCGCATCAATTCTATTTGCAAAGTATCGTTTTTATATTTCACCTTTTTAATGCCATAATCAATGTTTTTGGTAGTTTCTAGCCACTGGTCAAAAAACCAATTCAAATCTACCTTGGTGTATTGCGTTATGCTGTTCCTAAAATCCTCGGTATAAGGATGCGCCATTTTCCACTGATTAAAATAATGTTGCATGGCTTTCAAAAAAAGCTCATCGCCCAGCACATATTGCAGGTTGTACAACATAGTGGCTGTTTTATAATAAACATGTCCGTAACCACCACCATGGTTTAATGCGCCATTAAAATCATCGCTATGTGTATTTAAAGGCATATCGTTATTATTTATGGCATCTCTTAAATAACCCATTATTACGGTTTGATCCAATATTGGCATTGGCTTATAATACTTGTTAACCCAAGGCGATTTGGTTTTCACTTGTTTTACTTCACGCGTTAACCTGCTCATGGCCCAATGCGTTAAAAACTGCGTAAAGCCTTCATCTAAACTGGCTCTGTATGTTTCATTGGTGCCCACCATTCCAAAAAACCAATTGTGTGCAATTTCGTGTGAGAATAATCCGTAATAACCCGGACTACGTCCGTTATCTAGCGTAATCATTGGGTACTCCATTCCCTCTCGCGCATCGGCCACAATCATTTTTGGATAGGCATAGGTTCCAAAATATTTGCTGTACGTTTCAATTATTTTAGCATTAAATGAAGCTGCATCTAACCAACCACTGGCATGCGGTTCTTGCACCAGAGCAATGCAACGCACCTCCCCTCTCGGATTACCAGGCATGGGCAGAACCACCTCGTCTAACCTAAAAGTTGGATCGCAAACCCAAGCAAAATCGTGAGTATTTACCGACCTGTATTTCCAAGTTTTAAAAGTTCCATTGGGTTCAATAAGCACACTCGCTTTTTCTTCCCAAGGCTTGCTTTTAAAATTCTTTAGGTCTAACTTATTGCGCAGCTCTTTAGGCAAAACTTCAGATTCATTTTGAAGCTCACCCGTTCCATCCATAATATAGTGATTGGGCAGGGTTAAAGATACCAGGTATTCGCCAAAATCGCCATAAAATTCTTTACCCAAATGTTGGTCGGTTTCCCACCCAAACTTCCTATCATACACACAAATGCGCGGGTACCAATGTACCACATCATATTGCTTATTACCGGCATTATCAGTAAACATCTTCATGCGCCTGCGTTGATTACCCCCATTATCAAAATAGGTTTTAAAATCTAATTCAATAGTGGCTTGACTATTAGGCAATATTGGTTCAGCCAAAAACACTTTCATAATAGAAAAATCTATGGTATGCTTAGCATTTTTACCATTCACGTTAACCTTTCCAATCTCTGTACCTTTGCCCGCTAACTCATATTTACCAAACTTCTGTTTGAACCCATTTGCCAAATTGAGCTGTTCTAAGTAGCCACCTTTTAAGAAAGCATTTTGATACACATGGAAATATAAAAATAAGAGCGTATCAGGCGAGTTATTAGTATAAATTAAGGTTTGGCTGGCCGATAAAACATCGGTTTTATCATCTAAAATTGCCTGAATAGTATATTGTACATCTTGCTGCCAATACCCGGCAAAAGGCGTTTTATTTTTCCAGTAAAAAGGATTATCCTTACTTTGATAGGCAAAATCTTGGGCCCAAGTATTAAAAAACATACCTATTAATATGGCGACTAGTATTTTTTTCATTGTAGGGCAAATTAAATAAAAAACTTAAATTAACCATCAAGCCGAAGATGGCAACCTGGTTTTGATGATGATGTGGAAGATACACCTATTGACGGCGGGGTAAGTTTGGTGCTTGCTGCTGGACTGGCTTATGGTTTAGCTAGAAAAGTTGGAAAAAAGTAACGGTTGAGCTTGTTTTAAAACAAGATTTAATTAGAAAGCTATTGAACGAGTATACGGGTTTTGCTATAGTAGGCTTTTGATAAATTCTTCAAATACAAAAACCTCATTGGAAACGATGGGGTTTTTGTATTTAAATTTATTGGAGTTAATCATAATTGATTTGCCTTAAATAAGGCACTTTTTAAATTTTATCCTAAAGCCATATTACGATTAAGGCGAACTTTTAATGCAGTCAAAATTTCTTTTTTTGTGATTTTTTATTCTACAATTTATCTAAAACTATTGAAGCAGAAATCTCATATTTGAATGTTTTCAATTGCTTAAAGAAGTACTAAACTATTTAAGTTTAAACTAACATAGAGGCCATTTTTAAATAATTTTAAGATGAGAAAAATACAACTACAAAACAAAACACTAAAGTTTTTTTTACTTACCTTGTTATTGAGTTTCTTTTCATTGCAAGTTGCACAGGCACAATGCGCTACTGGCACCACTTGGACAAGCCACACTCCTATATCTCCTACATCTTCTACATTGGATTACAATTGGAAATCTATCACTTATGGAAATAATTTATTTGTGGCTGTTGCAGATTCTGGTAGGGTAATTACCAGCCCTGATGGAACTACTTGGACAAGCCGAACATCAGCAGTTAATAATAATTGGCTTTCAGTAACATATGGAAATGGATTGTTTGTTGTTTTAGCTTCTAGCTCAAACAATAGGGTAATGACCAGCCCAGATGGTATTAATTGGACAAGCCAAACTTCAGCAGCCGATAATGTTTGGGTTTCCATAACATATGGAAATGGATTGTTTGTAGCTGTAGCACAATCTGGCACAGGCAATAGGGTAATGACCAGCCCAGATGGTATTACTTGGACAAGCCGTACATCAGCAGCCGATAATTCTTGGCGCTCCGTAACCTACGGTAATGGTTTATTTGTGGCTGTAGCTAATAGTGGAACAGGAAACAGAGTAATGACCAGCCCAGATGGTATTACTTGGACAAGCCGTACATCAGCAGCCGATAATGCCTGGAATTCCATAACATATGGAAATGGATTGTTTATAGCTGTGGCTATTAGTGGAACAGGAAACAGAGTAATGACCAGCACCGATGGCATTACTTGGACAAGCCGTACATCAGCAGCCGATAATACCTGGAATTCCATAACATATGGAAATGGATTGTTTATAGCTGTGGCTAATAGTGGAACAGGAAACAGAGTAATGACCAGCACCGATGGCATAACTTGGACAAGCCGTACATCAGCAGCCGATAATAATTCTTGGAATTCCATAACATACGGTAATGGTTTATTTGTAGCTGTGGCAGCTTCTGGCTCAGACAATAGAATAATGACTTCACAATCAATAACCAATTGGATAGGAGCAACAAGTAACTCTTGGAATGTTGCTTCTAATTGGAGTTGTGGAGTAGTGCCTAATGGTAGCAATTACAATTTTACTACTATTTCAAGCGGTTCCCCAATATTAGATGTAAATCTGAGCTTACAATCAGGCAAATCACTTCTACTAAGCGGAACAGGCACATTAACTATTGCAGCTGGCAATACTTTAAGCATTGTTTCGGGCGGCATCGTAGATTTTGGTGGTAAATTAGTTACCCTAAAATCAGACGCTACCGGAACGGCTTCTATAGGAACCATTGCGGGCACCTTAAGCAATGCTACCAATGTAACTGTAGAAAGATTTATCCCTAAAAGAAGAGCATTTAGGTTCTTGTCTTCCCCTGTAAATACCTCCAACTTTATTTCAAATAATTGGCAGCAAGCTACGCATATCACAGGTTCAACCACCGCACAAAATGGTTTCGACCAATCTAATTCGGGAACGGCTTCTTTGTTTACTTATAATTCAGGAACAGAAGCTTGGGCTGCTATTTCAAATACCAATGCTACTAATTTAACCATTGGTACCGGTTATAGAATGTTGGTTAGAGGTAATAGAACGATCAATTTGAATACATCGGCACAAGATTCTGCTGCCCTAATATTAAGCGCAACTGGTTCAATTGTTACAGGCAATGTAGTGTTTGGAGCCGGTTCAGTGAGCTCCTCTCCTGCTGGGATACCAGCATTAAATGCAGCAGCAGGCAGTGGCGCAAATAATTCAACTGTTGGTTGGTCATTAATTGGTAACCCTTATGCTTGTGCAGTGAACTGGGCTAATGTAACTAAATCAAACGTATCAACCACTTTTGCCACATGGAATGTAAACAATGCCGGAAGAGGTTCTTATGTATACCACGATGGTTCTTCAGGAACTGGATCTGGCAATAGTAATATCATTAATTCTGGTCAGGCTGTATTTGTACAAACCACTGCAGCCAATCCAAGTATTACATTTACAGAAGCATCTAAAGTTACTTCAACTCCGCCAAGTCATTTTAAAAAGAGTTTACCTGATGTTTTGAATATCGATATTTTCATAGGTGATAGAGCTTATGATGGTTTAACAGTTCTGTTTGATGCCAACAATAGCAATGCGTATGATGTAAATGACTTCATTAAATTGGTAAATCCTGAAATTAACTTCTATTCATACTTAGCCGATGGAACCAAATTGGCCATGAATAACATGAAGGAAATAAAAGAGGAAACAGTTGTTCCATTGGGATTAAACGGTGTATTTAATGGTGGTACGTATGAATTGAAATTTAGCAACCAAAACTCTTTTGCTAATGCAGAAGTAAAACTCAAAGACAAGTTCATCAATAAAGTGTATGATTTGAAATCAATCAATAATTTAACATTTACCGTTACGGCAGACTCAAATTCTTTTGGTGAAAACAGGTTTGAATTGATCTTTTCTCAATCAGCAACGGGTTTAAACAACGAGTTGTCATCAAACAACAACTTCATGGTATTCCCTAATCCAGCCAACAATGTATTAAACTTAAGCTTAACAAATACCCAAGAGGACAATTATAGCTTCAGCATCTTCAACCAATTGGGAGCAGAGGTAAATGCAGGTAATTTAGATTTTAATGCAAAAAGAACCCATGCCTTAAACATTGAAAACTTAAGCAATGGCGTTTACTTCATCCAAGTTAAAAATGGCAAGAGTGCGCAAACTATCAAGTTTATTAAATAAGTTTTAAGAAGCGAGAGGCGAGAATTAAGAAATTATAGATTATGAAAAAATACATTTTATCAATCATTTTAGGAATAGCCTTGCTATTCACTGCCAATAATTTATCTGCCCAACCTGGCTTTGATGATGATGTAGAGGATACACCCATTGATGGCGGAGTAAGTTTGGTGCTTGCTGCTGGGCTAGCTTACGGCTTAGCTAGAAAAGCAGGTAAAAAGTAAATGCAGGACTTGTTTTATAAAACAAGATTTAAATGAAAAGCCATTGAAGCAGTTAAAATGGTTTAACAAAATACGGCCTCCTGAAAAAACAAAAACAGGTTAGAGTCTAGGTGCTGCCAAATTAGATGTATAATTTATACTTTAATTTGGCAGCACCTCTAGTTTTGTGCCCAAGGGTTGGATAAACCATTTGATAGGCCAAAGTGATAAAAACCTTCAAAAGGCATTATATTTTTCCGGTAAAAAAGATTATCCTTGTTTAGGGATGTGAAATTGTTGTTGTTTCACAATTAAAAGCAAATTATGGGAAAATGCATTTATTGCGGAGAAAAAGCAGGTTTCTTTAAAAAGAAACATCAAGAATGTGAGCTTAAATTTAATGAAGGTCAATTAAGTTATGTTAACTTAATTAAATCGAGTATTTTAAGTGAAGGTAACTTAAGCAATCTTGCTGATAATCTTTTGCAAATTAGGCAAGCTAGTTTTTTAAACGATGAGCACCATCATAACCTTGTAACAATTGCCTTTGACCAATCAGTTGCTCAATTATTGGAAGATGGCCTTACTATAGCAGAAGAAGAAAAAATTACAAGATTTTGTGATCTTATGCAATTGGGTCAGGATAGTTTAGATAAAAATGGTTCATACCAAAAATTGGGTATGGCGGCAATTCTTAGGGAAATTACGGAAGGTAGAATACCACAACTAAATATACGAACAGATTCACCACTCCCCTTTTTATTTCAAAAATCTGAAACATTAATTTGGGTCTTCGCGCAGGTTGAATATTATGAACAGCGCACCAGAACAGAATACCAAGGAGCAAGTCATGGCGTTAGTTTAAAAGTAACTAAAGGCATGTATTATAGAGCAAGCGCCTTTAAAGGTAAACCCGTTCAAATTTCTGAAATGAAATACATAGGAACTGGCATTCTTGCCCTAACAACAAAACATGTTTACTTTGGTTCGCCAGAAAAAAAGGTAAAAATTCCTTTTAATAAGTTAATTTCAATTGAACCATACGAAGACGGAATTGGATTACACAAAGATGGTGTATCTGCCAAACACCAAGTTTTTAGAAATATTGATGGCTGGTTCACGCAAAATGCCATTACAAACTTAAATCAAGGTTAGTATAGGTAATATTTAGTTTTAGATAGTCATATTTGTTTTACCCGTTTGGCTAAATTCGGGTTTATTATTTATTTTTTTATATTTGACTATTAATTAATCAAATATCCATGCATAAACCTTGCCGTTTTATAAATTCAATTGCACTTTTATCTGTATTATGCTTTTTTATAATTGCCTACTCTAAGATAGAAATTGTAGATTTTAACAAACACGGTATTAGCTTTAATACAAAAAGTAAAGTACCTAGAAAAGACCGAATGGACTTAGCTTGGGAGCAAGAATTTGAACTTACCAAAGATCCACAATTAAACGAAGTGCCTAGAGAGCGTTTGCTTAAAGCATGGCAATACCAACAAAGTTTGTTGCAACAGCAAAGTGGCTTGGGCAAAGCAGCTATACCCGGCGTTAGTTGGGTAGAACGTGGTCCGAACAATTGCGGAGGCAGAACCAGAACCTTGTTGGTAGATAAAAACGACCCCACCCGCAAAACCGTTTGGGCGGGAGCAGTTGCTGGAGGATTATGGAAAACAACAGACATTACTCAAACAGCCCCAAATTGGACACCCTTCAATGATTTTTTTCAAAACCTAGCGATAACACACATAGACCAAGCTCCAAACAACGGACAAATTATGTATTTCTGCACCGGTGAGGGCAATAACAATTTAGATGCCGTTAGGGGTTTAGGCGTATGGAAAAGCAACAATGGTGGAAATACTTGGAATCAACTTTCTAGCACAAACAATGCTGATTTTCATTTTTGTCAGAAAATAGTTTCCATTGGAAACGGCGATACCGTTTTGGTGCTAACCAAAGCCGGTTTATACCGTTCGGCAAATGGAGGAAATACCTTTACTAGGGTTTTGGGTTCAAGCATATCTGGTGCAGGCGGCAATATTGCCTACGATTTAGAAGTAATGAGAAATGGTACCATGTATGTAACCATGAGCTCTGGAACTAGCAATGGCGGAACCATGCATAAATCTTTTAACGCGGGTGTTACTTGGACCACACCTTTAACCCTACCGAGTTATTTTACAAAAGACGAAATGGAAATTGCCGTGGCAGATAACGATACCAACGTGATCTATTCATTGGTT
This sequence comes from Chitinophaga pinensis, assembly GCA_945860865.1. Taxonomy (GTDB): domain Bacteria; phylum Bacteroidota; class Bacteroidia; order UKL13-3; family UKL13-3; genus B1. The sequence goes on along the minus strand of CAMARW010000004.1, from coordinate 128,819 downwards.
GAAAGCGGCGGCCGCATTGTAAGGATTATTAAATCTACCAATGCAGGTTTAAGTTTTGACACAACCGCTACCTACCCTATAGATGCTGATCCGGGCGTTTCGCAAGCCGCCAATATTAGAGACTTTAGCAGGGGCCAAGGTTGGTACGATTTGAGCCTAGCCGTAGACCCAAATAATGTAAATGTAGTGGTAGTAGGTGGTGTAGATTTATTTAAAACCAGCAACGGGGGCAGCACTTGGCAACAGTTATCGCATTGGTACGGGGGTTTTGGTTACCAAGAAGTGCATGCCGATCAACATTATGTTTGCTTTGCACCGGGCAACTCTAATGTTTGTTACTTTACCAATGATGGCGGTATGTATGTTAGTACCAACTTTACCCAAAGTGGACCAACCATAACAAGCAAAGAATTAAACTACAATTCCACCCAATTTTATGCGTGTGATATCCATCCAAACGCTGGTTCGAACCAATATTTAGGAGGAACCCAGGATAATGGCTCTCATGCTTTAAACTCGCCCAATATTGGCAGTTCCATTGAAGTAACAGGTGGCGATGGAGCATTTTGCCACATAGACCAAGACCAACCGCAATTTTGGTTTACTTCCTATGTTTATACTAGTTATTATCGTTCCTCTAATGGCGGTACAAGCTTTTCTAGTGCCCTCAATACCTCGCAAAATATTGGGAGTTTTATTAGTCCGAGCGACTATGACGATACCAACAACAAAATGTACTTAGCAGGCAACAACGGCTTTTTTGTTAGGTGGGATAATCCACAAACAGGTAATTCTTTGATATTTGATACCGTTGCCGCTTTTAATAATGGCCGAGTTACCCATGTAAAGGTTTCGCCCAATACCAATAACAGAGTATATTTTGGACTCAACAACGGCAGAATTGTGCGTGTTGATAATGCCCATATTTTAGCAGGAGTAGACACCCACATTAACAATGGAGCTGGTATGCCATCAACTAGCGTTTCATGTATTGAGGTTGAACAAGGTAATGAAAACCATATTGTAGTTACTTACAGCAATTACGGCGTTAACAGTGTTTGGGAAACTAAAAATGGAGGAACCAGTTGGGCCAGCATAGAAGGTAATTTGCCTGATATGCCCATTCGTTGGGCGCTATTTAACCCAAACAAAAATTGGCAAATGATGTTGGCAACGGAATTAGGCGTTTGGACCACAGACAGCATTAGAGGCACAACTACGGATTGGCAGCCCAGCAACAGCGGCTTTGCCAATGTAAGAACAGACATGCTTAAAATGCGTGCATTTGATAAACAGGTTGTAGCAGCCACACACGGAAGAGGTATGTATACCAGCAATGTTTTTATGCCACCCGCTGCCGATTTTTTTGTAGACAAAAAAGTATCATACATAAGCGCCATACTACAATTTACTAATACCTCGGTAGGAGCGCTATCGTATAACTGGAATTTTGGCGATGGCACTTTTAGCACGGCTCAAAATCCAAGTAAACAATATTTTGCACCCGGTTTTTACACCGTTACATTGCAAATAAATGGAGGCGCACAAACCAAAACGTACAATTCATACATCCAAATTTTACCTTATAGAGCAGTTCCCTATTTAGTTGGCAATGGCGGCAATTTTGAAACCAACCCAACAGATTTTGGCGCCGACCTTATTACCGGAACAGCCTTTGTGCGCGGAAATTCTACCACACCAGGCAAAAATGGTGTTAACAGCGGCAGCAACGCATGGGTAAGCGGTTTAGTTGGCAATTACGCCAACAACACGCAAGCTATTTTGTACACACCAAATTATAATTGCACTGCCACCGGAACCTATACGCTTAGGTTTAGGGTAAAAAACAGATTTGAAATTGGATATGATGGCTACCAAGTAGAATACAGCACTAATTTAGGTAACAGTTGGACAAGCTTAGGCACAACGGTTCAAACCAATTGGTATGATTTTGCTAACACCGCTTCTAACACCTCTTTTCCTAGAAACCAAGCCTATTTTAATGCCATCAATACCGCATTTAATCAAAAACAATATAATATCTCTTTCTTAGCGGGTAACCCAAAAGTTTCGTTTAGGTTTGTATTTAAATCGGATAACGGCGCTACTGATGCAGGTATGGCTTTAGATGATTTTGAAATATTAGGTCCTACAAACGCAGCCTTACCTGTTCAATTATTACAATTTACAGGTACCATTTTAAACAAAGAACAAACTCAATTAAATTGGCTTGTGGGCAGCGAAAAAAACAATGCCGGGTTTGAAGTTGAAAAAAGCGAAGATGGCATAAACTTTAACGCTATTGGATTTGTAAAAGGAAGAGGAAACAGCGAGCAAACTTTTGCCTACCGGTTTACGGATGAAAATGCATGGCAAGAAAAACGCTACTACCGATTAAAGCAAAAAGACTTTAATGGCAGCGAAAGCCTCAGTAAAATAATCTATTTTGAAGGCCATAAAGCTAAAAACAAATTGATAGAATTGGCTTACCATTTTGCCGAAAACCAATTGCTCATTACCAACTTAGAAAGCAATTTAAGTTACAGCCTATACAGTCAGAACGGACAATTGGTTCAAACCGGAAAATTGCAAGGAGCTACACAAAGTATTGATTTAGGTATGTATGCCAAAGGAATTTACTTGTTAGAAATAAGCAATTCAATAGGTTTAAAACAGGTTGAGAAAATTATAAATTTAAGTAAGTAAAGCTTAGAAGATATAAACCAATTTTTTAGTTTCGAAGAACTCCTCCTCAAAATAATCTTTGAGTGGGATTTCTTCTATTACCAATTTTTTATTGATTTGTTTCAGCGCTTTATATTCTTCGCGCAAATCGCCACCTTTTAAGAAAATATACCCATTAATTTTGGCATTAAATTCTTCTTTGGCATTCACATAATGTTGGGTCCAACGGTATAATTGATCGGCTGGAGCCACAGCACGGGCTGTAATAAAATGAAAATCTTCTTTTAATTGCTCTACCCTACCAATGGCAAAGTCGGTATTTTGCAAGTTAATTGCTTCTGAAACACCCTCTGCCACCTTAATTTTTTTAGCAATAGAATCTACCATAGTAAAGGTAGATTCTGGAAACATAATGGCCAATGGAACACCAGGAAAACCACCGCCAGTGCCAATATCTAAAACCCGCGTGCCCTTTTTAAAACTAATAAATTTAGCAATGGCCAAGCTATGTAAGATATGTTTCTCGTACAAAGATTCGATATCCTTGCGAGAGATTACATTGATTTGGTTATTCCAATCTTCGTACAAAGATTTAAGTTGCGTAAATTGTTCCTTTTGGATGGCAGTTAAGTCCGAAAAGTATTTCTCTATTATTTCCAATTACCAATTTTTTTTATGCTTTAACAACAAACCAATGCTGCCAAAAACGTAGATGTAAAACAAATATAAAACGTCGAGCAAGGGCGTAAACCAAATAAGTTGCATCATTTTTAATCGCTTGTAAACGCCATATAATATAACGGTTTGAACCAAAAAACGAAGTCCGTAAATGCCCAAAACAATGCGATAATCAAAAGCAGTAAACAGAAGCAAAGGAAACAACACATAAAACAATAACAAAGAAGCATAATAAGCACCTAGAAAAACCTGGTCTTTACGCTTATAAAATTTACCTGTGCTATTGTGCCTAGTTTTCTGCCGTTGCCAAGCATCAAAAGTTCTTTTAGGTTCGGTAAAAACAAAACTTTGCGGATCTAATTGAATGTTCACATTGTTGCTTGTAGCGGCTTGGTTCACAAACAAATCATCATCACCGCTTAATATATGTTGGTGTTTAGCAAAACCTTTATGCTTAAAAAATAAAGATTTGGTATAAGCCATATTTCTTCCTACACCCATAAAAGCACGATTGCCAATGGCTACAGAAAAATAAGCCATAGCTGTAAAGGCAGATTCGTATCTAATAAATAAATTAAGCAAAGAATTGCGCTTAAGATAGGGCGAATAACCCAAGACTATTTCTGTTTGATTTTCAAATTGCGCTTGCATTAAACGCAACCATTGATTGCTAGCAGGCACACAATCAGCATCTGTAAAGAACAATTGCTCATTAGAAGCTGCTTTAATACCAATGGTTAGCGCAAATTTCTTACCGGTTGGGTATTTTTCCTGCTCAATAAGCTGGCAAACCTTTAGATTACTGTATTGTTCTTGGTAATATTCTAGCAGTTTCTGACTATCATCCCAGCTGCAATCATTTACTACAATTACCTCAAAATTGGGGTAATCTTGTTCTAAAAAGAGTTTTAGATTTTTCTCTAAATTTTTATACTCGTTTCGGGCTGCAATAATCACAGAAACCGGGGGCATTTGTCCTTTTTGATTAATTGGTTTTGCTTTATAAAAAGCTAAACGACTAAAAACAATCAAATAATAAAGTATTTGAGCTAACGCCATTAGCGCAAAAAGAATCACTAGAATCAATATCCAACTATTACTCATTTCCAACATAATTGGCAAAGGTAAAATATTAAACAAGTTTGAACCAAACGGATATCAACAAGGTGTGAATAGCAAGTAAGAATAGACTTATTTACTATTCAAAACCCAACTCTTTTATAATTTGCTCTATCTGCCAATCCTCAACGGGATTGAACTCTTCTTTGAGGTTTGCATCAAAGACTTTTGCCAATCCTTGCCAATAAATGGCAGTAAAATTGCCCCTGTATGTTTGTAATAAATCGTAAGTTGTTTTGCCTGTTTCGCGGTAAATAAGCTTTATTAAAATACGGCCTTGACTCCTAGTTAAGTTCCTTAAATCGTCCATAAATTGGTCCTTCACGGCTTTTTCAGTCCGCTTTAAGTACTCTTTTCTGGCTTTTTCGGTGGGTAAGACTTGTAAATTCTGCTCCATCATTTGAAACCTAAAACTGGCCATTTTTGCATAGGGTAAAACCTTCTTAACATTGTAAACTAAGCGTCTTAATTTCTTTTCATAATTAGAGTCTTGTTGCGCCTCAATGATAAAATCGGGTAGTATATAATTATAATCTGCCACAAATGGAGAATCTATTGCCAATTCGGTTTGAGCCAATATTTGCCTTGGAATAAATAGACAAGTCAGTAAAATTATAAAATACAAGCTCCTTTTCATCCTGATTCGTTTTTGTTTTGATAACGAAAAATTAGGCCAATTTCTTTTTATGCTTGCTTATTAAAACAATCATGCCTGTGATAGAAACCAAAATAAACGCAGCCGATATTAGTTCTGCTTGTGTAATTTTATACTCAAAAATGGAATAGGTTGTGTTAACCCTAATTTTTTCTATTAAGAATCTTTCCATACCATTTAAAAACAAGTAGAACATGAAGAAAGTACCAGGAATGGTAAAGCGTTTGCGCACACTCCATAATAACCCAAACAAACCAATACAAACAATTGCTTCGTATAAAGGTGTTGGGAAAACAGGGTTAGGTAATTGACTACAATGCGCGCCCATACAACCTGCAATTGGGATACCCTCATTAAGCACATTATTGGGGTAAGTATAAGCCCAAAACCAATCTGGCAGAAAACTTAACCACTCTGGTTTAGGCATCAAATTATCAATCCCCCAATCACCATCGCCACTCAAATGGCAACCCAACCTGCCCATACCATAAGCGAGCATTAAACCCGCCGCTGTTGCATCACAAATATACCAAGGTTTAATACCGTGTTTACCAACATAATAAATAATACCTGCAGCGGCCACAATTAATCCGCCGTAAAAAGTTAATCCACTAAACGAAACCAAGGAGCCAATTGGATCAGCCATGAGCTCATCTATATTTTCTAAATTATGGAACAACTTTGCACCAATAATTCCGCCAATGGCACCAATTCCAATAATATTGCCCATTAATTCGTATGGATGCGTTTTAACTTCAATTATTTTAAGTTCTTTACCTTTTAATGCATCAGCCTCTTTTTTCTTTTGATAATAAGCATAAGCCCCACCCAAAAATGCCCCAAACCAACTCCCCTTTCCGCTTAAAATAAACTTTTGCGGATTGGCAACCAAAGCATCATAATCCAATACCATTTCTAAGAACTTAAATCCAATAAAAGCACCAATTACAACTGCAGTAATATAATCTACAGCGGTTACAGGTTCGTTTACTTTTTTCTTTACCAAAAAAGGTTTTATTAAACCTTCTGCTTCCATTCTTTTGAGTTCAGCATTAGAGACCAAATAAGCGCCCACAAAAGAAAGTGCCATCATAAAACCAAAGGTTTGAATAGGCAATGGGATATTTAAACCAAATAGGTCTAGTAATAAATCGGATAGGGTTGCGTACATACTAATATTGTGTGGTGCGAATAACGCTATTTTTTTTTAATAGACTGGTAAATTTTCCTATTTTGCTGAACCAATTTAAATAAAAAAACACAAGGTATGAAATTAGATTTAAGGAGCGATACTGTTACCAAGCCCACAAAAGAAATGCTACAAGTAATGATGGATGCGGAGGTTGGCGACGATGTATTTGGAGAAGATCCTAGCATTAATGCCCTGCAAAACTATGCCTCTACACTATTTGGAATGGAAGATGCATTATTTTGCAGCAGTGGCACACAAACTAACCAAATTGCAATTAAATTGCATACTCAACCGGGCTCAGAGGTAATTTGTGATGCCCGTTCGCATATATATTTATACGAGGGAGGAGGCATTGCTTTCAATAGCGGAGCATCTGTAAAACTTATTGGTTCAGAAAGGGGCTTATATACAGCAAAAGATGTTGTTGAGGCAATTAATAAAGATGATGTTCATTTTCCAAATAGCAGCTTGGTATGCATAGAAAATACGATGAATAAAGGCGGTGGCGCCTGCTGGGATTGGGAAGAACTCATTAAAATTAAATCTGTTTGTGTTCAAAATAATATTCCGTTTCACCTCGATGGAGCGCGCATCTTTAACGCAATGGTTGCTAAAAACCAGGATGCTAAACAATACGGAGCTATGTTTGATAGCATCTCAATTTGTTTAAGTAAAGGTTTAGGTGCACCTGTTGGGTCTTTATTATTGGGCTCGAGTAAAATGATAAAGCAAGCAAAAAGAATAAGAAAAGTGATGGGTGGCGGCATGAGACAAGCTGGTTTTTTAGCTGCAGCTGGTTTGTACGCCCTGCAAAACAATGTTAAACGCCTTGAAGAAGACCATCAAAGAGCTAGCTTTATCGCTGAAATATTGAAACAACAAAATTGGGTGGAATACATGTATCCAGTGGAAACCAATATCATAATTTTTAAAATTAAAGACGATTTTACCTCCGAAAAACTACAAGCACATTTACATCAAAATGGGATTAAAATTTCTGGTATGGGGAAAAATTTAGTCAGGTTTGTTTTTCACTTAAATCAAAGCGAGAGCGACATCCAACATTTGGCAAAAACAATACAATCTATTGATAAATAGCAAAAAGAACTAGGATGTTAACCACACATCTTATTAATTATATTTTTCTAAACCTATATAATTTGCTTAATTGTCTAAAAAAATGGGTTAAAAATCTCTCTTGTGAATCTTAAAATTTACTAAATGGTATGATTACTAAGGGCAATGCGTTAATTTGTGCCAATATTTAATCTATCAGTACCACTTTAAAAATTAATAGCATGTTGAAAAAAATACTGTTTGCAACTCTTTTATTTGCAAATTTTTCAGCCTATTCTCAATACGCTAATAGCATTATCTCCTCTGGCTTGCCCGCGGCTGGAGGTAATATATTAGATGTAGTTGACTATAACAACGATGGATTTGAAGATGTAATTTACCAGAGTGGTAATTTAAGCTCAAGCCTCAAGTTGTACAGAAACCTCAATGGTGTTTTCACCGATGTTACCGCTTTTGTAGGTTTACCCAACATTGTTGGTAGCGGCAATGGAAATGAAGGCGTTGTTTCATTTGACTACAATAATGATGGTTTGCAAGATTTGCTTTTTACCAGATCAGGTGCAGGCGGATACATTCGCTTATTTAGAAACAATTGCGGAACTTCTTTTACAGAAGTAACAACTGCTACCAGTTTGCCCTCAAGCGCTCACATTGCAGCACAAAACCAAACCAATGATCCCATTATTTTAATTATGGATTATGATAAAGATAAGGACAACGATATAATTTTTGCAGGATTTGGCGTAATAACAGGAGAATACAGCGTGAATGTTTTTAGAAATAACGCTGGAATTTTTAGCGCACCTACTCCCTTTTTAAGTGGATTTGGTGCAACCACAATCCCTAACATTGCTATAATTGATTACGATTTAGACCTAGATGAAGATTTACTTGTTATTAAAAATAGTAATATAAATATTGCTGCTCAGATAGATTTATATGAAAACAACGGAAGCGGCTTTTTCTCTGTAGTTTCCTCTTTTACTGGCTTAACCAATAGTAGTCCGCTTGCCTTTGCCAACATCGTAGATTTAAACCACGATGGATATATGGATATTTTACTGGGAACCAAAGACGTGGTAGCTCCCGGCCCAGGAAACTTAGGTTGTAAAGTGTTTTTAAATCGCGGTTTAGCTGATGGTTCTTTCGTAGATTCTACAGCAAATTATAATACCATGGCAGCTAGTTTACTAGATTATAATTTCTCACATATTTTTGATGCCGACAACGATGGAGATTACGATGTTTTATGGGAAACAAGGTCTGGTAATCCTAACTCAAATCCCTTGCTAATGATAAACAATGGCAACAATGTTTTCTCTGATCAAAGAGCTGCAAGAATGTCGGGAGCAATTACCCCTTCTTTAAGAAGTAATAGGTATTATGTGTTCGATTTTAACAAAGATGGCTTATTGGATGTATTTGTTCCCGGAACGCCTACTTCTAACGCCCAACTCTTAAGAAATAATAGCTCATCCGGAAATAATTTTTTCAATTTAAGGTTGCTTTCTTGCAATAGTCAGGCCGACCCACTGGGTGCAAAAATATATATACGCGCTGGCAATTTGAAATTACACAAGGTATATAACGGCCAGGGCAACACCACTACCAACAGTGGCAAAATAGAGCGTATTCACTTCGGATTAGGATCAAACACAAATATTGATAGTTTGGTTATTAATTGGCCCAATGGCCTTATAGAGATTAGAACGGGTTTAACTGCCAACCAAGATATTACCTTGTACGACGACCCAAATTGTGTAATTGGCGCGCCATTGGTTTTCGATATTGGCCCAGATACCACCAGTTTTTGTAATGTAAAAAGCGGAGATATTTTTGCTACACCGGGCTTAGGCACCTATGCTTGGAGCACAGGAGGTAGTTCGGAAAGCATTAATGTAACTACTAAAGGTTGGTATATTTGTACCGTTACCACGCCAGCAGGTTGCGTGGCAACAGACAGTACCTATGCTGCTTTTGGTGAGGGCCGCATTGAACCCAGCGATACCAGTATTTGTATGGGTGCATCGGTTACACTTAAAGCTTACCCAAGGTACGATTGCTCTCCATCGGGAGCTCCTGCTAAAAGAACCATAATTGGTGGCGAAAATGTAGGTGTAGATTTTGAATACGTAGATTCATTTAACGGACATCATTATTACAAATTAAAAAATAGCAGTACTTGGTCTAACGCAGAAAGCAAAGCAATTGCCGCAGGTGGCTACTTGGCTGTTATCAATGATAACCTAGAAAACGATTTTATCTCCAATATTGCGAGCTTAGCCGGCCAAAATTTATGGCTTGGTTTATATAAAGAACGCGGCACAGGCGCGCAATTTAAATTGGTTAATTGCGATGATTTTGGCTACCAAAACTGGTCGGCCAATGCAAAAACACTATTGGGAGACACCACCAAAAGACATGCCTATTTAATTAAAAAGAATTGTCCAGAAGGTGGCTTTTGGAATGTTACCAACCAAAATCAAAACCTTACAGATACCTGCGAAAACAACTTTTTTGGTTTGGTAGAATTTGACGAATCTACTAATATTTCTTACTTATGGACCAATGGCGATACCACTGCCACTTCTACTTTAACACCCGGTTCATCTGGGGTAGAAACGGTACAAATTAGGCAAAAAGGGGCTTTGTGTATTGGTAGTGTTAACATTAATTTGATTGACCCCAACGACCTTATCTTGGGAGCGGTTAATGATACCATATCAGAGTGTAAAACAAGTTTTATTCTGGTTACCGCTAAACCGGGTATGACAAGCTATTCTTGGAATACGGGTAGTTCCAATTCATTTATTTTTGTAGGAACAACAGGTGCAAATAGGTGGTATAAACTTACCGCTGTAACGCCAGAAGGTTGTGTAGGTGTTGATAGTGTTTTTATAAGCTTGTACAATAGCAATATACTAACACCTGATACTACAGTTTGCGCTGGTTCTGAAATAACTTTAAGAGGTCCATTGCCTCCTTTTAAATACAACACAGATTACTTCCAAAGCTTTCAAGCCATTCCATCTGTATTTCCAGATTGGAACAGAACAAACGCTATTTTATACAATGCCTCTAGGGTACTTGGACCATTTGGTAACGATTCTGTAACCTTTAACCTCCTAAGCCTTCCGCAGCATGATTCAATTAGGGTAACTTTTGATTTATACATACATGATACTTGGGAAGGAAACTGTTCAGTTGTGGGTCAGGATAGGTTTAGGTTTAAAAATGGAAACACCAATGTGCTATCTACCACATTTTCTAATACACCAAGTTGTACTCAAAACTACAATGGTACCGCCACAGGAAGTTTCCCTGCAACCAGCGGTGCTGCTTCTACCAATTTACCAAGAAGGTGTGATATAAACGGCCTAACCACCAGATATACCATTACCAGGTCTTTCCGCCATACCACCGCAGATTTAAATTTATCTTGGGTGGCAGAGCTAACAGACTCGGTAGACAATACTAATTTATGCAATGAGAGTTGGACCTTAGACAATGTAAACATTGAGGTTAGACGTCCTGGGAATTTAGAATGGTCTACAGGCGACACTACTCGAAATATTTTAGTTACTCCGGTAGATCCTAGCACAGAATATTGGGTTAAAGTTCCTTTTGGTAATTCTTTTTGTTATGATACCGTAACTGTAACCACCACTTCTGGCAAATTAGATTCAGATTTAATTACAAGCGATACACTAAGAATTTGTTCGGCACCAGCTACTTTATCCTTTGTGAATATGGCTTCAGGTTTTCAAAATTATAACTGGAGTACCGGAGCACAAACTAGAACCGCAGAGGTATTTAATGAAGGATGGTACACCGGTTGGGCTTCTACCCTAACGCCAGTAACAGGTTGTTACAATTGGGATAGCGTTTATGTTACCAGAGGTGGTTACACTATTGTTCCGAGTAATGATACCGTAATTTGTTACGGAGCCCCTTTTACCTTAAAACTAAACTTAAAAAATGATTGTAATCCATTTGGACCACCAGCTAAAGTAGTGTATACCCCGGGCGATCCAATTACGGGCTATACTTATGTAGGAGAATACAGAGGTCATTACTATTACAAGGCAGACGTTAATAGCTCTTGGAGCGTTGCCGCTCAAAACGCATTATCCGCTGGCGGATATTTGGCAATTATAAATGATACCACTGAACAAAACTTTATAACCGATATTGTAAAAGATAATGCATGGATTGGCGCTTATGCTGGGCCAAACGGCTACCCAATTTGGATGAATTGTGACAGTATAATCTACACCAACTACTCTCCAGGAATGCCACTACCTAATCCAGATAATTATACTTTTATTGTAGGCGAGGCTTGTGCTAATGGAAAAACTTGGGAAACAAACCAGGATGATGATCAATCTAATAATGATGTATGTAAACGTAATATTTTTGGTTTATTAGAAATTGCCCCAACAAACTACCTATATGATTGGTGGATTGATAATGTTTCTACCTATTATACTGATAGCATTACTATCAATCCAATTACCAATACAAGGGTTAGTGCCTTGGTTCAAAAATTTGATGGCGCTCCAAATTGCGGTGCAGGAAATATTAACATTGATATTATAGACGAAGGTTTTGATATTATCTTTGATAGCTTAGAGAAAATTAGTTGTGAAGGAGATACCGTTATGATTGAAGCCAAAGCAGGATATTCTAATTATAGCTGGGACAACGGAGAAACAACACAAATTGCCGTTTACAGCAACCGCATTGGGTACGCCTATTGCTCATATGATAATGGTACTTGTATTTTTACGGATAGCATTTATTTAAATGTACCTGGTAAGCTTACTGCCACGCCTACTATTACCAACATTACTTGTTTTGGTTCAGACGATGGAATTGGAAATGCCACAACAATTAACGGCACACCACCTTTTAATATTACCTGGTTACACAATAGCTCAACAGCCATAACACAAACAGGTTTAGCCGCTGGTGTTTATTATTTTACTGTTACAGACTCTAACAACTGTTCTGTTATTGATAGTATAAATATTACAAACCCTGATACTGCTTTCCAATTAAATTTAAATTTGGTTACTGGTGTAAGGTGTAATGGTTTTGATAGTGCCATAATTGCTCCGTTAGCATTTGGAGGAGAAAGACCATATGTGGGCAACTGGATTGGCTTTACTGCTCCAGATACACTTTATTACGTTGGCGCGGCAACACACACTTACAGCATTACAGATGCCAGAGGATGCACCATAACTAAAGATATTATTGTGTCTGAACCAAACCAATTATCTATAAGGGCTGCAATCTTAAAACAGATTTTTTGCCCAGAAGACTCCAATGGTGTTGTTTTCTTTGAAGGAGCCGGAGGGGTTGGTCCATACCAATTTGTTTGGAACTTCCAGCCTATTGTTGGAGATACAGCCTTTAAAGTATACAACGGTTTGTCTTATGGCTACATTGTAGATCAAAATTTATGTTTTGATTCTGTTGCTATAAATATGACAGCTTCTAACCCAGGTGGAAACTGTGGAGTAGTTGTTTCGGAAGGCTTTACACCCAATGGAGATGGAATAAATGATTTCTTATTTGTACGCGGATTAAGTGAGTTTCCAGATAACCAAATCGTAGTTTTCAACCGCTGGGGTGAAACCATTTTTGAAGCTACCAATTATAAAAATGATTGGGATGGAAAAGTTAAATCTGCTGGGTTACTTAATGATGGTAATGGTATTGTGCCAAACGATACTTATTTCTATGTTTTAAAAACAAAAGCTAACAACAAAACCTATTCTGGGTATATTTATATTACAAAATAATCTAATAGCACAAATCATGAAGTTATATAAAATTTTACCCATACTTAGCTTGATATTCGGTTTACAAACCGCAAATGCACAGTTAAGTGGAGGTAATGAGCACTTTATTTTCAACCCTGTTATGATTAATCCTTCTGTAGCAGGTATGCACCATAATCAAATTAAATTAGGTTATGACGCCCGTTGGGTAGGATTAAATGGAGCTCCTCAAAATGCCTATTTAAATTACGATAGAATGTTTAATGGAAATACAGGTTGGAATGTATCTGTTATCTCTGATAGAATTGGCCCTATTAACACCATAGCTATTGCTAACGCTTTTGCTTTTCACGTTACCACCACAGAATCTACCAAACTTTCTTTTGGCCTAAAACATCATCTTACGCAAAGTAACTTAAACCTAAATCAAAATAATTTACAAGACCCCAATGACCCGCTCATAAATGTAGACCAAAATGGAATAGCAGTAAATAATTTTGATGCCTCGATAGCTTTCTCTAACTCAGACAAATTTTTTATTGGTGTAAGTTACAGAAATATGATTGAACAGCCCAGATTTAGATATGTAAGTGCCAATATTGAGCCAATTTTGAGCTTGCAAGGATGGTATCGCCACGATTTAGATGATGCTGTGATTGAAGCATACACGGTAATTTCCTCATCTACAAATACCCCAATTAACACTCAAATTGGTATAATGGGTACCTTTCAAAACAAGTTAGGTGTTGGGCTAAATTTCTCACCCGTGCAACAAATAGGTATTTTTGCTTTTGTAAAGGTAAATGATAGATTTAATGTATTCTATAATTACAACTTGCCTATATCAGACATATCCCAAGTAAGTAAACAATCACATGGAATTGGTTTAAGTTACCGATTGGGTAACCAAACACTCAAAGGCAATAGCTTCTTTCTCCAACCAACCAACGAAAGCGCAAGAACAAGATTATTTTAATTTAAAAAGGAGCACATTGTGCTCCTTTTTTTTGCCTTGAACCCAAACAAACTCAGTCAATTTTAGTATATTCGCAGCCATTTTATGATAGCACTTACTAATATTGGATTTGAATTTGGTGGTAGATTCTTATACCGTAACGCAAATTGGCATATAAAACCTAATGAGCGTATTGGACTTATTGGGTTAAACGGAACAGGTAAATCTACCCTTCTGCGCATTATAACCAATGAATATGCATTAACCGAGGGAACCATTTCAAAGCCTCGAGACTTAACCATTGGCTTTTTTAATCAAGATCAATTGAGTTTTGATAGCGAGGATAGTATTATAAACGTTGCCTTAACCGCTTTTGAAAAGCAACTTCAACTAGAAAAGGAAATCAACGAAATAATTGAACTCTTAGAAACAGATCATAGCGAAGAGGTTATTCAAAAACTAAGCGATAAGCAAGAAGAATTTGAAAGATTAGATGGTTATAATATTCACCATAGAACTGAAAAAATACTGGAAGGACTTGGTTTTACAACAGAACAATTAACTAAGCCTTTTAATAAATTTTCGGGCGGATGGCGCATGCGTGTAATGCTGGCCAAAATGCTTTTGCAAGAACCTAATCTATTGATGCTAGATGAACCTACCAATCACTTGGATTTACCCAGTATTGAATGGTTAGAAGAATACCTCAAAAGCTATAAAGGAACCGTTATTGTGGTAAGTCATGATAGGTATTTCTTAGATAAAATGGTAAATAAAATTGTAGAGGTAAGTATGCAAAAGATATTTGAATACCCCGGCAATTACCAATTTTACCTAGAATCTAAAGAAGAGCGCATGGATATGCAACAGCGCTCATTTGATAACCAACAACAGTTTATTAAAGAACAAGAGAAACTCATCAATAGGTTTAAGGCCAAAGCTAGTAAAGCTTCGATGGCTCAAAGTAGGGTAAAAATGCTCGACCGCCTAGATAGGATTGAAGCGCCAGAAGATGATAACAGAGAAATAAATATTCAGTTTAGGGTGGGCGTGCAACCCGGCAGAACTTTAGCCGAGTTAAATAATGTAAGCAAGAGCTACCCCGGCGTTCCCATTGTTTCTGGTGCGGATGCTAGAATAGAAAAAGGCGATAAAATTGCTTTGATTGGTGCCAACGGAAAAGGCAAATCAACCATTTTAAGATTATTGGCTCAAACCGATACCCACGACGGCGAAATTAAGTTAGGCCACAATGTGCGAAAAGCATTTTATGCCCAGCATCAATTAGAATCTTTAAACTTAAAAAATGAGATTTTAGAAGAACTCTCTAATTTTGCCACAGACCGACCAGAAACGGAGTTGAGAACCGTTTTGGGTTGCTTCTTATTTGCTGGCGACGATGTTTTTAAGAAGATAAAAGTACTAAGTGGTGGAGAAAAAGCCCGTGTGGCATTGGCCAAAACACTTTTAACCGAAGCCAATTTCCTGCTTTTAGATGAGCCTACCAACCACTTGGATATGCGCAGTATTAACATCCTTATCCAATCTTTGCAAAAGTACGAAGGCACCTTTATTGTAGTTAGTCATGATAGGTTCTTTGTTTCAGAAATTGCCAATAAAATTTGGTGGATTGAAGATGAAAAAATCAAAGAATACCCGGGCACTTTTGAAGAATTTGAGTTTTGGAAAGCAAAACGCGATGCAGAACAAAAATTAGAAGGCGCTAAAGCTGAACCTAAAAAAGATAAAAAACCAGAACCAATTGCGGCTCCTGCTCCTACTGCTGCGCCGGCTAAAACGGCTAAAGTGAGCAATAACTATATTCAAACGCTCAAAAAACAATTAGACGATTACGAGCAAAAGGTAAATAGAACTAAGCTTAAATTAAAAGAATTGGAAACAGGTTTTACCTTGCCTGAAAACATCAGCGATTCTAAAAAGATTACAGAACTTAACGCTTTTTATGAAGCCGAGAAAAAAGCGCTGAACCACCTAGAAAAGGAAATGGAAGCGGTAATGGAAGAGTTGATTGAATTGGAATAGATTGCACGCCACATAAAAAAATCCCGTTTGTTGTTACAAACGGGATTTTTTAATGGGCAATAGTTGCTATTCGGTTCAGGCCGAAAGTTCTTTGGTATTGCGCTGAATGAAGGCGGTTAACTCTTCTCCATGTAATAGATTTTGTGATAAACGCGCAAGGTCGAAAGCTTGCTTGCTTAATTGCGTTTTAGCTTCTCCCTCAGTCATTTTGGTCAGTTTTAAACTTAAAGGGTGGTTGGTATTAATTACCACATTAAAAGTATCAGGCATGTTTCCAAAAATATTCATGCCCTGCATTTTCTGCATTTCTTTCATCCTACGCTCCCACTCTGGCTTAATTAAAGTTAAGAAATAATCGTCGGGAGAAAGTGCTTCGGTGCTAAACTTATAAGTTCCTGCAAAGCTAAAATCTTTTTCAAAAGCTTCTTTGATAGCGTTTTGATCTGCTTCACTTAAAACGCTTTCATTTTTAATGTCTTTATCAATCAATTTATCTACGCTATCACTGTCAACGCGCTTCCAACTTACATTTTCAAACTTGTTTTCTACATTGCTAATAAAATGGTTATCCAACACCCCATCCATTGCTAATACATCGTAGCCACGTTTTTCAATTGTTTGAATAAAACTATCGTGTGCAACCATATCATTACTATAAAGAAAAACCACTTTATTATCTTTATCTGTTTGGGTTGTAGCTACTTTTTCTTTGTACTCATCAATAGTAAAAAAGTCTTTAGACTTGTTTTGTAATAAGCAGAATTTTACGCCACGGTCGTAAAACTTCTCTTCGCTTATCATACCGTATTTTACAAAGGTGCCCACACTCTCCCACTTAGCATTGTAAGCTAATCTATCTTGTTTGTAAATTTCTTCTAATTTATCGGCTACCTTTTTAGTGATATGGCTATTAATTTTCTTCACATTGGCATCACTTTGTAAATAGCTTCTACTAACATTTAAAGGAATATCTGGAGAATCAATTACGCCATGTAACAGCATTAAAAACTCAGGCACTATATCTTGAACCGAATCTGTAACGAAAACCTGGTTACTATATAACTGGATTTTATTTCGGGTAGGTTCAAACTCATTTTTGATTTTAGGGAAATACAAAATACCCGTTAATTTAAAAGGATAATCTACGTTCAAATGAATCCAAAACAAAGGTGTTTCACTAAATGGATACAATTCTTTGTAAAACGCTTCATAATCTTCAACAGTGCAATCTGCAGGCGCTTTTGTCCATAGGGGTGCAGGATTATTTAATACTTTTTCTTCGAAAGCAATCTCTATTGGTAAAAATTTACAGTATTTATCTAGGATTCCTTTGATTCTAAAATCATCGTTAAACTCTAAAGAATCTTCAGATAAATGCAAAATAACCTCAGTACCTCTTTCTGTTTTGTCTGCATCACTAATCTCAAATTGGGTACTTCCATCGCAGGTCCATTTAACAGCGGTTGAACCCTCTTTGTATGATTTGGTAATTAATTCTACCGTATGTGCAACCATAAATGCAGAGTAAAATCCTAAGCCAAAATGACCAATAACTTGAGCTCCTTTGTCTTTATATTTTTCTAAAAACTCTTCTGCGCTACTAAAAGCCAATTGGTTAATATACTTCCCAACCTCTTCCTCTGTCATACCAATACCTCTATCAATAATATGCAAGGTTTTGGCTTCTTTATTTAACTTTACTTCAATTTTAAGGTCGCCTAATTCTCCTTTGGCTTCGCCACTACCCGACAAAGTTTTTAGTTTTTGGGTAGCATCTACTGCATTACTTACCAGCTCTCTAAGAAAAATTTCATGATCGGAATACAAGAACTTTTTAATGATTGGAAAAATGTTTTCAGTGTGAACACTGATATTACCTTTTGTTGCCATAATGATTTAAAATTTTTTAAAACAAGTCAAAATACGTTCCACTCAAATAATGCTGTCAATTTGTCCCAAACCAGTCTTAAAAATAGGCAATTTTGCCTCTTGTTATTACGTTTAAATACATATTTTTGAAAACGTATGAAAAAACTTCTGTTTCTAACTTGTTTGTTTTGCTGCAAGGTTGTTTCGGCCCAGATTGGGGGCATGGGAACATATCAATTTTTGCAGGTGCCAAGCAATGCAAGAATCAACGCTTTGGGCGGAAATGCCATTTCTACGCCCGATGCAGATATTAATTTAGTGAGCATAAATCCATCTTTGCTGACCCAAAAAAATCACAAGCAAATTGGTGCCAATTACATCAATTACTTTAGTGATATTAAAGCTGGTGAGCTCAATTTTGGCTTTCATTCAGACTCGCTAAAAACAAGTTTTGCCGCAGGCATTCAATACATGAATTACGGCAATTTTGTTAAAACTTCGCCCGATGGCCAGGTAATTGGAACCTTTAATGCCGGAGAATACAACTATCATATTACCGCAGCCAGAACCTACCAGCAGTTTTCTTACGGCGCCACACTTAAATTTATCAATTCTAATTTAGAAACGTATAATTCTTTTGGTATTGCTGCAGATTTTGGAGCCAACTGGCGCAGCGAAGATAATTTAATACTAGTAACCACTGTTCTTTCTAATATTGGACAGCAGTTAACAACTTATACCAGCAATAACCAAGAAAATATTCCATACAACCTGCAGATAGGATTCTCTAAAAAGTTTGCTCACAATCCGTTTAGAATTGGCATTATTGCCCACAACCTCCAAAATCCAGGAAAACTATTATATCAGATTACAAACAGGCAGTTTACAAGTTTAGAAACAGGTCTTCCTATTGAAGAAGATTTTAACCTATTGCAAAAAGCCATGAGCCATATAATTATTAATACAGAATTGTTGCTAGGAAAATCTATTCAAGTTAGATTTGGTTATAATACACTCAGAAACCGCGAATTGAGCTTAAATAATATCAGGGGCATGAATGGCTTTTCTTGGGGTTTGGGTTTAAAACTTAACCGTTTCCATTTTGCCTATGGATATGGCGGATTTATACCTGGCCGCAACACGAATTCGTTTAGTGTAATTACCAGAATTCAGGATTTTAAACGCGCAAAAAACTAAATATGTTGGCACCCATAATCATTGCTATAGACGGCTATTCATCATGCGGAAAAAGCACGCTTGCCAAACAATTAGCCAAAGAGTTACAATTTAAATACATAGATACAGGTGCCATGTACCGAGCATTAACTTTGTACCTGCTTCAAAATCAAATCGATATTCACCACCCAGCAATGGTAGCAGCCGCGCTTACTCAAATAGGGATAAGCTTTGGGTTAGATACCCAAACGCAAGAACAATTTACCCTATTAAATGGCGAAAATGTAGAACATGAAATTAGAGTTAACCCACGCGTAGCAAGCGCTGTAAGCATAGTTAGTGCCCAAACTGAAATTAGAAAATTCTTGGTAAAACAACAGCAAGCTTTTGGTATTTCTAAGGGTATTGTGATGGATGGAAGAGATATTGGAACCGTGGTTTTTCCGCAAGCAGAACTAAAGTTATTTATTACGGCTGAACCCAATATCAGGGCGCAACGCAGATTAATAGAACTGAAAGAAATGGAGCAAAATACCACCTTTGAAGAAGTTTTGGCTAACCTACAAAAACGCGATTTAATGGATACCACCCGCGCTGATAGTCCGCTGTTAAAAGCCACAGATGCGATAGAAATAGACAACTCTAATTTAAGTAGAGAAGACCAGCTAACTAAGGTGCTTAACTTAGTAAAAAGCTTAAACAAACCAGCACAGTAAAACTAATTAAGCCTGTTTAATCCGGCTTTAAACAAAGTATTTTCTGGATCTAAATCTGCTGCCACTTGGTATTGAATCCTGGCTTCTTGTTTTAACTTCTGCTCTTCGTAAACTAAACCCTTCATGTAAAATGCATTGGCGTAATTTGGATTCATCTGTGAACAAATATTCCAATTTCTAAGCGCCTCATCCATAAATCCATTATCATAATTTATATATCCAACATTATAATATGCCAGGTAATTTTGTGGATCTAAATCAATTATTTTCCGGTAATCCATTAAGGCAGATTTATAATTTCTTAATTGTTGGTTAAAAACAGCCCTACCAAACAAGGCATCTATCCCTTTTGGCTTAATCTTTAAAGCCGCCAAAAAATACTCATTGGCTATTAACTTCTTTTTACCTGCATACAAATTAGCCACATACAAGGTAGATTCATAATCTTTGGGATCATTTTCAATAGCTGTTTGAAAATGATAAATGGCCCTACCAGTATCTCCTAATTCTTTGTAGTTTAAACCCAACATATGATAAATGTATGCTTCTCCCGGATTAACTTTTCTAAATTCATTTAATAAATTGATAGATTTTTGATGCTCTTTAACCAAAAAATACAAATCAGCTAGTTTCACAATGGCCTCACCATAATCTGGTTTTATTTGAATGGCCTTTTCATACCATTGAGCAGACTCTTTAGTTAGGTTCATAGCATACAAGGTACGAGCCAAGCTATAAGCATACAAAGGATTAGTGCTATCTAAGCGCGCTGCTTCACGGTAATCATCTTCGGCCCTATTTAACAATTTTTCGTTTACATAAATTTGGGCACGTTGATAAAACAATTCCGGGTTTTCTGGATCAGATTCAATAGATCTACTAATATCTTTTACAGCCTCTATTTTTGATAAGCTATCATTGGCATCTTTTAATGCTTTTGATTGCTTTGTTTCAGAACAAGCTATAATGAGTGTGAAAAGAATGACAAAAGTCAGTATTTTTGAAGAAAGAATTGCTGGCATTTTTTTATTTTTGGAGATTCCAATATTAAGCAAAGAAAGCATTTGAATAGTAGTCAAACAAATCTTTGTAAAGGTTGAAGAAAAAATCATAATTTATAATTCATAATTCAAATATATGCCGTTTTACCACAAAATGGGGAAAGTGCCCCACAAAAGACATACACAATTTAGAAAGCCAGATGGCAACCTCTATTCCGAAGAGCTTATTTCTACTGAGGGTTTTAGTAGTTTATATTCTTTGGTTTACCATACACACCCGCCTACTCTAGTAAAAGAAATAGAAAAACCTTTCGATGTATCTCCTGTTGCTGCCTTGCCTAAAAACATGCAAAACAGAAGTTTTTTAACTTTTAAAGCTGAACCCAAAGATGATTTTTTGGATTCGCGCGTGGTAATGCTATTTAACCGCGACTTATATATTTCTGTAGCTGCGCCAAGAAAGAGCATGACTGATTATTTTTACAAAAATGCAGATGCTGATGAGGTTATTTTTATACATGATGGTAGCGGCGTATTGCATACTTTATATGGCGATATCCCTTTTGAATACGGCGATTATTTGGTAATACCGAGAGGCGTAATTTACCAGCTTTCTTTTACCACCGAGAACAACCGTTTATTTATTACCGAGAGCTTCTCTCCTATTAAACCACCCAAGCGGTACCTCAACAAGTTTGGCCAATTTTTAGAACATTCTCCATACTGTGAGCGTGATATAAAATTGCCTCAAGATTTAAAAACTATAGACCAATTAGGCGATTTTAAAGTGCTCATTAAAAAGCAAGATTTACTCTACCCTTATCATTATGCCAGTCACCCTTTTGATGCCATTGGTTGGGATGGTTACCAGTATCCGTATGGGTTTAGCATACATAATTATGAGCCAATTACTGGAAGAATTCACATGCCACCGCCCATACACCAAACTTTTGAAGGGCATAATTTTGTGATTTGCTCTTTTGTTCCAAGGTTATATGATTACCATCCAGATTCTGTTCCTGCACCCTATAACCATAGTAATGTAGATAGTGATGAGGTTTTATATTATGTTGATGGTGATTTTATGAGCAGAAAACACGTGGAGCGCGGTATGATTAGCTTGCATCCAAAAGGCATTCCGCACGGACCGCATCCAGGAATGGCTGAAAAATCTATCGGTAAAAAAGAAACTAAGGAATTGGCCGTTATGATAGACCCGTTTTTTCCATTAGAAATAACCCAAGCTGCTTTAAATTGCGAAGACCCACACTATTACAAATCTTGGGTGGAGTAATCTAAATTGTTTGCAGGTAGATTGTATTTTCTATTTTATATTCGAACCAAATTTTAACAAGGTATTATGAACAACGATTTCCTTCCATTACATGGAACAGATTACGTAGAATTATATGTAGGCAACGCCAAGCAGGCTGCGCATTATTACAAGACAGCTTTTGGCTTTCAAAGTTTGGCTTATGCCGGACCAGAAACTGGGGTTAGAGATAGAGCGAGTTATGTGTTGGTTCAGAACAAAATGCGTTTAATGTTAACCACGCCATTGCATTCTGAATCGCCTATTGCAGCGCACCATAAAAAACATGGTGATGGTGTAAAAACACTGGCTTTAATGGTTGATGATGCTTATGCTGCATTTGAAGAAACCACTAAAAGAGGCGCCAAACCATACATGGAACCAACTACTTTAACAGATGCTAACGGCGAAGTGCGCATGAGTGGTATCCATACGTATGGTGAAGTAGTTCATATTTTTGTTGAACGCAAAAATTATAATGGGGTGTTTATGCCTGGGTTTCAAAAATTAGAAAGCACCTATAATCCTGAACCAACAGGATTGCTTTATGTAGACCATTGTGTTGGTAATGTAGGCTGGAACCAAATGAATCCTTGGGTTAAATTTTATGAAGATGTAATGGGTTTCAAAAACATCTTATCTTTTGATGACAATGATATTTCTACCGAATATTCGGCCCTCATGAGCAAAGTAATGAGTAACGGAAATGGTTATGTTAAGTTCCCAATAAACGAGCCTGCAGAAGGTAAAAGAAAATCGCAGGTAGAAGAATACCTTGAGTTTTATGAAGGCGAAGGCACCCAACACATTGCCATTGCCACCGCAGATATTGTAACTACCGTAAAGGCTTTAATGGCACGTGGTGTTGATTTCTTAAAAGTACCTAGCAGTTATTACGATGATTTATTAGACCGTGTAGGCCCCATTGAAGAAGACCTAGAACCATTAAAAGAACTAGGAATTTTGGTAGATCGCGATGATGAGGGATACTTATTACAATTGTTTACCAAACCAGTAGAAGATAGACCAACTATGTTTTATGAAATTATTCAGCGCAAAGGAGCAAAATCTTTTGGCAAAGGAAATTTTAAAGCCCTGTTTGAAGCCATAGAACGCGAACAAGAAAATAGAGGAAATTTGTAGTTTTAAAAATTACAATTCAATTATTATAGAGACACACGGCCGTGTGTCTCTATAATAATTACCTAACAAAAATCAGATACCAAAACCCTAATTAAGGCATATACTTCTTTAACAAAAACGGCCCAAAAGGAAGCAGCGCTGCAACAGCGGCAATGGCCGATTTTTTGAAACTCCAATCGTATTCAATTTTGGCTCTGAGCAACCAAATCATATAGAGCACAAACAATACTCCATGTGCCCAACCAACATATTTTACCAATAATGGATTGCCAAGCATATATTTAACTGGCATAGCAATAAACATAAGTAAAATAAAAGAAATACCTTCCAAAACGGCAATTTGATGAAACTGCTTATACAACTTTGAATTTTCCATTAGGCTGCTTTTATATCTGTAATTCTTCTAACAATACTAATCATAAACCCTACAATCATTACAATAGTTCCTGCCCAAACCAAGTTAATCCAAGGGAAAATTATGGCTTTCATTATAACAAAATCGCCACTATTATCTTTTTCTGCTGTGGTAATTGTGATGGTTTTATTTTCTGGATTTACCCCTTTAAAATTAAACTTCAATTTTGCTTCGTCTACCAAAGCTTCAAAACTACTTGCTGCATTATTTTGCACGCCATACATTGGCATGGCATCATACACTTTATCGAGGGTATACACTTTTAACTCTGCACCTAAAAGCACTTGGAAGTTATTAATATCTACTTTCTCTGCATTTGTGTTTGTATTAATACCCATTAAAATAGCATAGGCATTATTGGTGTAAATAGTGTCACCTGGTTTTACCTCATGGGTGCGCTCATTAATAAATTTAGAGCTAGCCTTTTGCGATGGCACAGAACTAACGTAGGTAAATACATCATGACTTACATAATGTTTGGTATCTGGATTAGCTACTAATCCAAATTTTGGATTAATTTGTCCGTTAGGATAAAGATTAAATTCATAATCTACCTCCCCTTGTTTGTTTATTTTTTTGTAGTTTACTTGGTAATAAGTATTTACCCAATGCTGCGAATCGCGCACGTAAGTAATTATATAATCTCCCATTCTATTTGGTTTACCGCGCTCCAAATAAATATTTTCTACATTTTCTTTGTTGTTAAATTCTGGATTTAAAGCTTCTCCCGTTTCATTAATTGAAATAACTTGTTTATTGGCTGAAGAAACCAAGACACCAATTAGCAATAAACCAAATCCAATATGAGCTACACTGGCGCCAGCTAATTTAATTTTACCCCTCAAAAATGGGATTAAAATCCCGAAATTTCCTGTGACAGCAAAAACACCTGCAAATAATAAAGCGATATATATATAATTTTCTAAATCAAAAGCAAAAAACAAAACAATCGTTAAAACAAGCGCTACCGCAGCGTAAATACCAATTTTTTTAATGCCCTCTGATTTGTTCTTTTTGTATTTGAGTAAATTGGCAACAGCAGTGAAAATTCCCAATAAAATAGCCATTGGCATTTGCCATTTATTGTAATGTCCAATTACATCAGCTGGCGGCGCCATGTTTGCTCCAAATACCTTATTAAAAACAGGAATAGAAGTAGTTAATAAAATTTGAAAAGATGATATTATCAATATTAAGCTACCGATGAACATCCAGAATTCGCGGGTATAGATTTCTTCATCTTTGGCCGAACGTGGCATTTGTTTCCAGCGCCAAACAACCATGGCAATGGATAAGAAAACAAACAAAAGCAAAAAAACCAGTAGCTGTCCGCTCATACCCAAATCTGTAAATGAATGCACAGATGAGTTCCCTAAAATGCCCGAGCGGGTTAAAAAAGTGGCATATAAAACCAATAAAAAAGTAGCTAAAATAAGCACTACCGCAACAATATAAGAATTGCCCGTGGCTTTGTGCAAAATCATTACATGCACGCCTGCAATTAAAATTAGCCAAGGAACCAAAGAAGCATTTTCTACTGGATCCCAAGCCCAATAACCACCAAAACTCAAACTTTCATAAGCCCAAAATCCGCCCATTATGATACCAGCACCCAATACCATTACGCTTACCAACGCCCAAGGTAAAGCAGGTTTAAGCCACTCTTTAAAATCTTTGCGCCACAAGCCTGCAATGGCATAAGCAAAAGGTACAATGGTAGTAGCGAATCCAAAAAACAAAGTTGGCGGGTGAATAACCATCCAATAGTTTTGTAAAAGTGGGTTCAAACCGTTGCCATCTTTTACCTTACTTAAATAATCTGCTTGCTTAAAAATAGGCGCATCTACCATTACATTTCTGAGCAACTCAAACGGACTACTGCCCATTTTGTATGAAAATATTTTAACACCTAGGAGCATGGAAGTTAGGGCTATTTGAGACAACATTAACACTGCCATTACTGGGTTCAGCCATGATTTTGAGCTGCGTAACAAGATTTGTCCTATTACCATTTGCCAAAATATCCAGAGTAGAAAGCTTCCTTCTTGACCTTCCCAAAAGCAAGAAATCATGAAATGTACTGGCAAATCTCTGCTAGAGTGTTGCCAAGCATAATGGTATTCAAAATAATGGCTGTAGATAATATAAAACAGCGTTGCAATAATGGTTAATACCGCCAAACTATGCAGTTGAAAAGCGTATTTGGCCATATTTGCCCAGCTTTTATCTAGCGGATTGCGTTCTGCAAAAAAGTAACTTAAAGTAACTAAAATAGAAGAAATAAAAGATAATACTACTGCGGTATGACCCAAATTACCCCAAAATAAATGCTCACCGATAAACGTAACTGAACTCATCTGTAAAAATTAATGGTAAAAAACAATTTAAAACAAAAACAGGCTAAACCTACAAACTTGCTCCGGCAGTTTTCACTTGGTCGTCTGTATATTTACTTGGGCATTTTAACAGTATTTTATCTGCCTTAAAATGCTCCCCATCCATGCTACCCACGATTACAATTTTCTCAGAACGGTCAAAATCTGCTGGCTCTGGATTATTGTATACCACCTTGCTCTCATTTCCTTTCTCGTCTAACAAGTAAAAACTAAAATAGTTGGCGTCTTTTTGGGGATTATAATATTTTTCCTTTTCTCGGTTCAAAACACCTACCACATGGTATTCCTTCCCAGGATTATTTCGGGCCATCTCAAAACCTTCATAAGTGCTAGCATCACCATACATACTAATGATTGCCCCAATAGCTAAGGCAATTACAATTAAGCCTATTATACTCGACTTTTTCATGCTAATTTTTCTCTTGTTTTCTAATTTTCAAATCGAGTGAAACGAGGTAAGAAACTATACCTAAAAATACTATTGCAATTACAGCAACAACCACCTGAAATTTATCTGTAGAAGCTGCATCAGCCATCTGGCTACTTTGTATTTGATTAATGATAAAATATGTCATATTTATGCGTTGTCTTTGTCTTTATAAAAAGCAATTTTGTTGGCCCTAATTTGCAGGTCGGCTATCCAAAATCCAATAAAAATCCAACCTAAAACAGCTGGGTAAAAAACCAATCTTAACCTGCTATCTAAATCGTAAGAATTAAAACCCGGGTTGCCCCCATTTCCAGGATGAAGGGAGGCGGTTAACCTAGGCAATACAAAAATTAAGACGATGAACACAGGCAAAGCAAATAAATTATATACAGCCGAAATCCTTGCTTTTTTCTCTTCATCTTCTATAGAATTGCGCAAAACAAAATAAGCAGCGTACATCAACATTCCTATCGCCGCGCTATTTAACTTTGGATCGTTGGTCCAATATGCACCCCAAGTATTTTTGGCCCAAATCATACCTGTTACTAAACCCATTGTTCCAAACAAAAGGGCAATTTTAGCATAAGCCTCTGATCTGATATCGTGCAATAAATCTTTGTTAATCAAACCTTTGGCAGCATATATTGCCGAAGCTATTAACAAGGTTTGCATACCAAACCACATAGGTACGTGGTAATACAAATTTCGAATACTTTGCATTAATATAGGCAGTTGTGGAACAGGTAATAATAAACCCCCAATTAGCGCATACAATACCAAAATAACACCCACAATTTTCCACCACTTTAACATAGATTTAGCAACAATTAATTAGATTGAATTTATGTGCAAAGGTAAATATTATCTCGGTACATTATGAGATAATTTTAATCAGTATTTTTTTTGACAAAACTTTAGATGGTCTTGGCTTAAATCCTAGTCGAGCTCTATAATATTATAAAAATTTTATTCCTCTAAAACCGAAATTTAATTAATCCTTTTTGAACCTATTTAACAAGGCAAAAAAAATCCCGCACATTTGAATGTGCAGGATTTTAAAAGTCGTATTAGTTAGTAAATTACTTTACTGATTGAACAATAGCTTCGAATGTTTCAGGATGGTTCATGGCCATATCTGCAAGTACCTTACGGTTTAAACCTAAACCTTTTTTATGAACTAAGTTCATAAATTGGCTGTAGCTATAACCGTGTAAACGTGCACCTGCATTAATACGTACAATCCATAAGCTGCGGAAATTGCGCTTCTTGGTTTTACGATCTCTGTAAGCATAACCTAAACCTTTGTCTATGGTATGCTTAGCAATAGTTAATACATTTTTTCTTTTACCCCAGTAGCCTTTGGCTAATTTGAGGAGTTTTTTTCTGCGAGCCCTACTCGCTACGGAATTGACTGAACGTGGCATAGTTTTTTAGTTTTTTGAACCTAAGCGCTCGCTTTAGCGAATCTTTTGTGCTTGTGTTCGGGTTAACGAATTTGAAAACCAGGTATTTTAGGCCCACCTTTAAGGCCACTGATTACAGTTTTTTTAATTGGGTTATTTTCCAATACCCAACAAGTTTTTAACTAATCCCATGTCTGCATCGCTAACGGTTGTCATTTTCGTTAAACCGCGCTTTTGCTTTGTGGTTTTCTTAGTTAAAATGTGATTCTTGTAAGCTTGAGCCCTTTTAATTCTACCACTTGGGGTAACCTTAAAACGTTTTTTGGCTGAGCTGTTTGTTTTTACTTTAGGCATTTCCTAAATTCTCCTTATTTATGTTTACTAGTACGACTTTTAAATTCAAAAACAGCTAATGCTATTTTGCTTTACCTTTTGGGTTCAGGATAAGAAACATTTTCTTTCCTTCTAGCTTTGGCATTTGTTCTACCTTGGCAATCTCAGTTAACCTTTGCGCCAATTGCAACAACAAAACCTCTCCCCTTTCTTTATATACAATAGACCTACCTTTAAAGAATACAAAAGCACGCACTTTATGTCCGTCTTTTAAGAAATTCTCGGCATGCTTCAGTTTAAATTCAAAATCATGCTCATCGGTATTGGGTCCGAACCTAATCTCCTTCACCTCTGATTTAGACTGATTGGCCTTTTGTTCTTTCTTTTTCTTTTTTTGCTCATACAAGAATTTCTTGTAATCTACAATCCTGCATACCGGTGGATCAGCGTTAGGAGATATTTCAACCAAATCAAGCTCTTGGTCGTTGGCCATGGTTAGGGCCTGACCCAAAGTGTAAACGCCTACCTCGATATTTTCACCTACCAATCGAACATTGCTCGAACGGATTAGGTTGTTTATTTTGTGCTCTGGCTCTAAAGAGCGACGGCCTCTGTTAAAACGGTTTTGAGCTGGGCTTTGCCCTGCTGGTTTACCGGTACTGCTGGGTGAATTTGGTGCTGCCAAAAAACTTATATTTTTACTGTTAGTTGATTATTAAAAAATTGTATAAAGTCTGCTGTTAACATTTTTCCGATGTCGCCCGCTCCATGTTTCCTCACAGAAACACTTTCTTCTTGCATCTCATTCTCTCCTATTACAAGCATATACGGTATCTTTTTCATTTCAGCATCCCGTATTTTCTTGCCAATCTTCTCATTTCTGTCGTCAAGCAGGGCGCGAATATCGTTAATTTTCATCAAATCAACAAGTTTTTGAGCATAAGGCAAATACTTATCGCTAATTGGAAGGATACTAACCTGCTTTGGCGATAACCAAGCGGGTAAATTTCCGGCGTAATGTTCTAACAAAAATCCTATAAAACGTTCATGGGTACTCAATGGCGCCCTGTGAATAATTAACGGACGCTCTTTTTCATTCTTTTCATTGGTAAACCACAAATCAAATCGATCTGCTTGCGCAAAATCTACCTGGTTAGTTGCTAAAGTAAACTCTCGGCCAATGGCTGAATAGATTTGAATATCTATTTTTGGACCATAAAAAGCAGCCTCATCTTCTACTTCCACAAAATTTAAACCTAAATTTACCAATACTTTTCTCACCATAGCTTCGGTTTTTAACCAAAGCTCTGGCTCATTAATGTATTTCTGACCCAATTTTGCTGGATCGTGTTTAGAAAAACGCATTACGTATTTATCGATGCCAAATACCTCAAAATATTTGAGGTATAAATCGTTTACACTTTTGAACTCGGCCTCAAATTGCGCCTCTGTGCAATAAATATGGGCATCATTCATTTGTAAACTGCGCACCCGCATGAGGCCAAACAATTCTCCACTTTGCTCATACCTATAACAAGTACCATACTCAGCAAAACGCAAAGGTAAATCGCGGTAACTTTTAGGTGTAGCCGCAAAAATCTTGTGGTGATGCGGACAATTCATTGCCTTTAAGTAGTATTTCTCTCCATCCATTTCCATAGGCGGGAACATGCTATCTTTATAATAGGGCAAATGGCCGCTTTTAATGTATAAACTCTCCTTGGCAATATGTGGCGATTTTACTCGAACATAACCTGCATCTGCTTCCGTTTTCTTAGCAAATGACTCTAAAAGTTCAATAATGGCACCCCCATTAGGTAACCATAATGGCAATCCCGGACCAATATCATCATCAAATGTGAAAATTTCTAACTCCTTACCCAACTTACGGTGATCACGCTTTTTGGCCTCCTCAAGCATATTTAAATACTCGGTTAACTCGGCTTGTTTGGGAAAGGAAACACCATAAACCCTAGTTAATTGTGGATTTTTTTCGCTGCCTCTCCAATAAGCGCCAGCTACACTCATAAGTTTAACAGCCTTTATAAAACCTGTGTTGGGAATATGTCCACCCCTACATAAATCTGTAAAGTTACTATGAGAGCAAAAAGTTATTTCTCCGTCGTTTAAGTTTTCTATCAATTCAACCTTAAACGGATTGTTTTTTTCTTGGTAATAGGCCAAAGCCTCAGCTTTGCTGATAGATTTTTTGTGAAATTCGGCCTTCTCTCTAGCCAATTCCAACATTTTATCTTCAATTTTCTTGAAATCCTTTTCAGAAATAACCTCTCCATTTACGTCTATATCGTAGTAAAATCCGTTTTCAATGGCAGGCCCTATGGTAAGGTTTACCTTTGGAAAATAAAACTCAATGGCTTGAGCCAAAACATGCGCAGAAGAATGCCAAAAAGCATTTTTTCCCTCTTTAGAATCCCAGGTAAAAAGCGTTAATGCTCCATCTTCTGATATGGGTTCGGCCAGTTCTATTACGGCTCCATTTAATTTTGCAGTTAAAACATTGCGCGCCAATCCTTCGCTGATGGATTTTGCAATTTCTAAGGCGGTTACGCCCCGTTCATACGAACGAACGGAACCGTCTGGTAAAGTAATATTCATAATTATTTTTCGTGGGCTGCAAGTTAGCAAATGTTATCAATTAATGAAAAATTATGGCCCAAAAGTTGCAGTTTACAAACAAAATAAAATTTTAAACATGCAAAATCTCTGCTTTAAAATAAAACAAGCCCTTATTTTCACTATGGTTTTGGGCCTATTGTCGGCTTGCAAAACAAGTTACCAATCTGGGTTTAGTTACCATAAAAACAGTTTAAACATTGATTTAAAAAACCACCAATTAGCTTACCAAGTAAGCAAAGACAGCCTTTTTGAACTTGCATCCAAACAACAATTAGATATTTTTGATGAAGTTTTTCTCAACCAATTTCAGCGTAAAATCACAAACAAAGGATACCTTCTAAACCAAAGCAGCAGTCTCCAAACCATGGTGCTCCAAAATTGCATCATAGATTTCTCATTGGCCGAACCAAAAATGATTCCACTAACACACGACACAATAATGATTGACCAATTAGCTACAACACTTGTTTGTCAGACCAACCAAACCAAAAACAATTTATTTACCGTAACCAACGACATTTACTTTGGCTATGAATTAATTAGCAAAACAGATAAAAGTGCAGAGGTAAATAAAAATCTCACCTGGAAAGAAACACCCAATTATATCTACCGCCAAAAACCCATATCTAAAAATCAAGCAAATATCATTGCCGAAGCATTAAGCGAGCGAGCAATAGTAAAATTAGATTCTATAAATGAAGCTAATTTTACCAAAAAACATCCAGAATTGGCTAATCAACAATACAAGAAAAAATCTTTTAATAGTACCGGAATTTTAATAGAATTGATTATCATAGGCATCATGCTTTTAATAATTTAGCAGGCTCATAACTAATTAATTTCTGCAAAAACTTTTGATATTCATCTCTTTTTATTTACTTGCCCTAAATTAGCAAATATGTTAAAAATTTCGTCGTTGTTAGCGCTTTTATTTATTCTTTTTACCGCCTGCAAAAAAGAAGAGGATCAGCCTAAATATGCCATTCAATATAGGCTTTCTGGAAAATATTATAGAGACACCACCTTGACCAATGATGGGGTTAAAATACTAGACTTAAGAAAAGATGGGAACTATTGTTGGACCCGCCAAATAAGCGGTAAAGACAGTGTGTTTTGTTATGGCAAATTTGAACAAACCAGCGATACCTCTCTCCTATGGGAAGGTAATGATTTAATTTATTTCACTGTAGAAACCATAGACACGATAGCTAAAGGCATTAAATTACAACTCAATGCTAGTCCTGCAGTACCTGCACTTTACGGATTTTATGAGTAGAGGGAAGCTTATTTATTTATGAGTTTGGTTTAGCTCAAAACCGCCCTCACTTAAATGCCAGCTGGGTGCAGAACCCCGGATGATGAATGTTAAATTTCGAAAGAAACGACTAAAGATCAATAGTAAAAATTCCTTAGAACTGCGTTAAACCGATGCGCGCCAGCCAGCTGAGCTAATTCCTGCAACCTTAAATTTGATTTTTTATCAGGCCCTCTAAATAAGATCTCCGCTTCTTGCTTTTGATCTCAGACTCTCTTTTCATCGCCTCTGATCTTGTTTCAAAAGATTCGTAATACTTCAACTCCCAATCGGAAGTTCCCATATTATTTCTCATATTATGAACGGCCAAACGCCTCTCCAAATCCTCTGTTTGACCAACATAATACTTATCCTTTATTACAGAATATAAAATGTAAACTTTAAACATAAAAAAAGTCGTAGAATTTTGTTCTACGACTTTTGTGGAGGATAACGGAGTCGAACCGATGACCTCTTGCATGCCATGCAAGCGCTCTAGCCAGCTGAGCTAATCCCCCATGTAAAAACAAAATTTGTTTTACTAAATATTAAATTCGAACCGACTGACCTTCCCGCATACCTGCGGGACGCTCTAGCCAGCTGAGCTAATCCCCCGAAATAAACCAGTAAACTGGTTTATTAAAAACTAAGCTTGTGCTATTGGCTGAATAGAAACAAACGATCTGTCGTTTGCTTTTTTCTTGAAAACAACTTTGCCATCAATTAATGCGAACAAAGTGTGATCTTTTCCAATACCTACATTTTCGCCTGGATGGTGTTTAGTACCTCTCTGACGAACAATGATGTTTCCTGCGATGGCTGATTGACCACCGAAAATTTTAACGCCTAAGCGTTTGCTATGGGATTCACGACCGTTTTTTGAACTACCTACCCCTTTTTTGTGTGCCATTTCTTTGCTCTCCTGTCAATTATGCGTTGATAGAATTAATTTTAATTTTCGTTAAAGCTTGACGGTGACCGTTTAACTTTCTATATCCTTTTCTGCGTTTCTTTTTGAAAACGATAACTTTATCGCCTTTTAAATGGTTTAACACAGTGGCGCTTATTTTAGCTCCAGATACGGTTGGTAATCCAACTTGTACATTTCCGTTATTGTTAACTAACAATACGTTTTCGAGTTCAATGCTGGCGCCTTCTGCTTGTTGCAATCTATGCACATAAACAGTTTGGTCTTTTTCAACTTTAAATTGTTGGCCAGCAATTTCAACTATTGCAAACATTATTTATAAATTTTAAGGACCGCAAATATATGAAATCAATTAAAATATGCAACCAATACCCATAAAATAAAAAAAAAATCTACCTGCCCTTCCCTTGCATCACAGTTAGAACTGTGTAAATCAGTATCCTAAAGTCTATGGCTATAGATCTATTTTCAATATATAATATATCAAACTTAAGCCTTTCAACCATTTGTTCTACATTTTCTGCATACCCATATTTTACTTGTCCCCAGCTGGTAATACCTGGTTTTACCCTATGCAGGTGTTTGTAGTGCGGGGCAATTTGAACAATTTGATCAATAAAAAACTTGCGTTCAGGCCTAGGTCCAACCAAACTCATTTCACCAATTAATACATTAATAAACTGCGGAATTTCATCCAATCTGTACTTTCGCAAACCTTTGCCTACAGGGGTTATACGCGCATCATTTGCGCTCGAAAGCATCGGCCCAGCAACTTCAGAGTTTTGAATCATGGTTCGAAACTTTAAAATATGAAATGGTTTTCCTTTGTACCCAATGCGAATTTGTTTGTAGAAAACAGGTCCGTCTGAACCCAATTTTACCACCAAAGCAATTACCAAAAAAACAGGCATTGCAATTATTAAAACAAGCAAAGACGCCACGATATCAATCATTCTTTTTAACAATTTTTGCCATTGCGGCATGCTATCATGATTTATTTCTATGAGGGCAGCGCCTATTACATTGCTCATCCTAACTGTACCGCTCATTAAATCGAACACATCTGGAATAATCTTTAAAACAACTTGTTGGTCTTCAAGTACATCTGTAACCTTATTGATATCGGCATGTTGCGAACTATCAATACCAATAATTACCTCCTCAATCTCATGCTTCACAATTAATTCTGGAAGCAATTTATAGTGGCCCAAATTGGGAAGAATATCTTTTAAAATATGGTCGTTTGCGTCTCCATTAATACTCACAAAACCTTTAAAAATATTTCCTTGGGTAACTTTTTCAGCCATCAACTCGCGCACCAATTGAAACGATTTTTGGTTGTTGCCCACCACCAGTGTATTAAACCCGATATGCTTTTTACGCAACTTATACTTCACCCAAGATGCCACAAGCAACCTAGTAATAACCGTAAAACCAAAATGAAGCACAAACAGTATTAAAATACTTTTGTAATAAGATTGATAAGAACTTACGGCATCGTCTAACAACAAAGCAAAAAACAATAAAATTACGCCAACAACTGTAACAGTAAACGTTTGCGAAATTTCTGAAATGCGCGATTTACGCCAAACATCCTTGTACTGACCGGCCATAAAATATAAGCCAATCCAATAAACCGGAATCAATACCAATGCAGCATAAAAGTTTCCATCTAATTCAACCGGAATCTGATATCCAAATTTATCTGATTCAATAAAATATTTACGGTAGGCAAAAAATAAAGACCAGCTTGCTCCACCCATTATACCATCGAGTAGTGCAAAAAATATACTGTGAATGAGCCTTTTCTTAATCAAGATAAATTACCTTTAAATTGTCGATCCAAACCATCGGATTCTGCTCACTACCCTTGGCAAAACTTATAAAAATGCGGTATTGCATACCAGCACCAGCCCTATTAATATCCGATTCAATATCTAAATACAATTTATTCCAATCCTCTTTTGGGTTCAGAACATATAAGGGAGTTTTGGTTACATCTCCACTAGAACTTGTGGCATACATACCAATAACGATGGGAATATTACACTTATAATCTAGTTCTAAATAAAAAGGTGTAAACCTCGGCCAGTTGTTAAACACTTTCGAATACATTTCTAAAAAAGAATTCTGTATTCCACTTTTTAGGTCAACCCGCCCAGAGAATTTCCCAGGTGAAATGGCGCCTGGTCCATTATCTCTTACCAATGTGTCGCCAATTTGTTTGGTAGCCATATTATACTCCATGGCTAAACCACTCCCCTCATAATCTTCAATTAGCGGAAAAACCGCATTGTCAACATAAGTAAAAATAGGCTTAATGGTATCCACCTTATTTTGAACTAAGTCAAATTCAAGCTCATAATGATTAAACATAGGGTAAATGATGCGTTGTTCTGCCATACCATTATACTTGATTGCAGGAGAAACCCTAATTTTATTTTTACCCGTTGCTTGGATTGGAACACGCGCATTTATGTTAAATAAACCGCGAACTTCACCATTTTGAAAAACATAATAATCTTCAATTCTAGATGATGGATCACCTTGAGAATTATCATATTTTGTTGACAAAATGGAAGAATTTAAAAAAATATAGGAAGGCACGATTACTTCCATTTTTTTGCAGGAAGCAAAAAGTATTGATGACAAAGAAAAAATAAAAACAAATTTATTAAACATACTTACCCTCTGAACGATTTTGGGTACAAAAGTATTATCTTTTATTGATATTTAATTTATCAATTATTTCATGGGCTACTTCAAGGGTTTGAAAATTATCGTTGTGGGTGCGCAGTTTTAATGAATGATTAGAGATTGAGCTGGCAAAAAAGGAAAGTTCGCGCTTAATCATATCATTAACATTTTTACTTTTTGCCAAATTTAACTCATGTTCTACCTGATCTGGTATCGAAGAATTTAACATTGAAATTTTGAAATTATCTAAATTCAAATTATATGTTCTGTTGCGCTGAAAAAACTGAATGCTATTTTTCTGTTCTGATTTAAAATTACCACAAACCATATTTAAAACGCAGCCATTATCAAACTCTATGCGAGCATTAATAAAATCTAGGTGATTATGGTGCAAACAAGCCCCAGTTGCCCGTACTTTTTTCACCCTAGCCTTTACCAAATTTAAAACCAACTCTAACTCATTAAGCAATAAGTCAAAAACCATATTTTCACCACTGTAATTAATGATATTTGGATCAAAACGCGCACACTCAATATAAAAAGGTTGGTCTAAAAGTCGTTTAAGGGTTTGATAATTTGGATGAAACTTTTCGTGATGGGAAACATACAATTGAATATTTGCCTCATCTGCGAGTTGGTTCAACTCTTTGGCCTCCTCTAAATTTTCACTTAGTACTTGTTTAATAAATACATGCCTACAACTTCTAATTGCATTAGATGCAAATTGATAATGAGAACCAACCGGCGTTAAAATATTAACTGCGTCTACCTGCTTTATTAAATCTGCATAGCGCTCAAAACGAGGAATTTGATACTTCTCCTCTATCACAGCAGCACTCATTGAATCGTGGTCATAAAAACCCACCAGCTTAAACTCTTTGAGTTCAATCAGCTTTTCAATATGCCTCTTACTGGTTTCGTTGGCGCCTACTATGCCAATATTTATCATGCGCTTTTATTACTAGGTTGGTACAAATGTATCTTGCTTAAAAACCATAAATGCGACATTGGAAGAATAGATTTAAACAAAGTCGCCTTTGCTTATCATTAAAATTATACACCTCTAGAAAAAACGATTAGGTTAAAATCAAAAAAAGTAACCAATCAGAGCCTTTTCATAAATTCTAAAATTTTATTGCCTTTTTAAATCTGATTTCATTCTCTTTAATTATACTTGCATTGTGAATATATCGATTGATACATATAAAGATAAGGGCGCCAGGAGACTGCTTGTTAGAGAATTAAAAACAAAAGGAATTGTAGACGAAAAAGTATTAGATGCCATCGGCAGCGTGCAGCGGCATTTGTTTATTCATAACGATTTTAGACACCTTGCTTATGAAGATAAAGCCTTTCCTATTGGGGAAGGGCAAACCATTTCGCAACCATACACAGTTGCCTATCAAACGCAATTGTTGCATGTTGAGCCCAATGATAAAATACTTGAAATTGGAACAGGTTCAGGATACCAAGCGGCCGTTTTAATTGCCATGGGCGCGGAGTTACATAGCATTGAGCGTCAAGAAAAATTGTTCATAAAAACCAAAAACCTCTTTAAATCGCTTGCCTATCAGGCAAATCTCATCTTGGGTGATGGCTCAAATGGCTATGAAAAAGCAGCACCTTTCGATAAAATAATTGTAACAGCAGGCGCTCCCAAAGTACCACAAAGTCTGGTAAATCAATTAAAGGTGGGTGGCATACTCATTATTCCGGTGGGCGATGAAAAGAACCAGATTATGCATTCGATTATTAAAAAAACAGATGGCTCGGTAGAGGTAATTCCATTACATGCTTTTAGATTTGTGCCACTTATTGGACAACAAGCTTGGTAACGAGCAAATTTATCTTAAGATTCTACTCTTCTCAAATTTCGCTCAACATCCCTTTCTTTTAGAGACTCGCGCTTATCAAAAGACTTTTTACCCTGACCCAAAGAAATTTCTATTTTAAGAAAACCGCGCTCCGATTCAAATAATCTCAACGGAATTATGGCAACCCCCTTTTCAACTCCTTTAGATTTAAGCTTAAGCAATTCCTTTTTCCGCAACAATAACTTTCTTATACGCGTTGGTTCATGGTTAAAATGACTACCCTGCTTAAAAGTACCAATATTTAAACCCCTTATGAAAAGTTCTTCCCCTTTAAAGAAACAAAAGGCATCATTTAAATTGGCGTTACCCAACCTAATAGATTTAACCTCTGTGCCAGTTAACTGCATTCCTGCCACAAACTTTTGAAGTAAAATATACTCAAATCCAGCTTTTTTATTTACAATATGTATTTCTTTTACTTTCGACATTTTCTTGACAAGGGCAACAAATTTAAGGATTAGCAGAGGATATGTTGTTAAACAATTTTTCTAATCTATCTTTCTTTAAAATTTTTTGCCCTTGCTCTCCGCTTGCAACAATCCTTTCTCCTACCTTAGCCTCATATTTACAGGTTATGTTATTCTTTTCTTGGCTGTAAACCCAAGCTGTAAATTTTACTGTTTCGCCCAACAAAGCCGGACTATGATGCTGAATAGATAAGGCCGTACCTATGCCCTCCTCATCTGCCTCCTTCATTGCCAAAACAAACAACCTACAACACCATTCTGCATCTCTTCCCAAAGCAAAAGTAGCATAAACAGGGTGCACCGTTCCGCTATCAAATGAGGCCGTATCTTTTTCAGTTACCAGCTTTTCAAATTCTTTTTTATCACCTATTTCAAATATTGTTTTCATATTTATCTTACCACCAATATAGGAATTTTAATTTTATGGCGCACCGCATCTACGGTTGACCCAAATATAAAATCCATCAATCCGGCATGCCCATGCGCACCCATTACCAAAAGCTCAATTTTGTTTTTAATGGCCAGTTCGGCAATATTACTAGCCCTATTGCCAAACCCCATTTCAAAGCTAACTTCATAGCCAGCCTGGCGCAAATCATTGGCATAAGCCTTAAGCCAAGCAATGTCTTGTTGGGTTTCTATATCCATTACCTCTTCGCCATGCCGGCGTGCCGCCGCCGATTCTACAATATGAAACAAAAAATAGGCTGCATTTTTATTTCCAATACTTATGGCATGCTGAATACTTGCCTCATCCATATTACTAAAGTCTACGGCAATACCAATGCGTTCGTATGCCACTGCGCGTTTGGTTGCAATAACTTTTATAGGTACATGCGGAATCATAATTTTTTCACGCATTTTGTTTAAAAACGGACTAATAGTAACATACAATAGTAAAAAAGCAACGTAAACTAAGGATAGGTATATGAGACCTTTAATCCAATTCATTTGAGCATAATCTGAATCTAGAAAACTCCCCAATTCTTCGCCCACTAATTTTACATTTAAACCTACAATTAATATGGCCGAAATCCAAGCTAATATTAAGACCCATTTTTTGTTTGCGAAATCACCCATAAGCTTTTTACTGCTGGTAAAATGAATCAAAGGAATAACAGCAAAACCCAACTGTAAACTTAAAATTACCTGACTAAATATTAAAAGCTCACCAATCTTTTGTTCACCAAAATAAGCTATAGTAAATACAGCTGGAGCCACGGCAATAACACGAGTAACTAAGCGCCTAATCCACGGACTAATCCTTAGATTTAAATAACCCTCCATAACAATTTGTCCGGCCAAAGTACCCGTAATGGTAGATGATTGTCCGGCTGCAATCAAAGCAATAGCAAACAATGTTGGCGCCAAATTTCCAAAAATACCCTGCAACAATTCGTGTGCATCTGTAATATCTGCTACCTCATTAAAACCATTCTTATGAAAAGCCGCGGCAGCCAAAATTAAGATAGCTGCATTCACAAAGAAAGCCGCATTGAGGGCAATGGCCGAATCAAAAAAATTGAATTTAATGGCACTTTTTATTCCCGCATCATCGCGCTTTATCTTTCTGGTTTGAACCAAAGATGAATGCAGGTATAAATTATGGGGCATAATGGTAGCACCAATAATACCAATAGCAATGTACAAAGCTTCTCCGCTTAAACTACTGGGAATAAAGCCTACTGCCAAGGCATTCAAATCTGGCTTCACGATAAACATTTCCATCAAAAAAGATAAGCCAATAATACTCACCAAACTCACAATAAAAAGTTCAATTTTTCGGATACCTTTATTTATCAAAAACAACAATAAAAAAGTATCCAAAACAGTAATTAAAACACCATACATTAATGGCAAATCAAATAGTAGGTTCAAGCCAATAGCCATACCAATAATTTCAGCTAAATCTGTGGCTGCAATTGCAATTTCGGCTAAAACATATAAGGGAACATTGATCCAAGAAGGGTATTGTTGCCTGCTTGCTTGAGCTAAATCCCAACCCTTAACAATACCTAATTTGGCAGCCAAACTTTGCAATAAAATGGCTACCCAATTACTCATCAACAAAACCCAAATAAGGGTGTAACCAAACATGCTGCCACCTGCTATATCTGTTGCCCAATTGCCAGGGTCCATGTAGCCAACACTAACTAAATAGGCAGGACCAATAAACGCGAGTAGTGTTCTAAATCTGGTTTTTGGCTTGATGGCATCCACTGATTCATGGACCTCGCTCAAAGATTTATTAGAATTGGCCATTCGTTTAAGATAATTTTTTTACTAAAATATTTCTCACCACTTCATTGCTTAACTGCTGCAGGTGTTTATCTTCAATTTGCACCTTCACCAATTGGTCAAAGGCACTAATTTCTTGAACCAAAAGTTTTTTACCCAATACCAGTTGATTTTTTTCTAGGTGCTGTAAAAACAGGTTACTGTGATTTACCACTCCGCTAATTATGCCCGATTCGCCCACAGATAATTCACTTAATAAAATAAAATTGTTTTGCTGTATAACTCCATTGCGCCCGGGTATTGGATCGCCGTGGGGATCGTGCGAAGGGAATCCCAAAAACTCATCTAGTTTGTCGATTAATTCCTGTGATTGAATATGCTCCAATTGCTCTGCAATATCATGAACCTCATCCCATGAAAAATTAAGCTTATTGTGCAAAAAAGTTTCCCATAAACGATGCTTGCGAACAGTTTCTATAGCAATTCTTTTACCCAAATGGGTTAACTCAACGCCCTTATATTTTTCATATTTCAGCAATTTTTTCTCAGATAATTTCTTAACCATATCTGTTACAGACGCTGCCTTGGTTTGTATTGCGGTTGCAATGGCATTGGTATTAATAGCCATATCAGACTGCTCTTGCAATTTGTATATGGCCTTCAAATAATTTTCCTCTGTGAATGAATACATCAAACAAAAATATACATTTTTAGACAAGTCTAAAAATATTTTTTAAACAAACTAAAAACCATTTTTTGAAAACGATTCAAAATCCTTACATTTGCTTTATGATGTGGCAAAAATTTATCTCCTATTTAAGTATTTGGAAAAAGCAAGAAACTGACACTCCGTCATCTTTCAATTTAAAAGTAATGCATGGCATAAATAGAATCAGCATATTTATGTTTCTTTTTGCCATAATCGTCATAGCCTATCGTTTGGTACGTCAGTTGTAAAACATTAATAAATACTAAAAAACTAAATATGATTATTTACATTATCGTTCCCATGTTGCTTAGCTTATATGTTAGCTGGCGCTTCAAATCAAAGGTAAAAGAATATTCTCAAGTTGGGTTAGCCAACCAATTAAGCGGCGCAGAAATTGCCGAAAGAATGCTTAGAGACCATGGCATTTCCGATGTGCAAGTTTTAAGCACAGAAGGTGAACTTACAGATCATTACCATCCA
Organism: Chitinophaga pinensis; assembly: GCA_945860865.1. Taxonomy (GTDB): domain Bacteria; phylum Bacteroidota; class Bacteroidia; order UKL13-3; family UKL13-3; genus B1. Next base: position 87,108 of record CAMARW010000004.1, on the reverse strand, counting down.
GATAAAAAAACTGTTAATTTAAGTCACGATGTATATTATGGCCGCAGTGTAATTGCTGCCGCAGTAGCTGCGCACGAGTGCGGGCATGCCGTGCAACATGCCAAAGCTTATGCTTGGCTTGAGTTTAGGTCTAAAGTAGTGCCTATTGTTAGCGTTACATCGCGCTACGTGCAATGGGTTTTATTGGCTGGTATTTTTCTAATCAGTTCATTCCCACAATTGCTATTATTGGGTATTATCTTATTTGCAGCCACCACCGTTTTCACCATCATTACCCTACCCGTAGAATTTGATGCAAGCAAAAGGGCATTGGCTTGGTTAGATACCAATGGCATTGTAAGAAAAGAAGAATATCCTATGACAAAAGATGCCTTAAAATGGGCAGCAAGCACCTACGTAGTTGCGGCTATTGCATCTATTGCCACATTGCTATATTACGTTCAAATTTATTTAGGAAGAAGGTAATTTTAAATTCATAAGAAGCTAAAAAAGCCTGAGTAAATTAATTTGCTCAGGCTTTTTTATTTAAACTTTAACGCGCTTACCCTTGAGATAATAAGCATAAATTACCCACTTTGTATAATAAACGCGCACCCACATTGGCATTCCATTCATCGTTACCAGGGGCAACTTCATTAATATCAAAACCTATTATTTTCCTATCGGTTTGAACCAAACTTTTAATCAAATAAATCACTTGCTCAAACTCAAATCCACCTGGCACTGGCGTGCCTGTATTTGGACAAAGTTTGGGATCTAAACCATCTATATCAATACTTACATAAACCTTTGCGGGTAAAGTATCTATAATGCTTTTGCAGATGGCACTCCACGATGCGCCTTCATATTGTTGGGCTTTAATTTGATCATCGTAAAAGGTATGGATTCGTTCATCTGAGCTGCTTCTGTTTTTTTCGTCTTCACAATAATCTCTAATACCAACCTGAACCAAAGTGCTTACCGCAGCAACTTCTTCTAAAGCATTGTGCATAATAGAGGCATGAGAGTAGGTGAATCCTTCGTAAGCAATTCTTAAATCGGCATGGGCATCTATTTGCAGGATGCCAAAACTATCATGCTGTTCGGCAAGTGCTTGCATTAATCCAAGCGGAGTGCTATGATCGCCACCCAATAACGCCACAACTTTACCCTTCTTCATCCATTTTAAGGCATCTTTTTTAACCTGTTTATTTAGGTTTAAACAAGCCTCATTTATTTCGGCTTGAATGTGCTTCATGGTTTTGCTCTTTTCGGCTGTTTTTCCGAGCGCATACATGTCTATATATTTTTCGGCCTTTTTGCGTAACTTCTTGCTCGTTTCATAAACCTTTTGGTCTATAGGTAACATGGCCATGCCTTTTTGCCAAGCATCTTTTACATTAGCATCATACAAATCTACTTGGTAAGAAGCTTCATATATCGCTGCCGGACCATCCGCAGTACCTGCACTATAAGATACGGTTACTTCCCAAGGCACTGGTATGATAACTAAATCTGCCTCCTCAGGAGTAAATGGTAAGCCATAAATGTTGTTCTCCGCATCCCCAATATCGTTGGGGTTAAAATTGTTTATCTTATCTTGTTTGGTCATCGATTTTGAGTTAAAAGGTATGAGGTATGAGGTATGAATTAAACTTGTTTATTGAAATACTATTCATTCGTAATTCGTAATTTTTAATTAAAAAACCCTCCTTTTGTTCAATGCTCTTTGATATTTGGAAGCATTTTGTAAATGTTGGGCAAAAGTGTGGGCAAAAGTGTGGTATCCACTAAAATCCTCGCGGGCGCAAAAGTACAAATACTTATGCTTAGTTGCATGCAAAACAGCATTAATGGCTTGGATAGAAGGTGTGCAAATGGGTCCAGGAGGTAATCCCAATTGGGTATATGTATTATATGGCGAAACAATAGCTGTATGCAAACTCGTTACCCGTTTAATAGATTTGTCGTTCCAAGCATAAATAATAGTTGGATCAGCCTGAAGCGGCATCCCCAAGTTGATTCTATTGAGATAAACGCCAGCTATAACCGACATCTCCTCTATCTTATTGCTCTCCTTCTGAACAATAGAGGCCAAGGTGCTTGCTTCTTTTTGACTTAAACCCAAATCTCGAGCTAAATTTATCCTTTCTTCATCCCAAAAAGATTGGTATTCTTTTTCCATTCTAGCTAAAAATGAAAACATATCTATATTCCAATAAAAATTATAGGTATTTGGAATAAAAAGTCCCAGAATATTATCGCTGTTAAAACCAATGGAGCGCAAGTAAGTAGTATCTGATAGAAGGCTATTTAGCGACGAGCTATCTATCATTAGTTGATTAGAAAAACAGGCGCTAATTTCGGAAGTACGCTCTGCATATTTAAAAACTACATCCACTGGTTGTTGTCGACCTTTAAATAACATTTTTATAATGGCGGCATTACTCATATTAGGACTTAAAACATACTTCCCAGATTTTAATTTATCGCCTAGCTGAACCCAATTAGCTATTCGCTCAAAAGAACTTTGGTTTTCTAAAAATTTACCTTGTTTTAATTGGAATAAAACACTGCTTAACTGCTTTTGTTCGTTTACATAAATGGCTAGTTCTTTTGGCTCAGAAACCTTAACGACATTGGGAGAAAACAAATCTAAATAGGCTTTTAAAGCGAGTAACGCCAAGAAAATAAACAAGGCAATGAGCAGTTTTCTTTTTCGATCTTTATTATGGAGTAAATCTGTTTTTTCCATAGATATCCTAATTATTTTTTTGTTTGTAATTGGGTTAACAATTCACGCACCGCTGCCTGATTTGGATTTAATTGCAACACTTTTTTAAGCGAAAGAATAGCCTCTTTATTATTCCCTTTTAGTATATACAAAGAAGCCATATTTAACCAAGCTTGTTGTAAATCTGGATCCAATCTCAACGCTTTTTGATACGCTGAAAAAGCTCCATCTATTTGCTGAAGATTGGCAAGGCAGAAGCCATAATTTACCCAGGCGTCTCCTTGTTTGGGTTGTAGGGAAAGACTTTTTTCGAAATTCTCTTTTGACTCATCAAACAAACCTTGTTGCACTTGCAAAGCTGCTAATTTATTCAAGAAATTCAAGTTTTCAGACGCTAATAAAACCGCCTTTTTATAGGCAACTGAGGCTTCAGAAAATTTACCCAAATTTTGGTATGCTTGTCCAATTCTGTAGCAAGTCCAAGCATCATTTTCTTCCTCAATTTCAATATTTTTTGCAGCCTCTAACAAGGCATTCCAGTTATTCTTAAGGTACCAATAATGAATTTTTAATTGCCATTGAACCGCCAAGTCTTCCAAATCTTGAATCCAAAAATGAGCGGTATCCAAAATGGCATTTTCGCCCTCAAACTTTTCAAAATAATTTAAACTCGCTTTGGCTTTAGATAGCTTACTGGTTTCTTTTTGGTTCACACAGTAAATGCCTGTAAATTCTTTTATTTTCTTAAGTTCATTTTTATTAATGGGTATTTTAATTTTGTGATCATGAACCGTTACATGAGGAATATCTACCGCGCCACTCTGGGGCATGTGGCAACCCACACAATTATCTAAAACGGCCATTCTACTTGCTTGATCTTCCTTACAAACGTTGGTAGTATGGCATTGTATGCAAGCATTATTAAAAATTTGTTTGCCCGTTGTCTTTACGCTAACGTGCGGGTTATGACAAGTAATACAGGTTAATTGTAAATTATTAAATTCGGCTTGATCATGGGGTTTACCCATATTTTTGTTTGAACCAATAAAGCATGCACTCTGTTGCAATCTTTGTGCATGAGAGGCCATAATAAACTCATCTTCTGCCCCTTTATATTTGGGCATAAATACCTGAATAACCTTACCCAAATCCATACCCGGCTTAAAATCGGAAAAAGATTTACCCGGTTGCAGCACAGCGTTTCCCTGCAAATGGCAGCGCTGGCAAATATCAATTTGTCGCTCCCAAGGCAATTTACGTGGGTTTACAATGGTATAATCTATAAACTTAGAAGTATCAATGATGTTTCCTTGTAATTTATCCCAAACATGCACTTCTCCGGGTCCGTGACATCTTTCGCAATCGATACCATCCGGAATTTTAGTAAATTTATTGGTTGAACCGGGCGCAATTTCAGGCATGGCATTGTGGCAACTCATGCATTCAAATTCTATGGCCCTGCTAAACCTTACGTTCCTGCCATTTTCAAATCCGGGTGGCAAATCCCATCTTTTTTTCTGTGCATACCAAGTAAGCGGTAATTGGTATATAAAACCATTTTCACTTGTTAAATGAGAGTTAGTATGTTGGCCTGAACCAATGATATAATCTACCCGCTCCATGCGTTTATAAACCGTATCTTTACCCTTTAACCTAAACTCCAAAACATACATGCTATCTCCTATCCATTGAGGCAAATAGTAGAAATTTAGTGCCGAATCGTAAACAGGTTTTAACTGATGAAAATTGGCTGTAGACTTAGCCTTACTAGCCCGCCCAAATGATTGCCCCATGCCCGTTTCAATAAAACTTTCATAGATACTTTGGTGACAAGCTTTGCAGGTTTCTTTGCCTACATATTGAACAGAATCGTGGTGATTTAAATAAGGCGAAACAGAATTATCTGTTGCTTGATTATTGCAGAAAAAATTGAAAAAGGCAATTAAAAACAGCCCTAGAAAAAACTGGATAGAAATTGCTTTTTTCAATTTAAAGTAGATTAATTATTCACCAATTTCGGTTTGCCAAGCGTTCATTCCGCCCAACACATTTCTTACATTAGTGAAGCCTTCGCTCATCATATACATTTTGGCATTTCCGCTGCGTGCACCACTGCGGCAATGAACAATAATTTCCTCATTTTTAAGCGGAGCCAATTCTGCTAATTTACCTGGTAAGTCTCCCAAAGGAATTAAGGTTGCACCAATATTAAAAGCCTCAAATTCGTGCAATTCTCTTACATCAAATAGGTTTAATTTTTCTCCTTTTTGCATGCGTTCATGCAGTTCTTGAACAGTAATGTCTGTAATCATATTTATTATTCTTGTTTAATAATTAATTTTTTGGTGAATGTTTGTCCCGAATGCCTGTTTTCAAAACTTACAAAATATAAACCTGGCTCTACAGGAGGCAAAGAAACTATTTTACCGCTTGCTTCCAAAGATTTCACCTTAGTACCCTGCAAAGAAATTAGTGTTATATCAAATAGACCTAAATCGGGCAAATTAGTTTCAAAATAATTAAAAGCTGGATTCGGATAAATATCAAATTTTTGCGTTTCTCTAAAAATTGGTTCAGCCTTACCTGTGGCTGAACCTAAGAAATTACGCATGATAGGCCTTATCATTAAAGCTCCGGGAATTTCTGTAGGGTACCATCGACCATCCATTTTATAATACATGTTTGGGTTTAAACCAAAACGGTAATTCTTATCTAAACCAATGTTTAAAACGTATGCATTCGTTTGCTCCCAACCAATATAAAAAGAATCCTGAACCGGAATGGGTTCAACAAAACGGTAAGAGGTAAATCCGTTGATGGTATTGGTGTATGTTGGACGTGAGATGTTTTGAGTGTATAGAACAAAATCTTTAACAGCTGGTTCAAAAAGAGGCGAAATGCTTTTCCATACTTTTAATTGAAAACGCTGTGTACTTACATTTTGCTCTGATTGATTAAAGAAAATATAAACACCCACAACCGAATCTGGCTCTTCAATTTTAAATTTTAAATTGGCACCCACATTGGTTTTTTGTTTAACACCATAACCACCTTCTGCAGTTCCATCGTCGTAGGCATAATAATTACTAAAAATGGTTGGCACAGAGAAAGTATCGTTACCTGTTACATTATCGTTTTGGTTACCGCTAATTTTTAACCTATATTGGGTATTAAAAACCAAACTATCAGCTTGCACTGCGGTGGCAAAATTAAACGATTTAGCAATGGTTACCATAGAATCACTTTGGGGCAATATGGTAGGTAAGATATTGTTAAATTTATCTAAAGTGTCCCCTTCTGGACGCATTACGTTTCTAAAATAATCTACGGCATAGGCTTGGTTATCGTGGTTTACCAACCTAATTTTATCTGCTTGGGCATTGTAAAAACCTGCATTCTTTTGGTATTGATACCATGGCATACTGGTGTACGGACCTAAATAAATTCTGGGTGTATTAGATAATGCCATGTCTTTCAAAGGATCTTTTCTGGTTCTTCCTTTATTAAACCTAATATAATCTACATGCCAATGACTAAGATTACCCGATAAACTGCCTTTATTTTTAAACCTTATTTGAAAATCGTCATGAAAAAACGAATTATTGTTAATCATGTAATCAAAGTAGGTAAATTTATTTAACAAAGAATCGTCGGCAGAAATCATGGTGATGAGGGCAAACGAATCTTTGTCCATAGCCGAATTTCTGAACTCAATAATCAATGAATCATCAGGATATACCTGATCAGTGCTTCCTTGAGGTTCGTATTGGTAGTAAAAACTAAGCAATACAGAATCTAAAACTTGCAAGCCACGCAAACTCAGAGAATGGGTGGTAAGTTTATCGCAAATCCCTTTCAAAGGAAAAGGAGAGTATGCATTTCCGTTTTGATCCAACCCATCAAACGAGGCCACATTGATACTGGGATGATTTACCGGAAAATCATTGTTCACCAATACAAAATTATCTTGCCACCTATCCTTTGATACACGGACTCTATCGCTAGAGAAATCATCAAATAATGGCAATTGAATGCGTTTAATCAATTTAAATCCACTCAACAACCAATGAGCAGTATTGGCAGCATTGTATGTGCTTTTAAATATGAATCTTGCCTGAAAATTAGCATGCCTAAACCGCCCAGTATTAATAATAAACTGGTGATTTAAAAACTGTGGATTGTTTATTCCATTGCGCAATAAAACTGGAACCCAAACACCCAAATTATTTTTAAACTCTACCCTAAAAGAATCGGCTAATAAATTATTTAAACCAGATTTTAGCATAAAAGAAAGCACAATAGAATCTGCCTCTGCATATTGAGAAACATTTATGGGGTTTGTCCATAAGGTATCTGCACTGCCATAGTTATTACTAGCATTTTCATAAACATCGCCCGCAAAATTTCTCACATCAAAACGAGCCACATTACCCCAAACATAACCTAGGTCATTACCCGGCAAAACGCGCACGTCTCTCCCTGCAAAAAAACCCCAGTCTGCATTTGAATCCAAGCCTTGAAACAACTGAAAATGATTGTAGGTATAGAGCGGCCATTTGTATGAAACAGCTACTTTAGCTAATTCAAAACAGGCGTTATTAGCAGTTTGAACCCAATTAGTATATGATTCAAATTTAATCGCAAAAGTTTCAGAAGAAAACTCCTGCATATTGAGGTTTATCACCACCTCATTGGTTTGTGTAAAAACATTGGGTGATTGCCAAATTACCACCCAATTTCCTGCTTTATTAAACGCATAAACCAACAAAGAATCTGTGGCTTGGTGTGTAGCTCCAGGCGATAATGAGAAGCTAAGGAATGCCTCACTTCCATTATCCACCAACAAACCTTTTTTGGAGGTAAGCACATCTGTTATACCGGGATTTGAATAGGATAAACCGAGACTATCGAGGGCATTAAAAACAACCTTTCTTCCCACCACTTCAACCATACTATTTTCCCAAATAAGCGTATCCACTTTTCCATTTCTAACAAAATGATCTACAATTGGATAACTAATACCATTTTTCTTTTGCAGCAAATGAGGAATGGGTTCAGCCCGAGGAATATTTTTAATGTATGGCATAACTACCTCTTGAGCAAACAAGTGCATTCCAATAAAAAGGAATAATAGTAGTAAAATTAATTCTTTAAATTTTAACATTAAGGTATTGCCATAAATAGGTCAACAATTTCTCCGCTGCGCATGGTTTCGCCTTCTTTAAACGGTGGGTTTTGTCTTTTCACCACAGCTCTAAGGCTATCTTTTGCTGGACCTTCATAGACCACAGTTCCAAGTGTTAGTAACGAACTTTCAATTAGTTTTGTTGCATCTTGGGCAGATAATCCTATTAGGTTGGGAATTGGCACAAGTGCGCCGCCGCTGCCATCGCCTACTAGTAAATCTATGGTGGAGCCTTTGGCGAGTTTTACGCCCGGTTGCAAGCTTTGCCCGTTCCATAATTGATCTAATACAGCGTTTTGGGCAATATCTGGTTTGAATGAAATAGTGCCAATTTGCAACCCCATACCCTTTAAAACAGTTTCTGCGTAACGCAGCGAGCTATTGATTAAATTTGGCATTAGAACGGTTGCACTGGCATCAGAATTAATACTTAAATAAATTATCCTACCCTCTTTTACCTTAGAGTTTGGAGCAGGATTTTGCTCTGCAATGGCTAATTTTGGAAGTTTATCTACAAAAACAGTATCGGTAATTACATACCTCAACTTTTTTTCTTGCAGAATTTGCTCCACTTCCTCCATCTTTAAACCTTTTAAATTGGGTAAAGTTAAAGATTGTCCATGACGCGTATATACGCTCAGAGCTTGCGCAGCAATCCATACCAAAAGGTAAATGGAAATGCCTACCAGCAAAAGATTAAAGAAAAACGATTTAATAAATCTCACGGTTGCAAAATATTAATAATTTAAGAGAGCACAAAGTTATCTTTGCCATATGTTTTCAATAAAAGATATTACCACCATTTCTTTAACCCTATTTGCAATTATAGACATCATTGGCTCTTTACCCATAATTATAAGCATTAAAAACAGGCAAAAGCATTTAGATTCGGGCAAAGCAACCATTGCCGCTGGATCGCTCATGATTGTATTTCTGTTTATAGGTGAACAATTTTTGGGCTTATTTGGGGTCGACTTGCAATCATTTGCCATTGCCGGTTCTATTGTAATTTTTATTATTGGATTAGAAATGATACTGGGCATAGAAATTTTAAAGAACGATCCAAATGCTAAAACAGGAAGCATAATTCCCATTGCTTTTCCAATTATAGCAGGTTCGGGTACCCTAACTACCATTATAAGTATGCGCGCTGTTTATACCATTCCAAATATATTAATTGGAATCATTTTAAACCTCATTTTTGCCTTTTTGGTAATGCGTTCGGCTGGTTGGATAGAGAAAAAATTAGGTGAATCTGGCCTTTCTTTGGTTCGCAAATTTTTCGGGATTGTGCTCCTAAGCATTGCGGTAAGAATCTTTAAATCCAATTTTTAATTAAGCTTGTCCGGTTGGCCCGCCAAAATTCATTGGAAAAGGTGGCACTGATTCGTTCATCGCAATATCGCCATTCATATCTTCAAATTTGCTAATATTATCATTTAGTGCCATCAAAAGCCTTTTGGCATGATCTGGTGTTAAAACGATACGAGATTTCACTTTTGCCTTTGGCACACCTGGCATTACCCTTACAAAATCTATCACAAACTCACTGTTAGAGTGCGTAATGATGGCCAAATTAGAATAAATGCCTTCTGCCATTTCCTCACTCAATTCTATTTGTAACTGATTTTGATTGTTGTTATTATTTTCCATATTATTTTAAAAAAATTACTCTTGATTCTTAACTTTTAACTCAAATCTTAACACAAACATTCTTCGTTTCCGTAAAGAAACGCAATGCCTCCCAACCTCCCTCGCGGCCTACCCCACTTTGCTTTACACCACCAAACGGCGTTCTTAAATCGCGCAGGAGCCAGCAGTTAACCCACACTATGCCACTTTTAATTTTACCAGCCACGCGATGTGCTTTGCTCAAGTTTTCTGTAAACACCGTGCAAGCCAAACCATATTGGGTACTATTTGCCATTGCTAGCACTTCTTCCTCTGTATCGAAGGGTTGCAAGGTAACAACTGGACCAAATATTTCTTCTTGATTGGTTCGGCATAAATGTCCCAAACCTTCTATTACCGTTGGCTCAATAAAAAACCCATTAGAACAATTGCCTCCCGGGTTAAACGATTTGCCTCCCGTTAAAATTGCGCCTCCCTCCTCTTTGGCTAATGCTATATAGCTTAGCACTTTATCAAAATGCAACTTACTAACAATGGCGCCAACTTTGGTGTCATCTTGCAATGGATCGCCTATTTTTAAACTAGCTACCTGGGCTACAAAAGCAGTTTTATACTGCTCATAAATACTTCTTTCTATGTAAATTCTTGAACCACATAGGCAAATTTCGCCTTGGTTGGTAAAACTAGCTCTTACACTTTCTTTAACGGTTTTTTCAAAATCGCAATCTGCAAAAATAATATTGGGATTTTTACCTCCCAATTCCAGCGATAATTTCTTAAACATAGGTGCCGCTATGCGCGCAATTTCTGCACCTGTTTTGGTACCACCGGTAAATGAAATGGCGGTAATTTTTTCGTGGGCCACTATTGCTGAACCCACCTTAGGACCTAAGCCATGAACAATATTTAGAACGCCCTTTGGTAATCCAGCTTCTATACAAATTTTACTGAATAAATAAGCCGTCATAGGAGTAATTTCGCTAGGCTTAGCCACCACACAATTACCAGCGGCAAGCGCTGGGGCAATTTTCCAAGTAAACAAGTATAAAGGCAAATTCCAAGGACTTATACAACCCACAATCCCTATAGGAGTTCTAAGTGTATAGTTGATAGCATGGTTGCCCATGGCGTGGGCTTCAGAAGCAAAATGTTCTATGGCGGTGGCAAAAAAATGAATGTTTGATTGAGCCCGAGGAATCTCGCCATGTTTAGCCAACCAGAGCGGTTTTCCTTGGTCTATGCTTTCTGCTAAAGCCAATTCATCGTTTTTTTCAGCAATAAGATGTGCTATTTTAAGTAGAATTTTACTCCTATCATTGGTAGGCATTTCACTCCAAATTGGAAAGGCGGCTTCTGCTGCCTCATAAGCTTGGGCAACATCGCGCTCATCACTATCTGCGCACAAACTATATACCTCGCCTGTGGCAGGATTTATGTTTTCTAAAAACTGATTGGAAACGGGAGCCTGAAGCACTCCATTGATATAATTGAAAATATTTTCCATGGGTTCAAACCTAATTAATGCTTTTCAATTCCACAACAAACTAATTACTAAAAAAAATAATTATTATAATATTCAATTAGTGCTTATCTTCACCTTAAGTTTAAAATCAAATTTATGGCAAAAATTTCCAGAAAGGCATTTTTCAAAGCTGCAAGTTCAGAGTTTTTAAATGCGGAAGCTCCCAATAAAGAATATCCTTATTTAGACCCCAGCAACCAAGATTTACCGAGGCATTTACAAAAAACTAGCACGGGCATTGGGACCTATACCGGACCATGGGGAGAGGATCAGATTTTACATTTATTAAAAAGAACCCTATTTGGCGTATCTAAAGCAGACTTAAACCACTTTAAGGGCAAAACCCTCAACGAGTGCATTAGCCTCCTGCTTAATTTTAACAATACTCCGCCACCGCCGCCACTCAATAACTATGGCAATAATCCCAATCAAAACGACCCAACTGTTCCTTTTGGGCAAACATGGGTAAATGCAGCCGTAAATGCCAATTTAGAAGGCGCAAGGATATTCTCCTTTAAATCATGGTGGACAAGCTTATTATTGAACCAAGACAGAAATATCAGGGAAAAAATGACCTTGTTTTGGCACCACCATTTTGCAACAGAAACTTTGGTGGTTCAAGATAGCAGGTTTGTATATAAACACAATGCGCTATTAAGAAGCATGTGTTTGGGTAATTTTAAAGATTTTGTGAAACAGATTACCTTAGACCCTGCCATGCTTGAATACCTTAATGGCAGTCAAAATACGCAAACCGCCCCAGATGAAAATTATGCCAGGGAGCTGCAAGAGTTGTTTACCATTGGTAAAAAAATAAGTCCCCATTACACAGAAGAAGATGTAAAAGCTGCCGCAAGAGTGCTCACGGGTTGGCGCAATAACCGATTAGGTATTAGTTCTTTTTTTGATGCTAGTAAACATGATACCAATCAAAAAGCTTTTTCAAGTTTTTACAACAATCAAATTATTGTTGGTAGAAGCGGAATTAACGCTGGCAATTTAGAATTAGATGATTTGCTCAACATGATTTTTTCCCATCCAGAAGTTGCTAAAAATATTGTTAGAAAAATCTATCGTTTTTTTGTTTATTACGTTATAGATGAAAATGTAGAAAACAATGTAATTACCCCGTTGGCAAATCTATTTAGGAGCAACAATTACAATATCAAAATTGTAATGGAAACCCTACTTAAAAGCGAGCACTTTTTTGATGTATTGAATAAAGGCTGTATGATAAAATCGCCGCTAGACCATATCATTGGCTTGGCGAGGCAAACCAATCTGCAATTTCCAGATAATAGCAATATTCAAACCCAATACGCACACTGGCTTTATACCATGCAATATGCTACGGTATTGAATCAGCATTTGGGCGATCCACCTGCTGTTGCTGGCTGGCCAGCTTATTACCAGGAACCTCAGTTTTACGAACTTTGGATCAATTCTGATTCATTACCCAAACGTAATTTGGCTTGCGATTCTCTGATTTATGTAGGTTATTCTAGGTTTGGGTTTAAACTAATAATAGATGTTTTTGCCTTGGTAGAAAGCACGCAAAACCCATCTAATCCCAATGATTTGCTGCGCGAATTAATCCAATTGCTCTACCCTGCAGATTTAAGCACAGCCACCCAAACTTTCATCAAAAATTCCATTTTATTATCGGGTCAAACCGGTGATTATATTTGGACAGATGCGTGGAATGCATACAAGGCCAATCCTAGCAATACCATGTTAAAAGATGCTGTTAAAATCCGATTACAAGCTTTGTTAAAATATTTAATGGGACAGGCAGAATACCAATTACATTAAGAAAATTAAGTATGAACAGAAAAGAATTCTTAGGAAAATCTATCCAAGCAGGGATGATTCCTATGGCAATAAATGGCTTTGGATTGAAGGCTTTTGCAGATTCGCCGCTCATTCAATTTTTAAACAAAGCGGGCAATGAAGACAGGGTTTTGGTGTTGGTTCAGCTAAACGGAGGTAACGATGGATTAAATACAGTTATTCCCCTAGATCAATACAGCAAATACTATTCGGCTCGAACCAATATTGCGGTACCAGAAAATAAAGTATTAAGCTTAAGTGGCAAACCCGATCTTGGTTTGCACCCAAGCATGAGTCATATAAACAACCTTTACAGTGAAGGTAAAATAAGCATTATTCAAAATGTAGGATATCCCAACCAAGATTTTTCGCATTTTAGGTCTACTGATATTTGGTTGAGCGCCAGCGATGCCAATAAATATGAAGAAACAGGTTGGATGGGAAGGTATTTAGATACTAAATTCCCAGGTTTCCCGGATGGATATCCCAATGCTACACACCCAGATCCACCCGCTATTCAGATTGGGGCAATGATTTCGCCGGCCCTGCAGGGAGCAGAAATGAGCCTGGGCATGAGTATTACAGACCCAACTAATTTCTACCAATTTGTAAACGGAACAGTAGACCAAGCGCCCAATACACCTATGGGGCATGAACTCACATTTATTAGATTAGTTGCGCAGCAAACACAACAATACGCTGGTAGCATTAAAAGTGCTGCAGATAAAATAACCAACAAATCTACAAAGTACCCAACAACTGGCACAAATACCCTAGCCGACCAATTAAAGATTGTGGCCAGATTGGTTGCAGGTGGTTTAAAAACGCGGGTTTATATGGTAAGCCTTGGAGGCTTTGATACACACGCTACTCAGGTGGTAGCTGGTAGTCCAGAAACAGGCACACATGCCACTCTTTTAGGAAGAATTTCTTCGGCAGTAGATGCTTTTCAGGACGATTTAAAATTGCTTGGAATTGAAGAGAGGGTGCTTGGCATGACCTTTTCTGAGTTTGGCAGAAGAATAAAATCTAACGACAGTTTAGGAACAGACCATGGTGCAGCAGCACCCTTGTTTTTGTTTGGCAAAAAATTAAATGCAGGTGTTTATGGCAAAAACCCTGTTATTCCAGATGGTCCAAGTGGCGGCGATAACCTTCCTTTAGAATTTGATTTTAGGTCTATTTATGCTACAATTCTCAAAGATTGGTTTGAGGTAAGCGATACAGATTTACAGTTGGTGCTTAAGTCAAATTACCCAAAAATTCCATTTATTGCTAAGGGTGGTACAAGTATTCAAGAGGAGTGGCTAGGCCAAAATCAAATGCTGCATGTGTATCCTAATCCCGCCCATGAATTTACACAAATTCAATTTACTGGAACAAATGAATGGGTTCAGATAAAGTTAAAAAATAGCGAAGGAAAAGACCTCCTTACCTTATGCAATAGCCATTATACGGCAGGAATTCATGAATTAAAATTAGAAACCAGTGGCCTGCCCTCGGGCATTTATATTATATTAATTGAAAACGGACAAAAAGCTTATAGCCAAAAGCTAATTGTAAACCACTAAGATTTTTTTGTTTAAACAAAAGAGAAGTCAAATTGGGCTGCAATATTCTTTTTTAACAAGGCGGAAACCTCTTCAAAATCAACTTTTCGGTTCAACTCCTTTTCTAAACTGGTTACCGCTTTGTCATCAATACCGCAGGGTACAATATGATTAAAGTAGCTTAAATCTGTATTTATGTTAAAGGCAAAACCATGCATAGTTACCCACCTACTGCATCTTACGCCCATAGCGCAAATCTTGCGTGCTGAAGGCTTGTCTGCCTCTATCCAAACACCTGTATAACCTTCAAAACGCTCACCCTTAACACCATAATGAGCCAACGTTGTAATAATGGCTTCTTCTAAATAGCGGAGGTATTTGTGAATATCTGTAAAAAATTGTTCTAAATCAAAAATGGGATATCCCACTAATTGCCCGGGTCCATGAAAAGTGATATCACCACCCCGGTTGATAGGAAAAAAGCTGGCGCCTTGGGTTTTAAGACCTGCTTCATCGAGTAGTAGATTTTCCATTTTTCCGCTTTTTCCTAGCGTGTAAACAGGAGGATGTTGACAGAAAATTAGGCGGTTTTGTATGGGTTCAAAAACTTGATTGGCATGGTTTCTTTGCTCCAGTTTTTGGTCGACGGCAACCTTAAAAACAGCCTCCTGTTTATCCCAAGCAGTTTGATAATCAATTAAACCCCAATCTTCAAATTGAACCCTGTTTAGTTCCATTATTTGTAGATATCTTTGAGCTCAACGGGCTCATCTTTTTTGTCTTTTTTACGCATTTTCATATTCAGCAATTCTACCAAAACAGAGAATGCCATACCAAAGTATACATATCCTTTTAGGTTTAAATGCTCAGCAATATCATGACTCCAACCCTCTACCAAAAGCATAATACCGATCACTAATAAAAAGGCAAGTGCTAGTAATTTTACACTTGGGTGGGCATTTATAAATTTAGAAATAGCACCAGAGAAAAACAACATAATGATCATAGAAAAAACAACTGCAAGCACCATTACTGGCAAATGTTGTGCTAATCCAACCGCTGTAATAATAGAGTCGAAAGAAAAAACGATATCAATCAAAATAACCATAAAAACAACATTCCAAAAGGTTGGCACCACTTTGTTACTATTGGTTTCTCCGGCATGTTCTAAAAGTTCAAAAATCTCGATGGTACTTTTATAAATCAAAAACAATCCACCCGATAATAATATTATATCTCGCCAGCTTACGCCATGCTCAAATAAAGTAAAGATTGGATCTTTTAACTCTTTAACGATGTAACTGATGAACGCTAATAAAACCACACGAATAAACAAGGCAAAGAACAAACCTAATTTCCTGGCTTTATTTTGCTGCTCAATAGGCAACCTAGAGGTTACCAAAGAAATAAATATTACGTTATCGATACCCAATACAATTTCCATAATTGTAAGTGTAATCAACGACAACCAAGTAGAGGCTTTTAGAAACAAATCAATAAATTCCATTTATTAAAAAATTGGCTGCAAAAATACAGTTTTTTTAATTCTTAAATCAAAGCATTTGACTCCTAACAAAATTAATTATATCCATCTTATTATCAGGATGAAACCAATTTATCTCTAAGTCTTTTCTAAACCAAGTAAGTTGCTTTTTGGCATAATTCCGAGAATGTTGCTTTACTAATTCGATAGCTTTTGCTAAGGATGTTTCGCCGTTTAAGTAATCAAAAATCTCTGTATAACCCACAGTTTGCAGTGCATTTTCTTGCTTGTGTGGCAATAATGCTGTTACCTCTTCTATTAGTCCGGCAGCAACCATGGTGTCAACCCGCAGATTAATCCTTTCATATAATTCTTCTCTGTCCAGCATTAAGCCAATTTTAATCACTTGATAGGGTGGCTTGTCTTTATGCTTTTTCACTATTCCACCCTGCTTACTCAATTCTATGGCCCGCATCAATCTTTGCGGATTGTTTTTATCCATGGCCTCAAGTTTACCTGGATGAATCAATTCCAACTCTTGTTGCAACCAAGCAATACCATGTGCTGAATATTGGGCAATTAAAAATTCTCTGAGCACTAGGTCGGCATTTTGCACCTCATCTAAACCTTCACAAATAGCTTTCACATACAAGCCAGATCCGCCAGTAGCAAAAATTGGGTTCAAACCATTTTGAAACATTTGGGCCATTAAAGCTTTGGCTTCCTTTTCAAAATCTCCCGCAGAATAATAATCTGTTACAGATCTATTATTAATAAAATGGTGTTTGGCTTGTTGCAATTCTTGCAGAGAGGGTTTAGCTGTTCCAATTTCCATCTCTCTGTAAAACTGTCTAGAATCGGCAGAGATAATTTCTGAACCAAAATAGTTTGCCAAATCTATAGAAAGTTTGGTTTTGCCAACAGCGGTTGGACCCATAATAACGACTAAACATGGCTGCATGGATGCGAAGCAAAAGTTTTTTAATGACAATAAAAAGTTGGGTATTATAAAATCATCAATTGATGGCTGTTAAAACAGCTATTTAAACTAGTTTTAATGCTAATGAACTATACAATTTAAATAATTTCTCTGATTCCAAATTCCAATTAAAACAATGTTGAGCGGCCTGCCTAGCATTTTTCGATTTCAACAAAAGATGTTCATCCACCTGTAGTAATAACTGAAGCGCATTTGCGATGGCATTAGCATCAGTAACATCTACCGCAAATCCAATATCAAATTTTTGATTCAAATCTTTATAAATACTTTTATCACAAAAAATACTTGGTAATCCAATTGCTAAATATTCAAATAATTTTCTCTCGTGAGACACCAGCATAGATTCAGGTTGATTTTTAATACACAATCCAACCTTACATTGCATAGAAATTTGGTAGGCAGCATGCGTGTCTAAAAAACCATAAAAAGTAATTTGATTTTTTAGTTGGTCCCAGTTTTTTAAATGAGTAACATCGGTAGAATGGCCTGAACCAAAGTATCCAATTAAGTGTAAATGACAAAATATCCCTTTCTCATTGAGTAAATTTAAAGCCTGAAGAAAAGGATTTATATCATAGTACATATCCTTTATCATACCTACATAAAACAAATGATTACCAATAAGTTCAGCTCTGTTGCTAACGAAATAAGGCGATAGCTCATCGGGATTAGCAAAATTTTGAACGATGATAGCATTACCCTCATGCACAAAAAATTTAGGCAAAAATTTAGGGTCGGCCACCACTACAATAAATTGCAAAAATTTAGAGCCAACCCAAAGCAGGCAATTATAGGCTTTAGCTAATAGCTTTCTTTTATTGGGTTTGATCCAAGGTTTGAGGAGAATATCATCATGTGTATTTTCGTGAATATCATAAATTACCTGCTTACCCAAAATACGCAATACAATACCAAAGGGAATCATTTCTGCATCATGAATATGGTAGATGTGCGCTTCTTGTTTTACGGCAAGGATAAAAACCCTGAATATCGTTTTAAAAAAGCGCTCAAAAAAATTCTTGGGCTTGGGAACAGAGATAACTTGAACACCCTGTTTTACAAAATTACCCTCCTCGCCAATGGCGATGAGGGTAACTTCATAACTTTTAGCAAGGGAAACACATTCGCGATAAAAAACGCGTGTATCCCAAACGTGGTGAACCGATGAAAAATGACAAATCCGCAAGACTTAGTCTTTCAAGACCGCACGCGAAATTACCAGTTTTTGTATTTCACTGGTACCTTCACCGATGGTACAAAGTTTAGAATCTCTATAAAATTTTTCTACCGGAAAATCTTTGGTATATCCATAACCACCAAAAATTTGAACCGCTTCGGTTGCGGCAAAAACGGCCACTTCACTCGCATAATATTTGGCCATTGCACCTTCTTTGTTAACGCTCATATTTTTGTTTTTTCTATCGGCAGCTTGAAAAATCAATAATTCTGAGGCTTCAATACGTGTAGCCATATCTGCCAATTTAAAAGCAATTCCTTGAAAATTAGCGATAGGTTGTCCAAATTGGTGACGTTCTTTGGCATATTTTAAAGCGGCCTCATAGGCACCTTTAGCAATACCTAGCGATAAAGCAGCGATTGAAATTCTGCCCCCATCGAGCACTTTCATGGCTTGTTTAAAGCCATCACCAACCTTACCTAAAACATTTTCTTTGGGTATTCTACAGTCTTCAAAAATAAGTTCGGCCGTTTCACTGGCACGCATACCTAGTTTATTTTCCTTTTTACCACCAGAGAAACCAGGTGTTCCGCGTTCCACTACAAAAGCAGTTATACCATTACTATCTAATAGGTCACCAGTTCTGGCAAGCACCACAGCAACATTTCCAGTAATACCATGTGTAATCCAGTTTTTAGAACCATTTAAAACCCAAGAGTCGCCATCTTCTTTGGCCACACACTGCATGCGCATGGCATCACTACCCGTGTTTGCTTCGGTTAAGCCCCAAGCACCAATCCATTCTCCACTTGCTAATTTGGGCAACCAGCGCTTCTTTTGTTCTTCATTTCCAAAATACATAATATGTCCGGTACAAAGGCTGTTATGCGCAGCCATACTTAAACCTACCGAACCACAAACTTTTGATAATTCAACAATAGCAGTAACATATTCAAAATAACCAAATCCAGCTCCACCGTATTCTTCAGGCACTAAAACACCTAAAAGTCCTAGTTTGCCCATTTCTTTGAAAGTATCCAGCGGAAAAGTTTGCGCTTCATCCCATTCCATAATGTTGGGGCGAATATTTTTTTCAGCAAAATCACGCACCATTTGCGCAATCATACCTTGGTTTTCAGTTGAATCAAAGCTTATCATAATATTTTTAGAATTACTGCAATTATAGTAAATTAATTTTTAGTAAATCTAACAAAACCTGCTAGAATTCAAAATAACATAATCTTTACATTAAACCTATTTGAAGTGTATGTAGGGTGCTATAAGTTTGGCAATAGAATCGTTCACTAATTTAATGCCTTTTATTGATTCCATATTTTTATAGTTTCCATGCTGGGTGCGGTAATTTATGAGCGCCCTACTTAATGTATATTTGAAGTAAGGATGTTTTTGCAGCTCATCTAAACTTATGGTGTTGATGGCAATGTATTTAATTTGTTTAGGATCAACCCAAATTTTACCCTCTAAATCATACAAAAAATCTTCTTTGAATCCCCAAATTTCTGTAAGTTGAGTTAGAGAGTGAAAACCGCCCAACTTTGTTCTGAGGGCTACAATTTTACCAGCCAAGAACGAACCAATTTTAGACAGGGCCACAAGCGTAGCGCTGTCTGCGCTATTTAAATCAACAGGATAGCGAAGTAGTAATTTTTTTGAGGGGTAAATTGAATCTTTAGAAAATCTATTACCCTTTAAAAATTTTTGCTTGTATTGAGGAGCAAAATTATTTGTTTGCAGGGAATCTTTAATCCAATCAAGCTGCACAATTGTTAAAACAGGAACTTCTTTTTGATGCGAATATTTCTGATAGGCAAATGCTACCGCTTGCAAAAAGATAACTAAAAAAAGCAACCCTAATAAACCCTTTTTTTCATTGGTATTAAAATAAAAAAACGTGTCTAAAAATCGTTTAATCTGGGTCTTCATCGCGTTTGTTTTGTTTATTAATTTTGGGGTTTTTAATTAAAAAATAATACAAACAGAATACTACTACACCAGCAAAAAACAACTCGGTTAAAAACCAAAAAACAAAACCTGCAGGCTCGGCTGCTTTTAAAAGAATTACTTGCATTATTTGTTATTTAATTGGTGATCTAAAATAGCTAAACCTTCTTTAAAACTGCGGGGCTTATAACCTAATTGATTCTTTGCTTTTTCTATGATAAAACCAGTAATAGGCGGACGTTTAGCAGGTTGTTGAATACCTTCACTGCTAGACATTTTTAATAAGTTCTTATCTAAGTTCCAGAAATCGGCTACTTGATAAACCAAATCAAAAACACTCATAAAATCACTTCCCGAGATATTAAAGACTCCTCCAGCTTTTTTTTCCGCAATAAGGGCGCACCCAATGGCTAAATCTTCTGCTAAGGTTGGGGTTCTAAACTGATCATTAACCACCTTTATTTCTTTTCCACTTTCTAATGCCCCTTTGGCCCACAAAACAATATTGCTTCTGCTCATATCACTTACTATTCCATAAACAAGCACTGTTCTTGGAATTGCCCAACTATTTGCATGCGCCATTATATATTGTTCTGCCTTCAATTTAGAATGGCCGTAATAACTGAGTGGTGCTGGTTTTTCTGTTTCATCAATCGGACCATGAGTTCCATCAAAAATAAAATCGGTAGAAACATGCACAAAGTGCACTTTGTTTTCATTGCAAGCCTGAACCAAATATTCAACAGCTTTAACATTTAGCTCGTCACAAGCTGCTTGGTCACCCTCACAAGCATCTACATTGGTCATGGCCGCTGTATTTATTATAGCATCGGGTTGATGTTTAGCAATAATTTGCATAACTGCGACTTGATTGGTTATATCCAAACTTTCGTAAACATAACCTGTTTTATGAGGAAACCTATCTAAGCCTCTTGCGGTTGCAACTAATTGATTAAGCGTGTTTGCTTGGTAATACTCTATTAATTTTTGACCTAAAAGTCCGTTGCTGCCAGTAATTAAAATTTTCATAACCCTATTTTAAAATCCCTTGCAATATCCACAAAAAGAAATGAAAACAAGAGTCAACAAACCGTAAATTACCTAAAAATGATATGTTAGGTTCAAATCTAAATACAATAAAATGATATACAATATTTTAACTAAAATCTAGGAAGTAGGATATATCCAATAACAGCGATTGATAGTTTGAGAAAAAATTGGTTTTTAAGCGATTTTTTCCTGACAGCTTGTCACAATTTACTTATATTTGCAAACTTTAAGAAATATTCATGAGAGGAGTTATTGCAGATCAATCGCCGGAAACGGCTACCAGAAATTTATACATAGAAACATACGGTTGCGCCATGAATTTAGCCGATAGTGAAGTAGTAGCATCTATTATGGCTGATAAAGGATTTAAGACCACTCAGGATATAAAACAAGCAGACGTAGTTTTTGTGAATACTTGTTCCATTAGAGATAACGCAGAGGCACATGTTTGGGGCAGATTAAGGGAAATAAAACACCAGAAAAAAAATAACCCAGGCATGATTGTGGGAGTATTAGGGTGCATGGCAGAGCGTTTAAAAACGCAATTTTTAGAGAAAGAACAAATTATAGATATTGTAGTTGGACCAGATGCATACAGAGACATACCGCAATTAATATCGCAAGTAGAAGAAGGTCAAAAAGCGGTTAACGTGCTTTTATCTAGAGAAGAAACTTATGCAGAAATTACACCAGTTAGGTTAAGTTCTAATGGTGTTACGGCATTTATAAGCATTATGCGTGGTTGCGATAATATGTGTTCATTTTGCGTGGTTCCCTTTACCCGCGGAAGAGAGCGGAGCAGAGATTCAGAATCAATCGTAAAAGAGGCGGAATTACTCTACCAGCAAGGCTATAAAGAAGTTACTTTATTGGGTCAGAATGTAGATTCATACAAAGAACAGGATGAGGCTGGAAACACCGTTTGCACCTTTGCACAATTATTAGAAAAAGTGGCTTTGGTTAGCAAAGATTTGCGTATAAGATTTTGTAGTTCGCACCCCAAAGACATTACAGATGATGTATTGTTTGCTATGCAGAAATACGCCAATATTTGCAATTACATTCACTTTCCACTTCAATCAGGAAATTCGAGGATTCTAAACCTAATGAATAGAACCTACAGCCGCGAGTGGTATATGCAGCGCTTAGATAAAATTAGAGAAGTAATTCCTAATTGCGGTATTTCTACCGATGTAATTACCGGATTTTGCTCCGAAACAGAAGAAGAACACCAAGATACCGTATCCTTGTTTGCACATGCCAAATTTAACTTTGCCTTTATGTATCAATACAGCGAAAGGCCTGGCACATTGGCTTCAAGAAGGTATTCAGATGATGTACCTGCACCAATAAAACTGAGAAGATTACAAGATGTTATGGCTGTTCAACATGCCAATAGTTTAATGCTAAACCAGGCTGAGATTGGTAAAGTTCAAACCGTTCTAATAGAGGGTTTATCCAAAAAATCTGACCAAGAAATGCGTGGTAGAAACGACCAAAATACCGTGGTTATTTTCCCAAAAGAAAATTATCAAAAAGGACAATATGTTAAAGTAGTTGTAGAACGAGTTACACAAACCAGTTTGATTGGAAAAGTAATAGAGGTTATAAAACACCCTTAATTCAAATGCCAATGAGCGCATTTTTTGAAACATGGAACCCGTTTCTTAACAATTTTCAATTGTATTATAGAGACTTAAACAACGAAGGCAAGATACGCTTTGTTTCAAGGGTGCATTCAATTTACAAAAACGTTGAGATCATTGGAAAAGAAGGATTAGCGCTAACAGACGATATTAAAATATTGGTTATTTCTAATTTGGTTCAACTAACCTTTGGCTTAGAAAAATATTGGTTGTATGGATATGATTATTTATACCTGTATCCAGATTCCTTTTCCATAAAAACCACCCAAGAGCCTTTAGCAGGTTCCACATTCCAAAGTAAAATAATTGCCTTATCGTGGAAAGAGTTTGCCCATGATCATTTGCACGCACAAGATGGCAAAAACATAAGCTTATTACAATATTCAAAAGCATTAGTAAGAACCGTTCTTAATGGCAAAAACTACGACTTAAAATTTGGCAGTTATTTGGAAGAGTGGTTTTTAATTATCAAAAAAGAATGTGAATTCAAACAAAACCGAGGCATGGCTCTGCATATTTGGGACAGTAATGAAGAAATGGCTGAAGTTTTTGCCCGTTGTGTAGAAATATTCTTTGAAAAACCAGTTGTTTTAAAAAAAGAATTACCCAACACCTATGCCCACCTCTGCTGCTTACTCAACCAAAATCCATTAAACATCACTGAGAATTACAGTTATAATTTTAAGAGCTTAAACAGCAAACAATTAGCCGCACCATTACCCAAAGAAATAAGTATACATTACAAATTTAAGCAATGGCATTGGACGTATAATCTCCCCTTATTTGGACTAAGTATTTGCCCCATGGTTTACTATTTTATTCATGAAAGGCAGCTTATACATAACTATCAGGTTTTTAGCATTGTTGTTATACTAGGATTGGTATGTGGATTTATATTCTATCCTTATTTAAAAAGCATCTACCTGTATAAGCACTTAGGTACTCTTTTACCCGTGAGTGTTTTGGGATTTAGTCCGTGCTTAATAACTGCGCTACTGAGCCTAAACCTATTGTATGCTTATCCTTTTACTAGCGAGATTTCGAGTCACAAAATTGCAAGCTATTACCAAGCTGATCCAAATAAAGATAGGTTAAATGCACAATCGATTACTTTTAATTTTAGCGATGATTATTTAATTGATTACCCAAAGTTAAGAACTTTTAAAAAATTAGATAAATCACCCACACATCCACTTACTATTTATAACGAGATAAAGTATGAAATTAGAAGAGGCATGCTTGGCATTCCAATTTTATACCAAATAGAACCTTATTAATTATGAACCAACAAGATATAAAACAAAGATTTGAAATAATTGGCAACTCTCCCCTGCTCAACCTGGCTTTAGAAACTGCAGGTAAAGTGGCGGCAACAGATATAACGGTGCTAATAAATGGAGAAAGTGGTGTAGGAAAAGAAGCCTTTTCTAAAATTATCCATGCATTAAGCAACAGAAAACATGGACCATTTATAGCTGTTAATTGCGGGGCAATACCTGAAGGAACAATAGACAGCGAATTGTTTGGCCATGAAAAAGGTTCATTTACAGGTGCCCATGAAACCCGCAAAGGATATTTTGAAACGGTAAGTGGTGGCACCATATTTTTGGATGAAATAGGCGAACTTCCATTAGAAACCCAAGCCAGATTACTTCGCATATTAGAAAGCGGCGAATTTATAAAAGTTGGCTCAAGTAAAGTTCAGAAAACTGATGTGCGCATTGTAGCGGCAACCAATAGAGATTTGATGGAGCTATCCTATAAAGGCAAATTTAGAGAAGATTTGTATTATAGATTATCAACGGTGCCTATTAAAGTGCCGCCATTGAGAGAACGTAAAGAAGATATTCATTTATTATTCAGAAAATTTAGCGTTGATTTTGCAGAAAAATACCGCTCGAAGCCAGTTGTTTTGGAGGCCGAAGCTTTACAATTAATTCAAAATTACTCATGGCCAGGAAATATTAGACAGTTAAAAAATATTGCCGAACAATTATCGGTACTAGATGAAGATAAAATTGTTTCAGGTTCAGAGTTGGCGCGTGTATTGCCAGCAGAAAAACCTGGATTACCCATTTTTATTGGTTCAAACCAACCCGAGCAACAGTTTAGTGAAAGAGATATTTTTTACAAAGTTTTATATGATTTACGTAAAGATTTAAGCGATTTAAAATCTATTGTTTTTGATTTGATGCAAGGCAATCAAACCAATTATAATCCAGACATTGCAAACAATTTTCAACAAAACTTTAAGAGAGAAGAACCTAAAAACAACGATTTAAAACCCAATTTTGTTAATTTACAATCCCAAGTAAACAGCAACGCCAACAATCAAATTATAGATATAACCGAAAATAATTTAGAGCCAGAATCATTGAGTTTGGAAGAAAAAGAGATTGAGCTAATAAGAAAATCGTTAAAAAAGCATAATGGAAAACGCAAGAAAGCTGCGCTAGAGTTGGGCATTTCTGAGCGCACACTTTACAGAAAGATTAAGCAATATGATTTGGAGTAACAGTAGTTTACAATTTGGTTATTCCAACCCTATAAAACAAAAAAGCCGCTTAAGCGGCTTTTTTGTTTTATAATATATCTTAAAGATTGCTACCTTATTTTTCTTCGCTGCAGCAATTGTCTTTATTTTCTGCTTTACACATCTCTTTGCACTTGGCTTCATCAAATTTACCATCTGCTCCGTAAAGGCTTAAGCAAGCTGCTTTTTCTTCAGCAGAACATCCGGTACTATCGCAATAGGCAGCACATTCTTCTTTGGTCATGGTTTTACACATGCTCCAATCGCAAGTTTTGCTCATATCATCTCCACAAGCACTATGGTCTGCATGCATTGCAGCGGTATTCATTTCGCCGTATAATTTCATTGCTTGATCTGCTTTCAATCCGCCTTCTACAGCTATATAAGGAGCAATAACCAAAGAAACGATAGACATTAATTTAATTAAAATGTTCATAGACGGGCCAGAAGTATCTTTGAAAGGATCTCCAACGGTATCGCCTGTTACAGAAGCTTTGTGTGGCTCAGATTTTTTATAGAACATTTCACCATTTATCATCACTCCTTTTTCGAAAGATTTTTTGGCGTTATCCCAAGCACCACCAGCATTGCTCTGGAAGATTCCCATTAAAACACCAGAAACGGTAACACCTGCTAATAATCCACCTAATACTTCAGGTCCAAAAAGGAAACCAACTATAATAGGAGTTATTAAAGCAATAGCACCTGGCAACATCATCTCACGAATAGAAGCTTGCGTTGAGATAGCCACACATTTTTCGTATTCAGGCTTGGCTTTGTATTCCATAATACCTGGAATTTCACGAAACTGGCGACGAACTTCTTGCACCATATCCATCGCTGCTTTTCCAACTGCTTGGATACACAAGGCTGAGAATATAAATGGAATCATACCACCTACAAACAAACCTGCTAAAACATTGGCTTTATAAATATCAATCGCATCAATACCAGCAATTCCAACAAATGCAGCAAATAAAGCAAGTGAGGTTAAAGCAGCAGAGGCAATAGCAAATCCTTTTCCAGTAGCGGCAGTTGTATTTCCAACTGCATCTAAATTATCTGTTCTTTCTCTAACTTCTGGCGGTAATTGACTCATTTCGGCAATACCACCCGCGTTATCTGCAATAGGGCCAAAGGCATCGATAGCTAATTGCATAGCAGTAGTGGCCATCATACCTGCAGCGGCAATAGCAACGCCATATAAACCTGCAAAATAATAAGAAGCCATAATACCACCCGCTAAAGTTAAAATAGGAATAACAGTAGATTTCATCCCTACAGATAATCCACCAATGATATTGGTTGCATGTCCGGTAGATGATTGCTGAATAATAGATAAAACAGGAGCTTTACCCATTGCAGTGTAATATTCAGTCACAATACTCATAATGGCACCTACAACGGTTCCAACTATAATGGCGTAGAATACATTTAATTTAGAGAATTCATATCCACGTAGGTTTAAAGTTTCTGGCAACATCCAATCTACAATAAAATAAGAAGCAATTACCGTTAATAGCATAGACGACCAATTTCCCAAATTTAAAGCATTTTGAACGTTTGAATTATCATCTTTAATGGTAACAAACCAAGTACCTACGATAGAGAAAAGAATACCTAAACCACATATTACCATTGGTAATAAGATGGGCGACATTCCACCAAAGTTATCAACCACTTTTATTTCTTGACCCAAAACCATGGTTGCCAAAATAGTGGCTACATAAGAACCAAATAAATCGGCACCCATACCAGCCACATCACCAACATTATCACCAACATTATCGGCGATAGTTGCAGGATTACGCACATCATCTTCTGGAATTCCAGCTTCAACTTTACCTACTAAATCTGCACCAACATCGGCTGCTTTGGTATAAATACCGCCACCTACACGCGCAAAAAGAGCAATAGATTCAGCACCAAGCGAAAAACCAGTTAAAACTTCGATAGCAGTTATAACGGTGTTTTCACCTAAATCGGCAAATATTTGCAAGAACACTATAAATAAACCACCTAAACCAAGAACAGCTAATCCAGCTACACCTAAGCCCATCACAGTACCACCAGTAAAAGAAACCTTTAAGGCTTGCTTTAAACTAGTACGGGCAGCTTGCGTTGTTCTAACATTTGCTTTGGTTGCTACTTTCATTCCTATGTAACCAGCAGTTGCAGAGAAAACAGCACCTATTATAAAAGATATTGAAATAATCCAGCTAGAGTGGATAGGCTTTCCATTGATTTCGTGTATGGTACCAGAGTAAGCCAAAAGTGCCGCAGCAAAAGCAACAAAGATGGCTAATACTTTCCATTCAGCTTTCAAAAAAGCCATTGCACCATCGGCAATATATCCAGCTAATTCTTGCATTTTAGCATCACCAGCATCTTGCTTAGAAACCCAAGCACTTTTAATTGCCATTACAATTAGGCCAACCACCCCAAGGGCGGGAATAAGGTAAATAATTTCTGTCATAGTTTTTCCTATAAGTTGTATTTTCTTTTCAAGTTTGCAAAAATAGGGATTGCCGCGAATTTTCAATAGCTAAAATTTATTATTTGCTTTTTGAGCAAATAACAATTTGTTAAATATAGCGATATTGGTGGAAAATTAGCTTATGAAACCCCAAAAAATACCCATTTACCTATCCATTCTATTGGCTACCCAAGCAATGGCGCAAATTTCAAATAAGTCCTATGGCTCTCAAAATATATTCATAGGTAATATTAGCAGTTGTTATGCAGCCAACTTTTCTAGTTTAAACAACCCAGCACTCCTCGGTTTGAACCCAAACACGCAGTTAGCCATTGCACACGAAACGCCGTTTATGCAAAAAAAGCTGTCTATTTCAGCCTTCTCGGTTCAAACCGAAATAAAAAAAATACCCATTGGATTGGCTTTGGTTCAAACCGGAAATGAACAGTTTAAACAGCAACTATTTAGCCTAGGTTTAGCAAAAAAGTTAAATAAAAATTTAAGCATAGGTATTGCATTAAACTACCTTCATAGCAGGCAATATTTACAAGAAAATTTAAACAATTTATATGGGTCGTTGGGATTTACTTTAAAAGTTAATAAACAAGTATTAATTGCTACTCACCTAATAAATCCTTGGGCTAGCCAATATAAACTGGATAGAAAACAAGCCATTGGACAGTTTTTTCAGGCAGGAATTGCTTATCAATTTAGCGATAAAATTAGCTTTTTGGCAGAAAGTCAATCACAACAAAATGCAGCATGGATATTGCGTTTTGGACTTTTATACAAAATTAAGCCACAAATTAGTTTTAGTATGGGTTTTACTCAAAAACTAGATTCCTTTTCGGGCGGAATTGTATTGAAAAAAGGCAGCATCAACTGGGTAATTGGCGCACAATTAAATTTAATTTTAGGAATTAGTCCGAGTACCGAACTCAACTACCTTTTGCCATGAAGAGACTATTTACAGTTCTAATCTTCTGGGCTTTTTGGCTACAGCTTAAAGCACAAGTAAAAGTTTCGCAAGAAATTTGGATGGAAGACATTTTAGAACGCTTGCTAGAAAATCAAAATGAAGAATCAGACCGCAGCGACCTAGAATTGAGCATAAAAGAATGGATAAAACACCCCTTACAGCTAAACAAAGCCACCAAACAAGATTTGGAATTATTCTTTTTTCTGAATCCAAGCCAAATTCAAAATATAATTGAACATAGGGAAAAATATGGATTATTTTTAAGCAAATACGAGTTTCAAGCGGTGGAAGGTTTGGAGGCAGATGATATTTATTTGCTCAATCAATTTTGTTATGTTGAAGAACAACAAACTACGCTCAATAGCAATTTATGGGATAAATTTAAGCAAGGTAACCACGAAATAATTTTACAAAACCGCAGAGCCTTTGCAACTAATACTATACCTGCAGAAAATTTTGCTGGCAGTTTAGATTATATTTCATTGAGGTACAGGTTTCAATCCAAAACGAAGTGGTATATGGGATTTGCACTTGAGAAAGATGCTGGCGAAAAATGGGGAATTTGGGGCGATTTTCAAACCTTTCACCTTTTATATAAAGGCAATAAAGCTTTAAAAACCTTAGCTATAGGAGATTACCATGTAAATATGGGAACCGGTTTATGCGTGGGTAGTTCTCATTTTTCTGGAAAGTCATCTTTGGTATTTCAAACCCAGATTCTACAAAGTGGTATTAGGCCCAGCAGAAGTTTGAGCGAAATGGGCTTTTTAAGAGGTGTTGGACTTTCATTTCAAAAACATAATAAACACTTGGATATTTGGTTAAGTGCTAGCCCAATGAGTGCAACCATATTCACAGATAGTTTAATGGCTACAGACCATCTGTCGGGTATTTTATTAAGCGGCTTACACAGAACACCTCAAGAAATTGCCAAAAGAAAAAATGCATTGCAACAAAGTTATGGCTTCCATTTTACCTTCATAAAATTGAAATGGCAACTCGGATTTATCCTTCAAAAAAGAGAGCAAGTAAGCAACTTTCATTTTGGTTCGAACCAAAATATAAGTGACCTTTTAAACCTAAAAAGAAACACACATAGCAGTAATTATGGCTCTTATCAGCTCAAAAACATAAACATACAATACGAATTAGCCTTGCAAAATTGGCAAGAAAAAGCAGTTATTATTAAAACAATTATTCCACTTCATAGCAAATTAGATGGATTAATTTTATACCGAGACTATGATGCATTATATACTAATCAAGGCGCCAATGCTTGGTCGGCTCAAAGCAATTTAGGCAACGAAAAGGGCCTTTATTGGGCCTTTATTTTTAAGCCCAAAAAAGGACATACTATTAGTTTTTATGCTGATGTATTTAATTCCAAGGCAGCTGCCTATCAAAGATTTAAATCGGCCAAAGGTTCCGATTTTTTTCTTTCCTATCACCGAAGTTTTAGTAAAACATTTCAAATTGAAACACGATTTAGAAGCATTTTATTGGAACGCAATCACAGCAGTTTAATGGAAGACAAACTCCTAAAAATGCAATCTATAGCCAAACACCAATGGCGTGTTCAGTTAACTTATGAATGGCACGAATCATGGAGATACCAGTGTAGGATAGATTGGGTAAATGCACAAAATACCCAAGGCATTTGGACAAACGGTTCGTTGATTTTTCATGATATTAATTACCAGCCAAAAGACAGTAAATGGCGTTTAAGAGTTAGATATTGTTTATATCAAGTTTCAGATTATGCGGCCCGACTATACATGCCAGAAAGCGATTTGCCGCTAAGCTATGCAAACAGAATGTTTCAAAACAATGGCTATTATGTTTATGTGTTGGGTTCATACCGCATAAATAAACACCTCGATTTTCATTTTAAATATGCCTTTAATCATATTCCAGAAGACGAACTTTTACCCGGAAATTGGGTTGCTTTTACCCCGCAAAACGAAAGTAATGTAAAATGTCAGGTAAGATTTAGATTTTAGATATTATTTGGTTCAGGATGATTTAATTTTAATTATTTTCGTACCCAAAATTAAAACATCATGGATTTATTTGAGAAACTCAAAAAGAAAGCCGGTCCACTAGGGCAATATGCTGACGATGCCTATGGCTATTACATGTTCCCCAAATTAGAAGGAGAGATTAGTCCAGAAATGACATTTCGAGGAAAGAAGATGTTGAACTGGAGTTTAAATAATTATTTAGGCTTAGCAAACCACCCTGAGGTGAGAGCGGCAGATACACAAGCAGCAGCTGATTACGGTTTAGCCTACCCAATGGGAGCCAGAATGATGAGTGGAAACTCTTCATATCATGAGCAATTAGACCGCGAGTTAGCAGCCTTTGAAGGAAAAGAAGATGCCGTTCTTTTAAATTATGGCTACCAAGGAATGGTTAGTACCATTGATGCATTGGTTGACAGACATGATGTAATTGTATATGATGCCGAAAGTCATGCATGTATTGTAGATGGTGTGCGCTTGCATATGGGCAAAAGATTTGTATTTGAGCACAATGATATGGCCAGTTTGGAGAAGCAATTACAGCGTGCTACCAGATTAACCCAAGAATCTGGCGGAGCCATTTTGGTTATTACAGAAGGTGTTTTTGGTATGACTGGTGCACAGGGTAAACTCAAAGAAGTAGTTGCGCTTAAGGAACAATATAACTTTAGACTATTTGTAGACGATGCCCACGGATTTGGCACTATGGGAAAAACAGGTGCTGGAACAGGAGAAGAACAAGGTTGCCAGGATGGAATAGACATATACTTTGGAACATTTGCTAAATCTATGGCATTAATTGGTGGTTTTATTGCTGCAGATAAAGAAGTAGTAAAATTTTTAAGATACAATTTACGCTCTCAAATTTATGCTAAATCTGTACCCATGCCCATTGTAATTGGTGCAATAAAACGTTTAGATTTAATTAGAAAACACCCAGAATACAGAGAGAACTTATGGACAGTTGTGCGCGCTTTACAAAGCGGATTAAAAGCAGAAGGATTTGATTTGGGCAGAACCAATTCGCCAGTATCTCCTGTGATTATGCATGGAACAGTGGCTGAATCTACTTCTGTGGTTCACGACCTAAGAGAGAACTACCAAATTTTTTGCTCGGTGGTTGTATATCCAGTTATACCAAAAGGCATGATTTTATTGCGATTAATTCCAACTGCGGTGCACACGGTAGAGCAAGCACAAATAACTATCGAGGCATTCAAAGAAATAAGGGAAAAGCTAAAAAATGGTTTGTACAATTCAGAGAAGGTAATAAACATGGCCGAGCAGAATTAAGAAAATTTTATCTTTTTTATTTCGTTAATTTGAGACTGATTAATTGATTGGAACGGTTATTGAAAGCTAAAACAAAAAACATAATATGAAAATTAGAATAATAGCAATCCTTGCGCTTAGTTTAATGGTTGGAAGTTCCTTTAAAGCTGAAGAAGGGATTAAGTGGTTAGATTTTAACAAAGGTTACGAATTAGCCAAGAAGAAAAATAAAATCATGATAGTAGATGTGTATACTGAATGGTGTGGCTGGTGCAAAAGAATGGATAAAGATGCTTATGAAAAACCAAACATAATTAATGCTATAAATGAAGATTTTATTCCGGTAAAATTTAATCCTGAAATAAAAGGTGTTATGTACAATTTTGAAGGTAGGGTTTATTCAGGAGATCAATTAGCAAGGGTAATTAGCAATAATCAAATTAGCGGTTATCCAACCACCATTTTCATTTATCCCAAAACAAAAAATTCTGAATTAGTACCCGGTTATAAGAATGCCGAACAAATGGCACCCATTTTAACTGAAGTTAAGAAAAAGTTTTATGGGAAGAATTAGTTTTGAGTTATGATTTATAAGTTTTTAAGCATAAAAAAGCCCAGATATTTTTAAGTATCTGGGCTTTTTTGTGTTTAAATCGTTTTATATTAGATATGTTTTTCTGCGTGGTAAGAAGACCTTACAAGGGCACCTGATTCTACATAATTGAATCCTTTGGCTATACCAGCTTCCTTGTAATAAGCAAATTGTTCTGGTGTAATAAAGGCTTCTACATTTAAATGCATTTTAGTAGGTTGAAGGTATTGTCCTAATGTTATTACATCACAACCATTCGCTACTAAATCATCCATAATTTCCAATACTTCTTCTTCGGTTTCGCCTAAACCCAGCATTACACCACTTTTTGTTCTTAATCCGCGTTCTTTGGTTAATCTAATTTGCTCCAAACTACGTTCATATTTGGCCTGCGGACGAACTTTTCTGTATAATCTCTTTACGGTTTCCATATTATGAGAAACCACTTCTGGGCGTTCATCAATTACTTGATATAATAAATCCCAATGCGTTAAGAAATCTGGGATGAGCGTTTCCATGGTTGTTCCTGGACTTTCCTGTTTAATTAAACGGATAGTATCTGCCCAAACCTTAGCGCCTTTATCTGGCAGTTCATCGCGGTTTACACTAGTAATAACTGCATGCTTAACTTGCATTAATTTAATTGCTTCTGCTACTCTCCTAGGCTCATCTATATCATAATCCTGTGCCCTACCAGTTGCCACTGCACAGAAAGAACAGCTTCTTGTGCAAGTGTTTCCTAAAATCATAAAAGTGGCAGTACCTGCGCCCCAGCATTCGCCCATATTTGGGCAATTTCCACTTTCGCAGATGGTATGTAATTTATACTCATCTACAAGTTTTCTAACCCTTTTGTAGTTTTCACCAGTTGGCAATTTTACTTTTAACCAACTGGGCTTTTTTACTTTTTCTTCTCCTAAAACTGGCAATTCTATCATATACTTACTAATCTATCTTCTACTTCCAAAACTATACGAAACATAAAAACCCCAAAACAGTCTATCAAAATCATCATTTTGCAAGGCAACAATGGGTATTGAATTGGCAAAACCATCCAATGTTACACCTGCTTCTATGCACCTCATTTCATCTGCATATTGCCCAAATTCTACTTGAAAGCCAGCTCTACCAAAAGCACCAAATTCTAATTTAGTTTCACTTATACCCTTTGTTTGTGGAGCATTGCCATGAATTCTATTTAAATCGGTATGTTTTTCTTTGTCATACTTTTCGCTCACTAAGTACCCATAACTAGTAGAATTTTCATAGGGATAAAAAATCTCTAGGTAAACTGGTTTCAAAAATGCGGCAGTAACACCAACATTGTAAACAAAATTTAAACCAACAGCATTTTTATATGGCCTCTCTGTGATGGTTAAGGTTTGTCCAAAACTATTTCGTAAAAAGAAAACCATATTCATTCTTCCGTAAGAATATTGCGCTTGAGCTTCTGTAAAACCTGGTCTTCTTATTTCTTTTGGGTGCTTTATTCTGCTTATATCAATTTCCCAATGATTTTGCTTTTTACCTGTTTTATGCCAACCTAAACGGTAAAATGCTCCCCAAGATTTATGCGAATTTAAAGTTAAACCAAACAAATCGCTGCGCGTGTACATAAGCTGTACATCCGTTACTGGAGCATTTTGAGCAGCAGCAAGATCAGGTATTAAAAACAATAAACTGATTAAAAAGAAATTTCTTAGGTGCAACAAATTACTAACTTTGCTTCAAATTTAATTAAAACATGCCAAACTTTGAAGTTTTTTACGAAGGCAATTTACGTTGCAAAGCAGAGCATATACAATCAGGTACCACTCTTTTAACAGATGCGCCTGTAGATAATCAAGGTAAAGGTGAGTCATTTTCTCCAACAGATTTATTGGCAATAGCCCTTGGAACCTGCATGGCAACAGTAATGGGAATAGAAGCAAACAACTTAAAAATAAACCTATCTGGCACCCAATTACACATCAACAAAGTAATGGGAATATTGCCTAGAAGGGTTGTAGAAATTAAAGTTGAGATAACAATTCCTGATGAAAATTTTACAGAAAGTCAAAAAAACAAGCTGATAGAAATAGGAATAAATTGCCCTGTTGCCAAAAGCATTCATCCAGATATCTATCAAAACATAAAATTTAACTTTGTTAAAAAGTAAAACTAATAGCTGGCATAGGTATAGAAAACTTAGGACAAGTGCCTTTGCAAGCACTAAGGCTTAGCAAAGCCATAAGTGATAAACCATACAATAACTTTTTCATTTTAATATATTTTACTATTGAATATAACGCCAAACCTTTCAGAACTATTATCTAACTTTGATTTGGGTTTATTTTTAACCCAAAATAAGCATTTAAAAGCCGAAAAATTTTTACTTGATAGCAAAGATAACACAAAAGAATTAAACACCCTACTAGCTCAGCAACTACTTGTTTATCCGAAGGCTGATAATAAATTACCCACTTTTACTAAACATAACTGTTGGTTTACATCCAAAAGTTTCGAGCAAGCTAGTAGTGAAGAAACAGCATTTTTTAAAGCAAGCCTTTTCTCTGGTGGGCAGATGCTAGATTTATCAGGTGGTTTAGGTGTAGATGATTGGGCATTCTCAAATCAATTTAAAAATGTAATTTCACTAGATCCCGATTCCTTTTTAAATGAGCTTGTTAGAGAAAATTTCAAAAAACTAGGGGTAAAAAATATTATTCGAATAGATTCAATTGCCGAAAATTATTTAGAAAAAACAGTGGAAGTTTATGATTTAATCTATTTAGATGCAGATAGAAGAACCGAAAAAGGAAAAGCTTTCTTTTTGGATCAGGGCAAACCAAACTATTTAGCTATTAAAAACCTTTGCGCCAAAGTAAGTTCAAAGGTTTTGTTAAAATTGAGTCCGATGATTGATTTAACCTACCTCAAAATTACACTTCCTAATTTAACTAAAATTTGGGTTTTAGGAGACAAATCGGAGGTGAAGGAAATTTTAGCCTACATTGACTTTAGTAAGCCTACAGAATTAGAAACAGAATTAGTTATTATTAATAATTTAGGAAAAAGTATTCATTTTAAAGATAAAAGTATTGAACCAATTTCCCCTAAAATTAGTAATCTAAATTACTTTTTTGAACCCCACTCCTGCCTTATTAAAGGTAATCTTTACAAAGAATATGCCGCTACGTTTTCCCTTCAGTTACTGTCAGCACAAAGTCTATATTTTACCAGCAAGCATTTGCCCAACAATTTCATGGGAAGAGCATTTGAAACAATTCAAATTATTGATTTTTCAAAAGCTAAAGTAAAAGATTATATAGAAAAATATGGCATAAAGAATGCGAATATTAGCAAGAAAAATTTCCCAATAGAGGTAGATGAAATTAAAAAGATTTTTAAATTAAAGGATGGCGGTGAGGAATACTTATTTTTTTCAACTAACGAAAAAGGACTAAAAGTAATGTTTCATTGTAAAAAAATACCCTAAGCACGATTAGGATAAATTATTAATTTTTGACCTTTAGAAACATGGTTGCCTTTAATTTTACCTTTATTCCATTTCTTTAATTCAGCCACACTTACCTCAAATTTTCTGGCAATTTTTGTGAGGTAATCTCCACTCTTAACTTTATAGATAACTTTATCGGAGTGTTTAATTTCCTGCGTGCTTTTATTCATAGCAAGCAAATCTTCATCTAGCCTATTATTAAATGAGGTATCATAGCGCAGAGAAGCAACCTTAACTGCATGATGATAAGGCAATGTAAGCACAGTTCCTTCAGTATTAAAAGGAATAATTCCTTGTTTTAATGAAGGATTAAATTGTTTTATTTCATCGGCACTTGTTCCGAGGGCATAAGCCAATTTTTCAAGAGACATACGGTTATCAACCATAACAGTATCTAAATGAAAGTATGGCTCCTCTTCGGCTGGGTAAATATTGTGTTCACTAGCATAGTTCATAACGTAAGCAGCAGCTATAAATGCTGGCACATACCCCCTTGTTTCTTTAGGCAGATAAGGCATTATTTGCCAGATATTTTTACTACCTCCTGCTTTGCGAATGGCTTTATTAACGTTACCCGGACCACAATTGTAGCTGGCAATAACCAACAACCAATCATTGTATAATCGATATGAATTTTTGAAATATTTAACCGCTGCCTCAGTAGATTTAATAATGTCTTTCCGATCGTCTATGTAGGTGTCTGTTTTCAGTCCGTACATTCTACCTGTAGGCGACATAAACTGCCATAAACCAGCTGCTCCAACAGGTGAGATAGCGCGTTGGTTCAAAGCGCTTTCAATAACAGCCAAATATTTAAATTCCATTGGCACATTTTCTCTATCAAAAACTTCCTCAAAAATGGGGAAATACAATTTAGATGTGCTTAATACTTTACTAATTAAATTTCTGCGCCTATTGGCATATAAATCAATGTAGTTGCGCACTTGTTGGTTGTATTCCATTGGAATTTCCATCTCAAGCAAGCTTAATCTTAATGCATAAGTAGAATCAGAATAAACTGGAATTTCATTAGGATTAAACCCATAAGTATTTAAATTTCCTGCGTCTGTTTTAGGATATAATTTATTTCTCCATTGAAGTGTATTACTATCTATTTTAGCTAATCTTATTTGATATTCTGAACCAAGACCTTGCGTTAAGGGCTGTGCTTTAGCTGTTAAAAAGCAAACAACAATCACATAAAACAGAAGTACTAATTTTTTATATATCATCCTAAATTTTAAAATTTAAGTCTAATTGAATTGGAGCAATTATTTTTTTATTTTACAATAATAATTAATTTAATATAAAATTCCTAATAAACATTATCTGAGCACTTTACAGTTCAATTAATTAGTTTTTAGACATTATATTCAACAAAACCATAAACTTGTAATAAAAAATTAGCGCATTGAAAATATTTCAACTTCTATTGCTACCACTTTCTTGGCTTTATCAAGGAATTTTACGTCTCAGAAACCACCTATATGATACAGATTTTATGGGCACCACCAGTTTTGATATTCCTACAATCAATGTTGGAAATTTAGCTTTTGGAGGTACAGGCAAAACACCACACATAGAATATCTAATCAAATATTTGGGCAGTAAAAACTTACAAGTTTCTATCATGAGCAGAGGGTACAAGAGAAAAACTATTGGTTATGTGTTTGCAGAGCCCAATAGCAGTCCTTTTTCACTGGGCGACGAACCCTATCAATTATATAGTAAATTTCCAAATGTAGCGGTTGCCGTGTCAGAAAACCGCGTTTTGGGCATACCCAATTTATTGTATGATGCACCACATACAGCTGTAATTTTATTAGATGATGCCTACCAACACCGAGCCCTTAAGCCCGGATTAAACATATTACTAACCGAGCAAAATAAATTATATACAAATGATTATTTGGTGCCAAGTGGTTACCTCAGAGAGTATGCTGCTGCGGCCAAAAGAGCAGATATTATTATTGTAAGCAAGTGTAATACTGATATCACCGCCGAAACAAAAAATGCGATTATCCAAAAGATTAATCCGCTTCCTCACCAACAAGTTTTCTTTTCTCATATTGCTTATGCTCCCCTAAAACCTTATTTTGATGAAATGCCATCCACAAATGCTCATGCTATTTTGGGTGTTTGTGGTATTGCCAGACCAACCTTGTTCGAGGACCATTTAAAAAGCTTGTTTCCAGAAGTTCGTTTAAAATCGTACCCCGATCACCATATTTTTACCGAAAAAGACATTGATTGGATTGTATCTGATTTTGAGCAAATTGAAACGAAAAACAAGGCAATTGTAACTACTGAAAAAGACTATCAAAAACTGCTTCAATCACCGTACTTTTATAAAATCAAAGAATTCCCTTTATACTATTTACCCATAGAAGTTGTCTTTTCAAAAATAGAAGAAACCGCTTTTCAACAAATTATTTACACGTATGTTAGCACCAATCCAAGAAAGTTTTAATTACTTAAAACCCTTTTACAACCAAGCCAAAATAGGCATTATTCTAGGCACAGGTTTAGGTGCATTAGTAAATGAAATAGAGATAGAACATGCCATACCGTACGACCAAATACCGCATTTCCCAGTAAGCACAGTAGAAAGTCACCGTGGCAAATTGCTATTCGGAAAACTCAACCAGGTACCCGTAATCGTAATGCAAGGCAGGTTCCATTATTACGAGGGTTATAGCATGCAACAAGTAACTTTTCCAGTCAGAATTTTAAAACTTTTGGGCATTCAAACCTTATTTATTTCTAATGCATCTGGCGGCTTGAACCCAAACTTTAAGGTAAGTGATTTGATGCTTATAAACGACCACATTAACCTATTGCCAGAGCACCCTTTGCGTGGCAAAAACGACGATGATTTAGGTCCAAGATTCCCAGATATGAGCGAGCCTTATGATACCAAACTTATTGCCTTAGCCAAAGAAATTGCTGCCGAACAAAATATTACGCTACAAGAGGGCGTATATACCGCCGTTCAAGGTCCGGCATTAGAAACACCGGCAGAGTATAAATACCTCAGAATTATAGGCGGAGATACGGTTGGAATGAGCACCATACCAGAGAACATTGTTGCCCGCCACATGGGCATGCGGGTTTTTGCAGTATCTGTAATAACCGATTTGGGCGTGCCCGGATTTATCAAAAAAATTAGCCTGCAAGATGTGCTCCAAGCAGCCGCTTTGGCCGAACCAAACCTCACAAGATTGATAAGTGAAATGGTGAAACGTATTTAAAAGCGAATAATTAAACTATTTTTGCCAAATGGATATAAGTTCAGCCGTATATAAAACCAGTGCCAATAGTTTAAAAGATTGCCCTAAAAATGATTTGCCAGAATATGCCTTCATTGGCAGAAGTAATGTGGGCAAATCTTCGCTTATAAATATGTTGGTTCAGCGCAAAGAATTAGCCAGAACCTCTGGTACGCCGGGCAAAACCATAAGCATGAATTTTTTTGCCGTAAATGAAGAATGGATTTTAGTAGATTTACCAGGTTATGGTTATGCCAAACGCTCTAAAGACTTGCGTAATTCTTGGGAAAAAACTTTGTGGAATTACCTAGAAAAACGCGATCATTTGGTTAATCTATTTTCCCTTATAGACACCCGCATTGAACCACAAGAAAAAGATTTACTTTTCATTAATCAATTGGGCGAAAAAGGCATTCCTTTTAGCATTGTATTTACAAAATTAGACAAGCTTAAGAATGCCGAAGCAGAGGTAAATGTTGCCAAATTTAAAGAGAAATTGTTAGAAACATGGGAAGAACTCCCTCCTATTTACCTTACTTCTTCGCTAGATAAAAGAGGAAGAGCTGAGTTATTAAAAGATATTCAGAAAATGAATAAGGAGTTTCACAAAGTGATGAAACTAAAAGAAACTCAATTAAGGTAAAAGGTAACGTAAGCCAAATAAAAGGGTTCTTCCTTGCATAGGCGCAAAGTTGTATCCTGCATCAAATTGGTATCCTTGTGGATTTTCAATGACGTTATCTACACGCTTATCAAAAGGATCCCACCAACGAATAAGTGGATGGGCAGGCAAAAAATTCCACAAATTTTTGATACTGGTATAACACTCAAATTTTGGTCCGAACTTCTTGGTTAGTTGCACATTTTGTAAGCTGAACCAAGGAGAATATTCGGGTCTAAAATCATTGGGCAAAATGGGCAATCGCATCGAACCATATACTTGTCCGGTATAATCTAAAGTTAAGCCAATGGGTTTCCAGGCATAGCTTATTTGGAAGGTTCCTGAAAAACGTGGGGCATGCATTTGCACTTGCCTAAAGTTGTTACCCAAAGAATCTGTTTGTTGGGCAAATACATCCATGAGGGTAAATCCTGCATTTATTCTTAAAGGAAAAACAAAACTAGCTGCCGTGTTTAAAGTAATACCCCTAGAAACGGCAAATCCACTTAAATTCTGATAAACAATTTTATTAGGATCTTGGTCGTAATCTGGAATAATTTTATTGCCAAACCAAGTGTAGAATGCACTCACATCCCATTCTAAGAACCCTTGTTTTTGGTTGCGCCAGCTGCTATAATTAACATTCATATTCCATGTTTTTTCTGGCTTTAAATTTTCTGCTATCACTACTTCTCTAGCACCCGTTAAAGCGGCATGGTCTTCTGTAAAAATATTTACGATTCTAAATCCGTTTCCGGCACTAAGCCTAATTGCATTATTTGAATTGATTTGCCATTTATAATTGGCCCTAGGCGAAAATATAAACCCATGAAAATTATAATAATCTACCCTGGCTCCCAATAAAATGGTTTGCCTATTGTTGGGCGTAAATTCTTCCTGCACAAAAGCACCCGGAATAACAAACTGCTGCACAAAACTATTGCCCAAACGCACGGGCGCATCATCTTGGTAATGGGTATATCTAAGCGTTAATCCGCTAAGTAATCGATGTTTGTTATTTAATTTCCTATCGTGTATCAATTGATTAAACAATCCCATTTGTTGGGCAAGCAGGGTGGTTGTACCATAAGCCGCATCTTGGTTATGCAGGTTAAATGAAAACTGCAATTTAAACAATTCATTTTTAATCTTAAATGGATGTAAGCCCAATAACTCGAGTCGTTTGGTATAAATAGATTCTCCATAAACGCTATCTCCTCCCCTAAAACTTTTATCCCAGTTCATTTCTCCTCCAAATCTATCCTCGTAATACAAGCGCGCAGCGATACTGCTAGATAAATTTTCTTTTCTTTTAAACTGCCATTTCCCAAACAAAGAGACCCGCGTTTGCACGGGTATATCTGTAAAATTATCATTGTTTGCGTCTTGTCGCCAGTTGTAATGAAATAGGTTCAAGCCGTATAATGCATTTACTTTTTTACCTTTTATGCCCAAACCAACATCTAAGTTTTGTTCTGAATATGAACTCGCAAAATAATTTACGGCCAATTTAGGAGCAAAGTTTGCCGATTTGGTAATAACATTAATTAATCCGCCCATGGCCTCACTGCCATATAAAGTAGCGGCCGGACCTTTTACCACCTCTACTTTTTCTATGAGCGCATTGGGTATACCGCTTAAACCATAAACCGAAGAAAGCGCGCTTACAATGGGCATACCATCAATTAAAACAAGGGTATAAGGGCCATCCATGCCGTTTATTTGAATATCGCCCGTAGCGCAAACATTACAATTTAAGGTTGGCAAAACCCCATTAATCATTTGCATAGATTCAAATAAATTATTGTTGGGCAGCTTCTTAAAAAATTGCTGGTTGTATATTTCAACCGGTGCCGCCGATTCTGATTTGCTTACTTCTCGTAAATTGCCGCTTATGGTTACTTCGCCCAAATTATTTTGAAGCGGTATTAATTGAATACTTGTAAAATCTTGTTCGGCTGGCTGAACCCATATTTTTTTGCGCTCATACCCTAATAAAGAAACCTGCAATAAAAACCGGCCTGAAGGCAAATTTTCCAGAGTAAAAGTTCCATCTGAGGCAGTTTGACTTACTTTACCCAACTCTTGAATACCAACAGTAGCCAACGCTAAACCTTTTTCATTTGCAATTACTTTACCCTTAATTGTGTAATTTTGAGCCCAAACTTGGCAGGTAAATAAAAGAAAAATAAATAAAAAACGGCCTTTCATACATGCAAAAATGCGATATTTTTAGAAAATACAAAATTAATTTTTAGACAAGCCTAAAAATTAATTTTGTTGGACTTAAAAACTAGGTAAAACAATCATAAAATAATACTATTGTAAGCCTTAATTTTGTGTCGATTTAAAATAAGAAAAATGGATTTAAAGAAAAAGTACGGATTGATTGGCTTCCCATTAAACAATTCATTTTCTGTTAATTATTTCACCCAAAAATTTAGTGAGTCAGGCGAGGCCTACAGCTACGAAAACTACCCCATTTCTGACATAGTTCAATTAAAATCGTTTCTTATCAACCCAGAAAATTTAAGTGGATTTAACGTAACCAAACCATACAAAGAAAAGGTAATTCCTTATTTACAATCTTTATCTGAAGAAGCCCAGGCCTGCGGCGCGGTAAATTGCATTGAGGTTTCAAAAAACGGAGATTTAATTGGACATAATACAGATGTTTATGGATTTAAATCCTCATTATTAGCATTTATTGGTTCGAACCAAAACATGCACGCGCTTGTGATTGGAAATGGTGGAGCTAGTAAAGCAGTTTGTTATGTCTTAAAACAATTGAACATTCCGTTTAGCGTGGCTGCCCGCAATGGATTGGGCGATTATTTATTAACAGAAATTGATAAAGAGGTTATTCAAACGCATAGGCTTATTATTCAAACTACACCTATTGGTATGTTTCCAAACACAACTGAGGAATTGCCATTTTCACTTAACGGCGTTGGTAAAGAACACTTTTGTTACGATTTAATCTATTTACCCGAAGAAACATGCTTTTTAAAAACGGTAAAATTAAAAGGGGCCAAAACTTTAAACGGTTTAAAAATGCTGCACCTCCAAGCCGACGAGGCGCATAGCATTTGGATGAATTCAAAAACTTAATTACTATTGCAATTATGGGGATGTTTTATAATTTTTGTAAATGGAATTCAAAACTAATAGCGCATTTATTTTATAAAAATGTGCGTGTTTTCGGCGCAGAAAACATACCCAAAACAGGTCCAATAGTGCTGGCGGCAACCCACCCCAATTCTTTTTTAGATGCTATGTTAATAGGTTCCGCATTAAGCAGACCCACCCATTTTTTAGCCAGAGGCGATGCATTTAATCATGCAACAGCCGCTAAAATTCTGGGCTCTTTAAATATGCTACCCATTTATAGGTTATCAGAAGGCAAAGAAAACCTCAGTAAAAACAACGAAACATTCGATGCTTGTCAGGCTATTCTT
Source organism: Chitinophaga pinensis (assembly GCA_945860865.1). Lineage (GTDB taxonomy): Bacteria > Bacteroidota > Bacteroidia > UKL13-3 > UKL13-3 > B1. The sequence goes on along the minus strand of CAMARW010000004.1, from coordinate 43,598 downwards.
GAAGCTAACCAAATAGTACTAATTTTTGCTGAAGGAATAAGCGAAAATAATTGGGAGTTAAGGACCTTAAAAAAGGGCACAGCGCGTATTGCCAAAAAAGCTTGGATGAGCGAAAGCGATTCGAAAAATTTACAGATAATTCCGGTTGGGATAACTTATGAGCATTACCAAGGAGAAGGTAAAAACATTTTGATAAACTTTGGCAAACCAATTCATAAAGAAGCTTATAACTATCAAAAGAATGAGGCAATGTTTGTAAAAGAGCTAAATGAAGACCTTTGTAAAAACTTTGAAGAATTAGCCTACATTAATAAGGATATGAGTACTTCAAAAGAAGATTATCAGTTTTTTTCGTTTAGGTTCAATAGATTAGTAAATCATTCAAAACTGAGCGGTGCGCAGATAATTAACAACCTAAAAATAGACACCAAAGAGTCATTAAATAGGTCGTATCCAAGTTTTATAAAAGCAACTTTATTATTCTGGCCATTTTACCTTTTTTGCAAATGGTTAGCACCAAAAATTGTAAAGCAAAAGATATTTCTAGATTCTATCATTTACGGATTATTTTTGATACTTTGGCCGCTATACTTAGTTATCTTAGGATTAACGCTGCAATTAATCTTTCACTTTATTTAATCCCATCAGGGCTAACATCCAATAAGGCAAAGGTTTGTCTTGACCACGTTTTTTAAGATTTAAGTACCAGCCAAATTTCTTTAAAATAGGAACTTTGTGGGTTTCTACCATTTCTATTAAAGTACCGTCGGGGTCTTCTACATAGGCAAATCTTCCACCAGATTCGCCCATATCAAAAGTATCACCACTATCTACGGTAAGTTGATACCTGAACTTTTGCAGATTACCCTTTAAACGCTCTAAATTAGGTACATCAAAACAAAGGTGAATAAAACCTAGATCGCCCCAAAATCTATTTTCAAACAATTTAACCGGTTTTCTATCCAAACTTTGTATTAATTCTATTTGAATATCTCCTAATAACTTAGAAAATGGTGCCGTATTTGGGTTTTTATATCGAAGGAGCGCTCTTCTAAATTTTTGACCTTTATATGCTTCTCCCAAATCATCAAAAGTACCCGTTACATCGTATACAATCTCGTTTATACCAAGGCCATTTTGGTAAAAAGCAATGGATAAATCAACATTACTTACGCCAATTATAGTACCACAAAAACCACCTTGCATGAATACTTTGTTTTTAAACCAAGAATCATCATATACTACTTGGTAAGTATTTGCATCTTCATCTTGCAACCAGAAGGTTTCGTTGCCGAGCGGGTCTTTGGATAAAGGTGAGCAAGCTTGATTTTCTCTGATTTCTTCCTGAGCCAAAGTTGGGTTATTGCTTTTTAGCTTAACTGCGTTTATGCCTAAATCGCCCCACTGCATGGTAGGACCTTTTTCGCCTTTTCTGCTAGTGAATTGCCAAATTTCGGCGCCACCTCCCCCATTCATATTCATAGCTAAAATAGCCCTTCTGCTCTGCACCTGTCCGCCTGTATACGGTGTCATTAATGGCGCTTGCGCTTCATCATCAAATATTTGTACATCTATCCCAAAGGTTTGTCTCAACCATTTAAAACGTGCAGGAGAATCGCTGCAACCAATACCTACTTGTTGAATTCCTGATACAAAACCCATATTGTTTTTATGATAATTTTAATTTAACAACCAATTTAAAAAAGAGCGATGGCAATAATTTTCGCAGAACAATTAAAACCATTTCTTTTTGAACAACGTACACTTTACGCTTATCTTTTTGAATTCCATTAATAATTTTTGCAGCACAAACGGCCGCTGGAATTCCATTTAACTGGCCATCATCCATTTTTTGATGCGGCGTTCCATCTGCTTTTAGGGCCGAACTAGAAATATCGGTTTGAATACGACCCGGGGAAACCGTGGTAAAAAATATATTATCTCTTTTATTTTCGAGCATCCAAGATTCAAAAAAACCTTCTAATGCATGTTTAGAGGCCGAGTAAGCACTGCGTTGCGGGAAACCAAAAGTACCTACCACCGAGCTAATCAAAACAATATTTGCATGAGCAGCATTGCATAACAAAGGCCAAAGCTGCTTGGTTAAGTTTACTTGTCCGAAAAAATTAACCTCCATTATACGCCTATCTACCATTAAAGGCGTTTCTTCTGCTTGGGAGCGCTGACTAATACCTGCATTATTAATTAAGATATCTAAATGTGGGTGAACCTGCTTGAGTTTTTGTGCAAAAGCCACAATTTCAGATTCTATTGAAACATCTAAAAAGTGTATTTCTGTGCTAGCACCCCTGGCGGCACATGCGGCGGCAACAGATTGCAGTTTATCTAAATTTCTGGCTACCAAAATAAGGTGAACAGAGGGCTGCGCCAAGGCAATAGCCAATGCGCTGCCAATACCCGAGGAGGCTCCTGTAATTAAAATACGCTTATTACTAAAGTAACTGTTCATTACATTTTATTGAAAAGGCTGCAAAATACATTTTTAGCTCGGAGATTTACAATTTGCATAATAAGTTTATGTTATTTTAAATCTAATTTGTTCTGGACCTTTTTATTACTGAACCAAAATTTCTGAACACGATTACGGGATTTCAAGATTACCGAGATTTCTTAATCGTTTCCATTCTGTAATCCTTCAAATCATGTTCGGAAAAAGGTTTTTGCTATTGCCAAAAAGAATTGGGAAGTTTTAATTTAAAAACTCAAAATAATTTAAGCTGGCTTGGCAATAATTTAAAACTTAATCGGTGGTATGGGGCAACGCCAAACTCCTTTATGGCGGCTCTGTGCGCCTTGGTTGGGTAACCCATATTTTTATCCCAAGCATAAACCGGAAATTCTTGGTGAATTTCTTTCATATAATCATCTCGGTAGGTTTTGGCCAAAATAGAAGCCGCGGCTATGGCTTGGAAACGTGCATCACCTTTAATCTCGCATTGATGCAGAATACCCTCGAAAGGAATAAACCTATTGCCATCAATTAAAAGTAATTGAGGCTTGATAGACAATTTTTGAATAGCTTTATGCATGGCAAAAAAGGAAGATTTAAGAATATTATACTTGTCAATTTCAACATTATCGAGTGCAGCTACCGCAAATGCCAATGCTTTATCTTCTATTTCTGGGCGTAATTTATACCGCATGGCATCGCTAAGTTTTTTAGAATCATCCAAACCCTTGATTCTCTTTTTAGGATTTAAAATAACTGCAGCTGCGTAAACCGGACCCGCTAAACAACCTCTACCTGCCTCATCGCAACCTGCTTCTATCAAACTATTTTGAGAAAATTGAATTAATTCCATGTTTGGGTTCAGCCTAAAAAATTATTTTTATAAAACTATGGTGCAAAGTTTATACGAATCAATAAATTTACCGCCATAATGCCAAGTAAGGCTCATGAAAAAAACCTTTATTAGCAATTTTATTTTGCTCATGTCTGTAAACCTGCTCATTAAACCCTTTTGGATTTTGGGCATAGATAGAGGTGTACAAAATGCGGTTGGGTATGAGCAGTACGGAATTTACAGCAATTTGTTTGCGTTCTCTATGCTGTTTATAACCTTATTAGATTTAGGTATTAACAATTATACCTCGTCTAATATTGCCAAAGACCCTCTAAAACTAAAGCAAGAGTTTGTTGCCTTAACCGGATTTAAACTTGGTTCGAGCCTAATATATTTAGCGATTACGCTTTTTTTAGGTTTGGCTATTGGCTACCCTATAGACCGCATTAAACTTTTATGGATTTTTGGGCTGAACCAAATATTATGCTATTTCTACACCTTTTTTAGAAGTATTGTGGGCGGATTGCAGCTATTTAAAACAGATGCCTTTTTATCTGTAGTAGATAGACTTTTGATGATTATTTTATGCGGCTTAATGCTGTGGTTTGGTGTATTTGAAATGAGCATTACCAAATTTATTTGGGCTCAAACCATTGCTTATGCCAGCGCGGTTGCCTTGTCTTTTTGGGTTATAAAACCCCATTTAAAAGGGTTGAATTGGCAAATAGATTGGCAGGCCTTTAAAAAAATAGTGAGCGAAATGTTGCCCTATGCCCTACTTTCCTTGTTAATGACATTTTACACCCGTTTAGATGTGGTGCTTATACCTCAAATATTGCCAGATGGAGATATTCAAAATGGTATTTATGCCTCGGCATACCGCTTGCTAGAGGCCGCCAACATGATGGCCGCTTTGGTTGCCATGTTGCTGCTTCCTATGTTTTCTAAGATGATTGCTGGCAAAATGGACCTTAAACCCTTGGTTCAATTTAGTACCGGATTATTATTATTGCCAGCCTTTACGTTTTGTTTAATAGCCTATTTTTACCAAGACCCCATTATTCACCTCTTAAACAAGCAAAGTACTGCTTATTCAGCCTCTATTTTTGGACTAGTTATTTTGTGTTTTTTTCCGCTTTGTGCTATGTATATATACGGAACACTTTTAACGGCTAATGGAAATTTTAAGATACTAAACATACTGGCGGCGGCGGCTTTACTTATTAACCTTGGACTAAACATTTGGCTCATTCCTATTTATAAAGCTTATGGGGCGGCAATAGCTGCTATAAGTACGCAGGGTTTTATTGGCCTCAGTAATTTTGTGATTGGTAAAATGCGTTTGAAAATTTATTTTGATAGACAATTTGTGCAAAATTTTTTCCTGGCTGTTTTGCTTATAAGCATGAGTATGCTATTAAGTAATTATTTAAATTTGCTTTGGTGGCAATCAGCTATTTTCCTTGTAATTATCACTTTAGGACTAATGTTTTACCTCAAATTTCTTGATATACAGCAAGCAATTGCCCTTTTAAAATCGCGATCGGACGAAAAAAGCGGTATCTAAGCATTTTTTTATATTTTTGCAGAACGGTTATGAATAAGAAAAAGAAACAATATTACTTTGAGCTCATGGATGTTTTTCACTTTATTTTTAAGTGGAGAAAAAAATTAATCATCATTTGTAGCGTATCGGCCATTTTATCTATTCTAGTATCTAGTCCATGGATAATTAGACCCAAGTATAAATCTACTGCGGTTTTTTATCCTTCTATGAATAACTCCATCTCGTCTGCCTTACTTACAGACAGTAGGGTTAAACAAAAAGACCCACTTGAATTTGGTGAACAAGTTGCGGCACAACAGTATGTGCAAATATTAGAATCTGATTACTTAAAAGGTAAAGTAATTAAGCGATACAATTTATTAGAAAACTATAGAATTGACCCTGAAGATTCAGAAAAAAATTACAAATTAGGCAAACAATACGATAAAAATATCAGTGTTAAGAAAACGCCTTATGCTTCCATAGAAATTAGTGTGTTAGACGAAAAACCAGAAGTTGCTGCAGAGGTTGCCAATGGCATTGTTATGATTTTAGACAGCGTAAAAACTGAGGTTCAAAGAAAGTTAGCCATGCAGGCTTTGTATATTATTGAAACCGAATACAAACGTAAAGAAGAAGAAATAAACACCATTAAAGGTCGCATGCAAGAATTAGGTACCAAGGGTGTTTACAATGTAGAAGAGCAATCTAAAGCCATCACAGAGATTATAGGAAAAGTAGGCATGAACGATAATATTCGTCAGCAACAAAATAACTTAGCCACTTTTGGCGCCGAATCTCAATCCTTAACCAGTACCCTAGAGCTACAGGTAGAGCAAATGAATGAGTTAAAGAAGAAATTGGATCAAGCTAAAATAGACGTAGAAGGTAATTTAAGTAACGTGTTTATTTTACAAAACGCCTCACCAGCCGAGAGAAAAACATACCCTTTGCGTTCATTAATTGTTATTGCATCGGTTTTAGGTTCATTCCTTTTGGCTTGTATTGTTTTGCTTTTTGTAGAAAAATTTAGTCACCAAAAAAACAACCTAATTTCCTAACTTCAATTGGATTCAGCGTTAAAAAAGAAGTGGCTCCTGGGCTCAGGATTGTTATTTATCCTGTTAAATACCATTGGCATTGCTTTTGAATTTTACTGGGCGCCTATGTTACCTGCGCTGGCTGTTTTGTTTTTGTTGGCATTACTTAAACTAGATGTTTTAATTATTATCTTAGTTTTTCTTGTTCCGCTATCGGTAAACATAGAAGATGTGGTTTTGGGCATGGGCTTATCTTTACCTGCAGAACCCCTAATTATTGGCATATTTTTATTGGTAATCTATAAGTTTACTATTGATGGTACTTATGATTTTACGGTGCTCAAACACCCCATAACCATTGCCATTTTGGTAAACATGACTTGGATTCTCATTACCACATTTACCAGCATGGAAAAAATAGTAAGTTTAAAATTCTTTTTAAGCCGTTCTTGGTTTTTAGTAGTATTTTACTTTTTGGCGGTGGTGCTATTTAAGCGCATAGATGCCATAAAAAACTATTTATGGGCCTATATGATTCCGTTGGCGTTTGTTATTATTTTTACACTTATAAAACACAGCAACGACGATTTTTCTCAAATAACATCCTTTGAGGTAATGGCCCCATTCTATATTGCCCACGGCATATACGCTGCCGCCATTGCCTTTTTTATTCCCCTTTTATTTTTATGGGCCGTATTGGGTTTTAGGCTGAACCTAAACTTTTCGAGCGTAGTGGCTTCCATTGGCTTTTTAGGATTGTTTACAGTGGGTTTAATTTTGAGCTATACAAGAGCTGGTTGGATAAGTTTGGTAGCTGCCCTCCTATTTGGCATTGCCATGCTTTTGCGACTACGCTTATGGCATATGTTGAGTATACTGGGAATCATTTCTTTTATGGTTATTGCTAATTTCGACGATATCTTTTTTCAATTATACCAGAATAAACAAAATTCGGCAGAAGGCATAGAGAAACATTTGGAATCTGTTTCAAATGTAAGGAATGATGTTTCCAATTTAGAACGCGTAAACCGTTGGGCGGCGGCTATTAATATGGTGGAAGAAAAACCCATAGTAGGTTTTGGACCTGGTGCCTATTCTTTCACCTATGCCCCATACCAAAATCCGGAGTTTAAAACACCCATAACCACCGCTTTTGGCGATCAAGGTCATGCGCACTCAGAATATTTAAATCCTTTATCTGAGAGCGGTTGGCCAGGTTTGATTAGCTTTTTGGCTATTTTATATTTTGCCTTCCAAACTGGGTTATCGATGGTATATAAAGGTAAAACCTTAGAGATAAAAATAATGAGCGCCTCGCTGCTTTTGGGACTCGTTACCTATCTTTCTCACGGGTTGCTAAATAGTTATAGCGAGCAAGATAAAATTGCCGTTTTATTTTGGGGATTTATTGCTATGATTACCGCTTTAGATTTATACCATCAGCGCAACCAATCCGAAATAGAGGAAGAATAAAAAATTATTTCCTGTTAATGCTTAATCGCAAACTAACCACGTTGCTCATGCCAATTAAACCTTGATTAAAAGCATTGCTTAGCGCATAATCAATAGCTAATTTACTGAGCTGAATACCTAGGCCTATACTTGGCATTCCGTTGAGGGTTTTATTACCCGTAAAATCTATTACCCGTTGTAAAGTTCCATAACCGCCTCTCAAGAAAATCAGGTTATTGTATCCTATTTCTATACCTAATCTAGGGTCTAGGTTTACATATTTACTACTTACCAAAACGTTTCTTTGTCCGTCTGTAGTTAAGTCTAAATTAAGCTCTGGCAAAACTGTAAATTTAGACTCTTTAATCTGAAATTTTCTAGCCACTCCAAAAGTAAAACGAGGCAGCGTTAATTCTAAACCACCTTTTGGAATGGAGTTGCCGGTAGCAAGAAGTTGTTGTTTATCTGCTTCACTCATTTTATACGACCAAGCATTAAAGGTTGTGGTAACATCTCTGCCCACGATAGCAAACTGCCAATCATTTTTGGTATAGGTGGCAGATAAATCAATTCCAAAGCCCCAAGCTCCACCAAAATCGCCCACAACACGCCTAATAATTTTTACATTCCCACCCACATCCAAACCCTCAATTTTGGTTTGTGTGGCATAAGAACCCATAAAAGCATAATCTACCGCAGAGAAACTTCTAATAAGCGAATGATTTATTTGTCCATCTTGCATCAGGTAAAGCGTATTGGGAATACCATCTACACCTAGTCTAATAAAGCTAAGCGCAGCAGCCGATTTCTCGCTAAGCTTAAAGGCCACACTGCCATAATCGTGGTTGGCTATGCCTGCAAACTGCTCATTGTGCATGGCCGCAATTTGAATATTGTCTTTTAATTTTGCCAAGCCAGCTGCGTTCCAATAACTAGCAGTAACATCTTGTGTGCTAGCAACTACAGAACCTGCCATACCCATGGCCCGGGCACCAATCCCAATATTTAAAAACTCATTACTGTATTTCAAAGTTTGCGTCCAAGCAGATTGGTTCAAACCGAAAAGTAAAACGATTAACAAATATTTTCTCATTTTTTAAACACCTCTTTTAATTCAAATAAAACGCTTTGTACATTCTTAAACGCATTGCTTTCTAAGTCCCATACACATTCTTGCAGCACTATTTTATCGGTTAAAGATAGCTCTGCCAAGCCTGCTTTTTTCATGATTCTACTTAACGAAAAGGCAAACAGGTTATTATCTGGATAATTTTGAATGTAGGCCACGCTGCGAAAATGCTCAAAAAAACGCAGAAATCTATCATAATCATTGTGCTGATGAAAACTTACAAACTGTTGCATATCGTTTAAGCTAAGCTCCTGTAAATCTGCGTAAAAATCGATGCCCACTTGAGGTTGGTGGTTTATCAGCAAACGATCGAGTAGCATTTCAAAAAGCACATGCCCCATAAACCAGCGCCGATTTACGGTTTCTGTAAACTTGGCTTTGTTTAGCATTTGGGTGCAAGTATGCGTTCCCCAATCAAAGAAAGGTGAAGCATGAAATTGTTTATCGGCTTGGTAATGCTGCATACATCCAGCTGCCATTGCGTGTAAATTACCATAAACAGAAGACTCAAGTTTACCGGGCAATTTCACAAAACCCCGCGAAAGATCTGGGAAAATTAAACCCAGGCTATAGTGCGGATTATTGCCATTTTGGTGCACGTAAAAATGAGATAGGTAATTCATTATTTGTGCGAGTATACAAAATTCTTTTGAAGAGATTATGTTTCCAAAATCCTATTTTCGCGGCATGACAAATTTTGTGGAAGAAATGAAATGGCGCGGCATGTTGCATGATATGATGCCGGGCACCGAAGAACAATTATCCAAAGAATCTACCTCAGGCTATATTGGGTTCGACCCCACTGCCGATAGTTTGCATGTGGGGCATTTAACCCAAATAATGACCCTCATTCATTTTCAGCGTGCCGGGCATAAACCCTATGTTTTGGTTGGTGGGGCAACAGGTATGGTGGGCGACCCAAGCGGGAAATCTGCAGAGAGAAATTTACTTTCTGAAGAAATTTTGTTTCACAATGTGGCCAGCATAGAACAACAATTAAGTAAGTTTTTAAACTTTACCGATGGGCAGAATGCTGCAGTGATGGTAAACAATTATGACTGGTTTAAAGGCTTAAGCTTTTTAAACTTTATACGCGATGTGGGCAAACACATTACGGTTAACTATATGATGGCCAAAGACTCTGTAAAGAAGCGTTTAGAGGGCGAAACTGGAATGAGCTTTACAGAGTTTTCGTACCAATTGGTGCAAGGATTTGACTTTTACCATTTATGGAAAGAGCATAACTGTAAAATTCAAATGGGTGGCAGCGATCAATGGGGAAATATTGTAACGGGTACCGAACTTATCAGAAGAAAAGCACAAGGCGAAGCATATGCTATTACCACGCAATTAATAAAAAAGGCAGATGGCACCAAGTTTGGCAAAACAGAAAGTGGGGCTATTTGGCTCGACCCAAAACGCACGTCGCCTTACAAATTTTATCAATTCTGGCTGAACGCAAGCGATGCCGATACAGCCAGTTGGATTAGGATTTTTACCTTGCTTTCTAAAGAAGAAATTGAGGCTTTGGAGGCACAACATGCCGAAGCGCCGCATTTACGTATTTTACAGAAGGCATTAGCCAAAGAAATTACTTGCAAAGTACATTCAGAAGAAGCTTTTGAAACAGCCATAGCCGCTAGTAATATATTGTTTGGAAATGCCACACAAGAAGCTTTTGCCTCTTTGGATGAAGAAACATTTTTAGCAGTTTTTGAAGGTGTGCCTTCCTTTACACTCAAACAAGAAGAACTTAGCAATGGTATCGCTATTATAGATTTGTTAACCGACAAAAGCAATGTATTTCCTTCTAAAGGCGAAGCCCGAAAAATGCTGCAAGGTGGCGGGGTAAGTATTAATAAACAGAAAATAGAAGATTTAAATTTATTGGTTGGAACTGAACAATTAATTAACCAAAAATACCTCATTATACAAAAAGGAAAGAAAAACTATTTCTTATTTACCTGTGCTTAATTAAAATTACTAATGAAAACGATAACACCCAAAGACCTGCCCTTGGCAGAGTTTCATAACGCATTATTAACCGCTATTTCGCCTAGGCCAATTTGTTTTGCTAGTACCATAGATGCAGCAGGTAATCCTAATTTAAGTCCTTTTAGTTTTTTTAATGTATTTGGATCAAACCCAACGCGTTTTATTTTTTCACCAGCCAGAAGGGTGAGAGATAATACCATAAAGCATACACTAGAGAATGCCATGGAAACCAAAGAAGTGGTAATAAATGTAGTAAATTATGCCATGGTACAACAAATGAGTTTAGCAAGCTGCGAGTATCCCAAGGGCGTAAGTGAATTCGAAAAAGCAGGCTTTACACCCATTGCCTCGCAAATGGTAAAACCTTTTAGGGTGAAGGAAAGTCCGGTACAATTTGAATGTAAAATTGTAGACATAATAGAAACAGGCAAAGAAGGTGGTGCGGGCAATTTAATTATTGCCGAAATGCTGTTAATGCATATTTCGCCCGATGTATTAACGGCCGATGGCAAAATAGACCAACATAAAATTGATTTGGTGGGCAGATTGGGAAGTGATTGGTATGTGCGTGCCAGCGGTAATGCACTTTTTGAAGTGGCCAAACCTGCAAAAAACCTGGGTATTGGATTTGATAATCTACCTGCACAGATAAAAAATAGCCGCTTTTTAACAGGCAATAGTTTGGGCATGTTAGCCAATGTAGAGCAATTGCCCGATGTAGATAGCATAGAAATTTACCAAAGAATGAATAAAGACTTGATGCATTTGAAGCAACAGGATTTAGATAAAGAAGGCAAAAGTGCCCTTTTCCACCAAATGGCTCAGCAATTATTACAAAAAGGAATGGTAACAGAAGCTTGGAAAGTATTGTTAAGCGAATAAGTGTCTAAAAAAGCTGTCTAAATTTGGGGAATCCATTCCTAAAAAGTAGTCACTTTAAATACATAAGCCAAGCTAATTAAGCCCAATTTTTAATTAACCCATTGATAACCATTAAAAATTCAAATTAAAGTATTTGAAAATATCGTTTGGCAACATATTAGACTAATATAAATTATCTAAAATCATTTTACTTAATAATATAAAAAAACCCAATCTACTTGCCATAGATTGGGTTTTTTATTTTTATCCTTTTAAGCGACTATTTATTAGGATCAAAGCCACGCTTTTTGGCCATATCTTCAAGCTTTTGTTGGAATTTAGACTTGGTTACAGGTTTCTTTTTATGCTCTTGAATTTGAGCATGCAACGCCTTATCATCAACAAACTGGCGGATTATTAATTGCTGCCCAATGGTAAATAGGTTCGACAAGAAATAATAATAAGTTAAACCACTGGCGTAGTTATTAAAGAACCCAAGGAACATAACGGGCATTAGGTATGAAATGATTTTCATTTGTCCAGTAACACCAGTCATTTGATTATTATACATGGTATAAACCAAGGTAGAAACTGTCATTAACAGGGTAAATAAACTCACATGATCGCCATAAAAAGGGATTTCAAAACCTAGGTTAAAAATACTATCATAGCTAGACAAATCGCTACTCCATAAAAAGGCTTGCTGCCTTAATTCAAAAGAGCTTGGAAAAAACTGGAACATGGCCACTAAAATGGGCATTTGTAAAACTACAGGCAAACAACCACCCATTGGATTTACACCCGCTTTGCGATACAGCTTCATGTTTTCTTGTTGCAATTTAGCCATATCGTTGCCATACTTTACTTTAATCTCGTCCATTTCTGGCTTAAGCACGCGCATTTTAGCAGAAGATTTATACGACTTGTAAACCAAAGGAAACAGAATGGTTTTAACAATAAGGGTTAGCAATAGGATAATGATACCAAAATTGCTCATGTATTTACCTAAGAAATAAAACACATTAACGGTAAGGAGTTTATTTACCCAACCAAAAATACCCCAGCCCATAGGCACAACTTGTTCTAAACCCACACCCACTTTTGAAAGCGATTTATAATGGTTAGGACCAAAATAAAATTGCATTTCATAAGATTGTTTGTCAGAGTGATCAAAGGTTAACCCAATATTAGAAGTTAGTGTTTTGATATACTTTTTAGATTCATCAACTTTAGTTTCTAGGGCTGCGTTTTCAAAATTAGTAGAACCAATTAAAGAACTATTAAAATATTGTTGCTTGTAAGAAATCCACTGCAGCGGTGTTTTAATATCTTCTTTAAGGTCTTTGGTTTCGCTTATATAATCGGGGTCTTCGTTGGGATACCTGTAATAGATGGTTGTTGTATTTTTCTCTGCTTCATGGGTTTTTTCTTGCTGAAGGATATTTTGTTTCCAACTTAAATCTAGGAAATTATTATTAGGAGCAATGATATCATTCATGCCAATGAGGTTAATTTTAAAATCAACCATGTTTTGGTTTTCCAAAAATCCAATATAGTGCTCTACCATTTGGTTTTCGCCCAATTTAAGTTGCATGGTTATCGATTTTCCATCGGCAGCGGGCACAGGTGTAAAATAGAGATCTTTGGTAGAAATAGCTTTTGCATCGCGTGTAGCAAAACCATAAGAGAAGTCATTATCATCGCCCTCAAAAAGCACCAAAGGAGAACCATCCGAGCGCTTATAATTTTTCAATTCAGCTTGGTAGATTCTACCCCCTTTATTAGCAATTTTTAACTTAAGTTCTTCATTTTCAAGGATTGTATAATCATCTTTACCTTCAGAAAAACTGGCAAAAGAGCCAAAAGCATTTTGTTTGGCGGCGCTATCTATACCTTTTGCGGCTATTACCGCTTCTTTTTTCTCGGCCTGAACCAAAGCTAAAGTGGTGCTATCATTTTGCAGACGCACCAAATTAATGGAGTCTTGCTTAATTTTTGCGGCCTCAATTTCTTCCTTAGAAGGCTGATTAATGTAGGCGAAGGTTATTAATATACCAAATATTAAACCTAGGCCGATAATTGAATTTCTGTCCATTGTAATTATTAAAAGCGGGGCGAAAATAGGTAATTGCTTCTAAATATTTAAGAAGAATTAGCACAGGAAACAATAACGTAATTTTAGATTAACTTTACGATTGGCTAAACTGAACGGCGGCCTTCACAAACTTAACAAAAAGAGGATGCGGATTAAGCACAGTACTTTTGTATTCGGGGTGAAATTGCACACCAACAAAGTAAGGATGGTTTTTAATTTCTACAATCTCTGCTAGTTTGGTATCTGGATTTACCCCGGTAATTTGCATGCCATTATCTTCAAAATCTTTCAAGAAATTATTATTAAACTCGAAACGGTGACGGTGGCGCTCATTAATTTTAGATTTTTCGTAGGCGCTATATGCTTTGCTACCTTTGGTTATTTCGCAAGTGTATGAACCTAGACGCATGGTCCCTCCTTTTTTAGTAACATTTTTCTGGCCTTGCATTAAATCTATCACGGCGTGTTTTGTTTTGGGGTTCATTTCTGTGCTGTGTGCATCTTTCCAACCAATAACGTTACGGGCAAATTCTATCACAGCCATTTGCATTCCTAGGCAAATGCCAAAGAATGGCACCTCGTTTTCGCGGGCATATTTAATTGCTGTAATTTTCCCTTCAATGCCCCTATCGCCAAAGCCTGGTGCTACCAAAATACCATCTAAATCGCCTAATTTTTGGGCCACATTATCATCGGCTATAAGTTCGCTGTGAATGTATTGCACCCTTACACGCGCTTCATTAAAAGCACCCGCATGAATAAAGCCTTCTATAATAGATTTGTAAGCATCTGGAAGTTCAATATACTTGCCAATTAACCCAATTCTAACTTCGTGTTTAGGATTTTTATGTCGGGTTAAAAACGATTTCCAACTCTCCAAATCTGGGTCGTTTTTAGCGCTCAGCTTAAGTTTAGAAAGAACTGTTTTGTCTAACTTCTCCTTCAACATCATTAAAGGAACATCATAGATAGTTGGCACATCTAGTGCTTCAATTACCGAATTCACATCTACATTACAGAAAAGCGCAATTTTTTTACGCATTTCTTTGGATATAGCATGTTCAGTTCTGCACACCAAAATATCTGGCTGCACCCCACTTTCAAGCAATAGTTTAACGCTGTGTTGGGTAGGCTTAGTTTTGAGTTCTTGTGTTGAACTTAAGTAAGGTAATAAAGTTAAATGTATAACAAGTGCATCTTCATCTTTTAATTCCCAAAGCATTTGCCTAACAGCTTCCACGTATGGTAGCGATTCTATATCTCCCACGGTACCACCAATTTCGGTGATAACAATTTCATATTTTCCTGTTTCGCCTAATAATTTAATACGGCGTTTTATTTCATCTGTAATGTGTGGAATTACCTGAACAGTTTTCCCTAGAAAGGCACCTTCACGCTCTTTATTAATTACATGTTGGTAAATTCTACCCGTAGTTACATTATTGGCTTGAGAGGTTGGTGTGTTTAAAAATCTTTCATAATGACCCAAATCTAAATCTGTTTCTGCTCCATCTTCTGTTACGTAGCACTCGCCATGTTCGTATGGATTAAGCGTACCTGGATCAACGTTAATGTATGGATCTAGTTTTTGAATGGTAACTGTGTAACCTCTAGCTTGCAACAATTTGGCTAACGAAGCGGCAATAATTCCCTTGCCTAAAGAAGACGTAACTCCGCCTGTAACGAAAATATATTTTGGTGTCATAATTATTTAGTTTTGGAAACACCAAAAACGGATTGGAAGCATAAAAGAATGCTGGTAACAAAACCCGTAATTATGTATTTACGGGAAGCAAAAATAGAATACAAATGCCAACCCACAAAAGAGAAACAGGCTTTGTTTTCAATAAGTTGTTAACAAAACCTAAAACCCTGTTAAATCTCCCTATTTACATCCCACTGTTCCATGTAATCTGAAACACGTTTCAAGAAACTACCGCCCAAAGAACCATCTACTACGCGGTGATCGTAGCTAAGGCTTAAGAACATCATATGTCTTATTGCAATTACATCTCCCATTGGCGTTTCAAGAACGGCAGGTTTTTTCTTAATAGAACCTGTGGCCATAATAGCTACTTGCGGTTGGTTAATAATAGGAGTACCCATTACATTACCAAATCCACCAACATTGGTTAAAGTAAAAGTGCCACCTTGAATATCATCTGGAGCTAATTTATTGGCTCTTGCACGGTTAGCTAAATCATTAACCGATTTGGTTAAACCCAATAGGTTCATACCATCCGCACCTTTGATAACTGGAACAATTAAATTACCACTTGGTAAAGCCGCAGCCATACCAATATTAATATTTTTTCTTTTGATAATATTGTTTCCATCCACAGAAACATTTATCATAGGAAAATCTTTGATAGCTTTTGCTACACACTCAATAAACATAGGTGTGAAGGTGATTTTTTCGCCTTCTCTTTTCTCGTATACTTTTTTGGCTTTATCTCTCCACATAACCATATTGGTTACATCTGCTTCAACAAAAGAGGTAACATGCGGACTAGTATGTTTGCTCATTACCATATGATCGGCAATAAGCTTGCGCATACGATCCATTTCTATAATTTCATCGCCACCCGAGATGCTCACCGGCGGACGAGGAGGAACAGGCGTATTAACAGCAGGCTTAGTAGGAGCAGCATTTACACTTGGAGAAGAAACAATTGGAGTATCAACCTGCGGAGCGGCAGGTGCATTGCCTTTGTTTTGTACAAAAGCCAAAATATCTCTTTTGGTTACCCTTCCTTCAGCACCTGTTCCAGTAATAGTTTCTAAAACAGCCATACTAACGTTTTCTGCTTTGGCAATATTTAAAACCAAAGGAGAATAAAACCTATTGCCTCCCGCAGGTGCAATAGTTTCTTGCACGTTTGCAATAGATTGCTCAACCTGTTTAACTACCACTGGAGTGGCTGCAGCAACAGGTGCGCTTTCAATTGCACTTCCTTCTAAAGCAATAATAGCAATTGGTGCATTTACAGGAACCACATCACCTTCTTTAAACAAAAGTTTAATTATTTTACCAGCCTTTGGAGAAGGCACCTCAGAATCTACTTTATCTGTTGCTATTTCTAAAACAGTTTCATCTACAGCAACAGAATCTCCTTCGTTTTTTGTCCAACGAATAATAGTAGCTTCTGCTATACTTTCGCCCATTTTAGGCATTACCAACTGAAATTCAGACATAAAATAATATAATTGGGTTCATAATTAAATTTTAGCTAGGCTATAATTCAACTACGTATAATGTTTAATAAAACGCAAATTTATTTTAAAAAATCAAATGACAAAACTTTTATATTCGATTACCACCGAACAGCCTATTTTTCAAGGCTTGACCAATCTAATTGCAGGTCGACTAATTTCCGGTAAATGCCTTTTTCTTTATGCATAAGTTCTTCGTGTGTGCCCATTTCTTTAACGGTACCCTGGTCTATAACAATAATCTTATTTGCATTTCTTACCGTTGAAAGTCGGTGTGCAATTACAATACTGGTGCGACCTTTCATTAAATTATCTAACGCTTCCTGAACCAATTGTTCGCTTTCACTATCCAATGAGCTAGTGGCTTCATCTAACAATAAAATGGCCGGGTTTTTTAGTATTGCACGTGCAATGGCAATCCTTTGCCTTTGCCCGCCACTTAATTTAACACCTCGCTCACCCACTATTGTTTGGTATACCTCTGGAAACTTATTTATAAATTCGTGCGCATTGGCCTTTTTGGCGGCCTCTATAATTTCTTCTTGGGTGGCAAGCGGATTACCATATGCAATATTTTCTTGAATGGTACCGCCAAATAATATTACATCCTGTGGCACAAAAGCAATTTGCTTGCGCAGTTCTGTAAGTCCAATTTCTTCGCTATTGGTGGCATCAAAAATAATTTTGCCACTGCTAGGTTCATAAAATTTAAGCAACAAGGATGCGATGGTACTTTTACCCGCGCCACTTGGTCCTACCAAGGCTATTTGCTCTCCACTTTTTACAGTAAGAGACAAATTTTGCAATACCATTAAATCTTTGCGAGAAGGGTAAGAAAAGCTCACCTCCTCAAACCTTACATTACCCGAAATAACATGTTTGATGGGCGATTGAAGCGTATTAATTTCTACAGGCTCGGTGGTTTCGCGCAATAACTCGCGCACCCTTTGTGTAGCCCCTAATGTTTTTTGGAGTTGCGAAAACATTTCTGCAAAGCCAGCAAATGTGCCACCCACAAAGGCCGAAAAAATAACAAACATGGTTAAATCACCTGCACTTAATTGCCCTTTACTAATCATACCAGCGCCGTACCACATCACAAAAGAGATGGCCCCAAAAACACTAAATATCATAAAACTTACAAAAGCACCCCGGTATCTTGCATTGCTTATAGCCGTTTCTACCACACTAAAGATACTTTTTTTATACCTGCCTAATTCGTATGGTTCGCTAGTAAATGCCTTTACAATAGATATTCCTAAAAACGTTTCCTGCACAATGGTGCCACTTTCGGCCAATTGATCTTGCGCTTTTCTCGACATTTTTCTAATTCTAACACCAAAAACTACAGCAACCACAGCTATTACAGGCACTACAGCCAACATAACAAGGGCAAGTTCTGTGCTAATCCAAAAGATAAAACTTAAGCCAATTATTAAAGTAAAAATACCCCTTAAAAACTCGGCTAAAGTAAAAGAAATGGCGTCTTGAATTTGCGATAAATCGGAACTTATTCTATTGCTTAACTCACCTACCCTATTCTCGCTGTAAAAACTCATGGGCATACTTAATAATTTGGCATACAAATCTGTGCGCATGTTGGCCAATGATTTTTCGCCCACTTCTGTGAGTAAAAAAATACGCATAAAAGAAAATACGGTTTGAACCAAAAGCTGCAGAAATAAAAGCAGTAAAATGGTATTTAAACTCCACTGAACCGTTTTTAAATTAAAGCCTATTGCCTCCGTATTTATGTTGCTTTGCGGCATTTGAATATTGGCTCCAGGAGCTGCGGCATCAATCATTTTCCCCAATAAAAACGGAAAAATCATGGTGCTAAAAGCAGATAAGGCGATAAACACCAAACTTAAAATAAATTTTGCTCTAAATGGTTTTATGTATGCAAATAATGATAAAGCCTCTGCCAGGGTTTCTTTATTAATTTTAGCTTTTTCTGGCTCTTTTTCTAAGTTACCATTGCTATTAAAACTTCTTCTTGCCATAATGTGGCGGCAAATATAGGAAAAAGGTTTTGGTTCAGGTTACCTCTTAACTTCATTGCATGATTCTTGAATGTCGAACACAGAATGCCGAATGATGAATTTTGAAGGGGAAAAACTAATGACCAAAAACTATGGACTATGGACTATGGTCTTTTTCATTCGAAGCGCAGGTGCTTTACAGATTCGCCAGAATCGCGAAGTTCTATGAGAGAATCTATGCCAATTTCTAAGTGTTTAAGCACATAATTTTGCGTTACACTAATATCGCTTTTAGATGTTTTTACACCCTCAGGTACCATGGGGTTATCGCTTACTAAAAGCAAAGCTCCTTTGGGAATATCATTTACAAAACCGGTTATAAAAATAGTAGCAGTTTCCATATCTATACCCATTGCCCGCGTTTTTCTGAGGTATTCTTTAAACTCCTCATCATGCTCCCAAACCCTGCGGTTGGTGGTATAAACTGTTCCTGTCCAATAATCTAAATCATGCTTTACAATGGTAGCTGAAACCGCCTTTTGCAACCTAAAAGAAGGCAAGGCTGGAATTTCTTGCATAATATAATCGTTGCTGGTTCCTTCTCCCCTAATGGCTGCGATGGGCAGAATTAAATCACCAATTTTGGTCACTTTTTTTAAGCCACCACACTTGCCCAAAAACAAGGCTGCCTTTGGGTGAACGGCACTTAACAAATCCATGCAAGTGGCAGCCATGGCGCTGCCCATGCCAAAATTAATGATGGTAATATTTTCGGCGCTTGCTGTTTGCATGGGTTTATCTCTGCCCATTACTTCCACACCAAAACGCTGGGCAAACAAATCTACATACAATATAAAATTGGTAAGTAAAATATACTCACCAAATTCTTCTAAAGGCCTACCGGTGTATCTGGGTAACCAATCTCTAACAATTTCTTCTTTGGTTTTCATTGCAGCAATATATGCAATTTTGGTTCGAACCTAAAACTATTCGCCGCCTTTCATGCCTTTGAACATGCCACTCATTAAATCGGCAAATTCAAAACCTTTTACGAGCGGACTCCTACTTAGCTGACTAAACTCTGCTAAGCCATGCAAAACCAACTCCATTAAAATAAGCTTATCGGCTTCCGATTCCTTTGGATATTTAGCCTTTACCAAATCACCCAAACCCTCTACCGTGAGTAGCGTATTTAAATAATGAGCATCCTTACTTAGGTTCAAGGCACTTACTGTATAGCCATCATTAAACCAGTTTAAGATGGTTGCATAAGGGTTTGGCTGTTTCGATTTTTTAGCCTTCTCTGGGTCGCTAAACTTTTCTAAGAATAAAGTACGAATGGCTTTTCCAATAAGGTTTTGTGCCACATTTTGAGCACCTTCTAATTCGCCTTCATACACCAACTCTACCTTACCTGTAATGCTAGGCAATACCCCAAACAAATCGCTAATTCTAGCTTGCGTTTTTTTATCTTTGGTCAACAACATTCTCCGCTCGGCGGTGCTGTATAAATTTTCTAGGGCACTAATGGTTAAACGTGCCGATACGCCACTTTTTTGATCTACCATATCACTGTTGCGCGCTTCCATGGCAATGTGCTCTATTAAATCGAGCAACAAATCAGACACACCAATGGCTGTTTTCTGCGCGCTGCTTATGTATGCTTCTTGACTGGTAACCTTTCTGGCTAAGGCAATAGTTTTAGGGTAATGCGTTAAAATTTGGCTATCAATTCTATCTTTTAAAGGCGTTACAATACTGCCTCTATTGGTATAATCTTCTGGATTGGCCGTAAAAATAAACTGCACATCTAAAGGTAAGCGCAATTTAAAGCCCCTTATTTGCAAATCGCCTTCTTGCAAAATATTAAACAACGCAACCTGGATTCTAGCTTGCAAATCGGGCAGCTCATTGAGCACAAATAAACAACGGTTACTTCTAGGAATGATACCATAGTGAATAACTCGTTCATCATTGTAATGCAATTTTAGCGAGGCAGCTTTAATGGGGTCAATATCACCAATTAAATCGGCCACAGAAACATCTGGTGTGGCTAATTTCTCTGTGTATCTTTCGTTTCGGCTCAACCAAGCAATGGGCGTTTTATCTCCCTTTTCTGCTATTAAATCTAGGGCATATCTGCTAATAGGTTGCAAAGGATCGTCGTTTATTTCGCTGCCTGCAATAACTGGAATCTCTTCATCTAAGAGGTTTACCATTAAACGGGCAATGCGCGTTTTTGCTTGTCCGCGTAAACCCAACAAAATAATATTATGCTGCGATAAGATAGCAGTTTGTATTTGGGGCAAAACAGTATCTTCATAACCTTGAATACCTTCAAACGGATTGGTTCCATTTTGCAAGGCCAAAATGAGGTTATTACGCATTTCCTCTTTCATGGTTTTAGAGGTATAGCTAGCCGCTTTTAGCTGACCTAAATTTGTTATTTTCTTTGTATTTTTCATGCTATTTATCTCAGCTTCTTTTTTCTATTTTTTTCAAAATCTTCGAACACAAAATCTCCTAAACCATTGAGATTACTATAATAAGCTTTACCCTTATTGGTTTCTGTAAACTCTTGCACAAACTGCTGCAAATAAGGGTCTGTAGCAATCATAAAAGTGGTTATAGGTATATTTACCCTTCTGGCTTGCGCAGCCATGTTTAGCGTTTTGTTAATTACTTTTCTATCCAATCCAAAGCTATTTTGGTAGTAGCCATTTCCTTCTTTTAAACAGGTGGGCTTACCATCTGTAATCATAAAAATTTGCTTGTTTGGATTACGCTTTTTACGCAAGATATCTAAGGCTAATTCTAATCCTGCGTAAGTGTTAGTGTGGTACGGACCCACCTGCAAATAGGGTAAATCTTTTACTTCAATGGGCCAAGCATCGTTGCCAAAAACAATAATATCTAAGGTATCTTTGGGGTAACGCGTTTTAATTAATTCGGCCAGCGCCATGGCCACTTTTTTAGCAGGGGTAATGCGGTCTTCGCCATACAAAATCATGCTATGTGAAATATCTATCATAAGCACCGTAGAGGTTTGCGTTTTGTAATCGCGTTCTCTAACGGCAAGATCGTCTTCGGTAAGCTTAAACTCCCCTAGTCCGTGGTTTATTTGCGCGTTTAAAATGCTCGTATGTAAGTCTATCTGATCCAAAGAATCGCCAAAAGTATAAGCGCGGATATCGCTATTTTGCTCATCGCCCAAACCACTTTTTTGAATGCTGTGGTTACCTTTAGAGCCCTTTTTTAACTTCCCAAATACCTCATCTAAACTATTTTTACGAATGGTTTGATTGGTTTTGGCTGTGGGCACAAATTGGGCATCGGCCGGATTTTCATTAATATAACCCTTATCCTTTAAATCTTGTATAAAGTTACCCATTCCATAGGCATCGCTGCTTAACTTATGCTGGTTATCAAGTTGGTTTAACCAGTCTAATGCCTCTGCCACATCACCGTTGGTATATTGAAGCAATTGCAAAAATAAATTCAACAATTGCTCAAAACCCTTTTCCTCTGCTGGCTTTGGAATATATTTAGAAAATAAATGTCCGTTCATATTACTAATATTTAAACTTAGAAGACCACAAATAGTTTTTTTTCTATTGCGATTAACAAAGAGCTCCCCAAATCTTCCTATTTTCGCTGCATGAAATTAAAATTACTTTTTATATTCACTAGTTTATTTTTCTGGCAAGCTGAGGCTCAAGTTAATCAAAAAATTTGCATCGCATTTTACAACCAAGAAAACTTGTTCGACACCATTGATACGCCCCACAAAGACGATGCAGAGTTTTTGCCAAACGGCACTTACGCTTGGACCAGCGAGCGATATTACAATAAATTAAATAATATGTCGACCGTAATTGCTGCTATAAACAACGGTAAAGGTCCAGATTTTTTAGGCATGTGCGAGGTAGAAAACGATATAGCAGTAAACGGTTTGATCCAAACATTGGCGCAAAAGAAATTGGCTTATGATATGATTTGGTTTGATAGCAAAGATGAACGCGGCATTGACAATGCATTAATTTACAAAAAAGAGTATGTTAAAAAATCGAGCGGATTTATATTTGATATAAACCCAGACAGCATTGGTGGCAGCATAACAAGGGGTATATTAATGGCAGATTTTACACTCAAAAACAATAGCAGATTGGTAATTTTAGTTAACCATTGGCCCAGCAGAAGAGGCGGAGAGTCAGAAAGTGAAGCTAAAAGAATTTATGTGGCAAAAAGGGTAAAAGCAATTTGCGATAGCATACAAAAAAGGGATGCCAAAGCGCATATTTTACTCATGGGAGATTTTAACGACCACCC
Source organism: Chitinophaga pinensis (assembly GCA_945860865.1). Lineage (GTDB taxonomy): Bacteria > Bacteroidota > Bacteroidia > UKL13-3 > UKL13-3 > B1. The sequence goes on along the minus strand of CAMARW010000004.1, from coordinate 20,651 downwards.
AGATAACACAAGCATAGTGCAGCATTTAAAGTCTAAACCAAGTGTAAAAGAAACGGGTAAAACAGATTTCTACAACCCTATGTTCGCTTTGTTAAAGGAAGGCAAAGGCTCTTACAACCACCGCGGACAATGGAACTTTTTAGACCAATTTATGCTGAACCAAAACTTAGTGGCTAAGCAGTCAAAACTGAACTATGTACCAGCATCTGCCCAGGCTTTTAAAGCAGACTGGATGTTGGAAACAGAAGAAAAATACAAGGGAAACCCGAAGCGAACTTTTGGAGGAAAAAAATACTTAAACGGCTACAGCGATCACTTACCTATTTACCTATATTTACAACTCAACTAAGCGTGATTAGTCCCCAAATTATAAGCAATGAACAAGGCTTAAAAACTTTGTATAGAGCAGATATTCAAGAAACTTATCATTCCATCCATGGTGCCGTGGCAGAAAGTTTACATGTATTTATAGCATCAGGCTTATTGGCTTACAAGCAACAATTTGAACCGCCAAAAATAAACATTTTAGAGATTGGTTTTGGCACCGGACTTAATGCCATGCTAAGTTTACTCTTTGCACAAGAGCATCAGCTTAATATTAACTACCACAGTTACGAAACCCTACCACTGTCATACAGCCTCATACAAGACTTGCAATACCAAGCACATTGGGGACAAGAACAAGAGCATTGGTTTGTACAAATACACCAATCGCCTTGGGAAGAAAACATGCTAATAAACGCCAATTTTAGCCTGCTAAAATTGCAGCAAAGCATACTTTTGGCTGAACCCAAACCCGGCTACGAAATTATTTTTTTTGATGCCTTTGCCCCCGATAAACAACCTGAATTATGGTCGTTGCAGGTATTTAAAAAAATGTATAAAGCCTTAAACCCCGGTGGCATTTTGGTAACTTATGCCGCCAAAGGCGACGTAAGAAGAAGCCTCCTAGAAGCTGGATTTAAAGTAGAAAAATTGGCTGGTCCGCCGCACAAACGACATATGTTGCGGGCCCAAAAACCCCTTATCCAATGAGCCAATTACAATCTGAATGTTTAATTATTGGTGGCGGCATTGCGGGCTTAATGATTGCCCATCAACTAGAAAAAGCAGGCCAATCATTTTTGCTTGTAGACGAAGGTTTAAACCAAAGCAGCAGCAAAGTAGCAGCAGGCATGTTTAATCCCATTAGCGGCAAACGCATGACAGTAAACTGGAAGGTAAACGAGTTATTGCAATCTTTACAAGAAACCTTTGTAGAGATGGAAAACAAATTTGGTAAAAACTATTTGGTTCAAGCCGAAATTGTGCAAGCTTTTGGCAACACAAAAGAATCTAATGATTTTAGCTTACAATTAGAAAAAGAGAGTTTTAGCCAGTTCATAAATGCATCAACTACCGCATCGAGAGCGCTTAACAGTGAGTTTGGCGTATTTGGTGTAAAAGGTTCTGGCTGGGTAAAAACAAAAGAATGGATAGCAGATTACCACGCTTATTTATTGGGCGCAGGCAAATTAATTTATAGAAAAAAAAGCTGGGATGAGTTAAAAAAACAAGGCGAAGTTTGGCAATGGCACCAGCATAGTTTTAACCACGTTATAAGTTGTGATGGGTTTGAATGTGTAAATAATCCTTATTTTAATTGGTTACCATTTAAGCTATGTAAAGGCGAGGTTTTGCATATTAATTGTGCTGGTTTAGACCCCAATTTAATCATTAAAAAAGGGGTTTATTTGGTGCATCAAGAAGCAGATATTTATAAAGTTGGTGCCACCTATGAGTGGAATTTTGAAGATAGCAACCCAACAGAAGCAGGCAAAGAAAGCTTATTAGAAAAGCTCAATAAATTACTTACGCTGCCCTATCAAATTATATCTCATGAGGCAGGCATTAGGCCCACAACCCGCGATAGAGCTGCCATTTTAGGAGAACATCCCTCACATAAAAACTTGTTTTGCTTTAATGGCTTAGGCACCAAAGGCATTTTACAAGCACCCTTTTTAGCCCAACATTTAGCTACACACATACTCCAAAAAACACCCTTAGAATCAAAAGTAGATATTGCCAGGTTTAACTCATTCTATACAAATAGTCAATTTTAAAAAACAGTGTAAAAGAATTATTAAACCCCTGCCCAAAGCAATATAAATTGCCGCATGGAATGGAGCATAGAAAAAATTAGGCTGAACCTAAAATATACTTGGAAAATTTCTAGGAACAGCAGCGCTTACAAAGAAAATTTTATTGTTACTTGTAGGCTTGGTGGCCATGCCGGACAAGCAGAAATTGCACCCAATATTAGGTATAATGAAACACCAGAAAACATTGAAAGTAGCTTTGAAAGCATTAAAAATGAGCTTCAAAGTTTAAACAATGATTATGCGGCAGTTTTAAAGTTTTTGCATGAAACAAATATACCCAATGCTTTAAAATTTGGTTTAAGTGCTGCCTATACCCATGCTTATTGTACCAGCCAAAACATAGATTTACATAGCCATTTAGGCATATCAAAACCTCAACAAGCGGCAAGCTGCTATACCCTACCCATTATGGATTTGGGTGAAATTGCCACCTTTTATAAAACCCATCAATTGCATCGGTTCAAGCAGATAAAAATAAAAGTAAATGATGCCAGCGGAATAGATTTGGTGAAGGATGTTATAGCATTAGGTGCCCCAACAATAATGATTGATGCCAATGAGGCTTGGAAAGATGTGGAAGAACTGATAAAGTTTACAGAATCTATGCAAAAGCTTCCTGTTTTATTTGTAGAACAGCCTATGCCGGCAAGTTTTATATCTGAATACAAGCACCTAAAAAAACACAGCAAATTACCCATAATGGCAGATGAAAGCGTTTTGTCTGAACCCAATTTTGATGAAATTGAACAGCAATTTCATGGGGTAAATATGAAGTTAATGAAAGCAGGCTCTTACCAAAACGGCATTCGTATATTGCAGGAGGCCAAACGTAGAAATATGATTTGTATGATTGGTTGCATGATAGAGACTACTATGGGCATAAAAAGCGCGTGGGACTTATGTTCTTTAGCAGATTACGCAGATTTAGATGGCTGTTTAATTGTAGATAACGAACCCTACCATGCCGTTTACGAAAAGGATGGCTATTTTTTTGAAAAGGAGTAAATAAGATGCTAGAAAAACAGAGCATTTCAAACATAAAAAAAGAATTAGCGCATTTAGCTGCTCCAGATTTGAGTCGCATTATTCTGCGTTTGGCCAAATTTAAAAAGATCAATAAAGAGCTAACGCATTATTTATTATTTGAGGCACATGATGAAGAAAGTTTCATAGAAAAGGTTAAAAACTTGATTGCAGAGCGTTTTAACGACACTCCTAAAAACAGCTCGTATTTAGCCACTAAACAAATCAGAAAAACACTCCGATTAACCAATCAATATGCAGGATATAGCGATTTGGTTCAGACCGAAATTGAATTATTGATTTACTTTTGCACCCAAACAAAACCTTTTGTAACCTTATACAAAAACCAAACGGTATTAAGTAATTTGTATGTGAGGCAAATTCAGAAAATTAAAAAACTAATATCTAAATTACACGAAGATTTGCAATATGATTATGATATGAAAATTACGAATTACGAATTAAAAATTACGAATTAAAAATGTTCATTCGTAATTGAATCCCCGAAATTCGTAATTCGTAATTCGTAATTTTTAATTAATTCCCCGTAATTCGTAATTCGTAATTCGTAATTTTTAATTGAATTCCCGTAATTCGTAATTTTTAATTGAATTTATTAAGTCTGAAGCTATAATGCTACGGTAATTCTGTTGTGCTAATCGTTCTGCTAATTGTCCGTGCCAGTTTACACCTAATGCGGCGGCTTCTGGCGGTTTTATTCCTTGTGCCAGTAAAGAGGTAATTATTCCGGTTAAAACATCTCCGCTGCCTGCGGTGGCCAATAATGCATTGCCAGATCCATTAAAAATTACTTCGCCATTGGTATTTATTATTTGTGTGTACTTGGCTTTTAACACAATAATTACCTGCCATGCTTTAGCCCAATATTGCGCAGATTTCAATCTTTCAAGGGCGTTTTGGTTTGATCCAAACAACCTATCAAACTCCTTGGCATGCGGCGTTAAAATAGTTTGTGGTGGCAAGCTAAAATCTTGACCTTGTTGCTTGGCTAATGCCAAACAATTGAGTGCATCTGCATCTAATACCATAGGCAAGTTTGCATTTTCTAAAAAATCTATCAATGCGGCTTGGGTTTCTGGTGCGGTGCCCAAACCCGGACCAATACCGATGGCTGTATATGCTTTTAATGAAGGAAATTCGCTGATGTAATAATCAGACATATCTAAGCTAAGCATAGCCTCGGGAAATGCGGTTTGAAAAATATCATTTGCCTTAGATGGTACGTGCGCGGTAACTAATCCGGCACCACTGCGTAAAATGGCCTTGGCGCTTAAAATGGCTGCTCCTATTTTTCCTTTGCTACCGGCTACTAGTAAGGCATGTCCGTTTTGCCATTTTTGACCAAAATCGTGCAAATTTCTTTTAGGCAAATCAAGTTGTTCTTGGAAGCTAAAATCAGTTTCGGTTTGAACCAAAAAATCAGGATGCAAATCAATATCAATCAACTTTAACTCGCCCACACACTGGCCTGTTTCTGGAAAGAGGAATGATGTTTTGGGAACCTGAAAGGTATAAGTAACATTGGCTTTTAGCACCAAAGAAATATCTTGATGCAGGGCCTTTTCAACATCGCCAAATAATCCAGAAGGTATATCTATGGCTATTTTAAAGGCAGCAGACTGGTTCATAAACTGAACCAAATTGGCAGCCAATCCCTGCAATTCGGCATGCAATCCGTTACCAAATAAAGCATCTATGCAAATATCCATGGGTGGTAGATTTTGCAAATCTTCTTCGGTTTTAATAAAGCTTATGGTGAGGCCCATAGCCTCTGCACGCATGAGGTTAATTTCAAAATCTTCTGAACCTTTTTCTTTTAAATGCAATACATACACACTTACGTTTAGGCCTTCGCTTTTGAGGTAACGCGCAATAACCAAACCATCGCCACCATTGTTTCCTTTTGCACAAAAAACCACTATTTTCTTCTGAACCAAATTGGCAAACAAAGCGTTTAAATCTTGTTTAATTATAGCAAAGCAGCGCGTAGCGGCCCGTTCCATTAAACCTAAACTACTCACAGGTTCGTGGGTTATAGTGTATGTATCCCAAGCCTGTATTTGGGCTACCGATAAAATTTTCATGAGCTAAGCTTATTTTTCTCAGATTCGTATGCCACCGCAATTTCGCATAATTCTTGGTACCAAGATTCGCCAAATTTGGCAATAAGCGGTTCTTTTAAAAACTGATATACCCTTACTTTTTCTTGCTTTCCCAGGGTGCAAGCGGCGCTGCAAATATCCCATTTATGGTAATTTAGCGCCTCGTAATCGCCAACTTTTACAATGCGTATAGGGTATAAATAACAAGAGATGGGTTTTCTAATGGTAGATTGGCCAGCCAAATAACTTTGCTCAATGCCACAAGAAAGTAAACCCGTGGCATCGCGCTTTACAAAATTACATTCGCCACTCTTAAGGCAAGTAGTATTCCACTCATTGTCTTCATCTTTCTCAAAACCACCCTTTGTGGCTATATCTTGCAAAGACACTTCGCTCAAGAATGGCTTTATTAATTCAAAATTAGCTTCAATCTCAAGCTTTTCTTTTTCTGAAACAGGTGCGCCTGCATCTCCCTCTACACAGCAAGAACCCTTACATGCACTAAGATTACATATAAATTCCTTTTCAAAAATATCTTCCGAAATAAGCGTATTGCCCAGAATTATCATGGGGTAAAAATAATAGAATTAAATTCTAAATTCTAACATTGAACAGATAAGATGATTTACTTCAGTGCAAATTATTTGAACCAAGTACTGCGTATAATTGGGTTAAATGTGGTACTAATTTTAAATTTGAAACTTTTTCTAGCAAATAATCTACTTATAAGACCATAACATGCTTACAAGAACCTTGGCTTACGCCCTTATTTTATTTCTTATTACAATAAATACGTATGCACAAGATTTAGGTTCAATCAAAGGTAATATTATCGGAAACGATGACAAATTACCCATTCTGGGTGCGGCCATAAAGGTATCTCCGCTTAACATAGGTGTGGCATCCGACTCTTTAGGTTGCTTTGAAATTCAATCGCTTCCACCCGGAAACTATTCTATCAGTATTAGTTATGTTGGATATGAAACGCAAACCATACAGGCTATTCAGGTATTACCCAATAAAGTGAGTTACCGAGAAGTAAGCTTGCGCTTAGCCTTAACTACTTTAAAATCTGTAGACATTAATTCATTTAGGTATGAGAACAACCGTATGCACCCCATTTCATCCTACAGTTTTTCAAGGGAAGAAATCAATTTAAACCCAGGTGCGCAAGGCGATATTTTCAGGGCCATTGGCATGCTCCCCGGCGTTTCTAGCAGCGGTGGCATTTATTCTGCCATTTCTGTAAGAGGCCAAGGTGTGCGAGATAATGTATATATGGTAGACGATATTCCACTTACAGAGGTGGGTCATTTAGAGGGCAATAGTTTCTTTAACGACCCAAATGGTGGTAGGTTCAGCATATTTGCTCCCAGGGTAATAGATAATGCCTTATTTCTTGGGGGTGGATTTGGTTCAGAATATGGAAGAAGAAGCGCCTCTGTGTTGGGTTTAACCATTAAAGAAGGGAACAATCAAAATGCCATTATTGATGGGCAAACCGACCTTTTGGGTATTACCCTAAATTACGATGGACCCAGCAAGGTTTTTAAAAACACCAATTTGTTTGTTTCGGCGCGGTATCAAAACTTTTATGGCTTGGTTAATTTAATTGGTTTAAAAGATATTGGCTTGCCTATTTATGGCGACCTCATTCTAAAAACAAGCACTAAACTGAATGAAAAAAATAAGTTAAACTTCATCGCAATTAATAGTCCGGAAAGCTTTGTGCGCGATGTAGATAATGTATATGCCGATAAAAAATTAAACCTACTTTATTTGCCAGATTTTAAAAGAAACAAAATGGTTTACGGCTTGAACCTAAGCACGCAAATTAATCGGAAAAGTTATGTAAAGAATATCTTATACTATACTTCGTACACCTCTGATGTGCGGGTTGGAAGGGCATTCCCTGAAGCAGACACGATGGGTATGTTAACAAACCCAATTATTCCTTTTATTAGCAATATTCAAACCCAAAACTATACAGAGAATAAATTGGGTTATCGTTTATTACACCACATTAACTTTAATCCAAATCACAAGCTTATTACTGGCCTTGAAATGGATGCATTATACTTACAAAATGAGAGAAAGTTTTTTTATAACGACACTAATTTTGTTTATAGAAGCAGTGATGTTTTAAACCCCAACCAGCGCTTTCAGGTAATTACGCCTGCTATGGTTAATGCAAATTTTAAAGATACAAGGCTGAACCTATCCGGATTTGCTAATTATTCTGCCATGATTGGCAAAAGACTTTCGCTTAACGCTGGGTTAAGATATGATTATACAGGTTATGCCAAGCAGCATGTGCTTGCACCCAGATTAAATGGCAGCTATTTTATAAATGAGCGGCACAGTGTAAACTTTGCTTATGGCGTGTATTATCAAGAACCTGTTTATTCGGATATAGCCGATCAACCAAAGGGTAATACCTTAAAAATGGAAGAAACTAAACAATATATTATTGGGTACAGATGGTATGTAAAACCCGATCTTAAATTTACGTTAGAAACTTGGTATAAATCTTTCGATCATTTGGTTACCACGCCAACAAACGGCACCGTCTTTAAAAATAACTTGGGCACTGGCTATGGACGAGGTATTGATGTAAATATTACGAAACGACTGTTAACTAAATTTCATGGACAAATTTCTTATTCCTACATGGAAATGCTGCGCAACGACGGGGATGGCTTGGGTGAGTATAACTTTGCATTTAGTCAGCCACACCAATTTAACCTTATGTTGAGTTATCAGCTCAATACACATTTCACATTTTCTATGAGGTATCGGTATGCCACCGGAAAGCCAAAAGACAATTACATCATTCATAGAGATATTTTAAACCAAGCGAATCAAATTAGGTATTCAAAAGAAATTATTGGCCGAAACCAATTACGCCTCCCCAATTTTAACAGTATAGATGTTCGCATCAATTACAATTTTAAATTTAGAGCGGCAAACATGACCATCTTCATAGACATTGTAAATATTGTCAATAAACAAATAGCCAACGGTGAAAGCTTTAATTATTTAACAGGCCAAAATTATTTTGACGGCTTGGCTATATTCCCAACGGGTGGATTAAAGTTTGAGTTCTAAGTAGTTTTTTGGAGGAGAAAAGAAGCACTTATTTAATTTCCAGGTTCGGTTCAAACCGGAGTTTATCTCATTGAGTTAATTGTTTTGAAAGGCATTTTGGGAATTGCCATTCATGGCTTACCATGCAGCTACTAGGAAACACTAGCTGTTTTATATTTGGATATGAATAAAGCAGAAAAAAATGAATACTATAATGGTTTTCTAATGAGTGCCTTTAATAGGCTAATTATTCTTTAATCACTTTAAAGGTTTGTTTAAAATCTTCTCCAATATGCAACAAATATACTCCTCTTGATAATTCTCCTAGTTCAATAACAGACTGCTCTGCCAAAATTTTTCCATTTAAAACAGATTTTCCAGTTTTGTCATATACAGTATATGTTGACCCAATTAATTTGCTATCTGTTTTTAAATTTATGTGACTTAATACTGGATTAGGGTAAAGGTTAAAATTACCAATTATATTTTCTTCCATACTTGTTGCCCCTATCTGAATTGTTTTTGATGTAGTGTCAGAATAATTGCAGTTTGAAACAATTAACTTAATTGTGTAGGTTCCAGCATTGGTATAAGTATGGTTTGTGTTTTTATTATTGGAAGTGCTTCCATCTCCAAAATCCCAAAAATAATTTAGTGTTTTATTGATGGAGGTGGATAAATTGGTAAATGTGGCGGTATAGCCTGAAACAGAATCGCTAAAATTAGCAGTTGGTTTATTGATGAGAAGATTCCAATCATTTGTACTGTTAAAAATAGTACTGTCAGACTTTGATTGATAATATTGTGCCAATTGACTAGATAACCCAGCAGTATATGTTAAACCGCTGGTGTTTTTTTTCCAGATACTACTAAAAATAGTAAGCGCGGCAACGTAGCTTCCGGCAATGTTTGGGTGACTATTATCTGCACTGTGCAAGACCAATGTTGTATCGTTTAGAATATTTTGCCAGGTAACGCCTACCGGTGCGCATTGAATGTTTAGCCTTTTGCTTATTTCAAGATAAGCACTCGTAAGTGAATCTTGCATGTGATTAAAATTGACAAATACAGGGCTACAATGCGTTCCGCTGGGGTCGCATTGTTGGCCACCCAATCGTCTTCCCCAGGTCATATAAGTAATAATTTTCGCACAAGGGTTGTACTGCTCAATAAGTGCTTTTAAATCTGTTATGGCAGGATACATATCGTTATAACGGTAAAAATCAATCGTTGGGATTTGACTTTGCTCTTGTAAAATGACGTAATCCCAATTTCCTTGACTAATTTTTGAAATAGTGGTTGCATCGCTGAGGTGACTCGACATTGGATATCCACCAGGCATATTAGCATCTATGTTCAAAGTTTTACCAGCAGAGGTTGAAAGGCTTTGAACGAGTTGGGGTAGGTTGTTTACTGAAGTATAACTATTGCCAATAAAAAGGACTGATAATGTATCTTGTCCAACTAATATTCTAATTGATGAACAAAATAACGTAAGAATTAAAATACATTTTTTCATGAGTTATATTTCACTTATTAATTTGCAAAAATTTTATTCAACCGGAGTAATTGTATATCCAGCTTCTCTCAACAGATTCAAAACACCTTTCTCTCCGGGTAAATGAGCCGCACCAACTGCAATAAATGCAGATTTATTTTGAATGAGTTCAGAAATAATTGGTATCCACTTTTGATTTCGTTTAACAATTAAGTTTGAATAGAATTCTGGAGATAATTCAGCATTGTTCATTAATGTTCCCAAAAGATCTAAGTCTTTTTTTAGATAGGCAGATAGTAATTTATTGAACTCAGAATTATCTTTATTTAAGCCTTGAAGGAGCATTTTAATATGCTCTTCGTCTGACACTTCATTCATTAATTTCATTTGAAATTGGATTGTTTCCAATCCTTTCGCGGGTATTTTATTCTTTTTTGCGAGTTTTTTAAATTCGATTTCATAACTCTTTGATTTACCAATCAGTTCCTGTGTAATCAATGATGTAAGAAAAAATGGTTTAAAGCGACTCATTTTATTGTATTTCGATTCTTTCCAATTTAAGCTATCAATGCAAAAATTTCTGATACGTTCTGAATTTTCTTTTGTGGTAATATCTGCAATGGTTTTTCCATTTGGAAGAATGGAAGATTGAACTATCTCAATTTGTGTTTTCAAATCTATGTTCAAATCGATTTCCATAGTCAATTCATCACATGATTTAAAAGCAGTTTTAATTGCTTCAGAAATAACGAAATCTTTTTTAGGCATCAAATGAATTGTGCCATAAACGTAACTCGTTTCTTTTAGGTTTTTACCATCAATTTTATAAAGCAATTGGGCTTGAAGGCTCCATGATGTGAGCAAAAAAAGGATTGCTATTGTCAATTTTTTTTTCATTTTCTTAGTCTATTTTTATCTTTTGTAAGCTTTTTATTTGCCCGTCCACGCATCCATAATTCCCTGTTTTATATCTGGAAAGGAATATAATAAATAAAAAGTTAACATGATTCCTAAAATAGTTTTCCAATGGGTTCTAATTAGTGATTCTAAATCAGACAACAACGCTTTCATTTGATATTATTTTTTGGTTTATAATTAAAACTCACCCTTTAACACATCAACACCAATGGCATATCCATAGGTTTTTCCATTGGCATTTTTGTAAATTCTGATTTTATTGCAAGCCATTCCTAAGTTAACTTTCGCCCAAGTTTTACCACCATCTTTGGTTTCGTAACCTGAATTCATAGTGCCTACAAAGCCGTGGTTTTCGTCAATAAACCCAATCCCAAATTCTCTTGCTCCAGCATCTTCCACTAAGTTGATTTCATTCCATGTTTCACCGCCATCGGTTGTTTTGACAATGCGTTGTTGTTTTACATTTGGATCTGGATTATAGGATTGAATGGTTACATAGCCAACTTGCTTTGTTGGGAATGATGCCTTCCAAGTGCCTTCAAATGGTCGATTAGATTGGTACACCTTTTTCCATGATTTTCCTCCATCGCTGGTTTTTAAAATCAAGGCATTCGATTTTTCCATATCTTCATCGGAAGCAGCACAAACAATACCGTTATTTTTATCAAACATTTTGATATCAAAGAGCATTTTACAGTCGTTGTTCATACTATTGGAAGTCCAAGTTGCACCACCATCATGGGATACCATCATATTAGCTGGAGAACCTACACGACCTACGGCATAAATATGTATTTTATAGTCTATTTTTCCGTGATTAATATATTGTTCTCTAACAATATCAATGGCACAAAGCCCTTTCACATAAGCACCAGTATACGAAACAGAACGCCATGTTTTACCGCCATCTTTGGTTCCATACAAAGGAATAGTATCTGCAACATCAGGGAAATAATCTGTTCCAACAGTACCGGCAAAACCAACTAAACTATCCACAAAGGCAATGCATCTGAAAAAGGTTCCTTTTTTGTCCAATTGTTTTTCCCAGGTTTCGCCGCCATTTTTTGTGTGATAAATACTTCCGTATCCATTTACATACCAGCCTTCATTTTCATTGATGAAAGTAATATCATCTTGCTTACCCGGATAGCGCTCTGTTTTTAATTTTTTCCAACCTTTTACGGGTACTTTAATTTCATCTTTTTTTGCAATCACTTCGTTGCTCCATTTCACTGCAGAAAGTCCTACCTCCTGATTGTATTCATCAAATAATTGCTGAATCTGACCATTTGAAAATTTGTTATATGCTTCTTGCATTGTGCCTGATTTTGCGAAATAATGATCCGTTGAAGGATAAGTTATTAAGGTTGCATTACCAGGGTTGAAGAAATTTACGGTATTCACAATTTGCTGATGATCTGCTTTAGAAAATGCCTGAAAATCGGATTCGCCAAATTGAACTAACACTTTCGCAGTAGTATTTTTCCAATTTTGCAAGTGGGGATAATCTTGTATTTGTCGCCAATATTCGGCATTTCTCGAATAAATTTTTCCTTTACCATCGTATTCCCAACTGTTGCGTAAAATGCTGTCTGCCGCAGAGTTTTTAGCAATATCTTCAAGTTTTTCTTTCTTAACGAAGTAACGGTAGTTTACATCATATTGAGCAATTACAGATTGTTCTACTTCAATTGGGTTCAAGCCAGCCAATTCATTTTGAACGCGATACATTTCGATTTGGTATTCAAACCAAGATTTAGCAGTGGTTCCATATACTACAACACCTGCAACTTTGTTTTTTGCACTAATTGCTGGCGCAACAATTCCACCCATGGAATGACCAACAATTATGATTTGATTGGGATCTACATAGGGAAGCGACTTCAACTTTTTCAAACCCACTTCAAAATTTTCAATTTCATCCAACAAATCACAATCGCCACAAGGAGGCGTGTTTTTGCTGTCACCCAAGCCACTTTTCTCAATGCGAAGAGTCACATAACCTGCATCTACATAGGCATCCACAATGCGTTTGTATGGGTGATAATTTGGCAATTCATCAATACTACTGCAGGTATATCCTGGTATGAAGAGCATCGCTGGCATTTTGTTTTCTTTGAATGGCTTATTAATTATCACGCGCAATTGTCCACCTTTGTAGGCTACTTCGTCGTAAATTACGGTTGCATTGTCATCTGTTTCGTATGGACGGGCAAGGGCTTTTGCTTTTAAAACAAGGTTCTTTTGGTTACGTAATACGGTTAACTGAACTTCTTGGTTTGGAGCATAGGTTAAAAATTGTTGGGTAAATTCTTCAGTTGAAGTGAAGGTAGAATTACCAATTTTTACAATCAAATCCTTTTCTTGCAATTTAAGCTTAACACTTGTTCCTCGGGCAACTTGCAGCACTTTACAACCGGATATTCCATTTTCGGTAACATATTCAACCCTGGCACCGAATTGTACTTTACGATTTAATGATTGACTATACAATAAATTAAAGGAGCAAATCGAAAAAAATAAAAATAGGTTTTTCATCAGACTATACATTAAAATTAATGCAAATGTAAAGTAGGAAAGAAATTAAATATTGTAAAAATCGGACACCTTTTCTGAAGAGTTTTTTTCAAAGAATTGCGAAGGCGTTTGTGTGCTAAAGGCTTTAAAATGTTTAATAAAATGCGATTGGTCGTAATACCCAGCATCTATTGCAGCGTTTAACAAATGATTATTGGGTTTTGAGGAGATTTGTAAAAAAGTTCTAAATTTAATCAAGTTGATGTAATTGATAGGATTCACCCCCACGAATTTATTAAATAATCGGTGAATGGTTCGTTCCGAAACCGAGAAAAATGCTGCCATTTGTGTTACATTACACTGCCCTTTTGTAGCATGAATTTTACTGATAATAGATACATATAAATTTGGATAACAAACAATTAACTTTGAAACTAAGAAAAGTTCTAATACCTTAATTTTTTCATTATCGTTTGTTGCTTCAATTAGTGAATCTACAAGATCGTTAATTTCTTGATTGGTAAAAATATCATGTAAAGAAGCGGCAACATCTTCATAAACAACATGCATGGGTGTTTTAGTAAATAAACTTAATCCGTTTGGAATGGTTAGTCGCACTGAAATATTCAAAAAATCACCTGAAGTTTTAACTTCACTTGGTTTCATCAATGTGTTTCTTGTTCCATATTTTGGCATTATTTGAAATTCAGTTTTGTTTTTTACGAGCAAATCTCCAGATAGTGTGAATCCAAATCCGCAGATATTGTTTGGTAAAAACACAGTAGATCCAGTATAATTAGCAGACCTACGCCAAAATACAATTGACGAGATTTTGTCAATTAAAAGCGGATTTGATACGTTATAACTAATTATTGATTCCATTTCAAATACATAAATAGCAAAAAAAATTAATATACAATTAAAATACGCCTTTCTCCTTCAGTTTTCATGGTGTTTTAGAACCAGAACGCTGTGTGTGAATAGGTAAAATCCATCAATCTTTAATGTCTCAACAGTTGCATGGTAAATGCCAAAAAGCCACCTAGCAAAATTTCAAAAAGCGTTTTTTTATATTTATTAAAATATATTATTCCTACTCGTTATTCTTTTCGGTTTCGCCCATTATTTTAAATGGTAGCTGGTCTCCCCTTTTCATTTTGTTTCCTTTGAAATGTTGGTGCAACTCGTCCTAAAAAAGTTTGTGCAAGCGTTCGAAAATTTGTCAATTTGCTTTATCAAAATTCTTATCTATGTTTATGATAAGCTGTAACTGCTCGTTTAAGCGCTTTTTCAATGTTTTTAAAGTTTACATGTTGGGTTTTTTTGCACATATCTCTATTCCAATAAACCTGCTGTCCGTTAACGAAACTTAGACCGTTTTCATCAAATACACAAAACAATATAGTAAGCGTATTCTGCATAGAAAAAATTTGGCCTGGTGGACTAGTTACAACTTCATATGCTGATAAATTTAGGATAGGCAATAAGTGGGGTTGATTTACTATGTAATTTTTACTTAGCGAATCGAGCAGTGGTTTAAAAAATAACTTATTTCTTGCTAAACAGAGAGGTGCCGCTTGTACGGTAAATGGTTTAACCATAAAAAGAGAATCATTATTTAAGGCAGTAAACAGGTGTTTAATAATGGTATCTTTATAGAAGGTATCTGTAATTAGCGTTCTAAAGCCTGTTTTTTGGGTAGCCATTTGGTTAATAATTCCACAATAAATCACCTGATCTATAATTAAAGGTTTTGCAGACAATGGTTTGGTATGTTTCAGATTAAAACGCCTGTAAGCGCTATTTTTATTACTGCAAGCTACCAAAAGCATCAAGCAAATAAATGCAATAAGGTGGCTTCTAAAATCAAATTTATTACTCATATGATAGATTTTGTATCATTATTTAAAATTGCACATAAAGGTTGGCAGATTGGCGATGGGCGTGCGTTTAAACTCAAATGTAACTTAGGGAAACGAATTTACCAACCACTAAAATCCCGTCAAACGGAGACAAATTGCACGCCTATTGAAAATTTGCTGTTAGCAGTAGTACCAAATCAAAAGTCTATATGTCAAGAACGATTCTGAGGTTGTCTTTGAGCTTAGCTTGTTGTTCTTTTGTTAGCTGTCCAAGTCTAGTGATAAGTCTTTTGTTGTCAATAGCGCGTATTTGGTCAACAAGTACATCGCTCAATTTGTCAAGTTGATTCTTTTTTAAATGAACTCTTAAAAGGTCAATTTCAGTCTGAACATTAGTCGTAATGGGACAAATTAGAGTTGATAAATGAGTCCCGTTTAATAAATCTGTCTGCACAATAACCACAGGTCGAGTCTTACCTGGTTCAGTACCTCTGCTTGGATTAAGGTCAGCAATCCAAATATCAAATTGTTTAATTTTCATCCATGAACTTTTCAAATTCATGTAAAACTTCCATTGAGTCTTTACTTGTCAGAACAGACTCTTTTGCAAGTTGCTTTTTTAATAGCCTCTTCTTGTTAACTCGATTGTAAATACTAACAGCCTCGTTTATGTATCTGTTTCTTGCTAAATTTAGTTTAGAAGTAATTTCTTCAGCTTCTTCAAAAATGTCGTCATCTAATTTTAGAGATAGTGTTTTCATAATGTCACAAAGGTATATATAATTAGTATATACTGCAAATATATCTAAGTAAATTTTCGCGCGTCAATGTGGTATTACTGCTAACGTTTTGCCTTTAGCGGTCCGCGCATTTGCGAAGCCGGGGACTTTTGACCGAAATGCATCTGCGAATCCAAATATAACACAAAACCGGAATCTCTCAAACGTGATGAGAAACCCCGGTTTTGTGAATGCGCTGTTAGTGGCTGGTTTTCTTCTTTTCCATTCTTTTGAAAGCATACTTGACCACAAAGTAAATAACCAGTGCAGAAAGTACACCAGTCAAAAAGTCCGTCATTGGCACCATTACAGCTGTATATAGCATCATTGCAAACTCAAACTTTCCTGAATGTTTGATTTCTTTAATTTCAGATGGTTTTATCATATTGCTGGCAACCCAAACCAAAATACCACCAATACAAGCCATTGGTATTAATTCTAAATATTGAGCCAAGTAAAATGCCATTGTTAGTTTTAAGACAGCTTTAAAGTAACCCACTAAAGGAGTTGTAGCACCAGCCTTTATACTTGTAGCTGTTCTTGCCAATGCACCTGTGCATGGGAAGCCTTGTACTAAAGGTGTGATGATCTGAACTAAACCTTGACCAAAGAATTCTTTGTCAGGATTAAATGGCGTTCTTTCATTTTTTGCTAATCTATCAGCCATCGAAGAACACAAAACACTTTCCACTCCTGAAACAAATACGATACTAACCACAAAATAAACAATATCAAGCATTACACCTCCATTCATTGAAGGTAAAAAAGGCATTTGTAATTTAAAAAAATTGTTAGGGATGGAACCATATAAATCTCGAACCAAAATTAAATTTTTATCGGCCAGCAAAGTAGCTGCTAATAATGTGGCTGTTCCCATCGCAATTACTGGCCCTGGTATATAAATAGAAATTTTAAGCAGATATTTTGCTAAAACAAAAGTGATTACCCCTATCAAAACCGACCAAATATTGATTACACCTAAATTGCCAAATGCTAAGTATAAATTATGCAAAAGACCACCTTGAATATCTTCATCTTGCCCAAGGAAGTCCTTGAAATTTTCTATACCTAAAATATCTTCAAAATTAGTAAGAGCAATAGATACAGCAATACCAATTGTAAATCCAACAATAATAGAATTGGGAACAAGTTTGGCGTATTTGCCTACACCATATATCCCCATAATAATAAGAATGATTCCCGAAATAATAGAAACCAATACTAAGAAACCGTGGGCTTGCTCAAAAGTACCACCATTTGCAGGATCACTGTACTTCGCAATCAAGGCTGCAATAACTGGAATAAAAGCCGCTGTTGGCCCATATACTTGATATTTTGAACCACCAAAAGTTCTACCCACTACACACGCCAATGCACCTGCTATAATGCCATGTTCAGGTCGCATACCCATTGCCATCGCAAAACCCATAGCCATTGGGATAGCTGTCATTGCTACTATTAAGCCAGCACTGAAATCTTTGTATGTTACCTTTAACCAATTTTCTTTGGTTAAGTCTTCCCATCTAGAATCAAAAAAGGTAAAAAATAATTTTATTCGCCCCATAGGGGTAGTTGGAAACTTTGCTTTATTCATTTTATACTGTTGTTAATTTTGATTTAGTGATGAATTTAATAGGATTTACACCAATTTTATACTCAAGATTTTTAGGAACAAAACAGTTAGAAATGTCATTACCTTCAAGAAAATATTTGAAAGCATTTGTTGTAAAACCATGAAACGGAACGATGCTTATTCTGCATTTTGCAGCATATTTTTCTTTGATTTTCTCAAACGTAGCTTCAAAATTTTCAGGCATTTTTTCTTTTAAAAACTTTGTTTGACTATAAAACAGTAGGTCTGTAATTGAATCGTCTAAGAAATCAGAAAACATCAATACACATTCAAAACCTTCTCCATCATAGTTTTGAATAAAAGTGTCAAGTTGTTTTAGTGAGTTCTCACTAAAATCTGTCGGCATTAAAACTTTACTCATTTTTATTTAATTTGAATTGTTCAAGTTAATAGGTTTCATTGGTTTTTTATACAATAAAAGTAGTATCTGCATAGTAAGTAACTTGTCCTGTTGATAAATCGTGCATTCCGCCAATAATACCAATTTCACCATTTTCAATCATGTGTTCAAGGATAGTACTTCTTTCCATGATGGCTTTTACGGTTCTTTTTACATTAATGGCAGCCACATTTTCTACAAACTCAGCATTTTTTGAGGTGCGATTATCTTTAGTTTCCACTTCGTCATCTACTGCGGGTCTTATTTTGGCAAGCAAGGCTGTTAAATTACCCATTTCGGCATGGTCACAAGCACCTTTTACTGCCCCGCACTTACTGTGGCCCAATACTACTATTATTTTTGAGCCAGCCAATTTGCAGGCAAATTCCATACTACCTAAGATATCTTCGTTAATGATATTTCCGGCAACTCTTACACTAAAAATGTCACCAAGTCCTTGGTCAAAAATAAGCTCAGCAGAAGTTCTGCTATCTATGCAGCTTAAAACCACAGCGAATGGATGTTGTCCGTCAGATGTTTCATTGGCCTGTTGTAACAGGTTGCGATTTGCCTTTAAATTATTGACAAACCTCTTGTTTCCTTCTTCTAGCAATTTCAAAGCCATTGCAGGTGGAATAGCTTCTTGTAATTCCTTTGTTAATGTCTTCATTTTTTTATTGTTTTTTATCGTTGTCGTTTTTAAACTTGCCGCTAACGTTCCGCAGATTTGCGATGGGCGGGCTTTTCATCACAAATGTTCATGCGGAGCACAAAACTTTCTTTAACCACAAAACTGTTTGCGGAGCACGAAACCCCGCATATTGCAAATGTGCTGTTATAGCCAGTGCTTTCTTCGGTCATTACAATTGAAGCGTCAATTTTAAGTGTCCGCCAAGTCCTTGTTGAATTATTTTCATAAGCGTCGAGAGGCGAATGTCCGAAGAGTTGTTTTCAATGCGTGAAATGTAAGATTTGTTTGTTCCGCATTTTTCTGCAAGTTCTTCTTGTGTCATACCGAGTTTAGTTCGTGCTTCTTCTAGCAAAACACCAAGTCTAAACGCTTCAAACTGTTGCTCCCATTGCTCGCGTTTGGGCTGTCCTTTTTTGCCATACTTTTTGTCAAGTATTTGGTCTAATGTCGTGATATTACTTTTTGTTTTCATTTTGATATTCCTCCATTATTTTAAGTGCTTTTTCTAATTCTTGTTTTGGTGTCTTTTGAGATTTCTTTTGAAAGGCATTTCCTAGAACAACTAAATTCCCTTTGTCGAAGAAGGAGAAAATGCGGTAAATATTGCTCCCAACCTCTACTCGAATTTCATATAGTCCTTTTGTGCCTTCTAAGTGCTTAAAATACTTTTCTGGAACTTGTCGAGTTACCCGAATTAGATTTAACGTCCACTCAATTTTTGCTTGAACGTTGTCAGGTTGTTCCTCGTAAAAGTCGAGAAAATAATTTTTATAAGCTATTACTTGTCTGTCGTAAGCCACTGTGCAAAGTTAACTATTCAGACAACTAATTCCAAATATATTTTTGTCGGATTGTCATTGCACGGTGGTCTGTTAGCATTGGCTATAACGTTTTGCACATTTGCGATGGGCGTGCGTTTATACTCAAATGTAACTTAGGGAAACGAATTTACCAACCACTAAAATCCCGTCAAACGGAGACGAATTGCATGCCTATTGCAAATGTGCTGTTATAGCCAGCCTTTTGACGGGTAGAAATTTATATATTCTTATTTATACGTCAATACGATAATTAATTCTTTTAAAATCTTTATCATCGGGATTATACAATGGTCGTATTATTTTATACCTCTCGTTTAGTATTGTAAGTTCCATAATTCTTTTTAGTTCATACTTTCTCCATCGGTCACCTGTTCTGATGTCTACAGGTAAACTTGAAAACCCTCTTACAAGCCAAGCCCTTAATGCATATTTTCCTTCTTGTTCATGTGTTTGATTCACACTATATAACTCACCAAATAAAAAAGGTTCTACAGTCCTATATTCATTGTCGTATTTGAACTCTATCAAATTATTTCCTCTTATAGCAGCAGTTAAAATCTCAGCAATTTGTCGTTCTTTAGGTGTCATAATAATTTAGTTAATTAGTCATTTTTTAGTATATAAGTTAGGTATTAATACTTGTCGCACTATAGCCTCCATTGTTTAATATAGTGGCTTCTGTGGCCATATAAGTGACTAGCGAATTTGATATTTCTCTAACTTTATTAGGGGTGTCAGCAATTAAATATTGTTTTTTAATCTGATTTAAAAAGGTAATAAAAAGATCACGGATATTTTCTCCGTGCAGATATCTATGTTTATTTACCATTTCTAATAAATCGTCCGCTATTAAACTATCTGCTTTAGCATCTGAAAATGTCAGCTGTTTGTTAAAAGCTACCATTTTATTAATGTAATTTTGAGTGTCAAGTTGGTTCTTGTTTAGAATATCATCAACGTTAAAATTGTCTCTCATATTTGTCTAGTTTAAGCTATTAAATTTTGGGTTCATAGGTTGGCTATAACGGTTTGCCTTTAGTTTGCATTGGGATAAAAAGTTATAAATTCCGAAGGAGAAACGGGTGACCTAAAACGTTTTGTAGGATTGTGGTCCTATTAGCTGCATTAGTCCCGTTTCACACTTTCGGACTTGCACGTACTAATTGGAATGTTGGGCTT
>CAMARW010000003.1 GCA_945860865.1 Chitinophaga pinensis | reverse complement strand
AAAACATACAACCCAGCAGAAGGGTGGAATGGAAAAGACTTTAACAAAGGTCAGGACTGTCAGCAAGATGCCTACATTTACCAAGTAAATGCTACTAGTTTCAATGGTAAAAAGTACACCTACAGTGGTTCGGTTACATTGTTGCGTTAAAAGACAAGATTTCGTATTTGTATAACTTGATGAATAAGCATAGGTTTGCGGAAAATTAAATACCAATGGCTATTACAACACTCGGGCAATTTATTATTGAGAAGCAAATTGATTTTCCATACGCAAAAGGCGAGTTGTCTCGCATTTTAAGAGACATTGGCATCGCTGCTAAAATGATTAGTGCAGAGGTTAATAAGGCCGGACTTACCCAAATTTTAGGGGAGCATGGTTCTGTAAATGTGCAAGGTGAAGAT
This sequence comes from Chitinophaga pinensis, assembly GCA_945860865.1. Classification (GTDB taxonomy): domain Bacteria; phylum Bacteroidota; class Bacteroidia; order UKL13-3; family UKL13-3; genus B1. Next base: position 254,540 of record CAMARW010000003.1, on the reverse strand, counting down.
GTAAAAAAGTTAGATATTATTGGCAATGAAACCTTTATTTGGGCCTTAGAAAAAGGGGGTGAGGTTTGTGCCATGGCTTCGGAAGAGAACGATGATATGATTCCGTTGCAGGGTGCTTACTCTAAAAATGGTAAATATGTAATATGTATCGATCCATTAGATGGTTCAAGCAATATAGATGTGAATGTTTCTATTGGAACCATTTTCTCTGTTTACCGCCGAGTTACAGAGCCGGGTACAGAGCCAACTTTAGCAGATGTATTGCAAAAAGGAAGTGAGATTGTAGCTGCCGGATATGTTATTTATGGTAGCTCAACCATGTTGGTTTACAGCACAGGCAAAGGTGTTAATGGTTTTACGCTCGACCCAAGTATTGGTGAGTTTTGTTTAAGTCACCCGAATATTAAAACGCCAGCAGATGGTAAAATGTATTCAATTAATGAAGGAAACTCAGGTGAATTTCCCGCTGGTGTTACTAATTACCTAAACTGGGTTAAAGAAACAGATAAGGCAAGCAATCGTCCGTATTCTGCCAGGTATATTGGCTCAATGGTTGCAGATTTTCACCGCAATTTATTAAAAGGTGGCGTGTTTATTTATCCGCCTACCGCCAAATCTCCAAAAGGAAAATTGCGTTTATTATTTGAATGCATTCCCATGGGCTACATTGCCATACAAGCAGGTGGAGAAGCTACCACCGGAAGTCAGAGCATTTTGGATGTTGAACCAACAGAAATACACCAGCGTGTACCTATTGTAATGGGTTCAAAAAACATGGTAGAAAAGGTGGTTTCTTTTGGCTTTTAAAACCAATCCAACTCAATAAAAAAATCTCCCAAACATGTAAATGTTTGGGAGATTTTTTTTAGGCCCTGCCAGCCAATAAAAACATGATAGCCATTCGGGTGGCAACGCCGTTTTCTACTTGGTCTAAAATGATGGCATGTTTGCTATCTGCTACGTCGCTGGTAATTTCTACACCGCGGTTGATAGGACCAGGATGCATAATTACAATGTCTTTTGAGAGGGCATCTAAGCGCTCTTTATCTAGGCCATACAGCATGCTGTATTCTCTTAAGCTAGGGAAATATTTTATATCTTGGCGTTCTAATTGTATGCGCAACATATTGGCCACATCGCACCATTCTAGTGCTTTTTTAAGATTGTGTTCAACCAATACCCCGAGTGAGCTAATGTGCTTTGGAATGAGGGTAGTAGGACCACAGACCATCACTTCTGCACCTAATTTTTGTAAGCAAAGTATATTAGAAAGTGCTACCCTTGAGTGCGTAATGTCTCCAACAATCACTACTCTTTTTCCTTTTACTGAACCCAATTTTTCGCGGATAGAGTAGGCATCTAATAAGGCTTGGGTGGGGTGCTCGTGTGTGCCATCACCTGCATTAATAATTTTGGCATTAACATGTTTAGCTAAGAACTGACAAGCGCCGGGCGCCGGATGACGCATTACCACCATGTCTACTTTCATGGCTAAAATATTGTTTACGGTATCAATTAGTGTTTCGCCCTTTGAAACAGAGCTAGAAGATGCAGAAAAATTTACGATATCTGCACTGAGTCTTTTTTGTGCCAATTCAAACGAAATTCTTGTGCGTGTTGAGTTTTCAAAAAACACATTGGCAATAGTAATATCTCTTAGGCTGGGAACTTTTTTAATGGGCCTGTTTAAAATAGATTTAAAATTATCAGCTGTTTCAAATACCAATTGAATATCTTCTGCTGTAATATCTTTTATGCCTAGTAAATGTTTCTGCGAAAACTTTTTCATTTTATTGGTTGGTAACAATTTGAACTGAATCTTTTTTATTATTTTCTTTCCATTCTACCTTCACTTTATCATTGCTGCGAGTATCTACAGAAATGCCAACGTAATCTGGCTGTATTGGAAGGTCTCTGCTATATTTTCTATCTACTAAAACCAATAATTCTACCTTTGATGGCCTGCCAAAATCTGTGAGGGCATCTAGCGCAGAACGTATAGATCTGCCGGTGTATAGCACATCGTCTATAAGCACTATTTTTTTATCTTGAATGTGGAAGTCTATCTTTAACTCACTGGGTAAAATTTGTTCATTACCTCTTCTAAAATCGTCGCGGTAAAAGGCAATATCTAATTCGCCATAAAGGAAAGGCTGATTACCTAGAATATGTTCTAGTCTATTTTTAATGCGCCTGCTCAAAAATATTCCCCTAGGTTGCATGCCAATAAGCGCTGTATCTGAAAAGTCTCCCAATCTTTCTATAAGCTCAAAACATAGCCTATCAATAGTAATTTCGAGTTGTTTCTTTTCTAAAATAATTTTGGATTCCATTTGCCAATGTCTGCTTTAAAGCCAATTGTAATGTTTCAAATATGGTAAAAAACTACGATATTCTATCACTCATTATTTTTTTGTGGCAGATAAATCTAGGATAGCATCAAACTCTTCGGCCAACAATCCCTGAACCGATAAGCGTCCTTGCCTAACCAGACCAATTTGTTGCAGCCTAGAATCAGCCTTAATTTCTGCCAAACTCACCGCCCGCTTTAACTTTTTAAAAGGCTTTAAATCAACTACAACCCAAGCTGTTTCATCTGTGGTTGGGTCTTGGTAAGCTTCTTTTACTACTTTGGCAATACCTACTACCTCCATACCTTCATTACTATGGTACCAAAGCACTAAATCGCCCTTCTTCATGTTGCGCAAATTGTTTCTAGCCTGGTAATTTCTTACCCCATCCCAAAATGTTTTTCCCTCTTTTTCAAATTGATCCCAACTGTATTTAAAGGGCTCCGATTTTACTAGCCAATGATTCATTTTTTTTGTTTTTAGTCTTTGGTCTTTAGTATTCCTTAGCTATTGACTATCGTCTATGGACTACCTTCTCTATCGCAAGATTACAAATTTTTGTTGAAGTTCATTTGTTTTTAAATTCTTTTTTGAAATTGTTTAAATAAGCTTTTATTTGAGTAATGGAAAAAGAGAATACAATTCATTGTCCCAATTGTGGCAAAAGTATTGATGTGAGCGAGGTTTTACGTCATCAACTAGAAGAAGATATAAAACAAAAGTTGCACAGGGAAATTGCCAATGAACGCAATAGATTTGAAAAAGATAATGCTGCCTTAAAACAAAAAGAAATTGATTTTGAAGAGAGGAAGAAAAAGGAAAATGAACTTTTTCAGGAGAAATTGCAGCAAAAACTCAAAGAGGAAAAACTGGTTTTAGAGTCGGCTCTTAAACTTAAAATAAACGAAGAACAATCTGAAAGATTTAAATTATTAGAAAACGAACTGAACCAAAAACAGGAGCAATTAAAAGAGTTGAACCGAACCAAAGCCGAAATAGAGCAGTTGAAAAGAGAAAAGGATTTGGTGAAAGAACAAACTTTAATGGAAGCAGAAAAATCGCTAAGTGTTAGGCTTAATGAGGAACGCGATAAAATAAAAAAGTTGGAGCAAGATAGAACTGAGCTTACTATTAAAGAATTGCACAAGCAGTTAGAAGACCAAAAGAAGCTAACCGAAGAGATGAAGCGAAAGCAGGAGCAAGGCTCCATGCAATTGCAAGGTGAGGTGCAAGAATTGGCCATTGAAGAGTGGCTTTTTGCTCAATTTCCGCTAGATACCATTGAAGAAATTAAAAAAGGTGCCCGAGGCGGCGATTGTGTTCAAACCGTAAATACCAGAACGCGTCAAAACTGCGGAACAATCTATTATGAGAGCAAAAGAACCAAAGATTTTCAGCCTTCTTGGATAGAGAAATTTAAAACAGATATTAGAGAAAAAGGAGCCAATATTGGCGTATTGGTTACAGATGCTATGCCCGCAGGAATGGATAGAATGGGACTAAAAGAGGGTATTTGGATTTGCAATTATGAAGAGTTTAAAGGCTTATGTAAAGTGCTTAGAGAAAGCATTGTGCAGCTTGATACCGCCCTTTCTTCGCAAGAAAACAAGGGAGATAAAATGAGTTTACTCTACGATTTTTTAACCAGCAATACTTTTAAATTGCAAATTGAAGCCATTGTAGAAGGTTTTACCCAAATGCAAAGCGATTTGGAATCTGAAAAAAGGGCTATGCAACGTATCTGGAAATCGCGTGAGAAACAAATTGAAAAGGTTATTAATAATACCATTGATTTTTATGGCTCTGTTAAAGGAATTGCTGGTAATGCCATTGGCGAAATTAAAGCGCTAGAGTTGCCAGCTGATTTCTCTTTGGAAGAATAAAATGAACCGCCATGTTATATTATTTACATTTTAAATACAATTTTAACAAGGCTTACAACAGTTAATCACATCTATGGTGGATACTTATATTTGCACATGAAACTTTCAATTCCTACTTTTGCCAAAATCTAAACTACTTTGAATAGAACAGTCAATAAGTTTCCAGCTACCTTATTACTAGCTGATGGTACAGTGTTTACAGGTACATCTATAGGTAAAATTGGTTCAACCACCGGAGAAATCTGCTTTAATACCGGGATGACAGGTTATCAAGAAATTTTTACTGACCCAAGTTATACCGGTCAAATCCTTCTCCAAACCAATGTGCATATCGGTAATTACGGGGTGAACCAAGCCGAGCAAGAGTCGGATTCGATTAAAATTGCCGGACTAGTTTGTAAAAACTTTAATGTACCCTTCTCACGCAAGCAGGCTGATGCCACTGTGCAAGAATATTTTGCATTAAATAATATTGTGGGTATTGCAGATATAGATACCCGCGAAGTGGTAAGGCATGTGCGCAGCAAAGGTGCCATGAACGCCATTATATCTTCGGAAGGAAAATCTATTGATGAGCTCAAAGCCCAATTGGCCGCTGTGCCTTCTATGGAAGGATTAGAACTTTCGAGCTCGGTATCTACCCAAGAAACATATTACCTAGGAGACGCTGAATCTGAGATAAGAGTGGCGGTATTAGACCTAGGCGTAAAACAAAATATTTTGAGGTGTTTGGTAGAAAGAGGCGCCTACCTTGCCGTTTTTAATTGCCAAACCACCTTGGATGAAATGTTGCAGTTTAACCCAACTGGTTTTATGATTAGTAATGGCCCGGGCGATCCTGCCGTTATGCCTTACCAAGTTGATTTGGTTAAGCAAATTGTAGAAAAGAACATTCCTTTGTTCGGTATTTGTTTAGGTCACCAGATGTTGGCCGAATCTCAAGGCTTGCATACCTTTAAAATGTTTAACGGTCACCGTGGATTAAACCATCCTGTTAAAAATCTTATCACCGGCAAATGCGAAATTACCTCGCAAAATCATGGTTTTGGCGTAAGTTTAGAAGAAACCATGAACCACCCAACGGTAGAATTAACCCACATAAACTTAAACGATAATACCGTAGAAGGTATTAGAATAAAAGACAAAAAAGCATTCTCGGTTCAATACCACCCAGAAGCCGCACCCGGTCCTGAAGATAGCAGGTACCTTTTTGATGATTTTGTAAATATGATGAAAAGATAATTTCGAAATACTAAATCCGAAAACCAAAGGCCAAAAACCAACGAGTAAAGACCAAAGACTAACGACTAAAGCTAAAAAAATATGAGTTCAATAATTAACATTCATGCCCGACAAATTTTAGATTCTAGAGGTAACCCAACTGTAGAAGTAGAGGTAATTACCGATGGAGGCGTTATGGGCAGAGCAGCTGTTCCATCTGGCGCATCTACCGGTATTCATGAAGCCGTTGAATTGCGCGATGGCGACAAAAACGTGTACATGGGAAAAGGCGTTTTAAACGCTGTTAAAAATGTAAATAAAACCATAAGCGACCAATTATTGGGATTAGATGTTTTTGAACAAAATGAAATAGACCGCAGGTTAATTGCTTTAGATGGCACAGATAATAAAGCTAATTTAGGCGCAAACGCTATTTTAGCCGTATCTATGGCTTGTGCTAAAGCGGCTGCTATAGAAGCTAATATGCCTTTGTATAGGTATGTGGGTGGCGTAAATGCCAATACCTTGCCTATTCCTTTAATGAATATATTAAATGGTGGATCACATGCAGATAACTCTATCGATTTCCAGGAGTTTATGATTGTGCCTACCAACGCCGATACTTTTAGCGAAGCTTTACAAATGGGTACCTCTGTTTTTCATCATTTGAAAGCAGTATTGAAGAAAAAAGGATATAGCACAAACGTAGGGGATGAAGGTGGATTTGCACCCAATATTCAATCGAATGAAGAAGCCATTGAAACTGTATTAACTGCTATTGAAGCTGCAGGCTTTAAGCCAGGTAAAGATATTTACATTGCCATGGACGCTGCCACGAGCGAGTTCTGGAACGAAGAAAAAGGTTTGTATATCTTCAAAAAATCTGACAAGCGCGAAATGACCCCAAGTGAAATGGTAGCTTATTGGGCCGAATGGGTGAAAAAATACCCGATTATTTCTATCGAAGATGGTTGTGCCGAAGATGATTGGAAAGGTTGGGCCGAATTAACGAAAGCTATTGGCAATTCCTGCCAGCTTGTAGGCGACGATTTATTTGTAACCAACGTTAAGCGTTTATCTAAAGGTATCAACGAAAATATTGCCAATTCAATCTTAGTTAAGGTAAATCAAATCGGTTCTTTAACAGAAACTATAGATACCGTAAACATGGCCACCAGAGCCAGTTATACCAATATTATGAGTCACAGAAGTGGCGAAACAGAAGATACTACTATTGCAGATTTAGCAGTGGCTTTAAATAGCGGCCAAATTAAAACAGGTTCGGCCAGCAGAACAGACAGGATTGCTAAATATAACCAATTGTTGCGCATAGAAGAAGAGTTAGGTGCTAACGCTTATTACCCAGGTAAAACATTTAAATACGCTAAATAATTCGCATGAAAAGAACAAAACTTATCTGGCTGAACCGACTTAGAAACAAGTATTTCTTGGCAGGGGTAGGTTTTGTTCTTTTGCTTTTATTTAATGAACGCAACAGTGTTTTTGATCAAATGGAGTACAGCAAAAATTTAAAAGATTTAAAAGCAAAACAAGTCTATTATAAAAGTGAATTAGCCAAAGTTAGAAACGAAAAAGAAGAATTATTTGGCAATCCCAAAAACTTAGAAAAATTTGCCCGCGAAAAATACCTCATGAAAGCAGACAATGAGGATGTTTTTGTGATGATTGAGGAGTAGTCTATAGTCTATAGTTTTTATTACTTCGAAATTCGACATTCAGCATTCGATGTTCGACATTTAGGGAGCATGTAATGGAAAATCAAGTTTTAAATCCTCTTTTCGAATTTCGAATTTAAAATTTCGAATTTTTTCCCCGTATCTTGCATCTTTTCTCAAAGCAACAAAACTATGTCAGCCCTCCAAAATATTCTCCAAAATTTTAATATCACAGCGCTAAATCCTATGCAAGAAGAAGCTTTAGAGGCTTTTACCAAATTGCACGATATACAGTTAATTTCTCCAACTGGTTCAGGAAAAACCCTCGCGTATTTGCTTCCCTTGGTGCTTCAACTAAACGAAGAAGCAAGCAGTATAAACGAAAGAAAAATGCTGGCTATGATTATCGTTCCTACCCGCGAACTAGCCTTGCAAATAGAACAAGTGTTTAAACAAATGGGCACTGCTTTTAAAATTAATTGCTGCTATGGCGGACATTCAGTTAGGATTGAAAAAAATAATTTATCTGAGTTGCCGGCTGTATTGGTGGGCACACCGGGTAGAATTGCCTATCATATTAGGAATGAGAACATGCAGGTAAATACATGCAAATACTTGGTGTTAGATGAGTTTGATAAATCGCTTGAAGCAGGCTTTCAAGATGAAATGGAATACATTTTAAAACAAATGCCTAAGCTAGAAAAAAGAGTCTTAACCTCTGCTACTGCCATTCCCAAAATTCCAGGTTTTGTGCGCCTAAACCAGGCACAAACCATAGATTATACTAAAGGAAAGCAGCAGCCAATAAACAGCATGCTATTAAGGCAAGTGCGCGTTTTAGGTGATGATAAACTAGAAGCACTTATGCTACTAATTGGCACGCTTGAAGATAAATCTGCCATCGTTTTTTGTAACCATAGAGATGCCGTAAATAGAATTAGTGAGCAACTTGCAAAACACAATATTATACATGGTTATTACCACGGTGGTTTAGAGCAAATAGACCGCGAAAAAACTTTGATAAAACTGCGCAATAAAACCATACAATTACTTATTTCAACCGATTTGGCCTCGCGCGGTTTAGATATTCCAGAAATTGATGTTGTTATCCATTATCAATTACCCATCAAGGAAGATGCTATGATTCATAGAAATGGAAGAACCGCCAGAATGGAAGCAAGTGGATTGGTGTATTTTTTGCTAGATGAAAATGATCATTTACCCGATTTCTTAGAAAGTAAACCCAAAGAAATTCAGCTCCCAGAAAGCTTTCAATTGCCCACACCACCGCAATGGAAAACCTTGTTTATTAAGGCAGGTAAAAAAGATAAAATCAATAAAATGGATATCGTAGGCATGTTGCTTCAAAAGGCCAAGCTTACTAAAGAAGAATTGGGTAAAATAGAAGTGCTAGACCATACAGCTTACGCCGCCATCAAAGCCAATAAATTTAAACAAGTATTGCAATTGGTTCAAACCGAAAAATTAAAAGGCCGTAAAATAAGAATGGAAGAAGCAAGCTAAAATAAATCAGGTTTGTCTGATTTATTTGGCATGGGCAGCTTGTTAAATTATTTTAAGAAAACAATCTTTGCCCTGCCATGAAATTTTATAGAATTCAATTCCCAAAATCGCTCTTATTATTTTTATTTTTTATTTGTTTAACCCCAAACCATCAGGTAAAAGCTTGGGGTTTTTACGCCCATCAGAAAATAAATAGATTGGCCGTTTTTTGCATGCCACCTGAGATGTTTGGCTTTTTTAAAAAGCACATTGATTTTATTACCGAGCATGCCGTAGACCCTGATAAAAGAAGGTATTTAGTAAGCGGAGAAGGTGAGAAACATTTTATAGATATGGATTATTATGAGCGTGCTTTGCCTTTTGATACACTACCCAGAAGTTATGCCAAGGCCGTTGAAAAATATAGCAAAGATACCTTGCATGCCTATGGCATTGTACCCTGGAACATACAATGGATGCTCAAATCTTTAACCGATGCCTTTGCTACCAATAATGTTCAGAAAATTTTAAAATGTGCGGCAGAACTCGGGCATTATATTGGCGATGCACATGTGCCTTTGCATGTTACTACTAATTATAACGGACAATTAACCAACCAGCATGGTATACACGGATTTTTAGAAACGCGTTTACCCGAACTTTTTGCCACAGAATACGACTTTTTTGTAGGTTCGGCTCAATATGTAGATCAGCCCCTGGTAAAAACTTGGGAAGCCATTGAAGGAAGTTTTTCAGCGCTTGATTCAGTGTTTTTTTTCGAGAAAAAATTGCAAGAACAGTTTCCAGAAAATGAAAAATATACCTACGAAGCCAAAGGAAATCAGCTGCAAAAAGTATATAGCAAGGCGTTTTCACAACAGTATCATCAATATTTAAATGGCATGGTAGAACGCAGAATGCGCGCAGCCATTATTTGTATTGCCTCCTTTTGGTATACCGCATGGGTTAATGGTGGTCAGCCCAACTTGGATTTTACGCAAAGAAACATACAGGATACTTCAGAAGTAGAGGTTTTTCCGGGCATATTACCAGATAAAATGATGGGTAGGCAAGAACACTAATCCACTTTTTTAAGAATTTTAGGTAGATTTTTGTGTATAACTTGATTTTGCTTCTCAATTGCTGCCCTTTATTTTTGTTTAGATATAAGTTAGAATATTTTTAGTTTATTAAACATCTAGTTCTAACTCAAAATAAAAAAAATAGTATAACCATGAAGTTTATAGTTAACAGCAGTGTATTGCTTCGTCATCTTTCTTTTATTGATGGTGTTGTGGTTTCCAAACCAATTATTCCAATTTTAAATAATTTCTTATTTGATATTAAAGATGGTTTGTTAACCATACATTCATCTGATTTGGAAACTACCATGAATACCAGTATAAAGGTAGATGCCAAAGAAGATGTTTCTATTGCTATTCCGTCTAAAACAACTCTAGAATTGCTTAAAACATTGTCGGATCAGCCATTGGCTTTTTCCATCAATGAAGAAAAAGGTTCGGTAGAAATAAAATACGAAAGTGGTAGGTTTAAACTTACGGCTCAAAGAGGAGATGAGTTCCCTAAAACCCCAGTTTTAGAAGAATCAAATAGCTTTGAAATTGGCGCAAAAATTTTGCAAAAAGCCATCAACAAAACCATTTTTTCTACAAGTACAGATGAATTAAGGCTGAACCTAACAGGCGTTTACTTGCAGCTTTTTAAAAACAATATCACATTTGTTGCTACAGATGCTAACCGTTTGGTGCGTTACACCCGAACCGATGTGCAACCAGGTATTGAAGAGTCTTTAATTTTGCCTAAAAAAGCACTCAATTTGTTAAAGTCTTGCTTGCCCAACGATGATACAAAGGTTAAGATTTTCTTTAATCACCAAAACGCTCATTTTCAAATGGGTGATGTAAATTTGATTTGTCGTTTAATTGATGAGAAATACCCAGATTACCGCGCGGTAATTCCAACAGAAAATCCTAATCAGCTAAGTATAGATAGAGGAGAATTTTTAATGGCTGTTAAACGTGTGGCCATCACCTCTAATAAATCTACACATCAAATTCGCCTTAAAATGGCGGGAAGCGAACTTACAATCAGTGCTGAAGATATTGATTTTGAAAATGAATCTCAAGAAAAATTAACCTGCTCATTTGTAGGTGAAGACATGGAAATTGGATTTAATTCTAAGTATTTCCTTGAAATGCTTAGTACCATGGATGCCGCACAAATAACCCTCGAATTATCTCAACCAAACCGTGCAGGTGTAATTGTTCCAACTAACCAAGAAGCAGATGAAGATATTCTTATGCTCATCATGCCAATGATGCTTAATAGCTATTAAGAGTTAAGAATTAAGAATTAAGAGTTAAGAATTAAGAATTAAACAGTTTTTTCTTAGCTCTTAATTCTTAACTCATAATTAATTCATCGGTATTCTCCCCATCTGCAACTTGCCATTTACTTTCTTAATTACCTTCCTAAAATCACCTGGAAAATATCCAGAGGTTTTCACTCGCCTAAAATAATTAAAAGGATCTCCGCCCACAAATATTCCCATGGCATTGGCATTTGTATTGAAAGGCTTTGGTAATTGATTAAAGTTTTTATCATACAAATACAGGCCATAATCCGGCTTGTTGGTGTAATCTGAAACATCTTCTATAAAAGACCCTATAAAATAATTATTGGTGTCAAAATCTACATTAGTTTTAGGTTTTAATTTATCGTCTACAAACACGCCTTCAAATTTACCCATACCAACTTTATGCGCATTGGTATTCATAAAAAACAATACTCTACAGAAATCAAACTCACTCCTAAACGACTCTATTATATTTAAGTTGGTTTGGTACTGCAGGTTTCTAACAAAATCAGCATCCTGTACTTTTTGCTCTCTAACCAACTCGGCAATCAGTTTTTCATCGGGTTCTTCTAACATTATTAATAGGGTTCCAGCAGCTTTTTTATTTAAATCGCCTACTAAACTTTTTTCCTCTTTAACTAGTTTATCTCTCAACCTAATGGCGCTTAATCTTAAGCCCACCTCAAATGCACTAGGTCTGCCATTAAAGGCATTGGCATCGGTATTGTTTGTAAAACTATGCACATACCTTAACTCAAAACTGGCAACTTCGCCCATATTTAACGATACACCAATTACACCTGAATAATCTAATCTGCCAATCTCATTTACATTTTGTGTATCTGCCAATAGATCTCTATATACCCCAAAATTTAAAACACTACTCTGTGTAAAGTTTAAATAGGAGGGTCTGAACCCAATAAATAGGCGCAAATCATCACTCATTTTATCTGGAACGTAATTTAAATATAAAGATAAATCTATATAATTGGCCTGAAAACGCTTATCAGAGCTTGCATCTCTAAATCCAAGCCAAGATAATCCAGCTTCTACGGTATAATCTAGCCTATTTAAATATCGGTTAATACTGTAAGGCGTAATGGGATTTTGAAAATAGGCTGCAATACTGCCCATTCCTCTTCCTACATAATTTTCACTGTTAAAATGTGAGGTACTAAAATTACCACTCAATACCATACCAAAATTGGGCTCATACAACCTTTGAGATAAAAGGTTTAAAGGTGATACAAGTATCCAAATGAAAATTAGTCTTTTCATATTATTATTTTAAAATAAAGTCAATGTTTCTCTTTAATCCGTTGTATTTTGTTCTTTGAACTGGAGAATTTTTAAACAATTTATTAAAAATCTCCTCTGTTATCTCTTTCCAATCTTCCTTTTGCATCTCAACTAAAGCTTCATTCGGTTCAAAACGAGGCTCTTGGTGCTTTTTGGCAAATCTATTCCACGGACAAACATCCATACATATATCACAACCAAAAATCCAGTTTTCGGTTTTTGTTTTAAATTCGGTGGGAATGGCTTCTTTTAACTCAATGGTTAAATAGCTGATGCATCTGCTTCCATCAACTTGTTGCGGCTTATAAATAGCCTGCGTTGGACAAGCATCTATGCAGGCAGTGCACGTGCCGCAATGGTCAGTAACAGGACCATCATTGGCTAGTTCTAAATCTAGAATTAATTCACTTAAAAAGAAGTAACTACCTGCTTTTTTATGAATGATATTGCCATTTTTGCCTAGCCAACCTAAGCCACTTTTTTGTGCCCAAGCTTTTTCTAAAACCGGAGCAGAATCAACAAAAAACCTACCATTAACTGCTCCAATGTGCGTTTCAATAAACTGAAAAAGTTCAAACAGTTTATCTTTAACCACTTTGTGGTAATCTTCTCCGTAGGCATATTGAGAGATTTTTAATTGGTTCGAACCAAAAACTTCTGTTGGGTTATGGTAATTATACAATAAACTTATTACTGATTTGGCGCCTGGAACCAGGAGTTGCGGATTTAAACGCATGTCAAAATGGTTTTCTAAGTACGCCATTTTCCCTTGCTTATTCTCCTTAAGCCAAGCACTTAACCGGGGAGCTTCCTCTTCTAAAAAGGCCGCTTTAGATATGCCACAAGCTGTAAAGCCGAGGCGCAATGCCTCGGCTTTTATCAATAATGCGTATTTTTCTTGTGATAATTTCAACTACACGCAAATTAGCCCAAATAAACGAAATATAATATTTTGCTATAAAACAACTTCCTCGCCTTTAATATTGATAAATTTGTAATCAATAAGGTGTAAGCGTGGATTTGGCGATACTTTTATCCATTGTTTGTATGCCATAAACCATTTAAATCTTGGCGATTTTAACCAACCATCTTTTAAGTAGGCAGCTAAAAAAGGGTGTACTTCTAAGGTAAATCCTTTTAGGTGTAAGTTTTCTATTAGGTATTTAATATGACTATTTATATCATCTACAATGCTTACGCTCGATTGAATTTCTCCACTGCCCAAGCAAGATGGGCATTTTTCGTTGGTTACCACGGCCATTTCTGGTCGCACCCTTTGCCTAGTTATTTGAATGAGCCCGAACGGACTCATTGGTAAAATTTTGTGTTTGGCACGGTCTGTTTTCATAACTTCCTTTAGTTTTTCGTAAACTAATTTTCTGTTACCAGCCGTTTTTAAATCAATTAAATCTATAACAATTATGCCTCCAATATCACGCAAACGCAATTGTCGCGCTATCTCCTCAACCGCCTCCATGTTTACTTTGAGGGCATTTTCTTCTTGGTTGCTTCCTTTATTAGAAGTGTTGCCGCTATTTACATCAATTACATGCAGTGCTTCTGTATGTTCAATAATAAGGTAGCAGCCACCCATAAAGTTCACCTCTTTGCCAAAGCTTGTTTTTATTTGTTTTTCTATACCAAAATGCTCAAAAATTGGAAGCTTACCGCTATACAATTTAACAATATTTTCTAGTTCAGGTGATTTGTTTTTGAGGTACAACTTAATTTTATTGTACAAGAAATTGTCGTTAATCTGAATATTGATATAATTTTCATTAACTAAATCGCGCACTAGGGTTAGGGTTCTATCATTTTCTCCTAAAACTTTTTGAGGCGAATTGGCATCCATTAATTGTCTGCATAATTCATCCCATTTGCTCATTAAGTCTTTGAGATCTTTTTGTAAATCCTCAATACTCTCACCTTCGGCATTGGTTCTAATTATAACACCAAAATTCTCAGGACGGATAGCGTTAACTGCTTCTTTAAGTCGCTTGCGCTCATCTTGTTTTACTATTTTCTTAGAGATGCTAACTGATTTATCGAAGGGCATCATAACCAAAAAACGCCCTGCCAAAGAAAGTTCGGAGGTTAATCTAGGACCTTTGTTAGCAATAGGTTCCTTGCTAACCTGAATCAATACTTGCTGATTTCTTTTGAGAATGTCTGTTATTTTTCCGCCCTTATTTATATCTGGCTCCAAATGTGCTGCGTTAATTCCAAAATCTTTTGGCTTACTGCTACGGAGCATACGGGTAAATTTCTGGGTAGATTCAAATTGTGGACCTAAGTCAAGGTAATGTAAAAAGGCATCTTTTTCGTGCCCAACATCTATGAACCCAGCGTTGAGGCCGGGCATTATTTTGCCTACGGTACCAAGATAAACATCACCTACCTGAAAGTTTGAGTCGGCTTCCTCGTGGTGTAATTCGATGAGCTTCTTATCTTTAAGAATGGCAATATCTATCCCTCCCGAAGGGCTTGAATTGATTATTAATTCGTAATTCACTTTTTTAAAAATTAGGTGGTTAAAACATTAATATTAAAACCACAATGTGAGGGAGGGAGAAAGAGAATAACTTAAGAGAGTTTAGTTTTATAATAGAAAGAGAAGTAAGTAATAAATACTTCCTTCTCTTTCTATCTAAATACTACTTCTTTTTGTGTCTGTTTTTACGAAGACGTTTTTTGCGTTTGTGGGTTGCGATTTTATGACGCTTTCTTTTTTTACCGCTTGGCATGTTAGTTAGAATTTTTAAGGTTATTAATTGTGATCTCTATGTTTTTCTTTGCGTTTTCGTCTGGTACAAGCGTTTTAAATGTTTCAAATGATTTAATGGCATCCATTTTTTTACCCATTTGACTGTATGCTTCACCCAGATAATAGTGAAATTCAGGATTCATTGGTTGAATACGAATTAGCGTTTCAAATCTTGTTGCTGCTTTATCCACCTGGCCGCTGCGCATAGACAGCATGCCTAATGTATAATTGGCTTCAATATTATTTGAATCTCTTCGCGTAACATCCTTTAAAAGCTGAACACCTTTCATTATATCCAAATCGTTTTGAATATAACAAATGGCTAAGGCATTTTTTGCTTCAACATTGTTTTCGTTTAAAGAAATTACTTTCTCAAAAGCTTTTATGGCTTCTTTACTAGCATAAATTTGCATTGAGGTGTCTTCGCATGTTGCAGCAAATTCGTAAAACTTTAATCCAGCACTAAACCATGAATTTTCATCGTTTATTTTACTCGCTACCCTGGAAAAATAATGCGCACCTGCCAATTTAAACCCAAGAGAATCCCATGTAGAAGCAATTGCTGCTAATTCATAAATTCTTGCGTCAGTTTTGTTGGCATCGGTAGTTTGAGACTGCACATATTCCCAAGCAGTTGCCGAAACGGAATCTTTTAAAGAACTCAAATAAGCATCAAAGTCAAAACTTTGAGGGGCAGAAATTGTCCCTGCAGTAGTTGTTGGCAAAACATCTGGAGTGGATGATTTGTAATTTAGATAAACTAAAATACCCACCAAACTTAGAAGTATGCCAATGATAATTATTTGAGCTTTGTTAAATTGCATTAAGCTTCTTTTAACGCTTGCTTAGCTTCTGCTTCTCTTTTAGCAGCAGTAGTTTTTACCATTTCACTCTTCTTGATTTTCTCTACAAAAGTTTTAGCTGGTTTAAATGATGGTATGTAGTGCTCATCAATTACCATAGCTGTATTTTTTGAGATGTTACGTGCTATCTTCTTAGCGCGTCTTTTAATAATAAAAGAGCCGAATCCACGGAAATAAACATTTTTTCCTTCCGTCATGTTGTTACGAACCACTTTGAAAAATGATTCTACAACCTCTTGCACTTGGTTTTTTTCTACACCTGTTTTAAGTGAAATCTCCTGGATAATTTCTGCTTTAGTCATTGTTAATCTGTATTTTATGATTGAATGTTGTAATTGTTTTTTACCTCACATGCTATTGTAAGGGGTTGCAAATGTATGCATTAGAACCGTAAAAATGATTTTTTTTATAAAAAAAATCATTTTTATTGCAGAGGTTTATGAATAATCAAAAAGATTTACTCAGTTGGTACATGTTAAACAAGCGCGATTTGCCTTGGAGAAACACACAAGATCCTTATTTAATTTGGTTATCTGAGATTATTTTACAACAAACACGGGTTGCGCAAGGTTTGCCTTATTTTAAAAAATTTGTAGAGAAATTTCCGCATGTAGAACTTTTAGCTAATGCCCCGCAAGATGAAGTGCTAAAGCTTTGGCAAGGTTTGGGTTATTATAGTAGGGCAAGAAATATGCATAAAACGGCGCAAAAGATTGTTAATGATTTCGAAGGTATATTTCCAGGTAATTATAAAAGTCTTTTAAAATTAACTGGTATTGGCCCTTACACGGCTGCTGCTATAGCTAGTTTTGCTTATGATGAACCTGTGGCTGTTTTAGATGGAAATGTGTTTAGGGTTTTAGCTCGTTTTTTCAATTTGTCTGAATCAATACAAACCAATGAAGCTAAAAAGATTTTCACTCAATTAGCCAATCATTTTTTAAATATCACCCAACCTGCATTGCATAATCAAGCCATGATGGAACTTGGTGCGCTTGTTTGTACACCTTATAACCCTAATTGTAGTGCTTGTCCGCTTCAAAATAATTGCCAATCGTTACATATTGGTAATCAAGCTTCTTTGCCTGTTAAAACCAAAAAGGTAGTGGTAAAAAATAGATACTTAGCCTACTTCCATTTCGATTGTTTGGGTGAATTGGCCATTTTTAAGCGCAGCGACAAAGGAATTTGGCAAGACTTATACGATTTGCCATACCTAGAGTCAGATAAAAAATTACAAAAAAGTGATTGGTTGCTAAATGCTTCAGAGTTAAATTGGGTAAAATCAGATGAATCAATTGTGCTCTTATTTGAAAAAAAACATGTTTTAACGCATCTTAATATTTATGCACAATTTTTTTATGTTAAAAAAGTTATTAAACCTGTTTTAAATCTTCAAGAAAGCTGGTTACCACAAAATAAGGTTGCTAAATTGGGCGTTTCAAGACTGCTCGAATTGTATTTTGAAAAGTTTAATTTAAAGTCTAAAAGTATTTTATAACTTCCCTTAGCTATTTTTGCATATAATTATTTCAATATGTCGTTAAACAAAGTTATGCTGATTGGGAATTTAGGCCAAGATCCTAAGGTAAAATACCTCGAAAATAATAGGGTAGTAGCACAATTTTCTATAGCTACAAACGAACATTTTATTGATAAAAACGGAGAAAAAAGAACTGAAACCGAATGGCATATTATCGAAGTTTGGGATAATTTAGCCCGAAGTATTGACCAATTTATATTGCTGGGTAAATTTGGAAAGGGAACCCAAGTTTTTGTAGAAGGCAGTATTAAAAGTGAAAACTACAGAGATAAAACTGGAATAGAAATCTCTAGAAAGAAAATTAAAGCCTATCAGGTGCAACTTCTTGGAAGTCATAAAAATTAAATTTAAATTATTTAGTCCACTTAAATTAACTCAAAATTATATGAAAGTGGACAAATTACTACTAGTAATATTTAATTTGATGTTGGTTTTCATTACTTTTGCTGATAAATTTTAAAATATTACAATGGACGAACCTCCTCCCAGTGCAGAATTATGGCAACTATTTAATCCGGAAATTAGTTCTTCCGATACGGTAAGTATTCTGTTTTACCTCATTTGTTTGCTCGTTTTAATTTTTTTATCAGCAGCATTTTCCAGTTCAGAGAATGCATTGTTTTCCCTCAATAAGTTACAACTAGAAGTCTTGTTAGAAGTACCCAGCTCTAGGGCAAATGCCATTCATTTTTTAATGCGTTACCCCAAAAAGTTATTAGCAACTATCTTAATAGCTAACACTTTTGTAAACATTGCTTTTGTTCTATTATCTACTTTGCTATTTGCTATTATCTTTAATTTTCATGAATATCCCTTCATTGGATTTTTAATTGAGGTGGTAATTGTAACTTTTTTAATCGTACTTTTTGGTGAGGTTATTCCCAAAATATATGCTTTTCAAAATAACGTGAAAATCTCCCAAAATTTAGCCGTGCCTCTTTTCTATACTTACAAAATTTTTCAACCATTGGTTTATGTGCTAGAAAAAAGCACTTCTTTAATCGATAAACGTATCACCAAAAAAGGCCATATTTTATCTGTAGACGAACTTACCCATGCCATAGAAATTACCTCTGAAAAAGATGCGCCCAAACAAGAAAAAAATATACTTAAAAGTGTAGTAAACTTTGGCAATACCAACGTAAAGCAGATAATGCGACAAAGGCCAGATGTTGTAGGAGTTGATGCCAGCATGAATTTTGAAGAACTCATGCTTTTAATCATAGATTCTGGTTATAGTAGAGTGCCTGTATTTGAAGATAATTTAGATAACGTTAAAGGTATCTTGTTTACTAAAGACTTGCTGCCCCACATAAATGCTAGTACCCATTTTAATTGGCAACAACTTATAAGACCAGCATATTTTATTCCTGAAAGTAAAAAAATAGATGATTTGCTGAAGGAGTTTCAAACCAAACGAATGCACCTTGCTATTGTAGCCGATGAATTTGGTGGAACCAGCGGTTTGGTTAGTATGGAAGACATCATGGAGGAAATTTTTGGCGAAATTCAGGATGAGTTTGATGAGGATGAACATGTTTACACGCGTATAAACGACCATACTTTTGTATTTGAAGGAAAAATGTTAATCAATGATATGTGCAAATACATGGATATTTCGTTAAGCGATTTTGAAGAAGTAAGAAATGATGCCGAAACCCTAGGAGGAATGTTGCTAGAAATTAATTCCTATCTGCCTAAACTCGGACAGGAAATAAAGTTTAAAAATTACTGCTTTAAAATAGAATCTGTTGATCCAAGAAAAATAAAACGAGTTAAAGTTAGTTTTGAACCTAAATAATATGCGAAAACTGCTCTATATTTTATTATTGATTTTATTTGTTGCCTGTAATTCAGATACCCAAACTACACCTCGCCCGAGAGGATACCAGAGAATTGAATACCCAATTAAAGAGTACAAGCGTTATTATTTAAACGAATGTAATTATAGTTTTGAAATACCGCAATATTCCACTATAAAAGCGGATCCTTATCCAGCTGCAGAAGAGTGTTGGTATAATGTTTACTACCAACCTTTTGGAGCAACTTTGCACTTAAGCTACCGCCCAGTTAAAAATAGGAGCGATCTATTTAAACTCTTCAATGATTCGCGTGAGATGGTTTTTAAACATGTAATGCGTGCAGATCAGATTGTAGAGAATTATATCCAAAATCCTACTTACCAGGGAATTTATTACGAATTAGACGGAAGTACTGCTACCAATGCGCAGTTTTATGTTACAGATAGTACTCAGCATTTTTTGAGAGGTTCGTTGTATTTTAACGTTAAAACAAACCAAGATTCAATTGCGCCAGTTTTAAAATTTTTAAAAGAAGATATGCTTCGTTTAATCGAAACAATTCACTGGGAAAACTAATTATCTCAATAAGGTAAAATTACCTTTCTTAGTTTTAGCTTCACCATCCCATCCTGCATAATTTATGATGTAAAAGTAAACATCTAGTTTACTCTCAACACTTTTAAATTCACCATTAAATCCTTCTTTTTTATCCCTACTTTCAAAAATCCTTTCACCCCATCTATTGTAAATTTGAATATGGTAATCTTTTACAAAAACAGGCACAGTTTGGTAACTATCATTTAATCCATCTCCATTTTCTGTATATGCATTTGGCGTATACAACAAGGGTAATTGAACTAAATCTATGGTATTAGAGGTGCTGGTTTGTTTGTTACCAAAAATATTTTCATATGCCACTACTTTATATTGGTATAATCCGTTATCATAATTCAACTGATTATCAACCGCCGTTAATGGTTTTTCAGTTTTGCTTGCAAACAACTCATCACTATATATCAAGGGCTCCGTTTTTAGCAACTCATACCTGTTTATTCCTTGTTCCCAATAATCGTAAGGAAGCCAATATGCTTTGTTAATAAAAGGCTCGGCTGTGCCTGTTAATAAAATGGAACAAGCCTCTTTGTTTAATACACTCTCATTACCACACAAATCAACATTTACAATTTTATAGCAATAACTCGCATCATCCACTAAAACATCTTTATCAGAATAAACTGTATCTGATACATTTTTTAGCTCTTCAATCAACTTAAATTTATTGCTAAATCGGCCTTCTTTTTTCCATATTTGATAACGCCAAAAACTATCTGTCTCTGCCTGCTCCCAAACCAATTTAATTTCTTTATCATCTACAACCGTGGCAGTATAAATAAGCAAATTTGGCGCTGGGTTATCCAATCCTTGCAAGCAAGCTAGCGCACTTGTATCACCATATATACCGCATAAATCTCTGCTTGTAAAAGAATAGCAAATTTTATTATTTGGTTCGAACCTAAAAATATCAGTTGATTGAGTTAAATTAAAATCTGTAATAGTTTGAATGGGTTTAGGTACGTTATTTAC
Organism: Chitinophaga pinensis; assembly: GCA_945860865.1. GTDB lineage: Bacteria > Bacteroidota > Bacteroidia > UKL13-3 > UKL13-3 > B1. The sequence continues at coordinate 233,674 of CAMARW010000003.1, read as the reverse complement.
CCATCTTAAAAGGATAAACTCTTTGGTAATTGCCCTGGGATTAAAGCTGCCCCATTCGATTAGCATTGAATCTGAATTTATTTTTTTAGGACAATAAACATTTGGACTAATAGCAGGTTCTGCTGGCACAACCAAAAACTTTACGCGTTTGGTTCCTTGCTTAAAATTGGGGCAAGTGTTATCGCGAACATTTATAAATAGAGTAAGGGTGTCTGTTCCCATAAATTCGCATCCAGGTATCCATTTTATTCCTGCAAAACCCAGCCCAACGCCATTGGTGCTGCTTAGTGTTCCAATATTTTTTTTGATAAAATCGCCATCTAATTTAATAAAAACAGAATCTTGCGGCAACTTTGATTGAATAAAAAAGCTTGCTGAAAAGGTGTCGAATGGATTTAAAACAAAGAATTCATCTGCTAACCCATCAAATGAAATAGATCCAATTAAACTTGTATCTGGTAGGCTACAAATAAGTCGGGAGGTGTCTCCAGCAACTCTACAGGAGTTTAATGAAATGAGCTGGAAGCAATAATTTGTATCTAATAAATTGTTGGTTCGGGTATCAAAATAAACGCTACTTAATGGGTTGCTAACAGAATCATGCGCAATTATGTTATTATTGGCTACTTTTCTTAAAATTTGATAATTTAAAAAGTCAGAACTAGGGTTGCCATTAGTCCATTTTAACTCTAAAGTGGTATCGTTAATAATCTTAATACATTCCGGGTAGGGCGGAGGTATTGGGTCAGACAATAATACAATTTTTATTTTGGCAATAATTTCATTGGCAATTGGACAAGCATCATCTACAATTTTGATTTCAACTACAAAAGTGTCTACTCCATAGTTTTCGCAGCGGGTATTCCATCTTAATTCACCTGTTATTGCACCAGGCAAATCAGAAATAGTTGTAATATTGGCTGGGTTATTTGGCAAACTAAAAATACTACCAGAATAGGTTAATTTAAGTTTATCTCCGCCCGCATCTATAGCTGTAAATCTGTATAATATGGGGGATCCTGCATATACGGTTAAAATTGTATCACGCAGCACTGGTGGCAAAAGATAGGTGCGCATGTCAAATTTAAACATACCTAAATTACAACCGCCTTCATTGATGTTAAAGGCACGTTTGCTTGGATTAGTTCTAGAGTAAGCAGTAGCAGTTGTAGGGAAATCGTTTAAGCCCCCACAACCGGCGCAGGCCGCCTGATAAACGATTCCAGATTTATCAAAATGGCTGGTTCCTCCATCAACATGCTCCTGACTTAGGCTACCACCATAGAAGCTGGCGTATTTTAGGCTTTCAAAATTTGGACTTAAAACCATCAGATAGAAATCTGAGCCATCTGTGGTTTTTTGAAATGCATCTGCTGTGGTTGGCATGCCAAAAACATTATCTAAACCGTTATTGTATGATTGGTTAGATCCACCTCCCCAGCCACTTACGTATACTCTACCACAATTATCTACTAAAAATGCAGAGGGAGATAGCCCAGGTTGTGTGCCTCCATTTTTGCCAAAGGTTGTGGCAAGTAATTTGGTGCTTAGTGTGCTATTGTATTTTTCTAAGAACTGCTTCGCATTGGCAATGCCATAAGTTCCAATATCTCTAGGCATGTTTCCAGCAGTTTGACCCAAAGTGTAAATGTTGTTGTTTTCATCTACTTGCACAAAAAAAACTTGATCGTAAACGGTTGTGCCAGTATAGATAACGCGCTGTTTAACTCCGCTACTACTATATCTGCCAATAAATCCATCTACGCCACCTTTATAGGGAAATGTTGTGGTTCCAAATTGGAGGTTATTGCTCGTTGTTCCGCCTGCAATTATTGGCTCATTTAATAAATTAATACAAACAGAATGGGCAGATTCATCTCCTGGTCCACCCAAATAGGTACTAAACAAAATGGTGCTTAACGAATTATTTAGCTTAATAAAATAGGCATCTTGCACTCCGCCACCAAAAATAGCTTGAGAAGCATTTATTAGCGGCAAACCCTGATTTTGTCTTGATTTTGTGCAGGTAGAAAGGTATACATTACCTGTAATATCTAATATAATTTCACCCCTATATTGGTCTGCATAATTATAAGGTAATAAATGAGATTGACCAAAATATGATTGGTTGGGCTCACCATTTATGCCATCATCTTGAGAGCCTCCAATATAAGTTGATGCTAATAAAGTGTTTCCGAACTCGTTCAGCTTTAATACAAATATATCAGCCCCACCATTGTATGTATTATCAAATGAACCATTTATTACAGGGAAGTTAGACGAATAGGTAGTGCCATAGATAAAAACATCATTGTTTCCGTTGAGGGCAGTAGACACAGAAACACTATGCGGCTGCTCGTTATGAGAGCCTCCAAAAAAAGTAGCAAACAATAAATTTTCTCCATTAGCGCTAAACTTGGCTATAAAACCGTCTCTACCATATTCTCCGTTATCGCTATTCCCTCCGTTAAAAGTTACGTCGAATGCACCTGTTGTTGAAGGGAAATTGGCTGCATATACAGTACCTGCTCCATAGGCATTGCCAAATCTATCGAAGCTAGCAGCAAATCCAAAATTATCTGCTGAACTCCCCATATAAGTGCCAAAAATTACTGCTGGGTCTATAACGATTGCCTCTTTTGGGTTGTATTTTTTAGGCACAAATGAGACCACATTTTTATCCAATTTAAACTTTGTTGGAATCTGTTCTTGAATCTCGCCAACGCGTTGAAAGCTGATTGGAACATCTTCAATGAGTTCTCCCAAATTACTTTGTATGTGCAGTTGATTCTCTTTTAAAAACAACTTATTAGCACCTTCGTATTTTAATTTTATTAATTCAGGATTTCCGCCGGGTAATACAATGAAATTGATTTTAATTCTCTCCCCTTCAGAAATAATTTCCATATCGGTAAATGGATAAATATTTTTCAAGACAATTTTTTTGTAAGCAAACACATTACTAGCCCATTTATCTGGCGAGCCCACAAAATAATTATAGTAAGCAGTGCTGGGGCAATCTTTTATTATTTCGGGGTTTGGGTTCGAACCTATTAAATTTACTTTGATAGCATGGAAGGCCACCGAGGGAACTTTTTCTGCATGTTGCATTCTGTGCGTTGCCTCTTTGTCTATAAATAGATAGGTGAGGGCGTTCTTTTCAATAAATAAATTACCCACAGGAATATCTGCTTTAAATAAGATATTGTTCTCCCACTGTCCTTTGTTTTCTGTAAACTGAATACCTGTTTTAGGTAATTCACTAGCCCAACTTCCATAAATTATGCACATTACTGAGCATAGCACAGCAAGCGTATATTTTGGGTTAAAAGTGATATGTTGCAGCTTGTTTTTCAAAAATTAGGTAAATATATAAATTTATGAACAAAAAAAAACCTAAATTAGTTGCACTCACTGGTGCAGGTATTAGCGCAGAAAGCGGTATTGCCACCTTTAGAGATGCTGGTGGATTGTGGGAAGGTTATAAAATTGAGGATGTTGCCACTCTAGAGGCTTGGAACAAAAACCCTTCTTTGGTTCAAAATTTTTATAATGAACGGAGAGTTTCGGTAATAAATGCTCAACCTAATGGAGCACATCTTGAACTTGTAAAACTAGAATTAGATTTTGAAGTACATATTGTTACCCAAAATGTTGACGATTTACACGAGCGTGCGGGGAGTAAAAATATACTTCATTTGCATGGCGAAATAATGAAAAGTAGAAGTACTGCCAATGAAAACTTAACTTATGAGCTTACAAACTCATTTATTAAAATGGGTGACAAATGCGCTTTGGGTAGCCAGTTAAGGCCTCACATAGTATGGTTTGGAGAAGCGGTTCCAATGATAGATAATGCAGCGAAACAGGTTAGTGAGGCAGATATTTTAGTGGTAATTGGAACTTCATTGCAAGTATATCCAGCAGCAGGTTTATTGCATTATTTTTCTCCCCAAAAACCTTTATTTTTGGTCGATCCTAATCCGCAAATTACAGCAAGAGCTAACTTAACAATTATTGAAAAAAATGCGGTAGAAGGAATGAAAGAATTAAGCCAATTATTGAAAGATTTTGAAGTATGGAGTTAACCAATGAATTAAGAGTAAGTATACTGCAAGATGGCATTGTGTGGGAGAGTTGCGCTGCAAATTTAGAATACCTAAACAACATAATACCAGGGCTTGCAGGTAAAACAGATATCATTGTATTGCCAGAAATGTTTAGTACCGGATTTAGCATGCGCCCCCATTTATTTGCGGAAGAACTAAATGGTATAGCGCAACTAAAAATGCAAGAGTGGAGCACCTTAACCGGCGCAGCCGTTTGTGGAAGTATTATGGTTAGAGATGGGGATATGTATTATAATAGGTTTTTTTGGTTCGAGCCGAAACCTAATACGCAATTTTATGATAAAGCGCATTTGTTTAGAATGGGTGAGGAGCAATTGCATTATAACAAGGGTGTTAAGCAGTTATTAATACTTTATAAGGGTTGGAAAATTGCTCCATTTGTTTGTTATGATTTGCGTTTTCCTGTTTGGCTTAGGCGAACTCATGCATTTAATTATGATTTAATTTTATTAGTTGCCAACTGGCCTGAACGGAGAATTGGTCATTGGAAAGCGCTCACCCTAGCACGTGCCATAGAAAATCAAGCGTATGTAGCAGCCGTTAATAGAATTGGAATAGATGGTTCAGGTACAACGCACAGCGGAGCTTCTTGCATTGTTAGTCCGATGGGAGAAATTATATTTGATGCCAAAGATCAAGCTGTTTGCGAAACGATTAAACTTTCTAAACAAGATCTTGAAAAATATAGAGAAAGTTTCCCCGTTGGATTAGATGCAGATACATTTATCCTAAACAATGTATGCAACGATTTTGTTATTTAAATAGTCAATAAGATAAAGAATGATAATATGTTAAAAAAGTATTCAATTTTTACAGCAGTCGTGCTTGTTTTTGCCTTTCATGGAATAGCGCAAAACAAGAAAAAAGTAGTTTCAACTAAAATCGATGAACAAACATCCCAAAAGGGAGTAATTCAATTTTTATACAATAGCTTTGATTTTGGCAGTATCAACGAAAAAGGTGGAAGCGTAAGTCATGTTTTTAAATTTGTTAACTCAGGATATGTGCCTGTAAAAATTAGTGATGTAATTACTTCTTGTGGTTGCACCCAAACCACATGGACAAACCAAGACGTTAAGCCAAATGACACTGGCATAGTTAACGTGATTTTTAATCCAGATGGCAGGCAGGGTAAATTAGATAAAGTATTAACAGTAGTTTCTAATGGATCGCCCAAAAGTCAGACCTTAACCATCAAAGGAACAGTTTATCCTTCAAAGTTTAATTTTGCTAATACCTATAAATACCAATATGGTAATTTAGCAGTTATAACCAATATGCTCAATTTTCCGGCTGTAAAAAATACTGGGTTTGATTCTGCCGAAATCGGTTTTTATAACATGAGTAACAAAAAGATTTACATTTACCGTATTGATGCACCCTCCCATATTATGGTTAGCAAGCCATATGATAATATGCCACCGAATACGGGTATGCAATTAAAAGTTAAGTATTATCCAAATAGGCCAGTAGAATATGGGCCAGTAAAGCATGAAATAAAAATTCATACAAACGATGATTCTATTCCAACAAAGGTGTTTTATGTTAGTGCAAACGTGATTGAAGATTTTGGCTTATTGAGTAAATCAGATATGAAAAAAGCACCTAGAGCGGTGTTTAACAAAACAGAAATTGATTTAGGGAATAACTCTTTATTTAGCACGCCTGTTGCTAAATTTACTATAACCAACAAAGGCAAACAAGACCTAATCATCCATAAGGTAATTAGAACTTGCAGTTGTTTAGCACCTGTTATATCGCAAACTACCATACCAAAAGGTGAAACAGCCACATTAGATGTAACTTATTCGCTGGCAAACATGGCCGGACCAGATACTAAAACGATTAAACTTATTACCAACGACCCCAAACAGCCAGAGGTAACTTTAACAGTAAAAATTAATGTAACTGAGTAAAAAAGTCAATAAAAACTGACAAAATTTACTTGTTTTAGGTTGGACAAATTTTTGTGTAGAATTTTTTAAACAATCTTGATATGAATAAAATAGCAGTAGTAATCTTAGGTTTTGCTGGCGGAATTGCCGGTGCTTTTTTTATCAATAAAATGAATCCCAAATTGGTTGTTTTAGAGCAGTCCAATTTAGAATCGAAAGTATCGCAGGTTAATTACAAAGGAATGGCCAATTTTTCAACTGATTTTGTAACTGCATCTCAAGCCTCTACACAAGGGGTTGTTTTTATAAAAACAATTACTAATCAAAGGGCTTATCAAGATCCATTTTACGACTTTTGGAGTGGAATGGATTTCTTTGGTAGGCGTGGTCCTGTGGCAAGTTCTGGTTCGGGTGTAATCTTGTCGGCTGATGGTTATATAGTTACAAATTTTCATGTGGTAAAAGATGCTAACCAAATTGAGGTAATCACCAATAATAATAAGCAATCATACGCGGCAAAAATAATTGGCACAGATCCTTCTTCTGATTTAGCACTATTAAAAATAGATGGAAAAAACTTGCCTCATTTAACCATCGGAAATTCAGATAATGTGCAAGTAGGAGAATGGGTGCTTGCTGTGGGCAATCCTTTTAATTTAACTTCTACTGTTACAGCCGGTATTGTTAGTGCTAAAGGTAGGAATATTAACATTGTTAATAATCAGTTTCCTATAGAAAGTTTTATTCAAACAGATGCCGCTATTAATCCTGGAAATAGCGGTGGTGCGCTAGTAGATTTAGAGGGAAGGTTAATTGGCATAAACACTGCTATTGCCAGTAATACCGGTTCATATAACGGTTACGGATTTGCCATACCCGTAAATATTGTGGCAAAAATTGTGAAAGATTTAGTGGAGTTTAGAGAGGTTCAAAGAGGATTTACGGGACTAGATGTAAAAGACATTGATGCGTCTACTGCCGGAAGATTAAACCTTACAAACAATCATGGTGTTTTGGTAGACCATGTGCTTGCGGAGGGTCCGGGAGATCAAGCTGGCATTCAATCTGGAGATATTGTACTTAAAATAAACGATAAAGATATTGACAGCAAAGCCAATTTTGATGAACAAATTGCCTATTTGAGGCCGAACGATAAGGTGAAAATTGAATACCTTAGATCAGGGAAAATAAATAGCACTAACCTTAAATTATTAAACCAAGAGGGAACTACCGCAATAATGCGCAAAGGAACTGTTGGTTCTGCCAATTTGGGTGCAGATTTTCAACCTATTTCCAAACTAGAAAAAGATAAGCTAAATATTAAATCTGGGTATAGAATAAGTAATATCAAAGGGGGCAAAATTGCTCAGATGGGAATACAAGAAGGTTTTGTGATAACTTCTATCAACAAAAAAGATTTTAATGATGTTACAGATTTAATTAAAGCTTTAGAAACGGCTCGTGGACAATTAGTTATAGAAGGAATATTTGCCAACGGAGGCAGAGGCGTATTCTCATTTTATGTGTATTAAATTTTACTGATTTTTATCATTTTTAATTCATTTGATATTGCTTTTTTTGCTATCAAATAAAGCAATATCATGATTCGTTTTGATTTTATAGAAGCCAACAAAAACGACTACCGTAAACAGTTTCTAGAAGCTCGCCCATTTCCGCATATCGGAATTGATGGCATTTGCGAAGTGGATAAACTTACCGAGCTTTACAATCAAATTCCGGAAATTGACGCTCCCAGTGCCGATTATGTTTTTGCCAAGAATAAATTTGAAAAAAGTAAATATAATGAACTTGGTGGCTTGTTTGAAGAATTGTACCAAGATTTAATTAGCCCACGTTTTGCCGCATGGATTACATACATTACAAATGAAGATATCTTTATAGACCCAACTTTTTACGGTGGCGGAATTCACCAAGGTAAAAAGGGTAGTTTTTTAGATATGCATGCAGATTTTAATTACCATCCACTGCACCATAATTGGTATCGGAATTTAAATATCTTACTTTATATAAACAAAGATTGGAAAAAGGAATACGGCGGCGAGTTGCGTTTGGAAGACGCTAGAACGGGAGAAAAAACTGCTATTGACGTGCCATTTAACAGGTTGGCAATAATGCATTGCCGAAGCTATACTTTGCATGGTTATGATCCTATCAATTTTCCAGAGCACCAATACAGAACTTCTATCGCTGCCTATGCCTATACCATTCATCAAAATCGTGTTGAATCAAGCAGAACAACTGTTTGGCATGTAAATAAAGAAAGCCCAATAAAATATTTGCTCTCCAAAATTTGGGTTCCTGCAGTTAAATTAAAAAGCGTATTCACAAAGAGCAAAACAGCTGATCATTAAATAGGCAATACCTCAACTTGTTTGAACCAATAAACCTTTGAGGTTTTTCGTTGTTGATTATGTATTAATTCATAAATTTGAAAATGCATTTGAAGCCTCAATATATAATTGTAATTTTATTGTTTATTTATGGAGGTTTGACTCATGAAATTTATGGTCAAAATATTTCAATTTACGGCTATGTTCAAGATAGTATAAATGGCGAAACATTAATAGGAGCAACCGTAAAAAATAAAGAATCTACTGTTGGTACAGTAACCAATAATTATGGATATTTCTCGCTTTCGGTTCCCTCAAATACTTTGCAAATAATATGCTCATATGTTGGGTATCAATCTAAAACCATTGATATTAAAAAATCTAAATTAAAAGGCTTACAAATTGCGCTTGTTCCTCAAAATAGAGAAGTAAAAGAAGTGGTAATTAACAGCGAACGCTTGGATAAAAATGTGCGGAGCACAGAGATGAGTAGGATTGAAATGAGTGGAGAAAAATTAAAATCATTGCCCGTAATTTTTGGCGAACCCGATGTTTTAAAAGCTATAACACTCATGCCAGGAATTAAAAGTGGTGGGGAAGCCAGCACAGGCTTTTATGTGCGCGGTGGTGGACCAGATCAAAATCTTATTTTAATGGACGAAGCAGTGGTTTATAATCCTTCACATTTGTTTGGATTTTTGTCTGTTTTCAACTCTGATGCCGTAAAAGGGATTGAAGTTATAAAGGGTGGAATGCCCGCTAATTACGGTGGTAGATTGTCGTCTATTCTCAATGTTAGTATGCGAGAAGGAAATAACCAGAATTTTAAATACAGTGGAGGAATTGGTTTAATATCGTCTCGCTTAACCGCCGAAGGTCCCATAGAAAAAGGCAAAAGTAGTTTCTTGATTTCTGGGAGAAGAACCTATATTGATGTTCTTGCTAAACCTTTTATCCCAGAAGATTTATCTGGAAATAGTTATTACTTTTATGATCTAAATTTAAAACTAAATTTTATTCTGGGTCAAAAAGATAGGCTGTTTGTTTCAGGTTATTTTGGAAGAGATATCCTTGATTTTAAAAGTCCCACAAACCGGGCTGTTAACTTTAATTTAGGTTGGGGAAACAGTACTGCCACCCTGAGGTGGAACCATGTATTTAATCCTAAACTTTTTAGCAATACCAGTGTGGTGTTTAATAGGTATGAATTGTTTAACGATTTTAAATTTGGGTCTGGCGGCTTTAGCGTAAGAAGTGGTTTAGTAGATTGGAATTTAAAAAGTGATTTTACCTGGTTTGCACATGAAAAACATATGGTAAAATATGGCTTTAATTATACTTTTCATACGTTTACCCCCGGAATTTTATCCGGAAATGTTGGACGAACCAGCATCAACGAAGAGATAAATAAACAGTTTGCACATGAGTACGCTTTGTATTTTTTGGATGAGTGGAACGTAAATCAACGCTGGTCGCTAAATTATGGTTTGAGGGCTGTAGCTTTCCAATTGGTTGGGCCCTACACGCAGCAAAATTTCGATAATAATACAGGATTGCCAGATGGAGGTTCTAAGCAGTATACAGCTGGCCAAACCATTGCTTTTTATCCAAGGCTTGAACCAAGATTTAACGCCAATTATTTGATTAATGAAGTGTCTAGCATCAAAGCTTCTTACACGCAAACATATCAATTTTTACATTTAGCAACTACCTCTGGTGCACAGTTTCCTCTTGATTTATGGGTGCCAAGTAGCAGGCTTATAAAGCCTCAAATGGCCCGCCAATATGCCATTGGTTATTTTAGAAATTTAAAACAAAATACTTACGAAACCTCTGCCGAAATATATTACAAACCCATGCGAAATCAAATTGAGTTTAAGCCTGGTGCCAATTTGTTTTTTAACCAGAATCTAGAAAATGAAATGATTTTTGGCGAAGGTTTAAGCTACGGATTAGAATTATTCTTGCGTAAAAAAGAAGGCAAATTTAATGGATGGGTAGGTTACACTTGGAGCAGAACTACAAGGCAATTTGATGAATTAAACAATGGTAAAGCTTATTTTTATAGGTATGATAGAACACACGATTTCTCTCTTTTACTGAGTTATCAGATAAGTAAAAAATGGGCTTCAAACTTTGTGTTTGTTTATGGCACCGGTAATGCAACCACGCTTCCCGATTCTAGGTACGCATATAGATTTGGAATCGACCCACAAACTGGTGAGCCGCTTTTTGTTTTTGTAGATAGGTACTCAGATGTAAACTCTTACCGAATGCCTGCTTATCATAGGGCAGACGTTTCATTTACCTATTTATCTAAACAAACCAAAAAGTTTGAAAGTAGCTGGAATTTTAGCATCTATAATATTTATAATAGAGCTAATCCATATTTCATTTATTTTTTGCCTGATGTTCAAACGCAAACTGTTAAAGCTTATATGGTATATTTGTTTCCAATTTTACCTTCTGTTCAATGGAATTTTAAATTTTAAATTATGACAAGGCAAATAATCAATATAGGTGTTTTATGGCTGCTTTTAATTTCACTCGTTTCTTGTGAAAAGAAAATAAAAATAAATGTTCCCATGTCTAAAGAGGAGCTTGTGGTTGAAGCATCCATTAATCAATTGTCTATTAATTTTAATTATGTAATTCTCTCCAAAACCCTCGATTATTTTAATCCCAGCCTAAATTTAGCTGCCGTTAGTGGGGCCGAAGTATACATAACAGAAGGTGATATAATTGGAGTTGATACCATTTTTGACATCGTAAATAGGTTTCAATTTATTGATTATGTAGATACTATTTTCCCCGGAATTTATTTAAGTCCAGACTTTAGAGGTACAGCCAATAAACCTTATAAATTAGAAGTGTTTCTTAAAGATGGAAGGAGTATCACAGGCACAACCTTTATCCCTAAACCCAAAACCATCGACAGCCTTAATTTTTGGTTCGAACCAACAGAAAAAGATACTAATGTGTTTTTTTATATGAATTGGATGGATGGGCCAGAGCAAGATAATTACCGACTAACTTTAAGAAATGGATTTATTCCCATTTTAACAGGTTGGGGTTACGGTAGCAGGTTTTATACATTTGATGATTCCCAAATAAATAACCAACCACGACCATTTTTTAATTTTAGTCCCTACAAATACAATGATACCCTTCACATTTATTTGGCAACAATTGGGCGAAAAGAATTTCTTTTCTGGGATTCGTTTAGAAGTGCTGCAGGAAATGGTGGTCCATTTGCTACACCAGTCTCGGTAAAGTCTAATGTTACAGGCGCTATTGGTTCTTTTACTGGTTATGGTTTAACACAACGCAGCGTTATTTTTAGGAAAGAGTAAGTTAATATTTGCCTGGTAAATAAGCAGGGTTTAACTAAGGATTAATATAAATCGCCAAAATCAATGTCTGATTATTAACTCCTACGCGCAGTGGCAAAGTTTTATCTGTTTCGCCAAATGATTTATATGTCAATCTTTTAGAGTAAACCCCTTTTGAAATTAAATACGATTCTATTGTTGCTGCCCTGCTTATAGCAAGTTGCTCATTGCTTTTCTTATCCTTATTTTCCTCTGTATAACAATAAATTTCAAATTTCATTTCTTGGTTTTTTTGAATAACCTGAACCAATTTCATTAAAAATGGATGTGAGTTAGACAGGATTTCTGCACTTCCTTTTTTAAATTTTATGCCTTCTCGCGCTTCATTTAAAACTTTTTGCAATTGTATGTCTAATTCAGGACAACCTTTGTTGGCTATGCTTCCAGGGTGGGTAGGACAATCATCAAGCTGGTCTACAATATTATCGCCATCTAAGTCCATACAACCATTAAGGTGTGTTAATCCAAAAGCATCCGGACATTCATCTAAATCATCTTGTATGCCATCGTTATCTCTATCTGGGCAGCCTTTCAATGCTGCTGATCCTGCTTGTTTAGGGCAATTATCTAGATGGTCTGCAATACCATCACCATCTGTATCTGGACAACCATTTAAACTAACAACACCTGCAATTTTTAAACAGGAATCTAATAAATCTGGAATGCCATCAAGATCTGTATCTATAATTGTAAAATCACTTTTGATTATGGAGCATCCAAATGCATCAACTTGGGTGTTGGGTGGTGTTTCCGGACATTTATCTCTTTTATCGCTTATGCCATCTTTATCGCTATCTTTTTGTTCGAAACCAAAGTTGAATTTTCTTTTTATTTGAGATTTAGTTGTAGAAGAGAAAAGTAAGCTAATAAATAAAATTAAAAGTATTCTCATTGGATAAAATTGATTCGTACGAAAGTAGTTATTTAAGTATATTTGACAAGTATGAAAGGAAGTAATTATGCTTAGTATTTTTATTTTAGGCAATGGCAGAATGGCTAAACATTTGGCTAGTGCCTTTCAGCAAACTGATGTTCAAATTGCAGGCGTTTATGCCAGAGATGAAACTAAAGGAAATTCTTTTGCTAAACAATTTAATGTGCCGTTTTATTCAAGTATAACAAAGGTTCCAGTTCAGTGCGACGTTTATTTTTTAGCCCTATCAGATCAGGCAATTGTGGGCATTTCTGAGCAATTAAAAGTGCAAGGGTTAGTAGTTCATTGTTCAGGTATGTTATCTAAATTTGTGTTGCAAAAACAAAAGCATTTCGGCGTTTTTTGGCCTATACAAAGTTTCAGTGAAAACTTAAATGTTGATTTCAAATCGGTGCCCATCTGTATTGAAGGAAATTCAGAAGAAAATACTAGGATTTTAGAAGCATTGGCAGATAGGATTACGAACAATGTGCAGATTTTGAATGAAAATCAGCGTCAACAATTACATTTAGCTGCAGTTGTTGTGAATAATTTCACCAATCATTTGTATGTATTGGCCGATTCTTTTTTAAAATCTAATCAGCTTTCATTTAACTTGCTTAAACCTTTAATAATTGAAACAGCTCATAAAATAATAAACCTTGAGCCACATTTGGCTCAAACAGGCCCTGCTAATAGAAATGATATTAATACCATAGAAATGCATCAAAAAATACTCGCCCATAATCCAGAATTATTGCATGTATATCAGATATTAAGCAATAGCATTATTTTACATTCAAATAAAAATATGGAGGAGTGTTTGTGAGAAAAATAATGCTTTTTATTTGTATGGCGTTTATTCCACTAAATGCCAATGCAGTGCGGTTATTAATTCCAATGGATGGAGTTCAGAAAAATCATTTAAAGTCATACGGACTATCATTTTGGGTGCTTAAAAAAGACCTTGAGGTAAATTGGCTGCTCAATTATAGAGGAGGTAGTTTTATGATAGCATACAACGACCTCATAGAAAAAGAGTGTAAAATTAGAGGCATTACTTATGAAATTATTAGTGAAGGTCAGGTTACAGAAATCTTAACTGAAATTAGCAAGCCAGATGTTAACATGGAAATGGTTAGATTGCTTAAAGCGCCTAAAATTGCAGTGTATTCACCTAAAACCAAACAGCCTTGGGATGATGCTGTTACATTAGTTTTAACGTATGCAGAAATTCCTTATGATGTGGTTTACGATGATGAATTATTGATGGGGAAACTTGGTATTTATGATTGGCTACATGTGCATCATGAGGATTTTACTGGGCAATTTGGAAAGTTCTATTCCTCATTTTCTCGCGCAGCTTGGTATCAAGCAGAAGTTAAAGAAAATGAATCAATGGCTGCCAAACATGGCTTTGCTAAGGTGTCTGAATTAAAATTAGCCGTAGCAAAAAAAATCCGTGATTTTGTAATTGGCGGAGGTTTTATGTTTGCCATGTGCAGCGCAACAGATACCTACGATATTTCACTGGCTGCTGATGGCCTAGATATTATTGAGCAAGTTTTTGATGGAGACCCAGCCGATTGGGGCGCTGATAAAAAACTTGATTATAACAAAGGCTTTGCATTTAAAGATTATAAACTATACTTCGACCCCATGATTTATGAGCACAGTTACATTGATGCCATGCAAGGAACGAGGCCTGTTACCGAAGAAAATGATGTGTTTTCTTTGTTTGAGTTTAGCGCTAAATGGGATATGGTTCCAGCCATGTTGAACCAAAATCATACGAGCACTGTGAAAGGTTTTTGGGGACAAACAACTGCTTTTAGGAAGCCATTTATAAAAAGTGATGTGCTTATTTTGGGTGAAAATAAATCATTAAATGAAGCGCGGTACATTCATGGTTCAATTGGTAAAGGAACATGGACTTTTTACGGTGGCCATGATCCTGAAGATTACCAGCATCAAGTAGGAGAGCCGCCAACAGATTTAAATTTACACCCCAATTCACCCGGATATCGCCTAATTTTAAATAATGTTTTGTTTCCTTCTGCTCAAAAGAAAAAGCAAAAGACCTAAAACAGTAAAATCGTTTTTTAATTAAGAATGGTATTATAATATAGTTTAAAACGATCTAAAACCAATAGCTTCTCTGCATTCTTTGAGCGTTTTGTTTGCGCTTTCTGAAGCTTTTTCTTTGCCTATTCGTGCTACTTTCTTCAATAAATTTTCATTCTGTTGGATGTCGCTTATTTTTTCTCTAATGGGTTGTAAGTATACAATCATATCTTCTGCTAAATCCTTTTTAAAATCTCCGTATCTGATGCTGCAAGAGGCGTATAAATCTTGGTAATGTTTTAGTTTATCTTGGGTAGAAACTAATTTCATAATATCAAACAAATTTTGAACGGGAACGGTGGGTAGCGTGTTAGGTTCAGTTGCACCGGCATCTGTAACAGCTTTGCTCATTTTCTTGCGAATTACTTCTGGCGTGTCTATTAAGTTTATTACATTCCCATCACCATCGCTTTTACTCATTTTTCCGCCACCTTGCAACCCAGGTATTTTAATTAATTCATTGCCATAATTAAATGCAAAAGGTTCAGGAAAAATTTCTTTCTGGTAAACGCGGTTAAACCTGTTTCCAAAAGTTCTGGCCATTTCTAGGTGCTGCTCTTGGTCTTTGCCAACTGGTACTTTGGTGGCTTTATGAATAATTATATCGGCAGCCATGAGAACTGGATAGGTAAGCAAACCAGCATTTATATTGTTGGGTTGGGTTCTGGCTTTATCTTTAAAAGAGGCAACACGCTCTAGCTCACCCAGGTTGGCATGCATATTTAGCATCATATACAATTCTGGAATTTGTGGTAAATCGCTTTGGATATATAGTGTACACGATTCTGGGTCTAATCCACAGGCTAGGTATTCTACTAAAACTTGCTTAACGTTATTATGCAAATCTGCTGGATTGGGATGCGTTGTTAAGCTATGGTAATCAGCAATAAAGAAGTAGCAATGGTGCTCATATTGCATTTTTATAAAATTATTTACCGCACCTAAATAATTTCCTAAATGTAAATTTCCCGTTGGCCTAATTCCGCTTACAATGATCTCTTTACTCATAATTTTATCCCTCTATTTTGTATACCTATATTTTGGTAAACTATGCAAATAAAAGGAAAAATGAAGGTAATTGTAAAATCAATTTTGGTTTATGTATTTGTTATTGAAATTTAAGGGGATTCTGGTCAAGTAAAACTATTTTTTTTAGCAACTATTCAATGATTTATAAAAATATTATATTTTAATCCTCAATCAAATCCCACAATTTTTGTGCGGTAATATCCCAAGAAAATTTTTGCCTCTGAATTTTTCCTGATTCAATTAATGCTAGTTTTAAATCAGCGTTTTCCCATAATGCAATTAAGCCTTCCGATATGTTTTTAATATCAAACGAATCTACGTAATACGCTGCATCTCCTGCTATTTCTGGCATACAACTCTCTTTACTACATATAATAGGAACCTCACATTGCATAGCTTCCACTAATGGAATACCAAAACCTTCAAAGTACGAAACAAAGGTAAGCGCATATGCCGAACCCATTATTTTCTCCAAATTATCCTGCGAAACCCTGCCCGTAAATAGTATCTCCTCTTGCAACTGATGCTTTTCTATAATTGCATGCAAGGCAGATTCTCCCCAAAAATTACCTCCTGCTAAAACCAATTTAAAATCAGATAAGCTGTGTTTTTTAAATAGTGCGAAGGCTTCAATTAATCGAACCAAATTTTTCCTCGGACTCATAGAGCCCACAAATAAAAAATAATTTTTACCCGCACTAAAGGCAGCTCTGGTTGCCTGTTTTTCTTGTTCATTTAAAACTTTATAACCTTCGTTTATTCCATTGTAAACAACGCTTATTTTTTCGGGCAAAATTTTATAGGTCTGAACCAAATCATTTTTACTGAACTCAGAAACTGTTGCAACTTTATAAGCTTCTTTGGCAAACAAAGGCATAAAAAAATTGTAATAATGCCTGTAAAAAAAGCCCAAATCTTTAGGGTAGTGGTGAAAATTTATATCATGTATTACGGCAATTTGTTTGGTGGCTGAACCTAAAACCAATAGGCCATCTGGCGCTAAAAATACATCTGCTTGTAGTTTTTTTAGTAATTTATTAACCGACCATTGATAATAAATTAGGTATAAAAATGGATGTCGCGCTGGCGGGAAAAGCACAATAGGCGTAACGTTGCTGGCAAATACAAACTGTGAATTATAGGGCCTATCAAAAAGAAAAATGAATTGGTGTGTTGGGTGCGCAAGGGTAATGCGTTTTAGTGTTTGGTAGGTAAACCACCCAATGCCATCTAATTTATCTGCCAGAAGGGAGCGCGTATTAACAACAATTTTCATGTAGAGCAATATTAAATTTACTTCTCATAAAAAACGATAGTAAACTTAAATTTTATTTTTTTTGATTCAATGGAAATAAATTAATTTGCATTTTTTGCGCTTAAATTTTATCAATATGTGTTACCATGCCGCAGTTGCCGCTACTTATGCGCAGTTAGAAAATCACTACCAAAAGCCGTTTGAAGGAGATTATTTTCCTTCTTTTACAGCTAAGTCGGATATTGTAGGCTATCATTTCAATGGTTTTTCTTTTCCATTTATGCCAATTATTGGTTCAAACAAAATGAATACAATTGAAAGTGGCCAGTGGGGATTAATACCTGCGTGGACAAATGATTTACAACAGGCAAATTTACTGCGTGCGCAAACCTTAAATGCTAAGTCTGAAACCGTGTTTGAAAAACCATCTTTTAAAAATAGTATTCAAAGGCAGAGATGTTTAATACCTGTTACGGGTTTTTTTGAATGGCAAACGCAGGTTAATAACACCAAATTACCCCACTATATTTTTTTTCCTAAGCAAGCTATTTTTTCTCTGGCAGGCATTAGCGCAGATTGGTTCAGTCAGAGTGAGAATAAATGGTATAAAACGTTTTCAATTTTAACTACTGATGCCAATACTTTAATGGCGAAAATTCATAACTCCAAAATGAGAATGCCTTGTATTTTAACCAGAGAACAAGAAGAAGATTGGGTTAACCCAGACCTTTCCATGCATGAATTGATTCGTTTTTTTAAACCTTTTGATACTTTAACAATGGAAGCTCATCCCATTTCCAATATTATAACACGCAAAAGTAAATTGAGTAACGTGCCCGAGGTGCTAAAACCAATTCAGCCTCCATTGGGCGATTTATTTGCATAAAAAAAGCTGCCTCAATGAGACAGCTTTTAAAGTTTTAAAGGTGCATTCTGTTTTTCTTTTCCAAAAGCACTTCTTGTGTTTCAACATGGTCTGGATCGGGTACACAACAGTCTACCGGACAAACAGCCGCACACTGAGGTTCTTCGTGAAAGCCCACACACTCTGTACATTTACTGGTTACAATGAAATAGGTATCCTCAGAAACTGGTTCAAAACGTTTGCTTACATCAATGGCTTCTCCATCAATGGTAAGGGTTCCGCTTAAATTGTTTCCGTCTGCCCAAGCCCATTCTGCACCAGCTTCGTAAATTGCGTTATTTGGACATTCTGGTTCGCATGCACCGCAATTGATACACTCGTCAGTAATAATAATAGCCATAATTTGTTAATTTTTATTTAGGATGATAACAACTGCAAGTTTAGTTTTGTTGGCGCGTTCAAAAAAATAGAATCAATCTAAATTATATGAATTATACACAACGGATAGCAGTTTTTTCCCAATTGGGATACAGATTTTCGAAAATAAATGCAGAAATGCCTCATTTACAAGAGGCTTACTTGTACAATAATTGGTTTACCATTGATATGCAAATGCGGGCAATAAATGCTTGGGCCACTTTATTATCTCCACAAAATTTAGAGAATTGGCTCAAACCATACCAACTTACCGAGCCTAATAGTCCAAAAACGGTTGCAATTATCATGGCGGGCAACATTCCAATAGTAGGTTTTCATGATTTATTATCAGTTTTGATAACCGGAAACATAGCGCTGGTAAAATTAGCCAGTGATGATTCTAAGTTAATGAAATGGGTAATTGAACAAATTATTGAAATTGAGCCCAACTTTCAAAACTTCATCCGATTTGCCGAAGATTATCAATTAAAAGATTTCGATGCCGTTATTGCTACAGGTAGTAATAATAGCAACAGGTACTTTGAATATTACTTTAGAAACAAACCTAATTTGCTCCGTAAAAACAGAAAAAGTTTGGCTGTTTTAACAGGGGAGGAGTCTAATGAAGAATTGGAGGCCTTGGCCGACGATGTATTTATGTATTTTGGAATGGGTTGTCGCAATGTATCTAAACTATTGGTGCCAAAGGGTTACAACCTAGAGCCAATGTTTGTTGCATTTGAAAAATATAAAGATATCATCCACCATAATAAGTATGCAAACAATTACACTTACCACAAAGCCTTGTTTTTAATGAACCAAGACCCTCATTTGGATAATAACTTTTTAATAGTAAAACAAGACGATGCGTTAGATTCTCCTTTGAGTGTATTGATGTTTTCTATTTATGAATCTACAGAGGATATTCTTGCATTTTTAGACTTGCACAAAGACCACATTCAATGCGTGGTTGGAAATACACCTAAATCGGGAAGAATTCCTTTTGGCAAATCACAACAGCCTGAACTTTGGGATTATGCAGATGGGGTAGACACAATTAAGTTTTTGAAAGAAATAAACTAGCAAATGCTGGCCGCAATAATATTTGCGGCTACTTCTTCCATAGGATTGTGTCTATCCAAAAGCGGATTTATTTCGGTAACTTCAATAGCAAAAACATTGGGTTCAGACCAAAATGCTTTTAATAATTTAACAGCTTCTTGTTCAGACAATCCGCCGTGCACTGGTGTGCCAGTTCCAGAAGAAATGCTGGGGTCTAAGCTATCAACATCAAAAGAAACGTAAATATGATGACAATGTGCAAGATGGGCTAAGCTTTTTTCAATGATTATTTCAAGCCCCATAATTTGCCTGTCGGCTGGGGTGAAATGAAGAATTTGTTTTTCCTTAATTAGGTTAGTTTCTTCAGATTCTAAGTCCCTAATATCAATAAAAACCAGATTGTTAGGTGTAATTTTAGGGGAAATTTTATTTTTACCTAATTGTAATAACTCTTTCCATTTTAGTTGGGTGTCTTTATCAATATCAGATTTGGAAGCTACTGTTTTTTCAATTCCTAAAGCGGCGCCCAATGGCATTCCGTGTAAATTCCCGCTTGGTGTTGTATAAGGTGTGTGCAAATCTGCATGAGCATCTATCCAAATTACACCCAATTCTTGTTTTGGATATAAATCTTTGTAAGCACTTATTGCAGCCAAACCATTGCTATGGTCGCCACTTAAAATTATTGGAGTAAAGCCTTCATTATGAACATTTTGAATGGCTTCTAATGCCTGTTTTTGTATAGACAAAACACTGTTTATATGAAGTGCTTTTAAGTGCTCAACATCCTCATCAGGCAAATTATCTGCAGTTATATTGATTGTTTCCGTTTCAAACAATGATTTATGTGGTAAGCGCTTTATAACAGCTTGAGGACCTAATTTAGCACCTTTCGTTCCTGCCCCAAAATCTGATTCTATCGTTATTATTTTTACACTTTTCACAAAACCTCCAACGGATGGTACATTGCAAATATAGGCTTATGCCTCGCTTTACCAAAAACGAAAACTTATGGCCTGCATTTAAAAGAATTAAAATAATTCATAATTTATTTATGTTTAAAGAAATATAAATTTTGTAAGATTGTAGAAAATATCAATCATTGAGTAATTTACATATTAAAAATAGATATACTGATTTAATTCATCAAACTTTCTTCTTTCCACGACATGGTTTTGAGGTAGTAGACAATCAGTTACATTTTCATGGGGTAAACCTTGTTAATCTTATTAATGAATTTGGAACACCCCTCAAATTCTCTTACTTGCCCAAAATTACAAGTCAGATAGATATAGCTAGGAATCTATTTTCGGCTGCTTTTCAAAAATATAACTACCAAGGATCTTATAATTATTGCTATTGTACCAAAAGCTCTCACTTTAGTTTTGTGCTGAACCAAGTTTTAAAGAGTAAGGTTGACTTAGAAACTAGTTCTGCTTTTGATTTAGAAATTATAGAACGACTAACACAACAAGGAAAATTTGATATAAACCAATACATAATTTGTAATGGTTATAAAACAGAGCAATATGTTAATAACATGATGCACTTGGTAAACACCGGCTATCAAAACTTAATTTGTGTGCTAGATAATGTTAGTGAGTTTGATTTGATTGATGCGAAAGCTTCTAAATCAATGAATATTGGCATTCGTATTGCTACAGAGGAGGAGCCTAACTTTTTGGTATATACCTCGCGATTGGGTATGAGCCACAAAAGAATTGTAGATCTATACCTTGATAAAATTAAAAATCATCCCCATTTTAAGTTAAAAATGCTCCATTTCTTTGTTAATTCTGGCATAAGAGATACTACATTTTTTTGGAGCGAACTCACACGTTTGGTTAATGTTTATTGCGATGTAAAAGAAGTTTGTCCCGACCTAGATACGCTTGATATCGGTGGAGGTATGCCAATTTATACTTCACTTGGTGTAGAATATGATTACGCTTACATGATAGACCAAATAGTTTATTATATAAAGGCCATTTGCGATAATAGAGGGGTAAATACTCCAAACATATTTACCGAATTTGGCTCTTTTACAGTTGGCGAAAGTGGTGGAATGCTATATTCTATTATTGGCTCTAAAGAGCAAAACGATAAAGAATTGTGGTATATGATTGATAGCTCGTTTATTACTACTTTGCCTGATACATGGGGTATCGGACAAAAATTTATTATGCTATCTGTTAATCATTGGGATAAAGAATTTCAACGTATAAATTTAGGCGGATTAACATGTGATTCGCAAGATTTCTACAATTCTGATACCAATACTAATCAGGTTTTTATGCCAAAACTGCCTAAAGATGAGCCTTTATATATGGGTTTTTTCCATACAGGTGCTTACCAAGAAAGCCTTGGTGGCTATGGCGGAATTCAACATTGCTTGATACCTGCACCAAAACATGTGCTGATAGACAGAGATGAAGAGGGAAATCTGAGCTATAGCTTATTTGCCAAAGAACAAAATTCTGAAAGTATGTTAAATATTTTAGGGTATTAGTTTGCAAAAAGAAGAAAAACCTTATATTTGCACAAAATTAAAATTATGGCAACCACCCGTTTGAAAAGAAAAGGCAGAAGAAATAAAGTAGCTTCAGTATTGCGTAAGGTTGGGATTAAAGTTAATACCCAATTGGTAAAGATTAAGTCGCCTAATGTTGAGCGTACTGTTATCGTAGAAGACTAAACTACTTTGCTCGGTAAAGAAATTGTAGCCTCCTAGATTTTTTCTAGGGGGCTTTTCTTTTTTATGATATTTATAGTAACTTATTACAAAAAAAAGGAGTTAAATGCAATATCATTTAACTCCTTTCATACCTGTGCCGTGAAGGAGACTCGAACTCCTACGCCCTTGCGAGCACCACCCCCTCAAGATGGCATGTCTACCATTTCACCACCACGGCAATACAATGCGAAGATGATTAAATTTATCCAAAGGAACAAATACATTCTGATTTGCCTGCCCTTCTGTTAGGTGATAATACGCCGGTAAAGCCCTCCAAAAATCGTCCAAATCTATCTACCACTGCCTGAAAATCTGTACCAAATAGAACAAGTAAAAGATAACCAATATCACAAAGAAAAATCGAATAATTCTATCGATTATTTTTAATTATATTTAAAAAGTAATTTTTTTGTTATTTATTCATTCAGGTTTACTTTAAAATTTTCCAACTACAACTTGTATTAATTAATAGAGTAAAATAGAAAATACAATTATGAGAAACACACATACGCTATCTTCACAGCAATTAATTGTAAACATATCAGAATCGGGCGCAGAACTTATATCTGTTCAAAATGTTGAAACGAAATACGAATTTATTTGGCAAGCAAATCCAGCTATTTGGGGTAGACATGCTCCTGTTTTATTTCCAATTGTAGGTAAATTAAATGAAGATAAAATATTAATAGACAATAAGCTGTATAATATGAAACAACATGGGTTTGCCAGAGATTGCAGGTTTGAACCTATTGAGATTTACAGCAATTTACTGAAATTCATGCTTGAATCGGATGCAGCATCCAAGGAGCATTTTCCATATGATTTTAAGTTTTTTATTTGTTATGAATTAATTGACAATGCACTTAAGATCACTTACACGGTTTTAAATACCGGTAGCCAAAAAATGTTTTTCTCTGTAGGGGCGCATCCTGGCTTTAATTTGCCTGAACACAATTTGGAAAAATACCAGATTTTATTTGAAAAAGAAGAAAATTTAAATCGCTCTTTGCTTACAAACGGACTTTTAAATGGAGAAACAGAAAAGCTTGACTCAAACCCTAAAAGTATTGATTTAAATAGGGATTTGTTTGAAAAAGATGCAATTGTTTTAAAATCTTTCAAAAGCAATTGGATAAAATTGGTTCAAACCAATGGAAAATTTGCCATAAATATGCAATGTGATGGCTTTCCTTTTATGGGTATATGGACAAAAAACAAATGTGAGGAATTTATTTGTTTAGAACCTTGGCAAGGAATTGCAGATACCCTTGGTTTTGAAGGGGAAATAGCACATAAGGAAGGAATCATTGGTCTGGATGCTGGGAAGGAAATATCTTTTACTTATTCAATTCAATTTGTTGCTCCTTGATTAAGGTATAACTTAAAAAAAATTGCTCCCAACCCGTAAACCAAAATATCCCAATAATCTCGGGTAAATTGGAGGGAATATTGTGGGTAAATGCCTTCAAATAAAACAGAAAAAATTAGCCAGGTGGCAGTTATTTGCCAAAAACTAAATACAAAATGCTTAGAAACAAAATATTGATGAGCAGCCAAGGCATAGCCTAAACTAATAGGTATGAACAAAAAATCATCAGCATAATTATTGAACCAAGTGGGCGAAACACAAAAAAACTGAAGCGTTTTATCTATTACAAACAATAAAGAAATAATTGCTAGCCGCCTAATTTTCATTAGCCAGGTAATAAAGCAAGTATAATGGCCATAAAAGTGATTATCGCAACCAAAACCATTTGTCCGCTTTGAACCAATTGCTCTATAAAACGCCAAAATTTACTATACTTGGCTTTTTCTAGCTTAAACTTTTGCATAAAAGGCAATTGATCTCGCTGCTCGCGCTCTAATTCTGCCCTTTCTGCCCTGTATTGTTTATCTAAAATTTCGCCACAGTGAGCACAAAAAGCTAATTCACCGTTGGTCCACTGGCCACAGTGCTCACACTTCTTAATTGAACTATTTGTTTCCGAAGATTTCATCTAATCGTTTTTCGCGGTAGGCAAATATCTCATTTACATTTTTATCTACAAACAACCAATGAAGAAAAGGTGCTAAAATCCAACCTTTCGACTTATAAGTTACAATATCAGTCATTTCTGTTTTGCCGTCTACCTCTTTAAATAGGTGTTGGTGATTCCAAATTACGTACGGGCCACTTAATTGTTTGTCTTCAAACTTAAATGGAGGATTCCAGGCGGTAATTTCTGTCTTCCAAAAAAACGGAATGCCAAATAATTTTATTCTGTACTTTATAATTTGCCCAGGGAACATAGGAATAGGTAATGGAGTTAAAATAGTAAAATGAACTTTAGGTGGAGTAAGTTTATTTAAATTCTCTGCTTTACTAAAAAACTCAAAAACCTCTGAGAGCGGTTTGTTAATAATAGTAATGGTGCGTATCTCTTTTGCTTGCATCTTCAATAAAGGTTAGGAGGGGGTTAATTGTTTTGAATCTGCCATATTTACCACATTTTACACTTCTTTACACTTGTTATTGCTTGTTTACATTTGTTTTATCGATTCGAATTAACTCATTTAAAATGCTATAAATGAATATTTAACAAATGTTTTTCGGCATAAATACTTTAAGTCCAATGTTAACATATGTTTTAATTGCTGTTTACATTTGTTTTTATTGTTTACATTTGTGTAAATAAGTTAAATACATATTTTAAATGTAATTGTAAATCAATAAGTTATATGGATGAATTAAATAAACGCGTGTTAAGTATCATGGATGCTAAATTATTAAGCAAAAGTGCATTTGCAGCGCTGCTGGAGGTGTCATTGCCAGTACTAACACATATTGGTTCTGGTAGAAATAAGCCTGGTTTAGAATTAATTACGAAGATTTTAACTCATTTCCCAGATATTTGTCCAGATTGGCTATTATTAGGAAAAGGAAGCATGAAACGAGCCGATTTAGTAAAGCCAGATTTTAACAAAGAACTGGCAGAATTGAAGGAATTACAGCAAAAAATGCCTGATTTTGAGCAAAATGTTGCCCAAATATTAAGTTATCACCAAATTTTGCTCAAAGAAATCAATTACCTAAAGGAGCTTCAGCCTTATTTATTAGCCATCCAAAACAATGCTAATTATATTGAACAAAACTTGGGAGTGGTAAAAAAGTCTATTGAACTTAAACTAAAAGTTTAAATATAATTATAATATACACTGAATTACAATCGTTTATTGCATAAAAAAGCCTGCTAAGTTTTTCTATTAAAAACTTATTAGCAGGCAATTTGTCAGTATAAAATTAGATTAAATTAAGGCAAACTCGATTTTATTTTCTGATACCTGGCTTCAAACAACTCGCCTTTTTTAGCTCCTAGCTCTTGCCAATACTTTTCTATTTCTTGAACCCTATTTTCTGGATTTGGATGCGTGCTCGCAAATTCTAGCATGCCTTCATTTTTCTGGTCTTTTTCAATTTGTTCAAAAAAATGTGCTGCACCGCGGGCATCATAATTGGTTTTATATAAATATTTCACAGATAAAGCGTCTGCTTCACTTTCATCACTTCTACTAAAGGATAAACTCAGCAAATTAGCGCCAATATTTACCAAGCCTGAGTTATCAACGCCAAAAATATACTGCATTAGTAGTCCTAAGCCCATATTCTTGACCATCTGTTGCACACCATGGCGCTGGTCGGCATGGGCCATTTCATGGCCAATTACGCCCGCCAAGGCGGCTTCAGAATTGAGGTACTTAATTAAACCTGTATACACATAAATATATCCGCCAGGCAGGCAAAATGCATTTAAAACAGAATCATCGTGAACAATTTTCAATTCCCAGTTAAATTTATCTTTGTTTTTAACTAAGCCACTGGCCAATATTTCGTCTCTAATTGCCTCAATGCGCTCGTAGGCAAAGGGGGCTTCTTCTGGCTCAATAATTTTAAATTGGTTTGTATTTTCTTCAATAAAGGTATTACTCTGCTTGCCCAGCATCAAATCTAGCTCATGCGGAATCCAAGACCCTCCGCATGAACTAAATAATAATACTAATGTAAAAACTATTCCTGTGTTTCTCATTACCAAATATCAGCTCTATCTGCTGAATTACGGTGCATTTTATCGCCTTCTTTGATGCCAAATGCTTCGTAAAACTGCGGCATATTAGAAAGTGTTCCCAAAACCCTAAACTCTCCTGGAGAATGGGGGTCGGTTAAAATTAATTGGCGCAAGGCTTCCGGACGAACATTGTTTTTCCAGATTTGAGCAAAACCAATGAAGAACCTTTGTTCTGGGGTAAAGCCGTTTATAACCGTTCCTGCATTCTTCTTTAGTCTCATTTGGTAGGCCTCGTAAGCAATGGTTAAACCGCCTAAATCTGCAATGTTTTCTCCCAATGTTAACTCGCCATTGATATGCAAACTGTCGCTTACATAATAATTGTTAAACTGGTTAACCAATACTTTGGTTTTACCTTCAAACAATCTTTTGTCTTCCTCTGTCCACCAGCTCTTTAAATTACCATCTGCACCATATTTGGCGCCTTGATCATCAAAGCCATGTGTTAATTCGTGACCAATTACCGCGCCAATACTGCCATAATTTACTGCATCATCTGCATCGGCATCAAAAAATGGCGGTTGCATAATGGCTGCTGGGAATACAATTTCGTTTAAGGTTGGACTATAATACGCATTTACTGTTTGTGGCAACATGCCCCAACGACCTCTATCAATGGGATTGCCAAGGTTGTTGATCATATCTTGAAATCCAAACTCAGCTGCTCTGTATTGATTAGCTAAATATGAATCGTCTTTAATATCTAATTTTGAGTAATCTTTCCATTTATCTGGGTACCCAAACTTCCTATTAAACGAGGCCAATTTTACCAATGCTTTTTCTTTTGTTTCATTGCTCATCCATGTTAGGCCGTTTATTCTAACTTTAAAAGCAGCCACAATATCATCCACCATTGCATTTACACGCTTTTTAGATTCTGGTGTAAATGTTTTCTCTACAAAAAGTTGTCCCAATAATTCGCCAACAATACTGTTGGAAGCAGCAATACCGCGCTTCCAAAGTGGTTTTTGCTCGGTTGTTCCAGTTAATACAGTGCTATAAAAATAGAAATTTTGTTTTTCCAAAGCGCTATTTAAATACCCAGCGCTTGTATTCATTACATTCCAATTTAGATAGGCTTTAATAGATTCGAGTGACTGTGTGGTTAACATTTGGTTCAGGGCCTCAAAAAATGCAGGCTGAGAAACAATTAAACTATCAAATTTACTAAGTTTGATTTCAGAGAAATAGGTCTTAAAATCTATAGCAGGGTAGGCCTGAACCAATTGATTATAGCTTCTTTTATTATACTGCTTTTCTTGATTTCTTCTTTCTGTTCTGTTCATCGATGGCTTAGCCAAAGCCATTTCAAAAGCCAAAATATCTTGGCCAAATTGGGCTGAACCCAATCCAAATAATTTGGCAATTTCATCAACATGTTTAACGTACTCTTCCTTGGTTTTTTGCGACTTTGCATCTGTTTTAAAATAATAGTCGCGATCGGGTAAACCCAAGCCGCCTTGGGAGATGTAAGGAATATAAGTGGTGCTATTTTTTAAATCCTGACCAATATAAAAACCAAAGAAACTGCGAATGCCTTTTCTGTGAAATTTGGCAATAAGTGGAATAATTTCATTTTTATTTTTTAAGTTATTGATGTCGTCTAAATCGGCTTTTGCCGGACTAACACCTTGTTTTTCTCTTTTGGCTTCGTCTAAAAATAAACGATAGAAAGTACCCACTTTATCTTTGGCCGAACCTTTGGTGGCGGTTTTATCATTGGCAACCGACTCTAATATTTCTCTTAATACTAAGTTGTTTCTTTCGGCCACAATGTTAAAGCTTCCCCATCTGCTTTCACTGGCAGGAATAGGGTTTTCTTTGAGCCAAGTACCATTGGCAAAACGGTAAAAATCTGCACCCGGTTGAACAGCTTTGTCAATAGCTGCTATGTCTATGCCTTTTTGCTTGGTGTTTTGAACAAATGCTAGGCCTAAAAATAGGCCAGTGCAGCATATCATTTTTGGAACTAAATTTTTCATAATTAATTGTAATTTTATTCAAATGCGAACATATTAAAATCTTTTTAGGCATACTTCTTTTTTTATCCCCGTTTTTAAATAAGTTCTAATTAGGTTCCACATAAATTGCATTTTTACGCTAACTTTGAAATTATGAAAAAAAATATCCTACTTGTTTTTAGCTTGTTTGTATTTTCTATAACAAGAGTGTGTTCTATTAATGCCCCAAGTCTATCGAGCCCTGGTAATGCAGCTTTTATATCTGTTTTTACAACCTCTTTAATTTGTAATTCTGTTGCAGGTGCAGCAGGTTATCAGTTCCAACTTGATACTATAGTTACCTTTAATAATCCTCCGTTTTATATAGCAACTGCCGCGTTTAATGGTGCTAGTTCTCCCGTGTTAAGAATCGGCAAAACCTATTTCTGGCGTGCTCGTTGTTTTAGTGGTTCAGACACTTCGGTATGGAGCACCACAAGAAGTTTTACGGTTTTCCCGGGTAACTTAGGTTTAAGCAGCCCAGTTAATAATTCTACAGGTAATATTCTAGCCTTGCGTTCTATGGGCGCTGGAAACGATCCTAGTATTAGGTTTCAGTTTGAAGCAGATACTGCTAGCAATTTGTTATCTATTAATAAACGTAGTATAATAACTGATGTGAATCAATTTGTAGATTCTACCTTTTTTAAATACAGCCAAGTAATCTTCTGGCGCGCCCGTTGTTTTAACCTATTCGGTGATACATTTCAATGGTCGCCCACCTGGAAGTATACTACCCATGCCGGACCAACCTGGAGCACTTCAGGGTCTGTTTTTATGGTTGACCCTATGTATTTTGTTAATTGGACTAATGCTGGCTTGTCAAAAATCCAAGTTCAATTAGATACAAACTTATCTTTTAATACCCCCAAATTACAAGACCATTTGGTTGAAAGTGGAAAAATACAAGACACCTTCGTCAACCTAATTTTTGGCAAAGATTATTATGTTCGTTTAAGAGGCTTTTACGGATCCAGTTTTGGGGCTTGGTCCTCGGTTCAGGCTATCAGAATTAAAAACAATGTGATTATTCTAAATCCAAGCAATGGTGCTACCATTGGAGGGCTAATGCCAGGTTTTTCTTGGAGCCAAATGCGTGGGGTAATTTTTCAAATTCAATTATATAGCGATATGGCAAAATCAGCTATTTTAAAAGATACAACTACTTCTTCTTCAGGATATGGCTATACTTCCAATCTCGATTTAAACACTCAATATCCATGGAGAATAAGGGCCTTTCACGAAAAAGATACGCTTCCTTGGGTAGAGAGAAATTTTAAAATTTATAGTGGTCAGGTAAATATTTCTAATCCGTCTAGTAATGCCAATTTAACTACAGTTCGACCACAATTGAGTTTTTTCTCTTATGCTTGGGCCACAGCGCACGTGATGGAAATTGATACCGGATTAGTTTGGCCCGCAACACCGTCTTCCTATTACATACGAATAGATACTTTTATGAAGGTTGGCACGCGGTTTCTCACCGATACAACTTTGTTATATGGTCAGAGATACATTTGGCGTGTATATGCAATGAAAGGGCAGGAGCAGGCTGAACCAATATCTAGATTATTCACAACACCAGCCAATCCTTCATTGAATTACCCACCCAATAACTATATTGGAACCGGACCACAAACCAATGGTTTGATAGTAGGAATCACAGGTTCAAGCCATATACAATGGGAGATAGATACCACCAATTTATTTAACTCCAATCATTATGCAAGTGGAGTAGACCCGCATGTTCCAGATGATTTTGACCCAAGATACATTGTAGCAAATATGCCCGGCGATTTGCTTTTTCATACTAAATATTTTTGGCGCACGCGTTGCATTAATAGTGTAGATACAAGTAATTGGTCGGCTACATTTAATTTTGTAACTACCCAAAATGTATGGTTAACCACTCCTGTTAATGCAGCGGTAAATATACCTATTAGTACCAAGTTAGATTGGGGTTTACAGGGCAGCAATTTCGATTCTAGATACCAATATCAAATTGCCACAGATAGTTTATTTGATACCAAACCTATTGTTACCTTGCCTAAAGATGCCATTTCAGAAATTACCGTAAATTTGGTTCATGGCACCCGTTACTTCTGGCGTGCGCGTGTTTTTCATGCGAAAGATACTAGTCGGTGGTCTGTAATCAATTATTTTAACACCATTCCACCGCCAGCCATTGGAGTTCCAACCTTAGTTTCTCCGGCACAAGGAGCCAAAAATATACCGCTAACGCCTGTATTGTTAAGCTGGAATTTCTCTAGTAACGCCCTAAGTTTTGATATTGAGGTTTCTACCGCGGCAGATTTTAGCACCATCAATGCCAGTGGCAATTCCCAAGGAACTGGCTCGCAATTTTCTGGTATGCAAGGCAACACCCGCTATTATTGGCGCGTAAGAGGCAGGAACGGTAATTTCACCAGTGCTTGGGCAACGCGTTGGTTCGAAACTGCGCCACCAACATCCATAGAGGATATCCGTGAGGCCTCCAATGTTCAAATTTTCCCTAACCCAGCACAATCGTTTTTTTTGGTTCGAACCAAAGGCGAATTTGCTGTGGAGGTAACCGATATAGCTGGGAAAATAGTTTTTGAACAGGCAAATATTATGCAAGAAATAGAGCTAAAAACTGATGGCTGGAAAGCAGGATTGTATTTTGTAAAGGTTACCCAAAACGATAGGCAATCGGTAAATAAACTTTGGGTTCGGCCCTAAACCATAAAATTATTGAAAATTTTTAAAGTGTATGGTATATAACCCTACACTTTTTTTTGCATCCTATTTTCTAATAAAAAGCGTGTAATAAAACGCATAAAAGCACTAAGAAGGCATTTTATCTAATTTATAGCTTAATTATACAAAAAAAAATCCCCCAATGCTTTCGCAGTGGAGGATTTTCAATAGATAATATTAGAATTATTTACTTTCCATTTTGGCTTTTAATTCGGCTAATCCACCAATATCACCAAACGTTGATTTTTCGTTTGATTCGTTGATTTTCTTAGCAGCTTTAGCCACTTTTTCTTTTTCTACTTCTTTGGTTTTTACTTCTGCATCTTTCTTCACAACTTCTTCTTCTTTCCAAAGAGCGGTATGCGAAAGTACAATACGACGATTGTCTTTGTTAAATTCAGTTACTTTAAAAGTAAGCACCTCATCTTCTTTAGCGGTTTTCTTATCTTCTCTTTGTAATTGTTTTAACGGAGCGTATCCTTCAACACCGTATGGTAAAGCTACGATAGCACTCTTATCTTCAATCTTCAAAATAGTACCTTCATGCTCTGAACCTACAGAGAATAAAGTTTCGAAAGCTTCCCAAGGATTTTCGTCTAATTGTTTATGGCCTAAGCTTAAACGACGATTTTCAAGATCTACTTCTAATACCAATACATCTAATTCTTGGTTTACCTTAACAAACTCATTTGGATGCTTGATTTTCTTTGTCCAGCTTAAATCAGATACGTGAACTAATCCATCAACACCTTCTTCAAGCTCAACAAATAAACCATAATTGGTCATGTTGCGAACAACACCTTTATGGCGAGAATTAATTGGATATCTTTCTTGAATATTAACCCAAGGATCTGCTTTTAATTGTTTAACACCTAAAGACATTTTACGTTCGTCTTTATCTAATGTTAAAATAACCGCTTCTAGATCATCACCCATTTTCAAGAAATCTTGAGGTGAGCGTAAGTGCTGACTCCAGCTCATTTCACTTACGTGAATTAAACCTTCAACACCTGGAGCAATTTCTAAGAATGCACCGTAATCTGCGATGTTTACAATTTTACCAGTTACTTTAGCACCAACTACTAGGTTTTCTGCTAAAGAATCCCAAGGATGAGCACCTAATTGTTTTAATCCAAGTGAAATACGTTTCTTCTCATCATCAAAATCTAATACCACAATATTGATCTTCTGATCTAATTGCAATACCTCTTCTGGATGATTGATACGTCCCCATGAAATATCTGTGATATGTAATAAACCATCTACACCACCTAAATCAATGAATACACCAAATGAAGTCATGTTTTTAACAGTACCTTCTAATACTTGGCCTTTTTCTAATTTAGATAAGATATCAGATTTTTGTTTTTCAATATCTTCTTCAATCAATACTTTGTGAGAAATAACAACATTCTTAAAAGCATGATTTACTTTAACTACTTTGAATGGCATGGTTTGACCCACATAAACATCGTAATCTTTGATTGGCTTAGTATCAATTTGCGAGCCTGGTAAGAAAGTATCAATACCAAATACCTCTACAACTAAACCACCTTTTGTGCGCGTTTTAACGTAACCGTTAACAATCACATCATTTTCCTGAGCCTGCAGGATATTTTCCCAAGCTCTTTCGCTCATCGCTTTTTTGCGACTTAGAATAAGCTGTCCGTTGGGATCTTCTTTGGTTTCTAGCAAAACTTCCACTTCATCACCGATTTTCAAATCGGGCATGTCGCGAAATTCTGTTCTAGCAATTAAACCATCAGATTTAAATCCGATGTTTAAAACTACTTCTTTTTCTGTGAAACCTACTACTGAACCTTTAACAATTTCTTTTTCGTTGAAAGCGTTTAAAGTGTTTTCGTAGAGAGAGGCTAACGTTTGGTGTTCCTCTTGCGAGTAGCCGCCAAATCCGGCTTTGTCCATACTCCAATCGAAATTTTCATCGGGAGTTGGTGTGTTTTGGTTAATAATGTTTGACAATAAAATAATCTCCTTTCGCTTAAAAAAGCTTGCAAATATAATTCTATAATATTGAATGGCAAGAGATTTATATAATATTTATACTATTTTAGAACCTTTTAATTTTATATAGGTTCATACATTATTAAGTTTTAAAAACATGACAATCAATAAATTTTATAGTTTATCGGCTAATTCTATACAAAACCAAGAGATTAAAATGGAGGCTTTTGCTGGAAAAACCATCTTGGTAGTAAATACCGCAAGTAAATGCGGTTTAACCCCGCAATATGCAGGCTTAGAAAATTTGTATCAAAAATATAAAGACAAGGGCTTGGTTATACTAGGTTTTCCTTGCAATCAATTTGGCAAACAAGAGCCAGGAGATGAAGCTTCTATAGCTAATAATTGT
Source organism: Chitinophaga pinensis (assembly GCA_945860865.1). Classification (GTDB taxonomy): domain Bacteria; phylum Bacteroidota; class Bacteroidia; order UKL13-3; family UKL13-3; genus B1. The sequence goes on along the minus strand of CAMARW010000003.1, from coordinate 200,291 downwards.
TTAAGAAACTACGGTGTAAGCTTTCCAATGTTTGCCAAGGTTGATGTAAATGGTTCTGGAACTCATCCTATTTTCTCTCACTTGAAATCTGAAAAAGGTGGTTTTTTAGGCTCATCCATTAAATGGAATTTCACTAAATTTATGTTAAACAAAGAAGGTAAGGTTGTTGAAAGATTTTCGCCAACAACAAAACCTGAGGAAATTGAAAAATATCTAGTTAGAATTTTGTAACAAATTGGCTTACGAAAATTTTTAAGAGGTTTATTTTCTTTCCATGTGGGAGCTCATTTGCCCCATAAAAAAGCAATCTTTTTGCTACTTCAGTTTCTTCTAGTCCATGCGCAGCACTAGCTAGTTCTTTATAAATAGCCTCAAGATTATTCTAATTCTTGTCTATCCATCGAATCTATAATGGTAGTTGAAATTGGATGTTCTTTTTCTTCAGCATGTCTGTTTTGCTCAACTAATGTCCAATCGTCTGTGCGCGTTGTTTGCAACCAAATTCTCCCAGATTTGTGAAAGACCTGAACAGATAAGCCAAATTTTTCAGCAAATAATTGCTCTAATTCACCCACTTTTAAATTAGGCAAAAGGGCTAATTCGCCAGATTTTATCTCAGGATTAATATCACTTATAGCCACCAACCCTCCAATAACATTCTCTTTTGAAGAAGCCTCACCAATTAGGTGTTTGGAATTAAAAAATTCAATTTTTAAATACGAAAAATGTGATTGAAAAGCCTCTTGAATACTAGCAATTGATTTGCTGCGGTTTATTTGTAAATTCATTTTGTTAAATATTTGTCACAAACAATAAGCATTTTAAGCTGATTGATTTATGATAATTATCACAAAAATTAAAAGACATTACCAATCAATCTATCAATTAACCAGGGTTTTATTTTGTTTTTTATTTACCAAGTACCCAAAAAATGCCGCAGTAAAAAACATAATTAAACTGTAAATAGCAGGAGGTATGCTCATAGCGCTATTGCCTAAAACATTAAGCGCTATATATATGGCTAAGGTGCCATTGTGAATTCCGATTTCCATACCGATAGAAATGGCTTGTTTTTTATTTACTGAAAATAGTTGTGGGATAAAGTAACCCGCCATCATACTTAATACATTAAATAAAAATGCAGCTAATCCAACTTCTTGAAAATAAATCATCACATTAGCCTTTTCTTTAATAATTGCTGATATAATGATTAAAGCTAAAAACAAAGCTGATAAAATCCGCACAGGTTTATCCATTCTCTCCGAAATTTCAGGTTTTTTGGCTTTTACCAACATGCCTAAAATAACAGGAATTAAAACTATTAAAAATACTTCAATAATCTTTTTAAACTGCATGGGTATTGCCTGTTCACTAACCAAAAAATATTGTAATGAGAAATTTACAATAAATGGCAAAGAGATAAGTGTAAGCAAACTATTTATAGCTGTTAAACTAATATTTAAGGCTACATCACCTTTAGCTAAATGACTGTATAAATTGGCTGTTGGACCACCAGGAGAGGCTGCTAACAACATTAAGCCAACCGCTAACTCGGGAGGTAATTGTAGTCCTATGGCTATAACAAAACAAATTACAGGTAACAATACCATTTGACAAATTAACCCAATTACAATTGCCTTTGGATATAACGCAACACGCTTAAAATCGTCTAGAGAAAGCCCCAAACCTAATCCTAACATAATTATGCCAAGGGCAATAGGTAAAATAACTGTTGTAAGTAAATTTGTTTCCATATTTTTTTTTATTGTGAATTTAATAATAAAACGAATTAATGAGATAAAAATTTATCAAATACTTTTAGTTTTTCAATAAACGCTCATTTCCAAAATCTAAAATTTTATCAATAAATTCATAGGGTTTGTAATTATTTAGAGCACATTGATGAAAAATAGCCGTTGCGGGTGTCATGCCCGGTAAGGAATTCGCTTCAATGATAATTACTTCAATTTTCTCAGTATTGTAAATTCTAACAAAAGCGTCTATCCTGCAATACCCTTCAATTCCTAGCACTTTAGCAGCAGCTTTTAGCTGTTCTTGAACTAGCAAGCTAATTTTTTTATTGGCAAGGGCACTAGTGGCGTATCTAGCTGGAGTAATATTTTGTCCTTGTCCAGCCAAGAATTTTTCTTCTAAACTCAATATTTCACTTTCTGCCAAGGTTTCACTAGGTTCAAATGTTTCATAATGAATTTTGCCTCTCTTATAATGAGTAATCATACCACCAGTAACTTCTAGGAAATGTTTGGCTGCTCCTTTTTCAACAAATTTTTCTACCAAGAAAAAATTCTTTTTAGGAAATTCTTCTTTAGCACTTAATCCCAAACCAGCGCGCATATCATCACTCATTTCAAGCGAAGGCCTAAAAACACCTTCTGTATAAGCCATTAAATCTGCTCTATTCTTAATTTTCTTTACTGCGCTGCTACAGCCATCATCTGCAGGTTTGGCAATGAGTGGGTATTTTATTTTTTCAATTTTTTGATAGAGTGCGGTAGCATTGTTTTTAAAATCTTCTTCTTTAACCAGAAAATGTTCTGCAACCAAGAAACCTTTCTTTTTTAATAAAGTATTGGTTTCGTATTTGTTGATAGTTATTTGCGAGCTAGCTACATCTGAGCCATTAAAAGGCAGTTTAATTTTATTCAATTCTTTTTGAACCGTCCCATCTTCACCTGGCCTACCATGCAGGGCAATAAACACAGCATCTGCCATTTTTTTCAACTCCTTGTAGGTAATTTTCTTGGGTTCGAGCAGGTTGTTTTTACTGTATTTTATTAAAATTTCTTCACATTCTTTGGCAATGCTATTCATAATACTAGGGCGTTTAAAATGCATTACCTTTTCTTTGATATCGTCTGCATTGTCTTTTAACATTACCTGAATAGGCAGCAGATAAAGTTCATGTGAGGTATCATTTCCGCTTACAAAAACGGGAAATGGTTCATATTTTTCTGATGAGGCTAATTTTTCGTAAATATTTCTGCCGCTCTCAACAGAAATATGGCGTTCTGTGCTATATCCACCCATAAAAACGGCCACTCTTTTCTTCCTGCTTTTGCTGCTTTTAACAGATTTAATGGCATTATCTAGTTTATCTAAAAGCTTCTGAAAGTTATTGTTTACGCATAAACTATTAATTCTTTCTTGAACAGAAGTTCTAATAATGTAAGTTAAAAACTGAGAAGGATTTAAGCCAATTTCTGCTGCTTGGTGAAAGAAAAAAGAAGAAGGCATCATGCCCGATGTAGTATTAGGGTCGTTTAAGAAAATCTCACCTTTTTTGCCAATAAATCCATCGATGCGGGCATAAACATGAAAATTAAAAAAATGAAATAAGTTACTGCATGCACTTCTAATCTCTTCAATCTTCTCATTATCAATATCAATTGGAGTAATTTTTCTGCTCAACCCAGGCAGGTATTTGCTTTTATAATCATAAACCTCATTACCTTTAATAATTTCTGTTGGGGGTAATGCAACAGCGCTACCGTCTTCATTTCTCAGCACAATACAAGAGAACTCTCTACCTTCAATAAAGGCTTCAATTAAGCATTCTGTTTCGCTGTAAATGCTAGCTAAGCAGAGCATGTCTTTACTCTTGAATGCTTTGTCGAATAGTGCCCATAAATCGTCTGGACTATAAACAATTTCTTCATTGATTAAAACAGGAAGTCCAATTCCTTCTTTTATATCCGTAATTTTTTGAATGAAATGAGTGCGTTCTAACTTGTTTTTACCGAGCCAATCGGAAGCTAGCACTTTTTGAATAAAAAAGGCTTTTTCAACAGCTTTCTCAAAGGCTTTAAAGTTTTCTTTTATAATTACGCTAACCCCAACGGAACTGCCTTGGTTTGCCGGTTTAATAACCATTGGAAAACCTACTTTATTTTTCGCATTTTGATAATGGTTTTTTAATTGGTTCAGGCCGGTTTTTGGGAAACTATAATAAGCTGGAACTGGCATGCCTGCGGCTTGCATAAAATCTTTTTGAACGCGCTTATTCATGCCAATAGCAGAAGGTAAAACGCCAGAACCTGAGTAGGGGATGCCTTGCCATTCTAAAACACCTTGGATAGTGCCATCTTCGCCACCATTGCCATGTAAGGCTAAAAAAGCAAAATCTATGAGGCTTTTTAATTCATTTGGCTGAACCAATTTTCCGATTTTACGAGCCATAGATTTGCCCTGATCTTTGTAGGCAGATTTTACATTTTCTGCATAAACCTGAACCTCATGTTTAGCTTCCTTTAAAAAGCTAACATCTGGGTAAAAATCGCGGATAGATCCTTTATATATATACTTCCAATCCAATAAAATAAAATTATTAAAACTATCCACAAATAAGGGAATAGCCTCAAAAATAGATTTGTCTAAATTGTCGTAAACAGTTCTTCCACCAGCAAAAGATACTTCTCTTTCCCTGCTGATTCCGCCAAATAAAATGCCAATTTTTATGCGATTACTCATGTTTCGAACTTAATAATTTTAAGCTAAATTACAATAACAGAAACAAACCATCATTTGGTTGCTTGTCTAGATTAAAGGATACGTAATTTGAAGTTTTCTTTTACTTGTTCTTTTCTAAAAAAAACCAATCCAACAAAAAACAAGTCAATACTCACTTTTACCTGGGGGTCGGCTTTAATTTGCTCCCATGCGCGAGTCATGCCTTTGCTCCAATAAATATCATCAAACACCACCATGCTTTCGTTGTTTAAGAAGGGTTTGCTCAATTCAAAGTAACGCATAGTTGCTTCATAACTGTGATTACCATCAATAAAAAGCATATCTAAAACCTTAACATCTTCAAGCAAACTAGGCAAAACGTCATCAAATGTGCCTAAATAAGATTGAATGCACTTATTATTTTGAAAGCCTTCTAAAGCAATTTCTCTTACTTCTTTACTTGCTTCTATGGTATGTATACTTGTGTTATTATCTGCACCTAAGGCTAAATATTGGGTAGTAATACCCAATGATGTTCCAAGTTCTATGCAGTTCTGATAATTTAAATATTGCCTAATTCTTCCTAATATTTGGGCAACTCTGGCTGGTTTCAAGTGTCTTTTAGCAAGGGTTTTTACAAGCACTTCCCGACTTTTAGCAGAGGCGCCAAAATCATCATAAAAAAGAGCGCGTTTATCTTTCAATAATCGCGCTCTTATGCTCTCTATGGCTTTATAGGCCAATAAATCAGACTCTCTTTGTATACATTTTTGATATAAATTAAATACAAATGGAGAGTGTAAAATATCTATCCATTTTGCAGTTAAATAGTGCAAACAAAAATGTTTTAGGTAATAAAAATTCAAGGTATTTACTGCGCTTCTGTTGATTTGTTTTTCAAAACTTTTAATGCTTTCAATTTCTCTTCTAGGCCAGCGATATGTTTGTTGGCAATTTCAATTTTTGATTGAATTTGCTCAGCCAAAGGATTTTTACTATTACCACTTTTAAAGAATCCTAGGTTATTGTCCCAAGTTTCAATATCTTTTTTCATACCCCTTATGCGCTCCATCAAAATTTTCTCTTCACGCTGCAATTTCTGCATGCCATTTGGCGATGTGGCCAATAATTCAAAGTTTTGTTTGTCGCGGTCTTCCCGCATTTCTTTGTTTAACTGCTTGTGTTTACCATATAATTTATCGAGCAAATCATTGTATTGTTTGTTGGTAACATCTTTCTTGGCGGCAGGCACAAACCCAATAGCATTCCAATCAGTTTGTATTTGCTTTAGATCTGCAAATATATTTTGTGTATTATCTGCATTACTCAGCTCTTCTAACTTATTAATGATGGCAAGTTTTTGATTTAGGTTTTCTGTTTGTTCAATAATTTGACCGGCATATCTTTCAGATTTTTTGGCAAAGAAACCATCGCAGGCTGTTCTAAATCTGCGCCAAACTGCATCATTCACTTTATCAGGTGCATGGCCAATTTTTTTCCAAGCCTCCTGCATTTTCTTTAATTCTTCTGTTTGTTTATTCCAATCAATTGGGTTAGCAGCAATGGCCTCTGCTTTTTCGCACAAATCTTCCTTAGCTTTTAAATTTGCGTTTCGCTCTGAATGCATGGCTTTAAAGAAAACATTTTTGTTGGCGTAAAAGGTATTTCTTGCTTCTCTAAACTCGTTCCAAACTTCTTCGCGCACCGACATTGGAACATGGCCTATTTTTTTCCACGAATCCATTAACTCATTCAAGGTGTTGCTGTTATCCATCCATTCTTTAACACGCAAAGTTTTTATTGAAGCCAATTCTTTAGCTTTAACCAATAATTCTTGTTTGGCAATTAAATTCTGTTTACGAACTTCTTCCAATTCATCTGTTTTAGCTTTTACTTTTTCGTAAACTTTATCTACTTCTAACTTAAACCTATTCCAAATATCATCAGAAGCTTCACGGGCAACCGGACCAATAAAGCGCCATTCTTCTTGGTGTTTTTTTACATTAATGAGTACCTTTTTGATATTATCTTCTTGCATCAACTCACTTACCTTAGAGATTAAATCAATTTTATGATCTAAGTTTTTGCTTCTATCTAGGTCTTTAAGTTCATTGTTAATAGATAAACGATCGTAAAATATTTCGTTTAAAACACGGTAGCTTTCCCAAAGGTTATCTATGCGCTCTTTGGGTACATTTTTGATAGTTTTCCATTCAGCTTGTAACTCTTTTATCCGTTTTAAGCTGTTAGCGGTTTCTTCGCTTTCGTTTAATTTCTTTATTTCTTCCAAGATTGCCTCTTTTTTTAACAAGTTTTCTTGTTTTTCAGCTTCTTGTCTTTTGCGTACATCTTCCTTGCGCTGTTTTAAAGCAATAAAAGCGGTATTAAATTCTTCTTTAGTTGTATCGCCTCTGTATTCAAAAGCGTCTTTATCGCCACCTTCCTCTAAGTATTTAGCCAGTGCCTCTGCTTTTTCTTCAGCAATGGTTTGATCCAAATAGGGTTTAATAGCTTTAAAAACAAGCAAAGCCTCGCTCAATTCTTTGTCTGTTGAAGCTTTTAAAGCAGCTTGTAATAAATCTGATTTGTTCAAAAGAGCATAATCTGGAAGTTCCTCTACCGATTCTAATTCAGATTCTTCTTCTGCAAGTTCACTTGTTGGTTCGGCGGTAACTGTTTCTATTGGGTCATTTTCTTGTGCAATAGGTTCACTAAAAGCAGTTGGCGTTACTACAGGTATAATAGTTGAAATAGTTTCTTCCGAAACAATTTCTGTTGGGATAACCACTGGAGTTGTTTCCTCCGCAGGTTCATTAGTTACATTTTCCAAGTCTTGATTCATGGTGTTATTTTAAATTCAAATAAAAATGAGGTCAAAAATAAGTTTAAATCCGATATTTTTGTACTTGTATTTCTTAAAAATTATCCTTTAATGCAAGTAAAACTGATTGAATGTCCGCGAGATGCTATGCAAGGTATATCTCAATTTATAGAAACGCCTCAAAAGGTGGCATATTTAAACCAGCTTTTACGTGTTGGGTTTCATACTTTAGATTTTGGAAGTTTTGTTTCTCCCAAGGCTATTCCTCAAATGCGAGATAGTTCAGAAGTATTAAGCCAGTTAATTTTAGATTCGGTTCAAACCAAACTATTGGCCATTGTTGCCAATACACGCGGGGCACAAGAAGCGTGTTTGCATGCCTCAATTAAATACATTGGTTTTCCATTTTCTATTTCAGAAACTTTTCAGAGGAGAAACACCAATAGTAGTATTTTGGAAAGTATAGATATGGTTAAAAGCATGCAAGAATTGTGTGTTAAAAGCGGAAAAGAGTTAATTGTATACATTAGCATGGGATTTGGAAATCCTTACGGAGATGATTGGAATGCCGAATTGGTTTCGTTTTGGGTAAATAAAATGGATTCCTTGGGCATTCGGATAATCTCATTAAGCGACACCATTGGATTGGCAGATGCTGAAAGTATTTCTAGTGTTTTTAAATCGTTGTTATCAAGCTATCCGCATATCGAATTTGGCGCACATTTGCACACTAATCCTAATAATTGGCAAGAAAAAATTGCAGCTGCATGGGACAGTGGTTGTAGGAGATTTGATGGAACTATTATGGGATTAGGTGGTTGCCCAATGGCTGCAGATTCGCTAACAGGAAATATGGCTACAGAAAATATAGTGGCATTTTTACAAAGTAAATCTGTTTATACGGGATTGAATTTAACAGAATTTAAAGCCAGTATGGATTTAGCAAAAAAAATATTTCCTATTCACTAAGTGTTTTGAATAACCAAAAAATAAATCGGCATACCTATAGTTATATTAACCGGAAATGTTATCGCTAAGGCCATTGGCAAATACAAGCCAGGATTAGCATTAGGAACTGAAATCTTCATTGTGGCTGGAACAGCAATGTATGAAGCGCTTGCCGCAAGAATGGCAAACATAAATCTGTTACTTATATCTGGTGTAATAAATTTACTAAAGTAGGCCACTACACAACCATTTAACAGCGGGATGAGCAATGCAAAAATAGCTGGAAACCACCCAAATGAAAAGAACGACTTAAGCTTTCTGCCACTACTTATTCCCATATCTAATAAGAAAATGGCTAAAAACCCTTTAAATAAATCATTGGTAAATGGCTTTATTCCTTCTGCCTGTTTTGCATTTGCTACATATCCAATTATTAAGCTGCCTAAGATTAATAAAACGCTTCCGTTGGTAAAAGAATGTCTAATAACATTTCTTTTTTGAAGCTTGTTTCCACTTTCCTCATTGGCAATTGAGATTAAAATTAAAGAAATAATAATTGCAGGAGACTCCATAAGGGCCATTATGGCTACCATGTGTCCATGAAGATTAAGTTGCTGTGACTCCAAATAGGAGGCAGCTGTTACAAATGTAACGGCACTTACAGAGCCATAGGCTGCAGATATAGCACCTGCATTAAAGATACTTAGTTTTCTTTTTAAAATAAAAAAACAATAAATAGGAATTAAGATGGATATGATAATTCCGAATATCATGGATAAAATTATCTCTCCATTTATATTTTGATGCGACAATTCTTGCCCACCTTTAAATCCAATAGCAAAAAGTAAATATAATGATATAAATTTAGATGAATTTGGCGGGATTTCTAAATCGCTTTTTAAATATACTGCTAAGATACCCAAGGCAAAAAATAGTAAGGCAGGATTTGTTAAGTTTTCTAGGAGAAGATTTAAATTCATTATTATTTTAATTGCTATTTAAAATTTTGTATTTAGTAATATTTGAGGAGTCTACATTGATAGTCAACACTTTATTAACACCAACGTCCTGAAATTATCGTATTAAATTAAGCTTAATTTATTTGCAATTTAATATAAATAATTTCATTACGTTTGAAAAAACGTAAAAATATATTTGCTTTTATTTATATAAATTATAATTTTAATAAAAAATAGTTATGAACTATACCCTTAATCAATTACAAATTTTTGTAAAAATTGTTCAGTTAAAAAGTGTTACCAAAGCTTCAGAAGCATTAGATTTGTCGCAGCCTGCTGTCTCTATACAGCTTAAAAAATTTCAAGAACAATTCGACTTTCCTCTAACAGAAGTAATTGGTAGAAGAATTTATATTACAGAATTTGGTAACGAAATAGCTGCCGCTGCCCAAAATATTATTGATCAAATTGAGGCTATTAAATTTAAAACCCAGGCCTACAAGGGTCAAATAACTGGACTTTTAAAGATTTCTGTAGTTTCTACTGGGAAATATATTTTACCTTATCTCCTTACCAAATTCATGTCGCAAAATATTGGTGTAACTTTGAGTGTGGATGTTACTAACAAATATAAAGTATTAGAAAGTATAGAAAATAATGAAGTAGACTTTGCTCTCGTTTCTGTTTTGCCTGAAAGTCAGCAAATAGATAGTTTAAACTTGCTTCAAAATAAATTGTTTTTGGTTGGTAGCGAGGAGCCAAATCTAAAAAAAGGTGCAAGCACCCGAGAAGTATTTAAAAATTTGCCCATTATATTTAGAGAAAAGGGTTCGGGTACCAGGCAAACCATGGAGCGTTTTTTTCTGCAAAAGAAAATACCTGTTTTAAAGAAGTTTGAACTTACCTCAAACGAAGCTGTTAAACAAGCTCTTATTGCAGGTTTAGGATATTCCATCATGCCACTTATTGGAATTAAAAACGAATTACATAATGGCGATTTGCATATTATTCCTGTTACCGGCTTACCTATTAAAACAGATTGGAGTATAATTTGGATTAAAGACAAAAAGCTATCTCCCGTGGCTGCTGCTTTTTTAGCTCATTTAAGAGCAGAAAAGGATGCCATTGTGGAAGAGAAATTTAGCTGGTACGAGCAGTATTAAATCGTCTATTTATCCAACAGCCTCAAGTTCGGTTATTGCTAAATAAGCCATTAATCCTGCTCCAATTTCTAGGGCTTCTTCATCAATGTCAAAAGTAGGCGTGTGAACACCAGATACTATTCCTTTGGATTCATTCCGGGTTCCCAATCGGTAAAAACAGGCATCCGCCTCTTGTGAATAATAGGCAAAATCTTCTGCCGCCATCCAAATATCCAAATCAACAATATTTTCTTCTCCCATATAGTTCAGGGCAGCAGCTTTACTTCTTGCGGTAAGTGCCGGATTGTTATGTAAAAAGGGATAGCCTTTTCTAATTTCAAAATCAACCGTAGCGCCAAAACCTTCTGCCACAGAATGGGCTGTTCTAAGCATTAACTCATGTGCTTTGCTGCGCCATTTTTCATCTAGTGTTCTAAAAGTTCCTTCCATGTATACCTCATTTGGAATTACATTGGTTGCACCGTTCGCAATTACTTTTCCAAAACTCAAAACACTTGGGATAATGGGGTTGCTTTGACGGCTTACCAAAGTTTGCAAGGCCGAAATCATCTGCGCCATTACCACCACAGGGTCTATACACAAATGTGGCATGGCACCATGACCGCCTTTTCCTTTTATAGTTACATATAGCTCATCTGTACTAGCCATATACAAGCCACTTCTAAAACCTACCTTACCAACTGGTATTAAAGGCATCACATGCTGACCCAATATAGCGTTTACAGTAGGGTTTTCTAAAACACCTTCGGCAATCATGAGAGTTGCCCCACCTGGCAGTTTTTCCTCTCCCGGTTGAAAAATCAATTTTACTGTACCTTCAAACGATTCTCTTTCACCCTGTAAAATTTTGGCTACGCCAAGCAAACAAGTAGTATGTGCATCATGCCCACAAGCATGCATTACACCCACGTTCTTAGATTTATATGGCACATCATTGGCTTCTATAATTGGCAATGCATCCATATCTGCGCGCAAGGCAACCACTTTTTTATTTGGATTTCTGCCTTCAATTAACACTTCTAATCCGGTTGTAGCCAAACTTTTTATCTGAGTTATACCCATGCCTTCAAGCTGCATTTTTACATAAGACACCGTATTATATTCTTGAAAAGAAAGTTCTGGGTTACTATGCAAATGCCTTCTAATGGCTATTAACTCCTGAGAGATACCAGCAGCTGCTGCTTTAATTTTATGTAACATGTTCATATCAAAAGCAAACTAAAACATAATCGCGCATTAAACCAAAATTTAAATCAAGCTGTAGTTCTCCCCCAAATTTCCTATTTTTACCCCGTGAAAGATTTCAAAAAATATTACATCATCCCGGCCCCTCCAGAAGATGTATACTTAGCACTAACCCAAGAGCCAACCATAATGCTGTGGACAGGCGACCAGGCTTCTTTTGTGGCTGAACCCAATACAGAATTTTCGCTTTGGGATGGAAGCATTATTGGTAAAAATTTAGAATTTGAACCTAATAAAAAGATCGTGCAGCAATGGTATTTTGGTGAAGAAGAAACTGAGCAACCGAGCATTGTCACCTTAAAATTACATGAACACAACCAAGGAACATCGCTTGAAGTTCGTCAAACCAATATTCCAGAGGATGAGTACCATGATTTGGTTGAAGGTTGGAATAACGAATATATGGGTTCATTGGTAGATTTTTATACCGAATAACCTTTATTACCAATCAATTGCCTTAAGTTTATGTGCTTGCAAATAGTGATTTGTTTGCGAAAAATGTTTACAGGTTAAAAAACCTTTATGAGCCGATAAGGGTGATGGATGTGGCGCCTCCAAAATCAGGTGTTTATTAGCGTCAATCAGCTCTTTTTTTAGCTTGGCTGCATTGCCCCACAATAAAAATACAATGTGCTCTTTTTGCTGACTTAGCTGTTCAATAACTGAATGGGTAAATTGCTCCCAGCCTTTATTTTGATGCGAACCTGCCTGGTTTTCTCTTACAGTTAATACAGTATTCAGCAATAAAACTCCTTGTTTAGCCCAGTGATTTAAGTTTCCATGCTTGGGAATTTGGTAATCCGGTATGTCATATTGCAATGCCTTGAAAATATTTTTTAAAGATGGCGGAATTTTCACTCCTTCATTCACAGAAAAACTCAATCCATGGGCTTGGTTCAGGCCGTGGTAGGGGTCTTGACCAATAATAACTACTTTTACTTGATGGAACGGAGTATGCTCAAAGCATGCAAAAACCTGAGGAAAAGGAGGCAGTACAGGGATTTTACGTTGATTTTCCTCTTCTAGAAAAGCAATCAAATGCTCATAACTTTCTTGGGCAAATGCTTCCTTTAAAATGTTATTCCAATCTGTATCCGCCGTTTGGTTCAGCATACTATTTTTTTCTTGCAATTTAAGCTTTTGAAGTTCACATTTGCCATATGAATGCACAACATATTATTGAGGCTGCTTGGCTAGACCGTTCAATGCTTTCGAGTGGCGAAACCCAGCAAGCAATTAACGAGGTTATTGAATTATTAGATAAAGGTAAGTTACGCGTTGCAGAGCCAACAGCTAACGGTTGGCAGGTAAATGATTGGGTAAAAAAAGCAGTTATTTTATATTTTCCTATTCGTAAAATGGAAACCATTGAGGTTGGGCCCATGGAGTTTCATGATAAAATGGCGTTAAAGAAAAATTATGCTGAACTGGGTGTAAGGGTAGTACCACACGCCATTGCCCGTTATGGTGCATATTTAAGTAAGGGAACCATTCTTATGCCTAGCTACGTGAACATTGGCGCTTATGTAGATGAAGGAACAATGGTAGATACTTGGGCAACTGTGGGCAGTTGCGCGCAAATTGGTAAACATGTGCATTTATCTGGTGGCGTTGGTATTGGCGGCGTTTTAGAGCCTGTGCAAGCAGCACCAGTTATTATAGAAGATAATTGTTTTATTGGTTCTCGTTGTATTGTGGTAGAGGGCGTGCATGTAGAGAAAGAGGCAGTTTTAGGCGCAGGTGTTACCTTAACTATGAGTACAAAAATTATAGATGTTACAGGTGCAGAACCCATAACTTATCAAGGAAAAGTACCGGCTAGGTCTGTTGTAATTCCAGGTTCTTATACCAAAGAATTTCCTTCAGGTTCGTTTCAAGTACCATGTGCTTTGATAATCGGGAAACGCAAAGAGAGTACAGATTTAAAAACATCTTTAAATCAGGCATTACGCGACCACGAAGTGGCCGTGTAGAAACGCAATAAATTGCGTCTCTACAGGTGTTTTCCACCTTGCATCATCTTAAAAATATGCAATAAGGCTGGAAATACAGCATCCATAGATTCGGCAGCACCACGTGTGCTGCCCGGTAAGGCAAGCACTAAAGTGTTTCCAATTAATCCGCAAACGCTTCTGGATAACATAGCATAAGGCATTCGCTGCATCCCGTAGCTTCTAATGGCTTCTGTAATGCCCGGAATCTCTTTTTCTATCATTGGCGCTAAAGCTTCTGGCGTAAAATCTGTAGGAGATAGTCCTGTGCCTCCTGTTAAAATTAGTAGATCAACTTTTGCATTACAAAATTGCTTCACTTCCTTTTGAATCGTCTCCACATGGTCGGGTATAACCAAATAATCTGTGTTTTGAAACAGCATTTTCTCCAAACGAAACATTATCTCTTTGCCTGCTTTATCTTCTTTTTTACCTGCAGAAATACTATCAGAACAAACAATTACAGCTGCTTTTAAACTATCTCCAATTTCGTTTTTATAATCAGATTTGCCCCCTTTTTTCGATACCAAAGCTATGTGTTCAATGCTAATATTTTTATCAATTGGCTTCAGCATATCATACATCGTTAAAGCCACCACCGAGGCTCCATGCATGGCTTCAACCTCCACACCTGTTTTGTAAACAGTAGCAATTTCAACAAAAATAGTTATTTGGTCTGAACCTAACTCGTATGAAATAGCTGTATACTCAATGGGTATGGGGTGACAATCTGGAATCAGCTCACTGGTTTTTTTTACAGCAAATAATCCAGCAGTTTTAGCCATTTCTAAAACATCTCCCTTGGGAACGCGCTTTTGTATAATAGCCTCAATGGTTTGGTTCGAACCGAATTTAACAATGGCACTTGCTATTGCTTTTCGGTAGGTTGGCGATTTATGTGTAATATCTATCATCTAACTTATTGGTTATTTTTCCAAACACTGGAAGTATCACTTAGTATTTCTTTGCCCCATATAGGAACTTCTTTTTTTATTCTTTCCACCAAATAACTGCATGCTTCAATTGCGGCTTGCCTGTGCGCAGAAGAGGTAAACACAAATAGGCATATTTCTCCAGCATTAACAAGGCCTAGACTATGGTAAATGTGTAAACAAGTTAGTGGGTATTTTACAAAACAATCTTCCCTAATGGCATCCAAAATGGGTTCAGCCATTTCTTTGTAACAAGTATATTCTATGGCAATTACTTGCTCGTCGTTTATCTTATCTTGCCTTATCTGACCTAAAAAAATATTATGCGCACCAATGTTTTTTTTGCTGCTGTGTTTGCTTATGCTATCTGCTATAAACTGCGCAGAAATGGGCCCGTCTATAAATACTTTTTTTTTCTTTTTTTCTTCCATAGTTACAGATTTATTGAGGAGAATTATTTTGTGTTTTTATGGAGTAAAACGCATTGGTAAGGGCGTTATAGCAAAGCAATGTGCCCGATAAAACATTCCCCAGTTGCAGTATTATTTTTAAGGCTTCGTTGGCTTGTAAACTACCAACAATACCCGGTAAAACACCCAAAACTCCAGTCTCAGCGCAATTTAAAACAGCTTGGTTATCAATGTTTTTTGGAAAAATATCAGTATATTGCGTTTTGGTGTTGCCATAATTAAAAACACTTATTTGGGCTTCAAATTTATGGATAGCAGCAAATACCCAAGGCAATTTAAGTTGCAAGCACGCAGTTTCAATTATATACCTGGTTTCTATATTATCTGAAGCATCTATAATTAAATTATATTCCTGGCAAATAGTTAGCGCATTGCTGTTTTGGAGCATGCTAGTGTATGCATTAACATGACAGTTTGGATGCAGTGTTTGCAGTTTATCTTTAGCTACAATGGCTTTAAGTTTACCAATATCATTTTGTCCGTATAAAATTTGTCGGTGTAAATTGCTAGGTTCTATGCTATCAAAATCTATGATGCCAATGGTGCCAATACCGCAGGCGGCCAAATACAGGAGGGCAGGGCAGGCAAGGCCACCTGCACCAACAAATAGCACGCGAGATTGCTGCAATTTTTGTTGACCCGCCAAGCCAATCTCTGGCAGTATTATTTGGCGTTGATAATTGACAAACATATCACTCATTTTAGCCTCCAGAAAAGGGTGGTAGAAGCGCTATTTCACTTCCATTAGTTAAGGCAATATTTTCAGAAGCTAGTTGGTGGTTTATGGCGTATTGTATTGCCTGCTTAGCTAGCGCAGGATATTGTTTTATTAAGTTTTCTTTACAAGATTCTAAGTTAGGATCGCAACTTATAAAAATGCTTGGTGCACCTATTATTTCTTGCAAAACGCCAAACGCGACAAGCTTAATTTGAATTGGATTAGATACATTCATACCTCACAAAATAAAGGAATTTATTTTAGTATTTTATCTTTATTTACCTAAAGCCAGGCATCTCTAAAATAGAATACCTGCACAGAATTTTTGGTATTAATTTCAGTAATCTCTTCTGGTATTTCAACCAAACAATTGGCTTCCACAAAAGCATTTAATTTATAAGATTCCTGCGATTCTAGAATTTTAACCAGATTAGCTTCGGCAAAGCCTTTTAAAAAATGACTTATGCCAGATTTTTTTTGCCAAGGTTTTTGAAGAAATGCTTCTTTAAAAGACAAGGGTTTTAATCCAGTCATTTTTCTTATACAAGGCACTACGAATTGGTAAAAGCAATTTAAAACAGAACCTGGGTTTCCGGGTAAGCCAAATACATGAGTATTACCATTTTTACCATAAAACAAAGGCTTTCCGGGCTTTTGCTTTACTTTATAAAACAAGGTTTCTACACCTGTAAACACAAATGCTTTACCAACGAAATCAAAATCGCCTACAGATATTCCACCCGTGGCTAGCACAATATCGCATGAACTAGTTAAATGCTTTACAGATTCAACCGTTTCTTCCCAATTATCACCAATAATTAAAGTTTGTGCTACACTTAAATTTCCTTCCTTTAAGGCGGCATGCAACAACAAAGAATTGCTTTCATAAATTTGACCAAAGGCTAATTCATTTCCAGGTTTCACAAGTTCTTTTCCCGCAATTAATAGCCCAATTTTAGGTAATCTATATGCCAAAACATTTGTAATTCCTAAACCGGCCAAAAAGCCCAACATACCAGCATTTATTAATGTATTTGCAGGAATGGCCAAAGCACCTTTTGCCAATTGCGAACCTTGTTCTCTGATATTTAAATTTGCTAAAAAATCAATTGGATCAACCCAAATAAAACCATCTTCAACCCTTATTTTCTCCTGTGCTATAACCGTATTAGCACCTAGAGGGAGCGGAGCGCCGGTAAAAATTCGTTGTGCAGTACCTTGTTTAAGAGTAGTTTGTATTTTGTTCCCTGCTTCAGACAAGCCATCTAAAATGATACCGTTTAAGCAATTTGTGTTTTGGGTATTGCAAGCATAGCCATCCATTGCAGATTGTTTAAATGGCGGAGTATCTGTGGGTGCAAAAATATCTTCGGCTATTACTCTTCCAAGCATAGCATTTAAAGGCACCCATTCTGTTCCTAAAACGAAAGTGTTTTGATCAATGATTGTTCTGGCTTCGGTAACACTTATCATTCATTATCCTCCGATACTAATCATGCTTCTGTTTATAATTTTATCAGATTCTGCTTCTTTAAAATTATCTGGAAATTGTCCTCCTTGACGGGCTTTTTTCTGCCAAATAGATTGTTTTATAATTGTCAAAATATCTTTTCCATTGCGCAGGTTTTGCAATAAATGCGACTCTTCTGCAGCAAACAAACAGTTCTTTATTTTACCATCTGCGGTAAGTCGCAATCGGTTACAATCGCCGCAGAACGGCTCACTCATGGTAGTTATTATGGCAAAAGTTCCTTGTGCGCCTTTAATTTTATATTTCTTGGCAGTATCGTGCTTTTCGTCTGTTAGCTTTTCTAAATCATAATTGGTTCGAACCAAATCTAGAATTTCTTGCTGAGTTACCACTTGTTTATGTTCCCATTCATTACCCGTAAATGGCATAAATTCTATGAACCTAATATGCAATGGATGATGGATTGATAAGTTTACAAAATCTAGGATTTCATCATAATTTTTATCTTTCATTAGCACGGTATTTACCTTTACATGCCTATTATTTTGCAATAATAATTGAATGGCATTCCACACTTTTTGAAAACCATCTCTTTGGGTAATTTGCTTAAACTTATTTGCTTGTAGGGTATCGAGGCTAATATTAATAGATTGAATACCTGCCTCTAATAAAAGAGGTAAATGTTTTTCTATAAGATATCCATTAGTGGTAAGGGTTAAATTAACAGGTAAAGTAGCTAGTTGGGAAACAATTTGGATAATATCTTTTCTAATTAACGGTTCACCACCGGTTAATCTGATTTTATTTACACCTAGTTCAACAAAAATCTTAGCAATTTGGAAGATTTCATTTGCTTGCATTAATTCATTAGGTGGCATAAATTCCATATGCTCTTGCGGCATACAGTATAAACAACGAAAATTACACTGATCAGTAAGAGAAATGCGCAAATAATCATGTTTTCTGCCAAATGAATCTACTAGCATTAACGACCACTATTTTTGAAATTTTTGAAATTTCTATTTTTATTTTTATTGAATTTATTTCTATTTTGGTTATTGTTATTGTTTCTATGGTTGGTAAATTTATCTTCACCAATGGCAGTAACTTTTCTTTGTTGCATGTTTTTAAACTGCAAATCGTCGCTTTCATTAACACTAATTTTACCTTGGCTCAAACTTTCTAGGTGGTTCATTACCTCTTCGTCGTTTAGCATTTCTAGGTTCCATGCTTTAGAACTCATTTTCATGAAAGACCCGATAGCGTTGATGTAAGCTGTTCTTGAAGGACCTTCCTCAAAGTCTGAGATTTTCTCAATCATTTTAGGTACAATTTTACCATAGAATCTAAACTTGATTTTAGATTGCGGATAGGAAAGCGGACCAGGTTTAGCTTTAATCGTTTCTGTGGTTGGAATAGGGTAGGGCGAATCCACATCCAATTTAAAATCGCTCATTACAAATAGGTGATCCCACAATTTGTGTTTGTAATCTGCCACATCACGCAGATGCGGATTAAGCTGCCCCATTAATTTAATTATGTCATTTGCAATTATTTGACGGCGTTCGCGATTTGGTTCGGCCACAGCAACCGCAATTAGGCGCTGTATAATTCTTCCATATTCAGAAATATGCAACTTGCCTCTTTCTGTATTGTATTCTAAACTTAAACTCATGTTATGTTTGGCAATATACTGTTAATTACTAGAAATTCCAATTAGCTCACTTGCTGCAGCTAATACCTTCTCAGAAGGATTTTCTCCGCTAAGCATGCGGGCTATTTCTACTACACGCTCTTGGTTGTTTAAACGCTTAATAGCGGTTTGTGTTTGCGCCTCTCCAGAACTTTTGTAAACGTATAAATGTTCGTCGGCTTTGGCCGCAATTTGTGGCAAATGAGAAATGGCAATTACCTGATGTGATTGCGCGTATTTGCGCATTACACCAGCCACTTTTTGAGCCGCTTCACCAGAAATACCCGTATCAATTTCATCAAAAACTACGCTTGGTAATTGAACTTGATTAGCGATAAGCGATTGTATGCAAAGCATTAACCTACTTAACTCGCCACCGCTGGCCACTTTATTAATAGCTTGTGGCTTAAATCCTTTATTGGCAGAGAATAAAAATATTACTTCATCCATGCCATTTGGTTGCGCTTTTTCGAAAGGTAATTCTTGCATCAAGATCTCAAAATGAGCGCTGGGCATAGCTACTTCTTTCAACAAATCGTTAACCTGTTTACAAATTTGAGGCAAAGTTGCTTGTCGGGTTAACCTTAAACTTAGCCCATCTTCAATACATTTTGCTTTCCATTGTAATACGGATTCTTCGGCCTGAATCAACTGACTTTCCAGTGAGCCAATTTCTGTAAGTTGTTTATCAAACTGTTCTTTTAAAGCAATTAAATCTTTATTATGTTGAACTCGGTGCTTTTTTTGGAGCGCATAAATGGTTTTTAATCGTTGTTCAATTTGCAATAGGGTGTTAGGGTCAGCTAGTGTTTTCTCTGCAATTTGCTCTAATTCTTGAGAGATATCCCTTAAATCTAAAAAATTACTTTCTAAACGCGGTAATAAATTTTGAAGGCCATGCTGGTATTTAGCAGCAATGCTTAAACTTTGCTGAATGTTTCTTAATTGGTTTAATAGTGATGATTCTGCACCTTCTAATGCATTAAAGGCAGCTAAGCTAGCTTGCTGAATGGTTTCGGCATGACTTAATTCATCCAATTTTTTTTCCAACTCTTCTTGTTCGTCTGGCAGTGGGTTAAGTTCTTGCAATTCGTTCAAAATAAAACGAAGGTAATCCTCATCTTGCCGGGCTTTTAGTTCTTTATTAAGAAGTTGGTTATATTCTGCTTGTTTGCTTTTAAAGGTTTTAAAACTTTTTTGAAAGGCATTTTTAGCTTCTTGCTTATTGGCAATTGCGTCTATAACAGAGAGTTGAAATTGTGCTTCATTAAGCTCTAAAGTTTCGTGTTGCGACACAATATCAATAAGTTTTAATCCCAATGCTTTAAGTACAGGTAAATTTACTGGTGTATCGTTAATAAAAGCCCTCGATTTACCTGCACTTGTTAATTCTCTTCTTACAATGCATGTAGCCTCGTAATCGAGCTCTAGTTGTCCAAAAAAATCTTGCAAATGGTAAGATTCAATTTCAAAATTAGCCTCAACAATGCACTTATCTGTACCTTCTAAAATAACTTTTGAATCGGCTCGCTCTCCCAGTATTAAGCCCAGCGCGCCCATTAATATAGATTTACCCGCACCCGTTTCACCGGTTATGATAGTTAAGCCCGCATGAAACTTAATTTCTGTTTCACGGATAATGGCATAATTCCTAATTTTTAAACTTTTTAACATGGTTCAGGAGCAAATATAATCATTGCCCCGCTTCGTTTTTCCACAGTTTTAACCATGCTTACTCTAAAACTAAACGTTTGCTCGTTATTTTTTCGTTTTGAACCAAGTTAATAAGGTAAATACCTCTCGGTAAAAAGCCAACCGAAAAATGTTTGGCCTCATCAGTTGTAATGGTTTTGGATAGTATGGTTTGACCCAAAAAGTTGTTAATTGAAACTTGAATGGGTTCAGGCATAATTGTATTTATATGAATAAAATTAAATGCAGGATTTGGGAAAAAATTTAAATCATGTTTTTCACTTATCTCTTTAATGTTGGTTGGCCATACTTGCACGTAGTCGTTTTTGCGCAAGGTATTGTTGCCTGCAGAATGGGTAATCCTCAATTGCACAGCAAAATTTCCGGGCTGGTTAAATTGTAAAGCAGGATTTTTACTTGTGGCACTTGTTCCGTTTACATATAATACCCCATTATTTGGAATAATTGTCCATTGCCATGTTAAAACATCTCCTATACTTTCATCATTTAATGTAACAATTTCGCTAATTTTTGGTTGATTATTATTAATTGAAAAAGCAGCTGTTGCACCTTTTCTAATTCTGATGTAGTTAACTTTTATAGTATCATCTGAACCACCCAAATAATTTACCAATAAACGAACGGTAAAATTACCTGTATCAGTAAAAATTAATCTTGGTGAGGCGCTGGAGGCATTTGAGCCAGCTGCAAATACAAATTTATTTGGACTAATTTGCCAATTAAACGCAGTGGGTGTGCCTACCGAAGTACTATTTAGCGTAATGGTATCTCCAGGTGTTGCAAGGGTTCTATTGGCTATAAAATTAGCATTGTTTAAATAAGCTTCTGGTCTATTTTTATCTTTAAATTTAATACTTGAAATTTGATTGGTTAAGTTATTCACAACTACTTCTAAGATGGGGTATTTTTCTCCCTTGGCCAACCAAGTATATTCAGTTCGTTCTGATGGAATAGGAATACCAAATCCACCAAAAACAATAGAATCTGTGCCAACAATAGTAGATTTTACTCGTAAACAAGTAAAAGTTCCGTAGGGAGTAGTAATAGTTCCCCATCCATCAACAATAGTACTTCTACTTCCAACCTGCTTTAAGGCGCCTAAGCCTTGAAAACTTGCCTCGCCTGCATAATTACCTGAATATGCATCTTGGTAATTTAGCGGATATTTAAAAACAGTATCTCTGCTCGAATATACAATTCCTAGTGGAAGGCTTTGTAAAGTAGCGCCTCTACCCACAATTACATTGGCTTGTGCATTGGCCCTATAAAAGCTAAACACATTACTTGCTGCGCCACCACCAATTGGACCTAAAGCTAAATTGCCCTCTGGAATGCCATATGAGGCTTGAAAGAATTGTAATATGTATGGTGTAGCTGTTGGAGCAAAATACCTTTGAACTTCTTGATTTTCAATGCTAAGGTTGGCAAAGTTCCAAGTATAATTTGCGCCAGTTAAAGCAAAAGGTGCTGAAGAAACAAGTAAATTACTGTTGCTATAACGCAAAGTATCATTTACCCTTGGCATATCCGAGTTTATTATGTTAATTTGTGCTTTAACATAAATAGAAGTAAGCAAAAGTGTTATGAGTAGTTTTATTTTCATAAATTTAAAATATTTATTAATTTAGAATCCAAATATAATTTAAATGTTTTACTCACAAGTATTTTTTTTATGTGGAAAGCTTGTGGAAACAGACATAGTTACATCTGCTTAATTTGTAACTATTAAATAATAAAAATTGAAAGCGGTAAATCATCAAATTTGGGAATTAATTAGGCATTACTTGCACAAAAATAGCGAGTTATGTATAGCTAATTTTGGAAGATTTGCAGCGCAATCTAATTATTTCTCTGTTGATCCAATTGCAAAAAAAATAACACCCTCTAGCCAAAAAATCCATTTTCAGCCGGGTGTATTTGAAAATTCAAAGGATTTTTTAAAATTTTATTCCGAAATATCTTCTGCGTCAATTGAGAATAATGTAGATAACTTAAATAAATTTTTTAAGGATTTTAAATTTGAATTGCAAAAATCTAACCGAATAGAGGTTGAATATTTTGGCACTTTTAAGTTTAATTCGCTCGGGGAAATTGAATTTGAATCTCAGGTGAATAACCCATTTTTGGATAGTTCTTTTGGATTGCAACCTATTCAATTTGCCGCCAATCTTTTAAAAACTAAACGAATTGTTGTGGAGCTTCCTGAAGAAGAAGATGCAGCATTGCTAGAAATGCGCCAAAGTGCTTTAAAAGATTTAAAATTACTACTAGATAATGCCAGAATTTCTGAAAGCAATCAATCTCAAAAATCCACTAAAGCTTTTCCTATTTTAGCTTCTGTACTTACACTTATACTTTTCATAAATCTTGCGCTTTTTTTGTATAAAGGTCCTGTAGATACTTTAAAGAACCAGATTTCTCAAATGAATGTGTTTGGAAATCCAAGCAATATTCTTGATTCTCAAAAAATAGAAAATCACAAACAAGAGCCTGTAAATGTTGAAGTATTGGCAAAGGAGAGTGAAATAATAATTGATGAGCCCGTTGAAATTATTGAGTCGAAAAGCAATGAAGCTGAAAAAGTTGCACTCTCTGAACAAAACCTCGAACTAGCGAATTCTTTAGTTGGAGAAGTAGCGGGCGCAGCTTCAATCGGAAGATATATGTTTAAGGGCACTTTTGAATTTGATAGCTCAATTTATAGTATGGATGTCATATTACTTGAGCCATTAGAGGCCCAAATCAATAATTCTGTAGATAAAAACTTATATACTTCAAACACCTCAGATAAGTTAATAACAGAAAAGGCCAAATCAGTTAATATTGAGAAAAATAACACATCCATAGAAATACCCGAACTACCCTATATTGTGAATGTGGAAGCACAGATTAATGATATTGGCACTGGGTTTTATGTAATTGCTGGGGCATTTAAAATAGAAGCCAACGCCATTAATTATAGAAAAAGTTTAGTAAATAATGGTGATAGTGAGGCGGTAATTATAAAGCCTAGTAGATATCCGTATTATCTCGTTAGTTATCGTAAAAATGAGAGTTTAAATAATGCCCTTAAACAATATAATTTGAAGGAAAAAATAGATCCTTCAATATGGGTTTATTGTGCTTACTAAATTACATTCTTGGGCGCCAAGCAACCTCAATACAATTGTTTTTAAATACAATGTAACGAGCTAATACAAATAAGTAATCGCTTAAACGATTTAAATAGGTTACAATCAGTTCTGGAACCGGAGCATTTTGTGCTAATAAAACCACCAATCTTTCTGCTCTTCTGCAAATACATCTTGAAACATGACAGTGAGAGGCGAGGATGTTGCCTCCAGGTAAAACAAAACTTTTTAATTCTGGTAGAACTTCATTCATTTTGTCTATGGCATTTTCTAAAACTACCACATCTGTATCATGCAAATCTGGAATTTTCATTTTAGATTTTTCAGGATCGCTAGCCAAAACAGACCCTATAGTGAATAATCTATCTTGTATTTCATAGATTAAATCGGATGTTTCTGCCTCTGATAATTGATCTTTTATTAAACCTAAATAAGAGTTTAACTCGTCTACGGTTCCGTAAGATTCTATTCTGATATGAGATTTGGATACTCTAACTCCTCCTATAAGAGATGTTTCGCCTAAATCGCCAGTTTTTGTATAAATTTTATATGTCATAAAAATGCTTTATTGATTTTGTAATTATTTTAAATAACATAAATTTCTAAAAATAGTTTAGAAATTCATGTTATTTATGGGCATTAGAGCAATTTTATAGCTATCAGTTTAGGTAGAACCCAGAAAACTTGAAAATATGCTTGAAAGGATGGTTTACTCGCTTATATTATTAAGCACTTTGAAGACTATTAAACATTTCAGCCAATTTGCTAACCACGTAATCAATTTCTTCGTTGGTGTTTTGTCGCCCAAAGGAAAAACGCACATTGGGGCGAGCTGGATCTGGTTTTAAAGCTGCTAAAACATGTGAGCCAATACTTGACCCAGATGAGCATGCACTGCCACCTGAAGCAGAAATACCCGCAATGTCCAATTTAAATAAGAGCATTTCTCCAAATGGAGCGGGAGGGAAACTAACATTTAAAACGGTGTATAAAGAAGATTCTATAGGATCGCCATTAAATAAAACGCCTGGTACATGTTTCTTTAATTGATCTATCATGTATGTTTTAACGCCTAATATCTGTTTTTTTTCTGCTTCTAAATGATCATAAGCCAATGATAAAGCTTTGGCCATGCCCACAATTCCATATACATTTTCTGTACCGCCCCTCATGTTTCTTTCTTGCGATCCTCCGGTAAGGTATGGACTAATCTTTGTTTGATGCTTAATGTATATAAAACCTACTCCTTTCGGACCATTAAATTTATGGGCACCACAGGCCAAGAAGTTTACATGTGTTTTGTTTAAGTCAAATGTTAAATGACCCATAGTTTGCACAGTGTCGCAATGAAATAAAGCATTGTGTTGATGGCAGAGTTCGCCCACTTTGTCTATATCTAGCAGATTACCAATTTCGTTATTTGCATGCATTAAACTAACCAATGCATTTGGAAACTGGCTTAATAATTCTTCTAGGTGTTTTAAGTCTATATGTCCGTTTGAAAGTATATTTACATAATGGCTTTTAACTAAACCTTCTTTAACTAATTCTTCGATAGTATGAGATACTGCATGGTGTTCAATAACAGAACTGATAATATTTTTTACACCGCAATCGCTAACAGATTTTCTGATTGCCATATTATCCGCTTCGGTACCTCCGCTAGTAAAAAAAATCTCGCTTGGAGTGCAATTTAAATAGCTAGCAATTTTTTTACGTGCTTCTTCAATATGTGTTCTCACAATTCTACCATGTGCATGCGTGGAAGAAGGGTTGCCAAATTCCTCTTGCATCATTGTTGTCATAACAGAAATAACTTCTGGATGCATAGGTGTTGTGGCAGCATTATCTAAATATATATTCATGAGTAGTTTATATTTTTATATTAAAAATGGAAGTTGGTATTTCAAATTCGTTGTCTATGTCTGTTAAAACAAATGGTTTATCTTCTGTAATGCAAATGGTATGTTCAAACTGAGCAGATAATTTACCATCAATGGTTCTGGCTGTCCAGCCATCTTTTTTGTCAATTTTAGATCTCGCTTTACCTGCATTAATCATTGGTTCGATAGTAAAAACCATTCCAGGAGCTAAAATTGGACCTGTATTTTTGTCTGCGATGTGGCAAACTTCAGGTTCTTCATGAAAACGAATACCTACACCATGCCCACAAAACTCATAAACAGTAGAGTACCCAAAAGCAACGGCGTGCTTATTAATGTGGTAACCAATATTATTAAGGTAATTACCTGCAAAACATTGAGCTATTCCAAGGTTTAAGCATTCTTTGGCAGTTTTAACAAGTTTTTTGGCATGCTCGTTTACATCACCTACTAAGTAAGTTTTAGAAGTATCTCCATAAAAACCTTTGTAAATAGTAGTAATGTCAATATTTACGATATCACCATCTCGCAGTTCGTAGGCGCCAGGAATACCATGACAAATTACATCATTAACTGAAATACAAGACTCCTTTGGGTATCCATGGTAACCAAGGGTGGCAGGTTTAGCTTGTTTTTCTAACATAAAATCTGCACATACTTTGTTCAGAAACTGAGTGGAAGTACCTGGTTTTACAAAGGGCTCTACAATCTTTAATGTTTCTGCAGCTAAAATACTACTAGCCCTGATGCCCATAATTTGCTCGGGGGTTTTAATTATGATTTTACTTTTAGTGTCGCGAAATGCCAAGATATTTTATTTTGTCCAAAATTAAGAATTTTTGTTTGAAAATCAACGTGCATTTGGTTTGGTTAAAAAAACATCGAACACATTACAAATTTGTTTTAAATACTGTGTTTAAATTTAAAGAAGCAATTTTACTTCCACTACTAATCTCTATCATTCTAATAATATTTTAAATAGATATAGGCATTAATTTAAGATTTCCGCCCCATTTGCAAATGTCCTCAATTTACCTTGAGGTGATAAATAAATTTAAGGTATTTAACATTATGTTTAATTATATTTAACTATACAAATTTTTCTTTTAATTGCATAAAATTTTTAAATGCAATGATTAAGGGAATTTGTCATTTAAGTGTTATTCCACTAAGGTCTGAACCCAATAGTAGGAGCGAACTTGTTAGTCAGTTATTATTTGGAGAAACTTATACTGTTATCGAAAAAACGACAGAATGGGTTAAGATAAAAACAGATTCTGATAACTACGAGGCTTGGATAAGCTTTAATCAGTTTGCAATTTGGGATGAACAGTTTGAAAGTACTACAGTATTGAAGGTTTTTCCTTTTGCTATTGGTTTGAATTTATTAACCAATGAAAAAAGTTATTTGCTTGCAGGTAGTATTTTATATGATTATGATTTTTCAGACGCGAATTTCAAATTAAATAAAACTCCATTTCAACTAAGTTTTGTTTCAGGTAATAATGAAACAAATACAAGTAATACATTATTGGATTGGGCACATTTATTTGAAAATGCACCATACCTATGGGGTGGTAGAACATTTTTAGGAATAGATTGCTCTGGCTTTACCCAACTAATTTTCAAGTTAATTGGCATTCAACTCCCGCGAGATGCCTTTGAACAAGCTGAAATGGGCACTAATATTGATTCGCTGAGTGAATTTAAATTGGGCGATTTAGCCTTTTTTTGTAATGACTCTGATAAAATAACTCATGTAGGTTTGATTATTGGCGATGGAAAATTAATACATGCCAGCGGAAATGTTAGGATAGATATAATAGACAATCATGGCATATTCAATAAAACTGAAGGCAAATACTCACATAAATTGAAGTTTGTTAAACGTATTTTATAAACAAAATTGTAATTGGCTTGTTAAAATTTATTATTGTAATTAATTATTAAATAAATCACTCAATCATGAAATTAAAAGTAGGAGACATAGCTCCATCATTCAAACTAATTAGCTCTGATAAAAAAGAGGTTTCTTTATCAGATTTTAACGGAAAAAATCTAATTGTTCATTTCTTTCCTGCATCGTTTACAGGTGTTTGTACCACTCAATTATGTACAGTTAGAGATGCTATTGCTACCTATCATAACAGCACATGCGATGTTGTAGCCATATCTGTAGACCTCCCATTTACATTGGATAAATTTAAGGAATTGCAAAACTTGAATTTCACTTTACTTTCAGATTTCAACAAAGAAGCTTCAACAGCTTATGATGCAATTTACGAAAACTGGATTTTAGGTTTAAAAGGTGTTAGCAAGCGCGCAGCTTTTGTTATTGACGGAAATGGCGTAATACAATACGCAGAAGTATTAGAAAGTGCTGGAGATTTGCCTAATTTTACGGCAATCAACGAAACTTTAGCTAGCTTGTAATTTTATTTGTGGCTGTAATACAGATGGGTTTAGATTTTTTTCTAAACCCATTTGTATTTACGCTTACTTTATCTACATTTGCAGCCCACTAAGGGTTTCGTAGCTCAATTGAATAGAGCATCTGACTACGGATCAGAAGGTTACAGGTTTGAATCCTGTCGAGACCACAAAAGCCACTTAGCCTCAAAACTAAGTGGCTTTTTTTGCCCAGTTGGCGGAATTGGTAGACGCGCTGGTCTCAAACACCAGTAGGAAACTGTGCCGGTTCGACTCCGGCACTGGGTACAAAGTAGGATTGAAGCCCTCTCGTTATCGTGAGGGCTTTTTTTATTTGACCACGAATTTTTTGCCACGAATACACGAATTTTTGCCACTAATGCACTAATGATTTTACCAATGATGCAATTTGAAATAGTCTCATTGAAATGACATAAACTTTTTTGCTCAGGTATTTACGTTCATTTTTTGACCTAAACTGCAAATACTAGTAGTAAAAATCTTTTACTATGTAATTTCTAAAACAAAAGAGTAATCTATATATCTGTTAAAATAATAACTTGAACATTCGCACATTCGTGGCAAAATACCTGCATAAAAAAAATCATTAGTGCATTCGTGGCAAAAATTTCGTTGCAATCAAAAAAAAAGTCCTTGATTTCTCAAGGACTTTGGGGTGGAATACCGGGCTCGAACCGGCGACCTCCTGAACCACAATCAGGCGCTCTAACCAACTGAGCTAAAACCACCGTTTTTTGGGGAGTGCAAATGTATTAATTGCTGGGTTAAATACAAAAATAATTTTAAATTACTTCAGAAGTATCTCAATTTCATCCCAATTAACCACGTTCCAAAAATTGGAAACATAATCTGCGCGCTTATTTTTGTGTTTTAAGTAATAAGCATGCTCCCATAAATCAATCCCGAATAAAATGATTGGTACGCGTTTATTGTCTTTATTTGCATCCATTAGCGGATTATCTTGATTAGCGCTGGTCATTATTTTAAGTTGTTTGTCTTGCAACACAACCCAAGCCCAGCCCGACCCAAAAACACCCATTGAAACTTTTTCAAAATTGGCCTTAAATTGGTCTATGCTGCCAAATGAACTAGTTGCTAAAGTTGAGAATTTTGTTCCCATTTGCGTTCCTAATTTCATGCTCTTCCAGAAAAAACTATGATTCCAATGTCCGCCGCCATGATTGCGTACCATTGACCTTACTTTTTCTGGAACAGCTGATAATCCCAACAACAGATCTTCTAAACTCTTTCCTTGCAAAGTGCTTTCTAAAGTGATGGCCTCATTTAATTTGTTAATGTATGCTTGGTGGTGTTTAGTATGGTGAATTTCCATGGTTTGCGCATCAATGAATGGCTCCAAAGCGTTATAGGCATATGGTAGGGCTGGTAATGTAAATTTACCATCCGTTTGGGGCAATATTAAGGGCGCGTTGAGGTTTGGTTCAGACAGAAAAGAACTGGCTTTTGCTCCTAGGGTTAAGGAGCCAATTCCTATTAAGGCAGATGCTTTTATGAAGTTTTTTCGAGTGGTTTTAAAATTTTCCATGATATCTATTTTACAAATTTTATTGAACCAAAGTTAAGCATTTTTAATTGTATAAACGTAACCTCATTCCCAATCTAAATATGCGCACTGGTAGGGGATAATGCGGCGTATTATAAAAACCGGTATTCATCCAATCCATATTGGCATGCTCGTATTTCGCATAAATGATGGCTGTCATCACTTTTCCCGTTAAAAAAAAGTCTAACATAGGGTAATTGCCAATTTGTGTTTGGTTTTGCAAATGAAATACGCGTGCAGAAGGGTGATAAGCATTTCCATAAAACGCAGTATTGTAAAAAACCTCAGCACCAACTTGCAATTCGAGTACTTTTTTGAATATTTTACCCGACAAATAATACCTGGCAAAACCTCCAAAAGTTGGCAAGCGCACTAGGTCTAAATTAGCTTGCTGAAGCCAAATTTTATGTTCTAAATATAATATACTTGCTTGAAATGTTTTACTAGCCTCTAAGGTGTTTATGACTAATATTTTATTGCTTTGTTCGGGGGCAATGTTTAAGCCGTTGTATACAAAATTGGCAATTAAATATTGGTTTAAAGAGAGGTAAATATTGTGTTTAAATTGCTTGGTTTGAGCTGCAGCGCGCCAATGAGTGACATTTATTTTGGAAAAATTATTATTCCAACTAAATGGCGCCGATCGGTAATGCACCTGTGTATAATCTGGAGTATAAAATTGGTTGTTAAAAGCTCCGATTATATTAAACTTTTTAGTGGCAAATAATAACTCGCCGCTAAGTTTAAAATCATTTTGATTATAGCCTGTAAAACAATAGCTACCCGCTAATTTCACCCCAATGTTTTGTTCATTTTTAGGAATGCGCTCCATTCTTGCCTCTGTCCAAACATTATTAAAATTACGCTTTTCATCCATTTGCTGCACCTCAATATATCTGTGAGAAAGGGCAAATTCTATAAAACTCTGCTGACGTTCATTGCTTTTGGTATAATAAGCATACGCTATTCGGTTCATCACAGAAAAGCTGCTTATAGAATCGTAAAATATGCCTGTAGTATCTATACCGCTATTGGCTGGAAACAACAAAGAGCTGGTATCGCCTGTTGGATTATCAAAGAAATAATTGTCTCTTTCATATTTAAAAGTGTGTGCAATAAAACCGGCTCTGCTTAATCTGTAGCTTGTATCTTCATCTTTTACTTGCGGCTCCATTTTACCCAAATAGTAATACTGCTTGGCGTAAATTACGCTGTTTTTAAACCTACTCTGACTTGCATTTAACTGCACAGGGGCAGCTTTATTGGCGCCACGTAAGGTTTCGAATAAAGAATCGCTTCTAATACCGCCATTTTCATCTAGTAACCCTCTGTTCCAAATAATATTACCGAGCAATGAATATCTATTGTTTTTACTTTGATAGCTTCCGAATAATTTTGTGAAATACCCACTAGTATATTGTCGCGGATAAAACCCTTCCGAAGTTACACGGTTAAAATCAACACCAACATTAAGACGGGGAGTGAGGTTATAGGAGAATTTTGCTGCTAATAAAAGCAGTTCTCTTTGCCCTTGCGTATAATTAAAATCTGTGTAGGGGAGTTTAGTTTTGTAGTAACGAGTATTTTCTGCTTTTTTATAAAAAATTTGATAAGGATTAAATCCAAGCACAAAATCGCTAGGTCTGTTAAAATCAAAAAACTGACTTCTACCGGGTGTTCCAATATTTCCTAAATCTTGAAAAATGCCAAAATTTCGATAATAGGGATGGTAGATTTCATTATGGTTGATGGTTGTATCTTCCAAATGCTCGGGCAAATTTCTATCTATATCATATTCGCTGAGGTAAGTGGTTGGAAACTTGCTTTTGGAGAGACTATCTGTTTGAGCAAACGCCAAGAAAGGCAAGCTGCATAAGCCTGCTGTAATCCAGATAAATACGCTATTTTTATGTATCAAATTACCTATTGTTTGATTATTTTCTGAACCCAAACGCCATCCAAAGTTTGAACTTGCAGCGTATAGATACCCGCAGGCCAATCATTTGTTTCGGTTTCAAATGTAGGTTCAAGGCTTATCTTTTGCAAAAGCAATTCTCCACGTAGATTGTGTATTTTGATTTGAGCCGGATTGCTTAATTTAATGGGTATGCTTGTTTGAAATTGATTAGTGAAAGGATTTGGAAACACTGAAATAGGTTGAGGAAGTTTAGTTTTAGGCAAATGGGTGATACTTGGATCTGGTTTTAAAACAAATATACCTTCTGTCATGTCTGTTGCCACTATGTTCCCAGATGGAAGCCAAGTATTTACACCCCAACATCCTTTATATCCATCATAAGATTCTGGAGGCCAAGTGGCGGGGGTGTGGTAATAACCTGCTACAATTGGTTCTGCTGGGTTGCTTAAGTCAAAAACGTAAACACCATCATGGTAATAAGAAACATAGGCAAAGTTGCCAACCCAATGCGCATTATGGGCCGTTGCCACTGGATTGGAGCGAAATAAACTTAGCAATTTAGGTTCAAATATATTTTGAATATCAAATATTTTTATGGCCATACCTTTAGGAATTTCATCTGTGAACATTAAATATCTACCGGTTGGGTCTAAACTACTGCTGTGGTTATAGCCATTTTCTGGATATTCTCTAATGGCAGTAAGCCAACGTTGTTTATTTAAATCCCTTAAATCAAAAATCCATATTCCATGGTATTCTACAGAACAATAAGCGGTATCGTTTTTTACAAACACTTCATGGACATTCCTAAAATAAGGCGCCCCATCTCCAAATGTTGGAACCTTTAAGCGAGAAACCCACTTTGGCTTTTCTGGATTTTCTAAACTAAGAATATCCATTCCCGCTACACCACCAGAACTGAGCCTGTTTATGCACATATATAAACGTTTGCTTTTGGCTTCAATAAAAATGCTGTGGGTATTAAAAGCCAACGAATCGCTATCATAAACCTTGTGCACAGAATCGGGGAGGTAGCGCATATCAAAAACCTGCAAACTTCCTCTCGCTCCATTATCACTAACACAGTAAACATAATGGCTATAACATTCAAAATCGCGGTTTACCATACCACGAGAATTTCCACTTTCTACTGCACACAAAACAATATTAGCTGGATTGGTAATATCAAAAAAGTAAATACTATCTGTACTTCCGGCAATTACATATTCACGTTTATTTAAGCTATCATAATACGTAGTTAAATCGCTCCAAATTTGATAGCCATTTAGTTTGGGTAATTGAGGGTTATTCCACTTGCCTAACAATTCAATATTTTTAGAAACACTTTGGGCCGAACCCAAAAGTGAATACCCAACAAGTATAATTCCGAAAGCTATTTTAAATACATGTTTCATTGCTTTATAAACTTCTTATTTGAAATGCTATTTTCTGTGCTTAGGTTAATTAAATAAACGCCTTCAGGGTATTGCGACAAGTTTATGTAGCTTTTGTTTTCAACAGTATTTTGGTGTAAAACCAATTGCCCATGACTATCATAAATTCGTATTACGGCACTTTCGTTTCCATTTTTATGAATGCATAACTCATCCGTAACTGGGTTGGGGTAAAGGTTAAAATAAATAGGTTCAGCCATAATTTTAGGTGTGCTAACCAAATTAGAATCTATTTCAAAAACAAATATACCTGCTGTTAAATCGCTGGCAATAATTCTTTTACTGGGTAAAAACGGAAACACTCCCCAGCAACCCTTGTACCCACCATATTGTTCTGGCACCACGGGGTGTGTATCATACCAAGCAACCTCGGTGGGCTTAGAAGGATCTTTTAAATTGTAAACCCGCAAGCCATCGTGGTAAGAGGAAACGTAAGCAAAATCGCCGTGCCAAAAGGCATTGTGCGGCGTGGCAAGTGGGTTGCTATTAAACTGACTCACAAATTTGGGTTCGGCCAAGTTTTTAATGTCAAAAATTTTCATGTCGAGACCCATATTTTCATCTGTAAAGAGAATATAATCGCCATTTTCATTTAACCAACTACTGTGGTTATACCCTTGGTCTGGGTAGCTAGTTATAGATCCCAATAAAATATGCTTTGCTGTATCTTGCAAGTCAAAAATAAATAAGCCACTTTGCTCACAACTAAGGTAAACGGTATCTTTCCGGGCATACATCTCATGAACTCTGTTAAAAATAGGAAATCCATCGGGACGAACAGGAACCTTTAAGCGGGTGTGCAGCACAGGGTTTTCAGGATTAGCCAGAGATATAACATCCATTGCCGAAATACCAAACGAGCCAATATTGGTGCACATATACATTTTGGCTAGGCTGGTATCTATAAAAATGGTATGAGTAAACGTTCCTAACACATTGCTTTCATAAACTTTATGAACCGAATCGGGGAGGTACTGTAAATCGAAAACCTGCAAGGCGCCAATGCCACTGGCCTGATCTGAAACACAGTAGGCGTAGTGTTTGTAGACTTCAAAATCGCGGTTTCGAGCAAAAATAGATTTACCGTGAGCCACATCCACCAACTTAATTGTTTTGGGTTCTGTAATATCAAAGAAATAAACACTATCGGTGCTACCACAAATAATGTATTCTTTATTTTTAATAGGATCGTAATAACCCGTTAAATCGTTCCAGATATCATTGCCATCTACTTTGGGCAAGTTTGGGTTATTGTATTTAGCCAACAACCTAATTCGAAATGAATCTTGGGCCATAGCTATATTGGTAATTAATAAAAAGGCTAAATAAAAACCAATGTGTTTGTTCATGTATTTTTTTATAATAAGTGCTTTATTAGAGCAAATAGGTTCAAAAAGAATAGCTGTAAGTATAGTGAATTTTAGTGGTTTTGGCGCCTATTGCTTCAAAAAGACTGTGCATTTTTGGATTAAAATCGCCAATCCATGAAAGTTCTGCATGAGTAAATTGGGGGTAAACTTCACGTATGGCCTCATAAAACTTGATGATTAAGCCAGTTTCTAGCCCTAAATTTTGGTATTCTGGGATTACGCCAAATACGATTCCACGCACCCTATTTATTTTACCAAAATGGCGGTAATACAAAAATTTTATTTTGTTTATCCAATTCATTTTGCCGTTTAGGTGCTTAAATATTTGATTAACATCTAGCACATTTACATAAAATCCAGCTGGTTCATTGTTGGCATATACAAACCAGATGGCCTCCTCAATCATAATTGGCTTTAAAGATTGCAAAGTGCTTTCAACTTTTTGTGCAGTAATGGGAATAAAATCTGGCCTGCTAGCCCAAGCTTTATTATAAATATGAATAAAATCTGATGCAAACTTTGGTAATTCGGCCATTTTAAAATGCGCATAATGGTATTGAGGATTTCGGAAAACGCGCTCAGAAAGCTTATAAAAACGCTCAAATTTAAATCCATCAGAACTAATTTCTGAAGTTGTTTGCTCAAATATTTTTTTAAACCCAAAGCTTTCAAATAACTGTTGGTAGTATGGGAAATTATAGTTTTCTTGGTATGAAGGGTTCTTAAAGCCCTGCACCAATAATCCCCAATATTTATCCTTCTCACCAAAATTTATGGGCCCATCCATTTGCTTACATTCATGCTGTTGCAGCCAATTTTGAGCGGTATTAAAAAGTAAAT
The DNA here is from genome assembly GCA_945860865.1 of Chitinophaga pinensis. Lineage (GTDB taxonomy): Bacteria > Bacteroidota > Bacteroidia > UKL13-3 > UKL13-3 > B1. The sequence continues at coordinate 165,089 of CAMARW010000003.1, read as the reverse complement.
TAGCGGCTTCTTGGTTATTTATGCATTCAAAAAAACCTACACCTCCGCTGAGTTTATTGCCCTCTTTTTTGTAAAAAGCGGCAATTCTCCCTATTAAAACATTTTTATCTTTAAGTATCCAACGTTTGGCATCACCCAATTGAAAGTAGTTGTTTTTCTGCCTGTTAAATACGGATTCAATATCTTTATCAAGCGGTGAAATCCAATTTACATCATCTTTATATAGGAGTTTTGAACAATGAATAAATTCTTTTTCTGTGTTTAAATTGGTTACTTCAAATAGCTGCATACTTGGCGAATTTCTGCATTGATTTTGAATTTTTCAAATAAGTATTTTTACATTTGATTGAATTCATTAATTTGCGGCTATAAAAATAAAAATATGTTACAAATAGGAGATAAATTACCGGATTTTAAGTTGATAGGTTCAGACGAAAAATATTACACTAATTTTGATTTTGCAGATAAATACGCTTTAGCTTTAATTTTCACCAGTAATAGTTCTCCAATTTCAAAAGCATATAATAATAGGCTTATTCGTTTGTTTGAGAAATATGAGGAGGATAGTATTGGTATTATTGGTATCAATTCTAATGATGCTTCGCAATCACCAGAAGACAACTTCCATCAAATGATTCATACCTCAGAGCACTTTAAGTTAAGTAAAGTAGATTTTTTGTATTTGCAAGACGAAACCCAAGAAGTGGCTAAAATGTTTGGAGCACAAGTAAATCCAGAGGTGTTTTTGTTTAACAGAACTAGGGAGTTGGTTTATAAAGGCGCTATAGATGATTGTTGGGAGAACGAGGCTATGGTTACTACGGTTCATTTAGAAGACGCCATTGAAGAAACTTTAGATGGAATGGAAATTGATTTTCCTGAAATCAAAGCTGAAGGCACGCCAATTATTTGGAAGAAGTAAGCTAAAAAAGAAAGTCCCACATGTTACCATGTAGGACTTTCGTATTATATAAACAACCCAAGGGTTATTTCCTTCCCCCATCGTTTGTGGGGGTACACAGGAAACTTATGAGTTAAGCATCAATACGTGCGTATTTTGCATTGGCTTCAATAAACTCTCTTCTTGGCGGAACTTCATCACCCATTAACATGCTAAAAATATGATCTGCCTCAGCAGCAGAGTCTAAGCTAACACGCTTTAAAGTTCTGGTTTCAGGATTCATAGTCGTTGACCATAATTGTTCAGCATTCATTTCACCCAAACCCTTGTAACGTTGTATCCCTACAGAATCTGAGTTTCCGCCCTTAGCTATGCGCATAACGGCTTCTTCGCGTTGCTGCTCTGTCCAGCAATATTCTTCCTCTTTTCCTTTTTTTACTAAATACAATGGTGGTTGAGCAATGTAAATGTAACCAAACTCTATAAGTTCCTTCATGTATCTGAAGAATAAAGTTAAAATAAGTGTACGAATGTGTGAGCCATCCACGTCGGCATCCGTCATGATAATAATTTTATGATAGCGAAGCTTGGCAATATTTAAAGCTTTGGCATCTTCTTGTGTACCAATAGTAACACCAAGTGCCGTAAACATGTTTCTAATCTCTTCATTTTCGTAGATTTTATGCTCCATGGCTTTTTCTACGTTTAAGATTTTACCTCTTAAAGGAAGAATAGCTTGGTTGGCACGATTTCTACCTTGTTTGGCTGTTCCACCGGCAGAATCACCCTCAACCAGGTAAATTTCGCACAGGCTTGGGTCGCTTTCTTGGCAATCTGCTAATTTTCCAGGTAGTCCGCTGCCTGTTAAAGCGCCTTTACGTTGAACCATTTCGCGGGCTTTGCGTGCTGCTGCACGCGCTGTTGCGGCTAATACCACCTTTTGAACGATAAGCTTGGCTTCTCTTGGATTTTCTTCCAGGTAGTTATTTAACATTTCTCCTACGCATTGGTCTACTGCGCCGGTTACATCACTATTACCAAGTTTCGTTTTAGTTTGTCCCTCAAACTGAGGCTCTTGAACTTTAACAGAAATAACGCCAGTTAAACCTTCTCTAAAGTCATCACCCGTAATTTCTAATTTAACATTTTTAAGCAAACCTTCCTTATCGGCATAAGCTTTCAAGGTACGCGTAAGAGCTCTTCTAAAACCAGCTACATGGGTTCCACCTTCAATTGTATTAATATTATTAACGTAGGAGTGAAGATTTTCGGTGTAACCGCTGTTATATATCATGGCAACCTCAACTGGTACGCCACCTTTTTCGCCTTCAAAATAGATGGGTTCAGGCAAAAGTTTTTCACGTGAGCCATCCAAGAAATTAACAAATTCGCGTAGTCCACCTTGGCTGTAAAACATTTCTTCTCTTAAATTTCCGGCTTCATCTGGGCGGTTATCTTTAAGGTTAATGCGAATACCACGATTTAGGTACGATAGCTCACGCATACGTGCAGCAATGGTTTCGTATTTGTATTCTGAAGCAGTAAAGATTGTGGTATCAGGCTCAAAATAAACAGTAGTACCTGTTCTTTCTGTTTCACCAATTACTTTTACATCATAAAGTGGCTTGCCACATGAGTATTCTTGTTGAAATATTTTTCCTTCGCGGTAAACATTTACGCGAAGGAGAGTAGAAAGTGCATTTACACAACTAACACCCACCCCGTGCAAACCACCAGAAACTTTGTAAGTATCTTTATCAAATTTACCACCTGCGTGTAAAACCGTCATTACAACCTCTAAGGCAGATCTGCCTTCTTTGGCGTGAATACCGGTTGGAATACCCCTTCCATCATCTTCAACAGTAATGGAATTATTGGTGTTTATATTTACAAAAATATTTTTACAATATCCGGCAAGTGCCTCATCAATTGAGTTATCTACAACTTCATAAACCAAGTGATGCAAGCCTCTAACGCCCACATCGCCAATATACATGGCTGGTCTTTTTCTAACGGCTTCTAAACCTTCTAATACCTGAATATTATCGGCATCATAATTTTGTCTGTTTTCCATTGCTTCTTCGCTCATCTTATTTAGAATATTTCAAAGCGTAAAAATACGTTATAAGTTGGTTTGAACCAAATATTGAACGGCTTTAAGGCATTTGTTTATCCACAAATTTTCCCCTCTCAAAACAAAGCAGAGAAAGCGTTAATTAGTTCAGTATTGGCGAGCGTTTCGCCAGTTGTTAGTTTATTGTAGTTCTTAATATCTTTAACCGCGTAGTTATGGATGGACGCTAAGCTGCTTTGTGTGAATAGTCCGCTAGCCTCTACTAACGCCTGAGCCACTTGGTACTGAGGTAGCATTTTACCATCGTCTATTTTAATGCATACGCCATATTTTTGTTCGGTAAAACTCATACAAAAAACTCCTTCCGCACCTGTTTTGCCGATAATTTTTGGCGCGGTTATTTGCATCATTTCAGTACAATACCTGTCTGCTCCAGCAATCATATAGGGGTTTGATCCAACTATTTCAATTATTTTATTGCATGCTAATCGTAAGCTTGATCGCAATTGACTTGGTTCGGCCAAATTTTTAAAAGCGATAGCTTGGTTATAAATTGGTATACTATAAATAGGTGCGGTACAACCATCTAATGCGCATACCATTTTTGAACTAGGGTATTGATACATCTCTGATACGTATTTTAAAATCAGCTGCTGTATGGGGTGCGCTGGGTCTAAATAGTTTTTTATGGGATGGTTTAACAACAAACATAAGGCAAGCATACCTGCGTGTTTGCCACTACAATTATTGTGAATGGCACTGGGTTTTGTGCCCAATTTTACAAATGTCTCACTACTCGCTTTGTGACTTGGGTACTGGGCTCCACAACCTAAATCACTTATTTCAAGTCCCATTTTTTGAAGCATGCTTTGCACTGTATTTACATGCACATCTTCGCCATTGTGGGAGCCGCAGGTAATCGCTATTTCGGCGGGTGTGAACCCAAATTTTTCTATGCCACCTAGTTCAATAAGGGGCAAGGCCTGAATTAATTTTAGTGCGGAACGAGGGTAGCAAATTTGATCTGAATTGCCCAATTGGAAAATAATTTCATTGTGCTGATTTACCACGCAAACACTCCCTCTATGGAAGCTTTCTAAAACGCCTCCTCTAAAAACCTTAACTAAAATTGGATTTTCCATGTCTGCAAATATGATACATTTTGAGACTGTCAAAATAAAAAAGAATATAAAATAGACAAATATTTATACTTTTAAATTTTTTAAACAATTAGTATATTCGTATTAATATGAGACATAAATATTTACTATTTTTCATTACAATTGTATTGTTAAGTGCATGTGATTACGATTATTACGATTATAATTATTACAGCTACACTTACACCCAAGTGGTAAGATTTGGTGATACCAATAGAATTGTTAAAGAGGTGAACTATTTCGAGGGTACCCTCATTGATTCCCCCAATTCTAGTGCCTCTAATTTAAGAATTTCACCAAATGAAAATACCAGGTTTGTTGTATTTGACGGCACCAAAAAGTATTCTTTTGAAGTAAAAATGAAATTCAAAATGGAAGAAGAGTCAGATAAATACGCAGAGCCTACCTTTATCAAAAAATATGAGGGGATTGAACTGTTAAAAAGCACTGCTAGCAAAATTAGAATTAACAGAAGTGAGAATTATAAGTCGGGCAGCCAATACAATTACTACAGAACAATTAACTATATTGATAGCTTAATAATAGAATGAAAAAGTCTTTATTTATATTTATTTTATTTGCTGTTTGCAATAAATTAAGCGCTCAAATTTTAAAAGTTAATGAGCCAAAAATAGTATATGGTTTGCACTTACAAACTTCATTAAATGCACCACTTTTTATTTCGTATTATCAATTAAATAGTAAAAATAAGGGGTGGGGATTAAAAGGTGGATTTGGCAGAGAGAGAGAGCGTGGGGAAATAATGTTTAAAGGAGAGAGGTTTGGAAATACATTAATTGGCAGAACAATTTATGAGCGAAACGCAGAATATTTTTACATCACTCCACAATATGTTGCCTATGCTAAAGAAAGAAAAAAATCAACTTTTATGTTAGCCTTTGGTTTGCCATTAGGTTTTTCGAGAGATAAACTCAATCAGTTACATGAAAATGACCCCATTAAAGGCTATTTTTATTCTTATTTAAAGGAGGAAAACAAGTATGTTGGCTTAGAAATTGAATTGGCATATTGGGCTAATTTGGGCGAAAAGTTAATTTTCAAATATGGTTTAACTACAGGCATGAAACTATCTGGAGATGCGCCGTTTCAAGAAGTGTTTGAAAATTACAATTACAGGAGCTCTTATTATCCTGGCATGTATAAAGGTGGTTATTTAAATTTGCAGATTGGGATACTTTTTTCTCAAATAAAGAGCAATAAAATATAGGTAAACCTATTAAAAATTAACGATTCCTTTTCCTTCTCTGATAATTTCAGGATTATCTCCGGTGCAATCTATAATAGTTGAGGGAATGTTACCACCGGCGCCGCCATCTATAACCAGATCTACTTGGTGTTCAAACTTCTCGAATATTTCCTGAGGATCTGTCATATATTCAATAATTTCATCATCGTGATGAATGGTGCTAGCCACCAAAGGAGCTCCTAATTCTTTCATAATGGCTTGTGCAATTGCATTTTCTGGCACTCTAACACCTACTGTTTTTCTATTACCCGCAAAATATTTGCTTACCTGATTATTAGCTTTTAAGATAAAAGTAAATGGGCCAGGCAGATTGTTTTTCAACATTCTAAAAATGTTCTTGTCAATAGCGGCTGTTACATCAGAAATATTAGATAAGTCTGAGCATAAAATAGAATAAAACACCTTCTCAGATTTTTTACCCATAATTTTACTCATTCGTTCAATCCCTTTTTTAGAATCCATGCGGCATACCATAGCATAAATGGTATCTGTTGGAATAATAATTACTCCATCGTTATCCAACAAGGACAGCACTTTCTTTAAGTCTCTGGGATTTGGATTTTTAGGATGTAAGGTTACCAACATGGCATTTATGTAAATAAATAAGGCCGCAAGATACATAAATATCGAGCGGCCTTATATGGTTTATTTTAGAATTACAATTTTCCAGCAACAGCTTGCTGAACTAGGTCTGCGGCTTCCTTAAGTACTATAGCAGAGTATACTTTTAGGCCCGATTCATCAATAAGTGTTTTAGCAACTTCTGCATTGGTGCCTTGCAAACGCACAATAATAGGCACTGGAATATCACCAATATTTTTGTAGGCATCAACTACACCTTGTGCAACGCGATCGCAACGCACGATACCGCCAAAAATATTAATTAAAATAGCCTTAACATTAGGGTCTTTGAGTATAATTCTGAAACCGGCCTCAACTGTTTTTGCATTAGCAGAACCCCCAACATCTAAAAAGTTAGCTGGATCACCACCAGATAATTTAATAATATCCATTGTAGCCATTGCCAAACCAGCACCATTTACCATACAACCAACATTACCATCTAATTTAACAAAATTTAAATTAAAGGCAGCGGCTTCTACTTCTGTAGGATCTTCTTCAGCAGTATCGCGCATGGCTTCATAATCTGGGTGACGGTACAAGGCATTGTCATCAATATTTACTTTACCATCAACTGCAATAATTTTGTTATCAGAGGTACGCAATACAGGGTTAATCTCAAACATAGCCGAATCAGATTTAACGTAAGCTGTATATAAAGCACCAACAAATTTAACCATTTGTTTAAATGCCTCGCCTTCGCAACCTAAGTTAAAGGCTATTTTGCGCGCTTGAAAACCTTGCAAGCCTACTTTAGGATCAACCGTTTCTTTATGAATTAAATGCGGAGTAGTTTCTGCAACATGCTCAATATCCATTCCTCCTTCGGTAGAATAAACAATAATATTCTTACCTTGACCACGATCTAACATTACGCTCATGTAATACTCTTTTGGTTCGGCGGTTCCAGGATAGTATACATCTTGTGCAACTAAAACCTTACTAACGAGTTTTCCTTTTGGGCCCGTTTGAATGGTAACTAATGTGCCACCTAAGATATTACTTGCAATTTCTTTGGCTTTGTCTGCGTTTTTAGCAACGGCAACACCTCTTTGTTCTTTTCCAATGATGCTACCCTTACCACGACCACCGGCATGAATTTGAGCTTTAACCACCACAAAATCACTTCCAAATTGTTCTTTTAGTTTTAAAGCAGCTGCATGGGCTTCGTCGGCAGTTTCGGCAACTATGCCTTCCTGAACGGCAACGCCAAATGATTTTAGAATCTGCTTAGCTTGGTATTCATGAATGTTCATTATTTTATAAATTTTGTCGCGAAAATACGTTTTCAAATCACAATTGAAAGTATTTTAAAAACATTATGTAAATTTAATCAACATTATTTTTTGAAGATCTACCTGAACGAGATCTTTTTGACACCAAATTTTCGGTACCCTCTTCTTTTTCAGTTGTATATTTTTCAGCGCTTGAAAAACCTTTAAAAAATAAAATTAGCCAAGCTGAAACAAATGACAATCCGCCCAATGGGGTAATGGCTCCTATAAAATTAAATGCATCACTTCCCCAAATACTTTTGGTAGAAAGGGCATATAAACTACCTGAAAACAATAAAATCCCAATAACCATTAGCCAGAGAGAAATATTTAAGGAAGTTTCTTTAAATTTTCTATGATGTAAACCTAATACAATAACCGCGATAGCATGAATCATTTGATAACGCACGCCAATTTCAAAGGTATTTAAAGCTGCCTCGTCTAAATATTTTTTCAAAAAATGAGCGCCAAAGGCGCCTAAAACGACACCTAAAGCAGACATAATAAAGCCTATTTTTACAAATTTACGATGTGTATGTTTCATTGGATTATTTTACAACTTGTTAACAATTTAAACCTTAGTAATACAACTGCCAAATTTAATTTTGAAATTATAATATGAACAAGCAATTTTTAAGTATTTTAAGCTTATTTTTTTCTTTGATTTTAGCATTGGCAATTTACTTGTATTTTGATCAAATTGAGGATAAAAATTTAAGACCCATTAGCATTGTGCCTGATAACTATGCTTTTATTTTAGAGTCGAATGCAAGTAGAGATCACTTTAAAAGATTAAATTCAGTAAATTTTATTGATAAACTCATGTCAAATGAAAAAACAGCTAAACTCATGCATGAGCTGTATTTCTACGATAGCCTCATCAAAAGTAACGAAACTGTTTTGTCTTGGTTTAGCCAAGGACAAGCAGTTTATTCTTTTCACAAACTTCCTAACCAGGAGATGTCATTTTTTATGGCGGTTCAAACCCTAAGAGAAGTTAATGAGGCTGAAATTTTAGTTTTTTTTCAAAGTTTTTTCCCAAATAGGTACAAATTTGTTAAACGCAAATTTATGCAGGAGAATATTTATGATTTTACTGATTTCAAAAACCAAACAAGTTTTTCGGTAGCTTTTAAAAGTAAGCTAATGCTGTTTTCATTAAATGGAAACATGGTAGAAAATGCGTTAGTTAAAATTAACAAAGTAAATAATGAAGTATTGAAGGAAGACAAACTTTCTTTTGTTAAAAATAGTGGAGTTGGTTTTAACTTACATGTAAATTATGGCAATTTTGCTGGGTTATTAAATACAACTTTAGGTTCAGATAGTGCTGATAAGTATGCAATTTTAGGCAGTTTTGCTCAGAGATCAGTCTATAATATTTCTTTAGAAGATGAGCAGATATTGCTTAAAGGTGCGGCGCAAACACATGATGCTAATTTTGAATTCTTAGACTTATTACATGCACAAGCACCGATAGAAAATAACCTAAGAAAATTATTGCCAGAAAGAATACATTTTTCTTATACGCTAGGATATAATGGATACCGCTCATTCTCCAAGAACGTAAAAGAATACCTTACCAATAAAAACTTGCAGCAAACGTATCAAAGTTATGCAGATAGTTTGGAGGCCAAAATTAATATGCCTTTTGTAAAGCGTTTAGGCGACAATTTAGGCAGTCACGCTTCTTTATTTGTTTTAGATGAGCCAGGCATGAGTAATGACAGTAATTATGTTGTTGCTATAGAATCTGTTGATGAAGTAAGTTTTGCAGCGCTATTGCAGCAGATTCAAGCTCGCTGGGAGTTTGTAGATAGTTTAAATAATGAAAAAGATACTGCCAATCATACTTTTACTAAAGTGCCTTTTGCCAATTTATTTAAATATTATTTTACTGATTTACTCAGTCCCTTTCCAGTAAATTATTGTGTTCAAAAGGGCAAATATTTTTTCTTTACTAACAACACTCAAGCCTTAAATAGGCTTCAATATTATTGGGATAATGAGCAATTGTTATATAAAAACGAAAACTATCAAACCTTTGAAAAAAAATTATCACCAAACAGCAATTTAGAAATCTATATAAATCCTGCTCATGCAGCAAAGTATGCCTTGCATTTTGTGAATAATAATTGGTTTAGTCAAATCAATCAAAATATTGGTTTAATCAAAAAAGTTTCACATGTAGGGATTCAATTTGCAGGAAGTAGTGATAAAATTTTTGCTACACAAATTTGCGTACAAATAAATAGTCATAAAACAGAAAAAACAGAGCAGGAATGGGCTATTCAACTAGATTCTGGATTGCTTAATACGCCTCAGGTTATGATGAATTATTCTTTGGGGATGCAAGTAATACTGGTGCAAGATAAAAGCAAAAAATTATACGCCTTAGATAAAGAAGGAATGCTGCTTTGGAAGAAAAATTTAGATGGTGAAATAATCTCAAATATTCAAGAAGTAGATTTATTTGGAAATGGAAAAAGGCAGTGGATGTTTAATACTGGTCATCAAATTTATATCATTCATGATAACGGAGAAAATTGTCAGGGTTGGCCAGCTTGGATTCCAACGGGTACTAAATTTCCAGTAAGTTTATTTGACCCTAATTCAGATAGAAATTATCAAATTTTCTGTTCGGGCATACATAACAAAATTACCGCTTTCAATGGTCAAGGCAGGCCATTACCTTATTGGAATCCGAAGGAAGTTTGGCCAAACATAAAATCTGCCATAGGAAATTTTTATTTTAAAGGCAATCAAGTGTACTGGTTCTTAAATGAAGCAGGAAAGCTACAATTTATGAATAGGGAAGCCAAACCCAATATCGATATAATATTAGATAGTCAGTATAAATTTAACCAAGTAAATATTACTGCTATAGATACCGATGAATTTATAATTCGCGGATTAGATTCTAATGAGCTGTTAAAAATAAAATACTCATCTGATAAAAAACCAGTAATTAACAAACAGGCAGCAGTAGGATTTAATTCATTTAGTTTAGTGAAGAATGATCAATATAAGTATGATTATTTATTTCAAAACGAACTGCAAATTTTGCTACAAAATGAAATGGGAGATGTTCTATTTAAGAAGACTTGGACAGAGCCCATCATTACTAACGCACAATATACTTTTCTTGGAGAGGAAAAGAAGATAGTTTATTTGAATAAAATAAATAACACCTTACATGCAGACCAAATAAACGGTAAAGATTACCCGCCATTCCCAATACAAACTAATGGGAGATACGCTATCGGAGATTTGTTTAATGATGGAGATTATTGGTTTATTTTTTCTGATAATCAGCACAAATTAAACCTCTATAAAGTAAAATAAATGCAAGCAAGAAGCATGATTTGGCAATCAGTTATGTTTGCGTTATTGGGCGCTGCATTGCTATACTTTAGCTTTGATAAGATTGATTTTAATGCACTAATTGAAGTATTTAAAACGGGCAGTTATTCTGTAGTTATTCCCGTGTTTTTTGTTTCTTTAATAGTATATGTTTCTAGGGTAAAACGTTGGCAAATTTTATATAAAGCTGCTGGCTACAATGCGCCGGTCAATTTCTTATTGGCATCACTGGCAAGTGGATATTTGGTGAATTTTGCTGTGCCTCGCTTGGGCGAAGTAAGCAGGGCTCTTATACTAAAAAGATGGTTAAATTATCCAGTGCCAATGAGTTTATCAACCATTGTTTTCGAAAGAATAAGCGATGTAATTTGTTTGTGCATCATCATTGTACTAGCATTTGTTTTAGAAATCATAAATGAGGGTCATTTACTGCAAGAATTTTCTTCTGGCGTTCAGTTTCCTGGTTTAAATAAAATATTGCTATTACTAGTATTGGCAGTTGTTGGCGTGTTAATTTACTTTTTTATTAAGTCTAGAAAAAATATCCTTGGCGCTTGGTTCAACCAGTTTACAGAAGCTTTTAAAAAATTAATTAAGATGGAAAACCGAACCTGGTTTTTGATACATACAGGAGTTATTTGGTTGGGTTTTTTCTTAATGACATACCTATGGTTTTTCTTGTTCAAAGAATCGCGTAGCTTAACTATTTATCAGGCTTATTTAATAATGGTTTTAGGTGTTATTGCCAGAACATTACCTATACAAGCTGGATCTGCTGGGGCCTATCATTTTATTGTTAGCAAAGCCATTGTTTTGCTGGGTGTTGGCAATTTAGTGGCCAATGCTTTAGCCATTGTAATACATGGATTTCAAACTGTATTTACCCTTCTTTTTGGCGCCATTTCCTACCTTTGGTTAATTTCTAAAAAACGGGATAATAGCAGATAACGCAAGGATAAATGTAAAAAATTTAGATAGCCGCAAAAAAATATTTCATTAACAAACACAATTAACAGCCATGTTGACTACACAATTAAATAAAAATTTTAGAGCAAATAAACTTCGCGCAACCATTCAGGTTGTTTTGGTCTTTGCCTGCCTGAACCTAAACGCGCAGAATTTTCCAAAGCTAGGAAGTGACACGCTCTTAGATGTAGCCACTTGGAATGTTGAATGGCTTGGCAGTTCTACAAACGGTCCTGCAGATGAAGCCACTCAATACAACAATGTTTTGGCATTAATAAATAAAACAGAATTAGATGTTATTGCCCTGCAAGAAGTGAGTGATGCCAGTACATACAATACATTAAGTTTGGCGCTTGCAAATAAATATGATGGTTTTATCTCTACGTTTTCACAAACCCAAAAAACAGCTTTGTATTGGCGTAAAAGTATGTTTGAGATGGTGCCTACATTATCTTTAAATATACCTTTAAACTCATCTGATAATTATGCATTTGCTTCGCGCCCACCATTACAAGTTTGCCTTAAAACACTGGGCGGTACAAAAACAGATACCTTATATATCCTTGTGCTACACATGAAAGCCCAAACAGAAAGCACAGATGCCGGTAGATTTGAATCGTATACGCGCCGACAAAATGCAGCCAATGCGCTTAAGCTGTATGTAGAAACTAATTTAGCAGGAAAAAAGTTTGTTGTGCTTGGCGATTGGAATGATGATTTAGATGTGTCTATATACAATGCATTACCAACTCCATACTTAGGCTTTTTAAATGCTAAATATACGTTTCCAAGTAAAGAATTAACCGATGCTGGAAAGTCGAGTTATGCTTTTAACACCAGCATGATAGACCATGTTATGCAGAGCAAAACACTAGATTCTTTTTATTTTAAAGGAAGCGCTAGGGTGTTTGATAATGCATCAGATTATGTGAATAATTTTAGCAACAACACGTCCGATCATTTTCCGGTATATGCGTTTTATGATTGGAAGAAGTTAACAACCCGCATTGTGCCTGCAAATATTTCCGAAGAGCATGCATTTATACGATTAAGCATTTATCCAAATCCAGTCCGAGATGCTTTATATATTGAAGGCAATACAATCATAGAGCGGGTAGAAATTTACAGCTTAAGCGGGCAAAAAATGTGGGTTCAATCCGAAAATAGCGAGCACGTGAAAATTAATCTGCCTGCTTTAGCGCCGGGAATTTATATTTTGCGTGTGTGGGGCAAACAAACATGGCATACCAGCCGACTAGTAATAGATTAGTTTATATGCAAAAAGGCAGCACAGAGGCCGCCTTTTTGTTGTAATCAATCAGATTGAATGCTCAATCCAATGTTTTGCTGTGATCCATTACATATTTCCAGATCTCTAATACATCTTCAATTTTCACCTCATAAGGCTTGTAAATGGGGTTGTTTGAAACCAAGGCAAGCGTTTTATTTTTAGCAATATCATTGTATACGCGCTTAAAAACAATGCCATCTTCTTTGGTTAAAATAACATAACATAGTCCGTCTTTTAGGCTTGTCCAATCTTCTACATATTCGCAGGTAACATAGGTTCTATCTTGTATGGGCAACATAGAATCGCCGCTAATTTGAAAGCTACGATACTTCTTGCGTTTGTCTAAAAAGGGCAAACTAAACTGGGGCAATTCCGATATAAATTGAATGTCGCTATAGCCGGAAGTGTAGCCAGCACTGGCCTTTTCAGAAACCATCTCTATATTATCTACATTATCGTGGTTGGTGGTAGTGGCAATTACCCTGAGGTATTTCCCCTTCATGTAATCTTCTAAGCCGCGCTCTAATTCACCCACTTTATATTCTGGTAATCTAATGAGATCAATGCGTAATAAAGTATCTAAGCTTATCTTAAAATAGTCTGAAATACGCATGGCCATTTCCAAGGGAGGGGAGGCGATATTGTTTTCATAGCTATTCAAAACAGATCGTTTAGAATCTATGGCGATAGCCATTTCTTCCTGACTCAAATTCTTTCTTTTACGCAGGAATTTTACGTTGCTAGATAAGTACATAGTGGTTTTGTTTGACTAATTATTTTACATCTAATTACTGGCGCAATATAAATAATGACATTTTAAATAACAAGTATTAGTTAATTAAATTAACTTTTTGCAGTAGTGATAAGGCTCTTTAGAACATTGAGTTTCGGATTTGGAATTTTTAATTTTTAATTTTGAATTCAAAAAGTTAATTTACTTACCTGATAAATGTTAATATATTTAACTAAATGAACAAAGTAATTGCGCACATGGATTTAGATACTTTCTTTGTATCGGTAGAGCGTTTAGAGAATGCTGATTTGGCGGGAAAGCCCGTTATTATTGGAGGTTTTTCGGATAGGGGTGTGGTGGCAAGTTGCAGTTATGAGGCACGTAAATTTGGCGTTCATGCTGCTATGCCGGGTAAGTTGGCCCGCAGAATTTGCCCGCAAGCCATTTGGATACGCGGCGATATGGACAAGTACAGCAAGCTTTCTCATTTGGTAACTGAGGTTATTACATCGGAAGCCCCTTTGGTAGAAAAAGCCTCCATAGATGAGCATTATTTAGATGTTACAGGCATGGACCGCTTTTTTGGTACGCAAAAATGGATGCACGAGTTGCGCTTGCGCATTATAAAAGAAACAGGTTTGCCTATTTCTTTTGGTTTATCTGTAAACAAAACAGTTTCTAAAATTGCAACAGGAGAGGCCAAGCCAAACGGAGAAAAAGAGGTTGCAGCGCCACAGGTAAAGCCTTTTTTAAATCCGCTTTCTATCAAAAAAATACCGGGTATTGGCGATAAATCATATCATACACTGCGCGATATGGGTATTGTATACATAGAAACCTTAGCCAATATGCCCATTGAATTACTAGGTAGAGTAATGGGCGAAAATGGGAAAGTAATATGGGAAAAAGCCAATGGCATAGACAACAGGCCGGTGCAGCCTTACCATGAGCAAAAGTCTATTGGTTCAGAACGAACCTTTGAAACAGATACCACCGACATGAAATTTCTGCATGGTGTACTCTCCAAAATGGTGCAAGATGTGTGCTTTGATATGCGCAAACAAAACCGATTGTGCGCAACTGTAACCATTAAAATTCGTTACTCAGATTTCCAAACGCATACCATGCAAGCCAGAGTTGCCTATACCTCTTACGACCATGTAATACTGGCTAAAGCAAAAGAATTGCTTGATAAAGTGTACGACCGACGCTTACTCATTCGCCTCATTGGCGTAAAAGTAAGTAACCTCGTTTATGGCTCCCAACAAATCGATTTGTTTGAAGACAGCGAAGAAATGATCAAACTCTATCAAGCCCTCGATCAAATTAAACATTGGTATGGGAAGAAGGCTGTAGGAAAGGGGAGAACGTAGTTACTACTCCAAATTTTTATTGATTTTTTCGAGACGAAGTTTTCTTTTCCCGCCATCGTTTGCATCTAAAAAGGCACTTATATAAACCCAAGAGTCTTTATCCACTGGGCCGAAAGTATTATATAGGCCATTGTCTACCTTTATTTTTGTTTCTTTTTCAACTTGGAAACCTGAGCTTAAATTAGCCATGTATCCAGTTGTATATTTAAGTCCAGACGGATCACTGTATAAAATAGAATAAAAAGTTGTGAATCCATTTAAAGAATTTTGATAAATTAAACTCCCCTTAAATTCATTTACAATAGTTCCATCCTCTAAAACTTTTCTGTTATCTAATAAATACAAAGTGGAATCTAATACCCCAAAATATCCCTCTAAATTATAGTCAGAATTTATCCAGTTCAATTTGCCATTAAAATCATATTGTTTAATTGTCCATACTATACGGCTGCTTAAGTCATTATAGCCTATAATATAAACTTTGTTGTTTAAAAAAGCCATAGAATAAAGGTTTGGAGGAATACTAATATTAGAGAGAGTGTCAATTATCTGTAGTGGCTTTGTTATTTTGCTATCGTATACGGCTAATACTAACTTTCCTAAGCCGTTTATTTGACTTGCAACCAAAAGCAATAACGTGTTATTTGGACCATCGCAAATTACCATATTTGTAGTCTTGGAGTCTAGTCCAAGATCTTTGTCAATGTGGGTGTTTTGATTTATCACATTAAAATTAAAATCAGTTTCAATCAAATCTTTACCCATTATTGAAAATATGCTTTTTTCTCTAACAACACTTTGATTTCTAAATTTAGTATTCCTAAAGATTGCTGTGTCTAATAGCTTTAGGTCTTTATCGAAATGAAAAAAATGATAACTACTTGCCACATCTTCGCTTGCCCATACAGCAAAACTTTGATCTGGTAATGGGATAAAATTGTTCCTATAAAAGCCCAAATTGTTAAAAGGAATTATTACCGTCAAATTTGGTACTGGATCAGGCTCATTTTTGGGTGTAGACTTTTTGCAAGAGGCAAAAAAAATGGTAACCAACAAAAACAGAGTTAAATTTTTAATTTCCATAAATTCTTTTTTTCATAGACTTTTCATACAAAATGTTTGGATAATTTTTACTCCAAATTCTTATTTAATTTGGTGAGTCGTATTTTCATAATATTATTATCGTCATGAAAACTACTTGCAAAAATCCAGGTATCTGGGCCGGCAGGTCCAAAAACCTGAGTATAAGGGACAGGGACGTTGGGAAGTGTATGTTTTTTTTGAATAAGAAAATCTTTACTCAAATTACAAATATATCCTCCACCACTTCGATTTCCTTCAGATGAATAGAAAACAGTATAGCCATTAAGTGGGTTTGGGAAAATTTGATCAGCATAAATACCAGTGAATTTTATTGTATTATCATTTAACCAATAACATATTCCAGGTTGAATTACTAAGCTAGAATCCAATACCCTGCAATTATGACCTCTTATAAATTGTGTTTCAAGAAGTTTTTCATATAAGAGTGTTCCTCCCCATTGATATATTTTCGTGTAATTTTTAGTTGAACTTGTATTAATACTCTGAGAACCCCAAACAAAAAGCTTATTATCAAAGTAACCAATATTAGTAACGACATCAGTCCCTCCACCCATTGGTAAAGTATCAACCACCCATAAGGGCTTGGTTATATCTTGGCCATAAGCAGCAAGCACAAACTTTTTTACCCCACCTACATGTCCATTTGCAGCAAATAAAATTGTTTCACCTGGACCTATGCAGCAGGCCATAGCATGAATACCTGCTGAATTATCGAAACCCATATCCTTTTCTATTTTTGGGTTTATTTGTACCGTTTCTAAATTTGAGTTTATTTCGAAAAAACCATTATATGTTTTTACATAAAACTTATCTCCTCTTACTATATTGTCGAAAACATCTAGAGATACGTTGTTTAAAACCGCAGAATCAATAAGATTTAGGTCTTTGTCAAACTTTAATAAATGAAGGTTATTGGAATTAATATATCCTCCCATAAGGACTAAACTATTGTCTGGTAATGCGTAACAAGGAGATACTAAATCCATATCTAAAGAAGGAAGGACAATAGATTTAATGGGTTCAGGAGGATCGTTTGCTGGTGAAGTCTTTTTGCAGGATGCAAAAATAGCGATTGTTATATATGCCAATAGAATTAACTTATTATTCAAAAGCTGTGAGGTGAAGAATTTATAAGGGCCTATAAAATTGTTCATTTTATTAATATTAATTCGATTCTTGCATTCCATTTTTACTAAATTTTATTTATTTTTAAACTAGTTTGGGTACTAGGGTAAATTTCTGGACTAAATAAGTCAGATCCTATGATATTTGCTTCCGCACATATTATTTTAAATGTATTATGAAAAGTAATACTTATTTTAATTTTGTCAATTTTACTAACACATCCAATCACATTTACTGTTTTTGAATTGGATGGTAAATTTGGACTTAAATCTATTTTAACACCAAAATGTAATTTATTTATATTGGTATCTTTATTATTAGCAGCTATAAAAGTATTTCCAATTAGATTAAATATTAACTGGTCATAAATCGCATAATAGCAATAAATAGAGTACCCTAAATTGGCTTCAAACCATGACTTTGAAATGTTTATAACATCTGTGAGTGACAGATTTGGATTTTCTGGTGGTTGTGCAGAATTTCTCGGATATATTCTCAAAGCTCCAGTACTTGGGTCTCCATCTACCGGAACATATTTAGTAGTTTCAGAATTAGTTAAATACCATCCATTTGCTTCAAAAGTGCAATTCTCAATATGTAACATGGAGCCCTTGGAATATTGCAATCCCCAATTCCTACACCATACTATTCTAGATTCAAATATGGAAATTTGGTTTGCATCATAGCCTTCATCATAATCTAATATTATTCCATTTAAACATGCCTGATTTGGATCATAAAAGGTATGCCTTTCAGGATCTGGATCAGAAGTATTTGTCCAAACATTTTCTCCACCAATAATACAGTTGTTTATATTGGATGTAAGTACCCCTTTGAAATTTATTGCTGTGTCACACGACCTCACAAAAACTCGTTCTATATTTAAAAAAGCACATTTTTCGGCGTAAATACCTATAAACTCATACCCTGGGCCATAATAATAAGGTGTTGTATCTAACATGTTATGATAGTAAGAACCGTCAATTAGTGGACTACCAACAATTCCAAAATCTTTTAAATTTGTATATGGGTTAAATACTTCTATTAGATTTCTTGTTGTAATATATGATGATGCTGTAGGCTCTACCTCAGAAGGGAAATAAGAGGTGTTTCCAACAAAAAGAGTTGATAGCATTCCACTTCCTACTAGGTTTACTCTTAAAGTTTCTCCCTTCCATTTTAGTTGAGCTGAAGAGTTATCTGCTTTTATTGAAATGGTATCAATAAGGTAAAACCCTGCTGGAAAAAATAAGCCGCCAGAACTTTCAGAAACAGTTTGATTAACGGCATTTGGGTATGCACTATTATAATATCGCTGCATAGAATCAATTGCATTCTGAATGTTAGCAGTATCATTTGTGGGAGTTAAATTGTCAGGAAAAGCATCTCCTTTTGCTCCAAACCACTTTACATTAATTAATCCATCAAATATTCGTTTTAACCTTGAGTCATTAAAAGTAACTATTACAATCCCTGTATTATCTGCGCTAATTGAATCGCCCAAATCATAGCGCCAAAAACCTTCTTGTCCAATATCAGTAGTATAATATAAATCTGCTGCTATCGGAACAAATGAAGGGTCATTTCTTAAAAATGAAATAGAGTAGTTAATTGTTGCCATGGCTGAGTGAGTGTTATTTAGTTAATAACGTATTCAAATATACCTTTATTATTTTATTTAGTGGTATTTAAGTTAATCCAAATAAGAAATATGTTTTTGATTGATAATGAGGATAGAACTGCAATGAAAATTAAAAATTCTTGCACTTTCATTTTAATTTGTTATTTTATTTAACTAATAAAAGTTAACTAAATTAACAATATCACCATGACAGGCGGTGTCATGGTGAGCCCCAACGAACTATGCTCTGGAATATACACACATACTACAGCTTACGCTACGGCACCTTGTCGGTAGAGGAGCTTGTACTACAAGCTAAGCAGCTTGGTTTGCAAACAATAGGTATCACCGATATCAATTGCTCAACGGGCATTTTTGAGTTTGTGAAATGCTGCGAACAACATGGGATCAAACCGATTGCTGGCATTGAGTTTAGAGAGGGTAACCATTTGCTGTTTACCGCTGTTGCTAAAAATACTGCTGGCATACAAGAAATCAATCGACTGTTATCTGATTACAATTTATATGGCCGAGCCTACGCCGATAGGCTCAAACATTTGCAAAATAGCTTTGTAATTTACCCAATCTACAATTACCCTGGCATCCTTGCAGATCATGAACTCATTGGCATTCGCCTCTCTGAGTTCAATAAACTCCTGCGCAAAGATGTGAGTAAGATTAAAAATAAACTCATTCTACAACAACCTGTTACCTTTAGAAATGCCGCTAGCTACCCACTTCACATGCACCTAAGAGCTATAGATAATAATGTGTTATTAAGTAGGCTCGAACCAAATGCCGTTGCTGCACCAGATGAGTACTTCATGTCGGAGCCCGATATCATTCATGCATGCAGGTATCATCATTATGTACTCAATAATACCATTGCTTTCATGGATCGCTGCAGTGTAAGCTTCGATTTTAAAACACACAAAAACAAAAAAGTATATTCTTCTTCGGTGTACGACGATAAGCAGTTACTACAAACCCTCGCTTATGATGGTTTAACATACCGCTATGGATCGAACAATACTGTCGCCAAGCAAAGGGTGCAAAAGGAATTAGACATCATAGATAAATTAGGTTTTTCGGCCTATTTTTTAATCACCTGGGATATCATTCGTTACTCTATGTCGAAAGGATTTTACCATGTAGGGCGGGGGAGTGGCGCCAATAGTGTAGTGGCATACTGCTTGCGAATTACGGATGTTGACCCCATAGAATTGAACCTGTATTTCGAACGTTTTTTGAACCCCAAGCGCACCTCTCCGCCCGATTTTGATATTGATTACAGCTGGAAAGAACGCCCGCAAGTACACGATTATATTTTCAAACGTTATGGTAGAGATCATACCGCTTTGCTTGGCACTATGTCTACTTTTAGAAGTAGCTCCATCTACAGAGAACTGGGTAAAGTGTATGGCTTACCTAAAAGCGAAATTGATATCCTAGCCGATTATCCGCATAAGGCCGATCGCAAATCGCCTGTTATTGCCAAGATACTCAACATAGGAACACAACTGCAAGATTTCCCAAATCATCGTTCCATTCATGCTGGTGGCGTGCTCATTTCCGAAGAACCTATTTTTCAATATTCAGCCTTGGATTTACCGCCCGTTGGATTGCCAACCGTGCAATGGGATATGTATATGTCGGAGGATATTGGCTTCGAAAAATTTGACATTTTGTCGCAACGCGGAATTGGTCATATCAAAGATGCCGCAGAACTTGTTTGGCAAAATAAACAGATAAAAGTAGATGTGCATGAAGTGCAAAAATTTAAAAACGACCCCCTCATCAAACAACAACTTAAAGAGGCAAATAGCATTGGTTGTTTTTATATTGAAAGTCCTGGCATGCGTGGGTTATTAAAAAAGCTCAAATGCGACACTTACATTCACTTGGTTGCAGCTAGCTCGATTATTAGACCAGGGGTAGCAAAATCGGGCATGATGAGGGCTTATATTCAACGTTTTCACGACCCTAAAAGTATCAATTATTTGCATCCAGTGATGCAGGAACAGCTCGAAGAAACTTATGGCGTAATGGTGTTTCAAGAAGATGTACTGAAAGTTTGTCACCATTTTGCAGGTTTAGATTTGGCCGATGCCGATGTGTTACGCAGAGCCATGAGCGGTAAATTTAGGTCCAAAGCAGAGTTCCAAAAAATTATTGATAAGTTCTTCGCCAATTGTAAAGAAAAGGGTTATCCAGATGAACTCAGTAAAGAGGTTTGGCGACAAATTGAAAGCTTTGCGGGTTACTCTTTTAGCAAGGCGCACTCAGCTTCATTTGCTGTGGAAAGCTTTCAGAGCTTATTCCTCAAAACCTATTACCCCATGGAGTTTATGGTGGGTGTGATTAATAATTTTGGCGGCTTTTATAGAACTTGGGTTTATGTAACCGAGCTCAAAAAAACAGGCGCAAAAGTGCACCTTCCTTGTGTAAATGAATCGGATCAATTCACCAATATCAAAGGCGAGGATGTGTATTTAGGTTTTACACACATTGAAAGCTTGGAGCTTAAATCTATTGAAGCCATCTTAGTTGAACGTTCCACAAATGGTCCCTTCCAAAGCTTCATCGACTTTATAGATCGAGTACCTATTAGCGTACTTCAAATAAAAATACTCATCAAAGTAGGTGCTTTTAAGTTTTGTGGAATGGGGAAGAAGAACTTGATGTGGCAAGCGTATTCCCTTCAACCCGTTCAGCCCATTCGACAAGCTCAGGGTGACGTGCGGCGTAGGCGAATTGATTCTAACGATGAAAGTAGTAGCGCTTTTACATTGAACAGAGATGTTTCCTTGAGCCTGCCTAAGGGCATTCAAAACTTGGTACAGGAAACCATGCTAGAATTACTACCAGCTAAATCACACAAAGAATTCACCTTGCCAGCTTTGGTTCACAACGAAATTGAAGATGCTTACGATGAAATTGAACTGTTAGGGTTTCCCCTCAGCATGAGCGAATTCGATTTGCTTCAAACAGATTATAGGGGAGATGTTGTAGCCGTTGATATGAGTAAATATTTGGGTCAAACCGTTAGAATGCTGGGCAACTACGTAACTGCAAAAAATGTAAAAACAGTACGTGGCGATTATATGGCCTTCGGCACATTCTACGATGTGCAATCCAACTTTTTCGATACCACACACTTTGCTCAATCCCTTGCTAAATACCCATTTGAGGGCAGAGGAGTGTATTTAATAGAAGGCAAAGTGGTGCAAGAGTTTGGATTTTATTCTGTAGAGGTAAGTAAACTGGCCAAGCTTCCCACTCGGCCAGATCCTCGGTATTAATGCTTTTCTCTATTCATAAAAGCGCCATACATCCATACTAACTTTTCTTGCGCGCGAATGTAATCACTCATGAGTGCGCTGGTACCTTCATCTTCCGCTTCGCCGCTCAATGTTAATAGGGCGCGCTGCAAAGGAAGGATAATCTGGAAGTTGTTTAAAACCTCTTCAACAGCCAATACACCACTACTTACTTGCTTACTTTCTTTAATACTTGCCACCTTAATATACTGCGAATAATTGTGGTGAGGAGTATGCCCCAAAGTTAAAATACGCTCAGCAACTTCATCTATTTTAAGTAGTAAATCGTTATAAAGCTCTTCAAACTTTAAATGCAATTCAAAAAATTTGTCCCCTTTAATGTTCCAATGTAACCCGCGGGTGTTTTGATAGAAAATAGAATAGTTGGCTAACAACACGTTTAAATTCTCTGCTAGCTCGTCGGCTTTCTTTTTGTTAAGCCCAATGGCGTTTAGTTTGCTCATAATTTTTTTCTGCAATTTAAAGCAACCTAATTAAATTTACCTTACATAATTCGCTTATTTCAATAATATTTCAGTTATTGCCTATAAATTAATTAATACATGAAAAAAATTGTACTTGCCGGACTATCCTTTTCGCTTCTTTTGGGTGCGTGTGCAGGCTCTAAAACAAAAAAAAAGCTAGCAACACCAGCCTCAACAGCTACCGCAGCGGTTGCTAAAACTCCTTCAATAAAGGATAAAACCAAATCGAGCAAAAAAATCGACGGATTATTTCCTTTGTTTCAAGACACAGCAAACGGAAATGTGATGTTGTTGGTAAAAAAAGACCAATTAAATAAAGATTATATTTATTTTTCATACACCGTTGATGGGGTAGTTGCAGCTGGCCATTTTAGAGGCAGCTTCCGCGATAATAAGGTATTTACAATCAGGCGTCATTTTGATAAAATTGAGCTGATTGTACTCAATACCAATTTTTATTTTGACCCAAATAATCCTGTAAGCAAAGCCGCCAAAGCCAATATTAGCGAAGCCATTCTTAGCAGTCAGAAAATTGTAGCAGAAGACTATAAAACAGGCGAAATTTTAATAGATGCAAGTGCCGTTTTCTTAAGCGAATCTATGCAACAAATTAAACCTTCTGCCCGCCCGGGCGCCATGGGCTTCCAATTGGGCATGCTAAGCAAAGACAAAACCAAGTTTGTAAACCTAAGAAACTACGCAAAAAACACCGATTTAATTGTAGAATACGTATATGATAATGCCAATCCTATGGGTAGTGGCGGCAAAGAAGTTACAGACCCTCGCGCCGTTAGTATTATGGTGCAACACACCCTCATTGAAGCGCCCAATAACAATTTTGAGCCCCGCGCGGATGACCCAAGAATTGGGTATTTCTCTGAACAGATTGAAGACATGACCAGCACAGAGGCCGTTTCTTACAAAGATTTAATTCACCGTTGGCATTTGGTAAAAAAAGATCCAAATGCAGCCATCTCAGAGCCGGTTGAACCTATTGTTTGGTGGATCGAAAATACAACGCCACAAGAATTTAGATCAACCATTAAAGAAGCAGGTGAAAAATGGAATATTGCTTTTGAAAAAGCAGGCTTTAAAAATGCAGTGCTAGTTAAAGAGCAGCCAGATACAGCCAATTGGGATGCCGGTGATATTAGGTACAATGTTTTACGTTGGACAAGCTCGCCGCAGCCACCTTTTGGCGGTTACGGACCTAGTTTTGTGGATCCTAGAACAGGACAAATATTAGGTGCAGATATTATGTTGGAGTATATTTTTGTTACCAATAGGTTGCGTCAAGAAAAGCTATTTGTAAGCGAAGGAATGCAAGATGAAATAGGTAATAATTCGTTCAAAAATTTCTGCGATGCACATGATCATTTACACCAAACTACTTTATTTGGCTCGCAGGTTTTAAACGTGCAAGGACTATCAGAAATTGAAAAACGCGATTACATAAAACAGTCTTTGTATTACCTGGTGCTGCACGAAATGGGTCATACACTTGGCTTAAACCACAATATGAAAGCTAGTCAGATGCTAAAACCAAGCCAAATACACAACAAAACCATCACGCAAGAAATTGGCCTCATCGCTTCGGTAATGGATTACCCAGCAGCCAATATTGCCAAAGATAAAAACAAACAAGGCGATTACTTTACCACCCGACCAGGTCCATACGATTTATGGGCAATAGAATTTGGTTATGCACCATCCTTAACTGACCCAAAACTTGAAACAGAAAGACAAATTAAACTGCTTTCTCGTGCCAATGATACCTTGTTAATTTTTGGTAACGATGCCGATGATATGCGCGGTTCATTTAGTGGCATAGACCCTCGCGTAAATGTAAATGATTTAAGCGGAGATGCGATTTCTTATGGTATAGAGCGTATGCAATTGAGTTTAGATTTAATGGGTAAAATCAAAGGAAAGTACACAAAACCCAACCAAAGTTACCAAGAATTAAAGCAAGCACATTCTGTTTTAATCAATGAATATTTTCAACAAGCTAATGTCATTGTAAAATACATTGGTGGTGTATATGTAAACAGAGCATTTGTTGGTCAGCCGGGCGAAGGAAAAGCCTATACACCAGTAGCAATTGCCGACCAAAAAAGAGCCATGAAAGTCCTTTCAGATTATGCTTTCGCTCCTAATTCATTCGGGTTTCAGAGCAATTTATACCCGTATCTTCAAAGTCAGCGTAGGGGATTTGGCTTTTTTAGTAGTACAGAAGACCCTAAAATTAATGAGCGTATTCTTGCTTTTCAAACCACAATACTTTCACATTTAAGCAACCCAATCGTTTTAAAAAGAATGAGTAACACTCGCTTGTACGGCAACACCTACTCGGTATTAAACATGTTCACAGATTTAACTAATGCCATCATTAGAGGCGATAATGGTCCAGTGCCTACACAAAGATTTAATTTGCAAGATGCCTATGTAGATATGCTAATTAGTATTGTTAAAGGCAATAATTATGATGCCGTTTCGCAAGCTGCGGCTTTATCTCAACTAAAAACCATTGAAAGAATTGCCATTAGTGGTAACGAAGAAGCAAAAGCACAAAGCATGTTGCTTAATCAGAAAATTAAAATTGGTTTAGAGAAGTAGATTGCTGCTATTTATTTGTTAAAAAGACTGCTCTTAGATTTGCTAGGAGCAGTCTTTTTAATTTATAAGTAACATATAATGAGCTTTTTAATTAAAAAAATAATTTAACCGGTCGGTTTCGCGTATTTCAAACATACATTTGCCTTCCATTTTTTTTGTTATCCGCCCTAATTTTGTCATTTTAAATATTTTGGTTCGAACCAAAAGAAATGGATTATCTAAAACCATAACATGAAATTATCACAATTTAAATTTGCCTTTAATGAAGCCCTAATCGCTAAACACCCAACAGACGCCAGAGATGAGTCTAAGTTGATGGTGATACACAGGGAAAGTGGAAAGATAGAACACAAAAAATTCTCAGATATCCTCGGCATGTTCAATGATGGTGACGTGATGGTGCTTAATAATACCAAAGTTTTTCCTGCAAGATTATATGGCAGCAAAGAAAAAACAGGTGCTAAAATTGAGGTTTTTTTGTTGCGCGAGTTAAACAAAGAAATGAAATTGTGGGACGTTTTAGTAGATCCAGCAAGAAAAATTAGGGTTGGTAATAAATTGTATTTTGGAAACGATGACCTTGTAGCAGAGGTAGTAGACAATACCACAAGTAGAGGCAGAACCATTCGTTTCTTGTTTGATGGTACAGACGAAGAACTTAGAAAATTAATCGACAAATTGGGCGAAATGCCGCTACCTAAATACATGGGTAGAGAGGTTGAAAAATTAGATAAAGATAGATTTAATACCATTTTCGCAAAGAATGTAGGCGCTGTTATTCCACCTACAGCAGGTATGCATTTTAGTAGAGAATTAATGATGCGCCTTGAAATCAAAGGAATTCGCTTTCCAGAATTAACATTACACAATGGTTTAGGCTCTTTTAGAACGGTAGAAGTAGAAGATTTAACCAAACATAAAATGGATTCGGAATACTTCGAAATCCCTAAAGAAACCACTGAAGTGGTTAATCAAGCAATTGTTGAAAAAAGAAAAATTGTTGCCGTTGGAAATTCTGTAATGAGAGCCCTTGAAACTTCAGTTTCATCTGCAGATAGGTTAAATGCTTTGAGCGGTTGGACAGATAAATTCTTGTTTCCACCCCATGATTTTAAAATTGCCAATGTTTTAATTTCTAATTTTCACCCACCAGAATCTACCTTACTAATGGCCACTGCGGCCTTTGCCGGTTTCGAAATTTTAGAAGAAGCATACAACGAAGCCATTAAAAAGAAATATCGCTTTTTGGCCTACGGTGATGCCATGATTATCATTTAATACACTTAGGCCGAGATTTATTCTCGGCCTTTATTTTTATTGCTTATGAATAAATATGCTTTAGTAGTTGCGGGAGGGAAGGGTTTACGGATGGGAACTGAAATTCCGAAGCAATTTATTCTTTTAAAAGGTATGCCTGTGCTTATGCACACACTCAAAGCTTTTAGAAGCATTGAGGCTATTCAACTTATCTTGGTGTTGCCAAAAGATCAAATTGCTTACTGGAAACAACTTTGCATTAACTATAAATTTGAATTGCCACATCAAATTATAGCGGGTGGCGACACGCGCTTTCAATCTGTAAAGAATGGCCTTCAAGCTATTGAGGATAATACTGGATTGGTGGCTATACACGATGGTGTTCGTCCGCTTATCTCTGTTAAAATTATTGAAGAATCATTTGATTTAGCGCAAGAGAAAGGAAATGCTTTAACGGTGGTTGCCCTTAAAGATTCAATTCGCAAACAAACCGAAAATGGAAGTAAAAGCATCAATAGATCTGATTACTTTTTGGTTCAAACACCACAAACATTTAAGGTAGAAGACATTAAAAATGCCTACAATAAGGCAGCAATTGTAAATAATTTTACTGATGATGCTTCTGTTTTCGAGGCCAATGGAGGGCAAATTCAATTGGTTCAAGGCGATTACAAAAACATAAAAATAACCACTTCAGAAGATTTGCTATTTGCTAATGCTTTGCTCAAAGATTAGAGCATTCCTTTAGCTATAAGGTAGGGAACAATTAGCCACAATAGTCCTTTAATAAGGAAGAAGAAAAATCCAATTACACCCATACGCTTAAACCAAAGAGTTATTTTTCCTCTTTGTTTATGTGGCACCGGGCATTCCAATGGCTTATCTTGTGTTTTATTTAAACTAGATTGCATGTTTACTTAACAAGGCAAATGTAATTCGGTTTGCTTTAAAATAAAAATGCCCCAGTAATTCTGAGGCATTTTTACACGAAACAAACAAAACTATATAAATTATCTTTATTCCTTTATAAACTTAATAGTTTTAATTTTATTATCAAGGTTAACCTGAACCAAATAAATACCTGGACTTAAGCTATTGGTTACCTCTAAAAGTTCTGCATTTAATTTTATGTTTAATAAATTAGCAGATACCTCTTTACCTGTCATGTCAAACATTCTTATGGTAGCATCGGATACCTGGCTGCCTATTAATGTAAAACTTTCTTTACCTGGGTTAGGGAAAATGCTAATATCGCTTAATGTATTATCTGTTTGAACCAAATAAACCATTTTACTGAAGCTAAATTTGCCATCTTTATCTACTTGTTTAATGCGGTAAGTTTGCTCAGATACATCCTCTGTAAAAGCCTTATTATCTTTAAATTGATAAGTTTTAGATACGGCAGTGTTGCCAGCAGCTAATACTTTTCCAATTGCTTTAAATTTACCCGCTTGTAGTTGCTCTACTTCAAAATGGCTGGTATTAATTTCTGAAGCTGTACCCCAATTTATAAAGGCATCTTGATTAGATACATAACCATTTATAAAGCTCCATTCTACTGGAACCGTGCTGCTAGCTGTTATAAAAACGGTATCTCTGAATGTTCCGCAAACATTGGTGTAATTTGCTACATAAGTATATAATCCAGGCACGGTATATGGGCCAACAGTAATGTTTACATTGGTATCTAAATATAAGCCTAGGTATGTCCATTCAAAACCAGGAGCTGATGCCGGAGAAGGCAAAGACACACCAGCATTTAATATATTGGGGTTTTGCGGACTTGTTCCTGAGTTTATCCAATTGGTTGCTGTGTTTAAATCTGGGCCTACCAATCTATTTCCACTGCTAGAAACAGCTGGTGTTGCGCCAGACCAATCGGCTACGGTTACCCCCGCAGCAACAGGGAAAGTAAATGTACCATATGCCACGGCATCAATAATTGCAAAGGTACCGCTATTGCGCAAAATTCTACCAGCTGTGGCAGTTGAGCCAAAGGTTGCTGTATAATTAGCATGGTAATAAAAGTTGGCAGGAGATGGCGTACTTGCTCCTAATTGCCCAACTGCAATAATAGCAGTTCCGTTCGGACTTAATTTAGTACCAGCAGGGAAGGTATATGTACTTAAAAGAGCAGTGGTGCTCCATTGTTCAAGAATTATACCAGCTAAATCTGAATCTGGCACACCTGTAATTTCTATATAATCATCTGCTATTAAATAGGCAGGCCAGCCACCAATAGGAGCGCCAACAGCGGTTTTATAGTGAGAAACTTCAGTTATGAAAAATTTGCCAGCAGGAAATACAGGTGATTTTGCATTGAGCACAAATGTGTCTAATGGTGAGGTGGCGATAGCTGTTTTAGGAATAACACTTAAAATTGGTAAAACATTCGTTGCACCTTGATTGTAAATTGTGTCGTTGCCTAATAATTGGTTTATAGCATTTGGAGAGATATAGGCGGTTACAGAATAACTACCAGGTTGATTAAGTGCTACATTATTAAAAGTAACATCCATACTACCATTTGTTAGTATCGTTCCAGTATTTAATAAAACACTGTCAATTCTAACCACTGGTCCATTAATCCTATAGGCAACAGTTATTGGGTTAACTGAAAAGTCTATGGTTGAACCAACTATATTAGTAAGGGAAACCTTAACAGTATCGTTTACCCCATAACAAATTGATGTTCTTATAATTCTTGCATTAGAAATACCTATATCACCAGAAATACTAGTAAACTCATGTGCTCCCGGGTCTGGTGTTGTAGTTGATCGAGAGACTCCAGCAATGTCCTGCGTTACACCCACATTTACTCCCATATTATCTATAATATTTGAAGCCGGAATAAAGTTTGCAACACCTACATTTACAAATGCTGGATTTGCAATAGATGAATTTGTATCTTGTGCAGTGGCTGTTTGCCAATCCCCTATAGTTGTTCTATTTGCAACCCAATAGCCAAAATGATTAATACCCGTTGTGTTATTAAATACAACATTGCGATTGCTTGTAAAAGTTGCTGAAGCGGTTGTTATATAGATTGCATACTTGGTGCCGCTTCCATTAACAAAATCAATAATGTTGTTTTTTACGTCTACATTATTGGGAGCAGTGGCAATAAAAATAGCTCTTTTTATTGCCGTGTTGCCTACTGATCCATTTAAATAAAGCGTATTGTGATATATTTTTATACCATTTATTGCCGTAACGCCATAGATTCCGTAATAGGTACCACTTGTTTGATTATTATATACCAAATTATTTACAACTTCTATTTCAAAACCTGCTGTTGAATTAATATTAGCAAAGTAAATAGGATAACATGAGTATGCGCCGTTACCTGCATCGTGAATTTTGTTTTTGTGAATTTTAATGTAGCGAGAATTACTATTAAAAATGCCATAAAAAATAGATAATACAGGCCTATTAAAACGATTTATATCATTGTTTCTAACCATTATACTATCGCCATGAAGAATGTAAATACCATAAAAATAAAAACTAGTAAACTCATTGTTTTCTATAACATGTCCAAAGTTGTTTGCAAATCCCACATCGCCCACCATGGTTAATCCAAAATAGCCACCTACAATTACATTGTTTCTGATAGTAATATATTGCGCATTGTTTCCAACAGCAGTAGCAGAGTTATTGGCACCAGAAATAGCAATTCCTGCGTTACCCGCCGATATGGAAGTATTACCTGCATCAATCCTGCTTTTTTGTATTATTAAATACCTCGATTGATTGCTAATATGCATCGCAAATCCGGCAAAAGAGCTTGCGCCCAAAATATTTAGACTATCCCAAGTTAAAAATTGTGTGCCTGCAAAAGAAACAATTGGACTCAATGTGCTAGAAACTGTGTTACCATTTCCAAATATATTTATGGTGTTGGTTGAGGATGCGCCTGAAATAGAGCCAAAGGATATTTGTCCATTTATAATGGGTAGGCCAGGTGCAAGGGTTACATTTACAGGGCCTGTTATACCAACACAAGATATAGTTGCTGCAAAATTGGCCAAAGAATGAAAATTAGTTGCAGAGATAGGTAAGCTAGGATTAATGGTATAACTGCCATTCATTGCGCCCGATGGCGTTACCACCAAAACAGAGGTGGATGTATCAAAACTACTAGCGCCACAATTTACAATGCATCTGTACCATTTGGTAGCTGTTTGTGTTTTATTGAGCACCCGAGTAGTATCTCCTGCACTAAAAGTATAAGTGCCAGGTAATCCATTTGAAGATGATATCCATCTGTATGATAAATTAAGCCTATTAGAATCATTTTGTAATCCTAATTGAAAAGTTTGGTTAGCGCAAGCTAGGCTAACAGATGCAATTGCATTGCCTGGGAAAGGTGTTCCGCTGCAGGTTACAGCTGGGGAAA
This sequence comes from Chitinophaga pinensis, assembly GCA_945860865.1. Taxonomy (GTDB): domain Bacteria; phylum Bacteroidota; class Bacteroidia; order UKL13-3; family UKL13-3; genus B1. The sequence continues at coordinate 134,139 of CAMARW010000003.1, read as the reverse complement.
AATGTATGCTTCCAATCCAACCTCTTAAATTAATCGCTGGACCAGTAGGAGGGGTTCCACCACCATATGAAATTAAATTGCCACTTCTAATTTTACAACCATCTGCAGAATCAACAGTTGTAGTGCCAATAGGCACACTAAAATAGCGTTGTCCAGAAGCAAAAATAGCAAATGCATAGGTAGTGTTTGCGGGTATTAAAAAGCTTAAGCCTCCAAAAAACTGCTGCGTTACGGTTGTGGTGTTATTTGCAATTCCAGTAATAGAACCGCTTGCCACCATCTGCCATCCATTTGCAGAATCTAGCGTTCCTGGAACTCCCGCGTTTGGTGTTGTTTTGTACAAAAACTGAACTGGTACTGTGCCTGCTGTTTGTGTTACCCCATCTATTCTGGTAATTAAAATAGGGTATGGGTTGCTGTTTTCAAAGTTAAAAACAACGGTTCCAGACCCATTATTATTTAAAAAACTATTGGTAGTGGTTACAATGGATTGCGCCCAGTTTTTTTGAATTCCCAGTAGGCATAATGCAAGAAACAAAAAGTTGTAAAGAAATTTTCTATTCATGGTAGTAATATTTTAATGTTTATAAAAATGGGGAGGGTAATAATTGAAAAACGAATATATAGATATTAAAACGAGATAAATTAAAATAATGACAAAGAACACAATCTAATATTTCTTTATTTTTGTATTGATTTATCAAAGACTAGGTTAGCTATAGTAAAAAGCGCTGTTAACTAATTTTTACGTTTTAATTGCCAGTTTGTTTGCCCAACTTCTTTTACTTCATGTTTACTACCCGCTTGTTGAAAAAATAAATTACCCGCTCCAAATGCAGCAATAGCGCCAAGGTTATCATTTTTAGACTCAAGCATTTCTGGTTCAAAATAATTTTCAATAAATTTAGTATCAAAATCACCTTTAATAAATGCTTCGTGGTGCATTACAAAATTGCCAAAGCTTAATGTTGTAGCAATTCCGCTAATTTTATAATCGGCAATTGCCCTAATCATTCTTAGCCTAGCTTCTTCTCGGCTTGAACCAAAAGTAATTAGCTTAGCAATCATTGGGTCGTATTGAATAGGTATTTCCATGCCTTCTTCGAAACTATCATCTACTCTAACACCATATCCCTGAGGAGTTTTATAGGTAACTAGTTTTCCAATATCTGGTAGAAAGTTATTCATAGGATCTTCTGCGCACACGCGTAATTCCATGGCGTGCCCATGTATTTTCAGGTCATCTTGGTTATAACCCAGCGCTTCGCCGCGGGCAATTCTAATTTGCTCTTTAACCAAATCTAAGCCTACAATTTGCTCTGTAACGGGATGCTCAACTTGTAAGCGGGTATTCATTTCTAGGAAGTAAAAATTGAGTTTATCATCTACCAAAAACTCCACGGTACCAGCGCCATAATATTGAGAGGCTTTGGCCACATTTACCGCTGCTTCGCCCATTTTCTTTCTAACTTCAGGGGTTAAACAACTGCTTGGCGCTTCTTCTACTAGTTTTTGATGCCTGCGTTGAATACTACATTCTCTTTCAAATAAATAAACCACGTTTCCATGCTGGTCGCCCAACAACTGTATTTCAATATGTTTGGGCGAACCAACATATTTTTCTATAAAAACGGCATCGTCGCCAAAAGAAGCTAAGGCCTCAGATTGCGCCATGCGAATAGCTTCTTCAAATTCATCTGCCGAATTTACAATTCGCATTCCTTTTCCACCGCCGCCCGCAGAAGCCTTTACCAAAACTGGATAACCAATTTCGTTGGCAATCTTTTTGGCTTCAACAATATCTCTTAAAGCCTCTTGAGTACCGGGGACTAAAGGCACATTAAACTTACTAACTGCCTGTTTAGCTCCAATTTTGCTGCCCATTATTTCCATACTTTCGGCAGAAGGACCAATAAAAATAAGACCAGCTTCTTTTACTTTTCTTGCAAAGTGAGCATTTTCACTTAAAAATCCGTAGCCCGGATGAATGGCATCTGCGCCAGTGTTTTTAGCTACTTCTATAATTTTATCTCCCAATAAATAACTTTGGTTACTTGGCGGCGGACCAATACAAACAGCTTCATCGGCGTATCTTACATGTAGTGCTTTCCTATCTGCTTCGCTAAATACGGCAACCGTTTTTATACCCATTTCTTTGGCTGTGCGCATCACGCGTAAGGCAATTTCTCCTCTATTGGCAATAACAATTTTCTTCATAAGTTTAGGTTCAGACCCACAAATTTAAAAGAAAAATAATAGCGTGAAAGAAAAGCTTCTATTTTCTTTTGCATAAAAAATAACATCTCAATACAACTTTACCCTATTCGTAATGGTAAAAAGTTTACAAAACGATTGTGATTTATTAATTTGGATTACTTTTGCTTTTATGAAAGGTTCATTACTACACCTTATTAATAAAGAACTACTAAATGAATGGCGACAACGCTACGCTATAAACGGTATTTTATTGCAGGTTCTATCCTCTGTTTTTGTGGTTTATTTAGCAGTTAAAGGTCTGAACCAAAACACATGGAATGGCGTATTTTGGGTGGTTATGCTGTTTATTTCTATTAATGCCATTGCCAAAAGTTTTATAGGCGAAAGCAAAGGAAAAAACTTATACTACCATATGTTGGTTCAGCCACAACAATTGCTATTGGCTAAATTTATATACAATGCCGCACTCAATATTTTGTTGGCACTACTTTGTATTGGCGCATTTATTTTATTGATGGGCAATCCAATTCAATCCTTTGGATTATATTTACTCATAACTTTGCTTGGTTGTACTGGCTTTGCGGCAACTTTTACCATGCTTTCTGCCATTGCCTCAAAAGCTGGAAATAGTAATTTATTAATGCCTGTGTTAAGCTTGCCTATTATTATTCCGCTTTTACTAATTATTATAAAGTCTACCAAGCGCGCGCTAGATGGCTTAGACAGTTCCCTTATTTATAAAGATGCTGGTATTTTATTGATTTTTAATGTGCTTATTATTGCACTTGCTTATATTTTGTTTCCTTCTATTTGGAAAGAGTAAGTATCTATTTATTTTAAAATAATTGTACCTTCGCCTTATCAATCATGAGGGCTATTTACCCTTAATTGTTTTGAATTATGAGTAAAAAAGGAAGAATTTTAGTGGCTATGAGCGGTGGCATTGATAGCACCGTAGCAGCCGTAATGTTGGCCGAAGAAGGCTACGAAGTAGTAGGTGTAACCATGAAAACATGGGATTACCAAAACAGTGGGGGAGGCAAAAAAGAAACGGGTTGTTGCAGCTTAGATTCTATTAACGATGCCCGCACTATTGCCGTTCAAAATGGCATTCACCATCTTATTTTAGATATCCGCGACGAATTTGGCGATTTTGTAATCGATAATTTTATTGAAGAATATTTAGCTGGTAGAACGCCAAACCCCTGTGTTTTATGCAACACACACATTAAATGGGAAGCATTGCTTAAAAGAGCCAATCAGTTAGATTGTGAATTTATTGCAACCGGACATTACGCGCAAATTAGAACAGAAAACGGAAGGCATGTTATCAGTAGGGGATTAGACCACCACAAAGATCAAAGCTATGTACTCTGGGGTTTAAGTCAGGAAAGTCTTGCCAGAACCCGGTTTCCTTTAGGTGGATTTCACAAAACCGATATCAAACAAATGGCCATTGATAGAGGATATTTGGAGTTAGCTAAAAAAAGCGAAAGCTACGAAATATGTTTTGTGCCCGATAATGATTACCGAGGTTTTTTAAAAAGAAAAGTAGACGGACTAGAAGAGCGGGTAGACGGCGGATTATTTGTAAACAAAGAAGGAAAAGTTTTAGGCAAACACAAAGGTTATCCTTTTTATACCGTAGGTCAGCGCAAAGGTTTAGAAATAGCCTTGGGCGAACCTATGTTTGTGCTAGAAATTATTCCAGAAACCAATACCGTTGTGCTAGGCAGAGAAAATGAATTGCAACGCAATGGAATGTGGGTAAGGAACGTTAATATGCAAAAATATGCATCCTTAAATGCTCCCATGGAATCGCTCACTAAAGTAAGATATAAAGATGCCGGCACAATGGCTACCATTTTGCAAGAAGACCAGCGCATGAAAGTTGATTTTCATTCGCAAGTGAAGGGAATTGCACCCGGACAAAGTGCAGTATTTTATGAGGGAGATGATGTTATAGGAGGCGGTTGGATTCAATCTAGTTTTGACATTTAAAATGAATAAGAGCATAAATTACAGAGGTTTATTTAGCTTGCTTGCATTGGCATTACTGCTTGTTTCTGCTTGCCAACAAAAAGAACCTATAGATAAGGTGCAAGATTTGGGATATGATTATTTCCCTAGCGAAATAAATTGGGAAAAAACTTACCTAGTAGATTCCATTTTCTTTAACGATAATACCCAAAGTTCGGATACGTTCCAATTTATTTTAAAAGAAGAAACAGCTGGTTTTGCGCAGGCTGCTGGTTTAGATAAGCACCAAGTGCTTAAGAGAAGTGCGCAATTTTCTGCCACGCAAAATTGGGAGCCACGAAGCAGTATTTTTGTTTTAAAAACTTCGCAAAACCTACAATGGGTGGAAGACAATCAAAGAATAATCAAACTAGTTTTCCCAATTGGTAATATACAATCTTGGAATGGAAATGCTTTAAATACGCAAGGTAGGCGTAATTTTGTTTGGCAAAAATTAAATTCTAATCATGTTGTTTTAGACACTAATTACGCAGCAACTATTACCGTTTTGGAGGCTCGAATAAATAATTTAATTGAAGAAATTTTAATAAGTAGCACCTATGCTAAAAACATTGGCTTAATTGATTATACAAACAATCAACTCAATTTTCAAACAAGCGGAGTTAGTGGCTATAAAGTGCGCCAGCAACTCATTTCATTTAAACGCTTATGAAGTCAATTGGCCTATTGTGCTTTCTGTTGTTTTTAGGTTCGAACCTAAAATCGCAGCAATATTTTTACTTTGTAAACTTTAAAGACAAACCTAATTTTAAAGAGCAGCTTTATCAGCCAGCTAGCTATATATCTGCTAGAGCTATAGATAGAAGGACAAGAAATAGGGTGCCTTTAAATATAAACGACATTCCGCCTGATAGCGCTTATTTAGCTCAATTAGCCAATTTACCTTTGCTTATTTATGGAAAAAGTAGGTGGTTAAACGGCGCTTTGGTTTTGGCAAATAGTAAAAATATTTTGCCGCAATTAGAAAGTCTTCCTTTTGTAACCAAGGTAACATACGCTGGCTTGGCCAATTTGTTTGATACTGATGGTTTAACTAGTGAACGAAGTTTAGAAAATCAGATTAACCAATTGGCTCAAACTTTTTCAGAAAAAGATTTGATTTTGGATACCTTAGCTTTAGGGAAAAGCTTCGAACAATTGCATCAGTTAAAGGCAGATATTTTACTTAATAAAGGATTAAATGGGGCAGGGGTTTTTATTGCCGTTTTAGATGCAGGTTTTAAAAATTTAGATAAGCTTAATGCCTTTAAACATTTATTTGAAGAGCAAAGAATTATTGCAACATGGGATTTTGTTAACGCAGAAGAAGAGGTGTTTGAAGATGATGAGCACGGACTATCTGTAATGAGTTGTTTGGCTGCCAACCAACCAGGATTAATTATGGGTTCAGCTTATAAAAGTGAGTATATTCTTTTGCGCACAGAAAACCCAAGTTCAGAATATTTGGTGGAAGAATATTTTTGGTTGTTTGCGGCTGAATATGCAGACAGTGCAGGTGTAGATATTATAAATTCGTCTTTAGGATATACCAAGCATGATGAAAAAGCTATGGGTCACAAATACAGTGAACTGGATGGTAAAACTACCATTGTAACCCAAGCAGCGGAGATTGCGTCCTCTAAAGGTATTTTGGTTGTGGCCAGCGCGGGTAATGAGGGCAACGATCCTTGGAGAAAAATTACAGCTCCATCAGATGGAGAGCAAGTATTGAGCGTTGGAGCCGTTGATAAAAAAGGAAATACAGTAAGTTTTAGTTCTATTGGTCCAACTGCAGATAAACGTATAAAACCAGATTTAGTGGCTAGAGGCAAAAATACGGTACTTATATCTGCCAACGGAAAGGTTTTTGAAGGAAATGGAACCTCTTATGCTTGTCCATTAATTGCCAGTTCGGCTGCACAGCTGCTTCAATTAGCCCCAAAAACGCAAGCTCAAAAATTGAAAACTATTTTGATGTTAAGTGCTCATCAATACCACAAACCCGATAAAGAAATAGGGGCAGGCCTTCCCGATTTAGCCTTAGCAGCCAGAATGATAAGTGTTGTTAAAGATAGCATTATAGATGTTTCCCTTTCAGATGATGACTTTTTACACCTATTAATGTATGCCAATCAGAAACAAAAAGCAAAAATAACTATCCAATACCCAAGCCAAGATTTCTCAGAAAAGCATACTATTTCATTAGAAAAAGGTTTGAACCGAATACCCATGAAGGTAAACAAAAAACGCTCAAACGGAATGTACCATTTGAGCGTTGAATTAGCAGATAAAAATTTAACTGCAAAATTTGTAAAACATTAATTCTTTTCAGTTTGCAGAGCAGGAATATTTACATTTAACAAGTAGAAACTACCAAAAAACAATGCGTTGTAAACTAAATCAGAAACGAGCGTGTTTTGAAAAAATGGTAATCCAGCCGCGTAACAATTAATTACCCCAGAAATGTTGTGGGTATACAAACCGGAAGCGATAGGGTAGAAAAACACTAAATTAGTAATTAAGAAAAAACTAACAGAGGATACCACCGAAGCAAAAGCAACATTGTACCAAGTTAAATTCTTCTTTAACTGAGACCCCAAAAATATACTTACAGCAAAGGCACCATAGGTAACCAACATACCAATACCATAAAAGCCCAAGAAAACGTCACTTAACAACAAAGCTGCAAATGGAATTAGATAGGCCAGATATTTTCTATTTAAGTAGGCACCACCAAAGAGTGCTATAGCTCCAATTGGACTAAAATTTGGAGCGTGAGGAATTAACCTTAGGAAAGCTGCTGTAAAAACGATGGCAGATATAGCTAGTATTCTTTTGTTCATAATATATATTTACTTGATGTGGCGAAAATAATAAGCTTTTAATAGAATGCAAGGTACTTGTGTAAATCTTTTTCTTTTGGTGCAAAATAAATTTTTCATAAATCTACTAACACATTATATGTCAAAAAAGTTCGCTAAAATGTATAAAAAAACTTGTCGCACTCCACCAAAATGCTTTAAATTGCGTCCGTTTGCTAAAAAAATTTTAAAAGCTAAACAAAAATAAGATTCAATTTATAACACAAAACCCAAACATATGAGAAAAGGTTTATTATTTGCTGGCGTATTTTCACTGTTTATGAATGTTAAACAGATAAGTGCGCAGGTGCCAAGTGCAAACACAATACCTGTAAAAACCACTTTACTTGAAAAAGTAACCGCTAATCCGGGCGAACTTAAAATTAGTTATGAGAAGTATCTATTGCCAAACGGATTAACATTAATAATTCATGAAGATCATTCAGACCCCATCGTGCATGTTGAAGTAACTTACCACGTTGGTTCAGCCAGAGAAACACCTGGCAAGTCTGGTTTTGCGCATTTCTTTGAACACATGATGTTTCAAGGGTCGTTGAATGTAAAAGACGAAGAGCACTTTAAAATTGTACAAGGTGCGGGTGGACAAATGAATGGAACTACCAACCGCGACCGTACCAATTATTTTCAAACCTTGCCAGCTAATTATTTAGAAACGGCATTGTGGCTAGAGGCAGATAGAATGGGTTTTTTATTAGATTCTGTTACCCAAAAGAAATTTGAAGTACAACGTGCAACTGTAAAAAATGAAAAAGGACAGAATGTAGATAATATACCATATGGCAGAAGAAGCGAAGTAAATGATGCGGCATTGTATCCAGAAGGACACCCGTATAGCTGGCCAACCATTGGGTATTTAGAAGATTTAGATAGGGTAAATGTGGAAGATTTAAAGAACTTCTTCATGCGTTGGTACGGACCAAATAATGCCTGTGTGGTAGTTTCAGGAGATGTAACACCTGCAGATGTTGTTAAATTAACAGAAAAGTATTTTGGATCAATCCCAAGAGGTCCAGAGGTGCGTGCACAAAAAGTGGAAGCTGTTCGTTTGCCAGATAATAAATATGTTAATTATGGAGATGACGTTTTTGCACCTATGTATGCATTAACCTATCCATCTGTAAAACAATATCACCCAGACGAAGCCGCTTTAGATATATTGGGTTTTGTTTTAGGAAATGGAAGTAATTCAATTTTACACAAAAATTTTATCAAGCCAGAAAAAGCCATTGATTTAGCTTCATTTAATATGGGTTCTGAATTAGCTGGTGAATTTGGTATTATTATTTTAGCGATGCCCAATTTTGAAGGAGATAATGATATTGAAAAAGGCTTGATGGCAACGCTTGATGAATTTGATACAAAAGGTGTAAACGATGACGATTTAAATCGTGCAAAAGGCCAGTATGAAACTAGCATTATCCAAAGCATGCAAAGTGTAGGCAGCAGAGCTAGTATTCTAAGTCAAATGTGGTATTTGAGTCATGGAAACCCTAAATTAGCTACTAACTTTAATATGTCTGAGGAATTAGCAAGGTATAATAAAGTTACCAAAGAAGATGTTATGCGCGTGTTTCGCCAATATGTAAAAGGTAGAAATTATACCCTTGTTAACGTTTTCCCTAAGAAAGCCAATGCAGCAGCTATTAAAGAAGAAACTAAGGAATCTAAAAGTTCTGGAATTGCTGTAAAGACAGAATTAGAATACAAAGGCTTAAGCTACACAAAACCTAAAGACAATTTTGATAGAAGTGTTCGCCCGCAACCAGGTGCAGCAAAAATTACAGAAATACCTTCCTTTTACGCAACTAATTGGGAAAATGGAATTAAAGTAATTGGAACAGAAACAAAAGAATCTCCAATCATCACTATTTTGTTAACAATGAAAGGTGGTAATATTGCTTCAGGTGATCCTGCTAAAACAGGTTTAGCTTCTTTAACAGCCACCATGATGCAAGAAGCCTCGCAAAAATACACTTCAGAGGCATTAGAAAATGAGCTCGACAAGCTAGGTAGTTCAATTAGTTTTGGAGCCGGAACAGATAATCATTCTATGCAGGTTGTTTGTATGAAAAAGAATTTAGATGCTACCTTAAAATTAGTTGAAGAAAAGTTATTGAATCCAAAATTTACAGCAGAAGACTTTAAATTAAACCAATCTCAGGCATACCAGAGTGTGAGTTCAGTTAAATTTGATGCAGCCTCAACGGCAGACTTAGCTTTTTCTAAATTAATTTATGGTAAAACCATTGCGGCTGAACCAACTATGGGAACTTTAAAATCTATTAGAAGCATGTCGTTAAAAGATATACAATCATTCTACGATAAGTTTTATGCTCCAGATTTTGCAACCCTAACTATAGTGGGTGATGTTAGTGAAAAGGAGATTATTGAAAAACTAACATTCTTAAAAAACTGGAAGAAAAAAGGCGTTTCTTTCCCACCGGTTGTTATTCCAAATGTAGCAGCTAATACCAATAAGCAAATTATGATGGTAGATAAATATAAAGCTGCTCAATCAGAAATTAGAGTTGGTATGTTGGGTCAAAAATATGATTGGAACGGCAGATACTTTAAAACTAATGCCATGAATTATCCATTTGGGGGCAGTTTTAATAGCCGTTTGAACCTAAACTTGAGAGAAGATAAAGGCTTTACCTATGGAATTAGCTCGTCAAATAGAGGTTTCAAAGAAAGGCCAGGAATGTATCAAATTGCCACAGGTGTAAGAACCTCAGCTACAGATAGTGCGCTCACAGAAATAATGTATGAGTTAAATAACTTTGTAAAGAATGGCGTTAACGATGATGAGTTAGATTTTTTAAAGAAGTCTATTACCCAAAGTGATGCTTTGCGTTATGAAACGAATACACAAAAAGCAAGCTTCTTTGCCCGATTGGTGGAGTTTGATTTGCCTAAGGATTATATTCGTCAGCAAAACCAAACCATTAACAGTTTAACCAAAGAAGAAATTAACACCTTAGCAAAAGAGGTATTACAAGCAGAAAAAATGACGATTTTAATAGTAGGGGATAAAGAAAAAATAAAAGCTCCGCTAGAAAAATCAGGTTATAAAATTGTAGATTACAAAGAAGTAGAAGTTGCTACAAGTCCGGGAGGCAGAAAGGTTGAATAAATGCCAGATTGAGATATTAAAGGGTATTTATAGCAGTAATTTAGAGTTGTAAAAAAGATAAAAAATGAAAATTAAAACACTTATTCTATCTAGCATGTGTTTGCTAGGTTTGGGAGTAATGGCCCAAAAAAGCAATGTAGAGAGTGCCGCTATTTACCTAAGAAATGGGGAAATAGAAGATGCTAAAAAAACAATCGATCTAGCTATTGTGCATCCAGAAACAAAGGCAGATCCTAAAGCATGGTTTTACTATGTTTCTATTCTTGATACGATTTACAGAAATCCAGCTTACGAAAATTTAATGGATGCTAATTTAGCAGACAATTTTTACAATGGCTGTATCAAGTGTATTGAAACAGATGTAAAAAAGCGCTACGAATACTATTGCAAAGACCAAGCAATATTGAATAGCGCGTTCATGTGTTTTAACAAGGGTATTTCTGCATACGAGCAAAAAGACTATAAATCTGCCATTAAGTTTTATGAAATTGTATTGAGTATTATTCCTTACGACAAAAACGAAGATTTAAAGAAGAATAAATTGTCGGAAAAGAATCTTTACTTATACATGGCATTGTCTGCAATGCAATCAAGCGACAATGTTAAATCTAAAATCTATTTAAAGAAATTAATGGATTTAAACTACGATGATCCAGTTATTTACATGCAAATGGCTAATATTTATTTAGAGGAAAAAGATACTACTTCGGCTATACAATTTATTGAGCAGGGTAGAGCCAAGTTTCCTAGCCAGAAAGATTTAATTAACCAAGAGTTAAATATTTATATGAGTATGGGTAAGCAGGATGTTTTGTTAGAAAAATTAAATGCAGCCATAGAAATTAATTCAGATGACGCCACGTTATTGTTTGTAAGAGGTAGTGTTTACGATAATTACGCAAATGATTTAAATAAAAAACGCAGAATTTTAAAAGAGCAAATTAACAACGCTAAGAAAAAAGCGCAAACAGAAAAGGTTCCAGCTAAAAAGTTAAGCTTTGTAAATAATGCAGCAAGTTTACAGAAAGAATATGATGGCTTAGGTTTAAGGGCTAATGAGTATGCTATAAAAGCAGAGGAAGATTATAAAAAGGTTGTTGAGTTTAATCCAGAGTATATTGATGCATTCTATAACTTAGGTGCACTAACCAATAATAAAACTACAGTTATAGTTGAGAAAATGAATGCCATTCCAAGTTCTTTGCAGGGCGCAGCTTACGATAAAATATACAATCCATTGAAAAAACAAAAAGATGAAATTTTAACCGTAGCGCTAAATTACTTTAATCAGGCATTGGCATTAGCCGAGCAAAAAAGTGAAGACACGCCTGAAAAGAAAAAGGAAAAGTTTGGATACATGAGAGATATTTTATACAGTATACAACAGGTTTATGCCAACTTAGGCGATGAAAAGAAAACCATGGATACCAAAAAAAGACGCGAATCTCTTGAATAGGGAATACCATAAGGTTTATCTTTATTATTTAAACTATCTAAATCCTCGGCAAATCTGCCGGGGATTTTTTTTTGATACCTTGGTTTTGTTATTTACATTATACAGTTAAACGATTAAACGCATCTGCCAATTAATTATAAAATATTGTCATTCTAAGCGCAACGCAGTGGAGCGAAGAATCTCAAAGTATGAAGTTGAATTTCCCCGGACAGCAGTGATTTCGGAGTTAGAATTTAGAATTTCGATTTTAGTTTTCCTCAACTCTATTTAACATAATATTAATTATGAGTTAAAATAAACCACGTAAATAGCGGGCTTAAGTCATTATTATAAAGTTTAGTTTAGAATAAGTTTTTGGGTAATAACCTTACCTGTTTGCGAAATAATTTGCACAAAACAAATTCCCACTCCTAAATTTATTTCGTTGAGATTTAATTCTATTTCCATTTGGTTCAGGCCAACTTGTTTAAAAGTTTGCTTGCCGTTTAGGTCTTTAATTATAATTTGATCTAAGCGCTCATTGCTAAAAATTTGCAATACTTCATTTACTCCAATTGGATTTGGATACATGGCTAAACTTAAAGTTGATTTTAATTGAGTTTCACCCAAGGCTTTTCCGTTTATAAATCCAATGCCGCTTAAATCGAAACCACCGCTTGGAAATGGCGTTGGCCAAGGATCGTTTATCATTCTGCCTAAGGCATCTCTGCTTGCAAAAGCAGGATTTATACTACCCACCACGTCAATTATTTTTATAAATTTAATATTTGGACTTGACCCTAAAACGTTTCCCAAATCATTTAAATCAAAAGGAACACCAAATGGCGCAATGTATTTACCTGCCAAATTATGAACTTTATTTGCCTTAATACTGCCAAAAGGCCCAATTTGTTGGCTAGTATCTGTTTCAGAATAAGCAGGAAACCGGTGGTAGTTTATACCATCTTCACTCACTTCTATAAAAGCTAATTCCAAGAAAAACGAATCCTTGCTGAAGGGAAAACCATTCTCAAAAATAACAAAATCTGGTCCGGCACCATTTTCAATGGCAATGGGCAATTCAAAAGTAACACTGCCTGCATCGCCCAAACTTAGTAGGTATAAATCTGGCGTGATAGCAAGGCTATCTATATTTCCTACACTTGCCTTTCCTAGGCTGGTATCGCTTATATCTAGCCAACCTCTTTGCAATATTTTTCGTTGCCCACCAGCATAATAATTAGCAAAAGTTTTTATGATTGAACTATCTCTATGAATGGCTGTACTTCCAACTTCACCGGCTTGTGGCGGGTATTGCGACAATGCATTGAAGGGAAATAAAAAGATAAAATTAATTAGTAAAAAAAAGAATTGAATTTGCTTCTTCATGTAGTGCAAATTAAATAAAAAATCTCACCTTTGTTTGTATGCGATTTAAGCGTTTTAAAATAGTATTAACTACACTTTTAGTGTGTGTATTTTTTATGAATGCAAGTTGGGCACAACAACCCAGTTGCAGCGCAGCATTAACCTCAATTTCGGCCGATAGTTTATTGCAACACCTACAAGAATTAGTGGGTAAAAAACCCATATACATCAAAGATTCTGCACAATTTATTCCCTCGCGTTTCGCCTTCCACCCCGGCAATGCCCTTGCCGCGGAGTATATTTCACAGAAATGCGTATCATATGGCTACGCTGTTAGAAATATGCAATATAGTCAAACAGGCCAAAATGTTATAGCCGAAAAACGGGGTACACAATTTCCCAACAAATCTGTCGTGCTCTGTGCGCACTATGATTGCGTTGGAAGTAGTCATGCCAAATTTCAAGGTGCAGATGACAATGCTAGCGGTTGTGCCGCGCTCCTAGAAGCGGCAAGGGTTTTAAAAGACATCAACTTCCCTTATACCATTCAGCTTGCTTTTTGGGATGAGGAAGAAATGGGCTTAGTTGGCAGTAAAAACTTCCCTTCCTCGGGCGGCGGTTTGCCCGAAATTATTACTGTTATAAACCTAGACATGATTGCCTGGGATGGCAACCAAGATTCTTTGGCTATGATTCATGTTACGCCCAGTTTGCCGCAATCTATTGCTTATGCCACGCGTATACAGGAGGTTTTAAAGCAACATAATTTAGCCTTACAGCCTTTCGTAAAAAACCCAGGCGAACCCAATACAGATCACCAAACTTTTTGGAACAGAGACATTCCGGCCATTGGTTTAACGGAGGATTACGACAATGATTTTAATCCGCATTGGCACCGATTTTCTGATAGCATAGAAAACCTGCACATTCCTTATTTTATAAACATGAGCAAGTTAGCTATAATGGGTTTGTGTGAGTTGGCTCAAGATGCGTTAACCCAATTACCAGAACCCAAAACAGCCAGCTATTATGCAATTTACCCTAATCCGGCCGAGCATCAAATTTGCTTCAATAGCTCCCAAAAAATAGTTTATGTATCTATTTACAATGCCCTAGGCAAACTAGTTTTCGAGCAAAATTTATTGGCCACCCAAGATGATTGCATAGCACAATCCTTACCCGAGGGCCTTTATTTTGTTCGATTACTCGGCCTAAACCAATCCACTATTCAGGAAAAGATTTGGATCAAACCATAAAAAAACTCCGCAACCAAATTAAATTGATTGCGGAGTTTTAATTTAAGCAGGATTTATTTTATTCTTCATCCTCTGTAGAATCGTCTTCTTCCTCAGTATCCTCCTCTATAATTTCTGGTCCGGCCTCTTCTACCACCTCTTTATCTGTGCCTACAATTACCTCAAACCCTTCTACAATTTCTCCCTCTTCGGTCTCTCCTTCTGCACCTTCTATAACTTCTTCATCACCAGGAATATAATTTATTTTGGCAACGCTGGCAATTTCATCTTTACCGCCAATATTGATTAACCTTACGCCTTGTGTAACCCTTCCAAGCACACGTAAAGAACTTACGCTTAAACGGATGGTGATACCGCTTTTGTTAATAATCATGATATCGTTGGTATCATCTACCTCTTTGATGGAAACCAATTTACCTGTTTTTTCGGTAACGTTCATAGCCATTACGCCCTTACCACCGCGTTTGGTAATTCTGTATGCTTCAACCTCGGTGCGTTTACCCATACCGTTTTCACTTACTACCAATACATTGGTTAGTTTGGGATCTTCAATAGATACCATTCCAATTACCTCATCGCCTTCTGCCAAACGAATAGAGCGCACACCGGTAGCATTTCTACCCATTGGTCTTACACCACTTTCATTAAATCGAATGGCTTTACCCTGGCGACTAGCAATGATAATTTCGCTGGTGCCGTTGGTTAATTTGGCTTCAACCAATGTATCTCCCTCACGCACGTTCATAGAATTGATACCATTTGCGCGTGGTCTGCTATAAGCTTCTAAAGTAGTTTTCTTAATGGTACCTTTTTGCGTAACCATAATTACGTTATAGGTATTTAAGTATTCTGGGTCGCTCAAAGATTTTACATTTAAGAACGCCTTTACTTTATCATCTACAGGGATGTTTATTAAATTCTGTATGGCTCTACCCTTGCTGGTTTTTTCACCTTCAGGAATTTCAAATACACGTAACCAGAAACAACGACCTTGCTCTGTAAACAACAGCAAATAATTGTGGTTGGTGGCCATAAAAATGTGCTCAACAAAGTCTTCCTGACGTTTGGCAACTCCCCTACTTCCTCTTCCACCGCGGGCTTGCGTTCTGTATTCGCTTAGGCTGGTACGTTTCATATAACCCAAATGCGAAATAGTAATAACCACTTCATCATCCGGAATTAAGTCTTCCATACTCATCTCGTTGCCCACCATTTCTATAACCGACCTACGTTCATCGCCGTATTTGTCTTTCATTTCAATTAGTTCATCTTTGATAATCTGCATGCGCAAACTCTCATTAGATAATATTTCTTGCAAACGTGCAATTAACTCCATAATCTGCGCATACTCTTCTTTAATCTTATCGCGTTCTAGTCCGGTTAAGCGCTGTAAACGCATATCTAGAATGGCTTTAGATTGAATATCGCTTAGCTTAAATGTTTCCATTAAGCCATTTTTTGCTTCATCTGGCGTACGTGCGGCACGTATTAGGGCAATTACCTGATCTAAATGATCTAAAGCAATGAGTAAACCCTCTAAAATATGTGCACGTTTTTGCGCTTCTTCTAAATCAAATTGTGTTCTGCGAATAACCACTACATGGCGATGCTCAACAAAATGAACAATTAAATCTTTTAAGTTTAGCATTTGCGGACGACCTTTTACAAGGGCCACATTGTTTACACTAAACGAAGTTTGCAACTGGCTATATTTAAACAATTTGTTTAAAACAACATTCGGCACGGCATCACGCTTAAGGTCGAACACCATGCGCATACCTTCTCTATCACTTTCATCGCGCACGTCGCTGATGCCTTCAATTACCTTTTCATTTACTAAATCGGCAATTTGTTTAATGAGCGTAGCTTTATTTACTTGATAAGGAATTTCGTTTACTACAATTTGATCTTTGCCAGTTTTAGAAGTTTCGAAACCCGCTTTAGCGCGCATTACAATTCTACCACGACCAGTTTCGAGGGCATTTTTTACACCTTCATAACCATAAATAATTCCGCCTGTTGGAAAATCTGGCGCTTTTATATAGCGCATTAATTCTGGAATGGTAATATCTCTATTTTCGATATAAGCAATAATACCATCTACACATTCAGATAAATTATGTGGTGCCATGTTGGTGGCCATACCTACTGCAATACCCGAAGCGCCATTCATCAAAAGATTAGGAACTTTAGCAGGTAATACACTTGGCTCTGTTAAGCTATCATCAAAATTGGGACGAAAATCAACTGTATTTTTATCAATATCCGTTAATAATTCTTCGGCCATTTTACGCAAACGAGCTTCTGTGTAACGCATAGCTGCAGGTGGATCGCCATCCACAGAACCAAAGTTTCCTTGCCCATCTACCAGCATGTAACGCATATTCCATTCTTGGGCCATGCGCACCATGGTATCGTAAACAGATGAATCACCATGTGGGTGATACTTTCCTAGAACCTCTCCTACAATACGTGCCGATTTTTTATAAGCACGGTTAGAAGCTAATCCTAACTCCGTCATACCATACAAAACTCTACGATGCACCGGCTTTAAGCCATCACGAACATCTGGTAAAGCTCTACTAACAATAACCGACATCGAATAATCGATGTATGCGGTTTTCATTTCATCCTCAATGTTGATTTGTATTATTCTATCTTCTGCCATAATCAAGTATTTACATTTTATAAAAATCGGTTTGAACCAACCCTTGGGTCAGCCAAACTCCCTGCTATAAGACATTGCAAAATATGCTATAAAGCAGGATTTTGTTACAAAAAATTCCCACAAAAAAAAGACCATTTGTGGATAAGAAATTGCTCCTATTTTTGCCTTATATTTGAAATCTTATGAGAAGACTAAAATTTACTATCTTATTGTGCCTATTTTTTCCATTTATATCTCAAACAACTTTGGCAAATAGAGTTGATTCTTTGGATATTACACATTACAACTTAGCTTTATCCATCCGTAATTTACCCAGCAAAACTCTTAGCGGAAAAGCGCGTATATATGGTAGGCCAAATTTTATGAATGTGCAAGCCCTTACATTCGATTTATTAAAATTAAATGTTGACTCCATTTTTTGTAATAATGTACCCGTTTTATTTACACAAAGTGATTCTACTTTGCATATAATTTTAAATAAAGCCTATTACCAAAATGATAGTGTGGTACTAGACATTTATTATCAAGGTTCACCTGTTAGAGATAGTCGTTGGGGTGGCTTTTATTTTGCGGGCGATTATGCATTTAATATGGGTGTAGGCATGGGCTCTAATCCGCCCAATTTTGGCAGGTGTTGGTTTCCGTGCAACGATAATTTTACAGACAGGGCTACCTATTCTTTTGAAATAACTACAGATAGCGGCTATATGGCAGTATGCAGCGGTATGCAAGAGTCTACAAACGTAAATGCCAATGGCAGTATTACTTGGCGCTGGCGTTTAAACCAAACCATACCCACTTATTTGGCTAATATAGCGGTAAGTAAATACGTTTTAATTAATAGCAAATATGTTGGCCTACAAAGAGAAATTCCTGTTGTATTAGCTGTTGCCGCAGCAGATACTGCAAAAGCCAAAGCGTCTTTTTTTAGGCTGAACCAAGCCATGCAGTGCTTCGAAGAAAGATTTGGGCCGTATTTATTTGATAGAGTTGGTTATGTAGGCGTGCCCTTTAACTCGGGTGCTATGGAGCATGCCTGCAATATTTCTTATCCATTGTATGCCGTAGATGGCACGGGCAATTATGAAACACTAATGGCACACGAATTAGCACACAACTGGTTTGGCAATTTAGTAACCACCCGCACTGCCAGCGATATGTGGTTAAACGAAGGTTGGGCCAGTTACTGCGAAGCATTGTTTTTAGAATGTGCTTACGGCAAGAGCGCATATAATGAAAAAATAGGTTCAGAACTATTCGAATCTATGCGCTGGGCACATGCAAGAGACGGCGGATTTTTACCCGTTTCTGGAGTTCCCTTGGCTCAAACCTACGGCACACATGTATATACCAAAGGCGGGTTAATGGTGCATACACTAAGGAACATGATGGGCGATTCGGCCTTTTTTAAGGCTTGCAAAAATTATTTAACAGCATTAAAATTTAGCGATGTTAACTCGTTCAATTTAATGGATTACTTTTCTGGATATTCTTCGGTAGATATGGTAGATTTTTTTAAAACATGGATTTACGATGCCGGCGACCATGATATTCAACCTTCCGAATTTGCACCACAAAACACCCCAGATGGTTTGCACATTTTAACGAGCCACCAACAAAGAAGAAATAAAATGAATCTTATAAAATTGGCTGAACCTAATCTGAGTATTTACTATAAAAACGGCTCTAAATGGATAACCCCAGTTAAAATAGAAGCAGGTTGGACAGGTAAAGGGAAATCTAATGTGTACCTTTCGGCTTCTCAAAGCAAGGATATTGCCTTTTGGGTTTTAAATGAGGATAATAAATTGGTATTGGGTAAAACCTTTCAACAAGAGTGGATTAAAACTACTGGTGTTAAAACTTTTGGAAATGCTTTACTAACATTTACCGTAAAAAACATCAGCGATTCTGCTCTGGTATATGTGGAGCATCATTTTGCTGAGCCCTTTTTTAGTTATGAATCTAATGAGGTTCCGTCTGGCATACGCTTATCGCGTGAGCGTTTTTGGCGAATTAACGGTATTTGGAATGTTAGCAATTTTGGGGCAACTGCCTTTTTTAATTACGATGGCTCCACTCCTGCTGCCAGAAATGCTGGTTACTTAGATAATGTCCTAATTACTGGAAGTGAAGATAGCTTAGTATTACTCTACAGACCCAATGCACAAACAGCGTTTAGTATAGAAACAGATCTTACCTTTCAGCCGGGTGGAAGCAAGATTGATAAAGTGGGTAGGTTTTGGGTGAATAATCTTAAGCAAGGAGATTATGTATTAGGGTATAGAGATATGGGAGCAAGCACTAACGAAATTAAAGGCGATAGGCGCAAAATGTTACTTTATCCTAATCCAACGGAGGGCTCACTTAACCTAGAATTGCCAGACCAACATGGGGTAGGAACTTTAAAAATTTGCGATGGTACTGGCAAAGTATTAAAAGAATGGCAAGTGAACCATAAAGAAAATAAGCTTCAAATAAATACAAGTATTTACCCGCAAGGAATGTTTTATTTAATATTTGAAGACAATAAGGGAAAGATTACCCAAAGTTTTATCGTGAAGTAAGCATGCAAAAACCCGCAGTATCTGCCGTTCAATTAAAGCGGTTTGTAAATAACGAATATGTGTATAGCGAGGATTTGGTGGCAGTTGAAGAGCCCTTAGAAATTCGCTTAGGATTTGGGTTAAAAGAAAACAGGCAACAGCAACGCATTTCAGTAACCATGCGTACCCCCGGAAATGATTTTGAACTAGCCATTGGCTTTTTATTTACAGAGGGAATTATTGGTTCGGTTGGTGAAATTTTATCCATACAATTTTGCACAGAAGTTAATACCAAAGAGAATAATTTTAATGTGTTACGGGTTGAACTAAAGGAAGATGTTGTTTTTGATGCGGTTTCTTTACAAAGAAATTTCTATACCACATCTAGCTGCGGTGTTTGCGGAAAAGCCAGTATTGAGGCAGTTTTTCAGGCTTGCGACATCCAAGAAAAATCAGCCTTTTCTATAGAGCCATCGCTTATTTTGGCATTATCAGAAATTCTCAGAAATGATCAACAAGTTTTTAAATACACAGGTGGCTTACATGGCTGTGGTTTGTTTAATTTATCTGGTGAGTTATTGTTGAGTAGAGAAGATGTTGGCAGGCACAATGCATTAGATAAATTGATTGGCGCAACTTTAGGTTCAGTAGAAATGGAATTAAAAAACAGTATTTTGTTATTAAGCGGAAGGGCTAGCTTTGAACTGCTACAAAAGGCAGCCATGGCCCAAATTCCAATGGTTGTTTCTGTAGGTGCGCCAAGCAGCTTGGCTGTAGAAACTGCCAAGCAGTTTAATATTACATTAATTGGATTTGTAAAAGCAGATAAGTTTAATATTTACACAGGTGCACAACGCTTAAACTAGCTCTTCCTCTATCTCTTCTTCTACCGCATTATCTTTTTCAATGCGCAAATTATCAATAATAAATGCTTGTCTATCCATTGTGTTTTTGCCCATGTAATATTCTAACATTTTTTGAATTGGCATATCTGGGTTAAGCACTACGGGTTGCAAGCGCATATCTTCGCCAATAAATAAACCAAATTCCTCGGGAGAAATTTCACCTAAACCCTTAAAACGGGTTATTTCTGGGCGAACGCCCAACTGCCTAATGGCATTTTGACGCTCTTGATCGGTATAACAATATATGGTTTTTTGCTTGTTCCTCACCCTAAACAAGGGAGTTTCAAGGATGTATAAATGTCCGTTTTTCGCCAAATCTGGGAAGAATTGTAAGAAAAAAGTGAGCAACAATAAACGAATGTGCATACCATCCACATCGGCATCTGTGGCAACAACTATTCTATTATATCGCAGGTCTTCAATGCTTTCTTCAATATTTAAAGCATGTTGCAACAAGTTAAATTCTTCGTTTTCGTATACTACCTTTTTGGTTAATCCGTAACTATTAAGAGGCTTTCCGCGTAAACTAAAAACTGCTTGTAGTTCAACGTTTCTGCTTTTTGTAATAGAACCACTGGCAGAATCACCTTCAGTAATAAAAAGGGTTGTTTCTAATTTGCGTTCATCTTTGCCATCATTAAAATGAATTCTACAATCGCGTAGTTTTTTATTATGCAGGTTGGCTTTTTTGGCGCGTTCGTTGGCAAGCTTTTTAATACCAGCCATTTCTTTGCGTTCTCTCTCGCTCTGGTTTATTCTGCGCAAAAGGGCGTCGGCAGCTTCTGGATGTTTATGCAGGTAGTCATCTAAACTTTTCTTCATAAAATCCATTACAAACTGCTTTACAGATTGTGATTCTGTAGGAGCCATTGTTTGTGAGCCCAGTTTGGTTTTAGTCTGACTTTCAAAAACGGGTTCTTGAACACGTAAACTAACGGCAGCAATAATACTTGCCCGAATATCTGCTAGGTCGAAATCTTTTTTATAAAAATCGCGAACAGTTTTGGCAAAAGCTTCCCTAAATGCGTTTAAGTGTGTGCCACCTTGCGTGGTATGCTGCCCATTTACAAAGCTGTAGTATTCCTCACCATATTGATTTTCATGGGTTATAGCCACCTCAATATCCTCACCTTTAAGATGAATAATTGGGTAACGCAAGGCCTCCTCATTGGTTTTGCGTTTTAACAAGTCGAGTAAACCATCTTTAGAAAAGTATTTTTTATTATTAAACCAGATAGTTAAACCACTATTAAGGTAAACATAATTCCAGAGCATATTTTCTATATACTCATTAATAAACTTAAAGTGTTTAAAGATGGTATCATCGGCCACAAAAGAGATGGCGGTTCCATTAGGTTCCATGCTATCTTGTAGTTTATGGTCTTGCACCAACATACCCTTTTCAAATTCTACAATTTTAGTTTTACCTTCTCTAAAAGATTGTACTTTAAAATGTTGTGAGAGCGCGTTTACCGCCTTGGTTCCTACCCCATTTAAACCAACAGATTTTTTAAATGCTTTTGAATCATACTTTCCACCTGTGTTAATCTGTGAAACACACTCTATTACTTTGCCAAGAGGAATACCTCTGCCATAGTCGCGAATGAAAGCTTTATTATCGGTAATTTTAATATCAATTTGTCGGCCATTGCCCATAACAAATTCATCGATAGAATTATCTAAAATTTCTTTGAGCAAGATATAAATTCCATCATCCATGGCGCTACCATCGCCCAATTTACCGATGTACATGCCGGGACGAAGACGAATGTGCTCGCGCCAATCGAGGGAGCGAATACTACTTTCATCATAATTTACAACTTCTTCTGCCATATTCCTTTTTAGAAAATGCTAAGGTAAGCACATTCGCCTTAAAATTACCAATGGTTTTTGCACAAATTTGTGGAAAAACCATTGGGTTAAGTACAATAAAAAACCTCAGTGAAATGAATCACTGAGGTTTTCAAAAATAATATTCAATGTATTAGCGAATAGCTGCTTCAAACAATGGGTTTGAGAAGAATCTTCTAAATTCAACATCATCTTTAGCCATGGTTCTGGCGGTACCGTTTTTAGCAACCGCTTGCGCTAAGTTAGTGGTACATACATCTTGGCTGTTCATTCTGGCGCCACATATAGCACGCAAGTAATAATGTTCCCAAGTTAAATCGTCAGGATTTAAATTGTCGATAGTAGTTTTAGCACCTGTTGCGTTTCCGCTCAATAATTGCGCTAAAGCAACGTTAATATCAGATTTACCACTTTTGGTAAAGTTATTTACAGCAGCAGAGTAGTTACCTGCCTTGATATCTAATACACCGATGTTATAAAAAGTATTAGCACCATTATCAGCAGCTTGTTGGTAGTATTTACGAGCAGAAACTAAATCGCCTTTGGCACGCGCTAATGCTCCAATATTTGCTAATACTAAACCATTTTTAAAATCAATTTCGTAAGCTTTGTTTAATTGAGCAGCAGCACCATCATAGTTTTTGCTGTTTAAGTACATTACACCTAAATCATTAAAACCTCTCCAATCAGAACTAAATTGATTATTGTAAGCGATTGTTGCTTCCTCTTTTAACTTTAGGTCTGTAGTAATAACTTTTAAATGATACAACTCAGATTGGTTTAACTCGGTATATTTACCATGGAAAGTAATTAACTCTGCATCGGTTTTGAAAGGTTTTCCACCTATAACAATTAACTCAGATTTACGTAATTTAGGTAAAATAGTTTCGGCGGCTTTTTTCCAAGATTTTTCGAAACTGGCACGTAATTGTGATTCACGTTCTACATCATTAATGCTGGCGTTGTTGATAATTGCAATCATGGCATCTTTATCAGCAATTGTTGAGGCAGCTAATTCAGTTGCAAAACCTTTCCAGTCTTCTGCTAACATATAACCCATGCTAAAGTTGCTATCATTAACTTCTGAGAAACCCAATTTCTTTAGTTCTTTTCTAAAGTAGGCAAAAGTAGAAGTTGAACGACCTTTAGATAAACTGCTATTTCTTTCTAATTCACCATCAGGTGAAGCGAAAGCATTGATAGAAATTCCTCTAACCACCCAATTGGCATCTTTCTTAAGCAAAGTCTTTAATTGAGCAATTTGCTTTTTATTATCTAATGTTTTACCGCTTTTAAAGTTTGGATTGAAGCGTTCAACATCCATTGGGAAGAAAATATTAACCGCTTTATTGGTTAATTCTGGTTTGTAATTATCAGCAGCCATGTAGGTTTCGTTGGTAAACTTAACCATAGATGCCGTAGTTACCGTTCCCATTACTTTGATACTATCTGGAACAAGCAATGCTTTTTCTTTGTAAGTAAAACGTGGTAATAAATCTACGTTCTTCATTTCTGAAGTGTAAGCTACTTTATCTGTGTAAGTAATTGTACCACCTGCACTAGCATTTACAGTGTAATCTGCAGAACCTTCGGCTTTTTCACCTTTAATGGTAACAGATTTTAAGTTAATTTCTTTACCATCTTTGGTTTTCAAATAAGGTTGGAAAGTAACCATTGCTTTCGACTTCATGGTTTTAGGTGGAACTGTACCTGTAATTACCACTGAAACTGAGTCGCCACGCATTTCTAGTGGATCTGGGTTTACAGAATATGAGTTTTTGGTAAGATTGGGTCCACTACATGCAGCAACTAAAATAGATGTTGTTAAACTGATGGGTAGAACTTTTTTGAAAAAATCCTTCATTGTTTTTTATTTTTGTGAAGCAATATTAGTTAATCAAGGTAAAAAATAAAAATAAAAAACATATTTTGTATATTATAAAAATAAAAGGCAAAGCCAAAATACCTGATTATTTGCAGGTAAGAGATACTAATTTCACCCTTATAGCATACACCCGAACCGATAGGCCTGAAAAGGCTTTAGAGAAATGTGGGCTAGGTAAAAGAGTGCCTGAAATTTTAAAAATAATGCATGAAATTCCATTCGGACAAATGACAAAACTTGAATTTAATGACTAATCAACAAGCTATTATTTCGCTCGAGGGAGTGAGTATTTTTCAACAAGACAATCTTATTTTATCGGATGTAAACTTTAATATACATCCTGGGGAGTTTGTTTATTTAATTGGTTCAACCGGAAGTGGCAAATCTTCTTTGCTTAAAATTTTATACGGCGAATTGAATGTTGAAAAGGGAAAAGCATCCATTGCGGGCTTTGATTTGGTTAAATTTAAAAAATCACAAATCCCATTACTCAGAAGAAAACTAGGCGTAGTTTTTCAAGATTTTCAGCTTTTGTTTGATAGGGATGTTTATGAAAATCTTAATTTCGTATTACGTGCCACCAATTGGAAAAACAAAGCAGAAATTGACCACCGTATTAAAGAGGTTTTAGAAATGGTTAACTTAGGCACAAAATCCCATAAAATGCCTTTTGAGTTGAGTGGCGGCGAGCAGCAGAGGGTAGCAATTGCGAGGGCGTTGCTTAACAAGCCTGAGATTATTTTAGCCGATGAGCCAACGGGTAATTTAGACCCACAAACCAGCGATGAACTGCTTACTTTATTGCACCATATTAGCCTTACGGGTACTGCTATTTTAATGGCCACGCATGATTACCGTATTTTAGAAAAATTTCCGGCAGGTATTATGCGCTGTGAGGGCGGAAAAGTGCTTAATCATAAGTTGCTAAACGAATTTAATAAAGGAGCTCAATAATTTTCTGAGCACTGCATTTATTGTCAAATTTATCCTGCAAGATTTCGCTTCTTAGCTTCAATTGTGCTGCAGAAAATTCCATTTGGTTCAACCTTCTAATTTGATTGTTCATCTCCTCTGGGGTATTGGCAATTACTGCGGCAGATTCTAAACCAGTTGTTAAAACCATAGGAGAGTTTACCAATACAAACCTGCCGTTAAACAAAACATTAATAAGCTTGAGCTTAATACCCGTTGCCTGAAATGTTGGTAATATATTTATATGTGCTTGTTGTATAAATAATGTAATTTCTGCTGGACTTAAATTTTCTTTAAGTTCGATGTGATTGTATTTGGCAATTGCTTTTTTAAGTTCTGGAGAGGCTCCGTTTCCTGCAATAATTAGCTTTTCTGTGTTATTTGAAAAAACCTCACGCACTAAATACAAAGCGGCTAAATTGTTCTCTGCCACACTTAATTTGCCATGATAAAAACAAAAATTGCCTCTACCCAAAACTATTTCAATGCTTTCATTTCCATGAAAAGCGGGAATTAAAACCACTTTCTCTCCAAAATTAATTGCTAAATCTTTTTGGTCTTTGGGCGAAATAGCCAATATAAACTGCGCATCCTGCAAATTACTTTCGTAGTTTTTTAGCAATTTAGCTTCTAAGGCATAATAAAGTTTTAAAAGAATATTGCTTTCTGATGCAGCCAACAAAGCATAATAATCGTGTTCAATATTATGCATACGCAACAATTTTTGCCTGTTTTTAAGGGCAGGATGTTTCATTAAATAAGTGCTATGAACAGCCTCAAACAAAATGGGAGCATTATCTTGAAGCAAATTATTTAACAAATTTTTATCCGCTCTGCTGCTAACAATATAAGGTAAAAAGGGCTGAAATACCCATTTTTTTCTTGGGTAATAATAAACTTTATTGCAGTATTTTTCTAGCTCTGGTTGAATGGTTCTTTCACCATACATAAAACAATGTAGTATAATCTGAACCCCACAAGCATGCAGCGCTTTAATCCTATAAAACACATCTATTACCCCACCATAATTGGCCGGAAATGGTATATCAAATGAAATAATATGGAGCGTTTTATTCACTTATAAAGTAGCATAAAGGTTGAGTAGCTTTTGCTTCTCATGCTGCAAATTATATACTTGAGCAGCTTTTAAACAATTATTACTTAATTTTTCGTATAAAGCTTTGTCGCTTAATAATTTATTTAAGGCTAAGGCAATCTCACTTTCATTGGCTTGGCACAAAACTGCCACTTCATGATGTTTATTTATGTGCGTATATTCAGGGAAATTAGCACAAATTTGGGGTTTAGCGGCATGCATATAATCAAAAAACTTATTAGCCAAAGAGTAATAATAACTTTTACCTTGCGGCAATAATAAATTACAGCAAACATAAGCTTGCTGCGTTAACGCGGGCAAATCTTTAGGTTGCACAAAACCCAAAAACTTTACCTTTTCTTCCAAGGATTCTTCTTTGGCAAGGTTTCTTAAAGTTGCGCTTAAATCGCCCTCTCCTGCCAACCACAAAACGCCATTTATTTCTTTCATTGCTTTTATCAAAGCCTCTATCCCCCTACCCACATTTAAAGCACCTTGGTACAAAATAATGGGCTTTTCACTTTGGTTCGAACCAAAACTTGCGATGTTATTTAAAGGAGGTACATTTAAAATGCTGTGAAAGGTTTTATGGTGTTGTTGGGTAAAAATTTCCGCCAATTTTGGTCCAACGGTATAAGCCAGATCTACTTTTGGAATAGCCCAATTTCCCAATACATTCCATATATATTGAATTGCTTTTCTTCCGCTTAATTCGGGCACTTCGGTAAAGTATTCATGCGCATCAAAAACCAATTTTTTGCTGCGCATTTTTGCAATTAGGGTATTGGGTAAAAGGGTATCGTAATCTACGGCAAGCAGTATGTCACAGGGCGCAAAAAGCAGGTAAAAAAATAGTTTTAGGTTATATTCTACATAAAATAATTTACCTTTTTCAAAATAACAGTTGAGTCTTTTCTGTTCAAAAATTTCGTTTTGTAAAGGAAGGGAATGCTTCTTGTTTCTGCCAACCAAACAAACCTCATAGCCAGCATTTACTAATATTCTGCTGTGTCTTTGCATGCGCTGATCGTAGCTTAAATCATTGCTTACACTGATAATTATCCGCCTTTTTTTGTCCAAACTATTTGTTGCTGTGAATTGAGTTGCAATATACCTTTATCCAACAATATACGGCAAGCAGTTGCCAATTCTGCATCGCGGTATGTTTTTATAAGCAGCGATAATTCTTTAATGGTATAGCCTTTTGTCCAATCAATATTTCTTAGTTGTTCGCTTAATTGTTGAAGTTTTTCTTCTGTCCAAAACTTACCCATTTTCTCTTTACAAATATCGCAAACGCCGCAATCGTAGGTATCTAATTCGTCAAAATATTTTAATAAAACCCTACTTCTACAAAGCTTATCATTTGCAGCATAGTTAATCATGGCTTCCAGTTTATCTTCTTCCATTTTTTTCCTAAACTTAAGGTAAGGAGCGTTTACTGGTAAATATTTTTCGGATAACCTGGGTCCGATAAACCGCAACGTAGCTTGGTTATTTTGTGGTATGTAATCCAATATCCCCAACTCCATCAGTTTATTTAATTTAAAAATTAATTCTGCTTCCGATATATTTAGTTGCATGGCTAAATTTCCTTCGCCAATGGAAACATAATAATCAAAAATTCCGCCATAATTTCTGAGCAATATTTGCAAAATATCTGCATACAAAACATGACTTTTCTGAAAGTGGTATAACTCATTACCGCCCATGTTTAGTTTGATGCGTGAAATAAGGCTAAGGCCTTCATTTACTTGCAATAAATCTAACTGCGACAATAGCTTAATGGCATTATGCACCAGCAGCATATTTAGCTTTGTGTGTGCTGCAAATGCTTGCAAATCGAACACAAAATCTTGCTCCAAACTTTGCCCAACTGCCACCTGAAAATAACTACCCAAATGATTGTAAACGGCAGATAAAACTTCGGGTTCTGGAAACTGCTTGGCTAATTTAGCTCTCAAAATATGTGCGTCAGAAGCGTGGTAAAGCAGCAAACAAAAGGCTGCATTTCCATTTCTACCTGCCCTCCCCGCCTCTTGGTAATAGGCCTCTAGGCAATCTGGAATTTGATAATGTACAACCAATCTGCAATCGGGTTTATCTATGCCCATGCCAAAAGCGTTGGTGCAAACCATAATGCGGGTTTTGCTATTTATCCAATTTTCTTGTCGGGTTTGGCGCTCCTCTGGTTTTAATCCGGCGTGATAAAAGGAGGCGTTTAGGCCGTTTTGAACCAAATAATCAGCAATTTCCTCGGCCAATTTTCTATTGCGCACATAAACCAATCCGCTACCCTTCATCATTTGAAAGGCATTCAACATTTTTTCTAGTTTATTTTCGTGGTGCCTTACAATATAGTGCAGGTTTAGCCTTTCAAAACTTTTTCTAAAAGCAAGCTTAGTTTTAAATCCGAGTTGCTCTTGTATATCCTCTACCACGCTGGCTGTGGCAGAGGCCGTAAGCGCCAATACAGACACTTTAGGAAACAACTCACGTATTTCTTTTATTTGGCGGTATTCTGGTCTAAAATCGTACCCCCACTGACTAATACAATGGGCTTCATCAATGGCTAAGAGGCAAATTTTCATTTGCAACAATTGGCTTCTTAATAGGTCTGAACCTAATCTTTCTGGCGAGAGGTATAAAAACTTCACACCACCATGCACACAATTATTGAGAATGAGTTGTATTTCGGGTTGGCTCAAACCGGCATAAATAGCTTGGGCGGCAATGCCTTTGCTTTGCAGGTTTGCAACCTGGTCTTTCATTAGGGCAATAAGCGGAGACACCACTAAACACAATCCATCTAGGTACATACCTGGTACTTGGAAACAAATTGATTTTCCGCCACCTGTGGGTAATAAAGCTAAGGTATCTTTGCCTTGTATAACAGACAAAACGATGTCTTCTTGCAAGGGCCTAAACGTGCTATATCCCCAGTAATTTTCTAAAACTTGGTGAATGCTCAAGGTTTAATTTATAATAATCCCATCCTTCATAAGTAATTGCCTATCGCTCTGAGCAGCCAAACTTTGGTTATGGGTAACAATTACAAAGGTTTGACCCAAATCTGAACGTAATCTAAAAAACAATTGGTGTAAATCTTCGGCAGATTTAGAATCAAGGTTACCGCTAGGTTCATCTGCTAAAATTACAGCTGGTTTATTAATAAGGGCGCGGGCAACGGCTACCCTTTGTTGTTCTCCTCCGCTGAGGGCACTAGGCTTATGGTTTTCTCTGTTGGCCATGCCCAAGTAATGCAACAAATCTTTGGCTTTCTTTTCTGCATCTGATTTTGATACACCACCAATCCAGGCAGGTATACAAACATTTTCAAGGGCAGTAAATTCTGGCAGAAGTTGATGAAATTGAAACACAAAGCCTATTTCTTTATTTCTAAATTCGGCCAATTTGCTTCCTTTTAAACCAGATAAATCTTGGTTATGTATCATTAACTCGCCGCTATCTGCTTTATCTAAACTTCCTAGAATTTGCAGCAAAGTAGATTTACCTGCTCCAGAGGCACCCACAATAGAAACAATTTCGCCCTGCAAAATATGCAGGTTTATTCCTTTTAAAATAGGCAAATCGCCGTAAGATTTATAAAGATTAGAAGCCTTTATCATGGTCCGAAAATACATAATTTTATGTTCAATGCTAACTTTTAGGATTTGAGTTATGTTTCCAATTTGAAATAACTCAAACTAAGGGATATTGTAATATACCTCTTCCTGCACAATACATTCTGCGAAAACACTTCAACACAATTTGCAATGTTTGAAACCAGAAGAAGATTTAATATCCTTTTCGGAAAAAAGAGCTAAAGAATTTAATCTTTAGATTGATAAATGAGAATCTTAAAGGAATTTTTCTGATAAACCAATTGAATAAGAAGCAATTTAATAAATTACTTCTTATGAATGGATTCAACAGAGTTTGAAAGCGCCAACAAATCATCTTTTAAGCCATTTACAAAATCATTCATATTTTGCAAATTTTCTTGTAAAACCGCACTTTGCCTTTCGGTATAATGCTGCGCATTTCTGCTTTCCGCAGCCAGTTTGGTTTCAAAGTTTTTAATTTGTTCTTCCATACCCGTTTTGCTATCTATTAAGTTACGCTCTATGGCAGCAAATTTAACCTGTTGCAAATCCCCCAATGATTTTATTTGCTTTCTACTATTAATCCAAGAAAAAGCAGCCAAGCCTAAGCCAGCTATTGCTAAAACCCAAAGCAGCATAAGTTGCGATTTTAAGCCTTTTACCTGCTCGTTTAAAGCTAACATACCCTCATTAGATTCTTTTTGAACCTCTTCAATAGAGGTTCTAGTTTTGTTTAAAGAATCGGATGTTAAGGCAATTTTAAAATTGGTTGAATTTAACACCTCTTCAACTTGTTGCATTTGAAGTACTAGGGCTTCAATCTCTTCATCTTTATTACCAATTGTTCCCCGTATTGAACCAAGTGAGCCTTGCAAAGATTTAATTTGATTTCGCAAATTAGTACTCAAAGAATCGTAGTCTTTTTTTAAGACATAAGGAGATGGTCCCGCAGGTTTTTTTACCATGGCTGCTGGAGCTGGTTTTGGTTCAGGCTTCCGCTGAGCCATGGTAAAAGTAACAACAGAAAATAGAATAAATAGTAAAATTATTTTTTTCATACAATTAAATTTTTATTCAATATTGAGGTTTTTTTTCAATAATTTTAATTAAGTAACTGAAATTTAACACACTTATTAGTAAATATTAGTTTTTTAAAATTTATAACTAACGATAATTTAATAGCAATTTGATCTCTAAGGATTTTGCGCAAAATTGACAATAAATAAATACATTTGAAAAAACAAAAAATTATGCTAACCACTACCACACACAGCATCGAGGGCAGAACCATCACCCAATACCAAGGCATTGTTACCGGCGAAGTAATTATAGGTGCTAATTTTGTAAAAGATATTTTTGCCAGTTTCAGAGATTTCTTTGGTGGTAGAGCAGAATCATACGAACGCGTATTAAGAGAAGCCAAAGAAAAAGCCCTAGAAGAAATGATTACCGAAGCCCGCAGAATGGGTGCCGATGCCATTGTAGGTATCGATTTAGATTACGAAACCCTAGGACAAAGAGGCAGCATGCTTATGGTTTCTGCTTCTGGAACAGCGGTGAAGTTTTAATTAAAAATTACGAATTACGAATTACGACTTGAAAATTAAAAATTACGAAATACGAATTACGGGTTGAAAATTAAAAATTAACAATAATGAAAGTTTCGTATTTTTAATTCGTAATTTTTAATTCGTAATTCGTAATTATTTTAAAAAAATATACAATGAAAGAAAATTACTCCATTGCGGAGCGTTTTATGCGCTATGTGCAGATTGATACTACGGCAGATCCCAATTCGGATACACAGCCATCTTCGATGAATCAAAAGGATTTGAGTAAGCTTTTGGTTCAGGAATTATTAGCAATGGGTGTTGCTGATGCAGAATTGGATGAGCATGGCTATGTGTATGCTACTATTTCAGCTAATACGGATAAGCCTGTTCCAACTATTTGTTTTTGCTCACATGTAGATACCGCACCCGATTGCAGTGGCACGGATGTGAAGCCTATTTTACACCAAAAGTGGGATGGTTCTGATATAGTTTTACCAGATGATACAAGCATTGTTATAAGCAATAAAAACCACCCTTATTTATTAGAAAGAATTGGCGATGATATTATCACAGCTTCGGGCAAAACTTTATTGGGCGCAGATGATAAAGCAGGCGTAGCTATTATCATGGATTTGGCCAAATTCTTAATGGATAATCCGCAGATTGAACATGGCAAAGTGCGCATTTTATTTACCCCCGATGAGGAAATTGGCAGAGGTGTTGCCAAGGTTGATATGGAAAAATTGGGTGCCGATTTTGGCTATACGCTAGATGGTGGCGAGCGCGGACATTTAGAAGGCGAATCGTTTTCGGCAGATGGCTGCACCATTGTTTTTAAAGGCATTAGTGCCCATCCAGGTTATGCCAAAAACAAAATGGTAAATGCCCAAAAAGTATTGGCCTATTTTTTAAACTTGTTACCATCAGATAAATGGTGTCCGGAACAAACAGAAGGCTATGAAGGCTTTGTGCACCCGGTGCATATTTCGGGCGAGTTGGAAGAAGCCAAGGTGCAATTTATTGTGCGCGATTTTGAAACAAGTAAGTTAGCTGAATACGAGGCTCAACTCGATGCTTTGGCTCAGACCGCTATAGAAAAATTCCCGGGAGCAAGTTTTACCCTATCTGTGCAAGAACAATACCGCAACATGCGCGAAATTTTAGACCTCAACCCACACGTGATGCAAATTGCCCAAACAGCCTACGAAAGAAGTGGCTTAGCAACAGAAATTAGAAACATACGCGGTGGAACTGATGGTTCTAGGCTTTCGTTTATGGGGTTACCTTGTCCGAATATATTTACCGGCGAAATGGGTATTCACAGCAAGCAAGAATACGTGAGCGTGCAAGACATGCAGAAAGCTGTTGAGGTATGCGTTAATATTTTAATTACGAATTACGAATTATGAATTAGAAATTTTTGCCTTCATTCGTAATTCCTAATTCGTAATTCGTAATTAAGAAATAGCTTCAATGATATCTTGGCGGGTAATGATGTGAACGTCACCCATAAGGTCTTTAACTAATACGGCGGCGTTTTCTTTGGTAATCATTCTGCTTACATCCTCCATAGAAGCATCTGGCGCTATAAAAGGGAACGGCGCACTCATTACTTCTTTAACTGTTTTAGCTTTAATTTCATTGTTTTCTAACAACAAGTTAAACAAAATAGTATCATTTAAAGAGCCGGTATAAACGCCGCTATCATTGGTTACTGGCAACTGCGACACAAAGAATTTACGCATTATTTTTAATGCCGACTCTACCGTTGTATTCTCGTTAGCGGTAACGAGTTTAAGGTGTTTATGACTTTCAATTAAATGAATGGCTTTGGTATGGTCGTTACGCAAGAAACCCCTATCGCGCATCCAATCTTCATTAAACATTTTGCCCAAATAACGTGTGCCGTGGTCGTGAAAAATAACCACCACAACATCGTCCTTTTTAAACATATGTTTCATCTGCATTAAACCTGCCATGGCCGAACCGGCAGAGTTACCTGAAAAAATTCCCTCTTCGCGCGGTATGCGGCGCGTCATGATGGCTGCGTCTTTATCGGTTACCTTCTCAAAATGATCAATAACAGAGAAATCTACGTTGGCAGGCAAAAAATCTTCACCAATACCCTCGGTTATATAAGGGTAAATCTCATTTTTATCGAAGATGCCTGTTTCTTTATATTTCTTAAATACAGAACCGTAGGTATCTATGCCCAAAACCTTTATGTTGGGGTTTTTCTCCTTTAAATATCTACCCGTTCCGCTAATGGTTCCACCTGTGCCTACTCCAACAATCAAGTGAGTAATTTTGCCTTCGGTTTGATCCCAAATTTCTGGTCCAGTTCCTTCATAATGGGCAGCAGAATTAGACAAATTATCATATTGATTTGGCTTCCATGAATTGGGAATTTCGTTAATTAACCTACTCGAAACAGAGTAATATGAGCGCGGGTCTTCTGGTTCTACATCTGTAGGACAAACAATAACTTCTGCACCAAAAGCTTTGAGTGCATCAAATTTCTCCTTACTTTGTTTATCTGTAGTGGTAAAAATACATTTATAACCCTTTAGCACAGCGGCAATGGCTAATCCCATTCCTGTATTTCCGCTTGTTCCCTCAATTATGGTGTAACCTGGTTTAAGAAAGCCTGCTTTTTCTGCATCCTCAATCATTTTAACAGCCATTCTATCTTTAATAGAATTACCCGGATTGGTTGTTTCAATTTTAGCTAAAACTGTACAAGGTAAATCCTTTGTAATTTTATTGATTTGAACCAAAGGCGTATTACCAATGGTTTCTAAGATGTTTTTACTCCACATGGCTTCAAAACTAACGAGAAAAAGTTGAACTAAAAAGTTTTTACAAAAGAGGATTATAAACAAATAATTAAATAGAATAATGCATATTTGAAGCAAATTGAGCCAAACCATTGAATTTATCACTCAAAAAGATTGAACTAAACAAATACAACAGCTTACAGATATTTCAATTTCTGAGGTTTGGCACATTCTTTCTTATTTCCATATTACTGGCTAAAATAACTTATGCCCAATTTACCTCTGGATTTGGAACCCTTATATTAGGTAGATACGAGATGCTTATGTTACTCAGTTCTAGTTTAACATGGTTTTGGGTTTCGAGCATTACCAATACTTTAATTCCCTTTTACCATGCTAGTGAGCCAGATAAACAAAAACGCGTTTTATTTAATGCCTTTGCTGTTTTAACTATTTTTAGCTTGGTAGCAGGCATTTTGGCATTCGTAATTGGGCAATATAAATACCCCAAAGATGCCGATTTGTTTTTAATGTTTGGACTAGTTATTTTCTTAAATACGCCAACCTACATGGCCGATTATATTTTCTTTTTGAAAGAAAAATATCGCTCCTTAATTATATGGGGCTGTGTAACCTTTGTGGCGCATGTTATTTTATTGTGTTTACCAATATACATGAAACAAACACTTAATTTAGCCATTAATTTATTGGTTATTTTAAGTTTAATTAAATTTAATTATACCATTATTTTATTGATGAAATATTCGCTTATTTCATTTCATACAAAGCTCATTTTGGAGTTCATGAAAAAGGTTTTGCCTTTTATGTTTTCTATTTTTTTAGCTGGAAGTATGGATTATATCAATAGTTATATTGTAGAATATTATTTTGACCCTGTTCAATTTACTATTTTTAGATATGGTTCCAAAGAATTACCCATCTTTTTAATTTTTGCCAACTCATTAAGCAATATTTATAGTGGCGAAATTGCTAATTTTAATAAGGCCGGAATGTTAGAAGATGGTTTAGCCAGGCTTAAAGCTAGCTCTACCCTCTTAATGCGGTGGCTTTTTCCTATCAGTATCTTACTCATTTTGTTTA
Organism: Chitinophaga pinensis; assembly: GCA_945860865.1. Lineage (GTDB taxonomy): Bacteria > Bacteroidota > Bacteroidia > UKL13-3 > UKL13-3 > B1. The sequence goes on along the minus strand of CAMARW010000003.1, from coordinate 98,870 downwards.
GCAAACATTTTTTTGCCTTAGCCTATAACCAAGATTTACTGGGTGGTTATAAAATTTTCAATATTTACTTGCTTTTAATTGTTAGTAGAATGCTATTCCCACAAACCGTAATTATGGGTTTAATGAAGAATAGAATATTTTATTTAGTAAGCACCAATTACCTTATTTTAAATATTATTTTATCGTTTTGGTTTATTGGTATTTGGGGAATTGAGGGCATTGCCTACGCCACCGTAATTTCTTTTATGGTAGAAAAAATTCTTTTAGTAATTTACTGCAAAATGGAAGGAGTTGATATTAGAAAATATACTTCTTTAGGAGAATATTTATTGTATGCATTTATAACAGTTTCAATATTTTTCTTAAATTTAAAAGGATATATAAGTTTATAATTTAAAATTCATTGATTGCATTTACCATTAGAAAAAATATATTCGTACAAACAAGTGTATGATGAAAAAATTAAGCTTTCTATTTTTCGGGTTAATTCTATTTGCATTTGCGTGTAAAAAAGAAGAGGTTAAACCCACAGCAGAAATCCCTATGCCAAAAGATTCGGTTCAAACCGAAAAAATAATTGAACTAAAAACTAGCTTTGGCACCATGTATATGTGGTTATACAAAGAAACGCCTTTACATAGAAGCAACTTTTTAAAATTAGCAGCAGAAGGGTTCTACAACGATGTAACTTTTCATAGAATTATTAAAGATTTTATGATCCAAGGGGGTGATCCAAACAGCAAGGATGCAGACCCAACCAATGATGGCACAGGTGGCCCAGGATATACCATTCCTGCAGAAATAAAAAGCAACATTAAACATACCTATGGCTCTATTGGCGCGGCCCGAACCAACAACCCTGAAAAGGCTTCTAGTGGTTCGCAATTTTATATTGTTACCAATAGAAACGGCACACCACATTTAGATAATAACTATACTGTTTTTGGAAAATTATTATCGGGTGTAGAGATTGCTTATACCATTTCTACACAAAGTAAAGATGGCAAAGACCGTCCGCTTGAGGATATAAAAATGCAAGTAAAAGTATTAGAAAAAACCTTAGCCGAACTGAAAACAGAATTTAACTTTGTTCCTTAGATTGGTTCAAAAAATGAATAACTGTTTCGTAAAATAATTGAGGTGCTTCTGCATGCACCCAATGTCCGGCATTAGGAATGGTTACCAAGGTATTATCTGGAAAGAACTGATTAAAATCTAACAAATCATCATCCAAGATATACCTGCTATTACCACCTTTTATAACTAAGGTGGGATGAGGAAAGTTACCCTTACTAATAATTGCTTTGATAATTTCTTCGTAATCGGCATGCAGAATTGGAAGATTCATTTTCCAGGCATAAGAACCATCTTCTCTCCTATCTAAGTTCTTTAATAAAAATTGCCTGGTCCCAAAATCGGGCACATGGGTTTCCATTAATAATTCTGCTTGTTTCCTGCTTTCAATTTGCGCTAATTCTACAGCAAAAATGGCCTTAAAAACATCATCATGTCCGCGTTTATATTGCTTTGGAGCAATGTCTACCACAATCAATTTATCTACTAATTGGGGGTAATCTAGCGCAAATTGCATAGCCACTTTTCCACCCATAGAATGCCCTAATATGCAAGCTTGATTAAGTTGGTGGGTTTCCATAAAAAGTTTTACATCTGCCACCATTAAGGCAATGGTATGATTTTCTGAATGTGCAGATTTGCCATGGTTGCGTTGGTCTAATGCAAATACTTTGTAATCTTTTCCAAATTGAGTAGCCAAAGTATGCCAATTATCCAAGGAGCCCATAAATCCATGTAAAATAATGAGCGGCTTACCACTTCCATATTCTTTATAATGTAAATGCATAAAATCGTTTTATTAGGCAAAAGTAACCAATAAATTTTGCCATACCTAGAAGCCTATTTTACCTATTATCATAAAAAAAATTAAAACAAATTTGCTTTTGATATTAATTATAAATAATTTAGTACTAACAAATTAAAAAATATGAAAAAACTTTACTTACGTTTTTATTACTCACTGTTACTGCTCTTACTATCTCCTTGGGTGCAGTCTCAAAGCTTTACTTATTTAACCGTTCCCGTGGCTGCCAATGGCACATCCGGTGCTGGTCGTGGACCATTAAATACTGTAAATGCACACCGAAGCTGTGCCATTTATTCGGCTGCAGAATTTAGTGGCTTATTAAATGCTGGCGACAGTATCTTTAGGTTGGGATTTTCAGTTAATAATCCCAATGCCAATGCTGCGCCTATCGCTGGATCCATTAAAATTTATATGGTTAACACGGCAGATGCAGCATATCTTCGTAGTACAACTTGGGGTACTTTATTAACTACACCAACTGCCATGGACACCAATTACAATGGCCCCATGTCTATCCCCAATGTAATTACCAACTTCTTTGTACCTTTAAGCAAACCATTTGTATACACTGGTGGCGGCGTATATGTTGCTTATGAGTGGACTACTTCAACGCCAAGCACGAATCCAATTGTTTACAATTGTAATACAGCTATTGTAAGTGGACAAAGAAATATACAAGGTGCTAGTTTAGCTACCTTAGGCACTTTAACAGGCATAAGTAGCTTCAGGGCGCAGTTGGTAATTGGGGTTAAAACACCTCAAGTTGATGCACAGGTTTTGGAAGTTTATTCATTAGGTAAATTGCCTATTCCTTTTGCGGCGCCGCATACCGTTAGAGCAAATGTTAGAAATGGCGGAACCGATACTTTATATGATAAGTGGTTTTATTTAACTGTTGGGCCTACAAATCCTTTAATAGATTCACTTAAATTGGATACCATTTTACCCAACCAAGGTAGAACCATTAATTTTCCTGCCTATACCCCAACCGCCATTGGTTTTGATACAGTAAAAGTTTTTTGTACTGCAGATAATAACAATAGCAACAACTTAAAACGTTATGGCCAAGCTGTAAACCTTAATACTTATAATTATGCCGATCCATTGCGTGGACCAAACGGGGGTGTTGGTTTTACAGGTGGAACTGGAGATTTTGTGGCCAAATTCCCTTACACGGGCTCTAATAGTATTAATCAAATAGGTGTTAACTTTAATACAGGAGGTACCAGTTTAAAAGTAGGTATTTGGGATACAACAGCCACCGGAACTCCAGGCGCTTTGTTATGGTCATCTACCAACTTTCTTACCCTTGCGGGTTTAAATACCATTCCGGTAAATCCTCCAATTCCAATTTCGGGAACCTTCTTTGTGGGCGTAATACAAACTGGTACTGTAAATGCTGCATTCTCATTTCAATCTGAGGTGCCTATTAGAGCTCAAACATTCTATTATACAGCTCCTTCTGGAGGTACGGTTTGGACAGACTTCTTAGCTACTAACTCTAACTTTAGATTTATGATTGAACCAAGGTTGCAAATGGCTAATGATTTGGGCGCTACAGAAATTAGTGCGCCATGTAATTCATTTCCTATCGGCCAAGGAAGTATAATTCCAGCTGCTACCTTTTATAATTATGGTTCTAATACCCAATTTACAACTAAAGTAAGAGCACGTATATTTAATGATGCCAACGCAGTGGTTTATAATGATAGCTCTGTATTGTCATTTATTTTGCCAGGCACTTCAGAAAATGTGGTTTTCACAAATTCTTTTACCCCTACTTTACCGGGTAATTATACTGTTAAAATTTGGTCTGAATTGAGTGGTGATGGTGATAAAAACAATGATACAGCCACCAAATCTATCATTGTGCAAAATTTAACTCCAGGCACCTCTGCCGGTTTTAGATTACAATTAGATGGGATTGATGATTTTATTTCTATACCACACAGCGCCAATACCCAACCAAACAATAATTTTACTATAGAAACTTGGGTTAGGCCTAGTAATCTAATTTCTGTTGGTACTATCTATTCTAAAGACTCATTAAATTCTGACACTTCTTTAACTATAACATTAAGTGGTTTAACTCCAGTGGTTTCAATTAAAACTAATAATGCATTTTTAAATTTAAGTAGCTCAGTTAATACTATTCTAAACTCATGGTCTCATGTGGCACTAACATATGATGGAACCAACCTAAAACTATATGTAAATGGCGAATTGGGCATAGATACCACCCTTACTGGAAGTGTAAATGCCAAGATGGGGCCAACTTATTTAGGAAGAAAAGCAGGTGTTAGCAATAGCCTAAGTGCAGGCATAGAAAATTTTGTATTTTGGAACATTGCCAGAACAGAGAGCGCTATTCGTTTAGGGTTACATAGAAAATTACCAGCTTTAAGCAACCCAAATATCACTTGTTACCTTAGGTTTGATGAAGGTGCAAACTCGGTGCCTTTATCAGATGCATCGGGTAATTGTAATGGCGGCCAAATGAATAATTTTGACCCAGCAGTGGCTTGGTTTATTAGTTCATTGCCATTAGATACTGTGAATGGAACGCAAGTAACATTTACCAGCAGCGGTGTGCAAAGTTTTGCAGGTAAAAATATCAATATGAATTTCCAAAATTTATCGGGTAGCATTAATGTGGTAGCACATTATATAAGAGAAACGCCACTAGGATTTTTACCAGACACTGTTATTACAAGCTCACCAAAAACTGGGCATAACCGCTATTGGATTTTATACAGCTATGGAAATGCTACATACGATAGTTGTTTAGCCACTTTCCAATTGCCAGCAGGCAATATTGGAACTGGTGCAAGTAATTCAGATTTCTATTTAGCCAACAGAGATAATGGCGCATCTGGCTTATGGAACTTAGCCAGAAACCCTGCCGATTCTGTAAATATTTTGGGTCAAACCTTACGCTTTTGGTTACCTAGCACTGGCACATTTGTGAAGCAATATGGCCTAGCTAGCACCGGAACCAATAATCCATTACCAGTAATTTATGCTTACTTTAAAGGCGTTAAACAAGATAACAGCGTAGCATTAAATTGGGCAACTGCAAGCGAAATTAATTCGGCATATTTTGAATTAGAGCGCAGTGTAGATGGTAAAAACTTTAGTGGTATAGGCAAAATAGAAGCAGCAGGAAACAGTGTAAAAAGTAATTTTTACAATTACTTAGACAAGGATGCACTTCAATTGGGTGCAAAAGCACTTTATTACAGACTGAACCAAGTAGATTTGGACGGAAACAATGAGTATTCGCCTGTTATAATTATCCATTTGGATGAGCAAAAAGCAATCACCGTTCAAAGTGTAATGCCTAATCCATTTAAGAATAACCTAGAAATAAATTTTGCAGCAGCTACCGAATTAAACATGGAAGTACAAGTTTCTAATTTGAAAGGCGAAATAATGTTTACCAAAACATTAAATACCGAAGCTGGTATGCAAAAAATAAACCTAGCAGAGGCAGAAACATTAGCAGAAGGAATCTATTTCTTGAAGATTACTACCAATGGCATTTCTGAAGTGCATAAACTCGTAAAAGTTAAAAACTAAAAGTATTTAACTTTAGATTTTTAGAAGTCTGAATTACAGAAATATCAAAATCTGTAATTCAGACTTTTTTTTGTTTTTAAAAAACGAGAAGAGAAATCAAAAAATAGCATAAATACTGGTGCTTAGCTAAGTAGTAGCAAATGTATTTAGGAATGAAACAAAGTTTCAACTGCTTTGTATATTATTTAGATTTAGTATAGATAAATCTAAAAAAACCTTAAATTTGCTCACTTAATTAAGAATAAAAACATATGTCGCAACCCGAAGTTGGCATTATAGATCAAGTAGTTACACAAGAATATAAATACGGCTTTACCACCGATATTGAAATGGAAACTGCCCCTATGGGTTTAAGCGAAGACACTGTTCGCTTTATCTCAGCCAAAAAAAACGAACCCGAATGGATGTTGGCCTGGCGCTTAAAAGCCTATAAAAACTGGTTAACTATGGAAGAGCCAAACTGGCAAAATTTTCCTTATCCTAAGATTAATTACCAAGAAATTATATTCTACGCTGCCCCCAAACAAAAAATTCAGCTGGATAGTTTGGATCAAGTTGACCCCGAATTGCTCAAAACTTTTGAGAAATTGGGCATTTCTTTGCAAGAACAAAAGCGTTTAACGGGTGTTGCGGTAGATGCCGTTTTTGATTCGGTTTCCATTGCCACTACATTTAAAGAGCAGCTAAAAGAAAAAGGGGTAATTTTTTGCTCAATATCTGAAGCCATGCACGAGCATCCAGAGTTAGTAAAAAAATACATTGGTTCTGTGGTTCCACCAACAGATAATTACTTCGCCGCTCTCAACAGCGCTGTTTTCTCTGATGGCTCATTTGTATACATACCAAAAGGCGTTCGCTGCCCAATGGAATTATCTACTTACTTTAGGATAAATGCAGAAAATACAGGTCAGTTTGAGCGTACCTTAATTATTGCAGATGATGATAGCTATGTAAGTTACCTCGAAGGCTGCACGGCTCCTATGAGAGATGAGCACCAATTGCATGCCGCCGTAGTTGAATTGGTAGCCCATAACAATGCCGAAATAAAATATTCTACCGTTCAAAATTGGTACCCGGGAGATAAAGATGGTAAAGGTGGTATCTATAATTTTGTTACTAAAAGAGGAATTTGCGAAGGAACAAATGCCAAGATTAGTTGGACACAAGTAGAAACAGGTTCAGCCATTACCTGGAAATACCCAAGTTGTATTCTTAAAGGTGATAATAGCACAGGCGAATTTTTCTCGGTAGCCGTTACCAATAACGCACAAATTGCCGATACGGGTACCAAAATGATTCATATTGGCAAAAACACCAAAAGTAGAATTGTTTCAAAAGGCATCTCTGCAGGTAAATCACATAACTCGTATAGAGGCTTAGTGAAAATCAACAAAAAAGCAGAAGGAGCGCGTAATTACACCCAGTGCGACAGTATGCTTATTGGCGATAAATGTGGCGCTCATACTTTTCCTTACATAGAGGTAAACAACAATACCGCAACCCTGGAGCACGAGGCTAGCACCAGCAAAATTGGTGAAGACCAAATTTTCTATTGCGCCCAAAGAGGCATTGGATTAGAAGAAGCCATTTCGCTTATTGTAAATGGTTTTTGCAAAGAAGTACTGAACCAATTACCAATGGAATTTGCTGTTGAAGCCCAAAAATTACTGGCTGTTTCTTTGGAAGGCAGCGTAGGCTAATTTTCTGTCTGAACCTATTTTTTCACAAACCAAGACTTTTATAAAAACATGATTTCAATTAAAAATTTACACGCATCTATAGAGGGAAAATCCATTTTAAATGGTATTAATTTAGACATTAAACCGGGTGAAGTACATGCCATTATGGGTCCGAACGGAGCTGGAAAAAGCACCCTTTCGTCTGTTTTGGCAGGCAGAGCAGATTATACAGTAACTGCAGGAGAAGTAAATTTTATGGGTAAAGATTTACTTGAACTTTCGCCAGAGGATAGAGCTAGAGAAGGCATGTTTTTGGCCTTTCAATACCCTGTAGAAATTCCAGGTGTAAGTAGCACCAACTTCCTAAAAACAGCAATCAACGAAAAACGCAAATACCATGGGCAGGAGCCAATGGAAGCAACCGATTTCTTGAAATTTATGCGCAGCAAAATGGAAGAAATGGAGATGGATAAATCATTAACTTCTCGTTCACTAAACGAAGGATTTAGCGGAGGAGAGAAAAAACGCAACGAAGTTTTTCAAATGGCCATGCTTGAACCTAAGTTTTGTATTATGGATGAAACCGATTCGGGTTTAGATATTGATGCCCTTAGACTGGTTTCTGCTGGCGTAAATAAATTAAGAAATAGCGAACGCTCTTTCTTAGTAATTACTCATTACCAAAGATTGTTAGACTATATAGTTCCAGATTTTGTGCATGTATTATACAAAGGAAGAATTGTAAAAAGTGGTGATGCCTCATTAGCCAAAGAACTAGAGGTAAAAGGATACGATTGGATTAAACAGGAAGTTGAAGCTGCTGTTTAAATTACATTTTTCTTAACACACACCTACATGACTTTCTTAGAACAAATAAAAAACGATTTTAATTTATACGCTGCTCAAGCCACTGAAGATAGTTTTTCAGATTTACGCAAGAATGCCTTCGCTACCTTTGAAAAATTGGGTGTACCTACTACCCAACTAGAAGAATGGAAATACAGCAATCTTCGTTCGGTTCAGCAAGGAAATTTTACCACTTCTTGTGTTAGCAATTTAGATGCAGATGCCTTGATTAAAGCTGGCATTTTAAATAAAATCATAGCCAATAAATTGGTTTTTGTAAATGGTTGTCTGTTCCCAGAACTTTCTATTTGGTTAGAAACAGATGAACGCATTGTTGTGAGCAGTTTGGCTCAGGCCAGAAAAGAGCACCCTGCTACTTTTGAAGCCCATTTTGGAAAATATATTAATTTTTCTGAAGAGGGATTGTTAGCCTTAAATACTGCCTTAATGAGTGATGGGGCTTTTGTTTTTGTGCCAGAAGGTGCAGCTATGCAACATCCGTTAATGATCACAAACATTACTGATGCCAATGAGCACAGTGTATTTCAACAACCTAGAAATTTAATTATTATAGAAAAGAACGCAAGTGCAACCGTTATAGAAAATTATATGGCGGTTGGCGTGCACGCTTCTTTTACCAATGTAGTAAACGAAATTTTTGTTGGCGAAAATGGTCAATTAGAGCATTACAAAGTACAAAGAGCAGCGGGAGAAACTTACCATGCAAACTACACCCAGTTGCACCAATTGGCCAATACCAATATTAATCAAGTTACTTTAACCTTAGACGGAAAATGGGTTAGAAACAACCTTCATTTTTTTATGAATGGCCAAAATTGCAATAGCCTTTTGTATGGTTTATATATTCCTGATGGCAATCAATTTGTAGATAATCACAGCAGGGTTGATCATGCTAAACCCAATTGTTTCAGCGACGAAAAATACAAAGGTATTTTAAAAGATGATGCGGTTGCGGTATTTAATGGCAAAATTGTAGTGCACGAAGACGCTCAAAAAACAAATGCCTACCAAAGAAATCAGAATATTTTATTAAGCAATACAGCTACCATTAACACGAAACCGCAATTAGAAATTTTTGCCGATGATGTAAAATGTACCCATGGTGCTACCATCGGACAATTAGATGAAGAGCCCATGTTTTACCTAAGAAGCAGAGGAATTAGCGAGCAAGAAGCCAGAAGATTATTGCTCAATGCTTTTGCGGATGATATTGCAGAAAAAATTAAAATACCACAATTGGTGGCCATTTTAGAATCTGAAATAGATAGAAAATTATAATTCAATCCTACTTAAGTAATGTCTGCAATAAACATACAAAGCATCAGGAGCTTGTTTCCCATTCTGCATCAAGAGGTGAACAAACATCCTTTGGTTTATTTAGACAATGCTGCCACCACCCAAAAGCCTTTGGCCGTTATTGAGGCTTTGCAAAATTATTATAAAACAGATAACGCAAACATCCACCGGGGTGCACATACATTGGCCGATAGGGCCACTGGCATGTTTGAAGATACACGCAAAGCAGTGCAACAATTTATAAATGCCGCCGAAGCAGCAGAATGTATTTTTACCAAAGGAGTAACAGAAAGTATTAATTTAGTGGCGCAAACTTGGGGTAGAAAAAACCTACAAGCCGGCGATGAGGTTATTATTTCATACCTAGAGCATCACAGTAATATTGTTCCTTGGCAAATGATTTGCGCAGAGAAAGGTGCCATTTTAAAAGTTATCCCCGTGCTTGCCAATGGTACTTTAGACATGGCGGCTTATCATCAATTACTTTCGGATAGAACCAAATTAGTTGCTTGTGTTTGGGCTAGTAATGCGCTAGGTACAATAAACCCTGTAGAAGAAATTATAACTGCCGCACACGCCCACAAAGCCATTGTTTTATTGGATGGCGCGCAAGCGGGTTCACATTTAGAAGTAGACGTACAAGCATTAGATATTGACTTCTTAACACTTAGCGGTCATAAATTATATGGCCCCACAGGTGTGGGCGTTTTATACGGAAAACGTGCTTTATTGGATGAAATGCCACCCTACCAAGGTGGCGGAGAAATGATTAAGGAAGTTAGTTTTGAGCAAACTACTTACAACGAAATTCCTTTTAAATTTGAAGCAGGAACACCCAATATTGCAGATGTAATTGCCTTTAAATTTGCCATTGAATTTGTAAATAATTTGGGTAAAAAGAACATCATTGCACATGAAAATCTCTTGTTGCAAACTTTTGTATTGGGCGTTCAAAAACTAAATGATGAAATTGGTTCAAGCCCAATTGTTTTGTACGGAACAGCGCCTGATAAAGTGGCAGTGCAATCTTTTATAATTAAAGGAAAACATCCTTTTGATATTGGACTTATGCTTGATGCACGAGGAATTGCTGTTAGAACTGGCCATCATTGCACGCAACCATTGATGCATTTTTACCAAATTGAAGGTACCGTGCGTGCATCTTTTGCTGTTTACAATACCTTGGAAGAAGTAGCAGTTTTGCTGGAAGCTTTGAGGAAAATTTGCATAAAATAAGTTTTATTTACCATGACGAGCATCGAATTACAGGACGAAATTATAGAAGACTTTTCTTTATTTGAAGATGACCTAGAAAGTAAATTATTCTATTTAATGGATTTGGGCAAAAAATTGCCTGAAATGCCTATTGAACATAAATCAGAAGATTATATAGTTAAAGGTTGCCAAAGCAAAGTATGGTTGTTTCCAGTTTATGAAGACGATAAATTGTACTTTGAAGCAGATAGCAATACAGAAATTACTAAGGGATTAGTAAGCTTGTTGGTTAAAATTTACAGCGGCAAAACACCCCAAGAGATACTTAATACAGAATTGTATTTCATAGAAAAAATAGGCATGAGCAGAATGATTGGCTCACAAAGAAGCAATGGCTTTACCAGCATGATAAAGCAAATGAAAATGTATGCTTTTGCCCTCATTAAACAATAATTATTATGAGCGAAGAAATTAAATCAATTAGAAATTTTGTAGATGTGCAAAACGAAGCCATCCAAGTTTTACAAACTATATTCGATCCAGAAATTCCGGTGAACATTTACGAATTAGGACTCATCTATGAGGTTAATGTTTCACACGAATTAAACATCGAAATAATCATGTCGCTCACTTCCCCTTTTTGTCCGGCAGCACAAAGCATGCCTGCCGAAATTAAAGAGAAATTAGGTGCCATGGAGGGTGTTCAAGAGGTAACCGTAACGGTAACATTTGATCCACCATGGAGTCAAGATCTGATGAGCGAATCGGCCAAACTGCAATTAGGCTTTTTATAGAAATTAAAACTTTCTGATGGTTGCGCGCGGCGACATAAAAAAAGGAAGCTGCGCCCAGCCATCATATTTGGCTATTAAGGCATCTTTCTGAGCGCTGTTTTTACTAGCTTCATTCATATCTAAAAAGTATTGTTTAAAATTAGAAAATACTTTTTTAGAACCTATATTTCCATGTCCGGGCACAATGGTATTTAAATCAAACCTATTGCTTAAATAATCAAAGGCACTCAAATATCCTTGGGGTTTAGCAGAGCCTTGGAGCAGCGGAATTTGATTATTTAAGACCACATCTCCGGTAAATAGTACTTTTTTGTTGTTTAAGAATACTACCAAATCACTTTCTGTGTGTGCAGGATTTGGAATATTTACGATACTAATTCTTTCTGTTCTTGTTTCTATAATGAGGCTATCTTTAACCCAGATATCGGGTAATTGGTTTGAGCCTGTTTCTTGTTTCCAGAGTTGCTCTGTATAGTTACCGCCAGCTACAATGGTTTGACCCGCATATAAATGATTGCCACCTACATGATCTGGATGATAGTGGGTATTTACTAACACGATAGGTTTTCCTTCTGCCATTCTATTGGCAATTTTATGCAATTCTAAAGCAGCTTCATCCATTTTGCTATCAACTACTAAAACCATGCTATCCAGCAAAAGAATGCCGGAGTTTCCTCCCCCACCTTGCACTATAAGTAAATTCATATCAAAATTTACCAGCATAGTTTTGGCCATTTGTTCTTTAAATGGTTTAATATAATTGAAGTAATACACAAAACCTCCAATTAAAAACAAAGCGATGCAAGCCGCTGATATTTTAAGAATTGTTTTTATAATTTTCATGGGTTTTTTATAATAATAGGCTAATGGAGTTACCTCAACCTAATTCTGCGACCAGATTTTAGTTTGGTTTTAGATTTGATGCCGTTAAGTCTGCTGATTTTTTTGGCACTTAATCCGTATCGGTTGGCAATTTTTTGAATGGTATCTCCTTTTCTAGCTTTGGTATATTTGGGAGTGGCCACACTTTTTGCTTTTAACTTGGCCGATTGCACCTCATATAAATGCTTAAAACAACCCTTATCTACTTGAAAAGTATCATTCATGAGCGATCCGCTAGGAAAATGAATGATAGAAGATGGATCTATTTTCTCACCTTGAAAACGCACTTCAAAATGCAAATGAGGACCCGTAGAACGACCTGTGCTTCCAGCCAATCCGATAATATTACCGCCTTTTACGGGTTGCCCCGGATAAGCCAATAATTGAGAGAAATGAGCATATAATGTTTCTAATCCATTATTATGCCTTATAACAACCACATATCCATAATCTGCACTTCGTTTGGCAATGCGCACCACACCCTCAAATGCTGCATAAACGGGGTCGCCCACCTCCATACGAATATCGGTTCCAAAATGAAATTTTTGTCGGCGCCCCCACCTTCTAAAACCAAAATTAGACGTTATATCGCCAATTGCAGGAGGGTGAAAAGAGCAATCATCGTAGTTGGCTAAAATCAACTTGATGGTATCCTCCATGTTTTTGAGATCGCGCCTATAAGGATTTATGGTAACGGTATCCCAAGAACGATAAAAACTATGAGCAGGTGCATAAGTAGTATCAAAAAGAAAATTACGCGGACGTACAAAATCCCAGTATTTATCGGCAGAGCTTACAACTACGCTATCAAATTCGGGCGATTCCTCTATTTCATCCTCGTCGTATTCAATCAACTCAAGTGAATCAGGAGATTCTTCTACTTGGGCAAATATTACTTGCGGAACAAAGAATAAAAATAATATACCTATATAAAAAACCAGTTTATGTAATTTCATTGGGATGCAACTCACTTTAAATCTAACAATGCTAAAGCTTGCAATTTATCCAAATCTAATCGAGTTTTTAGCTCTTCTAAATTATTAAACTTGGCCTCATCCCTTAGTTTATCAACAAATTGAACACTTATGATTTGATTATAAATAGATTCACTAAACCCAAATATGTTAACTTCTATGCTCCTACCTTTATCAATTACCGTAGGATTATTCCCAATATTGAGCATTCCACCATACTTTTTAGCTTTAATCCAAACCCAAACGGCGTAAACTCCATCTTGTGGCAACAGTTTTAAAGGGTGTAAAAGTTGTAAATTAGCGGTAGGGTAACCAATGGTTCTGCCCAATTGTTTTCCTTGCACAACCGTTCCTTCCATTTCATAATATCTACCTAAAAACTTACTAGCTTTATTTACCTCGCCTGCGTTTAAAGCCGTTCTAATTTTAGTAGAACTTACGGCAACTTTGTCTAAATCTTGAGCAGAAATTTCTAAAATTTCAAATCCGTATGTGGGCGCATAATCCCTTAAGTATTCAAAACTCCCTTCCCTATTTTTTCCAAAACGATGATTGTATCCAATAACCAAATACTTTGTGCCAATGCCGTTTATTAAAATATCTCTTATAAATTCAAGAGAGCTTAAGCGCGAGAATGCTCTGGTAAAAGGTAAAATAAGTAAATAATCAATCCCTGCTTTTTCTAATAAGGCAATTTTTTCTTCGGGTGTATTGAGTAATTGTAAGCCATGATCTTCCGGAAACAAGACGGTTCTTGGGTGTGGGTCGAAAGTAATTAATACCGTTTTACCACCTTTAACACGAGCAATTTCTTTGAGCTGTTTTAGGATAACCTGGTGAGCAAAATGAACACCATCAAAGGTACCTTGCGTAACAATGGCATTGCTGAGTTGTGGAAATGATTCTATGCTTCTATAAACCTTCATGTATCTGTGCAAAAGTAAGTAAATAAAAACAAAAAAAGCCCACCCAATAGCTCAGCAAGAGGCGCAAGCTTTAAAATTATTTGTCGATATAAATATGAAGGTCATCAGCTATGATTTTCACTATTTTAACGCAAACTTGTTGTGTCAAATCTTCTCTGGAGGCTATATTTCTTTTTACTTGATTAAACTGTTCTCTAAATTCGGTTGGCTTAGGCGGCATAGATTTAGCTATTGGAAGTTCGGGATACAATGCATTTACGTTTCCATTATAAGAGGCAAAATGAACCTCATCACTCACTTCTTCGCTCAACACATCGCTGGCAACTACTTGGCCTGTTTGGGTAGAAACCAATTGATAAAAGACCCTGTAATACAATCTTCTTTTCTGACTTTGATCTTGGTATTTAACCTTTTTAAAGCGAGTTATAGTTTGTGGCAATCCATTCGGCATTTGAGATGGAATCTGCTCTGAGTATGCTTCGTAGGCCAAAATAGAATCTTTACGCATACCTTCATCCTCATAAACTAAGTCGCTTATAGCCGTCATCAATACGTATTTTAATCCAATTATTTTGCCTGCCTTTGCGGCACTTTCTGGATCAACAATACCACTCATTCCCAGAGATTGCTCTCTAAGCATACTTTCTAAAGAGCTTCTATCTATTACTTTTAGAAAGGGGTTTTTATGCTGAACCAAAGTAGCTACAATTTGCTGGTACAAACGGGTATCAAAACCCTGACTTCTGGTTTGGTTTTGCACAGGTAATATGCCTAACCCAATAGATGCTTTTTTAAGCGCTTCGTCTCTAAGGTTCAAAGCGTTTTTATAGGTTTGATCTAATTTAATCACTTTTTCAAAATCTCTATAAGCCTCTTTGTATTGCTCCAATTCCATCATTTTTTGGCCATGTTTATACAGGGGCTCCAGGATACTTTTAAGTCGTAATACCGTTGCATCTTTATAGGTAGGGTCTATTTCAGCAATATTAGTAAAAACAAGTTCGGCTTGATCATACTTATTGTTGTTTAAGTGCATTAAACCCAAATCATATTGTGCAGATACAAATTCGTTTTTTAAATCTTCAAAAATGGGATCATACATACTTACCCAGGGTAACTCTACCCCAACAGATGCGCAGCGGAAATGATATTTTTTACAAGCAAGGTATTGCTTAATGGCCTTTTCATCTTGTTTTTCTATTACGTATTTATTAAAAGCAGAAAATTTATTTTGCAAAACAATGTTTCCACTCTGCTGCAGAGCCTGTTTAGCTTCTATATTATTTGGTTTTACTAGCAGTGTATTGTAAAAATAATTAGCAGCTGCATCCATATCTCCTTGATGGTAGGCTTGGTTACCCAGTTTCATATATTGTTTTGTTACATCGCAAGAAGCAAGCAACAATACCCATAGAAACAAAAAAAATTTCGCCTGCATATCCTTACATTTTTTCGGGAACTTGAATACCCAAAAGCAAGAATCCAGATTTAATAACATGTGCAGTGAGCATACAAGCAGATACTCTAAAAGCTTTTTGATCCAAATTTTCTTCCTTCATTATAGGATGATCGTGGTAGAACAAACTATAGATTTTGGCTAATTCGTAAATGTAATTACAGAGCAATCCCGGACTCATATCATTCCCAGCTTCAGCAATGATTAGTGGGTATTGATACAATTTGGCTAAAAGTTCTTTTTCTACCTTACTTAATATAACATTTTTAATTTGAAAATCTGCTGATTGATTGCCAACCAAACGCAAAATAGATTTTATACGAGCGTGCGTGTATTGAATAAACGGACCCGTATTACCTTGAAAATCGATACTTTCTTCCGGATTAAAAAGCATTTTTTTGCGCGGATCTACTTTTAATAGATAATATTTAAGCGCACCCATGCCAATGGTATGGTAAAGTTGATTTAAAGTATCTTCACTCTCACCCTCCATTTTACCCAATGCTTGAGTGGTTTCTTTGGCGGTGTGCTCCATTTCATCAATCAATTCATCTGCATCAACTACTGTTCCTTCCCTACTTTTCATTTTACCATGTGGTAACTCTACCATACCATAACTTAAATGATATATTCCGGCTGCATATGGTTTTTCTAATTTAGAGGCAATTTGTTGCAATACCTTAAAATGGTATTCTTGCTCGTTTCCTACTACATAAATAGATCTATTGCAATTGAAATCGTTGTATTTAAGCTCAGCAGTTCCGAGGTCTTGGGTAATATAAACCGAAGTACCATCTGCACGCAAAACCAATTTTTGATCAAGTCCTTCTGCGCTTAAATCTATCCAAACAGAACCATTTTCTTTTTTAAAGAATACCTCTTTGGCTAAACCCTCTTGTACTATTTCTTTGCCAAGCAAGTAGGTATTTGATTCGTAGTAAAACTGATCAAATTGCACCCCCAGTTTTTGGTAAGTATGTTCAAAGCCTTTGTAAACCCATGCATTCATCATTTTCCATACGGCTATAGTTGGTTCATCACCTGCCTCCCATTTAACCAATAAATCTTGCGCGGCCAAAATACTTGGCGCTTGTTTAGCTGCATCCTCTTCGGTTAAGCCAGACGCTATTAAGTCTTTTATTTCTTGCTTGTATTGTTTATCAAAAATTACATAGTATTTACCTACTAAATGATCTCCTTTTAAACCACTACTTTCGGGTGTTTCGTTATTTCCAAATTGCAGCCAAGCATACATGCTTTTACAAATATGAATACCCCTATCGTTAACCAAATTACAGGTATAAACCTTATTGCCATTAGCTTTAAGAATAGCAGCTACAGCATAACCCAATAAATTATTCCTGATGTGTCCTAAGTGCAAAGGTTTATTGGTATTGGGCGAAGAGTATTCTACCAAAACAGCTTCCTTGGAATTTGGCTCAGCCATTCCAAAATTCTGATTACTAACTTGTTGTTGTAAAAATTGAAGCCAAAATTGCGGCTTAATGCTTAAATTTAAGAAGCCCTTTACTACTTGAAAGGTGCCTAATTCTGGAAAATGTTGTAGAAGAAAATCTCCTATGGCTTGGGCTGTTTGCTCAGGATTTTTTCTACTTATTTTTAATAAAGGAAAAACCACATAGGTGAAATCTCCCTCGAAATTTGAAGCTGTTTTTTCTATCACCACGTCCTCAGGCTTTAGTATTAGTCCAAACAATTGTTGAATGGCATAAGAAAGCTGGGCTTTTATTAAATCTTGTATCATAATTCCATTAAAGCTTCAAATATAATATGAATTATGAGTTATGAATTACGAATTACGAATTAAAAATTACGAATTATAATCTAGGATCTAATTATTGAAAATTTGTAATTTTTAATTCGTAATTCGTAATTCTATACCCTCAACAGTTTTTCTGCTGCTTTTTCTAAAGTTTCATTTTCCTTAGCAAAGCAAAAACGTAATACGTTATTATCTAATTTTTTCTGGTAAAAAACAGAGGTTGGAATACTTGCAACTTTAAAATCTTTGGTTAAACGCAAGGCAAAGTCAAAGTCACGTTCTTGCGTAATTTTAGCATAGTTGAGCATTTGAAAATATGAGCCTTTGCAAGGCAAAAGCTTAAAGTTTGAGCCCTTAATGAGCGTTTGAAAAAGATTTCTTTTTTCTTCATAAAAATGTTTTAATTGTAAATAAGCATCTGTATCATCCATATAATCTGCCAATGCATATTGGATGGGTGTATTGGCACTAAAAGCCATAAATTGATGTACTTTTCTAAATTCTTTAGTAAGGTTTTCAGGGGCTAAAACATAGCCCATTTTCCAGCCAGTTGTATGATAAGTTTTACCAAAAGAAGAAACAATAATACTGCGTTCTGCAATTTTAGGGTACTTAGCAACGCTTTGGTGTTCAGCTCCATCAAAAATAATATGTTCATAAACCTCATCGCTCAAAACTACTACATCTGTGTTATCTAATATTTTTTGTAATTGCAGCATATCAGATTCAGTTAAAGTAGTGCCTGTTGGATTGTGGGGTGTATTAATCATAATCATGCGCGTTTTAAAATTGATGAGTTTTTTTACCTCATTCCAATCAATCGCATAATCTGGATATTTCATTTCGTAAAAAACGGCCCTACCCCCATTTAACTCAATGGCAGGAACGTAGCTATCATAGCAAGGTTCTATTACCACAACCTCATCGCCCTCACCAACTACTGCACTTACCGCTGCGTAAATGCCATGCGTACCTCCAGGAACTATAGTTATCTCTGTATCTGGCTTATAATAAGCACCATATAGCTTTTCTGTTTTTTCTGAAATACGTTCTCGCAGTTGCATTAAACCAGGCATAGGAGCATATTGGTTCATTCCCCTTTCCATATATTGATTAACCAGAGAGATTAATTTAGGTGAACAGTTAAAATCTGGAAAACCCTGCGCAAGATTAATAGCACCTTGTTCGCTAGCATGAGCCGACATGATAGAAAAAATTGTAGTTCCTACATTAGGTAATTTGCTTTTAATAGCAGCGCTAAAATTCATCTGTTATGTATTTTAAAACCCAATGATACTTTTTTAACGGCTATAAACCAAAATGTATTTGCAATGATTTGACAGCGTGTTTTTTAAAATAATGAAAAATATAGCTAAAAATCGAAAAAATAGTTTCTTTGGTTTTTGCCTTAATTTTGATATACTCGCAGCATAAATAGTATAAAATGATATATCTTATAGCTGATAGTGGCTCTACAAAAACAGATTGGTGCTTGGTAGATAGCACAGATAATACACAAAAGATTTACCATACCATCGGCTATAATCCATATTTTATAGATACAGAAGCCATCTTCTATTCACTTTCGGAAAACTTATTAAAAGACATGGCAGGTGAATTGGTAGATGAAATTTATTTTTATGGCGCGGGTTGTAGCACGCCCGCAAAAAAAGACATTGTAAAAAAAGCATTATTAAGAAGTTTTCCTCAGGCTAAAAGCATAGTGGTAGACCATGATTTGTTGGCCACAGCCCGTGCATTGCTTGGCACTGAAGTTGGCTTTGCGGCCATTTTAGGCACAGGTTGCAACACGTGTTTATATGATGGAAATACCATTACCGTTAACATAGATTCTCTAGGCTATTTAATAGGAGATGAAGGTAGTGGTAGCCACATAGGCAAAAAAATAGTGCGCGATTTTATGCGCGGTAGATTAGAACCAGAATTACATAATAGGTTTAAAGAGCGCTTTCAAATTGAAGGCAATGAGCAAATTTTTCATACGCTTTACACTACACAATTCCCAAATAGATACTTGGCAAGTTTCTGTAAGTTTGCAGATGAGTATGTAACTCACCCATACATTAGAAACAAAGTGCGCGATTCTTTCCGCGATTTCTTTAAAAACCTAGTGAGTAAATACCCCGATTACCAATCGCACAAGTTCAATTGCGTTGGCTCGGTAGGCTTTGTGTTCAAAGACATTTTAGAAGAAGTGGCACTTAGCTACGATATGAAAATTGGTAAGATTATCAAATCGCCGCTACAAGATTTGGTAGCCTTTCACCTTAAACAAAAATAAGATTTCTGAGTACGATTTTTGGGGATTAATCTATTAAGGCGAAGTTCAAATTTATTTCAAAAATTCTACTTTCTAACAAATACTCTTAAAGGAAAACCCGAACTATCTTCCTGCCAAAACCCACATGTTCTGATGGAATCTAATAGGTGAATGGCTTTTTCTGGGGAAAGTGGATAGGCATTTAATTGGGGTTGAAATACCAAAATAATGCTGGCATCTTTTATAAATGGAAAATGGTACAGACTATCTCTATTGGCCACATGCGGCATAATATTGCTCTGGGCGCAAACAACTTCATTACTTGGTATTTCGTTTATTTTAGCTTTTACTTTGCTTATGTTAAATGGTGCTTGGTAGCGCTCTGCTAGAAACAAATTCTCGCGTATGGGTTGAAAATCGGCTTTGCGTTCATACATAAATAAATAGGTGGTAAAGGCAGTTAACAGGCAAGTTACCGCCAACAATAGACCTTGCATTTTTGCAGATTTTATTCTGCTTACAAAGGCAATTATGGCCAGGCTAATAAGAGGAGCCAACTCTATTTGGTAATGATACGAAATACCCCAAAATGCGAGTTCTTTATTCCATAATTTTTGCATAAAAATGGGCAAGGCTAACCACAAAAATTGTGGCTTAAACAATAGAAAAATTCCGCCAGATAATAGGGTTACAAACAGAAACTCTTGCTTTACCACCTCGAGTGGATCGGGCTGTATCTGACTTTTATATAACAGCTCAACCATGCGCAGCGGATGGCGAATGATATACCCAACAATTTCGGTTAAACTGCCTCCCATGTAAGAATACCTATTCAATTGTTCAAACTTTTGAAGGGGATTTAAACTTGGCATTATTACCAATGAAACAAGCAAAAACCACCCTACCGAAAGGAGAAAAAGAAAGGCAGCAAAGGGCTTTAAGTTTTGGTTCAGCCTATAGGCATAAACCCACATAGCCAAAGAAAAAAACGCAGCAAAAATGGCTAAATTCTCTTTAGAAATTAATATGGCTACAAAGCATAGCAGCGCCAGTGCTTGTTTATTTTTTAAAAAATAATACCAAACCCAAGGAATAAAACAAGCACCTATAACATTGTCATGGTAATCAAATGCCAATGCCGCGTATAGAGAAAAGCCTGCATAAAATTGCACCAAAATCCAAGGCATAAAACTGTCTTTAATGCCTGCATCTTTAGCTAATTTTACTATTCCAACCCCAGCAAAAACGAGCGCTAAATTTTGGAAAATAAGCAAGGTATATGAACCAAATACATAATAAAACGGACTCACCAAAAGCGCCCACAAGCTAACATGTAAGGCAAAATAAGGCATTGTAATACCTGGCAAAAGTTGGGTTATATTGGCTTCTTTTAAATGCGCATATTGGTATAAAGCTTGATTGGCAATACCATAATCCAATCCCGCAGACCTAAAATAATAGTGATTAAGAACAGAAACTAATCCGAAAACAAAGAAGAAAAAAACGTGTATAAAATTAATAAATCGGTTCAAGCTAAAATCTTATTTAAGCCCAATTTCTTTTAATCTTTGGGTTAAATACTCACCTGCCGAAATAGGTTCTTCTTTAACTGGATTGGCTTCACTAATACATTGCGGCAAGGCATCTAAACGCATTTCACTTCTAGGGTGCAAAAAGAAAGGAATAGAAAACCTGCTGCTACCCCATTTATCTCTTGGCGGATTAACCACTCTATGTGTGGTGCTTTTTAGCACATTATTGGTTAAACGCTGCAACATATCGCCTACATTAACTACCAATTGTTCGGGCAAAGCAGTGATAGAAACCCATTCATTTTGCTTGTTTAAAACTTGCAATCCATCGGCACTTGCGCCCATTAATAGGGTTATTAAATTAATGTCTTCATGCTCGGCAGCGCGCACCGCAGATTTAGGTTCAGCCGTAATTGGAGGATAATGAATGGGGCGCAAAATACTATTGCCCTTGTAAATTTTTTCGTCGAAATAAAACTCATCTAAATGCAAAAACAAAGCAATGGCACGCAACATATATTTTCCTGTTTCTTCTAATTGTTGATAAGCCAACAAGCCATTTTTATTAAATTCTGGAAGCTCTGCCACACTTACATTTTCTGGATACTCTTCGGCTAATTCTTCGCCGTGTTCTATGGCTTGGCCAAAATGCCAAAACTCTTTTAAATCGCCTTCGTTTCTACCCTTTGCGTGTTCTTTACCAAAACTTGTATAGCCGCGCTGACCAGCTAATCCAGGCACTTCATAATTCTTCTTAGTAGGTTCGGGCAAGGCAAAAAAAGCCTGACATTCTGCATATAATTTTTCGCTTACAGATGCCTCTAGTAAATGACCTTTGAGTGCTACAAAACCTATTTCTTGGTAGGCCTGACCCAAAGCTTGCACGAAGTTGTTTTTTTTAATTGGATCACCACTTAAAAAATCATTTAAATCTATTGAAGGTATCATAATGTGAAAATTATTCGCTTGTTGTTGGAGTTTGTTTTTTAAATAATTCGGGGAAGCTATTAAATTCTTTTCTATAGAACAAACCCGAACCCGAGGTTGTTACATTTCGATTATATAAGGCATCAAAACCACTTTTATTAAAAAAGTTCACTTTAGTATTTCCATTTTTCTTGATGCTATAATTAGCAGAAAAATTGGTTTGGGTTTGATCCATGGCATAACTAGTTTGCACTTCCAGCCTATTATCTAAAAACTTTTTAGAGGCAGAAAGCAAAACGGTTCTACTTCTGGTGGGGTCTGAGGCATTTAGCAAGTTAACGCTTAAATCAATATTAGGCACTGCTTTGCCCAACAAACCGGCAGCTTGTTTACTTAACAAATCGGATACTGTTTGCGATCCAACGGTATTACTTAAACTATTATTATTGTTGGTTATAGGCACAAAACTGCCTGAAATTAATAGAAATAACATTTGTTGGTTCATCATCTCTGGCTCTCTTCTAAAATTAGAAACTACCGCATTTAATTCTGATGCTGCAGTACCCGTTAAATTATTCTGTAAATCAGGAAAACTCAAATCAAAAACAAATTCTGGCTTTTCCACCAAACCCTTTATATTAATAATACATTCAACCGGAAGACGCACGTTTGGATCGGGCGCTTTGCTCATATTTACAATTTCACTCACGCTGGTTTTGAGTCGGTAAATCCCCTGAATATCCAATCTTCCCTTTAGTGGGTCGCCGCTCCATTTAATCTGACTACCCGATTTTAAATCAAACTTTTTAGCCACCACATTTAAAGCACTAAACCGGTATTCACCTTCTTGTAATATATAGGTTCCATCCATAGTAAAGTTACCATTTGGCAGGTAATCTAAAGCTAATTTGCCTGAACCTATTGCTTTAATTCTGTCGTCTGATTTAGCATCAAAAACAAGTTGAACTTCTGCACTTGGATTCACATCTAATTTCATAAAAACACCAATACCAAAAGCCACTCCCCTGCCTTTGCTGCTGTAAGTTGCAACTGTATCCCGGGAAACAAAGTTGATGTAATCTTCGCCCGTTTCGTTACTTACCCCAAAAGGATTAATCATTATTTTAGTACCTTTTTCGCTTCTGGCATCAATGTACATAGACAAGTCTTTGCTGGTTCCTTTCATGCTAAACTTACCGCTAACAAATCCGCTTCCATAAAACAACTCGTTATCTTTTTGATTGGTTTGCAGCACCTGAAACGATTTTAAATTTTCTACATTGATATTGTATTTTAAATCGGAGAAATTATTATGCAATATTTGCCCACTTACATCGGCAGTTTTACCCAAAGCATCTTGTATTTTAAAAGGCACAAGCTGAACCAAATTATCGTTAAGGTTTATCCTAGCTCTATCAATTTTATAATTGGTTTGTAAGTAATCTACCTTCATTGATATGCCATCTAAAATTAACTGTCCATCTAATCTTAGTTTATTAATTGGACCCGATATTTTAGCGTTTAAACGGGCATTACCCTCATAAAGTTTAACATAATCTTTCACAAATGCCTGGAAAGCTGTTATCTTAGAATCTGCAAAGTCTATATTAAAATCAAGGTATCTTTTAGCAATATCATATGCGCCAACACCCTTTAAGTTCTTAAGCTTTCCTTTGTTTGAAACAAAGTCTATTAGCAAATCTTCCTGATATTCCCTGTAACCAATATTCAATAAAAAATCGCCCAAAGTATCCTTATCCAAGCACAAATCTTTGGCGTTTAAATTTCCAATTATTACATCTCGTTTACCCATATTTTTGTAAACCATATAACCATCAGCCGTACCGTCAAAGTTTACACCAAAATTTCTATCAAATTGATTAATAGTATTTAAATTTAACTGTGTAATTTTAGCGCTTATATTTTTTTCATTACCAGCAAAATCAAAAAAACCATCCACTTGAATGAGCTGTTTATCATTTTTAAGAGAAAGGCTATCAAAATCAAGTTTATTTGGATTTAAGAAAACCGTTTTGCCGGGTAAAATATCCCATTTAGCACTTCCAGATTTAAGCCAAGAAGGCGCAAAATCTAACCATAAGCCGCTATGGTTAAACATAATTTTGTGCGCTACCTTACCCGAAATAAAGCTTAGGCTATCCTGCACTTGGTATTGCAAATCTAATTGATTGGGCTTTGCCTCTGCCTTTAAGGCAAAATCGCCAATGAGCATGGTGTCTTGTTTACCAAAACTTTTAAATCCCAATAAAAGGCTTCCTTTTATTGTTTCCTCTTCTGTTATTTTAAAAGTAGTTTGATTTAAGAGCCACCCATGAAAATTAAGCATACCAACATAACCTAAAACCTCATACTTACTCTCTCTGCTGCTAACTTTCCCTTCTAAATCAATATTGCTTAAATTTATACCTGGAAACAACAATGGAGAAATATTGGCAGTGCTTAATATGTGCACATCAAATTCAAATAATTGAAAATCTTGTTTTGGCTTTTGCACCTGAAAATAAGATTGACCTAAGTTTAATGTCCAATATTTAAGCTGATCAATTAAGTGGGTAAAATCAAATTCGCCCCATATTTTGGCTTTCATAAAATCACTGTTAACCAAAATGGTTTCTACCCCACCTTCATTATCTGTCTCTAGGCCAACTTGGTTTATTCTGTAGGTGTATCCATTTTTATCATATTGAAAATCGTCTATGTTAACGGTTCCTTTATGTTCGTTTAAATCTTTGAAGAAATAATTGGCATTAAAATGACTACTCAACAAGATATCATTTTTACTAAAACCAAGTTTTTTAAGATTTGCATAATCAAGGTTTCCATCTAATATTATGTGTTTAAAAACGTTTGCTAAATCTACCTCAACAGCTGCATTTAATTGCAAGTTAGTATCATTAACAGTAACATTAGACACCAAATCTTTTTTAATTACCGACCCTTTAAAATCAACATCATGGTAAGTATACCCATTATAATTTAACGCATTAATTTGAGTCTCAAATTGGGTTTCTATAACATCTAAATTAAATCCTTTTCCTTTTACTTTTGCCTCTAAATCTATCACACCCAATTGTTTGTTTTTAAGGTAATCGCCCAATTGAAAGTAATTTAATTTTAAATTACCCGAGTATTCACTTAATTGGGTTACCTTATTTAACTTCATATTTAAATCGGTTTGAGCCGAACCAAAAGGGGTTTCTACCACACCGTAAGTTACAAAATCTTCATAAAATCCTGTAAAATTTCCTTTGTAAACCATTTTTCCTAGCTTGGCCATTTCTGCGGGTAATTGCATGTCAATTATTTGCCCAAGCTCTTGTGAAACGGTGGAGGCATACTCAACTTTAAAATCCATGAATGTTTCACCTATATTAGGCAATCCCCTAAAACCAATATCTCCCACAAACTTGGTGTTATTGCCCATGTTGGCTACAACATTTTTAATTTTCAAATTACTTATCGGTCCTTTACCTTCCCCACTTACCTGCGCTTTATAGCGATAGTTTTTAAAGGAAGGAACAAAATAGACAATGTCTTTCATGTCTACTTCAGATTGGTTTAAACGGATAGAAAGAGAAACTTTATCTATAAATTTGCCATAATCGGCATAACTTTTTGTATTTAAACTAAGGTAGTTTTTAATATGGCTATAGGGCGTTACCAGATCCATTTTATTTAATTCAATTTTGCTAGGAGCAATAATTGCAAATGCGTTTAATCGGGTAATTTCAAATCCAGAGCGCTCTTTACAATTCATATTTCGTAAGTCAAATGCCAAAGAATCGTCTATAATTTGAAAGCGTTTAGATCTAAAGTTAATTTGGTGAAAATCTATTCTGTTTTGATCAAAGCCCTCACCAGAGAACTTTTCTGTAGAATCTATGTACATAAACCTTGTATCCATGCACTCTAAATTTCTAAACTCTAACACAAAAGGAATTGGATTGGGATTAACAATGGTATCATTGGGGTCTGAAAACAGATTAATAACATCAAAACTATAGGTGCCGTCTTTGTAGGTGGTTATTTTACAAAGACCTTCATCTAATACCAAATCATTTAGAATAAAATGGCTTGAATCAATATCTAAACCCATCAAATTAAATTGAATGCGGCCAGCATAAAAGGTAGTATCACCCTTTTGGTCGCCAAAATTAACATTTCTTAAGCTAAAATAAGTCCAACCATCATACCTAATTTCACCTATACTAATTTGCGTATTAAAACTACTATTTAGCCACGTTGTGAGGCTTTTGGCTGCATAATTTTGAACCCTATTAGTGTTCAGCAGAAGGTACAGAAGCATTAGTAAACCCAGGAGGCCCACAAATAAAATATAAGATATTTTGATAAACTTCTTTAGCAACGTAGTTTTGCGGAAAAGATAAACAATTATAATTGTGACGGCAAATTTGCAAAAAGATATTCTAATTCTCGCTATCGAATCGTCGTGTGATGATACAGCCGCGTCACTTATTAGAAACGGAATAATACTCTCCAATAAAGTTGCTACGCAAGGAATTCATGAGCAATATGGCGGTGTGGTGCCCGAGTTGGCTGGGCGCGCTCACCAGCAAAATATTGTACCTGTGGTTGATATTGCTCTTAACAATGCAGGTGTTAACCTACAGCAGTTAAGTGCTATTGCCTTCACTAAAGGTCCAGGGTTAATGGGATCATTAATGGTGGGTTGCTCTTTTGCGAAATCCTTAGCGCAATCATTGCAAATTCCTTTAATTGGGATTAACCATATGGAAGCGCATGTTTTGGCCCATTTTATAGAAAATCCTAAACCAAGTTTTCCATTTTTGTGCTTAACGGTGAGTGGCGGACATACACAAATTGTAAAGATGACAGATTATTTCACCTCAGAAATAATTGGAAAAACCATTGATGACGCAGCTGGGGAAGCGTTTGACAAGGCAGCAAAACTATTGCAACTTCCTTATCCAGGAGGACCATTAATTGACAAATTTGCAAAATTAGGCAACCCAGAATCATACTCTTTTCCACAACCAAATATCCCCAATTTAGACTACAGCTTTAGCGGTTTAAAGACTTCAATTTTGTATTTTTTACAGAAAGAAATGAAAGAAAATCCGCAATTTATAAACGAAGAGTTAAACAATTTATGTGCCTCTATTCAACATACATTTATAAAGCATTTGATGAAAAAATTAATTGCAGCGTCTATCCAAACAGGCATTAAAGAAATAAGTTTGGCAGGAGGTGTATCTGCAAATACTGGCCTACGCTTTGCCTTAGAAAATGAAGGCAAAAAAAGAGGTTGGAACACCTACATTCCCGCTTTTGAATACTGCACAGATAATGCCGCTATGATTGCAATGGCTGCTTATCTCAAATTTTTGAAAGGTGATTTTGAAACCTTAAATACAGCTCCGTTTGCTAGGTAAATTAAATTTCAAGTTTCAGGCTTGTAATTTGTGCAATAAAAGTTAATTTTAAAAAAATTATACATTGAAAAAACTTATACTCATGCGGCATGCAAAAGCCGAAAAATGGAATGCAAAAGGATCAGATTTTGAAAGAAATTTAGAAGAGCGTGGTGAAAAAGATGCATACCAAGTAGCCCAAATGTTAAGCCATGAAAAGTTTAAACCAGAACAAATCATAGCCAGCCCAGCTCACAGAACCAAACAAACAGCCAACATCGTTGCTAAAACCCTGAAAATAAAAAACATTGAACTAGATACGCAAATTTATGAAGCTGATATCTCAGACTTATTGCATGTGATAAGAGAGTTAGACGACCAGTATCATCAAATAATGTTGGTAGGCCATAACCCAAGCATTACGGGGATAATTGGGTACCTTACCCCCACTTTTTTAGAACATATACCCACTTCTGGCATCGTTGTTGTTGAATTGCCCACATTAACTTGGAAATTGGTTCAGAACAGAGCAGGTAAATTACTGTGGCACCAAACTCCAAAAGGAACTCCGATTATTTAATTTTTATATCATTCATGTTACAAAAAGTCATCCTATCACTCACATTAGTACTTTCATTGGGCCTTGCTTTTGGGCAAGAATTGCCTTTTAGCGGTACAAAAAATAAAAAGGCAGAATATCATTTTGGAGAAGCGCTCAAAACTTTTCAGATGCAAGATTATGATCGTACACAAAATTCATTGAGCAAGGCCACAACGCTTGATCCCAATTTTATTGATGCCTATATGATGATGGCAGAAATGAAAAAAGATAATGACAAATATGACGATGCCATCCTATTATATAATAAAATTATTGGGATCAACCCAGATTTTCCAATGAGTTATTTTGGCAGAAGTAGATGCTATTTTATGCAAAGAAAATATGAAGAAGCATTTAACGACGCCTCTAAGTTTATGTCGTTTCCAGATTACTACCAAAAACTTGATCAAATAAAAACCGTTAAAGAAAATGCAGACTATGCCCGAAGTGCCATTTTAAAACCATTTTCATTTAACCCTGTAAATCTTGGGAATATGGTAAATTCTATGGATAATGAATATTTTCCTGGAATTACAGCAGATGAGCAAGTGCTTATTTTTACCCGACTAGTAAACGGTAGAGATGAAGAATTTTATAAAAGTATTAAGATAGATGGAAAGTACTCTTTAGCGCAAAACATGGGTTACCCCATAAATACTGAGCGCAATGAGGGTACTGTTTCGCTTTCGGCAGATGGACAATATATTTTCTATACAGCCTGCAACCGCCCCGGCGCCAAAGGTAGCTGCGATTTGTTTTTAAGTAAATTAGATGGTAGCAGTTGGTCTGAACCAATAAATTTAGGCGCACCGGTAAATACAGCCTCGTGGGAAAGTCAGCCGAGCCTAAGTTTTGACGGTAAAGTGCTCTATTTTAGTAGCAATAGACCAGGAGGATATGGAGAAAGTGATATTTGGTATACCACTTTTAAAAATGGCAGATGGACGCCGCCTGTTAATGCCGGACCAGAAATAAACACACCCAAAGATGAGCAATCTCCATTTATTGCCAAAGACGACCAAACACTTTATTTTAACAGTGAAGGCCATCCCGGAATGGGAGGCATAGATTTGTTTTATGCCCGCAGAGATGCCGAAGGCAGATGGCAAAAACCAGTAAATTTAGGTTTTCCCATTAATAGTGAAAAAGATGAAACTTGTATAGTAATTTCATCTAATGGAAAAGATGCTTTTATGGCCAGAGACGGCGCAGACTCTAAAGGGGGATTAGATATTTATAGTTTTGAATTATATGAAGAAGCTAGACCTAAAAAAACGGGTTATGCCAAAGGAGTTGTTTTTGATGCAGTAACCAAAAAGAAATTAAGTGCCAAGGTAGAGTTAATAGACATAGCCACAGAGAGATTAGTGGTAGAATCATACGCAAATAAAACAACTGGCGAATTCTTAGTTTGTTTGCAGGGAAACAAAAATTATGCATTAAATGTAGCCCAAGCGGGGTATTTGTTTTATTCAGAAAACTTTGCGTTGGAAAACCAAAGTGCCACAGAACCACTTGTACTATCTGTTCCTCTTCAACCTATTACGGCGGGTGCTAAAGTGGTGCTAAAAAATATCTTCTTCGATTCAGATAAATTTGATTTAAAACCAGAATCTAAAGCTGAGTTAAATAAATTAGTTCAGTTTTTAACGGCAAACCCAAAAATAAAAATTGAAGTAGGTGGCCATACAGACAATACTGGCGACCAAATTAAAAATACTAGCTTATCTGCCAAAAGAGCCCTGGCTGTAAAAACTTATTTGGTTACAGCAGGTATTGATACAAACAGGTTAACTACCAAAGGATACGCTGATGCGCAGGCTATTGCAGATAACAAGACATTAGATGGCAGAGCTCAAAACCGACGAACAGAAATAAAAATTATGCCCTAAATTTTAACTTTAGTGCATAAAGTACCCTTTGTAAAAATATATTATTGATGCATATTGCAACCTTAAATAAGATACATGGAAGCACTAGTTTCAACTCATTTTAACTTTGATAATCAGGTAAGTTTTTACAAAGGAAAAGTACGCGACGTTTACAATATTGATAATAAGTATTTAGCCATGGTGGCTTGCGATAGAATTTCTGCTTTTGATATTGTATTACCCAAACCTATTCCATTTAAAGGGCAGGTGCTTAATCAAATTGCAGCTCATTTTTTAACGCTAACCAAGAACATAGTTCCCAATTGGTTAATTAATTGTCCAGACCCAAATGTTAGCATAGGCCATTGCTGCGAACCATTTAAAGTTGAAATGGTTATAAGGGGTTATTTAGCCGGACATGCTTGGCGTGAATATAAAATTGGTAAAAGAGTGATTTGCGGGGTAAGCATGCCTGATGGCATGAGAGAAAACGACCCTTTTCCTGAACCTATTTTAACACCAACTATAAAAGCTAGTGAAGGTCATGATGAGGATATTTCGAGAGAAGATATAATTGCCAGCGGATTAGTAAACGAATCTGATTATTTAATTTTAGAAGATTATACCAGAAAGTTATTTGCTTTTGGTTCAACTTATGCAAGAAAACAAGGCTTAATTTTAGTAGATACCAAGTATGAATTTGGCAAATTTGGCAATGATGTGATGTTGATGGACGAAATTCATACGCCCGATTCTAGTAGATATTTTTACGCCGATACTTATGAGCAAATTCAGGAGGGTAACCAACAGCAAAGGCAATTATCTAAGGAATTTGTGAGGCAGTGGCTCATAGAAAATGGCTTCCAAGGTTTGGAAGGACAAATAGCACCTGTATTTTCAGATGAGTTTATAAACCTAGTTTCCCAGCGATACATAGAACTTTTTGAGAAAATTACTGCGCAAAAATTTGTACCTCAAGATTACTCTCAAGCCCAAAAAAGAGTAGAAGAAAATATGCACAATGCATTAAAAGAACTGCAAACAGCTTAATGAATGCCATCGGTTTTTCACTACTTGTTAATACCTCCTTCTTTTTAGCAGATGTATGTATCAAACTGAGTAGCTTGCAAATTAGTCCAGCCCGGCTCATTTACCTCAGGTCTATCTATACCGTAACCTTTGCGGGACTCTGGTTATTAATTTCTGGAAACTTTGCCAATCCCCCCGAAACAAAAGATATGGCTTGGCTAATTGTGTGCAGTATTTTATGCGCCATTGGGTTATTTTATTATGTAAAAGCACTGCAAAATTTACACTTTGTAAACGTGGCCGTAATTGGTATTATGGGTGCATTTATTCATTATGGCTTGGGTGTTTGGCTCAATAATGATAAATTAAATCACTGGTTTTTTATTGCTAGCGGCTTGTCTACTTTAGGTATTCTCATTCAATGGAAAAAAACGAGTGCAAAAAAGGGATTATTAGATGCTGTAATTTCCGCAGTTTGTTGGGGATTTGGATACGCCTTGTTAAGCATTCCTTTGGCCAATACCAGCGCAGAATGGGGAACATTTGTTACCGAATTTAGCATATTAATATTATCTGCCTTGTTTATTATTTTAAACGATAGCGATTTTAATTTAAGCAAACCACCACTTAAAAATAAATACATTTTAGGCGTGGCTATTTTTACCATTTTAGGGTCATTAATGATCAATATTAGCTACCAAATGTTTTCATTAAACACATTGGGATTTATGCAACTATCATTCTTCCCCTACTCGCTTATTGCTGGGTATTTTATATTTAAAGAAAGACTAAATAAATGGGAATGGATTGGTAATAGCTTAGTGGTTTTAGGACTCGTTATTTACTTTTATTTTTGCGAGTAATTAAACTTTAACCAAATCAAAAATCTTATCATTTAAATAAGTATAGTTTCCAGTTTCTGAATTAATAGCTGCTTTAAGCATGGCTTTAGCCACCACATTTCCGGGTATTGCTTTGTATTTTTTGGCTGGCCCAATAAATAAAACATTTAAAGCACGCATTAAATATTGAAAGATGGTTTCTAATGGCCTGCTTTCAATGCGATTGCCTAATAATAAAGAAGGTCTGAATATTCTGTAAGTAGGATAATTTAAACTTGCAATAGCTGCTTCAATCTCTCCTTTTAATCGGGTATAAAAAACAGTTGATTGCGTATTTGCTCCCATAGAACTAACCAATAGAAACTGCTGTGCACCCTGCTCTTTAGCCATTCTTGCCACTTGTAATGGATATTCAAAATCTATCATTCGATATACTTTTTCATCAGGTGTTCTTGCCTTGGTTGAACCCATGCAACAAAAAACATCATTAACTTTCATTTGTGGTGCATAATCAGCTAAACTATCAAAATCCAATATAAACTGAGATAATTTTGCATGTTTAATAACCAAATCTTTGCGAGAAAGAACAACCACTTCTTCGTAAGCCTCCGATTTTAAAAGTTCAAATACCAAACTCCTTCCAATTAAACCGGTTGCGCCTATTACCAGTGCTCTTCTTTTTTCCATGTTTTTTTTAATAATCCTTGGGTCCAAATTCTTTTTTATCTTTTGTGTTATTAGATACTGTGGCTATCATATTTTTTGCTAAAACGTTTGCGGGAGTTAGCTTGATTTTATTAACATAACCCAAACTCAATGTATTTAGTAACATACCCATTTTATTAGATAAATTATATAAGGCCCCTTTTGCGTTTACTGGTTTAGAAATTCCATTAACTTTAAAAGTGTAAATGTTTTCAAAATTCATTTCACGAATAATACCTTCCAATTTAACTCTCTTATTCCATTTTTGCAAGTTATTTTTCAAACTTGCTTCACTATGATTAAGCAAAACAAAATTTTTAACACCTGCTTTTTCTGCCACTTGAGCTATATTTAACGGGTATTCAAAATCAAATAATTCTGCATCTGAAACATTATTTGTATTAATAAATTCTGAATCCAACAAACAATATACATCATCTATGCCTTCAAAATCAGAAATATGTGCATCCAAATTAGAAAAATCTGTTTTCACAACTTGCAGGTGAATATTTTTTAATCTTCTACCTTCATGTCGAGTTAACACAGTAATTCGTTTATATCTAATGTCGTTCAACAAAGCCTCCATTAGCTCCTTGCCAATTCTACCTGAAATTCCAACTAAAAGTGCTCTTCTCATATATTTAAAAACCTTTGGAAGTAATTGTATCCTAAGTAAATATTAAAATAAAAATTAAACATTTGCAATTTATATTATAAAATGATTAAATTCAGTATATAAAATTAATTTATTGAAATTATAATATTGATTTATATATATTATAAAAAATAAAAGTTTTAAATAAAAAAACTGCCACTTAAACAAATTTCAATAATTTCGAAGTTTTAATTTTAACATTTATGATCAACAATCACGAAATAGATTACCGCATTTTAGGAAGCGAAATGCAATGTGTAGAGATAGAATTAGACCCACAAGAAACTGTAATGGCAGAACCCGGAAGCTTTATGATGATGAATGATGGCATTCAAATGAATACTATTTTTGGTGATGGCTCTCAACAACAAAGTGGCATTTTTGGAAAGTTAATGTCGGCCGGAAAACGGCTCTTAACTGGCGAAAGTTTATTTATGACGGCCTATACCAATTTAGGCTCAGGAAAAAAAACAGTCACTTTTGCCGCCCCCTACCCAGGTAAAATTATACCCTTAGATTTAAGCAAAAGAGGAGGCAAAATTGTTTGTCAGAAAGATTCTTTCTTGTGCGCAGCCAAAGGGGTAAGTGTTGGTTTAGAATTCCAGAAAAAGCTTGGCGCAGGTCTATTTGGTGGCGAAGGTTTTATTATGCAAAAATTGGAAGGCGATGGAATGGCATTTGTGCATGCAGGCGGACATGTAGAAGAGAGAGAATTGATGGCAGGTGAAATATTAAAAGTAGATACAGGCTGTATTGTGGCCTTTACCAAAGATATCGATTATGATATTCAATTTGTAGGTGGAATAAAAAATACATTATTTGGTGGCGAAGGCGTTTTCTTTGCTACCTTGCAAGGCCCCGGAAAAGTTTGGATTCAATCGCTACCAATCTCAAGATTAGCAAGCAGAATTGTAGCATACAGCGGCATGGGAAGAAGAGAAGAGGGCGGATTATTAGGAGGCTTAGGCAATATTTTAGATGGAGATGGGAATTAATTATAATAAAATAGACGTTCATGCGCACATTCTGCCACAAAACATGCCCAACCTAAAGGAAAAGTATGGTTATGGTGATGAATTTATTTACCTCGACCATTTTCAACCTGGAAAGGCAAATATGATGAAAGCAGATGGAACGTTTTTCAGGGTTATTGATGAACTTTGCTGGAATCCAGAGGCTATCATAGCCCATATGGATAAAAATGATGTTGAGTTAATGGCACTATCTATTGTTCCTGTGCTTTTTTATTATTGGGCTGAACCTAAACATACCCTAGAATGGGCAAGGTATTTTAATGATTACATAGCCAAAATTCAAGAAAATTACCCCAAACGATTTGTGGGTTTAGCCACTCTTCCTATGCAAGATATAACCCTTGCCTGCGAGGAGTTAACTCGCTGCAAATATGAACTTAACCTGCCTGGAGTTGAAATTGGCACCCACATTGAACATAGAAACTTAGACGACCCCTACTATTATCCTTTTTATGAAACAGCAGAAAAATTAGGCATGTGTTTGTTTGTGCACCCATGGGATATGATGGCGCAAGAAAAAATGCCAAATTACTTTCTCCCCTGGCTAGTAGGAATGCCAGCCGAAACATCTCTAGCTATTTGCAGCATGATGTTTGGTGGGATTTTTGATAAATACCCGAAATTAAGAGTGCTATTTGCCCATGGAGGTGGATGTTTCCCGCAAACTTTAGGAAGAATTGAACACGCCTATCATGCACGGCCAGATTTATGCAATGTGCACAAAATATCAGACCCCAGCAGTTACACAGACAAATTTTATATCGATTCATTGGTGCACGATGAAGAAACCTTTAAGTTTATTTTAAAGATGTTTGGGCCAGACAAAATTGCAATGGGTTCAGATTTCCCTTTCCCTTTGGGTGATTTAGAACATGGAAAGTTTATAGCACTCATGAAAGATTTGGATGAACCAACCAAAGCCAAACTGCTCAGAGAAACTGCTAAAAAATGGCTGGGAATCTAAGAAGGAAAAAATTCAAAATACAAAAGACTAAGGACAAAATACTAACTACCAAGAACTAACGAATAACGACAAAAAATGCTAAACTTCGAAGACCTAAATCTTACCAAACCCTATCTAAATGCATTGCAAGATTTAGAGTTTATTCACCCTACTCCTATTCAAGCAGCTACCTATTCTGTTATCATGTCAGGTAACGACCTCATTGGATTGGCTCAAACCGGAACAGGAAAAACAATCGCTTACTTGTTGCCAGTTTTACGCATGCTAAAATACTCTGAACAAAAATCTCCGAGAGTTTTAGTAATTGTGCCAACCCGCGAACTAGTGGTACAAGTGCTTGCCGAGGTTGAAAAACTTTGCAAGTATTCTGCGATTCGTTTTGGAGGAATATATGGTGGTAGCAATATTAATCCGCAAAAGAAATTAGTACTTGAAGGATTAGATATTTTAGTTTCTACACCAGGTAGATTAGTAGATTTGGCTATGTTGGGTGTGCTTAAGTTAAAACAAGTACAGCATTTTATAATTGATGAGGTTGATGAAATGTTGGAAACTGGATTTAGGGCGCAACTAACAACCGTATTAGATTTATTGCCAAGCAAAAGACAAAATATTTTCTTTTCGGCAACAATGAATAAAGAGGTAAATGTATTGATACAAACATTTACCAAAAATCCAACTAAGATTGAAGTGGTGCCCCATGGAACACCTCTTAAAAAAATAAAACAAACAGCCTATTCAGTTCCCAATTATTACACCAAAGTAAATTTACTAACCCACTTATTAAGCAACAAAAAAACTTTTACCAAAGTCTTGGTTTTTGTGGCAAATATTAAATTAGCCGACAGGTTATATGGTGATATTAAAAAATACTTTGGCGATGAATTAAATATCATTCACTCAAAAAAAACGCAGCCTGTTCGTTTTGCTGCTTTAGATCAATTTCAGGCAGGTGTAAATAGGTTATTAATTGCCACAGATATTGCTGCCAGGGGTTTAGATATTTTAGATGTTTCGCATGTGATAAACTTTGATACACCTATGGAAGCAGGTGATTATATCCATAGAATTGGAAGAACAGGGCGAGCTGGCAAAAGTGGAAAAGCCATTACCTTTTTTAACGTGCCAGAAAAAGAATTCCTAGACCGTATTGAAGATATGATGGCGCTTTCCATAAAACGTGAAGCATTCCCGAAAGAAGTGGCTGTTTCTAAACAGTTTTTAGAGGAGGAACTTCCTAAAATAATTCAAAAGAATTATTTGGAAAAGGTTCAAACAAAAGTCCTACCCAATGGGTTTCATGAAAAGAAAGAAAAAAATAAAAAGGTTAATTTAGGCGGACCAAGAACCAGAAATCCCAATAAAACTAAACCTAGAAACAGAGCTGTTGAAAGAAATAGAGCCAGAAAAAATAAATAGTTTAATCTATCAATAACTATAAATTTTGGTTCGAACCAATTTATTTTGTTGTTTGTGTAACTTTTGTGGCAAAATAATTTAAGATTTGAAACGTAATTTGATTGATATAAAAATAGAAAAATATGAGTAATAATATTGAACACATTGAATGCCTAATTGTAGGATCAGGTCCTGCTGGTTACACAGCAGCTATTTACGCAGCGCGTGCCGACATGAAACCTGTTATGTATGCAGGTATGCAGCCAGGCGGACAATTAACCATAACTACTGATGTAGAGAATTACCCTGGCTATCCAGAAGGAATTATGGGTCCAGAAATGATGGAATTATTTAGAAAACAAGCAGAAAGATTTGGCACAGATATTCGTTACGGAATGATTACGAGTGTTGATTTTTCTGGCAAACCACCCTTTAAACTAATTGCGGATGAAAACCATGAAATACATGCTGAAACAGTAATTATAGCAACAGGTGCAAGTGCCAAATGGTTAGGAATTCCTTCAGAAGAAAAGTTAAATGGTAGAGGCGTGAGTGCTTGTGCAGTGTGCGATGGATTTTTCTTCAAGGGTAAAGATGTTGCCATTGTTGGTGCCGGAGATACTGCCTGCGAAGAAGCTAGTTACTTAGCTAAAATCTGTACTAAGGTATACATGATTGTAAGAAGAGATGAGTTTAGGGCTTCAAAAGCCATGCAAAATAGGGTTTTAGCCACTCCAAATATTGAGGTATTGTTTAACTCTGAAACGGATGAAATTTTGGGTGAAACCAAAGTGGAGGGTGCGCGAATTAAAAACCGTAAAACAGGCGAAATGCGTAACATTGAAATAAGCGGATTCTTTGTAGCTATCGGTCACCAACCTAATACAGGTATATTTAAGGATTATTTAACAATGGATGAAACCGGGTATTTATTAACTATACCAGGTACAAGTAAAACAAATATTGAAGGCGTGTTTGCTTGTGGCGATGCACAAGATAAGGTTTACCGTCAGGCAGTTACTGCTGCTGGTAGTGGCTGTATGGCCGCATTGGATGCAGAAAGATATTTAGCTGCCAAAGGGGATGTAGCCGTTCAATAAAACGGCAATAATCATTTGTGAATAAATAAATTTTAGTTTTTAAAATGGTTTATGAACCTTGTCAAAGCAAGTTAAATAAACCATTTTAAAAGCATGAATAAGAAGAAAGTTGCCCCTAAGAAAAATAGCAAACAGGCTAAAATTAGGAAAATATTTGTTCTAGATACCTCTGTTATTTTATATGATAGCATGTCTGTTAAAAACTTTGCAGAACATGATGTGGCAATCCCCATTACGGTATTAGAAGAATTAGATAATTTCAAGAAAGGAAATGATTCCCTAAATTTTGAAGCTAGGGCATTTATCAGATATATTGACAAACTTTCTGGCGAATTTACACTAACCCAATGGATTCCGATTAATGGTGCAAACCGAGGGCAGTTTAAGGTAATTATGCACGAAGAAGCCCAAGTAGATGCCCAGTTAATTTTTAGAGACAATAAAGCCGACCACCGCATATTAAATGCGGCACTTGCCATGCAGGAGGAACATGCAAATCGTCCTGTAATTTTAGTTTCCAAAGACGTAAACCTAAGGCTTAAAGCTAAATCTTTGGGACTACAAGCAGAAGATTACGAGACAGGCAAGATTAAAAACCTAGATGCCTTGCACACAGGATCTGCTACCATTTCTAGGGTTAAACCGTCTGTAATAGACGAAATTTATGTGCGTGGATTTGCCGCTGCCGATTTGATAAGTAAAGAGAAGCTCCTAGCAAATCATTATTATATTTTAAAAAATGCGCAAAATTCTGTGCTTGCTCGTTATAACGCTGAAACTGATTGTATAGAAAAAGTAAATAAACAATCGGCTTATGGCATAAAACCCAGAAATGCAGAACAGGCATTTGCTTTGGATGCAGTGCTAAATCCAGAAATAAAATTGGTAAGTATACAAGGAGTTGCAGGAACAGGAAAAACACTTTTAGCCCTTGCAGCTGCTTTAGAGCAAAAGGGTAATTACCGGCAAATTTATTTGGCTCGACCCATCGTACCATTAGGTAACAGAGATATTGGCTTTCTGCCTGGCGATGCTAAGTCTAAAATTAATCCATACATGGAGCCGCTTTGGGATAACCTCAAATTGATACAAAATCAGTGGAAAGAAACGGATAAAGAATATCAAAAAATTACAGAATTGGTGAACCAAGAAAAACTTATTGTTTCACCACTAGCATACATAAGAGGAAGAAGTTTATCAAATATTATTTTTATTGTAGATGAAGCCCAAAACCTTACTCCATTAGAAGTAAAAACAATTATTACACGCGCAGGCGAAGGAAGTAAAATTGTATTTACTGGAGATGTTTTTCAAATTGATACACCTTATTTAGACTCACAATCTAATGGATTATCCTATCTGATAGACAGGCTTAAAGATAATCCATTGTATGCGCACATAACATTAGAAAAAGGCGAACGTTCTGCTTTAGCAAACCTTGCTAATCAATTATTATAAAAAATTATGACAAAAGAAGAATTAAATGATTACCGAACCAGATACACCCAAAGTGAACGTAGCTTTTTAGAGGGACCCCGATCTAGAAGAAAAGAGTTTTTATTTACTTTTAAAGTGCTCATAGAATTCATAAGAGGATTCAGAAAACTACATTTCTTGGGGCCTTGTATCACTGTTTTTGGAAGTGCTAGATTTAAAGAAGACCATGAATATTATCATCAAGCCAGGGAAATTGGGGCAAGGCTAAGCGATTTAGGATTTGCCGTAATGACAGGTGGCGGACCAGGCATTATGGAAGCAGCAAATAGAGGTGCTTTTGAAAATAACGGATTAAGTGTTGGCTGCAATATTGCGCTTCCACATGAACAAAAAGAAAACAGCTATCTCCATAAATCAGTAGATTTTCATTACTTTTTTGTTAGGAAGATCTTATTAGTAAAATATTCTTATGGGTTTGTAATTATGCCCGGCGGCTGGGGAACCATGGATGAGATGTTTGAAGCTTTAACACTCATTCAAACTGGCAAAATAAAAGAGTTTCCTGTTGTATTATTTGGTAAAAATTATTGGAAAAAACTTATTGAGCTCATTCAAGATATGATTACGCACAAAACGGTATCAGAAACCGAGCTTAAAGAATATTTGCTTATTACAGATTCTATTGATGATGCTATGGAACACCTTAAAAAACATGCCATCCACAAGTTTAAACTCAAACAGGGTAAAAAGTTTAAGCCAACTACTTTGTTGGGCGAAGGTTAATCTTTCTTCATTTTAATGGCACGCAATAAGTTAGCATAGAACCCAGAACCAGGTAATGATTTGTAATGACAATGGTTGCTAATGGAGCCGGTTTCTTCACATTTACAGGCAACTATTTTACTATTCTCTAAAAAAAACTTACACGTTTCGCAAGCTACAGCAGAACACATTTTATATTGGGCATCTTCACTTAATACAAAGGTAATTCCAACTTGGTCTAAATCTAAAGCAGCTATTCTTTTTCTTCCTTGATAAGCACAATTAGCAACTAAAAAATAGTTGTTTCCTAATAATTCAATTTTCAATTCAGTAACTTTAGTGCCATCCCTAAAGGTCCACTCAAAGGCTTTTACCAAAGCAGATTGGTGCTCATTTAATTCATATACACCATTGTTTAGCTCCCCAATAACTATGTTAGTATTTTGAGCTTTGCTGGCAATTAAAAAGGTAAAAGATAAAATAAAAGTAAAAAGTAGCTTTTTAATCATTCGATTTTGTTTGCAACAAATATAAAATTATCCGCCAATTAATCTAGCAATGAAATAAGCAGCCATTGCTGCAATGGCACCAATAAAAAGAGTTTTAAATGCACCTAAAAAAGGCGGCTGACCGATAATTTTGGTTTTAAAATAACCAAAAACAAATAAGCAAAAAGCTGTAATAATGCAGGAGTAAAACAAACCATCTTGCGCATTTTTGGTAAAAATGGGGAAATAAGCACTTAAGGGAACAATACCACCAATAATATATGAAATACCAATGGTTAGCGCGCTTTCGCGTGCCCTATTTACATCTGGTTTTTCTAATCCTAATTCATAACGCATCATAAATTGAACCCACTTATCCTTGTTTTGAGAAAGCTCATTTACAATGGCATCGGTAGAAGCTTTGCTTAGGCCGTATTCTTCAAACACCTCACGCACTTCTTGTTTTTCTTTTTCGGGATATAATTCAACTTCTAAATATTCTCTCCTTAACTCACTAGCGTAGTGGTCTATTTCTGTCTTCCCAGCTAAATAACCACCTAATCCCATGGCAATACTTCCTGCCACTATTTCTGCTAAACCAGCTGTTATAATAATATCATTTCCTTGGGCAGCACCAGTTAATCCTGCGGCCAATGCAAAAGGTACTGTAAGTCCATCACTCATGCCAATTACGGCATCTCTTACCATTTCGCTGCCACTAAAATGTTCTTCAACGTGATTGTGTGAGTTAGACATAACTATTTAAGATTTTATTTTTTCGTATTTACTAATATTAGCTATATTTATTTCATTTAAGAGTTCAATTACTTTAGGTTTTTCAATAGGTTCAGCACCTTTAAAAACATTTACTAATTCATCACTTTTGGCATCAAAAAAAACCAATAGCATTACCGTGTTGGGAGAAATTTTAAACACTTTTTTTACCTGATCTAAAGCTAGCATCATTTGCTTTCTTCCTTGAAATGGATCCTTGGCAAATTGATCCAAAGCTTTTCTGTGATAAATATAATAAGCATTTCTTAATGGCCTAAATCGCTCATTTAAAATATTATCTATTAAATTATAACGCGTTCTAACGGTTCTTTCAAATGGCTTCCATCCTGCTCTTGCGCTGGTTTGTTGAGCCAAATTTGCAATTTGAAAGGCCTTATTAAAATATACTGAACCACCTTCTAATGAAAAACTATCAAAATCTAAACCAATTACATAATAAGCATAAAAGCTCATCAAAGAAGATAAATCTCCCAAAAATTGACCGTCTTGAAACTCTAACCTATCTTGTTCTTGGTATTTAAAATCCCAGTTTTCATCATTAAAACTCAATAAAGTAGTATTGTAATTAGACCCAAAAACTGGCCTTCGACTTTGAATAATAGCAGAAGCCCTAAACTCATAAGAGTTTTGGTCGTAGCCAGATAAAATTATCTCAATATTTAAATCAATTCGCTCCTGCGTAGCAATAGGCTCGTTGGTCCAACGCGTATTATTTATAAATTCCTGCAAACGCTGCTCTAGGCCTCTAAAAATAGATTTGTCAGAAATTTGAACCTGCTGATCGTTTATCTTTACCCTGCAATTAAACTCTTGGGAATAAACGTTATAAGCATTTAACAGCAAGACAGAAAGCACAAAGATTATTTTACGCATTAATTAATTCTATTATTTTATCTGCTATATCAACGGCTACTTGTTGTTTTAATTTTAAGTCAAAATGAGTAATTGCACCATTTTTCTCCAAAATTTGAATTTGGTTGGTATCATATCCAAATCCAGTTTTTTCATTTTTTAACGAGTTTAAAACAATAAAATCTAAGTTCTTTTCCTTCAGTTTTTTAAGGGCATTGGCTTCCTCATTATCTGTTTCTAGGGCAAAGCCAACCAATATTTGATGAGGTAATTTTAATTTTCCAATTTCTTTTAAAATATCTTTGGTTTGAACCAAATCTATTTTCATATCATCACTGCTCTTTTTAATTTTTTGGCTGCTTACCAAGGCCGGAGTATAATCTGCAACCGCGGCTGCCATAATTAGAATTTTAGCCTTAGAATGGTGTTGCATTACTGCATTAAACATTTCTGAGGCAGAAATAACGTTTATTCTTTGAACCAAGTTATTAGCCAATTTTAAATGAGAAGGACCCGCAATTAGCGTAACCCTAGCTCCTAAATTGGAGAAAACCTCTGCCAAGGCAAAACCCATTTTTCCGCTACTGTGATTACCAATAAACCTAACTGGGTCTATGGCTTCATAAGTTGGACCAGCCGTAATTAGCACTTCTATACCCTGCAAAGGAAGTTTAATTTGAGTTTGAGCAAGCACAAAATCAAAAATTTCTTCTGGTTCAGCCATTCTTCCCGCTCCTATTAAACCACTGGCAAGTTCACCATTATTGGGAGGAATAATTTTATTTCCATAGGCAGAAATAATATCTAAATTTTTTTGTGTAGCAGGATGGGCAAACATATCTAAGTCCATTGCGGGTGCCACTATAACCGGGCACCTAGCAGATAAATAAGTTGCTAATAAAAGATTATCACTATTGCCTTGAGCCATTTTAGAGAGCGTACTAGCCGAAAGCGGGGCAATAACAAAAAAATCAGCCCATATACCTAATTCAACATGGTTAACCCACTCTCCCTCATCACCTTTTGTAAAAGAGGAATAAACAGGATTTTTGCTGAGCGTTGATAGCGTTAAGGGAGTGATAAAGGCTTTTGCCGATTCAGTAAGAATAACTTTAACTTCGGCCCCCGCCTTAATAAATAAGCGGGTCAGTGCAGCAATTTTATACGCTGCAATGCTCCCGCTTATTCCAAGTAATATTTTTTTTCCTTCCAGCATTTAAAGGCAAATTAAGGAATTAGTTTCCTTCTGCCAAACGCTTTTCTTTTTCCGGGTTACGGAAATGAATTTTTTCCGCTAAAAATTCTTCTGTCGCAATCAAACTTGGCTTAGGCAAACGCTCATATTGCATACTAATTTCAATTTGTTCACGATTTTCAAAAACCTCTTCCAAAGTATCATTATCGTTGTTAAACTCATCTAATTTTGCATGTAATTCTTCTTTTAATTGCGCTCCAATCTGGTTGGCGCGCTTAGAAATAATGGCAATAGACTCATAGATATTGTCTGTGCCTTTTTCCAACTTCCTTAAATCACGAGCAACCGTGGTTGAGGGTACATTTTGATAATTATTGTTAGCCATATTTATAAATTTATTTTTTAATTATTTTGTCTTCTGCACAATTTCCATCGTGCCCATCGTTTAAATCTAATATTTTATTTTAAGGCCAATCAAAATCCATGTAAGGTTTTTTTTTGGCTCATTAATTTTTATTTTCTAATTTTTTTATGGCCAATTGAGATTTAATAGCAATCTCTTTGGCCTCTTTCATGTATTTACTTCCTTCTGTATATTGCTCGCTTAATTCATCACAAGCCATTAGCGTGTTTTTGAAACGCTCTATTTGTTTTTCTGAAATACTATTTTGAGCAAGCAGAAAATTAGACTTAACAATTAAGAAGTCTACTTCTTCTTTTTGAGCCATTTCTGGGTAATCCCTAGCAATATTTTTGAGAGAAACTATAGCACTTTTGTACTCGCCCATATTATAGTAAAGTTTGGCCGAACGATAAGCTTTAAAACTCAACTTTGCCCTCAACTCATCTAAGTAGGTA
Source organism: Chitinophaga pinensis (assembly GCA_945860865.1). Taxonomy (GTDB): domain Bacteria; phylum Bacteroidota; class Bacteroidia; order UKL13-3; family UKL13-3; genus B1. The sequence continues at coordinate 54,797 of CAMARW010000003.1, read as the reverse complement.
TTGCACTCATTAATATACTTACTATCTGGATAAACATTTATAAATATCCTGAAAGTTTCTATCGCTTTATAAGTATCTGTTTGATCCAATTCTGCATCAAAAGACTCAAGATAAGCACAATAAGCGTTTAAATATAGTGCTTCTTCTGCATTAGAACCAGAAGGAAAATTTTCAAAATAGGTTTTAAACTGAAAACCTGATAATGCATACATTTTTAACCCAAAATTGCATTGAGCACTATTATATAAAATTTTCTCTGCAAAGGGTGTTGCGCTGTATGCTTCTTCTATTTGCTCATATAAACTGATGGCTCGCACGAAATCCTTCTTTTTAAAATAAGCATCCGCCATCTCCAATTTAACTTTATTGTCTGGATTTTTTAACGCTTTTTGATACTTATTGGAACAACCTGATAAGATTAGCGTTACTAATATGATATGTAAAACAAAATACCTCATTGCTAGGATACTGCAAACATACACTTTTTTTTCTCTCATTTTCAATTATTTTTACAACTGTTTGAACCTATTAAAAATACATATAACCCTCGTAACCTGTTTGTTATTTTGTTTTAACAAGGTAAATGCGCAAACAGATTCTGCTAATAAATTACAAGCAGTGCCATTAAGCACTGATTCTGTAACGATTAAAGTAATTAAAAGGATACATCCCGACAGTGTAATTTCTTATGCTTATCACTTCATAGGAGATAAATATCGGAGAGGCGGAACCAGCACTAAGGGTTTTGATTGCAGTGGTTACACCATGACTGTTTACAAAAATTTTAATATTAAATTACCGCATACTTCTGCCGGACAGAGCAAAATTGGAGTTGAAGTAAAAAGAAAACAAATAGCAAAAGGCGATTTGGTTTTTTTTAGAGGTAGCAACAGCAGACGCCCCACTATTGGTCATGTAGGAATTGTTATTTCAGAAAAAAATCAACCTGTTCTTTTTATTCATTCTAGCACAAGCCATGGCGTTAAAATAGATAGATTAGAGGCAGATTATTATAAAAAACGTTTTATCAAAGCTACGCGTGTTCTACCACTAAATTAAAAATTGAACCCAACATTTAATATATTTGTTGCGTAAAAATATAATCAACCTACCATGAGCATCCGAAAACCATTTAACCTCCAAAAATGGATAGATGAAAATCGTCATCTTTTACAACCTCCTGTTGCCAATAAAAATCTATATCCAGAAGGTACAGATTATATTGTAATGATTGTGGGTGGTCCCAATGCTAGAAAAGACTATCACTATAATGAAACAGAAGAGTTGTTTTTTCAACTTGAGGGAAACATAACCATTAATATTCAAGAAAATGGAGAAGCAGTTCCTATTCATTTGGGCCCAGGCGATATGTTTTTATGTCCACCAAAAACACCCCATTCGCCAGGAAGAACAGCTAATTCCATCGGTTTGGTTATAGAGCGTGTTAGAAAAGGTTCCAATTTAAAAGATGGTTTACTTTGGTTTTGCGAAAAATGTAACAACAAACTACACGAAACCTATTTCACCCAGGATAATATAGAAACAGATTTTCAACCAAGATTCAAAGAATATTATGGTTCTGAGGATCTCAGAACTTGCAAAAAGTGCGGATACACAATGGAAACTGATCCAAAATTCTTGTAGCATGATTAAAGAACGAAAAGGCCATTTATTTAAGGACAGAGAAATAAGTTGGTTAAATTTTAACGGTAGGGTGCTCCAGGAGGCAGAGGATCCTAAAAATCCTTTGATGGAACGCATTAAGTTCTTAGCTATATTCTCCTCTAATCTCGACGAGTTTTTTAGGGTAAGAGTGGCCCAAATTAGAAGGCTCCAGAAAATAAACAATAAAAAAACAATATCCGAATTTCAATCCTCACCAGATGAGATTTTATCAGAAATACAACGAACTGTTTTAATTTTACAAGATAAATTTACCGAGATATACGAAGACAAAGTTTTACCGCAACTAAACAAAGAAAAAATATTCTTGGTTGAAGAAAATCAAGTTAGTGTAAAGGAGGCGGAATTGGTTCAACAATACTTTAAATCACAAGTAATTAACCAACTTTTCCCAGTTATTTTAGATAATTTAAAACATATTCCACACCTCAGAGATAGAAGCATTTACTTGGCGGTTCGCATGAAAAAAAGCGCATCCAACCAAGAACCCAAACATGCCATTATCGAAATTCCAACGGGCATAATTAATCGTTTTTTTACGCTGCCCGAAAACGAGGAAGGTCAGCATATTATTCTACTGGAAAATATCATTAGATTAAACTTCAAAAGAATTTTTTCCATTTTTGATTACCAAGAGTTTGAATCTTATATCATTAAACTCACCCGAGATGCTGAATATCAAATATCTAAGGACGAAAATGATTATCAAGTAAACTTTTTAGATAAAATTCAAAAAAGTCTCAAACAAAGATCTAAAGGTATTCCAACGCGTTTCGTTTATGATGAAACCATGCCTAAAGATATGCTATCTTTCATTATTCAAAAGCTAGAACTTAAAAATGTAAACCTAATACCAGGCGGAAGATATCATAACTTCAAAGATTTTATGGATTTCCCGAAAGTAGGTAAACCAGAAAATTATTTCTCCTCATTCTCCCAAATACCTGTTCCCGTTTTTGACAATAGTAAAACCATGTTTGAGGCTATTGCTCAAAAAGATGTGCTCATTCACCAACCTTACCAAAGTTTTGATTACCTTATAAGACTGCTAAGGGAAGCGGCAATTGACCCAAAAGTTACAACCATTCTGATAACTTTATACCGTGTTGCCAAACACAGTAATGTAGTTAATGCACTTATAAATGCTGTGAAAAATGGCAAAAAAGTGATGGTATTAATGGAATTGCAAGCGAGATTTGATGAAGAATCTAATATTTATTGGACCAATCAACTTCAAGAGGCTGGTGCTTCAGTTCACTTCGGCAAACCCGGTCAAAAAGTGCATGCTAAAATGTGCTTAATTTTTAGAAAAGAAGAAAAAGAACTAGTAAAATACGCCCATCTATCTACTGGTAATTATAACGGACAAACAGCTAAACTCTATAGTGATTTTAGCTTATTTACCAAAGATAAAAGAATTACAGAGGAGCTGGATGCCTTATCAGACCTGCTTTTTGTTAACCTCAAAAGAACTGGGTTCAAACATCTATTAATTGCACCAGATTTTATGAAGAGGCAATTAATACAACTTATAGACCAAGAAGCTAAAAATGCAAAAGAGGGAAAACCTGCTTTTATTAAAGCTAAAATGAACTCATTAGTAGATACAGAAATTATTCAAAAACTGTACGATGCAAGCAATGCTGGTGTAAAAATTGAACTAATTGTGCGAGGAATATGTTGCCTGGTTCCTAATGTACCAGGTAGTAGCGAAAATATTGAAGTGCGCAGCATTATAGACAGGTTTTTAGAACACGCCCGACTATTTATATTTTGCAATCAATTGGATTCCAAAACCTATTTATCCTCTGCAGATTGGATGACAAGAAACCTGGTAAATAGAATTGAATGCGCTTTCCCTATCTATGATAAAGAAAATCAAAAATTTATTTCAGATATATTCGATATACAATGGAACGACCCATTAAAAGCCCGTAAGATTGATGGATTGAGTGATTTAAATTATTGTAACTTATCGCCTAGTGACAGTTCAATTAGTGCTCAAATGCAAACTTATCAATACATAAAAGACAAGTAACCACTCTATTTCCCGGCTGTAATTAAACCTCCGATGCCTGAAAAAATTAATACTTCCTTGGATTGTCTTTGTGCTAAATAGGTTTTATAAATAGCAGAAAATTCCTTCCGTTCGTCTATACATTGGTTAAAATTTCCATTTAATCCCATTAGTACTTCGCTTGCTTCTCTTACCGCAAATCCACCACTAGATTCACTGGTTATATAATCTACATAGTTATGCTGAACCAAATAAGAAGTAAACAGCGGATTACTCTTTCTACCCACCAAAATTCGAAACCCACAAACTGCGGCTAAACTAATATCTAAAACATCATCAAACATATAACAAACCTCCGAAGCTTTTATTCCATTAGCTTCACAAAAATGGTTTAGCGCTATAGTCTTATCAGCAACCTTATAATAAGAGGCATCAAAATGCTCGCGCTCCGAAAAGTAAAAAGCCATTTCATTCTTTTCACCCGAAATAATGGCGGTATGTGGCAATTTACCATTACGTAAATAATAACTAAATCGCAGCATATTAGTTCCCATGCTATCTATTTCGTTAAAATTACTGCTCTTATTTTCGTTTTTTACGCCATTGTTAAAAACCCCATCCCAATCAAATACAAAGGCCTTTATACCACCAAGCTTAATTTCTAATGCTTCCATGGATGACATAAACTGTCCACCCAATTTGGTAAAAATAGTTTCAATTTGTTCTTTACTATGTTGCATGTGCGCAAGTTAAATTAATTTCCAAAAAAATAGGTCGTACTAAATTTAGCACGACCTACCTCAAAATTTTCATTGAAACAAATTATTGTTCCAAATCTTGAATATCAACCATTCCAATTGGTTTACCATTTTCTGTTACCAAAATGGTATCTACTTTAGTTGCTTTAAAAATAGTTGCCGCATCGTTTAACAATGCATTTCCATCTATTGAAACAGCGGTATTATAGGTAAAATCACCCATGTTTTTACTCAAAACATCTCTACCTTCTGTTTGTATTTTTCTTCTCAAATCACCATCAGTAAATACGCCTTTTAAGCTACCATCAGCATGCACAATGGTAATGGCTCCAAAACCATATTCAGTCATTTTTACAATCGCATCGGCTAAATTAGTATCAGCGCTTACTATTGGGTTTACAGCATTTATTGCCTCTTTCACCTTTACCGTCATTAAACGGGTATCTCTAATAAACTGGTCTGTTCCAACTGTAGTAAAATGATTTTCTGTTAACTGTTTCATTATTTTAAGCGGAACAGTAATGGTATGCACCCCAAGGTTTAAAGCATTTCTTACATGCTCTAATGTTCTTACAGATGAGAACATTACCTTTGTATCATATCCATAATGATCTACAGCGTCTACTATTTGAGAAACTAAATCAAGGGCATCATGACCTTGATCTTGCAATCTACCTACCAACGGACAAACATAAGTAGCACCTGCTTGCATAGCCATATAAGCTTGTTGTAAGGTATAAACTAAATGTACATTTACGAGCAAACCTTCGTTGCGCAATAATTTACAAGCACGCACGCCTTCTAAAGACACCGGTATTTTAAAAACTGTTTTAGTAGGGTCTAAACCTAAAGCTAATTGTCTTTGAGCTTCTTTTAAAACGTCTTCAGCTGTATCACCCAAAGCTTCAATTTGTAGCACAGGAACCATTTTTGATAGCTTCACAATCATACCATCAATATCGGTAATACCTTCACGCTGCATAAAGGTTGGTGTGGTTGTTAAACCATTAAGAAAGCCTAATTTAAAGCCTTCTTCAATTTCTTTCAGGTTTGCTGAATCTAAATATAATTCCATTTTTTTCTATTTGTAAATTTTCTAATCTCGGCGAAAATAAGCTTTTAAGGTAAATATTCAATATAAGCTTATTTTTATCACAAACCAAAGTTATAACTCATGCCTATTTTTATTCCACTTGGCCTTAATAAGTTGAACGCAAGTTTTTGAGCATCGCTAAACTCCACTTCACTGGTTGGAACCATTTTTCCGTCAATCGTTACAAAGTCTTCCGATAACTGATAACTTGGCGTATTAAGTGCTATGGCTAAACCAAAATCAAAAGCTAAATTACTTCCTTTTCTAAACACAATAACACGCTGAAATCCGGGTGTTAAGACGTAAGCTGGAGCTAAATCAACTTCAGTATTTATTGTATAATTTAACAATTGATGCACCACTTCAACTTCAAGCTGGGTAACATTAGAGCCAGATGCACGACTAAATCCTAAAGTTGGGCGCCATTTTTTATTTGAACCGGCATTAAATATTGTTGTAAATCCAGATTTATAGCCATACCCACCAATTCCTACATTAAGCTCACCCAATACATTTTCATTCAACATCATGCCAAATCCCAATCCCAATAAACCGTATTTATAATGTATGCCCGAACCCACACTGATAAATGCATTTCGTTTGCTTAAAACAGAATTATCATTAGACCTTGGTCTTTCATATTGTGCAAAAACGGATTCGGTTCGAGCCAAAAAAATGGCCAGAAAGCTGATGATAAAAATAAACTTAGTTTGGTGTTTCATGTTGTATTATTTATTACGGTAACTAACTTCTAGGTTATGAATATCAATTAAGGGTTTTAAGAATTCTTCCAAATCATAAACACAAAGCTGCGAAGCTGCATCGCACAGTGCTTTAGCTGGTTCTGGATGGGTTTCTATGAATACACCATCTACACCTGCTGCTACTCCTGCCCTACTTAATACAGGCAAAAACTCACGCATGCCACCGTTTGGATCGGCACTTGGAATACCATATTTACGCACGCAATGTGTAACATCAAATACCACGGGATAACCAATGTTTCTGAGATGGTAAAAGCTTCTTGGGTCAACAATTAAATCATTGTATCCAAAAGTATATCCGCGCTCTGTTAATATGATTTGATCGTTACCACTCTCCACACATTTTGCTGCCGGGTGTTTCATATTGTCTGGCGCTAAAAATTGTCCATGCTTTATGTTAACCACTTTTCCAGTTTTAGCCGCTGCAACCAATAATGTGCTCTGCATGCACAAGTAGGCCGGAATTTGAATTACATCCACCACTTCTCCCGCTGCTGTTGCTTGTTCTGGGTAATGCACATCGGTAACAATTGGAAATCCAAACTGATCTCTAATTTTAGCTAAAATAGCCAAACCTTTGTCTAAACCCGGACCATCATAATATTTCAAAGAACTGCGGTTGTCTTTTTGAAAGGATGATTTGTAAATTAATTTAATTTTCAACTTTTCAGAAACTTCTTTCAATTTCTCAGCAGTTTGAAGCATGATTAATTCGTCTTCTATTACACAAGGTCCGCTAATTAAAAACAACTCATCCGAACCACATTCAATATCACCTACTTTTACAATTTTTGTCATTTTGTTACTTATTACATTCTCCTAAACAATCCTTCAATTCTTTCAATCGTCATTTTATCTTGCCAGTCTAATCCCAATGCATGGTTCCACATGTGCGGCAAGTTGTAAGCTACGTGAGCCATTGCTGTTATGGTTTCATCTGTCCAATTAGCACTTAAATTTTGAGGCAATTCGATATCGTGTTTAACTAACATAGTTTTAAACTCTGCCACACCCTCTGGGTAAAAATCGCCGAGGTGTTGAAAAGCCAGGCAGTTGGCATAACAATGTTTTTCGCCCAAAATTTTGCCTAACCCATAACTCAAAGCATGACAAACACCAACCTCTGAGTAAGTTAAACTTAGTCCGCCCATTAAAGAAGCTACCATTAGTTTATCGTCATTTTCTGGATTCTGACCTGCATTTTCGCTCAAATAAATATCTCTACAAAGCTTTAAAGATTGCTCTCCATAAGCCATGCTGTAGGCATTATTTAACATGCCATCTCTGCTTTCAATACAATGAATATAAGTATCCATACCCGTATAAAACCATTTATCTACCGGCACACTTGCTGTTAATTCAGAGTCTAAAATAACTTGGTCGAAGATGGTCCACTCGCACTTTAAACCCAACTTTTTTTCAGGTCCGGTTAAAACTGCTGTCATGCTGCACTCTGCTCCAGTGCCCGAGATAGTAGGCACACCCACGTGGTAAACACCCGGTTTTTTAATCAGATTTAAACCCTGGTATTGCTGCGATTTCCCTTCATTGCAAAGCATTAAAGAAAGTGCTTTTGCAATATCCATAATACTTCCTCCACCAATTCCAATAACGCCAGAGGGCAAACCTTTGCTTGCTAAAATCTCATCACGTAAATTATCTATTTGCTCGGTGGTTGGTTCATAAGGATCTACATCTATAAAATAAATGAGGTCTTCTGCTTGTTGTTGCAATCTATTTTCGAGGTCTTTTCCTTTAAAATATTGATCAATAATATACACAAAATAGCTTTGGTTCAGCCCACGTTTTGGGGCAATAATTTCTGCCAATTGGTTAAAACTACCGCGACCAAAAACCGTTTTTTCTATCGATTTAAAATTCTTATGTGTCATTATATTTAAGCCGTTTGAACCAAAACTTGCTGAATAGAATTACTCATTTTTTGAAGCAATGCATCTAATTCGTCATCTGTCCAAGAGGCTTTTATTCCGAAAGATATTAACCTACCAATTGTTTCTTGGGTTTTTGGCAAATCAAGGTTCATATAATCTTGTGGCGCACCTAATAGTTGCACATTAGTTTTAGCAGCCACTTTACCTTCTTTAATGTGATCCCACTGATTTATAAAGTGATACATATTGGTATACCAATAATTAAAACCAGAAACCCCATTGGCATTAAACGTATCTACAACCTGCTGAGCTAACTCGGTATTTGGCAACATTAAATTTAAGAAAGTAGCCGAATCACCATTTGGATCAGGAATTGTGGCAAAAGACACTCCAGCGATTTTACCCAACTCTTGCATCATTTTGGTTTTAATGCGGTTGTTATTTTCTCTAATCATTGGCACTCTTCTGGTCTGAACCAAGCCTATAGCGGCATGTAACTCAGAAATTCTATAATTGAAACCTAGCACAGGATGTGTTTCCATACCGCGGTTATTACCTAAATGACTATGTCCGTGATCTGAATAATTATCTGCTAGTTTGTAGGCTTCTTCATTATTGGTAACAAATACACCACCTTCACCCGCAGTGGCAATTTTAAAGAAATCGAAACTATAACAACCTGTGGCTCCAAACAAGCCCGTTGAAGTTCCTTTGTAACTGGCAGCCATGGCCTGACCAGCGTCTTCAACCAATACCAAGTTATGTTCTTTTACCACAGCCATTATTTCGTCCATTTGTGCCATTTGACCGCACATGTGAACTAATAATACAGCTTTGGTTTTAGGCGTTATTGCCTTTTTAATGCCTTCAGCAGATAAACACAAGGTTTCGTCTACTTCGGCAAACACAGGCAAAGCACCAGCAAATATTACAGCTTCTACGCTAGCTATATATGTAAAAGGTGGAACAATAACTTCATCTCCAGCGCCTATACCTGCAGCAGCTAAGGCACAAGATACAGCAGTGCTGCCACTAGAAACAGCATGGGCGTATTTAGCGCCAACTAATTTGGCTACTTCTGCTTCAAATTCTTTTGCTTTCCAAATTCCGTTACGCTGCGCATCGTGATTAAACCTAAAGAATATGCCTGTTTCTAATACTTCATTTATTTCTTTTCGCTCTTCGGCGCCATAAAATTCTGTTCCTGCCATGATATCTTATTTATTAATTACAAAAGTATTAATTAAATTCTAATTTCTAGATGCCTAAAATCACTTATAAAAAGAAGAAATCCACAGTTTAAAAATGATTGTAGTTAAATTAAATTACTCAAATACTTATTTGGTTTAAATTAAAACCAATACGTAATTTTTTTTGTGCAGCCTATTTATGAATACTTTGGCTTAAGTTAATTGAGGTTAATTAGTATTTATTGACTCTTTTCATATTCTTTCAGGTAAGAAATTAGTTCAGGGCCTTTAAGATTTATTTTTATACTCAACAAAGGGTCTCTTTTGCTAAATCCAAAATAATATTGTTTGTCGTAATGACTTAAAACCAATCCGGCCCAGGTGGCAACATCTCCAATTTCGAGTGCATCAATGGCTTGTCGATTGATTAAATCACCCATACGCTTTTTTAGTTTAGCAGTAGTTGCTATTAAAATTTGCTTTTCAAATACGCCGTATTCAGCAATAATATGCGCTAATCTTTCTTCAAAAGAATAATCCAAAAAATGAACAAACCCCTCTCTAATACCTGCATAAACCCCAGTTGGTACTTGCAACCTACCAATTAGGCGGCTTTCATCTTCTACCCAGATGGGTTCTTGGGAATTAAAATGGAAACAATGTGCAAAAATATTGTTTTCAAATTGTTCTTGGGTAGGCTGCTCGGGCAATCCAATGGCACCAAATGCAGAACCTTTGTGATTGGCCAATTTTTCAATGTCGAGAACCTGCGCGCCTGTATGGGCCAATGATTCGAGTATTTCGGTTTTGCCACTCCCGGTTAAGCCGCCCAAAACTTGTAAATCTAAAGTCGTATTTAAATAAGCAAGCGCTTCGTGGCGATAGCTTTTATAGCCACCTTGAATTAAATTTACTTCAAAACCGGCAGAACTAAGCAGGTTTGCCATAATTCTACTTCGTAAGCCGCCGCGCCAGCAATGCATATATATTTCTTTCCCTACAAAATGTTTATAGGCATGCTTTAAATAGGATGTAAATTTTGGTCCAACCAACTCATAACCTAATAAAACGGCCGCATTATGCCCCTTCTGTTTATAACAAGTTCCTACCAATTTGCGCTCCTCATTATTTAGAATTGGGAAAGAAATAGCGCCCGGAATATGCCCTTGTTCAAATTCTCCCTCACTCCTAACATCCAACAAAAATGGAGTTTCTGGCAAGTTCAATAAGCTTTGAATTGGAATAATTTTAAACATAATTTTTCTTTAAACTAAATTTCTCCTAAAAATACGTGAAATTTGCCAACGTATATGGAAGAAAAAGTCCTCATTATTGATTTTGGGTCGCAATATACCCAATTAATTGCCCGCAGATTGCGCGAATTAAATGTTTATTCAGAAATTCACCCTTGCACGCATATTCCAACGTTGGATGAACACACCAAAGCGGTGATTCTAAGTGGCAGTCCTTACTCGGTTAACGACGGTATTTTACCAGACGTAGATTTAAGTTTATACCGCGGCAAATTGCCCCTTTTGGGCGTTTGCTATGGAGCACAATTATTAGCCAAACAAAATGGTGGATACGTAGTTCCAAGTAAAATAAGAGAATATGGAAGGGCCAACTTAAAGGCGGTACACAATTCTCCTTTACTAGCAGAAATCCCTTTGGATAGTCAAGTTTGGATGAGCCACGGCGATACCATTCAAGACGTGCCAGAAAATTTTGAAATAATTGCCAGCACAGAAAGTGTAAAAGTAGCTGCCTTTAAAATAAAAGGTGAAGACACTTATGCCATCCAATTTCACCCAGAGGTAACACATAGCACAGACGGCAAAACATTATTGCACAACTTTATTGCAAAAATAGCCGGCCTGAACCAAAACTGGACACCCACCCATTTTATAGAAAATACTACTGCAGACCTTAAACAAAAATTAGGTTCAGATAAAGTAATCTTAGGCCTTTCGGGTGGTGTTGATTCATCTGTTGCGGCTATGTTGTTAAAAGAAGCCATTGGATCAAACCTAACAGGTATTTTTATAGATAATGGATTGTTAAGAAAAGACGAATTTGCGCAGGTTTTGCATGCATACAAGAACATGGGAATTCATGTAATTGGTGTAGATGCCCGCAAAAAGTTTATAGATGCTTTAACAGGTATTAGCGACCCTGAGCAAAAACGCAAAACCATTGGTAGGGTATTTATTGAAGTGTTTGATGAAGAAGCAAACAAAATTGAAAATACTAAATGGTTGGCGCAAGGAACTATTTACCCAGATGTGATAGAAAGTGTAAGCGTAAAAGGCCCATCAGCTACAATTAAATCGCACCACAATGTTGGGGGTTTGCCAGAAACCATGAAGCTTAAGATTGTTGAGCCTTTAAGAATGCTTTTTAAAGATGAAGTAAGAAATGTGGGTACAGCTTTGGGCATGGAGCGTATTATATTAGATAGACATCCTTTCCCCGGACCAGGCCTAGCTATTAGAATTTTAGGAGAAATAACAGAAGAAAAAATTAGAATACTGCAAGAAGCAGATCATATTTTTATTTCTGAATTGAAAGATAAAGGTCAATACCAAAATGTATGGCAAGCAGGAGCCATTTTCTTACCAATTCAATCTGTGGGTGTAATGGGCGATGAGCGCACTTATGAAAATGTAATTTGCCTGCGCGCTGTAACATCCGTAGATGGCATGACAGCAGATTTTTGCCATTTACCGCACGATTTTTTAGGCATGGTGGCCAATAGAATTATCAATGAAGTAAAGGGCATTAATAGAGTAGTTTATGATATAAGCTCTAAGCCTCCTGCAACCATAGAATGGGAATAATTATGTATACAAAGAGCTTAGTTTTTTGTTTAGTATTTTTTTATAGTATTTCGTTGGCTTTGGGTCAAACCGACAGCCAAAAAAATGAAATAGATAGCACTGTAGAAAAGTTTCAAGTGGCGCTTGTAATGCCATTTTGCAGTGCTAATTTAATAGAAGACCCTAAACATAAAAATGCGGCTATTGGTAACGCTTGCAGAAATTATTATGAAGGTTTTTTATTGGCACTAGATTCTTTTAAAACCAATGAAAAACCCATTTTTATAAAGGTATACGACACCAAGCGGGACAGCCTAAGCTTTGCTAAAATTATTAATAAAAAGGAAGTATTAAACGCAGATTTAATAATTGGTCCGGTGCTAAAAGAAGGCAATGAATTAATGGTAGATTATTGCAAAAAAAATAAGAGATACCATGTTTCGCCCTTTTTAACACTTACCAAAAGCACCATTAATAATCCATATTTAATTTCTGTATACCCCGATTTAAATTACTATGCCGATTTTATTTTGGAGGATATCGAGAAAAGTAAAAAAGAATCTGTCAATATATTTGTGGCCTTTGGGAAAGAATCTAATGATAAAATCATTTCCTCAAGAATTTCTGCACTTAAAACCAAATATCCGCAATTTGTATTCAAACAAATAGAGATTAGTAAAATTAGTGAATTTAGCAAAAACTACAACTCGTTAAAAACAAATTTTTTCATTCTTGCCAGTGAAAATGAATTCGCGGTGGGTTCAGCCCTTAAAAATTTGAGTGATACCACACGTTTTACTAATGTACAAGTTTATGGCTTTAGAAAATGGTTAGAGTTTAAAGCTCCCAATATTACCCTGTTAGAAAAATTAAATGTTAAAATTATTAGTCCACATTTTTTCGACTACTACGCAGCGTCTAATAAATCATTTATAGGTGCCTACCGCGAAAGATTTCATACAGACCCAGAAGAATATGCCATTGCGGGCTTTGAGCAAGGTTTGTTTTTCTTACAAACGATGGTTCAAGTAAAAGGCAACATGAAAGAAATAACCAAATTAGACAAGTTGCAACCTTTGAGTAATAAATATTTAATTCGACAGAAAGAAGGGTCTAAAAGCCTTCAAAATGCAGCTTTAAATGTTTTATTTTTTGAAGAAGGAAGATTGAAAAGGAAGGATTAAAGAATCCACCTAAAAAGTAAGAAAAGAGACCCAGATAAAATAATTGAAACGGGTAAAGTAAGAATCCAAGCAATGGCTATGCTCTTAATTGTTTTTGCTTGAAGATTTTTAATGCCCTTGCTAGCCACCATGGATCCCGCAATACCAGAAGATAATACATGAGTGGTAGATACCGGCAAACCTAACCAAGTTGAAAAACCTATGGTAGAGGCAGCTACTAATTCTGCGCTAGCGCCTTGGGCATAGGTTAAGTGTTGTTTACCAATTTTCTCGCCTATTGTGACTACAATTTTCTTCCAACCTATCATAGTTCCTAATCCTAAGCTCAAAGAAATCATTATAATTACCCAGAAAGGTGCGTATTCTGTAATACCTTTTAAATCGTCTACTGATTTTTTGAGTTGTTTTTTGTTGGTTAAACTTAGGTTTAGATTGCTACTCGACATTAATTTTTTAACCTCTTTACCCATTAAAATCATGTCTTTTCTTAAGCCAGCTTTTTGCTGATTTGACAAATCAGCGATAGCGGTTCCAGTGTTTAATACAGAATCAAAATGCAGTATATATGTATTAGCTTTGTCGTAGTTAAGTTTCTCATCCAAATTAAACTCTGATGGATTAATTTTAGCCATGATGTTTTTAACCTCAGTAACTTGATCTCTCACATCGGCGGTATTTTTTTCTAGATTTAGGGTAAAGTAACCAGGTACAATAGCAATTAAAATAAGCATTACTAATCCTACTCCTTTTTGACCGTCATTAGAACCATGAGAAAAACTAACACCTGTGCAGGTTAATAGAAGAACTAAACGAATCCAAAATGGAGGCGGCGCATTAGTGGCAGGTTCTTTAAAAATTTGTTTGCTTCTAACCACTTGACGAAGGATGTACATAAGTAAAATGGCCAAACTAAAGCCTAACAAAGGTGATAACACTAATGATAAGCCGATATCACCAGCTTTGCTCCAATTTACGAAACTAAAACCATTTTCTGGTGCTATAAAAGCGAAACCTAATCCAACGCCAATGATAGAACCTATGAGCGTATGAGAACTTGAACAAGGAATTCCGAGATACCAGGTACCTAAATTCCAGGCAATGGCTGTAATTAGTAGGGATAAAATTAGAGCAATATTGTGATAGATATTTGTATCGAGAAGTAGTTCTGTAGGCAATAAAGTTGTAATACCCATAGCTACTGCAATACCGCCAGCAAAAACACCTATGGCATTCCAAATTCCACTCCAAATTACCGCGGCCCAAGGCTTGAGGGAGTTAGTATAAATTACGGTTGCTACCGCATTTGCCGTGTCGTGAAAACCATTAATAAATTCAAAAGCGGCCGCAGCCAACAAGCAAACTAATAATAGTACAGTGAGTGATGTGTCTAATCCAAACATATTATTTTGCAATATTAGGTAGTCTGTTCGATGTTCAATATTATGGAATTGTGAATTAATTGTTAGCACCCATTTTATCATTTATCAAAAAAAAAATCAGGTTCTCTCACCTAATGTATTTACTTTCGCCGCATTAAAATAAATTAATAATGAAAAAACTGCTTTACACCATGACGGCCTTCTTGCTATTTAGCGCAGGATTGAAAGCCGATGAGGGAATGTGGATTCCTCTATTACTTAAAAAGTACAACTACGAAGAAATGAAAGCCAAAGGCTTAAAACTTACGGCAGAACAGTTGTACGATGTGAATAACAACTCTATGAAAGACGCCATTGTTTGGTTTAATGGTGGCTGTACGGGTGAGATCATCTCGAGTAAAGGATTGGTTTTAACGAACCACCATTGTGGATATGGCGCTATTGCAGATAAATCAACCCCGCAAGATAATATCCTCGATAATGGCTTTTGGGCTAAAAACAACGGGGAAGAAAAACCTGTTCAAGGCATGTGGGTTTCCATTGTTCAAAAAATTGAAGACGTAAGTGATAAAGTTTTGTCAGAGTTAAAAGGCTTAAACGAAAAAGAAAGGGCAACCAAATTACAAGCCATTACCAAACAATTAATTGAAGAGGCTAAAAAAGGGAACAAGTTTGAGGTTCAAATTAGAGAAATGTTTAAAGGAAATGCTTATTACCTTTTTACCTTTCAACGTTTTACTGATATCAGATTAGTTGGCACACCGCCGCAATCTGTAGGTAAGTTTGGTGGCGATGCAGACAATTGGATGTGGCCTCGCCACACCGGAGACTTTAGCATGTTTCGTATTTATGCCAACAAAGATAATGAGGCTGCAGGCTACGCTCCAGATAATGTTCCTTACACCCCAAAGCATTCTCTTCCGGTAAATACCAAAGGGATTAAAGAAGGTGATTTTGCTATGGTATACGGTTTTCCGGGCCGAACCAACCGCTATGAATTCTCGCAAGGCATTGAGTTAGCCGTAGAAAAAACAAACCCAACCATTGTAGCCTTAAGAGACATTAGACTTAAAGCTTGGAAAGAAGTGATGGATAAAAACGAAGGCGACCGTTTGAAACTTTCTGCTAACTACGCGCAAATTGCAAATTACTGGAAGTATTTTATTGGTCAAACCGAGCAATTAAAACGTTTAAAAGTATACGACTTTAAAAAAGAAAATGAAGCCCGTTTTAATGCTTTTGCTCAAGGAAAAGCTGATTACCAAAACGTAATGGCCAATGTTGAGAAAGCATACGTAGCCTACAGACCTATAGCCTTACAAAGAACTTATTTAACAGAAGGAATTTTAGGTGTTTCTATGAATGCCAAAGCCAGTTCATTAATTGGTTATGCTAGCAATGTATTGAAGGATACTGCCACGGCTAATAAGGCATTAAAGGGAGCTATGGGCGGCAACAAAGATTTTTATGAAGCCTTTTTCCCAAGTGCCGACGAAAAAATAATGGCACAAATCTTAGAAATGTATTTTAACAACATTTCTAAAGATCAACACCCTGCTTACATGGCTGTTATTTTAAAAACCAAAGGAGCTAATACCAGCGAAAAATTTAGAAACTATGCCAAAATGGTATATGCCAAAAGCATGTTTGCCAATGAAGCTAAATTAAATGCTTTTGCTAATGCCCCAAGCTATAAGAAACTTATGGCCGACCCTTGTTTTGCGATGGTTTATGCCTTTTACAACCACTACATGGATAATTACAAAGCAAAAGTAGATATGTTTAATGAGGCTATGGGTCCTGAGGGAAGAAATTACATAAAAGGTTTAATGGAAATGAACCCAAATAAAACGTTTTATCCAGATGCCAACTCATCTTTGCGTTTAACGTATGGTTCAGTTCAATCATATGAACCTAAAGATGCTGTAAAATTTGATTATGTTACAACTATGGATGGTATCATGGAGAAATACAATCCAGCCGATTTTGAATTCAATGCCCCACAAAAGCTTATCGATTTATACAATGCCAAAGATTTTGGAATGTATAAAAATGCCGATGGCAAAATGCCTGTAGCCTTTATAACCAATAACGATATCACGGGAGGAAACTCTGGTAGTCCGGTAATTGATGGCAACGGCTACCTTATTGGTTTAGCATTTGATGGCAATTGGGAAGCCATGAGTGGAGATATCGTTTTTGATGCTAAATATAAGCGCACCATTAATGTAGACATCCGCTATGTTTTATTCTTAATAGACAAATTAGGAGATGCACCGCACATTGTTGCTGAAATGAATTTGATTAAGTAATTCATTTCTAATTAGTCAAAAAAAACGCCCTATTCCGAATGGACTAGGGCGTTTTTTTTTGACTAATTTTTTAAAAATTAAATTGTGCTTGAACACGCATTAATTGACCAATTTGGCGATTGTTCTGAAGTGCAAAATCTTCGAATCTACGATTGGAAAAAGTATACATAACCACTAATTCAAAGTTCTTATTGGGCTGCCATTCTGTTCCAATTTCAAGTTCTTTCACATCGTAGCTTCTTGCATCTCTCTCATGCTTTTTTCCTCCTTGGTAGTATTGTACCCTAGTAAAAGGGATGATAAGTTGCTTTCCAATTCTTTGATAATAACTTAAAGTAATATACCCACCATGCAAATCACGCACTTCTATAGAGTCTGTTTCTTTGTTAAATTCTGGACCTCTTCCCACATTATATTCGGCCATAATACCAAAAGGTTTTGGATACAAGATTAATGAAGCTGCCGCGCGTTGATCCAAATAGTTTTGATCTGCATTAGTTTTTACACCTGTACTTAACTGATCTTTAGCAATAACAAATTTCCCCGAATAGCCCTGCAAAGCAGGCTCAATAATTTGATTACCTATTTTGAAAGGATAAGCCAGTCTAGTAAAAACATGAGGTTCATTATTTAATTCTGGTTTATTAGCTGTTTGGCCATTATAAGCCCCCAACCCAAAAACGCCATAATCACCACTGCCTTTTAAGCCAGAACTAATCAGTTCACTAAACAATTTTCTTATGTTTTTAGGTGCATAATAAAAAAACACACCCAAATCTCGTTCATTAGCCACAGCACTATTTAAAGCGTCGTTTCTATCCAATGCTAAACGATTCTGACTCGATTGCATATTTTCGAAACCATAGGCAATTTTACTTTGGCCAATTCTGAACCTAAATTCATTATCATCATCCAATCCTAAATCTAGATAAGCATCGCGCAATTGCCCAAAATGCAAACTTGTAGCACTTGCAGAGCTTGCAAAATCAGGCTGCACATAGAAATAAACCCTTTTATTAATTTGACCAGAAAAAATTATGCGCATTCGTCTAATAAAAAAACCGCCATTCTCCCCCCATGAACGATCGCATTGCTCGCATTTTAATTTGTCATTAGTTTCAAATAAACGATTATACCTAACTTGCTGATAACCCCTAATTGAAAAAGACTCATACCATTTTTTGGAGATTAAGTTTGAACTAGACTCAACTTTATCCTGCCCAAATGCATTAGAGAGCATAAATAAAGTTAAAACTACGATTAATTGAGATTTTTTTTTAATTTGATACATACAAATAAATTAACATTGGTTTTTTTCTTTAAAATTACAAACATTTAGCATTCAACTACATAACATTAAAAGCAATGAGCCAATGTTAAATAATTAATAATAAATTGTTAAGAACTGGCCGCAAGAATATTAAGTTATTGTTAACATAATGTTAAGTCGGTACAATTATTTTAAGTTTGTTCCAGAAAATTAAAACAAATGAATTTTAACGCGATTATTCAATTATTTACACCTAAAGACAAGGTGTTTTACTCATTATTTGAACAAGTAGCCCTAAATGTGGCAGAAATGGGCCGACTAATGAAAGATGTAGTAGCTGAACCTGATTTTAGTAGACGTGGAGTTGTAATAAAAAAGTTAGAGGATTTAGAGCACAACAACGATAATCTAACACATCAGATTTTTAATGAACTTGGTAGAAACTTTATTACTCCATTCGATAGAGAAGACATACATCATTTGGCAAATGCATTAGATGATATATGCGATTATATTTATGCATCAGCTAAAAAAATCAATTTTTATAAAGTTGACCCAAGTGATAGCGGTATTCAGAAAATGGCAGATATCATTGCATTGGGAGCAGAATCTATTAAAATAGCTGTTTTAGAATTGCGCAATATGAAAAACATGCGCAACATCACAGATGCTATTGCCAAAGTAAATACATACGAGAACCAAGCAGATGATTTATTTGATATGTGCATAGAACGCTTATTTGAAACAGAAAACGATGTAAAAATGCTCATCAAGAAAAGGGAAATTTACCAGGTAATGGAAATTGCCACAGATAAATTTGAAGATGCCGCCAATGTGATGGAATCAATAGTAGTTAAGTACGCATAATTAAGGCGTTTAGCATGACATTTTTAGTAATTATCATCATTTTAGCTTTGGTATTTGATTATATCAATGGCTTTCACGACGCAGCCAATTCAATAGCTACCATTGTTTCTACCAAAGTATTAACGCCTGTTCAGGCTGTAATTTGGGCTGCCTTTTTCAATTTTGTTGCCTTCTTTATTTTCAAAGACCACGCCGTAGCAAATACCATTGGAAAAACTGTTCACAAAGAATTTATAACCCTAGAAGTAATTTTTGCCGGATTAATTGCCGCCATTATTTGGAATTTATTTACCTGGTGGTATGGCATTCCTTCTAGTTCATCACACACGCTCATTGGAGGATTTGCCGGGGCGGCCATTGCACATGCTTTTTTAACCACCAATGGGGTTACATTACCCAAAATTGTGGAGATGGATAAAATTACCAAAACGGTTTTATTTATTTTTATTGCTCCTATAATGGGTATGGCTATTTCTATGTTTATTACTTTAGTAACTATAATGCGAAACGTATGGTACAGAATAGGAATAATTATACTTGTTGCTATTGGAACATTCTTTTTATTTGACCAACTGGAACAAAATAAACTAGAAACCAACCTAGCTAAATATTATCAAATAGATAAATATCAAAAAGCACTTGAAACAGATCCTTTGGTTCAATCTAAATTAGATTTGGCGTTATCCAACTTTGAACTAACCAAACCCATTATAAAGCAGTATAATAGTTTGGGTGCTGAAAATGTTGCCTCAGAAATGGCTAAAATAGACCAAAGCATAGACACAAAAAAGCTAAGCAAGGATTTGTCAAAAGCCGACAATTCGAGCATTGTTTGGGGTATTATGTTTTTAATTGGCCTGTTTATTTTGACATATATTTATGTTGAAAAGGTAAAAACACCTACCGCCTTTAGAATCTCAAACATGTTTAAAAAGTTGCAACTACTATCATCTGCTGCGTTTAGTATTGGACATGGAGGAAACGATGCGCAAAAAGTAATGGGTATCATTTCTGCTGCCATGTTGGCCAATGGAAACATCACAGATTTTAAACAAATGCCAGATTGGGTGCCATTGGCTTGTTACGCCGCTATTGGTTTAGGCACATTGAGTGGTGGCTGGAAAATTGTTAAAACCATGGGTTCAAAGATCACCAAAGTTACACCACTAGAAGGTGTTACTGCAGAATCTGCCGGAGCCCTAACCTTGTTTATGACAGAGCAAATGGGTATTCCAGTGAGTACTACACATACCATTACAGGTTCTATTATTGGAGTAGGTGCTACCAAACGATTATCTGCTGTACGTTGGGGAGTTACCGTAAACTTACTTTGGGCATGGATATTAACAATACCAGTAAGCGCAGTTTTAGCAGGATTAACTTACTATATTGTGCGTATTTTTGTTTAAACCAAAAAAACTGATACATAAAAAAGCCCTTGGTTTCGTTTTGAACCAAGGGCTTTTTATTTAAACAACTTCTAAATTTTTGCTAGACGTTTCTTGCGAATAGGCAAGAATAATATCTATGCTAGTTTGAGCGGGTTCTAAGGCAAGGCTTTCTATATTAGCCATACCATTTTTTAATTGAAGGTAACACTTGTTTAACCTTGGATTGATAAGCAATTGCGCGGCTATTTCGTGTTTTTCTTTTTCGGATACATCCTGGTAAAGATACCTTACTAAATCGTTCTCTGTGTAATTTTTTGCCATAAGCAGGATTTTCATTTTGATTAGAAAACGCCTGCAAAGGCTATTTTATTTTAGAAGAATCGAATTTACTCCTCAAAACCAAGATTAGTTGGCTGGTTATGAGGGTCTTTTTCTTTAGCATAAGGTATGGTTGGCTTAACAGACTCGTCTACAATTTCAAATGAAATATCATCAAACCATAACTGTCCTCCCCCACTTAAAAGCGCGCCATAAGCAATATTGGTAGCTTTTTTAGGCACATCTACAATTATTTCATAACGTTGAAAATCGTTGGTACCTTTAATTTTTCGGTTCGACATATTATCAAAAACACAAGGATCAGAAGGTTTATTGCCATCAATTCTTAACCAAAAACCAGCCCATCCATTTACATTGGCGGTTTTGATAAATCCAGAAAAGCGAATTCGTTTACCTGCAAAATTACCTGGTTTTAAGTTTTGAACCAAAGTACCAAAACCCCTAACCCGAGTGCTTGCAGAACGAATTGTTGCTGAGTTTGTTCCTTCTATACCAGACCCAACATCCATACCAATTTCGTATTGATCTGGACTATTGCCAGCTTTGTACCAGCCTTTTGGAACTTCGAAAGAGAACATTGCTACCAGAACTACCAATAGCAATGCCATTTTTGCTTTTGCATTCATAACATTGATAATTAAAGGATTTATAAATAGGAGTTGAAAAGAAAGGCTAGGTTTAAACCTGCATTCCTTTTGCAACCATCAATTTGCGTAGATTATTTAAGGCATATCGCATTCTGCCTAAAGCAGTATTGATACTCACACCGGTTTTATCTGCAATTTCCTTGAAGCTCATATCACCCCAGTGTCTCATGATAAGCACTTCGCGTTGTTCTTCAGGAAGCCTTTTAATAAGGTTTTTTATTTCCGACTCCGATTGCATTTTCATTATTTTTTCTTCTTTGCTTTCTTCAGCAAAAACGAGGTAATCAAAAATACCGTTTCCTTCGCTATCGGTGATGGTAACATCTCTCTTAATTTTTCGGAGGTAATCAATGGTTAGATTTCTGCCAACGCGCACTGCCCAGCCAGCAAATTTCCCTTCTTCATTGTAATTACCAAATCGCAAAGTATTAATAATTTTGATGAAGGTTTCTTGAAAAATATCTTCTGCCAGAGGACGATCTCTAACTAATAGATAAATGGCAGAAAAAATACTACGCTTGTGGCGTTTGATTAGTTCTTCGAGAGCTGCTTGAGTGCCTGATTGGTATAGCTTAACCAAATCGTGGTCACTAATTTTCTGCATGTTCATGGTTGTTTAAATTAAAAGGTGAAACCAAAGAGAATAATTAGTGTAGATTTTGTTACCTATAAGCTATGTGTTTTATTAGTTGTTTAATTGTTATCTGAAAACGAATTTAACAGTTTAATTGAAAAAAACAAGTGTTAGTGAAAATTTATTTTTTACTTTTAAAGACTACATTTTTGCAAGCACTTTGTTAACGGGCAGTTGATTGAATAAATATTTAAGCCAATTAGCTCAAATATGGTAGATAAAATGATGAAAATAAAACCCAAAGAAGCCATGGATTTTTTTAATCTTGCAACGCAATTAATATTTGTATTAATCTGTAGTTATTAACATGCAAGATAAAAATATTCTTATAAAAGGCGCTAGAATGCATAATTTGAAAAATGTTTCATTATGTATTGAACGCAATAAATTAACAGTAGTAACAGGCGTATCGGGTTCGGGCAAAAGCAGTTTGGTTTTTGATACCTTGTATGCCGAGGGCCAGAGAAGATATGTAGAGAGTTTATCGGCCTACGCCCGCCAGTTTTTAGGTAAAATGACAAAACCAGATGTTGATACCATTCAAGGTATTTCTCCAGCTATTGCCATTGAACAAAAAGTAAACACCAAAAATCCCAGAAGTACAGTTGCTACTAGTACAGAAATTTATGATTACCTTAAATTGTTATTTGCACGCATAGGTGTTACCTACTCCCCTATTTCGGGCAATCGTGTGGTTAGGCACACGGTTGAAAACGTTTGTGATGCAATATTATCATACCCAGAAAAAACAAAAATTTACCTCCTTACCGCTATCCATTCTAAAATTGAAAACCTCTCTAAAGAACTTGAATTACATTTAAAAAATGGATTTAACAGAGTGTATGTAGGCGATGAAATTATAGATATTGAAAACTATTTAGAACAGATAATTGGTGAAAAAACTGATGCAAAATCTAAAAAAAAGGATGAGGTTGTTTCGCAGGTTTACCTGATGATTGATCGATTTGCAGTAACCCATTTTGACGAGGATTTTAATAACAGGATAAGTGATTCGGTTCAAACAGCCTTTGCGGAAGGCCTTGGGGAGTTAATTCTATTATTAGATGGTAACCAAAAAGTTTTCTTGCCGTTTAATAACAGATTTGAGCAAGATGGGATGAGTTTTGAAGAACCCAATGTAAATTTCTTTAGTTTTAACAACCCATATGGCGCTTGTAAAACTTGCGAAGGTTTTGGAAGTGTGATTGGTATAGATGAAGATTTGGTAGTGCCAGACAAAGGTTTATCTGTTTATGAAGACGCCATTGTGCCTTGGAAAGGTGAGAAAATGCAAGATTGGAAAGTGCAATTTGTTTCGCTTTCGAGAAAAAACGACTTTCCAATTCATAAGCCCTACTTTGAATTAAACCAAACCCAGAAAAAATACTTGTGGCAAGGTGGTAAAGATTGGGAAGGTTTAAATGGCTTTTTTAAAGAACTTGAAAAGCAAACCTATAAAATTCAATATAGGGTTATGTTGGCTAGGTATAGAGGCAAAACAAGTTGTTTAGATTGCAATGGCACTAGGCTTAGGCCTGATAGTAATTATGTAAAACTTACTCCAAAAAATTACGCGCCAGATATAGCCAATACGTCCAAAGACACAAGAATTACATTGTCTGAATTGCTGCTGTTAAGCATTCAAGATTGTTATACTTATTTTGAAAATTTGCAATTAACAGACAATGATTTCGACATTGCCAAGCGCATGTTGATTGAAATTACTAACCGCCTTCGATTCCTAAAAAATGTGGGCCTTGGGTATTTATCTCTTAACCGCCTATCCAATTCGCTAAGCGGAGGCGAAAGTCAGCGCATAAACTTGGCAACCTCGCTTGGATCAAGCCTTGTTGGTTCTTTGTATATTTTAGATGAACCAAGTATTGGATTGCATAGCAGAGATACCGAAAAACTAATTGAGGTTTTAAAATCTCTCAGAGATATTGGTAATACCGTTGTAGTGGTAGAGCACGATCAAGATATTATGGAGCAAGCAGATCAAATTATTGATATTGGCCCACTTGCTGGTGTTCATGGCGGTGAAATTGTTGCTATTGGAAATTTAAATGAAATAAGAGCCAACAAACAAAGTTTAACTGGTAAATATTTAACTGGTATTGAAGAGATAAAAATACCTGAACGACGCAGAAAATGGACGCAATCTATTAACATTAAAGGTGCAAGGCAAAATAATTTAAAAGGATTTGATGTTAGTTTCCCTCTGCATGTTTTTACCGTTATTACAGGTGTAAGTGGAAGTGGAAAAACTACGCTTATTAAAAGTATTCTGTACCCTTCTTTACAAAAAGTGCTTGGTAGTTACAATGGCGAAAAAACAGGAAGTTTTGACAAAATTGATGGCGATTTTAAAAGCATTAAAAATATAGAATTTGTAGATCAAAACCCAATCGGTAAATCTTCCCGCTCTAACCCTGTAACCTACATTAAAGCCTACGACGTTATCAGAGAATTATACGCTAATTTACCGCTGGCCAAACAAAAAGGTTACAAACCACAACATTTTAGCTTTAATGTGGATGGAGGAAGATGCGAAGCTTGCCAAGGTGAGGGAGAAATTACCATAGAAATGCAATTTATGGCCGATGTTCATTTGCCTTGCGAGGATTGTGGGGGAAGCAGATTTAAAGAAGAGGTTAGAGATGTTCAATACAAAAATAAAAGTATTAGTGATATTCTTAGTTTGAGCATAGACGAAGCCATTAACTTCTTTGAAGAGGAGAAAAATTTAGCCGCTAAACTTAAGCCACTGCAGGATGTTGGTTTGGGCTATATTAAACTTGGGCAAAGTTCTAATACCCTAAGCGGCGGCGAAGCACAGCGTGTAAAACTGGCATCCTTTTTAGGCAAAGGTAAAAACAGCGACCCAGTGTTATTTATTTTTGACGAACCCACAACCGGTTTGCACTTTCACGATATAAACAAACTCCTCAAATCTTTTTACGCACTTTTAGATCAAGGACACAGCATAATTGTTATTGAGCATAATATGGATGTTATTAAATGCGCTGATTGGATTATTGATTTAGGTCCGGAAGCGGGAGAAACTGGCGGACATATTGTTTTTACTGGAACCCCAGAAGAGATGATTCTCACAAATAAGGGTTACACCCAATCGTATTTAAAAGATAAGTTTAAACCCAATTAATATTCATTCATTAATCAATAAAATACACATGAAAATTAAGCCATATTTATTGCTACTTTGTCTATTTTTCTCGCTAAGCACTGGTAAGGCAAATGCCTTGAATAAGTTAATAGCAATAGATGGAAACAACCCCATTATGAAGGTTTTAACAAACCAAGAAAATGCCTGGAACAAAGGAGATTTAGACGGGTTTATGGCACACTATTGGAAAAGTGAAAATTTGCAATTTGTTTCCAAATCGGGTGTAAAGAAAGGCTGGCAAACTGTGTATGATTCTTATCAAAAAAACTACGCAGCCAAAAATGAAATGGGAAAGCTACAATTTAATGTGCTTAACATTGAGCAAATTAATGGTAAAAATGCCATGGTAACGGGTAGCTGGAAAGTTGAAAATAAAAGTGGCATACACCAGGGATTTTTCACCCTTTGGTTTAAAAAAATAAATGGTAATTGGTTCATTGTATCAGACCATACCAGTTAATTAGTTATTTTCCCTTCCTTTATATGACACATTTTAAAGCAGAGCTTAACAGAACACAATTTTGGGTATTAATGGCCATGATACTTGCATTTATTGGCCTAAAGTGGAATTCCATGCACCTACCTTACTTTTGGGATGAAGCATGGGTTTATATGCCTGCCATACGAACCATGGCAGAACAAGGCCCAAGTATAATGCCCGGTAGCATTGATGCAGATTTATATACAGGTCACCCCCTATTATTTTATTTCATGGCTAGTTCATGGATAAAATTATGGGGTTATAGCAATTTTGTGGCCCATAGCTTACCGGTACTTATTTCTATTACGCTCCTTATAAGTATGTATTTTATAAACTTACAATGGAGTAAATCTGCCAACCAGGCACTTTTAGCTAGTATGCTATTGGCTATACAACCTAATTTTTTAACACAAAGTAGTTTTCTACTCATTGAAGTTTGGTTGGGCTTGCTATTTTTATGGAGTTTTTATTTTTACTTTAATAAAAATTGGATTGGTTTTGGTATTAGCATAACATTAGCCCTTTGGAGTAAGGAAAGTGCTTTTTGCCTGCTCCCAGCATTTGGCTTAATTGCCCTAATTGAACGCTGGATAAACAATACCACAAGCAAAGAAATGTGGGCAAGAATTGCTGGCATATTCACATTATTTCTAATTGGCTTTAGCTTCTTCCTGATCCAAAAATCAAAGTTAGGATGGTACTTTTTTCCTCGTCATGCCAACTGGATTACCCTAGCCGATTTTAAATGGAAAATGGAGGTTGCTTTTACTTCCTATTTTGTTTCGGATGCACGCTCATTCATTTATGCAGCATTTATTTTGAGTATAGTGGTTGCTTATTTTATGGGCCTTCGCCTAAATATGCAGCAACGATTAATAGTAGCTGGCAGCTTTATATTTGCCTTCGGATTTATGGTTTTTGCCTCCATCAACTTTTTCTCTTCCCGTTATTTATTAGGAGCACATACCCTTTTATTGAGCAGCGTGGCACTTGTATTATTTAGCATTCCAAACAAAATATACCAAATAACTTTACTGTTTGTTTTACCCGTTTTTGGCTTAAACAACATAGATAATAGTCGTAAGCTCAATAATTTTAGCGACGTAGATTTAAGTTTCGAATATTTGGTTCAGGCCGAGTTAGATATGGTGCGGTATTTAGAAGAAAAGAAATACCCTGAAAAAATACATGCACCTTTTTTAATGCTAGTAAATTTAACTAACCACCACTCTGGATTTGTTAAACAAGGATTTACCAACATATCTGGTGATATACTGAGTGAAACCAATACCTATTTTATAAAAGTTCCGAATGAACCAGACCCTGTTTTTGACTCCTTGCAAATAGCCTTAAATTTGCAATTAGAACATAGAACAAGTTGTAAACAAGCGTGGGTAGAATTATATAAAAAGCCTACTCAATAGCTAAGCAAATCTTGAAGGGTTTGCTTCATATAATTTACCTGAATTTTAGGTATAAATCCCATTTTTTCTATGAATCTCTCTTTTGAAATACTGCGGATATGAATGGCCATAACCTCTGATGGCTCTTTTAACCCGTTATTTGCATCTGGATTTAAAATAAGATTCCCTTTATAATGTTTTAGTTTTGTTGTAAGCAGACAACAAACAAGAACAGGTGCAAAATCGTTGGCTAAATTACCACTTAAGATAAGCACAGGCCTATATCCTGCTTGCTCGCTTCCCCTAATTGGATTTAAATTTACCATCCAAATTTCGCCCTGTTTATATGTAGTTTCTGGCATAGTTTCTATACTTTACCTTCTTCTAGCTCTCTACAGTAATAATCCATGCCTTCTTCAGCAAGCACCATTACATCGGTATCTTGCGACATAGCCTTGTAAGATTTTATATACTCTGCTTTATTAAGTTGATCTAGATACAAACGAAGAGCCTGCTCTATAAGCTTGTTTTTAGGCATTTTTAAACTCTTCGCTTTTTCTGCTAAAGCATAAAGAAGATCATCGGGCAATGTGCTTGTAAAAGTGCTCATATTTTAAAATTATATTTAAATATTTATTTACAATACAAAAATATAAAAATATTTAAATATAAAAACTTTTTAATTTTATAAAACGAATGCACCCTTTACTTTTAGATTAAATTGAAGTGGTAATGGCTAAAACGCTATCAAACAAAAAAATTATTAGTATACTTGAACCAAACTTATAAAACGATGAAAACAGCATATATTTTCCCGGGTCAGGGCGCCCAGTTTGTAGGCATGGGCAAGGATTTATACGGTAACAATGAACAGGCCAAAGAACTCTTTGAGCGTGCCAATGAAATATTGGGATTTCGCATTACAGATTTAATGTTTAGCGGCACAGATGAAGATTTAAAACAAACAAGGGTTACCCAACCTGCCATTTTTTTACATTCTGTTATAAAAGCGCTTACGCTTTCTAGCTTTATGCCAGATATGGTTGCTGGGCACAGTTTAGGTGAATTTTCTGCTTTGGTTGCGGCTAAAGCAATTTCATTTGAAGACGGATTAAAGTTGGTTTATGCTCGAGCCATGGCTATGCAGAAAGCTTGCGAAATGGAACCATCAACCATGGCCGCTGTTTTGGGCTTAGAGGATGAAAAGGTAGCAGAAATTTGCGCCACGGTAAGCACAGGAATTGTAGTTCCAGCTAATTATAACTGTCCGGGACAATTAGTAATTTCTGGCAGTATGGAGGGCATTCAAACTGCTTGCGAATTATTAAAAGCAGCCGGTGCCAAGCGCGCTTTAGTTCTGCAAGTAGGCGGTGCATTCCACTCGCCTCTTATGGAACCAGCTAGAATAGAATTGGCCTCAGCCATAAAAAATACGGTATTTAATGAACCTATTTGCCCCATTTACCAAAATGTAAACGCTCAAGCGGTAATAGATATTGAAGCAATAAAAGAAAATTTGGTAGCGCAATTAACAGCACCTGTTCGTTGGACGCAATCGGTTCAGGCCATGGTTGCAGATGGTGCTACTGATTTTGTAGAATGCGGACCGGGCAATGTATTGCAAGGATTAGTTAAGAAAATACACAAAGAAGCCATTACAAAATCTGCAGAATAAACTAATTTTAATGAATAGAAAATCCCTATTTTTATACTGTACCCTGCTTTTATCTCTTCAAGTTTGGGCTCAAACAGATACTTTAAAACTGCCCTTAATACCCAGGCCAGCAGAGATAAATGTATCTGCTGGCAGCTTTAAAATTGGCTTAAATACGCATATTTTGGCTGATCCTAAGCTATTAAATGAGTCGAAATATTTAAGGAACTTCATCCTTGCAAACCACCAAATACCCCTTTTAAATTTAACCAAAGCAAGCAATCTAATTGTGCTGAGGATTAACAAGTCTTTGGATAAAAACAAGGAAAGCTATCGCATAAGTAGCAGTGCTAAACAAATTATTATTGAGGCAAGTGAGCCAAACGGTATATTTTATGGCATTCAAACTTTAATACAGTTATTCCCTGACCCAAAAAATAAGGCATCAGCAATCACAATACCTTTGGTTCAAATTGCTGATAAGCCAAATTATACTTGGCGCGGAATGCATTTAGATTGCAGCAGACATTTTTTTACTACAGCCTTCATTAAGAAATATTTGGATATGATGGCATATTACAAAATGAATACTTTTCATTGGCATTTAACAGACGACCAAGGCTGGCGTATTGAAATAAAAAAATACCCAAAACTTACCGAGGTTGGCGCATGGAGAAACGGAAGTATGATTGGCCACTACCGCGACCAAAAATTTGACAGTATAAAGTATGGAGGGTTTTATACACAAGATGAGGCCAAAGAAATTGTAGCTTATGCCCAAAAACTGCATATTGATGTGGTTCCAGAAATAGAAATGCCCGGACATGCCCTAGCAGCTTTGGCGGCATATCCTGAATTTTCTTGCAGTAAACAAGCCACACAAGTAGGTATGCGCTGGGGTGTAGAAACGAATGTATTTTGTCCAACCGAAGAAACATTTACCTTCTTAAACCATGTTTTAAACGAGGTAATGGAAATATTCCCCAGCAAATATGTTCATATTGGAGGCGATGAAGTGCCCAAAGAAGAATGGGAAAAATCTGCCTTTTGCCAAAAGTTAATGGCGGATAATAAGCTTAAAGACGCCCATGAATTGCAATCTTATTTTATTCGCAGAATTGAAAAAATGGTGAATCAAAAAGGTAAAATAATAATTGGATGGGATGAAATATTGGAGGGCGGATTAGCACCCAACGCATTGGTAATGAGTTGGCGAGGAACAGAAGGCGGCATTGCCGCTGCTAAAATGGGTCACGATGTAGTGATGACGCCTGGCTCGCATTGTTATTTTGATCATTACCAAGGCACCCCTGCCAATGAGCCATTAGCCATTGGGGGACTAACAACATTAGAAAAAGTGTATAGCTACAACCCAACTCCAGCAAGCTTAAGCCAACAAGAAGCCAAACATATTTTGGGCGCTCAAGGAAATGTATGGACAGAATACATAGCAACACCTGAGCAAGTTGAATATATGATGATGCCGCGCATGGCGGCTTTAGCGGAAACAGTTTGGACACCCGAAAACTTGAAAGATTATCCAGATTTTTTTATGAGGTGGCAATTGCAAATCCCCTATTTAGAATTTAAGAAAATAAACTTTTCTAAAACATCACTTCAAAGTAAATGAAAACAAATAGGAAAGATTTCATCAAAACAAGTCTGTTAGCAGGAACGATGATTGGCTTGGGTGCCTGCGAAGGAATTGGCATACCTTCCAAAACCAACAGGCAAACTACTATTAAACCCATTGTAATCTCTACATGGAAGTTTGGCCTAAAAGCGAATAACGCTGCATGGGAAATTCTGCAAAAAAATGGCCGTGCATTAGACGCCGTTGAGGCAGGCGTTAAAGTTCCTGAGGCAGATGCCAATGAGAGAAGCGTAGGATTTGGCGGCAGGCCAGATAGAGATGGTATTGTTACCCTCGATGCTTGTATTATGGATGACATGGGAAACATTGGTTCTGTTGTTTGTTTAGAAAATATAAAACATGCCATTTCTGTTGCCAGAGCCGTTATGGAAAAAACACCCCACGTTATGCTTGCCGGTGAAGGCGCCTACCAATTTGCCCTTACGCAAGGTTTTAAAAAAGAAAATCTACTAGTAGCAGATTCTAAAAGAGAATGGGAAGAATGGCTTAAAAAAAGCGAGTACAAACCCATTGCAAATATCGAAAATCATGATACCATTGGAATGTTAGCCTTAGACGAGGCTGGCAATTTATCTGGTGCTTGCACCACCAGTGGTATGGCTTTTAAAATGCATGGCAGAGTGGGCGATTCGCCCATTATTGGTGCTGGTTTATACGTAGACAATGAAATTGGTGCCGCCACGGCAACCGGACATGGAGAAGAGGTAATTAGAATTGCCGGTAGCTCACTGGTTGTAGAATTAATGCGCCAGGGTAGAAAACCTGAAGAAGCTTGCAAAGAAGCTGTATTGCGGGTGGTAAAATTAATGGAACGCAGAAAGAAAAACTTAAAGGATATACAAGTAGGTTTTATAGCTCTTAACAAAGATGGAGAGCATGGTTCTTTTTGTGTTCAGAGCGGCTTTAACTATGCGCTAAAAACGAAAACAACCGATGCGCTTTTTGATGCACCCTATTATTTAAAAGTTTAAAAGCCAAATGCATTTTTTAGAAATTGCTTGCTTTAACAAAGAAGCTGCCTTAGCTGCTGCCGCTGCAGGTGCTCATCGTTTAGAGCTATGTAGCCACAAAGAACTTGGCGGAGTTAGTCCAGATTTAACATGGGTAAAAGAAGTTAAAGAAACTGTAAACATTCCTGTTTACCTAATGATTAGACCCAGAGGAGGCAACTTTATTTATACAGAGGAAGAACTTCAATTGATGGCTGTTTACCTCAAAGAAGCAAACAAATTACCCATAGACGGATTTGTTTTTGGTTGCTTAAATACCTCCCTTAGCCTGAACCAAAAACAAAATAAAACCCTTATTAATTTAGCAGCAGGCAAGCCTTGCACCCTGCACAAAGCCTTTGATGAAGTAATTGATCCCTTTAAAGCGCTGGAAGAAGCTATAGCGCTTGGATTTTCGGCTATTTTAAGCTCTGGAAAAGAGTTAAATGCCTTGGCAGGTTTACCTTTAATTTCTAAATTAATTGTTAAAGCTGAGGGAAGAATTGAGATTATGCCCGGCGGAAACATTAGAAGTAGTAATTTAGCCCTCATTAAAAAAAATTGTGGCGCAACATGGTTTCACTCTGCTGCCCTATTAGGAAATGAAACCATGCCAGATGAAACAGAAATTAAAGCACTGCTGAACACATGAAAGTAAAATTATTTATACTATTATCTCTCTGCATAGAAAGCCTTTTTGCCCAAAGCAACACATCTATTTTAGCAAATTCTAAATGGGTGTTTAAAAGCAATAAAAGTATACCAACTTTTTTAGAAGCCAAAGTTCCGGGAAATGTACATACAGATTTATTTCGTTTAAATAAAATCCCAAATCCACATACAGGCACAAACGAAAAAGCCCTTCAATGGATAGCTGAGGAAGATTGGACTTACCAAACTACATTTGAAATTAACGACAAACAATTAGCTGAAAACAACTTTAAACTTGCCATAGAATCGATCGATACTCACGCTAAATTATTTATCAATAATCAACTCATTGGTTCGAGCCAAAACCAATTTGTTCCTATCAATTTAGAAGTAAAATCTTTTTTAAAAGTTGGCATAAACGAACTTCGCATTGAATTTGAATCTAGCACAAAAATAGCCCAGCTAGGAGCCCGCAGTTTACCCTATGTTTTACCCGGAGAAGACCGCGTTTTTGTAAGAAAAGCCCAATACCAATTTGGTTGGGATTGGAGTCCGAAAATGGTAAGCTATGGCATTGGGAAAATTAGCCTTAACACTTGGAAAAATTCGGAAATATTGCATAGTACTTACCAGCAAAAATTAAACAAAGACAGCTCAATAGACCTTACTTTTACCCTTAAAATAGCCTCCGATATAGAACAAAAAATAACTTTAAAAACGTCTTTAAACGATTTAGAAAGTAAGGTTACCAAGAAGAATATAAAATTAAAAAAAGGAATCAATACCATTCAGCAGGTTTATACAATTAAGAACCCCATTTGGTGGTGGAGCAATGGTCTTGGCAAAGCACATTTATATACTTTTCTGTTTGAGTTGGTTCAGCAAAAAGAAACCATAAACCAATACCAGCAAAAAATTGGCATTAGAACTATAGAATGGGTGCAAGAAAAAGACAGCATTGGACAAAGCTTTTACATGAAATTAAATGGCAAACCAATATTTTTAAAAGGGGCTAATTATATTCCGCCACACCATTTTTTGAACGATTTAAACCCGCAAGTTTATACAGATTTAATTGCGAGCGCAGCAGAAGCAAATATGAATATGTTGAGGGTTTGGGGAGGTGGCGTTTATGCTCCAAATACCTTTTACGAAACCTGCGATTCTTTGGGCATTTTAGTTTGGCAAGACTTTATGTTTGCTTGCGCCATGTACCCATCTGATAGCGGTTTTTTAAACAATGTTTCGCAAGAAATTATTGCACAAGTTAAACGTTTACAAAACCATGCCTCACTGGCAATTTGGTGCGGCAACAATGAAAATGCCGAAGGCTGGCACAATTGGGGCTGGCAAAAACAATATGCTTATAGTGTATCAGATTCTGCAAACATTGCACGCTCTTATTTTATGCTCTTTGATTCGCTTATTCCCCAAACCCTTAAAACCTACCATCCAAATAGCTTTTATTGGCCAAGCTCCCCTTCTTTTGGCTGGGGAAAAGTGCAAAGTTTAACGCAAGGCGATTTGCATTATTGGGGCGTTTGGTGGGGACTAGAACCTTTTGAAAATTATGCCAAAAAAGTAGGCCGGTTTGTGAGCGAATTTGGGTTTCAGGCGCTGCCCAACAAACACAGCTTAGGAGCCATGCAAGTTTTAAAAGAAGGCAATATAGATTCTACAATGCTGCGCGCACACCAAAAGCACCCTACCGGATTTGAAACAATAACAAGCTACATGCAAAGAGATTATCCGCTAGCCAAAAATCCAGAAGAGTATATTTACTTATCGCAATTGGTTCAGGCCAAAGGAATAAAAATGGCAGTAGAAAGTTACCGGGCGGCCAAACCCTATTGCATGGGCAGTTTATATTGGCAATTAAACGATTGTTGGCCAAGCATATCATGGAGTAGCATAGATTTTTACCAAAGAAAAAAAGCATTACATTATCAACTTAAAAGCAGCTATGCCCCGCAACTATTGGTTGTAAATTTTGTAAACGATTCTTTCGAAGTACAATTAATTTCTGATGCGTTAAATGCACGTTCGGGCACATTACAATTGATGCTTTGGAGCACCAATGGCCAAATTTTAGACCAACACATATTAGGCGTAAGCATACCAGCAAACAGCAATGTAAAATACCGTTTTGCCTTGAACCCAAACTTAAATTGGAAAGAAAAAAACCAATGGGTATTGCAAGCCAATTTGCTAGAACAATATGATATTATAGCCACGCAAGCCTTCTATTTTGTATCGCCCAAAGACCTCCAATTGCCTGAACCAAAAATAGAAATTGAAATACTTCCTAATAATCAAATTAGCCTATTAAGTAGGCATTTGGTAAAAGATGTATACATCCATTTTAACAATCCAGCCATTGAAGTGAGTCAGAACTATTTTGATTTATTGCCTTATCAAAAAGTGTTTTTTCAAGCTAAAAACAAAGAGAATATATCTGATATAATTAAAGAATTAGATATTAAAATTCAATCTCTAAATTCACTAAAAAAATGAAGATAAAGCTATTTACAATCTTCTTCATTCTTGCTTTTAACCCTGCAATAACAAGGGCAAATTCTTATGCAATTATTCCCAAACCTTTAGAAACAGTGATTGGTTCAGACCAA
This sequence comes from Chitinophaga pinensis, assembly GCA_945860865.1. Lineage (GTDB taxonomy): Bacteria > Bacteroidota > Bacteroidia > UKL13-3 > UKL13-3 > B1. The sequence continues at coordinate 19,915 of CAMARW010000003.1, read as the reverse complement.
TTTATATTTTCTAATAATTTTTATACTGATTGTAACAGTACAGATAAACATTTGCAAAATAGCTTCCAAAATTGGGTTAGCACAGCGGCCATAAAAAAGGCTAAAGCCAATAAAATGGTTCAAACCAAGTTAAGTTTACTTTGGGTTGGACCAAAAAAATGGAATTCTTTTTTACGCAAACTTGGATTAAAAAGCAGTTTTAATCCTGGAGAAGAAGGCTATGTTGTGAGTATAGAAAAAAATAGTATTCTGGTTTTGGCACAGAGTGATAAAGGCCTCTTTTATGGCTTTCAAACACTGCAACAATTGTTTAATCAGGACAGTATTTTTTGCGGGCAAATTTATGACAAACCCAGCTTTGCCATAAGAGCTTGGCAAGATGACATTAGCAGAGGGCCCATTCCTACCCTAGCGCAATTAAAGAAAGAAATAAAAGTGCTTTCACATTATAAACTTAATTATTTTACCCTTTACACCGAACATGTTTTTAAATATATAAAATACCCTGGTATTGCGCCCAAAGAGGGAATAAGCGCAGCAGATATTGAAGAACTTAGTACTTACGCCAAGCAACATTATGTAACATTAATTGCTAATCAGCAAAGTTTCGGACATTTAGAAAAGTTATTAAAAACACCCGGATACGAAGATTTAGCCATAAATAAACATATAATTTCGCCTACAAACCCACGAACCTACCCCATGTTTAAAAACTTATATGAAGAACAAAACAAAGCTTACAAAAGCACCTTTTTTCATATAAATGCAGACGAAACATTTGGGTTAAGCTCAAGCGATATGTATGCTTTCCACATTAAAAATTTACACAAACTGCTGCAAACCCAAGGAAACACCCTAATTATGTGGAGTGATATTGTTACGGTTTATCCAGAAATAATTCCGCAATTACCCAAAGATATTGTGCTTATTCCTTGGGCCTATGATGCAGCGCCAAGCTTTAAAAAAATGTTGCAACCCATTGCCCAATCTGGCTTGTCTTTTTGGGTTGCACCCGGCATAAATAATTGGCTCAATGTATACCCCAACCAACTAGCCACAAAAGATAATATATATAACTTAGTGAGAGATGGCTATGCCGCGGGGGCAAAAGGCGTATTAAATACCAGTTGGGACGATGATGGGTTTGCCTTATTTGGCAATAATTGGCAAGGCTTTATTTGGGGTGCAGATATAAGTTGGAACGCGCCAGATTTAGACAGCAAAAGTGAACCAAGGTGGGAACAATTTGAAAAGAATTTAGATGTTCAGTTTTGGCAAAGTAACATGCAAAAATGGGTGAAACAATTTTATCAATTACATCAAATTAAAGTGTTAAACCCTCTAAAAAACGAAACATTCTTTGAACCCATTTTACCCCTTTACCCAGAATACCTGAGTAAGGAAAAAGAAAAAGAATTTACAGAAATAAATGAACTTTTAACCCAATTGGCAGCCGGTATTCAAAGTGAAGGCGCTAACTCTTACTTGGGTAAAGAAAGCCTCAACTACCTTCAATTTAGCCTACAACTTGCTCAGTTTAGTAACGATAAAAACAGACTGAGAATACTGTTTTCAAGTAGGGTTTCAAGAGAAAAAAATGCAGCTGCCATTTCAGAAATCATAGCACATTTACAGCAGCAATTGCTATCCATTAAGGCCACTTTTAGCACCCTATACCTGCAAGAAAACAAAACCCATTGGCTGCTAGAAAACATTCAGAAATTAGATTATTTGGCAGAGCAAATAAATCAGCTCCCTTATTATTTTGAAATAGTTGCCGATGAACAACTTAGCAGCAAGGGAAGAAAATACAGTTATGTAGGACAAACTCCTGAAGCAAAATTGCTTTATGCCTTTGGAAATAATCAATTACACTTAGGTTCTGTTCGCTATACCAAACCCATTTATAGCAAACAAGATTTGCATTTAAATGCAGGCATTTATGCGCAAGGAAAAATTCAATTTACACGCAAAGATTCGTTTGTTTACCACCAAGCTATTGGCAGCATTCAACATATTAATTTACAGCCAAGCAAATACCATCCTAGTTATGTGGCCAGCGGGAAAATGGCGCTAGTAGATGGCAAAATAGGCGATGTAAACAACCTGAAAAGCGGCTTATGGCAAGGTTATAGCGGGGGCGATCTGCAAATAGAATTATTCTGGCAAAAACCCGTAAAAGCGCAAAGCTTTGCTATGGGGTTTTATCAAAATACACCTTCTTGGGTTATTTTACCCAAGCAATTAGAGATTTACCTATCAGAGAATGGCAAAGATTATGTTTTGTTTCAAACCCTATCGCACTTAGTGCCCATCAATAAAGATGAGGCACTAAAATTTGAATTTAAAACCAACTTTGCAAAAAGAAAGATAAAACACATGCGCATTGTGGCAAAGTATGCGGGAAATTTGCCTCCCAAGCATCCAGGAGAAGGCCTGCCTTCTATGCTATTTGCCGACGAAATTATACTAAAATAGATTAAGCGTTTCTAATAATTCTGGCCATAAAAAAGCCATCGAATCCTGATTCGCTTGGCAGCACCACACGCGCTTCTTCTAAAGAATAATTGCTATGGTTGGCCAAAAATTTATCTACCTGAAATTGATTTTCGGAAGGTAAAATACTACAAGTAGCATAAACCAATTTACCACCCACTTTCAATATTTTAGCATATTCTTCCAAAATGGCAGCTTGTTCTGCTTTTACCTTATTAATAAAATCTAAGCTAAGTTTCCATTTGGCATCTGGATTTCTTTTAATAACACCCAAACCACTACAAGGTACATCTAGCAAAAGTCTATCTGCAGTATCATATAATTTTTTGATGGTTTTTGCTCCTTCAATGAGGCGCGTATCCAAATTGCTTACTCCTGCCCTTCTGGCTCTTTTTTTGGCTTCATCTAGCTTCCATTGTTCGGTATCTAAACTAAGAATTCTGCCTTTGTTCTGACTAATTGCAGCCATGTGTAATGATTTTCCGCCGGCACCCGCACAAGCATCAATAATGCGCATGCCCGGTTCTATTTGCAAAAATTCTGCAACCAATTGCGAAGAGGCATCCTGCACCTCAAAATGCCCTGCCTTAAACTCGGGAGTGATAAATAAATTTTGGCGCTGCTTTAAAATTAGCGCGTCTTTACAACCTTGCACCGGCTGCGTACTAATGTTTTTCTCTGCTAAGCTTTTTACTAAATCGGCCTTTGCAACTTTAAGGGTATTTACACGCAAAACTACTGGTGCAGCTTCGTTGAGTGCTTCAACCTCTTTATTCCATTGTTTCCCCAATTCTGCCCAGCCCAAATCATCTAGCCAATCTGGTAAAGAATGAACCAGTTTGCGTTGCGTTTTAAGCTGTTTGTAATTGTGGTGAACTTTTTTCTCATCTACATTCTTAAACTCTTCCCATTTAGGCAATGCCACGCCTTTTAAAACTTGCCAGGTACCAAATAATGTAAATAAATTTGTTTCATTTAATTCATGTGTTTCTAACTCAGCAACTGTTCTAATTAAGCGCCAATAGCGCACCATATCATAAGTATTTTCTGCAATAAAAGCGCGGTCTCTGGCACCCCAAAGATTATTGGAACGAAGGATTTTTTCTAAGGCTTTATCGGCATACCTGCCTTCTTCAAATATTTGAAAAATGGCTCTATTTACAGCTCTTAACAGATTTAAGTGAAACTTCATAAAATTCTAAAACACGTTTTTTGAACTGCAAATGTAGTTTATTTGTGGCGCTTTAAACCTATTAAAGGTCCTTCAAAATTCTATATTCAGCCGGAAAGTAATTATTAACCCTGTTAGGCAATACTTTCATCCAGCCCAAAGGTTGTTGCTGGTAGCAGGCCAAACACCATCCTATTGGCCAATTGTTTGCCGGCGTTAAGCTTCCTTTTTTTAAATACACAAGCGCTTCATTTAACTGCAAATCCACACGCGGAATGGACGAATGGATATGCACAGATAAAGCCAATGCATGCTCTGGAATTAAGTTTCCGTTTTTATCTAATTTACCCATACAAACACCAGCATACTTAATATATAAAGCCTCTCGCAGTTGCTCATAAATAGGCATTTTATCCTTTGGAAAAGCAAATACAAAATCATTTTCAACAAAATAATCAAATAACAAGGGCTGATCCAAAAACGCATGCACGCTAGGCAACATTTTCTTAGACAAAAAATTTAACTTAGCGTGCTTAGTGTTTTTATTGCTATGGTCATTAGACTCAGGCAATGTTAAAACGGCCACAAATAATCCTTCACCCGGCACTTTGTGCGGTAAAAACTTAAACTGATAATCATCTGTGGTGGTAAGCGGCCAATCTGCAGGAAATTTAATTTTCTTGGGAATTAACCCATAAGTTTGGCATAAAAGTACAACCTGATTTTCATTTTCAAACTGATTAAACGTGCAGGTTGAATAGATAAATACCCCACCCGGTTTTAAACTAGCTATGATATCATGGTTAATACGGGTTTGGCGGGTTTGGCATAATTGTACATGCTCCATGCTCCACTCCTCCATGGCCTTCTCATCTCTGCGCCAAAGTCCCTCACCGCTGCAGGGGGCATCAACTAATATTATATCAAAAAAGGCAGGTAATTTCTGAAAATGCTTGGGGTCGTTAATGGCAATTACCACATTGGGCTTGCCCCACTTAATTAAATTTTCTTGCAACACATTCACCCTAGATTTAATAATTTCATTGGCCACAACCAAGGCAGAATCTGGCAAAGCATCTAATAATGTGGTGGTTTTTCCTCCGGGGGCAGCGCATAAATCAAGCACTATTGGTTCAGGCATATCTTTAACTATGGCCTGAACCAAGGCGTTTAGGAACATACTAGAACTCTCTTGCACATAATAAGCACCCGCATGCCACAAAGGGTCTTCGGTAAATGCCGGCCTATCAGCCAACGTGCCGCCCAAAGCACACCAAGGCACCGATTTAGCATCTTTAAATACAGCAACTTTCTTAGATTTATTTAACCTAATAGAAGTTTGAGGGGCATGCTGTAAAGCCTCAAAAAAATAATCTGCCTCTTTTGGGTAAAGAAACAAGATATTATCTACAAATGCATCAGGCAACTTATTCATTGCCGTCAAATTTAGAAGGTCTTGACTAGAAATTTTTCGAAATCTGTTTTTAATTCTTTATAAATCTGCAAAAACATAATATGTTGGTCTATCAAATTGGCAGGAATTACAATGCTTCTATGGTCGCTGGCAATTGGATTACCCAATACATTGGCCGCAATAGTATTGTCAAATTGTTTAAAATCATGGTTTAACTCGTCTATAACCTCATTTTGCGTTATAAATTGATTTTGAAAATGCTCTGCTTGAGCCAAAATTTCTTGCTTATTGTTTCTAGTAACTACTTCTTCTAACCTTGTTTGAAAAGTTTTCAACTCGTCTTTGTAAAAGGCAAGTTCTTTAACCCAGTTTATCATCTTGGCATGCGCCTCTGTTAAATGTGCTTTGTTTTCCATATCTATGTTTATTTAGTTGTTAGTAATATCTCAACCAAATCTAAGCGCACGGTTATGCATAAAAAATGATGAATGTCATAAATTTATTAGTGGGTAAAAACCATAACACTTAAAAAAATGTTAATTCTACCAATTACTTTTTGGTATGGCATGATTTTAGTTAATTTCACACCGTAAAATATTTATAAAAATTATGAAAAAGCAGCACTTACTACTTCTATTTATTTTATTGTTTTCTTTAAATTCCTTTGCTAAGGATGGCTATAATTTTAACATCACAATTAAAGGTGCGCCAGAAACTAAGTTTTTTCTTGGTTATTATTTTGGCGACAAACAATACCTAAGAGACAGCGCTGTTACAGATAAATCTGGTAAAATGACATTTAAAGGTGATAAAGCCTTAGAAGGTGGAGTTTACCTCATTGCTTCATCTGAAAAAGCATTGATGTTCGATTTCATTGTAAGCGAAATGTTTTTTAGCCTAGAAACTGATTTGAATGATTTAATTGGTTTAATGAAAGTAAAAAACTCGTTTGAAAATGACGTCTTTTTTGATTACACTAAATTTACTAATGTGATAGGAAAAGAAGCAGGTGGCATAGAAGAAAACCTAAAGAAAGCAAGGGAAGCTAACGATACGGCCCAAACAAGAATACTTACCGAAAGGTACCGCAAAATTTCTATCGACTTACAAGATTACAGAAAAGGCGTTTTAGAGAAACATCCGCAATCATTACTGGCTAAAATCTTTAAAATGATGACCGAAATTCAAGTTCCAGACGCGCCTAGAAATGCTAAAGGTGAAATCATTGACAGCAATTTTCAATATAATTATTACTACCAACATTATTTTGATAACATAGATTTAGCCGATGACAGAATTGTAAGAACGCCTGTATTTCACAATAAGTTTGAGAGTTTCATTATTAAACTTACGCCGCAAATTCCAGACAGCATTATTAAATCTGCAGATATTGTGCTAAGCAAAGCAACTGGCAAAGAAAATTTTAAATACATGTTGTTTTGGATTACCAACCATTACGAAACCTCTACCTACATGGGAATGGATAAAGTATTTGTGCACATGGTAGATAAGTATTACGCAACTGGAAAAGCCTTTTGGGTGGATGAAACATTGCTCTTTAAAATGAAAGATAGAGCCGACCAGTTGCGCAATAATTTAATTGGCTTACGCGGACAAAATCTTACCATGTTAGATACCAGCCATGTATATCAAAGTTTATATAATGTAAAAGCCAAATACTCTCTTCTCATATTTTGGGATGCCAATTGCGGTAAGTGCAAAGAAGAAATGCCTAAATTAAAAAAATTATATGAGGAATTAAACCCTAAAGCCTCACCAAATGGCTCAAAATTCTTTGATGTATTTGCGGTAAGCTTAACTCCAGATGCAAAAGAATGGCAGAAATACTTGAGAGAACAAAATTTTAAATGGCTTAATATTTACGATCCAAACAACGAAACTAACTTCCGTAAACTATACGATATTTACAGCACACCTGTTCTGTATTTATTAGATGAAAACAAAAGAATTATCGCCAAAAGACTCAATGTAGACCAAGTTAAAGAGTTTATACAAGAGCAAGAAAGTAAAAGAAAGTAAAGCCAAATGAAAGTTGACATACTCGTTTTTGCAGCGCACCCAGATGATGCAGAATTATCTTGCAGCGGCACAATACTAGCGCATAAAGCCATGGGTTATTCTGTTGCCTTAATAGATTTAACAGAAGGTGAATTAAGTACCAGAGGAACCGTTCAATTGCGCCAACAAGAAACGCAATTGGCGAGTAAAATTTTGGGTATAGATTACAGAGAAAATTTAGGCTTTAGAGATGGTTTTTTTGTTAAAGATGAAGCCCATCTGCTTAAAGTAATTGAAATGATAAGAAAGTATCAACCAACTATCGTGCTTGCAAACGCCTTATTTGATAGGCATATAGACCATGGAAAAGCAGGTGATTTGGTTCATGAAGCTTGCTTTTTATCTGGATTAAATAAAATAAATACTAGTTATGCCGGCGTTACCCAGCAAGCCTGGCGCCCCCAAAAAGTTTACCATTACATTCAAGACCAATTGCAAATTCCCGATTTAGTATTTGATATTAGTGCGCATTTTAACCAAAAAATGGAAAGCATTCTGGCCTTTAAATCCCAGTTTTACAATCCAGACTCAATTGAACCACTTACGCCTATTGCTACGCCAGAATTTATTGATTTTGTAAAAGGTAGAGCGGTAGAATTTGGCAGGCGCATTGGAGTGAAATATGGAGAGGGTTTCCAAATTAAAAACGGAGTTGTTGGTAGCAATAATTTATTAGCATTACGCTAAGTTAAGGCAATATAAAATGCTTTACACCTGGCCATAAATAGTTTTATCCCTGTTGGCATTTTAAGCGCAATTTTACTGTCGTAATTTTCGCCCATTCTTAATACCTCTTTAAATAAAACCGAAGAGGGTATACCCCACTTTTGGGCAAATGTTTTTCTACCATTATTGCGCGTAACCCTGCCGGTAGACTTGCATTTAAAATGATAAACCAAACTGTTCCCTATACCCATAAAATCTCTTACCCCAATAACCCATAATTTCATAGCAAAATCTGGATCTGAATAAAATCCTGGTGTATAGGCCACATCATAGCCATCAACTTTTTCCCACAACTCTTTGTGAACCAAGCTGGGTGGCCAACATGAGCCAAACCAATTGGGTTTTCGGGGAATTTCAGCAAATTTCAAAAATTCTTCCTCTTGAAAAGTATCATAGGTTCGGCCAAAATCGTAAGGAGCTAATATGGCCTTGTTTAATCCACCCTCAAACTCTACCATTGTGGCAGAAAAGTAGAACAAATTGTTGGTTCTTTGCTTTACTTCCTCATACAAATACCAATCCCACTTTTTAGCCAAATACATATCGTCGTTTACATATAAAATATAATCGGTTTGAACCAATTTAGCCATGGCATTAAGCGCGTAACATACCCCAACATTTTCTTTAGAATAGGTATAGGCAAACCCTTTTTCTTGCACCCAAGCTAAGGTGCTATCCAAACCCTCGTTAACATGAATTATAATTTGATGCTTGAATGAGCTATTTTTTTCTATGCTAGCCACACACAATTTTAGATAGGGTAAGTTATTCCAACTCGGAATAAGAATGCTAAAAATAGCGTCAGAATTACCAATAGTTGAAAAAGAATTAATTTCAGGAACAGCCAACATCATTAATCATTCTTGGCTTCAGTAGCCGAATTTATTACTACAAAATAAATAAATATGCGCATCATAGATTTTGAGATTGCTAATTTTGAGGCTGATTCTGAATCCAAAATAGCCACCACATCTTTAGGCGCATCTGGCGGAAGTGGACCAATTACGCGGGCAAAATGTTCTTTAAAATTATCTCTATTTACCAAATATACAAATTTCCCTTTCTCGGCAGCATTAGTATAAATACCTGGCTCAAAAGATAACTTCTCATTGTATTGAGCCAATCCAGCCATTTTTACATAACCCAAAACAACCTCATTAAGCTTTGCTTGTTGCGCTAAATTTTGGTTAGGTAATGTACGCACATAAGGAGAAATATCTGCCCTACTAGCATTAATGGTAAGTTCTTGTCCTACCCTAATGCGATAGTTTAATAATCCATTCCAATTAATTAAATCAGTTACCGAAACACTGTATTTTTTTGCAACAGCTTGTATTGTTTCATCTCTTTTAACTACGTGTGTTTTCTTTGCATCTCCAGAACCAGCCGTTTGGTTGGTATTTGGAACAACTATTGCATTTTTTTCTGCCATCAAGGTAGAAAATATATCAAAATTATAATTGTCATTCTTATAATCAAATGGTTTATATGCAACGCCATCAGGATGAATGTATGCACTATCCATCTTCAAAAATTGCTCTATATCTCTTTTCCTTTTCAATTCAGACAAAAACAAAGAATCGCGGTTTAAAGGAATCGTTGTTTTATTTTCTTCTACTTTCCTAGGCAACAAACTAACTACTGCTGGAGAAGCAATCTTTTTTGGTAAACTAGTAGCTTTTAAAGAATCAAAATTCTCAACTTTGAATGGCTTCACCACTGGGTTTATCTGTACAATCTTTGGTTCTTCTACCCTATCTATTTCCACTCTTTGTGCCAGTTGCGGCTGTGGTTCAACTTTTTCAACTGCTTTAGGCACTTCTGTTTTTACCAATAAATCCTTAGGCTCTTCCTCAACCATTGCCACTGTTTGTGCATTGGGTATTTTAACCCTTTGGCCCTCTTTTAGGTTATTGCTTTTAAGGCCGTTTAGCTCAATAATTGATGCGGGCTCAATGGCAAAAACCTCCGCCAGTTGTTTTACTGTTTGCGGACTAGCCACCACATAAATTTTATATTCAGTTGCATTTAAATCTTCCTTATCAGGTAATTCTGACAAATCAATGCTTTCACCAACCGTTTCAGGTTTAGCTTTTTCTATTGCCATAAAAGTGGCAGACTGAGGCAAAATAGAAGAAACCAACGACCGAACCGGCGTAACCTTTACAATGTCGTATTTAGACTCATTAACGGGAACCTTTAAAATTTGCCCTTCAAAAATATTTTCTCTTGCACTCGGATTATTAACTAAAATATCTGATTCAGAAACAGCATATTTCTCGGCAATTGTTGCAATCACATCACCATTTAAAACCCTGTGAACAATAAATTTTTTATCGCCCCTAAGCTCTAAACGCAAAGAATCTAAGGGATCTGCAAAAGCTGAAGTATAGCATGCAAACACATAAAAAACTATTGATATAGCTAACTTTCTAAGCACTTTTGAGTTGAATTTAAAATTCAAAAATAGGTAATTACAAGGTGCTTGTTAAAACTTGTTTCAATTACACATCTGTGCGAAAACCTTTTTTGTATACACTTATTTTACTTTTTGCTCAACCAAGCAACTCCAAGCCACAGGCTTATCATTAAACAAAATTTTGGTTCCTTGCCACGTTTCTTTAAAAAGTAAAGAAAATCTATACTTATTTAAATGCGCCTCACTTTGCCAATAACTATAGGTTAAATAAACATTTTCATGCTCGGCATCTCGTAATAAAATTAACCCTTCACAACCCTCAAAACTCGCAATTTTATCTTTAACTGAATCAAATAAAGCCACAAACTCTTGCGTTTTACTAGGGTCAAAACTCATCCTAACTATCCTGTTTATCATGCTGCAAGTAACTAAATTTAGATTTTATTTTTCATAAAAAATTATAAAGACAACTCACAATTAGTCATTTAATAATTTAATAAGTATTATGTATTGCATAGTACTAATAAAATTATAGTTTCGTGTTATACTTTGAACCTTGTTATAACAGAAAATGGATATTGAAAATAGCAAAGCACAGATAAAAAAAGGCATCCTCGAATATTGCACACTCGCTATTATTAGTCGTGGAGAGGTTTACGCCAGCGATATAATTGAAGAAATGAAATCGGCTAAATTATTGGTGGTTGAAGGCACCTTATATCCCCTGCTTAATCGTTTAAAAAATGATGGACTACTTAATTACAACTGGGTAGAAAGTAAAAGTGGACCACCCAGAAAATATTACCAACTTAGCGAAGAAGGGGCTAAATTTTTAAAAGAGCTTGCCCATACTTGGCAAGAATTAGCATCGGCAGTAAATTTAATAACCAACTCAAAAAAATAATACCCTATAAAATGGAAAAAGTATTTCAAATCCAATTGGCAGGCATGCTATTTACCATAGAAGAAGAAGCTTATTTAATACTCAAATCTTATCTTGATAAATTGCATTTGCATTTTGCAAGCAATGCAGAAATTGTGCACGATATTGAAGCCCGCATGGCTGAACTATTTCAGCGAAAAATGGGGTCGAAAAAAATTACTTTAGTTAAAAATGAGGTGCACGAAGTGATTGCCATATTGGGTAATGTTAACGAAATGGATTGGCAAGATGAAACAACTACTAAGGCCGAACCTAAGCCGTCTCCTGATAAACCAATACACCATAAATTACGCAGAAATCCCGACGACCAAAACTTAGGTGGAGTTTGTTCTGGAGTTGCTTCCTTTTTTGATGTAGACCCCGTTTTAATTAGGGTATTATTTGTTTTGTTACTCGTAGCATATGGTTCAGGCATTTTATTTTATTTAATTCTTTGGATTGCGCTACCCGCAGCTAAAGGAAATGAATTAACCTACATGCGCGAACAAAAAGTAAACAAACTTAAAAAGCTTTTCCGCGATTCTGATAACCGCGTTATTGGTGGGGTATCTGCTGGCTTGGCCGCGTATTTTGGCTTAGACAGGGCTTGGATAAGATTAGGATTTGTAGTAGCTGTATTTTTATTTGGAACAGGTTTTTGGGTATATATAGTTTTGTGGGTTATTGTGCCAAAGGCCATAACTAGCTCCGAAAAATTATTAATGCGTGGCCAAAACATTGATATCCAAAGTCTCCAAAAGGAAATGTTGCAAGGCAATGTTGGCAACAAAATGAACAGCATAGCGCAACATGGCAGCACGCTTATGGGAAGGTTGATAAGTGGATTCTTTAAATTAATTGCAGGCTTTGTGGCATTGGTTCTTTTTGCCGCCGTTATGGGCATTTCTATTGCCATGGTTGCCGTTTTCTTAAACCTGAACCAAACCCATTTTCTGAACGATTTAATTGCTTTTACCATACATCAACCTGAAACTATTTGGGCAGCAAAAATTGGCATTTTGTTGATTTTAGTTACGCCTATTTTAGGATTGTTGTTGGTTATTGTTAGGGCGCTTTTTAACTTGCCCTTAATTAATAAAACATGGCTACTTGCATTGGCTGCCATTTTTGTTTTGGGAGCACTTAGCCTAGCCATAGCAGGTGGAAGCTTTGCCAACAAAATAAAACATACCGAGTCTAGTGCAAGCATACAACACACCATTGTGGCAGATACCCTGTATTTAGAAGGACTAGAAATGCCTACCCTAGATGAATATTATACAGAAGATGCGGGAGAAATTGCCTTTAGAGATAAAGGAATTTTAATGGGTAAAGATTCCTTTTTTCTTGAGGTAGACCATATCAATATTAAACAAAGCAAATCGGATAGCGTTGCGGTAAAAATTGTAAAACGTGCCAATGGCTATAACAAAGAAGATGCGCGCAACAATATGGCTATGATTGAATTTTATACAGCCATTAATGGAAACAGTATTTTAATTCCTTCTTATTTTAGCTTAGCCAAAGACCAAAAATTTAGGTGGCAAGAAGTAGAGGTAACCATATGGGTTCCGCAAAATAAAGTTATTGCTTTTAGCACACCTGTAAAAGAAATCTTAAATGAGGATTTCTTAGCAGAAGCAGATGGCATGTTTTATCAATTTCAAAAAGGCAAACTTACTTGTTTAGATTGCGGCTTCATTGGTGATAGCTATGAATAAAACCAATTACTTCTCTTCACATCCAATGAAAATTAGGGGGAAATAAAAGATAATATGTTAAAATTTAAGTACATTTATAAGCTACTTCTATACTTTAAATAAAAACAAAAAAACATGAAAAAAGTAATCTTAAGCCTTGTGCTTGCCCTGCTATTTATAAATTTAGCTAAGGCACAAACTATAATAAATGTATTTGCCAAAGAAGGAAAAATATTTGTTAAATATAACAATGGCAAATCCAAGGAGATTGTTTCTACTGGATACAACACTGAGATTGCATTCTCAAAAGTTAAAAATTTTGTGGTCTATCAAAGAATCGAAAGAAAATCGAAAACCAAGGAGGAAGAAGGACAAGAATCTTACGACCAATTATCTATTCGCCTGTTTAACCTAAAAACAAATAAAGACACCGTACTTTTTACAACTTGTTTAGATGGCATTGGGGGCACACAACCGAGTTATGCTAATTCAAAAATTTACCCAAACAACAATTTGTGCGGCATAGAATCTCCCATGCTATCTAAAGATGGAGAAAGATTATACTTTCAAACAGCAGGTTGGGCTACTTGTCCGGCAATTCACTACTACAATTTAAACACACGCCAATTGGTTTTCTTTAAAGCAGGTTGGTTACAAAAAGTAACTGCAGCCGGGGTTCAAATTGAAATCACAGGCATAGATTCCGAAAATCAGAAAGGACGGTTTACTCAAAACTGTTTGTTTGATGTAAACGGAAATTTAATTAAAGAACTCTCAGAAAAAGAATTTTAATGCCATGCTGAATTTATGATTGAAACTTAAGCTACTCTTAGTGCTATCATCCATTACCTGAATTATTCCTGGCGGGTGTAAAGTTGGTATTAGCATACATATGAAAACTAAATACAGCCAATTTTTCTGTTTTATAAAAAATGGCTGTATTCCAAATTGCTGCAAGTTCATTTTAACTTTTTACGCTGTTAATATCTATTATGGTTCATCCTTACTTTGCCACAAAATTTATAAAGCGAGGTATTGCTTCCTACTCTTAAATTTTTATCTAACAATCGTGTAATAAATTATATTCGTAAAGATAAATGTGATATTAGCTAAATAAAGTCAACACAAATTTGGTGGTTTTAGGTAGTTTTGTTAGAAATATATTTAAGTTGGCGGTCAGCATTAGGACAACCAAAAACTAGATTAATTACAAATGACAACTATTATGAGAACAATATTTTTAACACTCATCGGTGCATTAACTATAACGTTAACAATTGCTCAGACATCAGAGCATTTATTATTCAAAGGCGTCCCAATTGACGGAACACTTAACGAATATGTCTCTAAAATGAAACAAGGCGGTTTTACGCATTTAGGAACAGAAGACGGCATAGCAATACTAAATGGTGATTTCGCAGGATTCAAAGATTGCCACGTGGGCGTTTCAACATTAAAACAAAAGGATCTGGTTTATAAAATAGGCGTGCTTTTCCCAAAACAAGACACATGGTCAAGACTTTCTGCAAACTATTTTGATTTAAAACAAATGCTTACCGAGAAATATGGAAAACCTTTTGAGGAAGTTGAAAAGTTTGATGTTAAATCATTCCAATTACCTCTTGATGACAATAGCAAAATGCATGAAGTTGTAATGGACAATTGCAAATATTACGCTATTTGGCAAACAGGCAAAGGTGAAATTCAGATATCAATTGACCATAGTAGCGTAGCATCTTGCTTTGTTAAGATAATGTATTTTGACAAAATAAATAGTGCCATTATTAACGCCAAAGCAAAAGACGATTTGTAAAATATGACGAATGAAAAATGCCGAACCGCTAACAAGCTTTTGGCAAAAAAGCGGGTACAGTAATTAATTGAAGCTTTGTGCATCGTATCAAGTTCTGTGCTCCGAAATCCGCTTCTTCGCCAAGCGCCAAAACTGTTACCAACAAGTATAAATAGAAAAAAAGAATAGGTTAATTATGAAAAAAATTGAAGTTGTTGCTGGTGTAATATTTTGGAAAGATGATATTCTTTGTGTTCAAAGACCCAAAAATAAGCTCCATTATATATCAGAGAAATTTGAATTTCCTGGTGGGAAAATTGAAGAAGGCGAAACCAGGGAAGAAGCATTGAATAGAGAATTATTAGAGGAATTGAATCTTTCAATTAAAATCAAATCCTTCCTTATCACCGTTGTGCATTTATACCCAGATTTTGAATTAACAATGCATAGTTATATTTGTGAAGTTGACTCCAAAGACCTTACTCTTAATGAGCATATAGATAAAAAATGGTTAAAAGTTAATGAGCTCAATCAGCTTGATTGGGCAGGGGCTGATATTCCAATTGTAAAAAAACTGGTTGCCAATGGATGATCTATTAAATAATTTCACAAAAAGTTTACTGACAGGCTATATTGATAAATCCATTTTATCTAATCAAGATTATCAGCCAGAGTTACTCGTAAATCAAAAGAGGCCGCCCAAAAAGGTGCTTTCAACTATACTTCATGAATTTGAAAATTGCAGTCAATTTTTTATTTCAGTAGCTTTTGTTACGACAAGTGGAGTTGCTGCAATTATCAATAAACTGAAAGAATTAGAAGACCGAGAAATTCAAGGAAAAATATTGGTGTCACAGTATTTAAATTTTACGCAGCCCGAAGCATTAAAAAGGTTATTGCAATTTAAAAATATTGATTTAAGAATTGCAACGACAGGAAACGCGCACACGAAAGGATACATCTTTAAGAGCAAAGAGTATTACAATCTGATTGTTGGCAGCAGTAATCTAACGGCACAAGCATTATCCACTAACAAGGAGTGGAATATTAAAGTTTCTGCACTAGGCGAAAGCGGCATTGTTGACAAAGTCCTTCGAGAGTTTTACTCTGATTTTGAAAATGGAACACCAGTAACGACAGAGTATATTGCATTATATGAAGAAATCTATCAGAGTCAATTAATCCTAAATCAAAAAAGCAAAATTGAATTTATCGCTAAATATAAAGAGATTACTACTCCAAATTCAATGCAAATAGAAGCTTTGGAAAAATTGAATAAATTAAGGTTTGAGAAAAAAAACAAAGCGCTAATAATTTCGGCAACTGGTACGGGAAAAACATACTTATCAGCATTTGATGCAAAAGCTTTTAATCCAAAAAGACTACTTTTCGTTGTTCATAGATTAACTATTGCTAAAGAATCTTTAAAGACGTTTCAAAGTGTTTTTGGAAAAGATAGAACCATGGGATTGTATTCTGGAAATCAGAGAGAATTAGATGCTGATTTTATTTTTTCCACTATTCAAACTATTTCGCGAATAAACCATCTTGGTAACTTCCCGAAAGATCATTTTGATTATATAATAATTGATGAAACACATAGATCGGGTGCAGATTCTTATTTACGTTTATTAGATCACTTTGAACCAAAATTTCTTCTAGGGATGACTGCTACCCCTGAGCGTACAGATGGAATTGATATATTTCAACTCTTTGATCACAACATTGCCTATGAAATTAGATTAAGCAGAGCAATGGAAGAGAAAATGCTTAGCTCATTTCATTACTTTGGTGTTGCCGATTTATCTATCGATAATAAAGAAATTGATAATAAATCGGATTTCAGATATTTAGTTTCAAATGAGCGAGTTGAACGTATTATTGAGAAGACAAAATTTTATGGCAGTGATAATGGAATAACGAGAGGTTTAATATTCTGTTCCAGAAATAACGAAGCACTTGAATTATCTGAGTTATTTAATTCAAAAGGATTCAAAACGGTTGCATTAAATGGTGATAGTAGTGAAGAAGAAAGAGTGAGTTCGATTGAAAAGTTAGAGACCGATAATCTAAGTGAAAAACTTGATTATATTTTCACTGTAGATATTTTTAACGAAGGAATTGATATTCCAAAAATCAATCAGATTATAATGCTTCGTCCAACAAATTCTGCGATTATTTTCGTTCAACAATTAGGAAGAGGATTAAGAAAGATTGAAGGAAAAGGTTATTTAACAGTGATTGATTTTATCGGCAACTATGAAAACAACTACATCATACCAATCGCTTTATACGGTGATACTTCATACAACAAAGATTCATTAAGAAAATTGATAACCGAGGGTAGTAGGATGCTTCCTGGAGCTTCTACCATTAATTTTGATGAAATATCCAAAGAGAGAATCTTTAAATCTATTGATTCTGCCAATATGCAGCTATTCTCTGATTTGAAAAAAGATTACAGCCTATTAAAATTTAGGCTTGGTCGAATTCCAATGATGATGGATTTTATAGACCATGGTTCTCGCGATCCCTTCATTTTCGTAGATTATGCGAATTCTTATTACAATTTTGTAGTGAAAGTTGAAAAATTGGAAGCCGCTGAATTATCAGGACATCAGGAAAAACTTCTGGAATTTTTTTCTAAGGAAATCAATAACTCTAAAAGATTGGAAGAAAGCTTGATTCTTAAATTACTCATTCAAGAAGGACAGCTTTCAGTTAGTAAATTGAAAGAAGTGGTTTATAATAAATATCAATATTCAATCTCTGAAAAGACAATTAAGTCTTGTGTTGCGAATTTAAATTTTGAGTTTGTGCGCGAAAAGAAAGATGGTAAAATGCTTTCGATTAAAAGTATTTATGATATTGATGTTTTAAGTATGGTGAATAGGGAATTTGTTTTTTCAAATGTTTTCGAACAGCACTTGAAACAAATTGAATTTAAACGTTTCCTTCTGGATTCAGTGGATTATTCAATTTACGAATTCGATAAACAATTCGATACAGACAAATGGCGGAATGGATTTGTGCTTTACAGGAAATATTCTAGAAAAGATGTATTTCGAATATTGAATGTTTCTGAAAATCCAGTTGCCCAAAACGTGGGCGGATATTTAGTAAGTCCAGACAACGAACATTGTCCCATTTTTGTGAATTATCATAAAGAAGAACATATTTCAGAGTCAACTAAGTACGAGGACGAGTTTGTGAACAACAAAGAATTTGATTGGATGTCAAAGTCCAATCGAACTCTGAAAAGTAATGATGTTCAATCCATTTTAGGCAACAACGGATCGATTAGACTTCCATTGTTTATAAAGAAAAACAATGACGAGGGACTTGAATTTTATTACATGGGTGAATTAAGCCCTAATTTAAATCAAATAGAGCAAACCACTATGCCAAACGATAGTGGAAAGCTACTTCCTGTTGTTAAATTCAGATTCAATTTAGCTGATCCTGTTACACAAACTATGTACGACTATCTAAATGAAAAAGTAATGCATGGGGATGAAAAACTAAAAAAGACAGGCCAAATCATTCCAATTCAGGAATCCTCAGATTTTCAAGAAGAGTTAAGAAACCCGATTCCATTTTATGAATTCTATGCCGCCGCAGGTTCGTTCAGCGAAATGCAGTCAGAAAAGGACTTCAAATTGATAGAAGGACCCGAAAACAGTTCTGGAAAAGAGTACTTTGCGTGCAAAATTATTGGAGAATCTATGAATAGGGTAATACCTAATGGGTCTATTTGCTTATTTAAAATATATACAGGAGGAAGTAGGAATGGGAAGATTGTATTGGTGGAAAATAGAAACATACAAGATCCGGATTTTAACTCAGCATTTACTATTAAAACCTATTCGAGTGAAAAGTCTTTTTCAGAAGATACTTGGGCGCATACTTCTATTGTCTTAAGACCAAATTCATATGACAGTTCATATCAAAACATTTCAATCACAGAAGAAAATTCAGCAGGTATGAGGGTTGTGGGTGAATTTATTAGAATTTTAAAATAAGACAAAAATAATTCCAGTTGTTAACACGGGTTTTGCAAAATTGGCGGTTCCGTTCTCCACATCAAAATTTGTGGTGAAAATCGCCAACTTCAGTAAGCCCGAAACCTTTACCGACAATCTTAACGACAGATAAAAAGTCGGCAATTAGATCTTGAATATTAATATCACTTGTTTCCTAATTGGGAAATATTTACATTTGATAAATTTTTGTGAATGAAGCCAACCTTTGAGATTGAATTACTTTCCGAAGCCATCGAGTTTTTAGAGAACCTTGACTCAAAAGTAAGAGAAAAGATATACTACAATTTGAAAAAATCGCAGTTCGTTAGCGACAACGAACTATTCAAAAAACTCACTGACTCTATTTGGGAATTTAGAACGCTATATAATAGTAGAGCCTACAGACTTTTCGCCTTTTGGGACAAAGTTGACGGCAAAAACACTTTGGTTGTTGCGACTCATGGAATATTGAAAAAAACTCAAAAGACACCTCCGAAGGAAATCAAAAAGGCTGAAGATATTAGAAGGCAGTATTTAGAAAATAAGAATAAAAAGAAATAATTATGATAGATAAATTCAAAACAGTTTCACTTGACACAATGATTGACAAGCACGTTGGCAAACGTGGAACTAAAAAACGTGACGCTTTCGAAAATGAGTTGCGAATTGACTTGTTAGGACAAGCCATTAAACAGGCAAGACAGGAACGCCATCTGACTCAAGAGCAATTAGGAGAACTTGTTGGCGTTCAGAAAGCACAAATCTCCAAAATAGAAAACAGCATAAAAAACGCACGCTTTGAAACAATCTTAAAAGTGTTTGACGCTTTAGGTGCAAAAGTCAATTTCAATGTTGAGCTTGCTTAACAGACAATAGAATAGTCGACAAAGAGAATTGCAGTCCGTAATACGCGTTTGGCCAATGGGGGCTAACGTGGTTAATTGGAAGTTTGTACTTCTATTGTAAATTAGTGTTGGTTGACAATTTAGTTTCCCAAAATCCCCAACTGCATTAAGCATAGGTGTTGTAAGGCCCCCCGAAATTAGTACAATTTGAAAGTAGAAAAAACTTTAAAATTGTATACAAATGAAAAAGAGCAAATTCAGTCCAACCCAAATTGCCAATATTCTCAAAGAATTTGAAAATGGCAAAACAGTAGAAGAGATCACACGCC
>CAMARW010000002.1 GCA_945860865.1 Chitinophaga pinensis | reverse complement strand
AATGAAGTGGTGGTAAGAATAGATGTAAGAGATACCAAGCCACCTACATTGGTATTAAATGGTTTTAACCCAACATTCCATGAAGTAAAAACAACCTTTAATGATCCTTGGGTAACGGTAAGTGATAATTACTGGCCTGCAGGAACGGTAGTTGTTAGCAGAAAAGGTACGCTTAATATTAATGTATTGGGAACGTATAATTTATGGTACATAGCAACAGACCCATCTGGCAATAAAGATTCTGTATTGCGTGTGGTAAATGTAGTAGATAGAACAAAGCCAAGAATTGATTTATTGAATGTAAATGAAGTAAACTTACCACGTTGGAAAGAGTATATAGACCCACCTGTTGCTTTAATAGATAATTACAATACAGACAAAGAAATGCGTGATCCTAAGTATTTTACTGTATTAATTGGTTTGCCACGTAACACAGAAGGAAAGTATTATGGGGATGTTCCTGGAATTTATACAATAAGATACAAATTAAAAGATTTATCGGGAAATGAGGCTGATGATGTTATTCGTATGATTAACGTATTGCCGGCAAATAATCTGGATGAAGTAATGAACCTTGATAGATTTATGAGTGTTTACCCTAATCCTAGCAATGGATTGGTAAATTTACGATTAGTAAGTCCAAATGTTGATGATGTGCAAGTAAGCGTTTTTGATATATTAGGTAAATTGGTTCAACAAAAGAAGATTGAAGGCAATAACTTGCAGGCAAATGAGTTGGATTTAACGGGTCAGCCAAAAGGCTTCTATTTACTAAAGGTGCAAGCAGGAGATAAGGTGTTTGCCAGAAAGATTCAGGTAAATTAATTAAAGTAAAAAAGAAGGCTAATCAATTGATTAGCCTTCTTTTTTTAGCGTAATTTTAATCCCTATTTGAGGGTCTTCACCTAGTTTAAAATCATTCGAAATTTGATATGGCCCCAAAAAACAGATGCTATTTCCGTTCCATAAAGTAAATGCTTCTGCTTTAGAGAATCGGTCGATTTTCTTATTGATTAAATAATCAGAAATTTTTTGCTTTTGGGTTAATCCCAGCGGGATGAACCTATCTCCAGGTTTAATTGGTTTAACAAATAGAGGGAATGTTATTAATGCGGGGTTTAACCACCATGAATCTTTTTCAAAACCAGAAAAGGAGGCAAGGCTTAACTCATAGCTTGTGTTGCCTACATTAAAAATACAAGGAAGTGTATCAATTTTGAATTCAGTAATCGGGATAGGTTCAGACCGAATGATTAATTGGTTTCTGTTGAGGAGCAGGCGATAGTTATTTGCCAAAAAGAGGCTTCCCACATTGGCATTTTTGCAGGCTTCAATTATTTGTTCACATTGCGAGAAGTTGAAACCAAATTTTGCGATAATTTCATACAAAACAAATTCGGGGAAAGGCAATGCTAGGAGCTTTTGTAAATCAATATGGGTTTCATCTATGTGGTTATGGCACAGAGATAATTCTATTGTTTTGAGTTGTTGTTTAAAATAATAATCAGTGGCTTGCATAAGTTTACTGCTGTGTTGCATGGTTGCAATAAACCCTGTTTGAATTTGTTGAATTTTTGGAATTAAGTGATGCCTAATATAATTTCTGCTATAATCATCGCTCTCGTTACTGGCATCTGTTCTATACGGAATGGCATTGCGTTGCGCATAATTTAGAATTTCTTGTTTGTGGGCAAAAAGAAGCGGCCTAACAAGGGTTTTGTTTTTGGGCAATATGCCAGATAAGCCTTTAGCTCCGGCCCCTCTAATGAGGTGAAACAAAATGGTTTCGGCCTGGTCGTTGGCATGGTGGGCAGTTAATACATAATCAAAGTTTTCTGTCTGAACCAATTCATTAAACCATTGGTACCTGAGAATACGAGCTGCTTCTTGTGTGCCAATGCCAGCAGCTAGCGCATATTGTTTGGTTTCGAATTTTTTTTCAAAATAGGGTGTAGGGTGCAATCCACAGTAATTTTTTACGAAGCTTGCATCTGCGGTGCTTTCCTCTGCCCTGAGCTGGAAATTAACATGAGCGCAAGAAACATCGTATTTGCATTGCTTCAATAAGTGAAGCAAAACCATCGAATCTACTCCGCCACTTAGCGCCAATAAGAGTTTATGTTTAGGTTCAAACAGCAACTCTTTGGATATATATATTTGAAATTCTTTTAAAAGATTCATTTTACACATCAAAAATATTTAGTTTTGGTGCAAATCATGCAAAAAAATCAAAATATGTGTAAATGGTTGTTTGTGTTTTTGGTTTTTTCGAACCAAATATCGGCTCAAACAAAGAATAAAGTGGAGATTATTGCTGCTCAAAATTTTGAATATTTAAAAGCTGGAGATAGAAATATTAGCAAGCTTATTGGAAATGTTCAATTAAAACAGCAGAATACTTTGATGTATTGTGATAGCGCGCTCATATACGAAACAGAAAATGTGGTAGAAGCTTTTAGTAATGTAAAGATTAACCACAACGATAGTGTAACCATTACGGGCAATTTTTTGTTATACAATGGGAATACCAAAAAGGCACTTATTAAAGGAAATGTTTTGATGGTTGATAAGCAAATGACATTAACTACTGATCAGTTGGATTATGATTTAGGCAATCAGTTAGGGTATTATGATAATGGCGGGAAAATTGTGAGTAAAGAAAATACTTTAACAAGCAAGATTGGGTATTATTTTGCCAGAAAAAATGAGTTTTTTTTCAAACAAAAAGTGTTTTTAAATAATCCAGATTATGTAATGCAAAGTGATACTTTGCTGTATCATACAATTAAAAAAACGGCCTATTTTTTTGGCGCCACTCAAATTACCAGCGACGCAGATAAAATTCTTTGCGAAAATGGTTGGTATAATACCCAAACAGACCAATCTCAGTTTAGTAAAAATGCCATCATTTTTACCGATAGAAAAATGTTAAAGGCAGATAGTTTGTTTTATGATAGAAAAGCCAAATTAGGCAAGGCATTTAGGCGCTTGCATGTATATGATTCGGTTCAAAAAATTCACTTGTACGGCAATAAAGGCATTAGTAATGGTCGAACCAAAATTACTTATGTTAATGGTGATAGTTATGCTTTAAAATTAATGGATAAAGGCGATAGTTTGTTTTTATTTTCTGATACACTTTTAGTTGCAGAGCGATTGAATAATCAAAAACAATTATTTAAAGCTTACCATAAGGTAAGTATTTACAAATCTGATATGCAAGCCGTTTGCGATAGTTTGGTTTATATTCAAGAAGATTCTTTGATGCAGTTATTCAATAAGCCAATCATGTGGCATGGCGTAAATCAAATAAACGCTGATACCATTCTGTTTTATATCAATAATGGGAAATTAGACTCTTTTAATCTGCTTAATAATGCACTGGTTATAAGTAAAGAAAAGGGCGCGCACTTCAATCAAATTAAAGGTAAAGATATGCGAGGCAACATGGACAGTAGCCAGTTGAAAGATTTATTGGTTTTTGGAAATGGGCAAAGTATTTTTTATGCTAAGGAAGATAGCTTAAGGTATATTGGCGTAAATGTGATTGATTGCAGTGAAATGAAGTTTGAGTTTTTGAAAGGACAAATTCACAAGGCTACGTTTCTTTCCTCTCCAGATGCAATTTTACACCCGCTAGATGCATTAAAACCAGAGGATTTGAGGTTAAAAGGGTTTAAATGGCATGAAAAGATAAGACCAAAAAGGTTTTAGCTTCATTATCAATTATTTTATAATACATTGATAAAATTAATAAAGCAAAATTTGCTTTTAATATCTTTTTAATTATTTTTGGTTAAACAAGGATATAAGTATTTTAGAAAAAAAATTAAAAAGTTTTGATAAAATGCATAAAATTCTTATTATTGATTTTTAAAGTTTGAACACAATTTAGAAACACATGAAATACAACTACACTTTCAATGTTTTACGCTTCCTTGTATTGTTGGTGGCTTTTGGGCTGCTTAACAATTCTCGACTAAATGCGCAGGGTTTGAGTACTAACAAAACCTACATTGTTAATGGCGCGCCAGATTTGGTAGCCCCAATTGACACGTTTGCTAGCCTTACAGGGCCTATCTCAGCCCCTAATTATGGTGCACTTACCTTTCTTAACACAAATGGTATGAACGCAACGCAATCTGGTACAGGTCCAGTTATTTTCTTGCTATCTGCTGGGTATAATCCAAATGAGTCAACTGTTTTAAACATAGGTTCTGCAGTAGGTGCCGGAGGATGGCCAAACATGTTTTGGAACGCCAATAGCCCAATTATTATCAAGCCAGCTGCGGGTCAAAACTTTACTATTACTACACCAACTGTAGCTGCTAACCAGTCGTTGGTAAGATTTAATGGTGCTTGGTTTGCATCAATTGATGGTGCAGGTACTCCGGGCCAAAGAAACTTAACGTTTTTAATGCCAATATCGGGTAATCAACCAACCTCAAGGGTGGTAGATTTTATGCCTACATCTGGACAAAGAGTGCAGTCTGTTGGTATAAGCAATTGTAATATTATTGGTAACTCTACGGCTTCAGCAAATAACACTTTTGCTGGGGTTTATTTGGGTGGTGTAAACGCGGGTACGCCGGCAGCTTTAGGTCAGAACCAAAACATAAATGTTATCAATAATTATATCATTGGAACCCAACATGGTATTTATTTTAGAGGTTTAGCAAATACGGTTAATTTGCAAAACAAAGGGGTAAACATTAACGATAATATTATTGGTGATTATACCAACACTTTTCGTGTGGGTACAACCGCTAATACAGGTGCATCCAATGCAAATGGCATTTATTTAAACGCAGTTTCAAATGCAGTTGTTTCTGGAAATACAATTAGTAATACGGTTGCCTCTGCCTCTAACTATAAAGGTATCTTTTTAACCAATGAGGGTGGTGCTAATGGATTATCATTAGACTCTAACGTTCAGGTTGTAAATAATAGAATTTACAATTTAAATATCACTGCTTCTGGTGGGGTAACAGGTATTCGTGTAAACTTAGGCGTTCATACGCAACACCTTCGTTTGTTGCTAGCCAACAACATGATTTCTAAATTATCTGCCACTGCCGCGCAAGCTGCCGTTAATGGTTTTGCCTATCCAATTGGTATCTTGGTAGAAAACAACTCTGACAATATCGGATTAGAAGTATTTCATAATTCTATAAATCTAACAGGATCTACTTTACCTGCTAACTCTTTCTCAGCTTGTTTTGCCACTGGCCCTAGTGTTTCGGGTGGTATTATAATGATGAACAACTCTTTTGCCAATAGCATGGGTAGGTTAACTAGTAATTTAACTACTTATACTGTTTACAATGTTCTTACTACAAATACTTTAGTTTCTCCATTTCTTTATAGTAGTTTCAATAACTATTTTACCACTACTTACGATGGTGGAACTGCCTACATGGGTAGATTACGTGGAAGAGATTTTACTTCATTAAAAGGATATAGAATGAATAATAGATCCGATTCTACTTCTTATTCTACTATACCTCCTTTTAAAAATGATTCTGATTTAACAGTTAATAATGGTGTAAACCATGCACTTTATAATACGGGAGCAAATTTGGGAATGTTCTTTAATTTCTATCCAACTATTTGGAGTCAAATTAGATTTAAAGTAAACTATGATATCAATAATACAAGCAGAAGCGGATTTGGTAGGTTTACCTCTATTGGTTGCCATGTTTGGGCAGGAGATTCTACTAACAACAATATTAGCTTAAACGGACCAAGAACATTTGCAATTAATGGATTTACTTCTACGCCTAAAATGTTGAACCAAAACGGAAGTTTTGCAACCATAGCCGAGGCAGTAAATTATTTGAACCATTATGGTGTAGGCGGTTCTGGAAATATTGTATTTGAGTTACAACCAGGATACAATGGTGAAACTATGCATATACCAGCTTTAATAGATTATCCTGGTTCAAACTTAGGAAGACCTGTTATTTTTAAAACACAAGATAACTTCTCTACAACTATCACCGTTCCTAATCAACCTGCCATGAACAACTTAACTGTTTTAAGATTCATGGGAGCAAATTGGGTATCTTTTGATGGTGGAGCTAATAAAGGAATTACTTTCTCTATGCCGCCATTAGCAACTAATTTTAATACATCTATCATTGCTATAACTCCTGTTGATACGATAAGTACAAATGTAACCATTAGTAATTGTAAGTTAATTGGTAATAGTACTACAACTTCTATTAATACAGGTATGGGTATTTATGTAGGTAATCCTTTTATTACCGGTGTACCTCAGGTTTCTTTAAAACCAGGAATCAATAATATTAGCTTTATATCTAATGAAATAAGCGCGGTAAGAAGTGGTATAGAATTCCATTCTTCGGGAGCATCTTTATTTACCTTAATTAAAAGTAATATTATCGGCGGTAATATACCAGTGGGTACGGCTCAAAATACAACGTTTA
Organism: Chitinophaga pinensis; assembly: GCA_945860865.1. GTDB lineage: Bacteria > Bacteroidota > Bacteroidia > UKL13-3 > UKL13-3 > B1. Next base: position 282,134 of record CAMARW010000002.1, on the reverse strand, counting down.
TTGGCGGTAATGCCAACTCAGTTGGTATTAGGGTAAAAGGTATTACCAATGGTGTTATTGATAGTAATGTTGTTAGAAATTGTATTCCAACTGCAGCCTTATCTAATGGCTTTATGGGTATAGTTTTAGAAGAAACCGGTGCGCCTGTTTTTTCTGATATTGAAGTTGGTAGAAATTTTGCTTATAACCTAGTTACCTTAACCGGAACTTATACAACCGGTATTAGGGTGTTTTTAAATAATACCACAGGAGCAAGGGGTATTAGAATTATAAACAACTTTGTAGGTAGGGTAATTGGAAACGGAACCGGACTAAACTTTAGTAATTTAAATCCGGCGGGTATCATTTTAGATGCAGCTGCTGTGGTTAATAATGCGGGTATTGCTTTAGCGCACAACACAGTAATTTTAAATGGTGTTGGATTGGGAAATAACAATAGTGGTAGTGCCGCTTTATTTGTTAGTGCCAATGTAACTGGTGGAGTAGAAATCTGTAATAATATTTTCGGGAATAGATTGAGCAGAACTTCTGCTGCCGGAAATAGATATGCGGTATTAGTGGGTTCAACAACAACTCCATTTACAACCAATGCTATTTTACCTTTCGCTGCTAATAACAATAACTATTTTGCAACAGGTAACGGAACAAACTTTATTGGTGCCAATAATAATGGTTCTGTAAACAGAATTAATATCAACGATTGGAGAGCATTTACTGCTGCTACGCCTGCTTTAGCTGGAGTAGACGGTAATTCATTTAATTGGATTAGCACTTTTAAAACAGATACTACACCGGATGTAAATTTATTGTATGGTGGTTTGGTACCGGGTGGTGCTACTTTTGTTACTGGTATTTGTAATGATATTTATGGTAACCCTCGTTTCCAATGTACAGGCGGACCAACAACTAGCACGCGTTGGGTAGGTGCTGCAGAAATTGGATTAGCTTATCCTGCTTTACAAGGGAATATTACTTACCCAATTAATGGTATTGATAATCCTCCTACACCTTTTAGCCCAAGTGCTGGTAGCTTTAAAACAGTCAGAAATGCAATTGATTACCTAAACTCTCAAGGTGTAGATGATCCTAATTTTGGTGGATTTAGAACTATTAGATTAGAGATTGCTGCTGGTTATGTAGGTGAAACTGATACTTTCATGGGTCCTATTACTGTATTAGATTACCCTCGTCAGTCAAATACTCGTCCAGTAATGTTAACTGTGGCAAGTGGTAGAAGCGATACCATTAGAATTGTTTCAAATGTAAATCCTGCTATCGCACCAAATATGAGTTTGTTCCGTTTAAGCGGTTGCCAGTATTTTACCATTGATGGTAATAGTGGAACTGCTGGACAAAGAAATTTGACTATGAGATTGCCTGCCAATTTTACACAAGCAACCAATAAGGTTGTAGATATCATTAGCGGTGCAGCTCCAATTACTTCAACCATGCCTTTTACTGCTAATAACACAATTAGAAATTGTAATATTATTGGTAACTCAACTCCAACCACTATCCAAACTTTTGCGGGTGTATATATGGGAGGTATTAATACTCCTTCTAATTCTGTTGTGGGTGGTAATGGACAAAATACTATTCAAAATAACTTTATTGGAGCTGTTCAAAATGGTGTTTATTTAAGAAGCACTGGTGTAGAAGCTGATATGGACAATAGTAATGCGGTTATTGGTAACACTATTGGTGGTGCAATTGCTCCAGGAGGTTCTTTAAATACAGATTATTTTGGTGGTGCAGCTAATGCCGCAGGTGTTATTGCATTTTCTCAGGTTAACTTGCAAATTTCTAATAACACAATCAGAAATAGTCACCCTAGCTTTGGTGCTCCACGCGCTATCGAATTGGGTGCTATCGCTGTTCAATCTCCAATTTTAAGTAGCCAGGTTAAGATTAACGCAAACACCATAAGTAATATTAATACAACAGTTGCTGGTGGAGCCTATGGTGTTTTTCTAAATTTCTTAAACAACAACACAAACGTTAGTAGAAGTATTGTTATTTCTAACAATATGATTTCTGGTATTTCTGCTCCAGGAACTAATGCTAGTGGAACTAATTTTGGAAATAATCCTTTTGGTATCTATTTAAATGCAACAAGTACAATTGGTACTGCTAATCAATATGTGGGTGTTGGTATTTATTATAACTCTATTAATTTGGGTGCTGGTTCATCTGTAACAGCTTCAAATGGTATTAGTGCTTGTTTGGGTATTCCTAACTTTATTAGAGCGGGTGTATTGAGTCAAAACAATATCTTCCAAAACCGTTTGGGTGGTGCAGGTAGTCCAAACAGAGTTTATGCAGTTGCTGTTGGTGGCCTAGATAATCCATTCGCAGTAAGTGATTATAATAACTACTTTACAAGTGCTGCTGCTCCTTCTATTGCTGCTAATTTTGGTGTAAATGCAAGTGCTGCAACTCCAGTTTTACACAATCAATGGTTTGAAATAATGACCTTTACTGGTCAGGATACCTTATCATTAACTAATTTAGCACCGTTTACAAATGATAATAATTTATTCATTCCTGCAACAACTGCTTCTAATTTGTTCCAAGCTGGTAAGCCATTATTCCAAGTAATAGCAGATATAAACGGTTTGCCACGTAACGCATTTCAGCCTTCTATTGGTGCGCATGAATTTGATGGTACCTACCAAGATAACGTAGCCCCAAGAATCTTTAATGCTGGTGATGCTACTGCTTGTCAGTCTGGTCCAATTATTTTAGATTTTAATATCTACGATAAACTATTAACTGCTGATTCTTTATATTACAAATTAAATGGTGGAACTGTTGCCACTTTGCAAGCTAACTTAAACATAGGAACTTTCCGTAGATACATTATTCCTGCTCAACCTAGCGGAACTTTAATAGAATACAGAGTTTCTGCTATAGATTTCCCTGTTCCACCTAATGTAGGTTCATTCCCTGCTGGAAAATTGTGGGATACATTGAGCACAGGTATCAACACTTTCCCTTATTTTAATGGTTTCGAAGGTGTAAACAACCCAGCGTGGACATCTCAATCAATTTCTGGTAATGCATTATGGGAGATTGGTGCAAATGGTTCTACTTCTAACCCTCCGTTGGGAGCTCGCTCTGGATTAAAATCTGCTTTGTTCCGCTCATCTACTTTCCCAACAGTAGGATCTTCTGCTCGTTTGGTATCTCCTTGTTTAGATTTTAGCAATGCGCAAAGTCCAACCTTACGTTTTTATGTTTCTCAAAATAGTGATTTGCCAAATAAGCAAGATTCAATTGAAGTAAAAGTTTCTTTTGGTGCCAATATTTGGTCTAATCCTTTAAGATCTGTTCGTCGTGTAAATCCAGATTTTGCACTTCCAGGTTACACGATGGTAGAAGTTTGTTTGGGCGCTTTCAAAACAAGTGGCTTGCGCATAGCTATTGAGGCTTATGGTGCTGGTACTGGTCAAAACATTCAGATAGATGATATTACTATTTATGACGATGTTCAAAATCAAGCGATCACTCCTAAATCTTTCAATCAATGTTTTAGAGACCAAGTTTTTGTTGGTATAAATAACACTGATGAGCGTTTTAACTACCAAGCCATCGATTTATCTACAAACCAGATTTTGGATGAACGCATGGGAACAGGAGCTAATATGAACCTAAGCTTTATGACAAGTGCGGCTGATACTATGCGTTATATTGTAGCAGCTAGTAACTTAACCTCTCGTTCTATTAATACTGGTTTTGGTGGAGGTTTTATTACATGTAGTAATACTTTACCAGATACTATTGTTGCTGTTGTTAATAGATTTTATAACGGCCCTTTTGTAACTGCTGGTACACCTTTCCAAGGTTCATACAACGCTGGTGATGCAAACAATCCTGATGGTGCTAGAGTAGGTGATGTAATAACTTACCAATTTGTACCACCTGCATTTTATAACAATGCAAGCTACGGTTCAGGTTGGTCTATTCCTTCTATCAGTGCATTTGCTGAAGCAAGCGGTATTCCTTTCACTGGTTTTAACTTTACGCCTCCTTCTTCTTCAGGACCAGGTTTTATTAGGTTTACAACCACTGCTAATATGTTAGATAGTAATATCATCTTTGATTTCAAAGTTAGAATTAATGCATCTGGTTGTGATAGTAGCTTTAGAAGGGTATTGCGCGTAGCAGTTCCACCTATCGCTAACTTTGATTTCACTCCTCCTGCTGCTAATTTATGTGCTAAGAATCCAATTTATTTTAGCGCTGTTGGTTCAACATTACCTTCTAATAACTTCCCATTCTCGTTTACTTGGTTGTTTGGTGATGGTACTTTTTCGAATACTCAAAATCCTGAAAAATTATATGATTCAGCTGGTACTTACCAAGTTCGTTTTGTATTAACAGATAGATATGGATTAACTTCTACAAAAATAGAATCCATTACAGTATTGCCTGCTCCGTCTGTTAACTTTAGCACCACTGTTCCTTGTACAAATGATTCTACTTTGTTCACGCCATCGGCGCAGCCAGCAGGTTCCGTTTTCTTATGGACAATGCCTAACCAATCTACTCAAAATAGAGAAGTAGCTAAATATAACTTCGCAAAATTTGATACGCTATACAGGGTATCTTTAAGGGTATCTAATACAAGTGGATGTTTTAACTCAATTACTAAGAGTATTTATGTGTTTGCTAAACCAACAGCCAACTTTAATACTACTGCACATTGTTTAAGTAATGTGGTTCCTATTACAAATACAAGTACTATACCAGTTGGTAACATGGGCTTTAATTGGAATTGGGGTAATGGCCAAAATAGTTTAAGTGCAGTGCCTACCTATAAATATCCAGTTAGTGGTACGTATTCTGCAACCTTAAAAGTAACTTCAGCATTTGGTTGTACAGATTCTATAACTAAAACCGTAACTATTTATGATAGACCTTTTGTTGGTTTCACTACAGTAAATCCATGTTTTGGTCAGGATGATGTTACTAGATTCCAAAACAATACTGTTTTTGCTGGTGGTGGTCAAAACTTAGATTACTCTTGGAGTTTTGGAGACTTAAATACTTCAACGGCACAAAATCCTATCAATTCATACAGAGGTGTAGGAAACTATACTGTTAGGTTATTAGCGGTAGACAAAATCAATGGCTGTAGAGATAGCATCACTAGAAATGTTGGAATCTTCTACAAACCAGTTGCTCAGTTTGCTACTTCGCCAGGTGAAAGTGTTTGTGAAAACAATTTATTACAGGTGTTAAATACGTCGTATGCTATTGATCAAGTTCCTTTAAATTGTAATTGGAATTGGGGTGATGGTAAAATTGATAGCATTTGTAATGTAAACCATATTTATATTGCTCATGCGTTCTATAAAATCACTTTAATTACAACTACGCCTCAGGGTTGTAGCGATACTGCAACCAAAGACATGGCTGTTACCAAAGCGCCAACCTTGGATATCACTGTTATAGATAATGATTTAAATAACGATTATCCGCTAGGTAAAAACCGTAAATTATTAACTTCAAATATTGTAGACGGTGAATCTTACTTATGGAAAATGGGTGATGCTAGTAACAGCACCAGAACTGGTAACGCTGTAGATTTTGTTTTTGCTGCTAAGGGTAAATACAATGTAGTTTTAACTGTAAAAGACATTGCAGGCTGTATTGTAACAGATTCGGTAGAAGTAGAAATATTAGTTGCTAATAGTATCCAAGATCAATTGGCCGCTGCCTACGATTTAACTGCTTATCCTAATCCATTTAATGATAATACCGCATTAAGTTTTGATTTGCCAAAAGCTACTGATGTAAATGTAGTAGTAATGGATATGTTAGGTAGGGTTATAGAAACTAAATCTTTAGGTAGATTAGCTGCTGGTAAACACAATGAGTTATTAAATAACTTCGGTGCTGCTGGTACTTATCTAATCAAGGTTGAGTTAGATGGCGTTGCTATATACAAACAAGTGATCAAACAATAATTGATATAAGCATAATTTAAAAGGGCTGTTCCATTTGGAACAGCCCTTTTTTTTTATCTAATGCCTAAACAAAAAAGAACCGAAGCTATGGGAATAACTTCGGTTCTTTTAGTTAGTTGCTTGCTATTTATACTATAAATTTCCAACCATATTTGCTGGTATTACCCATTGGTCAAATTGTTCTGAAGTTAATAAGCCTAATTCTACAGCTGCCTCACGGAGAGTTTTATTCTCTTTATGGGCTTTTTTAGCAATTTTGGCTGCATTTTCATAGCCAATATGAGGGTTTAGTGCAGTTACCAACATTAACGAGTTTTCTAGGTGCTTTTTAATTACTTCTTGGTTGGCTGTAATGCCGGCTGCACAATTGTTGTTAAACGATACACAGGCATCTCCAATGAGGCGTGCACTTTGTAATACATTGGCTGCCATTAATGGCTTAAATACATTTAATTCGAAATGCCCATTACTACCACCAATGGTAACGGCTACATCATTACCCATAACCTGGGCTGCAACCATGGTAATGGCTTCTGGCTGGGTTGGATTAACCTTGCCAGGCATAATAGATGAACCGGGCTCATTATCTGGTATTACAATTTCGCCAATACCACTTCTAGGGCCCGATGATAACATGCGAATATCGTTGGCAATTTTCATTAAACTTACTGCTACTCTTTTTAAAGCGCCGCTCATTTCCACCATAGCATCATGTGCGGCTAAGGCTTCAAATTTATTGGGCGCGGTTACAAATGGTAATCCAGTAAAGCTTGCAATTTTTTGAGCTACCAATACGTCGTATCCTTTGGGAGCATTTAACCCAGTACCTACCGCAGTGCCACCCAATGCTAATTCTGCCACCATTTCTAGGGCATTTTTTAATGCCCGCATGCCATTGTCTAATTGCTGGGCATAACCACCAAATTCTTGTCCCAATGTTAAAGGTGTGGCATCCATAAAATGGGTTCGGCCGGTTTTTACAACCTCTTTAAATTCTATTGCTTTAGCAGCCAATGTATCTCTTAATAGTTGTATGCCCGGAAGGGTAATTTCTGCCACCATTTTATAAGTGGCAATATGCATAGCAGTAGGGTAGGTATCGTTGCTCGATTGCGATTTATTTACATCATCATTTGGGTGTAGCACTTTGTTTTCATCTGTTAAACTGCCGCCTGCAACTACATGTGCGCGGTATGCAACTACCTCATTTACATTCATATTGCTTTGCGTGCCGCTGCCAGTTTGCCAAATTACCAATGGAAATTCGTTATCTAAACTGCCTGTTAATATCTCATCACAGGTTTGGCTAATCAAATTACACTTCTCTTGGCTCAATACACCAAGTTCTGTATTGGCGTGTGCCGCCGCTTTCTTAAGGTAGGCAAAAGCATGAATAATTTCTTTTGGCATACTTGCTTCCGGACCAATTTTAAAGTTGTTTCTTGAACGCTCTGTTTGAGCGCCCCAGTATTTGTTGGCCGGAACCTGAACTTCACCCATGGTGTCGTGTTCAATTCTAAATGTCATATTGCTTATTGATTTATCTGGCAAAAGTAAAATTTCTGCTTGTTAATTACTATCTATTTCTGGGTCCTGCCAATTTTTAAATTGGTCTGATTCTGTATTGTTGGCATAGTAGTTTTTAGAGAAATTACACCAAACGCAATCTTCTTTACCGCATCCCTGTGTAAACTCTTTTAACTTAATTTTCTGATAAACTTGCACAATTTGTTCTTGCACAATTTGAATGTCTTCGGGAATTATATTTATTTTTTCTTTGTGAAAAGTGTATTTCCCTGTATTGGATATGGGTTCCACAAAATCAAATTCACTGCTTTTCATTTCCCAATTTTTAGTGGCGTCATTGTCCATTAAAATTTTATAGAATACCGCTTGGCGCCAATAATCTCCGCCATATTTATCTTCAAATTTAGGCTCCGCATCTTTAGCAATGGCAGCTTCTACTGCCTCTAGGTTGGGTCGGCCAAATTTATTTTTAGCATTTTTGTAGGCACCTGTTTTATAATCTACCACGTTTACATGGTTGCTATCAAACTCCATTTTATCTATTTTACCATTTATAGGAACGCCTTTAACCAATACGTTTTTATATGATTTTTCTATACTGGTTACCTTGTTCCATTGCGCAATATAAAATTGGTAATAGGCGGGTAATATTTCTTCTCCATACTCTATTCTGCGTTTAAAATCGGCCTCGGTAAAGCTGTCTTGGTTGCGTTTCATAAACCACCTAAAATCATTCAGTAAAATATCTTCTCCAGCAAATTTTTTATCCTCGCTGCTATTCATTTTTTTAAACAATTGCTCTAAAGCAAAATGTATGGCTGAACCAAAAGTCATGCTGGCACTTTTGGGCGCAGGCACTTTAATAAAATTATTGAAGTAAAATGAAATAGGGCATTTTAAATAATGATTTAAATGGGTAACACTCAAAGAATATTTCTCGAGCAAGCTATCTGTAAAGCCATTATCTATGATATTTTTTGGAAGATTGGCCTCTTCATTTTTATCGAAAACGCTATGGGTAAAATTGAGTAATTCTTCTTCGCTAGTAATCTTACGTTCTATGAGAATGCTTTTATCTTCGGTAATTTCTGCAATAAACCTGCTTGGTTCCAAGTCTTTTCGCTGCAAGTCTTGCTCTACAAAACTCAGGTGTAATTGTTTTTTAGCTCGGGTCATGGCTACATAAAACAAGCGCCTATTTTCTTCTGTTTCATCTCCTGTAATGGCAAAAAGATTATCGGGCAATTGGTAACTTCTATTGCGTTTGGCTTCGTCCCAAGATTTACTATTACAAGCAATCATAAATACGTATTCAAACTCTAAACCCTTAGATGAATGGGCTGTAAGAAAGTTTACGCCTATCTCACTGTAAACAATTTTTTCTGCATTCAGCGGTATTTTGTTATCCAGCATCATGCGTATTAATTGGCTCAAAGATTTGAGCTTATGTTGCGGCTTTTTCTGACATTCTGTTTTAATAAAATCAAAGAAAGTACGCAATACTTCCATTTGCCAAGTTTTTTCTTGGTGGCTTATTGCCGAACCCAATAAGCCGCAATCTCTGATGATTTGGTGTATGCTTTCTTGAGGGGTTTGGTTCAGGGCTGATTGGATTAACCCTTCAATGGTTTGGCTAAAATGAGTAAATCGAGCTCCTTGGGTTTGCTGCTCAAATAAATCAGCTTGTTTCTTGCGGGCAATTTTGGCCAATTCTTCTCTCCAACTGGTATTGCGTTCGCTAAAATTTTGGCGTGCTATATTAACGGATAGTCGGGCTATCTCTAATGTTGGAATGGCAAATTCTTTAAAATGCAAAATCTCAAACAAGAAGTTTTCGCCACTAAATGCCTTCTCTGTTTCTGCGGCTAAAAATTGCATCACCAAACTTATTTTTTGCACGATGGGTTCGTGTAAAATATCTAATCTTTTGCGTGCATTGATGGCAATATTTCTACTTTGTAGGTTGGCGGCCATCTCTTCTGCCTGCTGGTGATTTCTATAAATTACAGCTATTTCGTTTAGGGGAACGCCTTCTGTTTGCAAAGCTTCAATTTGCTTACAAATGTCGCTGCTTTCATGCAATGGGTTATAGTAAGCAAGCACCTGTGGTTTTAGGGTAATTTGGATTCTTTCTGGGTGACTAGCCACTAAGTATTTATCTTGGGCTATGCGCTGGGAGTTTCTGCTTATGAGGCTTTGAGCTGCATCCAAAATGGCCTGACTAGAGCGGTAATTGTGTGTGAGGGTAACGCGTTTTAAATGTCTGCCAAATTGGGTGATAAAATTTTGTATGTTTTCTATATTAGCTCCTTGAAAACGGTAAATGGATTGGTCGTCGTCTCCTACGGCAAATACATTAGGGATATCCCAATAACTAATGACCAAGGAAAGTAAATCGTTTTGCGAACCACTGGTATCCTGAAATTCATCTACCAATACATACTGGTATTTTTCTTGGTAATCAGACAATAAACTGGCGTTTTCTTGAAAGGCTTTAATAACCCACAAAATCATGTCGGCAAAATCGTAGCGGTGGTTACTTAGGAGCTTTTGTTGAAAGTGCTCATACTGCGCAATGGCGGCTTTTAGCAGTTCCATTTTCTGGATGGCTTCTTGTAAGGCATCCTTTTTTAAATCGCCTTTTTTGTAGGCGTTTCCAGCTTTGTCTTTGCCTGCTCGTTTGTATAAAAATTCTGGTCTCTCTGGCAGATCTTTGATATATGCCTCCACTTTTTCTAAGAGAAAATCTGGACTCCAATCTTCTTTTTTCATGAGCTGAAACAAAGATTTTAGGCGGTTAATTTCAAAGTAAACATCGCCAGTATATCTTTTTAATGGATTGTTTTTGGGCAAGCCATCTATGAGTTCTCTTAAAAATTCTACGGTTTCTAAATCACTCACTGGGTCGAGGTTTCTGAAGCCAAAAACGTCTAAATTTTCTTGTATAACTTTGTTGCAAAATCCATGAAAGGTTGCAATTTGAACCCGGTAGGCATCTGGACCAATAAATTCTTGCAATCGTTTGCGCATGGCTACCGCACCGGCATCTGTGTAGGTAAGGCAAAGTATGTTTTCTGGAAGCGCGTCTGTTTCTAGCAAGATGCGTGCAATACGTGCAGCTAAAATTTGCGTTTTGCCCGTGCCTGGGCCAGCTATAACTAAAACCGGACCTTCAATATGTTGAACTGCAGATTGCTGTTCTTGGTTGAGGGCTGCAAAAACTGCCTCAAATTTTGATAAGTAATTTAACATTGCCATGAGGCAAAAAATACCATTTTATTAGCAAGATTCCAAAATAATACTTCGGATTTTGTAAAAAGAGTTGGGGTCAGGCCAAATGGCTTTATGCTTTTACCATACAAACCACGGCATGAGCTACAATTCCTTCTTTTCTGCCTATAAAACCCATGGTTTCGTTGGTAGTTGCTTTAATAGAAACTGCATCCATTTGGATATTACAAACAGTGGCTATGCAATTTCTCATGGCCAAGGCATGTGGCATTATTTTGGGTGCTTCGCAAACAATTGTGCTATCTATATTACCTACGATGTAGCCTTTTTCTGCGGCTAAGGCAATGCATTTGGCCAATATTATTTTACTGTCTATTCCTTTGTTGCTAGCGCTGGTATCTGGGAAATGAACACCAATATCTCCCAAGGCCAAAGCACCTAAAATGGCATCAGCAATGGCATGCAATAAAACATCTGCATCACTGTGCCCTAGTATTCCTTTTTCTGCCGGTATTTTTACACCACCTAATATAAAATCTCTACCAGCTACCAGCTGATGTACGTCGAAACCAAATCCAATGCGCATTAGTTTTCTGGGAGTGGATTGTTGTTGTTGTCTTTGTTCTGACTAGCAAACGCGTCTATATCAAATAACAATGAAAATCTCAAGGTTCTTTCGAGTGGATTCCTGGTTTCTATTGGCACCAAATAAGATAAATCTATACCAAAAACGTTGAATCTAAAACCGGCGCCAAAAGTGAGGAATTTTCTATTTCCTTTGAACGGATTTTCATAAAAGAAACCCGTGCGTAAGGCAAATTGTTTATCATACCAATATTCTACCCCAGTAGAAATATTTATTTCTCTCATCTCTTCTCTAAATCCGCCTGGCGCATCGTAAAAACTTTGTATCATCCCTTGAATAATAGGCACATCCGAATCCATTCCTTCGCCTACAATAGGTCTTCCGTTTGAACCAATACTATCAAATCCGTTTGTTTTCTTTAAGTAACGGGGATTGGTTGGCACCAACAATTTGTTGAAATCTACGGCCAACGCAATGGTATTGTATTTATCTATTTCTATTTGTCCGTAGCCTCCAATTCTCAAATTAATGGGAATGAAGTTTTGAAATTGCTGACTGGTATATGAAATTTTAGAACCAATATTGGTTATGGCAGCTCCAAATCCATAATTAAGGTTATATCTATTGCCTTCGTATTTAATACGTGTTTTGTTGTTGTAATAGGCTGCAATATCACCCGCAAAGGCATTGCCTGCTTGTACACCAGCCTGACTTTGATTAAACGCGCCAGCTAAATCGCTTCTAACATAACGGAAAGCAATACCCAGTGAAAAGTGTTCTGAAAGTTTAGAGGCATAGCCTAGGTCAACTGCCAATTCGCTAGGATTGTAATTACCTAAACTTGTACCAAACTGATCTGTAAATTGAATTGAACCTAAAGAGAAAAACCGCAAAGAACCAGCAATGGCAGAGCGCTCGTTAATTTTACCGTAGCCACTCATGTAGGCAAGAGAAATATCTGGCACTAAACTTCTGAGCCAAGGTGTATAGCTTAAACCCACGCCACCTTTACGCTCATTAAAAGGAAGTTTGGCTACATTCCAATGCAGGGCAAATGGATCGTTGGGTAAGGCAACACCCACATCTCCCATACCGCCACCGCGGGCTTCTGGGGTAATCATTAAAAAGGGTACTGCCGTGGTTATGGTGTTTTGTCTTCCATCTAATTGTGAGTTGGAACCAGTAATTTGGGCTTGTAAAGTATTGCTTATGCCACCACTTAACATACCCAAAATGGCCAATGATGTGAAAGATTTAAGTTTAATCATATTTGTTTGCTTTCGAAGTTTCGCGGTTCAATTTTATAATTTAATTTAATATAACCAATTTTTCTATTTTTTCTACTGTCTTGTTTCCAGCAGAACTGAGTTTGCATTTATAAATATACACTCCATTTGCCAATTTATCGCCATAGTCGTCTTTTCCATCCCAAGTTAATAAGTCGAAGTGCGTGCCCAAGCCTGATTGCTGGGCAAATAGCGACTTAACTAATTTTCCATTTACCGTAAAAATTTGGATCATTACATTCATTTCTTGGCCATTTAAGTTGTGGTCGAAATGAAAGGTTGTGAAATTGTTAAATGGATTGGGGTAGTTTAGTAATCGCTCTATACTTGGCTTAGAAGCTGTTTTTACTTCAAAATCTAAGGTCGATTCGGATACATTATTATAAACATCATAAGCCCTAAACTTTAATTGGTGTTTGCCTGCAGGTAAATTTGAAATAGGAACATTTACCTCACCACTTTGAAATGAATTTAAAGTGGCTTGGTAAAAATCGTTCACCACCGTGGCCTGTGTTTGGTTGTTATTAATAACGTAAATTAAATCGCGGCCAATGCCTCTTCCCGTTGTATTGATACCATTTTCATCAAATAAGCGGGCTATTAAGCGTGGATTTTCATTGGTAATTCCTCCGTTTACAAATTTATCGTCGTTTAAAAATAATTTTATTTCCGGACCTTTATTATCTGCCGCTGCACTGTCTGCTGTTCCGCCAATGAGGATTGTGTTGGTGTATCCGTTAGCATCTGTGGTAGCATCGTGGGCATAATAACTAATTTTTCCAAAGCCGTATTCATAGGCAATATCTCTAGGTACCACAAAGCTAAAAGTAAATTGGCCATTGCTTACCGTGGCTTTTCCTCTGTAAAGCACATTGTTTTGCATGCTAAATGGCATTGGCGGACTGTTTGGGGTGTTGCCCATTGTTTTGTAATTGGCAAATTTATCGAACACAATGGGGTAAATTGTGCCGTTAAAATTATTAATGGTTTGTCCACTTAAATTTGTTACAATACCTTTTATTTCAAACTTTTTTAATGCTTTTAAGGTATCTTGAAATTGGGCTAAAGGCACTTCATTTATTTGAGTAGTTTTTACGTTGTATTTGCCATAAGCTAGCATTAAAAATGGATCGCCCAGTAAAATAAAATTGCGTGTATTTACATCTGTGTAAGCATTTTTGGCACCCCTTGCCACATCGCCCAAACGGGGTGGGGCTAATTGAGCAACTGAATCAAATCCAACTTGCTCATAAAATTTTTCATTTAATAGTTTATTCTGACCCGAGTATACTAAGCGCACCGTGGTAAATAAGCCTATTCCACCGCCAATAGGATTGAGCAATACCATTTCTCCCGCAGAAACCCTAGAGGGGTCATCAAACCTGCTAAACTCACAGGTTGCCGTTAAAAATAATGGAAGCTTAACACCATTTTCTTTCAATCCATTGGTCCATTTATTAATATCATCTATCCCCATAACGCGCTCCGCTGTTAATCCAACTTCACCGCCATGACCTGTGTAATTGAAGATCAGACAGCCATTTTGTACCGCATTGTTAAAGGCTTTTTGTGCATCCGGAAAACGTGCGCCACCGGCCGTGCTCTCTCGCTTGTAGGCATCTAAATAAATTTTATCAATATTATATTCTGGATATTTACTCAATAAATTATTAGATAAATCATCTGCCTGCCCTTGGTGCAGATTCCCATCTTCATCATCTGCGGTAAATACCAGTTTATTACGCCAAGGTCCAAAAGATTCAGATTCTGTATAAGAAATAAATTTGTTTACCATCTGAGCCGCTTCGGTAGCATTAGAAACGGGGATTCTTCCAATGCCTATATCTAATAACTCACCTGTGTTCATGCCCAAATCCCATCTGCCCTCATTATCATCTAAAAGGCCTAAGTAATCGTCGCTGCAATAACTACTTGTTGGCGAGAAAGACTCCCAAGATTGAAAAGTAGGGATGAAATTAGAATTCGGATTCGACCGGTATTTATAATCATAAGAGGCTCTGCCAAACAAAGCCACATATTTAGGTGCCTCTGCTGGGTTTGCAGCCCTTTTATAAAACATTCTTAAAAAATCGCGCACGGCAGATAAATCTTGTGCACCAGAGGCAAATTCGTTATAAATATCATGTATATTAACTACGTGAATGCTTAAGTTATCCTTTTTTCTATGGTGCTCTGCCAAACGATTTGCCTCGGTTAAAAAGGCAGGGTGACTAATAATAAAACCATCTGGAATGCTTAAACCATGTAGGTTTTGATTGGCAATTTTCCCGAAATTGGCGGGTTGTAAAAAGTTGCTTCCATCATAAACCGCAAATGTTTTGAGGCTATCAGAAGCGTAGGTAAAATAATACAAATTGTTGGCTAAAGTCCCCGCCACTTGAATAGGCCTTAGTGGGTCGCTTACATCCAATACATTTAAATTTCTGTTTGAACCAATTTCATAACGTGTAATTTTACCTGGACCCATATTGCTGGCATCTTTGTATATAAAATTACCTCCAAGGTTCCTTAATTCGGCTTTGGCCTGTATTTCAAAAAAATCTAACCAGCCCACGCTACCACTCGAAGGTTTATTGTAGGTATAGTTGAGTGTAAAATTTGCGGTATTGCTTAAAAAAGTTGTTTGGTTCACTTCTAAGCCATTGGTATAGGCAAATTCGTACCCAGGGTTTACAGCATTTAGGCTTTGCGTTAATACGCTTGTCCCATTCACTTTTATTTCAAAAGCACTTTGTACAAAAGACCTAGCCGTAACAGAACTTCTAAATTTAATGGGTTCAGACAAAATTAAATTGGGTACGCTTACATTAAAATTTTGTTGAGTTACGCGGTCAAATTCTTCTCCAACCCATACTTTACCTGATTTGGTTAAGTTAGCGCGCTCATTATTGTAAAATTGTAGGTGGGTATAAGTGTTTACGGTGGCATTTTCGCCCGATAGGGAAGGGGTTGTGTTTATTCTTATTCCGGGCGTATTGCCTACTGTTAAAAAATAGTAACAGGTATCAGCATACAAATTAGATTGAAAGGAATAATCTTTTGTAATTGTATTGTAATTCCATTGATTTAACTGCGACTCTCCATAAAAAAGCATAAAATCTCCTGGGTTAAACCTGCCGTCGTTTTCTCCTTGAATGCGGATAGCAATTTCTTTTAAATCGTCTATTCTTTCGCTGCTATTGGTCTGTGGTAGCATGCCGGCACCATGTCCGTATAATTTTAAATTCCTGGGATCAATGAGGTCTGGATTAATCCCAAAATTGCGCAGGGTGGCATAATCTATCCTATACATGCCATTTTGTGTTGTGCCTATTTTAATCCATTCTCCACTCGCAAGCACAGATTCATTGGCATATACTTGTTTTTTTTGCAAAGATTGATTGCTTTGGTTTTTTCCGTATTTAATGTTTAATTTAAACTTAATTAATTTAAACAGGTCTGAACCTACTTTTTTAACAGGAATTATTTGATACAATAATTTGTATTTTCCTCTTTCTACACCAACAGAATATTTAATTTCATAGGTGTTTTTTAATTTTTCTGATTGGAAACTGGGTGAGATTGCAAACAAATTTTCTTCTTCCACAAGCATCTCAACGGAAACAATTTGGCTTTGGTTTACATCCATAACGCCGCAAATGGCAGGCAATGGGATTGCTTCTGAAAAAAAAGTTTGCCCAACGAAAAGGTTACTTGGCAAGGGGTTATTGTTCCATTTAATCTGCTGAGATAAGCTATTTTGTTGAGCATTTGCTGAAAATTCATTTGCTAGAAACAAAAAAACAGACACGCAAAACGCCAGTTTAAAACTCCTTAATTTTTTTAATAATTGCATGGTTTATCACAAAATACTTATTATTGAAACTTAGTTTTTCAATATTCATTAACGAACACAAATAAAAACAAATTGTGTTGCAAAGTGTGAAGTTTGTAAAAACAATTTTGTAATATTGCGTTTCTCGATAAAAATGAAAAGAAAATAGTAGGGTTAAATGAAGAAAATGAAAAGCATTGCTTTAAGGGTATTTATATTTGTTAACATGTTGCTGCTGGTTACGGCAGAAGCGTGGGCGCAAGATCCTCAGTTTTCTCAATTCTATGCCAACTCTATTTACACTAATCCTGCTTTTGCGGGAAGCGTTAATCATGGTAGAATTATTATGGGAGTGCGCAACCAATGGCCAAGCATCTCGGGCGCTTTCAGAACAGGTACTTTTTCATATGATGAGCATTTTGATAAAATTAATGGTGGCTTTGCAGTTCAAGCCACTTTTGATGAGCAGGGTGTAGGTACTTTAAGAACAACTGGTATCAATTTAATTTATGCATACCAAATACCCGTAACCAGAAACTTTACTATTCAAGCCGCTATTCAAGCGGGTTTAATGCAAAAAACAATCGACTTTAATAAATTATTATGGTTCGACCAAATTGTGCAAACCCAAGGATTTCTTAATCCTACCGCTGAGGCTATTGAAAATAATTCGTTACTAACGCCCAATTTTGGAACAGGTATTATTGGTTATTCTAAACATTTTTACGGAGGATTGGCAGTTCATAATTTATTTGAACCTTCTCAAGCATTTTTTGTTGGTGCTAGTAATCCTATTCCGCGCAGATACACTGCCAACATGGGTTTGGTAATTCCAGTGGTAAGAGATAGAAATGAAAGCAGACAGGTAAATGTATACCCCAACGTAATTTTTAAGTCGCAAAGGCAATTTAATCAGATTAATTTGGGTATGTATGCCAGTCGCGGTGCTTTTGTTGCAGGTGCCTATTACCGTCAAAATACAATTAATGCAGATGCCTTTATCATACTTTTGGGCTTAAAAACGCCTAAAGTTAAATTTGGATATTCTTACGATGCAACTATAAGCAGGGCCCGCACAGGTGCTGCAAACTCACATGAAGTTACCATGAATTTTGAATTAAAGAAACGTGTGCCAAAGTCTAAACCACGCAAGGTTACTTGTCCAGATTTTTAATCATGGAATGTAAAATTTGTCTTAATATAAAATTAAATTTAGTTGATTGTCAATAATTTGTTTGCGTTAAACTAAATTTTACTTAATTTGGACTTCTGATTTAAATACGCTTAGATGAAAAAAATACTTTGTTTTCTTTTTATATGCCTGTGGACTTTGCCTGATATTTTGGCGCAAGATCCGCAACTAAGTCAATATTATGCTTCTCCCATTTTTACTAACCCCGCTATGGCTGGGGCGTCTAGAAAAATTAGAATGAGCATGAATGCCCGCTCACAATATACTGCGCTAGCAAATAATTATAGAACAGCCGTAGTAGGTGTGGATGCCTATTTGGGTAAAATAAATAGTGGCGTTGGTTTGGTGAGTATGTATGATGTGGCTGGTGATGGCTTTTTAACTACAAATTCAGTTTCTGGTATTTATTCATATAATTTAGAGATAAATAGGGAATGGGCTATGAATGCAGCCATTCAAGGTGGAATGATTCAAAGAACCTATGATTTTAGCAGATTTGTTTTTCAAGATCAAATTGATCCAGCTCGCGGTGCCGTTAATCCCACAGCCGAAGCAAAAGGTTTAGAGTCTATAACCGTTCCTAATTTTTCTACAGGCTTTTTGCTCTATAATAGTAAAATGTTTTTTGGAGCAGCTATTCATAATTTGCTAGAGCCAAATATGAGTTATTATTACAGAGATAAGGATGATGAAGCGCTAAAACTTCCTAGAAGATTTACTTTGCACGGAGGTTTAAATATAGGTTTAAACAAAACTAGATATGAGGAGGATAGAATAATTTTATCTCCTAATGTTTTGTTTATGCAGCAACGCGAATTCTACCAGATGAACGTAGGTTTTTATGTGAAACAAAAATCACTTACCCTAGGAACTTGGATCAGGCAAACATCTAACAGCACCGACGCTGCAATTTTTTTAATTGGTTTGCGTTTTCCTTCTGTTAAAGTAGGTTACAGTTATGATGCCATTATTTCGAAAGCCAAACAAGCAACTGTTGGTTCTCATGAGGTTTCATTGGTGTTTGAGATAAAACCTAAAACAAGATCGGGCGTTAGATACAACAAAAGATTGGCCTGCCCTGAACTATAATTTTGTGGGTTCTCAAAAAAAATAGACAGATTGATTAGTATATTGTAAAATATTTCTTATGTTTGAAAATTCCAAAATAATATAAAGTGATGAAAACGCTTTCTAAAATTCTTCTTTTCGGTTTGCTAGGTGCAAGTGTTATGTTTAACTCTTCTTGTAACAAGGCAGGCAAATCCAGCACTACTGGCTGGAAGTACAATGACGCTAAATGGGGCGGCTTTGAAAAACATAAGTTCAAGGAGCAGGAAACTGGTCCAGGATTAATCTTTGTAGAGGGTGGTACTTTTACCATGGGCTCTGCCGAGCAAGATCTAACTTATGATCACAACAATTTAAAACGCAGACTATCTGTTAGTAGTTTTTACATGGACGAAACAGAGGTGAGCAATTTCCATTATTTGGAATATTTGCATTGGTTAATGCGTCAATATGTTGATGATCCAACAGTTCATACAAAAGCCTTACCAGATACTTTGGTTTGGAGAGATAAATTATCTTACAATGAACCATATGTATTGTATTATCTGCGCCATCCGGCTTACAGAGATTATCCTGTTGTAGGCGTAACTTGGGTGCAAGCTGCAGAATATTGCAAGTGGAGAACAGACCGCGTAAACGAGATGATTATGGTTCGTGAGGGTTTCATCAACCTAGATATCCAAAAACAAACTGGTCCTGATAATTTTAACACAGAAGCCTACCTACTTGGATTGTACACACCTGCGGTTAAAAAAGAATTACGTGATTTTGCTCCTGGTGCCAAAACACGTTCGGTGCGCATGGAAGATGGTATTTTATTGCCAAGCTACCGCCTACCAACCGAAGCTGAGTGGGAATATGCAGCTGGTGCTTACAAATCTGCTGGGTTTAATGAAAATATTGATATCAAGCGCATTTATCCTTGGAATGGCTTAACCTTACGCAGAGGTGATACCGAAAAAACCCGTGGTAAAATGTATGCTAACTATACTCGTGGTAGAGGTGATGGTGCTGGTATTGCCGGTAACTTAAATGATGGTGCGCTTTACACTACCTTGGTTAAAGATAACAGGTATTTACCAAATGATTTTGGTTTGTTTCACATGGCAGGTAATGTAAGCGAGTGGACTAACGACGTATACCGTCCGCTTTCTCTAGAAGATATGACTGGTTTTAATCCTTACCGTGGTAATGATTACAAAAAGTTTAAGAAAGATGCTGACGGTTTTATCTCTGAAAAGGATGATTTAGGTAGAATGGTATATGAAGATGTAACCGAAGAAGATAATGCTAAGCGTAGAAATTACAAGAAAGCAGATAATATTGGTTACAGAGATGAATTAACCTACCCAGATATTGAGCAGAAATACGAATACAGCGTATCCTCTTTAATTGATAATGCAGCTCGTGTATACAAAGGTGGAAGCTGGGCTGATAAAGCTTATTGGTTAAGTCCAGGTAATAGAAGATACTTAGACCAAGACCAAGCAACTGCTACTATTGGTTTCCGTTGTGTAATGGATAGAGTGGGTGATATGACTAAAAAAGGTAAGAAGTAATTCTTAATTTTATAAAATAAAAAAGGCTGCACAAGTGAAATTGTGCAGCCTTTTTTATTTTGCGCTATCTTATTAAAGTAAGTGTTCCATGTATATTACGCTTTTCACCTGTTATGAGATTTTTTATATCTAATAGGTAAAAGTAAACACCATCAGAAGCTTCCTCACCTTTGTTGCTCTTGCCATCCCACTTAAAATAACTTACATGGTCTTCAAAATATAATTGGCCCCATCGGTTATATATGTATATGGATGTTTCATTACATTGCTCTAAAACGCCATCAATTCTAAAAAAATCGTTTTTGCCATCTCCATTAGGTGTAAAAACATTAGGTATATTGGGGTATTCAAGCGAATCGGGTAAAGCAACAAAACCATATGCCGTATCTGCGCAATTGGTGCCAAATTCTACTATTAAGCGTATGGTATCTCCGTAATATTTTGGATCTATGTATTGGGTTGGATTTACCTCAAAGCTACTGTCTCCATTCGGAAAAGTCCAAAAGAAATTAGAGGCATTTAATGTTGTATTAGTAAACGTGAAAATAGATGCGCAGGTGTCTACTGTCCAGCTAAAACCGGCGTTTTTAATTCTAAAATCAAATTTTAAAGCGGCATTGCTGCAACGCGGACTAACATTGGTGGGGGCGAAGACGTTGGGCGTGGTTTTGAGATCGCTAAAGGGTGCAGTGCCGCTGGGGCAGCTAGCACACATGCTTTGGTAAACGATGCCTTGTTTGTCGAACCTGCTTGTACCCCCGTCTACATGGTCGCCAGAATTATCTGGATTGTCTCCGCCAATGTAGGTAGCATAAAGTAAACTGCTTGCGTTTTTGTTGAGTAGTAATAAGTAAAAATCACTGCCATCTGTTTTGGTTTGAAAAGCATCTGGCGTAATGGGTATACCCATGGTTGAGGAGGGAGATAAGTCTGTTTTAATAGCTGTAGCTCCTCCCCAACTACTCACATATATGCGCTTACATTCGTCTACTAAAAAGGCATTAATGGTTAAGTCAATTTGGTTACGGCCTGAACCAAAAACAGTTGACCAAATAGTGGTTTTTAAATCGGGGTTGAGGCAGGCAATAAACTGGTGAGAGTTTGGATTGCTATAAACACCGCTGCTAATAGGTATGCTTCCGGTGCTTTGGCCAACCACGTAAATAAGGCCTTCTCTATCGCGCTCCAGAGAAATTATTTGGTCATAATTATTTGTTCCAAAATAAGTTCCTAAGATTATATTCTCACCTTTATTATCTATTTCTATAATTATGCCGTCTGTTTTGCCGCCAATATAAGTAGGATTAAGTGTGCCGGCTGTTCCAGGGATATCCGTGCTGTTGGTTCCGCCAGAGAGAAAAATATTCTCATTGTTATCTAGGTCTATAGAATAAAAAGCGTCTACCTCATTGCCTCCCAAATAGGTGCTCCAAATCATATTGCTAAGTTGTGGATTCATCTTAAAAATGGCACCATCCTGAAATCCTTTGAGCGTATTTTGAATACAGTTTGGGGTAGTGGGATAATCGGTAGATTGAGTAAAACTGGCTACATAAATATTGCCTACCGAATCTGTAATTACATCTCCTCTGTAGCTATCAGCAAAGAAATATTGTGTAATTGGGTTAGTATTTATGCCATCATTGCCTGAACCGCCAATATAGGTTGAGCCAACTAGTGCGCCTGTTTCACTAAATTTACTCAATATAATATCATGTCGCCCATTGTGGGTTCGGTCATAGGCATTAATGCTAACTGGGAAATTATTGGAGTAAGTATTACCCATTAAAATGAGGTTATTTTTGGCATCTACCACCATGGTATGTGGCACTTCATTGTTTGAACCGCCGAGGTAAGTAGCATACAACAAGGTTTTGCCATCACTGCTATATTTGCTAAAGGTTATATCGCAAGGAAACCCACCTAAACGCTCGCCCTCTGCTATTCCGCCGCCGCCATAAGTAAGCTGAAAGGCATTGGCCGTAGCAGGATAACTGCCCGCAGAAGAAGGGTCTCCGGTAGTGGTTCCGGCGGCGTACAAAGTTCCGTTTTCGCCCGGTGTGGCAGAGCAACCAAAGTTATCTTGGGTAGAACCAGAGTAAGTTAAAAATACGATTTCTGGATCTATAATAAGAGGGAAAGCTTTATTGTAATTGGCAGCAGCTTTAAAGCTAATTTGGTTTTTGTTTGCCACAAAGTCTACCTCCACTTGAACCCTTTTGTTATCTATTATTTGGTAGGCAAATGGTCTTTGTTCGCGCAGGGTTCCTTTGGGTGTTTCAATAAACAAATCTCCATACTCGGTATACACTGCACTAGCCCCTTCAATCTCGTATTTTATCTCTTTGTAATTGGCGTTTGGTTCAACCCAAAACTCATATTTTAAGGAGTTGTTGGGTGATAATATCTTTAATTGAATGCCGGCGTACAGGTTCTGCAAACCCACGTAATTGGATGCTCTTGCTTGTTGTGCCCAGTGTTTGGGGTTGCTGCCTAAATAGTAATTATAATAATGTGTTTTGGGGTTTTCTATAGTAGGTTGCGTAGGGGAAGTGTTTAAAAATTGATAGCTAAGCGCGTAAACAGATAAGCTGGTGTCTTGTGGCAAAGGCTTAGCCTTAACAGGACCATGTTCGTGTAGTCTGTTTAATTGCGCTTCATCAAAAAAGTAATAACGAATAAAGTTTGTGCCTATCTGCAAATCGAGGGCATGTTGCCGGCATCTGAAGTAAATATCTTCATGCCACTGACCTTTATTCTCAACCCATTCATACAAATCTGATGAGGTATTTACTTCTTTTTGCTGGGCAAAATTGGCTTTTTGGTTTAAAGCCAAGAAACAAATTAAAAGAGCAACTTTTTTTAATGCCTGCATTTGTGCACTAAATTAAGCTTAATTTTTCAAATTTGTATGTTTGTTATCTGATTATAGAATTATTAAGAAAAAAATTAAGACCATTGCAACCTTAATAAAGAGAATTGCATCTAACACACAAGAAGGTAAAAGTGAATAAGCAAATTGATGGAAAAATTGTACAAGGTTGTTTAAACAGAGAAGCAAAAGCGCAGCAAGCTTTTTATTCTTTTTTTAGCAGTAGTATGTATGCCGTTTGTTTAAGATATAGCAATTCCAAAGAAGATGCAAAAGACATATTGCAAGATGGCTTCTTAAAAGTATTTGCGAAAATAGATCAGTATACCGGAAAGGGTTCTTTGGAAGGTTGGATGAAACGCGTTTTTGTTAATACCGCATTGGAGCATTATAGGGTAAACAAAGTTTATCAGCAACAAAGTGATGTTACGGATGTAAAAAACGTTTTAACCGAACCGCAGGCAATTGGGCAATTAACGCAGCAAGAAATTTTGGCGGTAATGCAACAAATGGCTCCTGGTTTTAGAACAGTTTTAAATATGTATGCCATTGAAGGTTATACCCACGCAGAAATTGCCGACATGTTGGGTATAAGTGAGGGAACTTCTAAAAGCCAACTCTCTAGGGCAAGGGTAATATTTATCCAAACCTGGGAGAAATTACAAAAAGTAAAAAAGTAGATTTTGAAAAATATAGAAGAATTAGATGTTTTGTTAAAAAATGGTATGGAGGGTTTTTCTCCTACACCACCAGATGTTTGGAGCCAAATTGCCCAGCAGGTGCAGCCTGTTCCAAACCCAGGTGCTCAGTCTATTTGGCAATCTGTTCAACAGGCAAGTGTTTGGGTTAAATCGGTCGTTTTTGCAGGAGTTACTGCTGTGGTGAGTACGGTTGTTGTGCTGCAATTGCCAGCAGAAAAAGATAATTCAATTGTGCAAAACCAAGTTGTTTTGCAAGCTCAGCCAGCAGAAATAATTGCCCCATCCGCAGAAACTTCAGTGGCAGCGAATACAGATTTGGTTCAAGCCGAAAAAGAATTGATTAGGCCCAAAATGGCTTTAGCCAAAAACACCTCACGCACCGCTACAACTAATTTGGCTGAACCAAGCCAAACAGTAACAGAGTTGGCAGCTGAAACAAGGGTTGAAAAACATGAAAAGCCTGGCTTGTTGGAAGCTCCGAAAGTGACGGCTAATGTTAATTCAATTCCTTTAACAGAAAATTTTGACGGCGAAGTGAATGGAGAAACAAGCCCCGAAACAAACTATTTTCCTAAACCTGATTTTGGTAATTTTATTAGTCCAAATGGCGATGGTAAAAATGACACTTGGGAAATTGTAATGCCCACCCCGAAATTTTTTAGGGCACGTGTTTTTGATAGACAATTGCAACTGGTTTTTGAGTCGGATAACCCCGAAAAGCATTGGGCAGGATCTTATCAAAAATCAGGGATAGAATGTGAAAATGGAACCTATACTTTTGTGATTGAATATCAATATAATAATCAAGATAAGGTTCAAAAAAGACAAGGAATTATCAGCTTGCTTAGGTAGGATGTAGATTTTTAAGAAAAAAAATTGTAGGTTAGCAAAATTAAAAAGATTAAAAACTGAATAAATAATATATGATGAAACGCTTAATTACTAGATTATCAATTATGGTTGTTGGATGGCTGTTTGTAACAACAGCTTTCGCGCAATCTTTGTCGCTGGATGTGCTGCCCAGGGTAGTATGTATCGGGAATCCAACTATGGTAACGGCATACGTTAATGGAATTAGCCCAAGCGAAGTAGATTCTTTTCGTTTTGATTGGGGTAATGGAGATGTTAACTTAAACACTAGCGGGACACCGGTCTCTAATTCGCGTATTTACCAATATCCAGCTGCGGGTGTTTATTTGATTAAAGTAGTTGCCATTTTTAAGAACAGAGCCCCCATTGAAGCTTCTTTTTGGGATACGATTTACAATAAGCCAGTTGCCAATTTTCAATTGGTTAGTCAAGACTCTCAGTGTTTTAAGTACAACCAATATTGTTTCAAGGATTTAACTTTACAAGCTCCATATCCAAGTTTGCCAATTAGTAGGCTTATTTTTTCTTACGGAGATGGTGATAGTAATTTGGTTACTTCAGGACAAACTTTTTGTCATGCTTTTGGACAAGGAAATCGTAGGTACAATGTAACAATGACCACTACTGATATTGGCGGTTGCGAAACCAAAAATTTTAAAACTGTATTTGTAGCTCCAAACATCAATCCTAGGTTTGCCGTTTCAGGAAACCCGCGTTGCGATACTACACCGTATATTTTTGTAAATAATACTCCTGTTTCAACCTCCAATTTATTGTGGTTTAGGTGGGAATATGGTGATGATAGCGTTTTTCAATCGCAATCACCAATTGTACCTACAGATTTACCACGCTGGTCTAATTTTACTTATAGATATACCAAAAATGGCGTATTTAACCCTAGGTTGATAGTGCGTCATAGGTTTTTTAATTGTGCTGATACTTTTGATTATTCATTTACTGGATTGCAATTGCCTGAAAACATTGTGCTAAGATTTGATATCCGAAGCAGAAGAAGCAATTCTAATGATACCATTGCCGATAGTGTGTGTTTATCTAACTTAAATAGTGCAGGTGTTTGTTTATATAATATGTACCCTTTGCAAGGTATTAATTCTCAAATTCAATTGGTTTGGCGTTTTAACGACCCCAATGCTAACCCACCAGGATCAGATATTAAGTTAAATGAGGTAACACCTTGTTATCGTTATCAAGCCTTTGGACATTATTTCCCAGATTTAATAGTAGCTTGTCCGGGACAACCCGTGAAAGTGCTCAACTTTTGGTCGAGAATAGATACCATTCAATTAAATGACACCCAGTATGTGCCGCCACCGCGGCCTAATCCAAATTTAAATACCATTAATGGTTATTTCTTTAGGGCCAACGATGATATTTCTAAGTACAGGTGGATCATGGGTTCTAATGGCATCCCGCGTGATAGTATTGTAAGTTACTGGAAATGGTTTACAGATGATATTGCAGATGTTCCTTATATCAAGAGAGAAAATCAATTGCAAGGATATGGTATCAATATCATGGGGCCTTTGGTTCAGATAGAAGATCCTAATGTACCTGTTGTAATGAAGCCGTTTTTAAAATTACAATGCGGACCAGATTTGCCGGTAGAGTTTACCAATGCTACCAACGCTTATCAATCAAATAACTTATTTATTCGTTGGGATTTTTCTGATGATTATGCGCCAAGATGTACTTCATTCTCTGTGCCAAATCCAAGCACACCTCGTCAAGGAAGAGAGCCTTATACAAGTGCAGCAGATATGCAAAACCGCACTTTAGGAAGGTTTATTCATGATGGTATTGTATACCCTGGCTCTATGATGTGTAATTTTTCACATGATACTTTGCCAATTCATCAATACGTGAAATGGTCAACTATTTTCAGGTATTTTTACCATGGAAAAGATTTTCCTCCTTTTGATTCATCTGCCAATGGTTGGACGAAAAACGCTGCTTTAGCAGTAGGAAACAGAAAATTGGTTCATCCATTAGATTCTGGTGCTTGGGGAAAACCAACCTTTTCTACAGGTGTATCGCCAGCTAGAACAGATACTTTAGATATGTGGCCTGCCGATATAAATCCTAACAGACCGATTACTTTACGTGGCGCTATTCCAGATCCATTTGCTAATGCAAAAGGTTATTGGCAATACACCATTCCTGCTGGAACGCGGGTAGATACCAACGGTTTTTTAGTGCCGCCTTTAAGTGACGTGCTTCCAGATGGTACACCACGTAGCACTTACCGAGGAAATATGAGGCTGCCTCAATCTCCTAAAACTTTATATGAATACTTCTTTGA
Source organism: Chitinophaga pinensis (assembly GCA_945860865.1). Lineage (GTDB taxonomy): Bacteria > Bacteroidota > Bacteroidia > UKL13-3 > UKL13-3 > B1. The sequence goes on along the minus strand of CAMARW010000002.1, from coordinate 255,115 downwards.
TCGTGGTGTTTCGCAATGTTACACGGTTCGTTTGTTAGAAATAGATAGTTTTAATAACCAATCGGCTGATCCAATAAAAACGTTGGAGCGCATTGATATGGTAGGTGGAAATATCATTATCCAACAGAGAACGGCCAGAACAGGTAAATCCGATGTAATACATAGAAGTGATACTTTCTCTGCTGCAACCACTCCGCCTTCTATTGTTAAAGGTGTAGCTGGAACATCTACATTGATTCCTGGTACAGGTTATGCAGATGCAATTTTTGTACCCACTACAGGTGGAAGTGGAACGGGTTTATTGGTAGGTATTACTACTGGTCCGCTTGGGGTAGTTACAGCTGTTATTGTTCAATCTCCTGGTGCTGGTTACGCAGCCAATGATTTGATTACAATTACAGGCGGAAACAACAATGCAACATTTAGAATTGCAGCTGTGGAAGATGTTTTATATTATAACTTTAAAGCTTATAAGATATACGATGATGGTGTGAAACACATTTTCTTCAAGGTAGATGAGAAACATGTAGATGCATTTGATTGCGGTTCTGAAGCAACAGTTCAATTACCTTTAGTGGGTATTGATGCCTATGGTTTAGGTAAAGAAGGTAAAGAATGTCCAGGCTTAAAAAGCGGCGAAAGCGGAGGTGATCCTAGATTCGTTTTTGATAACAGCGCACAAAACCCAGGTACTTACCCAGATTGTGGTCAAAGAAGTTATTTGTTAATTAACTACGATTCTACCTTGGATAGAAATGATGGTACTCCTTGTGATTTAGATGGGTTTGTTGATTTTGCAGGTGAGTCTCCTATGACACAAAATACTATTACACCTGGAGGTAACACTTTCCCAGGTTTCTTTAACAGGGTAAACTTTTTCCCACTACCAGGTGGACCATGGACAAGTGCGAATGGACCTATAAACTGGACGCATTATATTCCGGCTGGACCTTCACCTTATACCAACATGCCTAAAGATAAAAAAGGTTTTGTAACGGTAGGTATCATATTAGGTTCGGGTTGTGCAAATCCAAATGCAAATCCACCTTGTACCAGACCTTCATGTTTATCAGATACTGTTTGGTACCATAACTTTTTCCAGTTTATTACTTTAGATGCTAGCTATACTTACCGTAAAGTTGGCGGGTACTCGGCTTATGGAAATCCAAGTAGGTTGCCAAGTCAGGATTATACCTTTGATACAGCAGCTAATTTTGTTCGCTTAAATCCAACTGCTCCACCACCCTTTTTATACAATCCAAATCCTAATTTCCGTCAGCCTTGGAGTCGTTTGTTTGGAAAAGGTGATATCATTCAATTTGACCCTACTACCAAACAGCAAGATTATATTTTGGCAGATGTTTGGGCTTGGGGAGATGGTATAGTAACTATTGATTCATTCTATACCAACCAACAAGATACCTTGGTAGAATTAGATCCAGTAGGAAGCCCGGGTGTGAAAGCGTTTTTTGATAAAAACACCTATCCTTTAGCTCGTGTGCGTTTTGAGTTTGAAACAGGAACATTTCCTTGGACTATTTTAAGCAGCACTATTCCTTATGAAGTAGGAAAGCGTCAATACAGAGCAGTGCGTTATGATACTATTTATCAGTGCTGGGATTTAGCCCGCCAATTCCCACCTTCAGAAATTAAAGTGGTGAATATATTAGTTGATACAGCATTTTTCTTACATCCTGTAAACCACCAATACAAAATGTCGTCTTATGAGATGCCTGCTGGACCTGGTTCTTCGATGAAGAAAAACGAAATTACAGATGTACAACACAATGTAGTAACTGTTACCAAGTGTTCAAATAATGCAATGCGCCAAATTGTAATTGGTGTAATGGATACTTTCTACATGAGAGAGGGAGCCGATTTATCAGATGGTATTTTGTGTGTAGGTCAAACAGTAACTTTTATAGATTCAATCAGGTATTGGTATCCTAAATCTGCTGGTCCTTACAATCCATCTAGGCCTTTAGATATTGGTGAAGAGCCTTTATTACGTTTCTCAGATATGCATGGTGTGGGTATGAATGGCTATCCAATAGATACTATTAAAACTGCTGTTAACCCAACTAAATTTTACTCTACCGTGGGTACAAGTTGTCCGGTAGGTTGGAACTTCCAATCTCAAGGAGCGTATAACTTCTGTTATAAAATAGACACCAATTTCTTTGAACGTATTTATTGGGATTTTGAATCGGATGGTATTGTTGATGCCACGGGTAAAAATCCAAAACATAAGTTTAATAAGCCTGGTAGGTTTAAAATATCTATGATTTCGCGAGACACAGTGGGTTACTTCGACACTTGTTTCATGTACCAAGATGTAGTGGAACCTGTAGCGCATTTTAATAGTCAGAAAATATTTGCTTGTAGCGATCCAACTGTGTTTTTTGATTCTGCCTACATCGTTGATGATTGTTTTTTGAATACCGGTTTTGCCTGTGATCAAATTAAAGAACGCAGATGGTGGTTTGGTGATTTCGGATATGGTCCAAACGATTTTAGATCAACTTTGGAAGATCCTTTCTATCCATACCGCAAAAATGGTTGGTATAATGTAATGATGGTAGTAGAAACCAATCAAGGTTGTTTTGATACCACTAGAAAAGATATATTCATTTCTGGTCCACGTCCTAGAATTAAACTATTATCTGATACTTTAGGTTGTGTACCTTACACCGTTAAAGTAGTAAGTTATCCAAATGATTCAGGAAATTTTAGTGCCACAGGTTCAACTCTGATTCGTTCTGGTAGAGCAGATGGAAACTATAATGCCGTTTCTGTAAATAACCCAGATACCCTTACTATTACTTACGATAAAGAAGGTGTTTATTATATTACTGCTGTGGGTTACGACAAAAATCCACCGGTGTTATCAACTTGTCCGGCGGTATTCTTGCCTGATACAGTCAATGGATTCGAAAATCCGATTAAGATTTACGTTAAAAATCCTTACCATGTAGAAGTAGCAACCGATAAGGATATTGTTTGTGTGGGAGAGGTGTTTAATGTTAAAAACTTGTCGGATGGAGATACCATTACCAAGTTTAGAATGTATGCGTACAATGAAGATTTTACTAGTATTTCTGATACAGCCTTCAAGACTAATTTTGCGCAAGATTCATCATTTAAATACGTGTTCTACCAACCTGGTACCTACAACTTAGTAATGCATAGTACACGCTTTATTCCTAACACTCCGGCTTGTGAGGCTTTTGATACCGTGCTTGTAGAGGCAGTAAAAGCCAAAGCAGATTTGCAAATTGATAGTTTGGGCTTACCTAAATATCAAATTTGGAATAAGAGCGATAGCAGTTTAGCGAATAGTTATATCTGGAGAATATACAGAGCAGATGGTTCTACATACATTGAAGTATTAGTGCCAAGCAATGATGATTCTAGGTTTAATTTTGGTACGCTAGATTTGAAAAACGATACAGGTAATTATTTAGTTTGTGTTTGGGCCATGACAGAAGGTTTGGAAAATTGTTATGATTCTGCTTGTAAAATGATTAGTAATAACTTTACAACAGATATCAATATTCCGAATGTGTTTACGCCAAATGGCGATGGTAAAAATGATACTTACCTAGTAAAAGTCTCAGGTGAGGAATTATTTGAACTTTCTATCTGGAACCGCTGGGGTGGTAAAGTTTTTGAAACTACCGATGCTAAAAAAGGTTGGAATGGTAAAGTTAATAATACGGGTGAAGAAAGCCCAGAAGGTACTTATTACTTTATCTTAACCTACAAGTTACGCGGACAAACAGTTGAGTCTGTAGTGCGAGGAACAATTACATTGATACGTGATTAAATAAGTTAAACTAATAACAACAAAAAAGCCATCTGATTAATCAGATGGCTTTTTTGTTGTATATGAATGAACTAAAAAAGGGTTATAATTATTTGATAAATCTTCTTGTTATTAATTGCTCTAAATCCAATACTAATTCGTTTTCGTTATCCCATTGGTGTTGATGTTTAAGCTCATTGTAAATGCGCATTGCATCTGTTTTATCTAGCGCATTATTTAGCCGCTCAATAGCTTTGGCGTATTCAACTACATTTTCGTTAAATAGAATTTTTACTAGGGCAATTTTCTTGTTTAAATTTATAGCCCCTTTGATGTTATCTATAGGTGCTTCAATTGTTTTATCTGCCAATGGCACCAATATGGGTGGGTTGGTTTGGCTCATTTTATCATTGTAGCTGGGTTCTTTTTCTGCAAAATTATTGTTGAATGGATTTGGTTTAGGCATTTCTGGCATTACCGTGTATTGAATGCGTTTATTTTCTGTTGCTTTGGTGTAATCAATTTCTGGCATGGTTACAACTTCTTGCAAGCTCACTTTTTCTACAATCGCATCTAAGCTTTCTTGGTGTTGATCTGCCCAAGATATTACCTCCTGGAAGTTTTCGGCTTGAACCAATGGTTCTGAAATGTTTTGACTAATTTCTTCTTCTTCAATAATGTTTTTATCATCCGTTTTCTCAAAATTGAAGATTACTGGTGCTGGGTTGTGTAATGGAATCTCCACCTCTGGATTAGTTTTGAGTTCCTCTTTTGCTAAAATAGGTGCTGTTTTTTCTTCTATTGTTTCTTCTTCTATTTTAAGTTTAAGCAGTAGTTCATAAATATCTATGCATTGCTTGTTGAGTAAATCTTTTTGAATTCTATTAAATGCTTGATTAGCATGTAGAAGTTCGTTTATGTTTTGTGTGAAATCGGCTGATTTAGACTTAATTTTGTTGATGAGCTGAAGAGAATTCATATATTTGAAATTTAATATTCAAATTTTAACTTTCTTTATAACTTTTAATTAACAATTTCAGATATTAAGAACCCATTTAGATTAAAATATCAAACACTCAATGATTGACCAATTGTTTATAGAGCCTCGTTACCATCACCAGCCTAAAAAAGGATGGATTGAGGTTATTTGTGGGTCTATGTTTTCTGGTAAAACCGAGGAGCTAATTAGAAGAGTAACGCGAGCTAAAATAGCTAATCAAAAAGTGGAGTTATTTAAACCAAATGTGGATGTTAGGTACGATGAAACCAAGGTTGTTTCACACAATGAAAATGCCCTTCAGGCAAACGCTGTAAGTAGTTCGCTCAATATTTTGTTGATGGCAAATGATGCCCAAGTTGTTGCCATTGATGAAGCTCAGTTTTTTGATGATGAATTAGTGTATGTGGCAGAAAAATTAGCTGAGCAAGGTAAAAGAGTTATAATTGCAGGCTTAGATTTGGATTATTTGGGCAAACCTTTTGGCTGTATGCCCAATCTAATGGCTGTAGCCGAATATGTTAGCAAGGTTCATGCTATTTGTATGATTTGCGGAGATCTAGCCAATCATTCTTACAGAAAAAATAATCATGATGCACTAATTATGATTGGCGAAAATGAAACTTATGAAGCCAGGTGCAGGCACTGCTTTAATCAAGGAATGGCTATTCAAAAATGAGGATTACGTTGTAAAGGCAAAAAATTAAATTAATCCTTGCCATTTTCTTACAAACCATTCTGTGCTTAATAACAGTAAAATTAAAAAGAATAGAAACTTATATTCAAGTAGGCTTTTAAGTTGTTCTTGTTCGTGAATAACAGTTTTCATATTGGGGTTATTTGCCAATTTATCTGCTAGTATTTTTAAATTATCTGTTGCGTAAAATTCGCCACCACTTTCTTGGGAAATAGCTCGTAATGCTTCAAAATTTGATTTTGTTTGAATGGATTCAAGTTGCATGCTTTTAACTAAAATTTCACCCTTTTTAATGGGATAATTGCCTCCATCTGCGCTGGCAGAATAACTGTATTTACCTGGCAGTAAATTTTTAATTTGCAATTGATAGGCATCGTTTGTTTTACTAAATTGAAATTGAAAATTTTTACCTTTTTCGTCAGTTAACTGCAATGAAACATTAGATGAATTTACTCTCTCTTGCAGGTCGTTAAACAGGGTGGCATCTATATTAATAACTTCATTTTCATCAAATATCTTTTTGCTTGGTTCAACCCTAAATTTACTTCTATCGCTTTTGCCGGCTGTCCACTGAATAATTTTGCTCAATAAATTTTCGCTTATTTGCTGGTTTCCATGCCATAAATAATCTTGTAAAAACCAACGCCAAATGCCTTCTCCAAATAACATAGATTGATTGGTTCCGCCAAAATAACTGAAAGATAGGAGGGGGGTGTTTGTTTTTACAAAGCCTATTTGTTGGTTCAGTAATACCTCTGTTCCTGCACTTATCTGGTAGCTGCCGTAGGGCGTTATTAATGGGTTAAACTTTTGGATAGTGTTTAGGCTAAGTTCATCTAATTGAAATAAATTAAACTGGGTATTTACCCATGCTTGTGCTTCGTTTTGGTTTTGAGCGTTTCCAATAATTTTACTGCCATTTATTTGAGCAAGAAACGGTAGGCCAGTTTGTTTGCCAACAATAAAAAAACAAGGAATATTTTTAGTTTGTATTTGTTTTAATAAGGGTAAACCTTCTCCACGTGTGCCAGGTATTTGGTGTAATATATAAAGGGCAGCTTCGGGCAATTTACCTGCATTAATTTGGCTTAATGGTAGCGCTTCCAAGCTATAATTTTCTAGTTTAGATATTGCTCTCTGCATGGCACCAATATCTGGGTGTGCATTTTGGTAAACCAAAACCAAGTGTTGCTTGTTCTTTAGGCTGTTAACCTGCACGCTTACTTTATTATTTATATAACTGGCTTCTGCTTTTAGGGGAGCTATGCTTATATCATAGGTGTGAAAACCCTCGCTAGTTTTGTTTAAATTAATTCTTTGTTGTTGAAAATATTTTGGTCCTACCGCCATTTTTGTAGCAGAGAATAAAAGCTTTTGGTTCTCTCTTACTTCAATTTTTAATGCCTCCCCCGCGCAATAAAAAGCCTGTAAATCAATCATAATTTCAAAATCATTGTTGGCATAAACTTGAGTTGGTGCGTATGCTTTTTGAATGATGGCATCTTTTCTTTGGGTGGTATCTCCAATGCCAATGGTAAATACAGGCGGGCTGTTTTTATTTAGGGCGTATGCGGGGTTGCTGCCTGCATTATACATGCCATCGCTAATTAAAAGCGTAGCTGCATGGTTAGTTTGAAAATAGTTGTTTTCAATTTCCTCTAAGCCTCCAGATAAATTGCTTATTTTGTCAGTAAAACTTAAACTATCTGTTCGTTTAACCTCGCTTCCAATGGTGTAAGTTATAACATTAAACTGATCTGCAAGGTTTTTTTTAAACAGGTTTAGAGCGGGTAAAAACTGAGATTGGAGGTAATCTTTATCTTTTCCTCCCAGCATAGATTGGCTATTGTCTACTGCAATTACTAAAATGGGCTTTTCTTTGTGTTGGTTCAGCCATTTAATAAGTGGTTCTAAAAGCAAGAAACAAATAAAAAATAGGCTGAGCCACCGTAGGCTCATTACTCCATAAACCATCCATTTTTCGGCCAATTTTAGTGGGTTTTTGCGGTATAGCCAATAACTCACAAAGGTGGCTAGTAGCATGCTTGCCACTATCAATAAAATGGGATAGTTTGTTTGAAACTGCATGGAGGTTTACATTACCATACCACCACAAATGTTGATGGTTTGTCCGCTAATATAAGCAGAGGCATCACTGGCTAAAAATAAAACACAATTAGCCACATCTGCCGGTTTGCCACCGCGTTTTAAAGGAATACCTTTTACCCACTCAGCACGCACTTCTTCGCTTAAACTTTCGGTCATTTCTGTTTCTATAAAACCGGGGGCAATAGCATTACAACGTATGTTTCTTGAACCCAATTCTTTGGCCACAGATTTGGTTAGTCCTATCATGCCCGCTTTAGAGGCAGCATAGTTGGCCTGACCAGCATTGCCAGTGATTCCTACAATAGAAGTTATATTTATAATAGAACCAGCCTTTGCTTTCATCATGGGTTTCATGGCGGCTTTGGTCATGGCAAATGCCGATTTTAAATTGGTATCTAAAACATCATCCCACTGTTGTTCGCTCATGCGCATAAGCAAGGTGTCTTTGGTAATACCGGCATTGTTTACTAAAACATCTAGGGCGCCAAAATCTTTTAAAATTTCATCAACCAATTTTTCGGCTTCATCAAAAGCTGCTGCGTTGCTTTGGTAACCTCTGGCTTTAATGCCTAAAGCATTTAATTCTGTTTCAAATATTTTAGCTTTTTCTACAGAGCTTACAAAAGTAAAAGCAATATTGGCTCCAGCTTGGGCTAGGGTTAAAGCAATGCCTTTGCCAATGCCACGCGAGGCGCCTGTAACAAGTACGGTTTTTCCGGTTAGGTTCATGTTTTTAAATTTTATGCAGCGAATATACTATTTTTCTACTTTTTCATTCATTTAAAGGTGTTTGGTTCGAACCCAAAGAAAGAAATTTTGAATCTACCTTTGGCTCAGCTAACTTGCCCCAAATTATGGCAACCAACAAATATTTTACCGACCAAACCTTTGAAAATTTAAGTCCAAACGCAATCAATTTTAGTGGCGCAGAGTATGATCATTGTGTGTTCAAAAACTGCGATTTTTCGGCAGTTAATTTATCTTCTTTTGTTTTTACAGATTGTACTTTTTTGGCTTGTAACTTAAGCATGGCCAAACTAACCAAAGCCGCTTTTAGGGGTGTTAAGTTCATAGATTGTAAACTGTTGGGCTTATCGTTTTCTGTTATTAATACCATTGGTTTTTCGGTTTATTTCGAAAATTGTGTGTTAAACCATTCTTCGTTTTACCAAATCAAAACAAAAAAAACAGTGTTTAAGCAAGTAAGTTTAGTGGAGGTAGATTTTACCGAAGCCGATGTAAGCGAATCTATTTTTGATGATTGCAATTTACAGGGTGCTATTTTTGAGCAAAGCATCTTAGAAAAAGCAGACTTTAGAACTGCTTACAACTACATTATAAACCCGCAATTAAATAGTTTAAAAGGAGCTAAGTTTAAACTATATGGCCTACCCGGCCTGCTTACAGCGCATAAAATTATAATAGAGGCATAGTGTTGTTTCATAAAAAATTATGACCTAAAACATGTCCTCAAATTGCTGATGCTGTAAATTGTTTCTCATACAAATTACTGTAATAGCCTTTGGTTAATAAAAGGCTTTGGTGGGTGCCGCGCTCCACAATGGCTCCTTTTTCTAATACTAAAATTTCATCTGCATTCGCAATGGTGCTTAACCTATGGGCAATTACAATACTGCTTCTGCCTACCCGCATTTTTTCAATGGCAAGCTGAATAATTTCTTCCGTTTCATGGTCTATACTAGAGGTGGCTTCATCTAAAACCAAAATGGCAGGGTCTGTAACCATTGCCCTCACAAAGGAGATTAGCTGCCTTTGCCCAACAGATAAATTAGATCCTCTTTCGGTTATCATTTGATGGTAACCATGAGGCATTCGCATAATAAAATCGTGGGCGCCCAATAGCTTAGCGGTGGCAATTACCTTATCTTCACTCAGGTTTTTATTATAGAGCTGAATGTTTTCTAAAATGCTGCCATTAAATAAAAATACATCCTGCATTACCACGCTAATTTTACTCCTTAAACTGCTTAAGGTATATTGGTTTATATTGGTTCCATCAAGCAAGATTTCTCCCGATTGGATATCATAAAACCTGCTTAATAAATTTATGATAGATGATTTTCCTGCACCTGTTTTGCCAACCAAAGCAATGGTTTTTCCGGGCTGAACCGAAAAATTAATATTTTTTAAAATTGGCTGATTGGGCAAATAGGCAAACGATACATCTTTAAATTCAATATGGCCTTTAGTGCTGGTTAAAGTTTGTTGGCCCTCGGTTTCTATTGGGTTTGAATCTTCTATTAATTGAAAAATTCTTTCACCAGCAATCATTCCCATTTGCAGGTTGTTAAACCTATCTGCTAATTGCCTAATGGGCCTAAAAAATAAATTGAGGTATAAAATAAAAGCAACCAATACACCAATAGAAATTTCTTCGGCCAAAACCCCTTTGGCACCATACCAAACCAATAAACCAATGGCTATAGCAGATAAAACCTCTACCACCGGAAAAAATACCGAGTAATAAAAAACACTTCTGATATGGGCATCTTGGTGTGCTTTGTTTATTTCCTTAAACTTGGATAGCTCTGCTGGCTCTCGGTTAAACAATTGTACCAATTGCATGCCGCTTAAGTGTTCTTGCACAAAGGTGTTTAATATAGCTACCTGGTTTCTTACATCTTCAAAACTGCCTTTTATTTTTTCTTTAAAAAGGTAACCACTATAAAACAATAAAGGCAGCACAGATAAACAAACCAGCGATAGCTTGGCATGGGTGCCAAACATTAAAATAAGCAGCACCAAAATTTGAAGTATGTCGCCTACAATATTTATTAGGCCTTCGCTAAATACCTCGCTGATGGTTTCAATATCGCTAATGCTTCGTGTAACCATAGTACCCACAGGTGTTTGGTCGTAATACTTTAGTTTCAACGACATTAAATGCTTATAAACCCTATTGCGTAAATCGTAGATTATTTGCTGACCCAAAAAATTAGCCAACAATGTGCTCCACCATTGGATAAGCGATTGAAGCAACAATAAAAAGCCCAATAATAAACTAAAATTTAGCAAGCCAACGGCATCTCCCGTGCCCACATAAGTATCTAGCGTATGTTGAATTAAATAAGGCCTAAGTGGCCCCAGCACGGCTAAACTAAGTGTTAAAAATACGGCGGTAAAAAATTTGGTTTTATAGGGTAGGGCAAGGGCAAATATTTTAGCTAATAAACCCCATTTTAATGAACGCTTTTGGTTGTCTTTCTGCATTTTTAGGGTCGTGCTAAAACTTTAATAATAGCCTTAAATTAATTCTTCTGTTGGTTAAATAGTTGGGTACTGCATACCTGTTGGCGCTTACGTCTGTTATCCATATATAACTAATGGTATTGTTAATGCCTAAAAGGTTAAAAACTTCTATTCCTACCCAAGCAGATTTAAATGTTCTTTTCCAGAAATTATTCCTTTTTTCATTTTCTTCTGCAATTAATACCCTGTTTAAGCCTATGTCCACACGGCGGTAACTGGGCATCCTGCTAATATCATTATACCTATTTCTATCTGGCACACCAAATGGTAAACCACTGCCATAAACCAAGTTTAGGTTCATCCTAATTTTGGGATTGTTTCTGAGGTAATCTTGGAAAAATATGGCAAAAGTTAAGCGTTGGTCTGTTGGGCGTGGGATGTATCTAGGGGTTATGGCATTGCCAAAAATATCGCTGATGCCTGTAATTTTTTCTTGGGTTTTCATAAAACTTACCGAAGCCCAACTTTCTGCTCCTTTTACAAATTCACCATTTACCCTAAAGTCTAATCCACTGGCGTATCCGCTGCTATTGTTATTGGCAAAATACCTAATTCTTACATTGTCTATTTCGTAGGGAATGAGAAAATCGAGCTGTTTGTAATATACCTCTGTTGTAAATTTAAAAGGTCTATTCCAAGCTGTAAAATTCATGTCGCCACCCAACACATAATGTATGGCTCTTTGTGCCCTAATATTGGGGTTTAAAACACCATCAAAATCTCTCAGTTCTCTGTAAAATGGAGCTTGATAATACCAGCCATAAGCTGCTTTAATCATCCAATCTTTGCGTATTTTTCCCGCTATAATTTTGTCGCGTACCAATCGGTTATGTTTTCTATTTGGTTCAAACCCAAATTGCAAACGCGGACTAAACACCAACTGTTGGTTATAGCTCCAATAATTGGCTCTTAGGCCATAAGTAAGAACGGCGTTATAGGTTTTGTTGAGAGTTTGCGAATTTTGTAAATAGCCATGCAAGCGGTGCGAAGACAGATTGAGTCTAGTGCTCAAGAAACTGTTTAAATTAAAGTTTCCGTTGGTATCTAATTGGGGCCTCGAAAATCCAGATGAGTCATCGTATTGCCACTCGTGCAGTTTGTCTTGTATTTGTTCTGTTTGAAAAAACGCTCCCCATTGCAAATTATGTTTACCCATGGTTTGAAATCCCCTGTGTCCAATATTGCTAACCCGGGCAATTACAGAATTTCTGGCATTGTTAATAAAATAACCTACGCCACGCAAGTTGCGGGCTTGGGCAAAATTGTCTGAGCCTAAATCTGTTTCTATATCGCTTAACCTGTAGGCGCCTTCAACGGTAAATATTTCGTTTTCGTTGGAGTAGAAAGTGGAGGCAATAAGTTTTAACTGACTAAAAGGAGTGGGCCTATAATTTACTGTTGCCGCTAAAGTTCCGGTTTGGTATTCCATTAAATCTGCCCCATCAAAAAATATATTTAAGCGGTAGGCCCTGGTTACTGTACCAAAAGTAGTTTCGCGGTTTTGCGGAATAAAATTGTATCTATTTTGTGCGTAGCTACCCAGCACGCTCAAGGTTAAATTTTCTTTAATATGAAAATTTAGTAAGGTTTGTACATCGTAAAAAGAAGGTTGATAATCGCCTTGTACATCTAATGTGCCCAAAACATATTTGTTGCTCCAGTACCTAGCGCCAAGTAAATAGGTAAATCGGAGGTCTTTGCTGGCGCCTTCAACATGAGATTGAACGCCCAATAAACCCGCATTGGTGGAGGCGGCAAACTTAGTTGGGTCTTTGTATTTAATATCTAAAACGCTACTCATTTTATCGCCGTAACGTGCTTCAAACCCTCCCGCAGAAAATTTTACATTTTGAACCAATTCTGTATGGATAAAACTTAATCCTTCTTGTTGGCCACTTCGAGGTAGAAATGGACGGTATATTTCTATGTCGTTTACATAGATTAGGTTTTCATCGTAATTGCCACCTCGTACATTGTACTGTGAGCTTAATTCTGAGTTAGAGGTAACGCCAGGTAGGGTTTTAAGAATAGATTCAAAGCTGCCGCTTACATTGGGTAAGCCTTCAATTTTTTTTGGGTCAATAGAAACCATCGATATTTTTTCCCTGTCGCGTTCTTCGGTTAATACAAAGGTGCGCAGTGAAATTCCGTACGACATTTGGATAGGGATATTTATGCGTTCGCCGGGGTTAAGTGGGTTTACCTTAATAATGTATGGGCTTCTACCCACATAGGTAAAAATTAATTCTAATTCTTTTTGTGCAGGCACTTGAATCTGGTAAGACCCAACATCATTGCTACTCTCTATAATATTGTGGTTGCGAACTTGTATATTTACATCAGCAATAACTCTGCCAATAGAATCTGTTATGTTACCATAAATAGATGCACTTTTCTGTGCCTTACTTATAACAGGAAGGATAAGGCAAGCCAATAGCAAAGTAAAAAATGGTGGTGTGAGTTTTTTCAACGTATTGCTAACGTAAGTATTTTTTACTTGGTATGCAGAGACAAATTTTTAAGTGAGGCGATGGTTTCTTTGGGGTTGTTGGAGGCAAAAACATAATTACCTGCCACCAATACATCTGCACCTGCTTCTAGGAGTTTAGGGGCAGTAAATTCATTAACTCCACCATCAATTTCAATGAGGCAATGTGCATTATTTGCTTCAATCATTGCTTTTAAATCAGCGCATTTGCGGTAAGTTTGCTCAATAAACTTTTGTCCACCAAAACCTGGATTTACGCTCATCATACAAACCAAATCAATGTCTTGGATAATATCCTTCAATAAATGTATGGGTGTATGCGGATTAATGGCAACTCCTGCCTTCATGCCTTCTTCTTTAATGGCATAAATGGTTCTATGCAAGTGTGTACAAGCTTCGTAATGTACCGATAGAACCTCTGCGCCAACCGATTTAAAATCTTTGATATACTTTTCAGGTTGCACAATCATTAAATGAACATCTAGCGGTTTATTAGCTATTTTTTGAATGGCCTTAATAACCGGAAAACCAAAAGAAATATTGGTCACAAAAACACCATCCATTACATCAATATGAAACCAATCGGCTTGGCTATCATTTATCATTTGAATGTCGGTGCCAAGATTGGCAAAGTCTGCAGAGAGAACAGAAGGTGCAATAATTGGAAAATTCATGCCGCTAAGATAAGCATTCCATAGAATCTTGCTTTCTTTTTTTGCATTTAGCCAATCAAATGTAATCTCCTTAAGCTCTAATTACGCCTAGTTTAAATTCTTTGGTAATTGGTGCGTGGTTAGCGGCTTCAATCCCCATGCTTATCCATTTGCGTGTTTCTTTTGGATCAATAATAGCATCTACCCACAAACGGGCAGCACCGTAATAGGGGCTGGTTTGTTTCTCATAGCGTTCTGTAATTTGATCTAAAAGGTTCTTTTGTTTTTCTTCGTCTATTACTTCGCCTTTGGCTTTTAAACTAGCTTCTTCAATTTGCAACAAAACTTTGGCAGCTTGTGCGCCACCCATAACGGCAATTTTAGCATTGGGCCAAGCGGCAATTAAGCGAGGGTCGTATGCCTTGCCGCACATAGCATAATTACCTGCACCGTAGCTATTACCCGTAATAATTGTAAATTTAGGCACAACAGAATTGGCTTGCGCGTTTACTAATTTAGCGCCGTCTTTTATAATGCCCCCATGTTCGCTTCTTGATCCAACCATAAATCCGGTTACATCTTGTAAAAATACCAGGGGAATTTTCTTCTGGTTACAATTCATTATAAAGTGCGCTGCCTTATCTGCGCTATCACTATAAATTACGCCACCAATTTGCATTTCCATTGGATTGTCGGTGGCAGATTGTTTAGGCTTTTTAGCTTTTACAACCAATCTATTATTAGCCACAATTCCTACAGCCCAGCCGTTTACTCGCGCATAGCCACAAATAATGGTTTTGCCATAGAGGTCTTTATAGGCATCAAAAGAATCTGCATCTACCAATCGCTCTATAATTTCCATCACATCAAATGGTTTGGTAAAATTAGCAACGGCTTCGTAAACATCATCCATAGATTTTTTGGGAGCAATAGGTTCAATCCTATTAAAACCTGCTTTATCAAAGTCCCCTATTTTATCAAAAATTCTTTTGATGTGGTCCAAGCAGGCTGCATCATTTTCAAATTTATAATCGGTTACACCGCTTATTTCACAGTGAGTAGAGGCTCCTCCTAAGGTTTCGTTATCTATCTCTTCACCAATGGCTGCTTTTACTAGATAGGAACCTGCTAAAAAAATCGAACCAGTTTTATCTACAATCATGGCCTCATCGCTCATTATTGGTAAATAGGCTCCACCTGCTACACAAGAACCCATAACAGCTGCAATTTGGGTTATGCCCATACCACTCATCACCGCATTGTTTCTAAACATTCTGCCAAAATGTTCTTTGTCGGCAAAAATTTCATCTTGCATGGGCAAATAAACCCCAGCGCTATCTACCAAGTATATAATTGGCAACTTATTTTCAATACTAATTTCTTGTGCTCTTAGGTTTTTTTTGCCTGTAATAGGAAACCAAGCACCCGCTTTTACGGTGGCATCATTGGCTACAACAATACATTGTTTGCCACTAACATAACCCATAACTACCACTACACCACCGCCAGCGCAGCCACCGTGGTCTTCATACATTTCATACCCTGCTAAAGCGCCAATTTCAATTTGAGGTTTATCTGCATCTAATAAATAAGCAACCCTTTCGCGGGCCAACATTTTACCTTTTTCCTTTTGCTTAGCAGCAGCTTTCTTCCCACCACCTTCATAAATTTTTTCAAGGCGCTCATGCAGTTGGGTTGTAAGGTTGTTCATATATCGTTTATATCCGTTTTTATTTATTGCAATGATAGGGAATTCTAGATTCTAAAACTCAAAACTCAAATTCACAAATGTAGCATATCGAACGCCGAATTTTGAATTTTGAAAGAACAAAAACTATGGTCAATGGACCATGGACTATGGTCCAAAAATCTACTCTACAGCAGTAACTTTCCTCACCTCAGGCAAAGCATTTTTAATACCACTTTCTATACCTGCTTTCATGGTCATGCTGCTCATGCTACAATTACTGCAATTACCTAATAGGCGGAGTTTTACTTCCATGTCTGCAGTAAGTTCTACCAATTCTACATTGCCTCCATCTGCCTCTAAAAATGGCCGCATGCTATTTAAAGCGATTTCTATTTTTTGAATTATTTCTTCGTTCATGAGCTGCTAAGGTACAAAAATAAATGGCAGGTTAAGAATTGGTTTCTGCGGCATTTAAAACCGCTATTTTTTGGGCTACTTTTTCGGCTAGTTCTCTAAATACTTTCTGAACAATAACATCATTTACAGCGCCGGGGATGCCCCTATCTCCTCCTTCTCTTACGCTCATAATAATCGGAACTTCGCCTAAAAACGGCACTTTTAATTCTGTTGCCATGGATTTTCCTCCGCCATTTCCAAAAAGGTAATATTTGTTTTCGGGTAATTCTGCGGGAGTAAAATAGGACATATTCTCAATTATACCTAAAATCGGAACTTTTACGGGTGTCATGCCAAACATAGTTGCTGCTTTATAGGCATCTGCCAGCGCAATAGCTTGCGGAGTAGTTACCATAACAACGCCTGTAAGCGGAACAATTTGCAACATCGTTAAATGCACATCTCCCGTTCCGGGCGGAAGATCTAAAATTAAATAATCTAATTCGCCCCAATCTGTATCATTCACAAATTGCCTCAACGCAGATGATACCATGGGTCCGCGCCAAACTACTGCTTGCTCTGGCTTTATTAAAAAGCCAATAGATAATAATTTTACGCCATGTTTTTCTATTGGCACCATCAACTCTTTTCCTTCTACGCTGCGCATAAGGGGCTGTTCTTGCATAACACCAAACATCATAGGTACGCTTGGACCATGAATATCGGCATCTAGTAGGCCAACTTTTGCGCCCATTTGAGAAAGGGCAATGGCTAAATTACTAGAAACACTAGATTTTCCTACACCTCCTTTGCCACTGGCAACGGCAATAATATTTTTAACATTGGGTAAGGTAAGTTTATCGCTTCTGTTTGTGGTTACATTGGCTGTCATGGTAATTTTTACCACGGCTTGATCCGAAACTAACTGGTGTATAGCATCAATGCAATCTTTTTCTATTTTTTCTTTAAGCGGACATGCAGGTGTGGTTAGCACCACTGTAAAGCTAACTTCATGGCCATTTATTTCAATGTCTTGAATCATCTTCAAGTACACTAAGTCTTTTTTTAAATCGGGCTCTTGAACTGTGCTCAGTGCCTTTAAAATATCATTTTTATCCAAATTCATATACTTCAAATGTTGGGCAAATATCGCTAGGTTTATTGAATATCAAAGTAAAATAAAATCAATTTTTAAGCAGGCTGAATTGGTAAAATAAAATCAATTTTTTTTATAAGCTGCCAGAAAAACACCTGCAAATACAATGAGCATGCTAATAAACTTTTCTACACTTAAAAAGTCTTTACCAGAAATTACCGCAATGAGTGTGGCTAATACAGGTTGTAAATAAATGTATGAACCTACAAGGCTTGAGCTTGCATGTTTTAGGGCATATGCATTTAAAACATAAGTTAAGAATGTTGCACCAATGGTAACAAATGCAATAGCGCCCCAGATATTTAATGGGAGATTCGCAAAATCTATCTCAAGGGCTTGGTTTAAACCAAAGGGTAGTACAAGGAAAAATCCAAAAAAGAAGGCGTAAAGTGTAACCGTTAGTGGGTGGTATTTTACCATCAGTTGTTTGGCATACACCAAGTAAAACGCGTATATAATGGCGTTTAGTGTAACAAAAACATCGCCCCAAACGGTTTCCTGATTAAAGTGAAAGTTGCCGCCGCTCATTAAAAGTAGCGCACCCAGCGCTGCAATAAAGATTCCTAAAACTTTGTTAACGCTTAGCTTTTCTTTTAAAATGATTGCCGCAAACACCAAAACAAAAATGGGTGTGTTGAGCATTAATATGGAGGCATTAATGGGAGAAGTTATAGATAAACCTTTGAAAAATAGTAGCATATTTCCGGCAACACCAAATACGGCAGAAACAAATAGCGGCCATAAATCACTTTTATCTTTGATAACACCTTTTACAAAATGTCTATGAAAAAAGTAAATACAAACCATGGCCACACTTACACGCATTAAAATAAACGCAAAGGGCTTTATATAGAGGGGCATGGCCAATTTGGCTATTGTAAAAGTACCCGCGTACAGGAGGGAAACGGCAAATAGTGCTAAATGTACTTTTAAGCGGGTTTGCATCTGTTTTTAATTAAATTGAGGTTGATAGCTTAGGTTAATTTTTGCACTTTCTTTTAAAAACCTTTTGCTTAAAAGCCAAGCAGATAGCGTTAAACCAATTAACAACGCCATCCAAACACCATATAAACTTTGGTTCAGTTTAAAACATAGTAAATACCCAAGTGGAATGCCAATAACCCAATAAGCGAAAACAGTTATTAGGGTTGGTATTTTAGTGTCGCCAATGCCTCGCAAGATTCCCAGACCCACGCATTGAATACCGTCGCTCAATTGAAAAAAGGCTGCAATGTAAAGCAAGTAAATGGCCATTTTTACAACTTGTTCGTCTGTAGTATATAAAGCAACTATTTGTGGCGCAAAACTCGCTAAAAATAGGGCGCAAAAGGTCATGAAAAAAGCACCCAAAATTAGCGCAGATCTTCCTGCATCAATGATGTCTTTTTTGTTTTTTCTGCCCAGGGCTTCTCCCACAGCAATAGATCCTCCAGCAGATATTCCGGTGGCAATC
The DNA here is from genome assembly GCA_945860865.1 of Chitinophaga pinensis. Taxonomy (GTDB): domain Bacteria; phylum Bacteroidota; class Bacteroidia; order UKL13-3; family UKL13-3; genus B1. The sequence continues at coordinate 236,401 of CAMARW010000002.1, read as the reverse complement.
ATATAGCTTATAGAAGCAATGTTTATGGCCACTTGGTGTGCTGCTAAGGCAAATTCATTTATCCATCCAATCATAATAGCAGCAAACGCAAATGCGCCTACTTCAAAAAAATATTGTAAGCCAGAAGGTATGCCTATTTTAAAAATTTGCTTTAAATACATTGCATTATTTTCCTGTTTGTTTAGTTCCAAATAGGGTTTATATATTGCCTGTGTTTTTACATAAACAAATAGCGATACAGCCATAATTATTCTCGCTAATGTTGTTGCTATTCCGGCCCCTACCAAACCCAATGGTTTTGCACCCCAATGGCCGTATATGAATACCCAGTTTAAAAATACGTTGATGAGCAAGGCTATAATAGTAATTATAGCCGATGGCTTAGTAATTCCTAATCCGTCGCTATATTGTTTAAGGGCCACAAAAAGCAGCATGGGTAGGGTTCCTATGTTTAATAAATGCAGGTAGTTTTTTGCTAATTGGGTAACAGCTGGTGTTTGTTTAAACCAATGTAAGTTTTGGGTTATTACAAATAATACGATACCTATAAAGAGACTTAACAACACAGAAGCAAGTATGGCTTGTTTGAGCCAAATAGCGCACTCTTTGAGTTTAGCAGCTCCTTTACTTTTTGCCACAAGTGGCGATACAGCGCTAAGTGTACCTATGCCTAAAATGGCAATAAAAAAGTAGATTGCATTGGCCAATGAAGCAGCAGCTAATTGCACAGCTTCTAATTTGCCAATCATAATAACATCTGCAACGCCCATCAAAACTATCCCTAATTGCCCAACAATAATAGGTAGGCTTAAAATAGTAATTTGCTTAAAATAGGGGAGGTATCTTTGGTACATGCTGAATTAAAAAGTTGCGATAATAGCCATAAATAAAACGCTTACCAAAGTTATTGTTGCTCTATTTTGGCAATAAAAATGTGATACATTAGTTGTTCTCTCCCCGAAATTAGGATGATATGGTTTTTAAAATGATTTTTAAATCGTTCAAAAAGCGCAACTTTTTGCTCTCATAACATTATCATCAAAGATTAAAAATGCAAGCGCCATCATTCCTTTTAACTCCCTAATATTTTCGGGTAATTGAAATTTAATAGCTTTTTTGAGCATTATTGATTAAAACTACCATATATCATCGAATTATTGGGCCAATAAACAATATTATTTCTTCTATTTCTTAAAGGTTATAAATGAATGGGTAAACCCAATATTCTTTAATTAAATGTGTGTAAAGGAATCTAATCCTGCAATTTCGTATTTTTTAAATAGTCGTGGTAAGCTAATCTAATTCCCGTTTCTAAGTCAATTTTTGGCTCCCAACCCATTGATTTTATTTTACTTATATCCATAACTTTCCTCGGTGTACCATCTGGCTTTTCAGTATTAAAAATTAAGTCGCCTTCAAAACCAATAATTTTTTGTATTAATTGAGCTAAATCATGGATGCTTAAATCAGTACCCATTCCAATATTAAGAAACTGTTTTTCGTTATATTCTTGCATAACTAAGAAGGAGGCATCTGCCAAGTCATCCACAAACAAAAACTCACGTAGTGGGGTGCCACTTCCCCAAATTTCAACTTGCTTGGTCCCATTAGTTTTAGCTTCATGAAACTTTTTTATAAGCGCTGGTAGCACATGTGAATGCTCTGGATGATAGTTATCGGCATACCCATATAAATTAGTTGGCATAACCGAAACAAAATTACAGCCATATTGATCTCTGTAAGCTTCACACATTTTAATGCCGCTAATTTTAGCGATAGCATATGGCTCATTACTTGGTTCAAGAAGACCGGTTAATAAACTATCTTCCTGCAGGGGTTGTGGTGCTAGTTTAGGGTAAATGCAACTCGATCCAAAAAACAATAATTTTTCAACGCCATTTAAATAGCTTTGGTGAATTACATTGTTTTGAATCATTAAATTTTCATATAAAAATTGAGCCCTAAAGGTGTTGTTGGCATAAATTCCACCTACTTTAGCTGCGGCTAAAAAAACAAATTTAGGTTTGTTAGATTCAAAAAAATGCGCAACAGCGGCTTGATTGGTAAGGTTTAACTCCGACGAAGATTTAACAATTAGGTTGTTAAATCCTTCTTTTTCTAATTTTCTTTTTACAGCTGAACCAACCATTCCTCGGTGACCAGCAACAAAAATTTTATCTTCCTTATTCATTTATTAATGCTATTTAAAAGTCATGCAATTTACTTTTATAAATTGATACCATCTCTTGTTTAGTGTGTTCGCTAAATTTAGAATTGTAAATCATTTTGTATTGACTACCCATTTCAATAGAGTCGTATTTTTTTACGCGTATGGGTTGTGTATGAAAAATGGCAATTAACTCAGTTTTATAAAATACCATCAATATTCTAGGTGTTAAAATTTGTTGAACAAATTCTGGCTCTTTTATTAAATATGATGTGTAATTATTGTTCTCGATTGTAGGAATAAATTCATATTTTTTGATGAAATTTTCGAAAAATGTAAAGCGTTCGTTATTCTCTGCTTTATCTAATAAATTGCTCAAATCTATTTCTGGAACCGCTGAATAATCTATGCATCCTTTGGGTAAAAAACCGCTAATAATTATGTGTGTTAAACTATCTTTAACTTCCATAATTTGCATAGGATTAAATGACATACTAACCCTTCCAATTTGTTTAAAAGAATGGTTATATATTTTGGCTTTTTCTATCAATCGCAACCCATCATATAAAAATCTATTTGGCACCCAAGCATCCAGCCAAATCCTGCTTTTTAAAGAACTTGCGGGAATACATAAAAATGCTGTGCCAGGGAAAATGGCTAAAACTTCTCTGCCTTTTTCTTCTTCACTGATGGCACAAAATCCACTTGTTTGTTCCGCTAATAGAGGCTCAAAACAAAATATTAAAATTAAAAATATATAGCAATTACTTTTTCGCAAAACGATGTTTAATAACCTGAAAAATAACAGGTAGAACAGATAAAAGAATGATGCTAAAAACAACTTTCTCGAAATTTTTCTGTACCCATGGATTGCTGCCTAAAAAGTATCCAGCTAAAGTTAAACTCGATACCCAAAGAATAGCTCCCACAACGCAATAGGTAATATATTTACTGTATTGCATGCTGCCAACACCAGCTACAAATGGAGCAAATGTGCGCACAATTGGCACAAAGCGAGCAATAATAATGGCTACGGTTCCGTGCTTTTCATAAAACTCTTCTGTCTTTCGTATGTATTCTTTTTTGATGGTAAATATGCCAAAAAGCTTGGCTCCTTCGCCTTTTTTGGCTAAAAATTTACCGATAAAGTAATTGGTATTATCGCCCAGTAATGCGGCTACAATTAATAATAAAATAATTACTGCAACATCTAAATTGTTATTCGCATTTCCAGCTAAAACACCAGCTGTAAATAATAAAGAATCTCCAGGAAGCAGGGGTAAAACCACCAAGCCTGTTTCGCAAAATACAATTAAAAAAAGTAGGCCATAAATCCAAAGTCCATTAGCCGCAACAAATGCTTCTAAAAATCCTTTTGTATTGGTGAGTAATTCTTTAATAATTTCTAAAATTTCCATTTAATTTGATAAATTATCCGGCAAGTTTAATGAAATCTCGTTGGATTTTATAATTTTGTGTCATGAGATATAATTCGTTGAGCCTTATAATTGCACTTTCTTTGATAGCTATTTTAAGTTTATCTGCCTGTAGCTCTCCAAAAGGTATGGCTCGCAATAAGAAATGTAATTGTCCTAAATTTTAATGCAAGCAAATCCTACGTTTAGTTTAATAACAGTTTGTTTCAATGCTGCCAATCTATTGGCTGAAACCTTACAGTCTGCTAAAGAACAAAGCTTTAAAGATTTTGAATTGGTAATTATTGATGGCGGTTCCAAAGACAATACACGCGATATTTTAAAGCCGTTTGAATCTTTCATCGGTACTTTTGTTTCTGAACCAGATAAGGGCATTTATGATGCCATGAATAAGGGTATTAGGGCCGCTAAGGGAAAATTTGTATATTTTCTAAATGCGGGTGATGCTTTTTATGATAATGATGTTTTAGCCAAAATATACGCCTGTTCTCAGCAAACTTCAGCCGATTTAATTTATGCCAAAGTAGCAACAAAAAATGAACCAACTGGAATTAACTATATTGCAGGTAAACCCGTTGTTTTTAAAATGTTTTATAGCCATTATCCAATTTGTCATCAAGCCACTTTTGCTAAAAAATCTATCTTCAATAAAGTGGGGTTTTTTAATCTTAATTATTCTTTAGTGGCCGATGGCGAATGGTTCATACGGGTTTTTAAAGATCAAACCATTCGAACTTATTTTTTGGATGAAATAGTGGCATTTTATGATATTCAAGGTGCAACCTATCACAAAAGAATGAAAGGGTATAGAGAATACATTAAAGTTGGCTTCAATCATTTTCCATTGTTTGTAGCTATTTTAAATTTCTTTTTATATCCTATAATTTTCCTTAAAGTTTGGGTTATCAGAAACTTTCAAGGTACAAGTTGTTTTAAAAAATACCGAGCTCTGAAGTTTAAGAATACCTTAGCAAACGCGCCATTGTAAAATGAAAATTAAAGAACTTACACGCCACTTAGAACATATTGCGCCTCTTGCCTATCAAGAATCGTATGACAATTGCGGTTTGTTGGTAGGTTGTGGTGACCAAGAAATTACACAAGCTCTTGTAACATTAGATTGCACAGAAGCTATTGTTTTAGAGGCTATACAGCTGGGCTGTAATTTAATAATAGCCCATCATCCCATCATTTTTGCTGGATTAAAAAAGTTAAATGGGAATAATTATATAGAAAGAACAGTGATATTGGCTATTCAAAATAACATCGCTATTTATGCTATTCATACCAATTTAGATAATGTAAAGGCAGGGGTTAATAATGCAATTGCTAAAAAGCTAGGGCTTAACCAAACTCAAATCTTAGCGCCAAAAACGGGCGCCTTAGCTAAGTTAGTTACTTTTGTGCCTGAGGCCTATGCTGAAAGTGTAAAAGAGGCGCTATTTGCTGCTGGTGCCGGTCAAATCGGGAATTATTCCAAATGTGCTTTTAGCTCACAAGGCGAAGGGTCATTTGAAGCCAATTCTTTGGCTAAGCCCTTTGTGGGTGAGCTAAATCAGTTGCATACTGAATTAGAAACTAGGGTAGAGGTAGTTTTTCCGCAATATATTCAGGCGAGGCTTTTAGCTGCTCTAAATTTGGCTCATCCTTATGAAGTTGTTGCCTATGATATTTTTCCTGCCCTCAATCAGCACCAAGAGGTTGGGTCAGGACTAATTGGAAATTTGCCAGAAAGTTTATCTGGACATGATTTTTTGGCTTATTTAAAAGAAAAAATGGAGTTAAAGGTAATTAGGCATACAAATTTTACTCCTGGTAAAATTAGCAGAGTTGCCGTTTGTGGAGGTGCTGGAAGCTTTTTATTAAAGCAAGCAATAGCGTGTGGTGCCGATGCTTATGTTTCGGCGGATTTTAAATATCACGAATTTTTTGATGCCGAAAACAAAACAATAATTGCCGATATTGGTCATTATGAGAGCGAAAAATTTACCAAATCATTAATTTGTGAATTGATTCTCGAAAAATTCCCTACTTTTGCAGTCCTTTTATCTAAAATTAATACGAATCCGATAAATTATTATTTATAAATTATGGCAGGCGCTACAGAAACCAGTATTGAACAAAAATTAAAAGCTTTATACAAGCTGCAACTAATCGATTCTAAAATCGGCAAATTAACTGCCATACGTGGCGAATTACCTATGGAGGTAAGCGATTTGGAAGACGAAATTATTGGACAAGAAACGAGATTATCTAACTTAAAAACAGAAGTTGCCAAATTAGATGATGCCATTTCTGCTAATAAAGCCAAGATTTTGGATGCAAAAGCCTTGGTAAAAAAATATGAAAAGCAATTGGATAATGTTAAAAACAACAGAGAATTTGATGCTTTAAATAAAGAAATAGAAATTCAAGGTTTAGAGCAACAAGCTTTGGAAAAGCGTATTAAAAACACTCAGTTTGATATTGAACAAAAAAAGGTTTCAATTGATACGCTTCAAAAAGAGTTAGAAGGCAGAGCTTTAGATTTAAACAATAAAAAAGCCGAATTAGACACTATCGTTGCTGAAACTCAAAAGGAAGAAGATGAATTGATGAAGGTTCGTGGCAATGCCGTTAAAATAGCAGATGATAGATTGGTTCACTCTTACGACCGTATTCGTAAAAGTGTAAAAAATGGAATTGGCGTGGCAACTATCGAGCGCGAGAGTTGTGGTGGATGTTTTGCTGGCATTCCGCCGCAAAGACAAAGTGATATAAAACAACGTAAAAAAATTATAGTTTGTGAAAACTGCGGTCGTGTGCTCACAGATGCACTCCTCGCAGAGGAGATATCAGCAGAATTTAAAATGTAGCAAAAAAGAATCGCCAACAGGCGATTTTTTTTTGCTACATCAAAGCATTAAACCAATACTATAAATAACACTAACTTCGTGGAAAAAGTGCTTCCTTTTAAGTTTTATAAATGTATATTTTTATTGGGGATAATAGCTTTCTCTAGCCTTTCCTCTATTGCCTCTTCCTACGTAGAATATTCTCCTAATTTAAAAGAAGGCATGGCTCATTTGGCCGCGTTACGACTTAAACAAGCTGAGTTAATATTTGCTAAAGAGGCCAATAAGCATGAACAAAATATTGCTGTAAGTTACCTAAATCATTACCTCAGTTTTTTTCAAATCATGATTCAGCAGGATAAAGGAATGCTATCAGCCTTTGAAAAAGTTAATGAGCTTACACTTAAAAAAATAGAGACTCTTCCAGCAAGTTCGCCCTATCGCCTGTTTTACAAAGGAAGTGTGCACTTGCAAAGTGCTATAGTTAAAAGTTTATTTAATGAATATTTAGGCGCTGCATGGGATTTTAAAATTGCTTTTCAAGAGGTAAACCTAAATGAAAAGAACTTTCCAGATTTTATAAGTCATAAAAAAGAACTTGGCACGCTTAAAGCTCTCTTAGGTAGTTTTCCGCCTCAGTATAATTGGATATTGCAAGCTGTGGGTTTAGAAGGAGATTTTAATCTTGGATTAAAAATACTCAAAAAGTATATAGATCAATCGCAGCATGAACCCTTGATAGAGCAACAGCAGGCATCGCTAATTTATGCCCTAATTCAATTAAATTTTGGGAAAAACAGGCAAGCAGCGCTGCAATTTTATTTGCCCTATGCAAAAGATTATCAAACCAATTTAATGCAGTGTTATGTATTAACCTATATAGCGGCAAAATCTGGCCAAAATAATTTGGCTTTAAAAACGCTTAAGGCCAAACCAATAGGTTCAAATTATGTCCAAATTGTATACTTAGATTATATAATGGGCGATTTGTTATTACATCAGTTAGATCAAAATGCAGCTATTTGGTTCAAACGGTATATTACTTTTACTAAAACCAAAAATGCAAATAAAGATGCTTATCAAAAGCTTTCTTGGTTGGCCTGGATGGATAATGACAGTGCAAAATTTTTTGTCTATCATGATTTAATGCAGAAAAACACTAAAGATGCTGGGTCAGAGTTAAAATTAATCAATCACGATTTAGGTAAAGGGGTTTTTCCTTCAAAACAACTGCTGGAAGTGAGATTATTATTTGATGGTGGATATTATGAAAAGGCATTACAAAAAATGAATAATGTAAGTATTTCTGCATTGCCTAGTAAATTTCAACAAATAGAATACCACTACAGGTTAGGTAGAATTTTTCAGGAGTTGGGTAAAAATGCTGAAGCCATTCAATCTTACAAAGCTTGTTTAACATTAGGGAAGGATGCTAAAACCTATTTAATACCTAATGCCTGCTTGCAACTTGGATTGATTTATGAAAATCTAAACTATTATGAACTAGCAAAAGCATATTACGAGCAAGTTTTAAATTACGAGCAAGTTGATTACGAAAGTAGCCTGCACCAAAAAGCAAAAACCCATATCTGGCGTTTAAAACAAGTAAAAAATTAATTTTATTTTTTTACTTTTTTAGTTACCTATAAACTTTAATTTTATGGGTCATAAAGATTCCCTATTTTTGAAGCTTCTTATGGAAAATAATCAGCATTTAAGTGAGCCGGAAAGAATCCGCAGACAAAAATTAATAGAGTTAAACCAACTTGGTATTAACGCGTATCCACCTGAGCTTTTTGAGGTAAATACTACCTCTACAGAAATAAAACAGCAGTATCCATCCGATATGGAGGCTCCCAAATGGAAAGAGGTTAGTATTGCTGGCAGAATTATGAGTGTGCGCGATATGGGCAAAGCAAATTTTGCAGTTATTCAGGATGATGCGGGTAGGGTGCAAGTTTATGTGCGTAGAGATGATATTTGTGAAGCAGATGATAAAACCATGTACGATGTGGTATTTAAAAAACTGCTCGATATTGGCGATATTATTGGGATAAAGGGTTATGTTTTTACAACCAAAACAGGCGAAATTTCTATTCATGCCAAATCATTTGTTTTGCTTACCAAAGCGCTACATCCGCTGCCAATTGTAAAAGAAAAAGAGGGTGAAACTTTTGATGCCGTTACCGACCCAGAATTTAGATACCGCCAGCGTTATGCTGATTTAATCGTAAATCCACAGGTTAAAGATACTTTTTTAAAGCGCACCCAAATGATTCGTTCTATACGCGATTTTTTAAATGCGCATGGAGCACTTGAAGTAGATACGCCTGTTTTGCAAAATATTCCTGGTGGAGCTGCAGCAAAACCGTTTATAACACATCACAATGCCTTAGATGTTCCTTTTTATTTGCGTGTTGCCAATGAACTTTACCTTAAACGTTTAATTGTTGGTGGCTTTGATTGGGTATATGAATTTAGCAGAAACTTCAGAAATGAAGGGATGGATAGAACCCACAATCCAGAATTTACTATCCTTGAATTCTATGTAGCATACAAGGATTATTATTGGATGATGGATTTTACTGAAAAAATGCTAGAGAAAGTTGCCTTAGATTTACATGGTACCACCGAAGTACCTATGGGCGAAAATACTTTGCAATTTAAAGCTCCTTTTAAACGTATTTCCATTTTTGAAGCCATACAGGAGTATACCGGCTTTGATGTAAGCAATATGGATGAAACAGCCCTCAGGAATGTTTGTAAAGAATTGCATATTGAAGTTTCTCCAACCATTGGTAAAGGGAAATTAATCGATGAGATTTTTAGTGAAAAATGTGAGGGTAATTTCATTCAACCTACTTTTATCATTGATTATCCTGTGGAAATGAGTCCGCTTACCAAAAAACATAGAAGCAAAGAGGGTTTGGTAGAACGCTTTGAACTAATGGTTAATGGAAAAGAAATTGCCAATGCCTATACCGAGCTAAATGATCCTATAGACCAAAGAGCTAGATTTGAAGAGCAAGTTAAATTAATGGAGAGAGGTGATGATGAAGCCATGTTTATTGACCATGATTTCTTGCGTGCCCTAGAATATGGTATGCCACCTACCGCCGGAATTGGTATTGGAATAGACCGTTTGTGCATGTTATTTACTAACCAATCTTCTATCCAAGATGTGCTGTTTTTCCCCCAAATGAGACCAGAGATAAATTTGACAAATGAGGGAACTGAATCTGATAAATAATTTTTTTTGCAAAAAAAATTATAACAAACCTCTGTAAAACAAATATTTATTGGCGTAAGATTTAAACTTTATTGGGCTGCTTTAAAAAAAGTTTTAAAGGTTTTTTAAGGCCTGTAAAAACAGCTTTTATTCAACTTAAATAGTTGTATTTACAGGCTTGTTTAGCAAATATTTTATTACCGTATCATTAAATACATTAGGCTTTTCTACATTAACTACATGCCCACAGTTAGCTATTACAACCAATAGTGCACTGGCATGAGATTGTGCAATTTTTTTAATCGTTGGTAAAAATAAATAATCTTCTTCACCCATGATATACAGGGTTGGAATATTGATATCTACTGCTCTAAAAAAGCGCAGCAGTGGATTGATTTCTGAACTAAGTTTGAACCAACGGATAAACTCTTTTTGGTACAACTTTTTTGCCTCACGTACAAAAAGCAATCGCGATTCTTTGTGATTTTTATTAGGCATAATTACAAAGGCGAAAACTTTGTATAGCCATAAATAGGGCACTATAGATTTTAATAGAATGCCTGTTTTCATGAGTAATTGTGAGCGAAAATTTAACTTCATAATGGCTCCGCCCATTATCATACTTTCTACCCTATGTGGGTGTTTTTCGGCTAAATTTCTAATTAATATGGTTCCAAGTGATATGCCAACAAAATGAGATTTCTTTATGTTCTCAAAATCTATAACCTCCAAAATATCATGGGTAATGGTATCAAAATCATATTTTACTTTTAAATGATACTTTGAATTACCATGTCCGCGTAAATCTACCAATAAAACATTAAAGTGTTCTTTAAATGCTTTGAGCTGTTTATACCAAATAGTAGAACTTCCGCCAGCGCCATGCACAAAGGTTACCCATTGTAAAGATGTTTGGTGGAGGTGCTTACTGTAACTTATCAAAATGTTATTTTAAAAGAATTAATTGCCTATGTGGTGGTACCTAGCCAAAATACCTAATGGCAATTGAATGCCAGATTGGGCTTGCAAATACAACTCGCCGTTTTCTAGGTTTTGGCAGTTTTTAAAATTTTGCTGAACCAAGTTTTGAACCAATAGTGCGCTTAATCCTAGCGAGTAAACATTTAATATTAGAAAATGTTCTTTGGGATCAAGCAAAAGAGAAATGTCTTGTAACAACTCATTAATACTATCCTCTAATTGCCATCTTTCTCCATTGGCACCAATACCATAAGCGGGTGGGTCTAAAATAATTCCTTGGTAAATTTTGCCCCTTTTTACTTCGCGCTTCACAAATTTCATGGCGTCTTCTACCACCCAACGAATATTGTCGAGTTTTGAAGCTTCCATGTTTTCTTTACTCCAACTAATAACTTGTTTCACAGAATCTACGTGGGTAACATCTGCTCCCGCCGCTTTGGCAGCAATACTTGCACCACCGGTATAGGCAAATAAATTTAAAAATTTAGGTTCAGCCATACCCTTTAGTTTACCATAAATATAATCCCAATTGGCTGCTTGCTCTGGGAAAATACCAAGGTGTTTAAATGAGGTTAACGAGAGGTTAAATTTTAATTTATAATCAGCTGTTTGGTAAGGTAAATGCCATTTTGTAGGCAATTTCTTGGGGTTTATCCATTCGCCATTGTGACTACCTTTTTGTTTAAAGGTAATGTCAGTTCTTTTTTTCCATTCTATTTCTTCCCATACCTTATCCCATAAGGCTTGGGGTTCTGGTCTGCGAATTACTACTGAACCAAATCGTTCTAATTTCTCAAAATTGCCACAGTCTAATAACTCATATTCTTCCCAATTTTTGGGTGTAAAGGTTTGCATATTTGTTTTACTTTTAAATAACCGCTGCAAAGTAGTGATTAATTGCCTTAATGCACTTATTATAGCACAAAAGTAGTGCCTTCTGAAGCCAATTGAGTATTGGGAAACGCTGTTTGCGCTTCTTTTAAAAGTTCTGTTAAATCGTCGTAGCGTGAAGAAAAATGCCCAATCAATAGTTGATTTACATTGGCCATTTTAGCGGCTAATCCCGCTTGCTTGGCCGTGGAGTGCATCGTCTTAATAGCCCTTTCTAGCTTGTCGTGCATAAAAGTTGCTTCATGGTATAAATAATCAGAATCTGCCACAGATTTAATCACGCGTTCATCAAACAAGGTATCCGAACAGTATGCATAAGATTTAGCTTGGTTGGCGGGTAATGTGTTATTTTCTTTAAAAAGATAACCAATTGTAGGTATGCGGTGAAAGAGTGGAAACGATTTAACACTGAACTGTGAATTTTCTAATATTATTTGTGAGGTATTGGGGTCTATAGGATGGTAATGCAGCGGGAAACTGAGTTCTGTTTCTGAATGTTTAAAAATTACATCTAATATTTCAAAAAGTTCTTTCGGACCATATACATGAACATCTTTTTCGTGTTTTACTAGGTTCATAGAAAGCAATAAACCGGGCAATCCAAGGATGTGATCTCCGTGTACATGACTAATAAAAATATGGGAGATTTTAGATTTTTTAATTTTGTAACGCTGCAACTGCATTTGCGTTCCTTCGCCACAATCTACCAATAAATGATGATCGCATATATTTATATACTGTGAACTCGGGTGCCTGCTTAAAGTAGGGGAGGCCGAGCTGTTACCTAAAATGGTTACCTCAAATGCCATTAACTATTATTCGCTATCTGTTAAAAATTGCTTTTCTAATTGGTCCATGTAGATAAATTCTACAGCTTCGCTTTGGGTAGGTACAATTACCAAATCATGTTCAGAAAAAAGTTCATGTACTTCCCTGTTTTCATTAATAAACAAAGCTAATCCCGCATTTTCCATTTGGTTCATAGCAAATGTTTGTAAGGTAATTAAGGCGTCAGCTTCCACTTCTGTTACTTTATTTATATCAAAAACAAAGTATAGCGTTGCAGCTATGCTTAGTTGCTCTTCTGCTTGTTTTACAATCTCCTCCGCCAGTATTTGGTTGAGGTAATTTTGGTCTGAACCAATTTGGGTATAGTGCTCGGTTTTTTCGATAGAAAGATTCATATTTGTTCGGTCTAGCATTCGAAAATATAAAAAATGAACAAGAAAATTGCTTTTATTACTGGCGCTACTGCTGGGATAGGTGAAGCCACAGCCTATTTACTCGCTAAAAATGATTATAATTTAGTTTTATGCGGAAGAAGAACTGATCGCTTAACGGCGCTGCAAGCCTCGCTTAAAGCCAGTTTTGGAACAGAATCCTATACTGCTACTTTTGATATTCGCGATAAAGTATCGGTTCAAGCCGCCATAGAAAATTTACCAGAATCTTTTAAAAATATTGATGTATTGGTAAATAATGCGGGCTTAGCTAGTGGCTTAGCCACCATAGATAAGGGAGATTTGTCAGATTGGGAAACCATGATAGATACCAACCTCAAGGGTTTGTTATATGTAAGCAGGCAAATAATTCCGGGTATGGTTGAACGCAAATCGGGATATATTGTAAACATTAGCAGCATTGCAGGAAAAGAAGTTTATGCCAATGGTAATGTATATTGTGCTACTAAATTTGCAGTTGATGCGCTTAATAAAGCCATGCGTATAGAGCTTTCTATGCACCCTATTAGGGTAACTGGAATTTACCCAGGTGCAGTTGAAACTGAGTTTTCAGTGGTTCGTTTTCATGGTGATGAAGCACGTGCAAAGGCCATTTATCAAGGCTTTGATAGCTTGCAAGCCGGTGATATTGCAGATGCTATTTATTATGTAATTAGCACACCACCGCATGTAAATATTAATGAATTGGTGATAATGCCAACGGCACAGCCAGTGCCGGGCATTATTCATAAAAAACAATAGTTTAGGTATGGGTGGAGTTTTCCATGAGGTAAGCTTTGATAAACTCATCTAAGCCTCCATCCATTACTTTTTGTACGTCGGATGTTTCTACTTGGGTGCGTAAATCTTTCACTAATTTGTACGGATGAAAAACATAGTTTCTAATCTGGCTTCCCCATTCTATCTTCTTTTTACCTGCTTCAATAAGCGATTTGGCCTCGTTTTGTTTGCGCAATTCTAGCTCATATAACTGCGAGCGTAACATCTGTAACGCGCGTTCTTTGTTGGCACTTTGAGAGCGTTCTACCTGACAAACAATTACAATCCCGGTAGGTTTATGGGTAAGTTGTACTTTGGTTTCAACCTTGTTTACATTTTGGCCACCAGCTCCACCCGAGCGCGATGTTTGAAACTCTATATCGGCATCTTTAATATCTATTTCTATGCTATCATCTACCACCGGGTAAACATATACAGAGGCAAAGGAAGTATGCCTGCGTGCATTGCTATCAAATGGCGATATTCTTACCAAGCGGTGAACGCCGTTTTCTCCTTTTAAGAATCCATAAGCAAAATCGCCGCTTACTTCAATGGCGCATGATTTTATGCCAGCACCATCGCCTGCCTGCTCATCTACCACAGCGGCTTTTAAGCCTTGCTTGTCGGCATACATAATATACATGCGCATGAGCATCTCTGCCCAATCCTGACTCTCTGTTCCGCCTGCACCCGAATTAATATTGATGATGCAGTTCATCTGGTCTTCCTCGGCACTGAGCATGTTTTTAAACTCTAGCGCCTCTACTATTTTTTTTGCATCTTGGTAGGCTGTTTCAACCTCTTCTTCGGTGCCTTCTCCTGCTTGGTAAAACTCAAATAAAACAGCTAAATCTGCTACTACATTTTCGCAATGGGCATGGGCATCGGTCCACATTTTTTTGATGCGGGTTGCCTTCACTAATCGTTCGGCCTCTTTGGGGTTGTCCCAAAAGCCAGGTTGTAAAGTGCGGGCTTCTTCTTCTCTTATATCGAGTAACTTTTCTTCAACGTCAAAGATACCTCCTCAGGTCTTCAACCCTTAACGTTATACTTTTTAATTGTTCGCTTGTCATGTGCTTTCTTTATAAAACAATGGCAGCTTAAAAATTTAAACTGCCATTGTTATTTGTATTATGCGCTAGCCATTGAGTTTTTGAAACGCTTGCGGTCATTTTCTTCTAAATGAATTTTGCGTAAGCGCAATGATTGCGGCGTAATTTCTACTAGTTCGTCTGCTTGTATGTATTCCATACATTCTTCTAAAGAGAAGTTAATTTTAGGTGTAATTCTGGTTTTATCATCCGAACCAGAAGCACGCATATTGGTTAATTTCTTTTCTTTGGTAATGTTTATTACTAAATCGTCTTGGCGATTGGTTTCGCCAATAATCTGACCCATGTAAATGTTTTCACCGGCCTCTACAAAGAAGCTTCCTCTGTCTTGTAATTTATCTATAGAGTAAGCAATGGCTTTACCTTGCTCACCAGAAATCATAACGCCTGTTCCGCGGTTAGGAATAGCACCTTTCCAAGGCTCAAATGCCTTGAACCTATGCGCCATAATAGCCTCACCTGCTGTTGCAGTTAATAAGTTATTACGTAAACCAATGATACCACGTGAAGGAATTTCAAATTCTAAATGAATTAAGTCTCCTTTAGGTTCCATTACCAACATATCGCCTTTTCTCTGACTAACGTATTCAATTACTTTACCCGAGAACTCTTCTGGCACGTTAACAGTTAAAATTTCTATTGGCTCGCACTTCTGACCATCAATTTCTTTGATGATAACCTGCGGTTGTCCAACTTGTAATTCGTATCCTTCGCGGCGCATGGTTTCTATCAATACAGATAAGTGAAGAATACCTCTACCAAATACTAAGTATGAATCTGCGGCGTTGGTTTCTTCTACACGTAAAGCTAAATTCTTTTCTAGCTCTTTAAACAAACGATCACGTAAGTGACGAGAAGTTACGAATTTACCTTCTTTACCAAAGAAAGGAGAGTTGTTAATACAAAACAACATGTTCATGGTAGGCTCGTCAATTTTAATTGGAATTAAGCCTTCTGGATTTTCAAAATCTGCGATGGTATCGCCAATTTCAAAACCATCTATACCCATAACGGCACAAATATCGCCACCAAATGCTTCTTCTACTTTTAATTTACCCAAACCTTCAAAGGTATATAGTTCTTTAATCCTAGATTTTTGGATTGAACCATCACGCTTTACAATACTTACTGGCTGATTAACTTTTACGCTACCGCGTAAAATTCTGCCAATAGCTATCCTTCCTGTAAAAGAAGAGTAGTCTAATGAAGTAATTTGCATTTGCAAATTACCTTCGGCCACCTTAGGGGCAGGTATTTGGGTAATAATATCTTCTAAAAGCTCAGTAAAATCTGTGGTTGGGTTTTTCCAATCTCTACCCATCCAACCCATTTTAGAGCTACCATACATCGTATGAAAATCTAATTGTTCTTCTGTTGCTTCTAAGTTAAAAAACAAATCAAAAACAGCATCATGAACCTCATCTGGTCTACAGTTTGGCTTATCTACTTTGTTAATTACTACAATAGGCTTTTTTCCTAAGGCCAAAGCTTTTTGTAAAACAAAGCGGGTTTGCGGCATCGGACCTTCAAAGGCATCCACTAATAATAAAACGCCATCGGCCATGTTTAAAACACGCTCAACCTCACCGCCAAAGTCACTGTGACCAGGAGTATCGATGATATTGATTTTAGTGCCTTTGTAATTTACCGAAATGTTTTTGGCTAAAATAGTAATTCCGCGCTCACGCTCTAAATCATTATTGTCGAGAATTAAATCTCCTTTTTCTTGGTTTTCGCGGAAAATCTGTGTTTGGTGAATAATTTTGTCTACCAAAGTAGTTTTTCCATGATCTACGTGAGCGATAATCGCTATGTTTCTGATATTCTGCATTTTAATCTTAAAAGGGCTGCAAATATAAGGCATTACAGCGTAAATTTAACATTAAATTTTATGAACTCTCTGGCTCTAAGAGCCCAAAATCAAAATTCTATATTCGAAGCAAAAAAAAATGTAGAACACCGAACGCTGAACGCCGAATTATGAAGGAATAAAAACTATGGTCTATGGTCCATCGACTATGGTCACCCAACTATCATAAATATTTCCATAACAACTTTGCTCATGGTTTATAAAGTATAATATCTATTTTTGCTATTGTAAAAAATTAATACCATGAAGTATAAATTAATGATTCTTTCTCTAATAGCTAGTTTGTTTTTAAACTACAACGCTTTCGCTCAAAAATCTAAAACAGAAAAGGTTACTTTTAAGGTGTTTGGCAATTGCACGCAATGTAAAGAGCGCATTGAATTAGCTTGCGACCAAAAAGGAATTAAAATGGCAGAGTGGAATATAGATACTAAGGTAATGACAGTGGTTTATAATCCTTCCAAAATTACCCTGGAGAAAATTCATGAATACATTGCCGCTGTTGGACACGATACCGAGCTTAAAAAAGCAGAGGATAAAGTATATAAAGATTTACCTGGCTGTTGTTTGTTTAGGGAAAATCCTAATACGCACCACGATTAATGCGTAGATTTGGAATTATAGTTTGGTTTTTGTTTTGTTGCTTTACTGCTTGGTCTCAACCTGCTGCCCTAAAAGGTGTGGTGGTAGAGTCTAATTCTAAAGGTGAAATTGAACCTATTGCAGGTGCTTTGGTATATTGGTTGGGTCAAACCAAACCTGCTGTAACAGACAGCTTGGGTGTTTTTTATATTCCCATTGTGCCCAATAAAAATAGTTTGGTGGTGCAGGCAATGGGCTTTAAAACCGATACTATTTTAGTAAATAACAAAAACACCTTACGGGTGATGATGATTAGTAAACGCAACTTTGAAGATGCCATTGTAAGCTACGAGCGCAAGTCTACCGAGGTGTCTTTTATAGACCCTTGGAAGGTTACTATCATGAACGAGAAGGAGTTGTTTAAAGCGGCTTGCTGCAATCTTTCAGAGAGTTTTGAAACTAACCCCAGCGTAGATGTAGCTTTTAATGATGCGCTCACTGGCTCTAAGCAAATTCAAATGCTAGGCTTAGCAGGGCAGTATACGCAAATGAGTGTAGAACAATTGCCCGGCATAAGAGGTATTGCCAGTAATTATGGCTTAAATTATATTCCGGGTACTTGGATTAATGCCATTCAGGTTAGCAAAGGAACGGGCTCTGTGGTAAATGGTTTTGAAAGCATATCGGGGCAAATAAATGTAGAATTGCACAAGCCTACCACCGCAGAAAAAATATACTTCAATGCATATGGCAGCGAAGGCGGCCGTTATGAAGCCAACTTAGTATTGGCTCAGCAGCCTACCAAGCGTTTTTCGCATGCCTTATTTTTGCATGCCAGTACTTATAGTTTGCGTATGGATCAAAATAAAGATGGCTACTTAGACAATCCTTTGGGCGAGCAAATAAATGCTTTGTATAGGGTTTTGTATGATACCAAAACAGGCTTTGTATTAAACGCAAGCGTGCAATATGTAAAGGATAAAAAGTGGGGTGGGGAGTTTAATTATGAGGAGGCTAAAAGGTTTGATACTGCCATGCCTTTATATGGCACCTTGGTAGATGCCGAGCACTTAAATGGAACCTTAAAAATGGGCTATCTGTTTGCCGGCAATAAATACCGCAGTATGGGTTTACAACTGAATGCTAACCGCCAAACTTTTGATAATTACTTCGGTAAAAACATATATCACGGCACACAAAATAGTACTTATGCAAACTTCATTTTTCAGGATAAAATAGGAAATCCAAATCACCGCTATAGAATCGGTCTTAGTAGTCAAACCGACAATGTAAGCGAACATCTATTCAACAAAACGCATTATCATTTTCACCGCAACGAGCGGGTTGCAGGCGCATTCGCAGAGTATACATTCACTTACATGGCCACCTTTACGGCTGTTTTAGGATCAAGAATAGACCACCACAATTTATTTGGCTGGCAATATACTCCTCGCTTACACCTTAGGTATGCACCCTATTCTACCACAGTGATTAGGGCTGCGGCTGGCAAAGGCTGGAGAACGGCCAGCCTCCTTGCAGAAAATATGGGTTCGTTAATAAGCAACAGAACTTGGCGCTTTACACAAGCATTTTCTGCCAACAATGCCTACGGTTTTGGTCCAGAAGTAGCCTATAATTTCGGTTTGAACCTAAACCATGAATTTAAATTAAATTACCGTAACGGAAGCATTGGTGTAGATTATTACCATACTTATTTTGATAAGCAAGTGGTAGTAGATAAAGACAAAAATGCGCAAGAAATTAGCTTCTATGCCTTAGATGGAAAATCATATAGCAGAAGCTTGCAAATACAGTTAGATTATCAACCCATTCGCAGGTTTGATTTACGTTTTGCCTACCGTTGGTATGAGGTAATTACGCAGTACGAACAAGCCTCGCGCAGTGTGCCCATGATTGCCAAACACAGGTGGTTTTTAAACCTAGGTTATACCACCAAAAGTAAATGGAACTTTGATTTAACCAGCAATTGGACTGGCCAAAAGCGTTTGCCAATTACAACTGCTAATCCAACAGAGCTGCGGTTAAATGATAATTCAACCGCTTTTTGGTTATGGAACGCCCAAGTTACCAAATCATTTAAAAAGTATTTGAGTGTTTATATAGGTGTAGAAAATATCTTCAACTTTCAACAACCCAATGCCATTTTAGATGGTCCAAATCCTTTTGGCAATTATTTTGATGCCAGCTTAATTTGGGGACCTATCTTTGGGAGAATGACCTATGTTGGTTTACGCTTAAAAATATAGGTTCAAACCAATTAGTTTTTAACCAAAACCAATAAAGGTATGTGGCTATGAATGGCCATCTTCTTGCTTAAACTGCTGTGAAACAGCCTGTCGAAAAAGCTTCTATTATGCTTGGCCATGACCAATAAATCTACATTTTTATCTGCTACATATTGGTTTATACTCGCCACAACATCTCCTTTTTCTAAATCTATATACGACATATTTGGATAGGAGAATTGGGCTTTGTTTTTCTTAAAGAAATTGTTCTCTGCATTAAAATACCTATCAGATTCTGATTTAACATGCACAATATCGAGCGGACAATCATACTGTTCTGCGAAGTAGATGAGGCGCATCATAGATGGGAATTCTGGCTCATTATAATCAGTTGCATAAGCAATGTGTGTAAGGTCTTTATAAGTGCTTCCTTTTGGAATTACCATGACCGGAATTTGTGTTTTTGAAACCACAGCTGAGGCATTGCTGCCAAATAAAATTTCGGCTGCACCGCTGGCGCCTGTAGTGCCTAAAACAATTAAATCTGCTTCTTGCTGTAAGGCAAAATCGCAAATTTCGTCTGCTACAAAACCATATTTGCTATTGCAGGTATACTTAATACCAGATGTTTCTAAATGTTCTTTTTCTAATTTTTTAAATTGATCTTGTGTTTGGTCTTCTATTTCTTTTACAAACATTTGGTATGTTTCTGCGGGCATAGTGGCATCTATCATGGCCACTTGGTTAATATGCAAAACATGCACAGAGGCTTTTAATTTCTTGGCTAAGGAAAGGGCGTATTGCATGGCTTGTGTGGCTGCCTCCGAAAAATCTGTTGGGACAATAATATTTGAAATCATGCTATTAGGTATTTATGAATTTAAAATAAATTTGAATTCAAAAATAATCAAATTGAACCTATTTAAACTTAAAGAAATCCTTATATTTTGATGATTTTCATCATGTATTATAAAATATTTTTACGCACTTATTTGGATTTATTTAATCTTTAATGTTATTTCTCAAGCTAAATTAATTGTAATTATGTCGACAAAAAATCAGCAAACACCCTTATTTACCCTAGCTGTTGTGTTTTTTTTCTGGGGCTTTGTAGCCGCCTCCAACGGAATATTTATTCCATTTTGTAAAACCCATTTTAATTTAAGTCAGTACGAGTCTCAATTAATAGATGCTTCTTTTTACGCAGCCTATTTCTTTGGCAGCTTTTTTCTTTACTTTTTCTCGCAAATTAATAAACGCGATATCCTCAATAAAATTGGGTATAAATCGGGCATAGTTTATGGCTTGTTAGCATCAGTGGTAGGAGCAGGCTTGTTGAGCATTTTCTCTGGTATGGAGCAGGTAACATTTGGTATGATCCTAGGCGCATTTTTTATCATAGCGCTCGGTTTTTCACTTCAACAAACTGCTGCCAATCCTTTTGTGGTAGCGCTTGGTCCGGTAGAAACTGGCACACACCGATTAAACTTTACGGGAGGTATAAATTCTTTGGGAACTTTACTTGGTCCTATCGTTGTAAGTATCGTTTTGTTTGGTTCTTTTGGCAGTGCGCAAGACGCTACCATCTCTAATATTAAAACCTTATATTGGATATTAGCCGCATTATTTGCTTTGGTTGCTTTATTCTTTTTTACAAATAAAAGCTTGCCAAGCATTAGCTCAGACGATACCATTGAAAACAGTAGCAAGGCTACACAAATACTTTTTGTTATTGCCATTCCTGTGGCAATTTTGTTGTTTTTAACCAATTTTTTGCCTGCAATTATTGGAGATAATTTCATCTTTATCTGTTTAGTAATTATTGTTGGTGTTTTATTGTATACACTTTCTGCTTCCAAAAATAATGCGGCCGCATGGGGCGCCATGCATTACCCGCAGTTGGTTTTGGGTATGTTGGCTATCTTTACCTATGTTGGGGTAGAAGTTACTATTCAAAGCAATATGGGCGCTTTGTTGCAGTTGCCAGAGTTTGGCGCATACGACGAGTCTAAGATATCTAATTTTATAAGTTTGTATTGGGGTAGTTTAATGATTGGTCGTTGGACAGGCGCTGTAAGTGCCTTTAATGTGCCCGCAAAATGGCGTAATGCGCTCACGTTTGTAATACCATTTTTGGCCTTCGGTTTAATCTTAGCCGTAAATTATTATAGTGGAAACGCCATTGCAGAGTTATTGCCTTACTTAATATGTATTGTAGTGGCTGTGGTTGCTTTCTTTTTGGGAAATGAAAAGCCTGCTAAAACCCTTTTGCTCTTTGCTGGCATTGGTGTAGTGGGTATGCTTATTGGTTTGGTAACAACGGGTAACATTGCTCTATTCGCATTTATCAGTGGTGGATTGGCTTGTAGTATTATGTGGCCAAGCATTTTTTCGCTGGCAATTGCTGGTTTAGGAAAGTATACCTCGCAGGGCGCTTCATTTCTAATCATGATGATACTTGGAGGGGCTATTATTCCGCCTATACAAGGTAAAGTTGCCGATAGCATGGGCATTCATATGTCTTATTTTATTCCAGTATTATGTTTTGCCTATTTGGCCTTTTTTGCGCTTAAAGCAAAATCAATACTTAAATCTCAGGGTATTTTTGTGGATGATTTAAGCGCAAGTGGTAAACATTAGAAACAAATTTAGCTGTGGAAGAGCGAAAATTTGGATACCTATAAATAATCCTTTCTATTGAAATAGAGAGTACTACATAAAAAAAAGCAGAAACTTTTAAATAATATTGCAAAATCGGCAATTTAGAATATTTTTGCACCTCCTTAAACTCAAGGAATCGGGGTGTAGCGTAGCCTGGTATCGCGCCACATTTGGGATGTGGAGGTCGTAGGTTCGAATCCTGCCACCCCGACAGAAAGCTCAGCAGAAATGCTGAGCTTTTTTTGTTTGGCGGGGGAGGGTTGCCACGGATGCGCTAATTTTTTGCCACGGATGCACTAATGATTTTTTTGTTTTAGGATCTATTCAATTCTTTTACCCAAGTTTACCTCGAGAATTACTTTGCTTGGATGTAATACAATTGCTGAGGTAAATGGGTATAGGGAATTAATAGGTATACCCGGGTTGTATAAATATAAATGCTGAAGAAATTCTTCGCAGCAATTCGATATGCGATAGCGCAAAAAAGCCCGATTCTGCATTGCAAAATCGGGCTTTTGTTGTTTGTTTACCTTCGCTAATGCTCAGGCAAACGATGGCGGAGAGAGCGGGATTCGAACCCGCGGTAGATATTACTACCTACGTCGGTTTAGCAAACCGGTGGTTTCAGCCTCTCACCCATCTCTCCGGGCCTAGCTGAATTTTCTTTCTCAGTTTAAACAATTGTTCTTACTTTGAAAGGACTGCAAATCTATGATTCTGGAATGAATTAACAATTCCTTTTTTATTTTTTTTTATAGGTTCAGCACATTTATTGGATATTATAAAATGTTTAAAATCTAAATTACACGTTATAAGTTATTTAAGGATTAGTTGCCCAAATTTTACTTTTTAATTTCATTATTAACATGCAAATATTAATCTAAATGTTGTTTTTTGATTAATTAAACCACCATTATGGCTAAGGAACTTTCGCACAACTACAAAATTAGAGACCTTAAAATTTTTGGATCTACCGAGTGGCTCGCTAACAACGAGAAAAAATACCGTAATGTTTTTGATGAAGCTGAGTGCAGTTTTATCTACTGCGAATTGTCATTCTTTAATAAGTTGTTCGATGAGCAGGATTGGGCTGCGCGTATTAGTTTAAAATGTGTAAACGATGAAGATGGTTCTGAGATTTGTAACCTTACTGCCGATAGAAATATAGGCAAGGATGAGAACATCGTATTTATTCGTGAGGGTTGGGGGGTTAAAAATGCAGGTAACTATTGGAAAAAAGGTATCTACCGCTGGGAGGCCTGGATAGATAATGAATTTGTTTCTGAAAAATTATTTTATATCATAGATTTAGGTATTGTTTCTGAAACAGTAAACCCGTTTTTCAAGATCAATAAAGTTAAGTTATATGAAGGTCCGGAAACCAACGTATTGCCGCCTGAACGCAAGTATTATTCGGTGTTTAGTAGCGATGAAACTCGCTATGTTTGGCTTGAATTAGAATGTGAAAATTTAATTCAAGAAATAGCCGTTTGGCCATGCGAGCTTCAGTTTTATTTTAATACGCATACAGGGCAATTAAAAGGCTCTATGGATAAATTAATGTTTGTGGATACCTCGCAAAAAACCTTCACTTGTACGGTAGGTTGGGGCAATGAGTTGAAGGGAACTTGGGGAATTGATGCGTATTCTGTCAGTATTTTATTTATGGATCAAGTTATTGCCAATATACCATTTGATGTAGGTTTAAACTTTGTGGCAGAAGCTGAACCAATTGCAATAAAAACAAAACCCAAGCATGTTGTAAAATTAGACCCTGCCGATACCAGCATGAATTTGCTGCTAAATGAATTGGATTCGCTTATTGGTTTAAATGAAATTAAAAAGAAAGTTAAAGAATATACCACCTACCTTAATTTCTTAAAAATAAGAAAAGAAAAGGGGTTTGATGATAATGAGCGCATTAATTTGCATGCTGTTTTTACAGGAAATCCAGGTACCGGTAAAACCACTGTTGCCAATATGTTGGGCATGATTTATCACCAAATGGGTTTATTGAGTAAAGGGCACGTTTTGGAGGTGGATAGGAGTGATTTAGTGGCAGAATACATTGGTCAAACCGCCCCTAAAACCAAAGAGGCAATAAAGAAAGCCAGAGGCGGAATTTTGTTTGTAGATGAGGCTTATGCCTTAGCCAGAAAAAACGACGATTCGAAAGATTTTGGTAAAGAAGCAATTGAAATATTGCTTAAAGAAATGAGTGATGGGGAGGGCGATTTGGCCATTATTGTGGCTGGTTATCCCAATGAAATGAATATTTTTTTAGAGTCGAACCCCGGCATGCGTTCTCGCTTTAGTATGTATTACGATTTTGTAGATTACATGCCACAAGAACTAATGGAAATAGCTCGTTTTACTATGCAAAAAAGAGGCGTTAACCTAAGTATTACAGCAGAAGAATACCTGTGCAAAAAAATGGTTGATGCCTACAGAAATAGAGATACAACATTTGGGAATGCCCGCTATGTAAATACATTAATTGATGAAAGTAAAATGAATATGGGATTGCGTTTGATGCAATCAAATAATCCAGAAACGCTAACCAATGAAGAGCTTTCTACCATTCAAAGTGCAGATATTGAAAGAATATTTGAAGGCAAGAAGAAAGGCATTGCAGACATTCCAATTGATGAAGATTTATTAAAACAAGCCCTCATAACCTTGCATCACCTCATTGGATTAGAATCGGTAAAGAATGAAATTGATGAACTGGTGAAGTTGGTTCGTTTCTATAGGGAAATAGGCAAAGATGTTCGTCAGAGTTTTTCTTTACATGCCGTATTTACAGGTAATCCTGGTACGGGAAAAACAACTGTTGCCAGAATTTTGGCTCAGATTTATAAAGCATTAGGCATTTTAGAAAGAGGCAATTTAGTAGAATGTGATAGGCAAGCCTTGGTGGGCGGATTTGTGGGTCAAACCGCCATAAAAACTGCCGAATTGATAGATAAAGCCAAAGGGGGTGTATTGTTTATAGACGAAGCCTATGCCCTAAGTGAGGGCGGTGAAAACGATTTTGGTAAAGAAGCTATCGAAACCCTGCTAAAACGAATGGAAGATAACCGTGGCAATTTTATTGTAATTGTGGCGGGATACACAGATAATATGCGCCGGTTTTTAGAAAGCAATCCAGGTTTGCGTTCTCGTTTTGATAGGGAACTACATTTTGATGATTATGGTGCGGAGGAGTTATATCAAATTGCTGTTAAAATGCTTCAGGGCAATAATATACAAGCAGATGAAGCGGCATCTAATCACCTACAAAACTATTTTGCAAACTTGTTTGCCAACAGGAATCAGTACTTTGGTAATGCCAGAAATGTTAGAAAAGTAATAGAAGATGTTATTAAAACGCAGCATTTAAGATTAGCTAAGTTGCCAGCAACTGAGCGCACTTTAGAAATGATTAATACCCTTTATTTGGCAGATGTTGAAAGCTTAAAAGTAGTGCCAAACGAAGTGCAAATTAAACGCAATATCGGTTTTAAACAGAATGCTTAGTTGCATTCAATATCATGG
Organism: Chitinophaga pinensis; assembly: GCA_945860865.1. GTDB lineage: Bacteria > Bacteroidota > Bacteroidia > UKL13-3 > UKL13-3 > B1. The sequence continues at coordinate 210,855 of CAMARW010000002.1, read as the reverse complement.
TTTCAACCGTTAAACCTGGTCCGAAGCCAGCCGCAAAACAAAGCTGATTAGGTTGATACTGCTCTCTATTGATAATATTTTCTAACACAAACAGCAGTGTTACGCTAGATAAGTTGCCCACCTGTTTTAAAACTTCATAGCTGGCACGTAAATCTGTTGCGGTTAATCCAAGCTCTTCGTTCAGGTAGTCAAGAATCTTTCTTCCACCTGGGTGAATGCCCCAATGCTCTATATCTTTTATATGCTTGTTTTTGAGTTGTAAGGCTTCAGTGATAATGGGGTGAATAGCACTTTTAAGCAATTGGGGAATGTAGGCACTTAAAGTCATTAAAAAGCCTGTCTCATCTATGCGCCATGCCATATCTGATTTGCCCTGCGGCACTATTTTGGAGTAAAAAGAATCGATATTAAAATATTGATTCACAGCTGGTTTTTGTGCACTTACTAAGCAAGCTGCTGCACCGTCTCCAAATAATAAATTAGCAGCTATTTGGTCTGGGTCTTTAATTTTATTAAAATGTATGGTGCACAATTCTATTCCCACAATAAGTACTTTAGCATCTGCATGCTGACTACAAAAAGCATCCGCCATTTTTAAAGCATGAAAATAGGCATAACAGCCCATAAAATTAACCGAGCTACGGTGAATGTTTAATGGTAATTGCATTGCTTCTACCAGCATTAAATCTAATCCTGGGGCAGCCATGCCTGTGCAAGAAACACTAATTAAATGCGTTGGCGTTTCGTCTTTTAAAGCCCCCATTCCTGCTTGCGTGGCCAATGGAACGGCATACTCAAAAAATGCATGCATGCGTTCAGAAATACCGGGCTCTCTTCCATCAACAAACAGTTTTTTAATGGGTTCGGCAGCATTAAAATCTGGCAAACAGCTGTGCCTAAAATCAATGCCGCTGCGCTTATACATTAGCATTAGCCTAGATTTTTCTGTTTCGTTAAAATCATACTGCTCGCTCATGTATTTACCCAAATCTTCTTGCGATAATTTATGGGTTGGCAAACAGGTTTTAATGTTATATAGGTAGCTCACTATTGTATTTTAATAATATTACCAATAGGTAATAGCATATCAACGATATGGATGAAATTTTGTTTAACATCATAGTATACCTAAAATTGGCTTCCTTAGTATTTTGTTTAACTTTAAGAAACCACCATAGAAAAAAGCTAATTGGCGGCGAAATAAAAATAATAAACAAATAAAATAAGTGTGACTGATTATGGGTAGTTAAAAAGTAGGCCATCAACAAAAAAACTAATAAATTCATAACACCTGAAAATGCAAAAGTGCCTTTAATTCCGAGTAATCTGCTAAGCGTTAAATCTCCACTTTTGGCATCTGCTTTATGTTGGTATATTTGCGTCATAGGGTAGGCCCCAGCAACCATTAAACTACTTACAATTGCTGGAACTAAAAAGTTGGGTTGGATTAATGTTTCTAAGTAACCTGCTTTCTGACAAAACAAATAAGTAAGGGTATAGCTTACAAAACCTTGAAAAATAACAACTGTAGAGAAACTAATTAGGGGATATTTTTTTAAGCGAATGGGTTTCCAACTATAGGCAATAGAAACCAAAATATAAGCACTTATTAAAAGGCATAAAACAGGGCTGATCCAATAACTATAAGCGATGGCGGCTATGTTTAAAGCCATACTAGCCAACAATAGCCATAGGTTTGGGGGTGGTGGGTTTTCTAAGCCTCCAATGCTAGTTGTGTCTTCGTCGTTGTAACTATTAAATCCATTACTAGCCGGATAAACTAACAAGTGTAATAGGATAAAAAGATGTGTTGTTTGTTCAATATTTATGCTAGGTGCAAAGGAAACGGCGAATAAAAAAACCGGCAACAAATAAAATGAAAAGGGGATTCTTAGTAATATTATGAAGGAAGGGATTTTCATCGACTCTTAAATATTTCTTTAATATTTCTAAAGTGTTTCTTAATGTTTTTGGTTCAGGCCTAATCTAACCATTTGACAATGTGAAAAGAGCATTGAGTATATGGCTTGGTTTTTTTAACTCGCTTGTGCAAGATAGTTTGTAAAAAGTAAATTAGCTAAAAAAATCTTATTTTCGAAAATAATATTAGGCATATGAATCAAGAAAAATTACCACATATTTTAATAGCCGAGGATGATAATACTTTAGCTAATTTATTGCGAGAAAATTTGAAATTATCTGGATTTACAACCCATATAGCCAAAGATGGTATGGAAGCAATTGAGTTGTTTAAAGTAGAAAAATTTGACTTGATTCTAATGGATGTGAATATGCCCAAAAAAAATGGCTTTGAAGCAGGGCGCATTATAAGAGAGATGGATGCATTTATACCTTTGGTTTTTTTAACTGCCAATAGCAAAGAGGATGATAAGCTAAAAGGATTTACTTTAGGTGCAGATGAATATATAACCAAACCTTTTAGTACCCAAGAATTGGTGGCGCGTGTGCGTGCCATCTTGAAAAGATCTAATCAGTCTGCTCCCGAATTAATAGTGAAAAAAGAAATCTATGAATTGGCCGGAATGCAAATAGATATGCCCAATCATGTTATATATTTTGGGGCTGAAGAAAAGAGAATAAGCAGCACAGAATGCGATTTGCTGCGACTATTTGTGAAAAATAAAAATGAATTATTAACGCGTAATAGTTTGTTGCTTAATGTTTGGGGTAGAGACGATTTTTATACCGCTAGAAATTTAGATGTGTATATCAATAAATTGCGTAAGTTGCTTAAAATGAATCCTCAAATTGAGATAATTAATATTCATGGTTCTGGGTTTAAACTGGTTGAAAACAAATTACCCTAGTGCCTAAATTCATAGTTAGTATTTTTGTTTTTTGTTTTATTGCTGCCTTCCCAGCGAATGCGCAAGTAGATAGTCTATCGTTATCCTTGCAATTAGCTAAGGGAATGGATAAAAGATATGGTCAATCTGACCAAGCCCAAATAATTTTTGAGCAAGTTTTGGTTCAAGCCAAACAAAAAGGTATCTTTATTATTCAATTAGAAGCATACAAACAGTTGGCTCAATTAGAAATTTTGGGTGCCAGGTATGGTCATGCTAAAGAATTAGTAGTAGAAGCTTTAACGGTAGCTGAAATGGCAAATTTGCCCATTAAAAAGGCTGAATTAGGATATTTATTGGCTACTGTTTTTCATGCTCAAGGCGACTTTACAAAAGCGCTTGAGCGCTACCTCGAATCCTTACGTGTTTTTGAGGTATTAAATAACCCAGAAGGGAGTTTAAATACTTACATAGCGCTAGCAGATTTGTACTATAAACAAAATAACTTTTCGCGCGCTATTGAGTTTAACTTGAAGGCGCTTAGCTTATTTGAAAAGCAAAATGATAAGTTTAGGCAATTAAATATTTACGAGCGGGTGGGCGCTCTGCACGCACGCCAAAATCAGTATAAGAAGGCTGTTGAGTATTACAAAAATGCACAACGTATATACAAAGAGCTCAAAAATACACCGGGAGAAGCGGCTGCTTTAATTAATATGGCCGCTATTTTATTATCAGAAAATAAACAAGAAGAGGCTTTAAATTATTACCAGGCAGCCTATGAATTGGTAAGTCCACTGCAAATTGTGCCTTTAGAAGTAAGTAGTTTGATAGGAATGGCAAACATTTATGTAGTTTTAAAAGACTACGAAAAGGCCAATATAGCCTATAGAAAGTGTATTGGTTTGGCAAAGCCTGCCGGTTTAAAAATTGAATTGGAAGAAGCCTATCAAGGTCTATCTGAAGTATATAAAAGTTTAAAAGATCCTGGCACCTCTAAGGCCTTTCGGTCGCTAAGTGCAGAACTCAAAGATTCGCTTTTTAATGATTCTATTCTTAAACAAACTTCTGATTTGCAGTTGTTATACGAAACCGAAAAAAAGCAAGCGCAAATAGAATTGATGGATAAAGAGCAAAAATTGCGTAGCCTAGATTTGCAACAAACCAAGCAAGAAAAGAATTTTTTTGTTGCACTTTCTGTGCTAATGGCCTTGCTCATTTTGCTTTTCATTTTCTTTATTTCTCAGAATAGAATAATCAATAAAAAGCTGAAACAAGGCATGTCTGATTTAGGACTAAAAAACTCCGAAATAGAACTTCAGCGAGCCCAATTAGATCAATTAAATCAAGTTAAAGACAGGTTTTTTTCCATCATCTCGCATGATTTAAGAAACAACTTAACTACCATGAAGCTTTATTTCGACTTAGTTTCTTCGCCCAACTATAAAGAAACATCCTCTTCTGAAATGAGTAAGCAGGTGGCTGCTTCGGTTCAAAATACTATTGATTTGTTAGAAAATTTATTGGTTTGGGCTGCTGGTCAAATTAAGGGGGTGCAGGTTGAACCTAAAAAAGTTAACCTAAATAAATTAGCAGAGGTAAATTGCCAAATGCTATTTAGCATGGCCCAACAAAAACGTATAACTTTAACCAATGATACCGATGAAGATGCCTGTATTATGGCCGATGAAAATATGGTGCATTTAATCATCCGAAATTTATTGTCTAATGCTTTAAAATTTACACCCGAGGGCGGTTCTATTAGCATTTTATCGCAAGAGGAAGATTTGTTTCACCAAATAATTGTAATTGATAATGGGGTTGGTATGAACCCAGAGCAATTAGAAACGCTTTTTACGGCCCATGCAAATGTTAGCACGCAAGGCACTGCCAATGAAAAGGGAACCGGATTGGGTTTGATGTTGTGCAAAGAATTTGTAGAGAAAAATGGGGGTAATATTTGGGTAGAAAGCGAAGAGGGTAAAGGCTCTAGTTTTTATTTTACTTTTCCCAAAGCAGGCTAAGGGTTAATACCATTTTTTTTTAGACCTTTGCGCAAATTAAAAATTATGCGTTCTCAACCTTATTTGTTTGTTGTTTTCTTGTTTTTTTGGGCTTGTGCCGAACCAAAACAAGATGCACAAATTGCTGAAATTGAAAAATTAGATTCGGCAATTATGCAGGTACATGATGCCGTAATGCCCAAGATTGCCAAAGTGCTGTCGCTGCGCAAGCAGCTGCAGAACAAAATAGACTCTGGTTTAGTATCTGCCCAAAAAGAACAATTTGAAGCTGCTACATACGCCCTAACCAAAGCAGATGCGGCCATGATGCAATGGATGCGCAATTATCAAATTCCTTTGAAAAGTGATACCGCAATGATTTATTTACAACAACAAGTAGTAGAAATGAATGAGATTAGCCAGGCTATTTACCAAAGCATTTATGTGGCAGATTCTACTTTAAATAGTTTAAAACCATGAAAAATACAATCTTAGTGTTTGCTTGCCTATTGGTTTGGGCCTGCAATCAAAATAAAACTTTACCCATTTACGGAGAAAGATCTCTGCAAACTTTTGAAAAAGAAGGCAAATCAATTATAGACACAGTATACGCTACTGTGCCGCCATTTGTATTGCTGAACCAAAACGGAGATACCGTTACGGAAGCTTTGGTAAAAGGAAAAATTTATGTGGCCGATTTCTTTTTTACAACTTGTCCAACCATTTGCCCCATCATGAAAAAGGAAATGTTGCGGGTGTATCAAAAAATTAAAGGGGATGAGAATTTTGTGTTGCTATCGCACACCATAGATCCTGATTATGATTCCATTCCTTTGTTAAAAGATTATTGCAATAGATTGGGTTCAGACGGAAAGCAATGGCAATTTTTAACCGGACAAAGAGAGGTAATTTATGAGTTGGCAGAAAAGGGTTATTACGCTACTGCCATGCCAGATAGCACAGAGCCAGGTGGATATGTGCACAGTGGTGGCTTTATATTGGTAGATAAGCAAAGCCGTGTACGTGGTATTTATAACGGTACCGATGCCAAAGAGGTTGATCAATTAATGGAAGATTTATTTATTCTAAAGGCAGAAAAGGAATGAGAATATTAAGCTTATTGGCTTTAGCTTTTATGTGTGTTTTTGCAGCTTGTTCCGATTCAGAATTGGTGAGTATGAAACAGCTAAGTAGCGGGGCTAAATTGTATGAGCAACACTGTAGTAATTGTCACCAAGCAGATGGGAGCGGCTTAGCTTTGTTAATTCCACCTTTACAGCAAGCTGATTATTTAACAAACAATGCCTTGCTTTTACCCTGTTTAATAAGAAATGGTGCCGCGGGCGCCATGGAAGTAAACGGAAAAATTTACAATCAGAAAATGCCCGGTAATGCAAAGCTAAGCGATGCTGAAATATTGGATATTTGCCGGTTTGTATTGCAAAAATTCCCCGAGAAACCAATTTCTTTGGAGGATGAAAGCCTAACTTTGGCCCTGCAAAAATGTGATTCTGTTGGCAATTAACTTTTTTGCTAATTGATAAATTAATCCTAAGTTTGCCAACCCTAATTTTAAACTACCATTATGATAATTGGCGTTCCAAAAGAAATTAAAAACAATGAAAACCGCGTGGGTTTAACCCCAGCAGGTATTTCTGCCTTCGTAAAAGCAGGCCATCCAGTATTTGTTCAAGCTACAGCCGGTATAGGCAGTGGTTTTAGCGACCAAGAATATGTAAGTGCTGGTGCTACTATCCTTGCCACCATTGAAGAAATATATGCGAAAGCAGAAATGATTGTTAAGGTTAAAGAACCTATTGCTTCCGAGTATCCTTTAATTAAAGAAAATCAGCTATTATTCACCTACTTTCACTTTGCAAGTTATGAGCCGTTAACTTTGGCTATGATTGAGCGCAAAGCCATTTGTTTGGCTTATGAAACGGTAGAAAAGAAAGATAGATCTCTACCTTTATTGGTGCCAATGAGTGAGGTTGCAGGTAGAATGAGTATCCAAGAAGGAGCTAAATACCTTGAAAAGCCAATGGGTGGAAGAGGTATTTTATTAGGTGGTGTACCAGGTGTTAGGCCCGCTCAAGTATTAGTTTTGGGTGGTGGTATTGTAGGAACACAGGCAGCTAAAATGGCAGCAGGTATGGCAGCAGATGTTACCATCATGGATATTTCTATCCCGCGTTTGCGTGAGTTAGATGATATTTTGCCAGCCAATGTAAAAACAGTTTACTCTAATGAATACAATATTCGTGAAGCTATTAAAACAGCTGATCTAATTGTAGGTGCGGTATTAATTCCAGGTGCAAAAGCCCCTCATTTAATTACCCGCGATATGTTAAAAGAAATGCGTCCAGGTACCGTATTGGTAGATGTGGCGGTTGATCAAGGTGGCTGTATTGAAACTTGTAAGCCTACCACGCATGAAAATCCAACTTACGAAATTGATGGAATTATTCACTATTGCGTGGCTAACATGCCAGGTGCAGTTCCTTACACTTCAACTTTGGCATTAACCAATGCAACTTTACCGTATGCTTTGCAATTAGCCAACAAGGGTTGGAAGCAAGCTTGTTCTGATAATGAAGAATTGAGATTAGGTTTAAATGTGGTAAATGGTAAAGTAGTTTACAAAGGTGTTTCTGATGCCTTTAACCTGCCATTCCACAACGTACAAGACGTTTTATAAGAATCATTGGAACTTAGTCCAGAGCAATTAGCTCATAAGGAAAAACTCAAAGCAGCATTGCGCAAATACATGCCCAATGCTGCTTTAGATTTATGTACCAGCCTCATTATGCAATACCGCCTGCACCTGCATATTGAAGTAGAAAGAAAAGGCAGGTACGGAGATTATACCCCGCATAGCGGCCAAGGCTCTAGAATCTCCATCAACCATAATTTAAGTCCGTTTGAGTTTCTCATTACCTTTGTTCATGAGTTAGCCCACCACACGGCCTTTCTTAAATATGGCAATAAGCATGAGCCTCACGGCGCAGAATGGAAAGAGGAATATAAGCGTTGCATGCGTCCTTTCTTTGATTTGGATCTCTTTCCTTACGATTTAAAATTGGCTTTGGCTAAGCACATGCAAAACCCCAAATACACGCAAGCGGCAGATCTGAAGCTGTTGCAGGTGCTGCGTAAATATGATGAGCGTAAAACAGATATTTTAACTTTATCGCAGCTTCCCGACGGTGCCCTTTTTAAAATGAAAACCCATCCTATGCCACTTAAGCGTGTTAAATTATTACGAACCTACGTGATTTGCGAAAATCCTGAAACCCAAATTAGGTACAAGGTGCATGCTATGGTTGAGGTTATTTCTTTAAATTAAAGAATGAAAACATTACAACTTCACATCTAAGGCCATTTCTTTACCATCACGCAAAATGATTACTTTGGTTTGTAGGCCTTTTTCTAGTTTGCCTAGCGTAGCCATATAATCATCCATGCTGTTGATATTAAATTGGTCCAATTTTAGAATTACATCTCCGCGTTTGATACCCGCCATAGCAGCAGGTTTGCCTTCGGTGGTGCCATCTACTTTTACGCCTTTCCCTTCAAATAAATAATCGGGCATTATCCCCAATGTAACTTTAAAATTAGATTGGGTGTTTATGGTTTCTTTTGTTTTGGTAAAAGCTAATTTACCTTGTTTATCGAGTTTGCCTACTATGGAATAAATATACTTTATAATTTTAAGGCTTCCTTTAAAGTTTACCAATTCCCAATCGTCGCTTGGTTTATGGTAATCGCTGTGGCTACCCGTAAAGAAATGCAGTACAGGTATTCCCACATTATAAAAACTGGTATGGTCGCTGGCACCTGTTCCACTTGGGTCGTATTTCACTTTTAAATCTGCTATTTGAATGTTCGGTAAAATACTATCCCATCTTGGCGAAGTGCCTGTTCCGCTGAGGGAGAAACTGTTTTTTAAGGTATCTAACCTGCCAACCATATCCATGTTTATCATATAGTCTATTTGCGTTAATGGAATAGTTGGATGATCTACAAAATAGCGCGACCCCAATAAGCCTTGTTCTTCGCCACTAAAGGCAATAAACAGGTAATTGTGATTGCGGTAAGGAGATTTTTGTAATAGCTCTGCTAATTCTATTAACGCGGCTGTTCCGCTGGCATTATCATCTGCTCCATTATGTATTTGAGGCTTTTCGTTTTGCTGTTTTCTGTAGGTAGAACCACCCAATTCATTGTAGCCTAAATGGTCGTAGTGGGCGCCAATAACAACTGTTTGTGGTGCTTTATGATTTATAAATCCGATCACATTATGTCCTTCTAATTTTAAACTTACCGTATCTATTTGTATACTTACTTTAGCATTTACAAACTGCACGGAGTCTAGGCCGCTTTGTTTGCCAAAGAAATAGATGGGTGCAGCTTTAAAAGGTGCTTTAACAATGGGTTTAAAATCGGGTTCTAAGATTTCTGCATGTGTATTAACAATAATAATACCCTCTGCACCTTTATCGATGGCAATATTTACCTTGGTTTCTATATCGGCCACAGCGGCTAACTTTGAATGGGGGTTTAAATAATCGGGGTGACCTAAACGCATCACTACAATTTTTCCTTTAACGCTCTTAATATTGGCATAATCATTTATACCCAACTCGGGTGCTTCTATGCCATAAGCAACCCAAACACATTTACCCTCAATTTTACCCGGCTTACTCATAGCTAACGGGAAGTTTTTACTGGGATTTATTTGCAAAAATTTAACTTCTCCGGTCTTATTATTTAAAATGAGTTCGCCTTTTTTACAAGCAATTTTATTGAGGTTAAAGCTTTGCAAATATCCTTGTTCTCCCTTAGGTGAAATATTCAACGATTGAAAGTTTTCAATAATAAATTCATACGCCAATTTTTCGCCTCTGCTGCCCATTAACCTGCCTTCCAAATGGTCGTCGGCTAGGTATGATAGGTTATGCTCTAAAGATTGCAGAATATCTGCTTCAGGCTTTGGTAGCGTTTGGGCTTGGGTTGAACCAAAACTAAAAAGGAGAAGGGTAAAGAAGGCTATGCGTTTACAAAAAGAGTTCATAGATTAATTTTATAAATACAAGTGAGGCAAAGCTAGCAAAAGTAAATCGGATAATGCCGTGCGATGTTTTCTGAGAAAGATATACGCCCATTGGAGCAAAAATAAAAGTGCTGGCTATAAGCGGTGCAACGATAGGTAAAACAATGTATCCCATTTGATAGCTACTTATAAATTGGCTGGGCTGATCCCATAAATTATAAATGCCCATAAACACAGCAAAAAATGGAATTACCCCATTAGAAATAGAGCTAGCTTTTTTTATGGGTTGCTTAAATAAATCGGTAAATACCGGGGTCATAACCACACCACCACCTAATCCAGAAAAAGCGGTTACTATGCCAGCTAAAAAACCGGTAAAACCAAAGGCAATAGGATTGTTTGTATTAACATTGGTATTGGCTGTTTTGGGTTTAGTTAAATACATCCTACTTACAATAAGTAATAGCATGCTGGCAAATACATAATTAAAAATAGTTTTATTATACCAAGTGCCGTTTTTAATTAAATAGGTTATAATTAATGCAGATAGCACGCCTGGCAAGGCAGTTTGTATAATTTGTTTGGGATAAAAATTGCCATGTTTAAACTGATAGTAACTAGAAACACTTCCCGAGAAAATGATTGTAAATAATGAGTTAGCTAATATTCCTTTTACCAATAAGTCTGGGTTCAGGCCTAGTTTTCTAAGGTAAAATTCTATTACTGGGATATAAACAATGCCGCCACCCACACCCAAAAAGCCAGAGATAAAGGCTGCTAGGGCACCAAAGCTAAATAGGATTAAATAGTCTATTATTTCCAAACTATTTATTTTTTACTGCTGCTTGGGTTGGCCAAAATCTGCTTATATTTTTCTGGATTAGCAAAAGTTTGTAGCGCCTCTTTTATTTCTAAATCGTGCGCAAAAGAGGCCTCAATTCTGCCTTTTTGAAAATGATATCTCTTCACAATTTCTTCTTCTAGTAAAGAAATAATCTCTTCTTTGTTTTTATCTATGTCGGCTTGTTTATCCTGTTTGAGCTGCTTTTTCATGCTCTCATAGGATGCTTTGATGGCCTCAAAGTATTTTTCTTGCTCTGCTTTCTTTTTAAGTTCTTCGAGGCTTTTCTCCGTTTGTGTGCTATAATCTATTTCTTTATCCTCAGCCCATTTTTTAAAGGCTTCAAAATCTTCGCTGCCTAGGGCAAAATTTTTGGCTCCACCAATGCTATCATGTGTGTTTCTGTATTTGGTTGCAAAGTCGAAAATAAGTTGTTTTAACAACAAACTCTGTGTAATGGGTGCATAGGGTTTAATTGCCACTTTAATATCTGGATCTATGCCGCCACCATCATATACTTTTCTACCGTTTTTGGTTTTAAATTCTTTCTTTAAAGAATCGGGAACGCTGCCTACGCTGCCATCTTCGTTTCTGTGACTATAATCTAATGCCTGAATGCACCTGCCGCTTGGGGTATAATATTTGGCTGTGGTTATTTTAATTTGGGTATTGTAGGCAAGTGGTCGTGTGCTTTGAACCAATCCTTTTCCAAAGCTTCTCTGACCAATTACGATGCCTCTGTCTAAATCTTGAATGGTACCAGATACAATTTCTGATGCAGATGCAGACCCTCTGCTCACCAATACCGCTAAAGGAATTACGGGGTCTGTTGCGCCCATTACGGTCTCGTAGCTTTTGTCCCACTCACTTACTTTACCTCGAGTAAATACAACTTGTTGTCCTTGTGGCACAAAAACATTTACGATGTTCACTGCCTCGTTTAACAATCCACCGGGGTTGCCGCGAAGGTCCAAGATAGCTTGTTTTATGCCTTCTTTTTTGAGGGCTACTAGTGCATCACGCACTTCTTTGCCTGCTTCTTGTGTAAAACCAGTGAGTTTTATGTAACCTGTTTCAGGGTTTATTAAACCATAGTAGGGCACATTTTTAACCTTTATTTCTTCGCGCACAATTGTTTTTTGAAGCTCTTGTCCGTTTCGCTTAATTATTAATTTGAGGGCAGAACCGGCTTGTCCTTTTAATAACTTGCTTACATCAGAAGTGCTTTTGCCTTTTATATCCTTGCCATCTACATTAATGATGAGATCTCCGGCTCTTAAATCTGCTTTGTAGGCTGGGTAACCTTCATAGGGGTCTGTAATAACCACGTAATCTTCTTTTTGGCCAATTTGCGAGCCCACTCCACCGTATTGGCCGGTCATTTGAAACCTAAAATCTTCTGCCTCAGATTCGCTTATAAAATTTGTATAAGGGTCGAGGGTTTTTAGCATTTCATCAATAGCTTTTTTATTGAGTTTACCAGCATCAATACCATCCACGTAATAGGTGTTTATCTCTCTGAAAACAGAGGCATATAATTCTAGGTTTTTGGCAATTTCGAAATAATTATCACCAACTTTAAAAGAGAATAAGCCTGCCACACATACAAGCAAGAGTATATACCAACGGAATTTTTTTACAAACATTTTCATTTCGGGTTCAAATTAAGTTATATATATTAAAACGTAATACAGCTGCATAAAATTTTGCAGTAATAATAAAAGTTTTTAAGGAACTGGGTCGTGCCCATGTTTGCCCCAAGGATTGCAGCTTGCAATCCTTTTGATGGTTAGCCAGCCACCTTTAAGCACGCCATGTTTTTGCAGGGCTTTAATCCCATATTCGCTGCAAGTGGGCGTATACCTGCATGCATTAGGCAATAGGGGAGAAAGCAGTGCTTGGTAAACCTTAATGAGCAGAACTAACGGAAATGTGCTTATTTTTTTGTAATTCAAGTATTAGTTTTTGAAGGGCTTTTTGAAAAAAATTTTGATGTAAGTTAAAATCTAAAGGGGCTGAACCTACATAATTGATGGAAAGCGAAATTTTTAAGTTTTGTTCGTTCAAGAAATGTATCAATGGGTTTTTATTGAGCCTATAAAACTCTCTCAGGAGCCTTTTTCTTAGATTACGATCTACAGCGCGTTTTAGTTTTTTTTTTGGGCTCACAAACAAAACAGCACATGCACTTTCTTGCTCAGTGTTTACTATCTGCCATGAAAACCGGAAACCATTAACTAGAAGTGCTGGACAAGTTCTGGAAAACAATGCATCTATGCCATCTTTATGGTTTAATCTTTCAGATTTTGGGAGGCAATGTTTCATGGAGATTTTTTTTGATGCTGTTAAACGAAAAAATCCCGTTCCGTTTAAACGGCTCGGGATTTTAAATATTTTTACTTAGGCCTGGGGTTGAAGCCTGTAGCGAAAATTAATGTTTGTGACGCTTCTCGTCTGATACAGTTAATTTCTTACGACCATGAGCCCTGCGAGCTTTGATTACTTTTCTGCCAGACGCGCTAGCCATTCTCTCGCGGAAGCCATGCTTGTTCTTACGCTTTTTTATCGATGGGTTAAATGTTGGTTGAGCCATTGCCTTTAATTTTTAGGACTGCGAAAATAGGTATAATTTTTGGGATGACAAATATTTTTTAAGAAAAATATAAAAAAAAAGAGTCCCGAATTTTCGGAACTCTTTTTTTTGACTCTTTCGAGCTGCTAATTACTTAGTAGCAGGAGCAGCTTCAACAGCAGCACCTTCAACTGCAGGAGCAGCTTCAGTAGCAACAACTGTAGTGTCAGTGATCATAGTAGCTTCTAAAGCTGCTAATGAATCTGCATTACGTTGAGCAGCTTCGATTGAATCTTGAACTTTCTTTTCTTCAGCTTTCTTTTTTTCTTCAGCAGAAGGACCACAAGCTACGATAGCCAACATAGCAGAAGCGGCAAGGATTGATAATACTTTTTTCATTTTACTTAGTTTTAATAGTTTTTAATCTAAAATCCGTGCAAATATAATTATATTTTGATTTTCAACAAGTAATTTATTTTTTTCTAAAATAAATAGTTATAGGTACTCCCGAATAGTCGTACTCTTCTCTCATTTTATTTTCTATATATCTTTTGTAACTATCACTTACATATTGGGGTAAGTTACAGAAAAATACAAATTTAGGACTTCTGCCTGGTAATTGTGTGGCGTATTTTATACTTATAAATTTGCCTTTTACAGACGGTGGTGGGTAGGCAGTGATGATGCCTTCTACAAATTCGTTGAGCTTTGATGTTGTAATTCTGCGGGTTCTATTTTCAAACACTTGCATGGCCACTTCTACCGCTCGGTGAATTCTCTGTTTTTCTATTGCTGAGGTAAATATGATGGGCACATCATCAAATGGTTGTAGTTTTTCTTTTATTTCTAATTCAAAATTTCGAGCCGTATTGGTTTCTTTTGGCATTAAATCCCATTTGTTTACCAATATTACTAGTCCTTTTCCATTTTTAATTGCTAAGCTTACTAAATTTAAATCTTGTTGGTCTAATCCTAATTGTGCATCTAAAACTAAAATGGCAATATCGCAATTTTCTAATGCGCGTAAAGAGCGCATAACAGAATAAAATTCAATATCTTCATTTACTTTTTTCTTTCTACGAATACCAGCAGTATCTACCAAAAGGAATTCTTTTCCGTAAAATTTATAATGCGAGTTTATGGTGTCTCGGGTTGTACCAGCTATATCTGTAACAATGTTTCTTTCTTCACCCAACAAGGCATTAACAAGCGATGATTTTCCTACATTTGGTCTTCCAACCACTGCAATTTTTGGAATTTCCTCGGCATCTTCTGTTATTACCAAGTCTTCTGGTGGAATGAGCGATACTATTTCGTCTAACAAGTCTCCTGTTCCGCTGCCACTGCCTGATGAAATGCAAAATAAATTATCGAATCCAAGGCTGTAAAATTCGTATGAATCGTGTTCTTTCTCAAAAGTGTCACATTTGTTTACCACTACCAAAGTAGGTTTTTTGCTTCTGCGCAACAAGTTAGCAAAGGCCGCATCTAAATCGGTTATGCCTGTTTGCACATCTACCATAAACAAGATTACATCTGCTTCTTCTATGGCAATTTTAACTTGATTGCGAATGGCTGTTTCGAAAATATCTGTGCTGTTGTGCACATATCCGCCTGTATCAATGAGTACAAACTCTCTGTTTTGCCATTCTGCTTTTCCGTAATGTCTATCTCTTGTTACTCCACTAAAATCGTCAACTATGGCCTTAAATTCCCCCATTAAACGGTTGAATAAGGTTGATTTTCCTACATTTGGTCTACCTACAATTGCAACTATATTGCCCATTTTCTTCTTTTTGAACCTGCAAAATTAGTCAAAAATTACTACAACTTGTTATTTAACTGCTTATTTACCCAATTCAATGAGATTCACAAATAACCTATACGCTCCAGGAACTCCTGCTGGCAGCTCTCTAAAAAACACTAATCCAGTATATATAAAATAACCTTTTCCATATTTACCGATAATTAAACTTCCACCCGTACTTTTGGCATTTGGATCGGCCATGTTTAATATGTTCTCATACCTGCTATCCATTTCTCCTGCCTGGTAAATGCTTCGCTCTTGTATCCATCCTTCAAAATCGCTTTCACTAATTTTATTGGGTTTATTTAAAACAGGATGTGCAGGATTTTCGAAAACAACTTTGGCATTTTCATCTGTAATGCGTTCACGGCTAATTTTAAATGGGTACGGACCAATATCTCCTTTAAACGGGCCTGCAAAACTGTTGGTATTGTATTGAACAATTAAGTTGCCTCCATTGGCTACATAGTTCATTAATTTGGACTTATAAATACTTAGTTTTTCATTCGTGTTGTAGGCCCTAACGCCAATGATTATACTTTCAAATTCGAATAAATTTTCATTGGCAATTTGCTCATCTGTTAAACTGATAATTTCGTATCCAATTTGGTTAAGGCGCTCCGCAATTTCATCTCCAGCGCCTTTAATATAACCTAGTTTTTTAAGCTTTTTCTGCACCTCAATTTTTACCAATTTTAATTCAGCATTTGGAAACAAAACTTGTGTAGGTATATGGTCATAATTTATTTCTTCATATCCTTTCGTGTATTTAATACTGTCAATGATTAGCTCAAAATTTACTTTTGTTTCAGAACTTATAGCGGGTGCCGATATTAAAAAGCCTAAATCTAGTTCCTCCATTTTTTTGCTAATGTAAAAGGGCATTTCACAAACGAAATCTGTTGTTTTACTGGCATTTTGCGCTGTAATTTTCCAACTACCATTATGCACTGCCCTAATTATACCCGAAACATTGTCACGGCCTGCCTTTAAGCTTACCTTAACCATACGCGGTAAGGTGTCATTACAAACCAATACATTACTCGAAACATTAACCATGGCAGGCGGCGTAATAAGTGTATTTCTGTAAATTTCTCCTTTTTCTGGATGGGTAAATTTAAACATTACTGGAGCCGTATACTGTATTTTTTGGTTCAAAATGCTTAGGGTAAATTGCACTTGGTAACTACTCTGTAAAGCATAAGCCAGTCCTACTTGTGTGGGTTGCATCAAAAATTTATTATCCTCCAAGTTTTGGTTCAGCCAGAACATACTAGATGCGCCGGCTTCTGCGCAAACTTTTGCTGCTAGTTGAATGCCAACAATTTTGTTAGTTTCTAATTTATCTTCTACAAGTTTTTGCATTACCGCTTGTGGGCAGTTTTGGTTTGAACCTAAAAATTCTAAATTAACTTGGTTCAGGGTTGCGGATGTTTGCGAGCGGTTGATACCATTCACTTTTATTTTGATAGAATCGCCGGCAGAAAATGCAGCACTGCCCTCTGAACAAGCTTCTAAAAAAATGCCATTTACCCTCAAAATGGTGGCAATAATTTGCTGGTATTTATAATTGTAGTCTTCTTCCTTGTATTGCGCTTGTAAAGCAAGAGCTTGCAATAGTTTTTGGGTGCAGGCGTTTATGTTTTGATTTAAAAAATCTTTGGCTGCTGCGTTAATAAGTTGTTTTCGTTTTTTGGCAATGGGTAGTTTGCTGTGGCCTAAGTCTATTCTATCGAAAAGATTTTTTAATTGAAAAGTATCTCCTTTAAGGGGTTTAAAATGTTCTAACATTTGGCCACGTTGTTTGGCGCTACCAAAGCCCTGACTGCGGTGCATACTCCTGCTTTCTGCCGAAATTTCGCCATAACTTTTCCCTAGTGATTGGTTAAAACCGCCAACGTCTTCCGGCACAAAAGAACTCATGTCTGCATTGGGATTCCAAAATCTGGCGGCACTGTTGTAAAGGAGTCTTTTGCTTTGCCAAATATTAACTGTTTTTAGTTGTTTTGGAAACCGCGAAGGGTCTGCTGCTGCCTCAAACGCTTCTTCTGCCAGCATGGCTGAGGCCGTGTGGTGACCATGTCCGCCGCTGCCATCTGTGGCAAAACGAGTAATGATAATATCTGGCCTAAACTTTCTAATAACATAAACTACATCAGCCAAAATCTCCTCTCGGTTCCATTTTTCAAATGTTTCTTCTGGGGTTTTGCTGTAACCAAAATCAAAGGCACGGGTAAAAAATTGTTCTGCCCCGTCAACTCTTCGGGCAGCTAGCAACTCCTGACTTCTAATTACGCCCAAAGCTATTCCTTGTTCTGAACCAATTAAATTTTGTCCGCCATCGCCTCGCGTTAAACTTAGGTAGCCTGTGCGCACACATTTTTCATTTACAAGCCAAGAAATTAATCGGGTGTTTTCATCATCTGGGTGGGCGGCAATGTATAGTACAGAAACGGTATTGGCCAATTTTTTAAATTCAAGTTCCATTTCCCCGCGACCATAGTTTTTGGGAGCTTGCGCGTTAATTTGTAGGCAAAATAGGGCAGAGAGAAGGGTGCTAAAATATATTTTTTTCATTGATCTAATTGTCGTTACAATTGAGCGAATATGGCAAATTAATTGGCAAAAATTGTAATAAAATTAAATTCTTTTTAATTCAATTGCTAAGCCATTTTGTGAACCAGCTACTTTTATGTTATTTTGATGCATGGCAAATTTACTTGTAACAGATATTAAGTGCTTGGCGGGCATTTTAGAAAATGGTATTCAAAAATTATCGGGTAAAGAAATGGCTCACTTAGAATCTATTTCTAATGCTTGGCTTTGGGTAGAAAACAGCTTAATTAAAGACTTTGGCCCCATGGAAACTATAAATTGGGCGCTGTTTGGCCCCATTGGTTACACCCATGTTTCTGCCAAGGATTCTTTTGTTTTGCCTAGTTTTGTTGATTCGCATACGCACATTGTATTTGCAAAAACAAGAGAAGAAGAATTTGTAATGCGTATTAAGGGGAAAACCTATGAAGAAATTGCGGAAGCCGGCGGTGGAATTTTAAACTCTGCAAAGCGTTTACAAGAGATGAGCGAAGACGATTTGTTTTTGCAAGCTAAAGCCCGTTTGGATGAATTAATTGCTTTTGGAACGGGCGCCATCGAGATAAAAAGTGGCTACGGATTAACATTAATAGATGAGTTGAAAATGTTGCGGGTTATCAAACGTTTAAAAGAGGTAAGTCCTATTCCTATTAAAGCTACCTTTTTGGGCGCACATGCCATTCCTACTGCCTATAAAGCAAATAGAAATGGCTACATTGATTTAATTGTATCACAAATGTTGCCAGTAGTTGCAGCAGAAGGCTTAGCAGAGTACATGGATGTTTTTTGTGATAAGGGCTTTTTTACTCCCGAAGAAACCGATTATTTATTGAGCGAAGCGAGAAAATACGGTTTAAAAGCAAAAATACATGGCAATGAATTGGGATATACTGGTGGTGTTCAGACGGCAGTTCGTAATAACGCATTAAGCGTTGATCACCTCGAATACACCAGCGAAGCAGAAATTGAATGTTTGTTAAATAGTCAAACAATGCCAGTAGCATTGCCGGGCTGTTCTTTCTTTTTAGGTATTCCTTACGCCCCTGTTAGGCAAATGATAGATGCGGGTTTACCTGTTTGTTTAGCTAGTGATTTTAACCCAGGCAGCACGCCAAATGGTAGAATGGGATTTGTGGTTTCATTAGCCTGCACGCAGATGAAATTAACGCCAGAGGAGGCCATAAATGCTACCACCATTAATGGCGCGTTTGCCCTTAATCTCAGTAACGAAATTGGCTCTATTACCAGAGGTAAAAGAGCCAATTTTTATATCACAAAACCAATGTCGTCTTTAGCACTAATGCCCTATTTTTTCGGAATAGATCAGGTTTCAAAAGTGTTTGTTAATGGAGAATTTATAGGTCTGAACCAATAGTTTTTATTTGCTATCCATCGTTATCAAGCGTAAAAGTTCTTCACGGTTTTTGCCATCCAGAAATTTGCCACTAAACTCCGAAGTAATGGTGCTACTGGTAATATCTTGCACGCCACGCATGGCTACACACATGTGGTCTGCTTCTATAATTACCGCAACATCATCTGTTGCTAATGCTTCTTTGAGCATACTTGCAATTTGAACAGTCATTCGTTCTTGTACTTGCGGGCGTTGCGCAAAATACCTAACAATTCTGTTCAATTTTGATAAACCTACTACTTTTCCATTGGGTATGTAAGCCACATGTGCTTTGCCAATAATAGGTACAAAATGGTGCTCACAAACACTGTGAAACGAAATATTTTTTTCTATCAGCATGTTTTTATACTGATATTTATTTTCAAAAAGTTTGGCCTCTGGAAGGTTTTTCGGATTAAGCCCTTTAAACATTTCTGTTACATACATTTTGGCCACACGATGAGGTGTTCCACTCAACGAATCATCCGATAAATCTAAACCAAGAATGAGCATAATTTCTTTAAAATGCTTTTCAATGAGTTCAATTTTTAACTCGTCATCCATTGCAAATGCATCTTCTCTTATGGGTGTTTCCATCGAAAATCCAGTGTGGTTTTCACCAATTTCCTCGGTATATATATTTTTATTTTCCATTGTATTCTACAAAGTTTCTTTCAGTTTCGAATAAGGTTACTTTCAAATGTTTAAACTTGATATTGATTTTTTTATTTAGTAATTGCCATATAACCACAGCTACATTTTCTGTACTTGGATTGAGCGTTTTAAATTCTTCACAATCTAAATTCAAATTTTTGTGGTCGAACCTATCCTCAATCTCTTCCTTAATAAGTTGACTTAACCATTTCATATCTACAAAGTATCCTGAAACAGGATCGATTTCTCCCGTTAAACTAACTATTAAATCATAGTTGTGTCCATGAAAGTTTGGATTATTACATAGGCCAAAGAATGCAGCATTTTCGGCTTCACTCCACTCATTTACATGAAGTCTGTGAGCTGCATTGAAATGCGCCTTTCTTGAAACGGTTATTTCCATAATGATTGCAAATTTAATTAATCAATTGAAATCTATCATAAATATTAATTATAGATGATTTTAATTGTGTTTAATATAATAAGATAATTCTTTAACAAAAGTTTTGATTTGATAAATATTAAATTGTTAAAATAGTTCTGTTTAACTAGCATATTATTAATTTTTTTTATTATAAAGTGACAAAAAATAGCCTATTTGAGACGTAAATAAAAAAATTTAACCCATTTCAATTTTTTAATTAACTGTAAATAAGTAGTTTAGTTTTTGTTTAACGAAAATTAAATAAAATTAAACAAAAGTGCTTGCAAAATCAATTTGAATACCCCTAAATTTGTTTAACAAAACAATTAAATAATTAAACAAAATGACTTCTATCGATTTTAAGAAAATGGTTCAAAAAGAAGCAAAGCCTTTAAGGCATTATGCTTATCAATTAACCCGTAACGTAGAAGATACTAATGATCTTGTTCAGGAAACGATGTTAAAAGCATATACCTATCAAGATAAATTTGAAAACGGAACTAATTTAAAAGGATGGTTATATACTATAATGAAAAATACGTTTATCAATAATTACCGCAGAATGGTTAAGCGTAATACTTTTATAGATCAAACTGACAATGATTATTATTTAGACAGTGTTGCGCCATTAGTTAAAAATGAAGGTGAACAGGGTTTTTTGAGAAAAGATATAGATTCTGCTATAGGAGATTTGCCTGTTAATTTGCAAAAGCCATTTACCATGAATGTTAAAGGATTTAAATACCATGAAATAGCAGAAATTTTAAATATTCCGATAGGAACTGTAAAAACAAGAATATTTGTAGCGCGCCGTCAATTGCGTGATACACTTGCTCAATATGGTTCAATGTACGGGTATGTTTCAGGGAAAGAAGTTGCCTAACTTATTTTGTGTGTTTTAATAAAAAAAGCGATTTGGCAACAAGTCGCTTTTTTTTTAGCCTTTTATTTGGCAAATTGCCAAGCATTTAATTTTATTAATATGAAAAAACTACTATTACTTTTCGCCTTTTTGTTAGCCTACACCTTCACATTTGCTCAGTTTGGGAATTTTGAAAAGAAGGAAGATGTTGAGAAATTTAAAGATACGCGTTTGGTGGTTGTTTTGTTTGAAGACAGTGCATACAGCGCTTCAATTATTGCTGCAGTTGAAAGATATTGGTCGTTTACAGGTTTTGAATTTGCGCAAGACAATGAATTAGCAAATTACAAAAAGGGCGATTATGCCTTTTTGTATTTCAGTAAATCAAAGGGCTCTAAAATTAAAGCTAAAGTTTGTAGCTCAGAGGAGGATATGAATGCGTTTGTGATAACTAAGAAGTTTAGTCGCAGGGTTCAGCCAGATAATTTATTGGCATTTGGCTTTTGCAGTAATAATATAGATACATCTGATTGGGCTTCAGAATCTACGCGTGCAGTTCAATTAATAAACAATTATTTAATTGCAGCTATACAAGTAGAGAAAAATAGTGATTTAAGTCAGAGCAGTATGATGAATAATTATCCATCAGATAAATCACAATTGATTGATAAAAAGTTGTTAGTAGGAGATAAACAATTAGAACTTAAAGGTAAGGAAGATGCTATGGCTCTTTACGATGGTGATGCAGAAGAGGTAGATATAGACGAAATTCAGAAAGTTATTAAATGGCAAGACAATGCTTTTGCCTATTTTTATTATTCAAAAGACGAAAAATTTTGCAATAAACTAGTGGTGAGCGCTGCCAATAGCGAGTTAATGTACTTTGCCAATACAAATCCAGCTAATTGTAAATGCAATGCTAAAGATTTAAAGGCGTTGAAGTTAATTAAAGATAAGGCAGTAAAAGGCAATAATAGCAGGGATTAATCCAATCCCCAGGTGTCGTACAATGCGTTAATGTAAGCGTTTTCAGCCTGTTCCATTTTTTTATCGGCCATTACCACTTGCATGGCAAATGCTATAAATTTATCGCGGTCTGTAGTGGTCGAAATTTTATAGAACTGTTGGGCAGATTCTGTAAAATGTTGCAATCTTTCATCTTCTGGGCAAGCTCTTATAAAAGCTTGTTCTTTGATAATTTCTATAGGTTCAGAAAAACTTTCTTCCAAAAAATCTAATATAACCGAGCTTTCAGAACTTTGAATGCTGCCATCTACCAAACTCAACATCATGAGAATGTGGAATCCAGCTTCTGTTTTATTCATTTTACTTATAAATTGTGTAGGCATAATCTTTATTATTTAAAGTAGGGAAATTAAGGTTATTCCTAATAAATGCAAATTTTTTCATGTATTAAAGGCTTTAATCTATTAATGCTATTCATTTTAAGTTTTGAACCGTAAGTTTGCCATTAATTAATTTATTTCAAATGAATCAGCAGGAATTTAAATTTGGCACAAGAGCCATTCATGCAGGTCAGGAGCCTGACCCAACAACGGGAGCTATAATGACGCCCATATACCAAACGAGCACATACTGGCAAGAAAGTCCGGGTAAACACAAAGGTTATGCTTATGCCCGAGGCAAAAATCCAACGCGATCAGCCCTTGAGAATTGTTTAGCTTCTCTGGAAAATGCTAAGTACGGACTGTGTTTTAGCAGTGGCATGGGTGCAACTGATGCAGTAGTTAAATTACTCAAACCTGGAGATGAGGTGATTACTGGTAACGATTTATATGGTGGAACTTACCGCATGTTTACTAAGGTGTTTGCCAATTATGGGATTAAGTTTCACTTTATAGACCTTAGTAATCCGCAAAATATTATTCCTTATATTAATGCTAACACAAAGCTTTTGTGGGTAGAAACGCCTACCAATCCAACTATGCAGATTGTAGATATAGAAGCTTGCGCAAAAATTGCCAAAACACATCAGGTTACTTTTGCTGTAGATAATACTTTTGCTTCGCCCTATTTGCAAAACCCATTAGATTTAGGAGCAGATATTGTGATGCATAGTGTAACTAAATATTTAGGCGGACATAGCGATGTTATTATGGGGGCATTGCTTACCAGCAATGATCATTTATATGAGCGCTTAGCTTTTATACATAATTCTTGCGGGGCAACGCCAGGGCCAATGGATAGTTTTTTAGTTTTACGAGGTTTAAAAACCCTGCATTTGCGCATGAAAGCACATTGCGAAAACGGAAGACAAGTAGCTACGTTTTTGAAAAATCATCCTATGATTGAAAAGGTTTATTGGCCAGGTTTTACAGATCATCCCAACCATGAAATTGCCAAAAAACAAATGCGTGATTTTGGAGGAATGATTTCGATTGTTCTTAAAAATGCAGATCTGCATAAAACGTTTGATATTGCCTCTGCTTTTAAAGTGTTTACGCTGGCAGAAAGCTTAGGGGGTGTAGAAAGTTTAATTAATCACCCAGCAACTATGACGCATGCTTCCATTCCAAAGGAAGAAAGAGAAAAGGCCGGTGTTGTTGATAATTTACTTAGATTAAGTGTTGGGGTGGAAGATGTTGAAGATATTCTAAATGATTTAAAAATGGTATTGGGATAAATACTCTTAATTTTTACTTAAAACTTGTTAAAACCCGCTACAAAACAGCGGGTTTTTTTATTTGATGTTTGGTTATAATAATTTTTTTTTATTATTTGAATTCTTTAATTTTATCATAAAACAAAAAAAAATCTAATTGATTAACTCTATAAACTAAAATAAAAACTATGAACAAGTATTTACAAAATGATTCTTTTCTCGTAGCAAATTTTGTTACTAGCACGCATTTCCAGCGGCGCTCGCAAGGCACCACGAGGTGGCTTAACAAGCTCACGAAAACAATGGTTTTATTCGTTTTTATGATGCTGTACATGGTGCAAGCATCCTACTCGCAATGTTACACCTCGCCAAATTATTGTACGGCCATAACTGCCGCCAATAATGCCAATTTTGGAATGGGTATTCAGCGTGTAATTTTAGGAACTTCTGCTGCTCCATCACAAATTAGCAACTTTACAACGGCCGGTCAGGGTACCCAAATCTATTTCGATTATACCAATCAAATAGTGCGTGCCTTAGCGGGAGACTCGGTATATTTTACCGTAAGAGGTGGAAATAGCAACCAAACCATTTTCAGAATCTATATAGATTATGATAATAATGGAACCTTCGCTACAACAACACCAGAGTTAGCGTTTACTTCTCCTAATTTAACCGTAGTAAATACAGATGTAAATGGTAGTTTTATTTTGCCAACCACGCTCACTGCTGGTGTATATCGCATACGTGTAGCAAGTGATGGGCAAGGTATAATTCCTCAACCATGTGGACCATTAACTTATTCAGCAGAATACGAAGATTATACTTTATTGGTGCCTGCTTCTACCCCAGATTTCATGTCGGGTAAAATTACTTCTCCTGCTGCTCCATTAGTGGGTAATAATACAGTAGCTTTTAATTTCACTAATATTTCTACTACTACTATAACCAGTGTAGATGTTTATTATCAATTAAATAATAATACGCCTGTTTTCCAATCTTTGAGTTCTTTATCTATTGCTCCGGGTGCTACCCATACGGCAACGTTCTCAACTTTGTTGTCATTGCCAACTACCGGTACGTTTAGTTTAAAAGCATGGACAGACAATCCCAATTTTTTAGGTAATAATACACCTGCCAATGATACCATTTGTAGAACATTGGTTACTTATTGCTCTGCTCCATTAGCAGGAACATATACGATTAATCCTACTGGAACGGCCACTAATAATTTTCCTAGATTTGGTGCTGCCGATTCTGCCTTAATTGCCTGCGGTGTTTCTGGTGCGGTAGAAATTAATGTTACGCCGGGTGTTTATAATGAAAACCTAATTATTCCTGCTATTCCGGGTGCTTCTGCTACCAATACAATAACTTTTTTTGGGGGTGGTGCTACCTTACAATTTAATTGTAATGCCAATGATATAGCTGTAGTTCGTTTGCAAGGCGCCAAGCATGTTACTATTGATAGTTTAAACATAAGAACAACCAATGCTAATTTTGGTTGGGGTGTGCATTTCTTCCAAAATGCCGATTCAAATATTGTACGCAAATCAATAATTGATATTTCAACAGTTACCAATTCAACTGCTAATAACTCAGCTGGGGTTGTATTCTCAAATAGTTTATCAAGTAATAACACCAGTGGTGCCAATGGGAGATTTAATACCATCGAAAGAAACGTTATCAAAGGGCATCCAACTTCATCGGGTATGTATTATGGTATTGTAGGTTATCCTCAGGCATCTGGTACTACTTGGTCTAACAATAGATTTTTATACAATAGAATTGAAAACTTCTTCTATGCTGGGGTAAACTGGCAATTTGGAAATAGAACTGTTTTCCGTGGAAATACCATAACAAGACCAACAAAAACTTCATTTACTACCACGTATGCATTTTATTTAAGTAGTACCGCTCGTTTAGATACGTTTGATGCAAATATTATTACCAATCTGTTTGGAGGTTCACCAACCACCACTACTCAAATGTTTTTGTTTTATGGCATCAACTATTCTGGGTCTGCTGCAGAGCCATGTATATTTACCAATAACTTAGCTTATAATTTGAATGGTAATGGTCCGCAATTTGGTTTTTATTTCTTAACCAGTTTTAACCATAGAATATATAACAATACCTTCAATTTTGATTATGCTGCATCTACAAGTACAAATCAAACACAGGGTTTATATTGGACAGGTGGAACTTCTGCTTCTAGTTTCCTAGATTATAGAAATAACATCATGTCGTTTACCAAAGGCGGTACAGGAGCAAAACATGCTATATTCACTACAGGGTCTTTTGCAACAGGTGCAACTTTAAATAATAATGCTTACTTTAGTTCGTCGCTTGGTTACAATGTAGTCAATTATTTAGGCGTAGATTATGCGACTTTACCTGCATGGAAAGCAGCTTTTCCGGCATTCGACCAACAAAGTAATTCATTCTCGCCAAACTATTTAAACGCTGCTGCCGCTAATTTCTCGCCACAAGATGGTGCATATAATGGTTCTGGTGCAAACGTAATTACCACAGTGCCTTTTGATGTAACAGGCGCACCAAGAAGTTTGCCAATGGATATTGGATCTTTTGAGGCAAGTCCGATTGCATTAGATGCAGCCATGGATCAAATTGTAATGCCTGCTGCGCCATACGCTGCTGGTAATAAGGCAATCTTTGTAAAAATAAGAAATGCAGGGCAAAACGTTATAACAAGTGCTACCATTAACTGGACCTTGAACGGGGTAGCACAAACGCCAATTAGTTTCACAGATAGTTTGTTTGGCGGAACAGTAAGTAATAACATATTCTTAGATTCAGTGGCAATTGTTTCCAATAGCCTATATCGCATAGTAGCCACAATTAGTAACCCGAATGGTTTAACTGATCCCAATGCTGCTAACAATGAAGTATCAGGAATTACAGCCTCGAGTGTATCAGGAGTGATAACCATCAACAGTGCGGCAACTCCGGGTGTGGGTGTATTTACAAACTTCACAGATTTTGCATCGTTACTTCAAATTGGTGGATTAGGCGGAGCTGTTACTGCAAACGTAACTACCGGAAGTGGGCCTTATACCGAACAAGTAATGTTTACTCAATTCCCTGGAACAAGCGCTACAAACACTGTTACTATTAATGGAAATGGAGCTACACTTCAGTTTAATAATATTAGTAATGGCAGTATAGGTATTTTTAATTTGGTAGGTACAGATTATTGTACCATCAATAATTTAAGAATAGTAAGCTTAAATGCGAGTCAAGGTGTAGGTGTAATTTTAACTGCAGGAGCTAATTTTAATACCATTCAAAATTGTACCATTGATATTGGATCAGTTACAGGTAGTTCTAACTCTGCCGGTATTGCAATTACTGGTGGCTTAAATAGCCCAACATTAACTGGAAATAATGGTACCAATAACTTAATTCAGAATAACTCAATTGTGGGTAATAGCACAGGTGGTCCTTATTATGGAATTTCGTATTGTCCAACAAACACCACTAATGGTCCAAACACCTTTAACGTAATTAAAAATAATGATTTAAGAGATTTTACGGTATATGGAATGTATATGATGTATACATCTGGTTCAACCATCTCTGGAAATGTGATGTGGCGACCAACTAAAGCGTCTCCAACAACTTTCTACGGAATGTATGGGGTAAATGGAATGGCTCAAGATACTATTGAAAATAATGTGATAAAGCAGCCATTTCAAATGTCACAAACAAATACCAATACTTTTTTTGGATATTATTTTATTGCTACCAATACACAGGCTACACGCCCTATTATTTTTAGAAATAACTTAATGTATGATATTAAGTTTAATGGTACTTTGTATGGTTATTATCAGCAAATTGTAAACAATATTCGTATTTATAACAATACATTCGATGTAGATCATGCAGCTAGTACGTCTACAGGAGTAACCTATTTATACTATAATTCTGGTTCGCCAACTGGATTGGTTATTAGAAATAATATTTGGGGTTTGAACCGCGGTGGTTCTGGTGCTAAGTATGTATATTACCTTCAAACCACAGGAGCAGGTTATACCATCAATAATAATAATGTTTATTTGAGAGTGCCTGCAGGTAGTACCAACAACTTTGTTGGGTTTCATGCAACCAATCAAACTACTTGGACAGCTTGGAGAGCAGTAAATGCAAGTGCATACGACCAACAAGGAGTATTCGCTAATCCGCAATTTAGGTTCAGTGTAAATCCTGAATATTATATGCCAGGCAACGATTCTTTAAATAATGTAGGTTTTAATACGCCTGATGTTACCAGAGATTATGCGAATGCTTTAAGAAGTACAACACCAGATATTGGAGCTTACGAGTTTAGTGTTCCTGCGGCTGATGCTGGTTTAACTAGGGTAGCTTCTCCTGTTAGTCCGCTTTCTCTTGGTGTGCAAAACGTTGAGGTAATTGTAAAAAGTTTTGGTACCTCAACCTTAAGTTCTGCAAACATAGATTGGACGGTTAATGGAACTGCACAAACACCTACCATTTGGACAGGTAGTTTAGGTTTTGGCGATAGTTCAACTATGAATTTAGGTTCGTACAACTTTAATAACCCTGGTTTTTATAGAATTAAAGCATGGACATCTAATCCAAATAGTGTAGCAGATAGTTTCCCTATCAATGATACGGTTAACGTTACTGTATGTACACCATTAGCGGGTAATTATTATATTAACCCTGCTTTACCTGTAAACGATTCAACTTTTAATACAGTGGTAGCCCTTGTGCAAACAGCTCAATTGTGCGGTGTTGCCGGTCCAATTATAGCTAATATTGCACCAGGTATATATAATGGTTCTTTATCATTTAATGGCGTAGCGCCGGGTATGAGCGCTATCAATAGCATTACCTTTAGGGGTGTAGATACTGCTACAACTCGCATTGTGCATAACGGTTCGGGGCAAAGAGCAACTATTTTAATGAATGGCGCTAGGCATATTCATTTCAGGAATTTAAGTATTGAAAATACAGCATCTTCTGGTGGTGGTTATGGTATCTTATACATGAATGCAGCAGATAGTAACAGCGTGGTAAGATGCGCAGTTAAAACATCGCTCTTAACTATTGGCTTTACAACATTTGCGCCAATTATTTCTAGCTCAAATAATATGAATCCAAACAATGCTGGTAATAATGCTAATTTCTTATTAATTGATAGCTGTACCTTGGTAGGAGGTTATTATGGGGTTAACTTGTTTAATAATACAACGCCAAGAGCTAATGGTAACATCATCAGAAATTCGGTATTTGTTAATCCTTTCTACTATGGTGTATTTGCCTATTGGCAAAATGGCATTATCATTGATAATAATGTTATTATCAATGCTGGAAATGGAGTGAATACTTTTGCTTCTCCGTTATATACTTATCAGTGTGATAATGGAGTTAGGATTACCAGAAATAGAATGTACGGACAAGCGGGTGGGTTTGGTATTTATATGTTTGGAAATATTGCCACCTCTGCTTCTCGTAACATTGTGGCAAACAATATGATTCAGATTGGACAAGCCTCGTTTACCTCATACGGTATTTACGATGGAGGTTCTAATACATTTACAGACATTGCACACAATACGGTAAACAATACTTCTGCAGATGCATCTTATGTAAGTTGTGCACTTTATTATAATTATAACAATGCTTCAGTTGCTAACAATGCCAGAATCGTAAATAATATTTTTACATCTCCAAATGGTGCAATGGCATTGTGGTGTACAAATACAGCAGCATTAAGTGCAAGTTCTATGTTAATTAATCATAATGTATATAATTCGCCATCTGCCTATCCTTTCCGTATTGCAAATACTATTTTCCCTACTTTGGCTACGTATAGATTTGCTATGGCACCATTTATTACCAATATTGATACAAATAGCATATGGGCACTGCCAACTTACTTCTCTGCAACTAATTTAAGAACGATTAGTCCGGCTATTGATAGTATGGGTACTCCATTAGCTACAGTGCCAACAGATATTGATGGTGTAATTAGAAATACAACTGCCCCAGATCCTGGTGTAAACGAGTTCTCTCGTCCGTCTGAAGACGCGGGTGCAGTAGTTATCTTAAACCCTAGCAAGCCAGTGCAAACAGGTTTAACTAATGTGGTAGTGGTAGTTCAAAACTTTGGTTTAAACACCATAACCAGTTTAAATGTTAGTTATGCAGTGGATACGATGGTAAGAACATTAACTTATACTGGCTCAATTGCTCCAAATGCAACAGATACAGTTGTTTTTGACTCTACAAGCGGTCCATCTGGTTCAAACCAACGCTTTAACTTCACAGGTGGTTTTGTATCTATGAAAGCATATACCAGTAACCCAAATTCGGTTGCCGATTTGCAAAATTTAAATGATACTACAGCTACTAGCTTCTGCGGTGCTTTAAACGGAGTATATACTATTAATCCAAGTGGAACGGGTGCTACCAACTTCTTATCTATTGCAGATGCTGTTGGCAGGTTAACTTGTGGAGGTGTAACAGGTAATGTAACCTTTAATATTTCTAATGGTACTTATACTGGCCAGGTTGATATTACAACCATTGCAGGTACTAATAACAATGCAAGAGTATTGTTTAAATCGGCTTCTAATAATGCCGCAGGTGTTATTATTACTTCGGCTAATGCAACCTCATTAGATAACTATACCATTAGGTTAAGAGGTGCTGGTTTTGTAAGCTTTGAAAATGTAACAGTGCGTAATACAAACCTTACTTTTGCTCGTGTGGTATCTATCAATAAGTTTCCAGCTAACAATACAAATACTAATAATATCAGCTTTAGAAATTGTGTGCTAGAGGGTATTAATACCACCAGTACTGCAGATCAGTTTGCCGTTGTTTTTGGTCCAAATGGAGATAACGCTACCGAATTATCATTTGTTAAAAATGAATTTAGATTTGGTTCGTATTCAATTTTCTTAGGTGGTCAAAATATTATTAACCAATATTCAAATGGATTGGTTATAGATTCTAATATTGTTCATCAACCTTATTGGGCAGGTATCTATTTGTTGAGTAGAAACAATCCTAAAGTAAGAGACAATAAAGTAAATCCTAGTACTTCTTATGGCTATTATGGATTGTTCTTGAGCGGTATCTCTGGTAATGCAGAAGTTACAGGAAACGATATTCAGAGCCCAGCTGGTTATTACGGAATCTATGCAGCACAAGTAAATTACTACGGCGAGCCTGGTATAGCAATGTTTAGTAATAACGTTATTAATATGACTAGCTCTAACACCCAATATGGTATTTTTTATGCAAATGGGGCTAATACCTATTTCATGAACAATACCGTTCGCTTAATGTCGCCAACCACTTCGTATGCTTTGTATATTTCAGGTAATACTACTAGTCCAACCGTTCCACAAATTGTGGCAACTGCTAACTTAAGGGTATTAAACAATATTTTATACTCGGCAAATAGTTACGCTATTTATTATGCCAACTTTGCCGCAACCAGCGGAACCAGTCAGGCCGATAATAACTTATACTATTCTGGTAGTGCCAACTTTGGATTTGTTAATGGATTAAACTATGCCAATAGTACCATCTACAATACTTACAGAAGTGCAGTTAACATTAATACAGACCGCAGATCTTTGTTTGCAGATATTGCCTTTACTTCGGGTACCGATTTAAAACCAGCAGTAAACAATGCCACTGCTTGGGCTGCTAATGGTCGCGCTCAACAAACGATGTTTGTAAACAGAGACTTTAATGGAGCAAATAGGAGCACACAAGTAAGCACAGGAGCGCCAGATATTGGGGCTGTTGAGTTTACACCAACTGTTAACCCAGCACCAATGACTATTTTAGGAACCATTGGAGGAGGTAATACCCAACGAATGGTTTCATATGGCGATACAGTTGCAACTTTGCTTTGGGGCTTTAGTGGTACTTTGCCTACTGGCATTACTGCTACCTACCACACAGGAGCAAAAGTGGTTGATCCAACCAATAATGGTAACAATCCAAATGCTGAAGTGATGGATGTGTTCTGGAGAATTGCTCCAAATGGTGGTTCATTGTATGCGTATGATTTAACGCTTACGTTTGATCCAAACATGCTTGGAACTGTTCCTTTCATGTCTGATATTAAATTGGCACATAAGCCAAGTGCTTCGGCTGGTTCGTGGAGTCATTTTGGTTCAACCATGACAGTAGTAGACACGGTAAACAATAAGTTTGCAGTAACTGGAATAAGTGCCTCGTTAGGAGATTTTACCGGTACCACAGATATAGCGCCTTTGCCTGTAACCTTATCTAGGTTTGAAGCTATGCGCAGTGGTGAAGATGCATTGTTGGCATGGAATACCGTTAGCGAAATAAACAGCAAGGTGTTTGAAGTTGAGCGTGCAGAAGATGCTACTCGTTTTGTGCGTATTGGTGAAGTGGCCGCTGCCGGTAATTCTAGCAAAGCAATGGCTTACCAATTTGATGACAAAAATGCAGCGCAGATTTTCAACGGCAAACATGTTTATTACCGTTTAAAAATGATTGATAGGGATGGCAGTTTTGAATATTCTCCTGCTCGTAGGGTAGATTTTACCAATGAGGCTGCAGAAGTAATTGCTGTTTATCCTAATCCTTTCAAAGACCAGGTATCGATTGGTTTTACTGTTTCTGAAAATGCTCCAGTACAGGTTGAAATAGTTGACCTATACGGAAAAGTATGTTTCAAAGGAACCTTTAACCAAATAGCTGGTGAAGCTGGATTAAACATTCCAGCATTGAACAAATTAGCCACAGGTATTTATGTAATTAAAGTTGCTAAAGGTGATAATGTTATCACCCGCAAATTAATTAAGGAATAATACCTTTTTAACTCACACTTTAAGCGGACTGTTTCTTAAAAGAAGCAGTCCGCTTTTTTTATAAAAAAGCCAAGGTTTAATAAGAAGAATTGGCCAACTTGATAACCAAATTCTATATTTAATAAAAAATTAAGTGGTGATTTTTGTTATTGCGCTCTAACTAAAGTATTTTTGGAACAGAAATTGTAAGCAATTCAATACAAAAAAATATAATCAAAATGAAAAAATTTATTTTAACCGCAATGATCGCTTTTGGAGGTTTGTTAACTGTAAGTGCGCAAGCTCCAGATGTTCAACCTGGCGCAACCGATGGAAAAGTTGCAGAAATCAAATTTGATAAGGAGACGCATGATTTTGGTAACATCCCACAGGGAGTTCCTGCTACTTATGAGTTTGTTTTTAAAAATACAGGTAAAACACCTCTAATTGTTACCAACGCTGCTGCCAGCTGTGGTTGTACAACTCCAGAGTGGACAAAAGAACCAATTAAACCAGGTAAAACTGGAACTGTAAAAGCAACTTTTAATGCTGCATCTCCTGGTCCATTTACCAAAAGTGTAACGGTTGTAAGTAATGCTAAAAATTCTACTGTGATACTTTACCTTAAAGGTGATGTAAAGCCAGCTGAAAATAAGTAAAAAAATAATCTTTTAGAGCCTGCATAAATTATATTTGTGCAGGCTTTTTATTGAATCATTATGAAGAAAATAGTTTTCCTTTCCTTATTCCTCTCAAGCTTTTTTTTAGGTTCAGCCCAAAATAATAATGAACCTAAAGCGGTTATAGAATTTGAAGTAACAGAGCATGATTTTGGAAAGATATACGATGGTAAACCTGCCACCCATGAGTTTGTGTTTACCAATAAGGGTAAAATTCCTCTTGTATTAAGCAATGTGCAGCCAGCTTGTGGTTGCACTACACCAGAATGGCCAAGGGAGCCAATTATGCCTGGACAAAAAGCAAAAATTAAAGCAATTTACAATGCAGGTTCTTATAGAGGAGTTTTTGCCAAGGGCATTACTGTTCAATCAAATTCGGCTTCAGGTAACGTGCAGCTAACTATAAAAGGCAATGTTTTAGATACCCCTAAAGAACCCAAATCTCCCGTAAAGTTAGATGTAGGCGGTGGTTTCTAACGTAGATCAATAATTTCTACTCCAGGAAATTTCTTTGAATCGAATACGAATTTTTTGTCCTCAAACTTTAAATTCGGAACTTGATTGGTAACACTGTAGGTGTGGATACTGCCATTTTTTTCGAATACTTGGGTGCTCAAAACGGTTTGGTTGGTTTTATCCACCTTTACTTTTAATTTAAAAAATTTCTTCTTTTTGTCTTTGGGTGTTAATTCTAAATACACCATTTCTTTGGCACCTTCTTTTTTTGTTTCTAATGTCTTATACAAAAAACCTTTACCATACATCGTAAAAATATCGTCCATTCTTATGGCGCCCTCTTTGGGTGAATAATCATTAACCTGCACTTCGTTTACTTCCCTGCTGTATGTCCAGATGGTTTTATTATCGCAAATTATTAATTGATTAGCAATATCTAAGCTAAACTTGTTGCCTTTAATAAGGATTTGCCCTACTTGTTTTTCCTGACTTTTCTGTTGTTTATTTTCAACTGTATAAACAAAATCTGCTTTGATACTTTTAAACTCTTTGTACCTTTTACTAATGCGATCCATTAATTTTTCTGCATCATTTTGTTTCGTTTTTTGAGCATTAGCAAAAAAGAATAGGTTTAGGCCTAAGACTAATAATAATATTTTTTTCACAATACAAAGGTTTAAATAAAAGTTGGGAATTCGATACAAATTTTTAGAAAATGGTTTAAATCATATTTTAAGCACAAATAATTTAGCGCAAATTTTGAAGTACTTCTTCTAATTCTGCATCTGTTTTGCATAAAACTTCGCGGGCTTTGCTGCCTTTAAATGGACCTACAATCCCGGCTTTTTCCAATTGATCAATTAATCTTCCGGCGCGGTTGTAACCCAAATTTAATCTTCTTTGGATGAGCGAAGTAGATCCTTGCTGGTGAATTACAATTAGTCGGGCAGCTTCTTCAAACAAGCTATCGCGGTTGTCGTGGTCAAATCCTTCACTTGGGCCCAAGTCTTCATTTTCTGTTTGAACCAGTGGTAGTTCATAAGGTTCTCTGCCTTGTTGATTGCCAATAAACTCAGTAATTTTTTCAACTTCGGGCGTGTCTACAAAAGCACATTGTAGGCGAATTAAATCATTACCATTACTAAATAGCATATCGCCTTTTCCAATTAATTGATCTGCGCCGTTGGCATCTAAAATGGTACGCGAGTCTATTTTTTGCGAAACCCTAAAAGCTACACGCGTTGGGAAGTTGGCTTTAATAGTACCTGTAATAATATTCACACTTGGTCTTTGTGTAGCTAAAATTAAGTGAATTCCAATAGCTCTTGCCAACTGGGCCAATCTGGCAATAGGGTGTTCTACTTCTTTGCCAGCTGTCATCATTAAATCGGCCAATTCATCTATTACCACAACTATATATGGTAGGTATCTGTGTTTAATTTTATCGGTAGGTGGTAGTCGTCTGCTTATAAACTTGGCATTATATTCTTTTAAATTCCTTACTTGTGCATCTTTTAATAAATCATACCTGTCATCCATTTCTTTACACAATGAATTTAAAGTATGCACAACCAATTTAGTATCGGTAATAATTGCATCTTGATCGCCTGGTATTTTGGCTAAAAAGTGGCGTTCAATTGTTTTGTATATATTTAACTCCACCTTTTTGGGGTCAACCAAAACAAATTTAATTTGCGATGGGTGCTTTTTAAAGAGGAGCGAAGCCAAAACAGCATTTAACCCAACAGACTTACCTTGGCCTGTTGCACCTGCCATAAGCATGTGAGGCATCTTGGCTAAATCTGTTACAAAGACTTCGTTGCTAATGGTTTTTCCGAAGGCAATGGGCAGATCCATTTCTGCATGAATAAATTTAGGAGAGGCTAAAACAGAGCGCATACTAACCATAGCAGGGTTGGCATTAGGCACTTCAATACCAATGGTACCTCTGCCTGGTATGGGTGCAATAATGCGAATACCCAAAGCCGCTAAACTCAGGGCAATATCATCTTCTAAGTTTTTTATTTTGGCAATACGCACGCCATCTTGAGGAATAATTTCATATAAAGTTACTGTGGGACCAATGGTTGCAGATATTTTTTTGATGCCTATTCCGTAATTCTTAAGCGTATCTTCGATCATGCGGGTTTTTTCGCTAAGTTCTGCACTTTCAACCCTGCCTTTATTATCGCCGTAATCGTTTAATAAATCAATTGTTGGATATTGATAATTGCTAAAGTCTAATGTAGGGTCATAGGGTTGATCCAATCCACTATGAACCAGTCCTGCATTTTCAGTAGTAAGTTCTTCTTCAATTATTTCTTGTACCTCAATGATGAGGCCGCTATCTGTTTTAAGTTGATCTTGTCTTTCAACTTGAGCTATCTCAGCCAAAGGAGTTTCAAAAATGGGAGATATTTCAGCGGGTGTTTCTTCATAAAGATCTGCTGCTTCTTGTTCCACGGGTTCTTCCACTGCTGCCACTTGTTCAACATCTGGCTGAGCCAAAACTTCTTTTTCTGTAAGTACAAAATCATCCAAATTTAAAGGAAGTTCATCTATAGGTTCTGGGTTTTGAATGCTAGTTGGCGGGATATTTACAAGGGCATTATCTGCTTCCTTAATTTTTGCGGGCGAATAAAATTTGATATTAAATGTAGCTACCAAAAAGATTAACAGGTAAGCTAATAAAGCAAAACCAACACCTATTGACCCCATTAATCCTTTTAAATATAAAAAGCCGTAATAACCAAAAGAACCAGCTAAGATGGGCATTTGTTGGTGGAATAGAAACGCCATTGTTAATGAAATCCAAATGCCTCCAAAAAAGCTATACCGTAAAGTTTTAACAATTGAAATAGGTTGGAGATTAGTTAATAATAAAATGCCGCAAAGCAAGAATATGAATACGAAAGCAAAGGATGCTATACCAAATCCTTTGTATATAAACACATAACTAAGCCAAGCACCTGCAGTACCTAATATATTTTCTGCTAAATGGGGGTTAATTTCTGCGAGCATACCCCAAGAAATAGCGCGCACCAAACTTTGGTCGTTTTCCCAAGAGCCGAAGAATGAAATACTAGCAATAAATAAGAATACAGACAAAAATGCAAAAAAAACGCCCATAGATTTTAAAAATCGCTCGTCGTTTAAAAAATGCAAATACTTGCCTTCATTGGATTTTCCTTCAGCTTTTTGCTTTTTTGCTTTGGGTTCAATACCATTATCTTTCTCTGGAAACTCAGGTATATCTCCAAATATTAACTTGTTTTCTTTTACTTGTTTTGCCATTTTATTACTTTACGAATTTATGTTTTACATAAGACTTTTAATAGAAAAATACGTAAACAGCTAACGCTTTTCATAAAATGTACTCAATATGAAGACAAATTTGGCAAAATCCCTTATTTTGCGGCAAATTTTGAATGCATGAATGAAGTAATTGTTTTGTTTTTGGAGATAACCAAATATCTTATCCCAGCCTTAATCGTTTTTATTATAACGTATTATCAATTTAAAATTTTCTTTGATACTGAATATGAGAAGAGAACAATGGATTTAAAGTCGGAACAAATTAAAACAATGCAGCCTCTTCGATTGCAAGCTTATGAGCGTTGCATTTTATTAATGGAAAGAATGAGCCCAGAGAGTTTGGTTATGCGCACGCACAAACCTGGTATAAGTGCTTCTCAATTAAAAATGGAGTTAATTGCTGCCATTAATTCTGAATACAATCATAATCTTTCGCAACAACTTTATGTTTCGACTCAGGCTTGGCAGGTAATAAGGGTGGTAAAAGAAGAAATGATTAATCTCATTAATACAGCTTACAGAGATTTAGGTCCGAACGCTGTTGGCTTAGATTTGAGTAAAGCAATTTTTGAGCAGTTAATTAATTTAGAAGCAGTGCCAACCCATAAAGCATTAGGCTTTATTAAGAAAGAATTTGATTTAGTATTTGGATAATTAGCTAGCCATATGAGTGAAAGAAATTTTGAAACAGATTCGGGTATAATTATCAATGAACTCTATACTGGCCCGGGCAACCCAGATTTACCAGGCGAATTTCCTTATACCCGCGGGGTTCAGAAAGACATGTATAGAGGAAGGCTCTGGACCATGCGTCAGTACGCAGGGTTTAGTACCGCTGAAGAGAGCAACAAACGATACAAATATTTGTTGGCTAACGGAACCATGGGCTTGAGTGTTGCTTTTGATTTACCTACGCAAATTGGATATGATAGTGATCACAATATGAGTGAAGGGGAGGTTGGAAAAGTTGGGGTAGCCATAGATTCTTTGCAAGATATGGAAGTGCTTTTTAATGGTATAGAACTAGAGAAAATAACTACCTCTATGACCATCAACGCAACTGCTTCAACTTTGTTAGCTTTTTATATTGCATTAGCCAAAAAGCAAGGTGCAGATATCAAGAAAATTAGTGGTACCATACAGAATGATATCTTAAAAGAATATGCTGCTAGGGGAACTTATATTTATCCTCCTAAGCCAAGCATGCGCATTATCACAGATATTTTTGAATATTGCAGTAAGGAGGTGCCAAAGTGGAATACCATTTCTATTTCTGGCTACCATATAAGAGAAGCGGGTTCTACCGCAGTGCAAGAAATTGCTTTTACCTTAGCTAATGCTAAATCTTATTTGCAGGCAGCCATAGATAAAGGTTTAGATATTAATGTATTTGGTCAGCGTTTATCGTTTTTCTTTAATGCACACAACAACTTTTTTGAGGAGATAGCCAAGTTTAGAGCCGCCAGAAGAATGTGGGCCAAAATGGCCAAAGATATGGGAGCAACCAATCCCAAAGCGTTAATGTTGCGTTTTCACACCCAAACGGGTGGAGCCACTTTGCAGGCCCAGCAGCCAGAAAACAACATTATGCGGGTTACATTGCAAGCTTTAGCTGCCGTAATGGGCGGAACGCAAAGTTTGCATACAAATGGTTTTGATGAGGCGCTTAGTTTGCCCACCGAGGCAGCCGCCAGAACAGCCTTAAGAACGCAACAAATTATAGCTTACGAAAGCGGTGTTGTAGATACCGTAGACCCTATGGGTGGTAGTTATTTTGTAGAAGAACTAACCAACC
The DNA here is from genome assembly GCA_945860865.1 of Chitinophaga pinensis. GTDB lineage: Bacteria > Bacteroidota > Bacteroidia > UKL13-3 > UKL13-3 > B1. The sequence goes on along the minus strand of CAMARW010000002.1, from coordinate 172,141 downwards.
AAATTGAAGCTGCCGCTTGGGATTATATTGCCAAAATTGATGCCATGGGCGGGTCGGTTGCAGCTATAGAACAAGGTTATATGCAGAATGAAATTGCGAAAGCATCTTATCAATATCAAATGAATATTGAGAAAGGCAGCAAGGTAATTGTTGGTGTAAACAAATTTAATGCAGAACAAGATGCTATGCCGCCTATTATGCGTGTAGACGATAGCATTCGAATAGAACAAATGGAGCGCATTAAACAATTAAAATCTGAGCGTAACAATGAGTTGGTAAATAGCGGTTTGAACCAAATTAGTGAAGCAGCTAAAGATGGCACTAATTTAATGCCTCTATTGGTTGATGCAGTTGAGAATTATGCCACGCTAGGCGAAATTGCCGATACGCTTAGAAATGTATTTGGTGAGCACAAAGCATAAATAATGATTCTTTTCTCAAATATAATCCGTGTAGGTTGTTTGTTTTTAGGACTCATAACTTTGTCCTGCCAAACACAATACCAGGTTAAAAATCATAACAGTCAATCCATTGCTATTGCCGCAACAGATACGCCGCAAGTTTTGGATCAGGCTGTAATAAAATTAATTACGCCATTCAAAGAACAACTAGACGGGCAAATGAATGCCCGTATTATGGTTGCCAGCGCAGATTTAGTTAAAGAAAATCCGGAGGGCTCTCTGGGGAATATGGTTTGTGATGTGATGATGCGTTTTGCTAAATTACAGGGTAAAGTGCCAGATGTTTGCGTGTTTAATGCAGGTGGATTGCGCATACCTACTGTTTACAAAGGGGATATTACCATCCGCACTATTTTTGAATTATTGCCATTCGATAATCAATTGGTGATGGTAAAAGTGAATGGAGCACAACTAAAAGACTTATTAGATTTGGTAGCTGCTAATGGTGGTTGGCCCGTGGCAGGTTTGCAAATGAAGATTGCCCAAAAGCAGGCTGTTAACGTTATAGTTAACCAAAATATACTAGATGAAAAGGCCCAATATTGGGTATTAACCAGTGATTATTTGGCAGATGGTGGAGATAATGCCGCAATGTTAAAGACGGCATCAGAACGTTATACTTTTAATTACCTTTTGCGTGATGCATTAATTATGCAATTGAAATCCATGTTTTATGATGGAGAAACCCTACAAGCGCTTAAAGATGGAAGAATTACAAAAGAGTGATAGAAAAAAATTTATCAAGCAAACTTTGTATTTGGTTGGATTTGGCGCTTTGGCTAATTCGCCAGTAAAAGTTTTGGCTAGGGCTGAACCTAAAAAATTAAGCATTTTGCATACCAATGATTGGCATAGCCGCATTGAGCCATTTCCTTTGTTAGATAAAAAATTGGGAGGAAAGGGTGGAGCAGCAGCCAGGGCAGCTTTTATTAAAAACTTTCGAAAAGAAAAGGGCGAGATTTTACTCTTAGATGCGGGTGATATTTTTCAAGGTACTCCTTATTTCAACTTTTTTGGCGGTGAGCTTGAGTATAAGCTCATGAGTGAAATGGGTTATGATTGTGTAACCTTGGGCAATCACGATTTTGATGCTGGTATTGATGGTTTACTCAAACAAATGCCTCATGCGCGCTTTGATATGGTAAATGCCAATTATGATTTCAGTAAAACGGCCCTGCAAGGAAAGGTTAAGCCTTTTCAGGTTTATAAAAAGCAAGGCTTAAAGATTGGGGTGTTTGGATTGGGTATTGCGCTAGCTGGGTTAGTGCCAGAAAAATTGTTCGGTAATATTATATACCACGATCCTATTGTAGTGGCAAATAAAATTGCCGAAGATTTAAAGTTTAAGCACCGCTGCGATTTGGTTGTTTGTTTATCACATTTAGGTTATAAATATGCCAATAATAAAGTAAGTGATGAGGTTTTGGCTACTAAAACGGCCCATATAGATTTAATTATTGGTGGCCATACGCATACTTTTTTGCCAGAGCCTGTATCATACACAAATGTTATCAACAAAAAGGTATGTGTAAATCAGGTGGGTTGGGCTGGATTGCAAGTGGGATGCATAAATTATACTTTTGAACCCTTTGTTAACACAGCCAATGAACCAAGTAGTGCGCTCATAGAGCTAACAAACCTTGACAATTAATTTATATTATTAAATTGTAAAATCTTGTATGACTTGTTTTTATTGGTCTTCACATCGTTTGTGTCTTAATTGTTAAAAAAATGTTTAGTGATAAATATTAGAAATCCAAAATTTTTTTTCAAACATAATTTAAGCACCTTAAAAATCAGTCTATAATTTTTTTTTGTCATTTTTTAAGGAAATAAATGTTGAAAAGATTTTGAAGTGTAAACTTTTTTAATCATTTTTACATTCGTTATGAAAGATGTTACAATGATTGAAAAAACATGTGAAGAGGTTTGGAATGGGATACTTAAACTAATACAGGATAATGTGCCTACCCAAAGCTTCAAAACATGGTTCGAGCCTATTAAACCCATTAAATTAGACAATAAAGTTTTAACTATCCAAGTTCCCAGTCAGTTTTTCTACGAATGGTTAGAAGAGCATTACGTTAGCTTGTTAAAGAAAACTTTGAAGCAAGAATTGGGTCTGGGCGCACGTCTTGAGTACAATATCATTGTAGAAAACGGAACAGGTAATTCTAGTCCGTATGTAGTTAATATCCCAGGAAGCAGCAGTTCAAAATCTGATTTGCAACAAACCAGCGTGGGTATTAATCTTAATCCAAGCATTAAAAATCCTTTTATCATTCCGGGTATTAAGAAGATGAACATTGATTCTAACTTAAATCCGAGTTTAACTTTTGATAATTTCATTGAAGGCGATTGCAATAGATTAGCTAGAAGTGCAGGTATTGCAGTTGCTAATAAACCTGGTGGAACTTCTTTTAATCCACTCATGATTTTTAGTGAAACTGGTTTGGGCAAAACACATTTGGTTCATGCCATTGGTAATTTAATTAAGCAAAACAGCCGCACCAAAATAGTTGTGTATGTGCCTGTAGAAAAATTCATGAATCAATTTGTGGATGCTATTCGCAATAATTCTAATCAAGACTTTATTAACTATTACCAGCAAATAGATGTATTGATAGTGGATGATGTTCAGTTTTTAGAGAATAAGCAAAAAACGCAGGAAATATTTTTTACCATTTTTAATCATTTGCATCAGCAAGGGAAACAGATTATCCTCACCTCTGATAGGGCACCTAAAGATTTGAAGGGTATGGATGATCGTTTGTTGAGTAGGTTTAAGTGGGGCTTATCTGCCGATTTACAGACTCCAGATTTTGAAACGCGCCTAGCTATACTAGAGCATATGATGTACAATGATGGTATTACTTTACACCGCGAGGTAGTAGAATATGTTTCTCATAATATAAATACCAATGTGCGCGAGTTGCAAGGAGCTTTGGTTAGTTTGTTGGCGCAAGCTAGTTTAAACCGCAAGGAAGTGAACATAGAATTGGCTAAACAAATTTTAAAGAACTTTGTAAAGAATAATACCCGCGAAATTTCTATTGAATATATTCAGAAACTTGTTTGCGACTATTTTACCATACCGGTAGAACAAGTTAAATCTAAAACACGTAAACGCGAGATTGTGCAAGCACGTCAAATATCTATGTTCTATGCCAAAGATTTAACCAAGTCTTCGCTTAAAACCATAGGCATGCATTTTGGTGGTAGAGATCACTCAACGGTTATACATGCTTGCCAAACTGTAAACGATTTAATGGAAACTGATAAAAAGTTTAAAGCAGATATAGACGAAATTGGAAAACGCATAAAAATGAATTTAGTGTAAAATACAAAAGTCCCGAAATGCAAATCGGGACTTTTTTTTGTATTTGGATTATATAAAAATAGGATGGAAATAGCATTAATAGTTGCAGTAGATGAGAATAATGGAATTGGTAATAAAAATCAATTATTATGTCATTTGCCTAATGATTTAAAATATTTTAAGCGCATTACATCGGGTTCGGCGGTGTTAATGGGCAGAAAAACATTCGACTCTATTGGCAGGCCTTTGCCTAATAGGTTAAATTTGGTAGTATCTAAATCGGTTCAGAACATAGATGGTTGCGTGGTGTTTGAAAGTATTGACGCTGCCATACAATTTGCCCAAGCACAAAACCAAGCTAATCTTTTTATTATTGGCGGAGACAGCATTTACAAACAAGCACTTCACTTGTGCCATAAATTATACCTTACTCGTATTCAACAAGGTTTTGAAGCCGATTCTTTTTTTGGGCCAATCCAACCCGAAGAATGGCAATTGGTTTCATCCGATGCGCAATTGGCCGATGAAAAAAATGCCTATGCACATAGTTTCGAAGTATACGAACGCATTATATTTGCCTCATGATAAATATCCTTTTAATTGGTTCTGGCGGCAGAGAGCATGCCTTTGCCAAGGCGTTTGCTCAAAGTGAACATTGTCAACAATTATTTATTATGCCGGGTAATGCCGGCACCCAAGCACATGGAATAAATGTGACCATAGATGTAAATCAATTTGATTTGGTGGGCGATTTCTGCCTTCAAAATAAAATTAGTTTGGTGGTGGTAGGACCAGAAGATCCGCTGGTAAAGGGCTTAAGGGATTTTTTTATGGCCGACCCAAAACTTGCAGGTATCGCCTTTGTGGGTCCAGATAGAGCGGGTGCACAAATGGAGGGCAGTAAAGATTGGAGTAAGCAGTTTATGCAGAAATATGGCATTCCAACCGCTGCCTATAAAACATTTACCCAATATAATTTAGAGGAGGGTTTAGCCTATTTAGAAAACCATAGTCTACCAATTGTTCTTAAAGCTGATGGTTTAGCTGCAGGTAAAGGGGTGTTAATTTGCAACACCGTAGCCGAGGCTCAAGCCGAATTAGTAGAAATGATTGCTGCACAAAAGTTTGGTTCAGCCAGTGATAAAGTGGTAGTAGAGGAATTTTTACAAGGTATTGAGCTATCTGTTTTTGTGCTTTGCGATGGCAAAAATTATGTTTTGTTGCCTAGTGCTAAAGATTATAAGCGTATTGGTGAGGGCGATACAGGATTAAATACAGGCGGAATGGGTGCTATTAGTCCGGTGCCTTTTGCAGATGAGGTTTTTATGCAAAAAGTAGAATCGCAAATTGTAGCCAAAACCTTGTTAGGATTGCAAGCAGAGCACATTCATTATGTAGGTTTTATTTTTGTGGGATTAATGGATGTGAATGGTGAGCCAAAGGTAATTGAGTATAATAGTAGGATGGGCGACCCAGAAACAGAGGTTGTTTTGCCACGCATCCAGAACGACATGGTGGAGCTGATGATGGCTGCTGGTACTGGTAAATTAAATGAAGTGAACTTGCAAATAGATGCTAGAACAGCAGTTACGGTAATGTTGGTTTCTAAGGGTTATCCCGAGGCATTTGAGCGCGGGAAAGTAATGAGTGGATTGGATGAGGTTGCGGGTTCTACCTTATACCATGCTGGCACCAAATTTTCGGATGCAGGCGAAATAGTAACCAATGGTGGCAGGGTTATGGCCATAACCTCTTTGGGTTCAAGTATTCAAGAGGCCCTGAACCAAAGTCGTGAAAATGCAGAAAAAATACAATTTGAAAATAAATATTATCGAAAAGATATAGGATTTGAGTTTTTATAGATTAAAAAAAAGCTTGTTTCATTGGATGAAACAAGCTTTTTTTTAAAATTATTACTAATTATTTCTTCTTTGTTTTGCTTGGCTTAAAGTCTGGCAATGCTTTGATTTCTGCTTGTAATTTTTCGTTGTTGCGCATGTAAGCATCGTCGTTATCTGCTTTGGCCAATTCATAAGATTTTGCACTGGTTTCTAATGCACCATTATAATCTTTTAAACCCTTTTGAATTTTAGCCTTTAACAACCAAACCCAATATGCTTTTGGATTGGCTTCTACTGCTTTGTTAATCCAATTTAAGGCTTGGTTCAGGTCTTTGTTGTTTTCGTAAAAATAATTGGCAGCACCGTAATAGGGTCTGCTATCCTTATTCATAACCGTTTCAATTTGTTTGCTTAAGCGCTCATCATAATTGCTTTTGATGCTTAATTTAACTTGTGTTTGCTCCCATTTAATAATTAAATCGGCTGCATCGTTGCGCATATTATTTAATTCAATGGTAAACGTTTCAACAAATTGGTTTAACTGCTCTGTTTTTACATTAAAACGAGCGGCATCATTGGCTTGTTTGTATTCATCTTCGCTGGTAACATTAAGGTCTTTGGTAAATACAACTGTCCATTCATTTACGTTAGGAAAAGTAATAACACCATATTTACCCGCCTTTACTTCCATGCCATTAATAAACACATCTTCGCCAAAAGAAATGGTTGTGGCCGAATTGGCGCCTGTTCTCCAAAACTTGCCAAACGGCACAACATCGCCAAATACTTTTCTGCCGCGAGCAGATGGGCGGGCGTAGTTGATTTCAATTTTAGACGTAGCAAAATTTTGGCTAATACTTGCAGCCGGACTAGGTTGAGGAAAAGGAATGGTTTGGGCTTGGGCCGAACCTAAAAATAATCCTGAAGCTAGTGCACTTAAAAAGAGTAATTTTTTCATTTTATTGGTTAAATTTATTTTGCAATTTATCTATTCAAACCCAAATAAATAGCTTTAGTTTTGAGCCAATATGAAAAACAGAAGATTAGATTTTGCCATGCTAACCCAAATAAAGGAAATTTTGCAGACTCCTATTACCAAAGGAGTAGATGTTTGGATAGCCGATACGGCTCGGGTATTTGGTCGTGTGGTTTTAGGTGATAATGTTTCGGTTTGGTTTGGGGCTGTGTTGCGTGGTGATGCCGATAAAATTAGCATAGGTAACAGGAGCAATGTGCAAGAGAATGCAGTTATACATGTAGACCCAGGCTATCCTGTTAACATAGGTGAAGAATGCATTATTGGTCATGGTGCCATTGTGCATGGTGCGCAAATGGGTAGTAATGTATTGGTGGGTATGCATGCTACGGTTTTAAATGGAGCAAAAATTGGCAATTTCTGCATTATTGGTGCAAATGCTTTGGTAACAGAAGGCATGCAAATTCCAGATTATTCAATTGTAATGGGTTCGCCAGCCAAGGTTGTTAAGCAACTAAGCGAAGCACATATCGAAAAAGTAAAACTTAATGCCCAGGCCTATGTTGCCTTATCTAAAGAGTACCTTCAACATTATGGTGCTAAGTAATGGCTTGAATTGGAATTATAGCTTCTCAATTTCGGCAAGCAAAGTCAAAACTAAAATCTATTCGGTTCATACCCTTGCATGAGGGTAAAAATGGCATCATAAATTTCTTCTGCGTTGGGCTTGCTAAAATAGTCGCCATCTGTGCCATAAGCAGGTCTGTGGGCCTTGGCTGTTATGGTTAAAGGTTGTGCATCTAAATTAAAATAGCCAGCTTGTAGTTCTAAAATTTGTTGCAAAATATAGGCACTTGCCCCGCCTGGTACATCCTCATCAACCACCACTAATTTGTTGGTTTTTTGGAGTGATTGGCCTATCAAATGATGGATATCAAAAGGAAGCAAAGTTTGGGCGTCTATAATTTCCAAGCTAATGCCTACTTCTGCTAATAATATCGCTGCATCTTGCACAATTCTAAGAGTAGAACCGTAAGATACAACCGTTACATCTGTTCCTTCCTCTATTACTTCTGGCACACCAAGCGGAATGGTATATGTACCCAAATTTTCGGGCATTTTTTCTTTTAAACGATAGCCATTTAAACATTCAATAACCAAAGCAGGTTCATCAGATTGTATTAAAGTTTCGTACATTCCTGCAGCTTGCACCATATTACGTGGCGTTAACACATGCATACCCCTCAGCGAATTTAAAATCATACCAATAGGGGAGCCAGAGTGCCAAATGCCCTCCAACCTATGTCCGCGCGTGCGCACAATCAGCGGCGCTTTTTGTCCGCCCTTGGTTCTATATTGCAAAGTGGCTAAATCATCGCTAAGCGGTTGCAGTCCATATAATAAATAATCTAGGTATTGAATTTCGGCAATAGGTTTTAAGCCGCGCATGGCGGTTCCAATGCCTTGTCCGATAATGGTAAGTTCACGAATGCCCGTATCAAACACTCTTCCTTCACCATGTTTTTCTTGCAATCCGGCAAATCCTTGGTTTACATCTCCAATTTTGCCAACATCTTCGCCAAAGGCCATAACACGAGGGTCTTTGCTAAGCAAGTTGTCGAAATAGGCCACCATAATTTCTCTGCCATCCACCATTTTGGATTCGTTGCTATATACTGGTTTCACCTCTTCAATGCGCAAAGCATTTTGTTTGCTTTCACTAAATAAATAGGAGTTATAACGATCTTTATTTACAGTTTCAAAATTTTCTTTAAAGGCTAACAAGGCATTTCTGGCCTCAGAATTTTGCTTAAAGGTAAGTCGTAATGCTTTGTGAATGGCAACGGCAATTTCTTTTCTGATAGGTTCAGCAATGGCTATTAAGTTATTTGCCAATTCATTTATTTCGGTTTGAGCCGAGCCTTGGGTAGCCAAGTTTTGCAACAATTGCACACAAGTATTTACATCCTCCTTAATTGGATTGAGGTATGCTTCCCAAGCGTTTTTTTTGGCAATATTTACTTGTATTTTGGCTTCATTTTCTAAGCTCTCTAAGTTAGCTTCAGAACAAATGTCATTTGCTATTATCCATTCTCTAAAGCGCGCAATGCAGTCGTTATCGTTTTCCCATTGCAGTCTTTCTTTGCTTTTGTATCTTTCGTGCGAGCCAGAAGTAGAATGGCCTTGCGGTTGGGTAAGTTCTGTAACGTGAATTAAACATGGGATATGCTGTTCTCTGGCAATTTTGCTTGCCTCTTCGTATACGCTTACAAGTTCAGGGTAATCCCAGCCTTTAACGGTAAAAATTTGGTATCCTTCACCTTTTTCATCGCGTTGAAAACCCTTCAATATTTCCGAAATATTCTCTTTGGTAGTTTGGTATTTGGCATGCACAGAAATGCCGTAAGAATCGTCCCATACAGAAACTACCATGGGTATTTGCAGCACACCCCCGGCGTTAATAGCTTCAAAAAAATGGCCTTCACTACTACTGGCATTTCCTATGGTTCCCCAGGCAACCTCGTTTCCGTTTACAGAAAAAGGGTTGTTGCCTATCAATTCTTGGTGTTGTCTGTAGTATTTAGAGGCATGCGCTAAACCAACTAAGCGCAACATTTGTGCAGCAGTAGGGGAAATGTCTGAAGAAGAATTTTTGAGATTTTTTAGTTCTTTCCAATTGCCTTGTTCATCTAGGGTACGTGTTCCATAATGCCCGTTCATCATTCTACCAGCGCTGGCAGGCTCAGCACTAACATCTGTATGGGCGTATAATTGAGCAAAAAACTCTTGGATACTTAATAAATCAGCGGCCATCATAAAGGTTTGGTCTCTGTAATATCCGCTTCTAAAATCACCATTCTTAAAAACCTTGGCCATGGCAATTTGAGGTAATTCTTTACCGTCGCCAAAAATACCAAACTTTGCTTTGCCAGTAAGCACTTCTTTTCTGCCTAACAAACTGGTTAACCTGCTTTGGTAAGCCATTCTGTAATCTTCAATTATTACCGCTTTGTATTCTTGGTTGCTTAAACCTGTAGTATGATTTGCCATGTAAAATAACTCCTTTTCAAACCTAAAGATTTTTGATAATTATCCCAAACAATCCAAGCATATTCTTAAAATTTATTCGCTTAGGTGTTAAAATATATTTATCATCATTAATAGAAATAAATAATTGACGGATTTAAAATATGATTTTAATTGCATATTTGCAATATATGATTGATTCACTAATACCACTTATTTCACTTATTGCTTTAGAGGTAATTTTGGGAATAGACAATATTATTTTTATTTCCATTTTGGCAGATAAATTACCTGAAAACCAACGCAGTAAATTGCGTTTGTATGGCATTGGTTTAGCCATGGTTTTACGTTTAATTTTATTGGGTTTTATATCTTGGATTTTAAAATTAGACCATACTTTATTTACTGCTTTTGAGGTAGATTTTTCTGGAAAGGGATTGATTTTAATAATTGGCGGATTATTTCTAATTTATAAAAGCACTAAAGAAATTTACCACAAAACAGAATTAGCTAAAGAGGAGGAGGCGCCTAGCGTAAAAGTGAGTAGTTTTGGTACAATGTTGTTGGAGGTACTCTTGTTAGATTTAGTTTTTTCTATTGATTCAATAGTTACAGCTGTTGGGATGGTTCAAGAACTTTGGGTAATGTATACGGCTGTAGTTGTAACCGTTATAATAATGCTTATTGCTTCTAAGCCAATCAGCGATTTTATTAAAAAACATCCTTCATTTAAAATTTTGGCCTTAAGCTTTTTAATGATGATTGGGGTTTCTTTATTGGCTGAAGGGTTTCATTTTCAAATTCCAAAAGGATATATTTATTTCTCTATGGCATTTGCGTTTTTGGTAGATGTTATTCAAATGAAAACGAGCAAATCTGTTTAATATCATTTTTATTTATTTATCTGTTGTACCCATTTGTTTATAATATAAATTGTTTTAAATTCTAGATAAATGAGGGATAACCCAATTTTTAAAAAGTTGTATCATACTAATACTCTAAAATATGGAGTTAGATAAAGAGCAGTACTATCAATTATTCCATGCAGTGCTTCATTCTTCTGAAGCACTTATAAGCAATAAAAGTGAGCAAGAGGCTATCAATGATGTGTTATCGGTATTAGGGGTAGCAGCAGCTGTTGATAGGGTTTATATTTTTAGAAATAGTTTCGAAAATGGAGAGTACGCCTATCTTCACTATGATTACGAATGGGTAAAAGAAGGGATAGAGCCTCAAATAGGTTCAGGCTTGCTTGATGCTTTGCCGTGGTCTGAATTCTCATGGCTTAAAGACACCTTAATAAGTGGTGCCAGTTACATGGTTGTTGTAAATGAGCTTGAGCCTGGTGAGTTTAGAGAAACTTTGGAGTTACAAGACATAAAAAGTGTATTGTTTACCCCCATTATTTTTGATGAAAAACTTTGGGGGTTTATTGGTTTTGATGATTGCACTCATTTCAGGAAATGGTTGGATATTGAAGTTACTACTTTATTGGCTATTTCTGCAAATATTGGCTCTTATTTAAAACGCAACGCATTAGCCACAGAGCTGTCTAAGCAATATCTGGTAATGAACAATCAAAAGGAATTTTATGAAACTATTTTCAATAATATTCCAGCCGATATTGTTGCTTTTAACAAAGACCATAAATACCTATTCTTAAACAATAATGCAGTAAAAAATAAAGAAGTACGCGAATGGATGATTGGTAAAGACGATTTTGAATATTGTGAATGGCGCCAAAAACCAATAGAATTTGCCATTTTACGCAGGAGTCAATTTGATGAAATGCTGGCCGCAAAGGTGCCACACAAATTTGAAGAAAAAATGATTTCGGCTGATGGTAAGCCTTCTTTTCACCTGCGTGTAATGCATCCAGTTTTAAATGAAAGTAATGATTTAGAAATAGCAATAGGGTATGGGGTAGATGTAACTACCATTAAAAATCAGGAGGTGGTAATTGCCCGTCAAAATGAGGCAATTATAAACTCACCCGATGGCATTGCTTTGCTAGATAATTTGGGTAATTATTATTATATGAATCCCGCCCATGAAACTATTTTTGGATATGGTGAAAACGGTTTAATTGGCAAAAATTGGCAAATTTTATACAAACCAGAAGAAGCTGAGCATCTCATAAAAACGGTGTTTCCTATCCTTGCAGAAACTGGAATTTGGAATGGGCAAGTTCAGGCTTACACCAAAATGGGTAAGGTTGTTTATCAAGATTTAACACTCCGTCAATTAGCAGATGGCTCATTGGTTTGTATAACCCGCGATGTTTCTGATTTATTGCAAAATGTACGCTTATTAAAGGAGGCCAACCAAAAGTTAGCACTTGCAATCAATTCAACCCAGTTGGGCTTTTACGAATGGAAAATAGTAAAAGACGAGTTGATGGGTAATGAAATATTTAATAAAATATTGGGTTTTAGTGCCCCAGAAAACCATGTACATGTAGCCAACGATTGGTTTAATTGTATTCATGCAGATGATATTTACTTAGTGAAGGATGTGCTTAAAAAACAAAAAAGGCTGCTACAAGATGCAGACGTAACTAACTATAGTATAGAGTATCGCATTAAAGGAGCAAACAATGAATATATTTGGGTGCTTGATGTAGGCAAAGTTTCTCAATTTGACGAGCACGGAGAACCCCAATTTATGATTGGTTTTATTGTAGATATTTCTGCCAATAAAATTAATGAAGAGAAAATTAGAGTCAGCGAAAAACGCAACAGAGACTTGGTTGAAAACTTGCGTGAAGTGATTTTTGAAACCGATAATGAAGCAAATTTTATTTTCTTAAATCCAGCCTGGTATAAGCTTACTGGTTTTTCAATTGCCGAATCTTTGGGTAAAACTTTTGCAGATTTTTATCATCCTGAAAATTTAAATCTAGAAAATGCCTTAAATAAGTCAGATATCGTTAATCCTTCTAAAACCTATTTGCATGGTGAAATGTGTTTACAACACAAAAATGGGCAGTTAATATGGTTTGATATAGAAATAAATAAATTGATAGATGCGCAAACAGGCAAACTGAAAACCGCTGTTGGTTCTATTGAAGATATAACCAAACGTAAGTTAGCAGAAAACGAATTGAAGCAAGCTTTGGCTAAAGAGAAACAATTAGGCGATTTAAAGTCGCGGTTTGTTACTATGGCCTCTCACGAATTTAGAACTCCTTTAGCTGGTATAAGAAGTAGCGCCGAACTAATATCCATGTTGTTAAATAAGCTTGTAGGGTTGCTTCCAGAAAAGCCCTACAATAGTATGGCAAATAAAATTGAAAATATAATTTTTGATGTAGACCGAATTACCGGTTTAATGACAGATGTTTTAACAATGGGAGGTATAGAATCTGCGAAAATTCCTTATAATGCTACCTTGGGTGATTTAACTGATTTTACAGAAACATATTTAAATAAAGAAGCCAAGCGCTACTTAAATGGCCAAAGCTTAAAGTTTAATAATTTAACCAGCAAACAAGTGCAGGTTCTGTTTGACCCAAAACTGGTGATACACGTTTTTAATAATATGATAAGTAATGCAGCCAAATATGCCGCCCCCAATACCGAAATTTTGGTTCAAGTGAAGTGTAAAAATAATTTTCTTCAAATTCAATTCATTGACCAAGGTATTGGGATTCCTGCGAAAGAATTGCCGTTTATTTTTGATTCATTTTTTAGAAGTTCAAATGTGGAAAATATTCCAGGAACAGGTTTGGGCTTGTCTATCGCAAAATATTTTATGGATTTACACCATGGTATTATTGAGTTGGAAAGTGAAGTTAATAGAGGAACAACTGTTATTTTAAGTTTTCCCCTAGAAAAAAATGCGGTTTAATTTTATTGTATGGTAGCTCTAAACTAATTGCTTAATATTGAATATTATTTTTATTTATGCTTAGATCTATGACAGGCTTTGGACAAGCCGAGGGAGAAACAGAAAAATTTGCCGTAAAGGTGGAAATTAAAAGTTTAAACAATAAATTCTTTGAACTAAGTATTCGGATGCCTAGAAATTGGCAGCATAAAGAATTGGAGCTGCGGAAAGAAATGGCGAAGCTTATTGAACGTGGAACAGCGCAGCTCAATATTCAACTAACCTATAAATTAGCTGAAGATCGCATTACTCCCATAAACAGGGAAGTTGCAGCTTATTATCTGAATGAAGTTAAAAGTTTAGCTGCCGAATCAGGTTTGGATGCTAAAGATTTGTTAACAAACATTTTTGATATCCCTAATGTGTTGCAACCAAACGAGAGTACTCCAGATGATGCAGATTGGTTACAAATAATGGATGTAGTTAAAAAAGCGTTTGATCAATTTGATTTATATAGACTAACTGAGGGTAAAATTTTAACCCAAGAATTTAGCAATATGGCTTTAAATATTGCAACTAAAATGAATGCCTTAACGCCATTTGAAAATGAGCGGATTGAAACAGTTAAAGAGCGTTTACGTAAAGAACTTGCAAGTTTAAATCAAGACCAGTTAGATAAAAATAGGTTTGAGCAAGAATTGATTTATTACCTAGAGAAATTAGATATTAATGAGGAAAAAGTTCGATTGAAACAGCATTGCGATTATTTAGAAGAGGTTATTAGAGTAGCTTCAACAGGTAAAAAATTAGGATTTATAGCACAAGAAATGGGTAGAGAAATTAATACCATAGGCTCTAAAAGTAATCACCATTTAATGCAGCGCTCTGTGGTAGAAATGAAAGAAGAATTGGAGCGAATAAAAGAACAAATTAATAATGTACTTTAAAAAGTAGCTGCTATGACTGAAGGAAAAGTAATTATTTTTTGCGCGCCATCTGGATCTGGAAAAACTACCATTGTTAAACATTTATTAAATGTTAATTCGTTGCTGATGTTTTCTGTTTCGGCCTGCACACGCCCCATGCGTTTGGGTGAAGTGGATGGTAAAGATTATTATTTTTTAAGTAAAGATACTTTTGCTGAAAAAATAAAAGCAGGCTCATTTTTGGAATATGAAGAAGTTTATGATGGTAATTTTTATGGAACGCTTCAATCAGAAATTGAAAGGATTTGGTCTTTAGGGAAAGTAGTGCTTTTTGATGTGGATGTTGTGGGTGGATTGCATTTAAAAACTTTTTTTGGGGAAAACGCATTGGCTATTTTTGTAAAACCTCCAAGCGTGCAAGTTTTGGAGGATAGATTGCGTTTTAGGTCTACAGAAACAGATGAAACAATTCGCATCCGAGTAAATAAGGCAGTTAAAGAATTGTCTTTTGAATCTAAGTTTGAGCAAGTGCTGCTTAATGATGATTTAAAATTAGCTCTGGCACAGGCCGAGTTACTGGTTAATCATTTTATAATAAAGTAAAAATATATGTTGAAGGTAGGTCTGTTTTTTGGATCGTTTAACCCAGTGCATATGGGGCATTTAATTATTGCCAACTACATGGCTGATTACACTCATTTAGATGAAATTTGGTTTGTAATTTCGCCGCAAAATCCATTTAAATCTGAAGAGGATTTGTTGCCAGAGGCAAATCGTTTGGCTTTATTAGAATTAGCAATTGCTGGCGACAATAGGTTTAAAACTTGTGATATAGAGTTTAATTTGCCTCGCCCTTCCTATACCACATTTACTTTAGAAGAAATTTCATTAAAATTTCCAGAATATAATTTCACATTAATTATTGGAGGTGATAATTTACAACAGTTTCATTTATGGAAAGACTATCAAAAAATATTGGAAAATTATGCTGTTTTTGTCTATGCTAGAACGGGTATCATAGAACAACAAAACGTGGCCAGCCATCCCTCAGTAAAGTTATTTGAAGTTCCACTTTTAAATATATCTTCCACCTACATTAGGCAAACAATACAAGCCGGTAAATCAATTCGTTACTTGGTGCCAGAATTAGTTCGCTTGCAAATCGTTCTCTTAGGATATTACCTCAATAAACTAAATCGAGTCTGATTTTCTTTTTTTTCTTTTTTCCTTTTTTTAGCTATTTTGCTTCTTATTACAATTGCTTGTTAAATGAAAAGTAGAATAAATAAGCATAAAATCCTAGTTGTAGAAGATGATATACATATCAGAAGCAACCTAGTTGAATTTCTCCTTATGAATGAATTTGAGGTTGATTCTGTTAATAATGGCATAGAAGGACTTGCTCATTTCGGAAGTTTTAACCCAGATTTAATTATCTGTGATATTATGATGCCAGAAATGGATGGCTTTACTTTTTTGGATGAGTTACAACGCAAATTTCCATTAAGTTTAACCATTTTTATTTTTTTAACAGCTGCAAATAGTCAGGCGGACCAAAGAAAAGGGATGAATCTTGGAGCAGATGATTATATTATTAAACCCTTTATTTTTAGTGAATTATTACAAACGATTGAAAAAAAGTTTGAAAAAAATGCCACCAAAATAAAAGGTTTGGAAAAAGTTTCTGAAAAGTTAATTAATCACACTTACTTCACACCATATCAGGAGTTTAATACCTGTTTAAGTGATATTTTAACGGGATCTCAGCTTTTATTGGAAGAGGCAAATACTAAGTTGCTAAATTTTGAAACAAGGTCTATACCAGAGGTGATAAATAAAAGTGCGATTAGATTGAGCAGGGCAATCAATAACTTCATTCTCTATAATGAACTTTTATCTAAAAAATATCATCCTTCTTTAGAAGAAATTCCAGCAAGTTTTATTGCAAATACCTTTGTGCATGTTGCAACAAATTATAATCGGGCCAGTGATTTAGTTCTTTCTGTTGACGGTAGTTTTTTAACAACAGATCGGTTTCTATTGAAGAGAGTTTTGGAAGAACTGGCAGAAAATGCCTTCAAGTATAGCCGTCAAGGAGAAACGATTGCTTTAGATATTTTTCTTTTACCTGAAGGTGCCAAAATTGAGATAGCGTATCCTAATCATAAGAAATTTAATAGCGAAAAACTCAAAAATGCAGCACCTTATGAGCAGTTTTCTTCTGATAATCAATTAATAGATGGCTTGGGATTAGGATTATACTTATCCAAAGTAATTATGGAAATTTTATTAGGTAAGCTTGTTCTGATTGATACTAATCAAGATTCTCTTAAGTTTCAAATTTATTTCTCGAATAACATTTAAAATATATAACTTTAATTATGACTCAAAATAAAAAGAATTTTTTAGCAGATAAAATAATCGTTTGTGAAGACGATTTAGTTTTGCGCAAAAATATTTCTACTGCTCTTGAAATGGAAGGTTATCATGTATATGAGGCTTCAAATGGAACGGAGGCCAAGCAACTTCTTCTATCTAAAAGAGTTTCATTAATTGTATCTGATTGGGCTATGCCTGTTATGGATGGTCTAGAGCTGCTAAAATATGTTAAAACGGATGCTCGTTTTATGCATATCCCATTTTTGTTTTTAACGGCAAAAACCACTGTTGATAACAAGCTAACTGCCCTAGGTTTGATGGCAGATGATTATATTACAAAACCTTTTTCTTTGCATGAATTAGTTTATAAATGCAGAAATAACATAGAAAATAGAAAGCAGGTTATTATAGCTAATTTGGTGAATGATGTAGAATCTAATTTTGATTCAAGAGATCAAAAATTTTTACAACAAATAAAACAATTTATAGACAAACACATAGCCAATGACGAACTGGCTTTGTCAGATTTTGCTGCTGAATTCCCAATGAGTGTTTCTTCTATTCAAAAAAATATTAAGCGTATTTGTGGGCAATCATTGTTTAGGTTAATTATTGATATGCGTTTACAAAAAGCTAAAAATATGATAGAAGCAGACGCCGCTCCAATATCAGAGATTTTATATTACTGTGGCTTCAATAACCACAATCATTTTACCAAAAAATTTAAAGATAAATATGATATTTTACCGTCTAAGTTGAATAAAAAAGATCGAAATATTTCCTAGTAAGTGTCCCCAAAAATATTATTAGGTCTATAAACGAGTCAAGTATTTTAACATTGTTTTTTAAACTGCCCCATCAATTGCCACTATGCTATTACCTCTAGCGATAATGGCAGCTGGGCAATTACAGCCAATGCGTAAGATGCCAACCATAGCGGCGGAACATATGCTTTAACCAATCAGATTTTACAGGTTAATTCTCTATAATAAATTTTTAATTGTTCTTTACCCAAATCGTTTTAGTTTGGCAAAAGGCAAGCAGTCCTTCTTTACCTAACTCTCTGCCAAAGCCAGAATTTTTAATGCCTCCAAACGGGATGCTAGGATCGCTTTTTACCATTTGGTTAATGTAAACCATGCCACTTTCTATTTGGCTTGCCAAGGCTTTAGCACGGTTAATATCTGGGGTGTAAATACTAGCTCCCAGGCCATATTGGGTGCTGTTTGCCAATGCTATTAATTCTTGGTCCGAACCAAAAGAAAATACTGACAAAATAGGGCCAAACAACTCTTCTTGAGCCGCTAAATTACCGGCTGGAATATTATATAATATGGTGGGTGGAAAAAAATTACCCTGTTTAGGTACCTCGCTTTGTTGGTAATATATTTCTGCTCCACCCGATAAGCAATCTGCTAATTGTTGCTCTAGTTTATGAAGCAAATCTACCCGCGCTATAGGTCCAATTACGGTGTTAGGTTCAAGCGGATCTCCTAATTGCATAGCCGTAATTTTTTCTTTGGCTAGTGCCAAAAATGGTTCCATTTTTTTGTGGTGAACCAAAAAGCGTTTGGCTGCCACGCAACTTTGTCCGTTGTTCTGAAACCTGCTAAACAAAATTTCATCTATAATCTGAGGCAAATCTGCATCTTCCATAATAATAAGAGGGTCACTTCCTCCTAATTCTAGAACTATAGGCTTTAAGTGTTTGCCTGCTATAGATGCCAGTAAGTTTCCGGTATTTTCGCTGCCCGTAAAAGTAACTGCATGAATGTGTTTGTTTGCAATACACTGGGATACTTGCTCATTGTTTAAAAAGCAAGTCTTGTATATAAATGGTGGAAGTCCAATGCGCTCCATAATCTCTTGTAAAGCTAGTGCCGACATAGCCGCATTGGGTGCAGGTTTTATTAGCATGGCATTACCACTAATGATGGTTGGAATGGCGCTTCTTAAAATTTGCCAAATTGGAAAGTTCCATGGAAAAACCCCTAGTACTGTGCCCAGCGGAACTTTTTCTATACTTACTTGGGTGCCATTTGTAAGCAATTTTTGCTCGGCTACTAAATGCGATTCTGCTGTTTCATAATAGTAATTACATAGGCTGGCACTTTTTAAAACTTCTGCTTTAGCATGTGGCAATAATTTGCCCATTTCACTACTAGCTATGTGGGCCAGGTTATCTGCTTCTTTTTGCAATACAGCAGCAATTTTTGGCAAAAAAGCAATTCTTTCTGTTAAAGATTTCTTCGCCCAATTTTTCTGTGCTAAGTGCATGTTTGTTAAGATAACAGGTAAATCTCCATCCTGTACCTCTTCGTAGCTAGCTAAAAGCTTCCCTGAAAACGGGTTTATAGTATTGTATGTTGAAGAAATTTTCATAAAAGATAAAGGCTTAATAGGTTTAATTTGTTTGAAAAAAAAAGAAGCGACTAGCGCTTCTTTTTTTAGTTTCCCCTGAAATTTGCAGGGCGTTTTTCTAAAAATGCCTGTGTGCCTTCTATAAAATCCTCAGAACCAAAGAAATTACCGAACTCATTTATTTCAATGTTATTTCCGTCGGCACGCTTTTCATAAAATGCATTTACACAGCGAATAACACTGGCAATGGCCATGGGTGCTTTGGTCTTTATTTTATTTAATATTTCTTCGCATTTATTTATTAATTGATCTGCTGGTACAACATGGTTTACCAAGCCTAATTCTAGCGCTTTATTCGCATCAATCATATCCCCAGTCATCAAAAATTCTAATGCCTTACTTTTTCCAATCAATTGCGCCAATCTCTGCGTACCTGCATACCCTGGTGTAATTCCTAAATTAACCTCTGGTTGCCCAAATTTTGCTTTTTCTGAGCAAACTCTAATGTGGCAGCTCATGGCTAGTTCATTTCCTCCACCTAAGGCAAAACCATTAATAGCTGCAATTACTGGTTTTGGACAATGATCTATTGCACGTAAAACGGCATGACCTTCTTCGCTCATGCGTGTTCCTTCTTCCACAGTGAAGTTGGCAAATTCAGCTATATCTGCACCTGCCGCAAATGCTTTACTGCCTTTACCAGTTATAATAACGCCTCTAATACTTGATTCGTTATAGATGCTTAAGATGGCGTTTTTTATATCAGTTAGTGTTTGAATGTTTAAGGCATTTAATTTGTCTTCTCTGTTTATAGTTATATAAAAAATTTGATCTTTTGCCTCTGTAATTAAAGTTTTGTATGAAATTTCAATACTCATAATTTGAATTATTCTTTTGTATGTTTAATGATTAGGGACTAGCAAGGTTAGCAAATATTTTAAAATTTAAAATAAGATTTATTGCTGCCACTTTATGATTAATTAGTTTTTAAAAACTTCTATTTTCTGAAACCCAATTTTGGATGTATGTTGAAATTTCACTTGTATGGGCGCCGGGTGTAAACAATTTACCAATACCCATTTGTTGCAATGCTTCAATATCCGACTCGGGAATAATACCGCCGCCTGTAATAAGTATATCCTCCACGTTTTGTTGAGCTAGTAAGTCTTTTAATTTTTTGAAAACACTGATGTGTGCCCCCGACAAAATACTTACACCAATTACATCTACATCTTCCTGAATGGCTGCTTGAACAACCATTTCTGGCGTTTGTCTTAATCCAGTATAAATTACTTCCATGCCAGCATCTCTCAATGCCGTGGCAATTACTTTAGCACCTCTATCATGCCCATCAAGGCCGATTTTAGCTACCAAAACACGTATGGGACGGTTCATCATTTATTTTGATTTTTTGGTTTTTTCTTTTGTTTCCTTTTTCAAGGGAATAAATTCTTTGTTTTTCAATTCTTTGTCAAAGTAATGAAAAAATTGCTCATCAGAGATGCTGTAATAACGCAACATATTTGGCGCACCAACGCTTCCACTCACTCCATCTTCACCTGCCAATATAATAGGCTCTGAAGGAACTGCCTCATACGTATAAGGCACATCCAAAAATGGAAAATAGGTGTCGAATTTATTTTCTACACTTCCCTTAATAGATTTGTTGTTTACTAGGTAATAATTTAGTCCTTTGTTGCTCGGTTCAATAACGCTCAAATTATACATTGATTTAAGTACTTTATCTTGACGGCCTATTACATATATCTCACCTAATTTGTGTAGGTTAAAATCTTGGTGAATCATTAATTTTGTTTCACCATAGGTGCCGTCTATGATAATTTGGTTTTGATTGATTTCTACAAGCAGCGTATCAAGCAACCTAGATTTTAGGTCTTTGCTGTAGTAGGTATATTTCCCCTGAATCTCCATGGGAATTAAATCCTGATAAACGCCAGGAATTTTATCAAAACGAACTTCGCTGCAGCCTGCAGTTATCAATACAGCAAATAAAATAATGGATAGTTTTTTCATAATTTAATGATATTAAGATGTTTTTTGGGAAATTTTAACGGAGGCATTAGTAATTCGTGATATACTTTCTTTTTTACCTACCAAGGCGGCAATTTCAAAAAGTGGTGGCCCACCCGCTACGCCTGTTAATATTACCCTAAACAATTGTAGGAAATCCTTACCCAAAACATCGTTTTTGGCCAATGCTTCTTGGTAAGCGGCTTCTGCTGTTTCGTGGGTAAAGGCTTCAATTTGCTCGAAATTTGAGATTAAATCAGTTAACAAATTAGGGATTTTATCAGACCATTTTTTCTTTATTACCTGCTCATCATATTCTGATGGTGCAATAAAAAAGTATTTGCTATACTCCCAAATTTCTTTCGTAAAGCTAATTTTTTCTTTCACTAAGCTGCAAACTTTTAAGATAAATTCTGCAGCAAACGTTTGGTTCAAACCGGCATTTAAAACAGCTGCTTGGAGCACTGGTGCTAAGTTTTCATCGCTTAATTTGCGCACATATTGCTGGTTAAACCACTTGGCTTTATTTTGGTCAAATTTAGCACCAGATTTACTAACTCTGTCAAGAGAAAATGCTTGAACCAATTCTGCTAAATCAAATAATTCTTGTTGCGTTCCTGGATTCCATCCTAAAAAGGCTAGCAGATTTATTACGGCTTCTGGCAAATAACCAGCTTCACGGTAACCACTTGAAAGCTCCTGAGTATTTGGGTCAATCCAATTAATTGGAAACACTGGAAAACCTAACCTGTCGCCATCTCTTTTGCTAAGTTTGCCATTACCTTCTGGTTTTAAAAGCAGCGGCAGGTGGGCAAATTTGGGCATCAAGTTTTCCCAACCAAAAGCGCGGTACAATAATACGTGGAGAGGGGCAGAGGGTAGCCATTCTTCTCCTCTAATAACATGGGTAATTTGCATTAAGTAATCGTCTACCACATTGGCTAAATGGTAGGTAGGCATGCCGTCACTTTTATACAATACTTTATCGTCCATTTGGTTGGTATTAAAACTTACCCAACCTCTAATTTCATCCTCAAATTTTATTTCTTCTTTTCTGGGAAGTTTAAATCGCACAACGTACGGCTCTTCATTTAATAACCTGCGATTAACCTCATCTTCTGAGAGTGTTAATGAGTTTTTCATAGAGCCTCGGGTAATGGCATCATATTTTGCATCTACATTGCTAGCTTTTAAACGCTCGCGCATGGCTTCTAATTCATCGGCTGTATCAAATGCATAATAGGCATGACCAGCTTCTATCAATTGCATCACATATGTTTTGTACATAGGCTTGCGATCGCTCTGGCGATAAGGAGCAAATGGGCCGTCTCCAAATCCAATTCCTTCTGAAGCCTCTATGCCTAGCCACTTAAGAGATTCTATAATATACTCCTCTGCTCCAGGCACAAAACGTGTTTGGTCTGTATCTTCAATGCGAATTAAAAAATCGCCACCATGTTTGTGGGCAAATAAATAATTATACAAAGCGGTGCGCACGCCACCAATGTGTAAAGGTCCGGTTGGACTAGGTGCAAATCTTACTCTAACTCTTCTATCCATAATCAATGATGGCAAATATAAGAAGTTGCATGTTTTTAACTACTATCTGAATGCTTGTGAAATAAATTTTAAAAGAAAAATACAAAAATATCTAGAACGGTAGTATTTTGCAGGCCCTTGATAAAACCTAATATTATAATTTTATGAGCGACCCAAGATTAAAACCATTATTTGATCATTTGAAAGAGGCCATGGATCAGGCTGTAGACCATGCAGGAAATGAATTTACTAAAATACGTGCAGGCAAAGCACATCCGTCTATGTTGGATTCTGTAAAGGTAGAATATTATGGATCCCTTGTGCCTGTTAGTCAGGTTGCCAATATAAATACACCAGATGGTAGAACCTTATCGGTTCAACCTTGGGAAAAAAATACCATTCAGGCCATCGAAAAAGGAATTATCATCGCCAATTTAGGTTTTACACCTTCTAACGATGGTTCAACTATTCGCATTAATTTGCCTATGTTAACTGAAGAGCGCAGGAAAGATATTGTTAAAAAAGTAAAACATGAGGCAGAATTTGCCAAAGTAGCTATCAGAAATATTCGCAAGGATGTGAACGAATCCATTAAAAAAGCACAAAAAGATGGTGTACCTGAAGATGATGCCAAAACAGCAGAAGCTCAAGTGCAAAAAACTACTGATATTTACATTAAGAAAATAGACGATTTAACAGCTGCTAAAGAAGCAGATTTAATGACTGTTTAATGGCAGTTGGCATGTTTAAGCTATCTGCAAATAAAAAAAAATACTTAACACTAATTGCCAAGGCAATTGGTGTTTTTTTGTTACTTGTTATTTTGGTTTTTTTTGCCTTTAGAACCTATTTTTTAAATAAGGCTATTGCAAAAGTTCAGTATAAGCTCCAATCTAAATATGCGGTAGATTTACAGGTGGGTTCAGCCCAATTTGTGGGTTTATCTGGAGTGCATTTAAAGGCTATTAAATTAATACCTCAAGACAAAGATACCTTGATAGATTTGCAAGAGTTTTCGCTTAGCATACATCTTTTTTATACGCTTTTTGGAGATGCTCGCATAGAGAGTATTGCAATTAAAAATGGATATTTTCAATTGTCTAAAAAAGATAATATCAGCAATTACGCGGCTTTTCTAGGGGAACAAAAAGACAGCTCTTTAGCAAACCTAACACCTGAAATTGAAAAGCCAGTAAAAGATCAAAATTACGCCAAGGTATTATACAAACTACTAAAAAGGGTGTTTAACCAAATTCCAGATGCCGTTCAAATTGAAAATTTTGCCTTGCGCGCCATCGATGAAGAAATTTCTGTGAGTTTGTTCTTAAAAAATCTGCAATTAAAAGAGGGTGTAGTAAATGGAAACATGCAGGTTGTTTCTCAAGATCAATCGCAAATTTGGCAATTAAGCGGATTTGCCAATCCTGGAGATATGAAAGCGGATATTAGCATTTCTAGCACAGATACAAGCAGATTGATGCTTCCGTATTTGTTTCCAAAATATAATTTACAGGCAGGTTTTAATTCAGCTCGATTGCTTGTTAATAATATTAATTTACAGGATGACGAACTGCATATTGATGGATTAGCGAATGTAAAATCATTGATGATTAATCATCCCAAAATATCTTCTAAAGAGGTTGTTTTACAAGAATTTAATTTTGATTACTTGTATAAAATTGGGCAAAACTACCTTAGTCTAGATAGTAGTTCTAAGGTTTTAGTAAACGGTGTTACGGTATATCCTTTTATTCAGTTTACTAATAGTCCGGATACCATTTATAACCTGGTTTTAAAAACAGATCCCATTGCCGCTCAATCTTTTATTGATGCCTTGCCGGAGGGCTTATTTGCAAATATAAAAGGCATGCAAGCTAGCGGAACATTTAGCTACCGATTAGATTTTAGGCACAATGAGAATAAGCCAAATGCCATGGTTTTTGAGAGTAATTTGCAAAAAGAAAACTTTGTAATTACCCGATATGGCGAGGCTAATTTGGGTAAAATGAATGGCGAATTTAGCTATGTACCGCGTGAGAACGGCAGAGCCATGCGCACCATTTATGTTGGTTCGGCCAACCCATATTTTACGCCACTTGAGCAGATTTCTCCTTTTTTACGCAATTGTATTTTAACCACTGAAGACCCTTCTTTCTTTTACCACCGCGGTTTTGTAACCGAGGCTTTTAGGCAATCTATTGCCAAAAATATACGCACCGGAAAGTTTAAACGCGGTGCTAGCACCATTAGCATGCAACTAATGAAAAATGTTTTTTTAAGTAGAGAAAAAACAATGTCTCGTAAACTTGAGGAAATTGTATTGGTGTATATTTTAGAAAACAATAGAATTGTTTCTAAAGAAAGGATGTATGAGGTGTATTTAAACATCATTGAGTGGGGTCCTAATGTTTATGGTATTGGCGAAGCTGCTCGCTTTTATTTCCAGAAATCGCCAGATAAGCTCACTTTAAGCGAAAGCATGTTTTTGGCAACCTTAGTGCCCAGCCCTAAAAAGTTTATGTGGCGCTTTGATAAGGAGGGACTAGTAAAACCATATTTGGGTAGAACTTTTGGGTTCTTGTCTAATAAAATGCTTTACAGAAATTTGTTGTTGCCAGAAGATACAGTTGGATTAACGCACTTAATAAACGTTGTAGGACCTGCACGTAAGTATATCATTAAAAATGATTCCTTGGCTAACGATTCTTTGCTAGAAATAGAACTAGAGTTAATACAAAATGGTGGCGCACGCGAGGAAGAATAATGCTTGGCCGCTATACGTGGCCTTTGTGGTAGAAATCTTGTTTCTATTCTATAAAAAAGGCGAATTTGGTTTTGTTGTTAGTCCCATTTTACTCATTACTGCAGGCTTGTTTTTAGCCGTTTGGCCCTATTTTATGCAACGTAAAAACCCAAACGCATTCTTGGTTTTGAACCAAGAACATAATCAATTAAGCAAGCAACATATTACATGGGTTTTTGCTCTTTTGGCTACAATAACTTTGCTAATGGGCATTTGGATTAAATCACTCATGTTGCAATATCCTATCAATATAAAGCATTCAGATATTATTCCTTTTATTGAAGAAGTATATTTAAAAAGGTTTGCTTTGGCCGAACCTATCTATGCCGAAGTAGATGGTTATGGATATGGAAAAGGTCACCCGGGTTACATGCCTTTTCATTGGATGTTTTTTGTGATTAGCTATTTCTTAAATATAGACCACCGTTGGATTCCGTTTGCTGGGTTTATCATTGCCACCGCTATTTATACCTATGTGTTGTGCTGCAATTTTGCTTCGTTTAAGCAGGTTATATTACTCATGTGCTTGCCGCTGTTTGTTTTGTTTACCATTTATTTTGAGAACGGCAGTGATGCCATGCATACAATAGAAATACTGGTATTAGCTTATTATCTTTTACTGGGAGTTTCTTTGTTTTCGCGCCATATTTGGGCACAAGCATTGGCTTTAAGTATGCCTATTTTATCTCGCTATGCATTGGTGTTTTGGTTGCCTGTGCATTTCTTAAATATGTTGCCCAAACAAACCAAGCGTTTCTTCTTACTGGGCTTTACTTTATTGGGTATTGTATTACTAATTTTACTGCCTTTTTTAATGCAAACCCCCGATATGTTTAACAATTTTAATAGTGCTTACGCCAAGGCCGCTTTGGGCGAGTGGAACGGGCAAGATTGGCAACAGCCAGGTGATAAGCCTTTTCAGTTATTTAGGGGCTTGGGTTTGGCCAGTTGGTACTACGAATTTTATACTGGTACATTGATAGAGAAAATTGAAGCCATTAAACAGCATTTGTTCTATGTTTCGGTATTGGGTATGTTAGTTTTGTTAATTGTCTATCGGTTTGTGAAAGATATTATTCCAAGTAACCTGTATAGTTTATTGGCACTAAAAATAAGTTTAACTTTGTTCTATGCTTTTATGATAATTCCATACAATTATTTAAATTGGCTACCTATGATGATATCGGTTGTTATCTTATCGCGAGTGAGTGAAGGCTTTTGGGTTCAAACAAAATAAAAGTTATGGAGATTTCTATTGTTATACCAGTATATAGAGCAGAGCAAATTATGGATGAGTTAGTTACTCGTTTAACCCGCTCGCTATCGGCTATTACAAGCTCCTACGAAATTATTTTGGTAGAAGATGGTGGTCCAGATAAATCCTGGGATAAAATTGTAGTAAACGCACAAAAACATCCTCAAATTAAGGGCATTTTATTGTCAAGAAATTTTGGTCAGCACCATGCCATAACCGCAGGTTTAGATGCCAGCAAGGGCAATTGGGTAGTGGTAATGGATTGTGATTTGCAAGATCAACCCGAAGAAATTGCAGGGCTATATGCCAAAGCCAAAGAAGGGTATGATATTGTTTTTGCCCGCAGGGCGCAGCGCCAAGATACCTTTTTTAAGCGCATGAGTTCCAAGGTATTTTATGGCGTATTTGCATACCTAAGTGGTATACCGCAAGATAATAGTATTGCCAATTTTGGCATTTATAGCAGGAAGGTTATTGATACTATTAACACCATGCGCGAGCCCATGCGCGCTTTTGCTCCCATGGCACGTTGGGTAGGTTTTAACCGCACCGCCATAGATGTTACCCATGCCGAAAGGTTTGCCGGAGAAAGTTCTTATAGCTGGTCTAAATTGTTTAACCTAGCCCTAGATTTTGCTATGGCTTACTCAGATAAACCGCTCAAATTAACCATTAAATTGGGTATAAGCATTTCTATTTTAGCGGTTTTATATACCCTGTACAATATCGTTTTATACAATATGGGTATTATTACACTAACGGGTTATACCAGTTTAATTGTGTCTATTTGGTTCTTAAGTGGTTTAATCATTTTTACCCTAGGTATTATTGGTTTATACATTGGTAAAATGTTTGAAGGAATTAAAAATAGACCTTTATACATCATTGATAAAACTACTTAAATGAACCTAGTAAGATTAGATTGGGATAGCAGTTTTTTTGGTTATGAAGTAGCTTCTTGTACTGGTTTTACAGATAGTGCGCAAGATTTAGCCACCTTAAACAATTCCCCTTTTTCTCTAATTTATGTTGGGCTGATCCAAACCTTAACGCCTGCACCTGCTAATTTTTATTTGGCTGATGAGAAAATTGTACTCGAGCGAGAAATTGGTTCAGACCAAATTTTTGAGACCGATGCAGCCATTCAAATGGTGGAGCAAAACACAATACAACTTAACCATTTGGCCTTACAAAGTGGTGTTTATTCTAGGTTTAAAATAGATCCCAATTTTAAAAATAACGAGTTCGAAAAACTATATACTATTTGGATTGAAAATGCCCTACATCAAGAAAATCACAAACGGGTATTGGCCTTTGTGGAGGAAGATAAAATAACAGGATTTGTGAGTATTTCTGAAAAATTGGGCGTATTAAACATTGGCTTAATTGCTGTAGACGAGCATGCTAGGGGAAAAGGAATTGGAAATAAATTAATTAATTGGGTTTGTAAATATGCCCAAGAAAATAAATTTAAAAAAGTGAGTGTGGTAACGCAAGCAGCTAATTTAGAGGCCATGAATTTTTATCACAAGAATTTTTTTACGGTGGTGTCGCGCACCTTTATGTATCATGTATGGAAGTAAAATTAACTATTCCTTTTAATAAGCCTTATTTAACGGGTAAAGAAACCCATTATATTTACCAAGCGGTTCAAAGTGGTAAAATATCTGGTGATGGTATGTTTACCAAAAAGTGCCATGCTTTTTTTGAGGAGCGTTTTGGTTTTCAAAAATGTTTGCTCACTACTTCTTGCACAGATGCACTAGAAATGGCCGCTATCTTATTAAACATTGAGCCAGGCGATGAGGTTATTCTGCCTTCTTATACTTTTGTTTCTACCGCCAATGCCTTTGTGTTACGTGGAGCTAATTTGGTTTTTGTAGATAGCGAAAAAGATAATCCAAACATGGATGTGGCCAGCATTGCGGCTTTAATTACGGCAAAAACCAAAGCCATTGTGCCGGTGCATTATGCGGGTATGGCTTGTGATATGGATGCCATTATGGAGCTGGCCAACAAACACCAAATTTATGTGGTGGAAGATGCTGCCCAAGCAATAGATGCTTATTATACGGGTAAAGATGGCATACAAAAACCATTGGGTTCTATCGGACATTTAGCTGCGTTTTCTTTTCACGAAACCAAAAATATAATGAGTGGCGAAGGTGGAATGTTGGTGATAAACGATCCGCAATTTGCCAATAGGGCAGAAGTAATTAGAGAAAAAGGAACTAACCGCTCTGCTTTTTTTAGGGGCGAAATAGATAAATATGGTTGGGTAGATATGGGTAGTTCTTTTTTGCCCTCAGATATTTTAGCTGCCTTTCTTTTTGCACAGTTAGAGAGTTTAACAGATATTCAAACCAAGCGAAAAGAAATTTGGGATGCATACTATGCGGCTTTTGCTCCATTGGCCGCCAGTAACAAACTAACATTGCCTCAAATGCCAAGTTATGCCAGCAATAATGCACACATGTATTATGTAGTTTGTGCAAGCTTAGAAGAGCGAACTGCCTTAATTTTGGCACTTAAAGAAGCCGGAATTATGGCGGTATTTCATTATTTGTCTTTGCATAAATCTCCTTTTTACACAAACAAACACGATGGTAGAAATTTGCCTTATACCGATAGCTTTAGCGATTGTTTGCTGCGGTTGCCCATGTATTACGAGTTAAACGCAGCAGATCAAACACGCATTATTGAGGTAATACTTAAGTTTTATATGGCCTAAATTTTTTCGGCTACAATAAAGCAACTTCCTCCTAGTGGCAAGCTTTTACCTGCTAAAATTTGGTTGATTTCATAATTCCAAATTCGGTTTAATAGGGCACTTAGCATACCCGGTTTTTCTTGGTGTTCGTTTTTGTGTTTGGATATGTCGTTTGAGTTTTTATTGAGCCCCAATCTACTCGGTAAGCTTCTAAACAAAAACACAGCAAGGGGTAAAATAGAAAATATATACGTAGCATAGTTTATTTTGAAGCCTGCTTTTTGCAGTTTTTGCGCCATTTGTGCTATGCTGTATCTGCGGTAATGGCCTGCATCTGCATCCTCATTCGACCATAAAAATTGGAAGGCAGGCACGGTTATAAATACCTTTCCATTTGGTTTAAGGTAGCTGTGTATTAATTGCAGAAATTCTTGGTCTTTTTCTATGTGTTCCACTACATCAAATAAGCCCACAGCGGGCAAAGATTCTTTGTAAAATTTGGCATCTTCTAGCGTTGAACAAACTATGTGTTGAAGTCCTCTTTTATTTGCGTTTTTACAACCGGTAAATCCGGGTTCTATGAGCACAGTAGGAATTTGATTGGCCTCTAGGTTTTTAGCCACAAATCCGTTTCCACCACCAATATCAAAAAACACATCTTTCGGGTGGTATTTTTTTACTGCTGTAAGTATGCATTTGTTTCTATGTTTAAACCAAAAGCTATGTTCTTCTATTTGGTAGCATACAGAATTTCCTTCCTCGGGGTAAGAAATTTGGCTATTCGTTTTAGCGTGCCAAATGCCTTCTTTTTGTATCAGTGAATCACTGTAATCTGAGATATTGATCATCTTAAATGGTATTATTACTGTTTTACAAAAAGGTGGTATTGCGTAAATTTATTTTGATTATTGGTAAATGCAAAAACAGTATCTTCCTTTAGGTTTGTTACTTGCCTTATGGCTGTTAAAGAAATGTTTCGCTCTGCCGCCATTAGCAATGAATCAAATACAAAAACATCCCCTATTTGCATGTTTTGTGGAGGCACTTTTGCGCCAGGGTATAACCATTGCTTTTGCTTAAAAATGTCTGTGCCGGTAAACAATCCTATTTCAGTTTCGGAGAAAAAATAGGATTTGTTGGGGTGTTTTTGTTGCAGGTAAGGCATTAAGATATCTCGCAAAAATTGGTGTTGTTTGTTAATGTAAATAGCCTCCTTAAATTTGGTAGCAGCTGGGTTGTTTAAGGTTGGAAAAATCAAAATGCCACTCATAAAAAACACCATAAAGCTTTGGGTATATGCGCTTGATGCTTGGAGCTTAGATGTGATGGCATGTATGCTTTGCATAGCCATTAATGCGCACAAAGGAAAAATGGTAACCAATACTCGGTTCAGGCCCATAGAATTAAAAATGCCCAATGCCCAGAATGCCGAGTGTGCCGCCACAAATGCCAGAACGATACCATAAATTAAAAACAGCTTTGGCCAATGCATTTTCGATCCTTTCTGAACCCATTCTATGGGCAAATAAATCAATGAAATAAGCATCATGGCAAAGGTAAATGGTTGCACACAAAAATAGAGTTGATTTAAAAAATGTGTCCAGTTGCCATTGCCATAAACACTGCTCATAGTGGCGTATGGAATTTTGTTAAATACCCACCAAAAATCGTGGTGGTAACTCCATCCTAAAATTGCAAATACGAGGTGACCAGCAGCTAAAATAGGAAGGTATTTCCATTGTTTTTCAAATAGCAACAAGGCTCCAAATACGCCTACAATAATGAGGCCTTCGGAGCGCACAAAGGGAAGAATTGATGCCAAAAAAATGGCCCAAAATATTTTATTGGTGAGGTAGCAATACACGGCTAAAATAACCAAAAGGGCAGAAAGTGGCTCTGTTAATCCAGAAAGGGTAACGGGCAAAATAAGCGGCATGCTTAGCACCAAAATACCTGTGATATAATAATAATTAAATTGTAATACCTTGGCCGTACACCTGGCTAGATAGGCCGCGGCAATGCTGCAAAAAACATTAAAAAGCATCATTCCTTTCATCCCAAACTGGGCAAAAGGAGAACTTAACAAGGTAAATAGGGGTTTGGCCCAATGGTAAAAAAAATAACTAGGGTTTTCCCAAGAAAGCTTTGCATAAAGGTAATGCGTTGTGCTATCGCCACCCTCACCTAAGCTATCACCGAGCAAGCACGCTAAAATTAATCCAAAAGCAATTAATACAAAAAGAATGTTGGCTGCCTTCTCCGGATTGCTTATTTTAGGCTTTAAATAATCCATATTTTAGAATACAGTAAATGGCTCTAAACCCATCTTTCCAGTTTATTTTTTTGCCTTCTGCATAGGTTCTACCATAGTATGAAATGCCCACTTCGTAAATGCGTATGTTTGGAATGCGGCTAATGCGCGCCGTAACCTCTGGTTCAAAACCAAACCTTTTCTCTTGCAGGGGCAAACCTTTTATAATGGGAGCCTTAAAAAGCTTATAGCAGGTTTCCATATCGGTAAGGTTTAAATTGGTAAACATATTGCTACCAAAGGTTAAAACTTTGTTGCCAATAGAATGCCAAAAAAACAATATTCTATGAGGCTTTCCGCCCATAAAACGTGAGCCGTAAACAACATCTGCAAAGCCATCTAAAATGGGTTTAAGCAATACATTTATTTCGTTGGGGTCATACTCTAAATCGGCGTCTTGTACAATTATGTAATCTCCACTTGCCTCTTTAATGCCTGTATGTATGGCGGCTCCTTTACCTTGGTTTACAATGTGTTGTACAAACTTAATGTGAGGTTTGTTTTGTCTGTAAGCTTCAATTACTGCAGCAGTATCGTCTTTAGAGCAATCATTAACTATAATCAATTCTTTTTCCAATCCGTTAACAAGTACCACAGCTTCTACTTTGTCTAAAATTTTATGAATGGTGCGTGCTTCATTGTAGGCTGGTATAATGATACTTAATTTTTCTGGCATGATATAACTTTATTGCAAATTTAATCTTTGATGTTAATTTTCAAAGATTACCCTAGTTTAATTTTAATTGGATTATTTGGTTGGTGAGCTTATAAAATGCCAATAAATCTCAAAGTCGGACAATTCTGTGCTTATTGGCCAGCATGAATCATAGGTATATGTGTACTTTAAGTTTAAAAATACTCCCGTAAATAAGACTATTGTAATTAAAATCTTGAGGAAAGATTTTTTGTGTAAAAGGAAGTAGCTCAGGCCAACTGTGTATGGAAGAGATAAAAATGGGTATATATCTACGAAACCTCTGTGGCCAAATGAGCAACCCAATTTATAGGCCCACCACGAAGCATAAATGTAAGTGCAGATAAGGGTAATTAAAAGTATAATTAGAGCGCTTTTTTTATGGTTCTTGTACAAGAATATTAAACCTGTTATACTTAAAATTAAAACTGGACTTGTAATAAGCCAACCGTTTTCAAATCCAAAAAGCACTTCTATCCATTTTGGGTTTAGCCAGTAAATGAAACCTTCATTCTGGTAGCTGTAGGTAAAGGGTGTTTGGGTTAAGTATATGTTGTAAAATAACTGAGGTGTAAAAATGGCGATGGCCATTCCTAGGCCTTTTAGCCAATCTTTGGCAGTTTTGCCCGCATAAAATGATTGGGGCGATGAGAATAATCCTATTGATAGAAAAATAAATGCTAAATTGATTTGCCTTACTAGGATAATAAATGAAGCGATAGCAAATAATTGGAGCCAATATTTTGTGCCTTTTGTTTTTTCAAATGCTTTGAGGTTATAAAGCCAGATTGAAAATAAGAAAAAAGTGTAAACATGTGAATATCCGCCTTCAAAAATGGTGTAATAGTATAGATTACTACCTAAAAACAAACTTGCTAAGCTTACAATAACAACTTTTTGACTGCAATAATTGAGTAAGAATTTATTTAAAAAATATAAGCCTAATAGTAAATAAAAAACGCCTGCTATATCTATGGCATTTTGGTAGGGAATGCTAAACCCATCGGCAACTTTATCTGTTAAAACAGAATAAACATGGGCCAATATAAAAAAAGGACTAACCAATACAGCCACACCAACCGGGTACTTAGAATGTACTTTATTGTCTTTGAGATTTAATTGAAAACCATCTCCGGTTAATGAGTCAACTTTAGTTGGAAATTTACTGCTTTTAAATTCATACAAAAATAAGGCGGGTAAGTATACATAATACCCTGCCTTGTCAGACATAATTTGACTACTATAGTGAAAAGGTTTTGAGCGAGAATGGCGATTAAGCGCAGCAAAAGTTAATACAACAAGTAAGAAGCCCCATAATAAGTATTTTTTTTACTTTGCATATTTAAATAGCTCACCTGGCGCAATAATTTAATCTTTGGCTTTGCTATTAAATAGGTCTTCTTTACTCACTACTTTAATTACATCGTTGTGCTTTAAAAATTTTGATACAGCGCTGTACGGACCAGTTATGATGGTTTCTCCCGCCTTTAGGCCGCTTATAATTTCTATGTATTTATCGTCTTGGATGCCTGTTTTTACGGGTCTAATTTTGGCTTTGTTATCACTCGTTATAAATACTACTTCCAAATCATCTTCATTGTTTGCTGTTTTGGCCAATTTGCCCTCCACTTTATCATCACTTTTTTCTAAAGTATCTAATGCTTCCGTTTGCCTAATGCTAACTGCCTCAATGGGCACGGTTATCACATTTTCTGTGCGCTCTGTTTGTATTTCTACACTGGCACTCATACCTGGCCTAAATACCGATTTGCGTTTACCAAACTTGGCTGTTAAATCGGCGTAACTACTTCTTAAAATTCTTATTTTTACCACAAAATTAGTTACTTGGTCGCTAGTAGTTTGTGCAGAAGTGGTGGCACTATTGGCAATTTCTGTAACAGTACCTTTAAACTTTCTGGCAGGGTAAGAGTCTACTTCAATATCGGCGGTATCGCCCAAGCCCACTTTTATAATATCGTTTTCGTTTACATCAACGCTTACCTCCATATCATTGAGGTTGGCTAGGCGCATCATTTCTGTTCCAGCCATTTGCGAAGTACCTACTACACGCTCTCCCTGCTCCACACTTAGTTTGGAAACAATGCCGCTAACGGGCGAAAATATTTCGGTACGGGTAAGGTTTTTTCTGGCTTCTTTTAAGCTTGCCTCAAAACTTTTTACATTAAACTCTGCTGATAGTACACTCTGTTTAGCAGCTTCTACTTCTGCTTTGGCATTTACAAAAGTACTTTTGGCGGTCTCAAATTCGCTATCAGAAATTAGTTTTTGTTGGTACATTTTCTGGTTGCGGGCATAAGCCGCATTTATTTCTACAAACCGGGCCTCTGCTTGAGCCAAACGCGCTTTACTGGTGGCCATTGCCGCCTTGGTATTATTTAAGGAAGCCTCTGCACGGTCGAGCGCCGATTGGTAAAGCTCTGGGTCTATACGAGCCAAAAGTTTGCCCACAACAACAGAATCGCCTTCTTTAACATATAAGGCCCTAATTTCTCCCGAAACATCTGAGCTAATTTTTATTTCTTGTTCGGGCTGAACTCTACCATTTGCCGAAACTGTTTCGAGTATAGTTCTGCTCTCCACCTGAGCGGTGCTTACAGATACGCCTTCTTTGCCGCCAATCCAGCCAGCTTGTTTGCCAATAATGGCCACCACAATTAATGCACCTACACCAATAAGCAGGTATTTCATGGTTTTATTTTTATTTTTTACGGTTTGCATTTTGTATTAATATAAGGGTTTACCTAGGTAAAAATCGAGTACTTTTCTTCTAAAAACCAGTTCGTATTTAGCCTGAGTATAATCTGCCTCTGCGCGAATGTAAGCGTTTTTTGAGTTTAAATAATCGGCTATGCTTAAACCGCCCAATTCAAATTGTTTTTCCGAAATTTCAAAAGCCTCTTTGTTGGCCTCTAAGTTTATTTTATTGGCATCAAAGCGTTTAAATGAAGCTTTAAAGTCTACATAAGATTGCGCAATACTGCGGTATAAATTGTTTTTGGTAAGTTTCTCATTCAACTTATTACTCTGGTGGCTAATTTGAGATTTCTGCACGTTGTTGTGTATCGTTCCCCCATTAAAAATAGGTATGCTTAGATTTAGTCCAATATTGGAACCAAAGTTTCTATTAAATTGTGTGTTAAAGGGGGTAACTATATAATCATCATATCCTACTGGGCGATTAGCAAACACGGGAATTACGCTGCCGTTTAACTCACCGGCGCCTATGAGGGTGTTGGTAAAATTGAGGTTGCCAACGCCGATCTGACTTTGCGTAGTGAAAAAAGAGTTGAGATTTCCGTTTAGGTTTAAGCGCGGCGAATAGCCTCCTTTGGCAATTTGGTTTTGAATTTGGGCACCTTTGGTGCGCCATTCTGCTGCAGCTATATCCGGACTATTATTACTAAACAAATCGAAGATATCGTCTATGCTTCGCGGTTCATCGGCAATATTTAAATCTTGAGTATTGGGTTTTTCAATTTTATAATTTGGTTCAGGCTTAATTTCTATAAGTAACCATAGTTCTAAATAAGCTTGGTTAAGCGTGTTTTGAGCATTTACCATTGCTAGCTCTTCATTTGACAATTGGGCTTTAAGCTGCAAAAACCTGCTTTTGTTGCTGCTGCCCAATTCAAACATTTTTTGTTGTCTATCTACTTGTGCTTTAGTGGCTTGTATTCGGTCTATGGAGCTTTGATAGAGTTCTATGCTCTGCAATACACGTAAATAAGCATTGCATACATTAAGGGTAATGGTATTTTTACTTTGTTCTAAATCTTTTAAAGATGCTTTCAAAAGAGCCTCCTTTACCTTTACATTGTTTATATTTTGAAAGCCAGCAAATACCGGAACGCTTCCGCCTAAACCAAAAGAATTGGTTCTAAATGATACATTTTCTTGGGCATTATTGGTGGTTGGGTTAATAGCAAAACCAGTTTGCCAATTATTATTGGCATTTAGGTTTAGCGTTGGCAAAAGGGCCAGTTTACTCTGTGTTAAATCATAACGGGCAGATTGGGTGCTGAGTATCTGTTGTTGAACCGAAATGTTTTTACTTAAAGCCTGGTTTACGCAATCGGCTAAACTCCATACTTCTTTATCTTGCCCCATGCTGGGAAAGTATAGCAGCAAAGAAATTGCTAAAAGGCTGGTATTTTTTTTGAATATTTGAAGCATTATTTAATTTTGATTATTCAACTAGCGTGCAAAAATAATGTTTAAATACAGAATCCCTTCATTTATTCAAAAGCTCTTTTCAAGTTATACTTGGAAGGTAAAAACGAAGGATAAGCTGCTGTTCTTAACATTTGATGATGGTCCGCACCCCGAAATAACTCCTTGGGTATTGGCACAACTTCAGCAATACCAAGCCAAGGCAAGCTTTTTTTGTGTGGCAGATAATGTGCGCAAATACCCTCAAACCTACGCGCAAATTTTGGCTTCAAACCACGCCGTTGGTAACCATACTTATCACCATAAAAATGGCTGGTATACAAAAGTTCATGAATATTTAACAGATGTGGCCTTGGCAGAAAATTTTATTCAAAGCCAATTGTTTAGACCGCCCTATGGCCGAATTAAAAAACAGCAAGCAACAGCTTTACTCAAACAATATGCGGTAGTTATGTGGTCACATTTAAGCTGCGATTATAGTTCCACACTAAACATAGATGAGAGTTTAAATGCCATGAAAAAAGTGGAACCCGGTAGTATCTTAGTATTTCATGATAGCGAAAAAGCCTTTGCTAACCTGCAAATAATTCTGCCTCAGTTATTACAATTTTACCAGCAAGAAGGATTTACTCTGCTTGCATTAAATAAAGATATTTGTGCATGGAAATAGCGGTTGTTTTTTTATTGTGGTTGTTTATTTGTATTCAGTTATCTGTGATAACGGGCTTTATTAGTATTCGAAGAAATAGGCTCAAGCCTATTAATTATACAAAAGTGGCCATTTTGGTGCCCGCCCGCAATGAAGCGCAAAATATAAGCGATTGTTTAAACGCTCTTTTACAATTAAACTACCCCAAAGAATTGCTCGAAATCTGGGTAGGAGATGATCAATCTAGCGATGATACCGCTCTTATTGTGAAAGGTTTTTTAGAAAAACATCCGCAGGTTCATTTATGTCAAATTGATAATAATATGGGTTCAGCTAGAGCTAAAGGCAATGTATTGGCCCAACTAATAGCGCGTTGTAAGGCAGAATATATTTTTGTAACCGATGCTGATATTGCGGTAGGTAAAAACTGGATAATAGGTTTGTTACCCATCTTACAATTACCCCAAATGGGTATGGTTAGTGGTACTACGTTGGTGAAAGGAAAGGGGGTTTTAGAAGCAGGTCAATCGCTAGATTGGACTCTTGGTAATGGATACTTAATTGGGTTAAACCAACTAGGATTAAAGAGCACCGCTGTAGGAAATAATATGGCTTTTACCCGCAAAGCATACCTTGCCACAGGGGGGTATGAAAACTTGCCTTTTTCTGTTACCGAAGATTTTCAACTTTTTAGTGCCATATGTTCCAAAGGCTTTAAAACAGAAAATATTTTGGATAAGGCCTCATTAAATATATCTAAACCGCAGCACGATTTCATTAAGTTAATGCACCAACGCAAGCGCTGGATGATGGGCGCACAAGCATTGCCTTGGTATTGGGCAGTGGTTTTTGGCATTCAGGCCTTTTTCTACTTAGGCGTTTTTATATTAGCTTGGCTAAACCTAAACCTGGCGCTTAAAATATGGGCTATGAAGTGGGTTTTACAACAAAGCTATTTGCTTTTAATTCACCAACGGCTGAATGAAAAAATGCCTTGGCTTTCTTTCTTTGGCTATGAGGTCTATTCTTTTTTTATGCATTTAGCCATGATTGGATTTTACCTTTCTCCTGCCAAAATGGATTGGAAAGGCAGGAAATATCCCTAGTGTTGAAAGGTTAATAATTTAAACATAAAAAACACAAAAATTTAACTCTAATTTTTTATATAAATTGGTTGCTTTAAATATATTTGAACTGCAATATGAATAAAGTAAAAGTAAGTCTAATAATATCTGTCTATAATGATATAGAAGCATTAGGACTTATTTTGAAGAGCATTAGTTTGCAAACGTTTGCAGGTAAATTAGAGGTTATTATTGCAGAAGATAAGCAATGTGTAAATTTGCAAGATCAAGTTGGCAAATGGCGTCAGCAATATATATATCCTATCAAACATATTAATCAGGCCGATTTAGGATTTAGAAAATGCAAGATTTTAAACCAAGCTATTCGTGTTGTAGCATCTGGGTATATCATTTTTATAGACGGCGATTGTGTGCTCCATAAAAACTTTGTAGAAGCCCATTTATCCCATTCAAAACCAGGAGCAGTGGTTTATGGCAGAAGGGTAATGCTATCTAGCTATTTAAGCAATAAGGTACTTCAAAAGCAACAGTTCTTTTGGTTTAAATATTTTTTTTTATTAGTAAGTGGATGCAAAAGATTGGATGCTGCTTGGTATTTACCTTTCAGTAAGCCTGAAGAAAAAATTGGTTTTTGGGGCCATAACTGGAGCATTCACCTCAAAGATTTAAAACAAGTTGGAGGTTTTGATGAGGCTTATGAACAAGCTGGAATTGGAGAAGATACCGATATCGAATGGCGCCTGCAAATGAGGGGAATTCGTTTTTATAGAATTAAAAATAAAGCCATTCAATATCATTTATATCATCCAAGTAATTACTCCAATACATTAGCAGTAGAAAAAATACTGGCAGATAAAAAACAAGCATACCTAGCCGGAAACCAGAGCGTTTTATTAGGTAGTTTATAATGTTTGTACTTTCTTTTTAATTTGTAATTTGCGGGTCTAAAATTTTTGCTTTGCAATTTATTGATACACACACTCACTTATACGCTTCAGAATTTGATGCCGACAGAACTGCCGTTGTAGAAAAGGCCATTCAAAATGGAGTTACTCATTTTTTTCTACCTAATATCGATATACATTCCATACAACCCATGCTAGATTTGGTTTGGAGCTTCCCCCATCATTGCTTTCCAATGATGGGCTTGCATCCTTGCTCGGTAGATCAGCATGTTGAAGCACATTTGTTTCAAATTCAGAAATGGTTTAAGAAAAGAAAATTTTACGCAATAGGGGAGATAGGATTAGATTATTATTGGAGTACCGATTTTAAAGCAGAACAGATAAGGGCGTTTCGCATGCAAATTCAATGGGCTATTCAGCAAGATTTACCCATTGTTATTCATTCTAGAAATAGCAATGAAGATGTTATTGCCATTTTAAAAGAAATGAAACACCCGCGCTTAAGGGGTATATTTCACTGTTTTGGTGGGAATGCAGCGCAAGCCGCAGAAGTAGTAGATCTTGGTTTTTTATTGGGTATTGGTGGTGTTTTAACTTTTAAAAATGGCGGTTTAGATAAGGCCATTGAAGATATTCCTTTAACCCATTTGGTATTAGAAACAGACGCGCCTTATTTAGCACCCGTGCCATATCGAGGCAAAAGAAATGAAAGCTTTTATATACTTGAAGTGGCGCGCAAACTTGCCGAGCTAAAAAAAGTTGGTTTGAATCAATTAGCCGAAATAACTACCCAAAATGCGCAAAAGGTATTTGGAATGCTCCCTTCGGCTTCGCTCAGGTAGCGGCGAGGCAGCTCAAAGAGGTTGCCGTTTTTTAGTGTGGTTTGAACCTAATCCATTTTGATGTTGTTTGAACCGTAACTTTAAGTTTTTTGTGCTTCCAACATAATAGCTTTTGTCGGTGCATTCTAAGATATACATGAATCCTTTCATAAATTGGGGTAGTAATTATGGAAGAATAAATTTACAATTCTTCTTTTATATTGTTTTGGTTCAGCCAAAGTAAAATCTTGTTTCCAAGATTTTGTTTCTGACCTTAGTTTTTGAAAAATATTTAAATAGCTATACTTTACAATAAGTTGCGGTGAATTATTTTTTTGGATAACTTTCAATTCTCTTTTGCAAGATTTGCAAATGACGCAGGAAATTTCAATATTATTCTTATTATTGGCCCCAAATTAGATGCTTTGAAGAAAATTATACAAGCCTACTTTATTGTTTTTTCCTTGCTTTGGCTAGAGGCCAGTGCACAGCAAACCTATACTTTGAAGGGTGTAGTAAAAGATGTTAAAACAGCTGAAACTCTTATTGGTGCTACTGTTGCAGTAAAAGGAAGCAGCAATGGAGTAAGTACAGATTATGAAGGAGCTTTCTCCTTAAAAACCACTCAAGCACCTCCAATTGTATTGGTGGTTTCTTATGTAGGGTATGTGAAAACTGAAATTACGGTAAACATGCCAGGTAAACCTATTGAAATTCGCCTTAAAGAAAATACGCGTGAGCTTAAAGAAGTTTCTATCCGCGATTCGCGTATTACTGCGCGCCAAAAGCAAGCTCCTTTAACCATAGAAACTATGGATGCCATTGCCATCAAAGAAACGCCAGCAGGTAATTTTTATGAAGGATTGGCTTTGCTTAAGGGAGTAGACATGACAAGCGCCAGTATCGGATTTAAAATTATAAATACCCGCGGTTTTAATAGCACTTCTCCAGTAAGAAGTTTACAGCTTATTGATGGGGTGGATAATCAGAGTCCGGGTTTAAATTTTTCTCTAGGAAATTTTTTAGGTGCTTCAGAATTAGATGTTCAAAAAGTAGATTTAATAGTGGGCGCCAGTGGCGCCTATTATGGTCCCAATGCCTTTAATGGTGTTATTAATATGCAAACAAAAAGTCCGTTTCAGTTCCCTGGATTATCTGTGAGTATGAAGCTAGGTGAGCGTCGATTAACTGAGGTGGCCGTGAGGTATGCAGAAGTTTTTAAAAACAAAAAGGGAGAAGATAAATTTGCATATAAATTTAATCTCTTTGCCATGAGTGCCTACGATTGGGAAGCCACCAATTACGAAAAAACAGCGCAAAGTCCAACCGGAGAAAATAGTCCGGGTGGATACGATGCAGTAAATGTATATGGCGATGAATATTCAACTAATCGGTTCAAGCAGAGTGGTATTCCTTATTTAGGATATGGCTATGCTTTGCGCACTGGGTATAAAGAAATTGATTTAGTAGATTATAATTCACGCAATATAAAAGCAAATATGGCCTTTCATTACATGCTTAAAAAGGATGTAGAGATGATTGTGAATACGAGTTTTGGAACTGGAACAACTGTTTACCAGGGCGACAATAGGTTTAGCCTAAAGGACATTATGTTTGTTCAAAATCGGATAGAGATTAGGAAAGAAAATAGCTTTTTCATAAGAGCATATAACACGCAAGAGGATGCTGGAAATAGCTTTGATGCTTATGCAACCGCTTTGCTTTTGCAAAACTATGCTAAGTCTGATAATAATTGGGCGATGGATTATTCTGAAAATTGGAATGGTATGGCCTATAACACTATGATTGGGCTAAGACCAGCATCCAATAGTGTGCCCCCTGGTGTGGTTTATGAGCGTTATGCCAACCATTTTTTAAATAATTTTTATTACGATTCGCTAACGCGATATCACAATATGGTGCGCCAAGCTGCCGATAATGTTCCATCTACTGTAAGAGGAGGTTTGCCTAGGTTTGAGCCTGGAACAGCACGTTTTGATTCTGCTTATAGAGATATAATTGCGCTAACCAACAGAGAAGGGGGGTCGCGGTTTTTTGACCAGTCGGCTTTGTATCATTTTATGGGTGAAAAGCAGTTTAAACTAAAAGAATTGGATGTTAAATTGGGTGGTAACTACCGTTTGTATGCGCCTTATAGCAGAGGTACTATATTTTTAGATACGGCAGGAATGGATAGAATTTATAACCAAGAATTTGGTTCATACTTGGGTTTAGAGCATAAGTTTTTCGACAATAAATTAAAGGTGAGTTTTACCAACCGCTTAGATAAAAACCAAAACTTTAGTTTTTTATGGTCGCCAGCAGCTAGTGCTGTATACACGCATGGGCAGCATGTTTTTAGGGTATCTGCCAGCAGCGCTATTCGTAATCCTACTTTAACAGATCAGTACATTAATTTAAATGTGGGTAGGGCAACTTTATTAGGCAATTTAAATGGTTTTGACAGTTTAGTTACCGTAGAAAGTTTGGTGGATGCCTTTAATAATGGCAAGCAACAATTGCGTTATTTTGATGTTGCACCCATTAAACCAGAGCGTGTAAGAACCATAGAATTTGGTTATAGAGGTAATTTGGGTGAGAAGTTTTTTGTAGACATGAACTATTATTACAGTTGGTACGATGATTTTATTGGGTTTAAAATTGGCGCGGCTTTAGATTGGACAGATTTGTACCCAAGTTCTGTAATGGTATACAGGGTTAGCGCCAATGCATTAGACCAAGTAACTACCCAAGGATTAACTATTGGAGGAAACTACTATTTACAGAAATATTTAGGCTTTTCAGCGAATTATTCTTGGAATAAATTAGACCGACAAGGTTCTACCGACCCATTGATACCAGCTTTTAATACGCCTGAACACAAATACAATGTGGGCATAAATGGTAGAAATATAGATTCTAAAATTGGAAAAATAGAAATCTCTAATTGGGGTTATGCCATTAACTGGAAGTGGCAACAAGGATTTAATTTTGAAGGCTCGCCTCAATTTACGGGAGAAGTGCCAGCATACGGAATGATGGATGTACAGGCAAACAAATTTTTTGCTCCTGAAAAATTAACCATGAAAATTGGTGCTAGTAATGTGCTTAACAATCAAGTTATCCAGGTTTATGGCGGACCAAGAATTGGGAGAATGGCTTATATTTCATTGTTGTTTGATTTCGGGAAATAAGAGAGAGGGATTCGAATTTTGCATAATCATAAAAAAAAACTACTTTGCATCAATAATTTTAACATAAAACTAACCATAAATTAATATAAATATGAAGAAAAATCTCCTAAAATCGTTTGCCGTTATCGCAACAATGTTTGTTGCAAACGCAAATGCACAAGTAACATTTATCGACAAAGTAAGCGCCGTAAATGTAACAACCAACATTTTGTATGATTCTAATGCTGCCGTAAACATTTTGGCTGGCCAGGTACCAGGTCTTCCACCATTATTTTCGAACAAATTAAGATGCGATGTATACTCGCCAGCAAGCGTGAGTGGCAAAAAACCATTAATAATTTTGGCTCACACAGGTAGTTATTTGCCAGGTGTTGTAAACAAGCAAACCACTGGAACACGCAAAGATAGTAGCATCGTTTTCTTGGCAAACGAATTGGCTGCTAGAGGGTATGTAGTGGCTGCTATTGATTATCGTTCTGGTTGGAATCCAACCACTACCAATCAATCTGCTGCAACAGAACAATTATTAAAGGCAACTTATAGAGGTTTGCAAGATGTTGCCAATGCAGTTCGTTTCTTTAGAGTTAACCAAAATACATACGATATAGACACTGCAAAAATTATTGTAGGTGGTCAAGGTACTGGTGGTTACATTTCATATGCTGCTGCTACTGTAAATACAAGAGGTGATATAGAAAGCAACTTAAAGTTTTTACGTAATGACTTATCTCCAATGGTAAGCATGGATACTTTAGGTAATTGGACAGGTTTAGGTGGTTTACCTATGTTAAACTTTGGCGCAGATGCCAATGTTTCTGGTAAAGCACATATGACCTTTAACTTTGGTGGAGCTATGGGTGATACTGCTTGGATGAAAGCAAACAGTTTACCTATTGTAAGTTTGCAGTGTACCAAAGATCCTTTTGCACCTTATTTAACAGGTAACGTAATTGTACCTACAACGGGTATTACGGTAATTCCTAATGCCAGCGGTGCTGGACATGTAATACCAAAAGCAAATGCTTTAGGTATCAACAATAAATTAAACAGCATATCATATGTTGATGCAATTAGCAAACGTGCTGAAGAAGTGCCTAATTCGGAAAATAATTTATTCGGTTTTGAATCTTCTTTTGCTTTTGAAAATTCGCCTTGGGAATGGTGGAATAGAACCATATTGCAAGCTACAACAGCTGTTCCTTATGCAGGTTCTCCAACTTCAGCTCCATTTTTCGGGTTTATTCCTGCTAATGGTCGCGAGGCAGATTCATTGTCAATGAGAACTAATCCAAACATGTCTGATATTAAAGGTAAAGCATACGTTGATACCATCGC
This sequence comes from Chitinophaga pinensis, assembly GCA_945860865.1. GTDB lineage: Bacteria > Bacteroidota > Bacteroidia > UKL13-3 > UKL13-3 > B1. The sequence goes on along the minus strand of CAMARW010000002.1, from coordinate 127,500 downwards.
TAAATTCGTTGCACCACGTATTGCCGTTCAGTTTGATTTAACAGGTTCTGCAACCTTAAACAACTTCGATTTAGTTTCACCTGCAAGTGGCGCATCTGTAATTATCTACGATAGTGCTGCTTTATTGGTAAAGATTCGTTGGGCACATTCTAAAGTAACTGGTGCTTCAGCTACTTACAAATTCCAATTAGATTTAGCAACAGGCGATTTCAGTGATCCAGCTGTTGAAGTTCCTGTTGGCGATTCTGATTCTCTTGTACTTGATCAAGCAACAATTTGGGGAATATTAGATGATTTAGGAGCACCAGACAATACACCACTTCCATTAAAATGGAGAGTTGTTGCTAATAACGCTTATTTTGGTAAAGTGTCTAATGCTGCATTCCCTATTACTTTAACTAAAAATGCACCTACTGGTGTTAGAGAATTAAACTTGCAAAACTTTGTAAAGGTATTCCCTAACCCTGCTAAAGAAATGGTTAAGGTAAGCATGGATAATAGCAAATCAGCTATTCAATCTGTAGTTATCATGGATTTAATGGGTCGCGAAATAGCTTCTTTCAATAATATCAACGCACACGAAACAGAAGTAAATACTTCTAATTTAACAGCTGGTATTTATATTTTAAATGTAGTAAATAATCAAGGTTCAATTGCTAGCAAACGCTTATCAATTAACTAATTTATAATATTTTTTTAAGAGCCCTTCCCTGTTTTGGGAAGGGCTTTTTTGTATATTTTACTTAAAACTTTATGATAAATAATAATTGGGAAATTATCGAAAATAAACTTTGTAAAACCTTTGTATTTAAAGATTTTGCGGCTGCAATTGCTTGGATGGTTAAAGCTTCTTTTGCCATAGAAAAGTTAAATCATCATCCAGAATGGAGCAATGTATATAATAAGGTAGAAGTTAAACTTTGTACGCACGATGCTGGCAATACCATTAGTTCAAAAGATTATGCATTGGCTGAGGTTTTAGACCTGATTTAGAAACATGCATTTTGTATTCGATGGCATTTTTCCTGATCCTAGTTTAGCAGATGAGGATGGCCTGTTAGCAGTGGGCGGCGATTTGCATCCACAAACTATTCTAAATGCTTATCATATTGGTGCTTACCCCTGGTACAATGAAGAAAATCCTATTTTGTGGTGGTGCCCTAATCCGCGGTTGGTTTTGTTTCCGGCAGAAATCAAGGTGAGTAAAAGCATGAAACAACTGCTGAAAAAGGGGCAGTTTTCTTTTACCTTAAATCAAAATTTTGAAGCCGTAATTGAGGCTTGTAGACAAAATAGAACCAATCAAGATGGAACTTGGATCAGCCAAGAAATATTAGAGGCATATACACAAATGCATTACTTAGGCTATGCACATTCAGTTGAAGTATGGCTCAACAATGAGCTAGTTGGAGGCTTTTATGGCATACAATTGGGGAAAGTATTCTTTGGCGAAAGCATGTTTAGTAAAATAAGTAATGCCAGTAAATCAGCCTTAATTTACTTCTGTTTACATGCCTTACAAGAAGGCATTGAGGTAATAGATTGTCAGCAAACCACCGCTCATTTAATTAGTATGGGGGCAAGAGAAATAAGCAGGCAGGATTTTCTTTTGCTGCTTGATAAGTTTGTTAAGGCAGATTAAGAAAAATTGCGCAATTCGTTTACACGATTAGCATCAAGTCTTATAAAGATAAAGAGAAGAATAGTAAAGCTTAATAAAGCAGAACCACCGTAGCTAATAAAGGGCAGCGGAATACCAATTACTGGCATAATACCTAAGGTCATGCCAACATTAATTAAAAAGTGAAAAAACAAAATACTTACCACGCTATAGCCATATATTCGATTGAACTTATGCCGCTGTCGTTCTGCCATCATTAAAAGCCTATATAGTAAATATATATATACAGTAACAAAAAGCACTGAGCCCATAAACCCAAATTCCTCACCAACCGTACAAAAGATAAAATCTGTGCTTTGTTCTGGTACAAATCTAAACTTATTCTGTGTTCCCTGTAAAAAGCCTTTGCCCCAAAAACCACCACTTCCAATTGCAATTTTAGATTGTTGTACATTGTATCCAGCCCCTTTAATATCTACTTCTTTACCCAACAAAACATTAATACGTGTGCGCTGATGTGCTTGCATAACGTTTTCAAAAACGTAATCAATACTGCTAACCATTAGTCCTGCCAACACAATTGCTCCAACCGTAATAGCAATAAGCTGATTGGTTCTGCGAACAAAATATAAGAACAAGCTAGCCAATACTACCAAAGCAATAATAATATACAAGGGTTGAATTAATAAAGCTAAAATAGATAACACAATGAGCATAAAACCCGCAAATAAAATCCATCCGGGTAAACCTTCACGGTACAAAACAAAAATAAAAGAGGTAAATACAAGTGTAGAACCCGTTTCATTCTGAAAAAGAATGATAGTCATAGGTGCTAAGATAATTGCGGCACTAATCCATTGTATTTTTTTATCTTTTTCAAAATCTACATTGTAACCACTTAAGAATCTTGCGAGTGCTAGAGCTGTTCCAAACTTAGCAAATTCGGCTGGTTGCATCCTAAAACTCCCAATTTCTATCCAGCTAGAAGAGCCTTTTACCGTAGTTCCTGCTAGTAATACAGCAATAAGTAGTAATACACTTATGGTATAAATAGGGTAAGCAAAGGCAAAGAAAAATTTCTCATCTATTAATAAAATCATAAGGCCAAGGAAAGATGAAATAGCTATCCATATAAGTTGTCTTCCATAATTTTGGCTGGTGTCCCAAATATTGGGGTTGGTTTCCTTGAAAACGGATGCGTATACACACAACAAGCCAACTATTACCAAAAAGTAATAAAGCGCTAGGGTTATCCAATCTATCCTACTTGGTTTTAAATCTGGCGCTATCATTTCTATGGTTTAAGTTTCCGTTTAACATTCTTTCTAAAAGTGCTTTCCGTGTATCGTGCTTACCCGTTAGGTATTGCTCCATCATTAAGCTGGCAATAGGTGCTGCCCAAGTTGCCCCAAATCCCGAGTTTTCAACCACCACCGCAATAGCAATTTTAGGATTGGTTTTGGGTGCAAAGGCAAAGAAAATAGAGTGGTCTTTACCGTGAGGGTTTTGCGCTGTTCCTGTTTTGCCGCATACTTCAATTCCTGGAATTTTGGCTATTCTTGCGGTTCCATTTTCTATAACATCATGCATGCCATCTATCATTACTGAAAAGTAAGAAGTATCTATGGTTGTCCAATTCTTTGTTGTATATTTTGGATTAGGATTTGCCCTGTGGTTTATTTTTTTTACAATATGTGGTGTATAAAAATAACCTCTATTGGCAATAGCAGCAGTTGCATTGGCCATTTGAAGTGGAGTTATACCCAATTCTCCTTGTCCAATTCCCATAGAAATGGTTGTTAGTGCTTGCCACCTATGCCTGCCATATATTTTATCAAAATAGGTTGCTGGCTTAAGTACACCGGCACCTTCGCCAAATAAATCAATTCCCAGGGCATGGCCCATTCCAAAACTATAGGCGTGTTTATAGAATTCTGTGTAGGCATCTTCTACATGTTTATACTTTGGGTTGTTTACAATGCTTCGGTATACCTGGCAAAAATAGGCATTGCAACTAACCGCAATGGCGCCTCTTAAAGCAAGTGGCGAACCGTGAGGGTGGCAACCTACAAACAAGTATCCATGGTTACAACCATAAGTGGTATTTGGACTGAGTACTTTTTCTTGTTGGCCCATTAAACCAACTATTATTTTAAAAATAGATCCAGGAGGATAAGGGGCAGAAATGGGCCTGTTAAATAAAGGTTTACTGGGGTCTTTAAGTAATTCCATATACCTATTTCCACGTTCTCTGCCCACCATTAAATTGGGGTCATAAGAGGGTGAACTTACCAAGGCCAATACCTCACCCGTTCTGGGTTCAATAGCAACTACACTACCTGTTTTGTTTTGCAATAAAGCCTCGCCCAAGGCTTGTAATTCTTGGTTTATACTTAAGTGAATGTCTTTACCTGCAATAGCAGCAGTATCAAATTCGCCATTTTTGTATCTGCCTTGTGTTCTATTTTTACTATCAACTAAAACATATCGAGTGCCTTTTATGCCACCCAAGTCTTTCTCATAAATGCGCTCCACTCCGCTTATCCCAATAAAATCTCCCATGCGATAGTAACCATCGCTCTTGTCGATGTCTTTTTCTGTTACTTCTCCGATATATCCCATTACATGGGCAGCGTTGCTGTGTTTATATTTTCTATCGGTTCGCACTTCTACAAAAAATCCTTGAAAATCGAAAAGCTTTTCTTGAAATGCAGCATACGTTGGAATGGTAATTTGTCTCTGAAATACGATGGGTTTCCATCTGCTATATCCTTTTTGTCTTTTTAAACGGGCAAAAGTGGCTATAAACTCCTCTTTGCTTATATTTAATACTTTACAAAATTCTATTGTGTCTAGGTTTTTAATTTGATCAGGAATAACAGATAAATCATAAATTGCATCATTGTAAACTAAGAGCTCACCATTTCTATCATATATAAGGCCTCGGGCAGGGTAAATAGTTTGCTCTTGTAAAACATTATTTTGCGCATAAAAAACATAACTAGAATCAACTACTTGCAAATAAAATAGCCTACTTATATACACCAATGCTACACCAATAAAAATGATGAGTAGGATTTTTGGTTTGCTACTGCTATTCATCTATCTGCTTTCTTTATTTTTGAAAAATAAAAGCTGACTAATAACGATAATTAAAACACTGAATAGGGTACTTGATATTACTCTAAAAAATGTTCTAAAGAATTCATTTAAACTGTATATTTCAAGGTAGAATAAAACGGTATGATGCAGAAGAGTTAGTAACAGCGCGTATACCGTAAACCAAACAAAACCTTTTGAAGAAATAGCAGGTGAGATTTGTTTTTCAAAGTCTTCTTTGCTGCAAGCAAACTCTAGATAAAAGTTTCTGAAATAACCAACAAATCCAGAAGCTGCCATGTGTAAACCAGGCGTACTGCTAAAAGTATCCATTACCAAGCCTGTGAAAAAGGAAAGACTTACAACCATCCAAGGTTTCATGGTTACTGGCAAACTTAATATAAAAACGATATAGATATAAGGGTTTAAATAGGTGTCTAATTCAATATTATTGATTACCAATAGTTGGATCAAAATAATGAAAACAAAACGTATAATAAATGTTAAAAAATCAATGATCACCTTTTAAATTATTTTGAAGCATTTGTTGCTCGTCTTTAAAAATATTTCTAATAACATATACATTTTTTAGTGTGGCAAAATCTGTATATAATTCTACTTTTATAGAGTGAAAATTATCACTTGCATCAATGCTATGGGCATATATTTTTCCTACAGGTAAACCTTCCGGAAAAAGCATTGAAAAATTACTTGTTACAATTGGGTCGTTGGTAGTAATAGGTACGTGTTTATTAACGTATTTTAAGCTAGAAAATTTAGGGTCGTCTCCATTCCATTCTAATGATCCAAAGGCATTGTTTTTTTGAACCATACAACTAATTTTAGTGTTGGCATTAAGTGCAGAACGAACAGTAGAAAAATGAGATGAAACACTGGTAACAATTCCCACAACTCCATTACTTCCTATTACTCCCATATCAGGTTTAATTCCGTGTTTGCTACCTTTGTCTATGGTTATATAGTTGTTGCGTTTGCTCACCGAATTATTAACAACATTAGCCGAGATATAATCATACTGTTGTTTGTAGAGTGTATCGCTTATGGAAGTTTGGGTAAATCCATTTTGGTAATAGGCATTTAGCATTTGTGAGCGTAAACGTGCATTTTCCGACATCAAACTATCATTCATATTACGCAAGCCAAAATAATTGGTAGTGCTATTAACCGTTTCGTAAAATCCACTTGCCATACCACCTGTATAATTTAAAAAACTAGCTCGCTGGTAATGGTTGTATTGGTATAAAATTACAAAAGAAAATAATTCAAGCACAAAGAAGAGAATGAATGTGTAGTATTTGTAAAAAAAGAATATCAGGTTTCTCATGTCTTCTTTTTGCTATCCAAATTTGGGTTCAGACCAAAATTTATTATTAGGTCATTAAAAACTTGTGATTACTCAAATTCTTTAGGGCCATACCTGTACCTCTAACAACAGCTCTTAATGGATCTTCTGCCACATGAACGGGTAATTTGGTTTTTGTAGCAATACGCTTATCTAAGCCTCTAAGTAAGGCACCACCTCCAGTTAAATACAATCCAGTTGAGTAAATATCTGCTGATAACTCAGGTGGCGTTAACTCTAATGCCCTTAGAATTGCCTCTTCAATTTTTGAGATAGATTTATCTAAAGCTGAGGCAATTTCTGAGTAACTAACGGTTATTTGTTTAGGAATACCAGTCATTAAATCTCTACCATTTACAGCAAAATCTGGTGGTGGATTATCTAATTCTGGCAGGGCTGAGCCAACTTCAATTTTAATTCTTTCAGCTGTTCTTTCACCAACTAGCAGGTTGTGTTGCCTACGCATGTAATCTAAAATATCTTCAGTAAACTCGTCGCCAGCCACTCTAATAGATTGATCACAAACGATTCCTGCAAGAGCAATTACAGCAATTTCAGTGGTACCTCCGCCAATATCAATAATCATATTTCCCATTGGCTCAAATACATCTATGCCAATTCCTATAGCTGCTGCCATTGGTTCATGTATTAGATAAACCTCTTTAGCTCCTGCTCTTTCAGCTGAATCTTTTACTGCTCTTTTTTCAACCTCTGTAATGCCAGATGGAATACAGATTACCATGCGCTGTTGTGGTTTAATCAATTTGCTGGTTTTAGGTATCATGTCTATCATGCCCCTAATCATATGCTCTGCCGCTTGGAAGTCTGCAATTACACCATCCTTTAAGGGTCTAATTGTTTTAATATCTTCGTGCACTTTTCCATGCATCTGTTGTGCCTGACTACCAACCGCAATTACGTTTCCGTTTCTCCGATTAATAGCAATGATAGATGGTTCATCTACCACTACTTGGTCTTTGTGTATAATTAGCGTGTTGGCCGTACCCAGGTCAATGGCTAAGTCTTGTGTTAAAAAGCTAAATGCGCCCATGAAATTCTAGTTCTCCCTATCAAAATTGAAACTATTGCAAAATAGTATTTTTTAATTTAAAAGAAGTAATTGTTTATAATTAATGTTTAAAATGTCTAATTCCGCTAAAATACATTGGCATTTTATGGTCTTCGCAAAAGGTTATGGAGGCATCATCTTTTATTGATCCACCCGGTTGAATTACATTTTTAATGCCGGCATTAAAGGCTATTTCAACACAATCTGGAAAGGGAAAAAAAGCATCACTGGCCATACTGGTGTCTTTTAAATTAAAACCAAAACCTTGTGCTTTAGCAATGGCTTGCTTCAAAGCATCAACCCTAGATGTTTGTCCACAACCTATGCCTAATAATTGCTTGTTTTTAACTAATACAATGGTGTTAGATTTGGTGTGTTTGGCAATTTTATCTGCAAAAAGCAAATCTTCAATTTCGTTAGCTGTTGCAACAGTGCTGCCCATTAATTTCAAATCTGATGCTGACAAAACTTTCAAATCTCTGTCTTGAACCAAAACGCCATTTAATACAGAGCGAATAGTTTGTGTGGCTGGCAATGTGCCATTTTGCTGCAATATGATGCGGTTTTTCTTTCCTTTTAAAAGTGCCAAGGCATCTTTATCGTAGGCAGGAGCAATTAAAACCTCTAAAAAAATCTTATCCATTTCTTCAGCCAAAGCCAGTGTTACTGGTTGGTTTAAGGCAATAATACCTCCAAATGCTGAAACTGGGTCGCCTGCCAATGCATCTTTCCATGCTTCTAAAATCGATGGCCTCGATGCAACGCCGCAAGGATTGTTGTGTTTTATTATGGCTACAGTTGGTTCACAAAAATCTGCTAGTAAATTAGCTGCTGCATCTACATCTAATAGGTTATTATAAGATAACTCTTTGCCATGCAATACGGTTAAAAAATCGTTTAACTGTCCAAAATAAAATCCTTTTTGATGCGGATTTTCTCCATATCTTAAACTATTACCGTGATTGAAACTTACTTTAAATGCTTGTTGGTTATGGCCAGATTGAAAATAGTTTGCAATGGATGTATCGTATTGTGAGGTAACACTAAAAGCCAATGAAGCAAAATGTTTACGTTCGTTTATTTCGGTATTTCCTTCTTGTTGGTCTATTATTTGTTGTAGTGCAGCATATTGATTTACATGTGATACAATAAGGCTATGTTTAAAGTTTTTGGCTGCTGCTCTTATTAATGAAACGCCACCAATATCTATTTTTTCGATAATGGCTGATTCATCGGTGGTTTGGGCTAAAGTTTCTTCAAAAGGATACAAATCTACCATCACCAAATCAAAAAGTGGAATTTCATATTGGGCAATTTCTTCCATGTCTTGAGCCAAGTCTCTGCGCGCCAAAATGCCTCCAAATACTTTTGGATGTAGGGTTTTAACTCGGCCACCTAAAATACTAGGATAGCCTGTAATTTTTTCAACAGCTATAACCGGTATACCTAAATTTTCTATAAACGTTTGGGTTCCACCTGTAGAGTACAAGGTAACACCCAATCGGTTTAACGATTGCACAATAGGAGCGAGGCCGTCTTTGTAAAAGACTGAAATTAAGGCGGTTGAAATTTTTTGTTGCGCTTGCATGTAATAAAGTTTGTTACCCGCAAAGGTAGGAAACCTTCTCTACAAAAAGCTATGTTGTTGCAGAAAAAATATTTTTATTTGGGTTCAGTCGGTACCATAGCTTGTTCTATTACTTTAGGAACATGCGCTTGTTCTAAAGCATGAATTTTTAGGGCTATAGTTTCAACCGTATCTAGGTGATTTATGTTGCAAGTAAATTGGGCAATAATTTCACCTTCATCGTATTGCTCATTTACCCAATGTAAAGTAATGCCTGTTTTTGTTTCGTTGGCTTCTTTTACCGCTTTATGCACAAATAGCCCGTACATCCCTTTGCCTCCAAATTTTGGCAAAAGTGCAGGGTGTAGATTAATTATTTTTTTTGGGTATGCCTGAACCAAATAATGGGGTGCTTTCCATAAAAATCCGAGTAAGGCAAGCATATCAGGATTGTATTTTTGAAGCAGGGTTAGAAAGGCTGTTTCTTGCATAAATGTTTCCCGGTTAAATACTTCAACGGGGATGTTCATTGCCTTCATTTTAGCAATAACACCTGCATTTGGATTATTACAAAACAAGGCGCTTACCTCTATGGTTGGATGCAATTTAAAATGCTCACATACATTAACCGCATTGCTGCCGCTACCACTGGCAAAAATCACAAGCTTGTGTTTCATTAAAACTGCAATTCTTCCTTAAATACCCTAATAAATAAACTATCTATGTTGTTATTGCCATTAAATCGCTCCAAGGGCAAGCTACTTATTACAAAATTTGTTTGCTTATTGCTTAGGTTAAATCGTTTGGCTATTACCGCAGATTTTCCTTGCCACGGAATGGGTGGCAAGCCTGTTTTGCTCTCAATAATTCCACCAAAATAAAGTGAATCATAACCTATGGTTGGGGTGTTGTCTAGCAATTCAAAAGGCCTAGCACTGGCAATAATTGCGGTAGATTTTATTACAGGCCAATTATTGATTACTGGCCTAACCAATGCATTTATATTCACTCTAAATACACTGGCGGGTGGCGGGTTAACCAAACTTTTTATGGGTGTCCAATCCAAAAAGTTAGACAATGGGTCGAAATTTGAATTGATAGCAACCGCCATAAATAATTGTCCGCCATTGTTAAAAAAATCATTGGTAGTTCTTTGCCCATAAGCAAAAGAGAAATTTGCATCATCGCCAAACCATACTATCTTTTTGAAGAAGGCAAAAACTTTATTTTGCGCCTGAAAATCGGGCTGTAATTGGGTAAAATTATTGTCAATTACTTCAGTGGCTTGCAGGGTGTCAAAATTGCTAATCCCAATTTTGTTAAGGTTGTTAGTATAATAATTTTGCACAAAAATCTTATTGCTGGTGTAGGCATTTACGAGTAAAATATCGCTGCCTACTTTTTTTACCCAAATGCGGGGAGTAGCTACAAAATTAGATTTTGAAAGTGCTTTGTCTACAATCCTAATGTAAAGCGTATTATTAGCCTGTAGGTTCAAACCTTTTACGGCATTTGTAAGGGCATTATTACTGCCATTAATAAATATTTTACAATCGCTGCTATCTGCCTTGGGGTTATTGGCAACCAATAAAAATGAGCTTGTATTGGCTGGCAATAAATAGGGCGCTCTCTGGGTATCGTTAAAATAGATCTCGTATTGAAAAATATCATCAATTCCATCTGGGTCTTCGCCAAAAATATTGTATTTTAATACGGGGAAAATATTGATGGGATTTTGAGATGGAATACCTGCTATGGGACTAGAAAAAATAAACCTAACTGCAGGTTTGGAGTTTTTAATGGGGAATAGGGTAGAGGCTGGACTAACATCTGTTTGGTTGGCGTTATCAATTGCTCTAACATAAATAGCGATATCCGCGGTGTCTTGCCCTGGAGGAATTTTTAGTAAAAAGCTGCTATCTTGGCGAGTGGTAAAGTGCCAAGTTTGTTGGTTATCTACAGAGATTTCGAATCCTTTTATGAATCCACCTTCCGAAACGCCCCACCAATGAGCTTCTACGAGTGTTGTTAATCTATTTTCGCCACTTCGTTCAATTTTATCAATAGCCATGAAGGTTTCTGGCATATTTGGGATTTTGGCAGTGCCTTCAAAACCTTTTTTGCAGGCACCAATTGCCAGTATAAAAAGAGATAAGAAAATGTATTTGCAGCTATTCATCGAATAATTATTGGTTCAAACATAGGGGAAAGCAGTTTTTTATCAAACTGAATCGCGCAATAATAACATTTTGAGTGCAGTTTCTGCTGCTTCAATTCCTTTGTTTCCGTGTTTACCTCCCGCACGAGCCTCTGCTTGTTCTAGTGTTTGGGTAGTTAATACGCCAAATATTACGGGTTTGTTAAATTTTAATCCAACTTGTGTTATGCCATTGGCACAAGCATCACAAATAAAATCGAAGTGTCTTGTTTCACCTTGTATCACACAACCAATGCTAATAATTGCATCTATTTTGGCATCAATAGCTAAATATTGTGCACCAAGGGGCAATTCAAAAGTTCCGGGTACAGCGTATACTTTAATCTTATTTTTCTTAATACCTTTTTCTATTAAAAAACTAATGGCCGCATCACGCATGGCATAGGTAATAGTTGGGTTCCAATCTGCTACCACCATACCTATAGTCCAATTTTTAAATTGTTTGCCTGCTGTTATGTTGGTTTCAGATAAATTTTTGAGTTTGGTAGCCATGCTTTTTTATTTCTGCAAACATAGGGAATGATTACGAATTACGAATTACGAATGAAGAATGAAGAACAAAAAAAGCGTGAAAGGAGATCCTTTCACGCTTGTAAATACCATTCATTAGGCTAATCAATTCTTTAGCCAAATAACTAAAGACAAAAGACCAAAAACTATAAGCCAGCAGTTGCGCGGGCTATGTATTTGTCTATATCTTGTGCTTCGGTGGCGTCGCTGTATTCTTTTTTGATTTTTTCGTAAGCAGCAGCGGCATCTTTAAATTCTTTTAACTCTTCGTAAGCTAATCCAGCTTTCTTTAAGAAAATAGGAGTGGTAAGTTTGTTGTTACTTGCATTGGCTGCTTTCATATATAAACTTGCACCTTTACTTAAGTCGTTTAATTCTATATAAGCATCTCCTTTTAAACCAGTAGCCAATGGTGATACTAATTCATTTTGGCTGCTAAACTTATCAAGTTGATCAATTGCATTTTGAAACTCGCCTTTGCGCATGTAACAAACACCTGCATAATAATGTGCTAAATTCCCAGCTTTGGTTAAACCATAATCGTTGGCCACTGCCTCAAATGTAAGTAAAGCCGCATCAATACTGTCTTTTTCAAACAAGGCTTGGCCTGGGAAAAGGGCAGCTTGCGCTTCTTTTTCTAATGGCTCAAGATATAGTTTGTTAAAACCTACATAGCCTGCAACGGCTAAGATTAAAATCAATACGGCTATATTGATTTGCTTTTTGTAAGCAGAATAAAATGATTCTACCTTATGAGTACTTTCAATTAAGGTATTGTCTAAATCTAAATCTGCGTGTTTTTCTTCTTTGTGCTCCATCTGGGTTCGGTTTCTTATTCTTTTATAAACGGATAATTTGGTTCAAAATAAACATCCTCGTACAACGCGGCTGCTTCTGGGTAAGGTGAATCTTCGCTAAAAGTAACTGAATCAGCAACTATTTCAACTATTTTTTCTTCTATTAATTCTAGATCTGATTCTGTGGCATATTTTTTCTTCAAAATAGTTGCCTTCACTTGTTCAATCGGATCTTGGTTTTTATAATCTTCTACTTCCTCTTTGGTACGGTACTTGGCTGGGTCGCTCATACTATGCCCACGGTAACGATAGGTTCTAATTTCTAATAAGGTTGGTCCGCCACCTTTTCTTGCTCTTTCTGCGGCTTTGGCAACAGCTAAATGCACATCTTCTGCACGCATACCATCCACCGATTCTGAAGGCATTTCATAACTTAGGCCCATTTTGTGCATTTCCATCACATTGGTTGTTCTGCCCACAGATGTACCCATGGCATATCCATTGTTTTCTATCACAAAAATAACTGGTAGTTTCCATAACATGGCCATGTTAAAGGTCTCGTGAAGCGCTCCTTGGCGGGCAGCTCCATCACCAAAATAACATACTGTAACTTGATCGCCGCCTCTGTATTGGTCTGCAAATGCAATACCTGCACCTAGCGGAATTTGACCACCAACAATTCCATGTCCGCCAAAAAAGTTGTGTTCTTTGCTAAACATATGCATAGAGCCACCTTTTCCTTTCGAACAGCCTGTTACTTTTCCGTACAATTCTGCCATAACTTCTCTGGCTGGTATGCCGCAAGCAAGCGCATGCGCGTGGTCTCTGTATGCTGTGATAAGTTTGTCTTCTTTCTTAAGCGCACTCATGGTACCAGCCACAACGGCTTCCTGACCAATGTACAAGTGACAAAAGCCTTTAATTTTTTGCTGCCCGTATAATTGGGCAGCTTTTTCTTCGAACCTGCGCATAAGCATCATTTGCTCATACCATGCGAGGTAAGTTTCTTTGTTGAAATTGTTTGTTGCCATTTTTTAAGAAATGCAAAAGTATACAAAATATTACTTTTGGCAAGTATTCTTTAAACATTGATATTCAGCATTGTTATTCCATTTTCTTGTTTTCTTGGTCTTTTGGCACTCTTTTTTACTAATTAATTTGGTTCGAACCAATGCTAAAATAACTTATGTAGAAAAGGATATAATATATTTGTGCCATGGAGATACTAATTATTCTGTTTCTAATTTTATTAAATGGTGTTTTTTCTATGTCGGAGATTGCCATGGTTTCCTCCCGCAAAGCTCGTCTTGAGGCCGCTGCCAAAAAGGGAGATAAATCGGCACAAAAAGCGCTTGATTTAGCTAATAACCCTGGCAAGTTTTTGTCTACAGTTCAAATTGGAATAACACTCATTGGAATCTTAACGGGTATTTATAGTGGCGAAAAAATTCAAGATGATTTGGTTCAATACTTAAATGGTTTCGAATTATTAAAATCACAAAGTACTCCTATTGCTACTGCTATAATTGTAATTGCGTTAACTTTTTTCTCTTTGGTTTTAGGTGAGTTAGTTCCCAAAAGAATTGGTCTTACTATGCCCGAAAAAATATCTAAAATGCTTGCTTACCCCATGTATTATATCTCTGTTGCAGCAGCGCCTTTTATATGGCTACTTACTTTTACTGGCGATTTATTAATTGCCCTATTTCAGATAAAACCTAGCAGCGATAGCAAAGTAACAGAGGAAGAAATAAAAGCTATTATACAAGAGGGGACAGAAGGCGGTGCGATACAAGAAATTGAGCAAGATATTGTAGAAAGGGTTTTTAATTTAGGGGATAGAAAAGTATCTTCACTTATGACGCACAGAAACGACATTATTGTTTTAAGAATAGAAGACAGTGCAGATAAGATTAAAAGCATAGTAAACGATGAAATGCATTCTGTTTACCCAGTTGTAAATCATAAATTTGATGTGGTAGGAATGGTTCTGCTCAAAGATTTATTTAAATGCATTAATAAGGATGATTTTAAATTGGCAGACTATATCAAAAATCCGGAATTTCTTTCCGAAAACTTGTCTGCTTATGAGGCACTTAAAAATTTTAAAATAAGCAAAAATCACCAAGGTATTGTGATAGATGAATACGGGCAAATGCAAGGTTTGCTTACCATGAACGATTTGCTAGAAGCGCTAGTAGGTGATGTGTCTGATTTTTATGCGGATGATTTTACCTTTATCCAAAGAGCTGATGGCTCTTGGTTAATAGATGGGCAATATCCATTGCCGGAGTTTTTGCGTAAGTTTGATTTAGACGACATGGCAGATAGTCTTCCATTTAATACCATTAGTGGATTAATTTTGCACGAACTTAGAAGAATTCCTGCCCCTACCGACACTTTGAATTGGCTTAATTTTAAAATAGAAATTGTAGACATGGATGGTGCTCGTATAGATAAAGTAATTGTAAGCCTTCAAGCTTAATCCGTAACCATGCATTTAAGTCAACTTACGCTCAGTCATTTTAAGAATTATACCGAAGCCAACTTTAGGTTCAGCCCGAGTTTAAATGTGTTTTTTGGGAAGAATGGAGCAGGTAAAACCAATGTGCTGGATGCTATTTATTACTTAGCCATTACCAGAAGTTACTTTAATTCAGTAGACCATCAACAGATACAACATGGCGAGCAGTTTTTTGCCCTACAAGCCAATTTAATACAAGAGGAAATTGAAACGGAATTGCGCCTTTTTTTTCAGCGTGGAATTGGGAAAAAACTTTTGGTTCAGCAAAATGAAGTTGAGAAATTTTCGGAACATATTGGCCAAATGCCAGTGGTAATGATTGCCCCAGGAGATATTCAACTTATATATGAGGGAAGTGAAGATCGAAGAAAATTTATAGATTTACTTATTAGTCAGTGCAACCGCATTTATCTCCATGAACTGCAATCGTATCAAAGGAGCCTCGATCAACGCAATAAATTGCTCAAAGACTTTCATGAAAACAGGTATTTTGATAGAGATTTATTAGCTACTTATAATGAGCAATTAATTCAATCGGGGTCATATATTCACCGAATTAGACATACTTTTATAGACGATTTTAAGCCGTTATTCTTAAGTAATTATCAGCGTTTGGCTGGTAGCAATGAACAAGTAAATTTAGCTTATGAGTCTGATTTAAACAAAACCACATTTGCTAATTTACTGCTCCAGGCCGAATCTGCCGATGTAGATTTACTGCGCACTACCAAAGGCATTCACAAAGATGATTGGTCTTTTTTAATCGACCAACAAGTGCTTAAAAAGTTTGGCTCTCAGGGGCAACAGAAAACGTTTATAATCGCATTAAAGTTAGCGCAATTTCAGTACCTTCATCTTAAAAAGGGTGTTAAGCCTATTTTATTGCTGGATGATATATTTGAAAAGCTCGACCAACAAAGATTAGCCGAGCTTTTTAAATGGATGTCTGATGGTTTATTCGGACAAATATTTATAACAGATACACAAGAAAAAAGACTGCGTGCTATGCTAGCTAAAACGCATTTGCCTTGTGTTTACTTTTCTATAGATAATGGAGTTGTTGTTAGCCATTCATAGAAGCTAAAAACTCTTCATTATTTTTGGTTGCTCGCATGTTTTTTAACATTAGATTCATCGCTTCCTCTTGGTTCATATCTGCCAAGTGATTGCGCAATACCCAAATTCTTTGTAAAGCAGTTTTTTCTAGCAATAAATCATCACGGCGTGTGCTAGATGAAATAATATCTATGGCAGGGAATACGCGCTTATTAGCCAGTTTTCTGTCTAATTGTAACTCCATGTTTCCTGTACCTTTAAACTCTTCAAAAATAACCTCATCCATTTTAGATCCGGTTTCGGTTAAAGCAGTAGCGATAATAGTTAAAGAACCGCCATCTTCAATTTTTCTGGCTGCACCAAAAAAGCGCTTTGGCTTGTGTAAAGCATTTGCATCTACACCTCCCGATAAAATTTTACCCGATGCTGGTTGTGCTGTATTAAAGGCGCGTGCCATGCGGGTAATAGAGTCTAATAATATTACTACATCATGTCCGCATTCTACCAATCGCTTGGCTTTTTCCAAAACAATATTGGCCAGTTTTACATGCTTTTCTGCAGGCTCATCAAAGGTTGAAGCCACCACTTCTGCGCGCACACTGCGCTGCATATCGGTAACCTCCTCCGGACGTTCATCTATCAATAAAATGAGCAGATATACTTCTGGGTGATTTTTAGCTATGGCATTGGCAATGTCTTTTAATAGAATGGTTTTACCCGTTTTGGGTTGAGCCACGATTAAGCCACGCTGACCTTTACCAATAGGGGCTAATAAATCTATGATACGGGTAGAGTAGGTGGTTGAATTATCTGCCAAGCGTAATTTCTCATCTGGAAACAAAGGCGTTAAATGTTCAAAAGCAACCCTATCGCGTACCTCAGAGGGTATTCTGCCATTGATAGATTCTACCTTTACAAGGGCAAAATATTTTTCACCTTCTTTAGGCGGACGAATAGTTCCAAAACAAGTGTCTCCAGTTTTTAATCCGAATAATTTAATTTGTGAAGGCGAAACATAAACATCATCCGGTGATGGCATATAGTTGTAATCAGATGAACGTAAGAAGCCATAACCATCGGCCATCATCTCTAACACACCTTCAGAGCTAACAATGGCATCTAGTTCTTGATAAGAAACGCGCTCTGGTTTGTTCTCAGAAACAGGTCTATTCTCTTGCGATTGCTTATTTTCGTTGCTATTTCCTATATTGTTTTCTGGTCGCTGAGGGCGATTTTGGTTTCTTTCATTGCGCCATTTATTGTCTTTGCGCTCACCCAAAACTTGGTTTGGATTGGGTGCTTTAACATAAGCTGGTTTATCTAAACCTACAATAATTTTCTCCCCTATTTTTGGCTCTATTTCTGCCGCTATTTCTTTTGTTTTTTCAACTTCTAGCACAGGTGTATCTATTGCTTCATTAATAGGCGTTTCTATCTTATTTGAAGCTGGTTCAACAGAAACCTTAGCTACTTTAGTTGTTATTTTTTCTGCCTTGGGTAAACGCGGCCTCCCTCTTTTTTTAGGTGATTCTTCTCCTTCTTCAATTTTTTCGTCAACTGATTTTTGAGGTTTAGATTTTTGATTTTCCAAAATAGCTTTGATTAATTATTGTTTGTCCTCATTAGCCTAAGATATGCCAAAAATATTAGCAATTTCTTTTAGCTCAGTCACGAGCTTGTTGGTTAATGAATTTAAATTGTACATGTGAATGAGTGAATGTGAAACAACCAACCTTATGGTAGATGATAGTTAAAACCTATAAAACCTAAGGCAACCTGATTGATATTGCAATAGTAAGGAATATAAAATAAAATGCAAATTTTTTTTAAGCCAATCCTTTTTTATAAGTACTTAAGCATCTATTTCTTGCAAAAGTATGCTCTACAATTGGTTTTGGGTAATGACTAGTCCCATATTCTGGCACCCATTTTTTAATATAAGTTAACTGCTTGTCAAACTTTTCTGTTTGCAACTGCGGGTTAAAAACCCTAAAATAAGGTGCTGCATCTGTGCCACTTCCAGATGCCCACTGCCAGCCACCATTATTGGCACTTAAATCAAAATCTAAAAGTTTTTCTGCAAAATATTGCTCTCCCAATTTCCAATCTATTAATAGGTGTTTGCAAAGAAAACTCGCCACAATCATCCTCACTCGGTTGTGCATAAATCCTGTTTTATTTAATTCACGCATCCCAGCATCAACAATAGGATAGCCTGTTTTGCCTGCACACCATGCCTCAAAATCATTTTCGTTATTTAACCACTCTATTTTATTATAAGCAGGCTTAAAGCCAGATTGAGTTACATGGGGAAAGTGCCACAGAATTTGCATGTAAAAATCTCTCCAAATCAATTCATTTAAAAAGGTTTCGTTTAATTTCAATGCTTTTCGCGCTTTTTCTCTAATACTGATGGTCCCAAATCTAAAGTGAATACCCAGTTGGGTAGTGCCAGAAATTCCGGGAAAATTCCTGTTTTGGGTGTAGTTTTTTATGATATCTTGTGAAACAGTTTTTCCAGGAAACGGGTAGTCATTCGCCTCAAAACCCATCTTTGAGAGACTTGGCATAGTGCTAAAGCTAAAATTATTCTCACAATTATGCAGAAGGTCTTCGCTAGCGTGTGATTGAAAAGCAGCAGGTATGCTTTCTTGGTTGCTGTTTATTAAAGCCTTTTTCCATTTTTTACTGTAAGGAGTAAATACGGTATAAGGCTTTCCATCATCTTTGCAAATTTCATCTTTCTCAAAAATGCATTGGTCTTTAAAACTTTTAAATGTTATTTGATTATTGGTGGACCAGCTTTCAATTTGTTTGTCTCGTTCTCTGGCATAAGGCTCGTAATCATGGTTGCAATAAATGCTGGCAAAAGCATATTTTTTGAGCAACAGCGGAAAAATCTCTTCGGGCTTACCAACCAATACTTCTATGCCAGATTTGAAAGTTGCTAACTCTTTTTGCATCTCACCTATTTGCTGGTGAATAAAGTTTAGCCTCAGATCTTTTTTATTGCTAAGTTTATCTAAAATAGCAGTATCAAAAATAAAAATAGGAAGCACTTTACAGCCTGAACCTAGGGCATGAAATAATCCTACATTATCAACCAGTCTTAAATCGCGTCTAAACCAAAAAATGCACCTTTTTTCCATGATTTTAAATAACCTAAAATAATAAGAATTGTTTTAAAATCAGCCAATTGTTGGTTTTTGTTTTTTGCGCTATTCTAGGTTTTGCAGGAGTTTCAACATTAACTTATAAGATTGGCTTGGGTTTTTTATTTGGTTAATTGTACCACATAAAAAAACGTCTTTTTCTTGGCAGTAAAAACTAAAAGATCCAGATAATCCAGAATGTCCAATTAAAACTGGCATTGCTTTAAAAGGAGAAAATATTCTTGGAAGTTGAAATTTCATTATGCCTATGCCATATTGTAAAGGAAAGAAAATGGCATTCCATTCTTTTTGTATAATAGCCAGATCTTCTTTTGGAAATAAAGTGCCATTCATAAACGCTTTCAAGAAAATAAAACTTTCTTCGGCATTAGAAACAATACCCCCATCTGCCCTAAAGGATGTCATGGCTTTGGGTATTTTTAGTGGAGAACTATCATAATATAAATCCACAGGATTGTGGTCTTGTGGGTTCAAATACAGATAGGTTTTGGCTAATCCCAGTGGTTTAAATATGCGTTCATCCAAAACATTCTGCAATTTATTGCCCAATATATTTTCAATAATTTTGCCTAATAACTGGTAGTTCGTATCAGAGTATAAGGCCTTCTTTGGAGTTCCAGGCTTAAATTGGGGCTGCATTGTTTTTGATAAGGCAATTGCCTCTTCAAATGTCCAGCTTTGGTCTGCACCGCTTGTTAAATCGTTTAATAAAGAACTGCCATTTTGTTTTTTACCCTGCAAATAATCGGGGAGGCCAGAGGTATGTGCTAATAATTGTTCTATTGTAATTTCTCTGCTATAATCCACTCCTTTAAAAATGTGCAATTCTTTCCATACAATTTCTGGTAAATAATTAGCAATAGGGTCATTAAGTTGTAACCTACCTTCAGCGCGCAATTTGAAAATAATTGTGGTTATAAAGAGCTTACTTATGCTGGCAATAAAATATTGGTTTTTATTAACTAAATTTCCAGCTGAACCAATCCATGCATCTTTGCGGTAAGCAACCTGCACTACAGCGCCAAAAACAGATTTATTGTCTATGGTCTTATTCAGTATTTCTTGTAGCTTTTCTCTAGGTATTTTTTGGTTTTGCCCTAAGGTATTTTTGTTGTTTAAAGTAAACACCAAAAATACAATTATAAATAGATTAACTGCTTTCATCTTATAAGGTGTCTTGACTGTTTAACCTATGTTTTAATTGCAATCCCATTAAAAAATTTCTTAATACTTGATCTTTGCAAGCCCTAAATTGCTCTTGTTCTGGCTTCCTAAAAAGCGCACTTAATTCGTGCCTGCTAAACTTAAAATCAGCTAGGTTTAGCAAGTCTAAAATGTCTTCATCTTTTAAATTGAGTGCAATCTTAAGTTTGCGCAAAATAATATTGTTGTTTAAGCTTTTTTCTGGCTTCGCACTGTCTCCTTCTTTTTTACCCCTTTTCTGGGTAATAAAGCCATTTAAGAAGGCTGCCAAATCAATGTCGTACAAGGATACAAAATCAGGGTCGTCGTCTTTTTTTAACCAATTGCTTATTGTTTCTCTGTTAGTTTCTAAACCTCCAGCTGCGCAAAGTTCTATAACGTTTGTATCGGTAAGTTGAAAAGTGTAACGTAACCTTCTTAATATATCATTGTTTTGCATTACTTATTTAAATAAGAATGGCAAGGTAAGATTTTTAAACTTTTTTTACTTTAACTAAAATTTTTTTGTGGCATCTTAAACAAATGAATTTTTGGTAAGATGGTTTTAATATTTTCTCTAAAAAACTTCTTTTAACGCGTTCTAAATCGTTTGTGCCGAGGCAATTGGGGCATTTCATGAGGTAGTAAATTTAATTGTTTTGGGTGGCTATTGTAGTAAAACTTCTACAATAGTATGTAAATTCATTTATATTATTTATCATTTACATAAAAAATATAATTTTTATTTATTTTGCTAAATTGGCTGACTAATTATTGTGTAAAATGAATCATGCCAATAAACTTTTTATAAAGCATACAAGTTGCTTCTTTGCAGTTGTTGTGTTTTTGTTGTCTTGCTCTCCCACGCGTATAGTAAAACCATTAGCCAAAGGTGAGAAAGCAGTGGGCGCAAACTTAGGTGGGCCGCTTATTACATTTGCTGGTGCACCCATTCCTATTCCATACACCAGTGCTTTTTACGCCCGTGGCTTAAACAATAAAACCACTGCCTTTGGTTCTGTGCACCTTACCGCCTTGGCTTTTGGTGTGTTTCAAACAGACCTTGGTATTTGCAGGGAGCTTTATGCTAATCAAAAATTACAGTTGGGTATAAGTGTAAATCCAGCTATGCAAATTGCCATTGACCATTGGGAAGGCAAAGCCAAATTTTGGCCACAACTAGATTTAAACGTTTATAAAAACTGGGGCCCCAAAAAAATGCTCTATGCAGGTATAAATAATTGGTTCGAACCAAGCACACAAAGAGCCCACAACGAAGCGCAAAATAAACAATGGTACGTTAATCCGCATATTGGATTTTTATATAGTCCGCGCAAATGGTCGTATGGCATAGAAACCAAATGGGTTGCGCCAGGGGTAAGCAATACACCCAATGTGGTAGATTATATTGGTATTAATCAAAAGGGTGCTGTGGGGGTTTATTTTCAATTAATAAGGAGGTTCTAATGAAGCATATCTTTAACTTTAAAAACATTGGTTTAGTTGCATTTTTTGG
Source organism: Chitinophaga pinensis (assembly GCA_945860865.1). Classification (GTDB taxonomy): domain Bacteria; phylum Bacteroidota; class Bacteroidia; order UKL13-3; family UKL13-3; genus B1. The sequence continues at coordinate 105,805 of CAMARW010000002.1, read as the reverse complement.
TTCAAACCTGCTCTTTAGCGCTTGCTTGCGTTTAGATAGCAACTTGTATAATACCAGCGATAAAATATCGGAGTATAAATGGGATAACTATACCGGCATTCAAGATTTTAAATTAGATGCCAGTTACCAAATTCAAGATAGTATGCAGGCGGTTTTTAGATTGCAATCTAAAACCAGCGATAACCAGTCTGTGAAAATATATGCCACTTACCTAGGAGATATGGCACAAATTGCTACCGATACGGTTATACTTTATTGCCATGGCAATAAATGGCATATGGATTTTTATTGGCAGCGTGCTAAGCTATTGGCGCATGTTGGACAAAAACATAGGTATGGGGTTTTAATGCTAGATTACCAAGGTTACGGTTTATCAGAGGGCAAGCCCAGCGAGGAGGGTTTGTACAATGATGTAGATGCCGCTATGCAATGGCTAAAAAGCAAAGGATTAAGTAATGAAAGGCTCATTATTTATGGCTTTAGCATGGGCTCTGCACCTAGCTGCGAACTAGCTGCAAACCCACGCAGCATGCGTGTTCAAAAGGTTATATTAGAAGCGCCATTTGCCAGCGCTGCTGTAATGGTCGCCGATGGTTCTGGTTTAGCCTTGCCTGCTTCTTTTGTTACCAACCTAAAAATTGATAATGCAGAGGAAATTAAAAAGGTAAATCAGCCTCTGTGCTGGATACATGGAACAAATGATGATTTCCTTAATATACTTACCCATGGCGAAGTAGTTTACAAAAACCATACAGGTAGCTTCAAAATAGCCCATAGGGTGCAGGGCGCAGATCATAGCAATGTGCCCATTTCGCTTGGCTTTGAAAACTACAGACAACTACTCCTAAATTTTATTACGCATTGAGCTCGTAATATTTTTATTTCCTATTTCCTATCTGCTTTTATTATAAGCAAGTTCCTATTTTAAAGGTAAAATAAAAATCTGCTATATACTTAATTATAAGATACTTATGAGTAAAGATTGCCAAAGATTATAACAGCAACTTTCACTTGTTTACAACTGCTGGAGCCATATAAAATACCTGTTCCATTGAGAACTCTCTATACGTGACAGATTATGCAATCGTCAGCATCTATTACCTAAAACCTTTTTTCAAAAACTGACCTTGGTCATATATTGGCTTTTTTTATTACCTTAAGTTTGCGGGTAGTTTAAAAACGATTTTATGACAATTACCGCAATTAACCACACATTCCATGTGCCTGTTATGGGCGTGGCATTTACCATAGATTCTCCCATTAAGTTGGCTCCATTTGGTATTTCTTCTGTAATTTCTATGGTTGATGATACTTTGCTTGAACAAATGCGCGCTTATTATGCCAAGCAATTTAATATGGCTTATGATGAAATTAGTAATAAAGTGGCAGATTTTAGGGCAAAACGTGTTACTTCTTACCTCAATTTGGTTCAGGAAATAGTGCAGTTAAAATTAGAAAATATAAAAAATGCCGCATGGGAAAAGGGGAGTGAACTAGAAAAATATTTTAAATTATTACCCAATTCTTCGCAGCTAAAAAAGGAGTTTATGGCACGCCTTAGCTTGCAAGGCATGGATCAATCGCTACGTAATTGGGTGCAAACCCATTTATTGGCTGGCGATATTGACATTAATATAATGACCAAATTGGATAGGGAAAATGAGTATCAGGGCGAAAAATTACCGCATGAATATAATGATGCTCACTCCGCATTACGTGGTTTTGCCCAAAGCAATCTGTCTTCATCTGTGGTTCTTTCTGCCGGACTAAACCCTCGCCTTTACAGCTATTTTGAACAGTTTAAAGATTTTTACCCTGATGCTTCAGGTAGGCTTAAAAAGAGAATTATTTTAAAAATTAGCGATTACCGCTCTGCTTTAATTCAGGGAAAGTTTTTAGCCAAAAAGGGTTTGTGGGTGAGTGAATTTAGAATGGAATCTGGTTTAAATTGTGGGGGACATGCATTTGCCACAGATGGATTATTGATGGGGCCTATTTTGGAGGAGTTTAAACAACATAGAGTTGAGTTAAAAGAGACTTTGTTTAAATTGTACGCCGCGGCTTTAAAAGAAAAAAATATTCCGCTGCCGGTCAATGCATTGGAACAAAAATTTACAGCACAAGGTGGTTTGGGCACTGCAGATGAACACCAACTATTGCTAGCGCAATACCAATTAGATGCCTTGGGTTGGGGTAGTACTTTTTTATTAGTGCCCGAAGCCACCACCGTGGATGATGCCACTTTACAGCAATTGTGCGAAGCCCGCGAGTCTGATTTTTATTTGAGTCATAACTCTCCTTTGGGCGTTAGGTTCAACAATATTAAAAACAATAGCATGGCATATGCCAAAGAACTCCTCATTCAGAAAAATAGACCCGGTAGTTCTTGCCCTAAAAAATATTCGGTGCTTAATAAAGAATATACAGAAAAACCAATTTGCACCGCTTCTCGTCAGTACCAAAACCTGCGCTTACAAGACTTAAAAACAAAAGGTTTAAGCGATAAAGCATTTCAAAAAGAATTTGAATTAACCACCACCCGCGAGTGCTTATGTGTGGGTTTAACCAATGCTGCTTTGTTGCGCTATAATATTCCAACCAAATACTACGATGGCGCCGTATCTATTTGTCCTGGTCCAAATCTAGCCTACTTTAACCAATTAATTTCTCTGCAAGATATGGTAGATCATATTTATGGCAGAAAAGATATTTTAACTAGAAAAGACCGGCCGCACATGTTTGTAAAAGAGCTGCAATTGTATATTGCTTTTTTCAAAGAAGCGGTTTCAGAATCTGAGCAACCCCTGAGCAAACAGCGTACAAATTACCTCCAAACTTTTGAAAAAAACCTGCAGGAAGGAATCGCTTATTATAAGCAGTTTTTTGCTGCAAATAATTTGCCTTCTGCTCTTGCCGAAATAAAGGAATGTGAGGAGGCGTATTTTTCGGTCTAAATTATAAATAAATTGGTTATAAATTGCGCCACATAAAACCATGAAATCCTTGCGCTTATTTACACTTTTCTTCTTGTTTACCTCGCCAATTTGGGCGCAAGATACTTTGGATATTAAAGCCAATGCGCAAAAGATAATTGCCCAGTTTAAAGCCCGTCAATTTGAACAAATAAATCCTATGCTCGATTATGAAATGAGTCGCATTTTGGAGGCAAACGGTTTAGAAGATTTGTGGGATGGCATAAATATGCAATTTGGCGAAGTGCAGCAGGTTAAAGAAACTACCTTTAAGCGCATAGATTCATTGTTTGTAAGCAAAACACCTGTGGTTTTTGAAAATAAAACTTGGTTGCTTAAAATAGTTTTTAACCTCCAAGGTAAAATGAGTGGCCTGTTTCTAGAGCCGCTTAAAATGCCCTACGAGCCGCCTGCTTACGCCGATGAATCTTTGTTCTATGAGTATAAAAAAACATTGGCCGATCCCAAATATCCGCTAGAAGGATTGCTGAGCATTCCTCGAAAAGGCAAAGATTTTCCTGTACTTATTATACTGGCAGGCTCTGGCCCAAGCGACAAGGATTTAAGTATAGGTTCAAAAAGAATTTATAAAGACATTGCTTGGGGTTTGGCCTCCCAAAATATAGCCGTTTTTAGGTTTGATAAAAGAACCTATACACATAAAAATACTTTGGCAAGCAACACTAATTTTAATATAGACGATGAGTATACGCAAGATTTAAAGCTGGCCATTGCCATGTTGCAGCAACAACCTAACATTAACCCCAAACAAATTTATGTAATGGGGCATAGTTTGGGTGGACATTTATTGCCGTATTTAGCAGGTAAAGTTAAAGGTGTAAAAGGCTATATTGGACTATTTGCCAATTACAGCGGTTTGCCAGATTTAATGGTTTACCAAGCAGATTTTTTATCCAAAGATTTGCCCGAAAATAAAAAATTGCCTTACCAACAACTCAAGCAAAAAGCCTTGTATGCCAGAGATAGGTTCGGCCCAAATAGCCCCAATGATTCTTTACCCGATGGACTTACCACCAAATATTTATTAAGCCTGAACCAAGCTGCGCCCAAGAATCATTTAAAAAGCTTACGAAATAAGCCTTTTATGTTTATTCAAGGAGAGAAAGATTACCAAGTACCCACCAGCGAAATGGATAAGTGGCAAGCGGCTTTGCAGTTTGTAAAGCAAAGCCAAACAAGTTTTGTTTTGCTCAAAAATATCAATCACCTAGGCACAGACGAGCCTGGCGAAATGGGTCCTGGTAATTACGAAAAACCGGGTAATGTTTCTCCGCTGCTTATAAAAGAAATAGAGGCATTTATAAAGCTAAAACCTTAAGAAAGTTGTGGCACACCTTGGTAATGCAACGCTACTTTTTCTAAAATAAATAATATTTCTTCGAATTGGTCGGCCTGAACCAATTGTGTTCTAAATTCTTTAAAATGATCTATGCCTTTAAAGTATGGTGCATAATGTCGGCGCATTTCGTAAATACCTGCACGCGGACCTTTCCACGAAACAGATTTTTCTAAATGTGTGCGGCAAACGTTTATGCGCTGCTCAATATCGGGAGGGGCAAGGTGCTTGCCTGTTTCAAAGAAATATTTTATTTCATTAAAAATCCAAGGATATCCAATGGCCGCCCTGCCTATCATAATGCCATCTACCCCAAATTTATTTTTATACTCTAAGGCTTTTTCGGGCGAATCAATGTCGCCATTCCCAAAAATAGGAATGGTAATCCTGGGATTATTTTTTATTTTAGCTATGAGTGTCCAATCGGCCTCTCCTTTATACAGTTGTGCGCGTGTTCGGCCATGCACGGTTAAAGCCTGAATACCCACATCTTGCAAGCGTTCTGCCACTTCTTCAACATTTTTTGAGTTTTCATCCCATCCCAAACGGGTTTTTACAGTAACAGGCAAATGGGTTGCCTTAACCACCGAATCAGTAAGTTTTACCATTTTAGGCAAATCTTTTAAAATAGCTGCACCGGCACCCTTGCAAACTACCTTTTTTACTGGGCAACCGAAGTTAATATCCACCAAATCGGGTTCAGCAACCGATACTATTTGAGTGGCTAATGCCATCGCTTCTTCATCTCCCCCGAAGATTTGTATGCCTATTGGACGTTCATAATCAAATATATCTAGTTTTTGTTTGCTTTTTATGGCATCTCTAATTAATCCCTCCGACGAAATAAATTCGGTATACATTAAGTCTGCACCATTGGCTTTGCACACCGCTCTAAAAGGTGGGTCGCTTACGTCTTCCATGGGAGCGAGTAATAAGGGAAAATCTCCTAAATCTATGTTGCCAATTTTTGCCACAAGCTTTTCTTTAATATATTGCGTACGAAAGTAAATAAAATGGAGGGAAGAATGCATCAAAGTGGCGAACAGTTTTTAGGATATTTTGGTAAAATATTAATTTTAACCGGCATGGTTCTGGTTTTTGGCAGTTTAGGCGTGTTTTTAAGTCAGGGTTTGGTGCAATTATTTTTTCAGGTAGATCTCAGCGCAATCAATTTAAATGAACTAACCAAAGAAGATACACAAGTTATTGCCGCCCTTAAGTTTTACCAAACTATTGGCGGTGGCATTGGTATGTTTTTAATTCCATCTCTTTTGTTTCCTGCCGCTATCAAATACCCCATTAACTCGCTTATAAAGTATCAAAACAAAGTGTCGCCCAAGCTTATTGTCCTTGCTGTCTTATCTATACTTGCAGCTACACCGGCTATTTCTTGGGTTTACGAACTGAACCAAAACATGCAGTTACCAGCCTCTTGGCAAGCTTGGGAGCAAACTATACGTCAAATGGAACAGCAAGCAGAGGCTATAACCAAATTGTTTGTGGCTGCAGATACTTGGCCAATGCTTATGCTTAATCTATTTGTTGTGGCCTTGGTTCCTGCGGTTTGTGAGGAATTCTTTTTTAGGGGAATTTTACTGCAATATACGCGTTTGGTTTTTGATAATGCGTGGGTGGCAATAATCGTTTCGGCTATTGTTTTTAGTGGATTCCACGGACAGTTTTACGGTTTTGTTCCGCGTTTTGCAATGGGCGTTTTACTAGGCTATCTATTTGTGCATTCAGGCAGTATTTTTGTGCCCATTATGGCTCATTTTGTAAATAATGCCATGGCTGTTTTGGTTGTTTACTTTCAAAAGGACTTGTCAGCTTTTGAGGTATTTAACGAAAATTATCATTTTCCATGGTATTGGGGCGTTTTATCTGCTTTACTTTGCGCAGGGATAGCCTGGATGATGAAAAACATTTATGCAAATGATGAAAATAAATTGAATGTTTAAACAACTTATTATACAATATAAAATACATGGACAATTGGATTAAAGTTTATAAATCTGGCAATTTTATTGAGGCCGAAATGGTTAAAGATATGCTGCTAGAAAATGATGTTGAAGCGGTGGTTGTGAATAAAATTGATAGTTCCCTTAATTTTGGCGAAGCTTCTGTTTTATGCACTGCTTCCAAAGAACAAGAAGCATTAACCCTTATTCAATCTAATTTATCAGCAAATAATGAGTAATTTTTGGCAGCGAGCTATCACAGGTAGCCTTTTTGTATTAACATTGGTAACCTGCACCATCTGGAATGAATGGAGTTTTTTTATTTTACTATTCGCCATCAATTTTTTGTGTTTACTGGAGTTTTTTGAATTGGTTTTGCCAGATAAAAATTGGATAGAAAAATACTTAGGTGTTATTGCGGGTAGTATTATTAATATCATGTTTGTTTTTATAATAAGAGGAGATTTATCGCAGGGTTGGTTCTATCACCTAATTCCTGTTTTTATGCTGCTTTTTATTGTTAAACTTTTTGAAAATACTGGCAGAGAATTAGATACGTTGGCATATCAATTTTTAGGAATTATATACATCTGCTTACCCATTAGTATGTTGGCCGACTTTGGTTATTTTAATGCCATTAGCTACAGTTTTACCCTTCCTTTGGGCTTTCTTATTCTACAATGGAGCAGTGATACTTTTGCCTATTTGGTGGGCAGGCAATTTGGGAAATACAAATTATTTGAAAGAATTAGTCCCAAAAAAACCATGGAGGGTTTTGTGGGTGCCCTCATTTTAACAATGGCTATGGGCTTCTTTCTGAGCCAATTTTGGGATGATATTAGCACCAAAGATTGGATAGTTGTAGCTGCTATTGTGGTTGTTTTTGGAACCCTTGGCGATTTAGTAGAATCTCTTTTAAAGCGCAATTTATCTATTAAAGACAGTGGTTCTATTTTACCCGGACATGGCGGTGTACTAGATAGATTCGACGGTGTTTTTATTTCTGTACCAGCCGTTTATTTTTATTTGCTACTGAGCAATTAGTCTGGCGCACGTTTCGGTTCGAACCAACACCTAATATAGTTCTCCACCAAAGCGGGAATAAGCGTTCATAATTTTTTTAAAATGAGCCTTTTTTTTATAAAAAAATAGTTACGTTTGCCGCACCTAACAAATAATATAAAACCTATGTCAGGCAAAGAAAATGTAATTAAACACAGCTCGGAAAATCCTTTCGAGTCAATGATGTCTAGATTTGACGAAGCAGCACGTATAATTGGCTTAGATGAAAGCGATTATAATGTGCTCAAAGCACCACAAAAATCCGTGATTGTTAACATTCCAGTGATGATGGATAATGGAAAAGTTCGTGTATTCGAAGGTTTCCGTGTGGTTCATAATGCTAACCTTGGGCCTTCTAAAGGTGGAATAAGGTATAGTATGGATGTGCATTTAGATGAAGTAAAAGCGCTTGCAGCTTGGATGACTTGGAAATGTGCCGTTGTTGGTATTCCATATGGTGGTGGTAAGGGTGGTATTAAATGCGATCCTCGCTCTATGAGTAAAGGTGAATTAGAGCGCCTAACCCGCGCCTATACCGATTTAATGGTAGATGTTTTTGGTCCTGATAAGGATATTCCAGCCCCAGACATGGGCACTGGCCAACAAGAAATGGCCTGGATTATGGATGAGTATTCTAAGTTAAAAGGATACAGTACACCCGCAGTAGTTACAGGTAAGCCGCTTGTTTTAGGCGGTTCATTGGGTAGGGTAGAAGCAACCGGTAGAGGTGTTATGGTATCAACTCGTTCTGCTTTGTCTAAGTTAAAAATTAGTCCGGTTGGAGCCACTACCGCCGTTCAAGGTTTTGGTAATGTTGGTTCTATATCTGCTAAATTATTGGCCTCACAAGGCATGAAAGTATTAGCCATTAGCGATGTAAGTGGTGCTTACCACAATACTGAAGGAATTGATATAGAAGCGGCTATTGCCTACAGAGATAATAACAATGGAACCTTGGAAGGTTTTACTGGAGGATCTAAAATAACAAACAGTGATTTATTAGAATTAGAGGTTGATGTTTTGGTGCCTGCCGCTATGGAAGACCAAATTACTGCTGAAAATGCAGATAGAATCAAAGCCAAGGTAATTGTAGAGGGCGCAAACGGACCAACTTCTGCTAGTGCCGATACAATTTTAAACAAAAAAGGTATCATGGTTGTGCCAGATATTTTAGCTAACGCTGGTGGTGTTACTGTGAGTTACTTTGAGTGGGTTCAAAACCGTTTAGGTTATTTTTGGACAGAAGAGCGTGTATACCGCAGAGCAGATAGAGTGATGAAAACTGCTTTTGAGGCGGTGTATCAGGCTAGTATTGATAATGGCTGTAGTTTGCGAATTGCTGCTTATGTAGTAGCTATTAGTAAAGTTGCTGAAGTAGAAAAGTTAAGAGGTAAATTTGGCTTATAATAAGCATTAATAAATCACCAGAAAGGCACGTAAATTAAGTAATAAACTCCTTGTTTGCGTGCCTTTTGTGGTATAAAAAAAGATATATAAAGTATGTTACACAGAGAAGGAAAAGCAACAATATTTATTTCATTGGTTGTTTTAACTGGCCTTAATGCCTTAGTATTTTGGTTAGCGCCACAATTAATTTGGTTGCAAAATAGTGTTATTTTTATTTCAATTGTTTTGTTGGGAATTGTATTGCAGTTCTTCCGAAACCCTAGTTTTCAAACTAACTTTGGCGATAACTTCGTGCTATCTCCTGCAGATGGTAAGGTTGTTGTTATTGAAGAGGTAGAGGAACCTGAGTTTTTTAAGGGTAAAAGATTGCAAGTTTCTGTTTTTATGAGTCCTTTCAACGTACATGTTAATCGCAACCCCATTGCAGGGGTAGTTAAATATTTTAAATACCATCCAGGTAAATACCTGGTAGCTTGGCATCCTAAAAGTTCAACTGAAAATGAACGCACCACTACCGTTATTGAGCATGCCAATGGCGTTCAAATTTTATTCAGACAAATTGCAGGCGCTTTGGCTAAACGTATCTGTTGGTATGTTAAAGAAGGTATGCCAGTTAAACAAGGTGGCGAAATGGGTTTCATCAAATTTGGTTCACGTGTAGATGTCTTTCTTCCACTTGATGCCAAAATTAATGTTTCACTCAATGAGGTTGTTAAAGGTGGTAGAACCGTTTTAGCTGAAATTAATTAATACTATTTTAAGAATTAAATCGTTAACTTCGTATCAATAAAATTTAAAAGTCATGAAAAAATTAATCGTATTAGGTGCTATTGTTGCTTTTGGTTACTTCGGTGCAAGCGCACAAACAGCTTCTTCATCTGTTCCAACTTCTAACGCTGTTGTTGCGCACGAAATGAGCAACGATAAGCCAAGTAAAGCAGATAGAAAGAAGAAGAAAATGGGCAAAGAGTGCAGTTCAGAAAAAGCAAAATCTTGTGGTTCTGATGCAGCTGCTTCTGGCGAAAAGAAAGCTTGTTGCAGTCACAAAAAAACTGCAACCACCGCAGCTCCAGCTGAGGTTCCAGCTTCAAAATAATTTTTTAACTTAAGTTAAAACTAAAAAGCCGAACACGCAAGTGTTCGGTTTTTTTTTATTTTATTAATCTGGGAAATGTATAGAATGCTTTGCCATGAAGTAATCAATTTAATCATTTAACACGAATAGTCATCTTTAAGCCAAATTAGGATCGATTTTTTGTTGTGGTTTGTTGCATTTTGTGTTGCATTGTATTTGCGCATAACAAAAAAAGGGGAGTAAACGTTGCTGTTTGCTCCCCTTTTAAACAGGTATAATTAAGATAATTTAGTTATTTAACCTTGCTTTTAAACCTTGGTCTAAAGCATCTAAAAACTCTTCAGTATATAAATAATGTTCTCCGTGGTTTACTTTATTTCCGTGGATACAAACTGCCAAATCTTTGGTCATTTTGCCGGTTTCTACGGTAGCCACGCAAACTTCTTCCAACGCAGTACAGAAATCTATAAGCGCTTGGTTATTGTCTAACTTGCCTCTAAAAGCCAAACCTCTTGTCCAGGCAAAGATACTGGCAATAGGGTTGGTAGAAGTAGGTTTGCCATTTTGGTGATCGCGGTAATGACGGGTAACGGTTCCATGCGCTGCTTCAGATTCCATGGTTTGTCCATCTGGGGTAATTAGAACTGATGTCATTAAACCCAATGAGCCAAAACCTTGTGCCACTGTATCAGATTGCACATCGCCATCATAGTTTTTACATGCCCATACAAAATTACCATTCCATTTTAAAGCAGATGCAACCATATCATCAATTAAACGATGTTCGTAAACAATGCCTGCTGCTTTAAATTTAGCTTCGTAATCGGCTGTATAAATTTCTTGGAAAATATCTTTGAACCTACCATCATATTTCTTTAAAATGGTATTTTTGGTAGAAAGGTACAAAGGCCAACCTTTGCTTAATGCCATGTTAAAACACGAATGAGCAAAACCCTTGATACTTTCATCTGTATTGTACATGGTTAAGGCAACACCATCTCCTTTAAAGTTGTATACTTCAAATTCCTGAACCGACCCATCTTCACCTTCAAACTTTACGGTAAGTTTTCCTTTTCCTTTGGTAACAAAATCTGTTGCGCGGTATTGGTCGCCAAAAGCATGGCGGCCAATCATGATAGGGGCTGTCCAGTTTGGCACTAAACGCGGCACGTTTGAACAAACGATAGGCTCACGAAAAACAGTACCATCTAAAATGTTTCTGATGGTTCCGTTCGGACTCTTCCACATTTGTTTTAGGCTAAATTCTTTTACGCGCGCTTCGTCGGGCGTAATGGTAGCACACTTTATACCTACACCATATTTTTTAATGGCTTCTGCTGCATCAACCGTAACTTGGTCATTGGTTTCGTCGCGGTACTCCATACCTAAATCATAGTATTTAATATCTAGTTCTAGGTAAGGTAGTATCAATTTATCTTTAATAAATTTCCAGATAATGCGGGTCATCTCATCGCCATCTAGCTCTACAACCGGATTGGCTACTTTAATTTTGTTCATTTTTAAATAATTATGTGAGTATAAAATTATGCTTCAATATTACTTAAAATATGCCAATAATAAAATCGATTAACCCCAAGAATTATGTCTATTTAAACTCAAAAGAGGCAGGATTAATTTTATGACTGCTGTTTTGGAAGAGAATAATAGAGTTAATATTTCTTGGATTTAGGTTTTCGAAATGGGGTTTTCCATTTTCATCAAAAGCTGTTATTAAAATATCTGCTTTAGATTCGGGCCAAAGCAATGCGCCCGTTTGCAGGTTTAATACATTAAATTTGCCACCTTTATAATAGTAAACGGGATAAGAATAGGCCTTCTCTTTTATAACAACTTTGCCTTTAATCGTTTCTTTTTTGGCAGGTACTTTTATGATAGAATCTACTAATAAACCACCTTCATTGACAAGTAAATTTTCGCCAAAAAGTAGGAGGGCCAATGCTTCTTCTTTTCTGCTTAATTTGCTAAAATTATTTGGCAACTGCGCATCCGTAAGGATAACTTTTAAACTGGCATCATACAGCGTTAGTTTGTTGCCATTTTGCATCAATAGCAAAGGTTTTTGAGCGTCATTTTGGTAGCCAATTAAATCCATACTTGCAAAATACGAGGTGTGTTCAAGTCCCAATAGCTCATTACCTTTCTCATTTAGGATGCCGTATTTGCCATCCTTTTTGGCAATAATTGGTTTGTTTACATGATAGGCTCTTTGAAAGTGAATAAAGGTGTCAACTCGAGTTAAGGTTGGGTCATTGGGGTCTATGGGAACTTCAATATATTCTGAATCGTGCCAATACCTGCTTTCCACAAATCCAACGCCCAAATTAATGCCGCCAATCTGCGTTTTTACATATACCTGAATTTCTTCGTAGGCAGGTTCAATGCGATTAACTTCTTTATCGTTTGCATCGTAAAAAATTACTCCTACAAGTTTTCCTTTTTGTATGCCTTTTACCGTTTGGGCTTGCAATTGAACCACCCACAATAGCATTAAAATAGCAGTAAATTTTTTCATGTGTATTTTGTTTATGGGTTTAAAACGTTCTTTTTAATTTACTTATTGCTTGCGCTTGTATTTTAATTTGGCATTAATATTTTGGTTTACAGCGCCTCATACACAATAGCCGCTCCTTGTCCAACACCAATACACATGGTTGCTACGCCATATTTTACTTTACGTTTGCGCATTTCATGTATAAGTGTGGCACTTATTCTAGAGCCGCTAGCGCCCAATGGGTGACCCAAAGCAATAGCGCCTCCATTTACGTTTACGATGTTTGGGTTCAGCCCCAATTCTTGCATACAGGCTAAACCTTGTGAGGCAAAGGCTTCATTAAGTTCCCATAAGTCAATATCTGCTACGCTTAAGCCAGCGCGTTTTAATGCTTTTTGGGTGGCTGGTACCGGACCAATACCCATAACGGCAGGGTCTACGCCGGCAATAGATTTAGAAACTATGCGGGCAATGGGTTGCAGGTTAAAGCGTTTTACAGCTTCTTCACTGGCTAATAAAAGCATGGCCGAACCATCATTTATTCCGCTGGCATTTCCTGCTGTTACAGAGCCATCTTTTTTAAAGGCAGGCTTTAGCTGAGCCAATTCTTGAATGGTGCTTAAACGCGGGTGTTCGTCTTTGCTGAAAATCTTTGCTTCTCCTTTTTTCTGAGGTATGGCCACCGAAATAAGTTCCTCTGCAAAACGATTGGCCTCGTGTGCAGCCTGGTATCTTTGCTGAGATTCTGCAGCAAAAGCATCTTGGGCCTCACGAGAAATATTCCATTTGGCTGCCACGTTTTCGGCTGTTTCGCCCATGCTATATGGGTGATACAAGGCGCTTAAAGCCTTATTGGTAAAACGCCAGCCAATAGTAGTATCGTAAATTTCTGGAACCCTAGAAAATGCTGTTTCTGCTTTAGCCATTACAAAGGGCGCTCTGCTCATGCTTTCAACACCACCGGCTATGTATATATCGCCATCTCCAGATTGAATGGCTCTGGCTGCATCCATAATGCTTTGCAATCCGCTTGCGCATAATCTATTTACGGTATTACCGCCAATACTTACTGGCAGACCTGCTAATAACAAGGCCATACGGGCCACATTTCTATTGTCTTCTCCGGCTTGGTTGGCCGCACCTAAAATTACATCTTCAATCTCATTTACATCTACCAAAGGATTACGTTCTATAAGCGATTTGATGGCCATACCAGCCAAATCATCTGGCCTAATAGAACTCAAAGAACCGGCATATTTACCTATTGGCGTGCGCAAGGCATCAATTACAAAAACGTCTTTCATGTTGCTTTTTATTACTTGCAATGATACAGATTGTTTGGCGAAAAAGGAATTTAGGTTTTAGAATCCAATTAGTAAAATAATTCATTGGAAAATACAATTCCCTACCTTTGTCCAATGAACAAAACAGAATTGGCCAATGAATGCAAAATGCTGCTGCAACATAAAATGCAAGAGGCAGAGGCTGCCATGAAAGCAGCGCAAGAATCTGCCAATAGTAACGAGAAGAGCAGCATGGGCGATAAATATGAAACGGGCAGGGCCATGGGACAATTAGATAGAGATATGCACGCCAAGCGTTTGGCCGCTTTACAAATAGATTACAGAAACTTGTTAAAAATTGATACGCAGCTGCAACAAAATCAGATTGAATTGGGCGCTTTGGTTCAAACCGAAACACTTTGGTATTGGATAGCTGTGGCATTAGGGCCTGTTTTGCTGAATCAAAACAAGGTTATGGTATTGTCGCCACAATCGCCCATTGCCCAGGTATTAATAAGTAAAAAACAAGGTGATACTTTTGCGTTTAATGGCAAAAAAAGTGAGATTTTAAACGTTTTTTAATTATTCTCTTTGGTTAAAACACGCAGGGTGATTATTTCTATACGGGCATTTTTTATTTGCTCAATACTCAACTCAAAATTATCGAGCAAAATCTTTTCTCCCGCACTCGGAATATTCTCGTGGCGTGTTAAAATATAGCCACCTAAGGTATGGTAATCGCCCTCCGGAATGTTTAAATCATATTCGTTATTGAGATAATCAATTTCTTGTCGCGCCGAAAATCTAAACTCGCTTTCGCTAATTTTCTCTTCTAATAAATCTTCCACATCGTGCTCATCTTCTATTTCGCCAAATACCTCTTCTAAAATATCTTCAATAGTAATAATACCTGCGGTACTGCCCAACTCATCTACCACCAATGCTAGGCTTTTGCGGTTGCGAATAAACTTATTTAATAAATCCATGATGCTCATGGTTTCGGTGGCAATTTCTATGGGAATAATAATGCTTTGGGTAGTTTGCGGCTTTTTAAACATCTCCTTTTGGTGCACGTACCCAATAATTTGGTCGGGGTCTTCTTTGTATATAAGAATTTTACTTAAGCCCGTATCTATAAATTTTTGGTAGAGTTGTTCAATGGTAGAAGTAATATCCATGGCCACTAATTCGGTGCGGGGTACCAAACATTCGCGCACTTTAATATTGCTAAAATCGAGGGCATTTTTAAAAATTTCGGTATCAACTTCCCCATCATCGGGTAAATCTTGGTCGTTTATCTGGTCTATGTATTGGTCTAAATCAACCTTGCTAAAGGCGGGCGTGCTTTCTTTAAATTTGTCGCCGCTCATTTTGCTTAAAATAAGTTTGGATAACCAAGTTATAAAAACCACTACTGGCCAAAATAAATAGTAGAAAATCATGAACGGGAAAACCAATACCTTAAGCAAGTTATCTGGGTTGATTCGAAATAAAACTTTAGGTAAAAACTCGGCAGTAACCAAAACCAAAAGAGTAGAAATAATGGTTTGCATGCTGAGCAATAAAAAAACGCTATTTTCTAGAGCTGGAATCCAAAACAAGAGGAATGGATTTAATAATTTAGCCATATAAATACCATACACAACTAAGCCAATATTGTTGCCAATGAGGGTGGTGCTTATAAACTTAGATGGGTTGGCCACAAAAGGCGAAAGCAGGTTGGCGTAGGTACTGCCTTGTTTGTGTTTTAGCTCAATCAAAAGTTTATTGGCAGAGATAAACGCAATTTCCATTCCCGCAAAAAAGGCCGAGAAAAGTATGCTGCTTATAATGATTATCCAAATTTCCATTGTGGGGCGAAGGTAAGTCTAATTGCTTGATTTTTAAAGTAAGTTTAAAGCCTAACGTTTGCGCAAGCCACTTAATTGGGCAAATATTTTTCTAAAAGCATATTCTTGAATAGACGCAATTTGATTGATATCATCTATGCGTACATAAAATTTTTCTGGATCAATGCTGCGCTCATTACCTAGTGCATCGTATCTGTCTTTGGTTCTATCGCCCACAGGTTTTTCATAAAAAGTAAGCTGGTGTAATTTGCCCTGAACCGATTGCAATTTTATGCTGCAATAAGGCGTAAGCCTAAACAACGAATCGCGTTCTGATTGGGTAAAAGTACTATCGTCGTAATACCCTTCTACGTATTTGTTTTGAAAGGAATGCAATAGAATTTTCACTTGTTGGGTATCGGCTGCTATCTTAGCACCCGCCTCACTCTTCAAACTTTTTTCTTGTTCAAAAAGGCTTTTTTCATAGGTAAACGATTCTTGCTTGTTCTTAGAATAGGCTATTTCTAAAAGGGCAATATCTGCTGCCTCATAATTAAAAACAAGTTTGTTGCGCCATTTAATTTCGGTTATAAAAAAGCGAGGGGTGAGGTAACCTACAAAACCCGGAATATGAATTGAATAGGCGTCGTTATCTCCCTCCAACATCATAAATGTGCCT
Source organism: Chitinophaga pinensis (assembly GCA_945860865.1). Classification (GTDB taxonomy): domain Bacteria; phylum Bacteroidota; class Bacteroidia; order UKL13-3; family UKL13-3; genus B1. The sequence continues at coordinate 89,671 of CAMARW010000002.1, read as the reverse complement.
GTTTTATCGGGCGTTTCGCTGCCTACATAAATGGTTTTTATGATTTTATCTCCCGCATAAATTTCTGTTTTTATTCCCCTAGAGGCCAAAATGCCTATGGCCGTATTGTGCATGGTTGCCGGTATAGGCATCTGTATTTGCATTTGCTTGAGGGTACTCAGTAACAACTGAATTTTTGGGAAATCTGCGGGTACTTTTCCATTTACAAGCCAAGTATTGTTGGGTAACCTTTCTAATAAAACTTTTTCGCCTCTTTTATTAGCCATAAAAATCTTGCTAATGCTGGCAGTATCTTCTACTGCAAAGGCATTGGCTGCTTTTTCTGCCGTTCTCCAAGGTTTTTTAGAAACCAAATAATAGGCCGAACCTATCACAACAAGAATGGCTAAAAGTATGTACGTTTGCTTTTTCATTTGCCTAAGTATATTTTCTTTTTCTGATATATTGGTTCACAAGGCCAAAAATAATTATGAGTAATATGGGTAAACCTAAGTTTATGGCTATCCAAAAATTACTATCTTTTTTCACCTTGCCTTTGTCTAACAAGCGCAGCTTTATTTCTTTAGATCTTACTTCAATAATGCCACTATCATCGCACAGGTAATCGATACAGTTTTGGATAAACTTTTTATTGCCAAATGTTTCTCTGGTATACCTATCGTACCCCAATGGAAATACTTCTCCAGTTGATTTTTTAAACTGGTTGCGTATTACATCTCCATCAGAGATAACAATCATTTTATTGTTTTCTACATGGTCTTTAAAAGGCAATTCGGGGGTTTTGCTCGCATCATATCTATATTGAAAATTAGAAGTAAAATTGCCTTCTAACAATACGCCCATAATAAAGTTACCATTACTATTTCTTCTAAACATTTCGGGTTGTAAATCTATGCGTGCAGTGTTTAAATCAACTCTTACGGGTGCGCTCAAAACCCTGCTGTAAGGAGATGATTGAACCAAAACTGTTTTCTTAATAGCTGGATTAGCCAATGTATCTATAGAAGCGGCAAACTGAAACCAAATGGGTTCAACCCCTTTTACAATAGGGTGATTGCCTACACCGGGCGCCACAGGGTAAAAAGGCCAAGGTAATAATTTTTGCTGGGGCACGCCGTCTTTCATGCCACTTAAAATAGGGATGCCATTGCATTGCAAGTCTTGAATGATATTGCTGTTTATGCGCACGCCGTATTTAAACAACATATCGTCTATGCGGGTTGGGTAAGTGGTGCTTACAAAAAGGTTTTCTCTTTGCAGGCTGTCCATACTGGCCATTTGCGATTCTACTAGCCACAATACCTTGCCACCATGCATAATGTATTGGTCTATTTTAAATTTATCAAACTCGCTTATCTCTTGGGTGGGTTTGGCAATGATGATACCAGCAAAATCAAATAAGCGTTGTGGCACCTGGATAGATAAGGGCAATCTTTCTACTTCATAAAACTGACTCAACATGGCTTGCGCCTCGGCTAAATCCCATCTGCCTAACTCGCCATGGTCTTCTATGATTGCAATCTTCTTGCTCTTTTCTTGGGTAGCTTTACGCAGAGTATTTGCAATTTCGTATTCCAATAATTCGATAGAGCTATTAATAACCTCTTCCGGATTTTGGCCAAATTGATTCTTCAATAAATTAATAGGATATTCTTTGGTTTTATAATAGGCAATAGCTCCTGGAATAATAATTTTTTGGGCAAACTCGTCTTCCTTTTTAATTTGCACATTGGTTGGTTGCAGGCCTTTATTGCCCAGTTCCAAAATAATGTCTTCCATTTTCTTGGCATCTGCATTGGCAAAGGGGTCTATAAATTCGTACTGAATATTGCCTTTACTGTAAGCACTAAACTCATCGAGCATTTCTTTGGTGCTCTGACTTAATCTCTTAAATCCCGCAGGAAATTCTCCGGCTAAGTATACTTTTACATAAAAAGGCTGATCTACTTTTTCTGCTAACTTCTTACTTGCCTCACTCAACGAAAAGCGTTTTTCTTTGGTTAAATCTATCCTAAAGAAAAATGGGTTCAGCGCTAAATTGGCAATAATTACAATGGCTACAATGAGCGATAATTGAAACAAATCTTGCTTTTTGCCCGATTGGTATTTTTTTGATTCTGTTACCATTTTCTACCTCCAAAAACCGTTTTAGTTGCGGCAATAAAAATAATGTCGAAACCAATAAAATAAAACAAATCCCTTGAGTCAATTACGCCTCTGCTAATGCTCTGGTAATGGGCGTTAATCCCTAAATTGGCTACTACAGAATCCCAAGTTCCCAAAAGTTTAAAATCGGCAATGAGTTCAAATAAATTGTAAAATAAAAAGCACAAAAACATGGCTACAATAAAGGATACTATTTGGTTATCGCTAATGGCCGATGCAAACATACCTACAGCCACAAAACACGAGCTTAAAAAGAATAAGCCAATGTATGAGCCCATTATGGCACCGCTATCTAAATTACCTTTGGGCGCCCCCAATTGGTAAATAGTAATATAATAAATAAGGGTAGGTAAAAGAGTAAATAAAACAATGGTTAAACCCGCAAAATATTTACCCAAAATAATAGCCAAATCGCTAATGGGTTTGGTGCTAATAATTTCTATGGTGCCGTTTTTTTTCTCTTCACTTAAGCTGCGCATGGTAATGGCCGAAATTAAAAAGATAAACAACCAAGGTGCCATATTAAACAGCGTATCTAGGTTGGCATACCCATAATCAAATACATTGTAATCTGGCAATACCCAAGTAAAAAGGCCAATGGCCAATAAAAAAACCAACATCACCACATAGGCAATGAGGGAGCTTAAAAAACTTCTAATTTCTTTTATATAAATGCTAAACATCTTTATTTAGTTAAGGATTGAAATACATCTTCGAGTGAGTTTTCTGCTAATTGCATAGATAAAATTAACCAACCATTAGCCTGAGCCAATTGGGCCAATTCTTCGCGAATGTCGCGGGTAGCTTTTAAACTAAATTGTTTACCATTTCTCTCGGTCTGAACCAAACCTTTAATTGTGTTTAATTTAGTTTCGTCGATGTCTTGTTTAAATTCTACAGTTAAAGTAAATGCCTTTTGCATTTGTTTCTGTAGGGTTTCTATGGCATCATTGGCTACTAATTTACCTTTGTTTATGATAATTACCCTGCTACACATAGCTTCTACTTCTTGCATAATGTGCGTAGAGAAAATTACCGTTTTGTCTTTCCCAATCTCTTTAATCAAGTTGCGAATTTCAATCACTTGATTGGGATCTAAGCCGCTAGTGGGTTCATCTAAAATAAGAACTTCTGGGTTGTGCAACATCGCTGCGGCTAATCCCACGCGTTGTTTGTACCCTTTAGAAAGTTGGTTAATTTGCTTTTTACGCTCTAGGGTTAAACCAGTTTTGGCAATCATGGTTTCTACTTTTTCGTTGGCTACTTTACCTTTTAAGCCCATTAAACTGGCCGAAAACAGTAAGTATTCCTTGATATACATATCGGTATACAAAGGGTTGAGCTCTGGCAAATAGCCAATTTTCTTTCGGGCTTCCATTTGCTGGGTGTTTACATCAAAGCCGCAAACACTGGCACTGCCAGCACTTTGGGGCAAATACCCTGTAAGTATTTTCATGGTAGTAGATTTTCCGGCGCCGTTCGGACCTAAAAAACCTAGTATCTCGCCCGGTTTTACCTCAAAGCTCACGCCATCTAGCGCCTTTTGAGAACCGTATATTTTTGTTAAACCATTTACTATAACCGACATTTCAATTTAAATTCATTTAGTATGTATGCAAATAATGGTTCTTTTCTGGTTGAACCAAAATGATTTACTCACAATTAACTCGCGAATATGGAGAAGTCAGCGAAAATAGGCAAATGGTTTGGAAGAAATTACGAATTAAAAATTACTCAAAACTCCAACTCCAAATCCCACAAAAAAAGCCCCGAAGAATTCGGAGCTTTTTTTGTAAAATTACATTTGTAGTACTATAAGACTAATTACAATAATTGTCAACTATGGTCTATGGACCATGGACTATCGACTTCTTAAAGAACGTTAATCTCTTTTAGCACGGTATTCATCGCTCTTACAGCGTCTGCGCTTTTGTTAAAAGCAGCTTGCTCATCGGCAGTTAAGTTATAATCTACGATGGTTTCCCAACCGTTTTTGCCAATGGTAACAGGCACACCTAAGCAGATATCGCTCTGACCATATTCGCCTTCTAAAGAAACGCAGCAAGGCATTACACGCTTTTGGTCGCGAACGATGCTTTCTACCAATAAAGCAGAAGCAGCACCTGGCGCGTACCAAGCAGAAGTGCCCAATAATTTGGTTAAAGTAGCTCCACCCACCATAGTAGCATCAGAAATTTCTTTTAATTGCTCTGCGCTTAGTTTGCTAGAAACAGGTACACCATTTAAAGTAGCTAAACGGGTTAATGGAATCATAGTGGTATCACCATGTCCGCCAATTACCGTTCCTTGAATATCGGCAGTTGGTTGGTTCAAGGCTAAGCCTAAATAACCTTTAAAACGAGCGCTATCTAATAAACCACCCATACCAATGATGCGATTTTTTGGCAAGCCAGTTGCTTTTAAAGCTAAGTATGTCATGGTGTCCATTGGGTTAGAAACAACCACAATAATGGCATTAGGCGAATGTTTTAAAACATTTTCTGCAACCGATTTTACGATGTTTGCATTGGTTCCAATTAATTCCTCACGGGTCATGCCCGGTTTACGCGGAATGCCTGAGGTAATAACTACTACATCTGAACCAGCGGTTTTGCTATAATCATTGGTAGTACCCGAGATACGGGTTTTCATGCCCAATAAAGAAGTGGTTTGGTAAATATCAAGGGCTTTACCTTCAGCAAATCCTTCTTTTACATCTAATAAAACTACCTCATCGGCTAATTCGCGAAAAGCAATTACATCGGCTGTGGTTGCACCTACGGCACCTGCTCCAATTACAGAAACTTTAGTCATTTTTATTAATTTTAAATATTGATTTAATACGGCAAATGTAAGCAGTATACCAACCACTACAAAGTATTTTTGAAGCCAATTTACAACTATTGATTAGGAAGCTTACTACAGTTATAATAATTTGAATTATTTTACTTACCATAATTATTTTACATTTGCCTTGGTTCAAACCGAAAAATTATGTTAGATAAATTTGGTATTGCAAAGCGCATTGCGCAGGAGTTGAGAGACGGATATTATGTAAATTTAGGTATTGGAATTCCTACTTTGGTGGCCAATTATGTGCCGGCTGGTATTGAGGTAATTTTACAATCTGAAAACGGATTATTAGGTATTGGTCCGTTTCCATACCTCGAAGAGGTGGATGCCGATTTAATTAATGCGGGCAAGCAAACGGTTACTACCACGGTGGGTTCTAGTTTTTTTGATTCGGCCATGAGCTTTGGAATGATACGCAGTGGTAGGGTAGACCTTACCGTTTTAGGTGCCATGGAAGTAGCAGATAATGGCGATATTGCCAATTGGAAAATACCGGGTAAAATGGTAAAAGGAATGGGTGGCGCTATGGATTTGGTTGCTTCGGCCAAAAATATTATTGTGGCTATGCAGCATGTAAATAAGGCTGGCGAATCTAAATTATTGAGCAAATGTACTTTGCCCATTACAGGTTTGGGCTGCGTAAAAAAAGTAGTAACCGAGTTAGGCGTATTTGATATTAGCTACGAAGGCTTTGTTTTGTTAGAAAGAGCGCCGGGCGTTTCGGTAGATTATATCAAAGAAAAAACCATTGGTAGATTAGTGGTTGCAGGCGAAATACCAGAAATGGTATTGTAATTTTTAAATGTAAATTAAATGGAATATAGTGCGCAAGATATTTTACTAGGCATTGTTCATACCAAAATGCCTTACGGAAAATATAAAGGCACTTTATTAATGCATATTCCTGTTCATTATTTAGAATGGATTCAACGCAATGGTTTTCCCAAGGGTAAATTGGGTCAGCAATTAGAAACACTTTATGAAATTAGGTTGAACGGATTGGAACATCTGCTTGAGCCTCTGAAAAATAAGGTTTAAGCCTATTTTAATATGAGAAAATTATCTGGCACAAACTTTGTTTTTTAGCGAAATAAATTAAATTCGCCACGTGATGAGAATAATCTTAATAGTACTTGCAGTTTTTTGTTTTGCAGATATGGATGCCTTCGCTCAGAAAAGAGTAGGAGGTAAAATGTTAAAAGGATATGATGTAATTTATCCTTTTAAAAATGGTCGTGCAAAAGTAATTAAAAACGGTAAAATGGGCTTCATAGATATGCAGGGTGAAGAGGTTATAAAACCCGAATTCGACCAAGTTTATCCTTTCGAAAAAGGTTTGGCAAGAGTAGAAAATGTTGGACTTTTAGGCTTAATTAACGAGCAAGGAGAAATTTTGCTTGATCCTATTTACGATTATATTGGCACCAATAAAGAAGGCTTGGTTATATTAAATCGCAAAGGCAAAAAAGGCCTCGTAAAAATTACGGGTAATTCGCCAGAAAATGTAGAATATTTAGTTGATGTAAGAGACTAGACTCTGACTAAAACTTTATTGAGTGCTGAGCGCAATATCTATGTAATCAAATACGTCTTGCGGAATATCTTCTCCTTTTTTCTCTGCTCTTAAATGCCCTAACCGCACCATAATTATTTGTTCACTTGGTATGCAAAACACGTATTGACCTTTAATGCCCCTTGCGTACCAAACAGATTTTCCCTTATAATTTAATAGCCACCATTGGAATCCATATTCTGAATTTTGCTTGCCTGCTTTGGTGAGGTTATTTCCCGGTTTTATGCTGGCTTCTAAAAAATTACTATCAATAAGTTGCTCGTTTTGCCATTTGCCTTTTTGCATTAATAACTTCCCAAAACGTGCAAAATCTCTAGCAGTGGCATAATAGCAGCAGCTCACTTTTTCCATGCCATTTTCTTGGTCTAAGCTCCAATAAGCATTGCTTTCAGCACCCATTTTTTTCCATAATTCACTGGCATATTCGCTCACTTTTTTGGGTTTAATCACTTCTGCTAAAATCATCCCTAATAGTTGCGTATCGCCGCCTTTATACTCAAAAACTTTGCCCGGTTCATTTAGTTTTGGTGCGTGGTACACTGTTGCATTTACATCTGAACCATAATAGGCTTTTGCTGGCCAGCCAAATAAGCTGCCATAACTTTCTTTAAAGTCTAATCCAGAGCTCATGCTTAGCAAATGTTTGATGCTTATTTTATCGTAAGGTGCCACTTTAAAATCGGGCAAAAATTGGCCAATGGGCGCATCAATATCTTTAATTAAGCCCTCCTGAATGGCTTTGCCAATAAGCAATGCGGTAAAGCTTTTAGCCATAGAAAACGAGTTGCTAACCCTATCTTTATCATAGCCATCAAAATATTGTTCATATAACAAGCTGTCGTTTTTAATTACCACTAATGCAGTAGTTTTATAATTGATAGCCTTATTTAGCAGTTCACTATTTATTTTGGCCGAACCAAAACTTGCAGAAACAGGCCAAGGCTGCGGATTTCCAATCATAATTTGTCGGCTTGGAAAATCGTTTAACTCGTCAATCTGTGGTCCCATTTGTCCGCGAAAAATGGTTAGGGCTATCGTATTATAAATATGCTGGTTGCCGCTTAATTTTATAATTATGGCTGAACCAATAACGATGAAAAAGAGGATTGAAAAAATTTTACGCATACACGAATATACGATATTCAAAACAAAAAAATCCCGTGGCAAAGCCACAGGATTTTTTTATAAAGGCCAAAGGCTAAAAGCCTCCTAGTAATCCATACCACCCATTCCACCTGGCATTCCGCCTGGCATTGGAGCTGGGTTGTTTTCTTTTTCTTCTGCTAAAATACACTCAGTTGTTAAAATCATTGCAGCAACTGAAGCGGCATTTTGAAGGGCAACCCTACTTACTTTAGTTGGGTCTATTACACCAGCAGCAATTAGGTTTTCGTATATTTCGGTGCGGGCATTGTAACCAAAATCTGCTTTACCTTCGCGTACTTTATTTACAACTACACTACCTTCTCCACCAGCATTGGCAACAATCTGACGTAATGGTTCTTCGATGGCACGTTTAATAATGGCAATACCGGTAGTTTCGTCTTCATTGGCACCTTTTAATTTTTCTAAAGCATCAATGGTTCTGATGTAAGCCACACCACCACCAGCTACAATACCTTCTTCAACCGCAGCACGGGTTGCATGTAATGCATCGTCTACACGGTCTTTCTTCTCTTTCATTTCAACTTCAGAAGCAGCGCCAATGTATAATACAGCCACACCACCAGCTAACTTAGCTAAACGCTCTTGTAATTTTTCTTTGTCGTAATCAGAAGTGGTATTTTCAATTTGTGCCTTAATTTGATTTACCCTACCGGTAATATCTTCTTTAGCACCAGCACCGTTGATAATGGTTGTATTGTCTTTATCAATAGTGATTTTTTCTGCCTTACCTAAATAAGTTAAGTCGGCATTTTCTAATTTAAACCCACGTTCTTCGCTAATTACGGTACCGCCAGTTAAGATAGCAATGTCTTCTAACATTGCTTTTCTTCTATCACCAAATCCTGGTGCTTTTACAGCAGCAATTTTTAAAGAACCACGAATCTTATTAACTACCAATGTAGCCAAAGCTTCACCTTCAACATCTTCGGCAATAATTAACAATGGCTTACCAGTTTGTACCACTTGCTCTAAAATAGGCAACAACTCTTTCATGTTGCTTACTTTTTTGTCGTAGATTAAGATAAAAGGAGCATCCATATCTACTTCCATTTTATCTGCATTGGTTACAAAATAAGGAGATAAATAACCACGGTCGAATTGCATACCTTCTACAGTTTTTACTTCTGTTTCGGTACCTTTTGCTTCTTCTACAGTAATTACACCTTCTTTACCAACTTTGGCCATCGCATCAGCAATCAATTTGCCAATTACTTCGTCGTTGTTGGCAGAGATAGTTGCTACTTGCTGAATTTTGTTGTTGTCATCACCTACTTGTTGTGATTGACCTTTAAGGTTTTCAACTACAGCTTCAACTGCTTTATCAATACCACGTTTTAAATCCATTGGATTGGCACCTGCAGCTACGTTTTTTAAGCCAGCAGTAACAATAGCTTGAGCCAATACGGTTGCAGTAGTAGTTCCATCACCTGCTATATCAGCAGTTTTAGAAGCTACTTCTTTTACCATTTGTGCGCCCATGTTCTCAATAGGATCTTTTAATTCTATTTCTTTGGCAACAGAAACACCATCTTTAGTAACCACCGGTGAGCCAAATTTTTTATCAATAACTACATTACGACCTTTAGGGCCTAAGGTTACCTTTACTGCATTAGCCAAAGCATCTACACCACGCTTTAATCCATCGCGTGCATCTACGCTATAAATAATTTTCTTACTCATAATATTTTTTAATAATTTTTTGATTTAGATTAAATAGTGGCAAAAATGTCACTCTCACGCATAATTAAATAATCGTTGCCATCAACGCTGATTTCTGTTCCTGCATATTTTCCGTAGAGCACAACGTCGCCAGCTTTTACTGCTGGTTTATTGCCTTTTTCATCTACTTCACTAACAGAAATTACGGTACCTCTTTGCGGCTTTTCTTTTGCTGTGTCTGGGATAATGATTCCTGAAGCAGTTTTTTCTTCTGCTGGTGCAGCCTGAACAATCACTCTGTTCTGGGTTCCTGCAATTGGTTTTAATGTTACTGACATATACTTTATTAAATTTGTTTTTAAAGAACAATTCAACTAAGCTAAAGCTATGCCAATGAAAAAATGCTGACAGTTTTTCTTCTTTTTAATAAATACAATTGAAAAAATGGCAAAGGCAGAGAAAAAAAACCAGTAAATTGCTGCGTAATAAGCAACCAAAAAAGAGATTAAGTTGACTATACAAACGCGATAGAAAGCATGATTTACAAAGAATCTGATATCATTAAGGGTTGTTTGGGAGGCGATAGAGCTTGCCAGAAAGCACTCTATGAGCATTTTGTAGCTAAAATGTTAGGGGTATGCATGCGTTATGCTAAAGATAGAGCAGAAGCTGAGGACATGGTTCAAGAGGGTTTTTTAAAGGTGTTTCAAGGCATTTCTAAATTTAAATTTGAGGGTAGTTTTGAAGGTTGGGTGCGCAGAATTATGGTTTTTAATGCCATAAATCATTACAAACACCGTTGCCGTAAGTTCCAGGAAGATTTGGATAGAGAGAATTTTGATGTGCCGTTTCACGATGATATTCTCGAGAAAATATCTGCCAAAGAAATTATAGCGCTTATTCAACACATGCCAGAAGGATATCGCCTTGTTTTTAACCTTTACGCCATAGACGGATTTACGCACAAAGAAATTGCAGAAAAATTAAATATAGCCATTGGCACAAGTAAGTCGCAATATTCGCGCGCCAAACAGTGTATGCAAGGTTTGTTGGCCAAACATTATCATATTTTAAATGAACCCATTGATGAAGCCAAATAATTTTGAAGAGCAATTAAAAAAGCAGCTGGAAGCTTCCGAATGGATGCCTTCGGATACGCTGTGGGATAAAATTGAGCAAAATATTCAGTCTAATTCTTTTGAACCCAAATTGCAATATAAATTAAATGATTTTTCTGTTAAGCCTAGCGATAATTTTTGGGATAAGATTGAACCACAACTCTCAAAATCTCGCAAAAAACGCAGTATTCTTTGGTTTAGTTTCATTGCATTCATCAGCGTTTCAACTTTTACTATTGCGTATTGGCTCCACACAAAAAACGAAATTGAAATAAAACCACCCCAAACGTTAATCGCAGCTAAATCTAAACCTCCCTTAGCAATAGCTCCATCAAATGAAATAAATAAAAACCTTAATACTCCTAAAAAGCTTGTCGTAAAGGAGTCTGCTAATAGTTTGTTTGAACCCATAAATGCTCCCAATAAGGGGCAAGCGGTTTACCCTTTGGTTCAAACAGAAATTTTTATTGATAGAAGCGAAAAAACCAGGGGCATAAAATCGAATGAGTCTCAGTTAGCTTCCACTTTAAATGATATGGCGCAATCAACTGAAGTGGCTCAAGTTTCCATTTTTAGCCAGCAAGCTAAAGAGCAATTCCATACGAAAAGTGATACTATTTTGAGCTCAGATTCTTCACAAAAGGGAAAAGTCTCAAATTTTGAAGCTAAAGAAATATTTTCAGCCAATAATTTAACCAAAGATACTTTTGTGGCAATCACACCTGTTGGGGGTAGTTTATATAGCGAGCCCGAAGGGGATTTTACTGCTTTTTCTATAACCATTAAAACGGGTGTTCATTATTCGATAATAACAAATTCTCTTCCACCAAATAGTAGATATAACCTCGAAAAATCTTATAGATTACGTAATACTATGGAAAATGCGGCCTTAGATTTCTCTGGTGCATTAATGGTAGATTACCACCTAAACAAATCTTGGATGGTCTCTTTGGGTATTGGAATAACTTCGTTTACACAAAATTTGAATTTTCATGTTACCAGCGCCAATCAAACCAATCCTGATAGGGCTCAGCCAGCCAATTTATACATGCATGCTTCAGATTCAATTATTTCTGGCAGTGGTAATTTGCTAGAAAATAAATACAGTTTTACCGAAATACCCATTCAGCTTACATACCTATTTAAAGGTGATGGTAAATTTCAATTTGGTTTAGGTGCAGGTTTCAGTTATGGCAGGTTAAACTTGGTTAATGCCTATCATATAGATCCTAGCTGCATTGGGTTGTTAATTGTAAACGATAAAAATGCTTTTCCTCAATTTAGAGATGTGTTTTTCGCCAGTTTTTCGCCGAGTTTGGCTATGCGCATCAACAGCAGTGCTGCTATTGGATTAATGCCTCAATTTAAAATGGCTTTGCATAGCATGGTAGATAATCCAGATTGGATACAACAAAGACCAAATTTAATTGGCTTGAACCTATTTTTGAAGAAACAATTTTAGTTTTTCTTGAAATAAAAAAAAGGTTGTTTATATAGCTATAAACAACCTTTTTTTATTAAACAGATTTTTTTTATTGCGCAGGAGCAGGAGCAGCTTCTTGTGCAGGAGCTGTTTGTTCTGTTTGTGCAGGCTGTGGAGCCATTGGCGCAGCTGGAACTGTTTGCTCTTCTATTGAGTTCTTAATTCTAGATTCTGTAGATACATCTAAGCCTGCTGTTGTAGGACGAAAGAAATTGGATAAAAGTGACAATGAAACTAAAGCAATTGCCATAATCCATGTTGCTTTTTCTACTAAATCTGTGCTTCGTTTAACGCCCACAATCTGACTTGGAGCAACAAAGTTGGCGGCTATACCACCTTTTGGGTTTTGAATCAAAACCAATAACGTAAGCAACAAACAAGCTACTACGATTAAAATTAAAACTACTGTTAACATATTCTTATTCTATATTATGTGCTGACTTTATTTGTTCTATCAGGGCTGCGAAATAAGTGAATTTATCGGGATAATGCAACCCTAATTTTTCATACATTATAATAGCCTTTTTGTAAAGGCCTTGTTTGGTGTAAATTTTAGCAAGGGTTTCACTTACAATTTCTTCACTTTCTTCGGCACTTTGCTTGGCCATGTTTACCGGACTATAAAACTCGCTTTTGGGGCGAGCTATGCTGGGATTTTCTCTGATAAACTTATCTAAGATGGATTCAACTGCGCTAGCATCTTTTACAATTTTTGGATCTTCTTCTTTCGATAATATAAATGGTTCAATATTTTTAGGCCTAATAGGTTTAGCTGAATGTTGTTTTTCAAAAACTTCTTCAAAAGAGGTTTGAAACAACTTATCATCATACTTAACCTGCAAGTATAATGGAGCCAAGTATTCGTTTACATCATAATTAGAAAGACTTCCAAGTTCTGTAATACCATTGGGTGCCTCAATTGTTTCTTGTTTTAAGGCAGCAGGCGCAACTATTTTAGGCTGCTTATTAATTAATTCAACAATGTTATTTTCAGTGGTGGTTGAATCTGTGTTTGGCTTAATTGTGTTTTCAATTAAAACTGGTGTTGGAGGCTCAACGGCGATTTCTTCAGGAAGTTTTCCTGATATACCTTCACTTATTAAAATTGTTTCTTTTATGCCTTGAGATACCTGATTAGCTGCTTGAATGGCTAACTTTTCTTGTAAATTAGCTACAAAACTTAAATCTTCCTCTATAAACTCAGCTACTGATTCTTCAGTTTTGGGTAAAACGGTCTCAATTGCATCAACTGCATCAATGATTGGTTCGGCAGAAATTGTTGATGCTGTTATTCGTGTTGAAGGCGTGTTTGGAGTTTCATTTAAACTGTTAATATCGAAATTTGACAGTATGTTGGCCAATTCATCCTCTACATCTGGAATAATAGATTGCTCTGAAGGCAATAAACTAGTTGAATTAGCTTTGGGAATAAACTTTTCAAATTTACCATTAGGCTGTATCAATATTTCTGACTCTAAAATCTCTGTTGGATTACTTTGGATAGGTATTGCGGGTGTATCTGGGTTTTGTTCTTTAATAACTTCTAAAATAGGCGCTACTGGTGTTATTTCAATTGGCTTATTAATTGAATCTGGAGCGAAAACATCTTTCAATGCTAGCTTTTCTAAGGATTGGCCAAGCCATTGTGTGCTGTCTGTTTCTTGCGGAAGATTGTGCACTAGATTGTATAGTGCAGACCTGTTTCCTGCTTGCAGCGCAGCTTGTTTAAGTTGTTTGTCGTATTCATAATGTTTGGTATTATGAAACGCTTTAACCAATAGGTTTTGAGCCACAGCAAAATAGGGGAATTGTTTTACCAATTCTGTTAAATTGTTTATGTCTTTTTCTCCAATATTTTCTGGAGATTTAACCAATGATGTAAAATCGTACTTATTCAATTTCCCCTATTTGTTGAGCAATATAATTAAAATTTTTAGTACTGTCAATGAATGCTGATCCGAATTGAGCAATAGCTTTGTTTTGGCAATTTACCAATTAATAAATGCTTTATTGAAAATGTCTTGCACCATACCATCACAAATTTTATTTATTAAATCTTGTTCAATGGCTGCAAAATTTGATTGGGCATCGAAATCTGTAAAGTTGCTAAAGGTTTGGGTAAAAGATTTGTCTTCTTCTAGTTTGTTTTCGCAGCTTATTTCTACCGTTACTGTTAATCTATTTAAGGCGTTTGTTTGGTTGCCTTGAATGGCAATAGGTGCGGTAACATAAGAAGTTATTTTCCCGCTAAAATGTAAGTCGCCAATCTCGTTGGTGAGTTTTAGGGGAGTTTCGTTGATGAATTTAGTTTTAACTCTTTCTGTTAAAGTTTGACTGAGGGTTGGGGCCACGATGCTGGCCTTGTTGGTAATGTAAGCCACACTAAAAGTTTTAGCCTCTGGATGAATGGAGGCGCCACTCTGGGTATAAACGCCGCAACCTGAAAACGATATAGCCAACAGGTAAACGAGCATGATGTTTAAATTTTGAATGATTTTCATTTGCTTCAAAAGTACATTTAAATGCAAAAGGAGCTTGAAAATTCAAACTCCTTTTGTATTTAAAAAAAATATTTTAGCCTTTGGCTTTTTTTGCTTCTACAGTATTCTTTAACCATTCATAAGTAACCGATTTAGGACGTTCTATTGGAAGTCCTAATGCTCTATCCCAAAGCAGTGAAGCCATTACACCAAGTGCTCTACTTACACCAAATAAAACAGTAAAGAAATCATATTCATTTAAACCGTAATGTAGCAACAAAGCGCCAGAATGGGCATCAACATTTGGCCAAGGGTTTTTAATCTTACCTAATCCTTCTAAAATAGGAGGTGCCACTTCATAAATATTCCAAACAATGTTTACTAATTCATCATCTGGCATATATGTTTTGGCAAATTCTTGCTGCGCAATAAAACGTGGATCAGTTTTTCTTAAAACTGCATGACCGTATCCTGGAACCACTTTGCCATTTTTTAACGTAGTGTGAATATAATCTGCAATTTGCTCTTTACTTGGAGAATTTCCAATTTCATTTCGCATTTCAAAAATCCAGCGAATTACTTCTTGGTTAGCCAATCCATGCAGTGGTCCGGCTAATCCGTTCATAGCTGCAGAAAATGCTAAATAAGGGTCGCTTAGGGCCGAGCCAACCAAATGAGTTGTATGTGCCGAAACATTTCCGCCTTCATGGTCGGCATGAATGGTTAGGTACAAACGCATTAATTTGTAAAACTCAACTTGGTCGTAACCCAACATATGGGCAAAGTTTCCAGCCCAGTCTAATTCTGGTTTTGGAGCAATATGTTCTCCGTTTTTGTATGTTCTTCTATAAATATAAGCAGCTACATGAGGAATGCGTGCTAGTAAATTACAAACATCTTCGTAGGTTGGATCCCAATAATCTTTTTTATTAATACCTTCTCTATAAGCTTCAGCAAATTTAGAATCTGTTTGCATAGCCATAATACCAATGCTAAACTGAGTCATTGGATGTGTGGTAATTGGAAGCGCGTCTATAGCAGCATATACGTGTGCTGGAACCGATGTGCGTGCTCCCCAGTTAGCTTGTATTTCTAGTACATCGTCATAAGTTGGCATTTCGCCCAATAACATTAAGTAAAATAAACCCTCTGGCAGGGGTTCTGTTCCTCCTGGAACTTTTGGAAGTTTTTCTCTCAACTCTGGAATGGAATATCCTCTAAAGCGAATTCCTTCGTTAGCATCCAATAAAGAAGTTTCTGTCAGCAATCCAATAATTCCCTTCTGACCAGCATATACATCCTCTACAGTGAATTCGCCTAAAGGTACTTGACCATTTTCTTTAACAAATTGTCTAATTTCTGCTGATAGCGGCAATGCTTTTTCAATAAACTTTTCCTTTAATGTGCCCATATTGTTTTAAAATGTTAAATCGATAATAATAATCCTGCTAAATTAGTATATGTTTAACTACTTAAACAAATTGTTTTAAAAAATCAAGAAATTATTATTTTTACATCGTATTTTAAAACATGAGAGTAAATCAATTTATTTTATTAGTAACATATTTAATTTTTATAGGCTTTTCGGCTAAAAGTCAAAATTTGCTCATTCGTGGCGTTGTGCTAGATGAGCAAAATCTAATGCCTTTGGCTGGAACCTCTATTACGCTAGACAAAAAAATACAATCTTTAACAGATTCTAACGGGTTTTTTTCTTTTCGGGTTGAACCAGGAAAACATCAATTAAAGGTAAGTAGAATTGGTTACCGTAACTTTAATCAGCAATTTGAAGAAATGCTGGATGGTAAAAAGGAATTTCAAATCTTATTGGAACCGTTTGTTAATCAACTGGGGCAAATGGTGATTTCGGGTTCAAGGGGTGCAAAAACTGTTGCCCGGGAGGTAAGTTCTGTAAATGTTATTCAACCTTATTTAATTGCCAATTCTAATGCCGCAGATTTAACTGATGTGCTCAATAAAGTGCCCGGTGTAATGGTGGTAGATGGCCAGGTTACCATCCGCGGGGGTGTTGGGTTTTCATACAATACAGGCAGCAGGGTAGCGGTACTTTTAGATGATATGCCATTATTGGGGGCCGATTTAGCAGATGTTCGTTGGACATTCCTGCCCATAGAAGCGGCCGAGCAAATTGAAGTAATAAAGGGTTCCGCATCTGTTTTATATGGGTCTTCTGCCCTAAATGGAACTGTTAACGTGCGCACAGGTTGGGGAACACAGAAACCGCAAACTAAATTTCAATTTTATCAGGGTGTTTTGGATAATCCCCGCCGACGTGAAACAATCTGGTGGACACCCTCCACTCAGCCTTCCACCGCAGGTATGTTTTACAGTCATAAACAAAGTTGGGGTAAATTCGATCTCGTTCTAGCCGGAAACTTAAACGGAATTCATAGTCACCTGCAACAAGCAGATGCGTTTAGGGGAAGAAACTACTTAAAAACAAGGTATAGGGTCAATAAGAATTTTAATTTTGGCTTAAATGTAAATACCATGGTTGAAAAAGCAGGTCGTTTCTTTATTTGGCAAGATGCCGACTCGGGTGCTTTAAAGCCATTCGACAATTATGTTGTGGATGATTTTTACCGCATTGTATCTTTTGATCCACATGCAGAATTAACTTTAGGTAAAACCGTTCAAACATTTAAAGGTAGAATGTATCAGATTAAGCGTTTTGTGGATAGAGAGTTGTTTCCCAAAGATAATGATGCCATTGCCAACTTATTTGCCTTTGATTATAATTTAAAAGCCACGCTCTGGAAGGGTTTAGATTTGGTGGCTGGTTCTTATTTAACTTCTTTGTGGGCGGTTGGCAATGTATATAAAGGTGAGTTTGCTGGATTTAGTGCAGCTGGGTTTTCACAATTGGATTACCGTTATAAGCGCTGGAGTTTTGTTTTGGGTGGCAGGTATGAGGTAAATGGTTTGGGAGACTTTCAAGATAAAACAGGTTTATTAAAACGCATTGGTGCTAACTACCAAATTACGTCTAAAACTTTTATGCGTGCCAATTACTCTGAGGGTTACCGTTTTCCTACCATTGGCGAAAAATTTGTAGAGGATAGAGCAGCCGATTTGCGCATTTTCCCTAACCCAAATTTGGTTTCAGAAGAGGGTTGGACGGCTGAGATTGGGATTCAAAAAGGATTTAAAATTGGGAACTTTAACGGGGCATTGGATTTTGCTGTTTTTAATCAGGAGTTTAATAGGATGATTGAGTTTAGGTTCGACCAGTGGTTGTCTTCTGTTGATTATCCCAATATTCCTATTTTTGAACGCATTGGATTTAGGGCAAGCAATATTGGGCAAACCCGCACCGCTGGATTTGAAATTACCCTAACCGGTGAAGGTAGAATAGGTGATGTGCTTATTAGAACATTGGGCGGATACACGTATGCCATGCCCGTAAGTTTAACAGACGACCCCCGCATGAGAGATTGGGGCAATTACTCAAAAGCCTTCTTTGATAATATGGGCGGTTTAGATAGCGCTAACTATTACAAGGCTCTGCTGCCTTATAGAAACAGGGCTACTGCAAAATGGGATATTGAGGCTGGTTGGAAAAAATTAATGCTGGGCTATTCTTTTAATTATTATAGTATCTATGAAAAAATAGACCCTTTCTTTCTTGTATTTACGCCAACTATTAAATCTTTTTTTGATAGGGCGGGGGCTGCCAATATGGTGCACAATGTGCGCATATCTTATCAGTTTACAGAACAAACGAGATTGTCTTTCTTAGTTAATAATTTAACCAACGAAGAATATGCCATGCGCCCAACAAAAATTGATGCCATGCGCAGTTATAACATCCAATTGCGGGTAATGTTCTAAGAATTTTGCTTCTTTGTAGTATGAAAAACCGCTCACCTATTTTTGTTCTTTTTGTTACCATTTTTATTGATTTACTCGGTTTCGGATTAATTATTCCCATACTGCCAGTTTTTGCTTTGGAGTTAAAAGCTACGTCTTTACAAATTGGCCTTATAGCAGGATTATACTCTTTAATGAATTTTGTTTTTGCCCCATTTTGGGGAACATTAAGCGATAAAATTGGGAGACGACCTGTGATGCTTATTAGCATTTTTATTACCATGCTGGCTTATGTGTTTTTTGCCTTTACCAATAGTTTGTGGTTTTTGGTGGTTTCTAGGATTTTTGCGGGCATTGGTTCAGCCAATATTTCTGCTGCTCAAGCTTATATTTCTGATATTACTGAACCCAAAGACCGTGCTAAAAACATGGGACTAATTGGTGCTGCCTTTGGCTTGGGCTTTATTTTTGGTCCGCCTGTTGGCGGATTCTTAAAAAGTTTAAGTGGCGCCGGAAGCGTAGCTTTGGTGGGTTATTTTGCCGCAGCTTTATGCGCCTTAAATTGGGTAATGGCTTACGCCTTTTTACCCGAGTCTATTAAAGAAAAACAAGTTAATAAGCGTTACAGGTTCAAGCCAGTAAGCGATTTATTTTATGAGCTTAAAAAGCCTGTGATTAGAGAGTTGTTTACAGTTAATTTTCTGTTTGTAACTTCTTTTTCTATGATGCAAATTACCCTAGCCATTTTATGGATTGAGCACTATTTTTTAAACGAAAAACAGGTAGGTTTTGTATTTATGTTTATGGGTTTATCATCGGCCATTGTGCAGGGTGGTTTGGTAGGTTTGCTCAATAAGAAATTTGGCGAAAAACAACTGCTTATGATGGGCACCATCTCTATGGGTATTGGTTTGTTGAGTATCCCGTTTGTGCCGCCCGCCTATTTTTTACTTCAATTGATAAGCATCGTTTTTGTTGCCTTTGCCAATGGTTGTATTACTCCTGCCATTACTTCTTTAATTTCGCAAGCGGCTGCTAAAAATGAGCAAGGGCAGGTATTAGGTATGAACCAATCTTTTGGTAGTTTAGCCCGGGTAATTGGTCCGGTTTTAGGCGGAATTTTATACGACCTACACTTTGGATTGCCCTATGCTGGCGGAGCATTGATAATGGTTTTAACATTTTTGTTTGTACGTTTATTGGTGAACCAAAAGGTGTCTAATGCCATTTAAATAAAACATTCTTTCCCTTTAATCTATTATATTAATATTGAACATCGAAAATTTTTAAAATGAAGTACAGAAATATTGGCATTGTGTTGGGGGTGATTTTGGTTTTATTGATTCCAAAGTTTTTTTGTGGAGAGAAAAAAGAATCGGGCGGTATGGGAAAGGGTGGCGCTAATAAAATGCCAATCAAAGTAAGTGTTTTGGTACTAAATGCAGAGTTTGTAACGCCTAATTACCAGGTAAGTGGCACGCTTCAAGCCAATGAAATGGTAGATTTATATTGCGAAACATCTGGCCTGGTTCGGAACCTCTATTTTAAGGAGGGTGCTAAGGTTAATAAAGGAGATTTGCTGCTAAAAATAAATGATGCCGATTTGCAAGCTCAGTTAAAAAAAGCCTTGGCCAATAAAAAACTAAGAGATTTAAGTGTTGAACGCAATCAAATTTTACTCAAAAAAGAAGCCATTGCCCAAGCAGATTTCGACTTATCGCTTAATGAAAAACAAGCCATTGATGCAGATATTGAATTGCTGCGTGAGCAAATTAGGAAAACAGAGTTGCGCGCACCCTTCAGCGGAACCATTGGTTTGCGTAATTTAAGTGAGGGCGCTTTTGTGCAACCAAGCACTTTAATTGCTTCTTTACAAGATGATCAATTGTTGAAACTTGCCTTTGCCATTCCAGAAAAACATAGCTCACTTATAAAGGTGGGTGATAGCATTTCGTTTGTAGTAACCGGTTCTGATAAAAAATTTGGTGCAAAAATTTATGCCCGAGATGCATCTGTAACTGCCGCTACTAGAACCATTGCTATGAAAGCTGTTTGTAACAATAAACAAGCGCGTTTGATGCCAGGTTTGTTTGCTAATATTACGTTAAAATTGGGCGCCAACGCTCCTACATTTATGATTCCTACACAATCTTTGGTGCCGGTTTTAAAAGGGCAGAAGGTATTTGTGATGCAAGGTGATTCTGCGGTTGAAAAATTGGTTAAAACCGGATTTAGGAACGAGAATAAAGTGGAAATAACGGAGGGCTTATCCGCCGGCGATTCGCTAATTGTGGATGGTATTATGTACATGAAAAACGGTATAAAAGTAAAATTAAGTAAGGGGAAATAAGATGAGTATTGCCAGTGTTGCCATTCGCCGCCCGGTGCTTGCGGTTGTTTGTTCTATCCTCATCATTTTATTTGGGGCCATCGCATTTAATTTTTTGGGAGTACGCGAATATCCCAGCATCGATCCTCCTGTGATTACGGTTCGAACCAATTATACGGGTGCCAATCCAGATATTATTGAATCGCAAATTACAGAGCCTTTGGAGAAGGCTGTAAATGGAATTGCAGGAATTCGGTCTATCAGTTCTTCTAGCAACCAAGGTAGCAGTATAATTACGGTTGAGTTTGATTTGAATTATGATTTGGAGGAAGCTGCCAATGATGTGCGCGATAAAGTTTCGCAATCGGTTAGGCAATTGCCTCAAGATATAGACGCTCCGCCGGTTGTAAGTAAGGCTGATGCCAATTCGGATGCCATTGTTTCGCTTACCTTACAAAGCGATTCTAGAACCAAATTTGAACTGAATGATTATGCAGAAAATGTGGTTATGGAGCGTTTGCAAACCATTCCAGGTGTAAGTAATATTCAAATTTGGGGACAAAAAAAGTATGCTATGCGTCTTTGGCTCGACCCAAATAAATTAAGTGCTTTTGGATTAACACCGCTGGATATTAAAGCAGCTTTGGATAGGGAAAACATAGAACTACCGGGTGGTAAAATTACGGGAGATAATACTGAACTATCCGTTAAAACCATGGGAAGGTATACTACCGAGGAGGAGTTTAATCGGATTGTTTTAAAATCTGAAGGTTCTCAAATTGTTCGTTTAGCCGATGTTGGATACGCCATTTTAGGCGCAGAAAATGAAGAAACCGGATTAAAATCTAAGGGAGTGCCAATGATTGGCTTGGGTTTAGTGCCACAACCTGGAGCCAATTACATAGAAATTGCAGATGAATTTTACAAGCGTTATGAGGTGCTTAAAAAAGATATTCCGGCCGATATAAAAATGGATATTGCCTTAGATAATACGCGTTTTGTGCGCACCTCCATTTATGAAGTTGGCGAAACCTTACTGATTGCCTTTTTATTGGTTGTTTTTATTATCTTCTTGTTTTTTAGGGATTGGCTCATCGCTTTTCGTCCGCTTGTAGATATTCCAGTTTCACTGATTGGTGCTTTTTTTATCATGTACATTTTTGGGTATTCAATCAATATCTTAACTTTATTAGCCATTGTGCTAGCAACCGGATTGGTAGTAGATGATGGTATTGTAGTTACCGAAAACATTTTTAAGAAAATGGAAGAGGGTATGAGTCCAAGAATGGCTGCCATTGCTGGAACCAATGAGATTTTCTTTGCGGTAATTGCTACCTCTGTTACGCTTGCCGTAGTTTTTTTGCCTATTATATTTATCCAAGGTTTTGTAGGTAGTTTGTTTAGAGAATTTGGAGTAGTTGTGGCTGGTGCTGTTATGATATCTGCTTTTGTTTCGCTTACACTTACGCCTGTTTTAAATGTTTATTTGCAACGTAAGGGCGCTAAACATTCTCGTTTTTATGATTTAACCGAGCCTTATTTTGTTCGTTTAAACAATGCTTACGCGCAATCACTCGAGTTTTTCTTTGATAGAAAATGGGTGGTTTGGAGCATTATTGGCGTAAGTATGGTGCTTATATTTTTAATTGGTTCAACCCTGCCTTCCGAATTATCGCCCTTAGACGACCGGAGTTGGATGCGTATTAGCGCCACTGCACCCGAGGGTACTTCCTATGATTTTATGGAGCGCTATATGAATGAGGTGTCTTCCTTATTAGATGATTCTATTCCAGAAAAAAGGCTTACTTTGGTGGTTACAGCCCCAGGTTTTACCGGAAGTGGCGCCATGAATACCGGTTTTGTTAGGGTAATTTTAACCGAACCCAACGAGCGAGAAAGAAGTCAGCAGCAAATTGCCCAAAAATTACAGCAAAATTTAATGGGCTTAACTGGCGCTCGGGCTTTTGTTATTCAAGACCAAACTATCAGTGGTAGCGGTGGCTCACGGTCTGGATTGCCAGTTCAGTTTATTTTGCAGAACCAAGATTTTGCCAAGATTCAAAGTGATTTACCTAAGTTCCTAGAAAAAGCAAACGCCAGTAAGGTGTTTCAAGGGGTAGATGTAAATTTAAAGTTTAACCGACCCGAATTGGTTATTTCGTTTGATAGAGAAAAGGCCAAAGATTTGGGTGTAAGTATTCAGAATGTAGCTCAAACTTTACAATTTGCCTACGGCGGCGTGCGCTATGGCTATTTTAATAAAAGTGGTAAGCAATACCAAATTATTGGTCAGGTTGAGCGCCAACACCGCGACGACCCTGTTGATTTAAAATCTTTGTATGTGCGCAATGATAGGGGAGAACTTATTCAGCTAGATAATTTATTAAGTGTGGAGGAACAAAGTAGTCCGCCGCAATTGTACCATTACAATCGCTATAAAGCGGCCACGGTTTCTGCCGGATTAGCGCCAGGAAAAACCATCGGAGATGGCATAGCCGAAATGGAACGAATAAAGGAAGAAATACTCGACGATTCTTTTACCACCGATTTGGCTGGTCCGTCTAGAGATTTTGCCGAGAGTTCTTCTAATACTTCTTTTGCTTTTATATTGGCCTTGGTTTTGGTTTATTTGGTTTTGGCCGCTCAATTTGAGAGTTTTAGAGACCCCATCATTATTATGTTTACAGTTCCTTTAGCCTTGGCTGGTGCCTTAATAAGTTTGTGGTACTTTAACCAAACACTGAATATTTTTAGTCAGATTGGTATAATTGTATTGCTGGGTTTAGTAACTAAAAACGGCATTTTAATTGTAGAATTTGCCAACCAAAAGCGTGAGCACGGTTTGCCTAAACTGCAAGCTGTAAAAGAAGCAGCGGTTTCTCGTTTAAGGCCCATTATGATGACTAGCTTAGCAACCATTTTAGGAGCTTTACCTATTGCTTTGGCACTTGGGGCAGGCGCAAAAAGCAGGGTTTCTATGGGTATGGTTATTATTGGAGGATTGCTGTTTTCGGGCTTTTTAACTTTATATGTTATTCCGGTAATTTATCAACTATTTAGCGGTAATAAAGACAGAACACAATTGCATAAGGAGGATACAAACAATGAGAAATAAGTGGATGTTATTGTTGGGCCTTTTTGCTTTAACCAATTTGGTTCAGGCGCAAACAACTTTGAGTTTAAAACAGGCTTATGAATTGGCCTTGGAAAACAACTTCTCCATTCAAATTGCTAGCAACGAATTGGAAATTGCCAAGCGTAATAATGTAATTGGAAATGCGGGCATGTTGCCCAGTTTAAATGGAGTGGTAAATCAAGATAACCAAGTGGTTGATACCAAGCAGAAGTTTTTAAATGGGGCAGAAAACAACCGCGATGGGGCTAAAAGTAATTCGTTAAATGCAAGTGTAGAAATGAATTGGACGCTCTTTAATGGGATGAAAATGTTTGCTACCAAAAGAAAATTGGCAGAGTTTGAAGCAATGGGAAAGCTGCGCCTAAAGCAACAAATGGAAAATACTTTGAGTAGGGTTGCTAAGGCATATTTAGATGCCTTGCTAGCCAAAGAGCAATTGGCCATTGCCGAGCAGGTTTTAAGTATTGGTGAGAAACGTTTGCAGGTTGCCAAAGCAAAATTGGAGGCGGGTAAAAGTCCTAAATCTGAAGTGCTTAATGTGCAAGTAAACTTGCAGGCCGACAAAGCTGCCGCGCGCAGGTTGGAGGCGTCGTATAAAAATAGCAAACTCAATTTGTTGCAGTTATTGGGATTGCAAACTAGTTTTAACTTTGAGCTTTCCGATTCATGGGTTTCCCAAGAAGCGCTCTCATACGAGGCTTTTAAAGAAAGTGCTATGCAGCAAAATAGCGGTATTCAGCTTTCTAAGTTGAGTAAAGAACTAGCGCAAACACAATTAGGAGAACTAAAAGCAGATAGGTACCCAAGTTTGCAATTAAGGAGTGGTTACAATTATAACAAACAAGAATCTGAGGTCGGTTTCTTACAATCGTCAAACAATACGGGTTTTCACTATGGCCTTGGCCTGAACCTAAATATTTTTAACGGGTTTGATACTGATAGAAAGATTGGTATAGCAAAAATCAATCAAAAGTCGGCTGAATTATTATTCAAAGATTCTTTACTAAAGTTAGAAATTGCAGTAGCACAAGCTTACGAGATGTATGCAGCAAACCGTGCTTTGTTTCAGTTTGAAGAATCGAACGTACTATTGGCCAAAGAAAATTTTGAACTAGCCAGAGAACAACAAGCCAATGGTTTACTAAGCATTAACGATTTGCGCATTGCGGAAGTAAATTATATGCAAAGCATGCAGCGTAAGTTTCAAGCTGCATATGAAGCTAAGCTCAGTGAAATTGAGTTAAAACGCTTGAGCGGGAAATTGCTACAGCAATAGCAAAGCCTATTTTTTCTTTTCTTTTTTACCACCAAACACAGAAATATTTACATACCTGCTTGGGTTTTTCTGCAAATCTTTTAGCAGCATTTGAAGCTCAAGGGAAGATTTATTGAGGTTGTCGTACAGTTCTTTATCGTTTATAAATTTTCCGGCAGTTCCTTCTCCCTTGTCTATTTTTTGGGTAATACTGGCCAATTGAACAGAAGTTTTATTGAGCTGATCAATGGTAGATTTTAACGGAGCTGCGGCCAAAGAATCTGTGATATTTTTAAAGTTTTTTAAACTGGCTTCAATGTCTTTTTGGTTGTTTTTGAGCGTAAGACTCAGTGCTTCCATATTGGTTGTTATATTGCCAATTTTATTTTTCTCTGCAGCAATAAGGGCGTCTAGTTGTTTGCTTGTATTGTTGAGGTTATGCATAATACCTGCTAAATCTGCAATGCCGTTGCTGAGGTTTTTAGTACCACCATCGGCAAGTACTTTTTCAAGTTCGCCTAAAACATGGTTAAGTGATACCATTACATTTTCTGCTTTGTTTTTTACAGGGGTAATCATTTCTGTGATAGAAGCAGATAAGCTTGTTTCTTCTGTTCCAATGAGAGTGTCGCCTTCAAAGATTGGGTCAACCAGCGAAGGGATATTGAGAGAAATGGCCTTTCCACCGAGTAAATCCATGCTTACAATCATGGCCTCGCTACTTTTAGAAAGGGTAATTTTATTGTCTATGAGCAGGGTTGCTAAGATTCTATTGGCGCTATCGGTGCGTATGAGGCTAAGTTTTTCTACCTGACCCACTTTTAAACCTTTAAAATATATGGGGGTAGATTTTACGATACCATCAATTTTATTGTAAGTAACATAGTAAGTATTTAAGGAAGAAAATAGTCTTTTTCCACGCAAGAAATTATAGCCAAAATAGAGAGCTGCTAGAGAGAATGCAGCAAATAAGCCAATCTTAAATTCTTTATTTATTTTCAAAGCAAATTCTTTTTAGCAAAAATAATGAAATTGTGCACCAATGCTAATTAATCTTATTGGTAGAAACTGTTTCGTATGTTTTTTTATATTCTAAAATTGCATCTACTATGCTGTTCGACATTTTATCAATACCTTCTTTACTAGTTAAATACTTGCGGTCTTCTATATTGCTTAAAAAACCAGTTTCTATTAATATACTCGGCATTTTGGTTTTCCAAAGAACCACAAAACCAGCTTGTTTAACTCCTCTGCTAGGTCTTTTAACATTTTTGCTAATTTGCTTTTCTACCTTAGCAGCTAAATTCACACTTTGTTCCATGTGTGCGTTTTGTGATAAAGAAAAATAAATATGTGATTCTGGTGAATTAGGGTCGAACCCTTCATATTTACTCAAATAATCATCTTCTAATAAAACCACTTGATTTTCTCTTTTAGCCACATCTAAGTTTCCTGCACTTTGGTTTAGGCCCATAGCAAAAGTTTCTGTGCCATGTATGGCCGTATTTTTAGTAGAGTTGCAGTGGATAGATATAAATAAGTCTGCATTGTTTTTATTGGCAATAACTGCACGTTCCCATAAATTCACAAACTTATCCCCCGTGCGGGTATAAATAATTTTTATGTCGGGCAATTGTTCTTTTAATTTTGTGCCAATGGATAGTGCTATGGCAAGAGTTACTTCTTTTTCTTTAACACCCGCATGAATGCACCCAGGATCATGTCCGCCATGGCCGGCATCTATAACAATTGTAGCTATAGTTTTCTTTTGAATTTTCTTTCCAGGTGGGGGCGTAAAGGAATAAAAAAATAAAACCAACAATAATGGCATAATTATTTCCCATTTCGGTAAATTCAATACTTTATTTAGATTTGCATCAAACATTGAAATACTTTTTTTCATATCCTTTGTCTTTAAGGCCAAATTGGCTTTTTTATCAACTTTTATCCGCTTTTATCATATTAACGGTTGTTAAACCTGTTTATGCTGTTTCCAAGCCTTCAGAAACAAAATTAGTCACTTTATCAGGCACATCCACAAATAAAAATATCGACCATATTGTAATATTCAATCAATCAGTTGTTTATATTGTTGATGATACTGCTAAATCAATCTCTATAAGTCTTCCAGATTCTAATTTGGTAGATAGCAATTATCTTCCTCGCACCAGTTCGGCCGTTAAAGATAAGGTAACTTACAAGGCAAAAGACTCTATTGTATATTTAGCCAGTGATAAAGTAGCCACGCTATACAAGAGTGCCGAAATAAATTTTGAAAAATATGAAATGAAAGCCGCTATTATCAAAATTAACCTTGATAATAGTTTAGTAAATGCAATAGGCGAAAAAGACAGTGCCGGTAAATTAACCAATACACCACAATTTAAGCAAGGAGCCGATACTTACAACATAGAGGAAGTAACCTTTAATTATCAAACTAAACGGGGTTTGATGCGCGAGTTTAGAACCCAAGAAGGAGAGGGCTTTATTAAGGGTGAGCGTGTAAAAAGAGATGAGTTTAATAACTTTTACATTAGAAACAGTTATTACACCACTTGCGATGCGCATGAGCCACATTTTGCTATTTTGGCAAATAAATTAAAGGTTATTCCAGGCTCGAGGGTAATTACAGGTCCGGCAAACCTTTCCATTGCTGGAGTTAGAACGCCTTTGATTGTGCCCTTTGGTATTTTCCCATTAAAGCGTGGGCAGCAATCTGGAATTATCATCCCTGCCTACGGTAATGCTGCTGGTCGTGGCTTCTTTTTACGCCAAGGTGGGTATTACTTGGGTTTGGGTGAAAAAGCAGATTTGGCTATACTTGGAGATATTTACGCCAATTTAAGCTGGCAGTTAGGTGGCAGAATGAATTATAATAATAGGTACCACTACCAAGGAAACCTCAACGCAAATTTTGCCTACAATAAAACAGGCATGCCCGAAGATCCCAATTACCAAGAGTTTAATACGTTTAATATAAATTGGCGCCATACCATGGATCAAAAAGCTAGGCCTGGAACTTCTTTTGGAGCCGACGTAAATTTGGTGGGCAATCAATATTTGGCGTTTAATACTTATTCAACCAATAATACTGCGTTTAATAATAATATAAACTCTTCTATAAACTTTTCTAAATCTATAGCTAAAGGGAAATACAATTTAAATGCTACTACCCGTGCCTCGCAAAATACGCAAACAAGGGATGTAGCTATCACTTTGCCAGATTTAACTTTTTCTGCTGCTTCTTTTCAGCCCTTTAAGCCTAAATGGAAATCTACTGCCGATAAATGGTACGAAAAAACTTCTGTGAATTATATTGGTTCGGTTCAAAATTTAATAAACACTAAAGATACTCTCCTTTTCAAAAATAGAAATGGTGCAGATACTAAGCTCTTTTTTGATTCTGTAATGCGTAATGGTGCCAGGCATAACATTGGTATCCAGAATTCTTTTAATATTTTAAAGTTTTATACTTTTTCTATTGGTGCAGATTACAGTGAAGTGTGGACATTAAAAACAGTGAACAAAACCTTTGATGAGGAGCAAAAGAAAGTTCAGAATAATATTGTTGGGGGTTTTAATAGGGCCTATCAATATTCTTTAAGAGGAGGCTTATCTACGCGTTTTTATGGTATGCTGCAATTTAAGAAAGGTAAGTTGCAAGCTTTAAGGCATGTAGTTAACCCCGATTTGAGTTTTAGTTATGTGCCCGATTTTGGCAGGCCAAATTATGGGTATTACAGAGAAGTAAAAGCTGATACAAGCGGAAGAACTGCACAGTATTCTATTTTCGAAAATTCTCTTTTTGGTGGGCCGGGTCGGGGCCGACAAGGCAATATAAATTTTGGGGTTGATAATAATTTCGAGGTTAAGTGGAAGAAAGGAAAAGATACTGCTATGAAGGTAGAGAAAATAAAGATTTTTGAGAGTTTAAGGTTTGGAGGTAGTTATAATATTTTTGCCGATTCAATGAATTTAAGTACCATTCCAATTTCATGGCGAACCACTTTGTTTAAAACTGTAAATTTGAATGGAGGAGCAACTTTAGATCCTTATGTAAATGAAATTGTAACTGTAAATGGTAATTCGTTTTATCAGAGAATAAACAAGTATTATTTTAATGAACAGAATAAATTAGGGGTTATAACCAATGGAAATTTGGGTATTGGGGCTAGTTTAACACCAGAAATGTTTAAAAGTAAAGATGAAAAAGCCATAGAAAGAAAGAAAAAAGAAATGGATGATGCGCAATTTTTGGATCAGCCTATACCTTGGAACTTGAGTTTAAATTATACCATTAACTACAATTATACGTCTCAAATTAATCCTAATATTGAGAAATTTGTGCAAACACTTTCGTTTAACGGCACACTTACACCTACTAAAAATTGGTTCCTTAATTTTAATAGTGGTTATGATTTTACTCAAAAGAAGATTTCTCATTTGGGTATAGATTTGCGCAGAGAGTTACATTGCTGGCAATTTACCTTTGCCTGGACGCCCTTAAGCGCTTTTGGAAACCAGTATTTTATTTTTAACATACAGGTAAAATCATCTGTTTTAAGCGATTTAAAAATCCCTAAACGTAAAGATTGGTTCGACAATAGAAGGATATAAATTTCTCGCTATTTTTAGTTTAATTTGAAGCATAAAATTACAAGCAAAAATAAAAAATGAAATACGTTACACTCAATGACCTACACGTTGCCTTAGGTGCAAAAATGATTGAATTTGCAGGCTATAATATGCCTGTATTATACAATAACTTAATTCAAGAACACAATGCCGTAAGAAACAGCGTGGGCGTTTTTGATGTGAGTCACATGGGCGAATTTAAACTGGTTGGCGAAAAAGCTTTAGACCTAATTCAATTAGTTACCAGCAACGATGCCTCAAAACTAAGTGATGGTAAAGTGCAGTATTCTTGCTTGCCAAATGATAAAGGTGGTATTGTAGACGATTTATTGGTGTATCGCTACTCGGCAACTGAATATTACTTAGTAGTGAACGCCAGCAATATTGAGAAAGATTGGAATTGGATTAGCCAACACAATACGTTTGGCGTAGAAATGACAAACATGAGCGACGACCTTAGTTTATTAGCGGTGCAAGGTCCGAACGCCATTAAAGTTATTCAAAAACTAACGGAAGTAGATTTAAGTGTAATGGAGTATTATACTTTTACCACCGGCAGCGTGGCTGGATGTGAAGATATTATTATTTCGAACACAGGTTATACGGGCTCGGGCGGATTTGAACTATACGTTTGGAATAAAGATGCCAAAAAATTATGGGATGCTTTGTTTGAGGCCGGTAAAGAATTTAATATTGAACCTGCTGGTTTGGGTGCACGCGATACCCTCCGCTTAGAAAAAGGTTTTTGCTTGTATGGCAATGATATAAACGACGAAACTTCGCCTATTGAAGCAGGTTTAGGTTGGATTACCAAGTTTACCAAACCGTTTATTAATCATGAACACCACAAGGCAATAAAAGAAAACGGTGCCAGCAAGAAATTGGTTGGTTTTGAAATGATTGATAGAGGTATTCCTCGTCAGCATTACGCCATTAAAGATGCGGCAGGTAATGTAATTGGTGAGGTAACTTCTGGTACACAATCGCCCACCCTAAGCAAGGGAATTGGAATGGGTTATGTAAGTGCTGCACACAGCAAAACTGATACAGAAATTTTTATTGAAATACGCGATAAAGCCATTAAAGCAAAAGTGGTTAAAGTTCCATTTTTATAAGGTTTAGTAAGACATAAAAGGGCAAGAATTAAGGCGTTCTTGCCCTTTTGTTTTAAACAAAATACAGCATGAAAAAAGTAGAAGTAATTTACACGCCTGCCTTATTGCCTTTGTACGATTTAAAGGATAAAACAGTTGTTGTTATAGATATTTTGCGCGCCACATCTACTATGTGCGTAGCTTTTAATACGGGTGTAAATAAAATTTTGCCCATTGCTTCTCCCGAAGAATGTTTGATTTTTAAGGATTTTGATTTTATTATTTCGGCCGAACGCAATGCCGTTAAAGTCCCAGGATTTGATATGGGCAATTCGCCTTTTGAATATGAAAATCCTTTTTTGGCGGGTAAAAATATTGCCTTTACCACTACCAATGGAACCAAAGCTATTAAAATGGCAAAGGCTATGTTTCCTCACCGAATTTTAATTGGCTCTTTTTTAAATATTTCTGCTTTAGCTGAACGCATTATTACGCTCGATAAGGAAGTTGTTTTATTGTGTTCTGGTTGGAAAGACAAATACAATATTGAGGATACTGTTTTTGCAGGAGCGGTTATTCACAAGCTTTTAGAGGTTTATGAAATGGCCGATGATGCCTCTTTTTCTGCACATTCTTTGTTTCGCCAATATCAAGATAACCTAGAGGACTTGGTGCGTTTAAGCTCTCATGCAAAAAGATTTACTAGCTTAAATGTGCAAACAGACGATGTTGCCTTTTGCTTGCAACAAGATATCTACAATTTTGTGCCCGAATTAGAGGGTGAGTTTATAGTTAAATAGCAGGCCTCACATGGCCGCCCTTTCTTTTTACTTAAAATTAAAGGAGTGCTGAACCCAGTTAATGGTATAGCTAAAAGCAATAACCAAAATACTGCCAAAAAGGTTAAACCAAAGAAAGCTGATATCTGTAAAAAAGTACATAAAGAGTACAATGGCTTCTGTAACAATGGCAGCATAAAAGGTGCTTGAACCTGTTAGTTTTTTAAACATAAACGCAACTAAGAATATCCCCAAAATGGTTCCGTAAAACAGAGAGCCAAGTACATTTACCGCCTCAATTAAACTGCCTAGTTTGTTGGCAAACATGGCCACGCCAATGGCATAAAGTCCCCATAACGCGGTGGTCCATTTGGAGGCGCTCAGGTAATGGGCGTCGCTGGCTTCTTTTTTAAAGCTACGTTTGTAAATATCTACAATGGTACAAGAGGCCAAGGCGTTTAACTCGGCCGATTTACTTTGCATAGAAGCAGCAAAAATAACTGCTATTAACAAACCAATGAGTCCGTGTGGTAAATAATCTATTACATACCTTAAAAAGATATAATTGGTATCATTGGTTTCGGCTTTGGGGTCGTTTTGTTTCATTAAATCGGTGGCTTGTTTTTTAAGCACCAATAATTCTTTTTCGCTCTGAACCAAGTAGTCTTGGTGTTCTTTGATGGCTGTTTCATTGCCTGTTTGAATGCTTTGGGTCAGGCCAAATGCGGCTGTTTTGCGGTCTTCTTGCAGGGCTTCGTGGGCTCCCTTTATTTTTTGCCAAGCTGGATTATAGGCACTGGCTTCAAGTTTTTCTGTTTCGTTGTTGTTAAAGAACAAGGGCGCAGGTTTAAATTGGTAAAATACAAATAGCAATACTCCCAATAGCAAAATGAAAAATTGCATAGGCACTTTAATAAATCCGTTCATTAATAAACCCATTCTGCTTTGCCTTAAATCTTTGGCGCTAATATACCTAGAAACCTGCGATTGGTCTGTGCCAAAGTAGGAGAGTGCCAAGAAAAAGCCACCAATTAATCCGCTCCAAATATTGTATTTATTGCTTAGGTCAAAACTTAAATCTATCACATTCATTTTGCCCAATTTGCCACCCATCTTAATGGCATCTGTAAAGCCAATGCCATCAGGTAAAAGGTGCACAATCATGTAACCGGCTATAAACATACCAATAAAAATAATGGTCATTTGTTGCAGGTGCGTATAACTTACCGCTTTAGAACCACCAGCCACGGTGTATAGAATAACAATGCCGCCAATAAATAAATTGGTATAGTAAATATTCCAACCTAAGAGTGCAGATAAAATTAAACTGGGCGCGTACAGGGTTAAGCCAGAAGCTAAACCGCGTTGGGTTAAAAATAACAAAGAGGTAAAAACACGGGTCTTTTGGTCGAACCGATTCTCTAAAAATTCATAAGCTGTAAATACATTGAGCCTGTTGTAAATGGGGATAAAAAAGATACTTATTACAATCATGGCAATGGGTAAGCCAAAGTAATATTGCACAAAGCGCATTCCATCTGTATAGGCTTGCCCAGGTGCAGATAAAAACGTTATGGCACTGGCTTGCGTAGCCATTATGGAAAGGCCAACCATGTACCAAGGAATTTGGTTGTCGCCTTTTAAATAGCTTTCTATATTAGTAGCGCCTCGGCTTTTATACATGCCGTATGCAGCAATGCCCATTAAGGAGAAAATAAGTACGAACCAGTCTAATGCACTCATTGTATGTTTATACTCAAAATGTAATAAATGGTAATTTGCACAATTAAAAAAGCTATCAGCAGCCAGTAAATTTTGGTAAAAGCGTTTTGTTCATTTTTAATCGGATGCTTTTCATTTATTTTCACCATGTATTTTTTTTTAGGGTATAACAGAAACATCAAATATAATTGTGACTTTAAAACTAACCTAACAAATGAGATTAATTACAGTTTTAGCCATAGCGCTAGCCACTTCTTTTCAATTATTTGCGCAAAAAAAAGCGCCAGATAATTGGTTCAACCTAGATTTAAAGCAAGATAAAGTGTGGGGAGTAAGCACAGAACGTGCCTACAAAGAGTTGCCTATTGGCAAAAATAAAGAAAAAATTATCGTTGCTATTATCGATGCAGGCACAGATGTTAGTCATGAAGATTTAAAAAATATATTGTGGGTAAATGAAAAGGAAGTAGCAGGAAATGGCTTAGATGATGATAAGAATGGTTATATAGATGATGTGTTTGGTTGGAATTTTATTGGGGGACCAACGGGTAATGTGGCAGAAGATACTTATGAATACGTGCGTGTAATGGCGGCTTACAAAGGTTTAGGTTTAAAAGAGGGGGAGTTACCCACTTTTAAAAATGATGATGAGCGCGAAATGTATTTAACAGCACGTGATTTGTACGACAAAAATTTTAGCGAACTTAATGGGCAGTACCAGCAGTTTAAAACCATTGTTTCTATGATAGAAAAAATGATTGAAAGAACCGGAACTAAGAACCCAACTGAGGAGCAAATGAATGCTATTAAAGTAACTGAAAAGCAAGAAAAGGGTATTTTAATGATTGCTAAATACATTGTTAAAACGGGTGGTATGGAGAAATCTCCTGTTATGACTCAATTTAGCGATGCCGAAAAGAAGTTGAAAACGATGGTTGAATACAATTTAAATATGGATTTTGATTCGCGTCATTTGGTAGGAGATAATTATGCCAATGTAAATGAGCGTTTTTATGGCAATAACCAGGTAGAAGCAAATAATACAGATCATGGAACGCATGTAGCGGGAATTATTGCAGCCGAACGATCTAATAATACAGGCATTAAAGGTATTTGCGGCGAAGCTCGTATCATGACATTGCGCGTGGTGCCAAATGGGGATGAGCGCGATAAAGATATTGCCAATGCCATTAGATATGCGGTAGATCATGGTGCTAAGGTTATAAATATGAGTTTTGGAAAGAAATTATCCCCTAACAAACAGGCTGTAGATGAGGCTGTAACTTATGCTTTAAACAAGGATGTTTTGTTGGTGCATGCAGCTGGTAACGATGCAGAGAATTTGTCTACTAATAGGTTTTATCCTTCACCTAAGCTCGTTGGTTCAAGCACTACTGTTCCCAACTGGATTGAGGTTGGTGCTTCGGGTTGGCAAAAAGGTAAAAAGGGTAGGGTAGCTACTTTTTCAAATTATGGTAAGGCAGAAGTAGAAGTTTTTGCGCCGGGTGTGGCAATAAATTCTACCGTGCCAGGTAGCGAGTATAGTAGCTTTGATGGAACCAGCATGGCAGCTCCAGTTGTGGCTGGTGTAGCGGCTTTGGTTCGCCAAAACTACCCCAATTTAACAGCAGCGCAAACCAAACAAATTATACTTAAAAGTGCTGTTCCATGTAAGGAAAAAATTCTTATTCCGGGCACTAAAACCAAAGCCCAACTTAGTGATATATCTGTAACCGGAGCTATTGTTAATGCTTATGAAGCTTTGCTTTTAGCTGATAAGGTTAGTAAAGGTGAGGTTGTTTTGAATTAAAAACATTGAGCATTGCTCAATAAAAAAGCCCCGCACCAATTTGGTACGGGGCTTTTTTTGTTTAAAATAAATTACCCTGCAACTTGCTTGCGAATAATATTTAAAGCACCACCCGCTTTAAACCATTCTATTTGTTGGGCATTATAAGTATGGTTAACGCTTATGCTTTCTGTGCTACCATCTTTGTGAGTAAGCTGCAACGTTAATGGTTTGCCTGGCGTAAAATCTGTTAAGCCAATAATATCTATAACATCATCTTCTAAAAATTTCTCGTAATCATTTTTATCAGCAAATGTTAACCCTAACATGCCTTGCTTTTTAAGGTTTGTTTCGTGAATTCTAGCGAAAGATTTTACCAAAACAGCACGCACACCTAAGTGGCGTGGCTCCATGGCTGCATGCTCTCTAGAAGAACCCTCACCATAGTTTTCATCTCCTACTACAATAGAACCAATACCTTGTGCTTTGTAGGCACGTTGTACTTTTGGCACCGATTGGTATTCGCCAGTTAATTGATTCTTTACACTGTCTGTTTTCTCATTAAAGAAATTTACAGCACCAATCAACATATTGTTCGAAATATTATCCAAATGTCCGCGGTACTTTAACCATGGTCCGGCCATAGAAATATGGTCGGTAGTACATTTGCCTTTAGCCTTAATTAAGAGTTTTAATCCTTTTAAATCTGTTCCTTCCCAGGCAGTAAAAGGGTCTAATAATTGCAATCTATCCGAAGTTGGCGATACGGCTACATTAACCTGTGAGCCATCGGCTGCCGGTTTCAGATAGCCAGCATCCTCCACAGCAAAGCCTTTTGTAGGCAATTCGTCGCCCACAGGAGCATCTAATTTAACTGCTTCTCCCTTGTTGTTTATTAAAGTATCTGTGATAGGGTTAAAAGATAAATCTCCGGCAATGGCAATGGCTGCAACCATTTCTGGTGAGGCAACAAACGCATAGGTATTTGGATTGCCATCTGCGCGTTTAGCAAAATTTCTGTTAAACGAATGTACGATGGTGTTTTTCTCTGCTTTTTCTGCACCCACTCTATCCCACATTCCAATGCATGGTCCGCAAGCGTTGGTAAAAATACTTGCATTTAAATCGGTAAAGGTTTTTAATAAACCATCTCTATCGGCGGTAAATCTTACTTGTTCAGAGCCTGGGTTAATACCAAATTCTGCTTTGGTACTTAAGCCTTTCTCAATAGCCTGGCGGGCAATGGACGCAGCTCTCGATAAATCTTCATACGATGAGTTAGTACACGAGCCAATTAATCCCCATTCTACTTTTAAAGGCCAACCATTTTTAGCAGCAGCGTCTTTCATTTCAGAAACTGGTGTGGCTAAATCTGGTGTAAACGGACCGTTCAGATGCGGGGTTAACTCGTCTAGGTTTATCTCAATTACTTGGTCAAAGTAAGCTGTTGGGTTGGCATATACTTCTGGGTCGCCGGTTAAATGTGCTTTAATGCCGTTGGCTAAATCAGCTACTTCGTTTCTTCCGGTTGCGCGCAAGTATCTTTCCATACTTTCATCGTAACCAAAAGTAGAAGTGGTAGCGCCAATTTCGGCGCCCATGTTACAGATAGTTCCTTTTCCGGTGCAGCTCATGCTGGTGGCACCATCTCCAAAATATTCAACAATAGCACCTGTTCCACCTTTTACGGTAAGGATACCTGCTACTTTTAAAATAACGTCTTTAGGGGCGGTCCATCCGTTTAACTTACCTGTTAATTTTACGCCAATTAGCTTTGGAAATTTAAGTTCCCAAGGAAGGCTTGCCATTACATCACAAGCATCTGCACCACCCACACCAATGGCTAACATACCCAAACCACCAGCGTTTACGGTGTGAGAGTCGGTACCAATCATCATACCACCAGGGAATGCATAATTTTCTAGAACCACTTGGTGAATAATACCTGCACCTGGTTTCCAGAAACCAATACCATATTTATTAGAAACAGATGCCAAGAAATCATAAACTTCTTTACTTTCTTTATTAGCATAGGCTAAATCTTGCTCGGCACCCACTTTAGCTGTAATTAAATGGTCGCAATGAACAGTAGAAGG
Source organism: Chitinophaga pinensis (assembly GCA_945860865.1). Classification (GTDB taxonomy): domain Bacteria; phylum Bacteroidota; class Bacteroidia; order UKL13-3; family UKL13-3; genus B1. The sequence goes on along the minus strand of CAMARW010000002.1, from coordinate 52,506 downwards.
AACGGCCACTTTGGGTCTGCCTGCTTGCATAAATTGGAGCAATGCCATTTGTGCAGTTGCGTCTTGCATCGCCACCCTATCCGGACCAAAATCTACGTAGCTGTTGCCTCTTTCGTATGCTTGCGAAGCATTGCCTTCAGTAAGGTGGCTGTATAGAATTTTTTCAGATAAAGTAAGCGGTTTATTTACCACTTTTCTGGCAGCTTCAATACGCTCGCCCATGCGGCTGTATACCGCTTTAATCATTTCTAAATCAAATACCATATTTTATGTTTTTTATATTAAAAACCCTTTTTCAGCAAGTCTTTTGGGTTGAACCAAAAACTGCTTACTAAAATTGCTGCAAAATAATTGATTCTTTCTGATTTTTGAATAATTGTTCTAATAAAACACAAGAATTAATGATGAACAATATCTTTTCCCTTACTTTGTATGATGAATCAAGCACTTTTACAGGTAACACACGAGTTAATTCGGAAAGATTTTGAGATTCATGTGGCCTTTTCAGAGGAGCAAATAAAAGCCGCATTGGCAGAAGTTTTGGTTCAGCTTTTATTGCATGATTTAGAGAAATTGTGGAATATTTTATACCGAATTGATGTAGACGAAAGCAAGGTAAAAGCCTTGTTTAGCGCATCCGATGCCAAGCTAATTGCGCCTCAACTGGCCCATTTAATATACAAACGGGTGGAACAAAAAGCCCTCACGCGTTTGCAATTTAAATAGGTAAATTGCCATAATTGATTGTTACACCCAGTTGATTTGGTAATGAGAAAAATAATGTTTTTTTTATTTATTTAATGGGTAAATTCAACCGACTAATGGATAAATAACGACGCAAAGTTTTCGTAAAGCAAATTAAATTTATGCGCATTTCTTGTAATTACTTGAATAATCTTTCCTTATTAGCTTAATTTGCATTTAAATTTATGCTTTAAACTATGCTTAAAATAAATGTTCCCACTGTTGGAGAATCAATTAGTGAAGTAACCATAGCCCGCTGGAATAAAAAAACTGGCGATTATGTTGAAATGGATGAGTTGCTTTGCGAACTAGAAAGTGATAAGGCTACCTTTGAACTCAACGCAGAAGCTGCCGGTTTGCTTACTACCCATGGAGCAGAAGGCGATACCATTAAAGTGGGCGATTTAATTGCCGAACTTAATACAGAAGCACCTCGTCCCGAAGGCTCGGCTCAGCCAGAGGTGAAAGCTGCAGCTCCTAAAAAAGAAGAAGCTGCTCCTGCTAAAGTTGCAGAGGCGCCTGCCAATAATAATTATGCTACCGGCAGCGCTGGACCAGCCGCGCAAAAGATCCTAGCAGAAAAAGGGATTGATTCAAAACAAGTTATTGGTTCAGGCAAAGATGGACGTATTTTAAAAAGTGATGCTTTAAAAGCAGAACTTAAAACTACCCAAAACGAGCAAAAATTGCGCAATGATAGGGTGGAAAAAATGACTTCCCTGCGCAAAACGGTTTCGAAGCGTTTGTTGGCAGCTAAAAATGAAACAGCCATGTTAACTACTTTTAACGAAGTAGATATGAAGCCAATCATGGATTTACGCAATCAGTTTAAAAATCAATTCAAAGAAACGCATGGCGTAAATTTAGGATTTATGAGTTTCTTTACCAAAGCGGTTTGTGTGGCATTACAGCAGTTTCCTGCGGTAAATGCTTACCTCAATGGCGAAGAAATTATTTACCACGATTACTGCGATGTTTCTATTGCTGTAAGTGCACCAAAAGGTTTGGTAGTGCCTGTTATTAGAAACGCAGAAAGCATGAACTTAGCCCAAATTGAAGCCGAAGTGATGCGTTTGGCCGGCAAAGCCCGTGATAATAAATTGAGCTTAGAGGAGATGACCGGTGGGACTTTTACCATCACCAATGGTGGTGTTTTTGGTTCTATGCTTAGCACGCCAATTATTAATCCGCCGCAATCTGCTATTTTAGGTATGCACAATATTGTTGAGCGCGCTGTGGTGCAAAACGGGCAAATTGTAATTCGCCCAATTATGTACGTGGCATTAAGTTACGACCACAGAATAATAGATGGCAGAGAGTCGGTTGGTTTCTTGGTAAAAGTTAAACAATGCCTAGAAAACCCAACTTTGCTATTAACGCAGGGAGCAGATCCCAATAAATTGTTACTAGGATTATAAACCCAAATACATGTATTTTTTATAGGTATAAATAAAGTGCGCCTTGGCAATTTTTAATCCAGCCTGGCCATCTAAAAAACCCCTTTGAAAAATATATTCCCTTACAAACCGAAAGGCGGCGCTGCTCAATGCTTTGAGTAGTCCTCCTTTTTTGTTTTTAGGCCTCATTTTACTGGCAAAAAGCTGCGCATATTGTTCCATTTTTTGCAGGTAATACGCGTCGGTTTGGGTGGTAAAATGAAACAAATGTTCCTTAAAATTTCCCCTACTTGTTTGTTTATCATAACTTAAACCTTCGTGTACATCATCGTTTTCTTTCCAATGCAATTGGGTTTTATCAAATAATCTATAATGCCAATCGGGGTACCAAGCACCGTTTTTTATGGGTTTACCACAGTAATGGTTTATTAAATTAACGCGGTACATCGTTTTTAGTTGGCCTAAACCAAAAAGTGCAATTAATTCTTCACGCAATTCAGGTGAGAATGCCTCATCGGCATCAATGCTAAATATATAAGCATGTTTTGTGGCAGCGTTACCTATGTTCTTTTGCTTCGAATATCCTTGCCAAGGATGTTCAATAATTTGTGCACCTAGTTCTTTGGCAATGGCAATAGTTTTATCTGTGCTACCGCTATCTACCACAATTACATCATTGCAAACAGGAAGCACAGATTGTATAGCCCGTGCAATATTTGCCTCCTCATTTTTTGATATAATTACTACAGAAATAGGTAAAATCTTCATGCTACAAGTTTAGGTTAAAGGCAATTATTAAAGAAATCTTTGTAATATTGACCTCAAACTTTTTCATTTCCTCTGTTTCGAGTTACATTTGCATAAATTTTTTTCTATTATGAAATACGATGTAACAATCATTGGTTCTGGTCCTGGCGGTTATGTGGCCGCCATTCGTTGTGCCCAATTGGGTTTTAAAACTGCCCTTATAGAAAAGTACAACACTTTGGGTGGCACCTGTTTAAATGTAGGATGTATACCTTCCAAAGCGCTTTTAGACAGTTCTGAACACTACCATAATGCATCCCATAATTTTAAAACGCATGGTATTGAGCTAAGTAATTTAGAGGTTAATTTGGCCCAAATGATTGAGCGCAAAAATGGCGTGGTAAAGGTTACCTGTGAGGGCATCGACTTTCTAATGAAGAAAAATAAAATTGATGTTTACAAAGGGTTAGGTTCGTTCGTAAATAAAAATACCATTTTAATTAGTGGTGAAACCGAACAGCAAATAGAAACTGATAAGGTAATTATAGCTACCGGTTCAAAACCAAGCACATTGCCGGGTATTGCTATAGATAAAACCAGAATTATTACTTCAACGGAGGCCTTAGATATGAAGGAAATTCCGAAGCATTTAATCATTATTGGTGGTGGGGTAATTGGTTTAGAATTAGGTTCAGTATACGCCCGTTTGGGGGCCAAAGTTTCGGTGGTAGAATATACCCATACTATTATCCCAACTATGGATGCTACACTTGGTAAAGAATTGCAACGCAGTTTAAGAAAGTTGGGCTTTACTTTCTATTTCAACCACAAGGTAAAATCTGCTACCAATGCAGGTGAAGAGGTTACCGTTACCGCTGAAAACGACAAAGGGGAAGAAGTATGTTTTACAGGCGATTATTGTTTAGTTAGTGTGGGCAGAAAACCATTTACCAACGGTTTGAACCTAGAAGCTGCAGGAGTAAAAATGGATGAGCGTGGTAGAATAGAAACGGATGCGCATTTAGAAACCAATGTAAAAGGAATATACGCAGTTGGTGATGTAGTAAAAGGTGCTATGTTGGCCCACAAAGCAGAAGAGGAAGGCGTTTTTGTGGCAGAGGTAATAGCTGGACAAAAACCGCATATCAATTATAATTTAATTCCGGGCGTGGTTTATACTTGGCCAGAGGTGGCAGGTGTAGGTGCTACAGAGGAAGAGTTAAAGAAAGCAGGAACTAAATATAAAGTGGGTTCTTTCCCTATGCGTGCCTTAGGCAGAGCTCGTGCCAGCATGGATATTGATGGTTTGGTTAAAATTTTAGCCGATGAAACAACCGATGAGGTTTTAGGCGTTCACATGATTGGTCCGCGTGTGGCAGATTTAATTGCCGAAGCAGTGGTTGCCATGGAGTTTAGAGCCAGTGCCGAAGATATTGCACGTATGAGTCATGCTCACCCAACTTATGCCGAAGCGGTAAAAGAGGCTGCATTGGCCGCCACAGCTAATAGAGCTTTGCATATGTAGTTTTAATTAATATTGAATTTAAAGGCCGTTCTTGTTTTGCAAGCACGGCCTTTTTTATTTGGTATATTTCCATAACTATTATTAAAAATTACTATCATTGAGAAATTTTAAAAAGCATGACAGCAACTAGAAAAGAGCATGATTTCTTGGGCGAATTGGATATTCCAGACCATTTATATTATGGCATCCAAACGTATAGGGCAAAAGAAAATTTTAATATAACTGGTATTCCCATTTCGCGCGAACAAAGGTTTATTAAAGCCTTAGGGTATGTGAAAAAAGCCGCTGCTTTAGCCAATAGAGATTGTGGGGTTTTAACACCCGAAATTACCGAAGCCATCTGCTTTGGTTGCGATGAGTTAATTGCCGGTAAATACCAAGATCAATTTGTAAGCGATTTAATTCAAGGTGGTGCAGGCACTTCTTGTAATATGAATGCCAACGAGGTAATTGCCAATTTAGGCCTAGAGTTTATGGGTAAAAAGAAAGGCGATTATGATTTTCTTCACCCCAATAACCATGTAAATTGTTCGCAATCTACCAATGATGCTTACCCTACCGCTTTTAGGTTAGCATTGTATATGAAAATGACCGACTATCTCAAGATATTACAAGACCTAGAAGACGCATTCCGTAAAAAAGGCCTTGAGTTTAATGAGGTGTTAAAAATGGGTAGAACGCAGTTGCAAGATGCTGTTCCCATGACATTAGGTCAAGAATTTCATGCCTTTGCCACCACCATTAGCGAAGATATTACAAGGTTGCAAGAAGCACAGAAATTAATCTTAGAAGTAAACATGGGTGCTACGGCCATAGGCACACGCGTAAATGCTCCCGAGGCTTATCCTGAGTTGTGTGTAGCATATTTGGCCAAAGAAAGCGGTATTGAGGTTACATTGGCCCCAGATTTAATTGAAGCCACTGGCGATACAGGTGCCTATATGCAAATAATGGGAACGCTTAAAAGAAATGCAGTAAAGATTTCTAAAATTTGTAACGATTTACGCTTGCTTAGCAGCGGACCACGCACAGGTTTTAACGAGATAAATTTACCGCCACGCCAGCCCGGTAGTTCTATTATGCCGGGCAAGGTTAACCCTGTAATTCCAGAGGTGGTAAATCAAAGTTGTTATTATGTAATTGGTCAAGATTTAACTGTTACCATGGCTGCCGAGGCTGGGCAATTGCAGTTAAATGTGATGGAACCCATCATTGCATTTGCGATGTTTACTTCGTTTGAATATTTGGGTAACGCCATTATATCCTTAATAGATAAATGTGTGTTGGGCATAACCGCCAATAAAGACCATTGCGCGGCTATGGTTATGAATAGTATTGGCATTGTTACGCAGCTCAATCCTATTTTTGGTTATGAAATATGCGCGGGTATTGCCGGCGAAGCTTTAAAAACTGGTAAAACTATTCATCAAATTGTAGTAATAGAGCAAAAACTCATAAGCCAAGAAAAGTGGGAGCAAATTTTCTCAGTAGAAAACCTCATTCACCCCAAGTTTATTAATAGATAAATCCTGCGATGCCTAAGGCACTGCGCACCCGAATGCCGTCTACAAAATAGGCGGTGCCTCCCGTTGTGCCTTTAAATACAGGGTCTTGTCCGCCATAAAAATTAACACCCATGGTTAAGCCCGAAATTTTATTGATGCTTCGGGTGGGTAGGGCAAAAATTTCTGAAGACGTATAATCTGCCCCAATGGTTCCTTGCACTTTGCCAACATGTTGGGGAGCTTTTTTTATTTGCAAAACATCGCCATTGCTATATTCAATTTCTGCGTAAGGCTTAGTTATATCATGCTCTCCAAGTTTTTGTGCAAAGTTTTTGGCCGAACCAAAACATAAAATAAGTACAACTAAAATGGTTTTGTTCATGGATGTTTTGCTTTAACAAATTTAAAGTATTTTTTTAATTGTTTTTTTTGTTTTGAATCTTCCTTTTTTTTTCTCAGCTTGCAAATGATTTAACATTTTAATGATATTCACTAAAGTTTAAACTTAAATCAAAAAACTAATATGAAAAAACAACTACTAACTTTAACTGCAATTGCTCTTGGATTATTGGGCAATGTGCAAGCGCAAGGGTACTACACCCTGCAAAGTAAAGGCGTAAAAGACGCTAACTACAATTACAAGTTTTCTTTAGCTACTGGCAACAATGCAGTGAAATTAATTGAGCCTACCAAGGACAATGTTTTTTCTGCAGATCAAACCTTGCCATTTGCATGGAATTTCTTTGGTAAGCCTGTAACTTCATACAAAGTGAGTGATAATGGTTTCATGACCTTTAACACTTCTGAAACCATCAATACAGGTGCTGGAATGGCGCTTCCAAATGCCAATGCACCTAAAAATGCCATTTTTGCTTTTTGGTATGATTTCAAATTAGCATCAGGTGGTGGAGTTCCAGATCAAGTTGTTTCTTTTACTTATGGCACCGCTCCAAATCGTGTACATGTAATTCAGTGGTTATCTGTTACCAATTTGGCTGCTAGTTATGCGTCTGCTGCCATCATGATATATGAAGGTAAGCAATTTGATGTAGTATTAAATCAAATTGGTTCGCCTATTGTTGGTACTATTGGTGTAAACAATGAAGATGGAACAGTTGGTTACTCTGTGCCAGGTTCTCCTGCTTATGCATGGTCTACGCCTTCTGCTGATGATGCTTATGCAGATATGAATGTATTTAAATTTAGGCCAGCTCCTCAGCCACAAAATGATATTGAAATTACTAGTTTAAATTTACCAAAATTTGAAAAGAAGAATGAAAATATCAGTATTAAAGGTAAAATTACAAATTTTGGTTCACAAAGCTTAAGCTCATTTAGATTACATTATGCTATCAATGGAGATGTAAAATCTATGTTATTATCTGGATTAAATGTAGCAGGTAGTGGTGCAGGTACCTATGATTTTACGCATAATATCCCTTTCAGCTCTAGTACTCCTGGCGATTTTAATATTGATGTTTGGGCAAGTAACCCAAATGCAGGTGCAGATGGAGATTCATCTAATAACAATGCTAAAGGAACGCTTACAATAGTAAATTCTACTGTGCCAAGAATGGTTTTGCATGAAATCTTTACTTCATCTACTTGTCCTCCTTGTGCGCCAGGTAATACCAACTTAAAAAATGTGCTTGATCAAAATAAAGCCAAATGGAACTTAATTAAGTATCAAACTAACTTCCCTGGTTCTGGTGATCCATATTATACTGCAGAAGTTGGAACTAGATTTAGTTATTATGGAGCTGGATTTGCTCCTTGGTTAACGGTAGATGGAAATAGTACTTGGGGTGCTAGTGCAAATTCTAATTCTTATACAACAGCAAATTTCAGCAGTGCTAATGCTATCCCTTCTTTGGCAACTATTTCTGCTAACTTAGTAAGAAGCGGAAAAACAGTTACTGTTTCTGGTAATGTTACGCCTGTACAACCTTTTAGTAATACTAATTTAAAATTACGTGTTGCTGTGTTAGAAACAAGAACAACCAAGAATATTAAAAACAACGGTGAAACTGAGTTTTTTAATGTATTTAAAAAGATGTTGCCATCTGCTGCAGGTGCACCAATTAGTTTAACAGCAGGAACAGCAGTTCCTTACACCCAATCATTTACTTTCGCTGGAAACTATCGTTTGCCAGCAGATGCTCAAGCCACTAACTTAATCAATTTAGCAACTGAGCATTCTGTAGAAGAATTTGGTAATTTATTTGCTGTAGTATTTTTACAAGATGATAACGATAAAATAGTTTGGCAATCTGCTTCAACTGCACCAAATGGTGGTGTTTCTGTGGCAGAAATTGATGAGTTAGGATTAAGTGTTTATCCAAATCCTGCTACAACTAGTTTTGAAGTAAATTTTACAGGCTCTAGCAGCAATGCAGCTGTTCGTATTTTAGATATGAATGGTAGAGAAGTATTAAAGCAAGATATTAATAGCTTAAACAACACTATTCAGTGTGAGCAATTAATTAATGGTTTATACTTTGTAGAATTAACTGTAAATGGTAAAACAGCGGTTAAGAAAATGAATATTGTTCGTTAATTTTAAGATGAACAAATACACAAAAAAGGCGAACCATTTGGTTCGCCTTTTTTGTTTTACATGATGCTAAAATCACCCCACCAACAAACTACAGCCTCGCATTTCGCTTCTATCATGTCTGCCTAATATTTCAAAGCTGTTATCTGGGTATTTTTTGCCTAAATCTGAGCTAAGTATAAAAGCGCATGAATAGATATTGGCTAAATCAATGATTCTAATTAATCCGGTTTTGCCAGCCGCAACTTCTGTAAAAGGATCGTTGGGGTCTACCACAGAAATTTGCATCCAATCTGCACATTCATACCTTCCGTTTTTGCCGGCATAGGCCTGACTCATTAGCTCTGTCATGCCATATTCGCTGAAGATATTATCTGTTTTAAAAGCTTGGTTCAGCTCGTAAAATAAGGCTTCGCGGGTTATTTCCTTTTTGCGCCCTTTCATGCCTCCTGTTTCTATTATTCTGCCATGTTTAATTTCCGTTGGAAATTTTTCGGCAAAATCTAATAAAGCAAAACTCACCCCAAAAAGGATATAGTCTTGTTTGCTTTTTTCTAATTGAATAATTCTGTTTTGAAGGGTTTCGTGTTCATACATAAAAAAGCCGCTCAAAGGGTGGCTAGATGCTTGCATGAGTTTTTGAACCATGTAAATTAACGAACTACCTTCTCTTTCTAAATAGGAGGGAAGCAAGCCTAAAAAACAAGTTTGATTTGTTTGTCCAAAATAATTATTAAAAGCAGTAAAAAAACTCTTTTCATAAATGGCCAAATCTTTCACATGGTGAGCACTATTTCCTTGTTTACCAGTAGCCGAACTATAAAATATTTTTGTAGCTTTTTGGTCAAAAGATTTAACCTCAAACTGCTTAAAAAATTCAATGGGCAAATAAGGTATTTGGCCTGTTTCTGTAATGGTTTCAGGATTTGTTATGCCTAAAAAACCACAATATTTTTGATATACTGCGTTATGTTTGTATTGAAATTTAAAAAGCTCCAAACACAAATGATTAAAATTATTTACCTTTGGGTTAAATATGCGTTCATCCAAATGATTCATTCCATCAAATATACAGTTTTTTATATCTTAGTTTTATTGGGGTTTTTAAGCGCTTGTAAAACAAAGGAAATTTATTCTTCCATTCCCTTAATTGAGTATAAATCTGCCAACTTTTTGCGTGGTTCGGATGGTATAGATTCTATCATGATTCTCACTTTTTCTTTTAAGGATGGAGATGGAGATATTGGTCTGAACCAAAAAGATACTTTTCCTCCTTTTCAGCCTGATAGAAATCGTTATAATGAAGCAGCAAACCCTTATTACTACAATTTACACATAGATTATTTTGAGCGCTTTAATAATAAGTTTAGCCAAGTTATAAAGGAATTGGAGCCAGATTCTGTGCCTCCGGTATACGATACCTTAAAATATGTTTATAGGGTAGAAAATATAACACCCGATGGGCGCCACAAGGCCATAAGGGGAGATATAGAAGTTAAAATAGCGCCTTCGCCACACCCAGATGCGCAAGATACTGTGGTTTACCAATTTTATTTGTACGACAGAAATTTAAACCAAAGCAATGTAGTGCGCTCGCCAGAATTAATCTGGAAAAGAGAATAAAAAAAACCACCCAAAGGTGGTTTTTTTTATTCTATAGTATTGTTTTATTGCATAGGTAGCTAATTAAAAATCATCATCATCGTCGTCATCGTCATCAAAAGGATCAAAAGATTTAGGAATCACAATATCTGCGTCGTTTAAGTCAGCATCTAGTTCGTCATCTTCATCCACTTCTTTCTCGTCTAATACGTCCTCGTCTTCATCCTCATCATCTACCATGTAGTTCTTTTTCGGACTAGTTTTTTTAGGGGCTGCTTCATTTTTAGTTGCTGCCACATTTGCTGCTGGTTTTTTAGCCTTCGTCATGCTGCTGAATTTTTTCTCTCTACAAATTTAAACGTTAAAATTTTGAAAATGTCAAGGGAAAAAAACTTTCCCGTTCACGCCGTGAAATAAAGTTTCAAAAAGCAAAAAATCAATAGCTGAGAAAGATTTTAGAAAAAAATATTTTGAGCTACTTTAAAGGTTTGGCAATGAGCATCGACAATGTCGGAAATCTTTGGCGAATAGCCTCCTCCCATGGCACAAGCAACCGGAATTTTGTTAGTTTTAGCTAAATTAAAAACAATTTCGTCGCGCATTTTGCATCCTTCTAAGCTTAAATTTAATTTTCCAAGCTTATCGCTGGCTAAAACATCCACGCCACAGAGGTAAAAAATAAAGTCGGGTTTATGGTCCTCGATTGTTTTAGGCAAGTATTGGTTCAGCAAATTTATATAGGTTTGGTCTGTTGTACCTGCCAAAAGTGGTATGTCTAAATCTGATTGCTCTTTATGAAATGGATAATTATCGCCGCCATGCATACTTAAAGTAAAAACGGCTGGGTTATTTTTAAAAATGGCAGCGGTTCCATTTCCTTGGTGTACGTCTAAATCTACTATTAAAATGCGTTTTACTTTTTGTTGAATCAATAACATATTGGCCGCAAAAGCTATATCATTGAGTAAGCAAAAACCTTCACCTCTGTTGGCAAAAGCATGGTGGGTGCCGCCGGCAATATTCATTGCAATACCATCTGTTAGGGCAAAAAGGGCGCAGTCTAAGGTGCCTTGCAATAAACATCTTTCTCTTTCAACTAATACTTTCGAAAGCGGAAAGCCAATTCGTCGAACATGGGCAGCATCTAATTTTAAATGAAATAATTGGTCTACATATTCTGCCGTATGGGTATGCAAGATGTCTTCGGTTCGAGCCAAATTAGGTTCAAACAAATCACTGGCTTGGATGTTACCTTGATATAATAACTGTTTGGGTATTAGCTCGTATTTTAACATCGGAAAACGATGTCCGTCTGGTAATGGATGTTGGTATATAGGTGAAAAAGCTATTTTAAACATGTTACTAATTTGCGATAAAATTAATTTTAAAATGTATCATTGAAGTAAAATTTAGGGTGCAAATAAAGAAAACAACAGCGTATAAAAAATGAAAATTGCAGTATTAAAAGAAACTCGCCCTGGAGAAAATAGGGTGGCACTTACGCCGCAAGTAGCGCAGAATTTAATAAAAGTGGGGCATCAAATTTTGCTTGAACCCAATGCGGGTTATGCTTCCAATTTTAGTGATGAAGCGTATGAGAAAATGGGTTGTTTAATTGCCACTGATAAAGCAAATGCATTGGCGGAAGCGGATATTGTAGTAAAAGTAAATGCCCCAGATGCTTCAGAAATGGCAGCCATGAAAGATGGTGCGGTATTAATTTCTTACCTATACGCTGCGTTTAATCCTGATTTGGTTCAGCAATTAAATGAAAAGAAAATAAGTGCTTTTGGCATGGATGCCATTCCGCGCATTTCGCGTGCACAAAACATGGATGCCTTGAGTTCGCAAGCCAATTTAGCAGGCTACAAAGCGGTAGTTTTAGGCGCAGCCAATATGGGTAAAATTTTTCCTTTGTTAATGACAGCCGCCGGAACGGTTACACCAGCGCGTGTGCTTATTTATGGCGCTGGCGTTGCTGGTTTGCAAGCTGTAGCCACCGCCAAACGTTTGGGTGCCATTGTGGAGGTAAGCGATGTGCGACCAGAAACTAAGGAGCAGGTGGAGAGTTTAGGGGGTAAATTTATTGAGGTAAAATCTGAGGAAGCGGCCAAAGTAGAAGGAGGTTATGCCAAAGAAGTTTCGGCAGATTATTTGGCCAAACAAAAGGAAGCGGTAAACAAGAGTTTGTTTATGGCAGATTTAGTGATAACAACTGCTTTGGTAATGGGCAAAAAGGCGCCAGTACTGATTACGGAAGAGCAGGTTAAGCAAATGAAACTCGGAAGTGTAATTGTAGATATGGCTGTAGAACAGGGCGGAAATTGCGAATTGAGTGAGGTAGATAAAACGGTAATTAAACATGGCGTGCAAATTATTGGAATAGCCAACTTGCCGGCAACACTGCCGCAAAATGCCAGCGAACTATACGCCAAAAACATTCAGAATTTATTAAACCACCTCGCCACCAAAGACGCCTTTAAGTGGGAATTGGAAGAGGAGATTACTAAAGGAACACTTATTTGCCACGAAGGGAAAATTTTAAAATAATTGATAATAAATAATTACGAATTACGAGTTACGAATTACGGGTGAAATGAAAATCAAGACTACACTCATAATTCGTAATTCGTAATTCGTAACTCGTAATTTGTAATTAAAAAAAACTATGTTAAACATTATAACAGAAAACTTAGAACTAATGTACCTCATTATCTTAATGATTTTTGTGGGTATAGAATTAATCGGACATGTGCCAAGTGTATTGCATACGCCTTTAATGAGTGGGGCAAATGCTATCCATGGGGTAGTGATCATTGGCTCTATTATTGTGATGGGCGAAGCCACGCATTTGGTGTCACTAATCCTTGGTTTTTTCGCCGTAATTCTCGGCACCCTCAATGTGGTAGGCGGCTTTGTGGTAACGGATAGGATGCTGGAAATGTTTAAGAAGAAAAAGTAATGAAATTCTAAATCCGAAATTCTAAATTCTAAATCCGAAAATATGAATGAAACTAAAATTTACGATTTGGAGGAGCGAACATTTCAGTTTTCATTAGCAATAAGAAGATTTGTGAAGCGGTTGCCTTACAACATAAATAATCAAGAGGATGGTAAGCAATTAATTAGGTCATCAGGTTCTGTGGGTGCAAATTATATCGAGGCCAATGAAAGTTTAGGTGATAAGGATAGATTAATGAAATTGAAAATTTGTAGAAAAGAGGCTAAGGAAAGCAAATATTGGTTGTTGCTTTTGGATACAAATTAAATAAAAGATTTAGAAATTGAACGAAACAAATTAGTTCAAGAAGCGCATGAATTAATGTTAATTCTTGGAAATATTCTTAAAAAATTATCAATTAAAGTAGACTAATAAATTAATAATAACTTGGAAAATTTGATTTTCGAACCAGGCAAATCCTATTTCGAATTTCGGATTTAGAATTTCGAATTTTAAATTTTATGGAAAACAATATACTACAACTAATCTATCTTATTGCCTCGGTTACATTTATCTTGGGGCTAAAGTTTTTGGGTAATCCTGCAACAGCTAGGAAGGGCAATTTAATTGCGGCTTTTGGAATGGGTATTGCCATCTTTGGAACCATATTTTTGTATGTGAGTCCAGAATCTGGCGCACATTTACACAATTTGGGTTTCATTTTTGGCGCACTTGCAGTGGGTACCGTGCTGGGTTTTATAGCGGCCAAAAAGGTGCAAATGACGGCCATGCCAGAGATGGTGAGTTTATTTAATGGCATGGGTGGCGCTTGTGCCATGCTCATATCAATTATAGAGTTTCAACATTTAAGTGATTCTATGGCTAATCCAATGATGGCTGTTATGGCATTGGTTCCAGGTAATACCTCTGCAATTACCGGTAGATTGCTTATTATTTTGGCCGGTATGGTTATTGGTTCTGTTTCTTTCTCTGGAAGTATGATTGCCTGGGGCAAGCTGAGCGGTAAGGTAAAAGACAAGAGTTTGGGTCAGCAACAGTTTATAAACATTGGTTTGTTGTTGGTTATTGTAGGCTTGGCTTACTTAGTAATTACCGGCGATGCTGCTAACGCCCATTTATATTTTTATTTGGTACTCACATTATCCTTGCTGTATGGAGTATTATTTGTATTGCCAATTGGTGGAGCAGATATGCCTGTTGTTATTTCTTTACTCAATTCATTTACAGGTGTAGCTGCCGCTTTTGGTGGTTTCTTATACGATAATAAAGTAATGTTGGTGGGTGGTATTTTGGTTGGTTCAGCCGGAACATTATTAACCATAGTGATGTGTAAAGCAATGAACCGTTCTTTACTCAATGTACTCATTGGTAATTTTGGTGGAGGAGTTAAAGGCGAAGCGGCAACTAGCAGTAGTTTTGAGGGCAGTATTAAAGAGGTTACAGCCAGTGATGCAGCCATTTTAATGCGCTATGCCAAAAAGGTAATTATTGTGCCAGGATACGGATTAGCGGTAGCGCAGGCGCAGCATGTGGTGCACGATTTAGAATTACTATTAGAAGCCGAAGGCGTGGAGGTAAAATATGCCATACACCCAGTAGCCGGTAGAATGCCCGGACATATGAATGTGTTATTGGCAGAAAGTAATGTGAGCTACGATAAGTTATTGGAGATGGAAGAGATAAATCCAGAGTTTGCATCTACAGATGTGGTATTGGTTGTAGGAGCAAATGATGTGGTAAATCCTGCCGCCAAAACAGATCCAAATTCTCCTATTTATGGAATGCCTATTTTGGATGTAGAAAATGCGGCTAATGTTATTGTAAACAAACGCTCTATGAAGGCAGGTTATGCCGGTATAGAAAATGAGTTGTTCTTTAAACCTAAAACCAGCATGTTGTTTGGAGATGCCAAAAAAGCGCTTACCGAATTAGTAAATGAGATTAAGGCTTTGGGGTAATGGAGTTTTTCTCCAAACCTCACTTCAAAAAAGCATAACTCACAATGTTGGCGCCCATTTGCAAGGCTTTTTGCCTTACGGGTTCTGGGTCGTTATGTACTTCTGGGTCTTCCCAACCATTGCCTAAATCGCACTCAAAGGTGTAAAAGCAAAGTAGTCGACCTTCGTATATTAAACCAAACCCTTGCGAAGGTTTGTTATCATGCTCATGTACCTTGGGTAAGCCATTGGTAAATTGAAATGGCTTTTGATAAATGGGGTGATTAAATGGTAATTCAACCCAATTTAATTCGGGGAAAACCTTTTTTATTTCGCGCCTAAAAAACTTGTCTAAACCATAATTGTCATCTACGTGCAAAAAGCCGCCAGCTAATAAATACCTACGCAAATTTTTGGCTTCTTGGTCCGAAAAAATAATGTTTCCGTGTCCGGTTAAATGCACAAAAGGGTAGTTAAAAAGATCTGCGCTACCCACTTCAACTATGTCTTCCTCGGGTGCAATTTGCATATTTAGGTTTTTGTTGCAAAAGGCAATTAAGTTGGGCAAAGATGTTTTATTGGCGTACCAATCTCCTCCGCCATTGTATTTTAACTTGGCAATTTTTAAAGCAGGTGCAGGCGCAAAAGAAGAGCTAACAAGCAATAATAACCCTATTAAAATTTGAAGTAACCTCATACTGCAAATATGCTGGGTTCTTTTGTTATTATGCAATTATAATTTGCTGCACAATTAAAAACAGACATTTAAAATAGGATATAAAATTTATTCTTTAGCACTACAAACTACTGTAGCATAAACGGCTGCCGTTTCACTCCTTAGAATATTTGGACCCAATGAACACAATTTAAACCCTTTTTTTGCAGACTGTTTTACTTCATCTGCAGAAAAATCTCCTTCAGGGCCAATTAAAATTACGGTATTGGTATCAGGTGTTTCTTTTAATTGAGCAATTAAGGTAGATGTTTTGTCTGTTTCGCACCAGGCAATCCATTTGTTCTGTATATTATTGGTTCGATCCAAAAAAGCTTGAAAAGTTTGGATAGGATGGATGCTTGGCAAGTAAAATTGTTTGCTTTGTTTAATGGCAGCAATGGCAATTTTTTCGCAGCGTTCTAGGTTTATTTTATCGCGTTCGCTGTTGGCAGTTATTATGAAACTAATCTCATCTACACCAATTTCTATGCATTTTTCGAGCATCCACTCCATGCGATCAAAATTTTTGGTAGGGGCAATGGCTAGGTGTAAATGGTAATTTCTATTGGGTTTGTGCAGTATTCTCTGCACAATTTGTCCGCTACATTTTTTGGGGTTATCCGAAACAATTTCGGCTAAGGCCTCAGTTCCTTTACCATCAATTAACTGAATTTGGTCGCCTTTCTTTTTACGCAAAACCCTTATACAATGTTTAGATTCTTCCTCAGAAAATTCAAAATCATCTTGGTCTAAATTGGGTAAATAAAAAAATTGCATATTTATTGTCTCCAGGTTTTAACTAGTTTGTAAATCACTGTAATTAGCCCAATTAAAGATAAGCTGAAACTAAGCCAGGTAAAGTAAAGCTCTCTTTCACTAAAGATTTGAAAGGTTTCGCTTTCCATTACATTTATCTTATAAAGTTGTCTGCTATTAAGGTCTAATTTACTGCTAAAGTAATGTATCACCAGTTTATTGAGGCTTATGATCCAGCATAAAAGCAAGGTTCCACCAATTACCATTAGGTTCAAGGAAAATTGAAAGCCTGGGTCTTTTTTTTCTGATGGATTAGTTTGTAGCATGGTGTAAAAATAAAAAAGAGACACCCAAAAGGAGTGTCTCTTTTCTAAAAGTATTAAACAAGGTTTAGGCTTGTTGTGTAGCTTTTGGTGCAGCAGCTAAAATTTCAGCATCTACTCCGCTGGCATATTGTTCAAAGTTTTTAACAAACATATTTGCTAATTTATTGGCTTGCGCATCATAAGCAGATTTATCTTCCCAGGTATTGCGTGGGTTTAATAATTCATCTGGTGCATTAGGGCAGCTTGTTGGCATTTGGTAGCCAAAAACTGGGTGTTGTTCAAAAGTTACATTGTTTAAATCGCCATTAAGCGCGGCAGTAATCATGGCGCGGGTATAAGGCAATTTCATTCTTGAACCTACTCCGTAAGCACCACCTGTCCAGCCCGTATTAATTAACCAAACATTGATATTTGGATTGGCTTTTAATTTTTCGCCCAACATTTTAGCGTATTTTCCTGGGTGTAAAGGCAAGAATGCTTTTCCAAAACAGGCAGAGAAAGTAGCTTGTGGCTCTGTAACGCCTGCTTCTGTTCCGGCAACTTTAGCTGTATATCCGCTAATAAAGCTGTACATAGCTTGTGCTGGTGTTAATTTAGAGATTGGAGGAAGCACACCAAACGCATCAGCTGTTAAGAAGAATACATTTTCTGGCGCTTTACCAACAGATGGCACTGCAATATTATCTATGGCATGAATTGGATAAGCGCAACGTGTATTCTCTGTAACGCTGATATTGGTATAATCTACCGTATTAGTTCCTGGAATAAATCTTGTGTTTTCTAGTAATGCGCCAGATTTAATGGCATTATAAATTTGTGGTTCTTTTTCTTGCGTTAAATCAACACACTTTGCGTAGCAACCTCCTTCAAAGTTAAATACACTATCATCAGCCCAACCGTGCTCATCATCACCAATTAACTTGCGATCTGGGTCGGCACTTAAAGTAGTTTTACCGGTTCCAGACAAGCCAAAGAAAATAGCAGTATCGCCATTTTTGCCAATGTTGGCAGAGCAATGCATAGAAAGGGTATTTCTTTCTTCAGGTAAAATGTAGTTTAAAACTGTAAAGATGCCTTTTTTCATTTCTCCAGTATAGCCGCTACCGCCCACTAAAATAATTTTTTTAGTAAAGTTAATGATAGAGAAATTATGTTGGCGGGTTCCATCTTCTGCTGCCACAGCTTTAAAGCTTGGCGCGTTTAAGATTAACCATTCTGGTTCGTAGTTGTTAGTTTCTTCCTGGGTTGGACGAAGAAATAGGTTATAACAAAATAAATTATGGTAAGCAGTTTCGTTGATTACGCGTAATTTTAATTTGTAACGGTCGTCGGCGCAAGCATAGGCATCGCGGGCATAAACTTGTTTGTTGGCATAATGAGCAATTACTTTTTCAAGTAATGCATCAAATTTTGTGGGGTCAAATTTAAAGTTCACATCTCCCCACCAAACCGTGTTTTCGGTTTTAGCGTCACAAACTGTGAATTTGTCTTTGGGAGATCTTCCAGTAAACTCACCGGTATCTGCCATTAATGCTCCTGTATCGTTCAAAGTTCCTTCACCATTAATGATGGCGTGACGAACTAATTCAGCAGGTGTTAAATTGAGATGCGCCACTGAGGCACTTTTCATTACTTTTTCTGAGATGTCTTTGTTTATCATAATCAGGCAATTGTCTGTTTTTAAGTGTCGCAAAAATAAACTTTACTTTGGCTATTCAAAACCAAATTAAATATTATCAAATTTGTATAAAAGATTTTAATAAAAAAAATGATGAAAATCAATGGGTAATTATTTTTTTTGTATCACCATAAAAAACTTTTTTCCCTAAAAATCGTTCAAAAGGCAATGCTTAGAAAACAAATTATTGAGCTCGTAGAAAAGTTCGCCATGTTATCGGAGGTTTCATTAGACCATTTCGATTTGCATGAACACAAATTTAGATACAAGGATGTTTATGGCAATTCTTTCAAATCATTTCATGAACAATTGATTGATATTGGTGAATTTGCGTTTTTCGATTTTACGCTAAGAAGCGCTAGCAAGGCAGATTTTGCAGCACTTTTGAAAAACCTTAGCTTCCCAATTATTGCCTTCCACAAAGACAAAAATACGTTAACTCCTATGTTAATTAAACCTAGAGATGGCAAAAAAATTGAGGTAATTAAAGATTCTCTGGATGGTTGTGTTGATCTCTATTTTGATTCGGAAGAGGCTTGTACCAACAATCTTAAAACCTGCAAAGAAATGGTTCAAGAAAATGATTTGAACCTAGAAAATTTGGCAGATAAAAGCCTCGACCCCCAAGAGGAGATTTTTTATATCACCGGTTTTAAAATAGAAAATAATTTTTCTTCTTCATATGGTGCTAAAGCCTTAAAGCCAATTAATCGCCTTTGGTTTTTGTTGCATTCTGAGAAGAAGGACATTTATCACTTATACTTCTTTGCCGTAATGATTGCCTTGGTTAATTTAACCCTTCCGCTTGGTATTCAGGCTATTGTAGGCTTAATGAGCGGTGGATTAATGATAGAGAGTGTTTTTGTGCTAATGATTTTGGTGATTTTAGCCACTATGGTTTCTGGTTGGTTACAAATTCAACAGCTATCTTTGGTAGAAATTCTACAACAACGTCTCTTTGCCAAAACCGCATTCGATTTTGCCTTCAGAATTCCACGGTTGAAACTTGAATCAATTAGGCAACAATACACGCCAGAGCTTGTAAATAGGTTTTTTGATGTTTTAAATGTTCAAAAATCTTTACCCAAAATTTTAATAGATTTTACCTCTGCCATCATTCAAATATTTTTTGGTTTAGTACTACTCTCTTTCTACCATGTCTATTTTATTGTTTTTGGAGTAGTTGTTATTTTTGTAATATTTCTAGTTTTTTACTTTACCAGCAAAAAAGGCTTAGAAACCAGTATTTATGAATCTAAATATAAATACAAAGTAGTTTTTTGGTTGGAAGAGTTAGGTAGGTCTATTCAATCTTTTAAATTAGCTGGAAACGCTGGGTTACCTTTAAGCAAAACAGATAGGTTACTAGAAAAATATATTAGTTACAGAAAGAAACATTTTAGTATTTTAGTTAAGCAGTTTTCTGCCATCGTGGTATTTAAAACAGCTATAACAGCAGGTTTACTCATATTAGGCGGTGCGCTCGTATTTACCGAACAAATAAATTTGGGTCAGTTTGTGGCCTCAGAAATAATTATTTTATTGGTTATTAATTCGGTAGAAAAGCTAATTGGCAGCGTTGCAGTGGTTTATGATATGCTTACTGCGCTTGATAAAATAGCCCAAGTTACCGATTTAGAAATGGAACGCAATGCAGGTAGAGATGTTGCAGATCTTAATGTAGAGGAGCATTTTAGGTTAGAACTTTGTGATTTATCATACAAATATGCTGGGGCTAGAGATTATTCTTACCATAAAATTAGTTTCGATATCAATAAAGGAGAAAAGATTTGTTTGGCAGGTTTTAATGATGCCGGAAAAACAACCTTGGTAAAAACAATTGCTGGTTTGTTTGAGCAATATGAGGGTGTTATTAAGTTAAACGGAATTTCTATTAAAGAGCTTAATATGAGCAGCTACCGATCAATGATTGGAGATAATCTTAATATTTCTGATGTGTTTGAGGGTACCATAGAAGAAAATATTACGCTAGGAAGAAAAGGTATTCTTTTAAAAGATATTTTAAATGCTTGTAATATCACTGGTTTAGATACTTTTATTTCTAACCTAGAAGATGGTTTGCAAGCGGCTGTTTACCCAGCAGGTGCTAATTTCCCAAGCAATGTTGTCAAAAAAATATTATTGGCAAGAAGTTTGGTTCTGCATCCAAAACTAATTTTAATTGATGAGTTTTTTCACAATGTGCAATCGGCAGAAAAAACCAAACTATTTGAGGTTTTATTCTCTGGAGAATTTGCCGTGGTAGTTACCAGCAATGCCCCAGATGTAATGCAACGTTGTGATAAAATAATTGTATTGAGGGATGGTAAAATGATAGATTCTGGAAGCTACAACGAACTGGTTACCAGAAACACTTTACCTAATAGTTAATGTTTAAAATGGAGATGAAAAAAGTGAAAACGGAAAAAATAACCCAAGAAAGCAATCAGTTTTATGCATTAAAATTAGTAAATACGCCCAAGCGCTACAAAATAATTAGAAACTGGTTGCTTGGCTTGTTGGGATTTCTTTTCTTAGTACTATTTTTACCTTGGCAGCAAAATGTGCAAGGTAAAGGGAAAGTTACGCCACTTCGTCCAGAGGATAGGCCACAAGTTATTCCTTCAGTTATTGCAGGAAGAATAAAGCAATGGTTAGTGCAAGAAGGACAATTGGTAGCTAAGGGAGATACCATATGCGTAATTACGGAGGTAAAAGACAAGTTTTTTGATCCGCAAATGATTAGCAGAACCAGCGATCAAATTGCTAATAAACAAGATGCGGTTGAGGCTAAGTTAGGTAAAATTGGGGCCACGCAGAAACAAGTGGCGGCGCTCAAAGATGGATTGCGTTTTAAACTAGAGCAATCGCGCAATAAGGTTAAGCAAATGCGTTTTAAAGTGGCTGCAGAAAAGGCCGCTTTGGATGCTGCAAAAATTAATTACCAAATGGCGCAAGATCAGTTTACTCGTTTAGATGCGCTTTTTAAAAAAGGACTTGCCTCTTTAACCGAACTCCAAAATAGAAACAATAAAACCCAGGAAGCCAATGCTAAATTGGTAGAATCTGATAATAAATATAATTCGGTTCAGAACGAATTAATTAATGCAGAGATAGAGTTAAACGCAGTAGAGGCAGATTACATAGATAAAATTTCGAAAGCAGAATCTATTATTAACGAAGCCACTGGTGAGTTGTTCGAAAGCAGGGCAGAAATTTCTAAAATGCAGGTAGAACTCTCTAATTTAGAGTTACGTTCAGGTTTTTATATCATTCGCGCACCGCAAACAGGTTATGTGGTAAAAGCCATGAAATCTGGTATTGGCGAGTTAATAAAAGAAGGAGAGGATTTGGTTACCATTATGCCTGCCCACTCAAAAATGGCGGTAGAGTTGTATGTGCGTGCAATGGATTTACCTTTAATGAAAATTGGTGTACCCGTGCGCATTCAATTTGATGGCTGGCCTGCCCTCGTTTTCTCTGGTTGGCCAGATGTAGGGGTAGGTACTTTTGGTGGCTTGGTTCAGGCCGTAGATAGGGTAAACAGCAGCAATGGGCAATTTAGGGTTTTGGTTGTGCCAGATCCTGCCGATAAACCTTGGCCAGAATTAGTGCGAGCCGGCGGTGGCATTTATGGTTGGGCCATGCTTAGCCGTGTGCGCGTTTGGTACGAAATGTGGCGTCAATTTAATGGATTTCCGCCCGATTTTATTGCCAACATAGAAGGCCCCAAAGAGGCTTCTAAATCAAAAAAATAGTCTATGAAAAGTAGCATATTTTTAAAACATATTAAGCTTTTTCCTGCATTACTGGCATTTCTAATCTGTTTGAACCCAAACGCCATTAAAGCACAGGATACCAGTTTGTTGGTGTTTGATGCTTTTTACGATCAAGTTATAAAGTTTCACCCTATTGCTAAGGCCGCTAATTTGCTTCCAGAAATGGCCAAAGCTGAGCTGCGTTCTGCCCGTGGGGCTTTTGACCCTGTGGTGCAAACCAATATAAGGGGCAAACAAACCAATGATAAAAACTCGTTCCAATACATAGAGCCGCAAATAAAAATTCCAACCTTCCCAGGTGTCGATTTTAAAGCAGGTTTAGACCAAAGCAGCGGTATCTCTGTAAGTCCAGAACAAGGTAAATTTAATGAGCTTACAGGCGGCACAAGAGATGTACAATACCAACTCTTTTATGCGGGCGTTTCGGTGCCTTTACTACGCGGATTAATTACAGATGAGCGCAGAAACGAACTTCGTCACGCTCAATTATTACAAGGTCTGAACCAAGCCGAACAAATTTCTCAAATCAATAAGTTATTGCTGGATGCCGCAAAGGTTTATTGGGATTGGCAACAATCTTACGCCCAATATAAATTGATGCAAGAGAACTTTCTTTTGGCTCAAAATAGAATAAACTTTATTGTGCAACGCATTAATGCTGGCGAAGAAAAGCCCATTGATAGCGTGGAAGCTTGGGTAGAATACCAAAGGAGAGAAGCTTTGTTGTTAGAGCAAACTTTGGTGTTTCAAAACGCTGGTTTAACGATTTCTAATTTTTTATGGAACGAGCAAAATCAACCTTTGATATTATCACCTGCTGTAATTCCTTCTCCCTTGGGCTCAAACGTAGAAAAAATTAGTAGGGATTCTATTCAACGTTTAACAGAAAATGCCAATACGCTGCACCCAGATTTGCAAAAGTTGCAGTTTAAGTTAAAGCAATCTGAATTGGATAGAAAATTGGCTGTAGAGAATTTAAAGCCACAGTTAAACCTCGAATATATTCCATTTCAAACCTATACAGCCGGCAGTAGAGATGAGGTAGATGCATTGTTTATGCGCAATTACAAATATGGTTTGTCTTTTTATAGCAGCGTATTTTTACGAAAGGAGCGAGGTAAATTGCAGCTCACAAATTATAAAATTCAGCAAAATCAGTTTCAATTGCAACAAGGTAAAAGAGAAATTGAAAACCGCATTTTAATTGCCTACAACCAACTGGTAACGGCAGAGCAAATGATAAATATTCAGCAGCGTTTGGTTCTGAACGCTTCTTTGTTGCGCAATGCCGAAGAAATGCGATTTGAAAGCGGCGAAAGCTCTTTGTTTTTAATTAACCAACGCGAAAGAGCTTTGCTCGAGGCTCAATCTAAATTAGCAGAACTTAGCGCCAAATATGCCAAAGCAAAATACCAATTGCAATGGGCAAGTGGAACGAAATTATTTTAATAAAAAAGGCGCCTTTGGGCGCCTTTTTTATTAAAATATAATAGGTTTCTACAAATGAATGCACTCGCCATAAGCCTGTGCAGCTGCTTCCATAATGGCTTCGCTCATGGTTGGGTGTGGATGAACAGATTTGATAATCTCCATGCCTGTGGTTTCTAGTTTTCTGGCAACTACTACCTCAGCAATCATTTCGGTAACATTAGCACCAACCATGTGTGCGCCCAAAAACTCGCCGTATTTGGCATCAAAAATAAGTTTTACAAAACCTTCTTTTACGCCACCGGCACTAGCTTTACCGCTAGCAGAGAATGGGAATTTACCCACTTTAATTTCATATCCAGCTTCTTTAGCGGCCTTTTCTGTATACCCTACAGAGGCAACCTCTGGAGAGCAATAGGTACATCCTGGAATATTGTTGTAATTTAATGGCTCTGGGTGGTGACCCGCAATTTTCTCTACGCAAATAATTCCTTCGGCGCTAGAAACGTGGGCCAAAGCTGGACCTTTAACAATATCACCAATGGCATAAACGCCTTTTAGGTTAGTGGCATAAAAATCGTCTACCAATACCTTGCCTTTATCTGTTTTTATGCCTAGTGATTCTAATCCTAAGTTCTCTAAATTGGTTTGAATACCCACAGCAGAAAGTACAATATCTGCTTGTAATTCTTTCATTCCTTCTGCTGTTTTTACTTTTATTTTACAGCCTTCACCGCTGGTGTCAACGGCTTCTACAGAAGCGCTTGTCATAATTTCTATGCCTGCTTTTTTGAAAGATTTAGCCACTTCTTTGCTTACCTCTTCATCTTCTACAGGTAAAATAGTAGGCATAAATTCAACGATAGTAACCTTTGTACCCATGGCATTATAAAAATAGGCAAATTCGCAGCCAATGGCGCCACTTCCCATTACTAAAATGCTTTTTGGTTGCTCAGGTAAAACCATTGCTTCGCGGTATCCAATTACTTTTTTACCATCTAACTTAATATTAGGTAACTCTCTGCTTCTAGATCCTGTAGCTAAAATAATATGCTTGGCATCATGTGTAGCCTTAGCGCCTGCGGCATCGGTAACTTCTACCTTGCTTGCACTAACTAGTTTACCGTAACCTGCAATTACATCAATCTTATTTTTCTTCATTAAAAAAGCAATGCCCTTGCTCATGCCATTGGCAACATCGCGGCTGCGTTTTACTACAGCGCCAAAATCTTGGCTGGCCGAACCAACTTCTATTCCGTAATCTTTTGCATGTTTGATATATTCAAATACCTGGGCCGATTTTAACAAGGCTTTGGTTGGGATACAACCCCAATTTAAACAAACGCCACCTAATTCTGCTTTTTCTACAACAGCAGTTTTTAAACCTAACTGACTGGCACGAATGGCAGCTACATATCCGCCTGGGCCGCTTCCTATTACAATTACATCGTATTGCATGTGTTTTATTATTTAAGTATTGAGCTTGCAAAATAAAGCAAATTTCTATTTAAGGAGAATTTTTATGCTATTTTCTTATAAAAGGTAATCTGTGAATTATAATTGCTTTAATTTATTGTACATTTGTATCGTGTTCTTTATTTCTGGGGCTGACCGGTATTGACGGGGTGATTGATTGGCATGTAAGCATGTAGTGCATTGGATAGTTGGCACTATAATCTCAATTTCCAAAACCATAGTTGGCGAAACTCAATTCGCAATGGCTGCCTAATCAGGACGATTACGCGATGCCTTCGGTTCGGGTGTGTTTGTCTTGTTGCACATCCACTAGAACCGTCATCAAACAGGGACTTTTTGCAGTGTGGTTACTGGCTGTAAAGAGTATTTAGTAAATATAGTTTAGGTTGGTAAGCACAACAACCCGCCTAGGCCGAATTTAATGTTGCGCTACACATGTAGAAAGCGTGACCATTGCACTTCCGGACCAGAGTTCGAATCTCTGCAGCTCCACATTGGAGGGAAGAGGCGAGAGAAAGAGAAAGAGATATTTACTCTTTCTCTTTCTCTCGCCTCTTTCTCCCCTTATCCTATTTCTACGATTTATTTTCAGTCTTGCCTATTATAAAACGATTTCGAATCCTTTCTTTGAAAGAAAATAAATCGCCATGTTCCCCTATGAGAAGTTAATAGCGTACAATAAGGCTTTTGCTAATCAAAGGCGAGTAATGGCGGTACTTCAACAATATGAAAATATTCCAGCCTATGTAAAAAATCAATTTGGCAGGGCAAGTTTAAGCATCATGTTAAATATTGCGGAGGGTAGCGGAAGAACGAGTATTAAGGAAAGGAAATATTTTTTTACAATTGCCAGAGGTTCCGTATTCGAGTGTTCTGCCTTGCTAGATTTGCTGTTTGCACAACAAGAAATTACCCAAAGTATTCATACAGAATTAAAGACAGAATACGAAGAAATATCTAGAATCTTGTATACGATGATAAGGAACCTTTCCTCACAATCGTAGTGGGTTTTTTTACTCTTTCTGTTTCTCTTACTCTTTCTTCTATAAACAAATTAACCCTCTTACAGATTGTTGAGTTCGCCTAATTTTCCTTATATAATAATCACCCAAAACTCGCCAGCGCATAAATGAACTTCTGAATTATGAACTTTCTCAATCATCAAAATATTGCAGGAAATTGTGATAGGAGCATAAGAGCTTACCTAAAATATGCTTAAACATTTAATTTTTTAATAATATAAACAGCTTTAATTTAGTTTTTAAAAGTAAAATGTTTTACACAGTTTTTTTGTTAATAATATTAACTGTTTTTAGGTATTTTAATTACTATTTGTTTATAATATATTATTATATAGATGATTGTATGTGCTTAGATTTGTGTTATAAATAAATTTATTATGAGCAAAAATAATTTAAATGGTGCTAAGTACAGAAGGGCCGATAATGGCCAATACACCACCGAACGGTATGCTTATTTCCTTTATTTTACCAACTTTAAGGTGCTAACGAACTCACCTTTTGAAGAGATCAATAAAAAATAGGTTCCAGGTGATACCTCATTCATGTCAATCTTAATTTTATTGTTAAAAATACTAGAATTTACAACAATAATTCTTCCATTTATGTCCAATAATTTAAAGGTAAAATCATTGACATCATTATCAAAAACCTCAACAAAAAACTCATCAATAAATGGAATAGGAAAACCAGAGATACGATAATTTGAAGCTAATCTAGAAGATAAGTTTGTGCTAATGGCATTAACATTACACAATCTAACACCCGCTGTTGTCATTTTGAAAGGTGTATTTAACGCGTAAGAAAGTTGCATGGTTGCGAAACCACAACTATCTGCAGCAATATACCATAGCGTTCCGGTTTTACCTTGTAGCTCAATAGTATCATTAAACTTCCCCGCACTATCTGTAGAGTAAGTATATTTAGCCACTTTAGAATTTGGACCAGTTGAGGAATCTATTACAGTTACGTCATAGTTTGCCACAGGTAAATAAATTTTACTTACCAGTAATCCCGAAATGTGTTTTTGTGTTTGAGCATTAATTTGTATGCAAACAAATGCTAAAATAAATAGTAAAAATAATTTTTTCATGTTTTAAATTTTTTAAGATAAACGCAAAATTACCATTGAATTAACTACTAAACATCACCTTTAAGGGTGAAATTAACACTTAAAAGGGTGAAACTCATTTTTAATTGGAGTTAACGACACTAGAAATATTCATAACTGTATGTAATAAAGCGATTTTCCTATATTTAGTTTCTTTTACATCAAAATATAGATACATACGTTTTAAAGATGAACCAATTCCATCAATACTCATGGAAACCTTTTCCGCAATTTCACGATTCGAATAGGTAGCATCTTCTAATAATATGTGTAGCACTTTCCAGTCAGTTTCGTTTAACCTCCGATTTATTGTTTGCTCAATTAATTCGCGATGAAACATAAAATCCTTCGAATTGACAACTAAGCTCTTTTTTTCATTTAATTTTAACTTTGCGATTTCTTTTAACAGGCTTTCTCGCTCATTTAAATTCTTTTTCCTAATAGCGTAAATATAATATAATGAAACAGAAATTATTAGAAGTGAAAAGAAAATTAATCCAATTACTTGTTTCAATTGTTTGATTTGTAAATCTTTCTTTTCTTGTTCTGTTTTTAATTGCAAATTGTCTAATAAAAGTTTAGTGTCTTTTTCATAAGCAGTTCGAATGGTATGAAATCCGTTTATCTCCTTTTGCACACTGTCGTTATATCTTGCATACATTTCATGGCTTTCTAATGCAAAGGCTATAGTTCCAATTTTCTTGTAACAAGTATGTAAAAGGGAATATAAATCTCGTAAAAGCAGAATATCATGCTCGTTATCGATAGAAGATTTCATAGAAATTGCCATATTTAGGGCCTTTCTAGGGTCTTTATCAGCAATTAATTCTGCCAATAATAGTTTTGCTTCTAGTTCATTTTCTTTTACACCTAACAATGAATTTAATTCAATACATTTTTTTAAATAATTTAATGCTTGTGAATCATTATTCAGCTCTTTATGAAGTCTTCCTAAATTGGCATAAACTTCCGCCACGTAAAAAAGGGCATTTTCTCTTTTTAATATTTTCAAGGCCTTTTCATATGACTCCTCAGACATACGCCAATTTGAAAGTTTATAATGTGCCCAACCAAGATTTGTATAAACAATTCCTAGGCTTCGGTCATCAATTTTTTGGACTTTTAATTCCTCTAAAACTGGCTCTAAATAGCTTAATGCTTTTTTGTAATCTTGAATGAGTAAAAACATGTTGCCAAGGCTGGTAAGCATAGTTCTTTTTCCATTGCTATTGCCAATCTTTTCATAGGTGGAAAGAGCTTTCGAAAAATGATTTATAGCCGAAAGATAATCTCGTTGGTAGGCATAAATATTTCCTTTATTTCCTTCGATTTTAGCCATCAAAAGTGGATTGTCCAACTTTTTTGCAATTTCATATGCAATTTGATAAGAGCTCATAGCCTCCTTGTAAAGTCCTTTTAGCCTAAGTATATTTCCTTTATTCTTTATTGCCTCAAATTGCTCCATGGGTTGATTTGAAGAAATGGCTAATTGATAATGATAATTTACTATTACCAATGTAGAATCTGGGAATTTTAGGTGGTTCAATTGATAAAAGGAGTCTAATGCATTAAACTTATTTTCTAGCGCAACATTTGAATTTGTCCAACTATGTTGTTCAACTTCTTTATTTGGTTTAGGTTCAGCCAGAAGTATAGTAGAAAAATTAATTATGAAAACTAATAAAAAATTTTTAGATACAGTTATAACGGATAAAAACATTTATAATAACGGTTGGTATTATCTCAAACTTAAAGCATTTAAACCAATATATCTTCATTAGGATATGTCCGAATTAACAAAAACTTTTAATGAAATACAAATTATCTATGAATATCAAAACCTTTAGCCGTAAACTAAAACACGATTTACTTTTGTGGGCTGTTTTTCATTGCCCTAATAGAAAAGTATGTAGATGCACAAATTGCGGCAAATTCAATTTTATGTGAAAAAATGTAAATGCAACTATAGCGAGAAATGCAAAATCCATTTTTACTGCTGAGTATAAAATTTTTTCTTTTGTACGATTTCTGCCAGTAAATAAATTACCAATAAAACAGGTAAAGACCTGGTAAAAACAACACAATTGGAACCACAAGAATTCTACCACAAATCAATAAAATTAGATTCTATGACCTTAACATATTCCATAAATAGATGCATATAGTCAGAGATAAAGTAAAACGCTATTGCAGATGATAAGTTGTATTAAGCTGCTAATTGCTTTGGTATTTGCCTTTAGTTATTTTTCTGAGCAACAAAAAGCTTTTGTTTGGGTGCTTTAATTTTATTTATTTTGGCTTTTACAAAATAGTATTAAAACAAAAACGCAGTTTTGGATGGGGTAGGGGAATGTTAATTGCCATAGCATTTTTATTGCTTGGCTATTATTTTGCTATGATTGGTGCATAAAAGAAGTGATATCTGAGGACCCTATTTTGAATACAATATTGGGTATACTTTTTATATCATTCAAAACTATTGTGATGCCATTGATAAAGATTAAAAACGCTTTATTTTCGCAGCATCCATTTTAATTTCTATTCTATTTTTTAAAACACCAATTTTTATAAAATATTAGTAAGCAATTACTTGTAAAAAAATTACTTGTCAAATACGGAATCTGATTCCGTATTTGACAAAAATAAATACCTTTGTATTATGATACAAAGAGATGCCTCAACTAAGATTAAGCAATTGGCTAAAAAGTTTCCTGCAGTGGGTTTATTAGGTCCGCGGCAATCGGGTAAAACTACGCTTGCCAAAGAGCTGTTTCCTAAAAAGCCTTATGTCAGTTTCGAAAATCAAGATAATATTTTATTGGTTACCAAAGATCCTCGTGCTTTTTTGGATCAGTACAAAACGGGCGCCATATTTGATGAAATACAACGTGTGCCGCAGCTCTTATCTTACTTGCAAGGCGTAATAGATGATCAACCCAATAAGGTAGGTTTGTTTATCATTACAGGTTCGCAAAACTTACTCTTATTGGAAAGTATTTCGCAAACATTAGCGGGTAGAATTGCTTTTATACACTTGTTGCCATTTAGTTTTACCGAATTAGCCAGCAGTAAACATGGCACACAAAGTTTAAATAAACTCATTTTAAATGGCGGCTACCCCAGGTTGTATGATAGAAAAATAAAGCCCGTAGATTTTTATCCCAATTACTTGCTTACCTATGTAGAAAGAGATGTGAGGCAAATAAAGAATATTACCAATTTAGCCATGTTTCAACGCTTCTTAAAAGTATGTGCTTCTAGGGTAGGACAAGAAGTTAATTATACCTCTATTGGCAATGATACTGGCGTAGATCAAAAAACGGTATTGAGTTGGTTTGGCATTTTAGAAGCCAGTTTTATTGCCTTTAGGTTGCAGCCTTTTTATAACAATTTAGGCAAAAGATTAACGCAAATGCCCAAGCTGTATTTTTACGATACAGGTTTATGTTGCTCTTTGTTAGAGCTAGAAACAGAGTCACATGTAAATACGCATCCCTTGCGGGGAGCTTTGTTTGAAAACCTTATTATTTTAGAACTGTTAAAAGCCAGATTTAACAATGGTCAGCGTAGTAATTTGTTTTATTGGCGAGATAGAACCGGCAACGAAATTGATGTGTTATTAGATCAATCTGCTCAAGTGGTGCCTATAGAAATAAAAACTTCTGCCACATTTACCACAGATTATGTGAAGGGTATAAACTATTGGAAAAAAATTAATCCCAATGTTAAAAAAGCATTCGTGGTTTTTACAGGCAAAACAGCTTCCTTAGATAAAATTAGTATCTTAAATTGGAAAGAAATAGCGTTCATTAAAAACTAATTCGCTAGAAACATTTACTTGACAAATACGGAATCTGATTCCGTATTTGTCAAGTATTATTTTTGTAATTTTCTGTTTTTTAGCATATTGTATTTTCAGCAATTTTATTTTTAGTTACTTAAAACTTATCATACAAAGCGGTTTCTCCAGTTAAATTTATATTGCTAAAATTTCTATAGGTAGCAAAGCCCGCGCCTAAACCATGTTTGCTGCTGCTTTCTTTTAACTTATCCTGACCCAAAACTTGTGACATGTTTGCCAATAATCCAATGCAAATTATTGCAGTAATCAATCTTGGTTTTATTCAACACTAATTTTCTTGGAAAGAGTGCCTTTGCTCGTTTCTATTTTTAAAACATACATGCCCGAACCAAGGAATCCTGTTTGGATGCTGTTTTCGGATTCTTTTAGCTTGCTTATATGCATTAATTCTTTGCCCAATAAATCGTAGATTGTTGCAGTGGCTCCGTTTAAATAATTACCTGTTATATGTATTTCACCTCTACTTGGATTAGGGTATACCATAATTTCGTTTTCAATAGTTGATTCATCAATATTCAATGCCCAATTGGTTGTAAACGAATACTCAAATCCGCCGCCAAAATCGGGTTGAAAGGTTTTTAAAATAGAATTGTTGGCCCTTCTCAACCTTACAAACCCTGTGCCCTGCGCAGCGTTGGCCCACCATTGCACGCCATCATGACCTTTATCTTCAACTACTAATTTATAGCAGCCTCCTAAGTTGTATTGCTTAGTAAAAGTGGTATTGGCATCTGTAAACTCTTTGCTATCTATTAAATTACCCCAATCATCAAAAAGTTTATACGAGTTTTCTGTAGGTCGGTTGTTGGTTCTAAACTCCAATGTAAATACCGACGGTACAATTTCTGGTAAGGTAAAGCGAACGCTCATTTTATTGTTTAGTACATACTCATCATTATCTGTTTCATTTACTTTGGTAATTTGTGTAAAGAAAGTATTGTTGTTGCCACTTATGCCACTATTCCATAATGTTCCCTTGTGCGGCAAAACAATGGTATCTGTTTGCAAAGCTAATAAGTTGCCTTTCCATTCGTGTGTTAAAGGCGTTCCATTGTTTATGCCATAACTAATAACCATTTGGGTAATTGGATTTTTACCTGAGTTCTGAATCACAATTTTTGGATTGTCGCACATAGGGTTTTTCTTGCCATGCACAATGGCATTGTTTGGTTGCAGAATATCCATTATTCTCACATCTCTATTAAAGTTAAATTCGCCATAACTTACCAATTGGTGCGCCACATGGAAATTATAAGCTCCTCCTGCTCTTTGGGGTTCACTTGCATTATAATCTATACTAGCAGTAGAACCTGCACTTAAAAGCGGAGTAAGGTCGAACTCTTTTAATAAAGATCTTTGTCCGGGGCACCAACCTTGTCTATCATACACCCAAGTTCCGCCTTGCGGGAAAACCGGATTAAAAGCACATTCTTCACTAGCAATCCATTCAAATTCGTTGGCTCCACCATTTAGGTTAAGGTAGTGATTAACCTGACCACCATTGGCTTCAAACTCGCCTTCGGCACCATGACCAGTTATGCTAGAACGCATTTTAAAATACTTGCCGTTACTTGGGATGGTAACGGTTTCTGGAGCAAATCTATTCTGGTTATTAATGGCAGTTAATGCTGCTTGTCCGGTTCTATTGGTGCCTTGCCAAATCTGATTAAACTCCACTACATTGCGCGGAGGAGTTCCAACAATAAACCAAAATTCAACATCATTTTGTTCCTGATTTTGGCCGCCTAATGTCATTAAAATGCGCTTGTCTCCTTTTAAAATAGGTTCAAAGTCTGATACATCAAAGTACCATGTTTTGCCTTCAACACCTAGGTTCAGCCCAATGCCATAAGGGGTAACAAACGACATGATTTCATTGTGCCAAGGAAACCTGCGAAAGAATGTTAAATTGCTTAAAGCAATATTGCCTTCTGAGCTGTTGTTTGTGCTATCTACAAGCGGTAAATTAGCTAAATCTCCGTTGTAAACAAGGCTAGGAGAAGCAGAATAATAATTGGTGGTGGTGCTTACTAAATTTACAATATCATTAATTATTGGAAATACGCCTTGTTTAGAAGTAATGCTGTATTCTTCTATCACATGGGCTGCACGTTGCATAGAGTCTTGCACAATTGTTGGCGTTATACTTGTATTCAATTCAGACCTCGTAAAAATAATGCTTGGTCTAAGTAAGTTATTTGTAAATCCATAGCTTAATTGCTCACCTCTATCGTAGCTCCATCTAAAGTTTTTGCCTGTAACTTGCTTGGTATTGATGAACTCATTTAATTGGTTTCCACTACCTTCATCCATTGGGTAATAGGCAACTAAATTTGCTGCTAAGGGTGCTTGTTGTGATTTAAAATTCCTTGTTATGCTTCCAATCATAGAATCTGGCAAAGCTTTGTTCCAAATCATCAATTGATTCATTTTTCCCTTGTAGTTACTGTTGCCGTTTTGGTCTTTGCCAAGTATGAGGTTTAAAATGTTCATTGGCCTCAATTTTCCTGTGCCAGATGTCCATAATTCGCCATTTAAAAACACTTTCATATCGCCACTTACAGCGTTTTTTATAAACACCCAATGATTCCATTTGCCACCCATTTCTGCTAGGGTAGCTACCTTATTTACACGATCGTAGTTGCCGGCAGAAAAGCCACAATCAAAAAACACACTGTTGTTGGCATGAGGTAAATGAATGTTTAAATGCCTGTTGTTTGGGTTGGCATCGTAGCCATACAAAATAGTGGTTGTAATTGGCATTTGGTTGGCATTTCCAAATGCCCAAAACGAGATAGTGATTTCGTTTTTAATGCTCGAAAATTGGGTAGTATCTAGCTTCGCTTCACCAAAGTGAGATAGGTTCAGGGCATAATTATTTATGGCAAATAAACCCATGGCCGAACCAAGAGAATCGCTTGCAAATTGAATTGGGTTTTGCGCTACACTATTGGTAAATGAAAATTCTACTATGATATTATCTGCACCATTCCAAGTAAATGGCGTATGAAAAGGAATTCTGTTGGCTCCTTGTACAAAGCTATAATCGCTAAAATACACATCGGTAAATCCGCTTAATTCTGGCATACCGTTCTCCAAATTCTGACGCTTAGTATGTTTTATCTTTACCTTTAAAAATCCGGCTTTAGTACCGTTGGTTTGCGCATTTAAAATAAGGCTATTGAGCTGGCCTGAACCTAACATGGCGCCAGAGAGTTCTGCCGCTGTGTAGATATACTGCGATTTACCCGAATGTGCTGGAGTAAATACTGGAGTAGCCGAATAACGGCTGCCTGTGCCAATAGCAAATTGCGAGTCTGAAATAATGCTATTTAATTGTGTTTTCTTTTGTGTAAATCGGTAATAATCAAACACCTCTTTGCTTGTGAATGCAAAGTTGTTTCCAGTAAAATTGCTAATAATATATTTGGGTTGGGTAGCCTGCACCGCCTCTACTTTTGAAGAGTCTACAATATAAGTATTACAAGAATAATCCCATTCGCCACAACCTAAATTTCTATTATCGCTGGTACTTACCAATGCGTTTTTACAACGCATATTATACTTCATAATAATTTTTTCGAAAGCAATATTTCCTGTCGGAAACCTGGCTAAGGTGTCTCGGGTATTGCTGC
The DNA here is from genome assembly GCA_945860865.1 of Chitinophaga pinensis. Taxonomy (GTDB): domain Bacteria; phylum Bacteroidota; class Bacteroidia; order UKL13-3; family UKL13-3; genus B1. Next base: position 17,748 of record CAMARW010000002.1, on the reverse strand, counting down.
CATAATGAAAGGTTTTAACTTTAATAGTATCGCCCGGGTTTTGCGCCGAAACTAATGATATTAGATAGGTAAAATAGGCAAGGAGTAAAACTGTTTTTTTCATACAAATATTTTGAGCAATATAATCGGAAAAGGAATTTTATAAAAGCAAAATTCCTTTTCCTTTATTTGTTGCTTACCCTGCACAAGCATGAGGTAAAAAATTTTAAATCCTGGCTGTATACTATCACTAAAAATTATTGTTTAATGCAGCTTAGAAAGCCTCAATTTATTAAGCTTTTAGAATTAGATGCTGATGCAGATGAAAATGAATTTATGGAAAAGGCGGCTTTTTTGCATCCTGTAACTGAAATGCCGCAGCTAGAAGAAAAATTACAATCATTAGAAAAAGCCATGTTTGGCCTGAACCTAAAACAACAGACTTGTATTCGTTTGTTTTATTTAGAAGGTGCATCCTATGATGAGATAGGTAAGCAAACAGGATTTACTTTAAATGAAGTAAAAAGTGCCATTCAAAATGCCAAAAGAAATTTAAAAATTTCTCTCACAGAATTAGGTATTCATTATGTGTTAATTAGTTTTTTATGGATGCAACAAAGTGCTTAAATAATTCTCAGTGGGCGAAGTATGCGCAACAAAATTTAGATAACAATAAGGCTAATTTGCCTTCTTTGGATGCGCAAATTAATACTTCCAAAAAGGAGCTTTTGGTTCAGCCAGAAATAAGAAAGCAGCGTTGCTCTTAAACGATTAAAGTTCTATCAGTAGCGTATTTTTTTCTACCACTTGTTTGGGTTCAACCGCAATTCTTTTCACGGTTCCGTCACCATCTGCCTTAATTACATTTTCCATTTTCATGGCCTCTAAAACTAATAGCGGATCGCCTTTTTTTACCGTATCTCCTACGTTTACCATAATGCGTAAAACCAATCCAGGCATGGGGGCTTTGAGGTTATTATTTTTGTTAGCCATTAATTTATCCATGCCTAGCTGACTAAGCAATGCATCATATTTATCTTTGATGCTAATTTCTTGTTTTACGCCATTAACCAAAACAAGCATGGTTTTGCTGTTTTCCGCTTTTTCTAAAAGTTCTAACGAATAGCTCTGGTTTGCAATTAAAAGGTGATATTTGTTAGGAGCCAACTTGATAACATCTGCTTCAACAGGATTGCCATTTAACAATGCCGTTCCGCTGATGGTATTGTATACAAAATCCTGGTTGTTTACTTTTATATTTAACATAGAAATTTATTTACTTGCACCTTCAAACCCAATATGAAAAAAAATATTTTCCCCCTATTCATTTTGCTTAGCGTCTTAGTGAGCTGCAAAATAAATAAAAAGGCAGCAATGCCCATAGAAAATTTTATGATGGAGGAGGTTTTGGTTCAACCCAAAACTAAAAAGCCCTCGCAATACCAGCCCATGCCCGCACAGGTAGCCGATTTAATTCATACCAAATTGCACTTATCTTTTGATTACCCCAATCAATGGGTAATAGGTTCGGCCCATTTATGGATAAAACCATATTCCCAAAGTATGCAAGAAATTACTTTAGATGCCCAGGGTTTTGAATTGCAAAATGTGGCTATTATTCAACAAAAAGATACTATTGCAGTACCTTTTGTTTATGAGAGCAAAAAAATAATCATCTCTTTAAGTGCCCGTTTGAACCTAAACGATACTGCCCAGATTTGGATAAAATACATTGCTAAGCCTAATGAATTAAAGGCCGATGGTGGCGCGGCTATTACAGATTCTAGGGGATTGTACTTTATTAATCCGCTGGGTACCGATCCCAATAAGCCCCGCCAAATATGGACACAAGGCGAAACAGAATATAATTCTTGCTGGTTTCCTACTATAGATTTGCCGCACGAAAAACATACGCAGGATATTTATTTAACAGTAGACTCTGCTGATGTTAGTTTGAGTAATGGTTTGTTAAAAAGCAGTAAGCTTGTAAAAAATGGCAAACGTGTAGACCATTGGCAGCAGTTAAAACCCCATGCACCTTATTTAACGATGCTGGCTGTGGGTAATTTTAAAATCCATAAAACGCAATGGCGTGGCAAAGACGTTAGTTATTATCTAGAACCAGCTTTTGCTCCATATGCCGAGCTTATTTTTGGTAAAACACCTCAAATGCTAGAAACGTTTTCTCAAATTACTGGCGTTGCTTACCCTTGGGATAAATACGCGCAGGTGGTTTGCCGAGATTTTGTAAGTGGAGCCATGGAAAATACCACCGCGGTGGTGCACTATGAAAATGTGCAACATAACCCACGTGAGCACCTAGATAATAACCACGAAGATATTATTGCTCACGAGTTGTTTCACCATTGGTTTGGCGATTTGGTAACCAGCAAAACATGGAGTCAGTTGCCACTAAACGAAAGCTTTGCTACCTATGGAGAATACCTTTTTAACGAAAAAACCTACGGCAAAACCTACGCAGATAAAGTGTTTGCCAAAAACTTAAAGGCATACCTAAGAAGCACCTCCAAGTTTTATGTTAGTCCGGTGCGCCATTTTTACGCCCAGCCCGATGATATGTTTGATGTGGTAAGCTACCAAAAAGGGTCGTGGATTTTGCATCATTTAAGGGCTTACGTGGGCGATTCTGCTTTCTTTAAAGGGATGCAATTGTACCTCACTAAAAATGCGTATAAATCTACTGATATTGACCATTTGCGGCATGCCATGGAAGAAGCCAGCGGCAGAGATTTGCATTTGTTTTTTAAGCAATGGTGGGAGGGCATAGGCCATCCAGTTTTGGTTAATCAATTGCAGTTTGATGCGAAAGAAAAGGGGTGGAATGTTTTGGTGCAACAACAGCAAGATTCTGCTTTTGGATTGTTTGATATTGAAACTAAATTGTCTTATTTGGTAGAGGAGCCTGATGGTAGAAGTTTAAGTTTACAAACCATACCCATTCACATTCAAAAGAAGAAGGAAGCCTTTAAATTACCTTTGCCTAAAGTGGGAGAAAACGCTCCCAGAATTGCTGCTTTTTGGTTAGATGCCATGGGTAATTTGCCGGGCGAATTGGTAGAAGTAAAACTACCTTTTGCTTGGTTATTACAATTAAAAACAGCTCCTACCTACCAAGCTAAAATAGCGGCAATAGAAGCCTTATCTTACTTAAAGTATACAGAGGATAAAGCTGTTTTAGAAGATGCTGTGCGCTATTGTTTAAATAGTAACGAGCCGTTTTATAAACAAGCCGGTATGAACCTATTTAGCTATTACGACTCGCTCTATTTTTCGTTTGAAAAGGAAGTGATTCGTTTGGCACAATCTGCCCAAGAATCTTATTTGCGCGAAGATGCTTACTATTGGTTAGCTTCAAAAAGTAATTGGAGTTTGGTTGAACCAATAATTATGGAGGGTTTAAACGACTCATCCTATTCGGTTGTGGGCACCTGCTTGGAGGCTTTGTTTGAAAATGATTCGGCAAAAGGAATAAAAGCCTGCGGTGCATTAGAACATTTGCCAAATGCGGGTTTGCAAAAGCGTATTGCCTATATGTATGCTGCACAAGCCACACCGGGTAAGAACAGCTATTTCAAGGGTGTTTTGGGCAAGTTTGGGTTCAGCCGTAATGCTATTTTGAGTGCTTATGGAAAGTATTTGGCCACACAAAATGAGGCCGATTTAAAAGAAGGTTTGCGCATTCTTAAAGCCTATCACCAAACCAATAGTGATAGAGATAAAAACAAACAAATGGAGTCTGTTTTACAAGAAATTGCAGAGCGCAGCCAACTACCCGTGGCCAATTGGAAAGAGTTCGGCTTTTAAATTCTAAATCCTAAATTTTAATTTCGTAATTCGTAATTCGTAACTCGTAATTTGTATGTCGTAACTCGTAATTTGTATATCGTAATTTTTAAAAATCAAAACTTAAAATTCAACTGATCTGCGGCTACAATATCCCAGGTGCGTTTGTGTTGTAGAAAAAGCACAAGACGAAAGTTCTCTAAGTTTAATTCTTGGTTAACGGGTATTTTAAACATGCCCTCTTCCCCTTTTATTTGTTTTGTATAAATGCCACGTACCACATTTTGGTGGTGCAGAACAAGTCCGGCGTTTTCTCCAGCTTTAACCTGACTATTAATTTCTTTTTGCACAAAAGCTACCATTAATTGCATAGAATCTAGATTGCCCCAAGCTTGGTAGGCAATGAGTAAACTATCTTCATTGGCTATGCCAGTTACCTTTGAACGTAAATAATGTTTGCTGGGTTTGCTTAAAGCAGATTGAATGCCCATGCCAATACCACGCTTGTCTCCGCCCGCGTAGTCTTTGTCTGCACCGTTAATAAAAACCATTGGGGTATACAATGCTTTGAGGTTTTTTCTGTAAACATATTCTTGCTGACGAAGCGAATAGGCTGAGTCTGAAAAAGGATCTACCCAACCAGATCTATTCCAAATTACTACATGGTAATCTAATACATAAACAGGCGATTTGCTGCTGTCTGAAATTTGAATTACTTCTTTAAGGAATGCACCTGCATAAGGGCAACTTCCGCAGCCTTCCGACGAGAATAGTTCAATTAAAACAGCGGGTTGATATAGTTTTTCTGCAGTGGTTTGTGCCACAATTTGATTTAAGCCAAAGCAAAATAAAAGTGCCGATAAGAATAATTTATTCATGTAGTATTATTAATTTGTTCGGGTTTATTTGAGCAAATATTTATTTTTCGAATATAAGAAATTGAATTAAAAACGATGAGCCACCTATTTTAAAATATCTGAAATGGCTTGATTAGCTTCATCAAATTCAAAAATAAAGCCAGTATCTAATATTTTTTTAGCAGAAACCTGCTGGCTAGATAGCAACATTTCGGCCATTTCGCCCTTGAGCAGCTGGAGGGCAAATTTGGGTACGGGAGGCAAAATTTGCGGTTTACCTAAAGCTTTGCAAATAGAATTGGTAATAAAATCATTCGTAGCATTGTGAGGTGCAACTCCATTGTAAATACCCGTGAGTTCTTTGTTTTTGAGTAAATGAATGAAAATTCTGCTCAAATCATTGATGTGTATCCAGGGTGTATGTAATCCATTTGCTCCCAATGGGGCGGCCAAACCAAACTTAGCTAGCTGGGCAATTTCCTTTATAAATCCGCCCTCCTTGGCTAAAACAATTCCAATTCTAACCAAACAGGTTCTTATGCCCAATTCGGCAATTTTAAGCGATTCTTCTTCCCAATGTTTGCATACATCTGCCAAAAAACTGGAGGCAGTGTTGCTTTCTTCATGCATTATGCCTATTGGGTGTGTGCCATAAATGCCAACGGCAGAAGCTCCTATAAAACTTTGTACCTGATGTGCGTTGTTTTTTAGCGTTTGATGCAACAGCTGTGTGCTCAAGGTTCTGCTTGTTAAAATTTCTTTTTTGTAGGCACTTGTCCAGCTTTTATCTGCTACGCCGGCGCCAGCTAAATGGATAATCGCCTGGGTATTTTGTATAGCATCTGTATCTATCTCTCCTTTTGCTGGATCCCAAAAATACATGGATCTTCTCCCTTTTTTTGGATTTCTACTTAAATATGAAACCTCAAAGCCATTATTTTCTAGTTGTTTGGTAAGGTTTGATCCAAGGAGTCCCGTTCCACCAGTGATTAAAATTTTTTTCATGATGTTATTTAAAACAAATTTAAGTGCACAATGTTATTAGTTTAAGTTTTTAATGAAATTATTTTGGGAACATTTTCGATCAAAGATATTGAGGCAATTACGGGTGTTAAAAGTCATACTTTGCGTATATGGGAGCAACGCTATGGAATTGTTATACCCAAACGAAGCGACACGAATATACGGTATTACACCGATGCTGACTTAAAAACTTTACTAAGCATTAGTGCACTGAATGAAAATGGGTACAAGATTTCTGAAATAGCCAAATTAACTACCAACGAAATTGCTGAAAAAGTGATGCACCTGGGGCAACATGCTACAGAGTATAAAATCCATATTCGCTCATTCATTTCGGCAATGATGAGTTTTGATGAAACTGGTTTTCATAAATTGCTCAATACATATATTTTACAATATGGCATGGAGCATACCTTTATGCACATTGTGTTTCCTTTTTTTAATGAAGTAGGTTTATTGTGGCAAGTAGGATGTATTTTGCCTTCACACGAGCATTTTGTTTCTAATATCATCAGCCAGAAAATGTATGTAGCCATTGATGGGCAAGTTGGCAAATACAATAGTTCTCAACGTAAATTTTTATTGTTTTTGCCCGAGAGTGAAAGGCATTCGCTTGGCTTACTTTTTGCAAATTATCTCATTCGTAGCCGCGGACATGAAGTTTTATATTTAGGGCAAGAGATTCCTTTAGTTGATTTACGAGATGCCTTCGGGAAAGAAAATCCGCATTATCTTGTAACAATGATGACCATAGCACAACCCGATTTAGACAAACAAGCATTTATTGAATTTTTGTCGGAAACATGGCCTCAGAGTAATATCATTCTTACTGGGGTTCAATTTTCTGGAAGCAATATAGAAAAATGTGGTAATGTTGTATTAATAGATACGCTCAAAGATTTTATTACTTATTTAGATTCAATTAGCAGCATATCAGATCTTTATTCGAGGGTAAACTAGTTTATCTTTCGTTTTGCATTACCATTAAAATTCGGTTGAGTTCTTCTTCGTTTACCAATTGATAACCTAGCGGAATTTCAAAGAAACTATCCTCTAACATCATTCGCATCACCAACTTAACCGTCATGGTCATACTTATGCCATTTTCCTCTAAGTTGTATTGCATCAAAAACCCAGGAATATCCTTTAGGTTGGGGTCGTTTTTTGTATTGTAAGGTGGTATTTCTCTGGTAAACCAACAGCTAGATTCTTGCATAACACCATTCACACTTTTTAGTATAATCGCTTTTTGGCAATTTAAATCAGTTATCTTTTTAAATTCATCCACCAGTTTAACACTAACAAACTTTTTACTGCTATCAGAAATTGCCATGCTTTTGCGCACCTCAGTCATTTCACTATCCGATTTAATAAGGGCAAATTTCTTACCTTTAATATTTAACAAAACGGTATTTTTAGTCGTGCTATCATTGTGTATGGTGCTGTTTTTACCCATACCACTAATGCCCATTTCCATTCGTGTTTTTTCTTCTTTAAAGTAAAAACTGGCATCATGTGGAAGCATGTGTTCGTTTCTAAGCATTGCTGGCGGTAAATTTTTGTAACTGATGTCAAATAATATTTTACCTTCTTTTATAATAGATTGCGCAAAAGCTCCTGAAGTGATGAGCAATAGAAAATTTATTAAAACAGCTTTTTTTACCATGACAACTTTTCTTTATTTAAAAAGGCGCTTATGCCTTTTTTGCAATCATCAGATGCCCTGGCATGGGCGTTCATATTGGTAGCATAATCAATAGCCTCTAATAAAGTAAGTTCAGGAACTTTAGCTAACATTTCTTTTGTAGTAGCAATACTTTGTGCGGATGTTGTATTACAAAGTTTTACCGCAAATTGATGCACTTCTTCTGCAATTGTTTCGGGTTTATTAATGCCAGTAATAATGCCAAATTCAAGTGCTTTTTCTGCATTAAAAACCTCTCCAGTTAGAAGTATTTTTCGAGCAATTTTTTCGCCAACCATGCGCAATAGAAAAACCATTACAATGGCAGGAATAAATCCAATTTTAACTTCTGTATAAGCGAATTTAGCATCCACATTTGCAAAGCAAAAATCACATATAGTAGCTAATCCGCAACCACCTGCGAAAGCCGCGCCTTCCACTAATGAAATAATAATTTTTTTGCTCTGATAAATCTGCAAATAGAGTTCAGCTAGGTGCTTGCTATCGGCTAAATTTTCTTCGTAAGTATTGTTTTGCAACTGCTGCAATGATGCTAAATCTGCGCCAGAGCAAAAAGCTTCGCCATTGGCTTTAATAACAATAACTTTACAAAGGCTATCTTGCTCTGCCAACTTAAGTGCCTTTTTAATTTCCTGCACAAAAGAATAGCTCAAGGCATTTCTTTTTTCTGGTCTGTTCAAAGTAAGGTAACCAACCCTATCAATTACTTCATATAAAACTAACGATTCCATTACTACAATAATAATTCAAAGACGCCATTTTCTGCTACGTCATGAAAAGGAATTTTACTTTTTCGCAATATTTTTAGGTAATCGTTCTTTTTGTAATAAGGTACATCTGCGTTCAAAACCACTTTTTTTATGTTATTGAACCGAATTATTTTATCTAAATCTTGTTTTTTTTTGCCTGAAATGAAGAGAATATCCATGTTCTTGCCGAAAGGCAGGGCGCTTTCTTGCAAGAGGTATAGATGCTTGTTTGGGTTCAAGGCTAAAAAATAATTATGGCTGTCTATTGGGTTCCAAATTTCTTTATTTACTGGGTAGCAAAGGGTATAAGGCTGAACCAATTTTTCTTTAAATTGAACTGAATTTTTTCCTCTATACCAAATCTGTAAGGTATGCGCATGGTGTATTTGAAATACTAAGCTTTTATTACTAGCATACAAGGATAATTTGTGTGTGTTAGCTTGCTGGTAAGTTTGGTTCAGGCCAAATAGGGCAATGGCGGCCCAAATAATTAGGATGCTTTTCAATGCCATTATATTTCTATCCGAAAAATAATGAATTAGGGCAATTCCGGTAAGGTAGTAGGCCACTATTATGGGTGCATTCCAAACAATTTTGTCTATGGAAGAATAAGGTAATTGGGCCATAAATAAAGTTATGCCTGAGGTTAATGTTATTAATTTACTTACACCATAGCCAACCCAAGAAGCTAAGATTGGGATGGGTGAAACCAAAAGTAAAATTATGCCACCATAAATAATAATTGTGCTAAGCGGAATAATAATGAGATTAGCAATTAAAAAGTAATTTGGAAACTGATGAAAATAATAGATGCTAATGGGTAAAGTTAATGTTTGAGCCGCTAAGGAAATGACAATTATTTTCCATATTTCGTTAGTAAAATGGTGCTTAAATTGAACGAGTAAATTAAGATAGGGATAAAATCCAAGGATGCCCGCAACTGCCGCAAAACTTAATTGAAAACCAACATTGTAAATCATAAATGGATTGAGAATTAAGAGAAAAAATCCAGCGGCACTTAAACTGTTAAATGGATTGCTGCTTCGGTTAATTTGCTTGCCAATTATTACAAAGCTAAACATTACGCAAGCTCTCAAAATAGAGGGAGATAAGCCACATAATACCGCATAAATCCAGATGCCCAATAGCTGCAAAATAGCTACCCAAATCTTACCTTTGGGCAGATTTAAAACAGGGGTTAATAGCCAGCGTAATAGCATAAAAATTAAGCCAACATGCATGCCGCTTACCGCTAATACATGCAAAGTTCCAGTTTTGCTGTAGGCATCGCTTATTTCGTCGTCAATCTCTTTATCATAACCATATAACAGCGCTTCAGCAATAGCAATTTCATTTTTACCCAATAGGTTTTGACCTAAACAAAAATGAATATAATCTTGAAATTTAAAGACCTTTTGCATCCATAAGTTTCCTTGGTTTTCTTTGTATAACTGAGCGTTTTTTTCGTTTATAAAGCATTGGTAATAAATCCCTTTTCTTAACATGTAGGTTTTATAATCAAATCCGCCAGGATTGTTATTGGAAACAATTTCTTGAATACCTGATTTAATTAAAAATTGGTTGCCATAGCCCGAAGGTAACAAAGGATTAGTTTTGCCAAATAGGATTATTTTTCCTTGGCTGTTCCCTGTTTTTAAATCGCTGGAAAGGTCAGCTATAATTGCAGATTCAGCCTTCCATCCTGTTTTTGTTAGCTGTGGTTTTTGCGTAATTTGAACCAAAAGCACTTGGTTTGTTTTTGTGCTAAAGTGTTGACTATTCAACCTAGTTTTTTGCAGGTTTAAACAAAGGCTACCTAGGCAAATAAATAGGGAAAAATAGAGTAAACCTGCCCCTAAGGGAGAATGTATTTTGGTTGAAAAACGACTTTCAATTTTCAATGAAATAAGTCCCAATAACCCAGCAATAGCAATATATTCAGTGCTTATGGTTAAAATATCTGAACCGATTACGCCAATCAGAAAGGCAAATAAAATTCGTACAAAAGGCATTTGTTGCCAAAAGCTATGCATGTTTTACAGAATTAATTAAAAATAATATTTGACTTAAGATACTGATTACTTAGCTTTGAAACAAAAAAACACTATGTACGATTTATTACTATCTATTCACAATTTAGTTCGTTGGTTCTTCCTTGCAGCTGCTTTGTATGCTATTTTTAAGGCTGTTATGGGTGTTAGTGGAGGATCTACTTATACCAAAAGCGACAAAACAGCGGGTGCTTTGCTAGTTGCCGCGGCCCACACCATGCTTTTACTCGGAATCATCCTTTGGTTTGTTAGTCCAAATGTGCAAGCAGCCCTTAGCAATATGGGTGCTTCTATGAAAGATAAAGCAGTGAGATTTATTTTAATTGAACATCCTTTAACCATGATTATTGCTGTAGCTTTAATTCAAATTGGACGTATCCGCTCAAAGAAAGCATATGCAGATTTAGATAAACATAAGCGCAGTTTAATTTTTTATGCCCTTGGCTTGGTTTTAGTTTTGTCTAGAATTCCTTGGAACGTTCCCCTAATTAGGTTTTAAGCTCGCAGCATTGCGCTTAATTTTTAGGTGTTATCTGCTTGGTTTAAACTGCCAATTATCCTCTAACGATTGCATACCATTTAGTAGCAAATCAAACATAAAAATTGACTGATTTAGGTAAATATTTTAAGGTTTTAGCAGTCGTAATATTGACCTCCGTTTTTATTGGATCTTTATCTGCGTTTTTTCTAGGTACTTTAAACTGGGCAACTGCCCTTAGAGCTAATCAAATACAGCTGGTTTACTTTTTGCCACTTGCTGGCATTATTATTCAGTATTTGTATTTAAATTGGGGTAAAGAATCGGCAGCAGGAAGTAATCTTTTAATTTGGTCATACGCGCAAACAAACAAGTCTGTTTCTTGGAAAATGGCACCGCTTATTTTTATAGGTACAGTGCTCACACATCTGTTTGGCGGCTCTGCTGGTAGAGAAGGCACAGCTGTTCAAATGGGCGGCTCTATGGCAAGTGTTTTGGCTCGTCTATTTAAATTGGATGAAACTGACAAGCGTTTATTTTTATTGGTGGGTATTAGCGCTGGTTTTGCTTCAATTTTTGGTACTCCTTGGGCAGGCTTTATTTTTGCATTTGAGTTTTTATGGGCTAAAAACCAAGTTAAAGAATCTGTTTTACCTACTTTACTCGCCGCTTTTGTGGCACATTATACTTGTTTATTTTGGGGTGCAGTGCACACGCAATTTCCGCCTGTTGCATTGCCAATTTTTTCTTTTCCCGTTCTTATTAATGTTGCCATAGCAGGCGTTTTTTTTGGTTTGGCAGCACAGGTTTTTGTGCGTTTAAACCTAATCTCTGCAAAGTTATTTGGCTCAATTCAAAATAATTACTTGCGAATTATTTTAGGTGCATTCATAGTACTTTCATTGGTTATGCTGCTTGAGGTGCCTAATTTAACAGGTTTAGGTATCTATACCATTGTAGCATCTTTTAATGAGTCACAGCCTGCTTATTACTTTTTATTAAAAATTCTGCTAACGGTAATTACTCTTACTGCGGGGTTTAAAGGGGGTGAGGTTACGCCATTATTTTTTATAGGCGCTACGCTGGGGAGTGTGCTTGTTTGGGTTTTACCATTGCCTATCTCTTTGTTAGCCGCCTTGGGCTTAATTGCAGTTTTTGCAGGTGCTAGTAATGCGCCAGTTTCTTCCATTATAATGGGCGCCGAATTGTTTGGATTTAATATATTCTTTTACCTACTTTTAGCTTGTACTATGGCATTTATGTTTTCTGGTTTTACCGGAATTTATAGTGCGCATCCTATGGGAAACATCAAGCGAAAATATTATCAAAAGATTTTACAATTCCAAGGGAACTTCCATAAGCAATAACTGTGTATCAGTTGTGGCAACAAAACTAATGGTTTCAAAATCCCACAAACCCAATCCATCTCTCTCGGATAGCATAAAATCTGCCACCTGAACTTGGCCTTTTATTTGATAGTTTTGGGTTGAACCTATGCTTAAATCACCTAAATAGAACCAAGCATTTTGGTGCATCCATAATCCTTCATCTTCTGGAGATGGGGAGATTATTTGCTGAAATTTATTTATTCTATCTGCTTTATTTAAGCTAATTTGTTGGTACCTGGGTGTTACGTTTCTTTGATTGGGAAATACCCAAATCTGTAAAAATTTAACAGCCTCGGTTTTACTATTATTGTATTCGCTGTGGGTAATGCCCGTTCCAGCACTCATTATCTGTACATCGCCGTTTTTAATTACTGAGGTATTGCCCATGCTATCTTGGTGTTCCAAATCGCCCTCGAGCGGTATGGAAATAATTTCCATATTATCATGCGGATGTTTGCCAAACCCCATGCCTGGCGCCACGTAATCGTCGTTTAAAACGCGCAGAACGCCAAAATGCATGCGCTCTGGGTGGTGGTAATTGGCAAAGCTAAAAGTGTGTTTGCTTTGTAACCAACCATGGTTGGCGCTACCGCGTGTCTCTGCTTTGTGTAATACTGATTTTAGCATAATTTAACCTATTAGAACTACAATATAATTACTACAAGAATAATAAGTTTTTGTTTTGCCATTAAATACTTCACCTTCGCCCTATGTCAGATGATAAAATAATGCCTTGCCCGCTTTGTAAATGCGAATATACCTATCCAATGGACCATCTAATGGTTTGTCCAGAATGCGCACATGAGTGGAGCCCTTCAGAGGATGCCTTGGAAGCCAGTTTAGGTTCAGACCAATTATTGGTGAAAGATGCGCACGGCAATGTGTTGCAAGATGGAGATGCTGTTAGTATTGTAAAAGATCTGCCCGTGAAGGGTTTTGCTAAAGCCATTAAGGTTGGAACCAAAGTGGTTAACATTAGGCTAGTTGCTGGCGATCATAATATAGATTGTAAGGTGCCTGGTTTTGGCGCCATGGCGCTCAAAAGTGAGTTTGTGAAAAAGCTGTAAAGCTATTTATACTGGTTGTAATTGCTTTTTGTTTGAACCAAGTTGCGGAATAAGTGGAGCAATTTTCTCTTGGATTTCTTTTATTAGCATACTCAAAATTTTCTTTCTTACAAAGTGTTTGTGTACCACTATGCCCACACTCCGGTAAGGCATAGGTTCTGCAAATTGTACAATGTTTTTTTGTGCTTCTTTAGGCAGTTCCATAGCGGCTAAATAGGGTAGAAGGGTGTCCATTTTGTTGGCTAATACAAACTTCATTAAGCTGTCTATAGAACTAGCACTATAGTTAAAATTGCCTACTTTATTTTTCTTTTTAAGCTGCACATTACATAGCTCTAAAACTTGAGCGCGCATACAATGCCCTTCTTCAAGTAAACAGAGGTTGTTGGTTTCTAGCTGATTCGTTTCAATGGTTTTTGGGGGATGAGTTTTCTGTGTAAAAAACACAAAGGGTTCGTTGTATAAGGGGTGTTCTACAAGCTCTTTTTCGTAAAGTGGGGTAGATAATATGCCAATATCTAATTGCCTAGATTTTATAAGCCTAACAATTTCTTCTGTGGTTTGCTCGCGCACAATAAGTTCTAATTTAGGGAATTTTTGCGAGAAGCTTCGCAATACCAAAGGCAAAATATAAGGCGCAATGGTAGGTATTACGGCAATATTTAAAGTTCCTTTTATCTCTCCTTTTATTTCTTGGGTTAATGCGCTTAAGCTGTCTATTTCCTTTTTTATTTTTTTTATCTGTTCTAAAATGGCCTCCCCTTCGATGCTTATTTCTATTGGCTTTTTCTTACGGTCAAAAACTTGTATGCCAAGTTCGTCTTCCAATCTGCTAATCATAGTGCTTAATGTAGATTGGGTGATGTGGCAGCTTTCTGCCGCGCGCTCAAAGTGCTTGGTTTCTGCCAATGCAATGATATATTGAAATTGTTGGATGTTCATCTATTTTATCAATGTTACTATCTAAACTTTAGTTTTTATCAAACAAATAAAGTGCTTTTCTTTGTATTACATAACAACATTTTATTAAAAATAAAAAGTATGAAAAAATTAGTTTTGATGGCTGCGTTAATAGCATCTTTTGAGATGCAAGCGCAAACAACAGCATCCACCGCTGCCAAAGGTGAATGTCCGATGGGTTTTGGTGCAGGACCAAAAACAGAAAGCGCCAAAGGCGATGTTCAGCCAAGTAAAAAGATGGGCCCAGGTAATAAAGACTGGTGGCCTAACCAATTAGACTTGAGTGTATTAAGACAGAATTCTGCTGTGTCTGATCCAATGGGACCTGGCTTTAATTACAAAAAAGAGTTTAATAGTCTGGATTATTTTGCACTAAAAAACGATTTAAAAGCACTCATGACTACCTCGCAAGATTGGTGGCCTGCCGACTATGGAAATTATGGTCCGCTATTTATTAGAATGGCTTGGCATAGCGCCGGAACTTATAGAACAGGTGATGGAAGAGGAGGCTCGCGCGAGGGTCAGCAACGTTTTGCACCTTTAAATAGCTGGCCAGATAATGCCAACTTAGACAAGGCTAGACGATTATTATGGCCTATTAAACAAAAATATGGCAGCAAGATTTCATGGTCTGATTTAATGATTTTAACAGGCAATGTAGCCATGGAAACCATGGGATTTCCTACTATTGGTTTTAGTGGTGGCCGACCAGATGTTTGGGAGCCAGAATCAAATGTATATTGGGGAACAGAAACCAAATGGTTAGAAGACAAACGCTACAGTGGTGATAGAAACCTAGAAAACCCACTAGCTGCTGTTCAAATGGGCTTGATTTATGTAAATCCTGAAGGTCCAAACGGTAATCCAGATCCAGTTGCTGCTGCTAAAGATATTCGTGAAACTTTTGCTAGAATGGGTATGAATGATGAAGAAACAGTTGCTTTAATTGCGGGTGGACATTCATTTGGTAAAACCCACGGCGCGGGTCCTGCTAGTAATGTGGGCGCAGAACCAGAAGCGGCTTCAATTGAGCAGCAAGGTTTGGGTTGGAAGAGTGCATACAAATCAGGTAAGGGTGAAGATGCTATTACTTCTGGTTTAGAAGTAATCTGGACAGCCACGCCAACACAATGGAGTCATGGTTATTTTAAAAGCTTGTTTGCAACAGAATGGAAGTTAACTAAGAGTCCGGCTGGCGCAAACCAATGGGTAGCGGTTGATAGCAAAGTGATGTTTCCAGATGCTTTTGATGCCAACAAAAAACATGCACCAACCATGTTAACTACAGATTTATCTATGCGCTACGACCCTGCATACGAGAAAATATCGCGTAGGTTCTTAAATAATCCTGAAGAGTTTACCGTGGCTTTTGCCAAAGCCTGGTACAAGTTAACTCATCGCGATATGGGACCGAGTGCCTTACATTTAGGACCAGAAATTCCGAAAGAGCAGTTTATCTGGCAAGATCCAATTCCGGCTTTAAATCATGCCGTAATAGATGCCAATGATATTAAAATGTTAAAAGAAACTTTGTTAAATTCTGGCTTAAGTTCTCAAGATTTAGTGCTTTCTGCTTGGGCTTCTGCTTCAACTTTCCGTGGCACAGATTTTAAAGGTGGTGCTAATGGTGCTAGAATTCAATTAGCCCCGCAAGCTAATTGGGAAGTAAACAATCCTGTTCAGTTAAAGAAAGTTTTAGCCAAATTAAAAGAGGTGCAAAAGAAATTTAACGATAAGTCGAAAGATAAAAAAGTTTCTATGGCAGATTTAATTGTTTTGGGTGGTGTGGCTGCGGTAGAGCAAGCGGCTAAAAATGCTGGTTTTAACATGGAAGTGCCATTTACTCCGGGTAGGGTAGATGCTACAGAAGCCCAAACAGATGCTAAATCTATGGAGGTTTTGAACCCAATTGCCGATGGTTTTAGAAACTATACCAAAGGACAGTATACTATTCCTACAGAGGCTTTGCTTATTGATAAGGCTCAAATGCTTAATTTAACAGCGCCAGAAATGACTGTTTTAATTGGTGGAATGCGTGTTTTGGGAGCTAACTACAATCAAAGTAAGCACGGTGTATTTACAGATAAAGTGGGTACTTTAAGCAACGACTTTTTTGTAAACCTACTAGATATGAACCTAGAGTGGAAAGCAACAGATGCCAACGCAGAAGTTTTTGAAGGAAAAGACAGGAAAACAGGTGCAGTAAAATATACAGCTACCCGCGCAGATTTAATCTTTGGTTCAAACTCAGAATTACGCGCCTTAACCGAGGTATACGCTAGTAACGATGCTAAAGAAAAGTTTGTGAAAGACTTTGTTAAAGCTTGGACAAAAGTGATGAACTTAGATAGATATGATTTACAATAAATTCTAATTGCATTAATCAAAAAAAGGAGCAAACATTTCTGTTTGCTCCTTTTTTTTTAAAATTATTTTAGAACGTATTAATTGCCAGATGCAAGATTTGCACCCATATTAAACCTTACTAGTTGTTTAAATTGGTTGATACGGTGGTCTAACTCTTCTTGACTTAAATCTATGATTCTTTCAGTGCCAAATTTTTCTACGCAGAAAGAGGCCATGGCCGAACCATAAATGATTGCATTTTTCATGTTCTCAAAACTGATATCTCCAGTTTTAGCTAGGTATCCAATAAATCCACCTGCAAAAGTATCACCTGCACCTGTTGGGTCAAACACTTCCTCTAATGGCAATGCTGGGGCAAAAAACACCTCTTTACCATGAAACAATAAGGCGCCGTTCTCTCCTTTTTTGATAATCAAAAATTTAGGGCCCATTGCTTGGATTTTAGCAGCTGCTTTTACCAAAGAATATTCGCCAGAAAGTAAACGCGCTTCTTCATCATTAATGGTTAAAACATCTACCATTTTTAAGGTTTGCTTTAAATCATCTAATGCAATTTCCATCCAAAAGTTCATGGTATCCATTACAATTAGTCGAGGGCGTTTATGCAAGCGCTCAATAACAGTTTGTTGTACTTTTGGCGTTAAGTTTCCAAGCATCAAAAATTCGCAATCTTGATACGCTTCTGGTACAATAGGGTCAAAATCGCCCAAAACATTTAGTTCTGTAACCAAGGTGTCTCTTGAGTTCATGTCGGTATGGTATTTACCACTCCAGAAGAAAGACTTTTCGCCCTTTTTAATTTGCAAGCCTTCTGTGTTTACCCCATGCTTATTAAGGTGTTCAATAAACTCATTAGGGAAATCTTCGCCCACTACAGCCACTAAATTTGACCCCTTTGTAAAGTAAGAAGAGGCCAAAGCAATGTAGGAAGCAGCCCCTCCAACAATTTTATCTGTTTTTCCAAACGGTGTTTCAATGGCGTCAAATGCCACACTACCAACGACTAATAAACTCATGTAATTTTTTTTTAAATTTTTATGCTGCAAATATTGCGAAATTAAAAATGAATTCCTATCATTGCATCCCCGTAAGGGAAATAAATTCCTTCTTAGCTCAGCTGGTTAGAGCACATGACTGTTAATCATGGGGTCCCTGGTTCGAGTCCAGGAGAGGGAGCCAAAAGCCGACAGTCCGTCGGCTTTTTTTGTGTCTTTTAGCGAGTCAAGGCAGCTGCTTCTTTTTTTAGCTTTTTTTGTATTTTTGCACGTACAATTAAATAATATGGCAATCAAGAAAAGCTGGCTTGATAAATTGAACGAA
>CAMARW010000001.1 GCA_945860865.1 Chitinophaga pinensis | reverse complement strand
CATTGTTTACCATGGCAGTTGTTAAAGTAGCATTTCCACTGGCGTTCAAGAACAAGTTAACGGTGCTGTTTACGGCTAGTACTGGTTTAGTAGTATCAGAAACCGTAATGGTTGCATTTACCGTTCTAAAGTTACCACTTACATCGGTTCCTGTTAAGGTTACAGTATTTGCTCCTCTATTGGTACAATCGAAAGTAGTTTTAGACAATACCAAACTGCTAATAGCACAATTATCTGTTGAGCCATTGTTTACCATAGCCGCTGTGATACTTGCAGTTCCATTTGCATCTAAGAAGATAGCTCTGTTTTGCGCTGTAACAATTGGTCTGATGGTATCTAATACAGTTACCACAGCTGTTGCTGTTCTGAAGTTTCCACTTCCATCAGTAGCTGTTAAGGTTACATTGTTTGATCCTAAATTACTACATGTGAAACTTGTGGCACTTAAGCTCAGGCTTGGTGCACCTACATTATCTGTAGAACCATTGTTCACCTGAGCCGCTGTTACTGTTGCAGTTCCACTTGTATTTAAGAAAGCAGTAACATTTTGTGCAATCGCCATTGGCCTTACACTGTCTATTACCACTACCGTTACTGTGGTGTTGCGGCTATTACTGCTTCCATCAGTTGCTGTAAAAGTTACTAAGTTGTTTCCAATATCAGAACCAGTAAAGGCTGTTTTGCTCAAGGTTAAGCTAGAGATGCCGCAATTGTCGCTTGAACCATTATTTACCATTGCGGTAGTTAAGGTTGCAGTACCACTTGCGTTCAAGTATAGATTAACTGTGCTGTTTACAGCTAGTGCTGGTTTAGTAGTATCAGAAACCGTAATGGTTGCATTTACTGTTCTAAAGTTACCACTTGCATCCGTTCCAGTTAAGGTTACAGTATTTGCTCCTCTATTAGTGCAATCGAAAGTAGTTTTAGACAATACCAAACTACTAATAGCACAATTATCTGTTGAGCCATTGTTTACCATAGCTGCTGTGATGCTTGCAGTTCCATTAGCATCTAAGAAGATAGCTCTGTTTTGCGCTGTAACAATTGGTCTGATAGTATCTAATACAGTTACATTAAAGTTTGTGGTATTGGTATTATTAGCAGCATCTGTAACTGTTAAACCAATTGTATTATTTCCAACATTGTTGCATGTAAATGAACTGGTATTAATAGTCCTAGTAACTACACCGCAATTATCAGAACTTGCGCTATCAGCCAAAATTGCTGTTATAGACGCATTGCCCGAAGCATTCAGGTATACTGTTAGGTTTCTCGGACGGGCAACTGGATTTGTATTATCTGTTACAGTAACTGTTGCGTTGCCCACTGCAGTATTTCCATTTGCATCCACTACCGCAAGTGTGATGGTGTTGGCTCCTAAATCTACACAACTAAAAGTTGATTTGCTTAAAGTTAGGCTGCTAATACTACAATTATCTGAACTACCATTATTTATTTGCGAAGCTGTGATGGTTGCAGAACCAGAACTATTTAGATTAACATTAATATTTTGGGTAACTACCAAAGGCTTAATGGTATCCAAAACATTAATAATCACATTGGCCGCATTGGCATTTCCACTTTGATCTTGAACAGTATATGAAATAGTATTGTTACCTAAATTACTGCAATTAAAGGTAGCCTGACTAATCACCCTGCTAGTAATGGTGCAATTATCTGTACTAGCACTATCTAACATTGTAGGATTAATTAAGGCACTGCCATTTGCATTCAAGTATACTGTAATCCTTGCTTTAGGGCGGGCTACTGGCGCTATTGGATCAAACACAACCACATTGCTTACATTCGAATTTACATTTCCATTTACATCTGTTACAGTTAAAGTTATTGGTGTAATGCCAATATGAGAACAATTGATTGTTGAAGGAGAAACAGTCATAGATGCAATTCCGCAATTATCAAAACTTCCATTGTTAATCATGGCCGTTGTAATTGGAATATTTGCAGATGCATTTAAATAAAGCACTATACCAGTAGTTACATTTACAGTAGGCTTAATACTGTCTGTAACAGTAACAACTGCAACTGCTGAATTAATATTTCCATTCACATCTGTAATGGTTAAAGTAACATTGTTTTGACCAACATTAGTGCAATTGAAACTGGTTTTACTTAATGCATAACTTTGAATTCCACAATTGTCAGTACTACTGTTATTCACGTTTCCAACATTTATGGTAGCATTACCAGATGCATTTAAGAAAGCAGTATAAGGCTTAGTTAATACAATAGGCTTAATGGTATCTAAAATAGTTACTATAGCAATTGCAGTGTTCACATTACCTATTAAATCTGTTACAGTTAAGGTAACAGTATTTACATTAACATTCGTGCAATTGAAACTAGTTTTACTTAATACACGAGAAGCTATCCCGCAATTATCAGTACTACCATTATCAATATCACTAATTGCGATACTTGCACTTCCAGTTGCATCTAAATATTTGGTAACATTTTTAGTAATAACTGTTGGCAATGTGGTATCCTGAACAGTAATCTTAACAGCAGTTGAAATATTTGCAGGACAAACACCAGCACTTGCCGTTCTTCTAAACCAAATAGTTGCTGGCAAAGAACCTGGTGAGTAATTAATAGCATTATTAGTACCACTTGCTGGGGCAAATCCTGAACTTCCGCTTACTGTGCTACTTTCCCACAAATAGTTAAAGATACTATTACCGCCAATAGGGCTCGAACCAGTTAAGGCTGTTGGAACAGTATTATGGCAAATAGTTTGAGCCGAACCAATAGCATTATTAGTAATAACAGGATTAACGACTACGGCAATAGCAGAACTAATACTGCTCGCGCATACACCAGCACTTACAGTTCTCCTATACCATGTGGTAGTAATAAGCGCACCAGCATTGTAGTTGATAGTATTATTAACACCAGCAGCTGCACTAAAACCACTGCTGCTGCTTGCTGTGCTGCTTTCCCATAGGTAAGTAAAGGTGCCATTACCTCCAGATGGTGTTGACCCAATAAATCCACTTGGAGTGCTTCCAGTACAAATGGTTTGATTTCCTGTAAGTGTATTTGCACTAATTATAGGGTTAACAATAACAGAATAAACAGAAGATGATCTAGCGCATCCAGTTGCATTAACAGAATCATAAGCCACTAATGTTCCAGTTCCAGCACTTGTCCACTGCACAGATATACTAGCAGTTCCTTGACCACTTAAAATACTTCCACCAACAACGGTCCAATTATAGGTGCGACCTGCATTAGCGGCAATTGAATAAGTATGGGTTGTACTAATACAAGCTGTTGTTGTTCCTGAAATGCTAGGAGTTGGATAAGCATTTACAGCCACGTTATACGGGGCGGTTGTGGTTTTGCAACCACCAGCAAGGATAGAATCGGTAACTGTTAAAATACCTGTTCCTGCACTAGTCCAGTTTACTGTAATATTATTGGTTCCAATACCACTAGTTATATTACCTCCAACAATAGACCATATATAGGCACTACCTGAATTAAACGGAGTTGAATAATTGGCACTATTGTTTTCACAAATACTAGAAACACCTGTAATAACTGGACTAGGACTATTATTTATACTAACTGCAAATGAACTACTTGTAGTAGCACATCCTGTGGTATTAACAGAATCAGTTACTCTTACCGAACCCATACCTGGGGCAGCCCAATTTATGCTCACGGTATTGCTACCTTGACCACTCGCAATAACACCACCAGTTACCGCCCATTTATAGGTTCTTCCTGGATTATTTGGTGTACTAAAGTTGGTTGAAGAAAATGAACAAACTGTATTTGAACCACTCACTACTGGAGATGGATATGGATTTTTGGTGACTGCATAAGCTGCTGTAGTTGTGGCACAACCAGTGGCATTTACAGAATCTTTTACTACAACAGAACCTGCACCTGCAGCACTCCAATTAACTGTTATTGAAGCTGTACCCTGCCCAGTGGCAATGGTACCACCAGTAACAGTCCAAGTATAGCTGCGACCAGCATTTGAAGGTGTGCTATAAGCAGTGCTATTGTTTTCACAAATGCTAGCCAAACCACTTACTGAAGGTGTTGGATAAGCATTGACTGTGGCTAAACTAACAGAGCTCGTATTTGAAGGACAAATACCAGCACTAACCACCCTGCGGAACCAGGTAGTTTGGGCAAGAATACCTGGAGTAAAATTCGCTCCTGTATTTACGCCACTAGCAGCTGTAAAACCAGCAGTAGCGCTTGTAGTGCTACTTTCCCATAGGTATGTATAGCTAATATTTCCACCGGTTGGTACAGATCCTGTAATATTAGCTGTAGCGGTACCTACACAAACTTGTGAAGGAGCAGAAATAGTATTGCTTGCAATTACTGGGTTAACTGTAACTTCCAAAGCAGTGCTTGTTAGAAGAGCGCAATCTCCAGAACTTACTACTCTTCTGTACCAAGTGGTTTGCGTTAGCGTACTAGGAGAGTAATCCTTTGAGGTGCTGCTTCCACTAGCATTAGAATATCCTGTTGATGCGCTAGTGGTGCTACTTTGCCATTGGTAGGTTAATGGTCCATTTCCACCTAGAGGGGTTGAGCCAACCAAAGTGGTTGGTGCCGAACCTGTACAAATTGTTTGTGCACCAGTAACTGTATTGCTACTGATTACTGGAGTAACAGTAACTTGTATTGCTGCACTTGTAATTGTAGCACAATCTCCCGAACCAACTACTCTTCTATACCACGTGGTAGTTGTTAAAGCTGATGGTGCGGTATAATTTATTTGATTATTAGTACCTGAAGCTGCACTAAATCCAGCGCTTGCGCTTGTAGTGCTACTTTCCCACACATAAGTGTAAGGGCCATTTCCTCCAGAAGGTGTTGAACCTGTTAAGGTACCTGGTGTAGAACCCGAGCAAATAGTTTGAACACCAGACAATGAATTATTGGCAATGGCAGGAGTTATAGTTATAGCATAGTTTGAGGTGGTAGTTTTACAACCTGTTGCATTTACACTATCACTTACGGTAAGGCTGGCAGCACCAGAAGTCCCCCAAGTAATATTGATGGATGCGGTTCCTTGTCCTGAATTAATTGTACCACCAGCAATCGTCCATAGGTATGAACGCCCTGCATTTGAAGGTGTAGAATAACTTGCAGTAGCCCCAGTACAAACAGTTGCACTACCGCTAATTACAGGTGTTGGATAAGGATTTATGGTAACATTATATGCAGCAGTTGTGGTTTTACATCCAGTAGCATTTACAGAATCTGTGACAAGCAAAGTACCAGCACCTGCGCTACCCCATAATACAGTAACACTATTTGTACCAACTCCTGATGTAATTGTACCCCCTGAAATAACCCAAGCATAAGACCTTCCAGAATTGCTAGGTGTAGAATATGTAGCAGAATTATTCGCACAAATACTAGTTACACCGCTTATTGAAGGGGTTGGATTGGCAAAAGTATTAATTGCATATGGGGCGGTAGTTGTTTTACATCCACCTGATAAAATAGAATCTGTTACCACTAAGGTTCCAGCTCCTAAATTTGGCCACTGTACCGTAATAGAATTAGTACCAGCACCACTTGTTATAGTTCCATTTGTTACTTGCCATCTGCACATACTTCCAGAATTGAAAGGAATACTATACGTTATAATTTGGTTTTGGCATGTAGAAGATGCACCAGTAATTACAGGATTAGGGTTACTTAATATAGCTACTGAATATGCCGCTGTTGTAGTTTTACATCCGGTAACATTAACACTATCAGAAACTACAAGACTTCCAGCCCCTGGAGAACCCCAACTTACATTAATGCTTGCAGTACCTTGACCTCCTGTTATAGTTCCACCAACTGCATTCCAAACATAAGTTCTACCAGTATTAGAAGCAATGGTATAAGTAGCTATTGAGTTAGCACAAGCCGAATTTGGCCCTGCTATAACAGGTGTTGGAAATGGATTCACCACGGCCTGTGTTGCCGATGAATTATTAGCAGGGCAAACGCCAGCGCTAACAACTCTTCTAAACCAGGTAGTTGTTGTTAAGGCTCCAGGGGCATAATTAGCACCTGTGTTGGTTCCCGCAGCTGCAGAAAACCCTGCACTTGCACTTGTAGTGCTACTTTCCCACAAATAGGTTACAGTTCCATTTCCACCGGTTGCAATAGAACCTGTAATTGAAGAAGGAGTTCCTCCAACGCATACTTCATTGGTTCCTGAAATAGTGTTATTGCTAATTATAGGATTAACTGTAATTTCAATAGCAGAAGTTGTAACAGATTGACAAACACCGGCTGAAACAGTTCTTCTGAACCAAGTGGTTGCTGTTAAAACACTAGGAGAATAATTGATAGTATTATTGGTTCCACTTGCAGCGCTAAATCCTGCGCTTGCACTAGTGGTGCTTGACTCCCAAGTGTAAGAATAAGTAGTATTGCCGCCTAATGGACTAGAACCTATTAAAATTGCCGGAGTTGAACCTGTACAAATAGTTTGGGCTGAACCAATTGTATTAGCAGTAATTAAAGGATTAACTGTTATTTGAATAGCGGTGCTATTATTATTTGAACATACCCCACTTGAAACTACTCTTCTAAACCAAGTAGTTTGAGTTAATGCAGTTGGCGTATATCCCGAAGCATTATTTGTGCCAGATGCAGCTGTAAAACCAGTGGTTGCACTAGTTGTGCTCATCTCCCATAAATACGAGAAGCTTTCATTACCACCTGCAGGAACACTGCCTGTTAATGCACTTGGAGTTGAACCCGTACATATAGTTTGAGCAGAACTTATAGTATTATTTGAAATATTTGGCTCAACAGTTATTTGTATTGCACTAGAAGAAACCGGTGCACAATCCCCAGAACTTGTAACTCTTCTATACCAAGTAGTAGTAGTTAATACTCCTGGAGAATAATTGATGGCATTATTGGTGCCAGAGGCCGCGCTAAATCCAGCGCCTGAGCTTGTAGTGCTAATTTCCCATACATAGTTATAAGGGCCATTTCCTCCAGAAGGTGTTGAACCTGTTAAAACACCTGGCGTAGAACCTGTGCAAATAGTTTGAGCGCTACTTATTGTATTGCCACTAATTATATTTGTTACTGTTTTTTCAATGGCACTACTAACATTAGCAGCACAAACTCCAGCAGAAACAGTTCTTCTATACCAAGTAGATACTGTTAAAGTACCAGTAGAAGAATAGTTGGCTAAATTGTTTATTCCACTTGCAGTTGTAAAACCAGCTGAAGTGCTAGTTGTTGAGCTTTCCCACAAATAGGTGAAAGTACCATTTCCACCAACTGGCGTTGACCCAATAATGTTTGAAGGTACTGACCCACTGCAAAGCGTTTGAGCACCAGTAATGGTATTATTAGATATGATTGGATTAACTGTTATTTGAACCGCAGCACTTGTATCAGTGCCATTGGCAGAGAAAACAATTCGCTTGAACCAACTAGTACTTGTTAATACACCAGGGGTATAATTAATGCCGGTTGTAAGCCCTGAAGCCTGACTATAATTAGCATCACTGCCAACTATACTTGATATCCATTGATAGGTATAAATGCCTGAGGCACCAGATGGAGTCGACCCAGAAAGAGCAGAAGGAGCGGTTCCAATGCAAACAGTTTGTACCCCACTGATTGTATTATTAGCTATTGCTGATACAATATTCATCTTTATTGCAGCACTCGTATTTGCTGGACAAAGTCCTGCAGACACTGATCTTCTGTACCAAGTATCTGTGCTTAAAGCACCTGGAATATAATCTTTACCCGTTGCAGCACCAGAAGCATTTGCAAAGCCAGTAGACGGCCCAGAGGTGCTAACTTCCCATTGGAATATATAGGTTCCATTTCCACCTGATGGCGTTGAACCGTTTAAAGAGAATGGAATAGTTCCAGTAATAACATCTTGACTTGAACTAATATTGTTATTTGAAATAAGAGGATTAACTGTAATTTCTATGGCAGCAGAGGTGTCTGCCCCGCCACTAGAACTAGCTATACGTTTAAACCATGTGGTAGCAGTTCTTACCCCAGGATTATAACTTGATCCAATATTTACACCACTTGCAAATACAAAACCAGCTGTTGCAGAAGTTGTACTGCTTAACCACCTGTAACTAAAAGTTCCATTTCCACCTGCAGGAATAGTTCCAGTTAATTGTGCTGCAACACTTCCTGTACATATGGTTTGATTTGCACTGATAATATTGTTTATGATTACCGGATTTACAGTAATTTCAATAATACCGCTGGTATCATTAGGACAAACTCCAGCTGAAACAACCCTTCTATAGTATGATGTGTCATTTAATACACCTGGATAATAAACACTATTGGTATTAGTTCCAGAGGCTGCTCCAAAGGCTGAAGTTGATATTCTGCTGATCCAAGCAAAGCTATAACTTCCATTTCCACCTGTTGGAATTGATCCATTAATTGAATCTGCCCTAGACCCTGTTATAATTTGTTGTGCCCCAGTTATGATATTATTACTGATTAATGGATTTACAGTTACCAAAACCGAAGAAGAAGTATCTCGGCATTGGCCTGAGGTTACCAATCTTCTAAGCCATAAATTTTGCGATAAGGTTAATGGATAGCTATAATTTTGCAATGAAGTAGTTCCAAAACTTACACTAAATCCAGAGGTAGCATTAGTGGTACTTCTTAACCATTGGTAATTATAACTCGCATTACCACCTGTTGGAACAGAACCTGTAAATGCAGCAGGTATTGATCCGGTACAAATGGTTTGGTTATCAGAAACTGTATTACCCGCCAATGCAGGATTCAATGTAAATGTCATGGTATCTGTTTGAGCGCCAGGCACACAACTGGTGGTAATATTACAGAAGTATTGTCCTTCTTGACTAGCAGCGGAAGAGATAATAGTAAGTGTATCATTATCAACTCCAGCATAACTTGCACCATTGATAAGGTTAACGAATGTTGAACATGAGCTGCATTTAAACAACCACTGATAGTTTAAACCAGGACCGCTCGCATTGGTAATAATTCTTCCATTTGAGCCAGTACAACCCGTTTGGCTTGCTAAGCTTGTATTGGTAACGCCTAGCGGCTGATTTCCAATTTGGAATGCCCCTAAGGCCGTTTGCCCATTTAATACAAAATTGGTATTAGATGGTGTACCAAATGGCGCAATACTAGCACTCCAAGTTGAATTGGTATACCTATAGGCAACATAGTTAGCAGGAGTTACAACTGCATCATTATCTGCAGCACCATAAGTAAAGTTGGCATTATATGTTAATGGTAAAACTGTATTTGAACCAAAATCAAAATGCCTATTTACGGATGCATTTGCATTTAAACAGGTTAAGTCAATTTCTGGATGATCACCTCCAATAGATTTCCATTTTGCATAACCCGCTGTGGTTACTGATGGATAGGTTAACGTTATAGGTGAGTATTGAGCGCCAGTGCCCGTAAAATAAGTTTGGGCTACATTAGCACCTGTTGCAAAATAACGCTCTAAATACCCATCCACAAAACCATTGGTTCTGCTAATAGCCGACCCATTTAGCATGGTAATTTTTCCGGTAGTTGCTAATCTTCCGCTTGTTAATATCAAACTTCCTGAAACAGATAAGCTATCTATAGTTGATGTTACAACTGCACCTGAAACGGTATTGTTAATAGTAATATTTCTGGTATTTGCCGATGGCATCTGAAACAACCCTGTTCCGCCAACAATATTAACCGTATACTCTTCATACTCTCCATAACCAACAGTCATGGTAGGTCCAGTAATTGCTCCTTCATTACAAAACACCCTCATGCGTGTATTGCCACTTATAGCGGTAATTGGCACAGTAAATGTTCCAGATTGGGTATGATTTCCATTCACAGTTCCACCTAAATGTATTTGTTCACCAACATCTGTAAATACCCCATTTTGATTATAATCTATCCAAATGGCCATTGCATTTGCAAAGTTTCCAGTTGTTTGAACAGATGAAACAGAAAAACCATGTAATACCCCTGCATTAAGAGAATACGGGCCATAAGCGGTAAAGTCTGAATAAGAACCTGTAACACTAGCGCTGCCAGCAGTACCTATAGTGCCAGATAAACTGTTTACTGCTGTAGTATTATTTAATTTGGTGGTTGCACCTTGCGTAATTGTTATATTCCCAACATCTTCATCATTTATAGGATTAGTAACTGCTGGTGGCAATGTATATGGAGACGGCCCTCTAGGTACTAAATTCCTAAACACACCAGTTCCACTAATAGTTTGAGAGCTTTGTGGCACAAATACACCAGCACTTCCAAGCAATAGCGGAGATAGACCCTCATTTGTAAAAATACCGTTATTTACAATATTACCACCCACCTCAAAAGGTACTGCAACCGAATTAACATGCCTAAATTCTGATCCAGCATTTATGGTTAAATTTCCTTTAATATAAGTACCGTAAGAAGTTGTTGTTCCTGCCGAAGTAGCCCCAAATCGATTAGTACCATTTCCTCCATTCACTACTAAATTCTGAATAGGACAATTGTTTGAAAAAGCTCCAAATGTTTCTACAGCAAAACCACTAGCCATACCTGGTGTGGTGCTAATGCCATCTCCTAATTGAAAGGTATGGGTTCCAGAAAAACTAGAAAAAGCACTTTGAGTTTGAAAATAAATTGATTGGTTGTTTAGTGTTGCAGGGCTCAATGATTGGTGATGTGGATCTACAATCACTATGGTTCCTCCATTAAACAAACAACCATTAGCCAAACTATTGTGATTTAAATGAAACAATGGATTGTTTGTTGCCACGCTCGTATTAGCTGCACCAGAATTACCATCAATGGTGATGGTACCACCCGTTTGAACAAATGGACCTGTAATGACCATGTTACCATTTATATTTAAACTACCACCTGTTATTGTATCTCTACTAGTAGTGCTTGATGATACAAGAAAGCGACTAAAATTATTGCCAATACCCACATTTACAATACCACCCGTTTGTTTATATGCACCATCACTGTTCACAGTTAACCCTGTTAAACTTCCACCGTTAAGGTTAAATGTTCCGCTGTTTATTTCAAACGAACCAGTTAAACTAAGAGTGGCCGCGCTAACTGTGGCCCCATTCAATCTGATTGAAGAACCTGCATTAGAGGTTAAACTTCCAAAAACACTTAGCGTATTAGAATTTGCATTCAAAGCCCCACCAGCATTTAGTGCCAAACTAAATGCACTAAATGTAGAAGGTCCACCTGCTAAACTAACAGAATGAGAAATGGTTACATTATTAAGTTCTGTTGGAACAGTATTTGTATTCCAAATGCTTGGATCAGCCCAATTACCATTTGCAATGGTGAAAATAGGTGTAATTGGGTTAAAGTTAGAAACATGACCCGCAAAATAATGTGTGTTTGCAAGCTCAGTTAAACTCGAAAATGCTCTTTCAGCTTGTGGATTTGCTGCAGTACCAGTTCCATTTATATGTAAACCACTTACCGAAGTAGCCTGCATAATTCTTAGATCCGATATGGTGTTTACTAAATTTGGCAAACTATCTCCTCTAAGCGCAAGACTTATATTTATACCTGAGGCAATTGCTAAAGGTGCAGCGCCGCTTGCATTAGCTGTGCTAACTGTCCACGATGCATTACCTTGTCTATTGATTGGATATCCATTATCAACAATTTGGGTGATAGGACTTAAACCTGTTCCAAAATTATGATTGGCTTCAAAAATACCACCTGCAGAAAGGGCAGAAGCGGTTGAGCTATACAAAAACAAATGGCGCAAATAATTACCATTAAAAAATGGAAAATGACCTGCATTGCTTGTTGCAGCAGTTGTTGGAAAATTACCTGTACCCATCCAGCGCCTAAACTTCCCGGTAGTGTTTGTAAAACCGCCGGCACTCCAACTTAATGTGCCGGTAATTGTAGTTGTGCTATCTCCAAGTGTTAAGCTGTTCGACCCAAGATTTACTCTATTTACTACACCTGAAGTAGGTGAGAAAGTTATGCTATTAATAACCCTTAATCCATCAATATTCCAATTAACCCCTGTTAAATTGCTATTTAAAAAAGAAACATTTAAGAGATTACCTCTTCCAAGCATTGCCAAGCCATTTGTTGCCGTTGTAGAAGGATTTATATTTACAATCGCACCTGTTCCTTTTCCACCAGTGAGCGTTACAGGACTCGTTGGAAGAACAGAATAAACTCCATTAGTAAAATATACCCAATTATTTATACCACCTAACCCATCAATACCTGTGACTAAAATTTGAGATTGTGTGGCAGCTGTTCCACCAGTGAAGGTTAAGGTATCTCCGATCGTGTAACCAGTTCCAGCGACAGATACAGAGGTTACTCTAAAAGATCTTGTGCTAAATTGTCCTGTTCCTGATAATGTTTGTGTTAGGGCAGATAAATTACCTGTACCTCTTCTAAAATTGAGTGAGGCTCCTCCAACCATAGCACCATTATTTTCGAAGTTTCCAGAAATGTTTAAGGCAACACCTGCGGCATCAACTCCCATAAATCTCAATTCTGAGCCTGCATTTATAGTTAAATTTGTTGCACTTAGATTACCTGAAGGCGCTGAAGAAATTGCACCAACATTTACAAACCTTCTGCTTGTATTACCACCATTAATGATAACGTTACCCAAAACATGGGTACTTAACATATTCACTTGAAAACCGCCTGCGTGCCCACTTGCTTGAGTGCTACTTCCATCACCAAACCTTAAAGTATTGCCTACCCATTCATTAGCAATGCTTGCAGAAGAAGTAAAGGCAAAACCAGTTCCGTTCTGTAACAAAGGATCAACAATGGTTATAGTTCCCCCATTTACAGTACCTCCCAGCGTTGTTACCACATTAAATACACTTAAATTTGGCGCCAATGAAGTAGCAATCACCCCAGAGTTAGGGTCGATATTCATGTTACCGCCGCTCATGTTAAATGTACCACCAGCAAAAGTGATATTTCCATTGATGTTAAAAGTGCCACCTGTTTGGGTTAAGGTAGCACCTGTTTGGTGATTCACCAATCGATCGCCACCTCCGGCAGGACCTAAGTTAATCACACCATTAGTTATATTTAATAATCCATTATTCGGAATCAATATACCTGATTGGGTACCACCACCTATGTTTACATTTGCTCCAGTTAAATTAACGCTACCAGATGCTGTAAGAGAAGCCGTAATATTTAAATCATTTGCTGGAGCATTTAAGGTTGCTCCATTTTGTACATTTAAACTAATAATACTTGAATTGGTATTTAAGGCAACTGTATGCCCAGATTTTATTTTTACGTTATCGTTAGCACCAGGAATAGTAGTACCTCCATCCCATATCGCAGGGTCGTTCCAATTACCAGAGGCAATGGTTACTCGCTCAAATAAATTGGTAACATTTGCTCCAATTCTAAAAGTATTGTTTAAATCTGCCTGACTAGCTAATAACCTATTAGCCTGAGGTTGCGTGGCTACCAATCCAGAACCTGAAGCATACGTTCCAGGAGCGGCAGCAGAAGCCAAAGTAATACTAATATCTGCTGGTGATGGAGGGGCTAATAGTCCATACCCATAAATTCTGATACTCACAGCACCAGTTGATGCAAGTCCACCTCCCGTGCTCACTTGCCAAGTTCCATTTGTTATCCTATTGATACTTAATGGACCATCTGTAAAGGCTGTTACCGTATTTAAGCCAGTTGTTGGCGTATGAACCACAGAAACATAACCTCCGGTAATTACCGAGCTAGTCAAAGGCCAGAAAAATCCTAAATAACGTATATCAGAATTTACACCTACTGGACAAAGTCCGGTAAATGCATTTGGAATAGTTGGTGCGGCATTTGCCTGAACCCAACGCGTAACGGCTCCCGTAGTTTTAACCCTTGCACCAATAACATATGATGCAGAACCAGGAATGATAGAAGTTGCAGCGGTAGTTAGCGGATCTCTATAACCATGAGCAAAATTATTGGTTCCAAAATCAATTAAACTTGACCCTAAAGTTAAGGTAGCAGAAACTGTATTAAAGTTATTAGCCGCATTCACTTGGCCTGAAACAGCCGACATATTAACGCCATTAATATTACTATTTGAAACCGTTAAGTTAGTAAACATGGCAACTGCAACTGGGCTCAAAACAGAAGAACAAGTTTGCCCAGCACCTGAACCTCCAGTCATATTATGAGCCATTGTATTGTCATACGTACCTGTTAAAGTTCCGAAATTTGAAACAAAACCACCTGTTACATTTCCACTACTTACACTTGTAACGTAATACTCAATAGGTGAACCGGATGTTCCGTTGGGGGTAATTTGAAGCACATCCCCCACATTATAACTTAGTCCAGAAGAGAAACCGCTGATTGATGGTATAGAATTTCTAAATGTTCCAGAACCAGTTACATTTTGGGCTACGTTATTTATTGCACCCGACAATGAAAAACTCAATGTTCCAGTGTTAATCATCTCCCCGTTATTGATTAAATTGCCAGCTAATCCTAATGTACTTGAATTTCTTAACTGACTACCCGATGAAATAGTAATATTATTTACTACCCAAAGCGTACCTGTGTTTGAAACGCGTCTGTTCAAGGTATTTCCCGAGTTTATATTTAAGCTGCCTATTCTTACACCTAATGTTGAGATATTAAAACCAAAATCTGTAGTTAAATTTGTTCCGTTAAACGCAGCTTGGGTGGTACTACTTCCATTCCCAAACGTTAAATTTAGGTTCGGCCAAACAAAACTAGTTCCTCCAGAAAATTGAAAAGCATTTCCAGAGCTTCCTATTGGTGGATCGATAATATTTAAATTACCACCTATTACGTTTACCGCACCTGTAGTTCCAATTAAACACAATGTACTTCCAGAAGTTACACTAGTTAAAGTATTTCCATCATTACCATCAATATTAATTGTTCCAGATAAAAACGTAAAAGCTGAATTTGCAACATTTGCAACCGTCATTCTACCATTTACGTTTAAGGTTGCGCCATCAATTAATAAGCTTCCATTGGCATCTAATAAACTATTACTCAAAGACCCAATAGTAAGCGTATTCCCAGTTGCATTTAAAGCGCCACCTGTATTAATGGTCAAATTATTACAAGAGGCTGCAGCTGGTAAAGTGGTATTTAAAGTAACTGTATGTCCTTCTTGTATAATAACATTTTCTGAAGACATTGGCACCGCATTAGCCAGCCAAGTGGCAGGCGTATTCCAATTTCCATTGGCGGCTGTAACTGAAGCTAAATCAGTATTTGGTGCACAAATTGACCAATTATTTACCAAACCAGCAAATGGTATTGAAGTTCTATTGGCTTGTATGGCTGTGGTATTACCTGAACCAGCTGATAATAATCCTGGAGCAACTAATCCTGTGCTTAAACACATAGAGGTGGTAGGTATAATAGAAGGCAAAACAGACATATTCCCTTGAATCCTTGCTGTGATTGTTGCGCTACCAGAATACGTTATGGCCGTAGGCATCGCAATTACCCAGTCTGATTTGGTAACCCTATTATATATATTTGTTTCAACAAAACCAGCCGTATTCGTAATTCCAGCGCTATCAAAATGCTGTGCAGCATAGATACCTGGCGTGGTAACCGTTGGAATTGCGCTATAGGCGAATGTAAAATACCTATGTCTGAACCCACTTTGGGCAACCAATGGAAATACGCCCAAACTCGGAGATCCCCCACTAGCTGCAATGGTTGTTGGGAAGGAGGTGGTAACTGTTCCCGGTGAAGCAACAGTAGTCACCGATTGTGAGGAAATTACTCTTCTAAAACTACCTGTAGTATTTATAAATCCGCCTAATGCAGTTGCAGATGGTGTTGCCCATGCTAATAAACCAGCATGCAAGGTTGGCGCCGCGGTGATGTTTAAAGTTCTTCCTAAAATAAAATTATTTTCATCTAATTTTACAATACCATTTACTAACGACAATCTTTCTACTACTAAATTATTAATATCCCATTCTATTGGATTTACAAGTGGCAATTGAGTTGAGTTTCCAGATTGAGACCCAACAACAAGGGCAGAGATATGAGCTGTTCTATTTAAATAGGCAAAAGTAGATATCGAAGCTCCTGTTCCACTGCCTCCACTAATGGTAAATGGAAAAACTGGTAAAACTGTATAATCCCTTCCAGGATCAGAAACACCCCAACTTGCTATTCCACCTGTTGCTGAAATACTGGCCACATATAAACGAATTGGACTTGCTGAGGTTCCTTGGGTAATGGTAATCACATCACCTACTTGGTAATTAACCCCATTGCTCCAACTAGAAGGAACAGACGATAGTTGATTTGACCAATTTCCTGTTCCACTAATTGTTTGATTGAAAACTGAGGCAACTTCTGTGGTTCCAGAAAGCATTGCTAATTTTATTCCACCTTCAGTCAAAAAAGTACTAGGTGTTGTTATTTGCAAGGTGGTAATTAAACCATTATTTACAATATTCCCCGCAACGGTAATACTTTCTGAGCTAGTGCTTGGCTGGCGTAACTCAGAATTAGCATTAACTGTTAAGTTAATACATTCAAACCCTGAAGAAGAAGTGGTAGGTGTAGTGCAAAAACGAGCTCCATTTATTGTATTTCCAATGTTTTGACCGTTAATTACAAGATTACCTAACATCAACCTTCCTGAACTTATATAAGTTCCAATATTAAATCCAGGAATTGAACCAGATTTATTTAAACCAGTAGTACCTCCTATAATCAAGGTATTTCCTGCCCAAACATTACTTGGTGAAGCAGACCTATACGCAAAACTATATATCGAGGTACTTGTATTTAAAAAATGAGGGTCAACAATCGTAATGGTTCCTCCATTTACAAGCACTGTTCCTGTGCTAAAGGTACCTAAACTAGCATGGCCAATAGAAAATAAATCCACATTATTAAGTACACTGCCACCGGCTGTTCCGTTATTTCCATCTATGTTAATAAAACCTCCTCCCATTATAAAGGAAGCCCCATTTAAAATGGCCATATTTCCATTTACATTGATGGTTGCTGTGCCAGAAATATTTAATGCACCGGAAACTAAAAAGGAACGATTGCCTCCGCCATTTGGACCAATATATAAAGAATCTGAACTAGCGTTTAAAATACCTCCATTATTTATGGTTAAGTTATTTGCAAAATACGGTTGAACACCTCCAGAAAGCGCAATGGTGTGTCCACTTTGGACAATAACATTTTGATTAGAACTAGGAACAAGTCCGGTAGACCATGTACTTGGATTACCCCAATCTCCAGAAGCAACAGAGGTAACCGTTGTAACTTCTGATCCATAGTTTGCATTTTGAGCTGCCATATAAAAAGATGACAAGAGTGCAGAAATAGTTGGCACCCTTAATCTATTCGCAACCGGATTAGCAGGTGATGCGCCTGTTCCAACGCCAACAAATCCTGCTAAAGTTCTGCCTTCAGGACCAGATAAAGTAACATCTACTAATGAATTAATAGTTTGCATCACATTTGACCCCTGAATTCTTAAACTAACGTTTTGGCCGGCAGCCAATACAGGCGTGTTTGAAGGGGAAGAAATATTCCAATTGCAATTGGTTCTGCGATGTAAAACCATATGTCTCCAAATCCTGTGTATACCAGTTCCCGTGCCTGTCCAAGCAAGGGCCGTTCCGCCTCTTGTGGCCGAAATCTGAATGGTATTACCAACCACACTAACAACAAAATAATTAGTATTAGCCGTTAACCCTGTTGGAAGCGTTCCACCACTTCTTAATCTTACAGTATCTCCAACTAGTAATGGATAATCTACCATGCTAGCAACAACAATATTTGGAGAGGCAATGGTGCTTATTTGAAAAGATGTGGTATCCCATTGATTAGGTTCAATTGGCGTTTGGGTAAGGTTAGCGGTACCTGTTGAAGCATCATGTTGCACCCCAATTAACCCACCCGTACTTAGTGCTGTAGTAGAACTAAAATATAACCAAACATGTCTATTGGTAAGCGGCGCCCCAACTGGGAAGTGACCAATTCCATTTGTAGCAGCGGTTGGTAAGCCTGAATTTGAAAACCACCTGTAAAACAAACCTGACGAATTAGTTATGATATTTCCTGCCGAATAGCTGTATGAACCTGGTGTAGAAACAGTAGTTCCTAAGGTTAAATCATTTGCGCCAAGGGTGATATCACCACTTGTCATTGTTAGTGTATCTACAATTAACGATTTAGATAAGGTAACACCCAAAGGATTGTTTAGTAAAAATCTTCTTAGGTTTAGACTTGAACCAGCCGGAACTTCATTTCCAACACCCATGGCAATTGCATTTCTACTTTGAATATATTGCAAATGCATGTTTCCAGCAGAAACATTAAAGGTTGGTGCTGAACTAAAAGCTCCAGCATCAAAATTTGTTAACCCTGACCCTACAATTACCCATGGATTATGACCAGCTGCGGCACGACCAATGGTAAGTACATTTCCAGAACCCATGCTTACATTTCCAAAACTTAACTGCACTTGGGTAAAAGTTAAGTTTTTATTTAATGCTACCCCAGATAGGTTGGCTACCTGTAACCCAAAAATATTTTCTAAGTCTCCTAAACCTCCAACTTGTTGTTGCCCAGAGAAACCATCCAAAATGATTGAGCCTAAAAAAGATGTTGAGTTTCCTGGCTCCGCACCTCTTAATTTACCCCCAGAGGCAATATTAATATTACCTCTAACAGATAAATTGAAACCTGTGGTTGCATTTCCAGCAAACAAGTAACCATTAGATTCTATAGTTAAATTATTTTGAACAAACGAGGCACCAGTTAATCTTGCCATCCTAGAAGGAAAAGCATCCACTCTATTGTTTAGCACTAAATTCCAAACAGGAAATCCTAGGTTCAAGCCGAAACCTGAGTTATTGGCAAAAGTACCACCAGTTTGTGCGCTACTAGCATCTCCAATTTGAAGCGTACCACCTGTAATTACTTTGCTACCTCCAGAAGGCATAGAAACGGTAATTAAACCAGCCACAGGTATAGGATTACGGATAATTATAGTTCCACCTGTCCATAAAACGGTTTGTAATGAACCAAAAGCTAACTGATTAAAACTTGTATTACTTGCAACCAGAGGATTGGCATCATCAATATTGATGGTTCCACCAGTCATTGTGAACATAACGCTTGAAGCATTACTATTGCTCCAAAGTAAGCCAGCATAACAGTTTAAAGTTCCACCATTGATAACAAGCGCCGCGCTTGTACCTCCAGCATAAATAACATCCGTATTTCCACCAGAGCCGTATGTAAATGTACCTGCATCTATTCTTAGTTCTCCAGAAATTGCACACTGGCCGCCATTAGAAGCAGTGAAAGGTGTATTTTGTGATATTATGGCATTTGGATGGTTAATCCATAATCTCGCCGAGGTACCAATTGCTGTTTGATTACCTGCATATGGAAAAATAGCAATACCCACATTAACTTTAACAGTTCCAACATTGACATTGAATCTATTCTGAGAACCAACTGCAGGAGCAATAGTAAAAATTGAATTTAATTCATAAGTAGGGTTTAAATCTCTATGTAAGGCCGAATTTCCTTTTGTAAAGGTTAAAGAAAAGAAATCCATTGTACCTGTTCCACTCAATTGCCCATTTAAATACCCATTTATGGTTAGACTAACCCCACCTGAGGTATTTAAATCCAAATTTCCATTCACAGTAACATTACCCTCATTCATAGATAAACCGGTTGAACCACCAACAGTTAAGGCATGTGAGGTTAAACTTCCAGCTCCAGCTGTTAAAGACCCTCCAGTATTAACTATTAAATTGCCATTTACTATTAAAGTTGCAGTTACTGCCTCAGAATATTCCAAAGTTCCATTAACGGTAAGATTTCTACAATTTAAGTTACTATTGTCTAGGGTAACGCCTGAACCAACTGGTATAACAACATTTTCTAAATTTGTTGGCACTACACCTCCTACCCAAGTAGTGGTACTCGACCAAAATCCACCTAAGGCTGTGGCAGTAATAGTAGTTCCACCTAAGGTGGTGGCATTTGCTGAAGCAGCAACAGAACTATAAGATTCTTTCCTAGCATAAACCTGCCAATGGTAGGTAGTTCCAGCTCTTAAAGGAGCTACATTTAAAGTATTAAGGGTATTTGTATTTGCAGCAACGGAGGTAAACCAATTAAATGAAGTTCCACCATTATCAGAAATATAAATATCAAATCCAGTTTCATTACGAGAATTATCATTCCATTGTAAAAACATCCCATCGGATGAAACTCCAGTTAAAAGTAAATTAGACGGTGAAATTGGAGAAACTGGCGTAAAACGATAAAATCTTCTATTTGGATTAGATGAGCTACTTAAGGCAGTTATCGCCCCTGTTGATGAACGTGAAAAAGAAAAGGGAGTTAAACTAGGTGGATTTACCTGCTCTGTATGTGAAGTTATATCTATTATCTTTTGAACAGCTGCCGATGCTGTATTAAAACCTACGATGAAATTCCCTAAACCATTTAAGTTATCTACAAACATATTTCCATACACATATTCAACAACTCCTGTTCGTTCATACAAACGCAATTGCCATGTGCTTAAATTAGACAAGTTGGTGGTAGTTGAATTTTGCGACAAACGCATATTCTGAAACTCCAAAACCAAACATCTATTAGGATATGAACCTATAACTTTACTATGTATTTTTCCATTGCTTGCTGGACCCATGCCAGTAATTAAACCACCTGCACTACTTACTCCAAACGGAGATAAAGTATTTGCTGTGCTTCCATAAAAACTTGTTGGCGCTGGAACTGAAAACCCCAATTGAACAATACCTGCTTGGTTTACACCCAACTGGTTCATTTTTGTACCCATGAAATAAAAGTCGAAACCAATATTTACAACAGGAGAAGAAGCAGCGGTGCGGCCACCCTCAACCAACGTAGTAGTTCCGGTTGTCATGTCTACAGCATTGGCGTTCAAGTCCAATACCAAAGAACCATTGTTATTGGTGCTAAATGTATAGTTAACCAGATTTGCTTGACTCCATGCTTGTGGTCGGCAGGCTAAAATTAGAGTAAACAATAAAAATAGCGCATGCCAATTGAGAATACCTTTAATGGGTAAACCAGCCCGATGTTTACCTAAATCTTTGACAGATTTACCTTTAACATTGGGAAAAAAAATAACATCACTAAATCTTGAATTTTGATGAGTCATAAAATTGATTAATTAATTGTTTTTATTTCGCTTGAAAAAAACCAAATAATACCCATCTAACCAACTAATTACAGCTTTCACAATACCTTCATCAAATTATAATTGTTTGAGGAAGCTCCTTCTTCACTAAATCTTTATTTTGTAATAGTTTATTCTATATGCGTGATTATTTAATCTTGTCTAACAAATTAGATTGTAAACATAATAGTTTGTTAATAAAAAAAAATAATATCAATCAAAAAGCTTAATTTTTGATAAAAATGGCTATAAAATTACATTAAATGTCTATTTATCACTGAACCATAAACAAGAAAAATAATTATTTATAACCTAATTAAGCAAAAATTAATAAACCAATTCCCACAACATCGCACTTCTATCATCGCTAATACTCACAAATTTATCATCACTAATCCACGCTATTTTAT
The DNA here is from genome assembly GCA_945860865.1 of Chitinophaga pinensis. GTDB lineage: Bacteria > Bacteroidota > Bacteroidia > UKL13-3 > UKL13-3 > B1. The sequence goes on along the minus strand of CAMARW010000001.1, from coordinate 873,804 downwards.
TAATAGAATTTACATGCGCATGGTGGCGTTGTTTATCCATTACCCGCAGTAAGCTGAAATCGGCTAAACGCCATATTTTAACGGTCTTATCCATGCTAGAACTCAAAAAATATTGGCCGCTTGGCTGAACCGCAATACTATGAACATGCAAGTTGTGCGCAGCTATTTTATGTAAACATTTTCCACCTGAATCCATGTCCCACACCTGCAACATGGCATCTCTTCCACCACTTAATAAATACTTACCATCAGCAGAAAAGGCTAAAGAAAAAACAGTGCTCTCATGTGCCCCCACTATCTCCTCATAAACCTCTAGGTTTTTACTCAAAAAGTAAATGTTAGTATCACTAGAACCAGCCGCAATACTGCCATTATGTGCATTCATTGCCAAACACCTAATATTTTTATCAGACAATTTAAGCACTTTTTCTATAGCTAAATCTTTGACATTGTATTTTACTACACATCCATCTCCGCCAGCACTATATATAAATTCGCCCATCTGCTGAATATCAAACAAAGCAGCGGTATGACTGGCAAATAATTTTATTTCCTTTTTCTCCTGCAAATCTAACACATGCACATTACCCTTAGCCGAACCAATCCACAATAAATTAGCACCCTTATCTAAATACAAACAATGCACAGCATCTGCCAATTTCGCAATAACTTTACCTTCCCCAAACAACGAAATATCCCACCTAATTACTAAGCCATCCGTTCCAGATGTATAGATGTATCCCAATAAAGTATCTACCGCCAATGCGTATAAGCTCCCTGTATGTCCGGTGTAAACCGTTAATTGTGCCGCCTGAACCCTACTATTTCTTTCCATAACTGTTCAAAAATGCAATAAAAATTTAAATTCGCAGCATATGCCATTGCATTCACATATAACAAATGAAGGGAATCTTCAATTAGCTCTCTGGACTATTTCCGAAAATAGTGAAGACTTGAAAAAAAAACTTTCGCGTGGCTTCCAAGAAGCTGCCATGGAAAAACGCGCTAATCAAGCCAATGCATTGCATTATTTGGCAAGCAGATGCATTATCAAAGAAATCTTCCCCAATCAATTGGTTTTGTTGAACAAAAACGAATTTAACCAACCCACTTTATTAGTAAACCAAAAGCCCTTTCATATATCTATAACCCACGCGGCAGATATGGCCGGAATTTATGTGAGCGAGCAGCACCTGCCCGGTTTAGACCTAGAAAAAATTGACCCGCGCATAGCAAGGGTAAAACATAAGTTTATGAACCAATTAGAACTAGATTTTGCAGGAGCCGAAAACCAAATAAACCTACAAACCCTCATTTGGAGTGCCAAAGAAGCCTTATATAAAGTGTATGGTAAAAAAGAACTCGACTTTAAAGAACATCTCCAAATCCATCCATTTGGGCTGAACCAAACTAATGCGGGCACGTTTGTAGGAACCATAAAAAAAGACAATTTCTTCCAAAAGCATAACATCCATTACCAAATTATAAGTAATATTGTACTCACCTATACCTCCACTTATGATGCAGAAAATTGAACACATTGGCATAGCAGTTAAAGACGCAGAAAAATCCATTGCACTTTTTAACCTCTTGCTGAACCAAGAACCATATAAAAAAGAAATCGTAGAAAGCGAATCAGTTCAAACCATATTTTACCAAAACGGACCTAATAAAATTGAGTTGTTACAAGGCTTGTCAGAAGATAGTGCTATCTCTAAATTTATAGCCAAAAAAGGAGAAGGCATCCATCACATTGCTTTTGCGGTTGAGGATATTGTGGCTGAGCTAAAACGGCTTAAAGAAGCAGGTTTTCAGCTTATTCATGAAGTACCTAAGCAAGGAGCAGATAATAAACTAATTGCTTTTGTGCACCCCAAAGATACCAATGGCGTACTCATAGAATTATGTCAGGAACAGCCCTAGAATGACAACTCATCTATAAAACTCTGAAATTCGTTTTTGGTCTTTATATCTGAACTATTTTGAAGCAATATAAGCCCTTGGTTCAGCCAGTTTATGGCTGCTGGTTCATTAGATAAAACCACAGCTATTAAGGCCAATTGGTAATAGGCTGCCACGTAATTTGAATCTAGTTGCAAACATTTTGTAAAAAAATCTTCCGCTAGTTCCCATTGGTTTAAGCCTTTATACTCCATGCCCAAGGCATATAAAACAAAGGTATCAAGCGGATTTTCTTGATTCATTGTCAACAATTTTTGCAAACGTGTGTTGTTCATTTCAGATTCTTAATAATTCAGTTATTTTTGCGCTTTCAAAGAAAAGAAATTTTGGGTGTAATGCACTTGAATTAGTCCTAATTTAAATAGATAATAATAATTACAATAAAATATGAAAATTTTGGTTTGTATTAGTCAGGTACCAGACACCACTACCAGGGTAACTTTTACCGACAACAACACTAAGTTTAACACCCAAGGTGTTCAATTTATTATTAACCCATACGACGAGTTAGCCTTGACTCGCGCATTAGAAATTACCGAAAAACTAGGTGGTACTGTAAGCGCTATTACTGTTGGTTTAGCAGATACAGAACCAAGTATTCGCAAAGCATTAGCCATTGGCGCACACGATGCAATTCGTGTAAATGCAGAGCCTATAGATGCATTTTTTGTGGCAGAGCAAATTGCACATTATGCTAAAAACGAAGGCTTCAACCTCATTTTTACTGGCAGAGAAAGCATTGATTATAACGGTGGAATGGTAGCTGGATTGCTTGGCGAAATGCTAAACATACCGAGTGTAAATGTAATTACGGCAATAGATATAGTAGATGGTACTGCCCATTTAGAGAGAGATATTGATGGTGGCAGAGAAAAATTAACAGCCACATTACCATGCGTGGTAAGTGCACAAAAAGAACTAACCGAACCACGTATTCCCAACATGCGCGGTATTATGGCCGCTAGAAGCAAGCCTTTAAAAGTGGTAGAACCCAACAGCGGTCAAGCTAATACCCAAACTACCTCTTTTGAATTGCCTGCACCCAAAGGTGCTTGCAAACTTATTGATGTGGCCGATGCAGGTAAATTAATTGATTTATTGCACAATGAAGCCAAGGTTATTTAATTAATTTTTAAAAAATTATTCCCATGAATATAATCGTATTTGCAGAAAACCAGGATGGTTCATTTAAAAAATCATCTTTTGAAGCCGTTTCTTACGCAGCCCAAATTGCCGCAAACCACGGCGGACAAGTAACAGCGGTTTCTATTGGCCAAATTGGTTCAGACAAATTAGCCGAACTAGCTAATTATGGTGCCGATGCTATTTTAAATTACAGCGATGCTGTTTTTAATCAATTTACCGGAGAGGCATATAGCAAAGCCCTTGCGCATGCTGCCAAAAACAAAGGTGCTAACTTGGTTATTATATCTAATACCTACAGCGGCAAAACGGTTGCTCCTAGGGTGGCAGCCAAGTTGAATGCCGGTATGGTTAGTGGCGTTATTTCTATGCCAGAAACCAGCAACGGATTTAAAGTTAAAAGGAGTGTTTTCTCTGGAAAATCTTTTGCAGAGGTGGCTATCAATACTTCAATTAAAGTTTTAAGCATTACGCCTAACTCTTTTAGCATTGTAGAAAATATAAAACCAGCCGCCATAGAAAATATGGATGCAGGTTTAGCTGGTTCCGATGTAAATACCCAAACAGTGGAGATTGCTAGGGCAAGCGGTAAAATTCCTTTAACCGAGGCAGAACTAGTGGTAAGCGGCGGAAGAGGGATGAAAGGACCAGAAAACTGGCATTTAATTGAAACCCTCGCCGATACTTTAGGCGCTGCAACGGCTTGTTCTAAACCAGTGAGCGATATTCATTGGCGTCCACACTCAGAGCATGTTGGACAAACAGGTATTACCATTAAACCAAACCTATACATAGCCATAGGCATTTCTGGCGCTATTCAACATTTGGCTGGAGTAAGTTCTAGCAAGGTAATTGTGGCTATAAATAAAGACCCTGAGGCACCTTTCTTTAAAGCAGCAGATTATGGTATTGTGGGAGATGCGTTGGAGATTTTACCCAAATTAATTGATGCTGCCAAAGCATTCAAGAGCGCTTCTTAAGAAAAGAAATAAATCATAACATGCGATTTATGCAATAGATAAATCCTTTTATGTAATACTTGCCCATGCTAAGGTGTCTACCTTCGTATCTTATTAAAGAATATGAAAAAGATTATTTTAACATGGGCATTTTTATGCACATTAGGCAACTTAGCCATGGCTCAAACCGAACGTTTAGATTACCGCGAACGCCTGGTTTTCGGATTAAAAATTGGCGCCAACTATGCCAATGTTTATGATGAGCAAACAGACAATTTTAAAGCAGATCCAAAGTTTGGCCTAGCCGCAGGCGGATTTTTAGCCATACCCATTGGCAAATATTTTGGTGTTCAACCAGAGGCCTTATTCTCTCAAAAAGGTTTCAAATCAAGCGGAAGCATCCTCGGCAATAATTATAACATTAACAGAACCAGCAATTACATCGATTTTCCTTTGATGGTATCTATAACACCTAGTGAGTTCTTAACCATTTTAGCCGGGCCACAATATTCTTACCTCATTTCGCAAACAAACACCTTTGCCAATGGATCAACCACCATTGAACAAGAAAAAGCTTTCGACAATGAAAATATCCGCAAGAACACATTATGTTTTACAGGTGGGCTAGATTTAACTATTGCCCATTCTGTAATAAGCATTAGAGCTGGTTGGGATTTAAGAGACAATATTGGTGATGGAACCTCAACCACCCTGCGCTACAAAAACATGTGGTACCAAGCTACCTATGGTTTTAGGTTCTAGGGAAGAGATAAGAGAAAGAGATTGGAGAAAGAGCACCCATCAATTTGATGCGTGCTCTTTTTTTATGCTTTTTTTGGTTTTCGAATTTCGAATTTCTGATTTCGAATTTCTGATTTCAAATTTTACCACCGATTTTCCTTTTTTAATTCCTTCTTATTACTTTATTTCGTTTCCAGCAAAAAAAGGTTGGAATGAGCAGGGTTAAACTAAATATAGTGGGTTTAAGTACTGGCCAAATTAGTGGTTCCTATACATTAATTTTGGGCGAGGAAAACAGCAATAGAAAACTACCTATTGTGATTGGAAGTTTTGAAGCACAAGCCATTGCCGTTGAGATAGAAAAGATTGTGCCTTTTAGGCCAATGACCCATGATTTATTCCTAAATTTTTGCCAATCATTTGATATTACCATACACGAGATTGTAATTTATAGCCTTAATGAAGGCGTGTTTCATGCCAAAATGATTTGTGAACACATGGGCGAAATTAAAGAAATTGACGCTAGAACTTCCGATTCTATTGCCCTAGCCGTGCGCTTTAAATGCCCCATTTACACCTACGAACACATAATGGATGCAGCGGGTATCGTTTTTAATGAAGATATGAACGAGCTACTGCCAGATGATATTCAAGAAAAAGAGGTTAAACTAGCCCGAGAAAATAAAGAAGATAAAAGCGGTTATACCCGCATGACACTTGATCAACTTAACCAACTATTGGAAAACGCACTTACCTCAGAGGATTACGGAACAGCCGCTAGAATAAGAGATGAGATTAAAAGAAGACAAAAATAAGAATGGAAAAATATACCGGTATCATTGGCATCTTGCTCATATTCGCAATCGCTTTCCTGCTTTCTAATAACCGCAAAGCAATTAATTACCGGCTCGTTTTTAGTGGTTTGTTTATCCAAGTACTGCTTGCATTATTTATACTTAAAACAACTGTAGGCTCAAACCTATTTGCATTTGTTGGAAAAAAAATTGAAAGCCTGCTCACCTTGGCCGATAAAGGTGGCGAATTTGTGTTTGGCGGACTTATTAAACCCGATTTATTGAAACCCATTTTTGGCGATCAATACAGCTTTTTGTTTATGTTTAAAATTATGCCCACCATCATATTTGTGGCGGTTTTGGTAAGTATGGCATACCATATTGGCATCATGCAAATCATTGTTTCGTTCTTTGCCAAAATTGTGCACAAACTCATGCGTGTAAGTGGCAGCGAGGCTCTCTCTAATGTAGCCAGCGCATTTGTAGGTCAGGTTGAGGCACAAATTATGATTAAGCCTTATATTTCAACCATGACCATGAGCGAATTGTTAGCCAGCATGAGTGGTAGTATGGCAACCATTGCAGGTGGTGTTATGGCGGTATATATTTCTATGGGAATTCCAGCTCCGTATCTTTTAGCAGCTAGCATTATGGCTGCGCCAGGTGCCTTGGTAATTTCTAAAATTGTTTGGCCCGAAACTGAAGAATCTCCTACCAAAGGCGCGATTAAATTAGATGTAAAGAAAACCCATGCAAACCTCTTAGATGCTATCTCCCACGGTGCATCAGATGGTTTAAAAATATCTCTCAATGTAATTGCCATGCTTATTGGCTTTATTGCTTTAATAGCCTTGGCAGATGCTTTACTCATTAAACTCTGCGAACTCCCAGATTTTATTGGCAGTTTGTTTGGCTTAACCAGTTCATTTAATTTCCCTCAGCTTAGTTTAGATAAAATATTTGGCTCCTTCTTTTCTATTTTCGCTTGGACAATGGGTGTGCCCGCGCAAGATACACAAGTGGTGGGTTCATTAATGGGAACCAAAATGGTAATCAATGAGTTTGTAGCTTATTCTAAACTGGCGCCCATGCTTGCAGCTGGAACCTTATCGGCCAAATCTGTGGTAATTGTGAGTTTTGCACTTTGCGGATTTGCCAATTTTAGCTCAATTGCCATACAAGTAGGTGGTATTGGCGAATTAGCGCCAAGCAGAAGATCAGACTTAGCAAAACTCGGATTTAAAGCCCTTATTGTTGGCACACTCGCCTCCTACCTAAGCGCCACGCTTGCAGGCTTAATGATGTAAAATATTTTCGGGAAACTTTTCTAATGCCACGTATTTACCGCTGGCATCCCACGTAAAAATTTGGTGGTGTATTCCGTTTGTTATATATAAAAAAGGCACCTTAAACAAAGTATTGTAGGTAGCAATTTGAAACAATGTTTCTGTGCTCAATTTTATTTCTGGCGCCTTGCATTCTATGAGCATTTGGGGCTTACCCAGCTTGTTAAACAACAACAAATCGAACCGCTTATTTAATTTATTGTACTTTATTAAACGCTCAACAGCAATAAGGCTGGCAGGTAATTTTTCTGTTTGAACCAAATAAGCTATCACATGCTGACGCACCCATTCTTCGGGCGTTAAAACAAACCACTTTTTGCGGATAGGATCAAAAATAAATTCTTTTCCTTCCTCACTTTTTAAAGAGAAAGCGTAAGCAGGAAAATTTAAAGGAGGCATCATTTAATTACAGCAAAACTACCACTTTGCATTTCGCCATTTTGGGTGTCTTTAACCGTAAACATATAAACCCCTGTAGTAAGTTGTGTTTTAAAATCTGTTAACACATCCCAACCATGTTCTCCCCCACTCATGGTTGTTTTTTCACGGTCGCCAAAGTTATTGCTCCAGCCAATTCCCTCTCCTTTATATATCTCGCTATCATGCCTTAAGCTAGCAACTAAATCGCCACTGCTGGTATAAATCATTACCTCACAACGCGCAGGCAAATTAAAAAAATAGAGCTTTTTTGTGCGGGGCGTATTGCCATCCCAGGCCGCAGAAGTATTGTAAGGATTTGGGTAAACTCCCACTTTTGGGGCCGAACCTAAACTAAAATCGTTGGGTTTAGTACCCGGAAAAACACGTCTTTCATTTTCTGTAAACGATGATTCTAAAGAGGGTATTCCCAATACTTTATCTCCTTTATCAAAAGCTGTTACCAAAACCAAATACTGCCAGCCGTTAGACAAGTTATTCATCTCGTACTTATATTGATAACGCGTAGTATCGCCCTCAAAAACTTTGGGTTCAGCCAGTTTTATTATATCAAAACCATTGTTAAACCCAATGCCATTGCCAGCAGAATCCCATTGTGCAATTAAATTGGCTTCACTTGTTAGGTTCAAACCCAAATCATCGCCGGCGTTTGTTCTATAAACCCGGTATCCTTCAAAATCTCTAATACGCGTAATGGGGTCTACAGAATACTCTGCTTTGTTGTTCCAATAAATTTCTATTTTACCTTCACTGGCCACAATTTTAGTGAGCGGCGATTCGGGTGGTTCGGGTAAAATATATCTGTCTAATTTTCCGTTTTGGTTCAGGTCTAGTTCTGGCCTGTATATACCATCTTCATTTACATCTTCGCCCAAATAAGTGGAGCGTGTGCGTTTCAAATTGTCAGTTAACTCTTTCCTAGAATCTGCACTCGAAAGGATATTGTTTGAGCTAGTTGGCAAATAAGTGAGCGGGTCTTTTTGCTTAGCCGCCACAAAAGCAATCGCATAACTAAAAGATTCGCCCGGCTCTATACTAACTACAGGACCCGCAGATAATAATTGCAACCAGTTTGCCGGAATGCCGTTAATGGGACCCTCGCTTCCATATAATAAGGTAGAATCTATCCCTTTACTTAATTTTAAATACCGCTCTTGGTCGTTGCCAGGTGTATTCCAAGGTTCTGCAATAGAGTTAAAATTCCAGAAATTATAATTGATGCGGGGCGTTGGCAGGCCAGCCAATAAAAATGTATCTGGTTTATTGGGATTAAAAAACATCCCTCGCCAATCCATTCCCAGAAATTGTATGGCACCATAGGAGCGGGTAAAATCTATATCGTCGCCAAAACTTTGGTAAGCAAACAACGACATGTATTTAGGGTCGATCCCATTTCTACCTTTATTAAAAAACGCAGTACCTGCATCACGGGTTACATTTACATTGCGCACTACTAAATCGCTGAATGCACCAAGATAAACAGAATCCCAACGTTTATCTGAGGCATTTTTAATGGTATAATTACAGATAACAAAAAAATCGGCAAAAGGAAAATTCCAAGTGTAAGTCTCTAATTTTATTACGGCACCCAATGGATTTTGGTGACCATTTATGGGAATAGATGTACCTGGGATAACCACAAAACTGTCGGTTTGGGTCATAATAAAATCTTGGTGAGAAATAGCTGAAGACGAAAAATTACTGCTATTAGCCAATTTAGAGCGCTCTTTAATGGTGCTTAATTGGGTAAATTCAAATCCATTGCCGCCGGTGCTATAGCCAGAACTGGCATCAACCGAGCTGGTGCTTACGCGCACTTGCCCATCAACTAAAGCGCCAATCCAAATACCTGCTTCAAACAAATGTTCTATACCGCTACCTCTAGGAAAAGCCATAGAAGGCGGACCTTGCGTGTTGCTTCTTACCGTTGGTCTTCCAAAAGTGCCAAAATTATTGATGCTTAAACCCATTCTACCGGCAGTGGTAAACCTGCTTTGCGAAGGCACTTGCGCCCAAGCCAAAGCGTGAACAAGGCACAAAGTTAGTAAACTTAATTTTTTAACAATTCTCATGTATGCTACAAATATGGGTAATTAAAGTTTAATCAGATAAATTCTATGTAAATTTCATAAAAATTGCCATAAAAAAAGAATTAAAGCCTAAATTCGAACCCTGGCAATAAGCCATTTGTAAAACATAATTTAAACATGAAAAAATTATTACTAAGTATCTGCGTAACCATGCTAACCATAATAGCAAACGCGCAAAATCCTTATCCAGTAGTTCCAATCGACACCGTGCAATTTGTGAACATGGATAAACTAACCGCAACCTTTCCAAATGATTCAACCGATTATGTAAACCCATTCTTTAAAAACAGCGTTTATACAGACACTGTTCGTTTTGATGGTATTGTATTGTTCGACCCAAGATTATATGGTTTAAGTACCAGCAGAAAAGCAACCGTGCTTTCGGTTGATACCTTTGGCCGTCCTTGGGGTGGTGTAGAAATAATGTGCGAACCGGCAGGTAGCGGAAGAACTTTACCTCAGTTGTTAAATGATAATAAATTCTACGATAACCTTAAGCCAGGCACACGTGTAAGGGCAACTGGTGTTATCAGAACCTTTAGAGGTACAGCCCCGGCTGGAACCCGCCAAGGACAGAGCCAGGTAAATATGGTTAGAGCCAATATTAACTGGGAAAATGGTATTGAAATATTAGACTTAGACCCTAAAACTGTTAAAGCTACTCCACTCAGAATTGATTCTTTAATGACAGGTAATGCTGGTATTGGACAAGTTCAAAACAAAGCAGGCGGCGAAAAATGGGAAGGATCTTATGTTGAACTACAAAATGTTACTGTATTCTCACGTCAAGCTAGCGGAAGCCGTTGGTTTTGGAGTATCGCAGACAATAATGGAAACGCCATTGATGTAAGTGACTTCTCTGCTTGGTTTAGAAATGACAACAACTCTGATAGCGTTTTACCAGCAGGTAGATTTGCTCCGCCTTTACCAGGCACAAGAATTAGTTTTGTAAAGGGTGTTATCGTAGAATCTGCCATTGGTGGTCAATACCGCTTTACCATTGCTCCTTTATTACCTTCAGATTTAGGTCCGGTTAGCTACACACCACCAACCGTTACAAGTATGGAAAGAACCCCTGTAATAGCAAAATCTACCGATTCTGTAGGTGTTTTGGTAAAAATACAACAAGGTTCTGCTAGGGTAAACAATGTAAAATTATTTTACACTGTTGGCTACACTAATACTACTTTCGATTCAGTGGTTCTTACCAGAAACACTTTACCAAACGATACCATGCAATTCTTTGGATTTATTCCTGCAAAAGCAAATGGTTCTGTAGTAAAATACTTTACTCGCCCTACAGATGTAAATAATTTCTTTACCAACTTCCCTAATGCAAACGGCGATTTTAACGCATATTTAGTGAAAGATGCCGGCATAACTAGTATCCAAGATTTACAATTTAGTCCGTACCCTAATAACCAAACTATCTGGAACAATGACAGTATTAATGGTGTAGATATTAGAGGTATTGTTACTGCTACCAATATGATTCAAGGAACCACCAATATTTTAACTGTACAAAACGGAACTGGCTTAAACAGTGCTATTATTGTAAACAGAAGAGCTGGCGACGTTACTGGAACTTGGAGAGTAGGCGATTCAGTTTCTATCACTGGATTTAGAATCAGAGAATCTTTTGGAATGACCACCTTAAATAGCATTACTGGAAGCGTAATTTCTTCAGGAAATGCTTTACCAGCTTTCACAACTTTACCAATTGATACTATTGCAGTTATCAGTGCTTCTGCCACACGTCGCCCAGAATTAGCGCCATACGAAGGTATGTTATTGCGTTTCGACAGCGTATTTGTAATAAACACCAATGCTGATGCGCCATCAAACTTTGGCGAATTCTTAATTAACCATAACATCACTAAAACAACTGGTTTAAGAGTAGATGATATTAGCACACGCTTACCAGACAACTTCAACAATAACCTTACAACTGGTCAGTTTATGGAGAAAGCTCAAGGTATTATGATTTTAGCTTTCAGCAACTGGAAATTACAACCTAGAGATAGTAATGATTTAGATTTCTCTGGCGCTCCAGATACCGAAAAACCGGTTATTACTTTATTAGGAAACAACCCAGATTCATTGCTAGTTAATACCTCATGGGTAGATGCTGGTGCCACAGTAACAGACAATAAAGACGGTGCTGGTTTAACCGTTCAAAAATTTGGTTCTGTAGATACTGCTAAAGTAGGTATTTACATTATTTCTTATGTAGCAGTAGATAAAGCTGGCAACAAAGATTCAATCACCAGAACAGTTATAGTATACCAAATGGTTGGTTTGAACCAAAACGAATTGAGTTATGCAAAAATCAACTTGTTCCCTAACCCTGCTAAAGAGCAATTAAACTTAAGTGTTTCGGGCATTAAAACATTGCCTTTAACAGCTCAAATTTTAGATATTAGTGGAAGAGTGTTATTGGTTAAAACATTTAACGAAAGCACTGTAAACTACAGCTTCGATTTAAATGAGTTAAGCAACGGCATTTATTTCTGCAACATGCAATCTGAAAATGGTTCTAGAACCATTAAGTTTGTAGTGAGCAAATAATACTTTCTATATTTACCAAGCCTGTTTGGTTCTAAAAGGCGGATGCAAATTTATTTTTGCATCCGCTTTTTTTGTGCTTGTAACTTGAGCAAAAACGTATTAAACGTTTATACACGTTTAAACACTTTTAGTTCTGAAATAAACATCCCAATTTGCATTTACAATTAGCCTGGCCAGGCAATAAATACTATGTTAAACAACTTAAAAAAAAACAAAACATGTCAAACCTTAGAAACAGCGTAAGGCTTATGGGCCACTTGGGACAAAAACCCGAATTACGCACCACCCCAACGGGCAAGAAAGTAGCCAACTTCTCTTTAGCCACCAACGAAAATTACATAGATGCAAACGGCGAAAAAGTAACTGAAACAATGTGGCATAGCCTTATTGCCTGGGGAAAGCAAGCAGATTTAGCTGAAAAATATTTAGACAAAGGAAAAGAAATTTGCATTGAAGGTAAAATTTCAAATAGAAACTATTTAGACAAAAACAATGTTAAAAAATATGTGACAGAAATTATTGTCTCAGATATCCTCTTGATGGGCACTAAAGAAAAAAAAGTAATTTAATACGTTCAGTATGGGATTAGTAATGTGCACAATTTAATGGGTGCACATTACTAATTTTGTTAATATAATTAACTAATTTTGGATATAATAATATACAATTTAACACAATATATTGTTTACCAATAATTTAATAATGGTAAAACTTGTGGATACAATTCTTGATTGTTTAACGTTAAACCCGTAAAAACACTTTAATTTTGAATTCAAATTAAAACTAAAAGCATGAGCAGTTCAGACGTAAAAGAAAAATTAAAAGCCCTCCAACTTACCATAGATAAATTAGACAAAACCTATGGTAAAGGTACTGTAATGAAAATGAGCGACCAAAAGGTTGATGATATTGAGGCGTTATCTACTGGCTCCCTTTCATTAGATATTGCCCTTGGTATTGGCGGCCTACCAACTGGTAGAATCATAGAAATATACGGACCAGAATCATCTGGTAAAACAACCTTGTCTATGCACGCCATTGCAGAGTCGCAAAAAAAGGGTGGCATTGCAGCTTTTATTGATGCTGAACATGCATTTGATAGAAACTATGCAGAAAAACTAGGTATCGATATAGAAAATCTTATTATATCTCAACCTGATGATGGAGAGCAAGCTTTAGAAATTGCAGATGCACTTATTCGCTCTGGGGCTATTGATATCATTGTTATCGACTCTGTGGCAGCACTTGTTCCAAAGGCCGAATTAGAAGGCGATATGGGTGATAGCAAAATGGGCTTACAAGCCAGGTTAATGAGTCAGGCACTCAGAAAACTTACCGGCACCATTAATAAAACAGGTTGTATCTGTATTTTTATTAACCAATTGCGTGATAAAATTGGCGTTATGTTTGGTAGTCCAGAAACCACAACCGGTGGTAATGCACTTAAATTTTACTCTTCAGTTCGTTTAGATATTCGTCGTATTGGCCAAATTAAAGATGGTTTGGATATTGTGGGTAACAGAACTAAGGTTAAAGTAGCCAAAAACAAAGTAGCTCCGCCTTTCCGCACAGTAGAATTTGACATCATTTACGGAGAAGGTATCTCTAAATTAGGTGAAATAATCGACTTAGGAGTAGATTTAGAAATCATTAAAAAATCTGGCTCTTGGTTTAGCTACAACGAAACCAAATTGGGCCAAGGTAGAGATTCTGTTAAACAACTTCTTACAGATAACCCAGAACTTAGTCAAGAAATTGAAGGTTTAATCAGAGCCAAATCAGGTGCTGGCGAAATCTTTAAATCAAAACCAGGCGAAGAATAAATCTTAAAATATAGCTTGCTTAATTTCAAGCCATTTAACTTTGATTCGATTACATAAAAAAGTCCGACATAAATAATTATGTCGGACTTTTTTTATGTTTTTTAAATTACTTTTTGGGTGCTAAAGTAGCAGCAATTTTTACTTCAATCTCGTCGGAAATTTTACCAATTACAGATTTCAATATTTTAATATTATGATCGGCATTTTTAACCATAAAAGTAGACTCAATTTGTGGCACCCCGCCAACAATTTTTATCGTACCTTGAATGGTTCTATCTTGCTCTACGCCGTGAATCTTAAGTTTACCCACCACGTTTACAGTATGCTCTCCATCTGATTTCCAATCAATAGGTTCAGCCAATTTGCCTGTAAAAGTGCTCTTTGGATATAGCTCGCTTTCCATGTATTTTTCGTTGAAATGCTCTTGCATTAACTTGTTAGGAAAACTAAAGCTTTCATTATTTACACTAAAAGCAATGGCTTGGGTTTGAGTATTTACAACCATTAAGCCAGAATTTGCCTCTGCCTTTATATCTTCGATGGGTGTAGACGAAAAAAAAGTTACGCGTGAAGTACTGGTTGATAATAGCTGCGCAAAGCTACTAAACGTGCCAAACATTAATGTGGCTAATACTACTAATTTACGATTCATGTTTTTATTGTTTTTTATTTTAGAGTGATCAAATATCAAACCATAAGATATTTATTTTTTATTAAAGGAGAAAGTTCTGTTTACATTAAAACCCAAACGTATAGCTAAATCGCTCCAAGAGCCTGTTGTTTCTGCCATTTGATGTTGTTCTAACATTCCTATGCTATTGCTCAACATCAGTTGAAAAACGTGTCCACCTGTTTCAATATCAAATCCTAAACCCAAGTAATCGTGTAATTTTTGACCGGCTCTATTGGGTACATCCCTACCGTTTAAACGCGGACAATATTCTAGGTTTAAACGTACGCTTCCGTTTAACCTAATACTGGCAGCAGTTCCGAGAACAAAAATAGTATTGGGATCAGCTGTGCGCCTAACTAAATTATAATGAACAGCAGAAGGGGCAATTTGAACGCTTAACTTATCGCTAAACTTTTTTGCAATAATAATTTGGTTTATAAAACTTAGTCTGGAGGTAAAATAGTTTAATCGATTGGGAAAATCCCAGCTCAAAGTATTTACCGCCACATTGCCATAATAACCCAAACTTATAGGCATTCCGCCTTTACCCTTACTTTGCTTTAAGAGCTTAATTTTAAAATTACCATCATATGTTTTCCCAAAAGAACTGCGGGCAAAACCTACCTGTACCCTATCTGTTAATCCATAATCAAATGCCAATCTTATATTAGCCTGATCTAATCCCCAAAGCTGATAGGCGCCACCGTTTACCTCACCAAAACGGTGCAAAATCACAAAATTTAAATGCTTAGCAGCCACATGCTCTATGCTTTGCCCGTTTATAACCCGCGTAGATTTAAAGGTAGCATAAACCGGTTTTGGCTTTTGATCAGATTCTGATTCTAACATCCTCAACAAATCTTCTTGCGCCCAAGAAGTAGCAGAAAAACCCAATATTAATTGGAAAAACATCCATAATTTTTTCATATAACTTAATTATTAGGCGCCCCTGCTTTTAACCATTTATCTAATTTAGCCAATTGCTCAGCACTTAATGGTCCGCCCGAGGGCATATCTTTCTTAACTAAAACCCTGTTGGCAAACTTTCCATTGTCTACAACTATTTTTAACCCAGCATAATTACCAAAACCAGCATGGCAAGACACGCACCTCGCAGCCACTAATGGCTTCACAAATCCAGTGTAGGTGGCAACCGAGCTTGTATCTGCCAATCCAAAATCGTTGGGGTACAACAATTCTTCTTTATCCTTATAGCAACTCATAAAAACTGATAGTATGATTACTATTCCAAATATTTTTTTCATATAATTATTTTAGTTCTAATTTACTTGTACTTACTCCATGACAACTATTACAGCTTCCTCCAGTATATGGTATTGGCATCACTTTCACTTGTCCGCCCGGAGTATATATAACAGGATAACAGCCACCCATAAAATTGAGTATCTGATTGGTATAAAAATTACCCTCTTTATCCGTTTCTAATTTTTTAATAAGCTTTCCTGCTCGGCCTGGCTTTTCCCAAAGTTCTACAATTGCATTATCATCACCCTTATCATCTCCTTCGCGGAAAACAGTTCCAGAGACCGTCCACCAGCCCGCCTCGCGCACGGCTTCATGCCCATTAATGTTATGACAAGATCCGCAATTTTGTCCTTCATTGTGACTTTCATCATCGCCTTTGCTGCTTTCTTTAGGGTCTTTTTGCAACGCTTCATAATGAGAACAAGCACTAATGCTTGTAAACAGCAAGGCAGAGGCAAACAAGAGAACCAAATTACATCTTTTCATAAAAATCAAACAATTAATAGATAACCATTTTTTATCAGTTATTAGGAAAACCCATTGCCACCCATTTCTGAATTTGCTTTATTTCACAACTGGGCAACTTTCCGCCTTGCGGCATGGCTTTGTATCCGGCAATATGAGTTATACTGCCTATTAACCTGCCGTTGGCAGCAATGGCAGACATACCCGCATAATTAGTTAAATTTAAGCCTGCACCTGGATAATTGGCGCCATGGCAACCTATACAATAAGTAGCCATAGTTTTAGCTATCATATTACCATAAGAAATATTGATGGTATCACAATTTTGCTCCTCACAAATTAAATTTTTCGCCCCTTGATTAATCCACTTAGCAATGAGTGCTATTTGGGTGGCATTTAATGCAGATTTAGGAGGAGGCGGCATCCTTTTATCAGGTTTATCTTCAATAATAACTTCATACAAATCTGAACTATTTAAATCAAATGGAACTATTCTACCGGTATTAATAACATTGTTATAAGAATTTAAAACTATCCCATCAGAGGCAGTACCCGCATCATGACATCCACTCATAGCACAATTTGTATTTAAAATGGGCAGCACATCTCTCCCAAAATAAACCACCGTAGAATCACAAGGTTGTTTGGGGTTACCACTGGTGTCTATATTCTGAGGAGGCGTAATCACCTCTGCAGGCTTGTGCTGGCAAGACAAACTCACCAACATATAGAGCAATCCCAATATCCAAAATCTATGCATAACTATTATATTATTACCCCTCAACTACCAACTTACTTTAATCTTCATCCGTAACGTAATTCGTAATTCGTAATTCGTAATTCGTAACTCGTAACTCGTAATTCGTAATTATCTCCTAAAACCTACTAGCCTTAATAAATTCCTGCAATTCTTTAATTCCTGCATCATTAATTTCAGACTTATTACCTTCCCACAAACGCTTACCTTGGTAGATAAAAACAATATGGTCGCCCATATCAAAAACACTTTTTATATCATGTGAATTAATAACTGTTGTAATATTATATTCTTCGGTAATTTCAACTATCAATTCGTCGATAACCCTTGAGGTTAAAGGATCTAAACCGCTATTAGGTTCATCACAAAAAAGGTATTTTGGATTCATGGCAATGGCACGGGCAATGCCCACTCTCTTTTTCATACCACCACTTATATTAGAGGGATAAAGGTTATTTACATTCTCTAACTTCACGCGTTTTAAGCAAAAATTTACCCTATCTAATAGCTCACTTTTATTCATTTCCGTAAACATGCGCAAAGGAAATGCTACATTATCTTCTACACTCAAAGAATCAAACAAAGCCCCACCTTGAAAAAGCATGCCAATTTCTTGCCGAACCAACTTTTTCTCCTTGTAATCTAGCCCGTAAAAATCTCTATTATCAAAATCTACAACACCCTTATCAGGCGTAATTAGGCCAACCATGCACTTCATTAAAACACTTTTCCCTCCCCCACTTGCGCCAATTACAAAAGTGCATTTTCCTTTCGCAAATTTGGCGCTCACATCTTTTAAAACTTCGCGCCCATTAAAAGATTTGTATATTCCGTTTAAGGCTATCATTAGTATAACATCAATTGAGTTAAAATATAATCAAAGAAAATGATGGCAATACAACTTTGCACCACAGCCATAGTACTGGCCGAACCTACTTCCAGTGCACCGCCTTCTGTAATGTAGCCATTATAAGATGAAATTGTAGCAATTAAAAAAGAAGAAAAGAACGCCTTGGTGAGGGCGTGGGTGATAAAAAATCCGTTAAAATCCATGCGCAATCCTTGAATGTAAATATCAACTGTTACCATTTCTGAAAAGTAGCAAGAAATGGCGCCACCAACATTAGATAGAAACATACTGCAAATAACAAGAGCTGGAACGGCAAAAATAGCTGCTAAAATCTTGGGCAATGCTACGTAGCTGGCCGCATTCACCCCCATTATTTCTAAAGCATCTATTTGCTCACTTACTTTCATTGTTCCAATTTCTGAGGCTATGTTTGAACCAATTTTGCCTGCCATAACCAGTGCAACAATGGTGGGCGAAAACTCCAAAATATTGGCATCCCGCACAATCCTTCCTAAGATAGTCATGGGTACCAAACTTCCTTGTAACTGACTACCAAACTGAATAACCGTAACGGCTCCAATAAATAAAGAAATAATGGCTACAATACCAAAAGAATCATTTCCCATTTTATATACTTCGCTAAAAAAGCTCCGCCAGAACATGCGCCATTTATCTGGCTTGCGAAAACAGGCTCGCAAAAACAACAAATAACTTCCTAATTTCGATAAAAATTTCATGCTTTACTCAATTAAAAATAGATTTTAATTTGCATGTAAATATAATGCTTTAGCCTTATTCTGCAAAGACCGATATAGTATTCAGAAAAAAACTTATCAATCCAAACAAATTAAGTAATTTTGGAATCTTATCGTTTAAATAATATGAACCCAACAATTTTAGTAAGCGGCTGTACCAAAGGTATCGGGCTTGCCATAGTAAATATATTTGCTGCCAATGGATTTAATGTGGCTGGATGTGCTAGAGATAAAAATGCCTTACAAGAATTATTTACCTCCCTTACATTGAAGTACCCCAACCAACAATTTTTAATGGAAACCTGCGATGTAAGCAATGCAGAATTGCTCAAAATATTTGCAGAAAATGTGCTTAAGGAATTCAAAACAGTTGAAGTTTTAGTAAATAATGCGGGTGTATTTTTACCCGGCACCATATTAACCGAACCCGAAGGCGCCCTTGAACTGCAATTTCAAACCAATGTAGCCAGTGCTTATTATTTATGCCAAATTATAGGTAAAAATATGCTTGGTTCAGGTCAAGGACATATTTTTAATATTTGCTCAACAGCCAGCATTACCGCTTATACTAACGGGGGCTCTTACTGTATCAGCAAATATGCAATGCTTGGCTTGAACCAAGTATTACGACAAGAGCTCAAAGAAAAAAACATCAAAGTTACAGCCATTCTGCCGGGCGCAACACTTACCGATAGTTGGAAGGGATCAGAGCTTCCCGCAGAAAGATTTATTCCATCAGAGGATATTGCTAAATTGGTGTTTAATGCCTATACCTTATCCCCACAAACCAATGTAGAAGAGATTTTGGTTCGACCAATTTTGGGCGATATAGGTTAATCTAAATTTTATTGAAATTACATACCTTCGCAGCGTCAACGTTTAAAGCCATTATAAGAACTATTTTCACCTTTTTCTGTTTCATTACAACATGAGTCAAAACGCATTATTTGTTGCTAGTTTAACCAACTACCAAAGAAGAAAAACCAATACCGTTGCTATTGGTGATTTACTAATGGGAAGCGATTACCCCATTCGTATCCAGAGTATGACTACCACCGATACCATGGATACACTTGGATCTGTGGAGCAAATTATTAGAATGGTGGATGCCGGTTGCGAACTAGTTAGGCTAACTGCACCCAGTATGAATGAAGCAGAAAACTTAGCCAATATTAAAGCTGAACTCAAAAAAAGAAACTACCATGTACCCTTGGTGGCAGATATACATTTTACGCCAAACGCGGCAGAAATGGCCGCCAGAATTGTAGAAAAAGTACGCATAAATCCGGGTAATTATGCCGATAAAAAGAAGTTTCAAATATTAGAATATACCGACCAAGATTATGAAAACGAACTCTTGCGTATTAGAGAAAAATTTGTGCCTTTAATAAGCATCTGTAAAGAATACGGCACAGCGCTTCGAATTGGAACCAACCACGGCAGTTTAAGCGATAGAATTTTAAGTAGATATGGAGATACGCCGCTTGGCATGGTAGAAAGTGCCATGGAGTTTTTGCGCATTGCCACAGCAGAAAACTTTCACAATATTGTGCTGTCTATGAAGGCAAGTAACCCACAAGTTATGGTGCAAGCCTATCGCCTTTTGGTTCAAACCATGAACCAAAACAACATGCATTACCCGCTACATTTGGGGGTAACAGAGGCAGGAGATGGCGATGATGGTAGAATAAAATCTGCATTGGGTATTGGTGCACTTCTAGAAGACGGCCTAGGCGACACTATTCGTGTATCGCTTACCGAAGATCCAGAGTTTGAAGTACCTGTGGCTAAACAATTGGCGCATAGATATAGCAACAGAAACAACGCAACAGCTATGGCGCCCAACAGCCAATGGATGCAAAACAACTCTGAAGTATTTTATCAATATAAAAAACGAGTAGCCAAACCCATCCATTTATTTGGCGGAAACCAAGTACCACGGGTAATTGCCAACTTTGCACAAAAAACCATTGAGCCCAATGATTTGGCTGCTATAGGATACAATTTTGATGCAGATTTAGACAAATGGAACATGACAGAACTGGGTGCAGATTACATTTTCTTAGGAGAAAATATTGCTCCTTTTATGCTGCCCATGGGCCTCAAAGCTATATACAAACCTAGCACCTGGGAAAAGACCATAGATAAAAGCAATAGCTTCCCAATGTTTTCGGCCACCGAATTTGAAAACGCCAAAGTTTTTTCTCAAACCATTAATTTTGTTCAAATTAATAGCAGTTACTGTTTGAACCAAAACTTACTTGACAAAATAGAAGCACAAGGAAACTGCGTGCTTATTTTAAGTGCTAATCACCCCAACAATTTACCAGATTTACGCAATGCCATAGGTTTGTTAGTGGAGCAAAACATACAAAATCCAATTGTTTTTGGATTGCATTATGAAGAAGATTTGGTTCAAACCGACCCTGTTAATTTACACATGCTATATGCCAGCACCGATGCGGGCAGCTTATTAATTGATGGCTTTGGCGATGGAATATTTTTTACCCACAGCGCAGTAAGTGAGAAAAGATTAAATGATATTTCATTTGGTATTTTGCAAGCAGCTAGAACCAGAATTAGCAAAACAGAATACATTAGCTGCCCAAGTTGTGGCCGCACTTTATTTGATTTGCAAGAAACTACTGCCATGATTCGCAAAAGAACAGACCACCTTAAAGGCGTTAAAATTGCCATAATGGGCTGTATTGTAAATGGTCCAGGAGAAATGGCAGATGCAGACTACGGATACGTAGGATCGGGTGTAGGTAAAATAACCTTGTACAAAGGTAAAGAAGTAATGAAAAAATCAATCTCCTCAGAATTAGCTGTAGACGAATTAATTCAACTGATAAAAGAAAATGGCCATTGGGTAGAAGCTATAAATTGATACAACTCTTTGTTTCATTTTTCTATCTTGCTTGTATAATTATATTAATTAACATAAATTCGAATTCTAATAAAAATCTAAATTAAAATGAAAAAAGTGTTACTAACAGCCTTTGCTGCCCTTACTTTCGGTTCAGCTGCAATGGCACAAAAAATCAACAACAGCGGAGAATTTAAATATCACGCTGAAGGTGTAAGTGTAAACCCATTTAAGTC
The DNA here is from genome assembly GCA_945860865.1 of Chitinophaga pinensis. Taxonomy (GTDB): domain Bacteria; phylum Bacteroidota; class Bacteroidia; order UKL13-3; family UKL13-3; genus B1. The sequence continues at coordinate 852,069 of CAMARW010000001.1, read as the reverse complement.
GGAAAAAACCTCTAAAAAAGGTGGTGAGCCGGTTTCTGCCTGGTACGATATCATTGCTTTGATGGAGAAAAGTACTGCAGGTGGTGGATTAAGAAGATATGTTGACTTTTTAACACACGATTCACTAAATAAATTTGTAGATGATGATGGATCTGTTAGATACGGTTCTACGGTAAGTGTAGGTCATGTATTTGACCCTAAAGATGATTTAATTCAAAATTCAGATAATCCAGAAAATCAATTATCAAGATTTAATAGTTACAAATTAGATAGCGTTGCTTTCTCTTATTTATATGTTAGAAATGTAAATGAAGTAAGCGATGGTATGGGTGGTTCAGTTCCTGTAGTTGATACTTTAATTGTTGCTTATTGGAGAGGCACGCAAATTAGACAAGCAGCTTTCCAAGATGGAACAAGATATGCAACACCAAACTCACAAGGAGCTCATTGGAATTATGCAACCAGAATGCCAATTAATTATTTTGCAGCAGACACTTTCTTATTGTCTTCTGGTGCAAACGGTATTTTCGACACTACACGTGTAAGCAACAACGACGGTGGATTTGAAAATGGTTGGTTTAGCAAAGTATCTGCTATTAAAGCACCTGCAGGTATTAATGTAAATGCCAATGCAAGCGGAACTAACGTGAATACATTAACTTCTTTTACTTTTACTTTTAAATCGGGAGTACCTGCTGTTATTGGAACAGACACCGCTGTTTTTTGTTACCAGCAAAATCCTGCTACAGCTCCTGCTGGCATGAGAAGAAGCAACTACTTTGGTTATGGCTTATACTTAAACGAAGGTGCTATTGGCTGGGAAAATACTAAATTCCATAATACACCATTAATGACTTTAAAATCTTTTGCATATGCAGTTAACAATGGTTGGAATGGTTATGTTGCCGGACAAGCTTTTACTAATGAAAGATTTGTTGCAAGTTACTTCCACATCACTGTTGATACTTCTAATGGCAAACCAGGTGTAGGTTTAAATGATATGGAAAATGTAAAAATTAATTCTGTATACCCTAACCCTGCTACTTCAACTGTAAATGTAAACTTAGCTTTAACTCAATCAGCTGATGTAACTGTTTCTTTAACTAATTTAATGGGTCAAGAAGTAACTAGCTTATCATTCCCTAATACGCAAGCAGGTGCTTTTGAATTACCAATAAACACTTCAAACGTTAAAGCTGGTGTTTATATGATTAACATTAAAACTGGCAACTACACCGCTAGCCAAAAATTAGTTATCACTGAATAAGGAAATTTAAATTCGAAAATCGAAATCCGAAAATCGAAATTTAAACAAAAAAAATCCCGAGTTGTAATGCAACTCGGGATTTTTTTTTGTAGCTAGTTAAAGATATTTATTCAACTATAAAACGTTGAGAACTTTTCATTTCACCTTGAACCAGGTTAAAGAAATATACTCCTGGTTTTAGGTCATTTAAATCTACTGGAATTTGGTTCAAGCCTTTTTGAATAGATACATTAGAAACAACGATAACCTCGTTACCTAAGATATCGTAAATGCTAAGTTGGGCATCTCCATTTTGTTGACCTTGTAATTCAATGGTTAATTTATCTTTAGCCGGATTTGGATAAACGCGAGCAATGGTATTGTTTAATTCTTTACCTAGCCCACTTCTTAAACCCTTGCTGCTGGCTAATAAATAATCAATACTTATAATGTTACCCAAAGTATCTGATTCTGCGCTTAAAAGAGGAGCGCCAGCATTGGCAGATAACCAAGTATAGGCATTTATATTTTCATTAAAATCACCAAATCCAGGCAAAGCAGTGTAAGTTCCCGTAATGATGTTTCTTACCTGGAAATTCACCTTTACATTGGTTTTGAGCAATTGTCTCAATACATCAAACTCGCCAGCATCTAATTTTAATTTACCATATCCATCTATTTCAGAATTCACCTTAAAAACGTATACAATTCTTAGCGAATCAATCAAAGGAAGTTCTATTCCAAAATCACTGGCTAAAGTAGTAAAGAAATTAACAGATGAATCTTGGTATTTGGTTCCCATAGTGGAAGGGAATTGAAATAATTTAAAAGACCCACCAGAACCGCTAGTACCGCCAGCATCTAAAATTACACGCAAGGCACTGTTGCTAATATTGTAGTAAGTTGGTATTTCTTCTGAAGTTAGTGGATCAATTTCATAAGACACTAAATTACAACCTGCTGGTGCGCCAGGATAAGTAAATCCATTTGCATAAAAAGTAGTATCCTTGCTATGCCTGTTTGCCCAACCTGTTAAACTCCAGTTTTGGTTGGCACCACCTAGTTTGAGTGCATCACTGGTTTTTACGTTGATGGTTGTATCTGTTGCCATTAAAAACCAATCGCCTGCCGCCGCAAAAGTTGATCTTTCTACGGTAATTTGTGAAAAAGCAGTTAATCCTCCAAGGAATAAGGCTGCTGTTAGTATATGTTTTTTCATATTTTTATATGATTTTTTCCTTGCAATAATAAAGCCAAAATTGTAAACCTATTAAAATATTTAAAATGGAATAAGTGTTAATCCCACAGAAAGTGTTCTAAAATCTGGATTGCCATCGCTTGTTTTAAAGTAGGGTGTTAAGCTATAATTGGCAAAAGCCCTAAACCAACCATAGCCCGCACGCGCCGTGGCTGTTAACCTAAAAGGATTAATATTAAAATCGTCTACTATTTTTAAATGTTCCTCAAATCCCTGCGCGCTTGTTTCTGTATTTAAGTGGCTATAGGCTTTAAACGACCCTATAACACCCAAGGCCAGGTGAAATTTGTTTTTGCTTTTCTTTGTCCTTGGTGCAAACTTCACCATCAATGGAACATTTAATTGGTAAGCATATAACCTGTTTTTAGACAATACAATAAATCCAGAATCTGCCGCAAGCACATTTTGATTAGCTTGCAATACTTGATTGGAGTTGAAATTAAATTCCTGAAACTCCATCCCAAATCCGGTGCTTAGGGCCAATTTATTTTTTACAATTTGATAATCACCCTCCCATAGATTAAGTCCGTAAAACCAAGATTTTTCTGGCTTTACTTCTAAGAAATCATATTGCGTTGGTAAATTGGTTTGCATAGTAGCCGTGGTAAATTGATTAATCCCCAATTCAAAACCAGCATACACACGTTTTAATTTGTATTGCTTAACTACTTTTTTTCCATCTTCGCCTAAAGTAATTTTATCTTTATCTTCAATAATGATAAACTTCTTCTTGCCAATAGTAATGCGTGTGGTATCATCTCCGCTTCTTTCGTCTTTCATTTGGTCGCCTGTTGCCGCATCAACAATATTGGCTAATCCATTAATATTAATTATTTTATTTACTGGATTGCCTGCATAAATTCCCTTACTAGCACCGCTAGCATCTATCAATAAATCGCCGCTTGTATGTATATTGTAAAAGCTAGCACCCGAAGCATTTACCATCATGTCTTTACAGCGCAATTCATTGGCAAATAATTTACTAACACCAGACAGCTTTAAATTAGCTGTTTCCACTTTACCATTCAAGGTAACCTTACTAGCTCCCTCCATATCTAGTGCTAAAACTTTAACGGCAAAAGCCAAATTTACCTTAACAACCCCATTGCACTTTAGGCTAAAACTATCAGCCGTAATTTTTTCACCAACCGGCATCTCAACACTTCCAGCACCATTTGTAATAAGCTCGGTTAACTCAGAAAAATAAAGCTTAATTACTTTATTCGCATCTGGAATTGCACCATTTAAATTTAATTCTAAGGTTTTATCCTTTACCTCAAAGAGAATTTTTTCATAATCTCCGCTCAACTCTGCTTTTGGTTCAGCCCCTTTTATTAGCATCAACTTAACAGGCAAATCATAATTAACTTTAGAAAATGCTGCCACTTTTACTTCTTTTTGGGCAAACAAAACACTGCTTAAAACAAGCATGCTCATCAATGATAAATATCTCATAACTTTTATTAATTTGTTTGAATAATTCTTTCGTAGGCAAAATATTTTGAGATAAAACCATATCGTATCACTTGCGACTCTGGGTCTACCTCTTCATGAAAAGAAAAGCCTATATATCTTTTATTTATTTCTTTTTTAATTTGTTGTAATACAAAATTACCCGGCGTTAAAAATTTATCGCTTATTTCAGGAGATTCTGTAATAATTGCCATCATTAAACCAGCAGATTCAAAACTTGGTTTAGACAATTTTACAGAGACTATTGGCAAACTTTTTATTGCCATAGGCGCAATGCTCTGGGCGTTTTCTTCCAATTTAAGCTGCTGTATTTCTAACTTGGTATTGCGGGCAACAACAGGCTTACTTATGCGCACAGGGAAGCCCTTTTGGGTAATTTCTTTACTGGGAAGTATCAATTTATCGACAGAAATATAGGCATCATCAGAAACTTCTGCCAATGGGGCTACATTTTGATTCCATGGCGACCATATTCCAATAAATGCAAATACTAATAAACTAGCTGCTACGGCCCAACGAGCATGCAAGGGAACAACGATTGTGTCTTTCTTTTTTAAGCCAATTTTATTCGGGAAAACATGCTCCTCTGGAATTAATTTTGTTTGTAAAAAGAGCTCATAACGCTTGTTATTGGATGGATAATTAGCAAATTTCTTTTCAACAATCTCTTTTAACTCGCCAATCAAGTCATGCTCCATTAAGGCAATTAGCTCCTCATCCGCAACCCAATCTTCGCAAGACTTTTTTAAGAAATTAAAATCAGGCAGCTTATTTTCAAAGGGCAATTCATCTTTTGATATTGGCTTATTTAAAAGAGCAAACTCTTCTTTTAAATCGGCATGGTGCTCTAAAAAATCAAATAATTTTGCATGATCTGACTTTGGCAAAGTGCCTTCTAAAAAGTCTATCAAAAACGACTCGTAATTATCGCGTGAAATACTCATACAATTTGCCCCCTTTCTCCCAGATAATTCCGCAAAGCTAATCGCGCTCGGTAAATATAAACCTTAACCTGACTCTCATTTAAGCCCGTTATTTGCCCAATTTCTTCATAGCTATAGCCTTCATAATCTCTTAGGAGCACAACAGACCTTTGAATTTCGCTGAGTGTGTTTAAGGCTTTGTCTAAAATCTTTTTTATATCGCTAAAGGTATTTTCTGTTTGAACCAAATTTTCATGATTAGACTCTAATAAACCAGACCTTTGTTCTTTTCTAATTTTATCAATCATGGTATGGTAACCAGTGGTAAACAAATAGCTTTTGGCTTTGGCATAATCCACCAGCACCACTTTCTTCCACATTTTTTCAAAGGTATCTTGCACAACGTCTCTGGAAGCATCGCTATCTTTAAGATTTTTTACAATAAACCGAAAAAGCGGATCTGCAAACAAATCAACACAAGAATTAAATTCAGCAGTAGTCATGTTTCAAATATTGGCTATTATAAACATAAGACGCAAGCTATAACCAAATAGTTACAAAACATAAAAAAAAAGCTCCGTACAAAAGTACGGAGCTAGTATTATTTAAATAATAAAGATTATTATTCGGCAGAATCTGCAGTAACTTCAGGAGTAACTTCAGGAGTAACTTCAGGAGTAGCTTCAGGAGTAACTTCAGCGATAGGTGCTGTTACTTTAGATTTACCACGACGAGTTCTTTTCGAAGCACCCGATTTGGCAGTAGTATCTTTAAGTAGGTTTTCATTAAAATCAACTATTTCGATGATTGCCATTTCAGCGTTATCACCTTTTCTATTCATTAATTTTAAAACGCGAGTATATCCACCTGGTCTATCAGCAACTTTAGCTGCAACAGGCCCAAAAAGTTCCTTGATAGACTCTTTATTTTTCAAATAACTAAAAACAACACGACGCGAATGAGTGCTATCGTCTTTGGCTTTAGTAATCAAAGGCTCTACATATTTGCGTAACTCTTTAGCTTTTGCAGTTGTAGTAGTTATCTTCTTATGCAAAATCAAAGAAGTAGCCATATTGGCAAGCAATGCTTTTCTATGCGAAGAAGTTCTGCTTAAATGATTAAATGTTTTTCCGTGTCTCATCTTTCTATTTCGAATATGTGCTTAAAAAGCACGTTTCATAATTCTTACTAATTATTCTTGATCTAACTTATATTTAGCTATATCGATTCCAAAAGTTAGACCCTTATCTCTAACTAGTTCCTCTAATTCGCTCAATGATTTCTTTCCAAAGTTGCGGAATTTCAATAAATCAGCTATATCGTAAGAAACTAAATCAGCTAAAGATTTGATATCAGCAGCTTTCAAACAATTGTAGGCTCTAACAGATAAATCTAAATCAGATAAAGGAGTTTTTAAAATTTTACGAACATGCAAATAGTTTTCATCAACTTCTTGCGTTGGTTCTTTAACCTGAGTATCCAAAGTGATTAGTTCATCAGAGAACAACATAAAATGTTGAATTAAAATTTTAGCAGCTTCCTTCAAAGCTTCCTCAGGGTGGATTGAACCATCCGTTTCAATTTCAATTAACAACTTTTCATAATCTGTTTTTTGCTCTACACGAAAATCTTCAACACTATATTTTACATTCTTGATAGGTGTAAAAACAGAATCGATAGCAATAACACCAATGTTGGCATCTTTAGCTTTATTTTCGTCTGCAGGAACATAGCCACGACCCTTTTCAATAGTTAATTCAACTTCTAGATGCACAAAAGGCTCCATGTTACAAATAACTAATTCTGGATTAAGCACTTTAAATGAATTAGTATGTTTGCCAATTTCACCAGCCAAGAATTGCTCTTGACCTTTAAGATTAACATAAACTTTTTCATTATCAATTCCATCAACAATTCTCTTGAAACGGATTTGCTTGAAATTCATTACCATTTCGGTAACATCTTCAATTACACCTTTCACAGTAGAGAATTCATGGTCAACACCAGTAATTTTGATAGATGTAATAGCATAACCTTCTAAAGAAGACAAAAGAATCCTTCTTAATGAATTTCCAATTGTTACGCCATACCCTTTTTCAAGTGGACGGAATTCGAATTGCCCAAAGAACTCAGTGTCTTTGTGCATGATAACTTTATCTGGTTTTTGGAATGCAAGGATACCCATTTATGATTCTTATTAAATGATTATTTAGAATACAATTCTACGATCAACTGTTCTTTGATATTTTCTGGAATTTGGTCGCGCTCTGGATATGCTAAAAAAGTACCCGACATATCTTTTGATTCAAAGTTTAACCAATTAAACTTTTTAGGGTTACTAGCAGCTATAGAGCTAGTAATTACCTCTAAAGATTTTGATTTTTCACGAATAGCTAAAACATCACCTGGTTTTAACTGAGCAGATGGAATGTTAAGTAGTTTACCATTAACATTAATATGTCCGTGAGAAACTAATTGACGAGCCTGACTACGCGTTTGAGCAAAACCCATACGGTAAACGGTGTTGTCTAAACGAGATTCTAAAAATCTCAACAAGTTTTCGCCAGTGATACCCTTTTTACGGGCTGCCATTTCAAATGTTTTATAAAATTGACGCTCTAATACACCATAAGTATATTTAGCTTTTTGCTTTTCTGATAACTGAATAGCGTATTCAGTTTGTTTCGTACGCCTACGAGAACTACCATGCTGACCTGGAGGAGTAGGTCTCTTTTCAAAAGACTTATCTGGTCCAAAAATTGGATCTTTAAATCTTCTGGCGATTTTTGTTTTAGGTCCTATATATCTTGCCATTACTCTATTTCTTTTTAATAATTAAACCCTACGTGCTTTAGGAGGACGACAACCGTTGTGCGGAAGTGGAGTAATATCAGTAATTGATAAAACTTCTAATCCACTTGCTTGCAAAGTACGGATAGCAGAATCTCTACCAGAACCTGGGCCTTTGATAAACACATCAACTTTTTTCATTCCAGCATCTACTGCAACTTTGGCACAATCAGCAGAAGCCATTTGTGCGGCATAAGGAGTATTCTTTTTGGAACCTCTAAAACCCATTTTACCAGATGAAGCCCAAGAAACTACCTGACCAGTTTGGTTAGTGATAGAGATAATCACATTATTGAAAGAAGCTTTAATATGCACTTGCCCATGAGCTTCTATGCTTACTACTCTCTTCTTTGTAACTTTTTTATTATTCGCAGCCATTATTACTTAATTACTGATTATTTGGTTACTTTTTTCTTACCTGCAACAGTCTTACGCTTACCCTTACGAGTGCGTGAGTTTGTGCGAGTGCGTTGTCCACGAACAGGCAAACCTTTACGGTGACGTAAACCACGGTAACATCCAATATCCATCAAACGTTTGATGTTTAACTGGCGTTCCGAACGCAACTCACCTTCTACGGTAATCTTTTCGGTTACATACTTACGAATGGCATTCAACTCCTCGTCGTTCCATTCGTTAACTTTCTTGTCGTAATCAACACCACATTCGGTTAATATCCTCTGGGCAATTGAACGTCCAATTCCGAAGATATAGGTTAAACCTATCTCTCCTCTTTTGTTTTTGGGTAAATCTATACCTGCTATACGAGCCATACTTCTTTTTAACTTTTTATCAATTTAACACACTCAGCAAAGCCAAAGGTTAACCTTGACGTTGTTTAAACTTAGGGTTCTTTTTGTTAATTACGTAAACTCTACCTTTACGCTTTACGATAATGCAATCTTCACTGCGCTTTTTTACCGATGCTCTAATTTTCATTTTACGAGTTTATTACTTGTACCTATAAATAATTCTTCCTTTAGACAGATCATATGGCGACATTTCTATCGACACTTTATCTCCTGGTAAAATCTTGATATAATGCATCCGCATTTTACCTGAGATGTGGGCAATCACCTCGTGCCCATTTTCCAACTGCACTCTAAACATCGCATTACTAAGCGACTCTGTTATTGTACCGTCTTGTTTTATTAACGACTGTTTTGGCATATTATCCTAAAAAGGGTTGCAAAAATAGTATAAAATTTGAAAATATCAACGATTTAATAAATTAAACCCCAACACCCGCAGCATTTCTACCTTTAATTCTACCCGATTTCATTAAACCATCATAATGACGCATCATTAAATGGCTTTCTATTTGTTGCAAAGTATCTAAAACAACACCAACCATAATCAGCAAACTAGTTCCACCGTAGAATTGAGCAAACTGACTATTAATGTTCATTACATTAGCAATAGATGGCAATATGGCCACAAAAGCTAAGAAAATAGCACCAGGTAAAGTGATTCTAGACATCACGCTGTCTATAAAGTCAGCAGTTGATTTACCAGGTTTAACACCCGGAATAAACCCACCATTGCGCTTCATATCATCCGAAATTTGATTTGAATTAACCGAAATCGCTGTGTAGAAATAGGTAAATACAATAATCAATATAGCAAATGTAATGTTGTAAGTCCAACCCATAGGGTTAATAAATGCACCCATAACACCCTGCATAGCTTCGTAGTTAGGGAAAAACTGAGCAACAGTAGAAGGAATAAACATTAAGGCCTGGGCAAAAATAATTGGCATTACACCTGCAGCATTAACCTTTAGAGGAATATATTGCCTTACTCCACCATATTGACGGTTACCTACAACACGTTTGGCATATTGTACAGGAATTTTTCTTGTTCCCTGTACCAATAATATTGTAATCATAACTACAGCAAAAAGAGCAGCTAATTCAATTAAGAATATTACTAATCCACCACCACTTTCACTTAATTTGAAATCAAATTCTTCCTTCAAAGCAAAAGGTAATCTTGCAATAATACCTATCATGATAATGAGAGAAATACCATTACCAATACCTTTTTCTGTTATTCTCTCACCCAACCACATTACAAACATGGTACTTGAAGTTAAAATGATAACTGAACTAATCATGAAAACAAAATCAGACATATCAGAAGGATTGGTTATAGAAATAACCGCTTGAGGATTTTCAGATTTTAGATTAATTAAAAAACCAACAGCTTGAACAGCAGTAATAACAATGGTAAGATATCTTGTTATTTGATTGATTTTTCTGCGACCATCTTCACCTTCCTTTTGCATTTTTTGAAAAGAAGGTACAGCTAAACTCATTAATTGAACAACAATAGAAGCAGAAATGTAAGGCATAATACCTAGAGCGAATATAGACCCTCTAGCAAATGCACCACCGGCAAACATATTAATCAATCCAAAGATACCTCCATCAGCTTGTTGGGCAGAACCCTGAAGCATATTAGGATCAACACCAGGAAGCGTAACGTAAGTACCCAATCTGTAAGCTAACAACATCCAGAAAGTGATGGCTAATTTATATCTCAGCTCTTCAATTCTGTAAATGTTTTTAAATGTTTCTATTAATTTCTTCACCTGAGTTGGTAATATTTAATTGTTAATACTAATTATTTGCAATTGAACCACCAGCGGCCTCAACAGCTTTTTGTGCAGCACTTGAAAATTTATCAGCTTTAATTTCTAACGAAGCTTTTAATTCTCCACGGGCTAAAATTTTAACAAGATCTCTCTTACCAATTAAACCATTCTCTCTAAGCACAACATTATCAATCTTGGTAATGCCATTGTCGGCAAGTTCTTGCAATTTGTCTAAATTGATAGGAGCATATTCAACACGGTTAAGGTTTTTGAAACCAAACTTAGGAACACGACGGTATAAAGGCATTTGACCACCTTCAAAACCACGCTTGGTGCTTGTACCACTTCTAGAACCAGCACCTTTGTGACCACGCGCGGCAGTACCACCTTTACCACTACCTTCACCCCTACCTACTCTTTTGCCTTCTTTGTGAGTTGAACCACTTGCAGGCTTTAATGTATGTAATTTCATTACTAATATCTTATTAGAGTTTTTCTATTTTTAATAAATGAGCAACTTTATTGATCATTCCCATGATTTGTGGAGTACCTACCACTTCTTTGCTCTGATGTAATTTGGTAAATCCTAACGCACGCATTGTACGCTTTTGACCTTCCATTCTATCGATGGTACTTTTTACTTGTGTAATTTTAAACTTTTCCATCGTTTTATTGTCCGTTAAAAACTTTCTTTAAACTGATACCTCTTTGTTGAGCTACTGTAAAAGCATCGCGCATTTCAAGTAAAGCATTGATGGTAGCCTTAACCACATTGTGTGGATTAGAAGAACCTTTAGATTTAGCTAATACATCCGTTACACCAGCACTTTCTAAAACCGCACGCATTGCACCACCAGCTATTACGCCAGTTCCATGAGCTGCAGGTTTTAAAAACACTCTTCCACCGCCATATTTACCTAATTGCTCATGAGGAACAGTTCCTTTTAAAACTGGAACCTTAATTAAATTTTTCTTGGCATCATCTACACCCTTCGAAATAGCATCGGTTACCTCTAAAGATTTACCTAATCCATAACCCACTACTCCGTTACCATCGCCTACTACTACTAGAGCAGAAAAACTAAAAGTTCTACCACCTTTTGTAACTTTCGCTACACGATTAATAGAAACAACCTTTTCTTTTAATTCGATATCGGTTGTTTTAACTTTTTTAATATTTGCTGTTGACATACTTGTTCCTTCTAAAATTAAAATTTAAGACCGCCTTCTCTTGCACCATCAGCTAAAGCTTTCACTCTACCATGATACAAATATCCACCTCTATCAAAAACTACTTCAGAGATTCCTGATGCTAAAGCTTTCTGAGCAAGTGCTTTTCCTACTTCTGCAGATGAATCTACCTTATTTACTTTTTCTGTTAACGCCCTAGACGAGGTTGAAACAAGTGTTATACCTGTAACATCATCAATTATTTGCGCATAGATAAACTTATTGCTCCTAAATACCGACAAACGAGGTTTTTGAGCTGTACCAGTTACGCGGCTGCGAATACGGGCACGGATTTTATTTCTTCTTAATTCTTTGCTAAACATGGCTCAATTTTTATTTAGAAGCAGTTTTACCTGCTTTTCTTCTTAATACTTCACCTTCAAACTTAATACCCTTACCTTTATATGGCTCAGGAGCACGTAACGAGCGAATTTTAGCTGCTACTTGTCCGATTAATTGTTTGTCGATACCTTCTAATGTTACAATTGGATTTTTACCCTTGTCTTGCTCTGTTTTAACAGTCAATTCACTTGGTATTTCAAAATAAATATGATGAGAATATCCTAATGTTAAATCTAAAATATTACCTTCATTAGTAGCTTTGTAACCAACACCCACTAATTCTTGGCGTTTTTTGTAACCCTGCGTAACACCAGTAACCATATTGTTAACCAATGAACGGTACAAACCATGCAGAGCTCTATGACGTTTTTGATCGGTTGCTCTATTCAATTGAATATTACCATCAATTACTTCTAATGTAATATCTAAATCTAATTGTTGTGTTAATTCTCCCTTAGGACCTTTAACAGTTACTACGTTTCCGGATGAAACTTTAACATCAACACCGGCAGGTAACTTTATAAGTGCTTTTCCTATACGTGACATAATTTCTTTCTCCTATTGATTAATACACGTAACACAATACTTCACCACCCACGCTTTGGTTACGAGCTTCTTTATCAGTCATAACTCCCTTAGAAGTTGTGATGATAGCAACACCCATACCATTGATAACACGAGGCATATTTTCAACACCTGTATATCTACGTAAACCTGGACGACTAATTCTTTCTAAACTTTTGATTGCTGAAGTTTTTGTTACCGGATGGTACTTCAAAGCGATTTTAATGATACCCTGGTGATTAACTACATCTTCAAACTTGTAGTTTGAAATGTAACCTTTTTCGAAAAGAACACGGGTAATCTCCTTTTTTAATTTGGAGGCAGGGATTTCTACAATGCGATGGTTTGCCTTGATCGCATTACGAAGCCTAGTTAAATAATCTGAAATTGGATCTGTCATATGTTGTTGTTTTTACTCACCAGTAGTTAGCCAAGGCTTGTACTCTTACTGATTAAGTTGATATTTTATATAATTAAAGGGCTGCGAATATACAATAATCGCATCCCTTACCAAATTTTTATTTTCTTACCAGCTAGCTTTAGTTACACCTGGTATTTTTCCCATTAATGCAAGTTCTCTGAACTGATTACGGCAAATACCGAAATCTTTCATATAACCTTTCGGTCGACCTGTTAATTTGCAACGATTTTTTAAACGAACTGGAGAAGCGTTACGTGGTAACTTTTGTAAACCAGCTGAATCGTTTGCTTTTTTCAAAGCCTCGCGCCTGGTAGCATATTGTGCAACCATTCTTTCTCTTTTGCGCTGACGTGCTTTTATAGACTCTTTTGCCATAATTCTTTAATTACGATTTTTTGAATGGGAAACCAAATTCTTTCAATAACTCTAAACATTGCTCATCATTGGTTGCTGAAGTTACGAAAGTTAAATCCATACCGTTGATACGAGTAACTTTTTCCATAACGATTTCAGCAAAAATAATTTGCTCGGTTACACCCATGTTATAGTTACCTCTTCCGTCAAAGCCTTTCAACTTCAAACCTTGGAAGTCACGAACACGTGGTAAGGTAACTGAAATCAAACGATCTAAAAATTCATACATTCTCTCTCCACGCAAAGTAACACGTGTACCGATAGGAACATTTTTTCTTAATTTGAAATTCGATATATCCTTCTTTGAGCGAGTGCCCACAGCTCTTTGACCAGCTATCATAGTTAATTCTTCAATTGCTTGATCTACTAACTTTTTATCTGCTACTGCTTGGCCAATACCTTGATTAATGCAAATTTTTAACAATTTAGGCACCATCATGCTATTCTTATAACCAAACTTTTCTTGCATAGCAGGAACAATCTGCTTGGCATATTTTTCTTTTAATCTTGGTGTATACATAATATTCTCCTTAATCTATAATTTCACCAGACTTTTTAGAAACACGAACCAATTTTCCACTTTCGTTTTCTTTCCTGCCAACACGTGAAGAAACACCTGTTTTATCCACTACTTGGAGGTTAGAAATATGAACTGGTGCTTCTTTTTTAATGATACCACCATTTTGGTTTTGTGCATTCGGTTTGGTGTGACGACTCACAATGTTTATACCTTCAACAATAGCTCTATTTGTATCAGACTTAATTTCTATAATACGTCCTTTTTTGCCTTTGTCGTCTCCAGCAATAACTTGAACCATATCGCCCTTTTTAACGTGGCGTTTGATTTGGTTGTTAAATTTTCTTTCCATTTTATAATACCTCCGGCGCTAATGAAACAATCTTCATAAATTGCTTTTCTCTTAATTCGCGGGCCACTGGTCCAAAAATACGAGTAGCACGTGGCTCATCTTGCGCATTTAACAATACACATGAGTTATCGTCGAAACGAATATATGAACCATCTGCTCTACGCACTTCTTTTCTGGTTCTTACCACAACTGCTTTGGAAACAGTTCCCTTTTTTACTGTACCCGATGGCATAGCAGATTTTACTGTAACAACGATTTTATCGCCTACAGATGCATATCTCCTGCCAGTTCCACCCAATACACGGATACAAAGTACTTCCTTTGCCCCGCTATTGTCAGCTACTTTCAGCCTACTTTCTTGTTGTATCATCGTTATTTAGCTTTTTCAATGATTTCTACTAATCTCCAACGCTTATCTTTACTAAGCGGACGAGTTTCCATAACCTTTACGATATCATTCATACCGCATTCACCCTTTTCGTCGTGCGCCTTAAATTTGGAAGTCATTTTGATAAACTTACCGTATTTAGGATGCATTACTTTACGTTCAACCGATACTACGATAGTTTTTTGCATTTTATTGCTAACTACCTTACCGATGATGACTTTCCTAGAGTTTCTTACTTCTATTGTATTTTCCATCTTCAATATTTATTGAACACTAATTAATTGACGCATCCTTTGTTCTGTAAGCAAACGAGCAATTAATCTTTTGTTTTCTTTGATAATATTTGGGTTTTCTAAAGGAGAAATCGCATGATTCAATACCATTTTGGTAAAACCAGCTCTCTCTTCTCTAATCCTGGCTGCTAATTCTTTATTAGACAACTCCTTAATTTCGGCGTTTTTCATAATTATTCGCTATATTCAGGTTTAACAACAAATTTTGTAATAACAGGTAATTTCTGTGATGCTAAACGCATAGCTTCTTGAGCTACCGCCATTGGCACACCATCTGCTTCAAATATGATTGTACCTGGTCTGCAACGAGCTACCCAAAACTCTGGAGCTCCCTTACCTTTACCCATACGTACTTCAGCTGGTTTACGTGTCATTGGTTTGTCTGGAAACACACGAATCCAAACCTGACCTTCACGTTTCATGAAGCGATTTAACGCTACACGAGCTGCTTCCAATTGTTTTGATGTGAGGAAACAAGTATCAAGGGCTTTCAACCCAAATGATCCGAAAGATACAGAAAAGCCACGTGTGGCATTGCCTCTTACTCTTCCCTTTTGTTGTTTCCTATATTTAGTCTTTTTAGGCTGTAACATTTCTACAGTTATTTAGCTTTCGAACAATTAATTATTTTCTTCTTCTATCTGCACCACCATTGGCACCACCACGGTTTCCACCATCTCTTCTATCTCCACCGCCACGATTTCCACCATCTCTTCTATCTCCACCTCTTCTATTGTCTGGTCTGTTAGAACCACCTCCACCATGAGATTTATCATTTGGATTAGCAAAACCTAAGTTAGGAGAAAGATCTCTCTTTCCAAAAACTTCACCCTTACAAATCCAAACCTTGATACCGATTTTACCATATACAGTTAATGCTTCGGCAATAGTGTAATCTATATCGGCACGCAAGGTATGTAGTGGCGTTCTACCCTCTTTGAAAGACTCAGAACGAGCCATCTCAGCACCACCCAAACGACCTGATACCATAACTTTTATACCTTCAGCACCCATTCTCATTGTTGAAGCAATAGCCATTTTAACAGCACGCTTGTAAGAAACACGAGCAACTATCTGATTAGCTATAGACTCACCAACTAAAGTAGCATCTAATTCAGGACGCTTTATTTCAAAAATGTTGATAGCTACATCCTTCTTGGTTAATTTCTTAACCTCTTCTTTGATTTTATCAACTTCTGAACCAGCTTTACCAATCACGATTCCTGGACGTGATGTGTGAATTGTTATAATTACGCGCTTAATAGTACGCTCGATGATAATTTTTGCAATACCACCTTTTGTGATACGTGCATTCAAATATTTTCTGATATTCTCATCTTCGATAAGCTTCTCAGCAAAATTTTTACCACCATACCAGTTAGACTCCCAGCCTCTGATAATTCCTAAGCGTAAACCTATTGGATTAACCTTTTGTCCCATTCTGATTAATTTATGCGTTTTCTATTGTTTCTTTACTAACTTCCTTCGTCGCAACTTTACTATCCACGATTAACGTAACGTGGTTAGAGCGCTTGCGAATACGATGAGCTCTACCTTGAGGTGCAGGGCGGATTCTTTTTACCATAGCACCACCATCTACAAAAATAGTTTTTATAACTAATTCGCTTTCTTCTGCTCTACTACCCTCATTTTTCTGCTCCCAATTGGCAATTGCTGAGCGAAGTAACTTCTCTAAACGAAGAGAGTTTTCTTTCTTAGCATTGAATACCAAAATATTAAAAGCATCTTCAACGCGCTTACCGCGGATCAAATCGGCCAATAACCTCATTTTACGAGGAGAGGTTGGGCAATTATTTAATTTAGCTACTGCTTCCATTCTTATTATTACTTAACAGGATGCGACTTAAATGTACGAGTTGGAGCGAACTCGCCCAACTTATGGCCTACCATATTTTCAGTAACATAAACAGGAATAAATTTACTTCCGTTATGAACCGCAAAAGTATGACCAACAAAATCAGGAGTAATCATTGACCTGCGACTCCAGGTTTTAATTACTGATTTTTTCTTATTATCGTTCATAGCGAAAACTTTTTTCTCAAGTTTAACTTCTACAAACGGACCTTTTTTTAATGAACGCGCCATATCTCGTTATTTCTTCTTACGACTTTCGATGATAAATGAATTCGAATATTTCTTAGGAGTACGAGTTTTGTACCCTTTAGATTTTAACCCTTTACGTGAACGTGGGTGACCGCCTGAAGCTCTACCTTCACCACCACCCATTGGGTGATCCACAGGATTCATTGCTACTGGACGAGTACGTGGTCTTCTACCGATCCAACGGTTTGCACCAGCTTTACCCTTAACCTCATTCATGTGATCTGGATTTGATACTTGTCCAACAGTTGCATAGCAAGTAACCAAAATTTGACGGGTTTCACCAGATACCATTTTAACTGTTGCATATTTACCATCACGGTTTAATAATTGAGCAGCTGTTCCAGCAGAGCGAGCAATTTGACCGCCTTTACCTGGGTGAATTTCAATATTGTGAATAGTAGTACCCAAAGGTATTTCTGATAAAGGTAATGCGTTTCCAATTTCTGGAGCGATGCCTGTTCCACTAATTAAAGTTTGACCAGCTTCAACACCTTTTGGAGCTAAAATATAACGCTTTTCTCCATCTGCGTACTTTAATAAGGCAATAAAGCAAGAACGATTTGGATCATACTGGATTGAATCTACAATAGCTTCAACACCAAATTTGTTACGTTTGAAATCAATAACACGGTATAATTTACGACTTCCACCACCAATATAGCGCATGGTCATCTTACCCGAGTTATTACGTCCACCAGAGTTTTTTAAACTCACAATTAACGATTTCTCTACTTTATAATCCGGCGTTAACTCTTCATAGGTATTTTGAGCCCTGAAGCGCGTACCCGGTGTTACTGGTTTAAATTTCCTGATTCCCATTGTCTTTCTTAGATATTTTGGAAGAAGTCAATTTTCTGACCCTCTTGTAAAGTAATTACAGCCTTCTTGAAAGATGGTTTACGTCCGGAGAAGTGACCTCTTTTGGTAAATCTGGCTTTTGATTTACCTGCATATATCATAGTGTTTACATTGGTAACATTCACACTATATGCATCTTCAACAGCTTTTTTAATTTCTGTTTTGGTAGCAGTTTTTGCTACGATGAAACTTACCTTATTCAGCTTCTCGCTGATAGCTGTAAATTTCTCTGTTACTAAAGGCTTCTTTAAAATTGTCATCTTACGCCTTATTTAAAATGTTCTCAATAACTTCCACTGAATTCTCAATAAGAATTACCTTATCTGCATGCAAAATATCATAAGTGTTTAAATCCTTAGCTGCCATTACTTTCGCTTTAGGCAAGTTTCTACCCGACTTATAAATATTCTCATTATAGTCTGCCAATACTAATAACGTTTTGCTATTGGTAAGGTCTAAACTATTTAAGATAGTCATATAATTCTTAGTTTTAGGATCTTCCATTGCAAATACTTCAAGTACTGCGATGTTATTTTCCTTGGCTTTATAAGCTAACGCACTCTTACGAGCTAATTGCTTTAACTTTTTATTAAGCTTGAAACTATAATCACGCGGACGTGGCCCGTGTATTCTAGCTCCACCAACAAAAGTACCTGATTTGATTGAACCCTTACGAGATCCACCAGTACCTTTTTGTCTGTGTAATTTCTTGGTTGAACCGCTTACGGTACTTTTCTCTTTAGACGAGTGAGTACCTTGACGCTGGTTAGCCAAATATTGCTTCACATCTAAATAAATAGCGTGATCATTTGGATCAATCCCAAAAACGTCATCATTTAAGGTAACTTTTCTGCCTGTGGCTGATCCGCTGGTATTTAATACTGCTAATTCCATGTTACTTCTCTATCAATACGATTGAACCTTTATGGCCAGGAACGCATCCCTTAATAACCAATAAGTTTTGATCTTTGTGAACTTTTAATATTTCAAGATTGGTTTGCTTAATACGTGTACCACCAGTTCTACCAGCCATACGCATACCTTTGAATACCCTTGAAGGATCTGATGAGGCACCAATAGAACCCGGAGCACGTAAACGATTGTGCTGACCGTGTGTTTGCATACCTACTCCCTGGAAGTTGTGACGTTTCACAACACCTTGGAAACCCTTACCCTTACTGGTACCAACTACATCTACAAATTCACCAGCTTCAAATAGATCAACTGTTAAAGTTTGGCCAACTGATAAAGTTTGCTGAAAACCTTTAAATTCTACTATTTTCGACTTTGAACCAGTATTTGCTTTCTTGAAAATACCTTGTAACGCAGCGGGAGTGTTCTTTTCTTTCGCATCTCCATACGCTATCTGAACAGCATTGTACCCATCAGTTTCTGATGTTTTCACTTGTGTAACTACACAAGGGCCAACTTCGATTACGGTGCAAGGAATTTGCTTACCGCTAGCATCGAAGACGCTGGTCATTCCTAATTTTTTTCCTATTAAACCTGACATAGTTTCTCCTATCAAACTTTAATTTCAACATCAACTCCGCTAGGCAACTCAAGCTTCATTAAAGCATCGACAGTTTTTGCGGTTGAACTATAAATATCTAACAATCTTTTGTATGAGCACAATTGGAATTGTTCTCTCGCTTTTTTGTTTACGTGCGGTGAACGTAGAACTGTGTATATCTTCTTGTGAGTAGGCAAGGGAATGGGTCCACTAACAACGGCCCCTGTTGCCTTAACAGTTCTTACGATCTTCTCAGCTGACTTATCAACTAAGTTATGATCGAACGATTTTAATTTAATCCTTATTCTTTGGCTAACCATGATATTATGCTTTTGAACCTTTTCCGTTAACTTTGGCTAATACTTCTTCTTGTACATTTCTAGGAGCTTCAGCATAATGACTGAATTCCATTGTGCTGGTTGCACGTCCAGACGACAAAGTTCTTAATTGAGTAACATATCCGAACATTTCTGCTAATGGAACTTTTGCTTTAACAACTTGTGCACCAGCTCTGCTATCCATTCCTTCTAATTGTCCTCTTCTCTTATTTAAGTCACCTATTACATCACCCATATTTTCTTCTGGAGTTATTACCTCCATTTTCATGATAGGCTCTAGTAATACTGGACTAGCTTTTCTAGCGGCTTCTTTAAATGCTATCTTAGCGGCAATTTCGAAAGATAATGAATCTGAATCCACTGCGTGGAATGAACCATCAAACAAACGAACTTTTAAACTTTCTACAGCAAATCCAGCTAAAACACCATTTTGCATGGCAGCTTTAAACCCTTTTTCTACTGAAGGAATAAATTCCTTAGGAATTGAACCACCCACAATCTCGTTTACAAATTCTAAGCCTGGCTTATCTGCTGATCCAGGAATTAATTCAAATTGGATATCGGCAAACTTACCACGACCACCAGACTGCTTTTTGTATACCTCACGGTGAGATACTGGCGAAGTAATTGTTTCTTTATAAGATACTTGTGGAGCACCTTGGTTAATTTCAACCTTGAATTCACGCTTCAAACGGTCAACGATAATCTCTAAGTGTAACTCTCCCATTCCTGAGATTACAGTTTGACCTGAATCTTCGTCGGTATGCACTTTGAAAGTTGGATCTTCTTCAGCTAATTTAGCTAAAGCCATACCTAACTTATCAGAATCTGCTTGCGTCTTAGGTTCAACCGCTAATCCAATTACTGGATCTGGGAAGTCCATCGCTTCTAATACTATTGGGAACTTTTCAGCACACAAAGTATCACCTGTTTTGATATCTTTAAAGCCAACCGCTGCTCCAATATCACCAGCTTCTAAAGCTTCAATTGGGTTTTGCTTATTGGCATGCATTTGGAAGATACGTGAAATACGCTCTTTGTTTCCGCTACGAGTGTTTAATACATATGAACCAGCATCTAATTTACCAGCATAAGCACGCATGAAAGCTAAACGACCAACGAAAGGATCTGTTGCAATTTTGAATGCTAAGGCAGTAAAAGGCTCATTAACACTAGGCTTACGTAAAATTTCAGCACCCGTATCAGGATTAGTTCCAATTACACCTTCTTTATCCATTGGACTAGGTAGCAATTCCATTACTAAATCTAGCATGGTTTGAACACCTTTGTTTTTGAATGAAGAACCGCACAACATTGGAACGATTTTCATATCAATAACAGCTTTCCGTAAAGCGTCTAATATTTCTCTTTCTGTAATGGTTGTTGGATCATCAAAAAATTTCTCCATCAACTTATCATCGTATTCAGAAACAGCTTCTAGTAATTTCTCTCTCCATTCTGTTGCTTCCTCGATCATATCTGCAGGAATATCGATGGTTTCGTAAGTCATACCTTTATCATGCTCATTCCAGATCATTCCACGGAAGTTGATTAAATCAACAACACCTTTGAAACCATCTTCAGCGCCGATAGGTAATTGTAAAGGAACAGCATGGCTACCTAACATTTCTCTAACTTGCTTTACAACATTTAAGAAATCGGCACCAGAACGGTCCATTTTGTTTACGAAGCCCAAACGAGCAACGTTATAATTGTTGGCTAATCTCCAGTTAGTCTCAGATTGTGGCTCAACACCATCAACGGCAGAGAATAAGAAAACTAAACCATCTAATACACGTAACGAACGATTTACCTCAACAGTAAAATCTACGTGACCAGGAGTATCAATAATATTAATATGGTATTGTTGATCGCGGTATTTCCAGTTAACTGTAGTAGCAGCAGAAGTAATGGTGATACCACGTTCTGCCTCTTGCACCATCCAATCCATAGTAGAAGCACCATCATGTACTTCACCAATTTTGTGATTTACACCAGCATAATAAAGAATACGCTCAGTTGTCGTAGTCTTACCTGCATCAATGTGAGCAGCAATACCGATGTTTCTTGTATATCTAAGGTCGCGGGCCATTATATGATTCCTCTATTTAATTAGCTAATTTTGAAATGTGAGAAAGCTTTATTTGCATCAGCCATCTTGTGTGTGTCTTCACGCTTTTTAACAGATGCACCTTCATTTTTAGACGCAGCTAAAATTTCATTTGCTAATTTATCTGCCATGGTTTTTTCGCCACGGTTACGTGAATATTTAATTAACCATTTCATTCCTACTGCAACCTTACGATCTGCAGGAACTTCCATTGGAATTTGAAAAGTAGCTCCACCTACACGGCGAGATTTTACTTCTACAGAAGGCATTACATTATTTAATGCTTTCTTCCAAACATCTAGGCCACGCTCTTGAGCTTTGGCTTCAACTTTATCTAATGCCGCATAAAACACACCATAAGCGGTGGCTTTCTTACCTTGCAACATCATGTTATTTACAAAGCGGGTTACCAGTACATCATTGAACTTTGGGTCAGGTAACAAAATATGCTTTTTAGCTCTTGCTTTTCTCATCTGATTATTTGCTTACGCTTGGTAATTATTTCTTTTTTGCTTTTGGATCAACCGCTGGCTGACCAGCTTTAGGCTTCTTAGTACCGTATTTCGAGCGTCTTTGGTTACGACCAGCAACACCGGCAGTATCTAATGCACCACGAACAATATGGTAACGAACACCCGGTAAATCTTTTACTCTTCCACCTCTTACTAACACGATAGAGTGTTCTTGTAAATTGTGACCTTCACCTGGGATGTAGGCATTGATCTCATTTCCGTTGGTTAAACGAACACGAGCTACCTTACGCATCGCCGAGTTAGGCTTCTTTGGTGTTGTAGTGTAAACACGTGTACAAACACCTCTACGTTGAGGACAAGAGTCAAGAGCTGGTGATTTGCTCTTGGTTGAAACGTCGTTGCGGCCCTTACGAACCAGTTGTTGAATAGTAGGCATATCTTCTTGTTATACGCAATAATTGTCAAAAATTTGGGACGGCAAAAGTAGGTGATTGAAGTTAGCTATGCAAGTACGCAACAAAAAATATTTAAAATATCCAATGCTGAGCGGGTTATTATGCTAACAATTAACCATCAGTCTTTACCGTGAAATCCCCTTTAGGGGGCTGCAAACGTAGACTATATTTATTTATTATCCAAACATTTACCAAAAATAGTTTTAAAATACTTCTTTTTATTCGGTTCGAACCGAAACATAAAACACAGATTTGCAGATAAATAAACAAAAAAAATGGCCTGCAAATTTCTTTGCAGGCCATTTTAAATTAAACTTTAAATATTAGTTTCTAACCACTTTTACCGATTTAGCGCTGTTGCTACTAAAGGTTAAAATGTAGATTCCTTTATCTAAGCTACTAGGAATATTTAACTGGTGAACCATATCCGCACTGTTTAAAGTTTGGGTAAAGATTACACGTCCGCTCATATCTCTTAACTCCACAGTTTCGTTAGAAGCTGCTTTGTAATCGATATACAAATCGTTGTTGAACGGATTAGGGAATACTTTCACATCTGCCAAAGTAACTTCTTCATCGTTGTTGTTGATGCTAATGGTGTTTGAATACTCAAACGAACCATCACGATCAATCATTTTTAAACGGTAGTAAACAACTGCCTCATTATTAATAAATGCTTGCTCATCTGTGAAAGCATAATTTTTAACGCTTGCGCTGTTTCCATTAGATTTTACTTTACCAATACCTTTGAAGTTATTAGCATCAAACGAACGCTCTACTTCAAAATGACTGCTGTTCTTTTCTGTAGCAGTTGCCCAATTTAATGCAGCAGCTAAATCTACTTTAGAACCTACAAACTTAATCAACTCTACTGGTAGAGGATTGTTTTCATCTGTTCCAGTGAAAATAGCAGGCATATCAGATAATGGTGAGTTAGCAACCACTAGCTTTAAGGTAGAATCTACGGTACTAGCAGTACCTAATAGATTTAACCAAGCAGCTGTAGGAGCCTTAACAGACATTTTTAATACACTTTCGCTAGGCACTGTACCTATCCAAGATGGGTTGTAATATAATTTAGCATTATAGTTATACAAACCAGCAGGTGCATTTACATCTACATAGAAATTAGTATAACCAGTTGCAGTTCCTAATAATGGCGCTTTAACACCTGTATATAATTTAGCAGAAATACTGGCTGGTGCTGTAGAGAAAGCATCCCAACTAATTGTCATTACAGTATCTAAGCCAGATAACATTACTTGGGTTCCACCAGCAACCGGAGCAGCAGGTGTAATTACCATATTGTTTGGAACACTGGTAGGTGTTACTTCGTATGCGCCTAAATCTGGCACACCATCCGCAACTGTAGCAGGACGAACAACATTGTTCATGTCTGCTGGCACCTCAGCTTGTATTTCTCCACGACCGTTAGTATTCCAAACATCTGCACTAGCAGGGTTAGGCATTACATTGGTAGCGCTCATAAAACCAGGGTTAGCTTGAACCGAATTACGTTCCTGAGTTGGATTAGCCAAACGGAAAGTAGTTAGATTATGAGTAGCAGTAGCAAAAATTGCACTCGTACTAGCAGTAGACCAGAAATTGTTGTAATCTGTATTTACTCCTGGAGATACAGGAACAGCAGACCAATAACAAGAAGTTGGTGTAGCACTCATGAAAATATTGTTTCTGAACTTAACTCCAGTAAAACCTGAGTTAGCAACATAGAAATATTGACTACCGGTAGAGTAACTGTTATTCATAAAATCTAAGTTTTGAATAGTGTTACCAAAGCCATGGTAGAAAGCTGGTCCTACAAAGGTATTGTTTGCCATTAATGAACGTGGGCTCACGTTATTGTGGCGGTGGTAATACTGGTAAACATAACAAGGAATGGTATAGTTAAATTTATTACCTGTAAATATAGTAGTAGAATCTATGTAGTATAAGTAAGTATAACTTGTACCATTTCCTAAGTTAACCACGTTTACATTATTATTCTTAAAGGTTAAGAAACTATTGTACCATATATAATAGAAAGAAGAATAATATGCTGAATCGAAAGTATTCTTATCAAAAGTAGTATTTCTAATTCCACCATTAACCGTAGAACCATACCAGTAAACACCGTAATATGAACCTCTAATGGTATTATTAACGAAACCATTACCAATACCTGTTAAACCAGTTCCATAAATTGAATAACCATAACCGGTAGTTGAGAAACTTACATAAGGATGCAATACATTACAGTTGATTAAAGAATCGTAACTAGCATTACCATTGTATCTTACGATGTATGGTGTTCCAGAACCAGCGTTGTACAATTGACGGATGGTTAAATCTTTAAAAGTAATGTAGCTTGCATTTGGACCAAAACCTATAACAAATCCATTACCTGCCACAGAATTGTGCGCTAAAGTAACAGAATCGCGGTTATTAGCCATTGACTTAAATACAATGTTACGGATGGCATTTGCACCGGTAATACCGTTTAAAAACACAGACTCTGTATAAGTACCTGTTCTTACATTAAAAGTAACCGGACCACCAACACCGCGAATGGTTAATGCATTCACAGCTGCATTGAATGAAGGATAATCACCTGCTACGTTTCCAATGGTATAGTTACCATTTAACGGAGTAGCTACATCTACAATCATGGTATCGTTTAAGTTGTTACCATCTACACCTGCATTAGGATTGCTAGTATAAACTTTTAAAGTGTTACCAACATTAAATGGAACATATAATTGTTGAATACCAGAGAAAGTAACTAAGGCAGTATCGCATGGTGCTAAAGAGCCAGTCCAAGCTTGTGTTACAGCAGTAGCACTATTCATTTTGTAGCTAACATTCATTGAAGTAATGGTAGTAGAACCGTTGTTTCTAACACGCACTACTACATCTTGCCAACCAGAATCGATAGGGAAAGAAGGCGAATGAATTAAATCCATAGCCATATCAATTGCACCAGAAGCATTCTCATCAGCACCAATTTGTGGTGGAAGATTGCGAAGCTGGTTATCAATATCGGCAGGAACAGACGCAGTTAAATCAAAACCTCTTTGCGCACAAGCACTGGTTAAACGCAAATTACCTGGCATAGGCAATCTAGCAGCAAAAATAGGAGCATAATTATATGAAGTATCTCCACCCCTAGCATTGGTTAAGTAGTTGGTTGCATTCCAGTTGCCATTATTAAACAATAAATTACCTGTAGTTGGATTAGAACCATTATAGTAATTGTTGTAATTAACTTTATTACCTGTAATTGCGGTAGCAGTATAAAAAGGTACACCAAGGCCACCATAGTATGCAAATATATTGTTCTTAACTTCTGCATTGGCTGAACCAGAGATCCATAATGCACTTGATGTTGCAGAGGTATTACCTGTATTTACAACCGAAGTATTATGGTAAATTTTAGCAATTGTATTGGCTCCTAAAGTTAAGTAAGCAGAATTTTGCGTTGGCGTATATCCATCAGGCTGACTGTTGAACATGTTGTTATAAAACTCCATCGGTGCAGCTGTAGATAAAGAAACAGGAAGCGTTAAAAAAGCACCATAGTATGAGAAACCTGTTACTTTATTGTTGTTGAATCTTGTTGGAATAGTTGGATGTGCTGAAGTATTATTCAAGTAATACAGTCCATAATAACCGTAATTTTGACCTTGCACATCTATTTCATTTCCAATAAAATCTATAGGATTGTTATTATACAAAATGTAACCACCCATGTAATTGGCTTTAATAACTTTATTTCCTCTGAACACTAAGCCCCTGTTGTATAGTGCATTTGTAGCGCCATAAAACACAAGTCCGTATCCACCACCAGTAATACTATTACTGTCTATAATACAAGAGTCTGAGCGCAATGCTGCAACACTTGTAGCGCCCACAGTACCTGTAAAAATGATACCATATCCATTAGAAGCTGTACTAGATAAAACTGGCACTTCTACCACATTTTTTCTAAGCCAAACCTTACTTGCATTAGAGTTTATACTTGTTCCCACTACTCCAATACCAGAGAATTGACCTGCATTGGCTGAATTAATAATCTTTAAATTTTGTACTGTAACAAAACTAGCTTGGTTAATTAAGAAAGTTGGACCAGCTATATTCGCCTCAACAGTGCGATTAGCACTATTATTACCTTCAAAAGTAACACGAGTAGAATCGCTGGCTCCAATAATTGGGCCATTCACTACTACCTGACCGGTGTATGTACCTGGACGAATATCAAAAGTTACCGGACCAGATACCCCAAACTGTAAACCAGCAGCAGCAGCAATTACATTAGGGAAATCTGGTGTTGTACCACCTACCGTATAAGTTCCACTTAATGGTGTAAACAAAGATGTTCTCAAAGTATCGTTGCTTGGATTAGCATCTGGAGATGCATTTGGACCATCTGTATACATGGTTAATTGATTAACAGTACCAATAGTTACTTGGTTAGTACCTGTAAAAGTAGCAGTATCTGTTGCACATACGCCCATACTTACCGATCTTGGTATAGTAACTGTTGTACTAATACCATTTTTGTATGATGCATTGTAGCTAGTTATACTGTTGTTACCAATGTTCTTAACCAAGAAACGTAAATCTTGTGTACCCGCTGTTAACGGAATAGTAGGCGTTAATAAAGAAACCAAACGTAAGTTATTAGCTACACTACCTGCAAACTCGTAAGCACCAATATTTGGTAAAGTAGCACGCGGTGTACCAGTAATATCTGCAGGCACATCAGCAGATAAGTTTACACCATAGCCATCGCAACCATCTGCCAAAGCAAGGTTACCTGGTACAGGTAATCTACTCAAGAAAGAAGGATTGGTAAAGAACGAAGAGTCTCCACCACGAGCATTGGTATTAAAGTTGGTTCTATTCCAATATGCGCCACTATTATAAATAGCATTTCCTGTAGTTGGGTTGGCACCGTTGTAATAGATATTATAATTAATTTTATTACCTGTAACAGCAGTTGCTGAATATACCGGAACACCAACACCACCTGCATAATAGAAAATATTATTTTTAATTAATATATTGGCAGAACCAGTATTATAAAAACAAGAAGCGATGGTACTAGTTGAAGAGCTATTCATAACAATAGTATTGTGATAAATCTCTGAAACAGCATTTGCAGGTGTAGTATAATAAACACCATATTGACTTGTAGTATAACCTGAAACAACACCTTGAGCAGCATTATTATACATTTTAGTTACAGCACCTGTTGAACTTAATACTGGTGTGGTAATATAGAATCCGCAGTAACTCCAGTTTTTAACATTATTTCCAATAATTCTATGCCCAACAGTTGTATTAGAATGTGAATTACTTAAAAAGTAAATTCCGTAGTATCCATAATTCTGGCCATTAATAGTAACATCATTTTTAATTACATCAATTGGATTGTAGTTATATAAAATATACATACCCATATAATTGATGTTTTCCAATTTATTGTTAACTACACGAATACCTCTATTTGCGGCTGCATTGGTTGCACCATAAATAGTAATACCATAGGCTCCACCAGTAAGAAAATTACTATCCACAACAAGAGAATCTCCCGGATGAGCAGAAACTCCACCACCATTGGCAGTACCTGTAGCAATAATACAATATCCAGAAGACGATGTACCTACCTGAGGTGGTAAAGATACTCTGTTATTATACAACGTTATTTTGTTGTAAGCACCAGTTAATGCAATACCAGCGCAAACTCCGGCAGCATTATTATTAACCCTAAAGTTCTTAAAAGTTACATACCTAGCGGCATTCATGATAACAGTACCTTGATTTGAATAAGAACCTGTTATAATACATGAATCAGAATTAACCCCATCAAAAGTAATGGTGTTAATGTGAGAGGCTCCCGGAATGTTTGGAACAATTACTTGGTTGTTGTATGTACCGGCAGCAACTGTAAAATGCATTGGTCCACAAATACCACCTGCTAACATAGCATTAATAGCCGCGTTAAAAGATGTAAAGTTTGATGTACCCGTTCCTGCAGGATTAATGGTGTAAGTTCCAGAAATAGAAGGTGTTTTTAATACAAAAACAGTATCATTAATATTAATGGTATCCGTACTTGCATTTGGAGCAGATGTCCATGCTTTAATAGAAGTTAAAACACCACTAGGAAAAGTAACACCTGTTGCAAGTGTAATTCTTGCAAAATTAGGATTAGCACCGCCAATAGTATCTAAGAATGCAGTGGAAGGAATAGTAGTTTGTGCAACACCACCTAACTGCCAATGTACATTAAAACCAGTTACTTGGTTGATACCAAAATTTTGAACCCTAGCAACAATGTTTTGCGGACCACCACAAAACAAACCAGGAGAATCAATAGCAGCAACACCAATATCATCGTTTGATAAAGAACCTTGCCAAATTTCAACCTCACGGAAATTTACATTGGATGTTTGGGTTCCACCAACTGTCATGTCAATAATACGAACTGCTGAACAAGCAACAGTTGGAAAATTGATGTCGTAATTACATAAAGAGGTGTTAGGCTGAGTAAACGGCTGGTGGTTTACCCAACTTGTGCCGTTAAAAATTTGAACAGTACCACCAGTTAAATAACGCGTACCTGCTCCACCAGCATGAATAGTTATCTTTTCGATAATTCTAGTGGTTGACCAAGTAAAGGTAATGTGCACAGTTGCCCCAGGGTTAGTAGCATTACTAGTAAGCCACATTTGTTGCGTGCCACATGTACCAAAATTGAGGTCGTTCAGTGTAGAGCAGGCACCGGTGTTACACGCTGGCCCTCCAGTTGCCACGGCAGATGGTGCAATGTTTTGCGCCACGGCCCAGCTAGAAAACAATGCCATTAACATTAGCATCGTCATCATTCTGACTTTTTGTAGTTGTTTATTCATAATATAGATTTGTTTTGTTTTTTATTTTATAATAACTTTAAATTTATTTGTGTCGGCTAAAGTATATATTTTTGAGATATTTTTTTTATTGGCCGCGAAAATTTTACTGTTTTTTTGCGTTTTTTTATAAAAAGTCTGTAAGTAATAATTAATCAATTCATTAATTTTTTGATTTTTTTTAATCTTGTTTTAATTAAACATGAAATTGCCATTAATATTGGATTAAAAAAGTCAAAATTTTGCAGCATTAAAATTTTAGCTGAATTAAAACTTATGTTTGCTTATGCCATTTCTGCATTTAAAAGATACTATAAAAGGTTTACCAGATTCGCCGGGTGTATATAAATACCTAGACGACCAGCAACAGATTATTTACATTGGCAAAGCAAAAAGCTTAAAGAAAAGAGTTACCAGTTACTTTGTAAATAAACATTTCGATAATAAAAAAACGGCCATTTTGGTGAGCAGAATTGCAGCCATTCAATATACCTTGGTTGAAACAGAAATGGACGCACTCTTGTTAGAGAACGTGCTTATAAAGCAATACAAGCCTAGGTTTAACATATTATTAAAAGACGACAAAACCTATGCCTCTATTTGTATAAAAAACGAGCGTTTCCCGAGGGTTGTTTCTACCCGAACGCTAGAAAGAGACGGCAGCGAATATTATGGCCCCTATGCCAATAGCTATTTAAAATACACCTTGTTAGAGCTTATACGAGCAGGGTTTCCGCTCAGAAATTGTAATTACAACCTAAGCAAAGAAAACATTGCCAACAAAAAATTTAAAGCCTGCTTAGAATTTGATATAGGCAATTGCATGGCACCCTGCGTTGGCAAGCAAACAGAGGAAGATTACCACCAAACCATTTTAGCTGTAAAGAAAATACTCAAAGGAAATTTAACAGAATTGCGCGCCGAACTCAGAGAGCAAATGCTGGCAGCCGCCGATAATTTAGCTTTTGAAACAGCCGATAGGTTCAAACAGAAATTAACTTTGCTAGAGAATTACCAGAGTAAATCTACCATTGTAAACGATATTAAGCATGATGTAGATGTGTTTAGTATTGTAAGCGATGAGCGATTTGCGTTTAGTAATTATCTTAAGGTTTCGAATGGTATAATTGTGCAAACGCAAACTTTTGAACTCAAGAAAAAGCTGGATGAAACCGACGAAGAATTGCTAAGTTTAGCCATTGCCGAAGTGCGCGAAAAATATCAATCTCGATCCAATGAAATCATTGTTCCTATAGCGCTAGATTGGGAAGATTCTGGCTTAGTAATTACTGTTCCAAAGTTGGGCGACAAAAAGAAATTGCTCGATTTGTCGATGAAGAATGCCATGTATTACAAGCGCGATAAACTTACGCAGTATGAATTATTAAACCCCGATTTAAAAGTAGATAGGATATTAAGTCAGATGCAAAAAGACCTGCGGTTAAAAGATTTACCCAAACACATAGAATGTTTTGATAACTCTAACCTGCAAGGCACCAATCCGGTTTCGGCCTGCGTGGTTTTTAAAGATGCTAAGCCAAGCAAAAAAGATTACCGCCATTTTATGCCCAAAACAGTTGTTGGTCCAGATGATTTTGCCACCATGCGCGAAGTTGTTTTTAGACGGTATAGGGGCTTGTTAGAAAACAATGAAACCCTGCCAAATCTCATTATTGTAGATGGCGGAAAGGGGCAATTAAGCTCGGCTGTAGAGAGCTTAAAAGAACTAAATTTATATGGCCAAATACCGATTATTGGCATTGCTAAAAGGTTAGAAGAATTATATTACCCTGAAGATGAATTTCCGTTGTACTTAGATAAGAAATCGGAGACCTTAAAAATCATCCAACAATTGCGCGATGAGGCTCACCGTTTTGGCATTACACACCACAGAAATAGGCGTAGTAAAAATACACTCGTTAGCGATTTATCCAGCATCAAAGGCATTGGTTCGGCCAATAGAGATCTATTATTACAGAGTTTAAAAAGTGTTAAAAAAATAAAAGAAAGTAGCCTACAAAGTTTAGAAAAAATAATTGGAGCAGCCAAGGCCAAAATAGTTTACAATCATTTTCACCCGCAAGATGAAGCTTAAATTAGGTTCAGAAAAAATACTTTTGGCAGTGGCCTTTGTAAGCTTAATTTTAGTTTGCTTGCCCCGTTTTAATGGCAACCAAACTTGGGTTCAACAAACACCTTGGGATGCACAATATTTTAACGCTTATGTGCAATATTTTAGGGGAGAAACACCTGCCGCCCCCATCAGGCCCATGAGCAATTGCCGCTTTTTATTGCCCTTGTTAGCGGCTCCCCTACCCTTTGCACCCGATACCAGTTTGAACCTCATAAACTTCTTTTGCATTGCCCTAAGTTTATACTTTTTATATGCTATTTTAAAACACATTGGAGTAGATCCAAAACAGCGCTGGTGGGCGGTTTTCATAGGCATATTTTCTTTCCCCACTTTTTATTACACGTGTATAAGTTACGTAGATGCAGGAGCCATTCTATTTGTATCAATGGGCGTATATGCTTGGCTTCAGAAAAAATATGTAGTATTTAGCTTAGTGGTTTTATTGGGATTGCTGGCCAAAGAAACCAGCATCGTTTTGTTTCCGTTTGCCATGGCTTGGACAATTAAAGAAAAGCAATACCGCCATTTAACAGTATTATTCTTTGGTCTGATCCTATTTTTTTTCTTGCACTATCTTATCCAATTATATGCGCCGCTTACGCCAGGCGAAATGCGTTTTAAACCTTTGCAATTTAATTGGGGTGCAGCGCAAAACAATTTACAAAGACCACATACCCTGCTTTCGTTTTTGCTTAGTTTAGGTTTGCCCGGAGTCTTGTTAACGAGAGCCCTTATAAAAAACAAAGCAAACTTCTTAAATAGCAATATACACTTTGCTGCTTTGGGAGGCTTGTTTGGTGTTTTTGCTTTATATGTTTTTAGTTTTTTAACAACCGTGGCAGATGGCAGAATAATTTGGCATGGGTATATATTTATGTTTCTGCTCATTTTTGCACAAAAGCGTTTAACTACGAAGGAACTAAGAAACGAAGGGAATATGTTTTCCTAGTTTCTTTCTTAGTTCCTTTGTTACTTTGTAGTTAACTTTTATACAATTTAATTGGGATATGGAAGAACAGGAGGTTTTTAAGAAGAAGGCAGTAGCGTGGGCACAGCAATTTGATACGATTTGTATTTTAGATAATAATAATATTGAAAATGCTAAGCAGTTGCAAGAAATAGAATTTGCCTTAGCCGTTGGAAGTATAGACGAATTGGTAGGTTCGGGCCAAAATGATTGGGAGAAGTTTAAGGCATTTGTAGATAAGCATGCCGGACAAACACCTTTGTTTGGGTATTTGAGCTACGATTTAAAAAACCAAATTGAGCAATTGCAATCGCAGCATGAGGACGGTATTAATTTTGCACCCTTATTTTTGTTTGCGCCCTTGCATATTATACTCATAGATACACAAGGCCAGTTGATGGTTATGAGTGAGAACGGCGACCAAATAATGGAGGCGATTAAACAAACTGTTTATGCGCCTAAGGAGCAAAAGCCCGTGAAAATGCAGGCAAAAGTGAGTAAAGAACAGTATATTGAAACGGTGAAAAAAATACAAACACACATTGTGCAAGGCGATGTTTACGAATTAAATTACTGTGTAGAATTTTTTGCCAGCAACACCCACATAGAGCCACTAGAAACTTACCTTGCCTTGCAAGCCATTTCGCCCACACCATTTGCTTGTTTTATTAAACACCAAAATAGGTATTTGTTATCTGCTAGTCCGGAAAGATTTTTAAAGAAATCTTTAAACAAACTATACTCGCAGCCCATTAAAGGAACGGTAAGGAGAGCCAAAGACAAGGACGCAGATGAGGCACTTAAAACAGCTTTATTAAACTCGGAAAAAGAACGGGCAGAAAACCTCATGATTGTGGATTTGGTTAGAAACGATTTGGCCAAAAGCAGCGAGGTAGGAAGCGTTGCAGTAGATGAGCTTTTTGGCATTTATAGTTTTAAGCAAGTACATCAAATGATATCTACGGTTTCTAGCACAATTATAGATGGCATAAACCCAGTAGAAGCCATTGAAAATGCATTTCCAATGGGCAGCATGACAGGTGCACCCAAGGTAATGGCTATGAAACTTATTGAGCAATACGAAACAACAAAAAGAGGCTTGTACAGCGGAGCCGTGGGATATTTTGCCCCCAACGAAGATTTTGACTTTAATGTGGTTATTCGCAGTATACAATACAATGCAGCAACCCAATACGTAAGCTTTGAAGTAGGCTCTGCCATAACCTTTGATAGCGATGCAGAACAAGAATATGAGGAGTGCTTATTAAAAGCTAGTGCCATGCTGCATGCGCTGGGAAATTATGAATGAAGAATAATTGCTAATGCTTAATTAAAGATTTATAATTGCACATACCGTAATGAAAACAATTATTCTACTACTTGCATTTAGCAGGTTTGGCAATTCTACCGATAGCACACAATTTAGCTTTAAGGGTTTGCCAGATAAAAAAACAGTATCTATTTTTACGGCTGATGCCCGCGCCCACCGCGTAAGCTTTTTAAAAAACGGAGATGAAAGTAGTTACGCCATAAGCATGGGCAATATTTTTCCACTTCTAAACATACAAAAAGGCCATTTCCAAGCACAACTTAATGCCGCAGGAAGTACACATTTGACACTGCTTAGGCTGAACCAAGCTGGCGCTGTTCTTAACTCAGATTATTTTGCCGATGTTTATGCAGACTTCTCTTTTAACTCGCCGTTTATATTGCGCTTGGGCACCGGACATAGTAGTCAGCACCTGAGCGACGATGCCATTGCAAAAAACTTGGCCATTTACCAGAACTACGCCAAAGATTACCATCAAATAATGGGCATTTACCAAAGTAAAAATCGGGGAATGTTAGCTTATGCTGGTTTAAGTTACAACTATAATTTTAAAACTAGCACCAACATTTCTAACAAGGCCTTATGGCAAATAGGCATGGTGCATTATCCGTTTAAGCAGAAAGATCTTGCTCCCTTATTTTATGCCGGAGATATTAAATTTAGAGAAGAGTTAAACTACGCCCACAATTTAAACATACAAGTAGGCTATGCTTTTAAAGACAACTTAGAACATGCCGTTAGAATAGCTTTAAATTATGGGCAGGGCACAGATGAGCGAGGTTCATTTCACCCTATGCAACGAAACTTTTTTCAGGCAGGCATATACTTTGAGTATTGATGAAAAAACTGCTCACGCTCTTTCTTTTGCTGCAAGTTTTGGTTCGAACCGAAACCTATGCTGACAGCTTGTATTGCCCAATCAACATACAGTTTGAAGACAGTTTAGTTGGGCCAAATAATAAATTAAGTATTGCTCAAAAACGGGTAATTGGCGGACTTATAGCGCAGCAAGCAGCCAGTTTCTACTTAGAATATAACTGGTGGTGGAAACACAATTACAAACCCTTTTCTATGCGCAGCGATGGCGGCTTTAATAATTACAGCTTAGGAATTGACAAAGTGGGCCATTTTTACGTTAGTTATATGTATAGTAATTTACTGTATGAACTAATGAAATGGGCCGATTTTAAAGAAAGTACCAGCGAATGGGTAAGTATTGCGCTTCCTTTTGCTTGGGCTTTGAGTATAGAAATTGGAGATGGCTATTCTGATTTTGCGTTTTCGCCACAAGATTTATTGGCCAATAGCATTGGTATTGCCTATGCGGTTGCCCAAAGAAAAGTTCCTTATTTGCAGTATTTTAATTGTAAGTTTAGTTATTACCCCAGCAATTATCATTTTATTAACCAATTTAAAGGGTGGTCGCTTACGAGTGATTACGACGGACATATCTATTGGGTTACCGCAGATATAAATGGCCTTTTACCCCGCAGTGCAAAGAAATTCTGGCCCAAATACCTCAATTTAGGTTTAGGATATGGCATCAATAATTTTACCGAAATTGCTAAAGGGGTTGGTCAAAATTTAAATATGCAAAGAGAGTATTTATTTGGCTTAGATTTCAATTTAAGCAATATTGCCACCAAGAATAAAACCACAAAAATCATTTTAAAATCCATTGATTATATCCATTTTCCTGCACCGGGTATGAAACAAACGAATCAATCTGACTGGAAATTTCATCCTTTATTATTAAATTAAAACACCTTAAACAAACAACAAATTATATGAGATACGATCATCACATTTTTATTTGCGCCAATCAAAAACCAGAAGGCAAAGCATGCTGCGGGGAGCAAAGAGGCTTAGAAATACTAGAAAAATTTAGAGAAGTATTAAAAGTAAAAGGCCTAAATGGCAAAGTACGCGCACAAAAATCGGGCTGTTTAGATGCTTGTAAATATGGCCCTGCTTTGGTTATATACCCCGAGGGCACATACTACAAAAACGTTCAGGTTTCGGATGTAGAGCGCATTGTTGAGAGTCATGTTACCAACAAAGAAGTACTAGCAGATTTAGAACTTATTTGGGAGGCTTAAAAGCTATAATTAAACTGAATAATGCTCAGGCGTGGCGGACGAATATCTGCTGGCCTGGTCATTATTTCTGCATTAAGCAGATTACTAATTACAAGAGCTATTTTCATTTTAGCAGTAATTTGATAAGCTAAGCGCGCATCCATAACGGTGTTACCATTATTATTGGCTAATCGGGCTTCTGGCATGCCAGCTACAATATCTAGGAAAACCCTATCTATATTATCCATGGCACTATTATACCTTACACTATAACCCAACTGCCACTTTTTGTACCCCACTTGTAGATCCCATTTAAAGAGGTGCTTGAACCTATATTTTAACACATTGCTACTATCGCTGCGGGTGCTTCTAAAAGTATAAACAATACCAAACGAATCGCTTGCAAAAGGCTTATCGATATCCAACATAATGGGATTGGTGTATGTATATCCCATAATAGTTTGAACTGTGAATTTACCCAATTTACCCTCTGCATTTAAACTAAAATCGAGTCCAGTTATGCGTGTTTCGCCAATATTTAGGGTTTTAAAGCCAAGTCCGTTTAAAGGATTAGTTGTTTTTCGCCAAACACCAAAATTAAAATCGATCATATTTTGATATTGCGTATGAAAATAGGCCGCATCTACAAAGCCTTTTACGCCACTAAAAGAAAAACCTTGTTTAAGACCAATTTCGGCATTCCATCCAGTTTCTGAGCCCAAGGTAGGATTAGGAAAAATGTTTAAAATGCCCACACTTGTTTCAATGTATCGCTCTGCAATAGATGGAAACCTGTAACCTTGTCCAAAACTAGCGCGTACAAAAGTAGCCTTAGCAACTTCGTAGTTTGCTCCAGCTCTGTAAACGGGCTTGCTCTCGCTGCTTTCATTCATTTTAAAATATTCCCACCGAGCCCCCGCATTTAAGGTTAATCTTTTGGCAATGGTTTGATCCAATTGTAAAAAGGCAGCATGGTTTCTACTCTCCTGAACGCCCTGGTATAAAGGCGAATTAGAAAAGCTTAAATTACTAGCAAAACCACCTGTAACAGCTAAATTTAACGATGTAATAAATCGTTGCACATTGTATTCGGTGTAGGTGTTTCTTGAAGAATTATCTTGATTAACATTTGGATCAGCATTGGTAATATCATTAGAAATATACATAAACCTACCTCTAATAT
Source organism: Chitinophaga pinensis (assembly GCA_945860865.1). GTDB lineage: Bacteria > Bacteroidota > Bacteroidia > UKL13-3 > UKL13-3 > B1. The sequence continues at coordinate 814,728 of CAMARW010000001.1, read as the reverse complement.
TATGTTTAAAAGCACCGGTATAAAAACTCATTTGAGGGTCGGCATAAAAGTTTGTCGATAGCGTTTTGGTTGTTTGTCCGTTTAAAATATTATGTCCCTTCTGGTAGCTATCCCAGAGTAAGAAAGCGCCCCCATTAGAAATGAGTGCGCCCATATTTAAGCCATACTGCACCCTATTTTTAGCCTGCCATTTGAGGTTTGTATTCACGCGCAAGCGGTGGTCGCTTTCGCCTTGCCTATAGCCATTATCCTTAAAATAATTACCCGAAATAGCATAGGTAAATTGATTCTTTTTAGCTGTATAAAAAATGCTTAAACCATTTTGCATTTGGGGGTCGTTATTCCAAATTAAACTTTCTCTGTTAGGCTTGCTGTATACTCCAGAGAAAACAGAAATTCTTGTAATGGGCTTATCTGTGGCCATTTCTGTGCGCAAATGCACAATGCCACTTAAAGCGCTAGAACCATATAAAACCGAAGAGGCGCCTTTAACCACTTCTACTTGTTTTACATTTTCTATAGGCACAAAATTCCATTTTACCTGGCCAGCATCTCCCGTTAAAAAAGGCATATCATCCACCAAAAGCATCACACGTGATCCAGCGCCATAGGTCCAACCGCTTCCACCTCTAATGTTTATTTGTCCATCAATTACACTCACGCTTGGAATTTGGTCGAGTAATTTATCCATCATGGTAGTATTTCTATTTTGAATAAGGTAAGGTTTAATTACCTCTGTAGAAACCACCATTCGCTTTACAGATTGCTCGTATTTACCGGCACTAATTATAGTTTGGTTGAGTAGATTTTCGTTCGGTTTTAAAAAAACTTTTATCACGTTTTGGTTCGAGCCAAAGGGAATTGTTTGGGTATAATCCTGATAGCCAACAAACCTAACATGAAGTTGGTTATTAGTATCTGAAGCGAGAATCAACAGCTTAAATTCTCCCTTTTCGTTAGAGATAGCCACTGTTTTATTTAATTTAATTATAGCTCCTATTAAAGGCTCGTTATTGGTTTTATCTAAAACTAAACCATTGATAACAATATTTTGGGCACTGCTAGGAAGTGAAAATAAAATGAGCCACAAAAAACAATTCGATAATATTTTATATCTTGCCATTCAAATAAAAATTTATGAAAAAAAGTTTACTTTCAATATTAATGATTTGCGCCATTAGTTTTAGCAATAATTTATCTGCGCAATGTACACCAGATCCTAACTTAAAAACTACAGCTACCTTGCCAGCAGCGCTAGATACTGCTTTTGCAGGCAAATTGTACACACAAGAAATAAAGTATTTTATTACTAAAGACACCAACGTTTTTGTGCCCCAATTAGGCACAAACTTAGATGCCAAAATTGACACCTTATGGATTACAGGAGTTAAAGGCATGCCTGATGGCTTTACGTATTCTTGCCATAATGCAGAATGTAAAATCGTTGGTGGAACTGCGGGCTGTGCTACTTTAACGGGCACTCCTACCCAGGCACAAGTTGGTATTTACCCATTATTGGTTTTAATTACCGTAAGGGCAACAGCCTTTTTAGGACCGGTTCCAATTAGTCAGAACGCCAGCGATACCAATGCAAGGTATAGCATTATTGTAAGTGGATTAAATAGCCAAGCAGAAATTAGCCTGGGCAGCGGACCAATATTGTTTCCAAATCCGGCCAAAGAAGAGCTGCAAGTATATGTGCCAGAGTTGAGCGGTGAAGCCCAATTTATGATTCAAAACATACAAGGTAAAACCATGGAAACAGGCCAATTACAGAAACATGAAGTTTCGCATGTTTCATTGGCAGGCTTTGATGCAGGGATTTACATTATTCGCATCCAAAAAGGCTCAGAGATAGTTAGCAAAAAATTCATAGTACAATAAGCGGGCAAGCCCGCTTATTTACCAAATAAATTGCCTAAGCCAGGCATCATGCTGCTCATCATGGCGCGCATTTCACTTTCAGAAACATTTTCTGCAGTGGCCATGGCTCGGTTTATTGCCACCGTAAGCAGGTCTTCTAGTTCTTCTTTATTTTCTGGGTTCAACAATTCATCTGAAATTTGCACCCCTTGAATTTTTCGATTTCCGTTGGCACTAACCCTTACTTTTCCAGATCCAGCCTCACCCATAACGGTAATGGTTTCTAACTTTGCTTTTACTGTTTCTGCCATTTCCTTGGCAGCTCCTAATTTATCGAACATAGCTTTATTTTTTGCCTCAAATTAAATCTTATTTACCCGAATATCTTAACTGGTTTAGAAATAAAATTAGCACGAACCTTCATATATTTGTTTTTAAAAAAATGCCAAATCAAAGCAAAATTATTTTAAAGAGAGAACTGTTTTTTACTCCACTTTTCCAATAAGAGAGCAAGCAGAAAAAGTGAGGTATTACATACCATCAAATTAAAGAACCAAAACGGAAATATCTTTTATGATAAGCTCACCTATATCTATTTAGAAATGCCTAATTTTAAATTAGAAGAGCATAAGCTCAAAACCAATATGGATAAATGGCTCTTTTTTATTAAGCATTTGGAAGATTTTCAGTCTATTCCTCAAATTTTTATGGACAGTGTATTTGAAAATGCATTTCAAAAAGCAGAACTTGCAGGCTTTAATCAGACACAAATGGATGCGTACGAAGAAAGCTTAAAACATTACCGCGATTTAAAAAACGTAATTGATACCGCATTTGATGATGGTAAATTAGAAGGTATTGAAGAAGGGAAATTGAAAGGTATTGAAGAAGGAAAAACAGAAACAGCTAGAAAAGCCAAGGAAATGGGCTTAAGTATTCACGACATAGTTATCTTAACAGGATTAACGGAAGAAGAAATAAATAAAATGAAATAATTGTATTTCTTAAGACAGGCACTTGTGTTTTTAAATTTATGTACTTTATTTGTTAAAAAAACACAAGTTATTTTATGAGAAAAAAACTACTGATAATCACAAGTTTTCTTGCTTTTTGCTTTGGCAATGTCTATGCCCAAAAAGACAGCATTGTAGAAGAAGTAATAGACTTTAGCGCCTTTGCCGATGCAGAAACGCCAGAAGGAACAAAAAGATATTGCACCAACAAAGTTTTGGGTATTAGTCCAAATAAGCTCATTTCCATTGGCTACGATTACCAAGGAAAACACAGCCTAGAAACGAGCCATAATCCTGATAATTTTAAAGCTGGCGACCCAATGATTTATGGAAACTCAAGTGCCACTATTCAAAGTGCAGCGGGCTTGAGGTTGTTGGTAAATTACCCCATTATATCTAATACCAAATTATTAATTACACTAGGAGGAAACTATTGGCGCACCGGATATAATATAACCAGAGAACCCTCAACTGCAAATACTAATCACCACATTAGCGATGCCCTATCCCAACGCGGCTTAACCACTGTAGGACTTAACTCTACTATTTTTAAACCATTAAACGAGAAGCATTTTATTTTAGGATTTGTAAGTGCAGATGCCAATGGAGATTTTACTTTAAACGATAGCAAATTGGGCGAGTATTTAACCCAACCTAAATATTCGGCAGCCGTATTTTTTGGAAAGAAAAGAAACGATTATTCCATTCTAGCCTTTGGTATTTCTAGAACCTACAGACCTGGTGCATTGGGGTATATTCCTTTGATTTTATTTAATCACACATTCCAGAATAAGAAGTGGGGAGTAGAATCTATCTTCCCTGCTAGAGCTGCTTTGAGAAGAACTTTTAATCCAAGAAATATTTTGTTTTTTGGCTATGAGTTAGAAGGTCAGAGTTATGCAATGATAAATAGAACCGAAAACCCTTATTTCAATAATTTAGAATTACGTAGATCAGAAATTAGACCTAGAATTACGTATGAATTTGCCTTATCTGGCTTTGTTTGGTTGTCGTTACAAGCTGGTTACCGAATTAATTACAGCTTTGATTTAGACCAAACAGATATCTTAAGAATTATAGGTTCAGACAAGCCTTATTACATGGAGAATAAAATAAGCAACCCCTTATATTTTCAATTTAGCTTAAATCTTGTTAGCCCTTAATTTTAATTACGAATTACGAATTAAAAATTACGAATTCGATAATCGTAATTCGTAATTCGTAATTCGTAATTTTTTTTACTTCTTCTTTTTCATTTGTAAGCGTTTCCACACATCGGTTCTACCGAAGGCGGCAATGCCAATAAAACCTCTAATATTCATGGTATTTTTATCATCCATGGTTATTTTACAGCTATAAGTACTGCCACTTTCTGGGTCGTAAATAGTGCCATCTTCCCAAAGGTTATCGCCTTTGTATTCGAAGCTACTTAGCATGCGGTAGCCTAAAAGCGGGGTACTTCTCTTGGTTTCATCAGGATTGTTTTTGTCAACTTTTGGCTTTCCTTGCTCATTTAAGGGTTCTTTTAACCAAACTATTCTGCCATAAAAGTAATTACCCGATTTAATAATATTAACGCGGGCTTTGCCGCTTCCTGTTTCCCATAGTCCGGCGATATCATCTGACTGAACCGACTGGGCTGAGGCAAAAAATGTTAGGCTGGAGATTAAAATTCCAGCAATTAATAATATGTTTTTTTTCATGGTTCCAATTTACGTCAAAACCTCATTTTTGCAAATTGGTTTTTCAAAATTTTTAGTTCCTAAAAAAATGACGCAATAATTAATTTAATTATCTCATAATCAATGCAGATAAAAATCAACGAAATATCAAAAAAAAATTACTTGTAAAACCTCCGAAAAAGATAAATTTGCCTCTCCTAACAAGCATTAGATTAAACTTATATATATGCAAATTAAAGCAAACCACCGCGACGCATTTACATTCCGTCACAACTCTCCAATGGCAAATGATACTGCCGTTATGTTGAAAACCATTGGTGTAGCCAGTTTAGACCAATTAATTGAGGAAACAATTCCAGCACACATACGCTTAAAAAAGCGCATGGAATTGCCAGAAGCCTTAACCGAGGCAGAACTTCTTTCAATGCTAAATTTAGTTGCTTCAAAAAATAAAATTTATAAGAATTATTTAGGGCAAGGTTACTATGGCAACCACACGCCTAATGTTGTATTAAGAAATATTTTTGAAAACCCAGGCTGGTACACTGCTTATACGCCCTATCAAGCAGAAATTGCTCAAGGTCGTTTAGAGGCATTGCTTAATTATCAAACAATGATTATTGAGCTTACCGGCATGGAAATAGCCAATGCTTCTCTTTTAGATGAGGGAACGGCAGCGGCAGAAGCCATGCATATGTTATATGCAGAAACTAAAAAGGCCAATGCACACAAATTTTTTGTTTCTGAATTGGTTTTTCCACAAACAATTGATGTATTAAAAACACGTACTGAGCCTATTGGTGTTGAGCTAGTAATTGGCGACCACAATACCGTTACCTTAGATGATTCTTTCTTTGGCGCTTTGGTTCAATATCCAGCCGGCGATGGTAATATTTTTGACTACAGCGAGTTTATGGCGAAGGCCATTGAGCAAAATGTATTGGTTGCAGTAGCTGCCGATTTATTAAGCTTAACCTTGTTAACTCCTCCAGGCGAATGGGGCGCAGATGTGGTAGTTGGTTCAGCACAGCGCTTTGGTGTACCAATGGGTTATGGCGGTCCACATGCTGGATTTTTTGCCACCAAAGATACATACAAGCGTCAAATGCCAGGAAGACTAATTGGCGTTTCAATTGATAGTCAGGGCAACCGCGCTTTGCGTATGGCTTTACAAACCCGCGAACAACACATCAAACGTGAAAAAGCCACTTCGAACATTTGCACAGCCCAAGTTTTATTATCTATTATGGCGAGCATGTACGGTGTTTACCATGGTCCGAAAGGCCTTCAAGGTATTGCGGGCAGGGTGCATGGTTTAACCCAAACTTTAGCTGAAGCACTTAACGAAAACGGATTAACTGTTGTAACTAAACATTATTTTGATACCATTACAATAGCTGTAAATAATGCAGATGAAGTGGTTGCTAATTGTTTATCGCACGAAATAAATATAGCTAAAGTAAACGACAAGCACATTAAAGTATCAATAGACGAAACGCATAGCTTGGCTGATGTTAATACTTTGGCGAGCATTTTAACTGGAAAAACCATTCAAAAAACGCAGGCAGAAAGTGTAAACTTAAATGCCCCAGTTATGAACATGCGTAAATCTAGTTACATGACCCATCCGGTATTTAATTCATACCACAGCGAACATGAAATGTTGCGTTATATTAAATTATTAGAATCAAAAGATTTATCGCTTTGCCATTCTATGATTGCTTTGGGTTCTTGTACTATGAAACTAAATGCAACGGCAGAAATGATTCCGGTTACAATGCCTGGATTTGGACAATTGCACCCGTTTATTCCAAGAAATCAAGCCACTGGTTATACCCAAATTTTTGAAGAATTAACCCATGCACTCAAAGAAGTTACCGGATTTGCCGGCATAAGCTTGCAACCTAACGCAGGTGCACAAGGAGAATATGCAGGCTTAATGGTAATCCGCGAATACCTTAAAAGTATTGGTCAAGCGCATAGAAATATCGCTTTAATTCCATCTTCTGCACATGGAACAAACCCTGCCAGTGCAGTTATGGCAGGCATGAAAGTAATTGTAACCAAAACCCTTGAAAATGGTTACGTAGATATCGAAGATTTAAGAGCAAAAGCCTTAGAGCACAAAGATAATTTAGCTTGCTTAATGGTTACTTACCCATCAACTTACGGTGTTTTTGAAGAAGAAATCCATGAAATTTGTGGCCTCATTCACGAAAATGGTGGTCAGGTTTATATGGATGGCGCCAACATGAATGCTCAAGTTGGATTAACTAGTCCGGCCAATATTGGTGCCGATGTTTGTCACTTAAACTTGCATAAAACATTCTGTATCCCACATGGTGGTGGCGGACCAGGCATGGGACCAATTGGAGTTGCGGCACATTTAGTTCCATTTTTACCTGGACATTCAGTAGTAGATATGGGTGGTGGAGAAAAATCTATGACAGCTATTTCTGCAGCACCATGGGGAAGCGCTTCTATCCTATTAATATCTTATGCTTACATCCGCATGATGGGTACAGAAGGATTAGAAAATGCCACCAAATATGCCATCTTAAATGCTAATTATATTAAAGCACGTTTAGAGAACGATTATCAAATTATGTACACAGGCAGTAAAGGCCGTTGTGCACACGAAATGATTTTAGATACCCGTGTGTTTAAAGGCGCCACAGGCATAGAGGCAGAAGACATTGCCAAACGTTTAATGGATTATGGTTTTCACGCACCAACTATGAGTTTTCCTGTGGCAGGCACCATTATGATTGAACCTACAGAAAGCGAACCTAAAACAGAACTTGATCGCTTTTGTGATGCCATGATTGCCATTAAAAACGAGATAAACACTATTGAAAATGGCCAAGCTGATAAGGCAGATAATGTGTTAAAAAATGCACCGCATACTGCTTCAATGGTTATAGCAGAAGAATGGAACCACGCTTATACCAGAAACGAAGCGGCTTATCCATTACCATACGTAAGAAGTGCCAAATTTTGGCCAACGGTAGGTAGAGTAAATAATACGCATGGTGATAGAAATCTAATTTGCGCTTGTTTACCTATTGAGGCATATCAGAATTAGTAGTTGGGGTTAGTTGTTGGTCATTTTAACTAAAAACCAACGACTAACTATCAAACTTTGATTTCTTGCGTGATAGTATTTTGATGGTGTTTCCGAGGGCAATTTTTTGGAAGCCAGCTGTGCAAAGTGCATTTTCGCCGAAGTATATTTTGTTTTCTTTTTTCCTAAATGTGCTCAATGTTTTTAGCGGCTCTGCTCCTGCTTCTCCGGTTTGCTGGTTAATAGTTGGTACAGCGCAGCGGGCGCAAGGCTTGGGTGCTATAAAACTATTGTTACCTATTGTAAATTCAAGAAAGGTATCTTCCTCAAAAGCCACCGTGCCATCCAACACCAAATTTGGTCTGAACCGATTCAATTGCATAGGTTCAAGCAGAAGCTTGTTGAGGTATGTTAAAGAAGCCTCACCAATTATTAAAAGCGGGAAAGCATCTGCAAAACTAACCAAAGAATTTACTGGAACTTTTGGTTCAGTAATAGTTCTTAAACTTTGTTCTGGCATAAAAACCAAACGGCAAGTTATTCCAATTATTTGCGTAAACCAACTATCTATCGCTTCAGAAAAATGTAAAGCATTACAAGTATCCTCCCATATAATTACCAATTGGCTTGCCCCATCAATTTGATAAGGGATATCTATATATGAAACTTTATTGGGAGCTGTAATTTTAAATCCGTTTGGTGTTTCACTAACATTAAACTGAGTTAATATAGGCAAGCCCCTTTGAGATAGAAAGCGATTATTTTCATCCACCAACATCCATCGCCTATCATATTTTAAACCACGGGGCGTGAGTTCAGATTCGGTTTTAGTTATACCAGGTAATCCTTTAACGGGATAGATGAATAATTGTGAAACGAATATTTCCATACCTTATTTGGGACGGTATTTACTTTCTTTCAGGATTTTATCCCATGATTGATTTTCCATTAAATCTTTTAAACTTTGCCTGCCATTTAGTTCCATAAATTGGGCTATAATTTTATATCCTGCATAAACGCCAATGGCAGGAGCAGATGATTGCGGCACACCATTGGCAATGGTAAACGGACCATCATTAAAATAGCGCATGTATACGGAGGGATCTTGGTTGAAGAGCATTTTAGACTCGAGCAAATGTGCCCATATCATGGCTTCGTTTTCATTTGCCCATTGCAGTTGATTTTTGGAATAGCCAAAAATAATTGAATCAGGTATTTGGGGCGCGAGGGTTTTTATAAAATACCTCATTTTACCTTCAAAAAGCATCATGGCTAAAAAACGCTTATCTCTTAATTGGTGTTCATACTTGCCAATAGCCAGAGATTTAAGTGTATTGGCAAGCATATATTCCTTGCGCAATTTTTCTACCATAAATTCTGGGAAATCTAAAGCAGGGTATAAACCATAATTAGCACCTAAATACATATCTAATCCAATAGCCACAACCGTATCTAAATTGGCATGTGCAAATCCAAACTCTGATATAAAAGTAACAAAAGCAGGAATCTTTTCTTTAGGAAACTCATCTTGATAAATATCCATTGATCTTTCTAAATCAGCCTCCAAATTATTTAAATTAGGAAATACACTATCTACCTCCTTTTTTAATTGCTGTATACTAGGAAAATTTACAAACTTATCTAAGGAAGGTTTGTAAGCATAAGGCCTTTCTTCTTCACTAATATTGAGCATTTTTACTGCAAAAGTTTCGTAAAATGGCCCGTACTTCTGTTGCAATTTTAAATAATGATTGGCAGATTGTAGTGATTGTTTATTGAATAGATCTTGATCAAATCGCAATAATTGAACAGGAGATTTTTCTGTAGCGCAATGAGAAAATAAAAACGATACCAGCAGGGAGAAAAAACTCAGTTTAAATAATCTTAACATATTAATTTATTAGGCTAATTTTGTAATGAAACTTTTGGCAATATCTGCATTTGCAACTAAATTTGAAATCAAATCAATTCATATTATGAAACAAAAATTATTTTCGGCATTCATACTCATATTATTTGGAGGCAACTTAATTGCCCAAGAAAGTAAAATTGAATTTGGTTTAGGAACCACTCCTTTTATTAGCTGGATATCACCAAGCAATAAAGCTATTAGCAATGGTAGCGCCTCTCCTTCTTTTGGCTTTGGAGCTAAAATAAATTATAATATTGGAGCCAAATATGCACTTGGATTCGAAATAAACTTGCAAAATATTGGTGCGCAAGTAAAAGCAGAAAATGTTGTGGTAAGGCATCATGGCATCAACGATACCCTCAGCAATTTTAGCATTACCTATAATTTGCAATACATTGATATTCCTTTCTTTATTAAAATGCACACGGTAAGGGAGGAAAACAGGTCGTTTTACGGCGAGTTTGGTGCATCTTTTGGGTTGCTGCTTAAACAAAAAGGTGATGTAAATTCTAATAGTTATAATAAAGAAAATATCAATTTCGCAGAGCCAGATGAAGAAGATGTATTTGAACTAAAAAGCACAAAAAATGAAGATAGTTACGCTATAACAGCCAATAAGGTTAGGGCAGGATTAATGTTTGGGGGAGGTGTAAATTTTCACCTTCAAAATAGCTCTAGAATAGAGTTAGGCATTCGCTATCATATGGGTTTAACAGATTTGTTGAGCGAAAATAAATGGACTGCCAATAATAATGGTATTGGTTTAAATATTGGTTTTATATTCTAACTTATTTTCAGTGAAGATAACCCTTTCTCAATTAAGTTTTCATACAGGCAATTTTGCCGATAATACAGCCAAAATAATAGCGGCCATTAAAGCTGCAAAAGATAATGGCTCAGAACTAATTATATTTTCAGAGCTAGCTACTTGTGGCTATCCACCGCGAGATTTTCTAGCCTTCGATGATTTCATTCATCAAGCTACAGAGAGCATACTCCAAATAGCAGAAAATTGTGTTGGCATAGCAGCTGTTGTTGGTTCACCTCGCAAGAATACAATTAGCAAAGGAAAGCTACTTTTTAATTCAGCTTACTTTTTAGCAGATGGAAAAGTAGCGCACATAACAGATAAAACGCTGCTGCCTAACTATGATATTTTTGATGAATACAGGTATTTTGAACCCAATAGAAATTTTGAAATTATTAACTTTAAGGGTTTCAAAATTGCCTTAACAATTTGTGAAGACCTATGGAATATAGTGGAAAACCCAATGTATCCTGTTAGTCCGATGGATGAACTTATTAAAAAAGCCCCCGATTTTATAATAAATATTGCAGCTTCACCTTATTCAAAAACACAAATTACAGCGAGGCAAAGTGTTTTAAAAAGCAATGCCTCCTTCTATAAATTACCAATATTTTACGTAAACCACGTTGGGGCACAAACGCATTTAATCTTCGATGGTGGTTCATGTGCAACAGATGCAAGTGGAAATATCATAAAGGAATTAGCTTATTTTTCTGAAGATTCGCAAAGCTTTGAAATACAAAAATCAGCCCAATTACTTCAAATATTTGGTTCGAACCAAAACCAAGAAGCGCCTAGAAACAAATACCAAGATATTGAAAATGCACTGGTATTAGGCATTAAACAATACTTTGAAAAATTAGGTTTTAAACAAGCCATTTTAGGTTTATCTGGCGGAGTAGATTCTGCTTTGGTAAGTTATTTGGCCGTTAAAGCACTAGGTAGCCAGCATGTTTGGGCTATTTTAATGCCAAGTCAATATAGTTCTGATCATTCTATTTCCGACAGTTTAAAATTGGTTCAAAATTTAGGCATAAAACATGATGTATTGCCCATTGAAGATACTTTCCAATCTTTTTTAGAAACACTAAACCCCCTATACAAAGATAGTCCGTTTGGCTTAGCAGAAGAAAATTTGCAAAGCAGAACACGCGGTGTGCTCTTGATGGGCTTAGCCAATAAATTTGGACATATTTTACTTAACACCAGCAACAAAAGTGAGCTTGCTGTGGGATATGGAACGCTTTACGGTGATATGTGTGGTGGCTTATCTGTTATTGGCGATTTATACAAAACAGAAATCTACGAGCTTTGCGAATACATAAACCGCACATCAGAAATTATCCCCACCCAAATTTTAACCAAAGCCCCATCCGCAGAATTACGTCCCGATCAAAAAGACAGCGATAGCCTTCCACCTTATGAAGTGCTAGACGCCATTTTGCACCACTATATTGAAGAAGAAAATGGTCCTGCTCAAATTATACAAGCGGGTTTTGAACCCGCCTTGGTGCAGCGTATTTTGCGTATGGTAAATATGAACGAATGGAAGCGTTGGCAAGCTCCTCCCGTACTTCGCTTATCAAAAAAAGCATTTGGTCCGGGCAGGCGTGTTCCCATCTCCGGAAAATATTTAAGCTAGGCCATTCTATTAAGCGTAAACACGGTTATTTCGGGTAAAATACCAACCCTACCCGGGTACCCAAGAAACCCAAATCCCCGGTTTACATAAAGCATTTGTTTTTCTATTTTATATAAGTCGGCCCAATGTGGGTATATGTATTGAGAAGGACTCCATTTAAAATGTCCAAATTCAACCCCAAATTGAAAACCATGCGTATGTCCAGAAAGCGTTAAATCGATATCTGGATGTTGTTTAGAAACAATCGTATCAAAATGGCTAGGATCATGCGAAAGCAATATTTTTACTGGCACATTGGGCATGCCCACTTTAGCTTTATCAATATCTCCGAAGCGCTGAAAACGGCCCCGATCACCCCAATTTTCTACGCCCAATAAACCAATTCTCTTGTTTTCTTTTTCAAGTAAAACATGCTCATTGCGCAATAAGTTCCAGCCCATATTTTTGTGCACATCATATAAATTTGTTAAATTTTTGGCCTTTTCTTCTGCACTTTTCCAATCGGTTACATAATCGCCATAATCGTGATTACCTAAAATAGAATACACGCCCATAGGCGCTTTAATTTCGCTAAACATATCAGCCCATTCATAAGCCTCATCTGTTTTATTATTTACAAAATCACCTGTAAATACCGCTACATGTGCCTTCTGTTCTTTTATTAATTGGATGCCTTTATAAACGGCATCTTTATCAAAGAAACTACCCGTATGCACATCCGAAATCTGTAATACTTTAAGGCCATCAAAAGCTTCAGGCAAATTGGGTAAAACTAGGTTCACCCTGCGAACTTGGTAATTATAAGCACCAGAATACAATCCGCGGGAGAGCATTACAAAAGGTACGGCACCTGCTACCAAACCTGCACGCGCAATAAACTGAGAACGGGTAATCTTCTTTTCATTAGACACAAGAGATTCCTCCATTTCTTCTTCCTCAGCTTGCTTCTTTTGCTGTAAAACTTTACGCTCAATTCCATGCCAAAACCAAATAAATAAGCGCTTAATATCATCTACAACGATAAATAAGAAAGCTATTAGCTTAGACCCATAAATAACAAAAAAGAATCCCATTAAATAGGTTCGAACCAAACGATTTGAGGCCAAAGCGCTGTTAAATTGAAGCAGAAAAAAGGCCGTAACTATCAATACAGGGAGAGACCAATAAACCCATTTTATGGTTTTTTGATACCATATAGGATGTTTTTTAATTAGCACTTTAATGGCTTGCCATAAATAGAGATCCAGCAGTATAACAAAAAGGCTAAGGCTCAAAAACATTTTTATTTTAAAAGATTGCATGAGGTGCGAAGGAATTAATCTTCAAATTAACAAAAGAAAAGGGGTTTAGTTCCCATTTTATGAAGATAAATTGAACTATTAGCAAAATAAATTTATCAGTAAAAGCTTTAAAAAAATGAAGGATTATCTAAAATACTTGCTTAAAATTGTAAACATTATCATGGGAAAAACAGCTAAAGCGATTGGAAAAAAATTAGAACAACTCAAAATATTCTTATGGAAGATTTGCATACTTGCATTTCAAATAAGTTTATTTATGATAATTATATACAGGGTTGTGCCAGTGCCCATAACCCCTTTGCCTGTTAAACGCTTGTTTGAGCAGACCTTCGGCGAAGATCCAATACGCTTAAAAAAGGACTGGGAAAGCATAGAAAGTTTGGGTAAAAATATCTGCTTGGCCAGTGTTACCTCTGAAGATCCTAAATTCTTCAACCATTATGGATTTGATTTCGAACAAATTATCGATTCAGTAAAAAAAAGTTTTGATAAAGGTAAAAAACCTCGAGGCGCTAGTACTATTAGTCAGCAAACTGCCAAGAATTTATTCTTTACCCCCAATAGAAGCTGGATTAGAAAAGGCCTTGAAGTATACATTACCATCGCTATAGAATTATTGTGGACCAAGAAGCGAATTTTGGAGGTTTACCTTAATATTATTGAGATGGGGAAAGGAGTTTACGGGGCAGAAGCAGCGGCTTTATTTTATTTTAATAAATCAGCCAACAAACTAACAGCCCAAGAAGCAGCAGCTATAGCCGCATGTTATCCTAATCCACGAAGATGGACAGCCAATAAACCTTCTAGGTACATTAAGAAAAAACAACAAATTATAGCGCGTTACATGTACCGCATTGGACCACTGCCTTGGGAAATGAAAAAGAATAATAAATAGCTTATTTCAATTGTTCTTTATCAATACGCGGTTGACGTTTTTGTATTGGACGAATAATTCTAAATTCTACTTTTCTATCTAAACCTTCTGTGCTCATTTTGTATTTTGTTACATAAGCATCTTTGTGAGAGAAAACTAACATCCTGTGTTCTTCAATTTCAAACACCTTATACAATCTTCTTTTCACTTCTAGTGCTCTGCGCTCTGCCAGGGTTAGTTGAGTTAAATTAGGATTATCATTATCAGAATGACCAATAATAACAAGTGATGCAGAAGTGTCTACCATTAAAATTCTGGCTATTTGTTGCAATAAGCTGTATTGTTCTACATGAACCGTAAAATGGTTTGGAGGAAAAACAATAGTTGGCAAACCAAAACCACTTTTAGAAATGGTTACAAAATCAGTTTTTGGAATAGAATCATTTAAACGGTAAATATTCCCTTCACCCTCTTTTCCATCATTGGCATCAGGAAAATACAAACCTAACGACTTACTAAAACCATAAGGATCTGGATCTATAGAATCTGGTATACCATCTTCATCACTATCTAAAGTTACCCCTTTATTGTTAACCTTGTATCCCTCTGGTGTATTGGGTTCTTGGTCTAAATAATCTGGAATACCGTCTTTATCTGTGTCTACCTTCATGGCCTCTGCTTGGTCTTTGGCATCCTTAAGATCGCGGTAAATTTTATCAATTGGATTGCTCCAATCTAGATGATTAGGTTTGTTTTTAGACGTTAAATTATAGGAAACATTCACCATAAAATAACCATTCCCATCGGGCAAAGTGCTCACAATATTGGAAACATCAATATCATCATTTGAGCCAATAAAATAATCAAACTCAAACCCAATATCTATATTCTTACTTACTTTTCTTTTAAATCCAAACAACAATGGAACCGATAAACTGGTATTAGATAAACTAGCAACGTTATCTCTATTATTGGTTATTGCATTAAAAGTATCTTTAGAAGAATTATAAGTTAACCTGCTTAATCCAACACCAAAGTAAAAGTTGTTTCTCGGAAAACTCTGACGATAATCTATAGTACCTAAATTAAAAATAGCTTGTAAAGAAAGGTTGTTAATATTACTCGAAAAGTAAACATTTTCTCTTGCATTTGAGCGCGTATTAGCTCCCGATATTTTACCCTGAAGGTATTGCAGCCTAATGCCCATTATGTGGTTTAACGAAACTTTTGCGTAGGCACCAAAGCCAGGAGAGATAGCATCTGCGGGTATATCTGAAGCGCCTATGGCTATTCCAAAATTGCCGCCAATGGAAAAACGGCTATACAAAGCAGGCGGAATAATATTCATGGTATCAGAGGCTTTTTCCTTCTTCGCCTTTAGCGCTGCAGCAGATGTCTCGTCTAATACAGAAACATCAGGCTTGGCAAGCTTACCTGCCCCACCCTTTTCTGGGGCCTTAGGCAACTTTTGTGCAAATGATACACTTGCTACCAAAACAAAAACACTCACAAAAAAAATAGTCCTCATACAATGAATTCTTTGCCGTAAAATATCTGCTAAGATAATCCATTGTACGAGAACTATATAATTTCTATAGTTCAGTTATCTACAAGCTACTGTGTATTGTATATATACAGCCAAGAGTCTAGTTAAACTTCTTTTAAGGCCACCTTGTATTAAGAGAATACCTAACAGCACCAGTGTAAAATCCATACAATTTAGCCCTCACAAAGAACAAAGATGCCTGGATAACTAAGCCGCACTTACTACTCTGTATAGCGCAAATAAGTTAAAATTAAACCCAAGTTTTAATAGGATATAAAAAAACTTTAAGGCTATTTTGCTTGAAATAACAATAACTCATTTTCGATAATTTTTGTTTAATTTGGTAAAAAATTTTCTTATTATAGCATCAAGAATTTGTTACTTGCCAGGCTAAACCACCTAAACTTTCCAATCTACCATGAGTTTTTTAAAGACTACCAATGCCCAGTTAAATCGTTTAAATGCCGAAAACTTTAAGCTAACCGATAAATTCGATATCTACATTATTTTAGACCAACTTCGAAGCGGTAATAACATTGGTTCAATATTTCGAACTTCGGATGCTTTTAAATTAAAAAAAATTTTTATTACAGGCCAATCCGCCATTCCACCCAACAAAGAAATATTAAAGACTGCTCTTGGAGCCACCGAAACTGTTGATTGGGAATACCAAGAAAATGCAATTTCCTTGGTTCAAAACTTAAAAAAACAAGGCATAAAAATATACGCGGTTGAACAAGCTAGTAAAAGCCTAAGTTTAGAATCATTTGATATTACAAACAATTTACCTATTGCTTTAATTCTTGGAAACGAGGTAGCTGGGGTGCAACAAGAGCTTATAGATTTAGCGGATGGCTGTATAGAAATTCCGCAATTTGGCACCAAACATTCTCTCAATGTGTCGGTTTCTTCTGGCATTGTTATTTGGCATTTGGTAAACCAACTGCTCCACCAAGAAAAATTAACTTAAAGTAATATCCATTTTGCCAGAAAACACCTGCACTTGTTGCAGCAGGCTTTCTAAAATAGCTTTGTTTAATGATGCTTCTTGCTGCATTAAAGTTTCTATGCGCTCTTGAAGAATTCCGCTTGGAAACAACCTAGCACGCAATTTTAATAACTTCTCTAATTGCGCTTCTTCTTGCAATGCTGCAGCTTTTTTAAATGCACCCGATTTTCCCTTAAAAAATTCTTTACTCTGCAGTTTAAATTCAAGCATCTCTTTGCCTAAATTTACATCCAATTGCTTGGCATTATCTACCAAATCTTGCATACTATTTAAAATAGACTCAAATTTTTCTGAAATAGAAATCCCCTGCACTTGCTTTAGGTATTTTTCAGTTAAAGCACTTTCCGAAAGCAGCAAATCAGCTAAAGTTAAACCCAGTTTCACCACTTTATCCTGCAAATTTTGTGGCACTATTACATTCATATACCGCAATCCTACTAGGGGAAAAGTTACTTGAAAATGATCAAAAACGGACTTTAATTGCAACCAATAAGCTACCTCTGCCGGACCACCAAAATAAGCTAAGTTAGGCAAAATCATCTCCTGATAAACAGGCCTCACATTTACATTTGGGCTAAATCGCTCGGGGTATTGGTTAATCATATCCTCCATTTCTTGGGCCGACCAATGTTTATCCGTATCGCCCCAAGAAAAACCACCCGCATCATTTTTCTTAATCATTTTGCGCACCGAGCGCTCATCTATATAAAAAAAATTGCAGGGCCTGGCATTTATCTGCAATTTATAGCGGGTTTCCAAAACCTTATCCGAAACCTGCTGCACAGCAAAAGTTTCTTGCCTAAGCAAATCTGCTTTCATCACCGGAATCAATGCTTTCTTTAACTCTTTTGCATTAGGGTCAAGAATAAGCAAACCAAAAGCCTCAAATAATTGGTGGTAAAAACGCAAAGTGGCTTCGCCCAAATTACCCTCTCGTAAATATGCCTCTCGTATCTGGTTGAACCAAAAACTAGCCTGCTCTTTATCACCCAACAATTGTCCAATGGCGTCTACTGTTTCGGCAATATCTTGCAAAGATATTTTACCTGTAGCCATTGATTCACTATCTTTTGTCCAAGTAATATTTTTCCCAAAAAGGTGGCTCGTTTTAATCTCATCAAAATCATGATCCTCCGAAGCTAGCCACAAAACAGGCACAAATTGGTTTTGTGGAAACCGATTATTCAATTCTAAAGCCAGTTTAATGGCACTTAAAATTTTATAACTCATAAATAAAGTGCCGCCAAATAAACTCAGTTGGTGCCCGGTAGTTATGGTAAAAGTTTGTAAACCCAGCAAGGCGTTTAGGTTGGTTTGAACCAAACTGTTTTCGGCCAAAGTTATGCCCGCTGTTTGGTATTGCGTGCGCAGATGTTGCACGAGTAGCTGCCTTTTAGAGCTATCAAAAACCTTATTTTGAATGGCCTTTTCAAGCCCATTTGTTTCGTGCCATTGACTTACAAAATCTTTTAAATAGGTATCCTTTTGCAAATAATCTTTTACAATTAGAGGCACAAAAGATGAATTCTCAAGAACTATCTGGTCAACAATTTCCATTCTATTTTACAATCTTCCCATACAAATCAAAATCTTCTGAAGATTCAATTAGCACATTGGCAAAATCACCTATGCGCACATAATTATCTTTGGCAGAAACCAAAACCTCATTGTCTACTTCCGGACTATCAAATTCGGTTCGGCCAATGTAATAGCCCCCTTCTTTTCTATCAAACAAAACTTTGAGTGTTTTGCCAATGCGCGTTTTATTTATTTGCGTGCTAATTTCTTGCTGCAATTCCATTACAATGGCTGCACGTTCTTCCTTAACTTCTTGTGGCACATCATCGTCTAAGGTACCAGCATGGGTTCCTTCCTCATGAGAGTAGGTGAAAATACCTAAGCGATCAAATTTATTGCGCAATACAAAATCGCATAAATCCTTAAAATCCTGCTCGGTTTCGCCAGGGTGGCCGGCAATTAAAGTAGTACGTATGGCAATACCTGGCACTTTTTCTCTAATGGTTTGAACCAATTCTTCGGTACGTTGGCTGGTAATACCTCTACGCATAATTTTGAGCATGCTATCGCTCACATGTTGCAACGGAATATCAATGTATTTGCAAATATTATCGCGTTCAGCCATTACTTCTAGCGCATCTAATGGGAATTGAGATGGGTAAGCATAGTGTAAACGTATCCATTCTACACCCGGAATGTCTGAAATTCGCCTTAATAATTCTGCCAATTTACGCTCTCCATATAAATCGAGGCCATAAAAAGTACTGTCTTGTGCAATGAGTAAAATTTCCTTTGTGCCGTTTTTTACTAAACCTTTTACTTCTGCTTCAATTTGTTCAAAAGATTTCGAAACATGTTTACCACGCATAATAGGAATAGCGCAGAAAGAGCAAGGCCTATCGCAACCTTCCGAAATTTTAAGATAAGCATAATGAGCAGGCGTGGTAGTTAAACGCTCACCTATAAGCTCATGCATGTAATCTGCCCCAAGGGTTTGTAGTAATTGTGGCAAATGCGTAGTGCCAAAATACTGGTCTACTTCCGGAATTTCTTTCTGCAAATCGGGCATATAGCGCTGCGAGAGACAGCCCGTAACGTATAATTTTTCAATTTCACCTGCCTGTTTTGCCTCGGCCCAGCGCACTATGGTATTAATACTTTCCTCTTTGGCATTATCAATAAAACCACAGGTGTTTATAATAACAATATTGGCATCATCTTGATCCGACTCATGCTCTACCACAAAATTATTAGCCTTTAACTGGCTATATAACTCCTCGCTGTCTACAATATTTTTTGAACAGCCTAAGGTTATAATATTTACCTTATCTTTTCTTAATGTTTTAGTTTTCAATACTATTCACTTTTAAATAAAGAATCTACAAATTCTTGTTTGTCAAATAACTGCAAATCATCTATGCCTTCGCCTACACCAATATACTTCACTGGAATTTTAAACTGATCGGCCACACCAATTACCACGCCTCCCTTAGCGGTTCCATCCAACTTGGTAAGGGCAAGGGCATTTACCTCTGTTGCTGCTGTAAAATGCTTAGCTTGCTCAAAAGCATTTTGGCCGGTGCTGGCATCTAAGACCAGAAGCACCTCATTGGGTGCGGTTGGAATTACTTTTTGCATCACTCTTCTTATTTTACTAAGCTCATCCATTAAACCAATTTTATTATGGAGCCTACCCGCAGTGTCAATAATTACCACATCAGCATCCATTTCTATTGCTTTCTGAACGGTATCAAACGCCACCGAGGCAGGGTCTGTATTCATGCCATGTGAAATAACAGGCACATCATTACGGGTTCCCCAAATTTTAAGCTGCTCAACAGCGGCGGCTCTAAAAGTATCAGCAGCTCCAAGAACCACTTTTTTGCCAGCCTTTTTATATTGGTTGGCCATTTTGCCTATGGTAGTTGTTTTACCCACACCATTTACGCCAACAACCATTACAACATAAGGTTTTACCCCTTTTAAATCATTAAAATCAATGGGAATATCCGATTTATTTTCCTCCAACAACTTACTAACCTCTTCTTTGAGTAGTGTGTTAAGATCAGAAATATTTATATATTTATCAATGGCTACACGCTTTTGCAGGCGTTCTATTATTTTTAGCGTAGTTTCAATTCCCACATCACTGCTTACTAAAATTTCTTCCAAATCATCCAAGAAGGCATCGTTTACAGTGCTTTTGCCAACTATAGCTTTACTTAATTTATCAAACAAACTACTTTTAGTTTTTTCTAAACCTTGGTCGAGCTTGTCTTTTTTTTCTTTGCTAAAAAAATTAAAAATACCCATGATTTTACTGTTAGTATTAAACAAAAAAAGCACTCTGCAAGAACAGAATGCTTAATTGAATGTGTAAATTCAAAATATTATTTCTTGAAGTGAGTTTTCACTTCATCGTTTGGAATAATCTCTGATTTAAACGAATAAGAACCTTTGGCTGTTTTAACAGCTCTGTATGCCTTAGCAAAATCTTTACCTGCTCCAGCGGTTTTTAATGTTGCAACTACTTTCTTAGCCATGACTTAATTATTTAATTTCTTTGTGAACAGTTACGCGCTTCATGATAGGATTGTATTTTTTTAATTCAATACGTTCCGTTGTATTCTTGCGATTTTTGGTAGTGATGTATCTGGAAGTACCTGCCAAACCTGAAGTTTTATGTTCAGTACACTCTAATATTACCTGTACTCTATTGCCTTTTCTTGCCATTACTTATTTCTCCTTAAATTTTACCGTTACGGATATATTCGTTTAAAACGGCAGTGATGCCTCTCTTATTAATGGTTTTGATCGCTTTGGTTGAAACCTTCAAGGTTATCCAGCGGTCTTCTTCAGGTATGAAGAACTTCTTCTCCTGCAAATTTGGGTAAAAGCGACGTTTAGTCTTACGGTTTGAGTGAGACACATTATTACCCACCATTGGGCGCTTACCGGTTAAATCACATACTCTCATGACAATATTTTCTTCAAAAAGGACTGCAAATATGAGGCTTTTTTAATAAAAAACAATAGTTTTAAAAAAGTTTTCCAAGTATTTTTAAAATAGTACAATTTTAAAAACACCAGAGAATTATTAAACGCTTTATTTTCAATAAAATATCTATAAGCCTACCCTAGAAACGGGGCTGCAATATGGTTAATTATTTTGAGAACTTGGCAGTTGAGCTAAAATTAATTTGCTTTGCTTAAAATTAAACTAACCATGGAATTTGAATTTATCCTTGTGCAAGCTGCTTACGCACCTCATATTGCCCTTGTTCAATTAAACAGACCCAAAGAACTTAATGCGCTAAACCTCCAATTAATGCTCGAGTTAAAGAAAGCTTTGGCTCAGCTCGATGAACAAGATGAAGTGAGATGCATCATTATTACTGGCAACCAACAAGCCTTTGCAGCTGGTGCCGATATCAAACAAATGGAAAGTAAAGGCCCAATAGATTTATTGAAAATAGACCAATTTGAAACTTGGGACCAAATTAGAAAAACCAAAAAACCAATAATTGCAGCCGTTTCGGGATTTGCTTTGGGTGGTGGTTGCGAGTTAGCCATGACCTGCGACATGATTATTGCCTCTGAAACCGCTAAATTTGGTCAGCCCGAAATAAAAATAGGTATTATGCCCGGCGCCGGTGGCACCCAACGATTAACCCGCGCTGTGGGCAAAGTAAATGCCATGGAAATGGTACTTACCGGCAAGTTTATTGGCGCAGAAGAAGCCAAAAATATGGGTTTGGTAAACCGTGTAGTTCCAGAAGAACTGTATTTAGATGAAGCCGTAAAACTAGCTAAAGAAATTGCATTAATGAGTCCAATTGCCATTAGATTGGCCAAGGAAAGTGTAAACAAAGCTTTTGAATCTGGACTGCAAGAAGGACTGTTTTTTGAGCGTAAAAACTTCTACATGACTTTTGCTAGCAACGACCAAAAAGAAGGCATGAGTGCTTTTGTTGAAAAAAGAAGACCTGATTTTAAAGGCAATTAATTATTCTGAATAGTTTTTATGCACCCAAAATCTATATCCATCCTTGATTTCACCTATAACCTTTCTGCAGAAAAGATAGCTAAGTACCCGCTCGAAAACAGAGACGAAAGCAAGTTGCTTCATTTTAAAAACGGGGAAATAAGCGATCATATTTTTGCCGAACTCCCAAACTTGCTATCTAAAAACACGCACTTGGTTTTTAATAACACCAAAGTGGTTCATGCGCGTTTAAATTTTAATAAAGAAACCGGGGCCAAAATAGAGCTATTCTGTCTTGAACCCAAGGATGGAAACTACCCATTAGCTTTTGGCAAAGGGGGTGTAAGCGAGTGGAAATGTATGCTGGGCAATGCCAAGCGCTGGAAATCGGGCGTATTGGTTCAGCCAGTTGAAGTAAACGGATTAACCTTTGAACTTTGCGCAACATTGCTATCGCTAGAGGGACAATTTGCTCACATTAGGTTTACTTGGAACCAAGATGCTATTTTTTTTGGCGACATATTAAGCGCAAGCGGAAAACTGCCCATACCTCCTTATTTGAACCGAGAGGCAGAAAAAAAAGACGAAACGCAATACCAAACAACCTATGCTAAAACAGATGGTTCGGTAGCTGCGCCTACGGCAGGATTGCATTTTACACAGCGCACGTTTGATGCTTTGCAGCAAAATGCCATTGGAGGCACAGAGCTTACTTTGCATGTAGGTGCGGGCACGTTTTTACCTGTTAAAGCGGCTCAAATGGCAGACCATGAAATGCACCGTGAGCATATAGAAATGGATTTAGTTGCGCTCATTGCATTGCATGAAGCTTTGGTACAAAAGAAAGATATTGTTCCGGTTGGCACTACCTCGCTCAGAAGTTTAGAGAGTTTATATTGGTACGGTGTGAAAATCATTTTGGATTGTGAAGATGCCTACCATTTTAAACTAAACCAGTGGGAACCCTACGAATTAAAACAAGATATCTCTTGCGAAGATGCTTTTCTGGCGCTAATAAAATATTTAGAAAAGCAGCCGCAGAAGATTTTATTTGGTTCAACCCAATTATTGATTGCGCCGGGCTACAAGCTAAGAACGCCCAAGGCTATTATAACCAATTTCCACCAACCGCAAAGTACTTTATTGCTTCTGGTTGCTGCGCTTATTGGAGATAATTGGAAAGCTGTTTACCAACATGCATTAGATAATAACTACCGATTTTTG
This sequence comes from Chitinophaga pinensis, assembly GCA_945860865.1. Taxonomy (GTDB): domain Bacteria; phylum Bacteroidota; class Bacteroidia; order UKL13-3; family UKL13-3; genus B1. The sequence continues at coordinate 791,287 of CAMARW010000001.1, read as the reverse complement.
AGCTTTGGTGATAGCAGTATTTTATATGTAAATTGCTAATATGCTCAATTTCATCAACAGGATTAAGGTAATTGTTTAATACCCGGGAGAATATTTCAATGGATGTTTCAAATTTTTCGGGAATAACTTAATCTGCCCCTAAAGCCAGCAGCGATTCTATTTCAAAAACATATCGGGTTTGAACCAAAACACATACAGTTGACGAAACAGCCATGGTATGTTATTTTATCTATTAAAGGCATCCAAGGTAAATAAAAATTTGCATTTAAAAGCTGCTAGATTTACTTTCGTACCTTATTACTCACAATAAAATCAGTAGTATCGAGCATAGAATGTAGTAGTAGATTATTACTTTCAAAAGTATACCAGGCAAAAGCCAAAAAATTAAAACAAAATAAATAAATTATGACCATGTTAGTAGGAAAAAAAGCGCCTCATTTTAGCGCAGATGCCGTAGTAAACGGTGGAGAATTTGAAGAAAATTTCTCATTAAGCGATTACCAGGGCAAGAAGCATGTATTGTTCTTCTTTTACCCATTAGATTTTACATTTGTTTGTCCTACAGAACTTATTGCTTTCCAAGAAAGAATTAAAGATTTTGAAGACAGAAATGTACAAGTTGTAGGTTGTTCTATAGATAGCAAGTTCTCTCATTGGGCTTGGTTAAATACACCCAAAGACAACGGCGGAATTCAAGGTGTTGCCTACCCATTGGTAGCCGATATAAATAAAACTATCGCTACCAACTACGGCGTATTGGCCGGAAAATATACCTACAACGATGAAGAGCAATTAGAGTGGATTGGTGATAATGGCGAAAGCGCCGTGGCTTACCGTGGTCTTTTCTTGATAGACAAAGAAGGTGTTGTTCGTCACCAGGTGGTAAACGATATGCCTTTAGGTAGAAGCATAGATGAAGCCATTAGAATTATAGATGCCTTACAGTTCTTCGAAGAAAAAGGAGAAGTTTGTCCTGCTAATTGGGAAAAAGGTAAAGATGGTATGAACGCAACCGCAGAAGGTGTAGCCAAGTATTTGGGCTCACACTAAGAAAATAAATCTGTAAAACACAAAATATTTGTATTTTCGGCAGGTATGAAGAACTATTTCTTTTTACCTGCCTTTTTTTTGTTTGCATTGGCGGGTTCAGCCCAAAATAACAACACCATTGAGGTGCCGCTTGCTCAATATGCCAAAGACGATCGGTTCGATAAATACCAACTTACCCTTGCCCTATTTAAAGTAAAAGGCGATACCATACTTTCTATGGACTTTGAGGGAACGCGACCTGTTCAAATTATTAGGATAAAAAAAACGGGCAAACACAAAGAATTTGCTTACGGAAATTTATTTTTTAGCGGTAGTAAAAATAACTATAACCCAGGCTATGTGAGCGTTTTGGTGGGCGACCCTTACCAAAGGAATCCAACTTTGTATATAGACCATAACCAAAACTTTGATTTTAGCGACGATAGCAGTTACCGTCTACCCTATTTTGACGAAAAACCTTTGGAAGTGGAGCTTATGAATGCCCAAAATAAGGATGGAAGAATCAAAATCTTATTATCGAGAACGCGGCCATATGGCCAAAAATATGAGTTTAGGAAATACATGGATGAATATTATGCCATGACCTACAAAGACAGAATATCTATAGCCAATGAGTTTTGCTACCGCGAGCAAAGATACATTGCCCGCGAAGGAATGGTAATGTTAGGGAAAGAGCGTTTTAAAATAGCTTTATTGGATGCCAATGCTAATGGCTTATACAATGATGCAGCCATAGATAAAGTGCTTTTTGTAAACCCTACAGATTCTATCTTAGATGCCACCAACCCGCTCCACTATGTAACTTTTGCTAAAGATGGACAAAATACCTATTTCGAAAAAAATGATAAGCTTTACAAGATTATCTTGGCAGATCCTGCTGGTAAATTTATTCATATTCAAGAAAGTAAAGAGGAGGTAAACTTTAACCGCATAGCCATAGGCAAAAAAGTACCCAAAGTAAAGCTAAGCCCTGTTAAGGGAAATTCATTTAAAATAAGCAAATTTAAGCGCAAAGAGGTTTATCTATATTTTGGCAATAAAAGTTCTAAAAACTTTGTTTCCGACACGATGTTATTGCGCCAAATTGCCCAGTTAAACCCCGATAAATTAAAGGTTATTTGTGTTTTATACGTGGGCAAAAGCTACGAGTTGCGCATTTTTAATAGCGAGGCATTACCCAATTATAACCTAGTATTTGGCACCAAAGAATTAAGCAATAAATTAGGCGTAAACAGTTTGCCGCAATACTTGTATTTGGGCAAACACCGCCGCGTAAAACAATACGGTTTAAACCCAAATGAATTTTTGAGGGCTTACCATACGTTAAAGAAATAAGTTAAGACTAGAATAGCAATCTACCAGCTTCCGCCGGCGCCACCACCACCAAAACTACCACCGCCAAATCCGCCAAAACTACTGCCGCCGCCACCTCCACCGCTATATCCGCCACTGCCAAAGGTCCCCATAAATGGCGTAGGACCCATAAAAATGCCTCTGCCCCCTCTACCGCCGCCTTTACCCGAAAAGATAAAGATTAAAACGATAACAATAATTACTATAATGGTACTAAGTGAGCCTCCTTTATTCTTTTTCTTTTTACCAAAATCTTCATTTACAAACTCACCCGAAGCCTTCTTCATAATAAGCGTGGTTGCTTGCTCTAGTCCTTCGTAATAAGCTTGCTGCTTAAAGTTTGGCTTTATAATTTCTTCTATAATTCTTCTAGAAAAAGCATCGGTAATGCTGCCTTCTAATCCATAACCGTTTTGAATTCTAATTTTCCTATCGCCAATGGCAATATAAATAAGTAAGCCATTGTTTTTACCAGCCATCCCTATTTGCCAAGATTCTGCTAAACGCTGACTATAATCAAAATCATCGTCGCCTTCCAAACTTTGTTCTATAACCACAGCAATTTGTGTGGAGGTGCTATCACTGTATGCCTTAAGTTTAGCCTCAAGGGCAGCATTTTGAGGTGCACTAAGAATGTTTACATAATCGTTTACCAAACTTGGAGGATTGGGCTTGGCCGGAATTTCTTTGGCAATAAGCGCCAAACTCACCCAAAAGAATAGCAGAAAGGAAATAATTTTTTTAGTCATGCTGTCCTCCAAAAGAAATGGTATCACTTAATTCGTTCTTGTCGTCTTTTTGAAAAGGAAAATGTGCTTTCAATTTCTCGCCCACTTGCTCAATGGCTATGGATAAACCAAGGGCATATTCATTCTTTTTAAAATGAGTAATCAGCAAGTCTTTTTCTGCTTGCCAAAAGTTATCACCCACTTTTTCATGAATGCCCGAATCGCCAATTATGGCCAATTTGTGGTCGTTGTATGCCAAATAAATAAGCACCGCATTTTTTTGTACTGTTTGGTGCATTCCCAATTCAAAGAAAACAGCTTTGGCCCTTTCAACAGGATCGGTAGCAAGTTTAGATTCTATATGCACCCTAATTTCGCCCGAAGTTTCCTTCTCGGCTAACTGAATTGCAGCCACAATTTGGGCTTGGTCTTTATCTGAAAAATTTGCTTTTGCCATCGCTTAACTTTTAAAAGAAAAGGTTGCCGTCAAGCAACCTTTTCTGTCATTACAATTTTTATTCAAAGCTCACTTCAGGAGCCTTCTCAGCACCTTTTTCGGCTTCAAAATAACCTTTCTTATCGAAGCCAAACATGCCCGCAAACAAAACTTGTGGGAATTTACGTATGTAAGAATTGTAGTCTTTAACGATATCATTAAACCTACCACGCTCAACTGCAATTCTATTTTCTGTGCCTTCTAATTGCGATTGTAGCTCAAGGAAATTTTGAGTAGCTTTCAATTGCGGGTATTGCTCTGCAACAACCATTAACCTACCCAAAGCCTGACTTAACTCACCTTGTGAGGCTTGGAATTTTTGCAGTTGTTCTGGGTTTAATTTGCTGGCATCTACTTTCATTTGTGTAGCACTTGCGCGCGCACTAATAACATCTGTAAGGGTTTTTTGCTCAAAATTTGCAACACCTTTAACAGTATTAACCAAATTAGGAATCAAATCTGATCTGCGTTGGTAAACGTTTTCTACTTGGGCCCAGCCAGAACTGGTAGCTTCTTGTTTTGTTACCATGCTGTTGTACGAACCGCAACCGTTAAATACCAATAACAACAAAGCTGCTCCAATTACCAATAGGATAATATTACTTCTTTTCATGTTTAAAAATGTTTGTTTGAGTTAAGCAAGATACAAATGTTTATCCAAATTTTGTGTCACTGACAAAAAGTCTTTGAGGAAGAGTCCATGGTCCATAGTTTAAATCGACTATGGTCTATGGACTATCGACCATGGTCTATCGACAAAAAATTCTAAATTACTACAAATGCCTGTTTATAGCAGTAAGTATTTTGCTGGCAGGAAGATCCTCCATGCAGGAAGTTCCATCTAAGCAAGAGCCACGGTAGAAACATTTGCAAGCTTTATCGGGCATTACAATCTCGCCCTTGCCAAACAAATCAAATTCGTGCGGATTAAAAATATTGTTCATCAGCACTATCTTTTTACCCAAGGCCAAAGTAATGTGCATACCCATCGTAACTTGTGTAACCACTAACTCGCACTGATTTACTAAGTTAATAAATTCTGCTAGGCTAAAATAGCCTAAGTAAGCAGCCCCTGTTCTATCCTTAATTTCTCTGTTACGCTCATCTTCGGCCTCTCCACCCAAAAGTAAAACATAAGCATCTGTATTTTGAGCATGAATTAAATTTACCAATTCCACCCATTTTTCTATGGTCCATAAGCGGGTTGTCCACCTGCCACCACAACCCGTATTTAAGCCAATAATTTTCTTTCCTTCTGGTAAATTCCAAGTGTAACCTTTATCATCATGAACATCCATTAAATAAGGTTCACCTTGGTGTTCAAAGCCACAAATTTCGAAAATTTCTTGCAGGTAACTTTTGGTATTTGCCTTGCTTACATCATCAAACATACCTGTACTAAATTTATGCAAAGCCAACTCATTTACTGGTTGAATCTCATTGTCTTTAAGCACATATCCGTATTTTTCTTTGGCATCCAAAACTTTCAACAAAGCACCTGCTTCTTTTTCTTTATCCAAGTTAATGGCTATATCCCAAGCTCCTTGCTGCGCATACATAACAGCATTCATATCCCATTTTAATATTTCATCAATTTCTTTGGCTGGCAATATATCTGGCGTCCAAGTAAGCCAAGTAATTTTACAATTGGGATACAGCTTTTTATACTTTACAACCAAAGGTGTGGTTCTAATAACATCTCCAATAGCTCCCAATTTTATGATTAAAATGCGTTTCGAAATGGGCGCATAGGCCACACAATCTGCGCAATGGTAACCATGCTTTTTATGCGGGTTGCAGGGCACATGACCTTTAAAATGTATACAATCTGCTTTGAATTCTATGCTCATAAAATTATTTCTCCATTAATTTTGGCCGAACCTAAACGCAATCATTCAGCCTAACAGGCAAACTTATGGTTTCCTTTTTAAAATTACGAATTACGAATTAAAAATTACGAATTACGAATTAAAAATTACGAATTACGAATTACGAGTTACGAGTTGGAGAGATTTTTAATTCGTAATTTTTAATTCGTAATTCGTAATTATTATTTTCCCTACATTCGTTTGCATGAAAAACATCTTTAGTATACTCTTTATTTTGTTGTCGTTTATTGTTCAAGCCCAGGAGAAACCTAAACAAAACCCTGAAATAAAACGCTTTGTTTACCAAGATAATTCGAGCATAAGCAAGCAAATTTATGATAGCATTTACTTTGATATTGCCTATGATAAGGGCATCAAATGGGTGTTTAAATTTTCGCATCAATTTGCAGAGTATCCTATGGTATCCGACGATGAGTATTTTGAATCCTATGAATTTGAGATAGACCCACCCAAAGGAAACCGCTTTACCATTAAAGAGGGCGATTTTGAAAAGCACAAAGTAATTTACAACCGCAGCTGCTTTTGCCCAGATGCTGGTCCGCGCCAACTTGCAGATGGAACAATTACTGGCAAACGCATCAGAGGTAATACCTGGCTCATTACTTTTGATGGCTACATTCACCCTAGGCCAGGCAAAGATTTTGCACCTTACGCCAAAAAATGGAAAGGCTTTTTTAAGCCAAATAAATTGGTTTATTAATGTTAGATACTTAAGCGCGTATTGTAGCCCTTAATCTACCTCAAAATAATTGAGGTCTTTGCTAAAAGAATCTTTGATATACCAAGTGGCCATAAAGGCCAAAACGAGGCAAGCTATACCCACCCACAAAGCGGCGTTTATAACCCCGTAACCCACAGATAAACTGGCAAAACTTAAGGTAATAGGAACAACAGCACCACGCACAAAATTAGGCACTGTATTGGTTACCGTAGAGCGAATATTGGTACCAAATTGTTCGGAAGCAATGGTTACAAACAAGGCCCAGTATCCAGTAGCAAAGCCAATTCCAAAACACATCCATTTATAGTAGGCCGCACTCAAAAATTCGGTGTTATACAAGAAGAATAACATTAACACAAAAGATAAAAACAGGTATAAATACACCACTTTCTTTCTACTGCGCAGTAACTGACTTAATAACCCACTGGCTAAATCGCCTACAGATAAACCCAAATAGGCAAACATAATACTATCTGCCATGTCTAGTTTCCCCACAAAACCATGGGCTTCGGCAAACCTATTAGAAAGGTTTATAAGCACCCCAATGGCAAACCAAATGGGCAAGCCAATGCATATACAGGCCATGTATTTTAAGAAATTAGCAGGCTTTTTAAACAGTGTAAGTATATTTCCTTTTTGTATATGTGCATGGGCTTGCAAGCTTTTATACATGCCACTTTCGTAAGCCCCAGCGCGCATAAGCAACAATGCTAATCCTAAACAACCACCCACAATATAAGTGGTTTGCCAGCCAAAACTTTTACCAACCAAACCAGCAACAACCGCACCTAGAGCCCCAAAGGTTACAATAATCATGGTGCCATAACCCCGCTTTTCTTTAGGCATGTTTTCTGCCACCAAAGTAATACCAGCACCCAACTCTCCTGCCAAACCAATACCAGCAATAAAACGGATAATGGCATACTGATCTATAGTAGTTACAAAAGCATTGCAAATATTGGCTACAGAATACAACATAATAGAACCAAACAAAACAGAAACCCTTCCGCGTTTATCGCCCATAATGCCCCAAAGGATGCCGCCAATAAGCATACCCGTCATCTGTAAATTAAACAAATATATTTCGTTGGTCTTTAATGCCTCGCCCACAAAACCTAGTGCCTGCAAGCTTTCATTCTTAACCACATTAAAAACAATCAAATCATATATATCCACAAAATAGCCTAACGCGGCTACAATTATAAGTAGGTTTATGTTGTTCTTCTTCGCCATTCAGCCGTAAAGTAAATAGAAAAAACTTACATTTCAAATTTACCCTCTCATTTTGCATTTCCTCCTCCAAGCAATCAGCATTTCTTCTGCAACCTTTACAAATTTGTTTAGTATTTAGCTTTAAAAAGATAAAGCTATTAGCGGCATGCAAAAATAAAATGAGAAAAAATTGCCAAAAATTAAATTCATCATTGCATACAAATATTTACATGAATAATTTATTGATATGTAGATTTAAAATGCAACAAAAATCAGAAAAATGTATATGTTCGTTGTAATAGGATTTTAAAAAATGTGTTTCAATTACTATGAAATATTTATTATTTGCAGTTTCATTGTTATTAGTTCTGATTTCTTCTGGTTGCGGTAGCAGGTGCTCTGGTTATGGCGATCCTTATGTAAGACAATTACAATATGAATATAAAAGCATTGTATTTTTAAGAGATAGCACAGACACCATTAGAAGTTTAACTTACGATATTTTGCCAGGCACTTACAGACCCAATAAGAGAGAATTCCCAATATCCATTCCGCATCAAAAGCCAGCTGTAATTCATGTAAATACAGATAAAAATAACTACTCTTTTAGAATTATTGCCAATTTAAAATTTACTTATTATTACGACAGAGAATGTAGTGAATATGATGTAGGAGCTAAAATAGAGGACCCTGTTATAGATAGTATTCAAGGTGGACAAGTTATGCGGGTAAAATCAAGTCACCCTCGTTATCCTAACGATATATACAATTATCAATATATTCAAACAGACTCTATCCTATTAATTCAATGAAAGTAGTTTGCATACTATTTATAATTTTGGGTTTTTATAATCCGATGTGCGCACAAGATAAATTGGCAAAACCCACTACTCACCAGCTGCTTTTAAACCTAAGAACAGACCCTGTAATGTGGAGCGAAATTGGATATATTTATATTGGAAAACGATTTCAAAGTTTTCAAGTAAAGGGCTCTTTTAGGCAGAATTATAATTTCAATGAGAATCCAAAAAATATCATATTCAATCAGATAGAAATTAATACTCGGTTCAAATCTTCCTTTTATTATGTTAAACCAGGATATCTTCTAGCACGAAAGGTGAAAGATAAAAGCAGATTTTTATTGTTTGCCAATTACCTTTATGCTCAAGGAGAAAATGCAATAACTATAATATATAAGGACCCATTATTGGGAGAAGTAAAAGAAGTTAATTCACAAAAAGATGAATATAGCGCCTTAGAATTAGAATTTAATTGGCAGATTAATTTAGGAAAAAACCTTGCCATTTCTACCGGTTTCAACCTTGGAAAAAAAATAAATCAAAACCCCTTACTCTTTCAGGGTATTTATAACGGTGCTTTTTCTAACAGAGAAACATACTTCCCAAGCGTTGGATATTATAAAGATGCCTACCTATTATTAAACTTAGGAATGGTTGTAAAGTTAAATAGAAACTAAATTCAAACTCCAAAAATAAATGATTTTAAATTTATTTTAAGTACTTATTAATTAATCACTTAAAGCTGCCAAATAACTATTTTCCGACGAAACTACCTGCCATTGAACTTGAGATAATTGGTATAATACTACAGATAAAATCGTGTTTCTAAATTGTAGTTGGTTGATGGCAATTAATTTCTCTTGGTTACCCGGGAATAGCTCAGCTACCAATTCATTATAGGCATAAATTTCTCGCTCTAAAGCTTGCAACGAAAACTCATTTGAGCTGTTTTCAAATACGTTTCTAAGGCTTGCATTATCGTTTACACCTTGCACATCGCTTAAACTTATTTGCTTGGCTTTTTCTAAAGGAATTTTGTCTGTAGACGCAATTAAAAATGCCTTTATAGAGTCTATTTTTTGGTATAGATTTATAGAGCTTTGGCCAAAACGATTGGAGGTTAAATAAGACGCTTTTTTAGCGTAAAGCACTTCATTTGCCTTGCATACTTGGATGGTATGCTGTTGCATAAAATCATATGAAGCATTTACACTTTCCTGAACACCTGTGCTAGGATGTAAATTAAATAAGGCATACATCATACCCCCGCAAGCCATCATCAATACCATATTTATGGTGGTATTAAACTTGGTTTCGGGCCTTCTAATGCGGGTAAAATAATATAAAGGAATATAGCCAAATAAAAACAATGTTACACTCCACCTCATACCAAAATTAGCATATGGCCAGTGAAATACTTTAAAAATAATGCCCAATGCCGCTACAATAGCCAATACAAAACCAAAGGTAAATACCCATTTATCAGTTGTAGTTTCATCGTCTTTAAACTTTAAAACAATCATCAAGGGCACAAAAATCAAACTAAACAATAAGCCGCCAAGCATTATCATAAAGCCAGCTCCAGGCCAATGCATTGTTTTAAATATAGAACCACTTAATATAAGAAACGCGGAAATTATTCCGGAAATTTTAACGGTGCTTTTCATAGCGTAATAGTTTTTAAAAGTTAATAAATTGTTGGTCTCTTCCTCAATCTCCTTTAAATCTTTTTTAAAAAATCGAGGCATAATGCACCCATAAAACTTATAAAAGTCTTCCCCTTCTGGCATCTCATTTTCTACAATACAGCAAATATGATCTAGTAGATTGTTTTGCAGATCTTCAATAACAATCCCTTTTGCTTTAATATCATCTAAAATAAATGCTATATGCTCGTCACTTAGCTGCATGACCTACATCTAACTCAAAGTCTAACAAAAATTTCATGGTGTTCATAAAATCCACAAACTCATTTACCTTTAAATCTACTGTAACTTTTCCCTTGGGCGTAATCGTATAATATTTACGAACCCGCTTTCCAATAGTCTCCGTTTCAGCCTCTACCTCTCCCTCTTTCTCGAGCAAGTGAAGAGTAGGATACAGGGCGCCTTCTGTAATCTGAATTTTGTTGTTTGTTAACTCCTTTACGCGTTGTGTAATTTCATAACCATACATTTTGCCATTGTTCTTTAGCAATTTTAAAATGATTGTTTTTAACGTGCCTTTTATAAGTTCTGATGAATACATAGCACAAAAATACCTAAAACTCTTAGGTATCCAAATTTTAATGCCTAAGAAAGTTATGTATTGAGGTAAAGCGCTATATTATAGCAACTTAAATTTTAAAAGAAAGCAACAATGGCCTCCAAGTATTTTGCATCTATCTCGTCAAAATAATTGAGGTGCTCGCTATCTACATCTAATACGCCAATTACCTCTTGGTTTGAACCAAAAAATGGAACCACAATCTCAGATAAACTGGCGCTAGAACAGGCAATATGACCCGGAAAATCGTGTACATTTGGCACAATAATGGTTTTTTGCTGCTGCCAAGCACTGCCGCATACTCCGCGGCCATAAGCAATGCGGGTGCAGGCTACAGGACCTTGAAACGGCCCTAAAACTAATTCTTGGTTTTTAACCAAATAAAAGCCAACCCACCACCAGTTAAATGCCTCTTTTAAAAGGGCGCAACTGTTGGCCAAGTTGGCTATCAAATCTTCTTCGCCCTGAACCAATGCTCTTAATTGGTTCAGGACTTGAAGGTATATTTCTTCTTTCCCTACACTGGTATCAATAGAGAGGGAATGTTCCACTAATTAGCTGGAGCTTGAGTGGTAGTATCTGCAACGGGAGCAGCTTCTTCTTTTGAGGCTGTTACATTGGCTCTGTTAACAGAATATTCTGCCTTTTCTGATTTGTATTGCTCGTTCGTTTCTAGTGTTTTTGCAGCTTCATCTGCTCCATAATGACAAGCACTGAAAGTAGCAGCAAAAGCCATTGCAATTAATAATTTCTTCATGGTTGTTATGTTTTATATTTTAGTTTTTTCGATTGGGTGTGCGAATATAAAATTTAATTACACTTATTTCAATTCAAACTCGGTTACACCAATTTTGAAACCTTCGCAATACAATTCTGCTTTGTAATTTCCTTTAGCAAACGGGCTTCCTTTATCCCAATAAATACTTACCATTTGTGCCTCTGATTTAAACTCAATCATTTTTTTAGCACTATACAAAGACTCTTCATTTTGATATTGGAAAGTGCCAGAACCCGCAGCTTGATTATATACCGTAGCACCATCTGAACCTACTATTTTGAGGAAAATCTCTTTTTTGCCCTGATCGCTTACATAGTTTTCATTTAATTTAAAAGTAAGCTTTAGTTGCTCCAATTGGCTTACCCTAATGGTTTCTTTTTCTTTGCCATTAGTTCTTAATTTAACACCTGTTACAAAAATATTTTCAGCATTCAATTTAGCTCCTATAGCCACTTTGTTGCTTAACCTTGAAATATCCATATTAAGGTTTTCATTTTTCCGCTTCTGCTTATCTATATCCGTTTTTAGGGTTTTATTTTCAGTATTTAAAGCAAAAATAACAGTGTTTAATGAATCTATTTGCCCAATATACTTTCGTTTGTAGTAACGCAACAAATCTAATTCGTCCTGCGCTTTTTCTAATTCTTGCTTGGTTAGGTTACCACTCCGTAAAATCTTCTCTATTCTTTCGGCAAATAATTGCAATGAATCATTTTTCTCTTTTAAAAATTGATCTAACTCTGCATTTTTCCCTTTGTATTCGGTAAGCTCTAATGCGGTTTCATTTAAAACAGTTTCTAATTCTGCGCGAGCCGAATCTGATTGAAACAATTCAACCTCTTTAAAGGCTAATTTTTTATCAGTTTTAAAATAATTAAACGTAAAAAAACCCAATAACATCATCAACAATATATTGAGTACTGTTTGAAAAATAATGATTAGGCGGTACTTTCTGTTTTTTTTATCTTCGCTTTCCATGCCACAAAAATAGAGATAGATTCCTAAAAAGGAACATGCTTTATCCACTTAAAAGATATTAGTAAACAATTTTGTGGGCGATTCCTTATAATTGCCCTAAAATAAAATGCTTTGAAAATCACCACAACACCTATAGACGGACTATTGGTTATAGAGCCTCAAATATTTAAAGATAGCAGAGGTTATTTTTTTGAAAGTTATAACCAAGATAAAATGAAAGCGGCAGGTATTGTGCTTCCTTTTGTTCAAGATAATCAATCGCTATCGCAAATGGGTGCCGTTCGTGGATTGCACTTTCAAGCAGCTCCTTTTGAACAAGGCAAATTAGTGCGTGTAGTAGCAGGTGCTGTAAGAGATGTAGTGGTTGATATTCGCAAAAACTCGCCCACCTATGGCCAACATTTCTCCATCGATTTAAGTGCAGAAAATCAATTGATGTTCTGGATACCTCCAGGCTTTGCACATGGCTTTGAAACCCTAGAAAACAATACTGTATTCTTGTACAAATGCACCAATATGTATGATAAAAATTCGGAAGGTGGCCTTTTATGGAACGATCCAGCCATTGGCATAAAATGGCAAACCAGCGATGCCATTGTTTCAGAAAAAGACCAAATACTGCCCTTACTCAAAGATTTTGTTTCTCCATTTTAATTAAGCCATCTATGAAATACCTGCTCAGTTTGCTTTTATTCATTTCAACTTCTGCGGTTTTTGCCCAAGCCAATAAGGAAATAGTGGTTGAAAAAACTATCGAAGTGGGTCAAAAATTAAAAATAAAACCCTGCAAGTTGGGTCAAACAGAATTTATTGCCATAGATATTTATGCCCGAACCAAACCCTACGAAAGCAAAACCATAAACAAAGCAACGGGAGAAGGATTAATGGAAGCATTCTTTAGCGATAAAAGCATTGATGCCAAACGCCTTCCCTGCGTAATGAGTAATCAATCTTATACCATTGCCGCCTACCACGAATTTGAGGTGGAAAAGGAATTAAAAAGGGTTGTTTTGTGCTATACCACTTACCCGCTAACCCTTATTTGGATTGAGTTAGATAAGGCGCTTGAGCTTGGAGAAATAGATTTCGAATAAATTAACGTGAAGGTAAACATTTACACAGATGGATCTGCCAGAGGGAACCCCGGTAATGGTGGCTATGGCGCCGTTTTAATTAGCGGCCCACACAGAAAAGAATTGAGCGCAGGCTACCGTTTAACAACCAATAATAGAATGGAATTATTGGCCGTAATTGTGGCCATAGAATCTATGAAATTGCCCCAACTTGATATTACCGTTTACACAGATAGTAAATATGTTTGCGAAGCAGTAGAAAAAAAATGGGTTTTTAACTGGGTAAAAACTGGCTTTAAAGACAAAAAAAATGCTGATTTATGGCGCAGGTTTTTAGTGCTTTACCCACAACACAAAATTCAATTTAAATGGATAAAAGGTCATGCCGGACACCCTTTAAATGAGCGTTGCGACGAGTTAGCAACCACCGCCGCCGATGGAAAAAACTTGCTCGTTGATGATTTTTACGAACAAGAACAAAATAAAACGAATCTACTTAATTAAAATAGAATCGTTTTTTATTGGCATTTATTAGCATTTTTAGGGAAATTAACTACCTTCGTTAGTGCAACTTAATTGCAGGCTTTATGTTAAAAATATTGGTTCCAACCGACTATTCCCAAGAAGCAAAAAATGCCACCTTGTATGCTTTCCAATTTGCACAACATACCGGCAGCTCAATTTTGCTTTACCACGCCATGCCAAGCGTAATTCCTATCTCAGATATCCCCTACGAAAATTATTATCTCGACGAAAAACAAGAAGAGGGTTTATTACTAAGTAGTTACAATAAACTCTTAATAGAAAATAATTTAAATCCAGATTTAGTAAAGGTAACACCCATCGTTGATCAACAAAACTTAGTGCATGTTGGCATTTCATTTTGTGCCAAAAATAACCAATGTGATATGGTTATTATGGGTACCCACGGCGCTAGTGGTATCAAAAAAATGTTTTTAGGGAGCAATACTTCCCAATATATAGCCAATGCCTCTTTGCCTGTTATTGCAGTGCCAGCAACCTATCGGTTTGAACCTATTTACCATTTGGTATATGCCTCAGATTTACATGATTTAACGGAAGAATTAGGTGTTTTAACCCCCTTTGCAGAGGTGTTTCATGCCGCTTTAGAAATTTTGTATTTTGATTATGCCGGACCAGAAAGTGAGCAATTAATGATAGATGCTAAAACTCTTTTAGCCACGCAACCATATAAAAATGTAAAGCTCTCTATTAAGCGCGGCACCATTCATTTATCGGTAGCAGAGAATCTTAAAAATCAAATTGAATCTGCCAGTACTCAATTATTGGTTATGGTAAGCGGTGAGCACAGCTGGTTTGATAACTTGATGATTGGAAGTAATGCACAGCAAATGGTTTTAGCCCCAAAAATACCACTCCTAGTGCTGCGCAAGGGAGAACTATAATAGTTTTTACAAGGAATAAAATAAATTTGAAAGCTATATTTGAATAATTTATTTAGGATGATAAAAAAGATTCTTATTCTGCGTTTTAGTTCTATTGGAGATATTGTTTTAACTACACCGGTAATACGTTGTTTAAAAAAACAAATGCCGCATTGTAGCATTCATTACCTTACCAAATCTTCTTACGTAAGCATTCTAGAAAGCAATCCATATATAGATAAAGTGCATGTGCTCAATAAACACCCTTTGATTAAGGGCATAGATTTGCGAGCAGAAAAATTTGATCTAATTATAGATTTACACCACAACTTAAGAACCTTTTTCATTAAAAAAGCACTTGGTATAAAAGCCTATGCTTTCCCTAAATTAAATATCGAAAAATTTTTATTGGTTCAGCTTAAAATAAATCATTTGCCCAATGTGCACATTGTAGATAGGTATTTAAGTACATTAAAACCTTTGGGTATAGAAAATGATGGCAATGGTTTAGATTATTTTATCCCCCAAAAAGACCTCATCGAAAACTGGAATGGGTTCAAGCCAAAAGACCAAGTTTATAACACTTGGGCCATTGGTGCACAGCATTTTACTAAGCGCCTACCCAACCATAAAATCATTGAAAAAGCACAGCAATTGCCTCATTTAGTAGTGCTGTTGGGTGGCAAAGAAGACCAAGCAAATGGCCAAATAATTGCAGCAGCATTAGGTCAAAAATGCATCAATTTATGCGGCCAATTAAACCTCAACCAATCTGCTTCGGTGGTAGCACAAAGTTTGCAATTATATACCAATGACACCGGACTAATGCACATAGCAGCGGCTTTAAAAATACCTATTGTTTCATTTTGGGGAAACACCGTTCCTGCCTTTGGTATGAGTCCTTATTATGGCAATCATTTAATAACACAACAGATAGTAGAAAATACGCAAATTGCCTGCAGACCCTGCAGTAAAATTGGTCACCATGCTTGTCCAAAAAAGCACTTCCTTTGCATGGAAACACTGTAATTTTTTTAGTCTACAAAATCTTGTAAGTAGGCAAACTTGGGCATTAACTTACCCTGCGAGGCTATGGTTGCGTGGGCAATAATTTGCTCTTTATCTTCATCTAATAAACAAGGCAAAACATGGCGCACCAATTGCTCCCCAAAAGCCATACTAGCATCATAAGGCAGTTCGCAAGGTAAGTTTGCCACCGCCTGCACATCTATTACATTGGGTAAAAATGGTTGTACTTCTTTTTCTGTATAAACATTGTATCCATAAAAAGGATCAGCAATAGAAGAACTGCGCAAAGTACTCGGCACTGGTCCGGGCACATCGCAAGTAATATCCGAAATAATCTTAATTCTAAAGCCGCTATCTTTCATTTCTTCTTGCGTAAAAAAGGGCTCAATACCCATTTTCCAGAACACGGCATTTAAGAAAATGTCGGCTTGCTCTGCATACGGCTTAAAACAACTTTTGTAATCATCTGGATGCTTATAAAAATCAGCCTTATCCCACGTTTTACCATCTTTGCGCTCATAATAATCTTCGCTACGCAGGTGCACAAAAACAGGCTTATTATGCTCTTCCTCTAAAAATTCTTGCCTGCTTACCTCCAGTATTTTTAGTTTGCGCAAAAACTCCATACAGCCATGTGCTACCCTGCCATCTCCACACAAAACAATGCGCACAGGCGGTAATTTCAATCCCTCATATTGGCTAAGCAAAGCCTCATAATTAGGTAGCTCATGAGCAGGTTTTAAGGTATAATATCCATATTTTTTACCCAACATTAACAACGCATAATGGGCACCAACTATGCCGGCAAACCTGCCAAAACCAATTATTCTATTACCTGCCTCCCAGGTAAGGGTTTCATAATCTACCAAGGTAATGTTTTTAGCCAAAATAGCCCGCAATAAAGGTCGGTTATGCATTTGTTTTTTAATGGTATGAGAAAAAAACAAATAGGTTTTATTGGCCAATAATGCTTCTACTGGCACCTCTTTTACCCCCAATAAAATATCGCATTCGCTCAAATCTTCCTGCACGGTAATGCCCTCTGCTTGGTATTGGGCATCGCTAAAACACCTAAAAGGCGCTGGCTGAACCAAAATCTTTACATCCGGAAAATATTTTAGCAGCTCTGCGCAGTGTTTCGGACTTAGTGGGGTTCTTAAATCGGCAGGTTGTTTTCCCTCACGGATGATTCCAATGGTTTTAGACATAGCAATTAATGTAGCACAACTGCGCCAATTTTAAGCGAAAGTTGTTGTTGTTTATCTTTTAGTAATTTATAAACCTCCATATTTAGGTTCAAATCTTCGTCTTTTTTATTTTCTTGGGCTTGTTTTAATTCTTGCTGCACTTGCATCAACAGTTTATTAAGGTGATGTTTTTCTAAGTATAACAGCCCAGAGGCAATATCTTTCATAAACATGTCGTCTGGATGATCCATAATAATGTCATATTTACTTACCCACCTAGCACTCATCTCATGCATAACGGCCAATAATCCGGCAGCCGCCGAAGATATAATGGGGTTGCTATGTTGCGTAAAAGTTTCGGTAGTAAAGGGCAAACTTTGCAGCGTTATTTGTTTAAATTCATTCAAAAATAAGCGCATAATCTCGTGTTCAAAATGCACTTCATCGGTTTCAATTTTGTGCAAAATAAATTCTGCTACATGCTGGTAGCCTTCGCAAGGTTTATATCCGTGTTGCAACAAAAGTTTAATGATATAATGCTCTTGCTCAAAGCGCGGTGCATCAGCCAAAATTTGGGCCAGTTCTTCACTATGGGGTATTTCTTTTGGCTCAGTAGCAATCCATTCTTTTTCCTTCTGGGTTAAAAAACCGTTCCTACTTTTGTTGAGTTCTGCAATGAGTAAAGGCTCATTCATTTCTAGCAGTGTGGCACATTCTCTGATAAATGCCATGCGTTTAATTCCATCCGGAATTTTGCTGATGCTCTCAACAATATCGCGCGTTACCTGCGCTTTTTTCAAAGGATCATGTGCAGCATCCTGAAGCAATAATTTTACCTTAAAGAGAATAAAATCGCGCGCTTCTTGCTGCAAAAATTGTTGAAATGCCTGAGCACCTAATTTTTTTGCATAACTATCTGGGTCTTCTCCATCTGGAAACAAAAGCACTTTCACATTCATGCCCTGCTCCAACAACATATCTATACCTCGCAAACTGGCTTTAATACCGGCAGTATCTCCATCGTATAAAACAGTAACATTATCGGTATGGCGTTTAAGCAAGCGAATCTGATTCTCTGTTAGCGAGGTACCGCTAGAAGCCACCACATGCTCTACACCAGCTTGGTGCATTGAAATTACATCGGTATAACCCTCCACTAAGTAAACAAAATCATTTTGTCTAATGGCATTTTTGGCAAAAAACAAACCATACAACTCATTGCTTTTGTGGTAGAGCAAAGTTTCGGGAGAGTTTACATACTTAGCGCTTTTATCATCCTTTTTTAGCTGCCTGCCTGCAAAAGCAATAACCTTTCCCAAACTATTATGAATCACAAACATTACCCTACCGCGGTAGGCATCATACAATTTACCCGAATCGTTTTGTTTGGCCAAACCACCCTTCAATAAAAGCTCGGCATTAAATTGCTGCTGCCCTGCGGCGTTGGTATAATGATCCCAGCTATCGTGACTATATCCTAACTTAAATTTTCTAATGATATCTTGCCTAAACCCTCGCTCTTCAAAATACGAAAGTCCAATATTTTTACCCTCTTCACTCTCCCAAAGCTGCAATTCAAAATAGTCGGCGGTCCAGTTGTTTAAGATTTGCAGACTTTCTTTTTCAGAGCGCAAGGCCCGCTCTTGGTCTATGTTTACATTTTCTTGCTGCGGCCAATCTATGCGATAGCGTTCGGCCAAACTGCGCAAGGCTTCAATATACCCAAGACTGTCGTGCTCCATGATAAAATTAACGGAGTTTCCAGCCTTTCCGCAGCCAAAACACTTGTAAATTCCTTTGGCAGGCGAAACAGAAAACGAAGGCGTTTTTTCGTTGTGGAACGGACATAAACCGGTAAGGTTGGCGCCCCGTTTTTTTAAACGCACGTAATCACCCACCACCTCTTCAATGTGGGCAGCATTTACTATTTCATCTATTTTACTTTGCGGTATCAAATCTTGCCGAAGGTACAAAGAAAAATATTTGTCGGCAAATATTTACCCCAGCTATTATCGCGAGGCTTTAAAGAAATGAATTTTGATTATCTTAAAATATCGCTCGCATTTGCTCTCAGAAACCAGGTTAAAAAATACCTCTTAGCAGCTCCCTCAAATTATTTGGAAAAAATCTTTGGAAATATTACACAAAATCTTACCTTTGCCATCCCTAAAACGGTCTCTTAGCTCAGCTGGATAGAGCAACGGTTTTCTAAACCGTAGGTCGAAGGTTCGAGTCCTTCAGGGACTACATGTATTTTTAAAAGCGACTTCAAATCAATAATTTGTGGTCGCTTTTTTGTTTCTTGAAATCCATTGGAGGCTGCAACCCAAGGAGATTTGGATACGGGATTATTAAACTAAAGACAATATCCATAATTATTTTTTGATATCTGTAGATTTGACAATAGGCAATATTTTAAAAAACTTAACAAAAATTCCCGCAACTTGTAATCGGTAAGCGAGCAATATTAACCTGTTAACCAATTATTTTAAACGATAATAAGTGAGTTCGTGATAAACGCAGAACAAACCAAAATCATTTGCTTATGTAACAAAGGTTACTAACATTCCAATAATGGATGGGTAAATTCCGAGCATATTAATATCAAATAAAATGAAAAAGAAGCTAACAACATTTTTAGGACTTATATTTTTAAGTCTTGCAGTCTTTTCTCAGTCAACACCCTTCAATATTTATATTGATCCAATGAATATATCCGGACTTGGCGGACTTCAAGCCTATTCTTTTGGGCAACATAACGGGAAATGGCTTGTTGTTGGCGGTCGACTTGATGGGCTTCACCGCAGACAACCGTTTGCAGCATTTGATGTAGCTGGTAATAACAATCAAATAATTGTAATTGACCCAGTAACAAAACAAAAATGGACAGCACCAATTACCTCGCTTTCAGTTGCACTGCAAGAACAATTAAGTTCCACAAATATGGAGTTTCACCAACAAGGAAACTATTTATATGTCATTGGTGGTTATGGCTATAATGCTAAAACCGCGGCAAGAAAAACTTTCAACAATTTAACTGCCATTGATGTTCCTGCTGTAATCAATGCAGTTATTGGTGGCACTTCATTCACAAGTTATTTTCGACAAATTAGTGATGATCAATTTGCTGTAACTGGTGGACATCTTAAAAAAATAAATAATACGTTTTACCTCATTTGTGGGAATAAGTTTGATGGCAACTATAATCCAATGGGCAATCCAACCTACACCCAAGTATACACGAATGCCATTCGTAAATTCAACCTCACAGATGATGGAACCACCATTACGGTAACACATTTACCAACAATTACAGACGCTGCAAACCTACACCGAAGAGATTATAACGCAGTGCCTCAAATATTACCAAATGGCGCAGAAGGTATTACTGCATTTTCAGGTGTATTTCAACCTACAATTGATTTACCTTTTTTAAATTGTGTAAACATTGATAGCACAGGTTATGCGGTTAACAACACCTTTCAACAATTCTATAATCATTACCATTGTGCTGTTTTACCTCTCTATTCAACATCTAAGAATGAGATGCACAATGTATTTTTTGGTGGCATTGCCCAATACTACGAAAGCGCAGGAGTGCTAGTGCAAGACAATAATGTTCCATTTGTAAATACCATTGCAAGAGTAACAAGAGATGCAAATGGAACAATGGCTGAATATAAACTTCCTGTTGATATGCCAAGTTTGCTCGGAGCAGGTGCTGAATTTATGCCTATCGCAAATATACCTCAGTTTAACAATGAAGTTTTTAAACTAGATGATTTCACAGCAGACAGCACCTTGGTAGGTTACATATATGGTGGTATTAGTAGCACAGCTGCCAATATCTTTTTTACAAATACAGGAACTCAAAGCAGTGCAAGTAGCCAAATATTTAAAGTATATGTAATAAAAAATTCAACAGTAGGGATTCACAACTTAAACAAACAAAGCAACGGAACACTCAAAGTTCAAGTATTTCCAAATCCTAATGATGGAAATTTTGTTGTGAAATTCAATTTAAACAAAATTGCAGAAACAAAAATTTCTATATTTAGTATTGATGGCAAAAAAATAGAAGAAAGGATTTTAACCAATTTAGTGCTAGGCGAAAATATATTTCAACGTAAAATTAAAAACCTTGAACTTGGAGGGACATACATTTTGACCATTGAAACACATTACGAAAAGGCGACACAAAAAATAATTATTGAACCTTAAACAGAAACCACAGCACCTGCAAGAAATTGTCGACTCAATGGTGCCATCAAACTAGAAAAAAACCTCAGACGCTAATTTGAATTTTGAAGAAACATATAAGATGCACAACAGAATGGTTTATAACCTTGCGTTAAACTATGTTCAAAATGTGGAGGATGCGGAGGAGATTACACAGGATGTTTTTGTAAGCGTTTACCAATCGTTACATTCTTTTCAAGAAAACTCTTCTCTTTCAACCTGGATGTATCGCATCACCATCAATAAAAGTTTAGATTTTTTGAAATCCAAGCAACGTAAAAAACGTTTCGCGCTGCTAACTTCACTTTTTTTTGATAATAGTAATGATATAAAACACAATCCACCCGAATACAATCATCCGGGTGTTTTGCTAGAGCATAAAGAAGCACTAGGTAAACTTTTTAAAGTAATAAATGAATTACCCAACAAGCAAAAAACAGCTTTGATACTTCACAAGATTGAACAAAAATCGCAGGCGGAGGTGGCAGAGATTATGAACATAAGTCTTAAAGCAGCAGAATCATTAATTCAGAGAGCAAAAACCAATCTTTCAAAAAAGTTAGACAATAGCGAAGGATAAGGAAACAAACATCGTCTAATACAAATAGCAAGAACAATGAACTTAGATAATTTAAGAAAAATACAAAAAGTGGAAACACCACCTTTTCTTTTTACTAGAATTCAGCAAAAAATTGAGCAATCAAAAAAAGAAAGGATGCCCAAGCATATTGCGCTCGCAGTAGGCCTTACCGCTGCTTTAATTTTAGCTGTTAATGCCATGATATTGGTTAACTATAATTCAAAAGCAAATGCTACTGAAAGCTTGGCAAAATCGATGCACTTAACGTCAAATAACTCTTTGTACTAATGAATAAAGTAAAAGTATTAAGCATCGTATCCATTGGTTTGTTTGTTGCCAATTTAATTTTGATTTGGTTTTTAATGAATGGCAAAATGGCTCCAAAAAGAAGGGAAGGCCCTAGAAAGATAATCATAGAAAAATTAAAATTCAGCGAGGTGCAAACTGCAGAATACGAAAAACTAATTAACTGGCACAGAAAGCATATTAGAAAATCGGAATCGCAAATGATGGTTTTAAAAAATCAATTATACACCAATTTGCAACAGAACAAACAAACCAATTCAACCGATTCATTAATTGGCGAGATAGGGAAAGTGCAAATTGAAATTGAACATATCAACCACAAACATTTTAACGACATCAAACAACTATGCAAGCCCGAGCAATTGAAACTTTTTGATGAATTGTGTGAAGATATTGCTAAGTTATTTACTCACAAAACACTTCCACCCAATGAAAGGTAAAATAGCCGTTTTTCTGTTATTTTTTATGAATGTTTATGGCAAAACATTTTCGCAAACTAATTCAATTCAATTTTCTATAATCCCAACTTTCGGCGCTGCCACCTTGCATTTATCTGATTCCGCTTTTTATGCAAACGATACTACCCATTTGCAATTAACAGCCGTAAAATGCTACATTTCTAATATACAATTTCTGAAAAATGGAAAATTAGTTTTAGAGGAGAAAAACAGTTATCACCTGGTAGATGCAAGCGAAATAAATTCGCTTAAAATTTCGATTAACAACCAACAAAACATTTCGTTTGACCAACTTAAATTTAATTTAGGAATAGACAGTGCAACCAATGTTGCGGGCGCTATGGGTGGCAATCTTGACCCTACCAAAGGAATGTATTGGGCTTGGCAAAGTGGCTATATCAATTTTAAATTAGAAGGAACGAGTGCACTTTGTAAAACACGAAACAATGAATTTCAATTTCACCTAGGCGGCTATCAGCAACCCAATGATTGTCTGCAAACTTTATGCTTTCCCATAAATAATTCAAGTAAAATAAATCTGAGATTAGATGTGCAGCAAATTTTACAGCAAATTGATTTAACAAAAACAAATCATATCATGTCGCCAAGTGCAGAGGCGGTTTTAGTTTCAAAAATTGTCGCCAATGCCTTTACCATTTATAAAAATTGAAACATAAACTACTCCTACTCTCATTACTCTGTTTCGCAATTGTTGCGTTTCGTTCTGTTGAAGACTCCTTGTTTGTTGTGCCAAGTAATTTTCCTAAACCTGTTTACAACTTTTCAAAAAATTCATTAACAGCAAATAAAATTCAGTTAGGAAGAGCATTGTTCTACGACCCTATTCTTTCAAGAGATAACCTAATTTCATGCGCCAGTTGTCATTCACAATTTTCAGCTTTCACGCATATTGATCATGCTTTAAGTCATGGCATCGATGATAAAATTGGATTTCGCAATTCGCCTGCCTTAATGAATTTAGCTTGGCAAACATCCTTTATGAGAGATGGAGCCATCAATCACCTAGATATGCTGGCATTGGCTCCCATGAGTAATCCAGATGAGATGGATGAAAACATAACTCATGTGGTATTCAAACTGCAAGCAAACAATGTGTATCCTAAATTATTTTTCGAAGCATTTGGCGATTCTGTTATTACAGGCGAACACACTTTAAAAGCTATTGCACAATTCATGCTTACATTGGTTTCAAGCAATTCAAAATACGACAGCGTTATGCGAAAGCAATCTGTTTTTACCTCACAAGAAAAAAACGGCTATGTTTTATTCAAAAAAAATTGCGCATCGTGCCATACCGAACCTCTTTTTACCAATGATAATTTTAGAAACAATGGCTTGGCAATAGACACCACATTGAAAGATTTTGGAAGGTACCGGGCAACAAAAAACCCATCTGATTCATTAAAGTTTAAAGTTCCAACCCTTCGAAATATTGAATTTTCTTACCCATACATGCACGATGGAAGATTCAAAAAACTTTCGCAAGTGATAAATCATTACACCAATGGGATTGAAAAAAACAGAACACTTGCCCCTGAATTGCAAAAAGCAATTGAGCTAACCTCTAATGAAAAGGTTGATATCATTGCATTTCTACTTACACTTTCTGATAAATCATTTCTTTTCAACCCAAAATATTTTTATCCTAAAGAAATTTTTTCGAAGACAGTGAAGGATTGAAAAATAAAAATCGTCTAATGTTTAAATCACCATCAATAAATAAATCAAACAAAAAACAAAATGGCCAAACAATTTATTTTCCTATCCCTTCTATTCGCTAGCCTTCTGTGCAAAGCACAACTCAATCCTGCCATCACATCTATTTTGCAGAACAATTCCGTAACCGGAACTTATTATGTTGCGGGCAGTTCAGTTGCATTATCAAATAGTATTTTAGTAAACTGTCAAAAGGTAGAGTATACTGCAAATAATGTTTACATACATGCAACGGGTGTACCTGGCTATCCAACAGGTCCATTTTTAGATGGCAACCCATCAGTTGCTACTAATCAATCTGCTATTTTTAAAATACCATTAAGTCCCGTTCAAAACACAGCAACGCCAACAGCTACTAAAGGTGGAAACATTGGAATATTTGTAAATGGTGTTGCACTATTTGATTACCGTGATGGTGTGGCTTGGAACAATACCACCCGCGCGTTATGCGGCGGACCAGGCAATCCAGCTTGCCCCGGAGGAATGGGTGCAACACAAGCTTGGAATAGAGATGCAATACCAGCCGAGAAAGCAGGATTTGATTGTTCAAAAGCTCATCCTGCAATGGGAAATTATCACCATCACCAAAACCCCTCTGCATTTAAATTAGACTTGAAAGTAATTTCTAGCATTTGCAATTTATATGATGCTGACGGATTATATGCCATTGACAGCACAGTGCATTCACCTTTAATAGGCTATGCCTATGATGGTTTCCCCATTTATGGCGCTTACGGCTATAAAAATGCAAATGGCACAGGTGGTGTTGTAAGAATGAAATCTAGTTATTACTTAAGAACCAATACAACCAGACTTAACGGACCAGATGTAGGCGCTGTAGTTGGAACACAAACTTTTTTTAATGGCTATTTTAGAGAAGATTATGCTTATACACCAACTTCAGCAAGCACGCCCGATTATTTAGATGAACACAACGGAAGATTTTGTATTACCCCAGAATATCCACAAGGCATCTATTGTTATTTCTGCACCGTAGACGAAAATTGGAATTCGGCCTATCCGTATGTGGTAGGACCAACATTTTATGGCGTGTATGCAAACAGAAAAGTAGCATCCGTAACTGAACCAACAACTGTTTATAAACCAACTGTTGGAGTTAAAAATGAAAATACACAAGATATTAATGTGAATATTTTCCCTAACCCTTCCAATGATTTTATTGCTGTTCAAGTATTGGGTTTAAATAAAGAAAATTTAAGTATAGAATTATTTGATGCAACAGGAAGATTAGTTCAAAAATCTTCCATCAATGCAGGAGCAACCAACACCTATTTAGATACAAAAACACTTTATGCAGGAACCTACTCGGTAATTATTTCAGGTGCAAATGTTATCACTACAAAAAACGTTGTGATAACCAAATAGAATTAAGATTAAACACCTGCTCATAATTACTTTTATAAACCTATTTAGATACAGAAATTTAAAAGACTAATCAAATTCCTGCATATAAACAATCCTATTTCTTGCAAATAGCAAACAATTAAAAAACTTTTTCCGGTACTTGGTATGGTTTGAACCCAATTTAAAACCCAACTTGCCAATACTTTACCTCTGAAATGAAACATCTACCCCGTTTCTTCTCAAAATTCCCGGTTGTTGCCGCCATAGCTCATTTGGCCGCAACAACCAAAAGGGAATCCGGAAATCTAAATACCAAATTCTAAATCGTAATTTTTAATTCGTAATTCGTAATTTCTAATTCGCAACTCGTAATTTTTAATTCGTAATTCGTAATTTCTAATTCGTAGTTTAAATTTTGTCTAAAACTTAAAAAGCCTAAATTCGCCACAATGAAAGTTGCATTAATTACGGGAATCACCGGACAAGATGGCGCGTATTTAGCCGAGTTTTTATTAAAAAAGGGCTACATGGTTCATGGCATAAAACGCCGTAGTTCGCTCTTTAATACTGATAGAATAGACCATCTTTACCAAGACCCGCACGAGAAAAATGTAAATCTTAAATTGCATTACGGCGATCTTACCGATAGCACCAACCTCATTCGCATCATCCAAGAAACACAACCCGACGAAATTTACAACCTCGCCGCAATGAGTCATGTGCACGTAAGTTTCGAAACACCAGAATACACCGCTAATGCAGATGGTATAGGCACACTGCGCATTCTCGAAGCCCTTAGAATATTGAAACTAGAGAAAAAAACCCGCGTATACCAAGCCTCCACCTCCGAACTTTATGGCTTGGTTCAGGCTGTGCCCCAATCAGAAAACACGCCTTTTTACCCGCGCTCCCCATACGCAGTTGCCAAATTATACGGTTATTGGATTACTGTAAACTACCGCGAAGCATACGGCATGTTCGCCTGCAACGGCATTTTATTTAACCATGAAAGTCCTATCAGAGGCGAAACTTTTGTTACCCGCAAAATTACCCGCGCTGCCGCCAAAATTGCACTCGGGTTGCAAGATAAACTCTTCCTTGGAAACCTCAATGCGCAAAGAGATTGGGGTCATGCCAAAGACTATGTAGAAGCCATGTGGCTCATTTTACAGCAAGAAAAAGCAGAAGATTTTGTAATTGCTACCGGACAAACAACCTACGTGCGCGATTTTGTGAAAATGGCCTTCGCAGAAGTGGGAATAAACCTGCGCTTTGAAGGAAAAGACGAGCAAGAAAAAGGAATTATTGAAAGCTTTGACAAGGCCAAAATTGAAGCGCTTGAACTTAATATTCAATTGAAAATTGGCGACGAAGTAGTAGCAGTAGACCCCCGCTACTTTAGGCCAACAGAAGTAGATCTGTTGATTGGAGACCCTACCAAAGCCAATGAAAAACTTGGCTGGATACCCAAATATGATGTACACATGTTGGTAGCAGATATGATGCAATCCGACTTATTACTCATGAAAAAAGATAAGTTCTTAGCAGATTCTGGTCATGCCGTTATGCGCTATTTTGAATAGCCTTAATCTACTTAACTTTTCTGTTACGTCTGCTGTTTCTAAAATAACTAGGTGGTTCGCTGTCTGCAACATGGTTAAATATTGGATTGGCACAAAACACAAATGAGGCATTTATTAAGCCATGAGAAAATGCCCAGGCAGTAAGTTGCTGACTATTCTTTAAATCTAAAGCCTTTAATATGGTGCCACGGTATTTTTCAATGCTAGAAGTTTCATAACCCAATGCCTCTGCAATTACTTGAGAGTTTTCGCCCATGCATACATACCTAATTATCTTTTTTTCGAGCGGACTAATATTCTCAGCCCAATAGCTATCATCTTTTTTTTGCAGAGCAGCTTTGCGAGAACATACATCCCAGTTGTGAATTTGAGAATTATCCTCATAAGTAACTTTGCCAGCAATAATACGAGGCAATAATTGCCTAATAATCTCAACATTTTTCTGACAATAATTTTGAGAACCCATACCCACTAAATCTTTCATTACATGATTATAAAAACCATGCGAAACTAGCAAGTGTTTAAAAGATACATTTTTAGCAATAATATTTCTGCATGTTTCTAACCCATTTAGTAAAGGCAAGCGGTAATCTATAATTAAAACATCAAAATCAATTACATTATCTGAAATGTGATTTAAAAAATCAATGCCTGTCATAAAATGATGAACAACAATCACTTCCCCACTTCTGGCAAAATCATTTATAAGTATGGCTGCATCGTTTGGGTTATCCTCAACTAATACTATACGGGGTATTTTCATCTTTAATGTTATTTTTTTATGTATTAACTATAAAAACAATGTTATATGAATTTATTTAACTAAAAAAACAAATCGAATTTAACATCAAATAATATCCGGTTTATAAGATATTCTGAAGCACTTTTCAATATCCTGCTGACTAGAATTTCATCGATTTTATAAAACAATCATAAACGCTTATATAATTAAAACCTAGCAGCCTTAATTACCTATTAATTAATATCCTTAACCAATGATTCAAAACAAGCATATTAAACTATATTTGTATCATGTTTGCAATGCGATTTTTATTGGTTTTTTTAGGCAGCTATCTGCTCTTACAATTAGGTTACACCCTCTATTTAGCTTGGTTCGAACCTAATATAGACTCACTCAGTTATGTTACTACTTGGGTGCTTACCCAATTATTTGAAGGAGCTAGCATGGTAGAAAAACCAGGAGAAGCTAAATTAGTGTTTTTAATTCATGGCAAAGCCATCATCAATATAAAAGAGGCATGCAACGGCTTAAGCGTAGCCATAAGCCTTTGGGCCTTTCTCATTGCTTATAGGCAACCGCTAAAATATTACTTCTGGGTAGTTCCTTTTGCTTCATTGGCACTGTTTTTAGCCAATGTTTTTCGCTTGTTTGCCTTGGTAATTATCAAACAAAATTCCCCCAATAACTTTGTGTTTTTCCACGAATATTTATTCCCAGGCATCCTCTATCTATTCGCTTTTGGCATCATGGTTTATTGGGTTAAACTTAAACCGCAAGATTAATCTTAATACCATTGCGCTCATTCAATTTTAATTAAATATAAACTTATCCTAATTATCTTTGCCCTATGCGTTATGTATATTTTTGGATGTTTATGCTCTTAATTCTCAATTTTGGGGCGCAAGCATACAACTTTATGACTTGGCAAAATAACCCCTGTGGTTACTATAAGTTTAACCCAGATTGCATGGTACTTTCCAACTTTCTACTCAATAAATTGGTTCGGTTCATACTAAATTTGGCTTTAATTTGGCTTATTCAAAAACAACTTTACCCACAAGAAAAAAAGTATATTTGGCCACTATTTGCCTGCTTATTAATTCTCGCATTTACAGCGCTCTATTTTACTACCAACACTAGCTTTTTTGCGCAACGTAGCTACCCCGTTCTGCACCCAGTAGTATTTAGTCCCTTATTAGGCATCATATTATTGGCTGTTTCTTTTATTAAGCCAAAAACACCCCACTAAATGCTACTACTTATACCCTACTTTATATTGGTAATTACGTTATGCTACGTTTATGGCTTAATACCTTTTATCATACTCAAAAAGCCCTTGCCAAGCAATCCCATAACGCCCGTCTTAGTAGGTTATGCATTCCTTGGCATACTTAGCCAGTGGTTTTTATTAGGAGGCGCCATTAATTTTTTTGTTCTACAAGTGCTTTTCATTGGGGCATTGGTTGCCATCTGGCGCTACCGCTATTATTATCAATCGCATAGCGCCAATATTTTAAGGTGGCTAAGAGCAATGCCGGCCAAACAAATAGCGGTTCTGCTAACTATGTTGGGCATTATTTTATACCAAAGTGCATTGCCAACCAAAATTCACGATATGGGCGCCTATTACCTCCAAACCCTGCAATGGATGCAGAAATTTGGAGCCGTGCGCGGCTTAGCAAACCTTTATCCAGCGCTCGGTTTAGGTTCGGCCTGGCACTCTTTATTATGCATTTTTCAACTACCCGGTTTACCCCCATTTTACGCGCTCAATGGCACACTCATTTTCACCATTTTTCTATGGCTATTTTTTCAGTTTCTGGCCCAACCAAAACACCCCAATCAAAACGCAATCATAGCGATGCCAAAGCTGCAAAAAATATACTTAACAGCCTATGGCATACTCCTTTTTCCGCTAGCTTTTTTATACCTCACCGCACCTAGTCCAGACTTACCTCTGTTGGTTTTTACCCCACTTCTGCTCTATTTTTTAGTGCTCGATACAAATTCGCTTAACCCAGCAATTAGCCTACTCATAGCATGTTTTCTTTTTGCCATTAAACCACCTGCCTTGCTTGCCATTGGTTTGGGTGCCTTAGCAGTATTGCACAGTTTTGAAATATTTAAACCACAAACATTGTCGCAAATAATAATTACTACCCGCAAATCTTGGCTACAAAAAATTAAATTATTTGCTTTCAAACTAACTTTAATAATCTTTTTTTTAGCCCCTGTAATAGGTAAAAACTGGCTACAAACCGGCTATCCATTATACCCAATGGGCAACATAGCTCTTCATTTTGGAGTCCAAATGGAAGCACCCAAATGGCAGGTTCCTGCAGATTGGAACCAAGCCTACCGAAGTGGCATTATTGCCTGGGGCTACAGCGATAAGCCGCAATTGCAAGAATTTAAGGGCCAACTCCCAAGCACCTTTTCGCGCCTTTTACTTTGGTTAAACCGAATTGGCTATAAAGGTTTTATCAACAAACTACTATTCATAAACGTGCTATTGGGCTTCATCTTATGCCTTGTAAAAATACCCACTCGCTTTCGTTTAAGCATCCTATTGCTCGTTAGTGTGCAAATAGTTGAATACTTTTTTCTGAGCCAATACCGCTTAATGCTTCCTACTGCTTTAACATTATTTGGCCTAAATTGCTTGGGTATTGGCTGCTGGCAACTGGCTCCTCGCACCAGACCTTTCGTAGCTTCGCAGGGCTCACGCTTTTCTTTCGACTCACAGAATTCACATATTTTTCGAGTTATGATGGTACTGGTGGTGTGTATATATTTTGTATTAGCCTTTGTGCCCATGTCAATTTTTAAGTCGGCATCGCGCAATAAATCTATCACCCAAACAGAGGGTTTTCAAACAACCTATTTACTAAAAGCCTACACCCAATATCAAGATGGCGTTTTAGATAGTTCCTTCATAGATGGTATGGCTTTTCATTTTTACAACAACAAAAACTACACCTGGAACGCTCCCATTCCAGCCCAATCCATCAGTCACACCCGCTTCCTCTCCAATAATTTTGGCTATCAAGTAAAACCCTTAGGCAAATCACCCGGCGATGGCTTTTTCATGAGCCGCGATTAACTACCCACCGCAGGCAAAAATAATTCGTGCATCCGTGGCAATAAATACTCCACCGCAGGCAAAAATAATTCGTGCATCCGTGGCAATATTATCCGTGCAATCCGTGGCAATCCTCTTGCATTAAAATATTTTATTGACTTGACAATTAAGATATTTTGTTTAAATTCGCATCTGTTTATTATTTTAAATTCAATTAAACACATAATGAAATTAAAACTACTTGCTCTATTATTATTGACTTGTATTGGTTTATTTGCGCAGGAAAATCTATTTAATTCTAGCCCTAATCCAGAGTTACGCGATTTAAATGCATTGGAGCAAAGAATCCAAAATCAAGACAATCAGTTGAGGCTGTTCGACCAACAACTGCAAAAAAATGCAGCACAAATACTGGAAGAAAATGCGGCTCTCCGTGCAGAAATTAAGGCCAACTTAGATGTTCAAGCACAAAACGAAAGAGCTTTAAACATCACCCTAAACGAATTTTCTGAAAAATTTGAAGCACAAAATAAAACCACGCAAGATGTGCAAGCTACCTTAGACTCGCAATGGAGTCAGCAACTTGCTTTGTTTGGTATTATATTCATTGTGCTCATCATTACTGTAGTAGTAACGGTAAAAATTAGCACCAAAAAAGTGCTCGAGAAAAGAAAATTATCTTGGGATGATTTCAATGAATATGTAATAAGCGGCCGACATAAAGGTAATGCTTAAGACTAATTTTCATGCTACAATTAGGATACCCACAATCAAACTCAAAAATTAAAAATTAAAACCAATGTCAAATAAAGGTAAAGGTAAATTAGATGCAATCACATTCTTCTACGGTTTTGGTGCCGCAGTTGTATTAGTAGGTTCTATGTTCAAGTTCGTAGGTTGGGATTATGCCAACGAATTATTTATTGCCGGGCTTTCCATAGAAACCCTCGTTTTTTTAGTGTCGGCTTTCGAGCGCACTACAGACGAAAAAGAATACCAATGGGAGAACGTATTTCCACAACTAACCAGTGGCAATGCAAATACCCCCGATATGCAAGGCTACCAAGACTCAATGAAACAATTTAGCAGCACCATTGGCGAACTTGGCGAACAAATTAAAGGACTTAACCAAGCCCTAGGGTCAATCAAAAATGAGATGACACAAAACGCGCAAGCCAGCAAAGAAATGCACGAAAAAGTGATTGGTTTCAACCAGCAATTGGGCGAATACAACCAACACATGCAGCAGATAAATGATAAGTACAAAGACTTTTTAGCAGCTTCCAAATAAGGAATGGCAGGTACAATACGCATAAAAAAGTCGAAAGCACTCAATTTCAAGAAACTCACTTTCTTGTACTTGGTATTTATTGTCTTTTTCTTCCTTTCAACCTCCGGGGAGTTTGTTCATCATTTTAGCGCATTACAAAAAACACAAACAAGTTTTAACAACAAGCTACTTGTGCATTTTAACGAGCAAAAAGCAACCATACCAGATGAGGTATTGCTCAAAAATAAAACAGGTTTAGCAATAAGTATAATCGATTCACTTATTCAATCCTACGATGCATTCGCTCTTTTAAATAACGTAAAAGGCGAAAAACTAAAAGAACAAAAGTTTGCCAAAACCGTTCTGAACCAAAACGCAGTATACACTCCCCTCAATCAAACCCTGATTGATTTTATAGCCTGCTTCCCTGTTAATTACCAAAAAGAATTAATTCCACAATTGGGCATTGACCCCGCTGTATTTGCATTAAACCCAAAGACAAAAAACACCCTTTTGCTCGAGGTTCCCAATGCAGCCGTGCCCACTGTTCTAAATCAATTAAAAACAGTAATCTTATCAGAAGGACTCAAATACTTAAAATGGGAACTGCCTCAAGGAGGTATGATTAAAGTAAACAGTAACAAAGATTCTAGCTTGTTACAAGGATTTAAAAGCGTGTATTATGTAGGCGAAAAAATCACCTTCGATTTCTTCTCCCGCGATTCTATTGCACCCACTGTGAGCATTAATAACATGAGTATGACGCCCAACTACAAGGGTAGACATTTTCAAATTAACTGGACACCCACCGCGGCAGGCGATTATAACTTAGAAGCCAACATAGAAAATGAAT
The DNA here is from genome assembly GCA_945860865.1 of Chitinophaga pinensis. Taxonomy (GTDB): domain Bacteria; phylum Bacteroidota; class Bacteroidia; order UKL13-3; family UKL13-3; genus B1. Next base: position 758,107 of record CAMARW010000001.1, on the reverse strand, counting down.
TTATTACACAAAAAATAAAAGTAATAAAACCAGCCTTACGTTTCTTAGAAACAGAACAAGAAATTGCTGCTTACCTCAGCGAACCTTTCACCGTTACGCTAGATAAAACAGGCTTTCAAAACCTCAAAAATTTAAACTTTTATAGCGAAAACGCTACCATCGAAATGGCTGGCGACCAATTAATCATTACACCGCTATTCGAGGGTCGTTTTACCATTGAAATGCGCTCAGGCAACACAATACTAGACCAACGCTATTTATTTGCCCTTAAACCCAAAGCTCCCACAGTAAGCATAAGAGATATTGCAGGTGCGCGCACAAATCTTTCGCAAGCACATTGCCTAGAAAGTGAAAGCAAATATTGGCAGGTAATAAACTTTAATATGGTAATTATTGCGCCAGATGGAACCAAACAAACATTTAAAAGCAACTCCCGTTACCTTAGAACAGAGTTGCGTAGTTTAGAAAATCAAATGAAATCGGGTAGCACCATCCTATTCGACCAAATACGTCTGGTAAATGTAAACGGTACCAGTACTACTTTTGGCTCACCTATTTTTATTGCCAAACCATGAGTGAATATGTTAAAATAAAACGCAGTAAAAATTTACGCTTCAGACTGATTAGTTTGATGTACCTTATTTTTATTGTACTCTCCATGACCCAAATTCCAGTGGCATGGCTTAAAATTACTAACCCCATTAGAACCTATTTTAGCAAAGTGGTTCTAGTTCCGTCTAACGCAAGTTACCTGCAAATACAAACAGAAATTTTAAAAATAGAGAACGACTTTAAACAATTTATACAATACCAAAACATAAATACTGAAAGTCCGGAGCTCAATAGCTATTCCAAAACAGACGATTATTTTTTAAAACAAGCTAATGGCGATAAAGTCTTCGCTTTATTAAAAGAGCTAAATAAATTAGCAAAAACCCAAAGCGAAAAAAAAATATTCAATGCCCTCTTTGAACAAGACTTAATCAATGGCCTACAAGCAGATAAAGCAAAAATATGGGTCAATTATAAATTTAAACATACTCCCGCAAACCTAGTTATCACACAGTTGGCAGAGCTGCAAGTTCGTATTGGCTTGCTCAACGAAAGTGCCACTCCAATGCAAATCGAACTGGCCGAACCTAAACTAAGCCTGCTTACCAAATACGCTTCCATGCGTGTAGGCGATGAAGCAAGTTTTCAAGTAAAGGGTGATACACTGCAAGATGTTTTAATGAGCAGAAACCAAAAACCTATTAGCGATTATAAACTGATAGAAAATGGGTTTGTATTTAAGCCAACTTTAGCGGGCACTCACTTAATAAGTGTACGCGGACTTTCAAAATCAGAAAATGTATCCATTGAAGTGCTGCCTGCAGCTTTCCCAACTAAAAATGCACTTCCATTTAGTATCTGTTACAAAGGGGTGGCATATAGCCAAAAAATCCCCTTCCAACAAGGTCAAATGACGCTTACCTGTAGCGCAGATCCATACGCTGCGCTCCAAAAAGGCCTCATTCAGTTTGTTCCAGAATTAGAGGGGTGGTGCACGCTACTCGTAAAGAATACAGAAGGGGTGCTTTTCCACGATTCTGTTTTTGTAAAACCACTGCCCGAACCAATCATTTTGGTTCAGAATATAAGCAACTTAACTTGCAGCAAAAAACGCTTAGAACAACTTAATGGTTTAAGTCTTATGGCCTTTCATCCTTCTTTTAAGGAAGGAGAAGCATACGCCGTGCTGTCGTTTAAAGTACGCAGCATAGGTAAAGATGCTAAGATTACAGAAATTCAAGGAAATAGCTATTCGCCAAGCAAAGAAGATATAGCGCATCTGCAATACTTGGCCTTCTACGATATTCATTATAAAATAGGTTCTGAAACCAAAGTAAAAGCAGATCCTATTCTCATTCAAATTAATTAACATGAAAAATTCAAAGAGCGTTATAAAACTATTTGTGGCCGTCTTGGTATGCCTGCTCCCGCATACAATATGGGCTCAAACGGCAGACACCTTGCGCATCAATGGTATCTTAAAAATTGCCAAAGGACAAGAATTAAAAATTAATGCCGGTACGCAAGTGCTTTTCTCTCCAGGCGCTTCCGTTTGGGTAGAAGGTGGATTATCAATAACTGGTGAAGCGCAAAATCCAGTTGTATTTTCGTCTGTTGATCCTAGTAACCCAGGTGCTGGATTCTTAATCAATGGTAGCGATCCAAATAGCATAATAAGTATACAGCATGCCACTTTTAACCACCTTGCACGCGCTATTAGCTTTGAACCTTTTTGGAACAGAAAATCTGTTTCGCTCTCCAACCTAGTGGTTAAAAACTCCGAATTTAATGAGGCTATAATCTATGTTGCTTCTCCGCTCATAAATCTAAGCAAACAAAGCGTGGATTTTGAACTAAAAAATGCACACTTTTTTCAAAATAAAGCGGGTGTTATCATAGATAATGCAGGTATGAGTGGCATTACTTATTACTTAGATAATTTAATTTTTCAAAACAATACCATCGAAGGCAACGATAATAGCTTGGGTATTTTAAATATAAATATCGCTAGTCCTTACTTAGCTAAAAACCTACTCATTGGCGACATTGCCTTTATTCAAAACACGGCTGGCAACAAAACTTTAGGACTTTCTTTAGGGGGTAATCAAGAAACCATTGTAGCCAAAGGTATTTACAGCCTAGAAGGCACGCGCACCGTGTTTGATAACCAACAAGACGCCAGATTACCGGTGCTAGAAGCTCCTATAAAAGATGCCAACTCTTATCCTTTAGCCTTGTGTTACTTCGAGTCTGTAAATCATACTGCTAATTACATCCTTGTTAAAGGCAAAAAGTGCTGTACCATTAAGCAAGTGCTCGATAGCAATTTATTGGCCATACCTGCTACAATCAATGTGTATGCAGATTCTATTGCCATACCTTATACAAACGGACCTGCTGCCTACCTATTGCTAGAAAATGGCATGCAAATAACATTGCCTACCTTACCTATTGCAGACACTGCGCAGGCTACTCCAATAATTAAACAACCTCTTGTGTTGCAAGATACTTTGGTTAATCCAACCAAGCCATGGACAAAAACCTATGAAGTTGGATTCATGGCAGGATTAGCCTTCTACGTGGGTGATATCAAACATCGCTTCGGCATCCCAGGCGTTTATGATTGGAGCAAAACAGCCTTCGTGCAATACAATAAATCGGCTAAGGTAAGTTACCGTTTTGGCTTCAGCAGAACCAATATTGGTATGCACAACCCAACTGCTCCCCTTGCTATTTGGCAAAGTGCAAGTACCTATGGTTTAAAAGATGGAAATTACTTTTTAATTCCTTCTTTTAATAATAACTTTAAAACTGAAATTTACACCTTAGATGCAGATTTTATTTATCATTTAGGAAGCAACCAAGGCAAAAAAGTGAACCCAACGGAGGGTAAAAAAGGCCAGTGGCTTCCTTCAATAGGTACGGGAGTAAGCTTATGTTATTTTGAACCTTACCGCATGGTTGTATACAGCAGAAACAAAGACAGTGCAGAGTTTATGAAGCTAAGGCCACTGGGTTTAGAAGGTCAAAACTTCTTAAGCAATAAAAGAGATTATATTCCAATTACGCTCAACGTAAACCTCTCTTTCCAACTAGCCTATGCCTACAAAAACTGGCGCCTGCGCTACGAAATAAAAGCCATCATGAGTTTCTCAGATTACCTAGATGATTTTGGTCAAGGTTATGCTTATGGAAATAACTATGATAAATGGAAAGAAAATTTGGGAGATATAGATTTACCAATAAACAAACATACAGGTAAACAAGTTACCATTGAAGAGGCATTTCCCAGGTACGAAACCGATTTAAAACGCACCACCAACATGCTTCCAGATATGTTCTTCCCGCAGCATATTGGAGTGAGTTACGTGTTGGGGAGGAAGGAAAAATAATTACGAACGCTATTCAATTACGAATTACGAATTACGAATTACGCGCTATAATTCAATTACGAATTACGAATTAAAAATTACGGGTAATCCGATTTCAATCAAAAAGATTCTTCGCTCCGCTGCGTTACGCTCAGAATGACCCGCTACTCTCATGTTTTTTCGTAATTTTTAATTCGTAATTCGTAATTGTTTTCGTAATTCGTAATTCGTAATTTTTAATTGATTTTATTTTTCGTAATTTTCAACTAAAATCCTGCCGCACTAGGCACCTAAAGATGCTAATGAAATTACATTGATTCCATCTTTTCGTGTGTAGCTCATCCCTGTTCCAGTAATGATATTGAGTGATTTTGGAGCAGCACATTTATCTGTGTTGATTAAATGAGCTAGTCGCAACAAATTGACTGCAGCTTCATCAATTTGCCCTGTACCCAATTTAATTTCAAAGGCACACCATTCACCGTTATATTTCTGCACAATACTATCTATTTCTAACCCACTTGAGTCTCGATAATGGTATACCTTGGCATCATTTGCTTGGCCATAAACACGAAGATCATGTATGACCATTGACTCAAATAAAAAACCTGTAAAATTCAGATCATTTAACAAAGTTTGCTGATTAGCTCCAAGCGCAGCAACCGCTAATGATACATCCGTAAAATGCCGCTTTGGCGAATTTCTCAATGTACTAGAAGAACGAATATGCGTATTCCATGCTGGCTGATCTTCAATAATCATTAAGCGGTTCAAGGTATCCAAATAATCGTAAAGGGTGGGGCGCGAAAGACCTATTGTTTCCTGAGCTTTAATGTCTTTTTCTAAAACCACATTGTCAACCAATGTACTTGTGTTTCGAGCTAATGATTTTAGCAGACTTCTAATCTTCATGGGATCTCTGCGGCTTTTAGACACTCTACTCATATCTACTTCTGCCAACAGTTCAATATAAGCACGATTTATATCCACAGTTTGATTTACTGTATTATTCAAACTAGATGGGAAGCCTCCTTTGATAATTTGGTTTACTATTAATTCCAATTCTGTCCGATTGTCTTGTAAATCAATGGGCTTTCCTTCAAATAAATCAGATAGTTTGATTTTAGCAGAAGAGATTCCCAATTCTTGCCATGACATGGTGCGCATATCAACAATCGTAAATCTACCCGCCCCAGAGTGCAACAAAGCTTCTTCCTCTGGATTTGAAGAGCCTGTTAAAATGAACTGGGCTGTTTTTTTTCGATCATCCACCTCATGGCGCACAAGATTCCATAAAGCAGGAATCACTTGCCACTCATCTATCAAACGGGGAGTTTCACCCATCAATAAGCGATTGGGTGCTGTGTCGAACAAGAGTTTAATTTGCTCATCTCGATCAACATGAATGATACTCTTAGCCAATTGCTTGGCCGATTCAGTTTTACCACAAGCCTTTGCGCCACGAATTAATACTGCCCCCGAAGCTGCCAACTTTCTTTGCAACTCAATATCTAATATCCGCTTCCTATACTCCATATTTAATTAATTTACAGTCAAATATAGCAATAATTTACATATTATCAATATAATTTTTTACATATTATAATATTTTTACTTTACATATTACAAATATTTCACTTTACACAATAATAGGTTAACAGAAAAGGAGACGCGATGAATTGACGTCTCTACGGGATATGCATCCGGTTAATAGCGACTTGCGACAGGAGGACACATCCGTTTCCAATATTACAACATTTAGGTAAAACAATATTAAATTGAATATTTTCTAGAGATTGAAGTAAATCGACTATTTAAACAGTAAAACATATATTTCAATAACATACTGCAGTAAAAAATATATTGAATATAAGCCCGGCGCCTTTAGGCCCGGGATGAATGGCAAAACAGCAAAATTATAGGCCTTTAGGTCTTTTCTGTATTCTTGGGAAACCTGCGGGTGTTTAGCGTGCAGGCAAAATTGGCCTAACAAAAGCAACATCCTGCATGCCGCATCTCCGTATGCATAGGCAAAGACAATACGGTTTGAACCAATTCCTCTGCTACTAGAAATCTTTCTACTCCATCCCAATATTTTTCAAAAGCTTTTTGCTTATGTAATTCAATGGGGTAATAGGTCATGCTTGGGATTCATTTTTCTGCCAACGCAGCTTTTATTGAATCTCTTTTTGAGTGAAGAGTTAAGAATTAAGAGTACTCTTAACTCTTAATTCTTCACTCTTCAACTACTCCCTCACAATCTTCACCGCGAAGTTGCCGGCTTCAGATTTCACCACTGCCACATAAACGCCTGGCATCCAATTGCTGCCATCAAGCGTAGCAGTAACGCCTTCCACTATTTCGGTCTGAACCAATTTGCCATCCAACGTATACACGGAAACCTGAGCATCCTTCAGTCCATCTCCACTTAACGTGAACATATCCTTAGATGGATTAGGATAAACAACCAATCCGCCCGCTTCCATTTTAACACCCAATAGGCTCGTTACAGCAGTACCATTCACAAAACCATTCGCAATGGCGTCATTCAATTTAGTATTGCTACCATTGTCTATTCTGCCGCTAGGATCAATCAACAATCCCACTACATGTAACTTCTCAACCTTCCAAGTTGGATCAACCCCAACCGTAAAATTATGCGTAAAACTATCACCCGCATTTACAGTTGCAGCATACGCATTATTCAAGCCCTTAAAATTAGGATAAATTATTCTACCCACATGATCATACACCATCATAGAACCAGGAACCGGATTAGGCAATTTTTCAAAACCACCCATCTCCCCGCGAGACCCACCCGCGTATGCATTCACCTGATCCCAACCTGTGCCAGTACCCCTTACACTATCCTCCACCAAAACAAAAGCAACCTTATAATTTCCACTCACAGGCACATTAAATTTAGTAGTTAAACTCACCTTCAATTCACGCGAAGCTACATTATAGATAGCCCCACTTTTTATGCCACCCTTAGGCGCAACTTGCAAACGCGCAACAATATCCGTCTCCATAGCAGATGGGTCAATATCAGCACCCCTATCTACCGTAGCACTTGGGTAACCACTAATAATAGTACCCAAACCATTATCATAATTATCATTCATCATAGGGTCGTTATTATGCACTGCAATACCAATAAATAACTTGCCATATTTCTCATCCATTTTGCGCAAGAACACAGCGCCACGCGGACACCAAGTGCACCAAGTTCCCGTTGCCTCTTCCACCACCACGTACTTGCCAGGAGCAGTAATCATAGGGTTTATCAGCAATTCTTTTGAATCATCCGCAGCATTATCATCAGCCACACCATTCACTGTTTTCAAAGTAGCCTTCAACACATTGCTACCCCCAACAATAGAAACAGAACCATCCATCAACACCTTAGTGCTTGCATTTTTGGCTAGGTTCAAACCGCTTACATTTTTAGTTAAAGTAGTACCATTATAAGTCACCTCAAGGCTAAGCGCCGTAACTGCAGTATTGCCCAAATTCTTCACCTCAATCTCGGGAACCGCTGTTTGACCAACCAACTTACCAGCCACCTTATCAATAAAAGTTAGCGCCGCATTTAAATTTGTAGGCGTATAAGCCGTGTAAGAATAGCTCACATCATCAATAAAATAAGAGCTATTTTGTGTAGGATAAATATTCATAGAAGCAATTTGCCTGTAGCTATTTTGGAACTTACCCATGCTCACATCATTAATTAAAAAGTCCCAAGTATTGCTACTCAAATCAATATTAAACGCAATTTTATTCCAGGCATTAGGCGTATAAGAACCCGTTAACAAAGTGCCTGCTGTGGTGTTTACCAAATTAAATTTACCCAAAGAATCAAAGTTTACATCCACACTCCAACCCTGACCAGCAACAGATTTTTCCTGCAAGTTGAAGTAAGCTTTCTTGCCAGCATCCACAAAAATCTGCAAGCTTAAGTTAAAAGTTCCCGAAGTTAACTCGCCCCCAAAAGGCAATAGAATGTCGCTCGGACCACCACTAGAAGCAGAAGAATTAAAGTACAAAGAGTTGTTACCACTCTTGGCCTTGGCACTGCTCACACGCACGTCCTCCGTGGTTCCCGGCTTATTGGTCCAAGTTTTCCAAGCCGTATTGGTCTGAGCCAAATATGCGTTAGCCGTGTAGCTATCAAAGTTGTCGCTAAAGTTCTGGGCCATGGCCGAACCAAACATCGCGAGAGAACAAATTAAAGTGTAGATTTTTTTCATGATTAATTATGAGTTATGAGTTATGAGTTATGAGTTATGAGTTAAGAATTAAGAGTGAAGATGAAAGCCTTGGCTAAAGAGATAAAGTTAGTAGTTATTATTATTAACTCTTCACTCTTAACTCTTAATTTTTACCTCTTACCTCTTATCTCCTTTTTCAAAATTTTCTAAATGTAAATTTATGAATAAGAATCAAAATTCCAAATCACAAACAAAAACAATTCCCTACCTCACCTGTAAGGCCCGATATTAATGGCAAAACAGCAAATTAATCGCGTTTCTAAATCTACTTACCCATCAAATCTATGGTTTATCGACTATGATCTATGGACTCTAAAACCGCCTTACAAACATATTCCACCATCCCCCTCGTCATCTCGGTATGCATAGGCAATGATAAAACGGTTTGAACCAAACCCTCCGCCACAGGAAAGGTTTCGGTTTGATCCCAATATTGCGCAAATGCCTTTTGTTTGTGCGGTACGATTGGGTAGTAAATCATGGTTGGAATTCCACGCTCGAAGATTGATTTTCTTATTGCATCTCTTTTTGAAGTATGAGTTTCTTCTCCTTCATACTTCTTACTTCTTACTTTTAAATAATATCCCCCGCCCAGAGTTTTTGCAAAAAAATAGACCAAGGCAAAACCGTAATATTGCCCACTATTCTTTCAAACGGATCGTTACTTACCACGAGTAGTTTTTTCACTTCATATTCCTCTGAAAAACTTTTTAATCCTTTCAAGTGCCGTGATTGAACATTATCAGTCCCTTTTACTTCAATCGCTACCTCATTATTCCCTAAAATAAAATCTACTTCTATTTGCGAAGTAGTTCTCCAATAAGAAATAGTATAATTAAGCTCCGAATAGTTACTATGGGCATACAATTCATGATAAATAAAATGCTCAAATGCACTACCAAACGCTTCGCTACCCAGTTCTATTTTCCCTCTTTTTAGTAAATAATTAGCAATTCCAATATCAAAAAAATAAAATTTACTCGCTACAATAACCCTGCGTTTTGGCTTCTTTTGATAGGACGGAACAAAACGACCAATGAGCGTATCCTCCAAAATTTGAAAATATTCCTTTATGGTTATAGCACTTACACCGCAATCGGATGCAATATTCGTGTAATTTACCATTTCTCCGTTAGAAAATGCGGCAGCTTCTAAAAACTTTGTAAAAGCGCCAATATTTCTAATTTTGGCCTCAGCGATAATCTCGTCACGCAAATAATTTCCAATGTAGGCCGAAAGTAATTTTTTGGGATTATCTGACAAATAGTGCCTTGGTAACAAGCCATTATTTAAAGCTCTTTGCAAATCAAAATTAGGAATTTCGTTATAAATTAAGGGATACAATTCATAACGAAGCGCTCTACCTCCCAGTAAGTTGGCTCCTGATCGAATAATTTTTCTCGGACTAGAGCCACTCAGCACAAAACGAGTTGGATGATTAACCATTAGCCAATGAATTTCATCGAGCAAAGCAGGTACTTTTTGAATTTCATCAACCACCACCACGGTTCCACTAGCCGTTGCTAGTACCAATTCTCTGAACTGAACAGGACTTCTTTGAAACCGTTCAAACACATCCGACTGCAATAAGTCGAGCCACAAGGCATTTGGAAATAGGGTTTTCAACAAAGTGCTTTTACCTGTCTGACGAGCGCCCCACAAAAAAAGACTTTCCCCCTCAGCACCTTCTAAAATTTGTTTTCGTAGAAACATTTATCTCGTTTTAAAATAACAAATAACATGATAATTTAAATATTAATCTTATAATATCATGATAATCCAAAGTACAAATGTACTATTTTAACTATTTACTTACAAACTTCATCCTAAAATTGGAGATTTAGTTGAGTTTAAATAATAGCCCGGCGCCTTTAGCCCCTGGATGAATGGCAGAATATGATAATTTTAGACCTTTAGGACTTTTCTGTATTCTTGGGAAACCTGCGGGTGTTTAGCGTGCAGGCAAAATTGGTCTAACAAAAGCAAAATCCTGAATGCCGCATGTTAAACGCGATTAATCGCGTCTCTAAATGTATTTACCCTGGTAATTGGTTTATGGACTCTACCACCGCCTTACAAACATACTCCACCATCTCCCTCGTCATCTCCGTATGCATAGGCAATGATAAAACGGTTTGAACCAAACCCTCCGCCACAGGAAAGGTTTCGGTTTGATCCCAATATTGCGCAAATGCCTTTTGTTTGTGCAGGACATGTCAACCTTTCTTCATTTAGAAAAGATTTCCGAATAAATATTTTCTATCGCTTCATATTCTGCCTCTGTAATTTCATCAAATAATTTTTTTCTTCGATTTGGAAAAACCCCTTTGTTTTGATGAAGATACATAATAACATTACTTAATCGCTTGTCTGGCATGTCTATTAATAGTTGAAGTTCCTTTTTTAGTTCGTCGTAGCGTTCTAGAAAATAAAGTTCTTCAACTAAGTCTTCTTGTATAGTTGAGAATATAGTTTTAGCAAGGTATTCACTTTGCATGGTAAGATCAGGGTATTTAAAATACGAACTAACTTCATCTGCATTTTCAATATTCAAATCACCACTTGCTAAAATAGTAAATCGAACACGTTGCATCAATGGTTTTGAATAACGCTCAAGTATCCTATCATACTCCGCCATATTTTGTACCATGTTCGCTGATACTGGTATAATAAATCCTTGTTCTGCCAACCCATCTCGGGTTAGCATGTCGTGAATTAAAAAACGATGGATACGTCCGTTTCCATCTAAAAAGGGGTGTATAAAAACAAATCCAAAGGCAATTATTGCAGCACGAACCACTTCTGGACTACCGATTGTTTTCTCCTCTGTAGTTATAAGCCCTTTCATCATAGAGCCAACCATACTTGGCGGTGGACATACATAATGATAAATTTCTTCGCCACGATAATTGGTCTGCCCAATGTAATTTTGAAAATCTCGAAAACCAGGCTGGGCATAGCGAGGGTCTACTATAGCATTTTGTAGCGTGGTTAAACTCGGTTCAGACATTACCTCAGAAAAAGGTTGTTTCCCAGCTTGATAGAGTATATTAACAAAACGTTCCATACGATCAGGCGATGGTTTTTCGCTTTCAATTTCGTAAGATGATCGGGTTTCTTTCCGGTATAAGTATTGGCTTGCACGTTGAAATATTTCGGGCGAATAGTCTTTTTTAAGCCCGTCAATTTCGTTTCTAATGTCCTTGGTAAGTAGTACTTTTAATGCTTGCGTTTTTCTGATTACAGGGCAAAACGCTGGAACACCTAATAAATTATCATTGATACACCAGCGGGTATTTTTTATTATTTTGCCTGTTATATAACGTTCTGAGTCAAGTAAATCGATATAATTACCTTGAAATTCATGCTTAATTTTTATTTTTTTATTGGTTAACCATTCATATAAATAACCTATCCTTCTTGGATAACGACCACCTGGGCTTTCGTAAATATAATTGAGAAGTTCTTGCTCTTCCATCTTATAGAATACTGCTGCCAAAAGGTCAAGATTTAAATCATCATATTTTAACATGAATTCAATATGACTCAGCACCCTATTCATTTTAGGAGCATACTTAGGTCCATAAGTTTGTTCTATGCTGCCGTCTATAGCCAATTCTATCTTATCCCTTGTACCAATGTACGACCGATGGGTTATCTGATAATGACTCAATTCAAAATGTTCTACCAGCCATAGACTTCCTGCTTTTTGTAATGCCATAAGTTGAGGTAAATTAGCTATTTGTGCGGTAAATGTAATAAAATATTACAACACTTAGGTAAAATTAATATTAAATTGGATATTTTCGAGAGATTGCAGTAAATTTACTATTTAATTAGTAAAACATATATTTAAATAATATACAGCAGTAAAAAGCATATATTAAATAGTGACCTAGCGCCTTTAGGTCGTTTCTAAATCTACTTACCCATCAAATCTATGATCTATGGACTCTACAACCGCCTTACAAACATATTCCACCATCTCCCTCGTCATCTCCGTATGCATGGGCAATGATAATACAGTTTGAACCAATTCCTCTGATACTGGAAATCTTTCTGCTCCATCCCAGTATTTTTCGAATGCTTTTTGTTTGTGGAGCTCAATTGGATAGTATACCATTGTTGGTATTCCCTGCTCCGAGAGTAATTTTCTTACCGCATCTCTTTTTGAGTTAAGAGGTAAGAGGTATGAGTTATGAGTTTTTATATTTTCTTCACTCATACCTCCTAACTCATACCTCATAACTCTAATTGTATACTGATGAAACACATGTGTAGATTTCGGATTTCTTTTTGGAATAACAATATTCGGATGATTGCCCAATAACTCATCATACCACGCCGCTGCCTGGTTTCGTGCGGCTTCATATTCTCTTAGGTGTGGTAACTTTGCATTCAATACCGCCGCCTGTATGGAATCCAATCTGCTATTAACTCCTATCACATCGTGCACATATTGCACACTCTGACCATGATTACAAATCATCCTAATCTTCTTTGCCAATTCATCATCATTGGTCATCATCGCACCTCCATCACCATAGCAGCCTAGGTTCTTGCTAGGGAAGAATGAGGTTGTTCCAATATGTCCGATAGCACCAGCAGAAAAATTATGAGTTATGAATGATGAATTATGAATTTCCTTTAATTCAGAATTATGAATGTCTTTTAATTCATCATTCATAATTAATAATTCATAATTACTAGTCCAACGCGCTCCTATTGCCTGCGCAGTATCTTCAATTACAAATAAGTTGTGCTTCTTTGCTATTCGCATTACCTCATCCATATTGGCACATTGCCCAAATAAATGAACAGGAACTATTGCCTTTGTTTTGCTTGTGATTTTTGACTCAATCAAATTTACATCTATGCAAAATGTATCTGCATCCACATCAACCATTACCGGCACCAAACCCAATAATGCAATTACCTCTGCCGTGGCTACATAGGTAAAAACAGGCAATATCACTTCATCACCAGGTTTTAAGCCCAAGGCCATAAATGCAACTTGCAAAGCATCCGTTCCATTGGCGCAAGCAATTACGTGCTTAACATCCAATTCCTTTGCTAAAGCCGCCTCAAATTGCTTAATTTGGGGTCCTTTGATGAATTGGGCACTACTGATCACCTCCGCAATAGCAGCATCAATTTCAGGCTTAATTTTATTGTATTGACCGCTGAGGTCGACCATTTGTATTTTCATGAGGTATGAGTTATGAATTATGAGGTATGAGTTTTTAATTATTAGGTTGTTTTTGAGCGTTCATGCTAATAGTTCTTATTATTTTTAATAGCTGTCTCGATTCATTTAATAATTGAGAAGGAATAGGATCATCAACTATAATTTCATTTATAATTTCTAACCAATAAATAGTTTCATCTGCTTCCTTTTGTGCAATGCTAACTTTATAAATGAAATCTTTTTTAGAGTACCCATTTACAGCTTCTCGCAAGTTTGCACCAATACTAGTGCCAGATCTAATTAATTGATTGGATAATTCATATTGCCTAATTTCCTTAAGATAAATACAAAATTTCACAATCTCAACTGCAAACTTAAAACTTCTTTCTTTTATGGGTAGTTTTGGGGTATTGTTAAAAGTAATCATTTTCAAATTTAAAACTCATACCTCATCACTCATACCTCATAACTAAAATAAATCCAACATACACGATAATCACCCAACCCTAAAAACCAATCCATCCTTCAACGCATATTCCTCACCAGATTCCCGGCAAATGGCTAAACCCTCTTCATCAAACTCCAACCTATTCCCAAACTCACTTACCCAACCAATCTGCCTCGCTGGATTCCCTACCACCAGCGCATAAGGCAAAACGGGTTTAGTAATTACCGCCCCAGCGCCAACCATAGCATATGTCCCAATTTCATTGCCGCAAACAATCGTGGCATTGGCGCCAATGGATGCGCCTTTGCGGACCATAGTCTGCTTATATTCTTCCTTTCTCGATACCGCACTCCTCGGGTTTATCACATTCGTAAAAACCATACTCGGCCCTAAAAAAACATCATCCTCACATATTACGCCGGTGTAAATGCTCACATTATTCTGCACCTTCACATTCCGGCCCAATACCACATCTGGACTAACCACCACGTTCTGACCAATATTGCAATCTTCGCCAATAACACAGTTCGGCATAATATGAGTAAAATGCCAAATCTTAGTGCCTTTTCCAATGGTACTACCATCATCTATGATTGCTGTTTCGTGTGTGTAATATTCTTTCATTGCTTATTTTTTAGTGAGGTATGAGTTATGAGTTATGAGTTATGAGTTTTATTGCCCTCACTCATAACTCATAACTCATACCTCTAAATTTATAAACTTTCTCAATAAACTCAACCACTTTCAAACCCTCCTCCGCGGTGCACGCAATATCTGCTTTCCCAGCCAATACATCAATAACATTCTGGTAAACATAAGCATGGTTACTCGCGCTGCCTTTGTAATGGCCGTAATCATTCGGCGGCTGAATAGCTTCCAATTCCGGCATCTCGTAATCCTTCACCTCACAAGCCAACACCTTATCCATGTATTGCCCACCCACTTTAACAGTTCCATTTTCTGCTAAAATAGTAATACTACTTTCCAAATTCTGGCCATAGGCTGAAGTACTGTAGTTTATTTGGATGGGGAAAGAGTGATGAGGTATGAGGTATGAGTTATGAGTTTTTACTTTTTCGTCACTCATACCTCCTAACTCATAATTCATACCTCTTGCATTAACAACTCCACTATCCTCAAACTCAATATACGGATGATTATGATTAAAAAACTGCGCACTTACCGGTTCTATATCGCCAAACAACCAGAATAAGGTATCTACAAAATGGCTAAACTGCGTAAACAAAGTGCCGCCATCTTGCGCCAATTTCCCCTTCCAAGTACTCTGCTCGTAATAGGCTTTATTTCTATTCCACAAGCAATTTACCTGCACACTATATATCTTCCCCAATCGGCCTGAACCAAGCAATTCCTTCAACCATTTACTCGGTGGCGAAAAGCGATTTTGCATCACACAAAACACTTTTCTATCCAGTTTCTTTGCCACCTCAATCACCTCCCTGCACTCCGCAGCATTTAACCCCATTGGCTTTTCTATGATCACATCACAACCTTTTTGCATCCATTCTATGGCTTGTGTGCAGTGAAGGTTGTTTGGGGTGCAGATAGCAGCGATTGAGTTAAGAGGTAAGAGTTTAGAATTAAGAATTAAGAGTGAAGAGTTAAGAGTTAAGAGCTTTGAATCTGCATGTAATTCCTCACTTTTCATTCTTACCTCTTCACTATTCACTAATAAATCACTCTTCATTCTTAATTCTTCACTCTTACCTAACAAATCACTCTTAATTCTTAATTCTTCACTATTCACTCCAACTATATCCAACTCACTATCCGGTAAGCCTGCAATAATCCCCGCATGCCTTTTCCCTATATGGCCGTGGCCTATTACTGTAAATTTTAGTTTGGTCATTTTGTTTACAGGTCAAATTTAGAAAAAAGTATGAAGTATGAACTATGAAGTATGAATTTTCTTGGATGGGCAGCTACCATTTCTCGCGGAGCTCGCTGAGGAGCGAAGATTTGGGAGGAGGATTTTTTAATAGGCCCAAAAACAATAAAACCCCAAAGCAAATATGCTTTGAGGTTTTAATTAAATCTTAAGGCCTCACAACCTAGAGACTCATTTATAAAAATTTAGTATCTGTACATCTCAGCTTTAAATGGTCCTTCAACCTTAACGCCGATATAATCTGCTTGTTCGTTGTCTATAACGTTTAAAGTAGCACCATTAATTGCTATGTATTGCAATTAAACCGTTTCAGATTTTATAATAGGTCTCAGATCATTTTTCAAAAAATGAAATCTAACTAGGATAAAAAATCCTACAAGAATAAATGCATCAAAAATATAATGATGATCAATTAATTTAATTGCCAAATTATTAAGCTGAAGTTCAATTAGAATTAAGAACCTAATTAAATTAAAACCAAATATAACCAGTTGGTAACCTATAATTTGTAATATCGACCAATTCTTAAAAAAAACGATAGAAAATGCTGCTATCAAAGAAAAATAATTTAAGCCAAGACAACTATTATTTATAGAAAAAACTTTCCTTCCCATTACAAAAACATAGTTTCCATAACTGTGACTTGGAACCATTAATAGCTTAAAAAAAACGTTTATAATTGTTTGATAACTATTTCTTAATAAATCGAAAGGTAATAGATAAGAAATCGGCAAATCTATTTGCAATAGCCCACCAGGCAATGAAAGGCCCAGTAAAATAAAAAAGGGACCATAAAATAAAAAATAACAAAACAAGAAAACTACCAACCTGTTTTGAATCATAATAAAACTAATAAACTTCATTAATTTTTAGAAAATATAGGCTTTAGTATTTTTGAGTTATAAAGTTGATAAAAAATTTTAGCTGGTTCTAATTTTTACGGAACCTAAAAAAGCCTATACACTTATAAGTTATTTCTTTTGGGATTGAAAAGAAACTTTTACCTCCCAAAATCATCTTGAACTCTTACAATATCATCCTCATTGCTTGGGTTATTTAAATCAGTATGTTGCCAAATTTCAGCTATAACAGCCCAACCACTCAATCCAATTAATCTATGCCTTTCTCCCTGTTTTAATGTGATTTGGTCATTTACACTCAATATAATTAACTCACCTTCAATATCAGTCTCACTTCTTACAACTCCAGCCGAACCTTTTATTACTTGCCAAATTTCTGCCCTTCTATGGTGGTATTGCCATGAAAGGCGTGTATTAGGCTTAACCAACAATAGCTTCGGACTTAATTTACCAGATATTTTAAGCGTTGAAACATCCAAACTATTTAAAAATACATCAGAAAATTTCTGAGCTAAAGTTTCATCAATTACATAAAAACCACCCCAAGGTCTTTGCAGATCACTTGATTCTATTTTTAACTGGTGAGCCTCCAATAATTGCTCCATTTCTAAAAAAACATTTTCAATCATTTTAACAATACTCCTTTCCAAAATTATCACTTATTTGTTTACTCCATTGTTTTATACTTTGCTCATCCGATTTTGGCACAATCATTAAAACTTTGCCATCATCTACTACAATATAATCGCTTAACCCTTTTATTAAGGCAACTTTACCTTTTGGCAAATGAACCATACTATTTTGAGTATCCAATAATATAGTTGAATCACAATTTGTTGCATTTGATTGTTCATCTTTTGGCATGACTTCAAATAAAGAGGCCCAAGTACCTAGGTCAGACCAACCAATCGAGGCTGGAATTGTATAAACATTGCTTGCCTTCTCCATAATGGCATAATCAATTGAAATATTCGGGCTTTTTGGATAGTGCTCCTTTATAAAATCTGCCTCATTCTCGGTGCCATATATAGGCAAACCTTGCTTAAAAATAATAGCAACTTCTGGCGCCAAGTTTTCAAGTGATTTTAATATGGATTTAACATTCCAAATGAAAATACCTGCGTTCCAAAGATATTCGCCTGAGCTTAAATACAACTGAGCTTTTTCAAATGCTGGCTTTTCTAAAAACTGATTTACTTTACAGATATCACTTGTTGTCAAATCATATTGTATATATCCATACCCAGTATCTGGTCTTGTAGGAGTAATACCTAAAGTTATTAAAGCATTATTATTTGCAGCAAATGAAACTGCCAAATTAATTTTTGTTTTAAATTCCCCTTCCTTTAATATCAATTGATCGGATGGAGAAACCACAATATTGGCTTCAGGATTTATTGAAAATATTTTGTAGCATGCATAAGCTATGCAAGGTGCAGTATTGTTGCGAGATGGCTCAAGTAACAAGTTTTCTTGGGGTATCTCAGGCAATTGGGCTTGAACCAAATTCAAATATTTTTCATTAGTTAGCACAAACATATTTTCCTTCAAGCAAATTCCATCAAACCTTTTTGCTGTTTGTTGAAGTAAGGATTCTCCTGTACCTAAAATATCAATAAACTGTTTAGGTAAGTCCTCTCTGCTTTTCGGCCAAAACCTGCTTCCTAGGCCACCTGCCATAAGTAAAACGTATGTATTCTTCATTCTAAATATAATTCTCTATATCCAATTTAACTTGGGTTTTATTAAGGCTAACTCTTCCATTGATTTTAATTCCTGGCCAAATCCAACATTCATCCTTCACTTCAATCAATCCATTTAATATGCAGCCTTGCATAATAGCATTGTGATTTCCAATAATAGTGTCATGTGATAATATTAATCCTACATTTAAAAAATTATTATTACCAAGGTGAACATCACAACTTAGAAATGTATTCGCTGCCAAAATATTTCCTTCAATTTGATCCCATTTTATGGCCGCATGCTTGTCAATTTTAGAAGAAGGATGAATAATATTTGGCAATTGCTTTCCTTTTAATTTAACTTTTTCAAACATGCTTTTTCTCAAAGCTGGATTTGCAATGGCAATGACATATTGAGCATTTTCATGATTGCCTATTTCATCGCTTCCTCCTAAGACAAAATATCCTCTAATGTTTGAACTCAAAAGACCATTATCATCCAAAAAGCCCAAAATTTGAAACTGAATTTGAACCGAATTGATATCATCAATTAGGCTAATCATCTCACGTCCTAGGGCTCCAGAACCAATAATGACAATATTAATTATAGGAGTGCCCATTATTTACTGAGGTACATACTCTTCTCTTTATACAAATGTCGGAAATAAGGGTCTTGTAAATCTTTTATAAAACGAATAGCCTCTCCCGTTGATTTCATTTCTGGTCCAAGCTCTTTCTTTACCTCTGGAAATTTTTCGTATGAAAATACGGGCTCCTTGATGGCATATCCTACCAACTTTCTTTCAAATTTAAAGTCGTGTAGTCTATTAACTCCAAGCATTATTTTGGTAGCAATATTAATGTATGGAATTTGGTATGCTTTAGCTATAAAAGGTACGGTTCTACTAGCCCTAGGATTGGCTTCTATCACATATACCTTTTCGTTTTTTATGGCAAATTGTATATTTAATAAACCGACAATATTCATTTTAATGGCAAGGTTGCGCGCATACTTTTCCATGGTATCTTGAACTTGCTGGCTCAAACTAAATGGAGGCAAAACTGCATAACTATCACCGCTATGAATACCTGCGGGCTCTATGTGTTCCATCATGCCAATTACATGTGCATCTTTTCCATCACAGATCAAATCTATTTCAGCTTCTTCTGCCCTATCTAAAAAGTGATCAATTAAAACTCTGTTTCCTGGTAAGTCACCCAATAATGAAATTACAGCTTGCTCTAAATCTTCATCATTGATTACAATTTTCATTCCTTGCCCACCCAATACATAACTTGGTCTAACCAATACAGGATACCCAATTTTATTCGCAACAGCAACCGCTTCATCTGCATCTTCTGCCACGCCATAATCTGGGTAAGGAATCTCAAGCTCTTTTAATAAGTCAGAAAACGAACCCCTGTCTTCAGATATGTCCATGTTGGCAAAGCTGGTCCCAATTATTTTAACGCCCATTGCCTCCAGTTTCCTGGCAAGTTTTAAGGCTGTTTGTCCGCCAAGTTGAACTATTACCCCAACAGGTTTCTCAAGCTCAACTATTTCTCTTAAGGCTTCCCAGAAAACAGGCTCAAAGTAAAGTTTGTCTGCCATGTCAAAGTCTGTACTTACCGTTTCGGGGTTACAGTTGATCATGATGGCTTCGAAGCCAGATTCTTTTGCGGCCAAAAGGCCATGCACGCAGCTATAGTCAAATTCTATTCCTTGTCCAATTCGGTTCGGACCAGATCCTAAAACGATTACTTTCTTTTTATCGCTAACGATACTTTCGTTTTCACCATCAAAGCTTGAATAGAAATAGTTGGTTGGCGATGGAAACTCTGCGGCACAGGTATCAACCATTTTATAAATGCGGTGTATGCCCATTGATTTTCTTAAGTCCCAAACCTCATCTTCAGTGGTATCTCCACCAAGTAGGTAAGCTATTTGAATATCACTATACCCTTTTTGTTTGAGCTCTGTCATTAATTCTTTGGGCAGCGTGCCTATATTAAATCGTTTGGCATCACTTTCTAAGCGCACCATATCATTTATCTGAGTTAAAAACCAACGGTCTATTCGAGTGATTTTTTCTACAGATGATATTGGCATACCTAAGCTCAAGGCATCTTTTACAGCAAATATCCTATCCCAACTTGCGTTCTTCAATTTATCTACAATGTCTTCCAAGTTACGCTGTTGGTAGCCGTCTGAACCTAAACCGTTGCGTTTGATTTCTAAGCTTTGTGTGGCTTTTTGTAAGGCCTCAATAAAGGTTCTTCCAATACCCATTACCTCACCTACAGATTTCATTTGTAGGCCTAAGGTTTTATTTGCGCCTTTAAATTTATCAAAATTCCAACGAGGAATTTTCACTATCACATAATCAATAGCTGGTTCAAAGTATGCTGAAGTAGTTTTTGTTACTGGGTTTTTAAGCTCATCCAAATGATAACCTATCGCCAGTTTTGCAGCAATTTTAGCAATAGGATAACCAGTTGCTTTACTTGCAAGTGCAGATGACCTAGAAACCCTAGGGTTAATTTCAACCGAAATGATAGCCTCGTCTTCTGGGTTCACGGCAAATTGAACATTACAACCACCAGCAAAATTTCCTATTGAGCGCATCATGTGAATGGCCATGGTACGCATACGCTGAAACACCGTATCGCTTAAGGTCATGGCAGGAGCAACAGTGATTGAATCTCCGGTATGAATACCCATTGGATCAAAATTCTCAATGGTACAAATAATGGCTACGCTATCGTTTTGATCGCGTAATAACTCTAATTCATATTCTTTCCAACCAAACACTGCTTTTTCAACCAATACCTCATGCGTTGGCGATGCAGATAATCCGCGTTGCAAAGCTGCGTCTAATTCTTCCTTAACCCAAACAAAACCTCCACCTGATCCGCCTAAGGTATAAGAAGGCCTAATTACCAAAGGAAACCCTATTCTTTGAGCAATCTCTTTACCCTCTAAAAATGAATTAGCCACTTTTGAATCGGCAACAGGCACACCAATATCTATCATTTTTTGGCGAAATTTTTCCCTGTTTTCTGTTGTTTCTATAGCATCAATATCAACACCAATCATGCGAACATTGTACTTTTTCCAAAGACCCATCTCATCACATTCAATGGCAAGATTCAAGGCTGTTTGACCACCCATGGTAGGCAAAACCGCATCAATTTGGTGCTCAGTTAATATTTGTTCAATTGAGGCTGGATTGAGCGGAAGCAAATACACATGATCTGCAGTAACTGGGTCGGTCATGATGGTAGCTGGATTGCTATTGATAAGAATAACTTTGATTCCCTCCTCTTTGAGCGATCTAGCGGCTTGACTTCCACTATAATCAAATTCACAGGCTTGACCAATGATGATTGGACCACTACCTATTAGTAGGACAGAACGAATACTGCTATCTTTTGGCATATTATTTTAACTAATTCATTAAGGCTATAAAATCATCAAACAAATAGCGGCTATCTTCTGGCCCTGGTGCAGCTTCTGGATGGTATTGCACTGAAAATGCTTTTTTATTTTTGACCCTAATTCCCTCCACTGTATTATCATTTAAATTGATATGCGTTAATTCAACGGTAGGATGATCTAAAGTTTCATCCATCTTAACCCCAAAACCGTGGTTTTGAGAGGTAATTTCACATTTACCTGTAATAAGGTTTTTTACGGGATGGTTTAAACCTCTATGTCCATTGAACATTTTATAAGTTTTTAGACCTTGCGATTCAGCTAACATTTGATGTCCAAGGCAAATTCCAAACAATGGAATATTGGCATCCACAATTTTCTTAACTGTTTCAACTGCGCATGGCATAACGGCTGGGTCGCCCGGACCATTACTAATCATGAAACCGGTTGGTTTAAACTGCATCATTTCCTCAAAAGTGGCAGTACAATTAAAAACAGCAAGGTAGGCTCCTCTTTCTTCAATGCACCTTAAGATGTTTTGTTTAACACCTAAATCTAAAACGGCTACTCTTTTTGCTGCGCTTGAATCTCCCAAATAATAGGTTTCCTTGGTTGATACAGTGCTAGAAAGCTCTAAACCTTCCATGCTTGGCACTGCGGCCAATTGCAATTTTAGCTCCTCAATGCTTTTGCCTTCGGAAGAAATAATAGCGTTCATGGCACCTTTGCTGCGAACATGGCGCACAATTTCGCGGGTATCTAAATCTGTGATGCCAACAATATTATTTAGCGCAAAATATTCTTGAACCGATTGATCTGCTTGCCTACGTGAATAAGGCACATTAAAGTTTTTGCAAACCAAGCCAGCAATTTTAATGGTATCTGATTCTTGTTCTAATTGGTTAACGCCATAATTACCAATATGAACATTGGTTTGAAGCAAAATTTGGCCAGTATAACTTGGATCAGTAAAGATCTCTTGGTAGCCGGTCATACCCGTATTAAAACATATTTCACCTGTTGTAGATCCTATCTTTCCGATAGAAGTTCCGCAAAATACGGTACCATCTGCAAGCAGTAAAGTGGCTGGAAATTTATTATTCTGACGCATTATTTTCTAATTATAATTAAAGTGCCCTATCCGCTTATGTAATACAAACTTGAGCAACATATAGCTTACCCCAAATAGTAAGGCAAAACCCAATGCTATATTTATACTAGGTTCAGCCATCAATAGCCAAAAGTTAAATAGCAGCTGCAAAACGGCATAAATTCCACTAACTAATAAATGTGGTATTTTAAATTCATTTACTAAATATTGATACAAATGTTTGCGATGTGCCTTGAAAATATTTTCACCTTGGAATAGCCTTTGCGCGATTGTAAATATGCTATCAATACCATAAACCAACAGGGCCAACATATATATATAATTACCTGTCTCAATAATTCTATGAACAATTGCAAACATGACCATTAAAGCAATACTAATGCTTCCTATATCACCTGCAAAACATTTTGCCCTTTTACGAGCATTAAAGAATAAAAACACCACTAATGAAACCATCGCAACCCCTATAAATCCTTTTAGAAGTTCATCCTGCTCGGTAATCCAAAAAGGAATAAAAATGGCAAGGCTATAAAACCCAGTAATTCCATTTATCCCATCCATGAAATTATAGGCATTTTTTATACCAATTAATAAAATAAAAAGAGGAAGAAGCCACCAAGAAAATTGAAGCAGCCCAAGCTGAAACAAAAACAGCGCAACGGATATTATGTGCACACCAAATCTTAATATGCTTGGTAGCGCTTTAATATCATCTATAAAACTAATAATTGCCGCAAGTAAAACCCCTACCAATAAATAAGGATAAGCAAATTGATTTACAGCACTCCAAAGCAAAAATCCTAAAACAAAAACAATTCCCCCACCGCGTATGATGGGAATAGTATGTGAACTACGCGCATTAGGCTTATCTATGATATTATAATAATCTGCAATTTTTAGATAGGCGAGTTCGAGAAGGAATAGAATTAGTAAATAGAGTATTAGACCATTATTTAAAATTATTTCATTGAACTTAAACATTTGGATAAAACGGTCTCCCTGCACTTTAGAATTAACTTATACTTAAATAAAAACGAAACTAATTCCAGCTATTGTCTTTAATTTCTTGATAAACTTTTTCAATCCCATCTTTCAATTTAATTTTAGCTTGCCAGCCGAGATCGTTTATTTTTTTCACATCAAGCAATTTTCTTGGAGTTCCATCTGGCTTTGAAGCATCAAATACTATTTCACCTTCAAATCCAGTAATTTCCTTTACTAGTAATGCCAAATCTAAAATTGAAATATCTTCACCTGTTCCTACATTGATAATTCCAGATTCATTGTAATTTTGCATTAAAAACAAACAAGCATCAGCCAAATCATCTACATGTAAAAATTCGCGCATAGGTGTTCCTGTCCCCCAAATTTCAACAGTATTCTTAACCTCTCGTTTTGCCACAATGAATTTTCTTAATAAGGCTGGCAATACATGAGAATTATTTATATCATAATTATCATTTGGCCCATATAAATTGGTTGGCATAGCTGAAATAAAATTACAACCATATTGATCTCTATAAGCATCACACATCTTAATACCAGCAATTTTTGCAATTGCATAAGGTTCGTTTGTAAATTCTAATTTACCTGTTAGTAACGAAGATTCATTTATTGGTTGCTCAGCTAACTTTGGATAAATACATGAGGAACCTAAAAAAAGAAGTTTTTTAACCCCGGTTAAATAAGCACTGTTTATTATGTTGTTTTGAATGGCTAAGTTTTCATAAATAAAATCGGCCCTAAAAACATTATTAGCATATATACCTCCCACCTTAGCTGCTGCCAAAAATACAAAATCAGGTTTCTCTGTTTGAAAAAAATCCACTACCAAAGATTGATTCCGTAAATCCAATTGTTGAGACGTTTTGAGAACAAAATTTTCAAATCCACTATTCTTCAACGCCCTTAAAATGGCTGAACCTACCATACCTCTGTGACCAGCTATATATATCTTATCACTTTTTTTCATCAATCTATATAAATTTGAATTTTAAAAATTAATTTCTGTCGTTTAGAGACAACAAACCTTGGTAAATTTTATTCTTCAAAAAATCAGGATTAAAATTTCTTTCTGCATAATTAGAGTTATTATCTCCAATTTTTTTCCAATCATTAACAGAAGAATCTGCAAACTCAATTAACTTATTTGTTAGTAATTTAACTTCTCCATGCTGGCAAATTATATTTCCTGGCAATTCACTTAAAATTTCAGTAACGTGAGATTGTTGAGGGCCAACATATAAAATCGGTTTCCCAACAAAAAGTGCTCCATATATCTTATTTGGGTGTGTAAATCCGACCATTCCATCGCCCAGAATTACAATCTGCACATCTGCAGAGGCTAGAGATTCATGTATTATATTTCGAGGTTGAAACGGAAGCTGTAATACATTTCTTATACCATTCTCTTTTACAAAATTAGTTACATCCTTTTTCCTTACACCGCCGCCAATAAAAACAAAAAGAAATCTATCGTCATTTGACAAAGCTTTTGCAGTATTTAAAATAGTATCTAATGGGTGAACATAAGCATGATTGCCTGAATACATACAAACTATTTTATCCCCAAAATCAAACTTCTTCCTAAAGGGATTTTCTATTCTACTTCCTGTATACCTATTTTCCATTAAGGGCCAAATTGGAACAGTAATTATGTTATCCAATTTAGCACCTCTTTCGCATAAATATTGCGTCATAAAATTATCAAGAGAAATAATTAAGCTCGACTTATTTATACTGTAATTTCCGAGGTAAGTTAATATCCTTGAAAAAAATGATTTGCTCTTTAATAAACCAGATGCTATGCTAAGTTCTGGTTGTAAATCCATTACATAATAACAAAATGGTATTTTCTTTATTTTTGATATCAAAACTCCTATCAAGGCTAAAAAAGGCGGCACAGTAGTACCTAAAATAACATCATAGTCTTTAGACCTAATGCCTAATAGCTTAATAAATATCGAAATATTAAATGAAAAAAAGTCTATGATGCGAAAGAAGGAATTTGACTTTCCTAACTTAGATTGGCCAAGTCTTATTATCCTTACGCCCTTAACATACTCCTCATTTGGATAAACTTGATGTTTATCTTCATAAGGATATTTACTGGTTATTGTTGTAACGGTATTTCCTTTAGCAGCAATGAATTCTGCTAAATCCCATAAAACCTGACCTGTTGCAACTGTATCAGGATAAAAAACCTGAGTTATAATTAAAATTCTCAAACTAAAAACAATTACTTAATCTTAACGATAATCCTTTATTAATATTTGATAAAAAACATATAGCGTGAAAATTAGTATTGGAAGATATAATATCCATAAAAAGTAAAAATGAGCTTTATGTAAATTTAAAAAATAAACTCTTAAAGATATTTCATTAGTTCTTTTTTCTCCTAAAATTAACTTAAGCCCATTATAGATAGCTGGCATTAAAAATGGAATCTTATCCCAATTGGTATAGTGATATTCCAAATAAGCATTCATATAAGGATAATCAGTAGGGATCTGTTTTGCGAAGAAATCTAAATTAGACTTAATGTCTTCAAGCGAAGCTAAAGTAGAATCAGAATTAATAAAATACATCTTCCACAATCCATCCGCAGCAACCCATTTATTATTTACCAAAACCTCCACAATATTATGCCCTCCAAAAAGGCCCTGATGTATTAATTGCACAATTCTCACGTCCATATCTGCATGAAGACATAGTTCTGCCAAAACATGAGAAAAATTACCACAAGACCCACTCGCATCTAATAATTGAATGTCACCAGACCTCATCCAACGAGACTTAAAAGGGTTCATTCCATATAATTCATTTATATATTCTCTTCTGTCAGTTTGTATGTTATGCGTTAAATTTAACAAATTTTTAAAGGTTTGTTCTTGGTCGTTTTTCACCCAATTAGCTGTTACTAAACTTCTGTAAATCGCATCCTCATATTTATAATCAACATACTTAAAAAAAAATAGCACCTAAAATTAAAATATTTACAATTACTAATAGAAAGGTATTGATATGCTTATTCTTCAAAATTACTTTTATTTAAAACTATCTTACAATGATGCAATTCTCAATAACCAACATATCCATTTGTGTCCGTAAAAAACAATCCAAGGCCTCTGCCGGCGTATTTACGATAGGTTCATTTTCATTAAAAGATGTATTTAATAGTATTGGCACCCCGGTTTTTTCCCGGAAACGGTCTATAAGCGCATAGTATCTTGGACTCACATCTTTACTAACCGTTTGCAAGCGCCCTGTGCCATCTACATGCGTTACAGCTGGAATTTCTACATGTTTTTCTGGTTTGATTGGAAACACTTTTTCCATAAATGGAACATCTTCAACTTTTGTAAAATAATCTGCCACATATTCTTTCAAAATACTTGGAGCAAAAGGCCTAAAGCTTTCTCTACGCTTAATTTTTGCATTCAAGAGCTCCTTTGCTTTGTTATTTCTAGGGTCGGCAATAATACTTCTACCCCCTAAGGCTCTAGGTCCAAACTCAGCCCTGCCACTAAACCATCCTACCACGCCTGGTTCAATTAATTTATCCGTTATTTTATCATACAATTCTGCATCTTCCAGTCTTTCGTATTTAATTCCTCTTTCTTTTAAAAAGGCTTCAACTTCATCGTTAGTAAATTTACTTCCGGTGTACGCATTATATACCGCTTTAGCTCTAGGTTGTTTTAAAATATGGTTATAGGCATACAAAGCACAACCCATGCTTATTCCGGCATCATGTCCAGCAGAAGGAATATATAGATTTTCAAATAGTGTGTTTTCCAATATTTTCCCATTTGCTACAGAATTTTGAGCTACCCCTCCAGCAATACATATATTTTTTAACCCAGTCCGTTTTTGAAGATGGGTTAAAATATGTAAGATCAACTCTTCACAAACGCGTTGCACACTAGTAGCAATATCTTTGTGTTTTTGTGTTAGTTCCTCACCCTCCTTTCTGAGAGGACCAAAAACTTCAATAAACTTTTGGCCATATAGATTAGAAATTTTAGGAATATTAGATTCCATATCCATTTTAATTTCGTTTGGATTGGAAAAATATGAATCATCCCAATCAAACAAACCATCCTCTTTAAAATATAATAACTTCCTCACCTCATCTAAGTATACTGGATTTCCATAAGGAGCTAAACCCATTACTTTATATTCATCACCATAATGAGGAAAACCCAAATATTGAGTAAATGCAGTATAAAACAAACCAGCACTTGCCGGAAAATCTACAGAATCTATTACCTCTATTTGATTTCCTTTTCCGACTGCAATCATGGTAGTGGTAAAATCACCAGAACCATCAATAGATAATATTGCAGCTTCCTCAAATGGACTTGCAAAAAAAGCGGACGCCAAATGACTCCTGTGATGTTCTACATTAATAATTTTAGGTTTTATTGACTTCTCAGAAACGTTAAATAGATCTGCAAATTCCGATTCCAAACTTTTAATTTTCCCGCTATTTTTTAATCGATCAAAAAGCAAGGTATTCTTTTTAGTTAGGCTCTTTAAAACATACTTTGTCTTTTTCCAAACTTTTGCACTTGGATCTCTGCCAATGCAAATATAATCTACCTCTGCAATAGAAACACCAACCTCTTTAAGACAAAACTTAATTGCCTCTGAAGGAAAGCCTGCCCAATGCTTTATCCTTCTAAATCTTTCTTCTTCGGCAGCAGCAATCATTTCTCCATTTACAAAAATCGCTGCAGATGAATCTGCATGATATGCATTTAATCCTAGTATTATCATTTTAAGTTTTAAGTTTTAAGTTTTAAGTTTTAAGTTCTGATAAAAATATTTAAAACTGAAAATAGATGAATTGGCTAATAGGTCTTAAAAATGTAAATACAATTATTATAATAATTGCGTATTTAATAGAATGAAAAGCAAAACTCAACCATTTAAATTTATTTAATTTTGGCTCTATAACTTCATTAGAATAATAAGTAATCAATACCAGCAATAGAATAACTGCAGCAATTAAGTAGTTATTTTCACGCATGGTAAAATATAAATATTGAGAAGGTGTTACTATCTTTTTTAACATAACAAAGGTATCTGACAAATCTTTTGCTCTAAATGGAATCCAACTTAGCATAGCTAAAAACAATGTTATGCTCCACGATATAATTTTAAAATTAAAAAACGCAATTTTATCTCTAACAGGTCTTAACTTTCGTTCTAGAAAAATAATTGTAGCATGGTAAATGCCCCAGAATACAAATGTCCAATTAGCGCCATGCCAAAAACCCATAATTGCCCAAGTTAGAAACAAAGCCCTTGTTTTAGCACCTTTTTCATTGGTTCGTTCTAAACCTTCTCCAATACCACCTTTCCCAGTAGTCTGGGTAACTTTAACACCAGCTAAAGGTAAATACAAATAATCGCGTATCCAAGATGAAAGTGAGATATGCCATCTTTTCCAAAAATCTTTAAATGAAATCGCCAAATAAGGGAAATTAAAATTTTCGGGGATACCAATACCCATTAATTTAGCTGCTCCTACGGCAATATGACTATATGCAGAAAAATCAAAATAAATTTGAAAGCCAAATAAAAAAGCCATCATCCAAACATCAATTGCAGATAAACTATCTGGATTCGCTGCAAAAGCGTCATCAACAATTGGGCTAATATTGTCGGCTAAAAACACCTTTAAAAATAATCCATATAAAATTCTTTTAGATCCTTCAGCTAAAAATGCTGTTTGATAAACTGGCCTATTCTTTAATTGTCCAAGAAGTTCAGATGCTCTTTGAATTGGGCCTGCTACCAATTTTGGGAAAAAGGTTACAAATAATCCATAATTTAAAAAGCTCTTTTCTGCCCTTATTAAACCGCGGTATACATCCATGGTGTAGCTAATAGTTTCGAAAGTATAAAAACTAATTCCAAAAGGCAACAACAAATTAAACAAAGGAATATTTATATCAAGACCCAATAATGAACCAAATGAATTTATATTCTCAGTAAAAAAGTATAAATATTTAAAATATCCTAATAATCCTAAATTTACAATTAATGTAATAGCCAAAAGCTGCTTTCGTTTACGCTTATTTTCAATCGGCGTTTTGTCAATCTGTATCGCTGTAAAATAATCAGTTAATGCAGAAACAAACATTACGCTTAAATATTCCCACCGCCAAAAGCCATAAAAAATACAACTTGAAATAAGAAGCATCCACATTTTGATTTTTTGTGGTAATAACCAATAAGCACTTACAACTAAAAAAAGAAATAAAATGAAGGTAACTGAATTAAATATCATTGTCTAATGCATTAATTGTAAATGTTTTAATAAAGAATCTGCCAGAATTTGATGCCCATTAAATTGAAAATGCATATAATCAACCTCCCGGTTCTCTAATAAATTAGTAGAAACCTTATATCCCCAAAATTGACCAGGAACAATGGTATCAAAATCAGCAAAAGAAAATTGATTATTTTTACACAATGCTTTTATATCTGATTTAAATTTTGAATATAAATCTTGTTGATAAGGCAAAGGTAAATCACTCCTTATAGGTGGTATATAAAGAAGCACTTTAACATTATTCTCTTTGCAATCGTTTAAAATCAAATTCAAGGCCTCCATATTGTCTGAGTATCGTTTCGGAATCATTTTACGTATTGTATTTGCATTAATTCTCAAAATCGTATTTCTCAAATGGTAAAGCCAAACAAAAAAATCACCTCTAACATTCTCCCTATTATTCCAAGAATTAGAATTAATTTCAAGAAATTTATTCAATTTATTTTCCACGCCCTCTTGCACAGTTTCCTTAAGAGCAATATTATCTTGATTAACTATTATTTGAGTGTCCTTGATTTGCGCATTTGAATACCAGTATGACTTCAAGTTGGCATTTATTCTTTGTTCAATTCTATTCGTGGTGTCCTGGAGTAAATACCTCTGGGCTATTAAACTTGAGAAAAACACATCTCGAATTCCATCTTCCCTTAAATCATCAAAAAATAAAGGTATTACAATTGTTCTAATTTTTAATTTATCCTTCCAATACATATAGGACAAATAAAACTCTTGCAAACCAGCATTAGGCATGCTGTGGCAAAGCACTTCTGTATTTTCATTTGCAAGGCTATCATGAATAATCTTTATATAGTTGCTCTCTCCAACTTTCATTTGGTTAATAGAATGTGTTTGAGAATTCCCTAAAAACAAAACTGTATTCCCCCCCCCTCTTGCATAGTAATCATTCACAAAAACAGGCTCTTCAAAGCTGTCTATTCTAATAATATGGATACTTGAATCCATATTATCTTTTGCCCAATAAGATGTAGTTTCTGTTCCTAAGGCTTGTTCTTCAAATTTCCTTTCACCATTAAAAAACACTTGAATAATACCTTGAGCAAGAAAACCTCCAAGTATAATTTGTAATAATAATTTATTAGTATTCATAATTAATTAGACTACTTATTTATTTGAAAACATCTAAATATTGTTGTTTTATTTCATCCAAATCTATTGCTTTTTCTGCATAAAGCTTAGCCCCATTAGAAAAACTATTGTATTTACCTTGTTCCATATTAGCAAAAAT
Organism: Chitinophaga pinensis; assembly: GCA_945860865.1. Classification (GTDB taxonomy): domain Bacteria; phylum Bacteroidota; class Bacteroidia; order UKL13-3; family UKL13-3; genus B1. The sequence goes on along the minus strand of CAMARW010000001.1, from coordinate 726,685 downwards.
TTTAATAGAATTGGTTAAGGAATCGACGTTTAATTCTGTATTAAACCCGGCACTATTTTCAAGTAAAAAATCCCATGGTGTATTATGGCTAGTAATAATGGGCCTTCCTTGAAAAAGACTTTCCATCAATGAATGTCCAAAATTCTCACTTTCGCTAGGTTGAACAATTAAATGATATTTTTGAATTGTTTCACTTACTAATTCAGGCTTTAACTCCCCATAATATGTAATCTTTGATTCTAAATTATTTTCTTTTATTTCCCTTTTGCATAATTCCCAATAAGCAAAATCTTTAACTGGCCCATAAATATCCCAATTAATTTTTCCTGAAAAGTTTACTAAAGCCTTTATAACTTTAAGGTGATTTTTCATAGGGCTAATCAAGGCGATAGTAGCCATTTTTAACTCTCCAACTTTCTTTTCTATAGGTTTTACTTCAGCATTTATTTTAGGGAAATTTGAAACTATCCAAGCTTTCCTTGCTTTAGGATACCATTGCATTAAATTCGAAAATTCTTTCTCATCGGAGACGCAAAATTCTATTTTTTTAAAAAATTCTAGTTGATTTAGAAGAAAAAGATAGACCCATTTCTTTAGCTTTTTCTTTGCCAAAGCTTCAGGATGAATCATTCCTCTAGTGTGTAATATTCTTCGAACACCAGAAAAAAGTCCAACGTAAATGGTAAATGGAATCGAAAAAAATCCGTTTAAAAAAATTACATCTGGTTTTGCAGCCTTAATGACATCCTTTATTCGCCAAAACCCTTGATTTTCGGCCGACAAATAAATTACTTTCGCTTTCCCTCCCTCAAAATCGACCCATTTATTACTTTCGACACCTTTCAGAGGATTTATTGAACCTAAGTCCTTATTGCTAGTTATGATGTAAAACTCATAATGTGTATGCAAAGCGCGCACCATATTTGCAATGGATTGAATAGGCCCACCAGCTTTAAACGCTGGTAGGAAATAATCGTATGAAATAAGTATGCGTTTCTTAATTAACAATTCGATTTAATATCAAGCTATCAGACAATGCAGCACTAAAAATATCCGCCCCTACTGAATTTAAATGATTAGAATTATAAAAATACACTTTATCATTTGACATCTCACTTTCGGTAAAATCTATAAATGGGAAACCAGTTTGAGCTGATATCATTTTAAATTTATTTCTAATTGGACCAAAATCTGTTAACCCACTTTTCTCTAACCCTCTATACACTGGAGGAAAAACAATTACCACCTTTTTTCCTTGCTTTTTATGGGATAATAAATCTTTAATATAAGTACTTATAACCTCTTCATCTAAGGCAATTGTAAACGATTTTCCAGATTCTAGGAATTCATCTTGATCAGCCTCCCAAGACCTATAGACAGGAGTTTGACCTAGGAGGCTATCTATTTCTTCAGAACCTTTTATAAATGATAACCATCCCTTTACAGAATTCTTATAGAAAACATGGGAAACTGGAATAAATTGGTAAAAAGGAACATATTTACACTTCCATAATAAATCTGGCTGTTGGTTAGCCAAAGATTGATACAAATTATCGTTATCTAGGTGTGCAATATAACGCTCTAGCGATGAAACTTGCTTTGGATTTTGAAATGTAAAATAGGATTCCATAAAAACAATCAACTCATTATTGTTAGAGTAATTGACAAATTCCTCAATTAACCCTTTATATTGTATGTAGGATGTTCCATCAATTGAACAATTATAAACTGACTTCTTGAGTTTCTCAGAAACAATTCTAGAATTAAATCCAACCTCCCCAACAGATGAACCGAAACAAATTACTTGTGGATTAATTTGATGGCTCATGAGTTGGTTTACTTTTCCTATTTGATCCTTTTTACCCTGTTTAACTCCAAAATTTATTGTATACTGAGTTACACTTAATAAAACAAAACCAGTAACTATAAAGTATAAAACTTTTTTGATTGATTCCATTTTACTTAAAATTGAAAATAAATAAATTGTTTTGTATCAAAAACACCAAATAGCAGAATAAGAATTATTAAAATATAATAGATAGGCCATGAATAAATGGGTGCCTTTTTAATTAAAAGATTTACCTTTTTTGTACTTATCAAATAATCACAATAGAATAGAATTGGTATAACCATCAAACTTGCTATAAACTTCCATTTTGCAAGTCCTAATATAGTATCTGGCTGACCATGTAAGTCCGATTTGGAAATTTGAAAATAACTTGCATCAATTGGCTTAAAAATTTCCTTACAAATATTAAAGGATTGTTCCAAAGAGTTGGCTCTAAAAAATACCCAAGCAAATGATACTAAAATAAATGTTATTAGAATATTTAGAAAGTCAAATCCAATTATTTGCTTAAAAAATCTCTTTCTAATTTCTGCAACAATTAAATAGACTCCATGTAAGGCACCCCAAATGATAAAGGTCCAATTTGCGCCATGCCAAAAGCCGCTCACCATAAAAACAAAAAATAAATTAAAATACCATCTGCTAATTTTTACTCTATTACCACCTAAAGGAATATACAAGTAATCCTTAAACCAAGTTGATAAAGAGATATGCCACCTAGACCAAAATTCTGCTATGCTTTTGGAGAAATAGGGTTGCCTAAAATTTAACATTAAATCAAACCCCATAATTCTAGCACTACCTAATGCCATATCTGAGTAGCCTGAAAAATCACAATAAATTTGAATTGCAAACAAAATAGTTGCAATTATCCACTCCATTCCTGACGAATGCCCAGTACCGTTGTAAATGGAATCAACCATTATGGCTAACCTATCCGCTATTACAACTTTTTTAAATAAGCCCCAAAGCATCCAGCGCAAACCAGAAAATAGATTATCAAAATTAAAGTAATGTTCTTCATGAAATTGATGCAGCATATTTTGTGGTCTTTCGATAGGACCGGCCACCAATTGAGGATAGAACATTACGTAAAGTGAATAAATCCCAAAATGCCTTTCAGCCTTTTGATTTCCGCGGTATACTTCAATCGTATAGCTCATTGCTTGAAAAGTATGAAAACTCAATCCAATTGGAAGTATGATTGGTAAATATTTATACGTTGCTGAAGCACCTAGAATGCCGCTGATAGCATTTAAATTATCAATAAAAAAGTTAAAATATTTAAAGATGGCTAAAATTCCTATATTAGTTACAATACTAGCTACTAAATACCACTTTCTTTTTTTACCTGCAGAATTTTCCAATAAAATGCCCGCAAAATAATCAATTATGATAGTTAAAAAAAGTATGAGTATGTAAACAGGAATAAAGTACATGTAAAAAATACAACTCGCTAGCAATAATACTGCCCAGCGGTATTGATGATTTAATACAAAATACCCTAAACTAGTAACTATAAAGAAAATTAAAAATTCAAATGAATTAAATAGCATGTGCCTTCCTTAAAAAGGAGATATTAAATTTAGATTTATAAAAATTAATAAATAAATACAATAAAATGCTTGACTTAACCAAGTGACCAAGACTTGTTTGAGTATCACAGTCTGGACGCATTGGATAAATAAAAACTAAAATTGTGAATATGCTTAAAATAGGGTAATTATCAGAATTCTCAGCATATACTTTTAAAAACCAACCATACACCATTCCAAAAATGAAGATATAAAAAAAAGCACCCAGACCTGCAAATTCAATGTAGGCCTCAGTTGGAATACCTAATACCATTACAGTGTTTTCTCCAGCATTATGGCCAGAATATAAATCGAAATACTTAGTTTCTCCCCCCCCTAATTTATCTGGGAATAAAAATCTAGGCATAATTGCAGCTATTAGGTACTCTTTAATCAATAAACCATTTGAATGATCAATATTATGAGGAACATGGTTCAAAGCGCTAGACAATACCCATCCTTGATTTAGCCTATTTACAGAAGGCCCAAGTGATTCCAATGCAAAAAATCCTCCTTTATTACCTTCGGCTGAGGCAGAGGTCGTTTTTATCAAATCTATTGAAATCTCTTCTCCTTGGTCTCCCCAAATTCTTGATCTTAGATCATCTTTAACAAATTGAATAAACATAGCAAAAATAACAAATGCCATCACACCAGACATTTTTAATAGAAATGTAGGATTATACCTATAATTAATAATAAGGCCTAGCATAATAATCCAAGTTAACAAATCATGAAACATTCCCGCAGAAAATGCTGAAATGAATACCCCTGAAAAAGTAAATAATATTAACCCAATTTTAGGTTTAGAAGAACTAGATATTAAAATAAACAAGCCAATAAATTTCAAAGAATCAGCTATATAGACAACGAAATTTAGACTTTTAGGCAAGATAAAATAAAATATAGGAGCAATAAAACCAATCACTATAAAATAATATGGAATATTGGGATTACTATTAATCCATAAATCAATTTTATATCTACTTACTTTAAGGCTGTTTGGGTTAAAAAAAACTCTAAATCCAAGAGAAAAGATTATTAATACAGGAATAGCAAATGAAAAGTAATGCTCTACTGGGACTATCATTTTATATCTTGTATAATCCTCCAATCCATTATACATAAAAGCGGGGGAAAACAAATATTGTAGTGAATGCAAAGAAAAAAACAATTCTTTTATTGGCAAATAATTGACAGAAAAAACCAGTAAACGTGAAATCCAATAGGTAAAAATAGAAAGCCCTGCTGATGAGTATATGTCATACCCAATCATAAAATTGAAAACTGCAAAAATTATTACGGCTAAAAAATAGGGGATGAATTTCATCTTAAATTAATCCTGTTTTATTCAAAATTTCAAGAACAATTGATTCATAATCATATTTACCATTTGTCAATCTTTTGCTTGCTTTAGAGATATACTCCTCAATAACGCTCTTTTCTTTTAATAAAGAAATAATCTTTAGGGTTAACTCATCAATATCTTCATAGAATACAACCTCTTCCTTTTCATATAACTCTATAGTTTCACTGTTAAGTTCTGTTACCAATAAAGTTCCACATGCCGGAATTTCCATAGTCCTTGTGGTATGTAATTCAGGTATCCACTTTGAAAGCAATCCCAAGCTGATAAATGACGATGAAATAAATTTTGCATATCCTTCTCCATAAATACCATCACCATGAAAATGTAAGTTTTTATTGTTTTTATTTTTTTTGTAAAAATGCTTCCATTTAAAACCAGCTACATGCACATCAACTCCATTTTCAATTAACTTCTTGATTATAGCTCCTCTGTATTTTTCATAATGGCCTACAAAAGTTACGTCCTTATCTTTTTCCACAAAGGTGTAATATGATTTGTGCAACATTTTATCATAACCTTGAGTACAATATATTACTTGCTTAGCACCAGCTTTTCTGTAATCTTCTATTTCAAACGATTTAGTGGTAATGCAAAAGTCATAAAATGAGACAGCCTTAAAAAAAAATCTTGAACGATGAAATGTGAAGGCAGGATCTGGTGTATAATGCAATAGTAATTTTGAAACCTTTCGCAATCTTTGGATTATTTCAGGGTCAATAAAAACTCCCTTATCAACCCAAACCAAATCATATTCAAAATCTCCTTGCAATTGTTGAATTATATATCTGTTAATGCCACCCATTAAAGGCCCAATTTTATAGCGCGATGCCAAGGATCTACTAACCCTACTGTATTGAAAAAAAGGCACTTCAATATCAATTATTTTGATTTGAATCAACTTCAATTTCGCAATTATACAATTAACTCTCATCAACGATGTACTGCCGTTTGAATATGGGCCAATAAATAAAACTTTCATATTTTATTCGTATTAAATTGCCAGAAAAAAATCATTATAACTAAAATTATATTAAATTAATAAAACAGGCCAATCTTATTTCAAAGTCAATTTTCATCTTAAAAAAGTAGTCAATAAAACAAGATTAAAAGCAATCCATTTTATTTCTTTATTCAGTTAATTTTCAATCTTAAAGAAATCAATCGTTCAAATACTCATTGTACATTCTTAAAACCGAAGAATTTATAGAAAAGGTGCTAACTTTTAACTCATTGCCATTAACATGTCTCTCTTTTTTATTTTTTGTTTCCACTATTAATTGTGTCCAATTTTCAACTGGAGCATTAAGTGAAATTTCATTTACTAAACTTTCAATTATGAAAGCCTCTTTTGGTAATTTATCAGAAACAATTATTGGCAAACCATTACATTGAGCTTCAACCATAACCATTCCTAAACCCTCCCAAAGAGCAGGAAAAACAAATGCATCTGAAGCAGACATGATTTTAGAAACATCATCTCTAATTCCTAAAAATTTAATTCTGTTTTCTAATCCTTCTTTTAAAACTATCGCTTCCAATTCTTCTCCATAAACTCCTTTTAATCCAACAAACAGAAAATTCCAATTCGTATTTTTTTCAATTAATTTTCTTGCTATTTTAAAAGCAAATGAAGGATTTTTTTGATTAGGAAATATTGAGTTATCTGGAATCCCAATTCTACCAACAAATAAAGCAACCTTTATTTCCGGCTTACTCCATCCTAATTCAGATCTGATTTCCTTTCTTGAAACTTCAGAAAATGAAAAATTATTAATCTCAAACCCACAATACAATGGTTGGATTCTTATTCTTTTAAATGGCCATTTGTCATATCCATATTCATCTAATACAAAATTTGATGTACCAGTTAACTTTGTAGTAAATAATGCCATTAAATATTTACCTAAATTATAAGAAATTCTACGCCCAAAACTACTTTTGTAATTGTTTACATAATTATAGGGATTATGCAAATGAGTTATAACGATATTTGGTAATAACCCAATTGCTGCTAGTGAGTGCCATCCACTTACAAAATCTCCGTGATTGTGTATAACATTATACTTGCCGTTCTTTAGTAACTTTCGTAAAAAAAAACCAAACGAAAAGAATCTTGAAAAGGAATATTTTTTATAATATGTTTTTGAACCATTTAACCTCACAAATTCGTCTAACTCAGATTCTAGTCCTCCAGTTAACAAAAAATCAAATTCCATTTGAATATTTGGATTATCCTTTAGGTATTTGGTGCAAGCTAATAACCAAGTTTCAGCACCTCCTATACCAAAACTATCAAGAATATGCAAAACTTTAACTTTTTTCATTTAGCAATTTTAAAGTATTATTCGTGCCATTTAATGGGCTAAGGAGCGATTTAACAATTTGCCTTAAGGACTGACATCCATCTATAGCTTCTAGCTTTATAAAAATAACGATGGAATTGGCCCATATAGAAGGTGAGTCTAGGAATTTTATTGAAATTTTCATTTCTTAATTAACAAAAGAATCATTTGGCATTGCCTTGGTAGTAACATTTGTCAAACCTTAAGTTGGATCTTCTAAAATGGCTAAGCCCAATCCATTAGGAATATTCCTAAAATTTGGCAAAAAAATATCATCAACAAAAAAACATCTTACAACATCCTATCTGGGCCCAATAGTATAATATTTTTGAAACCCTAAATTCATATTAACTTCAATATTGGCTCTAAAAATTTCTAACTCCAATAAAAATGTAATAATAACTTAATATTTTTTCGGTTTAATCAGAAGAATTAAAATTCTTATAAAAAATGCTTTCTATTGCTTAATTATTTGCATGATTTTTCGAAAAGAAATAGAAAATCCATTACATACATGAGTATAGCTATTTCCTGTTATTTTAAAATCATTTTTTGCTAGTTAATTGCCCAATAAAAATATAATTCGCATTTTGTAAAAATTTCATTTCAATTATTTAATCCAATTTTTAAAAAAAAAGTAAACAATTTGAATATATATTTAAATATGTCGAAAGGTAAATAAATATTAAAACATAATATGTTAAAATGAGTTTTAACTAATCCATGTATTAAATTAACTAAAAAAAAATTTGATTGTTTTTATGAAATATCTTGAAATATATTTGATACATTTTTTAATATTCTATTCGAGTAGAAAAAATAATCACCTCTTTTTTTTAGGAATTTTCTTAAAAAAACTGAAAAAAATTTCTCAAACCAAATTGGCGTAGGATTAACATTTTCAAGTAAATTTAGATTACTATATCGCAATTTTAGTAATTCATAAAATTTACTACCTAAACCATCCCACCCTCCTTTAGAATTATTTATATCAATATTGGAAATAAAAATCATTATACATTTATTTAATTTAATTTTACTAAACTCCAATCTAAATAAAATAATTTATTTAGTTGTAAATTAGGGTAATTATTTATAAGTTTATGAGATCACTAAATTTATCTATACAAATCTAATAGGTTATTTGTTCCATTTTTTATCTCAAAATGTGAGTTCATAAGTACATTCAAACCATTTAATTGATTTGGTTTTTTACTATTTAAAATAACAGATAATCTTTCAGCCCACAATTTTTCGGAATTTTGCAAAGGCAGGGTATCTGCCAAATTTTTCAGGAAAACCGCATCCTGGGGTATACCTGTTGTTATAATGGCTGGCAATCCCGCTGCCTGAGCCTCAATAATCACCTTTCCAAAACCCTCTTTTTCATGCTCAACTCTAGGGAAAACGAACACGTTAGAAGCTAGCATAATCGAATATACGTCGTTGCGCCATCCAAGAAATTTTACATTATTCTGCAATCCAAGTTCTATGGCCTTTTGGATTATTTTCTGTTCCTCAGGCCCTTCCCCTACAAGCAAATAATAAACTAAAGGATTGTTCAATATTCTTAAAACATCTAGGAGATAAATTGGATTTTTAAGTGGATCCAATTTGCCGACATACAGAATAATAATGGCATCATTATCGATTTTTAGGGTTTCTTTTATAGGAAATGGTTTTATATCTTTATATTTATTTAGATCAAAACCATAATAAAGAACTCCCTTTTTCTTAAATGGAATCCACCCCAAATAACGAGATATTGTAAAATTTGCAATCCCAATAATTTGATCGTAAAACAAAATAGTATTTATCCAGAATAAATTGATTAAAAACTTTTTTGCAATACTATCGCGCATAGGGAGGTCAACATGGTTATTATGTATTTGCAAAATTTTTGACCTAAATGCTATTCCAATTGTTGCCAGCACATAAAAACCACTCATATAATCATGATGACTATGGAATACATCAAATTTACCTTCCTTTAGAATTTTTCTTAAATTCTTAATAAAAAGTAGTTTGTCGGAAATTTTATATTTTGAATAAATAATTTTTCCACCATTATCAATCACAGCTTGATCTAACGCCCCAGGTAAGGGTAAAAAACAAAAAAAAGTCCACTCCAATTCTGGGTTGAATTTTCTGCTTTCTAAAAAGGAGCTTACTAACCAATTTTCAACTGCTCCTTTGTCTAAATTTTCAACAATATGAAATATTTTCATTTAAATATTTAGTCGTAAATTATTTTAGCTTAATAATCTCTTTTATTCCTTCTTCTAAACTTATAAATTCCCTATTCATTACTAATTTCATTTTTGTAATATCAGGTTGTCTTCTTGTCATATCTCCTTCTTTTAATGGGGGTAGTGAGATAATTTTTGAATTTGAATTTGTATATTTTATAATATCCTCAGCTAGGCTATAAATCGTGGTTAACTTATCAGAACCAACATTTACAATATCATTAACAAAAAGTGAGTCATTTAATATCTTAACAGTAAAGTCAACATTATCTTTAATATTACAAAAGGTTCTAGTCTGATCTCCCGTACCATAAATTGTTATATCCTGATCTTTAATTGCCAAGTCTATAAATTTTGACATGACAAAGTCCTTACTTTGTTTAGGGCCATAGGTATTAAAAAACCTCAAAATGGTAAAATCTAGATTAAACTCCTCTTTGTATGTTCTGCAAAAACATTCTCCAATATTTTTTACAACGGCATAAGGTAACTTTGAATTCAAGGGTGTTTCATGCTCATGTTGAGGCAAATGAACGGGCTCTCCATAAACCTCTGAGGAGGATGAAAAGAATATTCTTTTAACTCCTGTGTTTTTTGCAAGTAGAAAGACATTTTCAAATCCTCTAATATCTTTTAATACTAAATTCGGATTATCTAAGGTCCTTTGAACACCAACTACCGCAGCATAATGAAATACATAATCAAATCCATATCTATTCATTACTGATGATATATCATTATAATCATTTACATCACATTTAATAAAGTAACAATTAGGATGATTGGGGATATTTAAAAGACTTCCAGTTAATAAATTATCTACCAGAACTACATTAAATTCTCCAGTAGCCAAAAGGCCATCAGCAAGTGTGCTTGGAACAAATCCAGCACCTCCAGTAATAAGTACTTTTTTCATCATTTTTTTGATTTAATTAGCGAATACCCAATTTTTATTCCTTGATAATTTGACCAAAAGAACTTAAAATAAATTGGTCCACGTTTCACGGAAACCAAAATTGCCTTTATTACAGCAAATTTTGTTGGAATAGGAAAATATCTATTCCTAAAATTATATAAAACTACACTTGAAGTTCCAATAGCTTTATTTAATTTTAATAAGTATTTTAGTTGAATACGTGATTTTGGGATATAATGTTTTAATTTGACTGCTTCAAAAAGACCAACACCTAACCCTAGGTCTATTGCACATTCGGCTAAATCATTGTCCCCGCCAGATAACAAAGAGTTCCCTGACCTATCTAATTGCATAACTCTTTTTCCAGTATCATGCAAATAAACATAATAATCTGCAACATTTTTTCTCACAAACAAGCCAGCACCACATGGCATAGTTAGACCGTTTTCAGGCAAATTTGACCAATAATTACCTGAAAACTCCCTTCTTACTAAGAGACCCAAATAGGGTTTAATGAATTTCTCTGCTTTATATTCCAACTCCAAGATTACTTGGCCACTAAAGGCCCCAATAAAAGGATATTCAATGGCAATTTCTAATCCTTTTTGAAAAAAATCCTCTTCTACAAAATTATCATCATCAATAAAACATATTAATTCGTTTTTCGATTCAACTATACCTCTCAATCTTGCTGGTGTTAGGCCTTGTTTTGATTCAGAGATAACTTTCCAGTAATCATTATTTAGATATGAACTTATCTTAACATCATTTAAAAAGTTATTCGAAGAGTTGTTATCAATTACTAAAACTTCATAATCTGCAATGTAATTCAAAGCCTTTTTCAATGAACTAAAAACATTATCTAATATTTTAATATCAGGATTGTAAGTACAAATAATTATGGAAATTGCCAAATTGCTTAAATGTTTAGTTGTTATTAAAGTTTAGTTCCTTCAATAATCATTGTTTCTAAAATATTAAATTCCTCTCCCAATTGGCTCATATGGTGCTCTAAATTTTTTAAATCTTGAGAATCACTCATTGAAACATTTTCAAACTTTATGTCTATAAACTTATACTTTGCAACTAAATCTGCCAAAGATTTCTTGCTATGAATTAATTGATGCCCCCAAGCTTTGAAATAATTATTAATAACATAAACATGAAGAGAATCAAAAGATTCATAATTACATGAATCTGTATTTAAAAAATGTTTACTATTCCAATCCAAATATTGCTTTTCTATTTCTGATAAATTATTATCGGCAAGTTTTAAAAGAAACTCAATGTTAGGGGTTGCAATTCTAATTTTGCCACCAGGCTTTAAAATCCGAAAGGACTCCGCCAAGTAATTGCTTTGCTGGATATAGGTTAAATGCTCAAATAAATGTTCTGAATAAACATAATCAAAGGAATTATCTTCTAATGGAAATTGTTTGCCAGCATCCATATGAGTAACCAAGGGGTTTTCTAAAACTAAATCTGTATTTAGCCACCCATTAAGAATTGTTCCTCCACTTCCTATTTGCAATTTAGGAGAATTTGTATTTTGTAAATATTCAGTAATGTTAATCAACGCTTGGCTTCGCAATTTATCAGTTTTCATCTTATCAAAAAGAACTATAGGTGGAACCGAAAGGAAGTATTTTATTTTACTTTTTAGCATAATTGATAATTATTTGTTTTGATTTATACAAATAACGGTTGAATTGTGATTTTAAAATAATCAACCATTTATCTATAAAATTTAATTGAATCTCATTCTTTAAAAATCTATTTTCTTCCAAATACCTTTCAATGTAATTTCTTAATTCTAATATAGGAAATTTTTGCCAAACTAATTTCATTACATTATTTTTAAGGTTAAAAATGCTTGGCTTGTATTCTTGATGAAATTTTAATTTTGTCTCAAGAATACCGACTTTCAGAAAAGCTTCAATACATTCCACTGTTTTAATGACATCAAAATTAATCATCTCCAAAATATGTGAATTATCTAAATTATTAATTTCAAAATCAAAATGAACTCCAGCAAACAAATCAGATTTTGAAGAAAGTAGTTGAATCATTGGTATTGGTTTGGCACTTTCACAAATGGTTAACCAACTTATACCACTACTACAACCAATCAACAAATCACAATAATTTATTAGTTCCAAATTTTCTCTATAACTTATTGAATTTGCATTGAAAATTTGAGGACTATTTACTTCAATTGAGAAGGCGCCTGATAAAACAATGCAAACATTTTTATTTTTAGCTATTATTTTCTCTGCCACTTGAAGTGCAAATTTATAATCCACTGTAGATTGACCACTTGATGGGGCACATTCAAAAAGAATTTTAGTAGAATAAGTATTAATTTCATTTTTAAATATAAATTCTTTTACATTATCTTTTTCTTTTTGATCAAGATATAGGACTGCATTTCTAGAAACAGTAATTGGTCCACCAAATACTTTAATTACAGTATACCTTAATGTTGTAAATAAATGATGAATGTGTTTATTCAACAACTGTAAATGAATAAAATTTGAACCAAATTCTTTCTCAAGATTATTAATTACTGAATTATGTTTATCAAATTCATTTGGTGTTGCTGTCTTTGGATCAATTTCAAATTCTAATATTCTATCAACATATGGATTGTTCTTTAAAATAGAAACGTACCTTTTTGATATACCCCAAGTTATTTCACAATCAGGGTCATTATACTTCAATTGTTTAACTACGATAGTAGCAAACAAACAATCGCCAAAGGCAGCAAATTGATATATAAAATAGCGATTCAAGAAAAGTTATGCTTTTAATTTATTCTCAACCAAGTTGTGCATTATTCTATCAATCTCATCAATGCAATTATTTCTTTCTAGGTTTAAAACTGCAAGGGATTTAATTAAATTTCCCTTCTCCTCATTTGGTATGCTATCTATATCATAACCTTTATCAACTTCATGCCATAACTTGCAATTAATGTCGGCTAATTGATAAAAGACAGCACCAATGTTTCCAGTAATAATTGAAGTTTCATTTCCCTCTCTTTTAAAAACCTTATTTGATGCAAATGTTAATTTGTGCAAAGGAATTTCACCCGAAAAAGCCTGCATAACAAACTGATCAATCTCTTCCTGTAATTGAACTGCTTGACCATTTAAAACAGATAATTTATTACTGTCTTCCGAATGAAATTGTTTAAGCTTTACGATAGTTAATTTATCACAAAGCATTCCAAGTGTTTCTGCCATATTATATTTTATTATTTAACATTTTTAACGCTAATTCATTTATGTCACATTTTGGCTCCCAACCTATTGATTTTATTAATTGAGGATCACTAACCAACTCATTATACTCTGGTACAAATAAATCATTAATTTTAATATGTCTTTTGTAATCTAAATTAGATAATTCAAAACATATTTTAATCCAATCTTCAATAGAATAAGAAATCCCTGAACCAATGACGCATTCAGTTAAGTTATTTTGATTTACAAGTTGCCAAATTGCATTGACAACATCACCTGCGTAATTAAACTCCTTTCTTACGAGGATATTTCCAATTTCAAAAGGTCCCTTTTCACCTATAGATATAGCATTAACAAAACCAACTATTTTTTTATTTACATGAGAATAACTCCTTAAAAAGCTATCATGATTAAATAAATAACCAATATAGATTTTTAGGCCAAAAGTCTCCATATAGTACCTTGATGTTAAAACTGATTGCCACCTTTGCATGGAATAAGCCGAAGATAATTCAAATGGTGTTTTTTCATTGATTGGCTTTCCTGTGTTTTTAAATTGCATGGCGCTCCCTGAAATAAATATCCTACAATCCGGCACGATCAACCTTACAGACTCTAAAATATTTAGTGTACCATTTACAATTGCCTTTTGATTATCTAAAATAACATCATGTTTTGTAGTTGATGTGGCTGCAAAATGAAAAATATATTCAGGTTTAAATTGTCCAATTAAGCTATTAACAATCTCATATTCTGAAATATCACCGATAAAATCAGCATTATTTCTAGAAAAAGTAACTACTTCTATTTTATTATCTAATAGTAATTGCTTTAAATAAAAACCATCCTGACCATTTGATCCAAATATAATTGCTTTCATAATTGTACTATAAAAAATAATAAATAATCTAAATTTTTCGCATCATCTAAAAGATAAAATAAATACTATCTAATTAATCAGATGCTTCCTATACAATTTCAATTTCTGGCAGTGGTAAAATAAATTTTCCTCCATCCGCCAAATAATCTTTCTCTCTTTCTAATATTGAATTTTTGAAATGCCAAGGCAAAACTAAAAAATAATCTGGCTTTAATGCTTTAGCCTCAGTTTCTGAAATAATTGGAATATTAGTTCCTGGCGTAAATGACCCAAATTTATCAGGATTTACCTCAGCAATGTAAGGTATTTGAGCACTTGTAAAGCCACAAAATTGCAATAAAACATTTCCTTTTGTACTCGCTCCATACCCAAATACTGTTTTACCGTCTGCTACTAAAGCTTCAATTAGATCTTTTAAATTTTTCCTGTGTTTGAAAACTCTTTCTTCAAATTCACGGTATGGTTTTGGTGTATCTAATCCCATATCGTCTTCTTGCTTTAACATCCAATTAATAACCGCATGATTAGGATTATAATTTGAATTTTCTTTAGAAGCCGTAATTGCAAAACTACCTCCATTAATTGCATTCATCTGAACATCTATAACTTTCATACCATTATCCTCTAATAAGTTTTTGACTACTTTAAATGAGTAAAATTCTAAATGTTCGTGACATATAGTGTCATAACTATTTGTCCTTAGCATACTTGGCATATAACTTTGTTCAAAATGCCAAATTCCATCTTCAGCCAAAACCCCTTCAATGTCTTTTACAAATTTTCCTGGATCCTCAAGATCATAAAACATGGCTATTGATGTAATAATTTTAGCCCTTTCTCCTGGAAATACAGAGTCAAAAATTTCCTTAGTAAAAAAATCAGGAATTAGGGAAAGTTCATTGGTGTAAAAGTCAATAAATTTTTTACCTGTTGGATCTATACCTACTTTTCTAAATTTACCATTGTAAGCTTTTAAAGAGGTAGCATCATTACTACCGATATCAATTACCAAATCTGTATCAACTGGTTTTGCAAGTTTTTCTAATGTCCTAATTTTTTGTTGCAAATGGTTGACCATTGAAGCATTTAGGCCAGATCTGTACCCATAATTATCTCCATACATTTCATCTAAGCTATAGGAATGTTTCATTTGTAGTAATCCACTATCGGGACACCAAACCAAATCCAACGGTCCTTTAGTTATTTCTTCATTCATATTTTTAGGAAAAACTCCAGTTAAATATTGTTCTCCAAGAGACAATACAGTAATTAGATTGGTGCTTTTCCCAATTCTACATTGGGTTATTTCAGTATATTTTTTCATATTTTATTTTATTCCAATTTTCTTTAATAATTATGCATCCATAATCATAACCTTCTTCAAATGCGCGGTCAGTTCCATCATCATAGATCTTAATTGGGCAAATATCTTCATGCCAATCAAAGGTAATTGACCCCGATTTATTATTTAACGCAATTAAAAATGAATATTCTGAGGGTGCTATTAGCCCTCCATCAATCATAAAATCCAAAGTAATCTCACTCTGGTCAGATTTATAAAAATTTGACAACAACTTGCCCACTGTAAATACTCTTTTCTTGTCTCTTTTTAGCAAACAAATTGCGATTTGTTGAATACTCGAGAATTTGTTTATGCCAATATTAATTCTAATAACAATATTGTCCTTGAAAGCAAAATATTCCTTTTGAAAACCATTTTCATCACAAGTAATTATGTTTTTAATAAAAACTTCAGATTTATCATTGACTTTAAACAATGTTTTTGAAGAATTGGATTGATAATAAGTTTCTACAATACTTGAGGTTTTTCCAATCTGCTCGATTTGACCTTGATTCAACAGAATACTCGTATTACATAATTGGAGTATTGTTCCCATATTATGGCTAACAAATAGTACAGTTCTGCCCCCAACCTTGCTAACATCTTCCATCTTACCTAAGCATTTCTTTTGAAATTGAGCATCGCCTACTGCAAGCACCTCGTCAACAATCAAAATTTCTGGTTCTAAATGGGCTGCAATTGCAAATGCTAGCCTTACGTACATACCGCTGCTGTATCTTTTAACAGGGGTATCTAAAAATCTTTCAACTTCAGCAAAGTCAACTATTTCATCAAACTTTGACCTTATTTCATGACGGCTCATTCCCAAAATTGCTCCATTTAGAAAAATATTCTCCCTTCCGGTCAATTCTGGGTGAAAACCTGTTCCTACCTCTAATAAACTAGCTACTCTGCCTTTAATTTTAATAGAGCCACTTGTAGGTTCAGTTATTCTACTTAATATTTTTAACAAGGTGCTTTTACCTGCGCCATTTCTACCTATTATACCAACCCTATCTCCTTGCTTGATACTAAACTCAACATCTTTTAAAGCCCAAAACTCTTCTTGAGAAGGTGCCTTTAAATTTTGTTGGGTATTAACCAACTTTTTCACTTTATTGGTTATTACATCCCTTAAAGCAGTATACTTTTCTTGCCCCTCATGGGAAAGTATGTATTTTTTGCTGAGCCCTTTAACTTCAATTATTGAATCCGACATTTTCTTTTAAATATTATCTGCGAAGGATTTCTCCATTTTTCTAAAATACCAAATGCCCAAGGCTAAAAATATAAAAGTTATACTTGTTGAAAGTATAAATCCAGGAACATATAAATCTGTTTCACCCAAAATACACCAACGAAAGCCATCTATTACTCCAACCATGGGATTTAAGCAATACAATAATCTCCACTTTTCTGGTACCACATTGCTACTAAAACCAACAGGTGAAATATACAAGCCAAATTGAACAATAAACGGAATAATATACCTAAAATCTCTATATTTAACATTTAAAGCCGTTAGGTATAAACCAATACCAAATGCTGAAAAGAAACACAGTATAATGAAAAAAGGAAGCAATAAAATTTTTATATCAGGGGTATAATGATATCCAATCATTAGTGCAATAAGAATTACAAAAGAAATAGCAAAATCTACCAAACTAGTAATAACGGCACTTGCTGGTATTATCATTCTGGGGAAATATACTTTTGAAATAAGGTTTGCATTACCAATTAAACTTCCGCTACTTTCTGTTAAAGCATTGGAAAAAAATTGCCAAGGTAACATGGCAGCATATACTAAAATAGCGTAAGGGGCAGTGCCTTCACTTGGCAAATTTGCCACCTTGCTAAACACAACGGTAAAAACTACCATGGTAAGCAATGGCCTTATGATACTCCACAATGCACCAATTACTGTTTGTTTGTAACGCACTTTTAAATCGCGCCAACTTAATATAAAAAATAATTCTCTAAAACGATAAATATCGCTCCAATAATTTTTTTCAGCTTTTCCAGCTTCAATTATTAATTCTTTGCTGTCTTCCATTAGTATTTATCAAGCATTAATGCCACACCTTCATTAATATTTAGTAAAGGATGAGGCCCAATATTTGCCAAAAGTTTTTCTATAGATGGTTGCCTTCTTTTATGGTCTCCAGATCTTTCCTCTCCAAAAAGAAATTTAGGTTCAAGTTTCATTTGTTGCATAATGATTTCAGCCAAATTTTTAATGCTAATTTCTTCTGGATTTCCCAAATTATATACCTCATTCCTTTGTGCATTAGTTATCGCCTTAAAAGCTAAATCAACATGGTCATTTACATAAATAAAAGACCTTGTATGTTCTCCATTACCAAATATTTGTAATGGATATTCCCCTTGTCTTAAACGGGTAATAAATTCTGGAATTACTTGCCCATATTTCGTTCCCACCATACGGGGTCCATATACATTAAATATCCTAAAAATCATCCAATCTGTATGCATTCCAACAGAGAATAACTTCACAAAAAACTCACTCATTAATTTTGCTGCTGCATAACTGTCCCTAGTTTCTTCTAACCTTACATAAGTTACAGAGGTTTCCTTTGATGGAATATCAAAAGGCTCGCCATAGGTTTCGGAAGTAGAGGCAAAAATGGTGAGTGGTTGATAACTGCTATTTTCTTCCTTTACCTTTTTAATTGCCAACAATAAATTATAGGTTCCAATAGAATTGGTTTCGGCTACAAGTTGGGGAAAATCATAAAAATACTGCGTCCCGTTAATGGCAGCATAATGGGCAATATAGTCTGGTTTAGTTTGAGCAATCAATTGAAATATTTCCTCTTGGTCTTCAGGTTTTATTAAATCAAGTTTTTTAAATAAAACTCCTTCATCCAATAAATGCGAGATATTCTCAAGCTTACCTCTAAATAAATTATCTAAGATGATAACCTTAAAACCTTCGGCATGAAATTTTTCGGCAAGATGCGAGCCAATAAAACCGGCTCCCCCTGTAATTAAGATAGTTTTTGAGTGGTTCATATTAAAATATTACCGGCAGTTATGTAGGTTAAATTTGGATATAGTTTTACAGGAATTTGATTCATTGCCGACCAATAATCAAGAATATAAATATTTTCATTCTTCATGGCGGAGGTAATTTTATGAAGTTCTAGATTGCTGTACTTTTGGTGATTATTTAAGATCAATAAAGCTTGACAATCAATAATAGCATCGTATAAATCATCAAACCAATTACCATTTACTGTTGCTAAAACCTCATCTTTATAGGCTACGAAATCGTGTAAATTGGGGTGAAACCCCAGTTGATTTAATTTGTTTACGATTTGAATACTGTTAGACCCTCTTAAATCAGATGTATCTGGCCTTCCTTTAAAAGGCAAACCTGTTATACAAATTTTATCAGTTGATTTTAGATGGGATTGAACCCATTTAATAACTTGCTCTTCAAGGGACTCATTATATTTTCTAGAATTTAAAACGAACTGCTTACCTGGTGAATCTTGCATATTCTCTGTTAAAATATAAGCATCTTTTTCCAAGCATGGACCACCAACAAAGCCGGGTAAAGCAATATTTGAACGTTCATAACCTAGGTTAGCTGTTTGAATTAATTCTACTCCATTGATATTATATCCTTGGGCAATTTCATTAAAAACATTACCTACCGCAAAATGAATATCACGGTATGTATTGTTAAACAACTTTATTAACTCAGCAGCTTCCAAAGAATCTACTTTAACTACCGTATTAGTTATTTCGCGGAAAAGTGATTCGGCTAATAATAAGGCTTTTTTATTATTGGCACCAATAATCTGCGGTAATTCCTGAAGTTCTTTTACTGCCTTACCTTCAATGGTGCGCTCAGGGCAAAAGGCAACTAAAACATCTGTTTCAGGTATTCCAGCAATTTTTGCTAGATAAGGAATAACTAATTTCCGAGTTGTGCCCACAGCAATTGTGCTTCTTAAAATAAGTAATTGCGAACCATCATATACACTCTTTATCGAATCCAGTGCAGATTCTAAGTATGCATAATTAGGCGTTGAAGAACCATTTAATAATGGGGTACCAACTGTGATAAAAAATATATCAATTTTATCCTCCTTTGAATAAGCATCTTTAACAAATAAATGTTGATTCATGAGTACCTTTAACAAATCATCCAGACCTGGCTCAAAAAAGTGTGCTTTACATTTCTTTAAGTTTTCTTTTATCAACTCGCTTTTTTCGAGGGCAATTACATTTATCCCTTTCAACCCTGCCACAACAGAGAAGGTAAGTCCAACATAACCTAGGCCTATTACTCCAATATTCATTTATCTATTATTATTAAATTCGTACAACTCTCTATACAATTGGGCATACTCAGAAGCAATCGTTTCAACTTTAAAACGATCTACATTAGCATACCCTCTTTCAATCATTTGGTCTCTAAAATCATCCTCATTGATGATTTTAAGAACTCCATTTCTTATTTCTTCAACATTATATGGGTCAACTAATACAGCACAATCTAAAGCAACTTCCGGCATTGATGTTACATTGCTAGTTAAGACTGCTCTACCAATGGTGTTACCCTCAATAATGGGCATTCCAAATCCCTCAAGTGTTGATGCAAATGCCACGATATCGCACTTTCTATAAAGCTCCTCTATTTCTTCATCACTTAAACGGGTATCGAAAATAGTATGTTTTATTTGATTTTCTGAAAGCATTTTTCTAAGCTCTTCATTCACTTTACCAACAATAGTTAAAGTGCAAGAAATCCCTTTAATTGCCTCCATCAAACGAGGGATATTTTTATTAGGGGCAGTGCCAATTTGAAGCAGGTTGGGTTCTTGTTTATTGAATTTGGCAGGAAACTTTTTAAATTTTATATTACTTAAAAAATAAATTACCTTTATAATATTAGGATTACAACCAGTAATTTGAATTGTATCTTGCTTTGTAGCTTTAGAAATTCCAGTTACTATTTGTGAGCGTTTGACAGGAATTTTAAACCAAAACCATTCTAAAACTTTCTTTTTAAGGCCAATAGAATCAAGCACTATTCCACAATCTAGTACGGTTAAAATTGTTTTACTCTTCTTTAAAAAAGAAGCAACATAATGAATATCACCTGTAATGTGGTTTACATCTCCTTGATGAAAAGCACAATATATTGCATTTGCAATTCTCTTAAAAACACCACTACTTTCGTAAGGCATAATATGGGTTTCAACCATTATATCCTTTGGCAGGTTATTTCGAACTTGGTCAAAATAAATTTCAACTGAGAAATTACCCAAAGCCCTTTGTTTTCTTTGAAAAAAAACAACTCTAATATTACTAGAAATCGCATTCATTTTATTCATGTTGACTCAAAATCTTATGACCTGCAGATGCCAAAAATTTTTCACGCTGCATCAATTTCAAATCAGATTGAGCCATATCTTTTACCAAACCTGCTAAATCGTACTTTGGTTCCCATCCTAATTTTGTTTTCGCTTTTGTAGGATCGCCATGTAAAAGTTCCACCTCTGTTGGCCTATAATACCTTGAATCTACGGCTACAACTACATCCCCAATAACCAAATTACAATCCTCAATTCCTAATTCATTTAATTTTGCAGTATCAATTGAAATAACACTTCCTGTTTCTTCTGCATCTGCACCAGTAAACCCTATCCCAATTCCATATTCTGCAAAAGTTAACTGAACAAATTCTCTAACTGTTTTTGTAATGCCAGTGGCTATCACAAAATCTTCTGGCTTATCTTGTTGTAATATTAAATACATAGCCTCCACAAAATCTTTTGCATGCCCCCAATCACGAATTGAACTTAAATTGCCGAGAAACAATTTGTCTTGCATTCCCAATACAATCTTAGCTGCAGCACGTGTAATTTTACGCGTAACAAATGTTTCTCCGCGAATTGGGCTTTCGTGATTAAATAAAATACCATTGCAAGCATACATCCCATAAGCTTCGCGGTAATTCACAGTTATCCAATAGGCGTATAACTTGGCCACCGCATAAGGGGATCTAGGGTAGAATGGAGTTGTTTCTTTTTGAGGAACTTCTTGCACCAAACCATATAATTCGGACGTTGAAGCTTGGTAAACTTTTGTTTTATGAGTTAATCCACAAATACGTACAGCCTCCAATATCCTTAAGGTACCCAATCCATCTGCGTTGGCGGTATATTCAGGCGTTTCAAAACTCACATGAACATGGCTCATTGCTGCTAAATTGTATATTTCATCCGGCTGTGTTTCTTGAATAATCCTGATTAAATTAGTAGAGTCGGTAAGGTCGCCATAATGAAGTTTTAAATTCACATTTTTTTGATGAGGATCTTGATACAAATGATCTATTCTATCTGTATTAAACAATGAACTTCTTCTTTTGATACCATGTACAAAATATCCTTTTTTCAAAAGAAGTTCTGCTAGGTAGGCTCCATCTTGCCCTGTAATTCCTGTTATTAACGCAACTTTCATATTTTTATTAATTTAATTTATTTTGTAAGTAAAAAGCCCAAAATCTACTCCAAGCGTAGTACCCAATATTATATTTTCTAACTGCATAACCATTTTCATTAGAGGCTATATGTTTTAACCAATTTTGAAAAGGAAAGGTAAAGCCCATTTTTGGCCTATCCCAAATAGCTTTTGGAAGCTTATCTTCAAAGGCATGAATAAGTAAATACTTCTTTTGCCCATCAACTGACTTAATTTCAGGGCTGATTTGGTAGGCCAATTCCATTAATTCTTTATCCAAAAATGGCACACGAATTTCTATGCTATGCCACATGCTCATGTAATCACTGTCTTTAAGCAATTGGTTTTGCATGTATAGGTTACTTTCTATGAAGGTGGCTTTGTTGAAAGGGTCGAGAGTGGAAAAGGGTTTTAAGTTTTGAGTTTTAAGTTTTAAGTCAGGTAAAGATTTCGAGAGATTAGTCTTGAACTCTCCTTCTATCGAACTCCCATTCTCTAAATATTTGTAATGCTGATTTAAGTTTGTAAGGAGTCCCCAAACTTTAGATTCATCAACATTTAATATTTTATTAATTTCTTTAGGGCAAAGGAGGCCGCGGTTGAAAAGGTATTGGCCAATTGGGCTAGGGATGGCTAAGAAACTGGCTTTTTGATATTTGTCTTTTTTGAATAATTCTGCAGATTTAAAGGCGATTACTGGCACCCATTTACTTAATAATTCGTACTTAGCCATATTTGCAAAGGAATTGTATCCACCAAATAACTCATCGGCCCCAAGGCCGCTTAATACGGCGGTAAGCCCAGCTTCTTTGGCGTATTTGCAAATAAAATAAGAGTTAATCCCATCGGTACTAGGCTGGTCCATGGCATCCATTACATCGGGCAGGGCTTCTAGAAATTGCTCTTTTGTAACGGTATAAGTTCTATGGTTAGTGCCCGTTTGGGCTATGATAATATCTTGGTATTCTTTTTCAGAAAACTCGGTTTCATCAAAAACGATGGATAACGTTTGTAACTTTTCTTTTAATATTGGTTCAGCCAGAATTGTTAACAAACTACTATCAATCCCGCCACTTAAAAATAAACCAATAGGAGCATCAGAGATTAAATGCCTTTCGACCGCGGCCTTAAGGGTTTCTTTAACCTTAGTTAATGCTTCCTCTTTATTGGTTATTTTGTTTGTGAATTGAAAGTTGTTATAAGAAACGTGCGATGAGAAGCGAGAGTCAGGAGGATGAGAAATATTACTTGCTATCTCATTCTCTCGTCCTCTCGTTCTCTCGTTCTCTAATTTGATAGTAAGACAGGTTCCTTTCGGAAGCGGTTTAACGTCTTTCAGAGTAGTAATAGGTTCAGGCAAGTGCCCAAAGGCTAGGAAATAGATTTGCCAATCGGGGTTTTCTTCAAAACGATTTAAGGATTTAAATGCTCGTATTTCGGAAGCAAAATAAAGTTTACCTTCCTCTAAATAATAATATAAAGGTTTAATGCCCGCATAATCTCTAGCCAAGGTAATTTGCTTTTCTTGTGTATCATAAATAGCGATCGAAAACATTCCATTTAATTTTTCGAAAAGCGCATTTCCCCATTGCTTAAATCCATAAAGAATAACTTCGGTATCCGATTTACTCTTGAAACTGTATCCTAAAGCTAAAAGCTCTTCTCTAATTTCTTCAAAATTATATACCTCGCCATTATACACTAGCACAAATCGTTCATCGCTGCTTAGCATTGGTTGGTGGCCATCGGCGCTTAAATCAATTAGTGAAAGTCTACGATGTCCTAAGGCTAGAGCACCATCAATAAATAATCCCGCGTCATCTGGTCCACCACGGTGCATAGCATCTCGCATCTTCAAAATATCTTCTTGAAGAGTGTTACTATTTGGATCAAATATTCCGGCTACGCGACACATGGGTAATAGAGGATGAGAGTTCGAGAGGATGAGGGCCTGGGAGTTTTGTCTCGCAATCTCGTTCTCTCGTATTTTACTACTTACATTTTTACTTGTTTATAATTTTCTTGATTTTGAAGGAACCAATCATAAGTTGATTTGAGACCCTCTTCTAGGGTAATTTTTGATTTCCAGCCAAGGTTCATTAATTTACTGCTGTCCATTAATTTTATTGGGGTACCATCAGGCTTAGTGCTATCATAGCTTATGGAACCAGTATGGCCTACTACTGTTTGAATAAGGCTGGCTAATTCGCTTATTTTTAATTCACTTCCACTTCCAACATTATAAAGATGATCAGGTAAAGTATTTTCTAATGCGAATACTACTGCTGCTGCTAAATCGTCTACGTGAAGAAATTCGCGCAATGGTATCCCAGACCCCCATAGTTCGACAGGCTCACTGCAGGCAGACTCACTAACTTTGGCCTCATGAAACTTCCTAATCATTGCAGGTAAAACATGAGAGGTCTCTAAATCAAAATTATCATGAGGACCATATAAATTGGTAGGTATTAGGGCAACATAATCTTTACCATAACTATTGCGAACGGACTCTATTGCTATTACTCCTGCAATTTTTGCAATCGCATACCATTCATTTGTTGGCTCTAAGGGACCTGTTAAAAGGAATTCCTCTTTCATGGGTTGAGGAGCCAATTTTGGATAAATGCAGGAGCTACCCAAAAATATAAACTTTGAAATTTCATATTCTAAGGAGGCAGAAATAAGGTTATTTTATATTTTTAAATTATCCATTAAAATGGATAGGGATGGTTATTATTCGCCAAAATACCACCCACTTTTGCTGCAGCATCAATTACAATGGTAGGGCGCACGTCCTTAAAAAATTCACGAACCGATTGTTCATTCCGCAAGTCTAATTCTTTCGAACTTCGGCCAATAATAAGGGTATAGCCCAAACGCTTTAATTGGCGTTCAATAGCAGATCCCACCATTCCCCGGTGCCCAGCGATATATATTTTTGAATCTTTATTCATTAAAAAAAATGCGATAAGTCGATATTTTAGATACTTCTTGGATCTCGACTCTCATATCTCCTTACAATCTTCCATCTACTAAGTCTTTTGGTAAAATAGCCTTTACATCAAATAAAACACCATTGGGTTTAAGACGTGATTTGTAGTCGAGACTTAAGAACTGAGTATGCGATACTGCTAAAACGATGGCATCTAAAGGCTCGTTGGAAATCTCCTGATCTATATTTAACTTATACTCATGGTACACTTCGGCAGCATCCGCTTGCGGGTCAAAACAAGCTACCTCAATTCCAAATTCTTTTAGTTCATTTATTACATCAATAACCTTTGAATTGCGCAAATCAGGGCAATTTTCTTTAAAGGTAATTCCTAAAACCAACACCCTAGCACCCTTAATGGTGTGATTTTTTTGAATCATTAGCTTCACAACCTTATTTGCAATAAAAGCGCCCATATTATCATTTATTCGGCGCCCACTATGTATTACCTCGGGGTAATACCCGAGGCTTTCTGCCTTCGAAGTCAAATAATATGGATCAACACTAATGCAATGTCCACCTACCAGGCCTGGTTTAAAAGGCAAGAAATTAAACTTGGTACCTGCAGCTTCCAATACTTCTGTTGTATCTAAATTCATTCTATCGAAAATAAGTGCTAGCTCATTTACGAAGGAGATATTCAAATCACGTTGGCAATTTTCTATCACCTTGGCTGCCTCTGCTACTTTAATAGAAGGAGCCTTATAGGTTCCAGCAACAATGATGGTTTTATATAATTGGTCAACCTCTTCTGCAATTTCCGGGTTTGACCCCGAGGTTATTTTACGTATTTTGGTAAGAGTTCTCTCCTTATCTCCCGGTACGATGCGCTCTGGCGAATAACCGCAAAAGAAATCTAAATTATAGCTAAGCCCAGATTGGTTTTCCAAAACTGGCACACAATCTTCTTCGGTGCAACCAGGGTAAACAGTAGATTCATAAATTACAATATCTCCCTTTTTTAAAACTTTGCCCAACATATTGCTAGCACCTATCAATGGGCTTAAATCGGGCTTATTATTTTTGTCAATAGGAGTAGGAACGGTAACTATAAAAATATGTGCTTCTTTTAATCTATCAAAAGAACTTGTAAACTCCAATTGGGATGCCAATTTCAATTCATCATTCGAAGTTTCAAGCGTTCTATCATACCCTTCAACCAATTCATCAATTCTAGCCTGATGTATATCGAATCCCAATACAGGTCTGGTTTTTCCAAACTCAACTGCTAATGGCAATCCTACATAGCCCAATCCAATAATTGCAATTTTCTTTTGTGTCATAATTTTTATTCTAAAAAGAGTATAGAATTACTTTTCCCACAACAGCAAATCATTCTCTTGCAGAATTTTTGCTTTTTTATCTAAAAATTCTTGCGGTTGGAAAACCACAAAACGAATTTTCTTCTTGATGTATTTTTCTGCTTTAATTACAAGGTCGCTAAAATATTCTCTATTGATATCTCCTACTAAAATTAAATCTATCATTTCTGAGTCGGTACCTTGAGCCAAATCACCTGTTAAATAAACCCTATTTAATTCCCCTACATTATTTAAAACCCTACTAATTAACTGATCTAAACCAGTAATTTTCATGAAAATACTATTGATATCACCAAACAATGGATGTTCGGTATTGCTCTGGAAGATCTTTTTATTCCCTTGGATAAAACTTTTTAATAGTCCGGCTGCTTCAAGTTTATTAAGCTCTAGACGAATTGCATTTGTATTGTCGCCCAATTCACTTTCTAAATTGCGCAAATAGTCTTGCTTGCTGGAATTCAAGAAGAATTTGAGTAATAGTTTTATTCGTGTTTTTGAGGTGATTAATGCGTCGAGCAAAAGAGTTTTGGGTTTTGGGGGTTGGTGGTGTTATATAAAAAAGATTTGTTTAGAATTAGAAACATAAAAATAGACGGTTAAAACGAAGCTCAAAACTGAATACCTCTCACCTAAAACTCAAAACCAAAAACCCAAAACTCATACACAGCTTCGCTTGGTGAGCCCCATATTTTTTGGAAGCAAAGTGAGTTTGAGCAAAAAAAGTACACAATATTAGCTACAAATGACTAAAATTCCAAGTAATTTTAATGTTAATGAATAAATGGTGGATTTGGAGAAATAAATGGCATGTATAAGAAGCGAGAGTCGAGAAGCGAAAGCTAATTCTCGTCTCTCAACTTACCTCCCCAATACCCTCTTCCAAAGCGGCTTCGTTTCTACCTCAGTATCTCCATAACTTCCATAACCATAACCATAACCATAGCCTCCACCGTAGCCATATCCTCCGCCATAAGCTGAGCCATAACTAGAACCGTAGCTATTGCCATATCCGTATCCATAAGATCCATAGCCATAGCCATAAACAGCGGCAAAATTTATGTCATTGAAAATTAGCCCAATGTTTTTCTCCCTTTCGGCATGATAGATTTCATTTATAAGGCTAAGATAGTTCTTTTTTGATATGCCTTGTCTCACTACATAGAAAACTATATCGCTGTGCTTCATGATATCTAGACCATCTGCCACAAGACCAATTGGAGGTGTATCTAAAATAATGTAATCGTAATGTTTTTTATAATCTTCAATCAAATCATAAAAGGCGGCACTCATAATTAACTCTGAAGGATTAGGTGGTGTAGGCCCTGCAGTAATGATATCTAAATTGGACAGTTCTGTTTTTTGAATAATTTTATCCTTATCAGCTTTCCCAATGAGGTAATTAGTGAGTCCAAAGGAATTATCGAGTTTAAAATCTTGGAAAATTTTAGGCTTACGCAAATCCACTCCAATCAAAAGGGTTTTGTACCCACCAATGGCCAATACCGAACTTAGGTTCATACTAATGAAAGTTTTACCCTCGCCCGAAACTGTGGATGTTACCATTATTACCTTCTTATCGATTTTGGTTCCAGCCAAAAATGAAATATTTGAACGAAGGTTTCTAAACGCTTCAGAAACTTGAGATTTTGGATGATTAGCAATAACCAAAGCCGTATTTTTATTGTTGTGAACGATACTCCCCAAAAGAGGTATTTTGGTAATTTTTTGTAAATCGCTGTGATTATTAATGGTGGTATTAAAAAACTCAAGACCCAAAATAATGATTAAAGGAACTACTAAACCAATAGCCAATGCAATACTATAATTATTTGAGTCATTAGGATAAATTTTCCCAGTAACCATAGCGCCATCAATAATTTTACTATCAGGCGTTATTCCTGCACCAGCAATGCCTGCCTCAGCCCTTTTTTCCAATAAATAGGTATATAATTTATCGCTCAATTGGTATTTACGCGTCATATTAAGTAACTTTTGCTCCTTCTGTGGCAATCCACTTATTTGCGATTCAAATACAGCAATTCTTTGGTTAAGGTCATTGAAAACCAATTTATGGGCTTGTTTGATATTTTTTAAATTTTCAATTAATGTTTGTTTTAAAACCAAAAGAGTATTATTGGTTTCTTGAATCATTGGATTTGATTCCTTTAATGAAATTTCTAAAGTTTTCTTTTTAGCATACGTTTCTACCATTTTGGCTAATAAAGTATTGAGCAATGGGTCTTGTATACCCATAGCTGCGGGTGCTACAACTTCATCATAACCCTTATTTGCTTTAACATAGTTAGTCAAATAATCATAGTATTTTTCTTTTAATTCTTCCTCTGCTTTGCTCTTTTCCAAAGCCCCTATTTGCTCCACAATGTTTTCACCTGTAAAACTCAAATCAACAATCCTATTACTACTTCTATAATTTTGCAATTGGTCTTCAACAGAATTTAAAGAATCACTGATGTTACCTAATTGGGCGTCTATAAAGGCAATAGTATTAAGGGTAGTTTTGTTTTTATCATCTAAACCTTTATTGGTATAGGTTGAGCATAGCTTATTAATAAATGCAATATCTTTTTCGGGCCAATTGCCTTCCTTGGTTAATTCAACTATTGAACTTTGTTTATTAACTGGCTTTATACTGTAATTGTTGAGATACTCTTTAATTAAGCTGTTCTGGTCGTTGAGTTTAAAGGAAAAAACAATATCCTTTGCATTGAGTAAGGTGGGATCATTGTATTGGATTTTAAATTTATAGTTTTCAGAAATCAAATCGTTCTGTAAATTAAATTTTTGTTTGGCCAATTTAATTTCAGTTTGCACCACCTCGCCTGTTTTAGGCACAAATACATTGAGGGGCTCGTCTGCAAAAACCTCCAATTCTCCATTTCCTAGAAATTTAAGGATCAGCTCTCCACCAATTACTTGTAAATGATTGCTATCAAGCAAAATGGTAAAGGGCAGCGATCCATATAAGTCTGTTTTTTTGATACTACCTATAGAATAATAAGTTATTCCAAAATCCAAGTTCTTAATGGTTTCTTGAACCAAACTTCTCGACCTAATAATTCCCAATTCATTTTCAATGTTTTTAGAGGTATTGAGTAATTGCATACCTTGCAAAAAACCATCAGCACCATCCATTCCCCCTCGGGCATTTTTCTCTTTAATGAGCATAGTTGCTTTAACCATGTAGCGAGGGTTAGAATATCGGTTCACCAAAAAAGCAATAAATAAACTAATGAAAACGGATACAACAAAGTAAGGCACAAAGGCCAAAAATTTGCCTATAATTACTTTAATATTTAAACCCTCTTCTTGAGTTTGGGCGCCTGAAAATGATTTATCTACAGTATTTGACTGACTTTGATCGTTCATGGAAATAATTTAAAGATTTCTTACTAAAATATAAGTATTAAGTACCAATAACAATGTACCTAGCAGAGGAGCAACTACACCAAAAGAAGTTTGTAAACTGCTCATATCACCAAGGTTCCTAGCCCTTAAAGGCACTATATAAACCAAATCGTTGGGTTGTATATAATAAAGCGGAGAATTTATAATGCTTCTATCAGTTAAATCAATTGTGTGCAATTTAATACCATCAGGATACTGTCTATATAATTGTATCTCCATTTTTTTCGACATTGCTTGCAATTCACCAGCCTGTGAGATCGCTTCGAAAATACTAACCTTATTTTGTTGAAAGAAATATTGCCCGGGCCTGTTTACAAAACCCAAAACACTAAATTTAAATTCTGCTACTTTAACTTGGATAAAGAAGGTTTTAAAATACTTCTTTAGTTGGGTTTCAATGGCCAATTTAGCATTGCCGATCTCTAAATCGGCCACCTTTATTTTGCCCAAATAGGGGAACTCTATATCACCGTTTGCATCCACAGTAAATCCAATAAAATATAGCATACCTCCTGAAACTCCCTGCCCCTGCATCATTTGCATATTTCCTGCACCCCCACTAGGCACAAATATCTTGTTTAACCTTTCGTCATCAGTTGTTAATGAGATATACAAAATATCCCCTTTTTGCAATTTGTAGGCATAAGGCACCACAGGCATTACACCATTGCTATCTGTTTTAACATTGCCTTTATCTTGGAGGTAAATGAATTTTTTATTAGACACACAGCTTGCCAAAAACAATAGCAAGAACAGCGGGAGTAAAATGGTTAAATATTGTTTTTTTATCATAATCTTTATTTTTCAGAGACGAGATGCGAGAAGCGAGAAACGAGAGTTAAGTTATTCACTTTTATGTTATATTTTAATCTGCAATAATAGGCTTTTATTTTAAAAACATACAGAGAGAAATTTCAACATTAGCAACGCTTGCATTATAGCTAGCCTCCTCTAATAAATTCTGCTGGCAGCGTAACTACCAATCCTTGTTGAATAGAACTCAGGGTTAATATCACCTTATTAGAGCCTTGTATATTACTCAACCTGCCGCGGTGCCCAATAAGCGGGCCAGCAATAATCTCCACCTCATCGCCCAGCTGCAGGCTATTCAGTTCTATGGTGCTAAAGCTAATATCTACTTCTCCCAATAGCCTTTTCACCAATTCCATTTCCCGCAAATCCACCACCGCTGGCTGCCTTTCAAAGTTCACAAACTTTACCACTCCATTGGTATTTAAAATGTCATAAAAGTTTTTTTCTAACAGCATATTAATAAAAATATAACCTTTAAATAATGGCTCCTCTACCCATTTCTTTCTATCGCTCCACTGTTTTAAAGTTCTTTGTAAAGGCAAAAACAATTCGTATCCCTTCAATCCCAACTCCGCAGCCACTTTCTTCTCCGCGCGAGGTTTGGTATAAAGCAGATACCACTGAGCCGTCACTATTTTATTTATCTTATTCATTTTCCTAAGCGCCGCAAAAGTAACACACCAGCCATTATTGACCAAATTAACTTATTAAGTGGATGAAGAAGGTTCATAGTCGATAGTCGATGGTCCATAGTCCATAGTTTTTGGTGCGGTTTTTCATTTTGGATTTAAGCCCAACCCGCATGTATACTTTCGCGCAGATTCCGCAGATGAAAGCAGATTCCGCGGTTTTTTTTCAACACAAAGATCACATACAAATATCCCATAGGGATTATATTTCGGTAGCAAAACACCCCAACTACGCAAATCCAAATATCCCGTAGGGATTACATTTCGGTAGCAAAAAAATATAATCCCTACGGGATATAAAATGCCGTGGTGGGCATTGTATGCTACCGAAATATAATCCCTACGGGATAGGTTTTGCAAATAAATGAATTATCGTTCTTACCCCGACCTATTTGTTTAACGCAGCAGATGTAGAAGGATTGGCGTGCGGTGGGTTGAAGAAGGCAACTGGCAGCTGGCTTCTGGCAGCTAGCAGAAGTTCTAATGGAAAGGGTGCGGCGGGGATCCAACGGAGGTGTGAACTTATAAGATTTTGGCATGAGTGGCGGTGGCCTGTGCGAGAAAATCTTTTAAGTTGGCTCCGTTGGTGCCCTTTTTTTGTTACTTTTTTGGGCACGCAAAAAAGTAACAAAACATGCATTTCAGCACAAATCATCCGGGTAAAGCACCAAACAAACATTAAGCACCGCACCATTCATCAAGGAAAAAGTAAAAAACATATTTTTTTATGTTAAAATAATATATATATATTTGAAGTTATGAAGCTACTTACACTCCTATTTTCAAAATCTAACCAAATACCACGTTGGTTTATTTTATTATTTGATTTAGGATTGTGTGCATTTGCCTATGCGGCAGCGGTAGTTACCCGATACAGCTTGGGTGTACCCGACAGTTTTTTTTATGCAGCCCTATCAGTTATGCCTATCGTTTTAGCTATAAAGTTAATTACGATATATGGATATAAACTACACAATTTTGTATTGCGCCATACCAGCGTGCAAGATGGTTTACGCATATTTACCTCTATGTTTACCGCCTTTATTACCTTAATTTTTATTGATGGTATTTATAGTTATTTCCCTTCGCACAAAGAACATATTTTCCCATTTGGGGTATTGTTTTTAGACTTTTTCTTCTCCATGTTTTTATTAGGCTCGTACCGCGCATTTATTAAATTAGTTTTTATACGTTTAAATAGCAGCAGCGACTCCAAAAAAACTCCTTATGTGATTTTTGGCGCCGGCTCTGCAGGTTTAACCACCAAACGTAAACTAGAGCAAGAAAGCGCTGAGGGCATTAAAGTTGTAGCCTTTTTTGACGATATAGATGGAGGAAATTCAAAGCTATTAGAGGGCGTAAAAATATTTAATAGTATTGATTTAGAATCGGTACTTACTAAAATGGAGGTAAAACAACTAGTTATAGCCGACCCAGATTTGAGCATTGCCAAGAAGCAAGAAATTATAGAGCGCTGTTTAAACCTAAATGTAATTGTGCGCACCGTACCACCCGTAAACAAGTGGATAAACGGAGAGCTAAGTTTTAAGCAAATGAAGCAAGTGCGCATTGAAGACCTGATAGAGCGCGATATTATTCAACTGAACAAAAATGCCATTGGCAAGCAGGTAAATGGCAAGGTAGTAATGATTACCGGTGCGGGCGGCAGTATTGGTTCAGAAATAATAAGGCAATTATTAAACTTTAAACCGAGTAAGTTAATTTGTGTAGACTCATCGGAAATTAAGTTATACGAACTAGATGCGGAGATACGCGATTTGCACGCTAGTGCGGCAGATACTTTTGCCGAGATTGTAGTGGCAGATGTTACCAATGCAGCGCGCATGTTTAATGTATTTAATTCATTTAAGCCACAGATAATATACCACGCCGCGGCATACAAACATGTTCCTTTGATGGAAGATAATCCGAGCGAGGCGGTGCGTGTAAATGTAGGCGGAGCAAAAATATTGGCCGATTTATCTATACAGTTTAAGGTAGAAAAGTTTGTGATGGTAAGCACCGATAAGGCTGTAAACCCCACCAATGTAATGGGAGCCAGCAAGCGAATTGCCGAGATATATGTGCAAGCTTTAAACGAAGACCAAAAACGCTTAGGCCATAACAACACCAAGTTTATCACCACTCGTTTTGGCAATGTACTAGGATCGAGCGGAAGTGTGATACCTAAGTTTAGGAAACAGATAGAAGAAGGTGGACCAATTACCGTTACCCACCCAGATATTACCCGTTACTTTATGACCATCCCAGAGGCCTGCCAGCTAGTGCTAGAAGCGGGTAACATGGGCCAAGGTGGAGAGATTTTTATATTTAACATGGGCAAATCTACCAAGATAGTAGACCTAGCCCGCAAGATGGTAAAACTCTCGGGACTAACTTTGGGCAAAGACATACAAATAGTTTATACCGGCTTAAGACCCGGAGAAAAGATATTTGAAGAGCTCTTAAACGACAACGAAAACACGCTGCCTACCCACCACGAAAAGATTATGATAGGCAAAGTAAGGCAATATGATTTTGAAAAAGTTAACGAAAGCCTAAGTGCTTTAATAGATTCGTATAACACCCAAGACAACCTGCTGATAGTAGCCAAAATGAAGGCCATTGTACCCGAATTCTTAAGCAAAAACTCCATCTTCGAAAGCCTAGATAATAACGTAAAGTTACCTAATAGCTCAGATTTACAAGAATTATTGATGAAGTAGAGTTGATAATTAATAATTACGAATTACGAATTAAAAATTACGGGAAGTCTCAATTGCGCATTTTTTGTGTGGTTTTAAAAATAATTCGTAATTGAAACCGTAATTCGTAATTCCTAATTTTTAATTGACTTCCCGTAATTCGTAATTCGTAATTAATCAATCCACTTGCAACAAAAAGCCCTTCAGGTATTCCCCTTCTGGGTGGTAGATATTAATAGGATGATCTTGCGGTTGGGAGAGTTGTTGGAGAATACGCACGTTGCGGTGCGATTCTGCCGCGGCACCGAAAACAATTTTGCGGAACAACTCTTTGTCTATATGCTGACTGCAACTGAAAGTGAATATTAGTCCACCCGGTTTTATTTTTTGAAAGCCCAGCGCGTTCAGGTTTTTGTAGCCACGCGTGGCATTGGGAACGGCGCGGGCATTTTTGGCAAAAGCAGGTGGGTCTAGGATAATGATATCGTAAAAACCTGTTTCGGATGCTATAAGAAACTCAAAACAATCTTGCGTAAAACTTTGGTGCTTATCCTTGCTATCTAGCAAAGCCACATTGGCTTCGCAGAGGGCAATGGCATCTTTAGAACTATCGACAGAATGAACCAAACGTGCGCCCGCTTGCAAGGCATATAAACTAAAGCCGCCGCTATAAGAAAAAGTATTTAAAACCTTACGCGAAGTAGCCCACTCCCCCACGATACGCCTATTCTCTCTTTGATCTAGGAAAAAACCCGTTTTTTGTCCGGTTTCTACATTCACCTGAAAAGGCACGCCATTTTCGAGCACATGGATGGGCATAGGATGCGCCTCTCCTACCCACTTACTTTCTTGCTCTACCTGCTCTAGCAATTGTGTACTTTGCTTGGTTTTTAGGTAAATATACGCGAACCCAAGTTGGTTTAAACCGGCAAATAACTGCTCAGATAGGCGCTCCATGCCTTTTATAAGCAGTTGTACCACGGCTACTTTACCGTAAACATCTACAATAATGCCAGGTATAAAATCGCCTTCGGCATGCAGTAAACGGAAGCAGTTAGTGGTTTCAAAATTGAGCAAACGCTTGCGTAACAAATAGGCATTTTGCATTTTCTTGAACCAAAAATTTTCATCTATTTTAACATAGGTATCGCTAAACTCGAAAACCCTACAAACTATCTGACTATTAGGTGCAAAGAAACCAAAACCAAGGAGCTCGTTGTGGTTGGTTCTTACCTCAATAATATCGCCGTTTTCGGCTTCGGGCAAGGTTTTTACAGCACCCGAAAAAACCCACGGATGTCTATTCAACAAAGAGCGCTCTCTACCGCTTTTTAATACCAATTTTTTATAATTCATGTGGCGCAAAGATGCTTTATATACCGCAAAGAAACAATAACACAAAGGATCCATCGCCCAACCAGCGGTAATAGGGATTGTGTGCACTGGTAAAAAAATAAGGCAAAATGTATTGTATAAATGCTACCAAAAGCAATAAAACCAAAAAACGCAAAAGGCCAAATTGCGGGAAAAGCAGCAGCAAAAATATAAGTGTAACTCCGTGCAAAAGCAACATCATTGCTTGTAAAGATTGTAATCGGGCTGAACCAAAAATTTGCGAGATATTTCTGATTTTAAACTGGCTATCTTGTTCTTTTTCTATGCGTGCAATGGAGAAAAGATTTTGGAGTGCAGTTAAAAAAACGCTCAGCAATAACAGGGCAAACACCAGCCAATCTAAAACAAAATTAGATTGAAAATAAATCCATGTCGGCAGCCCCGTGCTTAAACTATATAGCAGGGCAATGAGCAATTCTTTTTCGAGTATAAATACGCGTTTTAATTTTCTGTGGTAACGCAGGTAAGCCAGCAGAGCGAGGAGCAATAAGGTGCCTGCCAATATTATTTTTAAGCTTAAAAATAGCCATGATAAAGCGGCATTAACGAGTGTTAGCAACAAAATTAAGCCTACAAAAACGGATCGTTTTTCTTTAAAAATGGCATGTCGTGCCCCTGGTTGAACCAAAAGTGCTTGTGTACTGTCTTGTATATGGTCTATCCAATAAACAATAAAGGTTCCGTTGATGAGCAGGAGGTAAAAAAAAAGTGGAATGGGCAGCGCAAGGGCTTGGCTCAAACCGAAGAGTATGGCGGCGGCACCAAAGGCAATATCTATGCTTAAACGATGCACCCAAAAGAAAAGTTGGTAGAGTGGTTTAGGCAAGTTTATTTTGTAGTAATGAGTATGGTAAAAAAATATGTGTGCAAGCTAATTCTTTTGTTAGCTTTTTGCAATAATGTTTCTGCGCAGGAACCAGATTACCGCGCGCCACAAGGAACAAATAATTGGTTTGTAGAATTGGGTGGACCAGCCTTTTTCTATTCTATAAACTACGAAAAATATTTATTCAGAAGCTTTGATGAGCAATACACCTGGACAGCGCATGTGGGCTTGGGATATAGTCCGATAAACTTTAATATTTTAAACGCAGTATTGGTGGAACGCAACACCATTATGGCCCCTTTTTCTACCACTATTTTGAAAGGTGCAGGTAAAGAAAAACTGGAGATTGGCGGCGGATTTGCGTTGTTTAGCAAAGGCATTAG
The DNA here is from genome assembly GCA_945860865.1 of Chitinophaga pinensis. Lineage (GTDB taxonomy): Bacteria > Bacteroidota > Bacteroidia > UKL13-3 > UKL13-3 > B1. Next base: position 689,870 of record CAMARW010000001.1, on the reverse strand, counting down.
CGAGAATGAGATAGTGCCACACGCGGTAATAGGTATGCGGGTGATGGAGAGTAATAAAATTTGTTTTCGCCTCAATTACATGCCCTTTCTGCAAGCAGGCAGCATATCTCACTGGATAGGAATCTCCCTTGGCAAAAACTTCTCTTTCAAATAGCGCCACGGATTACACGAATAGTTTCGCCACGAATGCACGAATGATTTTACCTCCGGCGGGTTTGCATATTGCCACGAATCTAATGGTAATTCTTGCCAGAAGCCAGATGCCAGAAGCTAGTTGCTAGTTGCCAGTTGCCAGAAACGCCATACATACAATTAAAAAAAAATAGTATAATTGCCACATGGCAACAAAACACCCTAAAGGATTAAACTTCTTATTTTTTACCGAGCTCTGGGAGCGATTTGGGTATTATTTGATGATTGGTATTTTCCAATTGTATTTAACCGAAAGTATTGATAAAGGTGGTATGGGTATGGACCGCAAAGAGGCGGCGGATATTTATGGAACCTTTATTGCCTTTGTGTTTTTAACACCGTTTTTGGGCGGATTGTTGGCAGATAGGGTGCTGGGGTATAAGAACTCTATTTTGATTGGTGGCGTGTTGATGGGTTTGGGATATATGGGTTTGGCGCTGCCGGGCATGACGGCCTTTTACATTTCATTGTTTTTAATTATTATGGGTAATGGCTTTTTTAAGCCTAATATTTCTACCCTTTTGGGTAATTTATATAACGAACCACAGTATAAAGCCAATAAAGATGCAGGCTATAATATATTTTACATGGGTATAAATATTGGCGCTTGTGTGTGTAATTTATTTGCGGCATATATGCGCAACCGTTATGGTTGGGGCTATGCGTTTGCTACGGCGGGCGTGGGTATGTTTATTGGTATTGCTACTTTTTTAATTGGCATGAGACATTACCGCCATGTAGATGTAATGAAGGCGGTGCAACCTGAGGATATGCCTATGGGGCGCATCTTTGCGCAGGTGTTTTTGCCAGCTATTGTAGTGGGTACGGGCGCGTGGTTTTTCCCTGGAAACATCTTTGGGTCAGACAGTACCGATGCCTTTATTTTTGCCACCATACCGGTGATCATTTTTTATGTGGGCTTATATATTAAAGCGTCTGTGGAAGATAAACGTCCGCTAGCGGCATTGTTGAGTATTATGGCGGTTTCGGTGATGTTTTGGGCGGTGTTTAAGCAAAATGGTACTGCGCTTACTACCTGGGCGCAATTTTATACAGATAGGGAATTACCTGCTGTAATACAGCCTGCGGCAAGCAGTTTATACCTAGCCGAAAAGGTAAACTATGCCAATGATACTGTACCCTTATTTAATGAGAATTTTCAGGTAATGAAAGAAGGCGGAAAGCCAATTAAAGTGTGGGACAAACCAGCTTATTTCAAGAACCTTGATCCGGCACGTTTGCCCCAAGAAGGAGGCACATCTTATTTGTATAATACAGAGTTATTTCAATCGGTAAATCCGTTTTGGGTTATTGTGCTAACGCCCGTGGTAGTAGGCTTTTTTGCCTGGCTGAACCGACGCGGAAGGGAACCCAGCACGGCTACTAAAATAGCGCTTGGACTATTAATTTCGGCCGTATCTACATTGGTAATGGTGGCCGCTGTTTATGTAGGCAGCAATGGTACCGTAAAAGTATCGCCTATGTGGCTGGTATCGTGTTACGGAATAATAACCATTGGCGAATTATTTTTAAGTCCGATGGGACTCTCGTTAGTGTCTAAATTAAGTCCGAAACGCATTACCGCTGTGATGATGGGTGGCTGGTTTTTAAGCACATCATTGGGCAATAAGTTATCGGGCATATTGGCCACTTTGTGGGATGGATATGAGAACAAAGCCAATTTCTTTCTGGTAAATATGATTTTATTGGGCATCGCCGCTTTAATGACATTGTTCATGCTAAAGTGGTTGAATAAGATTTTAAAGGAGCATTTGTAGGCTATTGGCTATTGGCTGCTGGCTTCTGGCTGCTGGCAGGGTTCATACGACATTCGAAATTTAGCATTCGGTGTTCGACATTTTTTCCTTTTAATCGGCCGCACTCCGCTTCGGTTTTTTGCGCTTCTAGTTGCAAATGGTGTTACAATAATTCCACCAAGCTGATGGGGTTACCAACTGATTTTCAATCTCAACTATTCAAAAAGGCCCTCAGCCCTGCCATCTTTTTATTTACAAATCAGACAGTTAGATTTAAGATCTAGCGCCTCTTTTAATTCCTACAAAACAAGAAATTTCCTAAAAAACTATGGCCTATGGTCTATGGTCTAAAACGCAATTGCCTCTGCAAACAAACCGAAACGATCTTTCGTAATTTTTAATTCGGAATTCGTAATTCGTAATTATTTTATACGTAATTCGTAATTATTTACATAAATTGCCATTGTTGCGGAACCAAATTTAAAAAGTTCTGTTATAGTAGATATGGAAGCAAAATTTTCACCACGCGTTAAAGACGTAATTTCTTACAGCAGAGAAGAAGCCATACGCTTAGGGCACGATTATATTGGCACTGAGCACCTCTTATTAGGCCTTATTAGAGAGGGTGATGGCAAAGCACTTAAAACTTTGAAGGCACTAGATGTTGATCAGTTGAGGGTAAAGAAAACCATCGAAGAAAATATAAGGGGATCGGCTACCAACAACACCAATTTTGTAAATATACCCTTGACTAAACAAGCCGAAAAGGTTTTGAAAATAACCTATTTGGAGGCAAAAATATTTAAAACCGATATTATTGGTACAGAGCATTTATTGCTTTCTATATTGCGCGATGAGGATAATTTAGCTTCTCAGATATTGGGTCAGTTTGGAATTAGTTACGAAATTTTTAAAGCCGCTGTAGAAGGAAACCTCAGCGAAACAAGAAACGAAATGCCCGCAGAGGAAGAAGATTTTTTTGGCAACAAACCCGAAGAACGCAAGCCAGAGGCGCGCAAGCCCGATTCTAAATCTAAGACACCTGTATTAGATAATTTCGGTAGAGACCTAACCAAAGCGGGTGAAGAAGGTAAGTTAGACCCCATTGTAGGTAGAGAAAAAGAGATTGAACGCGTATCACAAATTTTATCGCGCAGGAAAAAGAATAATCCGATTTTAATTGGCGAGCCTGGTGTGGGCAAAACCGCCATTGCCGAGGGATTAGCCTTGCGCATTATACAAAGAAAAGTATCGCGTGTGTTGTTTAATAAGCGCATTGTGATGTTAGATTTGGCCAGTTTAGTAGCAGGCACCAAATACCGCGGACAGTTTGAAGAGCGCATGAAAGCCGTTATGAACGAGCTTGAAAAATCGCCAGATGTGATTTTGTTTATAGACGAAATTCATACCTTGGTAGGTGCAGGTGGAGCAAGTGGTTCATTAGATGCCTCTAATATGTTTAAGCCAGCTTTAGCGCGCGGCGAAATACAATGCATTGGTGCCACCACTTTAAACGAATATCGCCAATACATAGAAAAAGATGGCGCCCTTGAGCGCAGGTTTCAAATGGTAATGGTAGAACCTGCCACCCCAGATGAAAGCATAGAAATTTTAAATAATATTAAAGATAAATACGAAGCGCATCACAGTGTAAACTACGAACCTGCCGCCATTATTGCCTGTGTAAAAATGAGTAGCCGTTATTTAACCGATAGGCATTTACCAGATAAGGCCATAGATGTAATGGATGAAGCAGGCGCTCGTGTGCATTTAAGCAATATTCATGTGCCTGCCAATATCCTTGAATTGGAGAAGCAAATTGAAGATATTAAGATTGAGAAAAATAAGGTTGTAAAGAGTCAGAAATACGAAGAAGCAGCCAAGTTGCGCGACCGTGAAAAGCACTTGTTAGAGCAGTTGGAAACAGAGAAAGCCAAGTGGGAAGAAGACACCAAATCGCAGCGGTACAGTGTTACCGAAGAAAGTGTAGCCGAGGTAATTGCCATGATGACTGGCGTTCCAGTGAAACGCATTGCCCAAAGTGAAGGTCAGCGTCTCTTAAACATGGGTTCAGAACTAGCCGGAAAAGTTATTGGGCAAGATGAGGCCATTAAAAAACTCACCAAGGCCATACAACGCACCCGCGCGGGATTAAAAAATCCGAATAAACCCATCGGCTCATTTGTGTTTTTAGGTCCAACCGGCGTAGGAAAAACAGAGATGGCCAAAGTATTGGCCAAGTATTTATTTGATACCGAAGAAGCCATGATTCGCATAGACATGAGCGAGTACATGGAGAAATTTGCGGTGAGCAGATTAGTGGGAGCGCCTCCAGGCTATATTGGATATGAAGAAGGCGGACAGCTTACCGAAAAAATTCGCCGTAAGCCCTATGCGGTATTATTATTAGACGAAATTGAAAAAGCCCATCCAGATGTATTTAACATTCTTTTGCAGGTTTTAGATGAAGGTTTTATTACCGATAGCATGGGGAGGAAGGTAGATTTTAGGAATACCATTATTATCATGACATCTAACCTAGGATCAAGACAATTGAAAGATTTTGGTGGTGGAGTTGGGTTCTCAACGCCAAGCAAATCGGCTGATGCAGACAAGAACAATAAAATTGTGATAGAGAATGCTTTGAAGCGTTTCTTTTCGCCAGAGTTTTTAAACCGCATAGACGATGTAATTGTATTTTCATCTTTGGAACGCGATTCTATCAGAAGCATATTAGACCTGAACCTAACCAAGTTATTAAGCAAAATTGAAGAGTTAGGTTTCAAAATTAAATTTAGCGATGCTGCCAAGGAATTCTTGGCTGATAAAGGCTTTGATCCAGACTTGGGTGCCAGACCATTATCTCGAACGATACAGAAATTTGTTGAAGACCCAATTGCCGAAGAGCTATTAAAAATGGAGATGAATGAAGGCGATACCATTGAAATAGACTACGACAAAGAAGCCAACACAGGAGAGTTAAAAATTAGTAGTGGGGGTAAAAAAGCTTCGAAGAAGAAGAAGGAGTTGTAAGTTAGAAATTACGAATTAAAAATTACGGATTACGGATTCGTAATTTTTAATTCGTAATTCGTAATTTAAAGAATTGCGTATGAAGATAAGTTTAATCCGAATTGGAAAACTGCACTTAGACTTTGCACAGAGTGGATTTGCTGAATACGCCAAACGCCTGCAACATTATACCAAATTTAGCGACGAGTTATTGGTGGTAAATAGCAAAAACAAAGAAGAAACTGCCATGAAGAAGGCGGAGGCAGAAGCTATTTTAAAGAAGATTTCACCCAATGATTTTGTAATTTTATTAGATGATAAAGGCAAATCATTTAGCAGTGAGAAATTTGCTCAATACATAGAAGAACTACAAATGAAATATGCCCACGTAGTTTTTGTAATAGGAGGCGCGTATGGCTTTGATGCAAGCGTTTACGCCCGTGCCAATGCCAAATTATCTTTATCTGCTTTTACGTTTTCGCACCAATTAGTTCCCCTCATTTTTGGCGAGCAATTGTATAGGGCCTATACCATCATCAAAGGCGAAAAATACCATCATGGGTGAGGGGGAAATTACGAATTAAAAATTACGAATTACGAATAAACAATAGCTAAAAGCCAACAGCCAAAGAATCAATACATAAAGCCGAAGAGCCAGAGGGGGATTTTATTTTTAATGCCCTGAGGTAAATCATCTATGGCCAAATAACTGTTTGGAATATTGGCTATTTGATTAAAGTTTTTTTGGGCACCACCTACTTCAATAGTGTGGGTATTATCTATGATAAAATCGCCTTGTTGAGCCAGGGTTAATTGGTGATTTATTCCTACTTGATTGGCAAAAAACGTTTCTCGCAGTGTGCCTATATTTACTACAGACTGACTGAGATAAAGTAAATTAGTGTTTTGTAGATAAATCTTATCTGGCTTAGTAAGTTGAGTATATAATTTACCGTTTAAACGCACTAAATTTAGCACAGACGCTTTTTGTAAGGAGTTTAAATAATAGAGCAAGGTAATTCTGTCTATTTCTAGCGTCTCGGCCAATTTGGTAATATTGGGTTGATAAGGAACTTGTGTAGATAATAGGTAAATTAACTTTCTAATTTTAGGTATTTTTATTAAATCCACACTTTCCAGTAATGCCATATCTTGCTCTAAAACAACATTAACCACATTGCCCAATTTATGGTGGTAGTTTTTTATTCCCTCCAAATAAAAAGGAAAATACCCATACTTTAAATACACAGGAAAATGTTGTAAGGGTTTAAATTTATCTAGTAGCTGGGGCGTTAAGTTTTCATGCTGCGTAAGAATTTCTGCTAGCGAAAATTTAGGCAAATTGAGTTTTAACTCAATATTTAAATACTCCCTAAACGACAATCCTTGCAAGTTATAAACCACGCTTCTTCTGCTTAAATCTGCATTGCCTTTATATATATCTAAAATAGAAGAACCAGAAACAACTACTTTTAATTCTTTTATTTTATCACGGATGTTTTTTAACTCCTGACTCCAATTTTGATATTTATGAATTTCATCTACGAACAAATGTGTACCGCCGTTTTGAGCATGATGCTTAGCCATGCTAAGCAAAGTATAGTTAGATAAAGCAAGATCATCCATGCTGATGTAAAGAGCAGCAGCATTGTTCCCAAATCTTTCCTTTATATGTTGCAGTATCAGAGTTGTTTTCCCTACACCCCTAGAACCCAATATAAATAATAATGGCTCATTCCAATCTATTTCATCCAAAAAATCGCGCCTGAACTTAGGCTTTAAAGCTGATAATATTTCTTTGTGTTCAATATAAATATGATCCATTTTTCTTGCATATTAGTCAACAAAGGTATCAAAATTGTTTATTACAAACAACTAATAATGCAAATAAATGTTTATTACAAACAACAATTTACAGCGAAAACGTTTATTACAATAAACAAAAATTAGATCAATAGGGCGCGGAATTATGGCTAACCCTCCAAGCATAAATTTGAATGAAAGGAATATTCCCTTATTCAAATCTTTCTTTGTTTCTTTGTTTCTTGTTAATTATTTTTAAATGAACTGGAAACACTTTTGGGACAGACAGGCTTTGGCATCAAAGGGAGCTAAACAAGTGGGGAGAATTATGGCGGGTAAGGAGTTGGAGCCTCAATTAATGCTTGCTATTGCCAAACATATTAGTGAACAGTTGCAGTTAACAGAAACAGACAATCTCTTAGATGTTTGTTGCGGAAATGGCTATTTATCGCAAATGCTCCTTCCCTATTGCCAAAGCATTGTAGGCGTAGATTTTTCTGAAAAATTAATTGCCCAAGCCAACAAAATAGGTTCAAACAAAATGATTTTTTATGCAGCAGATGCAAAAGAATTTGGTCTGAACCAAAGTTTTGATAAAGTAGTACTGTATTTCTCGTTTCAATATTTTGAAGATTATGAAAGCGGCAAAAAAGTTTTAGCCAATTTACTAAAACATGCTGCGCCCGGAGCTTTAATTTTAATAGGTGATATTTGCGATAAACGTAAAATTTGGCGCTATTATAATTCGCCCAAAAAGTGGTGGAATTGGCTAAAGCAAAGTATAAAACAAAAGAATGATATGGGTAAATTTTGGCACCCTAGAGAGCTTTTGCAAATGTGTGCAGCATTAGGGGTAAAAGGTGAAGTTTTGGAGCAAGCCGTATGGCAACCTTATGCCCATTACCGATTTGATTTTTTAATAGTAAAGTAATTATTTTTCTCACATGCCTTTTGTATTTGAGGCACTAATTCTTGGAAATGCTGTGCGAGCTTTTCTTTGGGAATGGAACTTGTTGTGGCCTGCCAAATAAGTTCTTCATTGGCCACATGGTAAAGTGATATTTGCCAGCGTGCTGCAGGGCTCTTGAGGGCATAAATAGGATCGTACATGAGCTTAACAAAATGCTGCAAATAGGCCTCTACCAGCGATTGTTTGGGGTTAGCGGCAATAGAATCTGTGAGGTGAATGAGGAGTAAATAGGAAAAGTTTTGTTGCTCCATTTTTTGTTTCCAGGCAGGCAAGGTATGGTGACTTAGGTAATTTTCTTTTAGAAAATTATATCCTTGCAAAGCCGGATATTTCCATAGCCTAATAAATTGATCTTGGGCTACCCTACTGGCAATGATATCTGTACTTTGAACCAAAATGAGGGTGCCAGGAGCAGCAGCAGGTGCGGCGGGTAATGACAAGTTTTGGGTAAGATATAATTGCTGTTTTGCACAACTAAACCCGAAAAAGCAGAAGAGTATAAGTAGGCATTTATTCATAAAAGTAAACCCGCTTTACGCGCTGCGAAACACCGGTTAAAATTTCGTAGGGAATGGTGCCAATTTGCGCACTAAGCGTTCGTATATCTGGGGTTTCTCCAAACACAATAACAGTATCTCCGGGCTTACAATTGATGTTAGAAACATCGAGCAAGGTCATATCCATACAGATGTTGCCCACAATAGGTGCTAATTGTCCGTTTACGAGCATAGCACCCACGCCATTGCTCAGTTTTCTATCTAAACCATCGGCGTAACCAATGGCCACAATGGCAATTTTTCCATCTTGGGCCAACTGCCCTTTTCTGCCATAGCCAATACTTTCGGCGGCGGTAATACTTCTTACTTGCGAGATTACTGTTTTAAGGGTGCCAATGGTTTGCAACGGCAAGTTATTGGGTGCTGGATTTACGCCGTACAAGCCAATACCCAAGCGCACCATATCCATTTGTGCTTGCGGGAAACGTGCAATACCTCCCGAGTTTAAGCAATGTCGTAAAATAGGATAAGCAAAGGCCTGCAAAATTTGATTGCTATTGTTTTCAAAGGTATTGATTTGGTTTAGCGTAAAGGCATCGTGTTGCGGATCTTCGCTGGCAGCCAAATGCGTAAAAATAGATTTTATTTGAATGTTTGGATACGCTTTTAAAAGAGTAATCAGTGCCGGTATTTCGGCCGTATCAAAACCCAAACGCTTCATACCCGAATCGAGTTCTAGGTGTATACTGGCCTCTTCGCCATTAAGCGATTGCAGAAATGCTTGCAAAATCTCGAATTGATACATTTCTGGTTCTAAGTTGAATGTACCCAATAAATCAAAACTTTGCGGCTCCGGATTCATCACCATAATGGGCGTTTGTATGCCTGCTTTTCTTAGCACCACGCCCTCATCTGCGTAGGCAACTGTTAAATAATCTACGCGGTTGGCATGCAACAAACGGGCAATTTCATAACTACCTGCGCCATAACTAAACGCCTTTACCATGGCCATAACTTTTACCTTGGGCTGCAACAAAGAACGATATACATTGAGGTTATGCAACAAGGCATTAAGGTTAATTTCGAATACGGTTTGGTGTGCTTTTTTCTCTACTAACTTGCCAATGCGCTCAAAGGCAAAACTGCGTGCCCCTTTTAATAAAATGGCTTGCTGATTAAAATATGTAAGCGAAAAAGATTGTATAAACTCAGTGGTATTTTCAAAGCAAAAAAGTTGCGCCTGTGTAAACAAATCTTGGTTACGCCTAATGGCTAAACCTATGCCAATAAAAGTATGTACTTGATGTGATTTTAACAGTTGGGCAATGGCAGTATAAAGCTCTTTTTCGGGTAGGCCACTTTCTAGAAAATCGCTCAGAATTACCGTTTTTGATAAAGTGCCAGCATGTTCATCTAAAAACTCTAACGCAATGCGCAAAGAGCCTAAATCTGCACTATAACTATCGTTTATAAGCAAACAATTTTGCTGCGCTTCTTTCAATTGCAAGCGCATATCTAGCACTGGCAAGTCTAAAAAATGGAGTGCAAATGAAGCCAAATCCAAGCCTTGCATGGCCAAAAATGCCAGGCAGGTACTCGCATTCCAAATGGCAGCCGCATCTGTAAACGGAATGCAAAATGTTTGATCATTATAACGTAAAAAGGTTTGGTGGCCTTTCGTTTCTGTAGCTATATAAAAATCTGCGTTTGGGTTTTGGTTCGACCAATCCCAGTATTTTTTGGGCAATTGTTGTTGCTCCAAGTTTTGGTTCAGGCCATAGAAAAAATCTTTTGCTAGCGGTTGGTCTGACCCAAACAGTACTTTTTGGCAGGATTGAAAAAGTAAATTTTTCTCTTGTATTTTGTGCAAGTCTGATTGAAATCCTTCGCTATGTGCTTCGCCTAAAAGCGTAAAAATACCGATATTGGGTTGTAAAATATTGGCCAAATTTTGCATCTCGTTGGGCTCTGAAATACCCGCTTCAAAAAGCGCAAAATTATGCTGTGCTTGCATTTGCAAAACAGCAAGCGGCACTCCTACTTGCGAGTTATAGCTTTTGGGATTTTTAACCACTACAAAACTATCTTTTAGCAGATGTGAAAGCCATTCTTTTACAATGGTTTTTCCGTTGCTACCGGTAATGGCTACCAGCGGATAATGAAACTGATTTCTGTGCAAAGCAGCCAGTGTTTGCAAAGCTTGCAAGCCTTTTTGAACAACCCAAATGCGGGCATCTGGAAAATCTTCAATATTCAGTTGATTTTGAGCCTGTGCTTCTATAATAAATTGCCTAACGCCAGCTTGATAAACAGCCTTAAGATAGGCATGACTATCTTGCCTAGCGCCTTTCATGGCAATAAAAACAGCTTGTTCTGTAAAGCGTAGTTTTCTGCTGTCTATTAAAACTACATCAAACGAAAAGGCGCCGTTGCGCTCCTGCCAAATAGTGGCCCCAAGTAAGTTAGCAATACTGTTCATGGTGGGCGTAAATATACTTATTTTTTATGCAAAAATTGCTGGTACAAAACAGCGGCAGATAGCGCTAAAAATACTGAGAGTATAAAAAATGCCCAAACAATTTGGTGACTATCTGTAAAAAAAGCAAGCGAGAATAAAAAGATAAACAATGCCCTAACAAACACATTACTCATATTAAAAATACTGTTTACCCTACCCATAATTTCGTTGGGAATATGCTGAAAAAAGTAGGTTAAACGTAGCACCCTAATACCCGCATTGCTAAACCCAAGTAGCAGGCAAAACACATAAATTACCCAAACCTGTTGGGATAAAAATGCCCAGAAAAAAAGTACTGCTGCCAAAGCGGTAAGAAAAACTATAGCCTGCACAGTTTGGTTTGAACCAAACACCTTACCTACAAACATGCCCGCACCTAAGGCGCCAAGGGCGTAAATAAGATCGGCGGTAGCAAAAACAGAACCATCTTCGTGCAGGTGCTTTTCTACATAAATGGGCAATAAAGAATGTATGCAAACCAATAGAGCAGCAAATACCGCATAAGAAAATAAGCCAAAAATAAGCAAAGGTTTATTGGCTTTTAGGTAGGTAAAGCCGGTTTTAACGCGTTTTAAAACTGAGCCCAATTCTGGATTAAAAACATGAACAGATTTGTATCTAATGCCAGCAATAAGGAGGGTAGCCAAAAAGTAAGTTACGGCATCTAACATAAATATTTCCCAGATATCCCATTGAGGAATGTGCCAGTTGGCATCAATAGCAAAACCCGCTAATTTACCCGTGCTGGTATCTACTCCATCTATTAACAAAGCCGCCAAAGCCCCAGAAAGAATAGACGTTGATTGTCCAACCACCTCTATCCATGAATTTACTTTTTGATATTGCTCTGGGGCAGTAATTTCGTGGGCAAAAGCATAGAGCGTGGGATAATGAATATTATAATTGAGTAGGGTAATACCAAAAACGGCAATCACAAAAAAAGGAGGCAAAGATTGAAAATAATAACCCGCGCTGGCAATGGCAAAAATAAGCGTTCCACAAATTAGGTTAATGGCTAAGAAGTTCTTTTTGCGACTGTATTTATCAACCAAAGTGCCGGCGTATAAGCCAAAAAATAGCACCAATAAAGTAATAAAACCATAGGCGATGGTGAAGGTGCTACTTTGGTTTTGTTTGGCAAAATACCACGGAATGGCCAGCATGGTTAAGCCTTGCGAGAAACCCGAAACGGCATTGGCCGTAAACAGCAAAAACAAGGCGCGCGCATTAGATTGATTGGCCATGAAATAGTTTAGTATCCGAGAGATTTAAGTACATCTTGAATGATATCTGACTCGTAACCACGCTGCATGGCATATTGAAAAGCTTTTTGCTTGGCCAATATTGGATGTTTAGTTTGGGCTTTTTCCAATTGTTTTTGTATAACTTCTTGCAGCGTATTGGTGTAATCGTTGGGGTCTATTTCTTTGAGGGCTAAGTTGATGCAAAAATCAGATACTTGCCTCAATTTTAGCTCGCGTTTTATTTTGGTTCGACCCCATTTTTTTACCCTGAATTTACCGCCTGCAAAAGCTTGGGCAAAACGCTCTTCGTTGAGGTAATTATTTTCTATGAGGAAGAGCACAACTTGGTTGGCTTCTTCGCCATATATGCCCCATTCTTGGAGTTTAGTTAGCACTTCGTTGTGACATCTTTCTTGGTAGGCACAGTAGTTTGCGGCTTTTAAAATGGCCTCACTTTGGGTATGGTATTTTTTGGCAGTTGGCAAAATTTAGAGCGATTCTGCTACCACTTCTTTAACCTCGGGCACCATTTTGGTAAGCAAACCTTCTATGCCACGCTTAAGCGTAACAGTAGAACTAGGACAGCCACTGCAAGAGCCTTTTAGCTCTACCGTAACAATACCATCATTAAATGATTTAAAAGAAATCATACCGCCATCAGTTTCTACAGCTGGCTTAATGTAAGTATCTAAAATTTCGAGGATTTGCGCCACCACTTGGTTTTCGGCACCTTCGTATTTTAAAGGCTCTGTGCGCGGGTAAACAATAAGCTCGCCTGCCTCCACGTATGCTTTTAAGAACTCCTTTACAATAGGAATAACCTCGTGCCATTCGGTACCCGGCGTGCGGGTTATGGTTACAAAGTTGTTCATAATAAACACCCCGTTTACAAAACTAAATTCGTATAAACTTTTAGCTAGTGGAGAGGCTTGCGCCTGCTCACGCGTTGGAAAATCAACTGCATCATCTGGCAAAATCATGCTGTTAAAAACAAACTTCATGGTTTCTGGATTAGGCGTTTCCTCTGCGTATATATTTAAAAACTGTTTTTCTGTATTCATAATTATAAAATTGTCTACAAATCTAACATGATTTGTTTAATAAAGTTCATTTGTAGATATGTTTATTTGTCACAACAATCTGAGAGATTAATTTAGCTGCATGAAAAAATCAGGTGTATTTATAATTTTAGTAGGCTTTCTCTGTCTGAACCTAAACGCCCAAAACTTGTATCCTATTCTCAAAAAAAACAAATGGGGATACATGAATGCAGAAGGCAAAGTTGTGATTGATTTTAAATATGATTTAGCACAAAACTTTAATGAAGGCTTTGCCTCTGTAGCACTTGGCAATATGCCTTGCTTGATAGACAAAAACGAAAAACGCATTATAGATACCGGCATTTACCAATTTATTGGCACTTTCTCTGAAGGATTAGTGCCTGTAATGGATTATAAATTTAAGCGTTATTATTTAAACAACCAGGGCAAAGTGGCGATAACATTAGCCAAAGAAATTTATGATTCGCGGAGTTTTTACCGGGGCTTGGCTAAGGTTGCCAAGAAGGTAGATTTGGTAGAAAATAAGTTTGGGTTCGACATAAGTAATTTGGGTTATAAGTTTGCCTATATGCGCAAAGACGGGAGTTTTGCTACTGATTTTATCTTTGATGATGGAGATGATTTTGAACAACCCATTGCCCGTTTTTTACAAGGCACCAAGTTTGGTTTATTAAACGATAAAGCCGAAATTATTATACCGGCAGAATATCAGTTTATCAGCAATTTTAACGAAGGTAGGGCTGCAGTAAATGTAATGGGCAAATTTGGGTTTATAGACGAGAAAGGAACATTAATTATTCCGGCCACTTATACCTATGCCAAATCTTTTAATGAGGGATTAGCTGCCGTAGAAATAAATGGCAAATATGGTTTTATTGACGCCTCTAATACACTGGTAATTAACGCTATTTATGATGATATTAGGCCTTTTGCAGAAGGCAGGGCTGCTGTCTTTTTTCAAGGCAAATGGGCTATCATAGACGCTAAAGGCACTTACATTTACCAACCCTATTTTGAAGATATCAGCTATTTTAACGAAGGCATTTGTGCGGTAAAAGTAAAAGGCAAATGGGGCGCCATAGATAAAGAAGGAAAGGTATTGGTGCCTTTTGAGTTTCAGAGCATAGGTGTATTTGAAGATGGCATTGCCGAGGTAATTTATAAAAGCATAAACCTATATGTAAATCGCCGCGGCGAGATTTTACCCAAGTAAAAACATACTTTGTTCACTCTTTTAAAAAGCAAAAATAACCTTGAACGATTTTCTCTCCACTCCACTTGCATACCTTAAAGGCATTGGTCCGGCCAAGGCTGAGCTGCTGCAAAAAGAGTTGAGCTTGTTTACCTTTCACGATTTGCTTTTTCATTTTCCATACCGCCATATAGATCGCAGCAAAGTATACAAGATTAAAGAACTACACGCCGATATGCCCTACATACAAGTAAAAGGGATGTTGAGCAATTTAAGAACGCTTGGGAGCAAAGGTGCAGAGCGTGTGGTGGCAGAGCTAAGAGACGAAACCGGTATGGTAGAATTGGTTTGGTTTCAGGGCCACAAATGGATAAAAGACAGTTTAAAAGCCAACCAAGTTTATTTGGCTTTTGGCAAACCCAATGCATTTAATAACCAGATAAGCATTGTGCACCCCAACCTAGACGACCCCGAAGATGCGGCCAATAAGAAGTATCTGCACATAATGCCACTTTACAATTGCACCGAACGAATGAAAACGCGCGGCATAGATGCTAAAACCATTATGAAATGGATTAACACACTTTTGCTTGATCCAAGGCTGCAAATGGAAGAAACTTTGAGTCGCAATATTATAGAAGAGCATAACTTATTGGGACGCTTGCAAGCATTACACCAGGTGCATTTCCCAGATAATTTGGCGGTTTTGAATCGGGCTAATTTTAGGTTAAAGTTTGAGGAGTTTTTTTATATTCAGTTAAAATTATTACGCTATAAAGTAAAACGGCAACAGCTCTTTAACGGCATCAAATTAGAGCAAATTGGAGCCCATTTTAATAGCTTTTTCCACCAGTATTTACCTTTTGAATTAACCAACGCGCAAAAGCGAGTTTTGAAAGAAATTAGGCTAGATGTAAAGGCCGGATTTCAGATGAATAGGTTGGTGCAAGGCGATGTAGGTAGCGGGAAAACAGTGGTAGCTTTAATGAGTATGCTTATGACCATAGACAATGGCTACCAAGCTTGCATGATGGCTCCCACAGAGATTTTAGCCAACCAACATTATAGCACCATAAGCAGTTTAGTTAAAGACATGAACGTGCAAGTAAAACTGCTAACGGGCAGCACACCAGCCAAAGAAAAAAGACTCATTTATGCCGCATTAGAAGCGGGCGAAATAGATATTTTAGTAGGCACCCATGCCCTTATTGAAAGTAAGGTAAATTTTAAAAATTTAGGCATGGCCATTGTAGATGAGCAGCACCGGTTTGGCGTAGAGCAAAGGGCTCGTTTATGGCAAAAGAACAGCAAACCGCCGCATGTTTTGGTGATGACAGCCACTCCTATTCCGCGCACCTTGGCCATGACACTCTACGGCGATTTAGATACTTCTATTATTGATGAATTACCGGCAGGTAGAAAGCCTATTCAAACCATTTTAAGATTTGATAGTAGTAGGTTAGCCGTATTTGGTTTTTTAAAAAACGAGATTAGCAAAGGCAGGCAAATTTACTTGGTATATCCACTTATTGAGGAGAGTGAAAAAATGGATTACAAAAACTTGGTAGAAGGCTATGAAAGCATTTGCAAAGAGTTTCCTGAACCAAAATACCAAGTAGGCATTTTACATGGCAAACTAAAGGCAACAGAGAAAGATTTTGAGATGCAGCGTTTTATTAGAGGCGAAACACAAATTTTAGTGGCTACCACGGTTATTGAGGTGGGGGTAAATGTGCCCAATGCCAGTGTAATGGTAATAGAAAGTGCCCAAAAGTTTGGCTTATCCCAATTGCATCAGCTGCGTGGCCGCGTGGGTAGAGGAGCAGAGCAATCTTATTGTATCTTAATGAGCGATTTTAAACAAAGTGCAGAAGCCAAGCAGCGGTTAAAGACCATGGTTGAAACCAACGATGGATTTAAAATTGCGGAAGCCGATTTAAAACTGCGTGGACCCGGACAATTAGAAGGCACGGCCCAGAGTGGGGTATTAGATTTAAAGATTGCAGATTTGGCTCAAGACACCGAGATTTTGGCTCAGGCCAGAAGTGCCGCCCAAGGCTTATTAGATATCGACCCTGAATTGAAATCGCCAGAAAATGCCGCCATTTTAAACTACCAACGCATTTATCAAAAAACGGCTAAATGGGGACGTATTTCTTAATTAATTCTCCCTACTCATCAACTCACGAGCGGTATCAATAAGCACTTGTTTGTTTTCGGCATCAACTGATACAGCTTGCAAGTGATGAAACGCAGTATCTAAGTATTGTTGTTTTTGGGCTTCGGCAAAGGCTTGTATTTGGTATTTTTGGTACAGGCTTAAAACGCCAGCTATTTTCGTTTCTTCATTAGGTTCAGCCAAGAGATTTTGGAGTAATTTTAGATCATCTTTGTGCACAGAATCTAATAATTCTATGAGTAATAAAGTTTTTTTATTGCTGGCAATATCTCCACCAATGCGCTTGCCCACGGCAGCTGTTTCACCAAAACTATCTAAAATATCATCTTGAATTTGAAAGGCGATGCCAATACATTTTCCAAACTCGTACAAGTTTGCTGCATCGGCATGGGAGGCGTTGGCTATACGTGCGCCAATTTCTAGCGAAGCGCCCAATAGCACCGCTGTTTTAAGCGTAATCATTTCAATATAATCTGCCTGCGAAACCTTGTTGGAGGTTTCAAAATTCATGTCTATTTGCTGCCCTTCACAAACCTTAGCCGCCGTATCATTAAAAACCGAAAGCAGTTTAGAAAACTGATTGGTTTCTGTTTTGGCCAACAAATCTATGGAACGAATAAGCATTAAATCGCCACTTAAAATAGCCACCGGCATACTCCACTTTTGAAACACCGTTTCTTGTCCGCGGCGCAGCGGCGCATTATCCATTATATCATCATGCACCAGCGTAAAGTTATGAAAAACCTCTATGGCTAACGCGGCATCAAGCGCCTTGTTTACATCAACCTTAAAAAGATCGCAGGCCATTAAGGTTAGCACTGGCCTTAAACGCTTGCCACCTAAACCCATCATATAAGTGATAGGATCGTACAACTCTTTGGGGTTTGAACCAAAAGAAGTTTCGGTAATTTTTTTGTTGACTAATTGAAGGAGTGCTGGATAAGTATGCATAATAAAAGTGAACGAAAATAAAGTTAATATTTTTTAAACCTAAGTTAAGTACAATTAATTAGTGTGTTTGTTTTTAATTAGTTTGAACCCATTACCTGCGGCGACTTTTTTTCTTTCCTTTGGCAATTTTAGCGCTGCTTTTGCCTCTGCTGCTATTGGCTTTTCCGCGATCGCCTCCCCTACTACTGCTGCTACCTCTTCGTCCAAAATCTCTGGTGCTAACCACACCAGATAAAGATAAATCTATTTGTCTTTTAAAGATATCGGCGGCGGCAACTACCACTTTAATTGGATCGCCTAATTGGTATTTTACACGACTTTTTCTGCCAATAATCCACTGATTTTGCTGATCATAATCGTAGTAATCATCGCCCATATTATTTAAACGCAAGAGGCCCTCGGCGCGGTAAATGCTAATTTCTACATAGATACCCCACTCGGTAACACCACTAATAATGCCATCAAACTCTTCGCCAATAAATTCCTTAATGTATTCTACCTGTTTGTATTTTACCGAGGCCCGCTCTGCATCTGCAGCTTTTACCTCCATGGCAGAAGATTGCTTGCACATACCCTCATAATGCGCCTCGTTAGCACTTACACCATTATTTAAATAATTCATTAATAAACGGTGCACCATTAAATCTGGGTAGCGCCTAATAGGAGAAGTAAAATGCGTATAATGATCAAAGGCCAAACCATAATGCATAGATTTTTTGCAGCCATAATAGGCTTTACTCATGGTGCGTATGGCCTGACTTTGGATTAAATTTTGCTCGGGCTTGCCCTCCACTTCTTCTAATAAATGATTAAAAGATTGGGAAATACTTTGCTGACTTTGCGTTAAAATTTTATGTCCCCACCGGGCGGCAAAAACATTAAACATTCTAATTTTATCCTCGTTAGGTTCTTCATGAATTCGGTAAACAAAAGTTTTTTTCTTTTCGCCCTTGCCTAAGCTGCTGGCAAATTCGGCCACTTTTCTGTTGGCTAAAAGCATAAATTCCTCAATTAATTTGTGTGCATCTTTTCTAATTTTTACATACAAATCTATGGGCTTAAAATGTTCATCTAGCCTAAACTTTACCTCCTGTGTTTCAAAACTAATGGCACCCTTTTTAAAACGTTTTTCCTTTAAAATTTTGGCCAAATCGTTTAGTATATTTAGCTCATCGGCTAAATCTCCCTGCTTACTTTCTAGGCGCTCTTGGGCTTCCTCATAAGAAAACCTACGCTTAGAGTGAATGATGGTTTTACCAAACCAAGTATCTAAAACATCTGCTTTGGCATTCATTTCTACCACAACTGCAAAAGTAAGTTTATCCTCATTGGGCCGCAGCGAACACACTCCATTGCTCAGTTTTTCTGGCAGCATGGGAATGGTTCTATCTACCAAATATACCGAAGTTGCACGGCGCAAAGCCTCTTCATCTAACTTGCTATTTTCTGGGATGTAATAGCTTACATCGGCAATGTGGATACCAATTTCAAAATTACCATTGGGCAGCAACTTAAACGACAAGGCATCATCAAAATCTTTGGCATCATCAGGGTCTATGGTAAAGGTTAAAGTGTCTCTAAAATCCTTTCTTTTCTTGATTTCGGCGGCGGGTATTTTCAAAGAAATTTTATCCGCTTCTTTTTCTACCTCATCCGGAAAACGATTAGCAAAACCATACTCCACCACAATGGCGTTCATTTCGGTCTCGTGATCTCCTGGTCGGCCCAGCACTTCTACAATTTCGCCAAAAGGATTTTCCTCCTCAAGGGGCCATTCTGTAATGCGTGCAATGGCTTTATCTCCTTGTTTGGCTGAACCAATTTTTTCCTTTGGTATGAAGATATTAATATGCGTTTTTTTATCGTCTGGCACCAACAATGCGTAGTTGTAATGCACCTGAACGGTTCCTACAAAAAGCGCTTTGGCGCGGGCTACAACCTCTACAATTTCGCCCGTTGCTTTGCCATTTACTTCGTGGGCAAACAAGCTTACTTTTACCGTATCTCCATTTAGGGCAGTATTTTTAAAATTGGCGCCAATAAAGATATCATCGCCACCTTCCTCGGGCTTCACATAGGCAGAACCTTGTTGGGTAATATCTACTTTACCTAAAATAAATTGATGAATAAATAGCGTAACATATCTGCCAGCATCTATTTCCTCAATTAAGTTTTCCTTGGCCAATTGTTTCATGGCTAGAAGCACTTCATTTTTACCCTCGGTACTATCAATATCTAACCGATTGGCAACCTGTTTATAATTCAATATTTTTCTACCTGCTTCGGTAAAAACACGTTGAACTTGTTTCTTTAATGTATCGTTTGCTTTCTTAGCCATTTCGCTATCGTTCTAATGTTGCAATTTACCAAAAAGCTATTACAATGCTAAGGGTATTTTTGCGCAGGTTTGGTTCAGGCCAAATTATTGGCATTTTACCATAAATTCTTGAGGCACTGCTACTGTTTTTCTGGCTTCATAATCAAAGCAAACCATGCCTGTTTTAGATTCGCAAACAAGGCTACCATCTTGCTTGGTAAAACGATATAATAAATCGAAACTGCGCACACCAAAATCAGTGGCACAAACCTCAATTTGCAGCACATCGCCATAAAAACATTCTTGCTTGTAAACGATAGCTGTATCGCCCATAATTAAACTTACGCCTGCAAGGTTTTTTTCTGAGTAGCCATATTGAGCCAAAAACTGCATACGTGCTTCTTGCATCATTTCTAGGTAAACATGGTTAGCCATGTGGTTGCCATAATTTAAATCTGAAACACGCACCGCAATGTGGGTACTAAAACTGATATTTTCTGGAATTTGCAATTTAATACGCGCCATTTATAGTTTGGAATTAGACAAGCAAAATTAAATCAAACATCAATAAGAACAATACAGCTAATTTAATTCTGGTTGACTTTATTTCTTTATAAAATGTAAATTGCCTTCATGAATCAAATAAAATTTTGGATATATATTGGAGTAATCTGTTTAAATCAGTCGGTTTTGGCTCAAAACCAAATCCAATTCATAGATTCTACTTTCATTATTAATCCAAGCAAAGCCTGTATTTCTTGTATTTCTTTTCGAGGTGCTTCGGTTCCAAACAACCAAACTGCTTGGCTTAGCGGCAGCAAAGGAAGTGTTATGCGCTCAATAGATGGGGGCAAAACTTTTGAGCTAATAAAAATTCCAGATTTTGATTTAATTGATTTTAGAAGCATTTATGCCTTTGATGCCCGGCAAGCCATTGTAGTGAGCAGTGGTTATCCTGCCTATATTTTAAAAACAATGGATGGAGGCCTAAACTGGAAAAAAGTATACGAGAACAAGCACAAAGAGATTTTCCTAGACGCAATTGATTTTTGGAATCCAAACCAAGGCATTGTATTGGGCGACCCAATAGATGAGCGATTTGTGTTAATAAGAACCTTAGACGCAGGAAACACCTGGCATGAACTAGATAGCGCTTTGCGCCCTTTAGCAAATGCAGGAGAATCTGTATTTGCTGCTTCTGGCACAAGCTTTAGGTGCCTGCCTAAAAATAGTATTGGATTTGTAACTGGCGGCAAAAAATCTGCTTTTCATTGGTTGCAAATTGGAGAAAAATATCAGCGTTACGAATTAAAATCTATGTTACAAGGTAAGGCTAGCGAAGGGGCATTCTCTTTTGATTTCAATAAAAAATACATCGCAATTGTAGGTGGAGATTACGCCTCAGATACTACTAAAGTAAACCAAGCCATATACCGCTACACCCATAATAAAGATGGTTTGCAATTGCTAAACATGAAGCCTTTTTATACTTATTACAGCTCTTGTTTGGCCCTTTTAAATAATGGAGAAATAATAGGTTGCGGCACACAAGGAGTTTACCTAAACCATACAGAGCAAACAAACACCACTCTAAATGCTAAAACGTACCTTACCACCAAGGCCTTTCATGTGGTGCGCAAGGCACGAAAAGGCAACTTGGTGGTTTTGGGCGGGCCACGCGGAGCAATTGGTGTTTTAAGCCAATAAAACCGCTTTTGTTGCCGCTAAAATTTTGGCGGCATTTTCATCGGTATTGCTTTCGCTGTAAACACGTAAAACGGGCTCTGTGCCACTTGCACGTATCATTACCCACTCGCCATTACCCAAATGAAACTTAAAGCCGTCTATGGTTTCAATTTTTTCTATTTTGTATGAACCAAAAGCTTTGTAAAATCCTGCTTCGCAATTGGCCAAAACTTTTTGTTTAATTTCTTCGGTTATGTGTAAATCTATTCTGCCCATAGCAAAGCAACCTACTACCGCATAAACCTCTTCAATTAAATCGTCTAAGCTTTTTCCAGTTGAAGCCATAAACTCCCAAAGGGTTAATCCAATCCAAATACCATCGCGTTCTGGAATAAAACCTTTGATAGCAATACCACCGCTTTCTTCGCCTCCAACCAGCACGTTCTCAGTAACCATTTTTTCGCAAATATATTTGAAACCAATTTTGGTTATTTCTATTTCTAAACCGTATGCTTTGGCCAATTCGGTAATTTTAGAAGTAGCGCTAAAGGTGGTAATAACTTTGCCATCCATGCCTTTGTATTTGTGCAGGTAATGCACCAATAATAAAATAATATGGTGTGAGTCTACAAACTTACCGGACTTGTTGTATAAGCCAATTCTATCTGCATCTCCGTCTGTTACCAAACCGCAATCAATATCGCCACATACAGCAATCATTTCTCTAAACTCGGCTAAATTTTTATCTATTGGCTCAGGAGCCTGGCCATCAAAACTGGGGTTATAATCACAATGCAATAAGGTAATATCAGGAAAAATTCTGCGCATTACATTTTGTCCTGCGCCATACATAGCATCATAAGCAAACTCCATTTTGCTTTCTTTAATCAAAGGAATATTAAATTTAGACTCCACTTCTTCTACATACATGGTTTCTAAATCTACGTATTCTACCATCCCAGCTGCGCAATTTTCTGCATGGGTTCTTAATCCACTTACCAACGAATCAGGAATAGCTTGTTCAACCGCATCAATCACAGCCGGACTGCTTGGGCCGCCGTAATGGGCTTTTAATTTAAAACCATTGTAAGCAGGCGGGTTATGAGAAGCTGTAATAATTACCCCTATTGCAGAACCTAATTTTACTGCACCCAAACTAATCATTGGTGTAGAAACAAAGTTTTTGGCCATTTTAACTTTAATGCCATTAGCATTAAAAACACGTGCTGTATTTTCTGCAAATAATTCACCGGCAAACCTACAATCATGTCCCAGCACAACATTTAAGTTATTTGGGAAATTTTTCTTAATATAATCAGCAGTCCCTTGTGCCACGCGGCGAACATTTTCAACATTAAATTCATCTGCTATAATGCCTCTCCAGCCGTCGGTTCCAAATTTTATTACGTACATTTTTAATGGGTATTTTGGGTGCAAATTACGGAAATAGTTTTAAGATTTAAGGGTTACGTTTAAAAATTTAATTCTATAAAATCAGAGGGGAACCAATTCAAAACAACAATTTTATAGCAACAAGTCGCAACTTGTTGCAATTGTGTATTACCGGGTTTTAGATTGTATGAAACTATATATAGATAGCGCGGCCATGAACACAAACAGCCAATCTAGTCTAGCGTTGTAGCGGCTTCCGCTGGAGGCAATGCATACAACAACAAAATTTCCAACGTATACCAAAAACCCGCAAAAAATGAATATCCTAAGGGGATTGGATAATTGCTTGGAAAACAAAAAGTAAAAACAAATAAGAATGGCTATTACCCAAACAACAAAGATGAGTTGGTTGTGTCCGTTTAATTTACCTTGCCAATAATTGGCATAAAAAGGCGGTTTCATCTACACAATTTTCATCTAAATAAGCCTTTACAGCCCCACTTTCTATGAAGCGCGCCGTTAAAAATAAATGTCCGCTGCGAGAACTTACCCAACCCGCATTATGGGAATAGTGAAGTGCTGGTAAAAATATAAAATTTAGCAAAACAAGGGCAAAGGCCAATAACCATTTGAGCCAAGAAATTGCCTGTAAAAATTGCGGAATTATTAATTTAAAGAAGACAATCCCAACGAGCAATGCAAGGTGCGCAGGCGCATGGGTTAAATGAGTGGCGGTAGTAAAAAGATAAGCCACAGCAACAAATACAAACAGCCATTTTTTTGTGGGCGTTTGAAACATTAAAATATATAACAGCAAAAAACTAATGGGTGTAAAAATATCCGCCATCAGCATGCCGCTAATCCATGGTAAGCTGCTAATTAGGTTCAAGCCGAAAACAATTGCTAAAAACCAAATTGCAGCGTGTTTTATAGGCCCCAAGAAGTGCGCAAAAAGTGCCCATAGTAAGCTACTCACAATAATAGATTGCGCCAAAACAACAAACCATAAACTGTGGGCTAAACTGGCGTGACGAAGGAATAATCCGTAGG
Source organism: Chitinophaga pinensis (assembly GCA_945860865.1). GTDB lineage: Bacteria > Bacteroidota > Bacteroidia > UKL13-3 > UKL13-3 > B1. The sequence goes on along the minus strand of CAMARW010000001.1, from coordinate 666,049 downwards.
TTATTGGTCTATCAAGCGGCACTTTACCTTCGAAGCCACTGGCAATATAAGCTCCGGTATCTGAGTATAATAACGGGAAGCCATTAAAAAAAGCTGGCAAGAGCATTGCTGCACTTGCCAGTAAAATTGTTATAAAAATGGAAGCCCATTTCACGGGTTGAACCAATTAATTAAAAGCGTTTTCTCCGGTAATATCCATACCAGTAATTAGTAAATGAATATCATGTGTTCCTTCGTAAGTTACCACAGATTCTAGGTTCATCATGTGGCGCATAATAGAATATTCGCCTGTTATACCCATACCGCCCAACATTTGGCGAGCATCTCTGGCAATGGTACAAGCCATGGCAACGTTGTTACGTTTGGCCATAGATATTTGTGCCGGAGTGGCTCTACCTTCATTCATTAAAACGCCTAAACGCCAAGTTAACAATTGTGCTTTAGTAATTTCGGTAATCATTTCGGCTAATTTCTTTTGCTGTAATTGGAAACCTGCAATAGGTTTACCAAATTGATGACGCTCTTTAGCATAACGCAAGGCTGTATCATAACAATCTAAAGCTGCACCAATAGCTCCCCAACTAATGCCATAACGGGCAGAGTTTAGACAAGTCAAAGGGCCTTTAAGACCAGATACACCTGGCAATATATTTTCTTTTGGTACTAGCACATCTGTGAACACCAATTCGCCTGTTGCGCTGGCACGTAAGCTCCATTTACCGTGTGTTTCTGGAGTAGTAAAGCCTGGCATGCCACGTTCTACAATAATTCCACGAATAACATCTGTATCATCTTTGGCCCAAACAACAGCTACATCTGCAAAAGGTGAGTTACTAATCCACATTTTAGCACCGTTTAAAATCACATTTTTACCATCACCAGCATCTTTGTAGTGGGTAGTCATGCCGGCTGGGTTAGAGCCATGATCTGGCTCTGTTAAACCAAAGCAACCCATCATTTCGCCAGAGGCTAATTTAGGCAGGTATTTTCTTTTTTGTTCTTCAGAACCAAATTTATAAATAGGGTACATTACCAAGCTACCTTGAACCGAAGCGGTAGAGCGAATACCAGAATCGCAACGCTCTAGTTCTTGCATAATAATACCATAGCTAATATAATCTAAACCACTACAGCCATACTCTGCTGGCAATTGAGCACCAAAACAGCCTACTTCGGCCATTCCTTTAATAAGATAATGAGGGAAAGCCGCTTTTTGGGCAGCATCTTCTATAATTGGTGAAATTTCTTTTTTTACAAAATCGCGCACCGTGGCACGAATAAGTTTATGCTCCTCGGTAAGCAGTTCATCCATTAAATAATAATCGTGATTCTGAAATAAATCTTGCTTACTAGCGCGGTGAAAATCGTTTGCGTTGTTCATGTATTAGGTTTGCATTATTAAACTTTGACAAAATTAGTTATTTTGGCGGGAGTTAAAAATTATACTCATGAAATTACAAACAGCATTAGAGGGATTAGCGTTTTACGCTTACCATGGTTTATATGCATTTGAAAAAGAAAAAGGTGCAGAATTCTTGGTAGACGTCATCATTACTGAGGAAGTTGAAGAAACTAACCCGCTCAATGAAATTAATCAAGTAATTAATTATGAGGAAATTTTTACAATTGTAAAGGAAGAAATGGAGATACGCCGCGATTTAATTGAAGATATTGCTAAAACAATAATAATGCGTATCAAAGGACTGCTGGCTAATAGAGATGTAGCATTAAAGGTTAAAATAATAAAACCTAATCCTGGGGGCTTGTTTGGTTCGGGGGCAGCGAGTGTTTCTTTGGAGATAAATTAAAAATTACGAATTACGAATTACGAGTTGATATAACAACTCAGCCTATTCGTAATTCGTAATTTTTAATTCGTAATTGAATATTAAACGCCTACATCATGTAGGGCAGATTCCATAATATATGGGTGCTTAGTTGGGTATAAGTTGGCTTTGGTTAAGGCTTTTAGTGTCATCCACAAGAATAAGCCAGCAAACAAACACAAGAAACCAATTTCCATAAAGCCAATACCTTGTGCAGCCACTTTAATAATACCAGCTGGATGTGCATCACTTGGGTCTGTAGCCAAATTCATAGCACCCGGCATAACCATTAAATATACATCTAACCAATGGCCAATTAACAAGGCACCACCTACAAAATGACCTACTTTTCTGCTACGCTTTGCATTCCTACCCATAAAGAAGAAGAAAGGAATAACAAAGTTTAAAAACACAATAAAGTAAAAGTAGAATTGGTATGAACCAAACATACGGTCTCTGTAGTAAACAACTTCTTCTGGAATATTAGCATACCAAATAAGCAAGAATTGCGCTGTCCACATGTACGTCCAGAACACAGAGAAGGCAAACATAAATTTACCCAAATCGTGCTGGTGTTCATCTGAAACAACACCTTGCAAATAACCGTTCTTTCTTAAATAGTGCACTAACAAATAGGTAATAGTTAAAGCACTTACCCAGCCCGTAGCAAAGTTATAGATAGAAAAAATGGTTGAATACCAATGTGCATCAATACTCATCATCACATCCCAGCTAAACATAGAGAAAGTAAAGGCGAAGATAACCATGTATGCAGTAGAAAGATTGTAGTTCTTCTGGAACATTGTTAAGCCACCGATTACATCTTCATTGCGAGAATTTTTGCGAAACATGTGAGCGCAAAAAATCCAAAAAGCCATAAACAATATCATTCTAATAAAGAAGAATGGCTTGTTTAAGTACCAGCTTTTGCTTGCCAACAAAGCATCAAAATTGCTAGCACCTTCGGTCATAATACCTTCATGAGCCCAATGGTATAAAGTAGATACGCCTAATAAACTAATGATAACTAAAATAGGACCTCCAATAAGAGAGTATTCGCTTAAAGCCTCAGGAATTCTTCTAATGGCTACGTACCAACCTGCATTAGCAACCTGACTAATAGCGATAAAAGTAGCGGCACAAATAGAAACTATGAAAAAGAAATAACCATTTACCAATAGGTTACTTAACAAACGCTTCTGAGATAAGTGATGTAAATCTGTTTCTGATAATCCTTCGATGTGCGGGTGGTAGGTGAAGTAGCCAATAGCTGCTAAAATCAAACCTACAATCATTAATCCGAATGCCCATTTTTTGTTGCCTTCGGTTATTTGATATTTTTCTTCTTTGATATGAACTTCTGCGTGTTCCATTGTAAATATGTTCTCCGGTTAATGATTAATTAGAAGCGTTATTAGCAGTAGCTGCCGCCTTATACGGACCACTTACTGTGCGGATATAATGTACTACTTTCCAAATTTGAGCAGGCTTTAAGGCAGTACCGTAAGCGCCCATCAAATTTTTTCCGTAACGAATAGAGTAAAACATTTGTCCATCAGGTGTAGACTTAATCCTATCCGATTCGTATGAAGGGGGTGGTGGGAATTTTCCAGCAGCAACAATGCTACCATCTCCCAAACCTTTATCTCCATGACAAGGCGTACAATGAATATTATACAAAGTTTGACCCTCAGCAATTACTTCTGGAGAAGCTGCAATCGGATTATTAAGGCTAGCAGAAGCTACATACGAAGCATTGCTAACAGTATATTCATATTTTGCATAATCCATTTGTCCGCGTGCCACTGTATTTTTAGCTGGCAAACGCATGTTCATACCATTTGGATTAATGGTATTAGGCTTATCTGCCTCTTGCGATAAAGGCTCATAGGCAAAAGAATGATACATATTTGGTGCATATTCAATTCCTGTACTTTCGCCGCCGGCACTGCAACTTCCTAATAAAGCCGCGGTTGAACCGATTAAAATAGCGGTATATAATGATTTTAATCTCATAACTCTTTGGTCCTTTCTCTCACTTCAATAGCGCCGCCATCCATTAATAATTGGTTTAACAAACCTATGTCGGCTTTGCTCTTTTTAACATCTACTGCAATTACAAACAAATCGTCTGTTACGCGCAAATCCATAATATCAGCATTTTTACCCCAAAACATTTTGTTTACAATAAAAAAGGCCGTTACCATTCCGAAAGCTGTGAACAAAATACTCAATTCAAAAGTAATTGGAATGTATGTTGGAATATGCAATGAAGGCTTTCCGCCAATATTCATTTGCCAATCAAAATAACTTACATAAACTTGGAAGGTTACCGCTAAGCTTAATCCAATCATAGCGCAACAAAAGGCTACAATGGTTAAACGCGATCTTTTAATTCCCATTACGCGGTCTAAACCGTGAATGGCAAATGGTGAATACACATCATATACGTTGTAACCATTGCTAATTAACTTTTTGGTTGCTGCGTACGTTTTATCTGGGCTATCGTATACACCCAAAATAAGTTTTTTACTAGTTTCCATGAATGGCTCCTTTCTCTACTACAACATCGTGACTGTGACTACCGCTGTGTGCATGCGCATCATGTGCATGTGCATGGGTAGGAATAATACTTTTTACCTCAGCCATGTTGATAGAAGGTAAAAACTTGATAAATAAGAAAAATAAGAAAAAGAATAGTCCAAATGAACCAATTAAAATAGCAACCTCAACAATTGAAGGCGTATACATTGCCCAAGATGAAGGCAAGAAATCGCGGTGTAATGAAGTTACAATAATTACAAAACGCTCAAACCACATTCCAATATTTACAATGATAGACATTACAAACAAGAAGGCTGGATTAGTTCTTAACTTTCTGAACCAAAATACTTGTGGCGCAATTAAGTTACAAGTCATCATCGTCCAATATGCCCACCAATACGGACCAAATGCTCTGTTTAAGAATGCATATTGCTCGTATTCTACACCAGAATAGGCTGCCACAAAAAACTCTGTGATGTATGCCATACCCACCATGGTACCAGTTACTAAAATAATTTTAGCCATAGCATCCAAGTGCTCTTCGGTGATGTAGTTTTTATAGTTCATTACTTCACGGGCAATAATTAACAGGGTAAGTACCATGCCAAATCCCGAGAAGATAGCTCCAGCCACAAAGTATGGTGGGAAAATTGTTGTATGCCATCCCGGTACTAAAGACGTTGCAAAGTCCATAGATACAATTGAGTGCACCGAAAGTACAAGTGGTGTAGAAATACCAGCCAAAATTAAACTGATTACTTCATACCTATGCCAAGTGCGCGTTGAACCTGTCCAACCCATAGCAAACAAACCATACCAAAATTTCCTTCCGGCGGTGGTTGCTCTATCTCTAACTGTAGCAATATCTGGAATTAATCCTACATACCAGAATACTAAAGATACTGAGAAGTAAGTTGAAATTGCAAATACATCCCACACCAAAGGTGAGTTAAAATTTACCCACAATGTACCAAAAGCATTTGGTAATGGAATTGGCCAGTAAGCCACCCATGGTCTACCCATGTGAGATAAAATGAATGAAGCCGCACAAACAACAGCGAAGATGGTCATAGCCTCCGCAGAGCGGTTGATAGACATTCTCCACTTTTGGCGAAACAATAATAATACTGCTGAGATAAGGGTACCGGCATGACCAATACCTACCCAGAATACAAAGTTGGTAATATCAAAAGCCCAGCCTACAGTTTTGTTTAATCCCCAGGAGCCTAAACCAACTGCTACAGTATAAGTGGTTGATCCAAGCCAAAGGGCTAAAGCCAAAGTTGCGAGGATAAACCCAATCCACCAGCCTTTGGTGGGCGCATTTTCCAATGGACGCGTAATGTCTCTGGTGACATCACGGTAAGTTTTTCCACCGGTTACTAATTGATCTCTAATTGGTGATTCGTATGACATGTGTTACTACTTGTTTACAATTTTATGAATGTGATTCAACTTCTTTTGCTGTATGCGAAGCATCATGTGGCGCAGCAGCAACGTGATGACCGCCACCGGCTAAATCTTCATTTACGTTTCTTACTTTGGTCATGTATGCTACAGACGGTTGTACATTATACTCCTCTAATAAGAAGAAAGCACGGTCGTTTTCAAAATACTTTCTAACCTCGCTCTTATCATCGTTGATGTCGCCAAAGATAATTGCATCAGCTGGACAACTTTGTTGACAGGCCGTTTTGATATCGCCGTCTACAATGATTCTGTTCTCTAATTTTGCCTTTAACTTACCCGCTTGGATACGTTGCACGCAGAATGAACATTTTTCCATTACACCTCTAGAACGAACCGTAACATCTGGATTAATTACCATACGTCCTAAATCGTTGTTGAAGTTAAAATCGAATTGAGAATTATCTCTGTATTTAAACCAGTTGAAACGACGTACTTTATACGGACAGTTATTTGCGCAATAACGGGTTCCTACACAACGGTTATAAGCCATGTGGTTTAAGCCCTCGCTGCTATGCACAGTAGCTAATACCGGACAAACAGTTTCGCAAGGTGCGTGACCACATTGTTGACACATTAAAGGTTGGAAAGTAACACTTACATTTTCAAAATCTACTCCTGTAGCTTCGTTATTGTATTCATTCTCTCTGGTAATATTGTTATTTTCCTTGTTACGGAAACGATAGTAACGATCGATGCGTATCCAATGCATTTCGCGACGGTTTATAACCTCTTGGCGACCTACAACAGGAACGTTATTTTCTGCATTACAAGCTACCACACAAGAACCACAACCTGTACATTTATTCATGTCTACGGCCATTGCCCAACGGTGACCTTTGCTATCGCGTTCAGCCCACAAGGTTAGTAAATTGCCATTTTCTTTTAATGCTTTATGGTGATCATGATTACCGGCTTTTGCATCTTTATTATATTCGTTTAAAGAAGCTTCTTTTATCAAAGCTCTTCCTTCAATGGTATGGTGAGTTTGGGTTTGAGCCAACTCATAAGAACCCGATGCTTTTTCAACCGTAATTTCTATCGCACCCGATTTGCTTTCACTTAAAATAAATGCATTTTTACCTACATTTAAACCGGTTTTACCGCCCGCTGTTCTTCCATAACCAATGGCTAAAGCAATTACATTATTCGGTTGGCCTGGCTGAACCAAAACAGGAACTGCTTCTAATTTACCAGACTTAGCAGTAATATTGATTACATCACCATCTTTTACACCTAGTTCTTTAGCAGTAGCAGAGCTAATGTTGGCATAATTATCCCAACATACTTTACTAATTGGATCAGGCATTTCTTGCAACCAAGGATTATGTGCATGTGCACCATCGTTGATAGCAACTTTGCTATATAATAGTAATTCTAATTTAGTTTTTGTATTGGTATAAGTATTGTAGGCAGGCGCAACAACACCACTTAAATCTGCAGCAAAAGAAACATTAACCGCAGCTGGCGCTACCTGATGGAAACCATCATGTACAGCCTTTATCCAAGCATCTCCGGCTAAACTACTTGCCCAATTGGCTTTCATGTAATCGTAGAAACTAGCAGGCGCATCGGCCCAAGTTAGAATGCTTTCTTGCATTTGACGGGTGTCAAAAACATTAGAAATAGTTGGTTGAGTGAAAGTAAAATAACCTGCTTTTGGTTCATTATCATTCCAAGATTCTAAGAAATGATTATCAGGTGTATTATAATTACATACACTAGCTGTTTCATCTAAATTGCTATTTGAAGCAATAGATAGCTTTAATTTCTTAATGCTTTCTGCTAATTGAGCACCTTGGGTATAGCTGTAAACTGGGTTTACATTATAGAAAATAGCCGTATCAACAGTACCAGCATTTAGTTCTTTTACAAAAGCTTCAAAAGCCACATCATCGCTCAAATGTTGGTTGCTACTGTTAGTAAAATCTACGGTAGTACCGTTATTACCCAACATAGTATTAATGGCATGAACCAATAATTGGTGGTCTACATTGTTTGAACCACAAACAACCAAAGAGCTACCTTTAGCACCCCATAATTCTTTAGCGGTATTTGAAATTCCATCTAAAGGCAATTCAACGGTAGGCATTGTACCCAAAGCTGGCGCACCGGCAAGGGCTGCAATTTTATTGTATAAACTAACCAAATAAGCACCTTCAGCAGATGGCTTAATTGGGTAGCGAACATCCGCATTAGAACCACTTAATGATAAGTGAGATTCTAATTGAATGTGGCGACTCATGTTTTTGTTTTCTGCCTTTCTGTTGGCTGTCCACTGCTTGGTAAACTCAACAGGAGAAATCCATGTACCTAAGAAATCGGCACCAAAGCTCACAATAACTTTAGCTAAATCGAAACGGTAACCCGGAACGATGTTTTTTCCAAAGGCACGCTTGCTTGCTTCAGCAATAGCGCCCATAGAATTGCCTTCGTACTGGATATGCTGCGCTTGCGGGTATTTTGCTATAAAAGCAGCAATGGCTTTTTTGGTAGACGGACTGTTAACAGTTCCTGTTACCAAACGAATGCTTTTTGAAGCAGCTAAACCGGCTTTGATATCTTTATCTACAGCAGCCCAAGTGGCATCAGAACCCTTAGATTTTGGTCCACGTAAACGCTCATTATCGTACAAACCTAATAAACTAGCCTGACCAGTAGCACAAGCTCCACCTTTAAAAATAGGTGAATCACTGTTACCTTCTATTTTAACCGGTCTGCCTTCACGGGTTTTTACTAAAATACTGCAATTGGCAGAACAAGCATTACACGTAGAGGCGTACCAGTTTGGAATACCCGGTGTAATGTTTTCTGGTTTTACTATGTAAGGAATAGCATTTTTTACGGGCGTTTTGTTACAAGCTGCCAAGGCAACTGCCGAAATGCTAAATCCAAAATACTTGAGGAAGTCGCGACGATTAGCGTTTAAGCCACCATCTTCTTCCGTAAAAACCTCCTCTAAAGGAATACCTTCAGCAAATTCATGCTTTTTGGATGCTAAGAATTTAGGGTCATTATTTAATTCCTCTAAACCTCTCCAGTATTGATTTTTATTTTCCATTGATAATTTTTTCCTGTTAAACTGTAAATACTTTTACTTTAAAAACTAGTAGTGACACTTACCACATTCTAGTCCGCCATTTTGAGCAACGGTTACAAAGTCTTTACCGTCTAATTTCAAATCAGCATGCAATTTTTCGTAATAATCATTGTTGGCTACGTCAACTTTCGCCTCGCGATGACAATTGATACACCAGCCCATTTGCAAACTTTTTTGCTGAGCTACTACCGCCATTGTTTCTATTGGTCCATGACAAGCCTGGCATTCTACCTTACCAATTTTCACGTGTTGAGCGTGGTTAAAGTAGGCATGATCTGGTAAGTTATGAATACGAACCCATTTAATTGGGGTTTGTGGTTTAGATGGATCGTAAGCACGCTTTTCTGGATCCCAACCAACTGCATCGTATATTTTGGCAATTTCAGGAGAAACTTTGCCATCGTATTTTTCTTTAGCTTGCACATGAGCATGGCAATTCATACAAGTACTAGCCGATGGAATAGAGGCTTGTTTGCCTTCAGCGGCTCCAGTATGGCAATACAAACAGTTGATTTTGTATGTACCTGCATGCAATTCATGCGAATAGTTTATTGGTTGAGCAGGGGCATATCCTTTTTGAACACCCACTTTTTTGTTACCATAATCGAAACCGTATAGTCCAAAAATCAAAGTAAATCCGATAGATACCACAATGGTACCCACAACTGGATGTTTCTTAAACAATTTATATCTGAAATCTAATGGATTCTCTTTCCAGCTAATGCTTGGTTCGCCCATTTCTTCAGCATAAACTTCTGGGTGTTTCTGAATATATAATTCTTCAACCACCTTCTTAATGCGATACAACACAAATAAGATAATGATTAAAACCAAAGCCATAAACACCAAACCATAAAAAGTAGTGGTTGTGTAAAAACCAGAACCACCGCTACTTACAGCGCTAGAAGCGTCTGTGCCAGCAGTTGTTCCAGCAGCAGCAGCTACAGCAACTGGTGCTGGGGCTTCGCTTTCACGCTTTATGTAATCTACAATTGAGGTAATTTCTGCATCGCTCAATTGCTCAAATGATGTCATCATAGCTTCATTGTTTTCTTTGTAAACCTTTACAGCTTGAGGATCACCTGCCTTAACCAGGGCTTGGGAGTTTTTAATCCATTTGAGCAACCACTTCGTGTCGTACTTTTTGTGCACGTCTTTAAGGGCTGGACCCACCACTTTTTCGTTGAGGGCATGACAAGCCGTACAGTTGGCTTGATAAAGTTTTTCTCCTTCAGCTGCGTCGGCAAAGGCCAACTGCATGGAGAAAAGAATCGAAACAGCTAATGTTAATAGTTTAGATAGCTTCATTTATTTGGAATAATTATTTCAATAAATTGGTGAATTGTAAAGGACTTGTCAAATTAAATTTGAGAGGAACACTTTTCTCAATTCAGCCGCGAATATAAGCACATTTCATATTTGGACTAAGCATGTTAAAAAAAAATATTATTTAGATTTTATCTAAATAGGACTATTGCAAAATGAAAAATATTGAAAACCAAAACATTATTCAAAAAACGCGTGAATATTGGTTCAAACAGATTTTTTTTTAGACCCTTACACGCTTAAAAAGTTTACAAAATAAAGTGCTAAAATTTGATGTTTTATGTGTTTTGTTCGGTTTGAACCTATTTCTTTGCAAGACGTGAAAAAACTTTTGAAAACCATTTTGTGTTTGGGATTGCTTTTTATAAGCTTGGCTGCTTTGGGTCAAACCGAACCCAAAACATTGCTTTTAAAAGGATATGTTTTAGGAAGTGATACTAATAATACCATTCCGCTAGCAAATATTTTAAAAAAGCCGAACGGCGAAAGGTTTATAAGTAATAGATATGGTGCATTTGGCATACAGGTAAGCGAAATAGACACCCTCATTTTTAGTGTAATTGGCTACCAAAATTTGGTTTTACCTGTGGCCAAATATGTGCTTAATAATTATACAGACCCCATACGGGTTAGGTTAAAACCAACAAGCTACAGATTAAAAGAAGCGGAGATTAATTACCACCAGAAAAAAAGAGACAGTTTGGCCCGACAAGCGGCGGGGATTTTGAAAAGGAGTCCGCTCTTAAATAATTACAACCACTACCAATCGTGGGTTAGCGGCAGCAGCGGCTCTATAGTAACCGATTTGTTTGCCAGTGAAAATAAAAAGCTTCAAGAATACAATAAACTACAACGCTTAATAGAGTTATATCACGAGCAAGAAATGGTGGATGCGAGGTATACTAACAATATTATAAAACGTACAACGGGCCTAACCGAAGACAAGGTTATGGCTTTTAAAAAATACTGCAACATGCCGCATTATTTTATATTAAATGCCACAGATTACGACCTAGTATTGGCTATAAAAAATTGCTACCAAGATTATATCAGACAAAATAGATAAGCGCATTTGATAGCTTTTTAGCAGAATATTTTACCTTTGTAGCATGTTAAAAGATATCCTTGAAGAAAGTTTACCGGGCGTTATTGTTGCGGTTGTTTATGAATTAAATGATACAAAAAATTGGGAATGGAATGTGTATGCCATTAATAGCACACAAGAGCATTTAACAGGCGTTTTAGTGAGCAGCAAAGGTTATGGAACGCATCAAGGTGAGGAGATAAAAACTAGCTTACTGCGCCACTTTCTAGACCAAATGCCCCCGCTAAGTTATATTAAAATTGAACCCATTGAAGAAAGTTTGTTTGGCATAAATAATGAATACTGGATGAGTTATTATGCCAAGGCGAAGCTTTACGAGCAAAAATTTGTTTTTAAACCCAATCAAATTGCCATAGAAAATTTAGAAACAGTAAGCCTAGTTAATCAGTTGGGTATTTTAATTAACTGAGGTTTGATTTGTTTCTAGTTTTTTAAGTTGGTGGTACAAAATATCTCTTACGGGTAAGGTAGTGCCATTCTTAAACTTCATCAGGTAAGGCTCGCCACTCATACTCGATTTACTGGCTAAATAATCTATAAACTGCCTGGCAGTAATAATTTTTTTACCTGCTTTTTCGCGCTTCATGCGCAGGTGTTTGGCGGCATCTGCGCCGCTATACTCGTTTCCATTGCGTATAAATTTAGCCTCTGTATCTGCTATGTAAGCAATAAGTTTATCTATTTTTTGTGCTTCTGTTAGTTCAATTGCACTTTCAATTTGTTTAGTGGGCACATTTTTGTTTTGGGCACTGATTATACCCAAACTAAAAACAAACAAACAACTAAAAACAAAACTTAATTTAAACATACTTGCCATAAAACAATTGATATAAGTGCGAATATAAAGAAGTGGAGGAGATTAATCCAATTTCCGAGAAAACTTCCCTACTATTGCTGCTAAATGGATATCGTAAAATACTTTGATGAATCTGTATTACAACTGCAAGCTCTGTACCCAGAAAACGAGGCCAAAGAGCTCATGTATTGGCTATACGAGGATATTCTTTTAATTAAAAAAGCCCATCTCCATCTCTTTAGCAAAGAACTTAGTTTTACGGAAGAGCTGCAACTCAATACACTCAAAAATCGTCTCTTAACCGGAGAACCTATTCAGTATGTGTTGGGCTATGCTTATTTCATGGATTTAATTTTTCACGTAAATCCAACTGTGCTTATTCCGCGCCCAGAAACGGAGGAGTTGGTTCAGGCCGTAATAACAGCCTACAAAAATTGGGCTGAACCTAAACCTGTAGCGATTTTAGATATTTGCACTGGCAGCGGCTGCATTGCTTTAGCACTTAAAAAAGCTTTGGCCGAACCAAGCCTTTTTGCTTTAGACATTTCGGAAGAGGCTATTGAAACAGCCCAGTACAATGCAACGCAATTAAAACTACCCATATTTTTTAAACAGTTATCTGTGCTAGATGAAACGGGCATAAACTACTTGCAACAAACAGAGGCTGCCATTTGGGTTAGCAATCCACCTTATATTAGCGAAGCCGAAAAAGCACAGATGCATATAAATGTTTTGCAACACGAACCACACTTGGCGCTATTTGTTGAATCACAAGATATCATTCTGTTTTATAGAAAAATATCCCAAGCTTTTTGTCTAAACCCAAAAGCACAAGAACTGTATTTTGAAATAAGCGAATTTCAGGTGGAGTTACTTACCCAAATGGCAAAAGACTTGCAACTTAAAGCTAGCTTTAAAAAAGATTTACAAGAAAAATGGCGCATCCTTGTTTTAAAGAAATAGCCAATTATTCTTGGTCTTTTTCTGCTACTGGCTGCGTGCAATAATCACAATCGCTGCCATCTTCTAAAATGGTTTTGCCTTCGCATACCACACAAACATATCCGCAAGTCATTTAGCAAATAAACAAAAAAATAGCGTTTAATTTTGCGTAAAATTTTATGCATTAAAAGTATAAATTGCCAACTTTTAAAATTAATCATGAAAAAGATTTTTACTTTATTAGCCATATTTGGCTTTTTATTATTTGCCAATGCGCAAAACAAAGACTTTAGCAAAGAAGCAATTACCTCTGCTGATGGCTTGTATACCTATACCATCGTTAAAAACGACCCGATGAAAGTACGCACCTACGTACTTAAAAATGGCCTAACCGTAATGTTGGCTGTAAACAAAAAGGAGCCGCGCATACAAACCTACATTGCCACCAAAGCAGGTAGCAAAAATGACCCTGCAGATAATACTGGCTTGGCTCATTACCTAGAGCACATGCTGTTTAAAGGTACAGATAAATATGGCACTAAAGATTGGGAAAAAGAAAAAGTGCAATTAGATAAAATTGATGCTTTGTATGAGCTTTACAACAAAACAAAAGACGAAGCGCAACGTAAAAAAATATACCGCCAAATAGATTCGGTAAGTGGCATTGCTAGTAAATACGCCATTGCCAATGAATATGATAAATTACTACAAGGAATAGGCGCGCAAGGCACCAATGCCTTTACCTCTTTAGAGCAAACTGTTTATGTAAACGATATTCCACAAAACAACTTAGCCAAATGGATTACCATAGAAGCTGAGCGTTTTAGAAACCCTATTTTACGTTTATTTCATACCGAACTAGAGGCTGTTTACGAAGAAAAAAACATCTCGATGGATAATGATGGCAGAAAGGTATTTGAAGCCATGATGACTGCTTTATTTAAAAACCATACTTATGGCACGCAAACCACTATTGGAACAGTTGAGCATTTAAAAAATCCTTCTTTGGTTAAAATAAGAAACTATTACAATACTTATTATGTACCCAATAATATGGCCATTATTTTATCTGGCGATATAAACCCAGATGCAACCATTGCACTTATTGATAAGGCATTTGGATACATGCAAGCAAAGCCTATTCCTGCTTTTAACTTCGGACAAGAGCCTGCTTTGGTTCAGCCAGAGGTGGTAAATCTTACCGGACCAGATGCAGAAAATTTAATGATTGGTTTCAGACTTCCAGGCGCTAGTACTAAAGAGGCGCAAATGATGACTATTGTAGACATGATTTTATCTAATGCTAAAGCTGGATTAATTGATTTAAACCTCACCAAAAAACAAGCGGTATTAAGCGCAAGTTCGTCTTCTTGGATTAATAAAGATTACAGCATTGCTTTCTTGGTAGGTAAACCTAAAAACGGTCAAACTTTAGAAGAAGTGAAAGATTTGTTAATGGCGCAAATTGAAAAAGTAAAGGCTGGAGAATTTGATGCACAAACCTTACAAGCCATTATTGCCAACTTAAAAGTATATAAAATAAATGAGCGCGAGAGTAATGCAGGCAGAGCGGGTGCCATGCTAGATGCGTTTACCTCTGAGCGTAGGTGGGAAGATGTAGCGGCAGAACTAGACCAAATGGAAAAAATTACCAAAGAAGAATTGGTGGCTTTTGCCAAGAAATACTATACCACCAACGCCGTTATTGTTTATAAAAGAGTAGGCGAAGATAAAAGTATTGAAAAAATAGAAAAACCAGAAATAACGCCAGTATCAGTAAACAGAGACGATATGTCGCCGTTTGTAAAACAAATTTTAGAGACCCAAGCAGAAAAAATTGCCCCTAAATTTTTAGATTTCAAAAAAGATATTGCCTTGGGCAAAACAGGCTATGCACCAATCCAATACATACAAAATACCGACAATGAATTGTTTGAATTGTACTACGTTTTAGACATGGGTAAGTTTCATGATTTAAAATTACCTATGGCCGTAAACCTATTACCATACTTAGGAACAGACAAATATACTCCAGATCAAATTAGCCAAGAATTCTTTAAACTAGCCTGCGATTTTTCTGTAAATGTTGGCAATGAGCAAGTGTATGTTTCTTTAAAAGGTTTGAACCAAAACTTTGAAGCAGCGGTAAAGTTATTTGAGCACTTATTAGCTAATGCCAAGGCAGATCAAGCTGCTTTAGATAAATTAATAGACCGTACTTTAAAAAGCAGAACAGATGCCAAGAAAAATAAGAATGCTATCTTCAGAGCTGCGCTGCAAAATTATGCCATGTATGGTAGTAATAACCCGTTTAAACATGAGCTAAAAGAAGCCGATTTAAAGGCTTTACAAGCATCGGAACTTACAGGCTACCTCAAAAAATTAAATGCTTACCAACACAAAATTTGGTATTTTGGTCCGCAAACTTTAGCCCAATTAACTAAGGTTTTAAACAAAGAACACAAGTTGGCTAAAGAGGCATTATTATACCCTACTCCGGTAGTTTTCACTAGAAAAGAAACCAATGAAAACAAGGTGTATTTTGTAGATTATAAAATGGTTCAAGCAGAGGTTATGTGGATCCACAAAGCCATGAATGGTTTTAACCCAAGCCTATCTCCTGTAGTAACCTTGTTTAACGAATATTTTGGTGGTGGCATGTCGTCTATTGTTTTCCAAACCATACGCGAATCTAAGGCATTGGCTTACTCTACATACTCTAGGTTTAATACACCAACTAAGCAAAACGACCCTTATTATATTATTTCGTATGTAGGCACGCAGGCCGATAAATTTAACGATGCTGTGCCTGCCATGAATGAATTATTAAACCAAATGCCTAAATCGGATAACGCCTTTGAATCGGCCAAAGTAAGTATTATAAACTCCATAGAAACCGAGCGTATTAATGACATAAACATTATTTTTTCTTATGCAGCAGCACAAAAACTAGGTATTGATTATGATGCCCGCAAGGCCGTTTATGAAAGTGTAAATAAGTTAACATACGAAGACCTAGCCTCGTTTCAAAAAACAACTTATACCAATAAGCCTTTTACCTATTGCATAATGGCTTCTAAAGAAAAATTAAAAACAGAAGATTTACAAAAATTAGGCAAGGTGCAAGAGTTAAGTTTAGAAGAAATTTTTGGATACTAAAGAACAGTCTAGAGTCAAGAGTCAAGACAGTAGATTTTTAGAGTCGAGAAGTGAGAGTCGAGAAGCGAGGGCGCAGCGCACAAAATTCATGTCTCGACTCTCGCTTCTCGTTCCTAATTCACAATTCACAAATCATGGAATTAAATAATAAAGTAGCGGTAATTACCGGGGTTAGTAAGGGTATTGGCCATGCGCTTTGCAGGCAATTATTGGCCAAAGGTATGCAGGTTTTTGGCTTAGGCCGAACCAATGCTCCTGGTATAGTAGATGAAAACTTTCATTTTATATCATGCGATGTACAAAGTAGCGAATCTGTGAAATTGGCATTTGAAGCTATTTACAAGGAAGTGGATGAAATTCATGTATTGGTGAATAATGCTGGATTAGGTTATTTTGGGTATTTAGAAGACGTACCAGAGCATGAATGGCATGAGATGTTTAATACCAACATTCATGGAATGTTTTATTGTTTAAAGCAGGTATTGCCACAAATGAAAAAATCGCATTACGGGCATATCATCAACATTGCTTCTACCGCTGCCCTAGAAGGCATGCCAATGGTAAGTGCCTATTGTGCAACCAAATGGGCTGTAAAAGGATTAAGCGAATCTTTATTTAGGGAAGTAAGAGACTTTCAAATTAAGGTAACCTGCGTTTACCCCGGTTCAACTAAAACAGATTTCTTTAGAAATAGTCCGGGCATAAAACCACACGATTACATGTTAATGCCCGAAGATGTAGCCTTAATGATGGTACAAGCCCTAGAAATGCCAGATAATTTTCACACCGTAAATTTAGAGATTAGGCCATTGCAACCTAAAGGCCCAAAAACAAAAATTTAGGTCTGAACCTACCAAGCCACAATGTGGGCATTTTTCCAGTCGTATTTATTCTCGCCCACATTTAAGCCTGCGCCAGATGGCTCGCACACAATATATTTTTGGTTGTTATACATAAAGTTATATTGCGTACCACTTACCGCCACAGCCACATTGAGGTGATTTTGATGCACATAAACTAGGGCTAAACTTGGCAATTGCAAAACTTCTTTTACTAAATAAGCAAACAAGATAGATTTATCTTCGCAATCGCCAGCACGATTACCCAGCACTTCTTCGGGAAAGGCAAATTTTTCTCTCCCAACTCTTTTTTTATCTGTTTGGTACGGAATTACAACTTGGGCAAGATGCAATAAAAAATCGAGTTGCGTGCGGGTAGACATTTTCTTCACAGCATTTTTCAAATCACCGATAAGCTGTTTATAAGCTGTACCCGACAATTGGTAATTGAGATAAATTTCGCCAAACGCAATACTAGGTAAATCTCGGTAATAGGCAATTAAACTCTGATTTAATGGTCCTTCAAAATGGTAGCTAATTCCGTTAAACTCAGTTTGGAAATTATAACTTGATTGAAGGGCATTAAAATAGGGCGCATGGTGTTGGTTAATTTCTATCACTTTTACACCACCACTAAATTCAATAAGCTGCTCTTCGCAAAGGGCCAAATCCTGGTTAAATGATAAGTCTGAATACTGCAATTGATTAAAAGTAACTTCGGCAACATTAGCCAAATCATACAAAAAATGACCATACACGGTAAGTTGCTCGGTATTATATCCCAACAATAATTTAAACCCCTTTTCTTTGAGTAATTGATATTGAAAAATCTTGCACAGGTTTGGGTCAACCCACAAATGCTTAGCCACTTTTTGAGCAAACAATACATAAGCCAAATCATCCATTTGGTAGCTAGCGGCAAATGAATCCATCTCTTGCTTAAGTTGCAAAATTTGATTTTTAACGGTTTGCTGCAAAATCTCTTCTACCTGCAATCTCACAAGTGGATATACTAAGCGAGGGTAATTTAAACTGGTTTCACAATGAAAAACATGACCATATACATCTATTTTCTTTACACCACAATCAGCAGTAGCTTTGAAAGAACCCCAAAAGGCAATAAAAATCAGTACCGGTACAAAACGATATACAACAATTTTATTTCTCTCTTTATTAGGCACCTAACAAAGATAACAATTTTTTATTATTTATTTAACATTAAGTTAACATTGACGATAAATTACGGATTACGAATTAAAAATTACGAATTATGAGTGAGTTTAAACTAACTGCGTTGGTTTTAAACTCACTCATAATCTAGCATTCGTAATTCGTAATTTTAAATTGATAATTTCTTCTATTAAATAAAAATTCTTTGATATAAGCCAATAGCTGCTATTTTTGTGGCTCTTTATAAAAGAATCCATGAGAGTAATACAATTTAGAGAAGCCCTACGTGAAGCCTTGAGCGAAGAAATGCGCAGAGACGAAAACATATTTTTAATGGGCGAAGAAGTAGCAGAATATAATGGTGCTTACAAAGTTAGTCAGGGAATGCTCGACGAGTTTGGAGCTAAAAGAATTATAGATACACCCATTGCAGAACTTGGCTTTGCTGGCATTGGCGTGGGAGCAGCAATGAACGGCTTACGCCCGGTAATAGAATTCATGACCTTTAACTTTTCTTTGGTTGCTATAGACCAAGTAATAAACTCGGCAGCTAAAATGTACCAAATGAGCGGCGGTCAGTTTAATATTCCTATGGTGTTTCGCGGACCAACCGGTAGTGCGGGGCAATTGGGTGCACAACATAGTCAGGCTTTCGAAAACTGGTTCGCTAATTGTCCGGGGTTAAAGGTAGTTGTGCCTGCCAATCCGCGTGATGCCAAAGGTTTGCTAAAATCGGCTATTAGAGATAACGACCCAGTTATTTTTATGGAAAGCGAGCAAATGTATGGAGATAAAGGCGAAGTGCCTGAAGAAGAATACTTAATCCCAATCGGTAAAGCAGATATCAAAAGAGTTGGTTCAGACGTAACATTGGTATCTTTTGGTAAAATTTTAAAGGTTGCCCTGGCAGCAGCAGAAGAACTAGAAAAAGAAGGCATTAGTTGCGAGGTGATTGACCTAATGACGGTTCGCCCTATAGATTATGATACCGTAATAGAAAGTGTTAAAAAAACCAATAGATTAGTAATTGTAGAAGAAGCTTGGCCTTTGGCATCTATTTCTACAGAAATAACATACATGGTTCAAAAGAGAGCTTTTGATTATTTAGATGCGCCCGTGCATAGAATTTGCACGCAAGATACTCCTTTGGGTTATGCGCCCACTTTTGTGCAAGAATTTTTACCAGATGTTGCCAAAACAACTAAGGCAATTAAAGAAGTTTTATACCGTAAATAAGTTTTTAAACTTATTTGAAATAGGGATTCAAATTAATTTTGAATCCCTATTTTTTTATGCCAAATACTACCGTCTTTTTCGCTAACACGAAGTAAATAAACTCCCGCTGGCAAAACGCTAGGCAAGCTTAACTGGGCTTGTTCTATTTGCTTAAAAGAAGCTTGTAAAGCTCCATTTAACGAGTACACGTTTACTTCCTTTATTGTATTAATTTGGCTAAACAAAAGACTATTATTTACATTAGATACAAAAACCTCTGTTGGCAATTTTACAGCTGGGTTAAAAGAGATTATTTTAGAATAATCTGATTGGCCATCAAAATCTATTTGCTTAATGCGGTAATGCATTATTTGAGTAGGAATGCCAGCAATGGTGTATACATAACGACTAATTTGCTCTGAATTTCCCTTACCTTTTAAACTGCCCATGGTTACAAAATTTTTGCCATCGGTGCTTTGCTCAATTTCAAACTTTTGATTATTTATTTCTTGCGCAGTACTGAAACGTAAAACTAAATTATTACCCTCTTCTGTAGCCGAAAAATCTAACCACCGAACGGGTAAAACCGTAACAGAAAAGGTTTTGAGATAAATATTATCGCCAGAAGAACTACTATCACCATTGGCTTCATTAAAAGCCAAATAAAAAGTGGCCGAACCATTAAAGGTACTTGGTGTTTGCCAATTAAACGTGTAAGATTTAGTTCCACCCGAAGCAGATATGCCAGAGGTTGTTTGGGTTAAATACATCCTGTTTGGAGAACTAGCACTAGTGGTTTGTATATCAAAATTTGAACCCGCAGAAAATGTTCCAATGGAGGCCGAAGTGCTTGAAGCAGTATTTGGCAGAACACATAATTGAAAACCAAAATCTGTGCTTGTTCCTGATGCCAAGTTTAGCGTTAAAGTATTAACTGAATTAGGCAATATGGTATTTAAGCCACCCGTTCTGGTTAAGGTTAAATTGCTCCAAGTAGGGCCGCTAGTAATGGCAGTGGCACTGTGGCAACTGGTACAAGAACCCTCGCCCGGCGCACCTGTGTAGCCAGATGGTGCTCCACCAGAATAGGTATGAACCAATTGAGCAAAAGATATAAAGGAGGTTAAAAGTAAAACTTTTTTAAGGAAAGATGCTGTAATTTTTGATTGCATGAACACAGTTTATAAATGTATAAATAAAATCTTGCTAAAAAAGTTTTACAAACAACTGATTTAGCTGTTAATAGGCAATTTGTTGATGCGCTTAAGCGGACCACTACAATAATCTTTGTGACAACTTACGCAAGATGCTATCATGAGGTTATAATACTTAATTTGCTCCTTTGGATGTTTAAACAACTCGAGGTATGCCGCTTGGTGTAGACGAGATTTCTCGAAAAAGTTAGGTTCTAAAACATTGGGATCTGTAGGTTCAACCAAATAAAACTTAATAAAAGGAAACTGTAAAGAATCTAAGGTCTCATTGCGCAAAATACGTTGTTTCATGCTATCCGCATTTATTACCATTTGACGCATCATTAACGCCATGGGCTTGGTATTGTTGGGGTCTATGATGGTGGTTTTAGAGCAAGATGCTAAAGAATCTTCTTTTGATTTTGCATCCGCAGTACTCAAATCTTTTGGGGCAGGATTTTGGTTGCAGGCCATTTGCAATACAACAAAAGCAAAAATGCCAGTTATAATGATTGATTTTTTTATCATAATGTTAAAATAAAAAAGGCTCATTTTTCGAGAAAATGAGCCTCTCAATAGGGATTAAAAATTAATTTAAGATTACACCTTTAGCCTCAAAAACCAACTCTTTTTTAGGTTCTTTAATAGCCTCAATAGCAGCTTTATTTTCACCAGCATCTTTGGCATATTCCTTTAAATCTGCAATACTAGTAACTTCTACTTTAGCAATACCATCCATAATGGCTGTTTTACCAGCAGCATCTAAAGGCATAAAGAAACCATAATCTTTGAAGGTAACGCGAACGGGCTCACCATTGGGATTTTTAATTTCCATCCAACATCCTTTTTTCTGACAAACATCAGAGATAACACCAGTTAATTTAAGGGGCATTTCAGACTTATCACCCATTAATGAAGCCAACTCTGACACAGCTACTGCGCTATCTGCCGTAATTTTTTCGCCGTAGAAACTTGCCGTAACCGAATCGTTTTCTGTTGGCGCTATTTGTAAAGAATCTGCAACAGGCGCTGGTTTATTGGCATTACCGCCACAGGCAAACAATAAGGTAGCACAAGCAGCTACTAAAAACATTTTTTTCATGTATTTATAAATTTAAATTTGATGGTACAAAAGTACTGTTTTACACTAGCAAAAGTAAAACTTAATGCTCAAATAAATAATAATAAAATCTATTCTTATATTTGACTTGAACACTAATAAAAAAAAACTATATTTGCCCTCACCAAAAAATGGTCCTGTGGCCGAGCGGCTAGGCAAAGCTCTGCAAAAGCTTCTACAGCGGTTCGAATCCGCTCGGGACCTCCAAAAGAAACCTTCTGTGCAAATGGAAGGTTTCTTTTTTAAAATTCGAAATCTCAGATACGAAATCTTCTAAGTAAAAGACTAACGACCAAACAAAATAAAAAAAGGAGCACTTACTCAAGGTGCTCCTTAGTGCTGCTTGCGCAACTTTAATTATGAAAATTAACTCGTGTGCAATTTAGCGTGATATTTAGAATATTTTTATACTTTTTTTTAATTCAATTTAATTTTTTACATTTTTTTTACAAAATGTTGGTTTTTAGATTGCAATTTTAAAAAATGAATGCCATCAAAGAGCACTAACAATAGCAAAACCTTAGCAAAATCGTCTAAAATCTCCCCATCAGACTATACAAGAGCGCTCTAGTGATAGAAAAAACCTACTATTTGCAAATCATGCGCGCACCCTGAATAAACGAATACTTAAACTCATTTATAATTTATAGTCAAAAAATAATTAATTTCCCTAAAAATAACAAAACATCCATGCAATCCAACTTCACCAATTCGGGGTTTACCTTTGAGTGGAAAGACGTGTATAACCCAGACCAATCAGAGTTAGAGGCATTGGCGCTCGCGCACCAGTTACCTATAGCTGCGGTTATAGATTGCATGCAATCTGAACACCTCCCCAAATACGAGGCTTTTGAGGAATATCATTTTATTATTGTGCGTTTTTACGACACGGCCTGCGATGCCAATAGCGATACCATACAAAAACTCACCAGAAAAGTTGCGCTATTTTATAACAATCATTTTTTATTGAGCATACACCGATCTGAATCAGCTTTTATTAAAAAGGTAGCCGATAAATATGCCCATAATAAGCATGTGCAACACCCATTCGACTTGGTTTGTAAACTTGTAAAAAACGCATTAGAAACCTTTGAAACACCTATAGAAAAAATGGAGGTGGAAATAGATTTTTATGAAAGCAAAGTTTTCTTGCGTAAAAAGGCACCCAATTTATTGCGGCATTTATACCTAGTTAAACGCAAGAGCTCAGTGTTTAAAAAACTCAATAGTATTTCGGGCAAAGTGATAGAAAATATGCAGCAATCTCATAAGCGCAATACTTTTTACGAAGACCTAAAAGACTATCATTTGCACCTCGAAACAGACACCGATGATTTGCATGAAAACATTCATCAATTGCTTAATATTTACATCTCTTTGGCTTCGCAAAAAACCAATGAGGTAATGCGTATTTTAACAGTTTTCTCTGCTTTCTTTCTACCTCTAACTTTTATTGCAGGTGTTTATGGAATGAACTTTCATTGGATGCCTGAATTGCACCAAAAATATGGCTATCCTGCAGTAATTATTTTAATGGCATTGGTAACATTAATTATTTTCCAGTGGTTTAAACGCAAGAACTGGTTATAGATTTAAACTCAATTTTTGCGCTAAACTTTGCAAGTCTTCTGCCACACTTGGGTGCAGAGGGATGCCCTCTTGCGATCTTTGCCTATGCATATTAAACTCAAGTTCTCCAGGAATTAAAACGGGTTGTTCTGCACTAATTCTCTCTGAAGCCTTAAAGCGTTGTATCCAAAGGTCCATATTTGTTTTAAAATCGCTGGCGGGTCTAAAAGCATCTATACGCATGGCTCCTACAAAATGGCCAATACCATTGCCCGGCAAATTGGGAAGTGGATTTAAAAAGGATACAAACGGCGGCACCCATGGACCAAAATTTGCCCCAGATAAAACCCCGCTCAAAATATCTATCGCAGCAGCTAAACCATATCCTTTATGTCCGCCCAAGGGTAACAATGACCCACCATTTTTAAGTTCATTGGCGTTGGTGCTGGCATGGCCTTCTTTGGTTTGAACAAACCCTAAAGGAATTTCCTTTTCAAGCCTTTGGGCAATTTCTAACTTACCATTTGCAGCGGCAGAGCTAGCCATATCTAAAACAAATGGCCTTTCTTTACCAGCGGGTATAGCTATGCAAATGGGATTAGTTCCCAACATACGCTCTTTGGCAAAGGTGGGTGCAACCAACGGACTAGCATTAGTCATGCTAATGCCAATCATATCTTTAGGTAGGGCTTTCATGGCGTGGTAAGCGGCAATGCCAAAGTGGTTAGAGTTTTGTATAGCTACCCAACCGGTGCCCACTTGCTCTGCTTTAGCTATGGCTAAATCCATGGCTTTGGGCGCTACTACCAATCCTAACCCACCATCTGCATCGATGGTTGCAGTAGATGGCGTTTCATGAATAACTTTATGCGCTGCATGCATATTGGCCCTACCGGCCTCATATAACCGCACATAGCCGCTAAGTCGAGCAACCCCATGAGAGTCTATACCACGCAAATCGGCTTCAATTAATACATCGGCAGCCAGTTTAGCATCAACAAGGGGCATGCCACAAGCCACAAATACCTCCTGGGTAAATTGTCTTAATTTCTCTGAAGCTATCATAGTTAGTGGGTTCCAGCAACCAGCACATCGGCTAGGTGCATTACTTTTAGGGGAATCTGGTTTTTAAGAATATAACTTTGCAAATGCAACAAACAAGCATAATCAGTAGAAACAATTATTTGTGCGCCTGTATTTAAAATATGCTGCACTTTTTGCTCTGCCATTTGAATGCTAATGGGTTCGGCATTTACAGAAAAAGTACCCCCAAATCCACAGCACTCGTCGGCACAATCCATTTCAATTAATTGCAACCCTGCTACCATACTTAAAAGCTTACGGGGTTGTTCTTTTATGCCACAATGGTTGAGAGCCTGACAAGCATCTAAATAAACCACTTTGGCATTTAATTGAGCGGGTAGCGATTGTATTTTTAGCACATCAATTAGAAACTCACTCAGTTCGAAATTTCTTTTTTGAAGTTGCCTGTATTTATTGTGGTAACTAGAATTTTGAAAGAGTAAATCGTAAGAGTTTCTAATCATAGCCGTGCAGGATGCTGCACCACAAACCAAGGTTTTATCATTGGCAATTTCATTGAGCACCTTCTCTCCTATTTCGCGCGCATCTTCCCAATGGCCTGCATTAAAAGCGGGTGCACCGCAGCAAGTTTGCTCTAGATTATAATGTACGCTACAACCTACAGATTCTAATAATTTTACCATATTAAAACCAGTTTCCGGACTAAATTGATCAACGAAACAAGGCACAAATAACTCAATCTTCATTATGGGTGTTTTTCTTTAAAATTCTCTATTCTGGCAATAAAAAACAAAGCTATTATAAAAAATATGATTAGAGCCAATACAGACGTGCGCATATTTTCTGTGTAATTATTTATGAAACCAAAAACAAAGGTGCCTAAAACGGTTGCCATTTTTTCGCAAACATCAAAAAAGCTGAAATAAGACGCTGGCTCTTGGGTGCCATCGGGTATTAGTTTGGCAAAGGTACTTCTGGAGATAGATTGAATGCCCCCCATAACCAAGCCAACTACTGCTGCTAAGATGTAAAATTGTATTTCGGTTCGAACCAAATAGGCTGCAGTGGTAATCCCTATCCAAACTAAAAGCATAAGAATAATTGAATATATATTTCCTATTTTAGCTGATAGTTTTGAAAAGCCCCAGGCGCCAAAAATGGCAATCAATTGAATAATTAAAACAGTGGCAATTAACTTTCCTAACTCCATGTTTAATTCTTGTTTACCAAACAAACTGGCCACATACATTACTGTTTGCACACCCATAGCACTAAAGAAAAAGCCCAATAGAAACATTTTAATAACTTTATTTTGAGGTAAACTAATTTCTTTCCATACCTTTTTTATTTCTTGCAAACCTTTGTAAACAATACGCTCACCCTTTACTTTGGGCCTTGTTTTTTCGGGCAAATTGCGGAAAGTTATTTGAGCAAACCCTGCCCACCAGAGGCCAACGCTAACAAAAGCCATTCGGCTAGCAATACTTGTATAATGTGTGGTTGCTTTTTCCATTGCATCATTCAAGAGCAAATTTGGGTTGAGCAAAATTAGTTCTTGCGCTTTGGCCGCTATTGGGAAAAAGAAAGAAACATTTAAAATTACACCCAAATTAATTAGCAACAACAAAACACTTCCAATATAACCCATGCTAAAACCTTTTGCACTTAGCGAATCATATTGGTCTTCGGTGGCAATTTCTGGCAAAAAAGCATTGTAAAAAACCAAGCTCCCTCCAAATCCAAATAAAGCAATAACAAAAAAAGTAATCCCTAAACCTAAATTTTCTGGCGTAAAAAAGTAGAGCATCATGCAAGAAAGAGAGCCCAAATAGCAGAAGAATTGCATAAATTTTTTCTTGCTTTGGCGCGCATCTGCAATTCCAGATAAAATGGGACTAAACAAAGCAACCAACAAAAAACCGAACGAAATGGCATAAGAGTACAAAGCACTATTAACCAGCTTAAATCCAAAAATATCTATGTAATAAATACCATTAATATAGTTACCAGAAGCAACAGATGCCGCTTTGCTAACACCCTCAAAATAAGGCGGAAAAATGGCTGTAGTAATCGTTAAAGAGAATACAGAATTTGCCCAATCGTACATGGTCCATGCACGGGTAATTTTGGGATCATTTAAATGGGTACTCATTGCCTGCAAATTAGAAATTAGCCCGGTAATTGCAAGCGCTAGCTAAAAAAAAATTGAAATTCATTTTTCACCTATCTACCATGCTATAAATTCATAGGCAATAAGGTATTAAAGAAAACAACTACGCCGCCTGAAAATTTTTCAATCGTACCAATTCCATTTTTGTTTTGGCTATTTCTGAGGTGATCACGATGGTTTTTAAATTTGATGAACTTGGTGCATCATACATAAAATCCATCATCAAAGCTTCGCAAATACTGCGTAAACCGCGGGCTCCCAATTTTAATTCAAAGGCGGTTTCTACAATCATATCTATCACTTCGTCTTCAAACGAAAGTGTAATATTTTCGAGCGACATTAAATGAATGTATTGCTTGATCAGGGCATTTTTAGGTTCAACCAAAATACGTTTTAAGGTGGCTTTATCGAGGGGATCGAGGTGACAAATTACAGGCAGTCTGCCAATAATTTCTGGTATTAAGCCATAACTGCGCAAATCTGCCGCAGATACATATTGAAGCATATTTTTGTCGTCTCCATTTGTAGGAAGTTCAGTTGTTTTAAATCCAATGGCTTGGGTTTGAAGTCTACGGGCAATCATTTTTTCAATCCCATCAAAAGCGCCCCCACAGATAAATAGAATATTTTCTGTATTTATTTGAATCATTTTTTGATCAGGGTGTTTCCTTCCACCTTGCGGAGGAACATTAGACACGGTTCCTTCTAAAATTTTGAGTAAAGCTTGTTGCACACCTTCTCCACTCACATCTCTGGTGATGCTTGGGTTATCGCTTTTACGGCTAATCTTATCCATTTCATCAATGTAGATAATACCGCGTTCGGCGGCAGCCACATCATAGTTTGCCGATTGCAGTAAGCGGGTTAAAACACTTTCTACATCCTCACCCACATAACCTGCCTCTGTTAATACGGTGGCATCTGCAATACAAAATGGTACTTGTAACATACGTGCGAGCGTTTTGGCTAATAAAGTTTTTCCCGTGCCCGTTTCACCTACCATTAAAATATTAGATTTTTCTAATTCTACCTCATTGGTTTTTTTGGCTAAAACTCTTTTAAAGTGATTGTAAACGGCCACGCTTAATACCTTTTTGGCATCTGCTTGACCAATTACATATTGATCTAAATAGGCACTAATTTCGGCAGGTTTCAATAATTGGATAGCACTAACTGCATCCGATTTATCAGCTGTTTCTTTGTCCTCATTAATAATTCTAAATGCCTGTCCGATGCAATTTTCACAAATGAGCGAATCTATACCAGATATTAAATAGTTCACTTCACTTCTTCCTCTTCCGCAGAAAGAGCATATATCTTCTTTTTTCTTAGCCATATTGGATCAATCTAAAATAATACAGGCTGTTCTTTGGAGGGAACAGCCTGCGAATATACAAACAAATAGATGCTATTTACTTTCTTCTTTTTTATGCTTTAACAAAACATCATCTATCATACCATACTCTTTAGCTTCTGCTGCAATCATCCAGTAATCGCGGTCGCTATCTGCTTGCACACGGTCAAAAGGCTGACCACTGTGTGTAGCAATAATATCATATAATTCTTTTTTTAGCTTTTGAATTTCGCGGGCAGTAATTTCTATGTCAGAAGCTTGACCTTGAGCACCGCCTAATGGCTGATGAATCATTACGCGGGCATGAGGCAACGCAGAGCGCTTGCCTTTTTCTCCGGCACATAAAAGCACTGCTGCCATTGAGGCGGCTAAGCCTGTGCAAATGGTTGCCACATTAGGATTAACCCATTGCATGGTATCATAAATTCCTAAACCAGCATATACAGAACCACCTGGCGAATTAATATACATTTGAATATCTCTGCGGGCATCCATAGAATCGAGAAACAATAACTGCGCTTGAACGATATTGGCAACATAATCATCAATGGGCATACCTAAAAACAGGATACGATCTGCCATTAAGCGAGAGAAAACATCAATTTCTCTGAAGTTCATTGGGCGTTCCTCAATTACGGTGCGCGTCATACCCTCCATAGTGCTTTCCATGTATGCATCTACCTTTATACTGCTAATTCCCTTGTGTTTTACCGCGTATTTGCGGAATTCATTTCCTATGTTCATAGTTAGATTGTTTTGGTCAAATATATAATACCGATTGATTTATTCAAATAATTAATGATGGTTATTTATGCATAAACAACCCAATAAACAGAAAAGTTTTTTAATTAATGAGGCATTTCAATACCTTTTAATTTCCTAAAGAGACTAATCGCATGCCGGTCTGTTAACCCTGCCACAAACTCGCAAACAGAAATAATTTGCAGGTAAGTACTCTCTTTAATAGCGTTTTTTGGCGCTTTTAAATGAGCTGGTAGGAGCTCTGCCATTTTAGCTTGCTTATATTGCATTTTAGCCAAGTTGGGGTTACATACATGTTGCAAAGCTTGCAAGAACATATTGAGTAAACCTCCAATTACCTCAAAGCCTGCAGCCTCAATTTCTAAAACCTGTTTAGCTTTATAAACTTTTTGTAAAGAGATGGCTTTAATTTGATCAATTTCATTTTTATGTGCACTCAAATTGATGAGAGAAGTATCAAAGGTTCCAGCCAAGATAGCCTCTTCATTTTGGAGAAAGATATCCGACATTTCTTTGATTAAACTATTAATGGCAACTGCCCTTAGGTATGAAGCTTTTTCTTCTACCAAACTTAGGGCATCATAACTAGCGCGGTAAAAAGCTTTACCGGCAATGGGTAATAAAAGTTTTTCTGCCCATTCAAAATCTATCCATTGCATACGCAGGCCATCTTCAAAATCTATGATATGGTAACAAATATCATCGGCAGCCTCTACTAAAAAAGCTAGTGGATGTCTTCTATAATATTTACCAATTGAATGGTTTACTTGCAACAAATCAAGTTTGAGGGCTAATTCATCAAACAAGTCTTTTTCACTTTGAAAAAAGCCAAACTTTTTTTCACTCGCCCGGCCTTTTGGCAGAACAGGCAAACTTTGTTTTGGGTATTTGGTAAAGGCTGCTAAAGTTGGATAACTCAGTCTTAATCCTCCCAATGAACCATTGCCGGCATGGGTTAAAATTCGAAATCCATTGGCATTACCTTCAAATCTTATAATATCGTTCCATTCTGACTCACTCAATTGCGCTTGGTATTTAGCTCCTTCTCCATTTAAAAAATATTCTGAAATGGCAGATTCACCGCTATGTCCAAAAGGAGGATTCCCAATATCGTGGGCCAAACTAGCGGCGGCTACAATAGCTCCAAAATCATGGTGCGAAAGCGATAATTGCTTAAGTTCCGGGTATTTTTCAATTAAGGCTGTTCCTACCATTTTGCCTAATGTTCTGCCTACACTGCTTACCTCAATGCTATGGGTTAGCCTATTGTGCACAAAATCATACTCAGGCAAAGGTATTACTTGCGTTTTATCTTGCAATCTCCTGAAAGGTGTTGAAAAAATAATACGGTCATAATCCTGCTCAAAGATACTCCTATTTTGAGCCTCATCCATGACCCTTGGCAGCTGATCACCAAACCTATATGCACCTAATAAATTGATCCAGTTCATTAAAATATTTTGCCGAATATACCATTTGTTAAACGAATGAATACCTTTACCAAAAAAAAATCGCACTACATGTTAGACACAAAGCGCGTTAGATTCATCATAAATCCGATATCAGGAGGAAAATCTAAAACAGAAATTCCTGCCTTAGTTCAGCAATACCTTTCAGATTCTTTTTTTAAAATAGACTTTGCTTTCACCGAAAGCGCCGCACACACAAGTTTTCTGGCGCAAGAATGTGTGCAACTTAATTACGATTGGGCCATAGCGGTAGGCGGAGATGGAACGGTAAACCAGGTAGCCGCACAACTCATAAATAGCGAAGTAGCATTGGGAATAATCCCTTTTGGCTCGGGCAACGGTTTAGCCCGCGCCTTAAATATTTCTATGCAAAGCAAAAAAGCTATTATTGGCCTGAACCAAACCAAAGTTAAGCGCATTGACACTGGAACAGCGAATAACATACCCTTTGTTAACGTTTGCGGATTTGGCTTTGACGCGCATGTAAGTGCAGCCTTTGCAAATATGGGCGCACGCGGATTTAAAACATATGCAAAAGCGAGTTTACAGGCTATACAAAAATACCAACCGGAGGTATACGAGATAACCATTAACGAACAAAAAGAGGAGATAAGTGCATTTATTTTGGCCATTTGTAACGGACCACAATACGGCAACAATGCTTATATTGCACCTCAGGCAGACTTAGCTGATGGCCAATTTGATATTACACAAATTGAGCACGTAAATTGGAGCAATATAATTGGATTAGGCAGTAATTTATTCCTCAAAAAACTAAGCCAATCTCCTTTTGTTAAAACCTTAAAAACAAACAAATTACAGGTAAATAGAGTCAAAGAAAATTACGTAAATATTGATGGCGAAGCTATTTGGTTCGAAAAAAATGTGCAAATTAAACTACTCCCGCTATCTTTGAATGTTTTGATTCCGACCTAATATGAGCAACAAAAACAAGAACAGAAACGGGGTAGTATACTCAACAGACACCCACTTTAAATATGAAGAAAACGATTCTGAACCTTCGCAAACCTTAGCTCCACATCAACAGCAATTAAAAATATTTTTAGATAGAAAAGGAGGCGGAAAAATGGTTTCGCGTGTTACTGGTTTTATTGGTTCAAACCAAGACCTAAACCTATTGAGCACGAGTTTAAAGAAACATTGCGGTGTGGGTGGTAGTGCAAAAGATGGAGAAGTTTTAATACAAGGAGATTTTAGAGACAAGTTGCTTGGTTATTTAACCCAATTAGGTTACAAAAGTAAAAAAGCAGGAGGCTAAATAACCATAAAAACCGTCCAATTTATTAAGGCTAATTTAATTAAGAATTAAGCAAACATTAATGATAATTTTCTTCAAATATTGAGAATTAAGAATTATTATTGTTTTTTAATTATTATGAAATTATTAATTGTTGAAGACGAGCCAAAAGTAGCCTCTTTTTTAAAGCAAGGTTTAGAAGAACAAGACAATGAAGTTAGCGTAGCATATGATGGCATCTTTGCTAAAAAAATGGCTTTAGATCACAAATTTGATGCGATTATTTTAGATGTGATGATTCCCTATTTAAACGGCATGGAAGTAGCAAGAGAATTGAGAGCTGAGGGCATAAAAACACCCATTTTAATGCTTACAGCCTTGGGAGCCACAGATGAGAAAGTAAATGGTTTAGATGCAGGTGCAGATGATTACCTAGTTAAACCTTTTGAATTTAGAGAACTACTTGCCAGGTTAAGAGCGTTAAATAAACGCTATTCTCACAAACAAATTGAAGAAAAAAAGATTTTAGTTTTAGAAGATTTGGAACTAGATCTCAATAGAAAAGTTGCTCGCAGGGGAGGAAAGACAATAGATTTAACTGCCAAAGAATTCTCGCTGTTAGAATACCTCATTCGTAATAAAAATAGGGTAATTTCTAGAAATGAAATTTTAGAAAAAGTTTGGGCAGCAGGTTTTGATACAACTACAAATGTTATTGATGTTTATATCAACTTTTTGCGCAAAAAAATCGACAAAGATTTTACGAAAAAAATCATTCATACCATGGTAGGAATGGGATACATTGTGAAAACAGAAAGTTGATTTTTTAAGTATGAATATTAAAAACTCGCTTACCCTCAAGTTTACCATAATTGTAGCGGGTATATTATTAATATTTTCTCTTTTTACTTATCAATTTTCAGAACTTTTTAGGCGAGATGAATTTACCGTTCGCTTAAAAAATGTTTCAACCAACGTGGTTCAAAACTACCTTGAAAAGGAGGAACTTACACCAGATATTTTAAGGTTAATGTACCAAAAGCAATTGAATCGCTTTCCAGATGAAAGACTCATTATTGCAGATGAAAACCATGAAGTTGTTTTTGCCTCCAACCCGCTGGTAGACAAAGAAGTTTACCTGTTGCAAAAATTGTATAGTACTAGGTTATCTTTTGAAGAAAACCAACAAGCAACAGATTATATTGCTTATATATATAACTATAATGGCAAGAACTATTTTATTATCAGTAGTGCCATAGATAAAGCCGGTAGAGAAAAATTGCGGTTTTTATGGATACTACTTATTTTATTAAATATTTTGTTCAATATTATTGCTGCCGTAAGTGGCTGGTACTTTTCTAAACAGGCTTTACAACCCATTAAAAAGGTTATTTATGAGGTAGAAGATATCACAGAAATAAGCCTAAACCATAGGGTTAGCATAGGCAATGGCAAAGATGAAATAGCACAATTAGCCATGGTTTTTAACACTATGTTGGAGAGAATACAAAGCTCATTTGAGCTTCAAAAATTATTTGTAGCCAACGCATCGCATGAGTTTAGAACGCCACTTACAGCAATGAAAGGGCAAATTGAGGTATTGCTGCTTAAAAAACGAAACGAAACCGATTATCTGAAAACTTTTAACTCATTATTAGAAGATATTCAAAACCTTATTGCGCTTATAAACGGACTAACAGATTTGGCAAAAGCCAATACAGATTTTCCAAATACTAAATTAAATCCGGTTTCTATTATTGATGTTGTAATGGATGCGAAAGACGATTTAATGCGCAGAAAGCCTAACTTTAAAATAAAACTTACCTGGGGAGATTTTCCTGAGGAGGAACAAGCAATACAAACCCTTGGCGATTATGCCCTACTCAAATCTACTGTTACTAATTTACTTGATAATGCCTGCAAGTTTTCGGCTAATAATGAAGCTGAAATAACTGTGCGGTTTTACCCAAATGCTATATTTTTTGTAATAACAGATAAAGGACCTGGCATAAGCAACAAAGATTTAGCCCATATTTTTGAGCCTTTCTACCGCTCTAACGAAACCAGATTAATAAGTGGCAACGGCATTGGGTTAAGCCTAGTAAAAAAAACAATCGACTTGCATAAAGGAGAGATAGAATTTAAATCAATCGTAGGTGAAGGCACCAAAGTATTTGTGCGGCTACCAAATGCTATTAATAACTAATTCGTTATTAAAAAATTATAGGAAAATTGTTTGCCTTATGTTTGCAATATGAAATGGAGGAAAAATTTCGGCATATATCCTTGGCACCAGCAAGAAGAAATTCCTTTATTATTGAGCGGTGCTCCATTTTTCGAAGAACTCTTAAAACAGATTCCCCAAGCAAAGGAATCTATACACCTACAAATATACATATTTGATGGCGACGAAACTGGTTTTATGGTTTACCAAGCTCTGCTTGAAGCAGCCAAACGCGGTGTAAAAATAAATTTAGTTTTAGATGCTTTTGGCAGCAAATCTTTTCCTAGAGAATGGCAGTTAAAATTAGAAAATCAGGGAGCAGAAGTAGCTTTTTTTTCGCGCTTTAAACTGGCGTTTAAATTTCATACAGGCACTCGCCTGCACCACAAAATTATTATATTTGATAAACAGAAGGCTTTGCTTGGTGGTATTAATATCAGCAATCATTACAGCGCTTTTGGTTCAGGCAAAACTTGGTTAGATTTTGGCGTAGTTTTACAAGGCAATATCGTATTAGATTTGTTGGTTATTTGCTATTCTTTTGAGAGAAAAACATTTTTACGAAAACATCCTGTTTCGCTCCCCTATTTAGCAGAAAAAGGCCCTATAAAAGCCCGCATTTTACAAAATCACTGGGCCAAAGCACGCTTTGGCATTAGCAAACAATACCGCCATAAAATAAGAGAATCTAAAGAACAAATTACTTTAATTGCTAGTTATTTTCTACCTTCTATGGCTTTAAAAAGAATGCTCAAAAATGCTCAAAAAAGAGGCGTTCAGGTTACACTCATTTTAAGCGGAATTTCGGACATCCCATTGGTTAGAAAAGCTGCGCATCATTTGTATTCAGATTTGTTAAAATCTGGCGTAACAATCTACGAATGGCAGGATAGCGTTTTGCATGCCAAGGTAGCTTTTATAGATAAAGACTGGACCTGCATAGGTTCATACAACATTAACCACCTTAGCGATTTTGGTAGTACAGAGTGCAACATTGAAATTGTAGATGTTGCTTACCAAGAGCAAAATTTAAAATTGGTAAAATTGCTTATGAACAAATCTGCAAAAGCAATAATAGCTGATGATTACATTCAGAAACTCCATTTTATGGAGCGCTTTTCCAATTATGTAGCTTACCATATTATGCGTATTTCTCTGAGGGTACTCTTCTATTTTCAGAGCGACTTACAATCGCCTTTTAAACGGCGGTAGTTTAGTTATCGGTTACACAAATCTCTAATAGCCACAGAGGCTACTGTGCAACCAAAAACGGTAGGCATATAAGAAATAGTGCCGGGCGCCGATTTTTTATTGCGTCCATTCATCAACATCAGTTGTGAGTTGGTATAAGGCTTTTCGGCAGAAAACACTGATTTTACCCCTTTGTAAACCCCTAACCTATGCAAATATTTGCGGGTATAGCGAGCTAAATGACAATTATAGGTTTCAGAAATATCTGCTACTTTAACCATGGTTGGATCAACCTTAGAACCCGCACCCATACTGCTAATAATGGGAATTCCCCTGTCTATGCAAGCCTTTATATAATACACCTTAGGCGATAAAGTATCAATGCAATCTAGGGCATAATCAAACTTATTATTATCTAAAATATCAAAAGTAAGTTGGTCTCTAAAATACTCGGGTATAACCTGCAATTGCAATTCAGGGTTAATGTCTAATAATCGAGCGGCAAGCACATCGGCTTTCACCAATCCTTCGGTACTTTTAAGTGCAGGAATTTGCCTGTTTCTGTTGGTTGGGTCTACAGTATCAGCATCTACAATGGTCATTTGCATAACCCCAGCGCGCGCTATCATTTCTGCTGCAATGCCACCCACGCCGCCTAAGCCAACCACTAATACGTTGGAGTTAATGAGTTTTGTTAATTGCTCAGAGCCCAATAAAAGCTCTGTTCTGCCCATCCAATCTTGAATTTGAAATGCCATCTTTTACCTATAAAATTAAAACACCTCTGAGGCAATGGCTTTGGTTACTTCGCCCACGCCCATGGTATAATAATGCAAAACGGGAACTTTAGCAGCCTTCAACTCCTTACTTTGTTGCACTGCCCATTCTATCCCTACCTGCTTAACAGCTTTATCATCTTTGCATTTTTCTACCGTCAATACCAAATCTTCGGGAATGTCTATATGAAAAACTTTAGGTAAAACAGTCAATTGCTTTTTGGTAGTAAGCGGTTTTAAGCCTGGGATAATAGGAATATCGATACCCGCTTTTTTACAGGTTTCGCAAAACTCAAAATACTTATCGTTATTAAAGAACATTTGCGTTACAATATATTCTGCACCTGCATCCACTTTTTGCTTTAACCAACGCAAATCACTGTTCATGTTGGGCGCTTCAAAATGTTTTTCTGGATAACCAGAAACCCCAATACAAAAATTGGAATTATGAGCGTTCATTAGTTCTTCATCCAAATAATTTCCTTGGTTCATGGCAACCACTTGTTGCAATAACTCTAAAGAGTTTTTATTGCCATCTGGTTCTGGCACAAAGTTAGGCTCATTTTTTATATTATCGCCGCGCAATACCAATACATTATCTATGCCCAAAAAATGCAAATCTATCAATGCATTTTCAGTTTCTTCTTTGCTAAAGCCACCACAAATTAAATGTGGAACGGTATCGATATGATACTTATTCATAAGAGCAGCGCAAATGGCAACCGTACCCGGGCGCTTGCGCGTAAATACCTTATCAAATCCACCATCTTTGCGCTTACGCAAAACAAACTCTTCACGGTGATAGGTAACATCTATAAAGGCAGGCTTAAATTCCATTAAAGGATCTAAACCATGGTAAATAGAATTGATGTCTTTACCCTTTAATGGAGGTAAAATTTCTATAGAAAACAGGGTTTCTTTGGCGTTTATGATGTGGTCTGTAACTTTCATTAGTAGGGCAAAATAATAGAATTATTGTTTAAAAACATAAATCATTAACAACTTAATACCACAATTGATTTATTTCTAACACAATCTTTCCAAATTGTTTACTTTCATCCATAAATCTAGCGGCTTCCTCGCATTGGTTCAAACCAAATACTTGCGCTACTTTGGGCACCAGTTGTTTAGCATTTATAAATGCTACCATTTGGGCAAATTCTTCGTCGGTTCCCATGGTTGAGCCCAAAATATCTATTTGTTTCCAAAAAACTTTGGCCGGCACGCCGGGGTTCCAAACGCCAGCAGTAGCGCCATAAACGGCAATTCTACCTCCGGGTTTGCAAAGATCTATGAGCTTGGCAAAATCAGGTCCACCGGCACCATCTACAATTACATCAAAACCGCCCGTTTTTTTGGCTAATTGCTTATGCCAATCTGCCGTTTTATAATTGGCACCACCCTTTGCGCCCATGGCTATGGCCTGGTCCAACTTTTCTTGACTACCGCTGTTAACGTATACCTGGCAACCTGCGGCCAAAGCAAATTGCGCAGCCATTAAAGCCACTCCACCGCCAATTCCGGTAATTAAAACATTTTCTCCTGCTTCTGCTTTGGCTCTGCCCATTAATGCCCTGTAAGCCGTTAAGCCAGCTAATGGAAAAGCAGCCGCTTCTTCGCTTTTTAAATGAGCGGGTTTTTCGTGAAGTAAACGTGCTGGTACTTTTACATATTGAGCAAAAGTTCCGTGATGGGGCAAGCCCAAAATTTCATAATCTTTGGCCTGCGTTTTAGGGTTTGTTCCCCAATTTAAAGAAGGATTGATTACAACCTCTTTACCCAGCCAAAAATCTGAAACGTTTTTGCCTATTTCCTGCACAATACCGCAGCCATCGCTTCCACAAATAATTGGGAAAACTAAACCAGCATATTGTCCTTTTTGTATCCATACATCGCGGTGGTTTAAGGCGGCATGCTGCAAGGCAATTAAAACCTCATCCT
This sequence comes from Chitinophaga pinensis, assembly GCA_945860865.1. Classification (GTDB taxonomy): domain Bacteria; phylum Bacteroidota; class Bacteroidia; order UKL13-3; family UKL13-3; genus B1. Next base: position 628,489 of record CAMARW010000001.1, on the reverse strand, counting down.
CTCCTATTATTGGCTTATCAAAATCCTGCAATTGAAAAGCCTCATGAATACCATTTAAAACGGCTGCTTTCATCGTTTAATTTATAAATAATAATTTTCCTACATGCGTTTGCGAACCATCTTTATTGGCAGCAAAAATGAGGTAAACGCCCGTGCTTACTCTGCTACCATTCATACTCCTACCATCCCAAGAGGCAAAGCCGCCATTAGAAGTAGTTTCATAAACTAATTGTCCGCTAATATCTGTAACCTTTACGGTAGCATTATTCATTAACCCTCTAATAGACACACTACCCGTAAAATCTGGCCGCACGGGGTTTGGAAAAATCTCCACATTATCAAATCCTTTTGCCCCAGCACTGGCATCACCCATGTAGGAAATAATTCCTTTCTCAGTGCCAAAAAACACCTCACCTGATGATTCATCAATGCCTATTTCTATCACATTATTAGAGAGCAAGGGCGCGTTTGCTGTTGTAAAATTCTTAATTACGGTATACCCATCTTCTGAAACCAACCAAACACCGTTTGGCGTGCCAATCCACTTGCGATTAGCAGGATCTACTTTAATACAATTAATTTGTTCTTTACCCAAGAAAATCTCAAAGTTGCTACCCACTTTTATAATAATTTGCCGCGCATCATAATCTTCCTTTTTCACAGAAAAAATCTGCCTCGGGTTACTCACAATGGCTAAACCTTGGCTCGAACCAACCCATATTTCTCCGCGCAAATCTTTGGTAACACATAAAATGGTATTGGAAGGCAAGGCTCCTTGGCCCACTTCTTTGGTAAGCATTTTATATTGATCGTCGTTAATATTCTCGGGAGTGCCATTATCATTGTAAATCAAAACACCCCTATCCCGCAAACTCAATACCCATTTATTATTGTAATCGTCGCAGGTTAACCAACCCAGCTCATTACCGCCCGTTATGGTACCCACATTAAAGCTATACCAACCCGACTTAGTTTTTACGCTAAGGGGTTTATTTACCCCAAAATTACTCACCCACAGGTTTCCTAAATTATCAAAATCCATCCCGCCCGTAAGCAAAGGTCTGTAATTAGTATCAACCACACTTAAGCGTTGCAAAGTACTGTTGGTGGCGTCAAATTTGGCTGTAATTTTATCTCCCACCATTTCTATTAGTCCACCACCAAAACTCGATAGATACATTTCATTTCCATAAGGATTTTTGCGCACATCAATAAAATCAGACATGCCAGACAGAAGTGGATATTCACTTTCTCTGAAATTAAACCAAGAATGATTTTGGTAATAAAAAAACTTACTACCATTGTACATCAGAGGATCCCACCTATCATTCACAGAACCACCTGTTACCCATAATTTTCCTTGGGCATAAAGCATTTTCCCAAAAGTTTTAGCTACTGGTCCGTTTGGAATAAAATAATCTAACTCGCCTTTTGCTTTATTCACAATGGTTAAGCCATAGTTATCATCCACCATACATAAGTAACCACGCTTATCATATACGGCATCCAACCTAAAAGTTTCTAAGGCCTGTTGCGGCAAAAGCTCTCCCTTTTCTATAAAAATAAGCTCGGGGGTAATAATTAATAAATCTGAGCCCGCCGACTCATAAGCACTCAATTGCAAAGCTGTAATAATTTTACCCGCTGTAGGACCATAGCTTTGATAGCTTATACCATCATACACTTCGAGGCTTCCATCAATAGTTAAGTAAAGTTTGCCCCTATAAACGGCACTTAAACCGCTATTACTAGATATTTTTGTTCTGACCCAAAAATTAAAATCACTTAAATTAGGAGCAGACAATGAAGCTACATAAATGCCATTGGCAGCTGAAGCGAATATTTGATTTTCGAAAATTGCCACCGAAAAAAAGGCAAGTTGCACTCCGCCCAAGCCCAAATTTTGATAAGAATCTACAATCTGTTTTTTATCTAAATCTAACACCACAATACCAAAACTACAAGCTAAATAAGCCCTATTTTGATAAAAGAAAACATGGTTAATAGACTTAGCCCCAATTATGCTTCTCATAAATACATCGGGCACATTAAAAATGCGATTTGTAGCATGGTCTATTAGATCTATATTGGTATTTTGATAAATTACCACCGAAATGTTTTTGGCTACATTGTGTTTCACAATTTTAACTTCCACATCAGACAAGCCACTAACCTTAGACAAACGCTCTATGCTTCCATCTTCTGCATCGTAGGTAAATAAACCACTGTTAGAGCCACAATACACTTTATTACCAGCAACGGTTACCGAGGCGTTTTTATAATAAGGTAAATGTACCCGCCAACCCTCAAAATTAATCTGGGCCTGAACCAAAACACCCAAGAAAAGCAAAACTAAAACTACAAAATATTTCTTCATACATTTTTACATCCACAAATAAACGATATTGTTGTGAATGTTAGTGTATTTTAAGCATCATTTTGGTTTTGGTGCTATTGTTATCCAATAAAATACTGTAATAATATTGCCGGAAAACTATGGTCTATGGTCCATGGACTATCAACAAAGAAACCCCAACTACGATTCAATAAACATTCATAAAAAATTTCAATATGATTTTATTTACTTTTGCGCACTATGTGGAATCGTTTTGGCTCTTTTTGCATTCGCAATCGCTTTTGGCTGTTAATTGCCATAGCGGTTACAACTCTGTTTTTTGGTTATTTTGCCACTAAGGTGCAAATGACCTACGACTATGCCAAAGTGGTACCCAAAGACGATCCCGACTTTATAGAATACATGAAGTTTAAAGAAACCTTTGGCGAAGATGGAAACATCCTTGTGATTGGAACCCAAAGTGATAAATTGTTTGAACTTGAGTATTTTAATAAGTTGTACGACCTATGCAACGAAATTGAACAAACCGAAGGCGTTGATAAAGTACTATCCATTAATAGAGCGTATTATCTAGAAAGAAATGATTCTTTAGAAAAATTACTGGTAAAACCTCTGCTCACACAAAAACCAAAAACCCAAGCAGAATTAGACTCATTTCATACCGTAATAAAATCACTTAAATTTTACCAAGGCCTCTTGTATAACCCCAATACTAACCTGGTTATTTTGGCTATCAACCTAAATAAAAAACAATTAGATAGTAAAGAACGAATCCCGCTTGTTAACGGAATTGAAGCTAAAGCAAGGGCCTTTGGTTCGGCCAATAATTGTGAAATGCATTTCTCTGGTTTGCCATACGTACGAACCATGATGAGCTCTAAAGTAAGCAGAGAAATAAAAGTATTTACTTACCTATCTATTCTGGTTACGGCCATATTTATTTTCTTGTTTTTTAGGTTTATATCGGCAGTTATTTTTTCGCTTATTGTGGTTGTAATTGGGGTAATTGCCACCATGGGCTTATTAGCTTTATTCAACTATAAAATAACAATTTTAACAGGTATTTTACCTCCCTTAATGGTTATTATTGGCGTTCAAAACTGCATTTATTTGCTCAATGTTTACCACCAAGAATACACCAAACATGGTAATAAAATGTTGGCTATTCTACGGTTAATTTCAAAAAACGGATTAGCCCTCTTACTTACCAATGCCACCACAGCCGTGGGTTTTATGGTATTTAGCTTCTCGGGCAGCGCTATGCTCGACCAATTCTCTATCGTTTCGGGCCTGGTTATTTTATTGGTTTATATCCTATCCTTGGTATTTATTCCTATCGCTTACAGCTATTTACCTCCGCCCAAAGTAATGCACACCAAACACTTAACCCGCAAGGGATTAAAAGTAGTTTTAGACAAATGTTATGATTTGGTGCACCACCATAGGCCAGCCATATACCTAACTACTTTAGTCCTTTTAGTTCTTTCCATATACGGAGCAACTAAGGTAAGAAACGTAGGCTATATGGTAGATGATTTACCAGCAGACGACCCCGTTTATGTTGATTTAAAGTTTTTTGAAACACACCTCAAAGGTGTATTGCCTTTTGAAATAAAAATTGATACCAAGAAAAAAGATGGCATGAAAGATTATGCCACCCTGCAAAAAATAAATCGCTTACAAAAAGAACTGGCTCAGTTCCCAGAACTCTCTAAACCAACTTCTGTAGTAGATTTTATAAAGTTTGCCAACCAAGGCATGCACCAAGGCGACGAGCGATATTACATTGTACCAAGCGTGGTTGATATTTCAGAAATGGTAAATTATTTGCCTAAAGGAGATGGTAAAAACAATATCCTGAGTTCTATGATTGATAAAGATTTTAGAACGGCTAGGGTAAGTGTGCAAATGGCAGATATTGGGTCGATGGAAATGAAGCGACTAACCAAGCAAGTACAAAATAAAGTTGATTCTATTTTCCCTAAAGATCAATACAACGTTTTAATAACTGGCACCAGCGCCATATTCTTAAAAGGCAATGATTATCTTATAGATAATTTATTACAAAGCATGGTACTGGCATTGATAATTATTTCTGTAATGATGGCATTTTTGTTTTTTAGTTGGAAAATGGTTCTCATTTCGCTGGTTCCAAATATCATTCCATTGATTATGACATTTGGCATCATGGGTTTTTTCGACATTCGTCTAAAACCCTCCACCATTATTATTTACAGCATTGCCTATGGAATTGTGGTAGATTTTACCATCCATTATTTGGCCAAGTACCGCCACTCACTCAAAAAACACAACTGGGATATGCGCTTAGCCATTCCTGAGAGTTTGCTAGAGGCTGGTCCAAGCATTATTTACACTGCCATTGCCTTGTTTGGCGGCTTTATTATTTTTGCTGCATCTAACTTTGGAGGCACCGTTGCCTTGGGCATTTTAACCTCCATTTCACTTGTTTTTGGCATGCTCATGAATCTATTATTACTTCCTTCATTGCTGCTTTCACTCGAGAAAAACATCAATAATAAAAAAGAATTAGGCACCACCCTGGTAGAAATTGAACCAGATGATATTGAAGAGGAATAATAAATTTATCCTGAACCTTATCTGCTTTCAATTCTCTCCTACTTTCCCTATTTTCGCTCACTTTTTAAATCCAGACTAGTTAGGTCTGAACCAAATTGTTATAGCGATGAATAAGTATAAAGAATATAAAAAATTAGATTTTCCTGCCTTCGAAGAAGCCGTTTTGGCCAGCTGGAAAAAACATAAAGTATTCGAAGAAAGCATCAGCGCCCGCGAGGGCGCCCCTTCGTATGTTTTTTATGAAGGTCCGCCAAGCGCCAACGGCATGCCCGGCATACACCACGTAATGGCGAGGGCTGTTAAAGATATTTTCTGCAGATACAATACGCTTCAAGGCTTTCAAGTAAAACGAAAAGCCGGTTGGGATACACACGGTTTACCCGTAGAACTGCAAGTTGAAAAAACCCTAGGCATTACCAAAGAAGATATAGGCAAAAAAATAAGCGTAGCAGAATACAACGAAGCCTGCAAAAAAGATGTAATGAAATACACCGATATCTGGGATAAACTCACGGATAGAATGGGCTATTGGGTAGATCTCTCAGACCCTTACATTACCTATGAAACCAATTATATTGAAAGCCTTTGGAATATACTCAAAAAACTATACGACAAAGGATATCTCTACAAAGGACATACCATACAACCTTACTCACCCGCTGCCGGAACAGGTTTAAGTAGCCATGAGCTAAACCAACCTGGCACATACAAAGATGTTAAAGACAATACCTTAGTTGCCCAATTTGAATGCACCGATAGTAGCTTCTTTGACCTAACTAGTGAAAAGGTTTATTTTTTAGCGTGGACAACCACTCCATGGACTTTACCATCTAATACGGCACTAGCAGTAGGAGAAAAGATAAAATATGTTTTGGTTCAGACCTACAACCCATATACCTTTTTGCCTATACATGTGGTTTTGGCAGAAGATTTAATGGGTAAATATTTCCCAGAAAGCAATGCTGGCCTGAACCTAGACGAATACAAAGCAGGTGATAAAAAAATACCCTTTGCTGTTTTAAAAAGTTATACCGGAAAAGAATTAATAGGTTTAAAATACCAGCAATTAATGCCTTTTGTGCAGCCAGATAATGGCGATGCTTTTAAGGTAATTGGTGGTGATTTTGTAACCACATCAGACGGTACGGGAATTGTGCACATAGCACCCAGCTTTGGCGCAGATGACTTTAGAGTGGCCAAACAAAATGGTATTGGCTCTCTAACTTTGGTAGATAAACGCGGAAAATTTGTTGAAGAAGTAATAGATTCTATCTTTCCATTAAACGGAAGGTTTGTTAAAGAAGCCTATTTAACTGAAGAAGAAAAAGCCATAGAATTAAGTATTCAGCAAGAAAGATTAGCAGGCATTATTCCAAAGTTAGAGAAATATTTAAGCGTAGATGAACTCATTGCTTTAAAGCTTAAAATAGAAAATAAAGCCTTTAAAATTGAAAAATACGAGCATACATACCCGCATTGTTGGCGCACAGATAAACCCATTTTATATTATCCGCTAGAAAGTTGGTTTATTAAAACTACTGCCGTTAAAGAACGATTGGTAGAACTTAACAAAACCATAAACTGGAAACCCGAGCATACAGGGACCGGGCGCTTTGGTAATTGGTTAGAAAACTTGGTAGATTGGAACCTCTCGCGTTCAAGATATTGGGGCACGCCGCTACCTATTTGGAGAACCGCAGATGGCAGCGAAGAAATATGTATTGGTTCTATTCAAGAATTAGAAAGTGAAATAAAGAAAGCCATTGATGCCGGTTTTATGGAAGCCGGTTTTGAAATTAAAGACCTTCATAAGCCTTATGTAGACCATGTAATTTTGGTTTCTTCGAAAGGAGAAAAAATGCAGCGTGAGGCAGATCTAATAGATGTTTGGTTTGATAGCGGCGCCATGCCTTATGCCCAATGGCATTGGCCTTTTGAAAATGAAGAGGTTTTTAAAAATAATTTTCCGGCCGATTTTATTGCTGAGGGCGTAGATCAAACACGTGGTTGGTTCTTTACTTTACATGCCTTATCTGTGCTTTTGTTCGATAGCATTAGCTACAAAAATGTAATTGCCAACGGCCTAGTGCTAGATAAATTTGGCAACAAAATGAGTAAGCGTTTGGGAAATGTGGTAGACCCATTTAAAACCATTGACCAATTTGGTGCCGATGCCACCCGCTGGTATTTATTGAGCAATAGCGATCCTTGGGATAATCTAAAATTTGACTTGGAAGGCGTGGCTGAATGTCAGCGTAAATTATTTGGAACCCTCTACAACACTTATAATTTCTTTGCTTTATATGCCAATTTAGATGGTTTTAATTACGCTGAACCAGACGTGCCCTTGGCCGAAAGACCAGAAATAGACCAGTGGATTTTGAGCTTGTTGAACACTTTAGTGATAAAAGTAGAGCAACAAATGAACGATTACGATCCAACACCAGCTGCCAGAGCCATTCAAGATTTTGTTGGAGAGAATTTAAGTAATTGGTATGTACGTTTATGTAGAAGAAGATTTTGGAAAGGCGAATACAGCAAAGATAAAATGGCCGCTTACCAAACCTTATACACTTGTTTAGAAACCATAGCTCAGTTAATGAGTCCGTTTGCACCATTTTATGCCGACCAATTATTCCAAGATTTGAATGCGGTAAGTGGCAAAAACAAGGCAAAATCTGTACACTTAAGCGATTTCCCTAAAGCCAATTTAGCTTTTATAAACAAAGACTTAGAAAAGCAAATGGAATATGCTCAGGTAATATCTTCTTTGGTATTATCTATACGTAAAAAAGAAAATATAAAAGTTCGTCAGCCTTTACAACGCATTTTAATACCTGTGGTTGATCCAAGTATTAAACAAGAAATTGAGAAAGTAAAAGACTTAATATTGGCCGAGGTTAATGTAAAAGAGTTGCAATTTATTGAGGCTATAGACAAGGCTATTAAACCTAACTTTAAAACTTTAGGCAAAAAAGTGGGGTCGAAAATGAAAGTAGTGGCTGAAATGATTACTGCTTTTAATCAATCTCAAATTAGCCAATTGGAGCAAACAGGCAAACTCACATTATCAGTAGATGATGCAACTTTAGATATTGAATTGGCAGATGTAGAAATTGTTTCCAAAGAGATTACAGGTTATAAAGTTGCCTACGATGGACCACTTACGGTTGCCTTAGATGTTCTTTTAAGTGAAGATTTGGTGGCAGAAGGCATCGCTAGAGAAATAATTAGTAAGATTCAAAACCTGCGAAAAGAGCGAGATTTTGACCTTACAGATAAAATTCATTTAAAAATAATTGAGGTTCCGCACATTAAAAGTGCTATTAATCAATTCAAAAGCTATATTTGCAGCGAAATTTTGGCAAACGACATTCAATTGGTAACAGAACTAAATGAAGAAACAGAATTGGTAATTGACGAAATTTCGATAAAGGTTGAAATCGAAAAATTTAATTAGGCCATGGCTAAAAAAGTTACAAAAACCGCAGTAAAAAAGGCAGCAGTAAAAACTGCTACTAAAAAAGTGGCAACCAAAAAGGTTGCTGTAAAAAAAGTAGTAGTAAAAAAAGCAATTAAGCCTGTACCCAAAAAAGTAGCTCCTAAAAAGGCTATAAAAGTTGTTGCATCCAAAACAATTAAAAAAGTGGTAGCTAAAAAAAGTGCAACAAAACCTGTTAAAAAAGCGCAGGTAGTAGTTAAAAAAGTTGCGCCAAAAAAAGCAGTCAAAGTCATTGTTAAAAAAGTTAGTAAACCTATCAGCAAAAAAGCAATGCCAAGCAAAGTAGTAGCTAAGAAAGCTGCTCCTGCTAAAACAATTGCTAAAAAAGCAGCAGTAAAAAAAGTAATAGCTAAGAAAGCAGCTCCTGCTAAAACAGTTGCTAAAAAAGCAGTAGTAAAAAAAGTGGTAGCTAAGAAATCAGCTCCTGCTAAAACAGTTGCTAAAAAAGCAGCGGTTAAAAAGGTAGTAGCTAAAAAAGTTGTTGCTAAAAACAAGCCAGTTAAAACAATTAAACCTATTATCAAAAAAACTGGAAAAGATGTTAAAACTAAACTAGTAGTAACCAAAACACCAGTTTTTGAAGAAAGACATGATGAGTTGCCTCCAATTCAAAAAGACAGCAAGCGATATAGTGACGACGATTTGAAAGAATTTAAAGAACTAATCAACAGAAAACTTACCGTTGCCAAAGAAGAGCTAAACAATTTGTTGAACCAAATGTCGAACCCAGGAATAAACGGCGGCAACGAAACAGATGGTTCTTATAACAAATTAGAGGATGGCGCTTCAACTTCCGAAAAAGAATATTTAAGTCAGCTAGCTGCCCGCCAACGCAAATTTATAGAAAACCTAGAGAACGCGCTTATTCGTATAGAAAACAAAACCTATGGTATTTGTAAAGTAACAGGCAAGTTAATCTCTAAAGAACGCCTGCGTGCTGTACCACATACCACTTTGAGTATGGAAGCTAAGCTTCAACAGTACAAATAAAAATTTATACATAAAAAACCTTCGTTGCACCAACGAAGGTTTTTTTTATGCAAACCTTGCTAATAATTTTGCTTGTTAAGCAGCAATCAAATTCTACTTTTGCAAAAGAAATTAAATATATGACCTTAAAAAAATACTCGTTACCCATATTGCTATTACTGGTAATTTTAGCAGCAGACCAATACTTTAAATTTTATATTAAAAATCATTTTTATTTAGGGGAGGAAGTTTCCGTAATAGGTAATTGGTTTAAGTTGCACTTTACAGAAAATTATGGAATGGCTTTTGGATTAGAGTTCGGGGGCAAAACTGGCAAAGTATTTTTAACTTTATTTAGAATCATATTTGTTTCGGTAATTGCTTATTACATTCATACAATGATTAAGAAAAATACCAAACCCATGTACATTTATGGTTGGGTGCTCATTGTATCTGGTGCACTAGGAAACATCATCGATAGTGTTTTTTACGGGGTATATTTTGGTTACGATTCTTGGTTTCATGGTCGTGTGGTAGACATGCTTTACTTCCCACTTATACAAACTACCCTCCCAGAAAACTTTCCTTTTTGGGCTGGGGAGGAATTCGAATTTTTTCGCCCGGTATTTAACATCGCCGATACTGCCATTAGCATAGGATTTGTAATTATTCTACTACTTCAAAAAGCTGTGAGTGAGGAGGAAGAGTCTAAGGTTGTTAGGGAAGAGTCCATAGACCACTTCTAGCTAAGGTCCATGGACTATGGACTAAATCATCTCAAACCCACAATACGGCACTAAAACTTTCGGAATGCGAATACCCTCTGGTGTTTGGTTGTTTTCTAATAGGGTAGCTAGTATTCTTGGCAAGGCTAATGCACTGCCATTTAAGGTATGTACCAATTGGTTTTTGCCCTCTTTATTCTTGAACCTACATTTTAATCTATTGGCCTGGAAGCTTTCAAAATTGGAAGTAGAACTAACTTCTAACCATCTACCTTGCGCAGTGCTATAAGTTTCAAAATCATAGGTAAGTGCGGAAGTAAAACCCATGTCGCCACCACATAAATGAAGGATACGATAAGGTAATTCTAACTGTTCCAATAAACCTTTAACATGGATAACCATCTCATCTAATAATGCATAAGATTGATCTGGGTGTGCAATTTGAACTATCTCTACTTTATCAAATTGATGTAATCGGTTTAGGCCGCGAACATGCGCACCCCAAGCACCTGCTTCTCTTCTAAAACATGGCGTATAACCCACATTTTTAATAGGCAAGTCTTCTTCTTTTATAATTACATCACGGTAAATATTGGTAATTGGAACTTCGGCCGTAGGAATTAAATACAAATCATCGGCGGTGGCATGGTACATTTGACCTTCTTTATCGGGTAATTGCCCGGTACCAAAACCACTATCGGCATTCACCAATAAAGGCGGTTGTATTTCTATAAATCCAGCGGCTACGGCCTGATCCAAAAAGAAATTAATCATGGCACGCTGCAATCTTGCCCCCTTACCTTTATAAACTGGAAACCCAGCACCACTTATTTTGGACCCTAATTCAAAATCAATTAAATCATATTGTTTAATTAGATCCCAATGAGGCAGCGCGCCTTCGTGCAATTTGGGTATTTCGCCGTGCTGAAAAACGGTATAGTTATCTTCAGCTGTTTGTCCAACTGGCACAGATTCATGCGGAGTATTTGGAATAGTAACTAAAACATCAAAAAGATCTTGCTCCAATTGTTTAGAACGCTCTTCAAGTATTTTACCCTTTTCTTTAAGCGCAGCCGTTTGCAATTTTAAATCTTCTGCCTCCGCTTTTTGTCCGCTTTTCATTAACTCGCCAATCTTCTTCGCAATGGAATTTGCCTCTGATTGGTTTTTTTCCATCTCAGATTTAGCCTTTCTATTTTCCTCGTCGATTGCTAAAACAGTATCAATTGTTTCAACAAATTTAGGATTTCTCTTACTAATCCTAATCTTGGCTTCTTCAGTATTTTCGCGAATAAATTGTAATGATAGCATGAATTAAATTTTGAACAAATATCTGATAATTATATCATGTTTTTAACAAAAAAACAAGCGATCTACAAGCTCACCACAACAAGTTTCACTTAAGATTAAACTTATTAAGCAGTTTACATAAGCAAACAAACAAAAGACATAGTTTTGGTGAGCTTGTAGAACTGCTATTCAACAACAATAACTTTGGTCATTACATCGCCTTGGCGAATAGCATCAATCACTTCTAAACCTTCATAAACTTTACCAAAACAAGTGTGATTACGATCTAAATGCGCGGTGTTGTTACGGCTATGGCAAACAAAAAACTGAGAACCACCTGTATTTCTGCCAGCGTGTGCCATAGAAAGCACACCTCTATCATGATATTGATTTTCGCCCGTTAATTCACAATCAATCTTGTAACCTGGTCCACCTGCACCCGATCCGGTTGGGTCGCCACCTTGAATAACGAAATCTGGTATTACCCTATGAAAAGTAACGCCATCATAGAAGCCACTTTTGGCTAATTTTAAAAAATTGGCAACGGCGTTTGGAGCATCTTTATCAAAGAATTCGATCTTCATAACTCCTTTTGCTGTGTGTATTTCTGCTTTAGACATTTTCAAAAAATTTATCAGACAAAAATAGTTTTATTCAATCATTTTTAACATCTAAAATCTGGGAACAACTAAAAAAAAAGCCGAGTTACAAACGTAGCTCGGCTTTTCAAATTTTTCAATAAAAGTATTAGGTTCCGCTTAAAGCTGCAGCACCGCCAACAATTTCAGAGATTTCTGTGGTGATGGCACTTTGTCTAGCGCGGTTGTATTCTAATTTCAAGGATTTTATTAATTCTCCAGCATTATCAGTTGCCTTATCCATTGCAATCATTCGGGCACCATGTTCCGAGGCAAAAGAATCTAGCAATGCTTTGTAAACTTGAGTTTTTAAAATCCTTGGTATTAAAGCTTCCAAAATTTCAGCTTTATTAGGTTCAAAAATAAAATCAGCTTTAGCTGCTTTGCCACTCATATTTTGAGGAGCAATAGGCAAGAAAGCTTCATTTACCAATACTTGAGTAGCTGCATTTTTAAATTGATTGTACACAATTTCAACCTTGTCAAATGAACCTAATTTGAATTGGTTCAAAACGTATTCACCAATTTCAAAGCCGGTATCTGCATTTAAATTCTGATAAGTATCTTTAAAAGTTGGGATAATATTCGCATTTGTTTTGGTAAAAAACTCGAAGGCCTTTTTACCAACTGGCAAAATACTAATTTGTTTACCTGCAAAATCATCTTTTATTAACCTATTTGCTAACTTAATAACATTGGCATTAAACCCACCACACAAACCTCTATCGGAAGTGATTACAACTAATAAAACTTTTTTTATTGGACGTTGATTAAAATAAACTTTCAACGATTCAACATCCATGGAGTCTGCTAGGTTGGCCAAAATACCATTCAATTTAAGGGCATAAGGCCTCATTTGCTGAATAGCATTTTGCGCTCTTCTTAACTTAGTAGCACTTACCAGCTTCATAGCTTTGGTAATTTGCTGTGTTGAGTTTACCGAGGCAATACGAATACGAACTTCTTTTAAATTAGCCATTTTTTAGTTTAAACTGCCTTTAATTACGCGTTATATTTAGCGCTTAAATCTTTTGCAACTGCTTCTAATACGCTGGTTACATCCTCGCCAATTCCACCTTTCTTAATGGCATCCAACACTGATTTGTGTTTGTTTTCCAAAAAGTTTAAGTATTCAGCTTCAAACTCACGCACTTTATTTACAGGTACTGCGGTTAATAAACCTTTAGTTCCTAAATAGATAATAGCGGTTTGTTGTTCAACACGTAAAGGAGAAAACTGACCTTGTTTCAAAATTTCCACATTACGTGCACCTTTAGCTAACACAGATTTGGTAGCAGCATCTAGGTCTGAACCAAATTTTGAGAATGCTTCCAATTCGCGGTATTGTGCTTGGTCTAATTTAAGCGTACCAGCAACTTTCTTCATCGATTTAATTTGAGCGTTACCACCCACACGAGATACAGAAATACCTACGTTAATTGCCGGACGAATACCTGAGTTAAATAAGTTAGCTTCCAAGAAAATTTGACCATCTGTAATAGAAATTACATTCGTTGGAATATATGCTGAAACGTCGCCTGCTTGTGTTTCAATAATAGGAAGAGCAGTTAAAGAACCTCCACCTTTTACTAAATGCTTAATAGAAGCAGGCAAATCATTCATTTGTTGTGCAATGCTATCTGTTCCGTTGATCTTTGCAGACCTTTCTAACAAACGGCTATGCAAATAAAATACGTCTCCAGGGTAAGCCTCGCGGCCTGGCGGGCGACGTAACAATAAAGACACCTCGCGATAAGCTACAGCTTGTTTAGATAAATCATCATAAACAACTAAAGCTGGTCTACCCGTATCACGAATAAACTCACCTATTGCAGCACCTGCCATAGGAGCAAAGAATTGCATAGGAGCAGGATCAGAAGATGTAGCAGAAACAATAACCGTATAAGGCATTGCACCGCGCTCTTCTAAAGTTTTTACCACCTGAGCAACCGTTGAAGCTTTTTGTCCGCAAGCTACATAAATACAAAATACTGGTTGCCCAGCATCATAAAATTCTTTTTGATTGATAATGGCATCAATACAAACAGCTGTTTTACCCGTTTGACGATCACCAATAACCAATTCGCGTTGGCCACGACCAATAGGAATCATTGCATCAATAGCTTTGATACCTGTTTGAAGTGGTTCTTTAACGGGTTCGCGGTAGATTACGCCTGGTGCTTTACGCTCCAAAGGCATCTCATACAATTCGCCCGAAATTGGTCCTTTTCCATCTATTGGCTGGCCCAAAGTATTTACCACACGACCCATCATGCCCTCTCCTACCTTAATAGAAGCGATGCGACCTGTACGTTTCACGGTATCGCCCTCGATAATTGAATCGGATGAACCCAATAATACGGCTCCAACGTTATCTTCTTCAAGGTTCAATACGATGCCTTGTACGCCATTCGCAAATTCAATCAGCTCTCCCGACTGAACTTTGGTTAATCCGTAGATACGTGCGATACCATCACCCACTTGGAGTACGGTTCCCACTTCTTCAAGTTCGGTCTCAGACTTAAAATTGCTTAATTGCTCTCTTATGATGGCTGATACCTCATCTGGTCTTATTTCTACCATAATGAAATGTTATTTTGAAATGTAAGTATTTAATAATTCTTGTTTTGCTTTTCTAAGTTTTCCAGAAATGCTTGCATCGTAGAGTTTATCTTCCATGTGGATTACCAAACCTCCGATAATATCTTCGTTTACAGCAGTTTCTAAAACAACTTTTTTACCTGTTTGATTTTCAATAAAGGCTCTCACCTCATTAATTACCGTATCGCTTACGGCCACCGCAGTGGTTACTTTAGCAAAGGTAATTTTATTGATATCATTATATAAACCAATAAAAGCGTTGGCTATATCAGGTAAGTAATATTCACGTTTTTTACGAATAACTAATTCTAAAAAAGAAATAGTTATGGCATTGAAGGAAGCAGCAAAGATTTGTTTAACCACTGCTAATTTCTTTTCGCCCTGAACTATTGGACTTTTAAACAAAATGCCTAAGGCAGGATTTGCACCAAGCGTATTATTGAAAACCAACATATCGGCATAAATCAAATCGAGCTTATTTTGCTCAACAGCTAAGTCGATTAATGATTTGGCATATCTGCCCGATACTCTTTGTTCAGCCATCTTAATTTAATGTAATAGATTTTAAATTTTCGTTTACAAAAGCTTCTTGCTGACTGCGGTCTTCCATTTTCTTGCGCAAAACTTTTTCGGCTAAATCAACTGTAAGAATAGCAACTTCCGTTTTAAGTTCGTTTATCGCTTTTAATTTAGCTGATTCTATAGAGGCGTTTGCTTTAACTATTAATTTCTGACCTTCCTCATCGGCTGTTTTTTTGGCTTGGGCAATGATATTATCCTTCATTTCCTGAGCTTCTTTTAACATCGACTCGCGTTCGGCACGTGCTTGATTCAACAACTTTTCATTATCGGCTTGCAACGCACTCATTTGCATACGCGCATCTTCGGCAGCATTTAAGGCATTATTAATAGAGTCTTCCCGCTCCCTAATCGAATTTAAGATTGGCTTCCAAGCAAATTTAGATAGAAGGAACAACACGATACTGAACGTGATGGTCATCCAAAAAATTAGCCCTAAACCGGGTTTAACTAATTCCATGCTGTGTTTTTATTTAATGATTTGAGATAATGAAAATACTAATTTACGCAGAACGTAACTTTAAGCTACGTTCTGCGCTGTATTTTGATTATAACAATACGATCAAAAGACAAACAACGATACCAAAAAATGCTGCGCCCTCGATTAAAGCTGAGGCAACGATCATGTTTGCACGGATATCGCCAGAAACTTCTGGTTGACGAGCGATAGATTCTAAAGCAGAACCACCGATACGGCCAATACCTATACCTGCGCCAATAGCAGCTAAACCAGCACCGATACCAGCACCCATTTTAGCGAATCCTGGATCTGTTACAGCTTGTAAGATAATGTTTAATAGTGTCATAATTGTGATGTTTAATTGATTTTTATTTTAATTGATTAATGATGTTCTTCATGGTGATGCTCTTCTACTGCCGAACCAAAGTATAAAGCAGAGAGCAAAGTAAATACATATGCTTGTAAAAAGGCAACTAATAATTCTAGAAAATTCATGAATACAGTAAAGGCAACTGAAAGCAACGAAACTCCCAAGCCTAAACCTTCGCTCATGGCGCCAAAAATGAATATTAAACTAAAAAAGCCCAACATAATAATGTGTCCTGCCGTAATGTTGGCAAATAAACGAATCATTAAAACAATTGGCTTATTTAACATACCTATAATTTCTATAGGAATTAATAGGATCCATAGCCCTTTTGGAACTCCTGGAGGCAAAAATATATGTCCCCAATAAGTTTTATTACCATTGATAGAAGTTATCACAAAAGTAAACAAGGCCAATACCATAGTGATAGCAATGTTACCTGTAACATTAGCTCCACCCGGGAAAATTGGGATTAATCCAAGTAAATTATTTAAAAATATGAAAAAGAAAATGGTAAGTAAATAAGGTAAAAATTTACTGTATTTCGGGCCAATAGAGGGTTTTGCTATTTCATCGCGAATAAATAACACTCCAATTTCAATTAAATTAGCTAATCCTTTTGGCGCTTTACCCTTGTTTTTTGAATAAGAACTAGCAACAGAGAACATAATCCAGCACAAAATTATAACCGATATTAACATACTAGCTACGTTTTTTGTGATAGATAAGTCATAGAACGATGCTTCATGGTTTTCTGAACCATCTGCATTAACAGCAACAATCTTTCCCTCAGCTAATTTGTAACCTTCATAGTTAGCATGGCCATGATCAAATTTGGAAGATAAAAATATTTTAAATCCAGCGTTATCTTTTATAATAATAGGAAGTGGTATAGAAATATGGCTGTGACCAATACTTGCGATATGCCAATCATGTGCATCTCCAATGTGCTCCATAATTATTTTACCTGCATCCACTTTTTCAGTCTCATGCGTTTCAACAGCGTGCGTATCATTTGCAAAACTATTAGACGAAAGGCAAGCAACCATCAAAAAAATAGGCAATAAATAACTGATAATTTTACTTTTATTTTGGTGCATGATTGAGATTATTTCTTTTGAACGGGGCGCAAGTTAACAACAAGGAAATAAATTTCAAAAGCTGTGTAAAAGAAATACAAGAAAAGATACACAATTGCAAAAGATATTTGCCGCTCAGGTGAGAAAATGAGATAAATAAATAATGGAAAAACAGAAAACAAAAAACGAATACCTATGGCTCCATATATTCTGGTAATAAATGTTTTATTATCTTTAGGTAAACCAGAATAAGAAATTTTGTAAGTAAAAGCCGTCAACAATAAATAATATATTAAAGCTCCCCATACCAGATTGCTTAAAGATACCTGCGACTGTAAGTGTTGAAACCCTAGAATAAACAAAGCCAGTACACCTGTTAGTATAGCGAGACTTGGAAAAAATTGAAGTTTATTCATAATTTAAACCATAAACATGCTGCATACCAAACATTTATAAAATTTATAGTTTGGAATTACTATTTTTATGGTGCGGCAAAGGTAATTCTTTAGTTTGATTTTTAAGTAACCAAACAATTATTTTTTTAGAAAATCTTTTAATGCTAAATATAGAGCAGCAAAAACAGAAAAAAAAACACCAATTAGTGTAAGATAGGGAAAAGATGTTTTGAAGTATTCGTCTGCGTATTTTCCACCAAGCGTTCCAGCTACCATAACCAGAATCATTTGAATAGCCTGATTAGTATATTTTAAAAACGAATTATATAGAGGCTTTTTCTGCACTAATAACAGGGGCTTTAGTATCTAATGGCTTAGATAATTTACCATTTCTGATTTCTCCAAAACTATTAGTTATTTCAGCATTCATGCTACTCTTTCCATTAAAAATAGCTCCTGATTCTATTACTAATTTACCACAAGCAATATCGCCTTGTATTTTGGCAGAAGCCTTGATACTTAATAAATCAGCAACTTCAATATTGCCCGTTACTAAGCCAGAAATATCGCAGTTTTGAGCCTTTACATTACCCAAAACTTGTGAAGACGCACCAAGAACAAGTTTAGTTTTAACCTCAATGTTACCCTTAACATTCCCCTCTATTCTCAAATCTCCCTCAGATGACAGATCGCCGTTAATTTTAGTTCCGGCATTTAAAATATTAATTTCTTGGGGGTTGAAAGAGCTATTTTTGGATGGGTTAAAAATTGCCATTGTGTTGTAAAATAAAATTTTGTATAATTACAAATATAGTCAATTATATTTAAAAATTAGAGTTGAATTATTAAATGAGTTAAAAAGATCTAACAAAAAAACATTTAGGGGACAAAAATTTCTAATTAATTACCTTACTATTTTTGTTATTATCGCTATCATTTATGCCAGTTCCACCGTTCAAAATATCCAAATAATTTGCAAAAAACAATTCTTTATCTTTTAGTACATTTTCTAATGAATCTGTTTTATGCAATAAATGCTGAATATTACGTTTGGTTTTAGTATCCGTGTATCCTGGAACAAATTCACGCAGTGGGGTGTAAAAAACTAAGGTTACAATAAGCACCGTAAATAATACAATGGCAGAACTTAAACTTACAAATACATTCATCGGGGTTAATTTAAATGAAAGCTTTTCTTCAAAAGATTCATCATTGATTATTACTAACCTATATTTGAATCTTAATTTGTGGATTAATTTTTTCTTCTGTTGATCCATCACTTAATACATTAAATAAAAAAGTTTTGGTTAAAATTGTACTTTTTAATTTTCAAATATAGAAAAATCCTGTTTAGCATTGCATAAAAACAAATACATACTCACCATTACGGTGATCGCATTTTTGGGAATATTAGCTTGTAATCCCACTAAAGACAAGTGGTTGAACCGAAAATTTCACACTCTAACAGGGCATTTTAATGTTTATTTTAATGGAGAGCAAAAGCTTTTGGAGGCCATTCTCCAAATGGAAAATACACATCAAAATAATTTTGGTAAGATTTTAGACGTATTTCCATTAGGAACAGCAGAATCTGCCAAAGCATCAGGAAATGTGCTCGACGATGCTATAAAAAAATTCTCTAAAGCCATTCAAATGCATACCATTGGCTCATACACAGACGACTCCTATGTGGCAATGGGAAAGTGCCGTTTTTATAAACAAGACTATTTTGCCTCTATAGAAACCTTTCAATTTGTAATAGGTAAATATAAAAACGGACCATTTACTAATATCAGCACCTGTTACATTGCCAGAAATTATGTGGGATTAAAAAAACTGGGTGAAGCAGAATCTATTATGGGTTTGTTGTTAGCAAAAAAGAATTTTGATAAAAAAGACATTGCTTTAATTTATGCTACTGCAGCAGATATAAATATTAAGCAAGAAAAATACTTATCGGCTATCAACAACCTTAAAATAGCCGTGAAAGGCAAGTTAAAAAAGGAAGAAAAAATTAGGTATCACTATATACTCGGTCAGCTTTGTTTACAAGCAGATAAAAAAGCAGAAGCAAGTTATTATTTTAATAAAGTAATTTCCCTCGTTCCATCTTATGATTTTGCATTTAATGCCAATATTAGCCTAACAAAATTATACGACATTAACGATCCTCGCTCTGTAGAAAAAGTAAAGCGCAATTTAAAAAAGATGGCTGGAGATGATAAAAATGTTGATTTTTTAGATCAAATATATTTTGAACTGGGTAAAATAAACTTGGCACAGAAAAACTTCTCAACTGCACTAACCAATTTTAAAAAATCATCTGCCGCCAGTACCAAAAATAAAACCCAAAAATCACTCACTTTATACGAATTAGCTAAATTATATTTTGAATTAAAAGAGTTTAAAAATGCGCAAACCTATTACGATAGCACAGTAAATGTGTGGGATGAGAAAGATGCGGGGTATGCACAAATTAAGGAAACTAAAATTGTGCTCTCAGATTTAATTGCAAATCTCCAAGTTTATGAAGCAGAAGACTCATTGCAAAAACTAGCTGTGTTGAGTAAAGATGCCTTGGCACGTAAAATTGATACTTGGATTGCTGAGAACAAAAGACAGGCAGAAATAGCCGAAAAGGAAGCTAAAAAACGTGCTAAACTTAACGCTAGTGTTGCCAGTAACCAAAATGCCTTTGGCGCTGCAGCCCCTGTTTTGCCCGGTAGCGGAGATAATTCATGGTATTTCTATAACGCTGCACTCTTAAACGCTGGAGTAGCTGATTTTTTCTCAAATAAAAAATGGGGCCAAAGGGCCAATGAAGATTATTGGCGCATTGCTGCAAAAGAAAAACCAAAAGCGGAAGAAGAGCCAGAAACAAAAGATAGTAGTGCACAAAAATCAAATAAAGAAAATGAGGCTGAGCCAAAGGAAATTGGTTCAGACCAAAGTGTAAATAACCTTACTGGCGACCAAAACAAGGATAAATGGATAAAGGATGTTCCATTAAGTGCTGGACAAAAAAAGCGTTCCAATGAGCGTTTATTGCTTGCGGTTTATAATTTGGGTAATATTTATTTTGATCGGTTAAAAAGTGCAATTGATGCTAAAAAATATTTCGATATTCTGCAAAGCAAATTTCCTGAGAGTGAATACGAACCAAATGCTTATTACTATTTACACAAAAGTAATTTAGAGCTCAAAAACAATGTTGAAGCTGAAGAAAATAAAAATCAACTGATACAAAAATATCCTGAAAGTCCGTACAGCCTCATGCTGCAAAATAAAGTTGTAGCCTCGGCAGAAGTGAGCAGCAACAAGGCTTTAAACCAAGCTTATGAAAATATGTTTATAGCTTATCAAGAGGGAGATTACTTTAAATCAATTGCATTTAAATCTGAAATAGACAAGCAGTTTCCTGGCAACCCATTAACGCCAAAGGTTGATTTATTGCACGCATTTTGTATTGGTAAAACCCAAAACAAAGATGCCTTTTTAAAAGCACTTACGGAAGTAAGTAATACCCACAAAGGATTAGATGTTGCAGCCAAAGCAGATGAATTTATTAAAGTACTGAACCAAGCCGAGAAAAAAGCACAAATATTGGGAGCAGATGCGGGTAAAACTGAGCTAGAATTTGACATTGAAACAGAGTCGCCTTTTTATTACGTTTTTGCATTTAAAGGCAAAGACCAAGATTTAAATGAAATACTCACCGCATTTAATTCTTTTAATGAGGCCTATGCCTCGGAGTTAAATTTGAGGGTAAATCCTATTATGAGTAACGAAGGGTTTCAGGTAATTACCATTAGGGAATTTAAAAATCTAAACGCCACTCAAGAATATATTAGAACCTTACAAGCAACTAATTTTAAGGGGAAAAAATTGAAGATTACAGAAAAAGTAATTGAATATGCTATATCAACCAAAAACTTTAAAGTGGTTTTAAAAGACAAAAAAATTGAGAAATTTGAATCTTTCTATCAAAAACAAATAGCTACATTACAACCTGAAAAATGAAATTGAGCGAATACTTTTATAACAATCCATATTTTAAATTCTTTAAATGGATTTGGATAAGTGCCTTTGGAGGCATTACCATTCTTGCCGCGGTTGTTTGGGCAATTTCCATGGGCTGGTTTGGCCAATTACCTCCCATTGAAGAACTAGAGAATCCAACCACACAATTGGCTAGCGAAATTTACGCAGAAGATGGCGTACAATTAGGCAAGTATTACCTGCAAAACCGAAGCAACGCAAGCTTCGAAGAATTAAGTCCGCAACTTATAAACGCACTCATTGCCACCGAAGACATTCGTTTTTATGAGCATAGTGGCGTAGATAATAGCCGTATTTTCACCATTGTTATATATAACTTAATGGGTAATAGGCAAGGTGGTAGTACTATCTCTCAGCAATTGGCCAAAAATTTATTCCCCAGAAGAAAATTTAGAAGCGTAGTAGATAAAGCAGTAACCAAACTGCAAGAATGGATTGTAGCCGCCCTCATAGAACAACGCTATACTAAAGACGAAATACTCACGATGTATTTTAATACGGTTGAATTTGGCAGTAACTCTTTTGGTATAAGAAGTGCCGCAAAAACTTTTTTTGCCAAAACTCCCTTTGAACTTAATGCTAAAGAAGCTGCCGTTTTAGTGGGCGTTTTAAAAGCACCAACTTTATATAGCCCCATCCGAAATCCGGCTAACTCGTTAAATAGAAGAAATACTGTGCTGAACCAAATGGCCAAAGCAGGATTTATCACCCAAGATTCTTGTGCCATTTTAAAGGCAGAACCTGTTGAACTGAAATTTCAAGAAGAGAGTCATAACCAAGGTTTAGCCACCTACTTTAGAGAAACCTTGCGCATGGAATTATTAGACTGGTGCGAAGAAAATGGTTATAATTTGTATAAAGATGGACTAAAAATACATACTACCCTAAACACTACCATGCAACAAATTGCAGAACAAACGGTAGAGGAGCAACTCAAAGACCAACAAAAAAAGTTTTATGCCCACTGGAAAGGCAGAGACCCTTGGGGAACATTTAAAGAAGTTTTAATAAGTGGCATGAAAAGAAGTGATAGGTATAGAATTGCTAGAGAGCTTAAAAAGACTGAATCTGAAATTACCAAAGAATTTAATACGCCTGTTAAAATGCGCGTATTTAGTTATACCCGCGGAGAAATTGATACTATTATGACCCCTATGGATAGCATCAAATATTACAAGTATTTTATGCAATGCGGATTTATGAGTATGGACCCAAACAATGGAAAAATAAAAGCTTGGGTGGGCGGACATAATTATAAATATTTTAAATACGACCATGTAAACATTACTGCAAAAAGGCAGGTAGGTTCTACCTTTAAGCCATTTGTGTATACGGTTGCTGTAGACAATGGGTTTTCGCCTTGTACGCTCATTCCAAACAAGCCAGTAAGTTTTGCCGGTTACCCAGACTATAACCCAAGTAATGCCGACGAAAAATATGGCAAGCCAGAAATGACGATGTTTAGTGGCTTGCAATTTTCTATGAACCTAGTTTGCCTCAATGTTTTAAAATTATTGGGCGAAAGTGGCATCAATAATATCATCGATTTAGCTCAAAAAATGGGCGTTAAATCAAAGATAGAGCCATACCCATCATCTGCTTTGGGCACGGCAGATATTTCGGTTTACGAGATGGTTGGAGCATTCTCCACATTTGCCAATAAAGGTGTTTGGATTAAACCTAGTTATTTAACACGTATTTTAGATAAAAATGGCAATGTAATATTTGAAAATTTACCAGTTACACAAGAAGCATTGAGCGAACAAACTGCCTATGTTATGTGCAAAATGCTTGAGAAAGTTACCACCAATGGTACTGCTGCAAAAATTAAATACCTCTATCAAATACCTGGAGCTGTAGGTGGTAAAACAGGCACTACCCAAAACTATAGTGATGGTTGGTTTATTGGCATAACACCAAACTTGGTTTCGGGATGCTGGGTAGGTTGGGAAGACAGGTCTATTCATTTTAGAAGCATGGAGTTGGGTTCTGGTTCTGCCATGGCGATGCCCATTTGGGCAACTTATATGCAAAAAGTTACTAAGGTACCCAACTTATTACCTATTGTTAATGAATGGTCGCCACCTCAAAACCCTCTTTCGGTGGAGCTAGATTGCAATAATTTTGAAGCAAACCAGACCGAAAAAGAAGATTTTGTAGAGTAGAAACTAATTTAGTTTAAAGCATTTTTCTCTTTCTCATTCTTTTCTATATATTGCCCAAAATATATAGTTTTTATGTCGAATTTTTTTTACACTAAATCCCTTCAAGATTTATTGCGTCACCACGATGGCTCGCAATTAAAACGTACGCTAACTGCGCTAAACTTAGTTGCTTTGGGCGTGGGCGCCATTATTGGTGCTGGCTTATTTGTTAGAACTGCAGCAGCATCTGCAGAAGCTGCTGGGGCCGCCGTATCTATGAGTTTTATAATTGCCGCTGTTGGCTGTGCCTTTGCAGGTATTTGTTACGCAGAATTTGCTGCTATGATCCCAATTGCTGGAAGCGCTTATGCCTATTCGTATGTTACCATGGGTGAACTCATGGCTTGGATTATTGGCTGGGCATTAATAATGGAATATGCACTTGGAGCTGCAACCGTTGCCATTGCTTGGAGCGAATATTTAAATAACCTCCTCGGCGGCATCATACCTTATGAATGGTGCCACTCCCCTTTCGAAAGCATGAAGCGCGTTATTGGCCAAGAAAACATCGATCAAGTATTGGCATTACATCCCAGTTTAGCGCCACAAGTTAAAGATGGCCAACTTCTTTTAAGCAATGAAATATATGAACACCTAGGAGATAAAGTGCAAGGTTTTGTGGAGGTAACACGAGGGTTTATTAACGCACCAGCACTCATTATTTTATTTGCTTTAACCTTACTTTTAATAAAAGGAACGCAAGAATCTGCTAGTGTTAATGCAGTTATTGTTTTTATAAAAGTTGCCATAGTATTGTTATTTATTGGATTAGGTTGGCAATTTATTAAACCAGAAAATCATGTGCCTTATATGATTCCAGAAGGAACTATTGGTCATGAAGGTTTCTTTAAGCATGGCTGGGGCGGAGTATTAGGAGGCGCAGCCATTGTGTTTTTTGCATTTATTGGTTTTGATGCAGTAAGTACTGCCGCGCAAGAGGCTAAAAACCCCAAAAGAGATATGCCCATTGGTATTCTTGGCTCTTTAATTATTTGCACCATATTGTATGTATTATTTGGACATGTGCTTACAGGCGTTGCTAATTGGGAAGAGTTCAAAACTTCAGGTAAAGAAGCTTCAGTTACCTATGCAATACAAAACTATATGAAAGGGTACGAATGGCTAGGAACTAGCGTAACAGTTGCTATCCTTGCTGGGTTCTCTTCTGTAATATTAGTTATGTTGATGGGCCAAAGTAGAGTATTTTTTAGCATGAGCAAAGATGGTTTATTGCCTAAAGCATTTAATGAATTGCATCCTAAATTTAAAACACCTTATAAAGCAAATTGGATTTTATTGTTATTTGTAGGCGCTTTTGCCGCATTTATTCCAGGCAGCGTTGCAGGTGATCTAACTAGCTTTGGAACCTTATTTGCTTTTGTTCTGGTTTGTTTGGGTATCATAATCATGCGCAAAAAAGAGCCAAATATTGAAAGACCATTCAAAACACCTTTTGTACCCTTAGTTCCTATTTTGGGCATGATAGTTTGTGGTGCTATGATTGTTAGCTTACCCATTCCAACGCTAATCAGTGCTGGGTTATGGCTATTATTTGGACTACTCATCTATTTTGGTTATTCTGCCAAAAGCGCACGTAAAATGAGAGAAAACCTTACGAAATATTAGAATGGTGAATCATTCAACTAAAGTTTGAGCAAAAACTGAAGCGGGATGGACAATCTTTTGCGCCATTCCGCTTCTTGTTTTAGGTTATCATCAAAAATTAAACTCATAAAATTTTTGGCAGAGCCATAACCATTGGCATAACAATGTTCATCCATATAGGCTTGTTGTCTCATGTTCCAGCCATTACGCATACTTGCATCTATATCAAAATATATTTTGTGCAAAGCAGGATTGGGTAAATACCGTCTATAATAATCTATATAATTTTGAATTTCTACCTCACGTTTTTCTTGGTAACTGGCAGGCCATTGCATCCCTATTCCAGCTATTCCTCTGAGTTGATCGGGATATTTACACTTTGCGTGCAGAGAAATAAGCCCTCCCAAACCAGCTCCCATCATAAAAGTGCTACGCATATCCGCTTTTGTTGCAAATTGCGAATCAATGAGAGGCTTTAACTCCTCAAAAATGAATTGTAAATAAGCATCAGAAAGTGATTGTGAGTTAAGATCCCATTTTAACTGATTTTTATTCAAGGAATCTTTTTTTACTATTTTATTATCGGGCGTATATTCTAAAAACCTGCTAGGCGAATTCCAAATTCCAACCACTATAGTATTTCGAATTTGTCCTAATTTCATTAAGCTATCCATGGCTTCATCTAAACCCCACTCTTGTTTGCTAAAAGACACCTCTGGGTAAAATAAATTTTGCCCATCATGAACATACAATACCGCGTATTTCACAGTACCATCTCCATTATAGTTTTCAGGCAACCAAACATCTACATTTCTTGGGACTATAAATTTACTTGGCACTTTCTCAAATCGCCACAAATTTCCCTTAATATTAGCATCCTGTATCTGCGTTTGTGCCCAAATTATTTGAGGCAAAAAACACAGCAATAACATTACGTAAATGGCAATAAATAACTTCATTAATTATTTTAGGTATTGGTTATAGGTAATTAATCAGCAAAAACTTCGTGCAAAATTTGAGGCGATTTTAATTCCCCAAATAACAGCAAATGTAATTGATAATAACGTAGCATCTTTTGCAAAAGTGTTTTTCTATGCTGTAATAAAAGGCTTTCATCGAGCGCATCTTTAAAATTAAGTTGGAGCAAAAAGTGCAACTCTTTGGCAGTGTCCTTATTACAGTAATCTTTCGTATGGGGTGCTTGAGGAATAAAAAAACCTTCATTTAAACTAAAAAAAACATTCAAATTAGTGTAGTTATCTTTTGGAAAAAAACCCAAGTACTTACTCAAATGAACCATAAAATAAACTGGATAGTTGGCTAATTTACCTTCAGATAAATCGGCCATTTGCACCGCAGTAAATAAAAAAGAAAAAAGCTGCTCATCTGCTTGGTTTTCCTCTCTCAAAACCTTCCCAAGCAACTCTGCCACAAACATGGCAACGGTTCTTTTATAGGGATTAAAATGCAAACTTTGCAAAATAGGCAAGCACCTTAATTCTTTTATTCGCTGTAAATTTTTATTTTGTTGGTGGTAAACCTCTAATTCTAGTAAGGTTAATGTTTGCAAATGCGATGGTTTTACAACTGCTTTTTTGCCACGTAAACCATTTACCATATAACTCTGCAAACCATATTTATCTGTGTAGCACTTCAAAATTAAGCTATTCTCTGAATAAGGAATAGTTTGTAGCACAATAGCCCTGCACTTCTCTATCATAACGCTTAATGCCCGTTATGTACCATTAAGCCATCTTTAGTAGCCAAATAAGAATAAGCGCGCATATTATCTGAATCATAAATAAAACTGCGCTTGTAATCTTGCGCCGTTTCATCCCATTTCATGGCAACTACCCATTTCTTATGTATTAAATTTTTTAGAGAATCTGCCACAATATTTGCAGCATAAGGAACTTCCTCTAATATTTTATCAAAAGGTTCAACAAAATATAAAACGTTTAATATGTCAAACTCAACCTCATCTAATTCATGCATTATTGTAACTTCCTTTCTTTCCAAGTAAATGTTTGTATGTTAGCCCAAATACCGATAATTAATACATATAAAATATGAAAAGGTTCTACCCATGGCAGTAATAAAATGAGTTTGCTTTGTTTAAAAAAACGCAACACTGCAAATATTAGTAATCCTTCTGCCAAAATTTTAAGGCCAATTTGAAGTCCAAAAATAAGCCATAAGCCTGGCATAAAAAAACCAGCTAGGGCATTCCAAAACATAGAAAAATTAAAAAAATACGCTCCTACTAGAATGGCAGTAATATACCTATTATCATATTTGGTGCTTTTAGAAACCCAACGCCTTCGCTGCTGCGCCAGCTCTTCCATAGAACCATTGGGAGAGGTTTCTACAATAGCTCGGTAATCTTTCATAAAAAAAACTTCGTTGGGATACAATTTAAAAATCTTGTGTAACAAGAACTCATCATCTCCGCTGGCAATATTTTCATTGCCTGCATATCCCCCTATTTCATAAAAAGCTGATTTCTTAAAAATTAAATTAGCCGCACTGCACATATTAGGATTTTTTAACTGAATGGCAGCAGCGCCAATACCTACCAATCCCATAAACTCTAATGTTTGTGATTGCTCAAAAAGATTATTGGCGCTAAAAAATACCGGACCATAAATCATCTGGGTAGCCTTTTTTTGAATCAAGGCATTGATTGCTTTTAACCACTCTTTACCTCTTGTGCAATCTGCATCTGTTAAACAAATAAAATCAAATTGCGCTTGCTCAACAGCAGCAGTTATACAAGCTTTTTTACCCTTTATTTTAAGTAATTCTGCTTGTAACAATTTAATTGGAAACAACTTATTTTCTGCCATAAAGGTTTGAACCAAAACAGCCGTTTCATCAGTTGAAAAATCATCAATAACTATTATTTCATAGCAATCTGTGGGATAATCTTGCTGAATAATGGCGTTTAAACAAGCAATAATGCTTTGAGCTTCGTTTCGAGCAGGAATTAAAATGCTGAATCGCTGCTTAGGTTCAAGCCCAAAAGGTTTTTTCTGAGTGGGAATAAACAGCCAAGCTACAAAGTAGATTAATAGTAAGCTGGCATACGCTAATGACAATGTTAAACAAATAATTCCCCAAACACTCATGATCTCACTTTATAAATAAAATACATACCAAAAATAGCAGGCACCAGAATATTCACTATCCATAAGCTGTATGCCGAGAGTAAAATACCTTCATGGTTAGTGCTTAACAAACTAAAGAAAGCCAATGCACTAGCTCCACGTAAGCCAATTTCGAGCAACAAAAAAGAGGGCACTACAGATTGCACGCAGAAAGTGCCAATAATACAAGCAAAAGCAGGAACAAAATCAATATCTACTTTAAAAAATTGCAACAATAAAAAATACTGACTAAGATAAACCAGATACCTTACAAACGAAATTGCCAAAATCTGAAGCAACTGTTTGGACTCAAAATAGGCGAAAACATCTACGTATTTTTCTATTTTATAAATGAAAGGCAAATGCTTTATTTTTTGGTAAAACCAAAACATGCGCAAGTAAATGATGAGTATTGCAAACACCAACAAAAAGCCAAGTGGCAGTAAATAAATATAATTAAAATAAGCCTTTCCAAAATAGGCAAATGAGCATAATCCAAAAAAAAGCGTAACAATAACCTGCGCAAAATGACCAATAGCAGTAACCAAAGAACCCCGCCACTTATTCATGGTTTCTAGGTGAATAACCCTACCAGCAAAATCACCCATCTGGTTAGGAGTAATAATATTAAACGCAGTTCCAGATAAAACAGCTTTAACAGCGGTAGAAAAAAGCATAGGTTCAAACCTGCTTATTAAATTTTTCCATTTAAATGCTTCTAAACCATAATTGATGAATAATAGAAAAAAAGTTAAAACAACATAGCCCCAAGAAGCTACATCTTTTGACATATCAAATGTTTGAAAGAGTGTATTTACCTTGTAAGCAAAAAACAATTTGTAAATAATAAACGTGGAAACCAATAGCAAAAAAAATATTTTGGCCAGTTTTATGAAACGTTTATATGCAGATATTTGAAACAAATGAATGGATTAACTATGTTTGACAAAATAAGGCATAGAAAGCTCCTAAACCAAATTGGATTTTGATAAGCAACAAAACTTTAAAAGAACGGATCATTTTAGGTATAGACCCCGGAACTACCGTTATGGGGTATGGCATTATCCATACCACTGGTAAACAAGCCGAAGTGCTAACTTTAGGAGTGCTTAAATTAGATAAGTATGCAGATTATGCGTTGAAATTAAAAAAAATTTTTGAGCGTACAGTTGGCCTAATAGACGAGTTTCACCCAGATGAATTAGCCATTGAGGCGCCATTTTTTGGCAAAAACGTACAGAGTATGCTCAAATTAGGCAGAGCGCAAGGCGTTGCCATTGCAGCTGCTATGAGCAGAGAATTGATGGTGGTAGAATATGCGCCTAAAAAGATAAAATTAGCGGTAACAGGCAATGGTAATGCCAGTAAAGAACAAGTAGCAGAAATGTTGCAAAAGCAACTTAAATTTGATTTTGATAAACAGTATTATGATGCCACAGATGGCTTAGCGGCAGCCTATTGTCATTTTACACAGAATCATGCCATTCAAATGCTAGATAAGGGTAAACCTAATACCAAAATACCAGCCAAGAAAAAAGCCTCTAGTTGGGAGGCTTTTGTGAATCAGAATCCAGATAAATTAAAGAAGAAAATTTAGGTTACTCTTCTAAAAAGGCATTGTTAATTTTGAGGCAAATAGCCTGCATTTCCTCTTTACTTAAAATCAATTTCTGATTAGCAAAATTCATTTCATGCATGGCAGAAAAAGGAATTAAATGTATGTGTGCATGTGGCACTTCCATTCCCATAACACAAACCCCCACCCGCTCACAGGGCATACTCTTTTTGATAGCTATGGCAATCTTTTTAGCAAATTGATGCAAACCCAAATATTCTTCGTCATTCAAATCAAAAATATAATCTATTTCAACTTTAGGAACAACCAGGGTGTGACCTTTGGTTAATGGATTGATATCAAGAAAAGCAAAATAGTTTTCATTTTCTGCAATTTTAAAACAAGGTATATCCCCAGCAATTATTTTAGAAAAAACACTTGCCATAAGTTACAGCGTTATTTCTAAAATCTGCATTTTAATGGTACCCGCAGGCACTACCACCTCACAAATATCATCTACTTTTTTATTCATTAACCCCAAACCTATTGGTGATTTAAAAGAGATTTTACCAGTTTTTAAATCCGCTTCTTTTTCATTTACCAGCATATACCAAATTTCCTTTTTGGTGTTTAGATTGAGCACACGAACCTTGGTTAACATCATAACCTGCGTGTTATTTAACTTACTTTCATCTATAATTCTAGACTTAGCAATAAGGTCTTCCATTTTAGAAATCTTTGCCTCTAATAAACCTTGATCTTCTTTAGCCGCATGGTATTCTGCATTCTCACTCAAATCCCCTTTATCTCTTGCATCCGCAATTTGCTTGGTAATAAACGGGCGTTGCACATATTTTAAATCTGTTAGCTCTGTCTGCAATTTTTCTAAGCCTTCTTTTGTTACAAAATTAATTTCAGCCATAATTTCAATCCTTTTTATAGTATTAAAAACAAAAGAAACGTTCCGCACTTGGCGGAACGTTTCTTTATTAAAAAACAAATATAGTAAAATTTATTATCCTTTTTTACCTCCAACAGTTAAACGAATGCCGATGGTATGCATACCATTGAAGATTCTTGTTGGCGCATAACCATAATCAATAGCTAAAGTAGTTCCACTTTTAGAAACTGGCATTTGGAAAGTAGCACCAGCCCACAAACCATAAACAGGATTTAAATACTGAGGATCACTTTGATTTTTAGAGAATAGTTGCTTGTCGCCTGTAACATTATAAGCCACACGTAACATAGCAGACTCTTTATAAGCATATTCAGCTCCAAGGCCATAAACATTTGATTGGAATGCATTGTAGTTGAAGTTAAACGAACCTGTTAATCTGTGGAAATAAGTATCGCTTGTTTGATCCAAACGCATATCATAACCCAGACCGATATTAACCAAAGTAGGCAAATTGAATTGATCTGCAGAAAAATAAGCTTTACGGTCGGCTCCTGTTTGTGAATTGATTGCTCTAAAAGATAAGCCAGAACCACGGAAAGTTAAATCTGGTCCAATATTACGCATTGAAATCCCTAAACGAAAATCCTCTTTTTTGATTTTCTTTTTCTCATCTCTTGCTCCTAATGCTGTTTGGTATTGCACACCAAAATCAAAAGCCACACCCTGCGCGCGCACATCTGGTAGACCTTCAGAAATTAAACGTAACAAGAAACCTCCTGTAATACTATTTGAAAACTTTTTGGCATAAGAGGCTCCAATATTGAGCACTTGTGGACTATAATTTGGTAAAGTGCCATCAGGATTATCGTAGGTGGTGATAGGAATACTTCCAAAATCCCAAGAAGAAAATCCCAAACCAATTACACCGCCATCGCCATTTTCACCTAGCGCTTGTGCAAGGCCAAAATTATTAACGCTTACACCACTTCCTTGCAGAAAAGACATTCTAGAAAAAGCCACATCTGTATTTTGTGTATAAGCTAATCCAGCGATATTTAAATTAAAAGACTCAATTCCTCTTACCGAAGCTGTATTGGCACCACCATAACCAGCAGACCTTGCATATGGATTAATGTTAAGTTGTGTTGCACCAGCACCACCCGAACGATCTGGATTTCCACCAAATACCGTTGCAGAGGCGAAAAGCAACCCAACCAAACTAAATTTTATTACTGCTATCTTCATGTTTATATTATTATCTAGTTAAAAAAATTAGGTGATTAGAAAGTATCGAAATCTACAGGACGCATAATACCGAACCATTTTATTACTCTCTCTCCAATACCATCTGCATATACGTGTATTAAATAAACACCACTAGAGATTGGCACATTGGCATCATTTTTCAAATTCCATTCTAAGAAGGTTTGTGTATCATCATCTTTCCTTATTCTACGAACTAAGAAGCCACCTTGTGTGTATATTGAAACCACACATTTCTTAGGCAAATTAATAATGCGAACACGTGAATCTAATTGATTACCTGGATCTTCATAGCCAGCATAAGCATAGTATGGATTAGGTGTGATAGAAACCATTTCGAGTGCTGTTTGACCAGCTTCTTTGGTGCCAATAATTGGCGCCAAATCACTTGTACTGAAAGTATAGAATGGAACGCTATCATTTTTAGCTTGCGACTTATCAACCGGTGCCTGAGCAGCGTAAGGACGTTTCACATCTAAATTAATAGTTACATCACAAGGTATACCGCCTGTTTTATTTAAATCGCCAAGCACTGTTCTAGGATTAACTAAAGTCATACTTACCCACATTGCTTGAGAATACAAAGAGCGCATGTTTAATATTACACTTGTTCCTGCTTCAATTTTGTTAAATAAATCTGTATAGCTAACGCCTTCATCATAACGCGGACCTTGATACAAAACAGGACCAGTTGAAGTGGTACGAAAAGGTTTTGTACCCATTACATAAATGTGGTGTTTACCTCCAAATTTATAATCCAATCCTCCTACAGAACCTGTAAGTAATGTTGACGTAGGATTCCAAATCATATCAGTACCATTTTCTAAAGGTAATGAAGAATCTTCCGCAAACATTAAGTTTAAGCGTTCACCTGTTTCTTTATTTACAGCATATCCCGGGAACCAACCCATTCCATTTCCAGAACCATCAGGCTTCCCATCTTTTCCAACTGATGGCGATTTTCTTCTAGTCATTTTAGGAGCATTGCCTATATTTAGTGCTGTGTTTTCACCTGCTTCAATAACAACACAACGCGTCCATTTGGTTTTATCTCCTGTAATTACAAACAACACCGAACGTAGATCAGATAAAATATTATCCGTTGAGAATCCTCCTGAACTAGCTGCCCAAGCCGGACCATAAGTTGGTTGCGGAGTAATTGCTCTGGCTGCTAAGGCATAAGGAGCCCAAGTTCCATCAATTAATTTATTATATTGTCTTCTTGGATCTACAGCACGCTTACCTCCAGTTGGACCATCAGCAAAATCATGCTCATACGGGTTAGTAAATCCAGGAGTTCCAGTATTACCTGCTCTAATCCAATTTAATGGAGCAAATGGAGCTAACTCATCTGGTATACCTGGCAACCATTCATTACTTGGATCAGCATACACCTTACTAGAAGACAAATATCCATTGGCATCATCTGTAGCATTATCAGGATTACCTGGGCCAACTACTTGAAATACCGTAATACTTAAACCTAATTCAGTAAATAACTGCTCATTCTTATTTTTGATAGAAGCTTCTGCAAAATAAACTTGATTGGTTGTTGTGTTGGTTAAAGTCCATTTAGTTTGATTAGCAGTTAAGCTATCCTTTTTGTTGGTTGCTCCTGAAGAATCAATTAATCTCAATTCGAAGTTAGCACTTGGCACTTTAAAAGGATCAATAACTTTAACCACCACAGGACCCATTCCACGCAGGTACTTTGGACTAGGCACATAGTAAGGAGCTATCAATGCTTTTTCAATACTTTCTTGGGTAAGCATTAAGGTATTACCACTGTTTCCGGCACCTTCATTTCTTACAATCTCCGGACCATCACCCCAACTCGTATTTAAAACTGTACCCTGAGTTCTTGGCGTTGGTTTATGAGGTATACCACCCCAAATTTTGATACCGCTTCCGCCAGCACCATCTGCTGAAGTTACCGATCTTCTTCCAGCCAAATATTGGGTAGCATCAACAGAGCAATTGGTGGCACTTGCATAAGCTACTAATAAAAAGTAATAATTTTGGAAGTTAACTAAACTTGGGTCAGACAAAGTAGAGAATGCATCTTTTGTGATTCTGAAACTATGTTTAACACCTTTATCTTCACCAACAACCATTATTTTCTTAACTGAACCAAGATCTGGATCATTTACTAAGTTTACAATTAAACCATTTCCATCTAATACATCACACTGAGCAACTAAACGCGCTTCGTCTTGGTTGTATAGATCACTAGGGGTTGAATTTTTTCTAAGTTGAAAAATCTGGTAACCTTGGAAAGCATATTTAGTTTTCGCTGAACACAAGCCAGCAGATGAATCGCTGTATGCTTCTGTTACCTTATAATTAGTGATATTTAATATCAACTCGCGATCTAATTCTACTACACTTAAATCTGGCACACGCGGACCATCAACAATATTAAAATTGTTTTTATATAAAACGTATGCTTTATCTGAAGCTTCTTTTAATAAATTGAATGAACCAGTGGCACCACCAGTAGTTGCACGGGCCCAAACTACAGCAACTGTTACTTGGTTTCTTGAACCAGGTAATAAGCTAAAAGGACCAGCAGTTTGTAAAAACCTTCTATCACCAGGTGTATTACCTGCAATACGCTCTGTCCAATCTGCCCTTCCAGCAGGGTCTGTTTTACCCGGGAACATAAAGCTAGCAGTATCTGTACCACCTCTACCATTGCCACCATAAGTAATATTTAAACCATCTTTCCAACGACCATTTAGGTAGTTCCAATAATGCTCTGGACGAGATGGATTACCCGTAACAGAACCATCATTATTATAATAAATAAACTTAGTTAAGCCAATTTCAGTAGTATCTGATCCAACAATTTTTCTAGGACCTTCAAAGAAATTCACCCCTACGCTTGGTGGGTTTAAACCATATCCAAGAATACCTTCGTCATTATCATCCCCATTATAACAAATACCCAAATTTCTTTTCACATCACACTCTACATAATCATCAGAATAGTTACCCAAATCTGCATCTACCCACTGACCAAAAACGCAAGAGTCAATTGTTTCTGTGCTTCTATTGTAAATAGTAGTGCGGTAAAAAGTCATGTTATTAATTTCATCATTGGTTGAGTATGCAAAACTTTGCGTATGCAATTCTAATCCAATAGGTAAACCTTCCGTTTCAGAGTGAATATTTCCTTTATCGTTGTAAATAGAATACAACATCATATCCGGAATGTTACTAATCGTATTTTGTTCAAAAGAAGGAAAATCGCCGTTAGAAGGCTCATATTTACCATCCTTATTAAAATCAAAAAATGGAGCTAAAAACTCTGCTTCACCAGTAGCACCCTCGCCAACATTTCCGTTTCCTGGCCAATTAGCTATACCATCAATAGGATTATTCCATTGCGTTTCATCACCGCTAAATGCTTCAATCTCCTCTAAGGTAACTTTCCAAATTTGGTCATAGAACTTACAACGAGCAGCTGAGATAGAAGCAGAACCATCCACTTGCAGTGCACCAGGATAATAATCACTACCACTTTGACGGTATGTTTGACCAGCAATACGTAAGTTACCTTGCGTAATACCACCAATCCACAACGCGCCAGAGAACAAAGAATGTTTAGAGGTTTGACCAGGCTCTACGCGTGGTATTTCGTAACGTGCATTTTGCAAGTTCCACCACATATCACCACCATTTAAAATAGTAGTTCTAACATTGTTAAGATCCAAATCTTTTTGTTGGGTTGCAGCAGCACAACCTGCTCCCATTTTACCCAAACTTGAGGATGCATTTTTTCTAAGCATGCCTACATTTTCTTTAGCAAAAGTATTGCTAGCAATCGTAAAAAGGCAAATTGCAAATGCTACTGTTTTCATTAATTTGAAGGAATATTTTTCCATGATAATCTCTTTTTTAATTTTTATTAAACTTAAAAATATAATGCTAATCCCAAACGAGTTAATCGCGGTAAAACGAACCTGTCTGGATTTACCATCCTTGTATTATATAAGTCAACATAAGCTTGCTGGTTGGTTGCAGTCTCCTTTTGCTCTCTTGAAGCAGGTGAGGCTAAGAAACCATCATCATAGGCAGAACCTGTATAACGAAACACACTTGTTACATTGGCGGTATTCAATAAATTTTGAACCATAATAAATGCACGCAACCTGTATACAGTTAAACTTCCATCGATATTCTTTTTCTTGAATAAAAAGTTTTTATCAACGTTTAAATCAAGATTGAACTGTGGAGGTAAGTTGGCACCGTTTGGAGTACCTTTTACCGGGCTTCTTACAACTACACCAGATTGAACGCCACCTGGAGTTGGTTGCAAATCTTGTGTATAAGGTCTTCCAGAGAATGAAGTAAAAATAAAGTTGAAACCAGCATTTTCAAAAATCTTTTTACCATCTACAATTGGTCCATTATAATCTTTTCCTTCTTTGTAGTGATAATCAAAAATAGCTTTAAAAGTATGACGGGTATCAAAATCCATTGGAATAAGTGTACGCAAAGTTGGTAAACCTACCTGGATTAAAGCAGCACTAGAAGTAGCATTAGAACCAGTACCATCTGCAAATTGTAATTGGTAGTTAGCGGTAATGGTTACGTTTCCTAATTCTCTGATATTATATTCTAATCCCAAACTTTTTACAGTTGAAAAGTCTAAGTTACCAAAAGTTGAATAATCATTTGGCCAAGCTTGCACATAACGGAAAAGTTGAATTTGGTTTCTGTATTCGCGGTAGGATGCAATGATACCTAAAGCTGCATCTTGTCCGATTTGCTGACGGAATCCAATCTCGTAATCGGTTACTTGTACCATCTTTAAATCTGGATTGTTGATAGCACCTCCACTTAAACGATTTTGCAAAAAGAAATAATCATCTATCTGACCCACATTGGCATTTGGTCTTTGTGTTAAGATATCATAAGTACCAAAGAATTGAGAGGTAGTTGAGATAGGGAATGAGAACCAAATACGTGGTAATATTTTTAAATCTGGCACATAATCTGTAAATGAGGCCGTTGTTGGTAACTGAGGATTTTTAGGATCAGCTAATAAAGGCATATTACGGTTTGTTTTACCTTCGCGGGCAATAGTTTGCGGATCTGAGATTGGGTTACCACTTTTATCAAACCAATTGTTTCCATTTCTATAGCCAACAAATTTGGCTTTAGTAATATCTGCATCTTGCTGACCTGGGTCTCTGTCTACATAAGGAACAAAATTATCTCCCATGTTAGAAGGAATATTATCTGCATCTAAAATACCTAAGTTCTTAGCCTCACCTACCGTATACAATGGAACCATAGAATAAGGATCTTTTAATACAGGCTGGTTAGCATCAAAACGCTCTAAACGAACACCCACACGAATAATTAAATCCTTAAAAACAAACTTGTCTTGAACCCATGCCGCGAAGTATAGTGGCTGGTAAGCTGGCAATAAACGAGCCGTTGAATCGGTTAAGAAATCATTTAAACTTGGGCGCTTTCTTACTACTCTGCCTAAATGATCATAACCCGAATAAGAAACAATGCTATTACCATTATTCAATAATTCATTAGCTGAAAACATATCCAATTTGTAATCTGATGGACTGAATGAATTTACGTCAATATTGGTAAACTGATCAATTTTGTTACCAAATGGATCCAGCGCGCCTCTTTGAATTAAGCTATTTCTAAAGTTAAGATCAAAATTAGTTTGCTGCGAACTAACAATCTTACGTTTAAAGTTAACGGTATCGCTAAACACACCATTTTGATCAAATGATAAAGAATATAAAGATGAATCTAAACCAGAGAATTGCCTATTGGCATACAAACGAGCTAAGGTCCAAAGGTTGGTTGCACCAAGCGAATAATTTCTTCTAAATTGTTGCTCCACATTTAAACCCAATAATATTTCATGTTTGGCTTTTGGATTACTTCTTGGAGCAATACTAAAGCCGCTCTCCAAATTCAAAATAAAGGTTTCATTCATGGATTTGGCATATCCGGCTTGTTGTGCGCCTACATTTGCCCACATATTAGAATAAACACCAATAGGACCATCTCCATTAATTAAACCACCAACCTGACGAACATTACCGGCAGTTCTCATCACACTTTGGCCATAATAATCGTATACGGAACGGGTAAAATTACCCCTAACTGTATTTATATTTGGGTCTTGGTTGAAAGTAAATAAAGTATCTCTGTATCCAACATGACGGTAATAATCTGATAAATAAATAGTACCATTATCTGTTAAAAAAGAATCTGGTCTTTCATTTACACCTTTTATAACACGCGCATAGTTACGTGCATCGTAGGTAGTAAATTTACCTATGTAGCCATAATTAAAAATATTGTGCATGTGGTTTTCATCCATAACCTCACCGTAACCACGCTCATAAGACAAACGAACAGTATAGTAAGCATTGGAGATATTAGATACTTTTTTCTTTGTTCCATCCTCGTTTTTATCATCAGTTTTGAAGGTTTGCGTCATTTGCAAATATGTTCTGATGGTATAATTGGTTTGGAGCGCATTGTTTTCGGGATTTAACAATGAATGAAAAGAATTCCAATTTGTGCCACGGGTATAATTTCCAAAATAACCTAAACGAACATTGATGTTAGAGGTAGGTTGAAAGTTAAAATTACCATTTAAATCTGCCGCAATAGAGCCTACATTTTGACGAACACCAACTTTTTGGAGATCGTTTTTAGTTAAAAATTCTGCTGCTGGGTACAAAGAGTTTTCAGGACCAGCAATAAGCGGCCTTTCGTGAATTTC
Organism: Chitinophaga pinensis; assembly: GCA_945860865.1. Taxonomy (GTDB): domain Bacteria; phylum Bacteroidota; class Bacteroidia; order UKL13-3; family UKL13-3; genus B1. The sequence continues at coordinate 589,422 of CAMARW010000001.1, read as the reverse complement.
TTTCAATTTCTCTGGTTTTACTTGGTATAAATCTACGGCAGATAAACTCTTTCCGTAGGTTAAGGCACCCGAAACTAAAAATCCTAATAATACCCTTTCTTGAGAAGCTCTTCCTTTATTGATAACTTTTAGAGGACCAGAGACAAAACCTTGGAAGTTATTGAAATGACTATTGTCTAAGTAACCAGTGAAAGGAGTGGCTGATGTTATTTCAAAACCTCTGTTAAAATCTTTGGTGGGAGCTTTGGTTGTGATACTAATCGCACCACCCACAAAATCCCCGTAATTGGCAGGTGTTCCACCTGTAATAACTTGAATCTGATCAATTGCGTTGGCAGGTACATTTCTTGATCCACCTTGTACACGCACACCATCGATGTAATAAGCAGTTCCTTCTTCTCTTGAACCACGAAAGATTGGAGCGCCACCAGCTCTAGATTCTACCCCGAGTGCAGTTCCAGCAATTTTTTCTACTGAGCGCGTACCTAGCGCAAGAATTTCTTTATTGGTTTTAACATCACCCTTTATTCCACCTGGATCAACCAATTGCTTTTTATGCTGCACAGTAACTGTTTCAAGAATGTTACCATCAGATAAATCCATATTAAATGGAACAAAACGATCTGCTTCTGGCGAAACGATTATACCCTTTATAATGGTACTTTTATAACCAAGATTTGAAGCATATAAATCATACTCTCCTGGCTGTAAGGTTTTAATAACGAACCCGCCATCATCATCTGTCATGGCAGTAGCTTTTGTTACCCCATTCAACTTAATGGTGATACTAACAAAATCTAATGCTTTCTTAGTTTTTGCGTCTTTTACAGTTCCCCTAATTGTACCCATGCCAGATTGGGCATGAAGTGCAAATTGAAGACCAAACAAAACGGCTAGTAAAATGTATATTTTCTTCATATTTCGTGTAGTTTACTATTTCAAAACAATTTTTTTTAAGTGCGGTAAAATAAAGTAGTTAATTTGAAAATAACAAAATCTATTTGATACAAAATCAAATTAATGTTAATTTTTTGCTAAAAGTGAGCAACTTATCGAGCAAAACCTGTGAAATTTTTACGTAACTTTCATGAGTCCACCCCCCAATATGCGGACTTAAAATCACATTTTCGTGTTTACAGAGCTGTTCAAACAAGATTTTTTCTTCCGTATTTAATAAATTTAGCTGTTCATTTTCGAGTACATCCAATGCAGCACCCAAAATTTTTCCTTGGTTCAAGCCCAGCAATAAATCTTTCGTATTGACCACTTTTCCCCTACTCAAATTGAGCAAGAAAATGTTTTTTTTAAATTGGTTCAGCAAGGAGCTATTAAAATAGTATTTTGTTTCATTTGTTAAAGGAACATGGAAACTGAGTATATCTGCTAATTCAAATATCTCTTTCCAGGTACATTCTTGCACCAGACTATTCCCAAAATTTGAGCGGTATTTATCATAAGCAAGCACTTTAACTTTCATAGCAGAAAGCTTGGAAGCAAAGGCACTTCCAGTATTTCCATAACCAATAATAGCCACCGTTTTACCAGCAAGTTCAATGCCTCTATTAGCTTCGCGTTGCCAAATTCCTGCTTTTACTTGTTGGTTTGCCCTAAATAAATTGTTTAAGAGCATTAATAACATGGCAAGACTCTGTTCTGCTACCGCATCAGAATTTGCCTCCCCTGCATTAAAGCATGTTATGTTTCTCTTTTCAGCTTCAAACAAATCTATATTATCCATACCTGCCCCTGCCCTTGCTATAATTTTTAAAGCGTTGGCCTGATCCAATAAGGCTTTATCTACTATGGTTTTAGTTCTAATAACGAGTACATCTTTATTAGGAAGTGCTGCTAAAATTTCTGCCCGATTTGCATCTGGCAAATAAAGAACTTTGCAGCCATGTTTACTTAAACCCTCCATTAAGCATGGATGTAAATCATCAACGATGAGTACATTCAAGGTAATTGGTTCAGGGTTTAAAACTTCATTCATTGCAATAGTTATTAAAAATTAATAGAAGGTTGCACGGGTATTTTAAAAAACTTAATACAGTAACCTACCAATTGAAAAATAGATAACAATGCCCAATAAATCATTGCTTGTGGTTATAAAAGGACCGGTAGCCAACGCTGGATCTATTTTCATTTGGTTTAAAACCATAGGAATAAAAGTACCAAAAATAGAAGCAAATATAATAACTGTTAATAAGGCAAAACTTACGGTAAGTGCTAGTTCATAAGAGTCTTGAAAGGCTAAATTGTAAAACAAAATGAGTAAAGAACAAATAATTCCATTTAATAAGGCAACCCGCAATTCTTTTAATATTTTTTGACCTATATTTTTAGTACCTAAAGTATCGTTGGCTATACCCTGCACCACAATGGCGGAAGATTGCACACCAACATTTCCGCCCATAGCCGCAATCATAGGGATAAAAAAAGCCATTTCTGGATGAATCATTATTTGACCTTCATAAAGAGCCAGAAAACGTGAACTTGCAATACCCCCAAATAAACCAATAATTAGCCATGGCAAACGAGCGCGAGACAAAATCCAAACTTTATCTGTTGGGTCAACATCCTCGGTAATACCACTCATTAGCTGGTAATCCTCGTCGGCTTCATCTTTAATTAAATCTACCACATCATCAATGGTAATTCGGCCAACCAACCTGCCCAAAGGATCCACCACTGGCAAAACCATTAAATCGTATTTTTTTGTAAGATTAGCTACTTCATCAACTGGGGCAGATGTTGAAACCGAGATTACCTCTTTATTGAAAAGTTTTTGAATCTGTTCATTAGGATCGGCCAGAATAAGATTTTTGAGTGTGATTATACCCTTCAATCTTTCCAAATCATCAACTACATATACCACCAAAATGCTCTCCACATTTTCGGCTTGTATTCTAATTTCTTCGATACATTTTTTAACAGACCAATCTTCATAAGCCTTAACTAACTCAAGTGCCATTAAACTTCCGGCAGTTTCATTTTCATAGCTAATTAGCTCTAGCAGGCTGCTTGCATATTCAATATCATGCAGTTTGGCAATAATTTCTTCCTTTTTATTATTGGAAAAATGATTGAGTATGTATGCCGCATCATCGCTATTCATTTTTTCGATGAACTCATTGGCAATTTCATAAGAGGAGTAGGCCGATAAAAACTGCTCGCGGGCTTCTTGCTCTGTTTCTACTAATACTTTTACTACCGCTTCTTTATCCAGTGCATTCATCACTTTCCGAGCTTCCTCTGTATTCAAACGATCAATAACAGCAGCTATATCTTGCGGATACATTTGCCCCAATTGGTTATGCAAATCGGCTAAATTACCTTCTTGAAACCATACCTTAAATTGCTTTAGCAGCGCGTTGTTTACTTGAATTTTTTCCATTATCCTTGGTTAGCTACTAAATTTGTTAATACAATAAAATCATCAACAGACAATTCCTCTGCGCGTTTTGAGGCAAATTCTCCTAAGACTTCATCCGATAAACCTAAGGTAGATATTGCATTTCTCAGTTTTTTCCTTCTTTGATTAAATGCTGTTTTTATAACTTTCCTAAACAAAATCTCATCACAGTTTAGGCCAATGGCTTTTCGAGTTAAACGAATAACACCTGATTTTACTTTAGGAGGAGGATTAAAAACATGTTCAGGAACCGTAAATAAATATTCTACGTCATAATAAGCTTGGGTAATAACCGAGATAATACCGTATTCCTTTCCTCCTTTAACAGCACCAATTCGCTCGGCAACTTCTTTTTGAAACATCCCAACCATAAAAGGAATATTTGCCCTGTGCTCTAAAATATGAAAAATAATTTGTGAGGAAATGTTGTAAGGGAAATTACCAATAATAGAAACTCCATGGGGGAATAAATTACTAAGATTAATTTCTAAGAAACTTTCTTGGAGCAAACGCTCACTTAATTTAGAATAATTAGCTAAAAGAAAACTAACAGATTCAGCATCAACCTCTGCTGCCCAAATTTCTAATTGCTTTTCTGGCAATAAAAACTGAGTTAACACACCCATTCCTGGGCCCACCTCCATTACTTTTCCTGCTGGAAATACATTTACCAGTGCTTCCACAATGTGAGAAGCAATTTGCTGGTCTACAAGAAAATGCTGCCCCAGGTATTTTTTGGCCCTAACTAACTGTATCATGTTCTGCAAATAGAAAGGTTTTATCTATAAAATTTAAGTTTTTAATTGATAGTTTCTGAAAAATTGACACATTATTCTTATTTAGAACAAAAACAGTTTTTCAAAAACAAATCAAATTTAAGTAATCAACCCATTTTAAAAATTATTTTTGAAAAGGTTGAAAAATATTGACAAATTAACGACTTTTAGATTACAATTCTGGTTTTCAAAACCCTTTTTTGTATTATATATTTGGATTTAATTGGTTAATATTGCTGCTTGTTTAGTAAAAAAACAGCAGCTTAACTTATAAATTTTAAATTTTATGAACACAAAAATAAATGCGCAAACCAAAGTTCTAAAAGATCAATCTCAAGTAATTTTAGTTAATAATGCTAAAGAATTATCGCAGTGGAATTTAAATAAAGAAGAGCTTGCCTACGTTGCAAAAAAACAAGTAGCCAAAGAAAGTTACATTTTAATCAATCAATTTTCACAACTTACTTTTATTCAGTTTACCGAAGATTGGAAGAAAAAAACAGAGGCAGAACAATTAGAAAATTACAGGAATTTAGGCAATAAGATTTGTGCTGCATTGAATGCGCACCAATATAAAAACGTATGTATTCATGCTGCATCAAATGAAAATTTTACATTAGCAATAGCAGAAGGTTTAGCACTTAGCAATTACCAGTTTTTAAAATACAAATCAGATAAAAAACAAACTAACACCTTAAACAGTATTGGAATTATTGGTGTACAAAAGAAAGATTTAGAAACGCTTCAAATTTTAGTTGATGCTGTATTTACGGCCAGAACATGGGTAAATGAACCGCAATCACATTTAACAGCAGTTGTTTTTGCTAAAGAAATGAAGTCGATGGCAACAGATGCTGGGGTTGCTTGTGAAATACTGAATAAAAAGCAAATTGAGACTTTAAAAATGGGTGGATTGTTATCCGTTAACCAGGGAAGCAAAACACCGCCAACTTTTACCATTTTAGAATACAAACCAAAATTAGCTAAAAACAAAAAACCATTGGTTTTAGTTGGCAAAGGTGTTGTTTATGATACGGGTGGATTGAGTTTAAAACCTACACCCAATTCTATGGATACGATGAAGTGTGATATGGCAGGTGGAGCTGCTGTAGCTGCCGCCATATGCGCCATAGCCAAAGCAAAATTACCCTATTATGTTATTGCACTAATACCTGCAACAGATAACAGACCTGGAGAAAATGCCTATACACCCGGCGATGTGGTAAAAATGTATGATGGGCAAACGGTTGAAGTTTTAAATACAGATGCAGAGGGAAGAATGCTTTTGGGCGATGCCCTCGCCTACGCTAAAAAATACGAACCTAGTTTGGTTTTAGATTTTGCTACGCTTACCGGAGCAGCAGCGGCAGCAATTGGCTCATACGGAACTGTTTTTATGGGAACAGCTAGTGAAGAAATTAAAAAATCACTAATAGATACAGGAAAGCTTACCCATGAACGATTGGTAGAATTTCCATTTTGGGAGGATTATGCCAAACTTATCAATAGCGATTTAGCTGACATGAAAAATATTGGTGGCCCAATTGGCGGAGCCATTACCGCCGGCAAGTTTTTAGAGAAGTTTACCAATTATCCATGGATGCATTTCGACATTGCTGGTCCAGCTTATTTAAATGTAGCCGACAGTTATAGAGGTAAACACGGAACTGCAGTAGGCGTGAGATTATTATTTAATTTCGTTAAAAAATTGAGCAAATAAATGACACACAGATTACCTATTATAGGCATAACAATTGGCGATATGAATAGTATTGCCGTTGAAGTACTAATAAAAACATTAAACGACAACCGCATATTAAATTATTGCACACCAGTTGTTTATGGTTCTCCAAAAATAATTTCATTTTGGAGAAAAGTACTAAATCTAAATGATTTTCAGCTCAATATAATTAAACACATCGACCAAATTAATCCTAAAAAAGCTAATATTTTAACTTGTTGGGAAGAAGAAACAGAAATAAAAATAGGTGAAGCCACGGCCCTAGCTGGCCAATACGCCTTTAAAGCGCTTGCCTTGGCAACTAAAGATGCATTGGCAGGAAAAATTGATGCGATTGTTACAGCTCCCCTAAATAAAAACACAGTTAATACACCCGAATTGCCTTTTGTGGGCCATACAGAATACCTTGCCCAACAGGCAGGTACAGACCATTTAATGGTTCTTGCTTCGGATGATTTAAAGTTGGCATTGGCAACCGGACATTTACCTGTAAAAGATGTGGCATCCCAGCTAAGTGTTGAAGGTATTTATAAAAAAATAGGATTATTAAGACAGAGCTTGCAGCGAGACTTTGGTATTTCTAAACCCCGAATTGCAGTTTTAGGACTTAACCCGCACGCGGGAGATAATGGATTATTAGGTTCAGAAGAAAAAGATATTATTATTCCAGCCATAGAAAAAGCGAAAGGCGAAAATCAAATGTTTGTATTTGGCCCATACCCAGCAGATGGTTTTTTTGGTTCGAACCAATATAAACAGTTTGATGGGATTTTGGCTATGTACCACGACCAAGGTTTGGTGCCATTTAAATATGCTGCTTTTGATTCTGGCGTAAACGTAACAGCGGGATTACCCTTTGTGCGCACTTCGCCTGATCATGGAACAGCTTATGCCATTGCCGGAAAAAATGAGGCCAGCGAACAATCTATGCGCAATGCCTTGTTTATGGCAATTGATATTTGGGCCCGTAGAAATAATTTTACTGAAATAAACGCAAATCCATTGCCACTAAATCCGGGTAAAAGAGAAAGATTCAGAATTGATTTTTAATTAGTTTATTGCTATTTAGCTGCTAAAAACCATACTAATTTTCAAATTAGCCTTGTGATTATCAGTTGTTTTTCAAAAAACATTTAGATTTTTATAAGCAATGCTTATATTTGCCAGCTATTTAAAATGGGAACTAAAACAAAAGCATACCTAATTGAATTCAACAAACTTGTATTGGGTTTAAATGAATTTGAATTTATGCTTGACGAAGAGTTGTTGGCAGAATTTGAATTTGCTCCCCTTTCGCATGCGAAGGTTAAGGTAGATTTAAAACTATACAAAACAGACTCAATGTATGATTTTAAGTTTGTATTTAAAGGAAATGCGAGGGTAGATTGTGATACCTGTGCTGAAAATATTGATTTGCCCTTGAACGAAAAGTTTAACTTAATGATGAAATTAAGTGAGGCAAATAATTTTGACGACACAGAGATTATATATATTGCTAGAACAGAAATTGAATTTGATTTGAAGCAATATTTATATGAAAGTTTATTGTTATCCATTCCTCAAAAGAAAAACTGTGAAGTTTTACCTGAGCCTAAACCCTGCAACCAAGATGTATTAAACAGATTGGGGCAGATTGAAATAGAAGAAAAAGAAGACACCAAAGAGGAAGAAAGCATTCAAAAAGCTGATCCTCGTTGGGATAAATTAAAAGATTTACTAAATTAAAATAAAAGGAGACATATCAAATGCCTAATCCAAAACGCAAAATCTCAAACGCAAGACGCGATAAGCGCAGAACGCATTACAAAGGAGCTAATCCAACAGTATCTGTAGATCCAACTTCAGGCGAATCACATCTTCGTCACCGTGTTACCGCTGGTGGTTACTACAAAGGTAAGTTGGCTTTCCCTGAGATGCAAAAAGACATTTAATAAACCGCATAACTAGCAAAAATTCTGCTTAATGAAGATTGGTTTTGATATCATGGGGGGCGATTATGCTCCAAAAGAAGCAATTGCGGGTGCGATAATTGCTAATCAAGAGATGGGAAGCGATGTTCGTATTGTCCTTATTGGAGATATTGAACAAGCCAAACAACAATTGCTAGAACAAGGTGGAAACACAGAGGATTTTGATTTTGTTCATACTAGCGAGGTAATTGGCATGAGCGAACATCCAACCAAAGCCATTTCGCAAAAGAAAGATTCTAGCATATCCGTAGGCTTTGGCCTTTTAGCAAAAAAAGAAATCAGTGCTTTTGTAAGTGCTGGAAATACGGGAGCAATGCTAGTTGGAGCTATGTTTTCAGTAAAACCAATCGAAGGCGTAATTCGTCCTTGTGTTACTGCCATGGTGCCAAAGGCTCATGGTGGGGTTGGATTACTGCTAGATGTAGGGGCAAATGCAGATTGCAAACCAGATGTATTAAACCAGTTTGGTATTTTAGGCTCTTTGCTTTTACAGCACGTGCACAAAGTAGCAAACCCAAAAGTAGGCTTATTAAGTATTGGTGAAGAAAAAGAAAAAGGTAATTTAGTTACTATTTCTGCCCACCAAATAATGGAGGATACCAACCAATTTAATTTTATTGGAAACATTGAAGGTAGAGATATAATCTCAGATAAAGTTGATGTTATAGTATGCGATGGCTTTACGGGTAATGTAGTATTAAAATCTCTTGAATCTATGTATTTTGCATTGCGTAAGCGTGGCATACAAGATGATTATCTAGAAAGTTTTAACTATGAAAATTTTGGTGGAACACCTATCATGGGCGTTAATGCACCCGTAATTATTGGCCACGGAATTTCTAATGCAAAAGCTTTTAAAAATATGTTATTCTCTGCCAAGCAAGTAGTAGATTCTAACTTGATTCAGATTATACAAAATGCTTTTAAAGATTTAGTTCCTACAGCACAATAATGAACAAAATAACTGCCGCAATTACTGCCATTCATGGCTATGTACCACCAGATGTATTAACTAACAAAGAGTTAGAGTTATTAGTAGAAACAAGTGATGAATGGATTACATCTAGAACAGGCATCAAAGAAAGACGCATTTTAAAAGACCCTAATTTAGCCACATCTGATATGGCTGTGGAAGCAGTGAATGGCTTACTACTTAAGAGAGGAATTAATGCTGAAGAAATTGATTTAATTATATTTGCTACCGTAACCCCTGATTTAATTTTTCCTTCTGCCGCTTGTATTTTGGCAGATAAAATTGGTGCAAAAAATGCATTTGCTTACGATTTAATGGCCGCATGTTCTGGCTTCTTATTCTCTTTGCAAACAGCAAGTAGTTTTATAGAATCTGGTAAATATAAGAAAGTTTTGGTTGTAGGTGGCGACAAAATGTCGTCTATTATAGATTACACAGATCGCAACACCTGCATTATTTTTGGAGATGGTTGCGGGGCTGTTTTACTTGAACCCAACTACGAAGGGAATGGCATTATAGATGCTGTTCTAAAATCGGATGGATCAGGAAGACACTTCTTGCATCAAAAAGCAGGAGGGTCACTTAAACCATCAACTTACCAAACAATAGACAACAGAGAACATTTTGTTTATCAGGATGGTAAATCTGTTTTTAAATTTGCAGTAAAAGGAATGGCAGATGTTTCTGCTCAAATAATGGAACGCAATCATTTAACCCCAGACGATATTGCTTGGTTAGTTCCACATCAAGCCAACTTGCGCATTATAGATGCAACTGCAGAAAGAATGGGTATTGATAAAGAGAAAGTAATGATTAATATAGACCATTTTGGTAATACCACTAATGGTACTTTGCCACTTTGTTTATGGGAGTGGGAAAAACAACTAAAAAAAGGTGACAACCTCGTTTTAGCCGCTTTTGGAGGTGGATTTACTTGGGGAGCAATCTATCTTAAATGGGCCTACGATACACCAAACTAATATAAATTATAAAAATTTTAAATATTGGTATTGCCAATTGGTTTTTTTGAATAAATTTGATTGTTATAAATAGATATTCTTATGGAATTAAAAGAAATAAAAGAACTTATTAAACTGGTTTCAGAATCAGGAGTTTCTGAAGTTGAGGTAGAACGTGGCGATTTTAAATTGGCCATTAAAAAAACAGATGAGAAAACAGTACTTGTGCAACAATCAGCGCCAGTAACTTACTCAGCACCGGCACCAGCGCCAGTTGTGGCTGCTGCACCAACAGAAAAAATGGAATCTCACCATACTGAGGTTGCAAGCAACTTAATTACCATTAAATCTCCAATGATTGGTACTTATTATAAATCTGCTTCGCCAGATAAACCTGCTTTTGTTCAGATTGGTGATGAAATAAAAGTGGGTCAGGTTTTGTGCATTGTAGAAGCTATGAAATTATTCAACGAAATTGAATCAGAGGTTTCTGGTAAAATCGTTAAAATTTTAGCCGACAATGCTTCACCTATTGAGTACGACCAACCTTTGTTTTTGGTTGAACCTAAATAGGTTTCTGCTAGGCAGGGTTTTATTCATAACGTTCCATTAATTAGCTTTTAAATGTTTAAAAAAATACTCATTGCCAACCGAGGCGAAATAGCATTAAGGATAATACGTACCGCTCGTGAAATGGGCATAAAAACGGTTGCAGTTTATTCTACAGCAGATAAAGAAAGTTTGCATGTAAGGTTTGCAGATGAAGCTGTTTGTATTGGGCCTCCACCCTCTGCACAATCGTACTTAAGCATTAACAATATTATTGCTGCTGCAGAAATAACCAATGCAGATGCCATTCACCCTGGCTACGGTTTTTTATCTGAAAACGCAAAATTCTCTCAAGTTTGTAGAGAACACGGCATCAAATTTATTGGCGCTAGTCCAGAAATGATTAACTCCATGGGAGATAAATCTAACGCCAAAGATACGATGAAAAAAGCGGGTGTTCCCGTTATACCTGGCTCAGATGGATTATTAAAAGATGCCGCAGAGGGAAGAGAAATTGCTAAGGTAATTGGCTATCCTGTAATTATTAAAGCAACCGCCGGTGGCGGCGGCAGAGGCATGCGCATTATTTGGGCAGATGAAGAATTTGAAAAACACTGGGACAGTGCCAAACAAGAATCTTTAGCGGCCTTTGGAAATGATGGTATCTACATGGAAAAATATGTAGAAGAACCACGTCATATAGAAATTCAGTTAGCTGGAGATCAATACGGAAAAGTTTGCCACCTATCTGAAAGAGACTGCTCTATTCAAAGAAGACACCAAAAATTAGTAGAAGAAAGTCCTTCTCCTTTTATGACCGATGAATTACGTGAAAAAATGGGACAAGCTGCCATTGCAGGAGCCTCAGCCATTGGTTACGAAGGTTTAGGTACTATTGAATTTTTAGTGGATAAGCACAGGAATTTTTATTTCATGGAGATGAATACGCGCATCCAAGTGGAGCATCCTGTTACAGAAGAAGTAATTAATTTTGACTTAGTTAAGGAACAAATTTTGATTGCAGCAGGTGTTCCAATAAGTGGTAGAAATTATTACCCATCACGTCATTCTATAGAAGTGCGCATAAACGCAGAAGATCCAAACAATAACTTTAGACCTACTCCAGGCAGAATAGATTACCTACACAAACCAGGCGGTCATGGTGTGCGGGTTGATACACACATTTACGCTGGATATACTATTCCAAGTAATTACGATAGTATGATTGCTAAAATGATTGTTACAGCCCAAACTAGAGATGAAGCCATTATCAAAATGGAAAGAGCCCTAGGAGAGTTTATCATTGAGGGTCCGGGATTAAAAACAACCATTCCCTTAGCATTAAAATTGATGCAAAACGAAGATTTTAAGAAGGGTAATTTCACCACAGCCTTCATGAATACCTTTGATATTAACAAATAAAAAAAGCGGGCTAAGCCCGCTTTTTTTATTTGTTAATATCAAAAAGAATAACTTTGTATACATGAAAATCTTTATTGTATGGTTATTCAGTATTGGGCTAGTTCAAGCCCAAAATACAAACAATTTATCTGATATTACCATTGAAACAATGGCGGGAAAAGCATATCAGATAGATCCCAAAGCAAGCAATAAAACGGCTGTAATTCTTTTCCTTTCTCCAGAATGCCCCCTCTGCGAAAGCTATACACTTACCATTAGAAACTTGTTTCAAACTTACCAAAAAGCAAATTTTAGCTTTTTTATAATTATACCGGGCAAAACATTTAGCAAACAAAAAATAAGTGCGTTCAGAAAAAAATACAAATTAGAGGAGATTCCTTTCTACCTTGATACCAAACTAGCATTAGCTACTTTTATACAAGCCAGTATAACACCAGAAGTAGCCGTTTTTACCCCCAATAATGTGAAAGTTTACCAAGGAAGAATTGATAATTGGGCCTACGAATTGAGCAAAAAGAGAAAAGTTATTACCGAACACGACCTAGCTAATGTTTTAGAAAACATATACCAAGGTCAATCCGTTAAACCTTATAAAACCAAGGCCATTGGATGTTACATAAATTAAAGTACTTAACTGCATTTTTGGTTATTGTTATTGCGGCATGCCAAAATACCGCACAACTACCAAGCGCCAATGAACCTGTTTTGTTTGCCGAACATATTGCACCCATTATTTACGAAAATTGCAGCAAATGCCACAATCAAGATGGAGCCGCTCCTTTCTCACTAATAAGTTATGATGATATTGCCTCCAAAGCTAAACTCATTGCCTATGTTACAGCAAACAGGTTAATGCCACCCTGGCCAGCAGACCCAACCTACACGCATTTTGCCAATGAAACTTATTTAACAGATGAACAAATTCAGTTAATAAAACGCTGGGCAGAAGAAGGCAGTTTACCAGGAGATACGGCTGCATTGGTTCAGCCAGAAATATTAGAAAAAAAATGGAGCAATGGGGCACCCGATTTAATTGTAAGAATGCCAAAACCCATAAAGGTTCCGGGAAATAATACTGATTTATTTATGGTTTTGAAAATTCCTTTTGAATTACCTCAAGACACCATCATTAGAGCCATAGAATTTGTGCCAGGGAACAAACGATTGGTGCACCATGTTAACACCCATATTATTCAATTTAATGCTAGCAAAAAAAAGAATTTACAAGCAGGTAAATTTATGGTGAACCAAGACCAAACTAAAAGCACAAGCATACACAAAGAATTAGGACTACTGAATGATGATGGCACTTATGCGCCCATGACACCCAGCGTTTCTAACTATCTTCCTGGTGCGCAGTTTAGTTTTTACCCAGATGAAATTGGTGGGTTTAGAGTTGGTAAAAAAAATGCATTTTATTTAAACGACATGCATTTTGGTCCGAGCCCAGTAGATGAAATTGACTCTTCTTACTACAAAATTTATTATGGGGTAAAAGAGCCTAAACGGCCTGTGGCTGAATTTCAGATTGGCACATTGGGTTTAGCTCCCGTTGAGCCAACTTTGGTGGTTCCAGCCAATGAAATGAAGACATTTCATATTAAATTTACTGTACCCAATGATATTTCAATTGTAAATTTAGTGCCGCACATGCATTTAATTGGCAAACGTTTTTGGGCCTATGCTATCAAACCAAGTGGGGATACTATTAGGTTAATTAGAATAAATAATTGGGACTTTAGGTGGCAGTACTTTTACATGCCTAAGAAAATGTTAAAGATTCCGAGAGGATCAACCATTTTTGTAGAAGGCGATTTCGACAACAGGGCAAGTAACCCCAATAACCCGTTTAACCCGCCTAAATTAATTGCAGAAAGAGAAGGTAGCATGAAAACTACCGATGAAATGTTTCAACTAATTATAACCTACGTGCCCTATCAAAAGGGGGATGAATTGATTGTGTTGGAGTAGGGGAAAATCGCAACTTTCCCCTACCTAACCGAATATTGGGTAACCGTCTAAAATGAATTAACAATATTCGTCGAATGCGGCTTGAAGATTTTGGGAAATCATTTCGGCGCTGCGACCTTCAATCATGTGGCGCTCTATGAAGTGCACCAAGTTACCTTCTTTAAACAAAGCGATAGATGGCGACGAAGGTGGAAATGGTAGCGTAAATTCACGCGCTTTTGCAACTGCGTCAGATTCTTGTCCTGCGAAAACAGTTAACAATTCAGTAGGTTTTTTGCTGCCATTGGTTACGGCATCAATTACGCCTGGTCTACAGGTTCCAGCGGCACAACCGCAAACAGAATTAAATACTACTAACTGAGTACCTACTTTATTATTGAGTGCAGTTTCTACTTCAGATGCATTCATTAAGGATTTGAATCCAACATTCTCTAATTGTTGTCTCATTGGAGCAACTAACATTTCTGGATATGGCATAATTTCTGGTTTTAAGGTTTGATTTTTAAATATTTAGTTAAATGCTACAGCTTTATGCTTTGAGTTTTATAGTTTTTATTTGGGACATAAAGCCTGCAGTTGAGGCACGAAAATAAATTTAATTTAGGTCAATTGCTAAAGGAAGATTTAAAGGCACCCTAGTAACTTGTAAATGACACCTTATAAAAATAATAAGAATACAAAAGTTTGACTAAATTTTATTTTTATTATCAGGTAGTTAAGTTTAGATTTGCACTAAATTTTTAAACATATAAATATGTCAGACGCAAAAACTGCCCTTCCTTACAAAGTAAAAGACATCACCCTAGCAGAATGGGGACGCAATGAAATTCGTTTAGCCGAAGCAGAAATGCCAGGTTTAATGGCACTTCGCTCAGAATATGGCGAAAGTCAGCCTTTAAAAGGTGCTCGTGTTGCTGGTTGTTTACACATGACCATCCAAACCGCAGTACTAATTGAAACATTGAAACATTTAGGAGCCGAGGTTACCTGGAGTTCATGTAATATTTTCTCTACACAAGATCATGCTGCTGCTGCTATTGCTGCCGCAGGTATTCCGGTTTATGCTTGGAAAGGTCAGAATGAGGAAGAATTTGATTGGTGTATTGAGCAAACCTTATTTGCCTTTGAAGGTGGCCAACCGTTAAATATGATTTTAGATGATGGTGGTGATTTAACCAATATGGTGTTTGATCGTTACCCTGAGTTAACTAAAGACATCAAAGGTTTATCTGAAGAAACAACTACTGGTGTTCACCGCTTATATGAGCGTATGAAAAAAGGCACTTTGGTAATGCCTGCTATCAACGTTAACGATTCTGTTACTAAATCTAAATTTGATAACAAATACGGTTGTAAAGAATCTTTGGTAGATGCTATCCGTAGAGCTACTGATATTATGATGGCTGGTAAGGTTGCTGTTGTTGCGGGTTACGGTGATGTTGGAAAAGGTTCTGCTGAATCTTTACGTGGCGCAGGTGCTCGTGTATTAGTAACAGAAATTGATCCAATTTGTGCGCTTCAAGCAGCCATGGACGGATACGAAGTAGTAACCATGGAAGAAGCTTGCCAACGTGCAAACATTTTTGTTACAGCTACAGGTAATTTAAAAATTATTACTGAGCGTCATTTCAGAGCCATGCGCGATAAATCTATCGTTTGTAATATCGGTCATTTCGACAATGAAATTGATATGGCTTGGTTAAATGGAACTTATGGTTCAACCAAAAACACCTTGAAACCTCAAGTTGATATTTACAATATTGAAGGAAACGACATTATTGTATTAGCTGAAGGTCGTTTAGTTAACTTAGGTTGCGCTATGGGTCACCCAAGTTTTGTTATGAGTAACTCGTTTACCAACCAAACTTTGGCTCAAATAGAATTATGGACTAACAGTGAAAGCTACGAGAACAAAGTTTACGTATTACCTAAACACCTTGATGAGAAAGTTGCTTTCTTGCATTTAGCGCATATTGGTGCTAAATTAACTATCCTAGAAAATGAACAAGCAGATTACATCGGTGTTCAAGTTAGAGGTCCGTTTAAATCGGAAATGTACCGTTACTAGTTTATAGTCCATGGACCATAGACCATAGTCCATAGGATAATAATTTAAAAAAGGCTGCCTCCAATAATTGAGGCAGCCTTTTTTTTTATCGCAGGTTCTATCTAAGTGTTTTGGTTTTTATAATGGATATTTAGCACTTGAAATTGCGGAAATAATTTCGAAAGAACAAAAACTATGGTCTATGGACAATGGAATATCGACCAACCCTATTTATCCGCAATTACCTTTTCAAGAATTTGCTTAAAGGTTTCGGCGTTTCGGTAGCCGGGGTCTATGAATAATGATTTCTTTTTGGGGTCTATAAAATAGGTGGTGGGAAAACCCGTATTTTCTCCACGAGTTAACTGCGCATAAAAATCGCGGGCGGTAAAAGTTTGTCCATCTATTTCGTATGTTAAATCGCGCAACTCAGGATTAAACTTCACAGGAATAAAATGTTTGTTTATTAACTTAATTACCTCCGGGTTGCTATAAGTATCTTTATCCATTTTTTTGCACCAACCGCACCAATCTGTGTAAGCATCTATGAGTAAAATTTTACCTTGCTTTTGGGCCAAAGGATAAGCATCGTTCCATTTATACCATTTCAATTCTTCCTGGCTAGGAGTAGTAAAAGAGCTGAGAGAAATTAGAAACAAGCAAAAAATAACGACTTTTTTCATGGTATAAATTAAAAGAATAAAAATAGACTAAAATAAAAATAAATAAAAATTTATTTCATCTGCCGTTTTTTCATTTAAAACTGGTCTTAAAATATTAATTACATCTAAGCAAAAAAGTTATTTTTGCAGTTCAATTAAAAACCATGCTATCATTTAATCGTAAACAATATACCAACCAAACTCTCCTATCACTCTACGAAGCACTTATAAAACCTCGCATGATAGAAGAGAAAATGCTCATCTTATTGCGCCAAGGAAAAGTAAGTAAATGGTTTAGCGGTATTGGTCAGGAAGCCATTAGCATTGGGGTAGTAAAAGCCTTGGATCAAGACGAATATATTTTACCCTTACATAGAAACTTAGGCATTTTTACCGGCAGAGGAATTCCATTTGCTAAATTATTTGCGCAATGGCAAGGTAAGTTTAGCGGATTCTCTAAAGGCCGCGAGCGCTCTTTTCACTTTGGCACCAACGAGTTTCATATAGTGGGCATGATATCGCACTTGGGTGCCATGTTGGGGGTAGCCGATGGCATTGCCTTGGCAAATTTGCTTAAAGAAGAAAAGAAAATAACGGTGGTATTTAGCGGCGATGGCGGCGCTAGTGAAGGCGATTTTCATGAGGCATTAAACACTGCAGCCGTATGGAGTTTACCGGTTATCTTTTTAATTGAGAATAATGGTTACGGATTAAGCACTCCCTCTGAACAACAATTTAAGTTTAAAAGCTTTACCGATAAAGGCGTGGGTTATGGCATGGAAGCCTACCAAATTGATGGCAACAATATTTTAGAGGTATATGATACCGTTAAAAACCTTAGTACCTCTATGCGCAATAATCCCAGACCTGTTATTTTAGAATGCATGACCTTTAGAATGCGTGGACATGAAGAGGCTTCTGGAACCAAATATGTACCCCAAGAGTTGTTTGAAATGTGGGGCAAAAAAGACCCAGTTAACAACTACGAAATGTTCCTCATGGAAGAGGGCATTTTAACAGAATCGGTTCGAACCGAAATAAAAGAAAAAATAAAAGCAGAGATAGATGCCGGTATTTTAGAAGTGGAGAACGAAGCCGATATTATTCCAGATACAGCCTACGAATTAAGCGATGTTTACCAAGCGGCAAATGTGCCAGATCCAGTGGCCAATTTTCACGATTTACAACATGTAATTATAAAGCCTGCCACCGAAAACAAAACCAGTAAACGATATGTAGATGCCATTAGCGATGGACTTAAACAAGCCATGATTAAGCACCCTAACTTGGTTTTAATGGGACAAGATATTGCAGATTACGGTGGTGTATTTAAAATTACACAAGGCTTTTTGGAAGAATTTGGAAGAGGCAGAGTGAGAAATACCCCCTTATGCGAAAGTGCCATTTTAGGCGCCGGTTACGGATTGGCCATCAAAGGAATGAAAGCGATGGTTGAAATGCAATTTGCAGATTTTGTAAGTGTTGGGTTCAACCAAATTGTAAATAATTTGGCAAAAAGTTATTACCGCTGGGGGCAAGCAGCAGATGTGGTTGTGCGGATGCCAACGGGCGCGGGTGTAGGTGCAGGACCATTTCACTCGCAGAGCAACGAAGCCTGGTTTTTTCATGTGCCTGGCTTAAAAATTGTATACCCTTCTACCCCATCCGATGCCAAAGGTTTGTTGATTGCAGCCATTAACGATCCCAATCCGGTGTTGTTTTTTGAACACAAAGTTCTTTACAGAAGCACAGAACTAGAAGAGGAAGTATTTGATGATTATTATATGCTAGACCTAACCAAAGCAAAATTGGTTAAACCCGGAAATGAAGTTAGTATTATAACCTACGGTGCAGGTGTACATTGGGCAAGTGCTTACGTTAAAGCCGAAAATATAGATGCAGAAATTATTGATTTACGTTGTCTTTTACCGTGGGATAAAGAGGCCGTAGAAACCAGCGTAAAGAAAACAGGAAAAGCCATTATTTTGCATGAAGATACCCTTACCGGAGGCATTGGGGCAGAGATTGCCGCACATATTTCTGAACACTGTTTTAAATACTTAGATGCGCCTGTTAAGCGGGTTGGTAGTCTTGATACTCCCGTGCCTTTTAACATGGATTTAGAACAAAATTTCTTGCCTAAAGAAAGATTTAAAGAAGCATTACAAGCCTTATTGGGCTATTAATCTTCCTCTGCTACATTGTTTAGTTTCATCCAGAGCGTATAAGCACCTGCCTGCACAAAGTTTAAATTGAGCAAATTTAAACTTTGTGTAAGCGGAATAATTTCTGTTTTTTGGTTGCTCTCTGTACCAATGTTAACCCCTATTTTTTCAAATTCATTTTTACCCCTTGCTACAAAAACATAATGTTTGCTGCCCGTGTGTATAATGGCATCGCTGGGCAAAGTAATGGCCTTCCTAGGTTTACCAAAAAGGGTGGCGTTCATGTAAGTTCCAGGTACCAATAACTTATCATATTCTTCAAAATGGCAATGTATATTTACACTTCTGTCTGAACCAATATCTTTTCCAATCAAAATAACCTCACAGGCATATTTTCGGTTTGGGTGCGAATTGGTATAAGCCATTACTTGCATGCCCATATAAACCTGCTCCATATCCTTTTCAAATACGTTTAAACTTAAATGAATATCTTCTGGATTTACCAATTCAAACAAAATATCTGTAGGGTTTACATACTTGCCAATATTTACATTTACCTTACTTACAAATCCATTTATTGGTGCGTAAATAGGAATGGTACGCGCAATGGTTTGTGTGTTTAGTTTGTTTGGGTTTAGCCCAATTAATTGCAGCTTTTCAGACAAAGCTTTAAAACTTATTTGTGCATTATCAAAAGCTTCTTTGGCTTGCTCAAAAACCTTATCACTACTAGCCTTAGAAAGGTTTAACTGTTTCTGCCTATTAAATTCTTGTTCTACTAATTGCAAACGCGCTTTAGCCATTAAAAAATCTTGCTGTAAATCTATATAAGCCGCGTCTTCCATAAGTGCAATAACCTCTCCTTTGTTTACATGCATGCCGGGCAATAATTTGGTGTTTTTTAAATAACCACCCATAGGCATGCTCACAGAAACTAAGTTTTGCGGTGGCACATCTATCACCCCATTTACCTTAAAAGTTTCTTTAATCTCCTCTTCTTTGGCCTGAACCAAAGTGAGCGACATGTTTTTTAATTGCGCTTCGCTTATGCTAACCCTTTCTGAAACACTTTCTGTAGAAGCTTCTTGGGTGGGTTCTTCTTTTGCTGTTGGCGCTTGGTTGCAGGCCCAAAAGATGTTTACAATGCCTATATAAATGATAAAATGTTTCATTTTATTTATTTGAATTTTGAAAATTTTGATACTGAATAAGTAGTTGATTGTATTGCTGCACTATCTCTAAATAGGTAGTATTGGTTTGTATGCTTTGGTTATGCAGCAGCATCCATTCCATAAAGTTAATACCGCCTTGTTGGTATTGCTGCCAAGCAGCATCTTGCGCCAAATTAGCCTCATATAAAACACCTGTTTCGTAGTATTTGCATAAAGTATCGAGCGATATTATTTGCTTAAACATACTTTCTTGCTGCTGTAAAATTTGTTTGCGTGCATAAGCAAAACTCAATTCACTAGCTTTTAACTCAAACGCCAAAGCCTTACTTCTGGCCAGGTTTGAACCCAAAAATAAAGGCATGCCAATGCCCACTTGTACCGCTTGAAAGCGATTACTCCTAGGATAAAAACGCTCATCATTGCCAACACCAGTTATAGACATGTTTTGATAGCCCAAATGTAACTCTGGCAAAAAGCGCATGCGTTCTGTTTTTAACTTGGCTCTGCTTAAACTTTGTTGTGTTTGAAACTTTAATAAAACGGGGTTATTATCTAAAGCAATTCGCTCTGCAAAAGGCATACGCAGGGCGGTGCTATCTGGCACAAATTCTTGCGCAGTTCCCAATAAAATTTGAAACCGAATAAGGCTTATTTGCTTAGCCAATTTTACTTGTTGCAATTGCTTTAATGCCTCTGCCATTTGTTGGGCGGCAGCAGATTTTTCTATGATATTACTTTCGCCTGCGGCCAAACGTAAATCGGCTAGTTTTAGCAACTGCGCCAATTGCTTTTCTATCCTTTGGTAGATTCTTTCTTTTTCTAAAGCATGCAAATACTGGTAATATGTTTCACTTACAGCGGCTTTTATAGAAAATGTAGCAGCCGAATAATCTTGTTGTGCCATTTGATAATCTGCCTTTAAAACTTTCTTTTGTGCACCATAAAATCCAGGGAAAGCCAGTTTTTGGGTAAACTCCCAAGAATCATCTTGGTAGTTTGATTGTATTTGTCCGCGACCATAAACAAGCTCTGCATTGGGTAAACTCCAAGCTGTTTGTTGCATTTTTTTTACCGCTAAAGCTTTAAACGATTCGGCACTTAAACCCTCATTGTTTTGCAGTGCTGTATCTATGGCTGCTTGCAAAGAAATAGGTGTTTGTGCCTGCAATGAAACACTTCCTGAGAGCATGGCAAACAAAACCAAACCAAGCATTTTTTCTTTGGGCACATAAACCTTTTTTTCAAACAACAGATATAAAATGGGCAGCACAAATAGGGTTAAAAAAGTAGCCAAAACCAAACCACCAATTACCACGGTGGCTAGCGGCCTTTGCACCTCGGCACCAGCGCCATTGCTTAAAGCCATGGGTAAAAACCCAAGCGAAGCCACAGCGGCAGTCATTAGTACCGGTCTTAAACGTAACCTAGCACCCGTAAGCACCAAATCTTTAATACTGTATACGCCCAGTTCTTTTTGCCTATTAAACTCGGCAATAAGCACAATACCATTAAGCACAGCCACCCCAAACAGAGCAATAAATCCAATGCCCGCAGAAATACTAAAAGGCATGCCACGTATGGCCAATGCAAAAATTCCACCCATAGCTGATAGCGGAATGGCAGAGTAAATAAGCATGCCCTGTTTAACAGAATGAAACGCAAAATACAAGAGCAAGAAAATAAGCAACAAAGAAACCGGCACCGCAATAGCTAAACGAGATTTAGCAGCCTCTAAATTTTCGAAAGAGCCTCCATAAGTTACATAATAGCCCGCAGGTAACTTAACCTCTGCTTGCATCCTTTGCTTTAAATCTGAAACAATGCTTTGCACATCTCTACCACGCACATTAAAGCCCATTACAATGCGCCTTTTGGCATCTTCCCTTTGTATCTGGTTAGGACCATCTATGATGTTTACATCCGCCAATTGGTGGAGCGGAATAGTTTGCTTGTTGCGCATAACAATAAGTAAATTTTGCACATCGCTAAGCTCTTTACGCTGACTTTTAGCCATGCGCACTATTAAATCAAACCTGCGTTCTCCCTCAAACACCATACCTGCTTTTTTACCTGCAAATGCTGTATGCACTTGGTTGTTTATTTCCTCAACAGAAAGTTGGTACTGCGCTAATCTATCCCTATTAAACTGAATAACAATTTGAGGCATTCCCCCAATGGGTTCCACAAATACATCCTTGGCTCCAGTTATTTGCTGGGCTAAATCGCCCATGCGTTTGCCATAAAATGCAAGACTATCTAAATCTTCGCCAAAAATCTTACACACTACATCTTGCCTGGCACCTGTCATTAATTCATTAAAACGCATTTGAACGGGATATTGAAAGCCATAGGTTACACCAGGAATTACTTCTAAAGCCTCGCTCATTTTTTCGGCTAATTCGTTAAAATTAGTTGCGCTTGTCCACTCACTTTTATCCTTCAAAATAATCATTAAGTCTTGTGCTTCCATAGGCATAGGATCGGTAGGAATTTCGCCACTACCAATTTTAGAAACCACTTTTTCTACCTCTGGAAAATTGGCCAATAAAACCTTAGCAGATTGTTTGGCAGCATCAATACTTACATTTAAATTACTTCCGGTAAGCACCCGCGTTTCTAACGCAAAATCACCCTCTTCCAGCGCTGGAATAAACTCTCCACCTAAGGTGCTTAATACTAACAGAGAAAGGATAAATAAACCAATTACAAAACCTAAAACACGCCCCGGAAAGTCCAAAACTTTAGCTAAAATTTTTGCGTAAGCGAGGCTCAATTTATCCATCCATTTATCTGCAAAATTTGGTTCAGCCGAAATGTTTTTGAGTAATAAAGCACTCATCATGGGAACATAAGTTAAAGACAAAATAAAAGCGCCAATTAATGCGAAGGCAACGGTTTGCGCCATAGGTTTAAACATTTTGCCTTCTATGCCAGATAAACTTAAGATAGGCAGGTAAACTATTAAGATAATAAGTTGCCCAAAAACCGCACTATTCATCATTTTACTGGCCGCATTTTTTACCTGCGCATCCATGCCCAATTCTTTTTCTATTTGAACCAAGGCTAAGCGCTTATTATGCGTTAAATTATGCATAACCGCTTCTACAATTATTACGGCGCCGTCTATTATTAATCCAAAATCTAGCGCACCCAAACTCATTAAATTTCCACTAACCCCAAACAGGTTCATCATGGAAACGGCAAATAACATAGAGAGCGGAATAACCGAAGCAACAAGCAGGCCCGCGCGCATATTTCCAAGAAACAAAACCAATATAAAAATAACGATGAGCGCACCCTCCATTAAATTTGTTTGTACGGTGCTTATGGCATTGTTTACCATTTTGGTTCGATCCAAAAATGCTTCAATTAAAACACCCTCTGGCAGCGTAGTTTCTATTTGTTTAATGCGCTCTTTTACCAAATTAATAACCTCATTGCTATTAGCTCCTTTCAGCATCATTACTACTGCTCCGGCAACTTCAGACTCATCATTATAAACCATAGCACCGTAGCGCGTGGCATGAGCCGTGGTAACTTTGGCCAAATCTCTTACAAACAAAGGAGCACCATTGGGCAAACTTTTTACCACAATTTGTTCTATTTCTGAAATATTTTTGAGCAAACCTTCGCTGCGAATAAAAAGCACTTGCGGACCTTTTTCTATGTAGGCGCCACCTTCATTTTGGTTGTTGTTTTGTATGGCTTCAAACACCTCGGCCACACTTACGCCATTTGCTTGCAATTGTTGTGGGTTTACCTCCACCTGGTATTGCTTTAGCAACCCACCAAAGCTACTCACATCTGCCACACCTTGCACACCCAGTAATTGTCGCCTCACAATCCAATCTTGAATGGTACGCAATTGCTGTGCATCATATTGCTGTTCAAAGCCCGGCTTGGGGCGCAGTACGTATTGGTAAATTTCGCCCAAGCCCGTGGTAACCGGACCAAGTTCTGGCACGCCCACCCCCGCAGGAATAAGCTCACTTATGGCTTGCAAGCGCTCACTTACCTGCTGCCTTGCCCAATAAACATCTGTTTCATCTGTAAAAACAATGGTAACTAAAGACAAGCCAAAACGCGAAAAACTCCGTATTTCAATTTTACCTGGAATATTACTCAAGGCTTGCTCTAAGGGAAAAGTAATTAAACGCTCAATATCTGGAGCACCCAAAGAAGGCGAAACAGTTATTACTTGCACCTGGTTATTGGTAATATCAGGCACCGCATCTATGGGTAATTTAGTGAGTTGATAAATGCCAAATACCAATAAAAACAAAGTGGCAATGGCTATAATTAATTTATTATGGACAGAAAATCCAATGATTCTGTTTAACATTTACAAATACTTAAAATAATGAATTAAAAAATGGCAAGAGGCATAGGCAACTTGCATAAGTAGAATTTAAAAAAAACTACACCACTCTTGGTGGCTGGAAAATGCCGCCTACAGGGGCAAAAGAGTAGGTTTGATCCAATAATTGCTGGTGTACAACTTGGGTAATATCTTGGGTTATAAAAGCAAAAACAGGCAATTCTTGGAGAATAAGTAAAGTATTGAAATTACTCATCTGAAAGAGCGGCAAATCTTCATGATTTTCTTCTGATTTGTGGGCCGATTCATCGCTGTAATGTAATAACAAAAAAGACGCAAAATCGCTTACCTCATGATCGGCTTGGTGGTGCGCATAATGATTAAACAAAGAAGGTAACTTAGCCAATTGCTCTGTAAAATTGGGCAATAAGGAACTTAGGAAAAATAAAATTCCCAAGTATAATAGCACACATTTTTTAAAGATTGGCCTCATTTTGCATGGCGAATATATCAAAAAAAAATGAGGCATTTATGTTAATAATATTTACAACAAAAATTTAACCCCAAAACCCAAATCCTGCAATACCCCTGATTTGGAATAAAGCGAAAAATGGTGCAATTTTACACCAAGTTATATTTTAATTTTAAAACCACAGCGCACAACATTTGCAGAACCAAACGAAGCATGGTTAAAAAACCAACAGGAAGCAAAGAATAGGTAAACAAAAGTGAATTAGCAAGACTCCCACAACATGCACAAATTGAAATTAGTATGCTTTATTTTATTTTTAAACCAAAGCTTGGTTCAGGGCCAAGTTGCTAAAAAATCTTTCCATTTAGCGAAAGATATAAACAAGCATTTTGTTAAAATAAATAAGAATACCTATGCCTGCAAATATGAAACCACCAATAACGATTATGTTCGTTTTATAAATGATGTAAAACACCGCATGAACTCATCGGTTTACAATAGTTTATTACCCGATACAAACAGGTGGAACGACCCAGGCATACAACGACCAAATTGGGTTAAGGTATATTTGCGCGGACCAAAATTTGCATTGTATCCTGTGGTGAATATCAATTATGAGCAGGCTAATTTTTATTGTGCTTGGCTTACTAAAGAATACGAAAAAGACCCGAATAAACCCTTTAAAAAAGCAGTCTTTAAACTACCTAGCAGAAGCGAATGGCAGCAAGCTGCAAGCAATGGCGTAGTTGCTAATTTATACCCTTGGGGCGATACCTTAACCCTAAAACCAAGGAAAATAAAAGTAAATGATTTTGAGCTTGTGCGCAACAATAAGCCAAACTTTCCACTTAAGGTAAACCAAAAAAGGTTTAAACAAAGCAAAAACGAACTCTATCATGTAGCTGGTAATGTAAGCGAAATGATAAGCAGTAAAGGTGATTGTATGGGTGGTAATTTTAGATCTGATCCCTTTTTCAGGAAAACAGATTCACCTAATGAGTTCTATCCTAGTTATATGGCTTGCCCACTAGTGGGGTTCAGGATTTTCTTGCAAGTTTTAGAAAAATAAATTTTTGCAACATTTTTATAAAAATTTAGTTTTAGGCTAATGTCATTTTTGCTTTTTAATTATTAAATGTAACATAAATGTGCTTATTTGCAAACATATTAGGCAACTACCATTATTAAATTATGAATAAATCAAGCGTTTACTTACCATTATGGCAAAAATACAGGCCAGCCATTTTAAGCAAAATGAAATTGGCTCTTGTAGAACCACAAGAATACCCACTTTATCGTCATGAATTTGAGCAAATTGGAGGAAAGCGCACTTCTGGTTATGGCTTTAATATGGAAGTAAACAAAGGGATGATGGTTAACAATATTGCTGCTATCGCAGTCGCTAGAGATTTATTAGCTGTATTAAAAGCCTCTGATTCGGGCAAAGCCATGATTCAACAAAACTATTTTAAAATCAATTTAGGTTCAGATTATAAACTTAAAATTCAAGTTATCGTTAAAAAACCTGTTGAGCCAATTGTTGAAGCAGCAGCGGCTGAATAAAGGATAGAAATCTGGAAAACTAAATTCGAAATACAAAATTCGAAATACTAAATCCGAAAATAAGAAGAAGGAAATTTTTAGAAAACAAAAAGGGGGAATTCAAAAATTGAATTCCCCCTTTTTGTTTTATCTCTTTGTACGGTAAATCTAATCCTCACCCACCACCTTATCAATAATATTTTCGGTTAAATAAAAATTAACCACACGCTCATCCATTACCAAATCTGCTTGGGTAATTTTTTGTTTGAGGGCTAAACCATTGAGCGACCTGCACCTACTGAGCGCTGTGTACATTTGTCCGTTTACAAAAGCACCATTTCCCATGTCTAAAACTACCTTATCAAAACTTAATCCCTGACTTTTATGAACCGTTATGGCCCAAGCCAATTTAATGGGATATTGCGTAAAAGTGCCCACTGTTTTAGAAACAACCCGCCTTTTAATGGGGTCGTATTCATACTTTCTATTCTCCCAAGTTTCCTTTACAAGCTTATGAATGCTGCCATCTTGCAAACGTATCTCGAGTAAGTCTTTAGAAATAAAATCTATTTTGGCTATGGTTCCGTTTACGTATCTGCGTTTAGAATCATTTTTAATAAAGATTACCTGGGCATGTTTTTTCAGCTCAAGCATTTTGGAAGTAGGGTATTTATCCGATTTAAAATCCCCATCAATGGTGGCTTCAAAGAAAAAACTGGTATAAGGCAACTCTAATAAACGCTTGTTATTTTCTGCATTAGCAATATAATTAGTGGAAGCTAAATTTATCACAAATTCATCGCGTTGTGGCGTATATCGGGGGTAATATCTTTTATTTAATGCGGCTAAAGACTCCTCGCTTACCTTGCCAATTCTTACTTCATCCAACAATTTAACAAACTCCAAATCAGATTGCTGACGATACGATTTTTGAAACTCAAAATAAACTGGTTGTGTTTCTCTGTAGGCTATAGAATCGAAAAAATATTCGCTTTTATACACCTCTGTAAATACAATTTTTTCTACCTCATCTTGCAAATTAACAACTGGGGGCAATTGAAAAATATCGCCTACAAACAAAATCTGTTTACCCCCAAAACGTAAAGCTGGATTACCGCCATTAATGCGCAATGAATAATCTATGGCTTCTAAAATATCGGCCCGCAACATAGATACTTCATCAATTACAATTACCTCAATGCTTTGGATTAACTTATATTTCTTGGTATTTTGTTTGAACCTAAAAACCTCATCATCATTGGGCATCATGGGTTTTAACGGAAACAAAAAGAAAGAATGAATGGTTTGTCCGCCTACATTTATAGCTGCTATTCCGGTAAAGGCCAACTTTAAAACCTTCTTGTGTGTTTGGGTAGTAAAATATTGAATAAAAGTAGATTTACCCGTACCGGCCTTACCCGTTATAAAAAAACAACTACTGCTTTCATTAATTTTTTTAAATAAGTCCTGAACCAAAACATTCTCTTCATAAGCATCCGGAAAAACAGAAAACCTATTGTATAAATCGGGTAGTTCTAGCTCTTGCATAAAATCGAGTTGTTGCAGCGTTACGGCTTCCTGACTAGCAATTCTCGATAAAAAATAGAGGTTGGCTTCTAAGTCTTTAAACGGCTTGGTAATGTCTATAGAATCGCCATAGTGCGCCAAAGTTTTAAAAATATAATAAGTATGGGAAGTAAACTTGGCAAAATCATCCGGAAATTTTTCCAAATGTTTTTGTAGCACCTCTGCTTGCAGGTTTATGCCAATAAAATGTAAAAAGGGAATCGTTTGTTCAATAAAATCATGCTGCTGAAGTTCTTCTTTTTTTAAGTATACCTCTTGAAAAGCAAGCGGGAAATGGGGAGGGTAACTATCGTCGATTTTACCATAGTACAATTGATGGGCAAAATTTGAGTTAAAAAGCTGTTTATCTGCATCTACCAAGCCACATTCCAAAAACTGATTTTCCCATTTCCGCTCTATTTCCCTAATTGTATACGACATGCTGCAAATTAAAATATTAAAAGATAAAAACCGTATTTAAGTTTAGCTCATTCACTTTTTTTTGAACCTTTTAGTTGTTTGCGGGTATAAAAAAGAACAATAGCTAAACTAAAAGAATATATTTGTAGTGAAAGAAATAAGCCTTGGTAAAAGCTTGAAAAAAAATAATGCTAATAACGCAGCCATTGCTGCACCCGAGGCCGATTATTTATATGTGGCTCAATCGCTTATTGCAGAGGCTGGCCAAGGATTATTTACAGCTATACCCATTTTTAAAGACGAAGTAATTTGCCTCTATGGAGGTGAAACCATTGGCCCAAATGAGGCCAAAAAGCGGGCAGCAAAAAAACAAAACCAGTACTTTATTAATCTCCCAAATGGCAAAATTTTAGATTCTATTGCCAGTACTTGTTTTGCAAGATATGCCAATGATGCAAGCGGTAAGCAGTTAAGCACAGCTAAAAACAATGCTAAAATTGCGCTCAACGAAAACGGAAAAGTTTGTTTAATTGCGCGCAAAAAAATAAAAGCTGGCGAAGAAATTTATTGCAGTTATGGCCCAACGTATTGGCTTAGCTGAGTTTGGTTTTTGCTTCTATCCACCTACTCATATATTCTGTACTAGCCATTGTTTGGTGTTGCAAAACTGCTCCCATAAAATTGCGTTCTCTATGCTTCTTTAAATTTTGCCTCAAGCATACAACATGCTCCAAAAAATCTCCCTCATATAATTCCTGTTTGAACCCATTTTCTAATATCGAAAACCCTTTGTTTTGGGCACTTTGCCAAGTCTCAAAATCGCTATACAATTGAACCGCAGCAAGGGCAATATTTTCGGGTGTTTGGGCAACAAAACCGGGCCAATCTTCTTTACTTGCAATGCCCTCTGCACCCACCTGGGTAGTAACAGAAGGCGTGCCTACTTGCATCGCTTCTAATAACTTCCCTTTTAATCCAGCACCAAATGAAAGTGGAGCCAAACAAACACGTGCTGCACTCACTTTTTGAAGGGCATTTTCTGCCCTACCATTTACTATAAATCGCTGCTTTAAATTTTGTAATTGCAAAACCTTTTCTGAAGCGTAGGCACCATAAATTTGCATAGAAACTTGTGGCAAGGCTTTGGAAACTAATGGCCAAATTTGCTCCTTTAAATATTTTACGGCTTGCCAATTGGGTTCATGCCAAAAGTTGCCGATAAAAATAAAATCTTTACGCTCTATAAAAGGGGAAGTGCTGTCAGCTAACTTTTGAAAAAAAAGCGGATAATACCACAAGATATCAGGCGAAATAGCATAACTCGTTTGCAAAAGCTGCATTTCATATTCAGATATGATAAGCGAACAGTCGCAACGGAGTATGCTGGCCACTTCTCTTTTTGCAAAATCTGATTGCAAATCTTGTACGTTTACTTCCCTATTTTCTTTCCAAGCAGTTTGGCGCGCATGCCGCAAAAAATGAAGGTCTTCTGTATCTAAAATCTTTAACGCATTGGGACAATTTTTACTTACTCGCCAGCCAAATTGTTCTTCTATAAAAAACCTATCAAACAGCACCACAGTGGGATTTAAATCGATAACAAATGCATCAAAAGAAGCATGGTTTAATTGTATCTGTTTTTCGGCAATTCCAAGTGCAATTAGGTTTGCCTCGAACCCACTTTTTTGGGCAGCAGAAGCAAATACAATTTCATAATTGGCTTGTATAAAACTTTGCAGCAATTGCATCATTCTTTTGCCCGCAGCACTCGAGTTTGGTTCAGGCCAAACATAGCCAATAACTAATAAAGTAGCGTCTGTTTTCATTGTGTTGGAACCAATAATCTAAACTTATGGAGTGGGCTTATTCTCCATTTTCTGAATGATATTCAACACATCTTTTTCTGTGGCTTTTAGTTTATTTTGGCAAAAACTTATGAGCTCAGAGGCTCTTTTTACTTTGGTTGCCAGCACATCTACCGAAACAGATTCCTCTTCTATTTCGGAGGCTATTTGCAACAACTCTTCATAGGCTTCTTCGTATGTTAAATTAGCTTTTATTGATTTCATTTATAGATTCTATTTTGGTGTTTAATATGTGCTTTGCCGTTACCACCGTTAATTCATCATGGGCTTGTAAACCGTTTACATCGCTCACAATTTTACCCTTAACTTGTAAATAAGCAAAGCCTTTTTTAAGAATGTTCTCTGGACTCATTACTTTAATGAGTGAAGCATAATGCGCTAAATCATGGTTATTTTTCCTTAAAAAACTATCTAAATTCAACTTCAATCCTTGTTTATAATATTGAATTTCGCTCGACTTTTTCCCGATAAACGCTTTGGGCTGAACCAATAATTGGCCCTGCAAGGAACTTAATTTTAGAGCATAGTTGTTTAACAAGCCCTGCACCCTATTTACTACGAGTTCTTTGGTAGCAGCAATTTCTTGTTGTTTGAGGTAAACAATTTGTTGCGATTTAATGATTAACCTTCTTTGCAGCACCAGCAAACTTTCTTCAAAACTTCTATTGTGAGAGATGATAAACTCTGCGGCTTTAGTAGGTGTTTTGGTGGCGGTATGTGCCATTAAATCTGAAATACTAACATCGTTGTGGTGACCCAAACCTGTGATAATTGGAATAGGAAATCTGGCTATGGTTTGCGCCAAGCCATACGAATCAAAGGTGAGTAAATCTGATTTTGAACCACCGCCTCTAATTATTACTACCGCATCGTATTGGGTATTCGATTCAAATACCTGAATAAGTTTCGCTTTAATTTCTAAATCAGCGTTGGCACCTTGCACAGCCGATTGGAATATGTCTATTTTAAATCTGTAGTCATATTGGTTGGTTTGCAGGGTGTGGCAAAAATCAGAAAAGCCTTCCGAATTAGGCGAACCAATTAAAGCCATTTGGTGTATTACCCGTTTTAGTTTTTGTTGTTTATTAAAGGTTATGTATTCGTTGCCTTGTTTAAAAATCTTACTTGGGTTTTCAAGCAGTAGTTTGCGCAGTGTATCTCTCCTTTGCTGTTCAATTTTACCTATGGTATAGTTTGGGTCTACGTCTAAAATAATTAATTGAAAGCCATAAGCTGCATTAAACTCAATTTTTATTTGAACCAATACCTGCATTCCATTTTCAAATTTTTGCATGGTTTCTTGTTCAAATGCAGCAATCCGCTCCGAACCGCTTGTCCAAGCAATCGATTTTACTTTGGCTACAGGAGATTTATCAGCTGCTTCTTTTTCTAGCAACTCAAAATAATGCCTATCAGGATTTGCATAGAATTTATGTCCGCTTACTTCACCCAAAACCCAAAAAGTTTGTTCTCCGAATCTACTTTGCATAGCTTCTTTAATAAGCAAAGTGAGTTCAGATAATTTTATGTGGTTTATTGGTTTCAACGGCACAAATTACATCTTTTTTATCCTAAAAACTAGGTATAAAACCTTAAAATTTGCATGGAATTACCGTATTTTTGTGCCGAAAATAAGGCTTATGTTAAGATTAAAACTTCCAACCGACCCACGCTGGGCGCAATTAGTAGAAAGTAATATAGAAGAGATATTGAGCGACCATGCTTGGGCAGAGCAAAAGGCGGCAAGCAATGCCTTATCTGTAGTTACCAATAATTCTGAACACCCAGATTTGGTTTCAGATATGTTGGCTATTGCCAAAGAGGAAGTTGAACATTTTCAATTGGTGCATAACATAATTGTTGCTAGGGGTTTTACTTTGGCCAGAGAACGCAAAGATCCATACGTGAACGAACTGTTTAAGTTTTTGAGGAAAGATGGTAGCAGAACCATGGCCTTTGTAGACCGCATGCTTTTTTCTGCGCTCATAGAAGCCCGCAGTTGCGAGCGTTTTAAGGTACTATCAGAAAACATTAAAGATGTTGAATTAGCAACTTTTTATAGAGACTTAATGGAAAGCGAGGCCAATCATTATACTACTTTTTTATCCTATGCCAAAAAGTATGGCACAGGAGTAAAAGTGGATGCACGTTGGCAAGAGTGGCTCGATTTTGAAAAAAAGGTGATTCAAAGTTACGGTGCCCTTGCCGAATAGTTAGAATTTCAGCGCGAGGTAAAATTGATTATCTGAAAACGGGCTTAAAAGGCTGGTATATTCATTTTGGTCGGCAAAATCGCCGCGTCCCTCAGAGTTGCTTTGGATGCCAATAATGTTATCTAAATTTAAGCCTAAAGCTAATCGTTTGCTTATATCAAAATTAACAATAATACAGGCTTTTGCACCTGATACAACATTATAGTTAGTAAAAGATCTTTCAATAGTCATTCCATTTAATTTAGACTGGGCATGGTATTTACTATCTATCATGCTCAGGAAAAGACCAGCATACGGAGTGATAGAAAGACTTTTATTTTCCAGAAATCGGAACGATTTACCCACACCATAGCAAAAATAAAAACCGCTTCCGGTCACATTTTCACTTCTAAACCCATCTTTATCTGTCCAATCATAATTGACAACCTTTTTGGATGCCTCATAATTAAATCTATTTATTCTCACGTCTGCTATAAATGTTAATGGAATATTAAATTCCAATATTGCTAGAATGGGAATGGTAACATGACTATAATTTTCTTTCAGTACTTCGCCAAATTCATAAATTGATTTTTGATACAAGTTATTCCTTAAATAGAGATTTGAGGCAATTTGACTTTGATCAAATTTACTGGTCAAAATGGGGAGGGTGCCCAAATAAAAATTATTTTTCTTAGGCTTATCTTGACCCAAAGCAAATAATTGTGAAGCGACAAAAAACAGCAGTATCGAAATCTTGTTTATCATATAAATTATATTTTAGGATTTTATTTTATTTGAACCGGAAGGGTAAAACAGTTTATGTATCTCCTATCTTGCACATAAAACCAGCGCTTTTCTTCGTTGATAGCAAGTCCATATTGGAGGCAATCATTCATTGCTTTGGGATTGCCAAAAAACACTTCTTTCCCATTGTCAAGATTAATGCCTAGTATTTTCTTGCATTGAGTAGAAATAAGAAAATTTTTGTAAATTTTAGAATCATTAAAATCGAAATTAACTGTGTACCTACCTTTATCTAAAAAACTTATATTCCATTTTTCTACTCCAGTATTTACATCATAGGCTGCAACAAGAGCATTTCCATTTAATAAAGGAATAACCATATCGTTATAAAAATGCAATCCTACACCAAATTCCTCTAAAATCTTGACAAATGCCAATAAACCATCCTCAATCTTATAAGCCATTAAATAATAATTGGTTCCCGCAACTGCAAAAACATAAATTTTATTGTGCTTTGCAATGATATTCGTATTCCAAAATTGAATATTAGATTTATCCGGATTGTAATCTACTTGCCATTCTATCTTCTTTAAATCGATATTGTAGGCTATAACCTTCGACATATGTCTATTTTCGCCATTTATTGTTCTAAACATAACTGGTGTTCCTACAATTATTTTTTCCCCTTTTGTATTTTTTGTAACAACCATGTTCATTAAAGAGATTCTATTATTATCTACGGTATCACTATATACAAAAACTTGCTCCCATTTTATATTATCAAAACGCGTGCGCCAGACATAAATATTCCTGTTATTATCGTTATCATCACAAAAACTGTGATAAATAAACCCATCCTCATCAACTGCCATTGATTTTCCGCCAATCATGCCTTTTTGTTGGTCTCTCCAGAGTGTTTTTCCTGTTATGGCATCAATTGCGTATGTATTGTACGATTTAGATATAATAATTACATCTTTATGGTAAATGATTGATGCCCCTCGAAAAGCATATTCAGGCAAGAAATAATCACTCCACTGCCAAATTAAACGGCCATTTTTACCATCCCTCAACTCAAAAACTTCACCTATAGGGTTTGAAAAAACCTTACTGGTAATAATATTACCCTCACTATTTAATATTGGCGTCATGCTTGCTTCTCTTATTTCACTTC
Source organism: Chitinophaga pinensis (assembly GCA_945860865.1). Taxonomy (GTDB): domain Bacteria; phylum Bacteroidota; class Bacteroidia; order UKL13-3; family UKL13-3; genus B1. The sequence goes on along the minus strand of CAMARW010000001.1, from coordinate 555,307 downwards.
GCCAAATGGAATCTATAAAAGAAGTATCTTTTACTATGTTAGGAATTGCGGGAGATACTACCTCCCGCAACTTACATCCTTGATTGGTTATTAAAAATACAGTAAGTACTAAACTTAATAATTTAATTTTTTTGATCATAATTATCTTAATTGAATGGAGAAAAAATCACCTAAAATACCGTCATATAAATTATTAAGCGCAATCCTTGTTTGCTCAGAATTCTTCATTTGATCATGATTGGTTTCTGGCATTATTGTAATAGCATGCGAGTTCCCAGTTTTAACTTTAATTCTGCTTGCGGCAGATTTTACTAAAACGATGCCATCATTTTCAAGTGGCACATGAATTATTTTTAAAGCAGATAAAAATAATTGGGTTCCTTCGCAATTGCCTTTCCAAATGGTACCGTCGTCTCCTGGGAATTCATAATTAGTATATTTATCTGCAATACTTGGCCCAGAGCAAAAAGCGCCAGTTCCCCTGTATTTTTGCTCCATTATTAATTTAATTGGAGGCATAAATCCTTTGGGGTTTTTATTAGGATCATAACAGTCTAACTCTTCTATTAAATGACACTCCATTACTACTTGTGTTTTTTTATCGCCCAATAATTCTACTTGATATACTTCATTGGCATCTGCTAGCCAATTTTTGGCTTTTATGTAGGCATGTTTATTTTCTATTGCCCTATTTTTATTTTTGGTTGCTATAATAGCTAACGGTAAAATTAATGGATTTAAAATAGAAGTGGCATAATAGATGATTTCTAATCTTCTTTGATGTTCTGCCTCTCTATCTTCAAGAATGGCATTGGCATCAAATTCATTAATCATACCCTGAACCTTAATTTGCAATTGATCATCTTGGTTGTACCCGAATATTTTTTGGGTATTATCTAAATAATCATGCCCAATATTTAGGTTAGAGCTCATAAATCTCCACATCACAGGCTGCAGCTCAACCCCAAAAAATTGAACTACTGGAACATTTAACTCATATTGTGAAAGCCCTTGACTTGTGGGTGTACCTTCCAAAAAAGGCGCGCCAACAAAATAATCATTGGTGGTAGACTTAAAATAATTATCCAAGGCATACGGTATAATTAGATTAGAGGATAAACCGCAAGCTTCATCGGTTAGTACTTTTCGCATATTGTTTGATATGAGCATTCTTGTTAATAAATTATCATTAATCTTTGGTATTACCACAGCACCGCCCAAAGCAACACAAGCTTCTTTAAAAAAAGCAGGTAATTTATTCCTTAAGGTAGGCCTTGTATTATTTATTACTTCTGCTCCGGCATGCGGTGTACCAAAAGTAACTAAGCCGTTAGCAAGTTTTTGAAAGGTAGCTGGAGACTGGTCCATTTGCCTTAACCACTCGCGCGCAACAATACCTCCTTGGCTATGCGCAATGATATAATCCCATTTTGTTTTATTAGAACTATTAATGTAAACGGGTACACCATTTTCTAAATCACGCGCAGCGCCAACTATTCCCGAACTTTCACTGTAAAATTGCACAGGGTGCGAACTCGAACTGGCTGGACCGCGAACTGACCTGGCTTTTCTGGCAGGAAAAATTCCGGGATAACCAAATTGGGTTGCATGTGCGGCAATATTCCAACTATCGGTATTACCATTTAATCCGTGTAACCAAATAACATTTATTTCTTTATCTTTTACTGCACCAGGTGTAAAATCACCAAATTTTAGCGTTGGATAATCATTAGGTGGATTCACGCCTTCCAATGGGTAATCATGGATTCGGGCCGGACCAGCACTTGGGCAAATTTGTTCAGCTGGAAACTCAAACAACTTCATTCCAAATTTCTGCAATTCTTGACTTAACAATTGCTGCTTAGGCACTAAAATAGTAGCCGTGTCTTGAGGTATATTGTTTTGGGCATATAAGTTGCTAGCTGCAGCCACTATCAGTAAACTGATAATGACTAAATTTCTTACTTTTTTCATGGCTTAATTATCTAGGGGTTTTAGTTTTTAATAAAATTGGTGTTAATGGTGCGCTGGTTACTAGTTACAAGCTGCAAAACATAATTACCCGCTGTTAAATTAGGTAGGTTCACCAAGAAAGTGCTTTGGTTATTGTGATTCACTACTACTGTGCTTCCTGATAAGGCATGTATCACTCTCACACTTGCAATACTTGCATCATCTTTTAACGCAACAGCAACGGTAAATACGCCATCGTTGGGGTTTGGATATAGGTTCACCACATCCTTTTTGTCCATCGCTTTGTTAACCAAATTCCCATTGTCTTCAATTTCATAATTGGAGTAATAAGATAGGCGGGTTTCTGTAATACATTTTCCAGCATTTGTAGTTACAAAACGTTCCAATTTTTTAATTTTAAGCAAAAATCCTTTATCGCTAGCATAGGGCTCATAGGCCAGGGTTTCTTTGCATTTAATTCCATCCCCGTCTGTGTAATCAGATACAATCGTTTTTTTAAAGTTATTATAAATGGTGGTATAGCCACCAGATTTTACTTTCACTTCTCCATTGGGCATATTAGTTACAATGATATTTTCGGCAGAGAGTGCATTGATAGTTGCTGCATCAAAACTAGGGAAAGCAATTAAGCCGGGATGAAAACCATCATCCGATATGCCTGCTTTTTCTTCTTTAATAAAGGCTAATTCGTCGGTAGAATAAGGTATTGATTTAGCAACTAAATTGTCTGAACCAATCATATCAATTCCTGTTTGGGTATACCGGTATTTTTTGGCTAGGGTCATCCAGTCTTTTTTAAAGTCATTACTATCAATTCTTACTTCAATATTAGATTCAAAGTTGCTATTAATAGTTCTGGTGTATGATTTCTCAACATACTTCAGCTCAAACTTTATCTTTTCGCTTTCACTCATCTGCCTAACAGCAGAAGAATCTGCCACAGCAAATTGATAGTCCATGATTTTGTTGGTCTGTTTGTAGAGTGTGCTTTGCCCAAAACATATAGTATGGACAAATAGACTTGCACTTAGGGTAGAAAATTTCATTGGTTTTTTAATAAATGGTTAAAAATAAATGGGGTTCAAGGCCTTGTTGTTTTTTGATTAATCAATAGCCAATATAAATAATTTAATATTATCTATCCTGTAGCTTCAGTTAAAATCATGCCCTTACTCACCAAAAAACACTATAAACTCGCTTTAATAAAGGGCTAAAAGAAAATCAGGTAAATAGGATTTTTTACATTAAAAGGCACAAATCAATGCTATTTCAAATAGACTTTTTGTTGATTTTTAGCCGAAACTATTTGCCACATGTATATCCCAGTTTTAAGTCGTATGTGCGCAGAGGTTCATACACAAGCAATTAATTACAAGCCAAAAGAAAAAAACTTCCCACTATCGAACCTGTTATTGCAGATAGGATTTAAAATTTCTAAGGGAAAATAGCACTTGTTAAGGCCCAATTATTGCGGGCTGAACCGAGAATGGGTTAAAGAGGTTATTCGCTGTCGTAACCAAATTCTTTTAGGGTGCGCGAATTATCGCGCCAATCTTCTTTTACCTTCACAAAAGTTTTAAGGAAAATTTTCTTTTTGAAGAATAGCTCCAGGTCCCTTCTTGCGGCAATGCCAACATTTTTTAAGGCTGAACCACCTTTGCCAATTAAAATAATTTTCTGGCTATCGCGCATTACATAAATAAGCGCATGGATATGAATAATATCTTTTTCTTCTTTAAACAGCTCAATTTCTACCTGCACGCTATATGGAATTTCTTCCTTGTAACGCACCATAATTTTTTCTCTAATTATTTCCGCCGCCACAAATCGCTCACTCTTATCGGTTAATTGGTCTTGCTCGTAATAAGGTGCACCTTCTGGCATATAGCTTAAAATACTTTTTAACAAGGCATCAATATTAAACTTGTTTAAGGCAGAAATAGGAATGATTTCTTTAAACAATTGCTTTTCATTCCAAAAGTTCAACTTGGCATTTAATTGGTCCTGACTAACCCCATCAATTTTGTTTAACAAACAAATCATAGGCGTTTTTATCAATGATAATCTTTCAAAAATAGCCTCATCCTCATTTCTAATGTCAAAGTCGGTAACGAATACAATAAGTTCGGCATCTTGTAAACTCTCATTTACAAATTTCATCATATTTCCTTGCAACTTATATTTTGGATCTATGATACCGGGAGTGTCTGAAAAAACAACTTGATAATTGGGATTATTCAAAATTCCTTTGATTCTGTGTCGGGTAGTTTGTACCTTTTCACTGATAATGGATAGCTTTTCACCTAACAAAGCATTCAATAATGTAGACTTTCCAACGTTAGGCTTACCTATAATCGACACAAAACCAGATTTAAACGACATTTTTATTTTATTTATTTGCACAACAAAGAAACAATAATATCTTTGCAGTCCCAAAAACAAAGAGAGAAACTTTTATTTGGTTACCACGATTTCAATATAGATAAAGATATATCGCGGAGTGGAGCAGTGGTAGCTCGTTGGGCTCATAACCCAAAGGTCGTAGGTTCGAGTCCTGCCTCCGCAACTAAAAGAAACCAGCTTCGGCTGGTTTTTTAATTTTCTACCTCTGGAAATCTACTACATAATAGCCTTGTATTCAAAATCCTTTGATGAAATCTATGTTAGACATATATCTAGCTTAGAAGGCAGATTAATCAATCACAATCAATTTAAAAACTGTTGTGATAAAATAGAAATGCAATACGAAGACCAAAACAATAATAAAGCCAAAAAGGGCATTGTCAAAATAGTAGGAAGTGTAATTTATTCTGCTAAGCAAATTGAGGCAAAAGCCCTATCCACTGGTAATGGTAGTATTTTAACTAATTATTGAGATGAAATTTGCGTTCAATAACAAAATCAAAAGTTTGATAGCTGGTATTTTTATGAAACAATTATTTATGGTACTTTAAAAAGTTCATAAAAAAACCAGCGCCAAGGCGCTGGTTTTTTTTTATTATGCATTGGCTTTTTTGTGATCGGCCAAGAATTGCGCTAAACCGCTGTCTGTTAAGGGGTGCTTTAATAAGGCAAGTATGCTAGGTAGCGGACTAGTTATTACATGGGCTCCAAACTGAGCAGATTTAATAATGTGTATGGGATTGCGAATTGATGCAGCCAAGATTTGAGTTTGGTAACCTTGAATAGAATACAATTGCGAAATTTGTGCAATTAACTCCATACCATCGTAGCTAATATCATCTAATCTGCCTACAAACGGCGACACATAAGTAGCGCCAGCTTTGGCTGCTAATAGGGCTTGGCCAGCACTAAAAATTAAAGTACAGTTGGTTCTTATTCCTTTAGAGGTAAAGTAACTAATTGCCTTAATACCCTCTTTAATCATAGGAACTTTTACCACAATGTTTTCATGCAATGCGGCTAATTTCTCGCCTTCGGCAACCATTCCTTCAAAATCGGTAGCAATTACCTCTGCGCTTACATCGCCATTAACGATATTACAAATATCCAAGTAATGCTGCATTACTGCTGCCTCTCCTACTATGCCTTCTTTGGCCATAAGCGATGGATTGGTGGTTACACCATCTAAAATACCAAGGTCGTTGGCTTCTTTAATTTGAGCCAAATTGGCTGTATCTATAAAAAATTTCATTTTGCTGTTATTTTCGTGCAAATATAATCTACTCTAAATTAAACTATTCACACTATGCCCACATTCAATGAAAATTATTGGGAAACACGATATCAACAAGGAGAAACAGGCTGGGATATGGGTTCGGCCAGCACACCCCTTATTAGTTATTGCCAGCAATTGCCTAACAAAAACCTGCGCATTTTAATACCTGGCTGCGGCAACGCGCATGAGGTAGAAGCCTTGCTGAACCTAGGTTTCACCAACATAACGGTGCTAGATTTTGCTGAGAGTCCGCTCAAAAATATTGCCGCCAGAAATCCAATAGCCATGACATCTGGCCATTTAAAATTAGTTTGCGAAGATTTTTTTGCGCACCAAGGCAACTACGATTTAATTCTAGAACAAACGTTTTTCTGCGCCATACACCCCTCTCAACGCGCAGATTACGCCAAACACATGCATTCGCTTTTGGTTCAAACCGGAACTTTAGCTGGCTTATTATTTAATTTTCCATTAACCGATGAAGGTCCGCCTTTTGGCGGAGATGCCCCTAGCTACCAGCAATTGTTTGAACCTAGTTTTAAAATCCATAGGCTAGAACCTTGCCTCAACTCTATAAAACCCCGTTTAGGAAAAGAGCTATTTTTTATTTTAGAAAAGGCAGAATAGATGCTATTTTCGCCACCTACAAATTTCAACACATGAGCGATCACAAAATCATATTTTCAATGGCAGGCGTTTCCAAAACGTTTCCGCCGCAAAAACAAGTATTAAAAAATATTTACCTGGGCTTTTACTACGGCGCTAAAATTGGCGTGTTGGGTTTAAACGGTTCGGGTAAGTCTAGCTTGCTTAAAATTATTGCAGGCTTAGATAAAAATTTTACAGGTGAAGTAGTATTCGATTCTAAAAATTATAAAATTGGTTTCTTAGAGCAAGAACCTAATTTAGACGAAACCAAAACTGTTGTTGAGGTAGTTAAAGAAGGCGTAAAACATATAACAGATATGTTAGATGAGTTTGAAAACATTAACAACAAGTTGGCTGATCCAAACCTCGATGGCGATGAAATGATGAAAATCCTCGACCGCCAAGCAGTGGTGATGGAAGAACTGGACCGTTTTGATGCCTGGGAGCTCGACACCAAATTAGAAAAAGCCATGGACGCACTTCGTTGCCCAGAGCCTGATGCCATGGTTAAAGTGCTTTCGGGTGGTGAGCGCCGCCGTGTAGCTTTGTGTAGGTTAATATTGAGTCAGCCCGATATTCTTCTATTAGATGAGCCTACCAACCACTTGGATGCAGAGAGTGTAGATTGGCTAGAGCAATATTTAAAGAATTTCCCAGGAACGGTAATTGCGGTAACGCACGATAGGTATTTCTTAGATAACGTAGCTGGCTGGATTCTGGAATTAGACCGCGGAGAAGGTATTCCGTGGAAAGGCAATTACAGCAGCTGGTTAGAGCAAAAAGCAAATCGATTAAAAGCGGAAGAGAAATCAGAAAGTAAGCGAACCAAGGCATTAGAGCGCGAATTAGAGTGGGTAAGGCAAGGACCAAAAGGTCGCCAAGCCAAGCAAAAAGCCCGTTTAAATAGCTATGATAGGTTGTTAAATGAGGAACAAAAAGAGAAAGAAGCACAGCTAGAATTGTTTATTCCGGCTGGACCACGTTTGGGAGATGTGGTAATAGAAGCGCATGATGTGAGCAAGCAATATGGCCATAAGTTATTATATGAAAACCTAAATTTCTCTCTTCCACGTGGCGGTATCGTTGGCATAATTGGTCCGAATGGCGTGGGTAAAACCACCTTATTCCGTTTAATTATGGGCTTAGAAACCCCAGATGGCGGCGATTTTAAAGTGGGTGAAACCGTGCAAATATCCTATGTAGACCAAAGTCATAAAGACCTATTGCCAGACAAAAGCGTATTTGAAGTAATTAGCGGCGGTACCGAAACCATGATAGTGGGCGGCAAGCAAGTAAATGCCCGTGCGTATATTTCAAAGTTTAATTTTAGCGGTACTGATCAAAGTAAAAAGGTTGGCGTTTTATCTGGTGGAGAAAGAAACCGCGTGCATTTGGCCATGGCGCTTAAGCAAGGCGGTAACGTGTTGTTGCTAGATGAACCTACCAATGATATAGACGTAAACACTTTGCGTGCTTTAGAAGAAGCCATAGAAAACTTTGCAGGCTGCGTGGTGGTAATTTCCCACGATAGGTGGTTTATAGATAGAATTGCCACGCATATTTTAGCCTTCGAAGGCGATAGTCAGATTTACTATTTTGAAGGAAACTATTCAGAATACGAAGAGAACAAAAAACAGCGTTTGGGTGATGTATCGCCGCATAGGGTTAGGTTCAAGAATATCTAAACTACCAGCTACCATACATTGCTATCTTTGATTATAAAACAAAACAAGAGCGATAGACTACTTCAATCTTTCTTTAATATCTAATCTATGTTTACGCGCGGTATCTATGGCAATATCATAACCGGCATCTGCGTGGCGAATTACGCCCATAGCAGGGTCGTTATGTAAAACACGCTTTAAGCGGCGAGCGGCATCATCTGTGCCATCTGCTAAAATAACCATACCAGCATGTATGCTATAACCCATACCAACGCCACCACCATGGTGCACACTTACCCAACTTGCCCCACCGGCAGTATTTATCAAAGCATTTAAGATTGGCCAATCGGCAACCGCATCGCTACCATCTTTCATAGCTTCGGTTTCGCGGTTTGGAGAAGCTACTGAACCCGTATCTAAGTGATCTCTTCCAATTACTATTGGTCCCTTTACCTTACCTGTTCTAACCAATTCATTAAACGCCAAAGCTGCTTTTTCTCTGTCGCCCTGACCAATCCAACAAATGCGTGCAGGTAAACCCTGGAAGGCAATACGCTCTTTGGCCATATCTAACCAACGGTGCAAAGAAGTATTTTCTGGAAACAAGTCCTTCATTACTTGGTCGGTTACATAAATATCATTAGGATCACCACTTAAAGCCACCCATCTAAACGGCCCTTTTCCTTCGCAGAATAATGGTCTGATATAGGCAGGCACAAAGCCCGGGAAGTTAAACGCATTGGCCACACCACGTTGATCTTTGGCTTGTCCGCGTAGGTTGTTTCCATAATCAAAGGTAATGGCTCCACGACTTTGCAATTCGAGCATCAATTTAATATGGTGCGCCATGGTATCTAAACTCAAGCGCGTGTATTTTTCTGGATCGGTTTTACGCATTCTATCCGAAACCTCCTCAGCAATATCTTCTGGGTAATATCCATTTAATGGGTCGTGCGCCGATGTTTGATCCGTTAATAAATCTGGCGTAATGTTACGTTCAATTAAACGCTCTAATAAATCAATGGCATTACATACCACACCAATAGACAATCTTCTGCCTTCTTCCTTAGCTTTTAAGGCCATGTCTATGGCTTGGTCTATGTCTCTGCTCATTACATCAAGGTAACGTGTTTCAATGCGTTTTTTAATGCGCCATTCTACCATTTCTGCTGCCAAACAAACACCATCGCACATGGTCACCGCAAGAGGTTGAGCGCCACCCATACCACCCAATCCGGCGGTTACAGTTAAAGTACCCTTTAAGCTGCCGTTAAAATGCTGACGAGCAGCTTCGGCGAAGGTTTCATAAGTTCCCTGCACAATTCCCTGCGAACCAATATAAATCCAGCTACCGGCAGTCATTTGCCCATACATCATTAGGCCTTTTTTATCTAACTCATGGAAAGTTTCCCAATTGGCCCATTTAGGCACCAACATACTGTTAGATATAATAACCCGCGGAGCATCTTTGTGGGTAGGTAAAATACCAACAGGTTTACCACTTTGAATAAGCAAAGTTTCATCTTCTTCTAAATCTCTCAAGGCTTTTTCTATCAACTCAAAGCTCTCCCAATTACGGGCTGCTTTACCTATTCCACCATATACAATAAGGTCTTCTGGCTTTTCTGCTACATCTGGATCTAAATTATTGTGCAACATGCGTAAAGCGGCTTCTTGAACCCAGCCTTTACAACTTAAAGTATTGCCTTTTGCGGCGCGTATTTCTCTGCTCATTTGGTAAAAATTTGGACGAAAATAATTCTTTTTTATATGGATAAAACCTAAAATCGCTCAATCGGTTTTAAATCTTATTATATTTGTTACACTGAAAAAGTTTCTAGTACATATAGCCTGGTTGTTTCTGTTGGTGTTTGGAGTTACCATAATTCCATACAACGCCCTGCACTTGCATGCGCATGATGAGCATGTTGCGGCCATGCTAAATGAACAAGATGAGACCAAACACCATTGCGAATTAGATGAATATGCTTGCCAGCTTTCCCTGTTACATGCCTGTGAGCACAAAAGCCATATCGCAGAAACCCACCCCGATTGTTTTGCTTGTACCTTTCATTTCATAAAAAATTACCAACATGCAACATTTTTGTTCCAAACTAATTTGGTTCATCATGCTTATGTTTTTAATTATACTAACCCCAATAGTGGGAACATTCAACCGCCCTCAGAATCTAATAGAGGTCCGCCTCTAAGTTGTATTTTCACAGCTTAAATTAGTATTCACATTTAGATAAATATTCAGTTTTGAAACCAATTCGTTTCAAGTCTATTTACTACCTTTTATTTTTCGGTTTGAACCTAGGCTCCTTTTCGCTGGTACAAGCGCAACATGAGCATGAACTGCACATAAAGATAGTTGATAGTCTTACCCAAGAGCCCTTGGCTTATGCCTCTGTAAGCTTGGACAAACAAAAGCAACTTTGGCTCAGTAATGAGCAAGGTATTGTTGTTTTGCCTATGCTTTTGGCTGGCAATTATGTATTACATGTGTCGTTTGTTGGCTACCACCACAGCGACCTATTATTGCGTATCCCGCAGCAGCTAAGCTATACCATCGAGCTATGCTCCGAAACCTTTCACTTGCATGAGGGTTTGGTTCAGGCCGAAGCCAATAAGGCTGTTTTTAGTGGTAGAAAGCAAGACCAAATGCTTTCAGCTGAAATAGACAAAAGGCGCGGACAAAATTTGGCCGAATTGCTCAAAAATATCAATGGAGTTAAAGCCATGAACTCGGCGGGAGGCATTGCAAAACCTGTAATAAGGGGCTTAAGCGGACAAAGAATTGTAACCATGCAGGGAAATTCACGCATTGAAGGTCAGCAATGGGGCGAAGACCATGGTCCGGAATTGGACCCATTTATAGCCCACTCTGTTTCCGTAATCAAAGGCGCTGCCGCGGTAGAATTTGGTCCAGAAGCAATGGGCGGGGTTATACAAGTTGAACCAAAACCTTGGCGCAGCGAAAAAGGCATGGAAGGCGCTTTGTATTTGCAAGGATTAAGCAACAATAGACAAGGTGCTGCCTCTTTGCGCTTAGAATCTGTATATGGCAAAAAAATACAATACGGTTGGCGCATGCAAGCTAGTGCCCGAAAAGCAGGCGATGCCAGAACCCCCAACTATGTTTTAAGCAATACCGGTTTTACCGAAAACGCAGGAATGTTCCAAAGTTTCGTAGGTTCAAAAAAATGGAAATGGGAAAATACCCTCAGTATTTACCAAACTAAACAAGCCATTTTACAAGCGGCGCACCTAGGAAATACCTCCGATTTAAACCGTGCCTTAGCAGCTAATAGGCCCTTAATTGTTTTGCCCTTTACCTACCAAATAAACAGGCCCTTTCAACAAGTAAAGCATGTCTTGTTTTTAAGCGAATTAAGCTACCAATTAAATGCCAGCACCAAATTGCGTTTAAGCTATTCGCAACAGGTAAACGATAGGCAAGAATTTGACGCAGATAGGGTTTACAACCAAGCTTTGCAAGGCAGAGCGGCGCTAGATTTAGAAATATTGAGCAGGCAATTAGAGCAGGTTATGGAGAAAAAATGGGGCGGACATTGGATGTTAAAAGCTGGTTTGAACCAAAGCTTTCAGGAGAATATAACAGCTGGATTGCAGTGGATAATTCCTACTTTTAATTCGGTAAACTTGGCTGCTTTTAGTATGCTTAAATATTACAATGAAAGCAGTAGTTTAAGTATAGGATTAAGGTACGATTACAGAAAATTAAATGTGCCTGAATTTAGGAGGTTTGGCAAAAACTATGCCTATGCCAGAGACTTTAACGGACTAAACGCTGGGATAACCTACATTAAACTTACCCAACATAAGTGGCAACATACCTTGAGTTTGCAGAGTGCCTGGCGACCACCCGCATTAAATGAATTGTATAGTTACGGCTTGCATTATGGCTTGGCTAGTTTTGAAATAGGTGATAGCAATTTGGTGCCTGAGCGCGCTTGGATGCTGGAGTGGGATGTTAAAAAGAGCTATAAAAACTGGCAGGTAGAAGGTAGTTTTTACGCACAAGTTTTTGAAAACTATATCTATAAAAGACCCTTATCGGCCCCTATATTAACTATACGCGGCGCTTTTCCTGCCTTTATGTTTACCCAAACAAGTGCACTTATTGCGGGCGTAGATGCCGTGTTGAGGTATAAGCCAGCCATAGGTTGGCAATGGGAAAGTAGGTTCAGCCAGATTTACGGACAAGATTTGCGTTTGCAAGAGGCTTTATTTTTAATGCCCGCCAATAGCATGGAACATAGCTTGGCCTATGCATTTAAAAGCTATAAAAAAATGGCTGAACCCTATGCAGAGCTGCGTAGTTTATGGGTGGCAAGGCAACACAGATTTGCGCCCAATTTAGACTTTAGAGAACCGCCTGCTGCTTATGCTTTGTTTCAACTGAATATGGGTTTTTCCTATTTGGTAAACCCAAAATGGAGGGCTTGGAATATCCATGTGACTATTAACAACCTGCTAAACACAAATTACCGGGATTATCTAAGCAGGTTTAGGTATTTTACAGATGAACCCGGTGTTAATTTTATTTTACGATTACACATTCCAATTTAAATTTTTATGAAAAACATTATTAAAAACAACAAATTACGTTTCTTTACATTGCTATTAGCAGGTATTTTTATGTTAGGCACAACGGCTTGCTCTAAGCACGATGACCATGACGATCATGATGATCATGACCACGAGAATGAATTAATTACAACCATTAGATTGCATTTAATAGAAACAGGTACTACAGACACAGTAAGCTATGCTTGGAAACAAGTGGGTGGACCAGGAACGGCGATAGTGGTAGATTCTATGGTTTTAAAACAAGGCAAAGTTTATGAAGCATTTACCGAGGTTTTAGATGAGAGTAAAACACCTGTTAAAAACATTACCATAGAGATTGGTAATGCAGCTAATTTTCACCGTTTTATTTATACCAGCACCATTTCTAGTTTAATATTGCAGGTATTAGATTTTGACACCCAAACGCCAGCCATGGAATTAGGATTAAAGTTTAGAATTACCACACCAGATGTGATGGAATCGGGTAATTTAAAATGTGTGTTAAAACACTATACTAGCTCAGATCCAAAAACCAATGGTATTAATGCCGGAAGCTCTGACATTGAAGTGCAGTTTCCTTTGTTTGTGAATTAATTACGGATTACGAATTACGAATTATGAATGAAGGCTGAATTTGCCTTTCATTCGTAATTCGTAATTTATAATTTTCTATACTTCTTAAAAAAAGATTTTATCTTCATGCTCACCACGCCAATGATGGCTTCTTGGATAATGCCATTGCTAATTTTAGATTCGCCTTTGGTGCGGTCTGTAAAAATGATGGGAACTTCTTCTATTTTGAAACCATGTTTATGGGCGGTGTATTTCATTTCAATTTGAAAGGCATAGCCCCTAAACTTTATCTCATCTAGAGCAATGGTGTTGAGCACCCTACTTCTATAACCCACAAAGCCTGCGGTGGTATCTCTAATATCTAAACCTGTTATGAACCGAACGTAGGCGCTAGCAAAATAACTGAGCATTACCCTGCTCATGGGCCAATTTACCACATTTACACCCGTTTTGTAACGTGAACCAATAGATACATCTGCGCCATCACACAAAGCTTCATATAATTTGGGTAAATCGTTTGGATTGTGCGAAAAGTCTGCGTCCATTTCAAAGATAAATTCATAGCCGTTTTTTAAACACCACTTAAATCCTTCAATGTACGCTGTACCTAAACCATTTTTTACCTGGCGCTCTAAAATGTGGAGATTGAGTTTAAACTCATTTGCTTGCAGGTTTTTTACAATACTTGCCGTGCCATCTGGTGAATTATCGTCTACAATTAAAATATCGAAAGATTGGTGCAAAGCGCAAACAGCGCGAATTATATCTTCAATATTTTCGCGTTCATTGTAGGTTGGTATAATGACAATTTTCTTCGACAAGGTCGTCAAACTTAAGTTTTTCACTGCAAATATTCAATATTAAACGAATATTTACTTACTTAGCGCCTATGAATGGGCAGAAAAAAGCAGTATTTTTAGATAGAGATGGCGTTATAAATGTAGAACGAGGCGATTATATTAAACGGTTTGAGGATTTTGAAATTTTACCTCACCTAGTTCAAGGGTTGGAACTTTTGCGCGATGCCGGATTTATTTTTATTGTCATTACCAATCAAGGTGGTATTGCTAAGGGTTTATATGATGAAACTGAGTTAACAAAAATGCACTCCTATATGGAAATTGAAATGCAAAAACATTCCATCCAATTTCATGATGTGTATTATTGTCCGCACCACCCAGATTATGGCCATTGCCTCTGCAGAAAGCCCAATTCGCTGCTAGTAGAAAAAGCCATTAGCAAACATCATATCAACCCAGAAAATTCTATCTTCATAGGCGATAAACCGCGCGATATTGCCTGCGGGGAAGCTGTTGGTATAAAAGGTATTTTGATTGAACCCAATGAAAATTGGATTCCGAAAATAAAGGCTTATTTATAAAATTTTATGAGCAAAAAATTAAACTTATTAGATAGCACCATGTTGGTAATGGGCAGCATGATTGGCTCGGGCATTTTTATAGTTTCGGCCGCCATGTTAAGAGATTTAGGTAGCATAGAAAACTTAATTTTAGCCTGGCTAGTAACAGGCGTTTTAACGCTATTTGGCGCACTAAGCTATGCAGAATTAGGGGCAGCCATGCCTAAGGCGGGCGGACAATACATTTATTTAAAAGAAGCTTACGGAAAATTATATGGCTTTTTATATGGTTGGACACTTTTCACCGTTATTCAAACGGGTACCATTGCCGCTGTGGCAGTGGCTTTTGCTAAATTTGCCGGAGTGCTGTTTCCGGTAATTTCAGAGAATAACTTACTTTTTAGTATTGGGACATTTTCTTTTAGTACTGTTCAATTATTAGGCATTGCAGTCATCTGGATGCTTACCCTCAGTAATTTTCGTTCCGTTAAATCGGGGGCTTTGGTTCAGAACGTATTTACCATTAGCAAAATTTTAGCACTCATCTTTGTAATTGTTGCTGGGGTATATTTTACAGCCCAATCGCCAAGTGTAAATTGGCAATGGAACTGGAGTAATTTATCTCTGGAAGGCTTGGGAATTGGCCTATTTGCCGCGGCATTGGTGGGTTCTATTTTTTCGAGCGATGCCTGGAACAACATTACTTTTACTGCTGGCGAAATTGAAAAGCCAGAGAAAAATCTGCCGCGTGCCTTGGTTCTAGGCACAGGTGGCGTTACCATTTTGTATATTCTTTGTAACTTGGTTTATGTTAAAGCACTTAGCAGTGCGCAAATTGAAGGCGCCGAGTTTGATAGGGTTGGAACCGTATTAATGAATACTGTTTTTGGCGAAGTAGGCGCTATTGTGATGGCCATTGTAATTATGATTTCTACCTTTGGCTGCATAAACGGATTAGCCTTAAGTGGCGCACGGGTGTTTTATGCCATGGCCAAAGATGGCTATTTTATTAAATCTGCCGCCTCCTTAAACAAGCAAGGAGCTCCGCAAAAAGCGCTTATTATGCAGGCCATCTGGACAAGCATTTTAACGCTTAGTGGATCGTATGGCGACTTGTTGGATTATGTGGTATTTGCGGTCCTTATTTTCTATATTTTAACTGTGGCAGGCGTATTTGTATTAAGGTCAAAAATGCCCAGTTTAGCAAGACCTTACAGGGTATTTGCCTATCCAATAGTTCCAGCATTGTATATACTTATTGCTTTGGTAATTTGTATTAGTTTATTGGTGTATAAACCTGCCTATAGTTTTGGCGGTTTGGGCATTGTTTTATTGGGCGTGCCCATTTATTTTTTAATGAAAAACAAAAACGCCTAATGCAAAAGAAGGTATCTTTTTTTTTGCTAATCAAACTTCTTTTTTTGGGCAACTTGTTTGCGCAAAAAAAGATGCCAATAAACAAGAAAACCAAGCAGGTTTCGTATCATATTTCTGTTATGCCATTGCACGCCAATTTATACGCACATGATAAGGCATTGCAGCAATTTAGAGGAGTTACAGGCGCTGGTTTTCAAATAGATTTAAACAGATATAGAACTGATGAGCATATAAAAAGTAGGGTTAAAACACGCTATAATTCGGGCTTTAGTTTGCAGTTTGTTCAGTTCAACAATGCCCATTTAGGTTATACTATAAACGGCATTTATTTTATAGAGCCTTTTTTATTTTCTATAAAGAACTTCTCTCTGCGCCTGCGGGCTGCAGGTGGTTTAAATTATGCAAGTAACCCGTGGCACCTCACACGCAATCCTGAAAACAAGGCTTACAGCTGGCACCTTAATGGTTATTTGGGGTTGGGTTTGCATGCACATTACGCATTAAATGCAAACCACGCTTTATATGCCTCTGCCACCTATGGGCATTTTTCTAATGGCAATACAAACAATCCCAATTTTGGCGTTAATTATCCCTTTTTGGGTTTGGGTTACGAAAGAAAACTAGTCCATAAATCACCTGTTATTAAAAATCAACTTTGGTACAAGCAACATTGGCGCTTTGATTTAGGTTTAATGGCTTCTAATAAATCATTATCTGATTTTAAAAACATGCGGTTCTGGACATACGGCTTTATGGCCAATGCATCTTACAGAACAGGCAACTTACATGCATTTACAATTGGCTTAGAAGCCTTTAAAGACGAGAGCATGGATTTTGCACTTCAAAAACACAATGTGTATTATGCTTATACCTTTGATGTAAGGATGCTAGGACTCTTAGGCGGACACGAATTTTTATTTAACCGCATGATTTTTTCACAACAATTGGGCTACTATTTACACAACGAAATTCCCAAAGAATTTGTGGGCAGATTATACCACCGTTTTGGCATCAACTACAAATTAAATAAACACCTAATGCTTGGCCTGAACCTAAACTCGAACATGCAAAAAGCCTACATTTTCGATGCGCGCATGTTGTTTAGCTTGTATAAATGAAGTTAAGCAATTTGCCGGGGTGATTTTTCAATAAATAAACCATCAACTATCCTCTATGGACTATGGACTATGCTCTATCGACCTTCTCCCTATAAATCTGCTTTCATGCCGGCTTCCAATCGAATGGGTAATTTATTTTCTTTGGGAGGAATGGGGCATGTGTATTTGCTATTATAAAGGCAATACGGATTATAAGCTTTGTTAAAATCTATGGTAATTTCTGTACCTGCTGTTTTATCTAAATCTATGTAACGCCCGCCGCCATATGTTTCTATGTTGCTAGTGGCATCTGTAAAAGGAAGTAGCAAATAGTTTTCTGCACCTGGTTTTTTTACAACTTGCTCTAGTACTAATAATTCATAAGATTTACCTAGAAGTTCAAAAGATGCTACTGCATATTGTTTGTATGGCTTAGTGGCATCATGTGAGTGCGGAAGCTCAAATACACTATCGTTTTTAAGTAAGCTAAGACTTGCTTTAACCCTATATTTCTCACTGATAGGAAAAAACTTGATGCCTTTAAAAGTATAAAACAAATGGCTATCCAAAGGCGATTCTTTGGGGTCGAAAAACTGTTCATTTATAGCCATTCTTTCGGAGGCTAGTTCATGCCTGTAGGCAGGATCTTCAACTATATCAGTGCATGCACCAAGAACCAATAGCCAACAGCCAATGGCTAATAGCTTCTTATTGTACCTTAGCAGATTTAGCATGCAATACATTTTTCTTGGTGGTATTTAAATGCACAAACGCTACTACTTCTAAATTAGCCGAGTTCCAAGCCTTGTTGCGTAGGATGCGGTATTTTTTATAAAATACTCTGCCTGGTTCGTAACTCGCATTTAAAAAATCGCCGAAATAGCTAGTTACCATGGTTCGTAGTACATGATTATGTGCATAGTTGTCTTCATAAATACTGGCACCCTGGTCGTCTTTGCTTTCTTGTACATCTATAATCCCGTTTTCTGCTAGGGCAATACTTACATATTGTGAATCACTCACGGCACTGGTATAGGAAAGCGTAATTTCTACCTCCACAGAATCTCCCGTATTCTTTGCTTTTAAATCTATGTTAACAGAAGTTGGTTCAGCCAAATCTTGCGCAGCATAGGCAGCCCATTTTTGATAATCTATATTACGGTGAACTTCTGACCCAAACAATTTTCTATTTACATTGCCAATAGGCAATGAGCCCGTTTGACCAAATCCTACCATTTCGAAAATTCTAGCACCTGGCTCAGTTCTAAAATCATATTTACTGGTTTTTTTATCTCCTTTTGTTGCATCAAATGGACGGGTTAATGGAGTCATAATACCCAATGGATGCATCGTAAGTATAAATACCCTATTTGGATTATTTTCTGAAATTAATTTTGCTTCTGCTTGTGCCTTCGGACAATTAGGGCATTGCACGCCAGTAAATTCCTCTATGTAAATGGCTCTTGGTTGCGCACTTGGTGCAGGTAGTTTAATATAGCTGGTATCTCCAACGGTTCTATCTGGCGTAAAATTGATATAAGGTGGCTCTTCTTTACAAGAGGTAAAGGTGAGAATCAAACTAATTAAAATAAAATAAATCGTATGTTTCATATCCTTAAAAATTTGTCATTAATGTTAGCCTAACACCGCTAAAAGCTGGTTCAACCCTACACACGCCACCTGTGCAATTTACACCTTCAACTTGTTTTATATAGCCTCCTGTAAATCGGGTGCTTTTAAAAGTAAACGCACCAAATACGTTCCAGTAATGAACCAATTCAAATTTATTTTCTCCACTTGGTTTATTTCTTGCACCAGGTTTTACATTTACCATATCTCCAAAACTAAATGAATAGTGTGGCGCAATGTTAAGTTCTACAGACCCATTTACAAAGCTTCCTAGATCTTGTTTGGTTTCTAAATATTGGGTTTCTATGCGAATAGATTTATTGTTACTTAATTTATACGTTGCTTCTCCAAAAATAGTATTAGCTACTACATAAGGTACACCTGGTTTAGCTTCAAATAAACGCTGGTTATAGTTTATTAATTGATAGCCCAACAATAATTTAAACTTCTTGGTAAACTTATGCTGTAATTCTACATAATACTCTCTAAAGTATCGGTTAGAATCGGCCTCAAAATTAACTGGGTTAACCGTATTCCCTTGAAAACTTCCTAGCGGTGTAGTAATTGACGTATTAAAATTGAGTTGGGTTTGATACTTTTTTAAAGCTTTAGGCTTATAGGTTAAATCGAGTTGAAAACCATTTTCGCCCCACTCTTGGGTAAAGGCATTGTAACGGGCCAACAAGCGATATACATTTTGGCGGGTTACAGATGGTAAATAAGCAATCATACCTAAGTTTTGATTTTCTAAAGGAGAAGTCCTTAAAGAAAAGCGGTCTATGTACCTATATTGTGCATTTACCCCAAACCCTTTTTGCGAATAACTTAAAGAGGTTAAATAGGCTTTTCCTTTATGTAATTCCATTAAATCATTATTAGGATTTACAATGGCTTCTGGAGTTTTTTCGGCCAATTCTAAATACCACGATAGGTTTTTGTAACGCAAAGTATTGTAAACATTATATACAAATACATTATATGTTGGATTAAATCTTTGCTCCAATTTATAATTATTGATGGTTGCGGCCATCACATTCATTGTATTTTGATCGATGGTTCTATTTACAATGCTTACACCCGGCTCTAAACTAAAATTTTCTGTTATTCCAAAATGATGTTCTGCATTGGCACCTTTAAGCACAACAGGACGTAAATCGAACCTAAACTTTTGTAAACCTGTAAAAGCTTTAATTGTGGTATTCTCGGTTGGCGTATATTTTACATGCACGCCTTGAACCCCAAAATCTAAACCTAAGTTACGGTCTTCAAATGCCCTAAATACCATTCCACTGGCAAATTGATCGTAAAAATATCCGGCAGTGATACTCAAATTATCTATGTCTTTGCGCACACTGTATATTCCCAGGCCACTACGCGTATAAGCTTCTTGCGGATTTAACAAAGGAGAGTTATTGAATAAATCGAAACGGGCCGTAAAAGTGTAGCCACTTATTTTATAGTTAAGTAAAAGCCATGCATCTGCCGATGATAATTCTCTTTGATACTGCGTAGTAGTTGCTCCAATGGCCGAATCTTTCACATAAAACTGATTGGTAGTTTGAAAATTACCAGAGAATTCGCCTTTTTCCGCTTTCTTTTCACCTTCTTGTGCTAAAGCAATGCTTCCAATTAAAAATAATCCAAGGGTACTGAGTACGAGTTTTCTTAACATAAAAACAAATGCTTATAATTTACTTTCCTTTAAATACGATTTCTTCTGCATCACCCCACAATTGCTCTATACCGTAGAAATCTCTTTTTTCTTCTTGAAAAACATGCGCCACCACATTGAAGAAATCGAGTAGAACCCATTCTAAGTTTTCAAATCCTTCGCGGTGAAGCGGATTTTCATTCAAACGTTTCTTCACTTCTTCTTCTGCACTTTTAGCTATGGCTTCCACTTTTTTGTCGTTATCAGCACTGCTAATTACAAAATAATCAGATGAAGCACTTTGAATTTTACGCATATCTAAAATGCGAATATTCTCTGCTTTTCTTTCATACATGCCTTGCGCAACAGTTAATGCTAGCAGCAATCCGGGTTCCATTATTTGCAAATCAGCAGGCTTTTTTGAGCTTACTTTTTTAGCTGCAACCTTTTTAGGCGCGGCTTCTTTTTTAACTACAACCTTTGGGGTTACTGCTACTTTTTTTACTGCAGTAACTTTCTTAGCTGCAGTTTTTTTAGGAGCAGCTACTTTCTTTGCTGCTGTTTTTTTTGCGATTTTTTTCGCTGGTGTTATTGTCATCTAAATTCTACCTGTAAATTTGACGCAAAATAAGCATTTTTCTTTGGCACACCAACCTATAAATATCGGCGCATATTCTGTGTATTTGGAGCAAACAACTTCCACCAATGATGAGCTTAAGCTTTTGATTAACAGCACCAATGTGCCTGAAGGCGCCTTAGTGCACACGCAATATCAGAGCAAGGGCCGCGGACAAATGCAAAATACTTGGGAGTCGGAATTTGGTTCAAACCTGCTTTTAAGCATTTATTTGAAGCCTCAATTTTTATTAGCTGAAGAGCAAATTTGGCTCAATTTGGTATGCAGTTTAGCCCTCAGAGACACCGTTGCAGCACTCTGCCAGGAGCCCGTTTTTATAAAATGGCCCAACGATATTTTTATCCAAAAAAAGAAAGTGGCCGGCATACTCATAGAAAATGTTTTGCAAGGCAACCGCATTCGCATGGCCATCATAGGTATCGGTTTAAACCTAAACCAAGAATCGTTTAACACACCTCAAGCTGCTTCCATTTTTAATTTTACAAAAGTTAAAGTCGACCCAAACCACGCGCGAACACTATTGTGCGAGAAACTCACACATTATTATGCATTGCTCTTGGGCAATAAAAGAGAACCTCTGTGGGAATTATACCATACCCATTTATTTGCCAAAGGTGAGCCTGCAGTTTTCGAAAAAAATGGGGAAACATTTATTGGAGAAATTTTAGGCATAGATAAAAAAGGTCGTATACACATTTTGCAAAACGACGAAATAAAAAGTTACGCAAACAAGGAAATCAAATTAATCCTTTAGAGACACACGGCCGTGTGTCTCTGAGGGCAGCTGCAGATTCCACAGCCGGCAGACCGATAGACAGTTTATTTTCTGATGATAGTAAAATCCCCCCACAATTGTAATATTTGCATAAAAATTGGTTCAAGCAATAATATCATGAGTAATAAAAAATCAATCGTTGTAGATGCGGGGAATACCCGAGTTAAGATGGCCATGTTTAGTCATGATGCCTTATTGCATCAACAGATGATTACCTATGAAGACTTTTGGGAATCTTTGAGTGCTTGGATAGGTTCAGACCAAATAAACCAAGTGCTTATAAGTGATGTTAGCGGGAAATTAGTAGCAAGTATGCCGCCAAATTTGCCTTGTAACATACATTGGCTTAATGCGGATACTGCCTTGCCGTTTAAAAATTTATATGAAAGTAAAGCTACACTCGGCGCCGATAGAAAAGCACTAGTAGCAGCCGCCATGCATTTTTATCCGAATCAGCCATGCTTAATTATTGATGCTGGCACTTGTGTAACTTTCGACCTGCTCTCTGCGTCTGAGGAATACTTGGGCGGAAGTATTAGTCCGGGTTTACAAATGAGGTTACAAGCCATGCACACTTTTACCGAAAAACTTCCCTTAGCTACTTTTATGGCTGAACCAAATCTACTGGGTAAAAATACCAACGACTGTTTATTAAGCGGTGCTTATTACGGAATAATTGCAGAAATAGCCTACCAAAGCGCCCATTATAGTATGGCAAATAAGGACCTAAAAATTTTACTTACAGGTGGTGATGCACAATTGTTGGCAAAACGCATAAAAACCAGCATATTTGTACACGAAAATCTATTGTTATTTGGATTACATAAAATATTAACTCACCATGCAAAATAGCGCCCAAAGGCTCGTTTTTACTTTTATTACTGTTATTTGGGCTTGCTCTTTTTTAGTAACGGCACAAAATATTACCAAATCTCCTTATTCTATTGTAGGTATTGGAGATGTGGTATACTCGGGCAATGCTAGCACTTACTCTATGGGGCAAACCAACCAAGCTATTAGAAACCCTTTTGCCATTAATATCTTAAATCCTGCCTCCTACTCTGCTACTAAAACCACCAATATTGAGGCGGGTGCTACTTATAGTTTAGGAACATTTACAACCAATACCAGCAGCGCCAGCGTGAATAATGCATGGATTGCCTACCTTAATTTAGCTTTGCCCATTTCTGTTAAAAAGGGCATAGGCGTATCTTTCGGACTAACTCCTTTCTCTGGTTTGGGGTACAATATTGAATCAGAAACTACTTTGCCTGGCGATACAGGTTCCATACCTGCTTTTTATAATTTTGTAGGTAGAGGCGGTTTAAGTAGGTTTTACTTGGGCTATGGTATGCGCTTGCACAGAACTACCAGCATAGGCATAAACGCCAATTATCTTTTTGGCGAGAATACCAATACCACTCAGCTACTTATTCCTTCTGGGTACAGAATGTTTAATACCAATGAGGATAAACGTACCTATATAAATGGTTGGGTTTACGATATTGGCCTTCAAATACATGATACTTTTACACGTGTTGTAAAAAACGAATTGCGCGAATACGAATGGGTATTAGGAGGTACGGTAACTCCTCTTTCTAACCTTAATGCAGAGCAAAGTTATTTGTTGCGCAGTTTGCCTATAGGCAGTAAAGGCGGCACACGTGATACCATTTTTTCTGAAACTGGCATTTTAGGAACCATTGTTTCTCCGCTCGCTTTTAAAGCAGGTATTAGCTTAGCCAGAAAAGATAAGTGGCTGTTGGCCGCAGATATTCGCGGCACACAATGGTCTGATTACAGAAGTTTTGGTTCAACCGATTCTTTGCGTAATAGTTTGGGCGGCAGCATGGGAGGTAGTTATACGCCCAACATTAAAGGGAAAAACTTTTTTTCCCGCATAGAATACCGAGCAGGAATTAGGTATGAGCAAAGCAATTTGTCTGTAGATGGAACCGGAGTAGATATTCTCTCTTTTAATGCAGGTTTGGGCCTACCAATGGCTAAGAGCAAGTCGAAGGTAAACATTGGAGCCGAATGGTTGCAGCGCGGTACGGTGGCAAATGGATTGGTTCAGGAAAATTATTTTAGGGTATATATTGGTGTAAGTTTTGCCGACAAATGGTTTTACAGATACCGTTATGATTAAACATTTTGTATTACTCTGCATCGTATCTGCTTGTATTTTAAGTTGCGGAAACAAAGACTTAGAAAAGATTAAGGTAATTACCCAATCGGGCGATTTGCCTGTAGAAGTGGGCTCCAATGTGAGCATTAGTTATACGGATAGTGGGTTTCAAAAAGCTATTTTATTTGCTCCATTACTAGAAAGATATGCCACAGAAACACGCTCAGAAACCGAAATGACTAAAGGTATAACCGCCTATTTTTATAGCAGAGAGGGCAAGGTAAATAGTTTTATTAAGAGCAAATATGCCATTAGAAACGAGCGTGAAAGAACCATAACAGCCCGCAAAGAAGTACAAGTAGTAAATAATAAAGGCGATACCCTGCGCACCGAAGAGTTGATTTGGGATGAGAAAACTGATAAAATTTATTCAGATAAAGCGGTTAGAATTACTACGCCAGATAAAATAATTATGGGCACTGGCATGGTCTCTAACACCGCATTTACCCAGTTTAAAGTATTAAATATTAGTGGAATTATAAATCTAAATCAGTAATGGATAAATGGATTCTTAGAAATTGGTTAATCTTAGCTATAGCCTCTTTGCTTGTTGGTTTTCTTGTGGCTATTTTAGAAGATTTTGTAGCCAGCAAAGCCTACCTATTTTTTATCTTAGCCGTTGTTTTTACGTTTGTTTGGCTCAAGAAAAGCAATAAAATTTAAGGCATACCAAGCAGCGATTTGTTTTCTGCTGCACGTTTTATTGTAATTAACCCTTCTTCAAAAGCCTCTTCCGAATTTTTAATCTTAGTAGGTAACATAAATCTAAAAAGTGGATTCATGCCTACATCTCCCTCATCTACCCATGTAAGCTGAGTTTTACCGCCCAAAGCTTTAAAATAAAAGGTTTGATCTATGTTCATAAAACCATGATCTAAGGATAAGTTGAACTTAATCTTTTCATTGGGCACAGAAGTCACAATTCTAAACCTGCCAATACCCACTAAATCGCCTCTAAAGTATTGAGCCGCGCCTAAACCGCTTATGTTTTGGGAGTAAAAAAACACCATAGTGCTGTCTAAATTATTATTCCACGGACTCCAATCTTTCCAATTTTGGATCTGATTTAAATACGCATACGACTCAAAAACGGGAATATTAACAACAATTGTTTTTTCAATTTTGTATTGCCTTGGAAAAAATAAAGAAACCAGAAATACAAGGGCGAAAAAGCCCATTATTCCGGCAAATATTTTAAATAATTTCATGCTTTTATTTTAATAGGTTCGGCCTAAAGTGCAAAGGCTTTATCTATAATAGCCAATTGCTCTATTGCATGCACTTTGCTGTAGCCTGTGGCTGGCGAAGCGCTCGATTCTCTCGAGATTCTTTTTAAATTCATGTTGTTTTCCCAACGCAATAAATGCAACCAAGCACCCATGTTTTTAGGCTCTTCTTGCACCCAACAAAACTCTGCACCTGCGTATTTTTTATGCAAGGCTTCTATTTGCTGCGTAGGCATTGGATATAACTGCTCTAACCTTACCAAGGCTATATCACTCCTATTATCTGCCAATTTGCGTTCAAGCAATTCAAAATAAATTTTGCCACTGCACATAAGCACGCGTTTTACTTTGCTCACTTCTGCACTGCTATCATCTATTAATTCTTGAAACTTTTGCTCGGTAAAATCAGCTATACTGCTTACGCATGCAGGGTGTCTTAATAAGCTTTTAGGCGTCATAACTACCAATGGCAAGCGATGGTCTTGGCGCTTTAATTGTCGGCGTAAAGCATGAAAGTAATTGGCTGGTGTGGTTATATTACAAACTTGCATATTGTAATTGGCACAAAGTTGCAAAAATCTTTCTAACCTAGCAGAAGAATGCTCTGGACCCTGTCCTTCGTATCCATGTGGCAGCAGCAAAGTTAAACCGCTAAAGGTTTTCCATTTGGTGGCAGCACTGGCTAAATATTGGTCGATTATAATTTGAGCACCATTGGCAAAATCTCCAAATTGTGCTTCCCAAATGGTAAGATCGTTGGGAGTAACCATGCTATAACCATATTCAAAACCCAAAACGGCATATTCGCTCAACAATGAGTTGTAGAAATGCACTTTTGCTTTTTTATTTGAACCTAAACTATCAAAGGTATTGTAAGCTTTATCTGAATCTTCTCCTTTGATAATGGCATGGCGGTGACTAAAAGTTCCGCGTTCGCAATCTTGTCCGGTCATGCGCACATTATGCCCTTCATTGCTGAGGGTAGCGTAGGCTAAAAGCTCGCCCATAGCCCAATCCAATTTATTGTTTTCAATCATTGCCTTGCGATCTTTCATTAATTTGGCAATTTTACTGAAGGCATTAAAGTTTTCGGGTAAAGTGGTAAGCTGTTGCGCCAAAGTAATAAGCAATTCTTGGTTTACAGCCGTATTAGGAGATTGGTTAAAATCTGCTTCTAGTGCAGGTCTAAATCCTTCCCATATATCTTTCACAAAATTCTTTACCTTGGCTGGTTTATCTAGCTTAGATTTTTCTAATTTTTCTTGCAGCAAACCCCTAAATCCTTTTTCCATTTCTTTGGCTAGCTCGGCTTCTACGCTGCCTGCGGCCAAAAGTTTTTGGTTGTAAATTTCTCTAGGGTTTTGGTGCGAACCAATGGCTTTGTATAAAACAGGTTGCGTAAAACGAGGCTCATCGCCTTCATTGTGGCCATATTTTCTGTACCCTAACAAGTCGATAAACACATCGCTGTTAAATTCTTGGCGGTACTCCATTGCCAATTTAATGGTATACACTACTGCTTCTACATCATCTGCATTTACATGAAAAACCGGACTCAGTGTTGTTTTAGCTACATCGGTACAATAAGTAGACGTTCTGGCATCGGTGTAATTGGTGGTAAATCCAATTTGATTATTGGCCACAATATGAATACAGCCTCCCACCGAATAAGCTGGCAAACCTGCCATTTGTAATACTTCGTATACAATTCCTTGTCCGGCCACCGAGGCATCACCATGAATTAAAATAGGAGCAACTTTGTCTATATCATGCTGGTGGGTGTATTCTAATTTGGCACGTGTAATTCCCTTTACAACTGGGTTTACTGTTTCTAGGTGAGATGGGTTAGGACTTAAACTTAAGCGCACTTTTTTACCGTTGATGGTATTAATTTCGCTGGCAAAGCCCATGTGGTACTTCACATCACCTTCAAAAATACCCTCATCTTCGGCAGATTTGCCTTCAAATTCTTTAAAAATTTCGTCGTAAGTTTTATTTAAAATATTGGCCAATACATTTAATCTTCCGCGGTGTGCCATGCCCAACACAAATTCTTCTACGCCCAAATCTGCTCCATATTGAATAACAAATTCTAAGGCAGGTATCAAGGTTTCGAGTCCTTCTAAACTAAAACGTTTCTGACCCACAAACTTGGTATGTAAAAAATTTTCAAAAACGGTGGCTTGGTTCAGCTTGCTAAGAATATGGCGTTTTTCGTCTATACTTAATTGGGGTGTATTTTTAGATTTCTCCATTTTAGCTTTAAGCCAAGCTAATTTTTGCGGCTCGCGCACAAACATAAACTCAGCGCCAATGCTCTGGCAGTAGGTTTGTTCTAGGTGGCTAATAATATCCTTTAATTTGGCTGAACCTAAGCCTAATTCGGCTCCGGCAGTGAAAGTTTTTTCTAAATCTGCGGCTTGTAATCCAAAATTTTCAATGGCCAAAGTAGGGGAATATTTTCTGCGCTCGCGCACGGGATTGGTTTTAGTAAAAAGATGTCCGCGTGTACGATAACCTTGAATTAGGTTAAGAACATTTATTTCTTTTAACGCATCTTCAGAAATTGCTGTGACTTTGCCATTGGCAAAACGTTGATTATACCCAAAGTCAAAACCTTCAAAAAATTTCTGCCAACCGTAATCAACAGCTTCTGGATTTTGCAGGTATTGCTGATGTAGGTTGTCTATGGCCGACACGTCGGCATTTGAAATATAAGAAAATGAATCCATATTATGGCACTAAAATTTGCCTCAAATATAGTAATATCCTACAATGTTAAAGTAAAAATATATAATGGGGCCATGCAATTACACCTAACAAATTAATCGCGCGCTAATTTGCAATTTTCATCAACCAATCACCAATATCAGTAATCACATTTTCGGGAATATTACTCTTTAAATAATATTCGCTATAGGTTGATTGTGCATCGCCGGCGTAAAATAAATGATTGAGTCGAGGGTACAATTTTACTATGGCTTTACTGTTTTTTTGAAGCGTCTTTTTCCAAAGCTCATAGTTTTCCATATTGGCTTGGTAATCGCGTTCTCCGTGCAATACAAACTGCGGTTTGTTTAATTTCTGCGAAATCTCTAAATGTGGGTATTGGTTCAGCCAAACCCAATAGGTGGCTTGCACATCATAGGGCATGAGGTGATGTTCTGTAAGGGGGTTTAATTTTTTATCCATGCTGCGTATGGCTTTGCGCGTTTGCTCATCGTATTCTGGCTTTTTCTCTGGCGAAACTTTGCTCAAATATTCATATTGATCTATCATCATTGCTTGGGTGCGTTTGGCATTGGCTCCCATCATAACAATTCCTGCAATATCTTTTCTTTCTTTGGCCACCAGTGGGGCTAACATACCGCCTTGTCCGTGACCAAGAATAAAGATTTTATCTGGGTTTACATCTGGCAAAGTTTTAAGCGAATCTATTATTTTATATAAATCAATTAATAATTCCTCTCTAGGAGTAAACGTTTCATAAGCAGCTTTGTCTTTAAGTAAAAACATGCCATAATTATTGGAGCGTTTTTCGAATCTAAAAACGGCAATCCCCTTGCTTGCTAGGCCCCAAGCGAGGTCTTTATAAGGTTTATTTTCTTCGTATGACCCATCTTTATCTGTTGGACCCGCTTCTGGCAAAATAATTACAAGGGGCTTTTTGCCCGATTGGTTGGGCATGGCTAAAATGCCCGGCAAATCGTACATACCATTTACAACAATAATTTTGCGTTCTAAGAACTTACTTACATCGCAATAATCAGGGGCTACATAAATTTTATGGGCTTCCATAAACGAGAGATAAATTATTTTTCCAGCATCGTTAAAACTAATATTAAATATATAAGGAAGGTATTCAAATTGCAGCTTAAAAGCGATGAAATGATAATACGAGCTAAGCTCATAGTTCACCGGCTTTGCGCTCTGGTAAGCGCCATAGGTGCCAGTAAGTTCTGCCCAATCCTTCTCCAAAACATAGGCAGGGTAACTACTTTGATACAAAGAATCTACTTGTTTACTAATGGCTTCATATTGTTTAGTTGCCATTAGGTTTATTATTTCTTGTCCTTTGGCCTCTGTTTGGGCATAGGTTAGGGCAAAGGCTTGGTTCAAACCAAAATAAAATAAACCAATAAAAAAGATTAAGTATTTTTTCATGATGGGGCAAATTTACCCTATCATTTATAAATAATTATTTAATAATTCGGCTTCACAAACTTTTCTATAAATTTTATGCTGAATGGCATCAGGTAAAATCTGCATGTGGCGCTTGTGGTGCGTGTCTGAACCAACTAAATCTATTAAATTATTAAGCACTAAATATTCTGCTGCATCAGCCACAGGCTTAGAATAATAACCCACGCAACTGAGTATATTTAATTGCAATAAAATACCACGTTCTTTTAAACCTATGTATTTTTCACGGTCGTTGGCATAGTATAAATACCTTTCTGGATGCGCCAACACAGGAATATATCCTGCTATTTGGAGTTCAAACAAGCAAGCATTGAGATTGGGCGGTTCGCTCATAAAAGGCAATTCAATTAAAATGTGTTTATTGTCTTTTCCAAAGGTGAGTAAATCTCCTGCCGCTATCTTTTTTTCAAATCCATCGTCAATCATGTATTCTGCTGCGGCATCAAATTCTATTTGTATGTTTTCTTCCTTTAAACGTTGCCTAATTTGATCGCGGAGGGGATAGATATTTTCTTTACTATTTTTGTAAAAATCAGACATTACATGTGGAGTAGTAACTACCTTTTTCATGCCTAATTGTTCAAAATCGCGCAGTAATTCAATGCTTTGGTCTATGGTTTCACAGCCGTCATCAACCCCAAATATAAGGTGCGAGTGAAACTCTACATGAATGGGGTTTACAAAAGGAATACCCGTGTTGGATGGTATTCCTTTTGTGCCGAATATTTTGTTAAATAATGACAAATTATGCGTTTGCTAAGTATTCTTTAAGAGAAGCAATATTAGGAACGTTCAAGGAATCCACCTTGCGGGCGTCTGCTACCAATAAGCTTATCCAATCTAATCTGTGAATGGTTTGGTAAACACTAGCCAAAGTGAATTTTTCAACGCCAATTTCAATAATTTTGTGGTTCTCTACTTCTAATAAACCCACCAAAAAATCAAATCGAGTAGTTACTCTTGCATTTGAGTTTGAATCTAAGAAAAAGAAAACCGTATCTAGTGTGCCATAATAGCTTTCTATCGCATTGTGGTTGTGTTCAGGCAAAACATGTGTAAAACACTCGTGCTTGGCATTTTCCTGCACTTGCTGGGCAAAACGGGTGGCCACGGCTTCAAACGGACCATCACTTAACACTACAAATTTAGCCTTAGCGCGCGATTGAATCGCATTATAAACTTCTTCGGCTTCTTGGTGATATGCCGTGCAATCTTCAAATAAACTTGCTACTGTTTTCAATTCTTCACTTTTTGGTGTTCCCATTAGGTCGCCCATAATTTGAATTAAATACGTGAGCGAAAATCCAAGGGCCATACGAGGTTGAAAACCTGGCTCAATGTGGTAAGTTTTTAATTTATTTTCTTTGGCCAATTCACCTAGTTTACCACCGCTAGTTAAAATAATCATTTGGCTACCGCGCTCAAGCACTTCCTCAAACATGGCTAAAGTTTCTTCTGTATTACCGCTGTATGAACCCAGAATAACCAGAGTTTTATCGTTTACATAAGCGGGCAAGGTATAATCTGCCACCACTTCTACAGGCAATGGAAAATCATTGGCAAAAATGTTCTTAACCAATCGGCCGCCAATACCACTGCCTCCCAAGCCACCAATAAGGATATTATTAAACTGTCCACAACTCATTCCGTGCGCGCTGTAGTTGTTTATGGCATAATTTATTTGATAGTTAAATTGCTTTAGTGCTTCGTGTTGTATGTTCATGGGTGTTAAGTTTTAAGTGTTAAGTGTTAAAAATAATTCGTAATTCGTAATTTATAATTCGTAATTATTTCAAAAGGTTCATCAAATAAACGCCGTATCCGCTTTTGAGGTATTTTTTGGCTTCGCGTTCTAAACCGGCTTTATCTAGCCAACCCATGCGGTAGGCTACTTCTTCAATGCAACCAATTTTCCATCCTTGTCTTTCTTCTATTACCTGCACAAATTGTCCGGCTTGCATCAAAGATTCAAAGGTGCCGGTATCTAACCAAGCGGTTCCGCGTTGTAAAACGCCAACTTTTAACTTTCCGGCGGCCAAATATTCTTTGTTTACGTCGGTTATTTCTAACTCGCCCCTAGGCGAAGGTTTAATATTGGCGGCAATTGCCACAATAGAATTATCGTAAAAATACAATCCAGGAACGGCATAACTAGATTTAGGCTGCAAGGGCTTTTCTTCAATGCTTAAAGCTTTCATGTTTTCGTCGAACTCCACCACGCCATAACGCTCTGGATCATTTACATGGTAGGCAAAAACTACACCGCCTTCTGGGTCGTTATTGCTTTGTAACAATTGGCTTAAACCGGCTGCATAAAAAATATTATCCCCTAAAACCAAAGCCACTTTGTCTGAACCAATAAAATCTGCACCAATAATAAATGCTTGGGCTAAACCATCTGGCGAAGGTTGTTCGGCATATTCAAACCTGCATCCAATTTGAGAGCCATCGCCCAATAATTTTTTAAAACCAGGCAAATCATGTGGCGTAGAAATAATGAGTATTTCTCTGATGCCAGCCAACATCAATGTGCTTAGCGGATAATAAATCATAGGTTTATCGTAAACAGGCATTAACTGCTTGCTTACAGCTATTGTTAATGGATGCAGTCTTGTACCGCTTCCTCCAGCTAATATAATTCCTTTCATTGTTTGGTATTTGGTTTTTTAGTCCATAGACCATAGACCATAGTCCATAATTTGAGTCCTAATTTCTAGATTTAGTTTTTTATACTCTATTTTAGTTGTTAAGGATTTCAATCTGCAATTTAATTGATTTATTTAATTATCAATAAATACTTAAATCTAAGTCAGCGCAACACTTAAAACTTAACACTTAAAACTTAACACTATCTACTTAAATACATTGTATCATAATACTTCGCATAGTCTCCACTCGTTACCTCATCCATCCATTGCTGGTTTTCTAAGTACCAATTTATGGTTTTCTCTATGCCTTCTTCAAACTGTAAGCTTGGCTCCCAGCCCAATTCTTCCATTATTTTGTTGGCATCAATGGCATAGCGCAAATCATGTCCAGCTCTATCTGTAACATAGGTTATCAATTTTTCTGATTCTCCTTCTGCTCTACCCAACAACCTATCTGCAGTTTTGCAAATAACCTTTATCAAATCTAAGTTTGTCCACTCATTAAAGCCACCAATATTGTAGGTTTCGCCGTTTTTGCCTTTGTGAAAAACATCGTCGATAGCTCTTGCATGGTCTACAACATACAACCAATCTCTTACGTTTTCTCCTTTGCCGTATACAGGCAGTGGTTTGTTGTTTCTAATATTGTTTATGAATAAAGGAATGAGCTTTTCAGGGAATTGGTTCGGACCATAATTATTAGAGCAATTGCTAATAACAACTGGCATTTTGTAGGTATTGTGGTAAGCCCTTACAAAATGGTCTGAGCTGGCTTTACTGGCAGAGTATGGCGATTGTGGATCGTAGGCAGTATCTTCATAAAAGAAGCCGCCATCGTGCAAGCTACCGTATACCTCATCGGTAGAAACGTGGTAGAAACGCTTGCCTTCCATATTGCCTTTCCAACATTCTTTGGCAGCATTTAACAAGTTTACTGTGCCCACCACATTGGTCATAACAAACTCTAATGGGTTGGTAATGCTGCGGTCTACATGACTTTCAGCGGCAAGGTGAATAACAGAATCAAACTGGTGGGTATTGAATAGATTGGTAAGTGCAGCTGCATCTACTAAATCTATTTTATGAAATTGATAGTTTGCTGCCTTTTCAATATCGGTTATGTTTTTTAAATTACCTGCATAAGTAAGCTTATCTAGGTTATGAATCTCGTAATTTGGGTATTTGTTAACAAACAATCGCACCACATGCGACCCAATAAAACCGGCTCCTCCGGTAATTAATACTTTTCTATTCATCAGTTTTATTCAATTTAATTATTTACCACTTGAAGCAATTGCCTTTTCCCATTCCCAGGCACTCAACATACATTCTTCTAAAGATTTTTGGGTTCTCCAGCCCAATTCATTAGCTGCTTTATCGCAGGCTGCATATACTTGTATTACATCACCAGCGCGGCGTGGACCAATTTTATAATTTAACTTTACCTTGCTTACGGCTTCAAAAGTTTTAATTACCTCTAAAACAGAATTTCCTTTACCAGTACCAATATTAAATACCGAAAAGGCTTCTGTATATTTTTTCTGAGCCAAATAATTAATGGCCGCTACGTGCGCTAACGCTAAATCTACTACATGAATATAATCTCTGATACAGGTGCCATCTGGGGTTGGGTAATCATCACCAAATACGGTTAGTACTTCTCTTTTCCCTATGGCTGTTTGGGTAATAAAAGGAACCAAATTATTGGGAACACCAATGGGTAATTCGCCAATTAAAGCACTTTCATGTGCCCCAACTGGGTTGAAATAACGCAAGGCAACAACTTTTAAATCACTTGCATTACTTTGGTCTTTCAATATCTCTTCACAAATTTGTTTCGAATTGCCATAAGGAGATTGGGCCACCGGTATAGGCGCATTTTCATTCACTGGAGGAGTAGCTTCGCCATAAACCGTGCACGAAGAAGAAAATACAATTTGATTG
Source organism: Chitinophaga pinensis (assembly GCA_945860865.1). Classification (GTDB taxonomy): domain Bacteria; phylum Bacteroidota; class Bacteroidia; order UKL13-3; family UKL13-3; genus B1. The sequence goes on along the minus strand of CAMARW010000001.1, from coordinate 521,438 downwards.
ATATTGGCCTCTTGCAAAACCTCTAATAAATTTACCGTTCCACCCACATTATTTTCATAGTATTTTAGTGGTAATGCAACACTCTCGCCAACGGCTTTGTTAGCCGCAAAATGTATTACCGCTTCAATGCCAGGGTTTGCTTGAATATATTTTTTTAGCGCAACTTTATCGCGGATATCTACTTTTTCAAATGCGATGGTTTTACCCGTAATGGTAGTTAAGTTATCTAATACGCTGGGGTACGAATTATCGAAATTATCAATAGCAAGCACATCATATCCTACTTTTATTAATTCTACAAGGGTATGAGAACCAATGTATCCGGTTCCGCCTGTAACGAGTATTTTCATAGACTGTATAGTTAGATTTTTTCAGGTTTTACTACTGTGCTTTACAAAAATAAGCAGCATGCAAAATAGCTATTTTAAAAATAAAAATTGTTAATTTAAGAATAAATAAAGGTGTCTTGTTCATGTTTCAAAATCACTTCTTTTTTAATACTTGGCTCAACCCTACCAATTATTTGTGCTTCAATATTAAACGACTTAGCGATAGCAATCAATGATTCGGCGGTATTTTCATCGGTGTAAAATTCTAATAAATTACCCATGTTAAACACTTTATACATCTCTTGCCAACTGGTTCCTGATTGATTTTGAATCATTTCAAAAAGCGGTGGGGTAGCAAATAAATTATCTTTTACAATGCGGTGTTCATTTATAAAATGTAAAACCTTGGTTTGTCCGCCGCCTGTGCAATGCACCATGCCATGTATCTCTTGTAAATGATTCTCTAAAACTGTTTTTATCATCGGACTAAATGTTCGGGTTGGAGAAAGAATCATTTGGCCTACATTTAAGGGGTGATTGGGCAATTGATCTGTAAGTTTTAATCCGCCAGTGTAAACTAATTCATCGGGCACTAAGGGGTCAAAACTCTCCGAAACTTGTTTATAATAGCTACTCAAAACATCGTGGCGTGCCATGGTTAAACCATTACTTCCCATACCACCATTGTATTGAATTTCGTAGGTAGCTTGTCCGTAAGAGGCAAAACCTACAATTACATCACCCGGTTTTATGTTGTGGTTAGATATAATTTCGCTTCTTTTAGCCCTAGCCGTAACTGTTGAGTCTACAATAATGGTTCTAACCAAATCGCCTACATCTGCGGTTTCTCCACCAGTGGAGTGCACGGCAACTCCATAACTGTGAAGCATTTCAATAAACTCTTCTGTGCCTGCAATAATTGCGGCAATTACCTCGCCCGGAATAAGATTTTTATTCCTCCCGATAGTAGAAGAAAGTGTAATATTTTGATATACGCCTGTGCAAAGCAAATCGTTTAGATTCATCACAATAGCATCTTGTGCTATGCCTTTCCAAACGTTTAAATCGCCTGTTTCTTTCCAATATAAATACGCCAAAGATGATTTAGTACCAGCGCCATCGGCATGCATGAGGTTGCAATGGGCATCACTACCACCTAAATAATCGGGCACAACCTTGCAAAATGCTTGTGGAAATAAACCTTTATCAATGTTTTTAATGGCAGCATGCACGTCTTCTTTTTGCGAAGAAACACCGCGTTTCATGTATTTATCTGAGCTCATATTAGCTGCAAAAGTAATTAATTACTCTGTAAGCACAGCAGATAAAAGTAATTAACTAGCGTTTTGGTTTAAAATCGCTTTTTACAATTCTTACCGTAGTTCTTCTGTTTTGTTGGTGCTCTTCTTCTGAACAATCTACCTCATCGCTACAATCGTTTACCAGCTTAGTTTCTCCATAGCCAATAGCCAATAAGCGTTCCTTCTGAATGCCTTTTTGCGCTAAATAATTAACGCAGCTTTGTGCTCTTTTCTTGGATAGTTCTAAATTATAAGGAGCTGGCGCTCTGCTATCTGTATGCGAAGCCAGTTCTATTACCAAATTGGTATTGTTGTTTAAGATACTGGCCAAAGAATCAAGTATTTTTCGTGCATCTGGCCTTACATCCCATTTATCTAAATCGTAATAAATACCCTGCATGGTAATTTCCATGTCTTCGGAAGGCACCAAATCTAATGCTATGCTAATTTCTATACTGGTATCTTGAAGTATATTTCTGGTATCAATTGGTATGCTTGCGCTGCTCAAATATTTATCTTTACTGGCACCCAGCATCCATAAATCATTTAAAGGAATATCTAATATGGCTATTCCTTTATCATTGGTTTTAGGTTCAGGCAATTTTTTACCCAAATTACTTTGTATTTTTAACAAAGCCCCACTAATGGCCTGCTTGCTTTCTCTATCATAAACAAAGGCTTTTACAAGAATAACAATGGGTTTATCTGCCAAACTATATATATCATCATCACCCATACCTCCTTCTCTGTTAGAGCAAAAGAAGGCATATGGTTGCGCTGCTTGGCGTTCTGCTTTGGTTATAAAGCTAATGCTAAAATCGTCGCCACCAGAATTTATGGGCGAACCTAAATTTTGTGCCAATGCAAAAGTTTCGGCACTATCTTTTGTTTCAAATAAATCAAAGCCTCCCATTCCCATTCGACCTTTAGAAGCAAAATACAAAGTGCCATCTTCTGCTACATATGGAAACATATCATCTTCTGTACTATTTATGTTTATCCCGGCATTTTGGGGTGTTCCCCATTGGTCTTTAACGGCATCATAAGAAATATACCAAATGTCTTTACCACCAAAGGTTCCGGGCATATCGCTGGTAAAAAATAAGCGTTTACCATCGGCAGAAAAAGCAGGGTGACCAATACTAAAACTATCACTATTAAAAGGCAAAGGTTTGGGCTCAATCCAATTACCATTTTGAAAATAACTTACATAAATTTTGCAGTTAATTCCTTTCCCATCCACCCCGTTACATTGTGTAAAATAACTGGTAGTATAATTTGGGTCGAACCAAGCCACACCTTCATTAAAATTAGTATTTAGCGCTTTTAACGCTTGCGGTTTTCCATAAACTTTATTGCTTAAAGTACTTACAAATAAGTCTGAATATTTTTGGCCCGTCCACTCAAATATTTCGCTCCCTTGCGCCTCTTTTCTGGTAGAAGAGAAAACAAGTTTACCCTGAACATAAAATGGGGCATATTCACTTTGGTTGGTATTAATGCCTCCCATGTTTTCTACTTTAAATTTCTTTGGATTAGCTTTTAAATTGGCGGCAAATAGGCATGATTGCTGGGCTAATTTCCCTTTTTTATCTGCTGGAATTTCGAAAGAATAATCATAAAAGGCCCTACCTGCTTCATCATAACGCTCAAAGTTTTTGAGTAATTGACCGTAACTAAATAAAATGGCTGGGTCTGGATATTTGCTATTAACCACTTCTTCAAACCACTGCAATGCTTTTTTAAAATTATTGCTATTTCTATAGCTTTCTGCTATGCTAAAAAGTATTTGTTGCTTTTCTTCCTCGTCTTTTATTTTAGGATACACCTTTTGGTACAACTGCGCAGCGGTATTATATTTTTTTGCTTTAAAGGCATAATCTGCTTTATCCAAATCTAATTGATAGGGCTTTGCTTGTTTCTCTTGTGCCCAAATTTTATTAGGATTGGCAAACAATAAGCATATCACAAATATTTTAACAAAGAATTTCATGGCAATTGGTAATTTTTAATAAGACAATTAGACACCCAACTAGGTTTGCCTAAAAAACAAAGGCACAAAGTTTAACGAAAATACTTCGCTACTTTGTGCCTTTGCGGGTGTTTATTTTTTTAATATCTACCTTTTAGGTGCTGGCACAGCTCTGCCCGGCGCTGGTTTTGCTCCTGGCTTACCTGGCGTTTTAGGTGGAGCCACTATAATTGGTTTTGGCTTTTCCCAATAGATATCTAATACTTTTACAGTAGTTCTTCTATTCAATTGGTGCTGTGCTTCGGAACATTTTAAGCCTTGTGCTCTTTCATTCGGACCTTCGCACGCACATTCTTTTACTTCAAGTTCATTTTCACCATAACCCCTCGATTCTAGTCTTAAAGAATCTATGCCTTGTCTTAATAAATAAGCTACCGCAGAATCGGCACGTCTTTGAGATAGTTCAATGTTATATAATGAATCTGCTCTACAATCTGTATGAGAACCCAACTCAATTTTTAAACTTGGATATTTATTCAATACCAATACCAATGAATCGAGAATTAAGGCAGCATCCGGACGAATTTCTGCACGGTTTAAATCATATAAAATACCACGTAAAGTAAATGTTTCCAAACCTAAAGAATTTAACTCAAAGTCTTGAACCAAATCAGCAGATTGTTCCAAACCCTTGGTAGTTTGTTCTTCTAATTTAGAATCATAAAACATGCTACGCGAGGCAAATAATTCGTAGTCGGTTCTTTGTTTTAAAACAATCTTATAGGAACCTAATTGATCTGTTTTTAGTACTATTTTACCTGTATCACTGCTCGAAGTAATATTTACATAAACATTAGGCATAATGGCTTTGGTTTTTGCATTTCTTACTACACCACTTAAAGTGAACACCAATGGGTTCATGCTAAAACGGTAAATATCATCTTGCCCCTTACCCCCATCGCGATTAGAACTAAAATATCCGCTTTCTTTGTCTTTACCAAAAATAACAGCAAAATCGTCACCATGAGAGTTAATAGGTGATTTCATATTAATAGGTTCACCCCAATCTTTACCGCTACCTTTGCTCATAAAGATATCTGTACCACCCAAACCAACATGGCCGTTAGAGGCAAAATATAAAGTTCCATCTTCATGAATGGTTGGGTACATTTCATCGTCTTCGGTGTTTATAACCGGACCTAAATTTACGGGTTCGTCCCAAGATTTAGATCGCTTACTGTAGCTTACAACGTAGATATCTTTTCCACCAAAACCACCAGGCATATCAGAACTAAAGTACATTAACTGGTTGTCTTTACTTAACGAAGGATGGCCACAATTAAAAGAGTCTGTACTAAATGGGAGTGCTTCTGGATCAGACCATTCGCTACCTGTTAGCGAAGATTGGTAAATTCTGCAACTTTTACCTTTGCCGCCATTATCGTAGTTACAACGTGTAACATAGGCAGTAGAAAATCTTGAATCAAAGGCAATAGATCCGTCGTTTAACTTGCCATTCAATTTGTCTTTATCTACCAGTACGGGGGCTTGGTAAGCAATATTATTTGCATTTTTCTTGTCTACTTTATAGGTAGTGGTGTATAAATCTGTGTAGCCATTGCCCGTCCAACCATAAACAGAGCTGCCACTTACGCCTTTTTCTCTATCAGATGTAAAATAAAGCTGATCTTTCTTAAACCATTGTGGAGCAAAATCTTGCCAACGAGTATTTAAACCCTTTACATTTTCTACATTGTAACGCGTTTTTTCGTTTTTCCATTTCAAGGCGTTTTCACATCCTTTAATTTGTCTTTCAACTGCTGTCGAATTTTCTTGCGTAAGCTTTTGATAGTTTTTAAATTCAACAATAGCCTCCTCAAATTTTTGATTATTCTTTAATGTTTTGGCCAACCGCAATTGGTTTTCTGTATTGGTTGCATCCACTTTAATGGCTTTACGGTACCAACTTTCGGCATTTTTCATGTCGTTCATCAGCCAATAACATTCAGCAGCTTTGTTAGCTGATTCAATTTTTTCTTGCTTGTTTTTGGTATTAGAATATACTTTTCGGTAGTTAGTGCCCGAAACAAAATATTCTTTCTTTAAATAGGCCTCTCTAGCGGCAGTAATCGACCCTTTTTTAGGTCCGCATGCACTCATTAATGTGAGTAAGACAAAACTTACAATCAATGGAAAAAGAATGTATCTATTCTTCATGAATAATGGATTTTCTGATTTAACTTATTTAATGCAAGTTTATTAAATTTTGTAATTTAACCGTCACTTTTAGTTAAAAAATGTTAAAAATTAAGAATTCTTTATATTTAATATGCATTTAAAATTTGACAATCAACCACTTAACATGTTGCCTGCCTGTTTAAATAATTTTAATCATTTCACATTAATACCTTTTATAATGCTTTTTGAATTGCACCTAACAAAAATAGGCACCAAAATGGTGCCTATTTTTGTTAGGTGCTTAGGTAAAATGTGTTTATTTAACAAAAAGCATTTCTCTGTATTTTGGCAATTTCCACAACTCATCATCTACCAAAAACTCTAAGGCATCGCTGCTGTTTCTAATGGGTTCGAACAATGGTTTAATTTTGTTTGAAAATGCTGATGCAGTTTTATAAGTGCTATCTAAATGGTGCGCTTTATCTAACTCAGCCAATAGTTTGGTTACATTTACACTAATATTTTTAATGTGCCCGCCCAATTCTTTAATTAAATTAATTTGTATTTCAGTATCTTGTTTGCTTAAGCCAGCATCTTTCATGGCTTTTACATTTTCTGCTAGGTTACGTTGGTAGGCAATTCCAGCAGGTATAACATGACTGGTTGCTAACTGTGCTAACAATTTGGCTTCAATATCAATTTTCTTTACGTATAATTCCTGCATTATTTCGTAACGCGCATTGAGTTCTACCTCATTAAAAATTTCATTTCTTACAAATAAATCTTTACTAGGCTTGCTAATGTAAGCATTTAGGGCTTCTGGCGTACTTTTAATATTATTTAAGCCGCGTTTAGCTGCTTCTTTTACCCATTCATCGCCGTATCCATTGCCTTCAAACAAGATTTTCTTGCTAGCTTTGTAATAACCCTTTAGCACTTCTAAAATGGCGTCTTCTTTCTTCTTACCTTTTTTAATTAGGGCATCTGTATCTGCTTTAAACTGAACAAGCTGATCGGCCATAATGGTATTCATTACTATCATGGCATTGGCACTATTAGCGCTTGAACCAACAGCTCTAAATTCAAATTTATTACCGGTAAAAGCAAAAGGAGAAGTTCTATTTCTATCTGTATTATCCAATAAAATTTCTGGAATTTTCTTTACATTAATGGAAGCTGCTTTGCTGGTATTTTTAGTAGATTTATTGTTCAATAAACTTTCTAAAACTTCGGTCATTTGGCTACCAATAAAAATACTCATAATAGCTGGTGGAGCTTCGTTGGCACCTAAACGGTGCTCATTTCCGGCAGAAGCAATAGAGGCACGCATTAAATCTGCATGATCATGCACTGCCTTAATTACATTAACAAAGAACGTTAAGAATTGTAAATTTTCTTGTGGATTTTGGGTTGGCGCCAATAAGTTAGTGCCGTTATTAGTAATTAAACTCCAATTATTATGTTTACCACTACCATTAATGCCTGCAAAAGGTTTTTCATGCAACAATACTTTAAACTTATGGCGTATGGCTACTTTTTCCATCACGTCCATTAGCAATTGATTGTGGTCTATCGCTAAATTTACTTCTTCAAAATTGGGCGCACATTCATATTGAGAAGGGGCAACCTCATTGTGGCGGGTTTTTAAAGGTATACCCAATTTGTAACATTCTGTTTCATAATCCACCATAAAATCGTAAACGCGAGGAGGAATAGAACCAAAATAATGGTCTTCCAATTGCTGTCCTTTTTCTGGAGACAAACCAATTAAGGTTCTACCCGTTAACATTAAATCTGGGCGAGCTACGCACATGGCTTCATCTACTAAGAAATATTCTTGCTCAATACCCAAAGAGGCCCAAGCTTTTGTAACGCTTTTATCAAAATAAGCACTTACTACATTTACTACAGATTTTTCTACCGCATGTAATGCTTTTAAAAGTGGAGCTTTATAATCTAAGGCCTCACCTGTATAAGAAACAAAAATGGTAGGAATACATAATGTTTTGGCATTGTGGCCCTCCATAATAAAAGCCGGTGAAGAGGGATCCCATGCGGTATATCCGCGGGCTTCAAAAGTATTACGAATGCCGCCATTAGGAAAGCTAGAAGCATCTGGTTCTTGCTGAACCAAAGCGCCACCTGCAAATTTCTCAATTGCCCTTCCGTCTTCGGTAGGTTCAAAAAACGAATCATGCTTTTCTGCTGTAGCACCTGTTAAGGGCTGAAACCAGTGTGTATAATGACTTACTCCTTTAGAAATAGCCCAGTTTTTCATACCCGTTGCTACTTGGTCGGCCATAGAACGATCTATTTTATCACCGTTTTTAATGGCTGCTGAAACTGCCTTGTAAGCTTCTTTTGATAGAAATTCCATCATCGAAGAATCTGTAAAAACATTAGAGTTAAAGTATTCTGAAATACGAATAGAGGGTGGTGTAACAGATACTGTTTTCCTACTTTGTACTGTTTCGAGGGCTTTTGAGCGTGAACTTAGCATAGCGCTTGTTGGTTTTTATTTTCGGGTTCGAAGATAATACTCCAATTATTTCTGTGAAAGAAAAATGTAAACATTTAATCCGCAACTTTTTCCATGTTTGGGTTCAACCCAAAATATTGCGCTATAATTATACTAATAGTAAACCCTCTTTGAGTGCATATTTGCTGCAAATTATTTGGTTCAGGCCATAATTTTTGGCAATATGGCGCATAAGAATAATGGCAACCACAATCATATCTACCCTAAACGGCAAGAGGCCATTCATTTTTTCGCGGTCTACTTGTGAGCTATAAATAACAGTTTGGTAAAATAACTCAGCATCTGCCTCCTTTACTGCAAAAGCTTGGCTAGAAACTTGAGCAGATTTGCGTTTTAAATCTGCTTCTAAAACATCTAACAACGTGTCAAAACTACCTGCCGAACCCACTAAAAATTGGCAAGTTTTACCACCCATTTTAGCCTGAACCAAGGCCGCCGCAAAGGGCTTAAAGGTGCTTGTTAAATAGTCTTCTATTTGATTAATTTCCTCTTTTTTTATGGGATTAGAGGGATTAAATCTCTCCAATAAACGTGCGGCTCCTACCTCAAAACTTTGTTTCCAAAGGATGGTATTTTGTATCCCAATAATAAGTTCTACGCTGCCTCCTCCAATATCCATTACCACAACAGGTTCAGCAGGAAAATGAAATGATTTGGAAACCCCTTTATAAATTAGCTCTGCCTCCCTATCGCCAGAAATATGCTGCACATCATACCCAAAGCGCGTTTTTATTTCTGCAAGAAATTGTTCTCCATTTTTTGCATTTCTAATAGCAGAAGTTCCGGTGGCTACTATTTTTGACACCCTGTATTTCTTAATAGAGGCATTAAATTCAGTCAAAGCTTGCATACCTCTTTGGTATGCTTGTATAGTTATAAAACCTTCATTAATAACACCTGCGCCAATCATAACCGGAATTTGTTGTTGGTATAATTCTACTATTTCTCCCTCAAGCGCGGAGCCAATAAGCAAATGAAAGGTGTTGGTACCAAGATCTATGATGGCTTTGTTTTGTATTGTTAGATTATGGCTTGTTTTTAAGGTAGGTTGCATAGTTTATGGTTGCTAATAGCAAGTACAAATTTAAAAATTACCTCGTACTAAATTTGATTATAGTTTATAAATAATTTGCACCATTATTGTGGTTTTAAATCTAATTGCATGTTTTGGATTCAACTTATTATATTACTAGCCCTTATACTGGTTGGCTCTCAGCTCAAAGGTATAGGAATGGGAATAATGGGCGCTTTGGGCACTTTAATTTATGTTTATATTTTCAACCTTCCGGTTGGTAGTCCTCCTGTAGATGTAATGCTCATTATTTTATGTGTAGTTACAGCGGCAGCCTCGTTACAAGTGAGTGGAGGCATGGATTATCTCGTGAGCGTGGCAGAAACTATTATTCGTAAAAAACCACAATCCATTACATTTATTGCACCCTTAGTAACTTTTGTATTTACCTTATTGGCGGGCACAGCCCATATTAGTTATTCTTTATTGCCCATTATTGCAGAGGTTTCTGCTAAAAAGGGAGTTCGTCCAGAACGCCCACTAAGCATTTCTGTAGTAGCCTCCCATTTTGGAATCGTAGCTAGTCCGATAACAGCAGCCACGGTTGGGATGTTGTCCGAATTACAGGGAATAGCTGGAAATACCATTGGACTAATAGACATAGTGATAGTGGTTTTACCTGCTAGTTTAATTGGGCTATTTGCGGGAGCTATAGCGGCCCATTTTATGGGCAAAGATTTAGATAAAGACCCCGTTTACCTTGAAAAATTAAAAGACCCTGAGTTTTCGAAAGCACTTGCATTTTCGGATACTGTAGACCAAACAAAAAATCACTCTTGGCGAGCAAAAGCCAGTGTAGGCGTGTTTCTATCAGGCGTGTTTCTTATTGTATTATTCGGATTAATTCCTTCATTGAGAAAAGTAAGCATGATTCAAACCATAGAATTAATTATGTTAACTGTGGTTCTAATTAATGTTTTATTAGGTTCAGCCAAAGCAAACCAAATTGCAAAAAGCAGCATATTTACGGCAGGTACCGAGGCTATTGTTTCTATTTTTGGTGTTGTTTGGATGAGCAATACGTTTATAAATGCCAACGAAGTATTCTTATCTGAGAGTTTAAAGGGCGTAGTTGCCGATCATACTTGGGTATTTGCCATAGCGGTGTTTTTTATGGCGGCTTTATTGTTTAGTCAGGCCGCAACCGTAAAAGCGGTAATGCCTTTGGGGGTTAAATTGGGCATATTGCCTGCCAATTTATTGGCCATTTATCCGGCAGTTTGTGGCGATTTTGTGATTCCAAGTTACCCAACTTTAGTGGCTGCCATGAACTTTGATAAAACAGGAACTACCCGCGTGGGCAAATATCTTTTTAATCATAGTTTTATGGTTCCGGGCTTGGTTATGACATTTGTAACAGTGTTGTGTGGATTTATTATTACAAGTTTTTATTTGTAAATCAGGCATCTATTTATAACTTCCAGCATGTAGCGTATTAAATTGGCTTGCTAAATAAGTGCAAATTGGTATGCTTTTAGGCGACTGATTTGAGGTAATTTTACTTCATGAAAAACGGCTTGGTTTATCTGCTATATTTTTTCTTTTTTTCGGCATGTGTTGAAAAGGCGCCCATTATCAACTCCGATGACCAATTAGATTTGAGTAGGCTAAATGGAAGTGGTTCTTTTGTATATACAGGCTATGCCCCATTTAAAGAAAAACCAATCACTGTTTATTTTTATATTCCTCCGGGCGCTAATGCCAAAACACCGATTTTATTTGCTTTTCATGGCACAGAAAGAATAGGTTCAGCCACAAGAAATGCTTTTCAGAACTTAGGAAAAAATTGCATTGTGTTGGTACCAGAATTTAGTGAGAACGACTTCCCTGGCGGCGATGCTTATAATTTGGGAAATGTTTTTGTAGACGGTGACAACCCCAGTGCGGCAAGCCTAAATAAAGAGGAAGAATGGACATTCTCTGTGCTTGACCCTATGTTTGAATATGTTAAGTCTAGCATTCAATCGCAGGTACTAACTTATGATATTTTTGGACATTCGGCAGGAGCTCAATTTGCGCAGCGATTTTTATTATTTAAGCCACAAAGCAAAATTAAAAATGCAGTTATTTCGGCAGCTGGATGGTATACAATGGTAGATTCAAGCCTCCGCTTTCCTTATGGCATTAAAGACTCCCCAGTTCAAAACTATTCATTTCAAACATTATTCTCAAAAAATGTGTTTATAATTGTAGGAGAGAATGATAACAATCCAAATGCAGCAGATTTGAGAAGAAATGATATAGTAGATATGCAAGGAATAAATAGGTTAACTCGGGCAAATTATTTTTATTTGCAAAGTAGAAATACTTGTTTAAACCAAGGTTTTGCGTTCAACTGGAAATACCAAATTATGAAAAATGTAGGCCATGATAATGCTGTTGCATCTATTTACGCTTCGAATTTATTATATCCCTAAAAATAGAAAAACAACTTAAACCACATAAAAAATGAAAAACAAATTTTTACTTATCGTATTATTTTTAGCTAGTGCATTTTATAGCAATGCACAAACTGTTATTGAAAATTATTCCTATGGAGCTATCACTGGAACATCAGCAGACACTCTTTGCAATCCAAGTTTTGGAGGAAATCCTACATTAGGTAGTCAAAGATGGCGCAGGCATAGTGGCACCGGAAATCCGTTAAAGTATTTAGGTACTTCCCTATCTTATGCAGGGTATAATTCTTCAGGCTTGGGAGGATCTGCTGGATTTACATTCTTATCTGCGAGTGCTGAAGATGCGCATAGAAATGTGCAAACTATCAACTCGGGAAATGTATATGTATCTTTTTTATTAAAAATGACAGCTTCAGGTGGCACCGTTGGTGATTATTTCTTTCACATTATGGATACGTCATTTATTACTGCTTTCAGAACGCGTATATTTCTCAGGGATGGCTCTACAACTGGTACATATAAAATTGGAATAAATAAGGGCTCAAACGCAGCTCCTGCTTATTCTGCATTAGATTATAAATTAGATTCAACTATATTGGTAGTAGTAAAGTATAGCTTTAATTCTGCATTTTCTGATACTGCATCTGCTTATATTTTTACTAGTGGTATCCCTTCTTTAGAGCCAACCACTGCCACTATTATTGCCCCAGATCACGGTACTGCAGATTTAGCTGTATTTAATTCTGTTGCCATTAGACAAGGAACTGTTGGAACCATGAATGGTGTAATAGATGGAATAAGGGTTTCAAACTCTTGGGCTAACGGACCTCTGCCTGTAAATTTGGTTAACTTTAGTGGCGTAATTAATCCAGGTGTAGGCACACAATTAATCTGGAGAACAGCCCAAGAAAGAAACAACAAAGGTTTTGAAGTTGAACGCAGCTTAGATGGTGAAAACTTTGAAACTTTAGATTTTGTAAAAGGCTTCGGCAATTCAGATAAAATTCAGTCGTATACCTATTTAGTTTCGGGTGAAGAATCTGCTTTATACAGGTTAAAACAAATAGACTTCGATGGAAAATATGAGTATTCGCCAATAGTTTCTGTAACAAGTGAAATAGGTGCAGTAGAGCTAAGTCCAAATCCATTTGCAAATGCAATTAAACTTAACAGTGTTAACACTATAGAGAAGGTTGAAATTGTTGATTTAACAGGTAAAGTATTAATCACTGAAACTTTAAGCAATCAAATGGCCGAAATCAAAACAGACCATTTAACTAATGGAGTTTACTTCATTAACATTACCCAAGGCGGTTCGGTTCAAACCAAAAGAATTGTAAAGTTCAATTAGTTTTAAAACATAAGTTGAACCCAAAAAGAAGCAAATAAAGTTGAGTTAGTGCTGGTATTTATCTGAGCAATCGATGTATTAATTTTTAAATTATTCTTATCGATATACTTGGTTAAGCCCACCGCTAACTCACTTTTTTCTTCTACCAAACTTTTTGCATTGTTAGCAAACTCACCACTCACAAAAGCATACCTCATATCTACTCCAATAGATTTTTTAAACACATAGCCAAGCTGGGTATTTATGCCTGAACCAAGCGCTAAAAACTCACTAATCTCACCTGGGTTTAGGCGGTTTAATCCGGTTACATCTCTAAAAGTTCCTTGCGAAACTTTTCCTGTAGCTACTACATATTCGCCCAATAATGAAAAGCCTTTGTATTTGGCCAAGGCATCAAAATAGAGCTTTCTATAATCTGGAAGTTGCAATTTCCCTTGTGGGTTGTACATTAAAAAATTACCATGCCCTTCTCCATGCATGTCGCTAGCTCCCCTATTTACACTTGCTGCGGCTCCCAAAACAAGCTTAAACTTTTCCTCAGCTGTAATGTCGGCCACAAGTAAATTATTTGGGTCAGAAAATTTACCAAAAGGATACCAATCTAATCTACCTGCATATTTAAATCCACCTAAATCAAAATCGGTAGGACTAGCACCAAAAGAATTTCTTCCATCACCAGATGTTATGGCTATACCTGGCTCAAATACCATATTTTTAATTTTAAAATTTGCGTTTACATAAAGTCCAAACTCTCTACCGGTATTGGCGTATTGTCTGCTTAAAAGACTCCTATTTAAAAACTGCAAGTTGCCTTCCATTAAGGCCATTTCTCTATTGTTGGCAAAAGTTAATTGTTGACCCAAGGTAATTTTCAGAAAAGGTGCTGCTTGGTAGGCAACCCATGCATCCATGAGCGGACTGGTTAAATTAAAATCTGTTTGCACAAAAAACGACACTTTCTCCTTGAGCGCTTTGCCAGATAAGTTAAAAAACGTTCTATAAGAATTTAAACCAAACTTATTTGCGCCTGCGGTATCTCTATTTAACTGAATAGAAGGTTGTATAAGCCCTCCTATTCCAAATTGATAAGCACCATTGTTCAGGTTAAATTTAAGTCCTTTACTTAAATGATATTCCTCTTTAATTTGCCCGGTATTTTCTGCTGTTTGAGCATTTAAGGAATAGGCAAAAGGCAAAACAAGCAGTGCTAAAACGAAGGTTGATTTTATGGTATTTTTCATTTCTGTACAAATCTATAAATGGGAAGTTTACTGCCCAATTGAGCAGGGATAATACTGTTTAAAACAAAGCTATTTGGGGCTTCTGGTTCTAATACTTCAATAGCTAAATTGGCGTTTTCTTGGTTCAGCCCAACCCAAAAGGTTCCTTTAACAAATCTTATATTTTCTTGAACCAAATCTGCTTTTACGTCTTGTAAATAAACACCCTCTTCTAGGGTATTCCCTTTCTTGTAGGCATTTATTAAATAAGATTCTACCGAAATAAGGGTGTCATTTTGCAAAGTATCTACCTTTATTCCTAAAATCTTTAAGCGCGAAACAACGGCTTCATTATCTGGCAAAATTAGATAGGCATGAGGATACATTCTGCTTAAGGTTGGGCTGCTTTTACTCGCATTTTTAACAAGCACTTCAATACTTACTTCTTCATTATCTTCTAAACTTATGAATTTCATTTGTTGTTTGCTTGATTCTTTTTTACTGCTTACTATGGCCAATTTAGCTTCCTTGTTTGCATTGTTTAGAACCTCTAAAACTTGATTGAAATTTTGATAAGCCGTTTCTAAATAAGATAATCCGATGGCATAACCTGTATAAATTCTCCTTTTAAAAGAGGTTCTATCTATACCAACGCCGCGAATTTCTATCAAGGTAGAAACGGTATTTGCCAGGGCGTAAGAGGTGGCACTAGAGCGTGCATTGTTAGAGCCCTGACTAAAATGTAATTCGCCCAATTCTACGTGGGTGGTGCTGTACTCTTGAAAGCTCAAATTTAATTGGGAAAGCGCTTTTTGGGCATCTTTAATAAATACTTCATTGGTAAAATCTCTTAGTTTTTGAGGTACATTCAAATTTCCTGAGCTCATAAACATTACATCATACCTCGAAGTAACCCCGTTATTTCCTAGTTGAGCAAAGTCTTTTCTGTAAGGATTATATTCGTGAAAATCGATGGCAACATGCGGATTAAAATCGCTGAAACACTGTTTTAAAAACTTACTTTCTTTGATGATGAGTTTGGTTTGGTCTCGATTCAAATCTAGTCCGTTGGCAGCGTATCTATCTTGTTTTTCGTAGCCATCTATATTGGCCATAGGCACAAAAGCAATATCAATTTTATCTAACAAATACGCTAGTTTAGGGTCGTTTAAGATTTTATCTAATAAGAATAAAACACATTCTGTACTGGCCATTTCATTTCCATGCAAACCACCCTGAAACCATACTTTTAATTTAGGCTGATTGTTTGCTTTACTAATTTTAACAAAAGGCACTTTTTTACCTAACTGACTTTCTCCAATAAATGTAATTTGCATTTTATCAGAATTACTTGCTTGAAGTTGGTTCAGGAAGTCCATTAGTTCATTGTAATTAGTGAAGCCCTTTTTCTTTGTAAAAGCAGGTGTATTTATTTCATAATCAAAATCTGGAAAATACTTTTGGGTAATTTCTTTTGATTGCGGATTAAAGTTATGGGTAAAACTTAGCAATACCAATAGGATAAAAATAGAAGCTAACTGTTTCATATTTAAAAAGAATAAGTAGCCATTACATGTGTGATATTTTCGTATTGCTTAATAGCATTTCCTTTTATATCTAAAGCTCCAGAACCCGCTTTCACCATAGTGTGAGCGGCCTGTATTTTTAGTCCGTGATTTCTGCTAAAGAACTTGGTTATACCTATCGTATAATAATTAGGACGATTGTAAATGGTATTATTGTTTAAAAAGGAATATTGTGCTGCATCAAAGTGGGTAAATCTTGCATCGATAGAAAATTTTCGTTTAAAATTATAGCCCCCTTGTATATTGTAAACACTCCCAATAATCATTCTATTTCTGATATAATTGGGCATATCT
This sequence comes from Chitinophaga pinensis, assembly GCA_945860865.1. Lineage (GTDB taxonomy): Bacteria > Bacteroidota > Bacteroidia > UKL13-3 > UKL13-3 > B1. Next base: position 505,197 of record CAMARW010000001.1, on the reverse strand, counting down.
TGTCTACCTTCAATGTCGAAAGAATTGGTGATAGTTCCATTTTCTCTCACCCTAAATACAATGTCGTTAGGAACGCTTGCATGCCCGTTCATAAATTCTCCGAGCAAGCTAAATCCTTGGTATTTAAACAAAAAATCAGCCCCCATTTTTCTATAATTGGGTAAGCTTGTTTCCATATTTCTATTTAAATATAAGATGGTTCCGCTGGCTTCCCCTCTTCTGCTGCTTACGCCATCTATGTAACTAAAATTTACGCCAAAAATTAACTTAGGGGTTAATTCTCTCACATGGTCGCCTTGTCTAAATTTACCCAGGTTTACAAATTTACCAAAGGGTGTAAAGTCTATCCTAGCGCCATATTTAAAGCCACCAAAATCGTTCCCCATAACATTTCCTCCATCGCCATTGGTTATAGAAAAATTTGGTTCAACAAAAAACGAATTACCTATTTTAAAATCTGTAGAAATAAACAAACCCACTTCTCGCGGCACTGCAAAGGCAGAGGTTAATCTGCTTCTCTCTACCAATTGAAGACTATTTGAACTCATGAGTATTTCTCTATTTTCTGTAAAATTGCTGCTTTGTCCAAATTTTATCTCCACATTAGAAATGGGTGTATAAGCTACCCAAGCATCAAAAAGTGAATTACCTGTTGAATCACCCACTTCGGGTGTGCCACTCAAATCGGCTTGAAAGCGATAGCTTATTTTATATTTAGGCAAATCTCCTGCAATTCTAAATCGCAAGCGGCGCATTCTAAAACGGGTATACGAATCTAAAGCGCTATCTGCGTTGTACGACCTAATTTCCATGAAGGGTTGTATAAATCCAGATAAGGTTATACTCGATTTTTCTTTATCAGAAAAAGTAATTCCTTCACCCAGTTTATACGAATTTAAAATGGGATTTTGAGCACTTACTTGAATGTAAAAGCAAAGCAAAAAAACAGATAAAATAACATGTATTTGCTTCATAATTTATTCAAAATGACCTTTAACTTTTACTTCCGAATCTTCCATCATTATTTGTCCTCTAGCAATTACATCAGTTAAGGTTAAATCTTCTGTTAAAGCGCAAAAATCTGCATCAGCACCCACGGCAATTATCCCTTTATTTTTAAGTCCCAAATTCCTAGCAGGATTGCTTGTAATAGGCTTTAGTGCCACTTCTATTGGCAACCCACCCGTATTAGAAAGCTCCCTAAATTGAAGATAATTTTGATTGATAGGTGCCTTTCTAAAACCAATAAGTTTTTTATTTTCGTCTAACTTATCTAAACCTGCATTTCCATCCGAACTAAATGTAAGTAGATCATCCGAAACTCCCTTATCGAGCGCATATAAAACAGATTGATAGGGCTCTGCATATTTAGAGGCACCTGTTGTAATATCAATGGAACCGCCTAATAAAGCAAATTGTATGGCCTCCTCAAAAAGTGCTTTGGTTCTTCCTACATGCGTTGGCGAAATGTGTGAAATAGGAAATTGATAATCGTTTACCAATCTAAATAAACAATCCATTTTGCAGTCTAAATTACCCAAGTGCAAATGCAAAACACCCTTTTTATTAGCCAGCATGCCACCTACCAAAACTTGACGAAGGAGTCGCACCAATTCCAAATCTGTTGGGTAATCAGAACGAATGTCTGATATCGCCACCTTACAGCCTAAAACGGGCTCAATAAACATCATATCATCTTGTAAGGAGTTGGTAATAAAGGTTGGTTCAAGTCCATAAAAACCCGTAAACATATAGGCCGATAATCCTTCACTAGTAAGCGCTTTTGTTTTGGCAAACAAACTTTTTATACTGCGTGTTGCACCATCTGTTCCCAATAAGCCAACCACCGTGGTAGATCCGGTTTGAACCAATTCACTGCAGGCTATTTCGGGCGTCATAGAACCAAAGCCATGTTTGCCACCCGCACCTGTAATATGTATGTGTTGATCTATAAATCCAGGCGTAATAATTTTTCCTTGTGCATCCCAAACTTGGCATTTAAGCGAGGGTAAATCTATCACATTTTCGATAGCCGCAATTTTCCCATGAACGATAAAAATATCTTTTTTACCTAAGAAATTAGGTGCATAGGTAAAGGCATTTTTTATTAAAAGCATAATCCGAAATGATATATTAATAAGGTAATTAGTACGGAAAAAACAGGAATTAAATTGCGTTTTACTACATCTACTACTGGCACTTTTGCCACACTTGCAGTGGCAATTAAAACTCCTGCAATAGGACTAATAGCTCTTCCCATAGAAGCAGATAGGTTCATGGGTAATAAAATAGAGGTAGCTTTTACGCCAAATTTTGCGGCCACGTTTGGTATAAGCGGACCAAATGCGAAGAAGGCTGCGTTTCCACTTCCCATAAGCATAGCAGCCAAAAATATAAGTATGGTCATAAGCACTCCAATTCCTAAAGCACCTATTCCTAAATTTTGAGAAAGGTTAATTAGGCCGTCTATAAACCCAAAAGAGATTAATCCACCTGCAAAAATTTCGGCCGAAACTATTAAAGTTACTACCGATTTAAACATATCTCCCATGCCGTCGAAAAAAGTTTTTAATCCACTTAAAACTGCCTTAATATCTCTTTTTCTAATAAGCTCAAAGACCATACCTACCAATAAACTAAAAAACATGGCAGTGGTGGTTTCAATTTTTAGGTCGAGGGGAAATATCTGAAAAACACCCGAAAACGAAAGCAATAACATCAAAGGCAAAATAGGAATAATAGCATAATACGCTGGCGCTTTACTACCTGCCTCCTTTGAAATATTGGTATGGATTACTTCCTCTTTTGGCAGTTTTTTATCGAAATATTTATTGACAAAAAAGTAAGAAAGCATCAATACTAGGTTCAAGATAATGGCAATAGGTATTTGCATATCTATAAAATAAGGTACTGTATCTATTTTAGCAATTTGAGTGGCAGAGGCTGTAATTACAGAAGCCGGACCAATACAAAAGGAAGTACAACCTGTTATAATAGAAACGGCTGCTAACCTACTTACTCCTAAATTAACCATAATTGGAAAAACAGATGCCATCATTAATAAGCCCATACCAGCAGCAGAAGGCACACAAATAAAAATGAGTTGACCAATTGGAATAACCAAAACAGAAGCAAAATTGGGGTACTTCTTAAAAAAGGAAAGCGGCTTTAAAGCTATATTTACCATGGCTTCTGAAGCACCAATTTTATCTGAATAGGCCACAAATCCTCCAATGGCCATAATCATTAATCCAACCCCTGCATTAATGGAAGAGAATGATTTATTTAAGAATTCAAATGTATCAAATAGTGGGTTGTTGTTTTGCTCCAAATTTTTAGTAAAAAAATCTGGAAATAAATGAGCCACAAAAATCATTAGAAGCCCTGCAAGCAGCAATACAGCTTGCGGAAAAATTTCTTTTACCAACAGCTTAACAACTATCGCAATAACGAGTATCGATAAAATTAATCCAAAATAAGCCATCATCGTAGGTTTAAAATGCTGTTCTATTATTTCTTGTACCGGGCGAAAATTTAAATCCATTCGAAAGTCCGCCGTGTTGCACAAAACCACCCGTTATGTCTGGATCACGCGTGTAAGATTCATTGGGATTATCAGATAAAGGAGTAATATCAAATGTTACTACTACTAATCCTAAACTGTCTTCAACCGTTATAAAATCACCTGCATTATTAAGATTTAAATCGCCTGTAGTTGATTTTTCAACCGTTGCGTTTCCGAAAATACCCGTTAATGTTCCACCGCCAAATACCACATAAGCTTTGTTGGGCGCAATGATTGTTCCACTTGCAACCACATGCCTAGGCACTCTATTGGTTAATCCGGTAGCATCATAAATTTTAAAGCCTCCTATGTTTATTGGCTTAGATGAATTATTGAAAAATTCTATAAACTCATCTTCATTTTGTGCATAAACGCCATCTCCATTCGCATCGCCTTCCAAACCATTATTAGATGGGTCGTACAATACTTCATTTATAATTAAATTACCTCCCAAATTAGAATCATCGTCTTCTAGGGTAATTACTACAGATTGACTACCATCTTCCAAACCACCCACAACCGAATCTATGCTAATTACAATGGTTTCATTGCTTTCTTTGAGTGTATCTTGTATACTCAATAAACTGCTCTGATTTTGCAGGCTTCCGGCACTAATCGTAATTTGATCATTGCAGGTATAATCTACCCCATTACTTGCAGTACCGCTGAATTTAAAATAAACTTTTACGTCGCCCGACGATAGTTCATTTAAACTCACTATAAGCTGTGTTACCCCAGCATCCTCTGAAAGAGTATTGCTACTTACGCTTAGCTTAACAAGACTATTGTTATTGGTATTTATAATGGGTTTTACATCTTCTGTTTTGCATCCAAATAGACACAACAATACAGTTGATAGCAACAAACCTAGTGTTTTAAAATGAGTCATTTTACCTTGTTTATTAGTGCTTAATTATCTTAATTCTTTGCAAGCTTTCACCAAAGTATATATCCATAAAATAGATGCCTGAACCAAGTTCCTTTAGGCTAATTTCTCTGTTTTGCAAAGAGGCATTTTCTTTGGTGCTACCAAGCATATCGGTGATAACGTAGGCTGTTGGAGATATAGAAGATGTAATGTAAATAAAATCTTTAGCAGGGTTTGGGTGCACAGAAAAAATAATATCTTGTGCAGGCTGTATTGCATTAGACTGACCACTAATGGTTATTGTTTTAGTTCCAAAAACACCAGAACCATCCGTAGAACTTGCTTTTACTACCACCACGCCATTGGCAATTGCTGTTAAAATTCCATTATTATTTATACTCGCTATATTGGGCGAATCAACACTCCAAACAATGGATTTGTTGGGCGCATTTGCAGGCAATATTTGAGCGCTTAAACTAAGCGTACCAGCTGGCGTAGAAATTGTATTGCTACTACTGTTTACTGTAATTTGAGTTATTTTTACATCAGCACAAATAGGGTAAATACACTCACTATCGTATATAGTTTCTGTACTGTCTGTGCAATTAATTTGGCCATTTATCCAAATTCCTGTATTCGTTTTATATGCCCAAGCACCCGTGTATTCCCATGTTTTACCCGTTCCATCCTCATTTACATTTCCGTAGGTTTCAATGGCAGAACCTGCTCTAAAAAGCTCTATGGCATCATTACCATTTTGATTTACTATTCCTAGGTTGTCTATTAAAAATAAACCAAAATTCTCTTTACATTCACCAAAATACGGCAGAAGGGCTGAGGTATCTCTCGCAAGTAAGATATGCGTGCCCGCCAAAACAGAAATAGCAGGGAAACGATACTCTTGCCCATCTGTACCACCTCCATTATTGGCAACTCCCAAACCATATATACTTAAATTAGAAATAGTAGAATCTGCAAATAAATGAATGGCTTTCCCGCTATTACCTCGCTCTGGAGTAATAAAATCTGTAACACCCTTTAAAGATAATTCTGGTTTACAAGCCATACATTCTGCCAAACATACTGCTCCTAAAATACTGTCTGAACCCACTTTCAAAAAGCGCATTTGTTTTCCATTTACTTCTTGGGTACAAGCACTTAAAACTAGGCCTTCTTCTATGTAAGAATTTTCTATTTTGTAAACAAACTGGTAGTAAAAGGTATCTAATAAACTTGAAATAGAAGCCTCAAAAACGCGATTATTATTGATATCTGTTAGCGGTGTGCATGACAAACAATATGAATTAAAATTGCCGCTTATAAACACACTGTCTATGCTTTGAACTTGCTTACTTAAATCTACTTTAAAGGTAATTTGTTTAGGAAATCCAGTAATGAACGGTGTTCCATTTAGCTTTGTTCCAGGAGAAAATTTTCTGCTATTAACCACTGTATGCTGTACAAAATTACCAGTCAAATCTGGCGATCGCGTATATGATTCATTGGGATTATTAGACAACTCATCAGAATTAAATCTAAGTATGGTTTGACCTAATGCGTTTTTAATTAAAATGATTTCTCCAGAATTATTTAGGTTTAGCCCAGCGCCTGTATCTGCTAATACAGTAGCCCCGCCAAATAAGCCTCTTGGATTACCGCCACCAAAAATAACTAATGCACCATTGGGTGGAATTATAGTTCCGTTAGGGATAGTAAAAACTATGGTATTGTTAGCAGAATCGTCTATTATTTGATACCCACTTACATTCAAAGGAGTTATTCCAGTATTAACAAATTCAATAAATTCATCCTCAGTTTGACTGTATATACTGTCTCCATTGGCATCTCCTTCAAGTGCAGTATTTGAGGGATCGTATAAAACTTCATTTATTATAAGTTGTGCGCTTGTATATGAGTGGGCACTCAAAATTAAAAAGAGTATCAGGTAAATTTTATTCATGATGCTTAATTTATTTGATATAATTTATCTCAAATGTATTCTGCTAAATTATATATTTGGCATGCCAATTTAATTATAATAATCATACCAATTATGCCCATACTTATAAAAAAAATACTAAACGAATATTTGGTTCAAATTGATAATGAAGCAGAAAAGTATAGAGAAAAAAAATATGTGATTATATATAAACTTTTGAGCAGAATGATTATGAAATTAGAGATTCCTGCAAAAACAGTAATGCCACCTACGCGTACTTTAGCTCATTCCCTTAAAGTGTCGCGCAGTACAATTTTGCGGGTATATGATATTTTATTGTTAGATGAATTAATTATTTCTATCCCTGGCTCAGGTTATATTGTAAAATCTAGGGAGTCTGTTTTACCTCTAAAAACAGAATTTAAGGCTAATATTTATCCATCTCTTTCAAAAATTGGCAAATCATTTATTCAAATTGGTTCAAAACCAATTTCTAGTAGTCAACAAGAAACTGCTTTTAGTCCAGGCTTACCCCCATTAGATATTTTTCCAGTAAAGCAATGGAAAAAGTTATCAGACATGTATTGGAAAGAAATAAAGTTTTCGAACCTGGCTTATTCTCCTTCTTCAGGCATCTCAAGATTAAAGGAAAATATTAGTAATTATTTAAACTTAAGTCGCAATTTACATTGTGAGCCATCTCAAGTGATTATAGTTTCAGGCTCTTTACAGTCTTTATATTTATTAGGAACAATCTTTTTAAATCCAGCAGATAAGATAGCACTAGAAGATCCAACTTTCCCAAATGTGAAAGCCATTTTTACAGGTTTATTAGCAAATATTGAAGCTGCTCCATTAGATGAAGAAGGAATGATGGTTTCTCATTTAGAGCAAAATAAAGTAAAACCACAATTAATACATGTTACTCCTTCCTGTCAATATCCAATGGGCCAACAAATGTCTATGAAACGAAGAGAAGAATTACTAAATTTTGCATCTAAAAATAAATCGCTTATTATAGAAAATGATTACGAGCATGAGTTAAATAATTCCTCAAATGCAATGCCTACAATTTATACCCTAGATAAAGAACAAAGAACTATTTATCTCGGCACTTTTAATAGAATATTGCATCCATCTATTCGCATAGGCTATATGGTGGTTCCCAAGCATTTTATTAATCCTATAGAAATTATGTTAAAACATTCTCATCGTTTCGTAGCGCCTTCTATTCAATATGTGCTGAACCAATTTATCGAAAAAAAATATCTGCAAAATCATATCATTAATTTGATAGAAACAGTAGCTGAAAGGGAGGTGTTTTTTAAGCAGTCTTTTCAGACAATCTTTAACAACATGGGTCTGGAAATACTACCTCAAAAAATGCTTGGATTACAATCTTTAATAACTATTCAAGAAAAGAGTTTTGATGAAAAAAGAATAATTACAACATTAACTCAGAACAATATAAGTGTTCACTCTCTACAAGCATGTTCGTTCGGCACGCCAAATTACAAAGGTTTAATTATTGGCCATAGTTCTGTGTCGAAGGCTGTTGTTAAAAACAAGTTAGTAAGGATGCGTCAGATCTTAGAAAATCTGAATTAAAGCGTCAATAAATAGTGGCGGTAAAACAGATTGAAAACATTGGCATTAAACCAACATTTTCACTGGGTTTTCAAGTAAATCTTTTAAGGTTGCTAAGAAGGCAGATCCTACTGCGCCATCAACCACTCTATGATCGCAACTTAATGTTACTTTCATTATTTGGCTTATCTTCATTTGTCCGTTTTCTGCCACCACCGTTTCTTTAGCCGCACCTACAGCTAAAATACAAGCATCGGGCGAGTTTATAATGGCGGTAAATTGGTCAATTCCAAACATGCCTAGGTTAGAAATGGTAAAAGTGTTGCCCTCAAACTCATTGGGTTGCAGTTTTTTGCTTTTTGCTTTTTCTGCCAATTGTTTTACCTCGGTACTTATATGAGCTAAGCTTTTATTATCGGCAAATTTAACTACTGGTACAATTAGTCCATCTTCAATGGCAACGGCAACCCCAATATGAATGTGGTTGTTGTATCTAATTTTATCGCCTAACCAAGATGAGTTGGCAGCTGGATTCTTGCGTAATGAAAGAGCCACAGCCTTCACGATTATATCGTTTACAGAGATTTTAACATCGCTGTATTCATTCATTTGCTTGCGTGCGGCAATAGTTTTATCCATGTTAATAGACATAGTTAAATAAAAATGAGGTGCAGTGTGCTTGCTTTCACTTAATCGGCGGGCAATAACCTTGCGCATCTGACTAACACCAACTTCTGTATAACTTTCCTTTGCTACAATTTGTGGCAATGCCGCAATTGTTTGTGTATTTTTAGCAGCTGGAACAAAGTTCTCAATATCCTTTTTAATAATTCTCCCATTATCGCCACTACCTGCAACAACACTTAAATCTATGCCTTTTTCTTTGGCTATAGATTTGGCCAAAGGAGAGGCTTTTACACGGCTGTCTGAACCCAAACTTGCAGGTTCGGCCGCTGGATTAGCTGCTACCTCAGCACTTGTTGTTGGCATTGAAGCTTCTTCAAGTTTAGGTTCGGCCGAAGCTTTTTGAGCTGGCGCGTTTAAAAGGGCACTAATGTCTTCGCCTTTCTGACCTACAATAGCAATAAGTGCATCTACGGGTACAGAACCACCTGCAGGAATACCAATATGTAAAAGCGTGCCTTTTACAAAATTTTCTAGTTCCATGGTAGCCTTGTCGGTTTCCACTTCTGCTAAAATATCACCCGGTTTTATATCGTCGCCCACTTTTTTTAACCAAGATACAATCACACCTTCGGTCATTGTATCACTCATTTTGGGCATATTAATTACTTCAGCCATTGTATTTCTTCGTTTTTATACTTTGCAAAAGTATTTATTCCTGCCTGCTTTGCAAATGTGTGTGGGGTAAAAAATTGAAATTTTTATCTTATTTTAGGTAAACCCTCAAAAATTTTGCGTTTACTTTATTTCTTGCGTCTTCTAATTTTAAAAAATCACCATCAATTACATAATGGTCTGTGCTTTCTAAGGCATCTCTTAGGGCTAATTCGGTATCGCTATCTTCGCAAGCCATCATGGTAGTTACCAGATCGCTGAAGGCAATTTTATTGCGCTCACCTAATTCGTATTTTCCAAGGAGGGTATTACAACCACCATGGCCACCAAAGTTTTTGCCCTTATCTTTAAGCACCAAAAAGGGCTCTTTTTCTCTTTTTATGCTTGGCAGTGGCTTTCCATTAAGCTCTATTAGTTTCCAATATTTCTCTGTAATTAATAATTTTTCTTTCTTTAGTATGCAATAGCTAGCATATTGCCCAACCACAGGTTTTCCTTCTTTATCTAATAAAGTTAATTCGTTTAGTGATAATTTAACTAAAGAGGAGTCGTCTCCTGATAATAAAAGCAACAAAAATCCATTCTTATCCCAACTAATCTTGCCTTTATCTTCAAAAATTTCTGTACCTTTTCCTAAATATTTGGTTTGAATGGTGTAGCTATTGTCTTTGTTCAATTTAATCATGGTTTGTATGCCTTCGCAGTCTGCGCATGGCACCACGCCCATATATACACCTTCCCAATCTTTAACTGCGGTTGCAGGTGCAACACTTAGCCAAGGATTTTTTTTGTCTTTTTTCTTTTGGGCAAAAATTGGGTTCAAAACAATCAGACTAAGAGCGAATAGTAGTAATTTTTTCATATTAAATGCTGTGCTTAATTTTGGGTGGAAAATACAAATAACTTTTCAAAAAACACCTTATAATTGCAAGTACAAATTTTTATAAAATGAACCAATACGAGCAATTGTTAAAGCATATCTATGAAACGGGTACTTTTAAAGCTGATAGAACAGGAACGGGTACGCGCAGCATTTTTGGGGCACAATTGCGTTTTAATTTGCAAGAAGGATTTCCTTTAATAAGCACAAAGAAAGTTCATTTAAAGTCTATTATCCACGAATTACTTTGGTTCATAAAAGGCGAAACCAATACGCAATACCTCAAAGAAAATGGCGTAAGCATTTGGGATGAATGGGCCAATGAAAACGGAGATTTAGGTCCGGTTTATGGCTACCAATGGCGCTCTTGGCCAGCGGCAGATGGCACCTGCATTGATCAATTGAGCGAGGTAATTGAAACCATTAAGAAAAATCCAGATAGCAGGCGCATGATTGTAAGCGCTTGGAATGTGGCCGATTTAAATAAAATGGCCCTCATGCCTTGTCATGCTTTTTTTCAATTCTATGTGGCCAATGGCAAATTAAGTTGTCAATTGTACCAGCGTAGCGCCGATATGTTTTTAGGGGTGCCTTTTAATATTGCCAGTTATGCCTTTTTAACACACATGATTGCGCAAGTATGTAATTTAGAAGTGGGTGATTTTATTCACACCTTTGGCGACGCACACATTTACAGCAACCACTTTGAACAGGTAGAGTTGCAATTAAGCCGAGAACCAAAACCTTACCCAACGTTGCAAATAAACCCGGCTGTTCAATCTATTTTCGATTTTAAATTCGAAGATTTTACCATCCAAGATTATCATCCGCACCCTGCTATTAAAGCGCCTGTGGCGGTGTAGTTGAGAATTTCAAAATCAAAAAAAACTACTCCCGTTCTATGCGGAATTCGTTTACTTGTAGTCCTTGGCCGTTGTCTTTCATAAAAATATAGACCCTAAATTTGCCATTACTCGCTTCATAAGTGATTATTGCATATTTGGCTCCTTGCGCCGAACTACCTTTGTGTTGTAAATTTACATTTTTGGGTGGATGCTGAACAAAAAAGTTTTTAATCATTTGCTCACTTTGCTGCTTGCTATAAATCCCTTCATTTTCTAATAAAGTAAGCTCTACACTGCTGCTAAAAAACTTAGTTAAACCTATTGTTTGTGAGCTTTTCATAGATTGCATCATATCATCGAAAGGATCTGCTTTAACAAGGAACGAAAAGCTAATGAGGGTAACAAGGAGTAAAGCTATCTTTTTCATATGATTTAATATCAAATTGTGTGTGTTTAGATTCTAACCAAAAACAATGCCATCTATTTTATTTGTTTTTGACCCCACTAATATAAATTACCTTTTTAATTTTTAATAGAATAATTTTGCCCACATGAACAATCGCGTTATTCTACTCATTTTAGATGGCTGGGGTATTGGAAAACCTTACCAAGGAAATGCTATCAATTTGGCCAATAAACCTCAATTTAATAAGTTAATTACCACTTATCCGCATAGCCAGTTACACACAAGTGGCGAGTGGGTGGGTTTGCCCGATGGGCAAATGGGAAACTCAGAAGTGGGTCATATGAATATAGGCGCCGGAAGAGTAGTTTACCAACAGTTGGTGCTCATTAATAAGTCGTTTGCTTTGGGGGAGGTAAACAAAAATCAAGTTTTGTTAAATGCCTTGGAGTATGCCAAAAGTAAGGGTAAAAAAATTCACCTTATTGGCCTTGTGAGTGATGGTGGAGTGCACAGCAGTATTGATCATTTAAAAGGTTTGTGTAACTTTTTGGCACAGCATAATTTCGATAATTTTTTCTTACATGCTTTCACAGATGGCAGAGATACAGACCCAAAAGGAGGCCTAAATTATTTAAGCGATGTGCAGGCGCATTTAAAACAAACCCATGGAAAATTGGCCAGTGTAACCGGACGTTATTTTGCTATGGACAGAGATAAGCGTTGGGAGCGTGTAAAAATTGCCTACGATGCCATGGTAAAGGCTTCGGGCGAATTTACAAGTGATGTATTTACAACCATAAACCAACGATATGCTGCCGGCGAAACCGATGAATTTTTAAAACCTATTATTTGTGTGGGTTCAAACCAAAAACCACTAGCGCAAATAGCGGAAGGCGATGTGGTTATAAACTTTAATTTTAGAACAGACAGGGGTAGAGAAATTACAATGGCGCTTACACAGCAAGATTTTCTAGACCAAGATATGAAAGCGCTTAACTTGCATTATGTAACGCTTACAGATTACGATAAAACGTTTAAAAATATTGGTGTGGTTTTTCCGGATATTGAGCTAAATAATACTTTGGGAGAAGTGCTTGCTGCGCATGGTAAGAAACAAGTGCGTATTGCAGAAACGGAGAAATATCCGCATGTTACGTTCTTTTTTAGCGGTGGACAAGAAGCGCCGTTTGAGGGTGAAACTAGGCACATGGCGCCATCGCCAAAAGTAGCTACCTACGATTTACAACCCGAAATGAGTGCCGAGCAAGTATGTGCTTTTACCCTCGCTGAAATTGAAAAAAATGAGGCCGATTTTATGTGTGTTAATTTTGCTAATCCAGATATGGTGGGCCATACAGGTGTGGTGGCAGCAGAAATTAAAGCCATAGAAAAGGTTGATGATTGTTTAGGCCGCATAGTAAATGCAGCACTAAAAAATGGATACACTTTATTAGTTACAGCCGATCACGGTAATGGCGAGTATATGATTAATGAGGAGGATGGTTCACCCAATACGGCCCATACTACCAATGTTGTTCCGTTAATTCTGGTTGAACCCACTCCAAAATATCAAATTAAAAATGGTAAACTAGCCGATTTAGCCCCCACAGCTTTATGCTTAATGGGTATTCCTTTGCCAGCAGAAATGACTGGTGAACTGCTAATAAATAATTGATTTAATAAGCAAAATTATACTTTCCTTTTATGCGCAGGTTTCCTACTTGTGGGTCTGTTATGCGGTGGTAATTGCTTTTTAGGTTTGGTTCGAACCGAAGCTGGCACGCTTTCTACATAACGCGTATCTAATACAAAAGGGTGACTTTCATTTACAGGAATTTGCTTACCTATAAGTTTTTGAATGTCTTTTAATTCTCCAAATTCTTCTTCGTCGCAGAAAGAAAAGGCAATACCATTAAAGCCAGCGCGACCAGTTCTGCCTATGCGGTGCACATAGGTTTCTGGAATATTTGGTAACTCAAAATTAATTACATGAGAGAGGGCATCAATATCAATTCCACGGGAGGCAATATCTGTTGCTAAGAGTACTTTTATTTTACCTGTTTTAAAATCGCTGAGGGCAGCCTGACGAGCGTTTTGGGATTTATTGCCGTGAATGGCTGCTGCTTTTATACCTGCTTTATCCAGATCCTTCACTACCCTATCTGCGCCGTGTTTGGTTCTTGTGAAAACCAATACCGAATTAATTTTTTCTGTTTGAAGCAGGTGAATCAGTAAGCGTTTTTTGTCTGTTTTACTTACATAAAATAACGATTGCACAATGGTATCTGCGGTAGAAGAAACAGGTGTAACCTCAATTTTAGATGGCTGATGTAAAATGCTGTCTGCCAAACTTTGAATAATGGGTGGCATGGTAGCCGAAAAAAACAAGGAATGTCGCTTATGTGGTAATTTAGCAATTACCTTTTTTACATCGTTTACAAAACCCATATCGAGCATGCGATCTGCCTCATCCAAAACAAAAAATTGTAGCTCGTTTAAATGTACAAAACCTTGTTGCATTAAATCGAGTAAGCGGCCTGGGGTAGCTATCAGAATATCTATGCCTCGGTTCAGCCTATCTACCTGACTGTGTTGCGAAACGCCTCCAAAAATAACGGTAGGTTTTAAGCCCGTATGTTTGCCATAGGAATTAAAACTTTCTTCAATTTGAATGGCCAATTCACGCGTTGGCGTAAGAATGAGTGCTTTTATTCTGCGGCGCTTACTTGGGCTTTTTTGCTCTTGTTTATAGAGTAATTGCAGAATAGGAATAGCAAATGCGGCGGTTTTTCCGGTTCCAGTTTGGGCACAACCTAGGAGGTCTTTGCCTTGCAGTAAAATAGGAATAGCTTGCTGTTGAATGGGAGTTGGTGTGGTGTAACCTTCGGCTTTTAAAGCTCTTAAAATAGGCTCAACCAAGTTGAGCTGATCAAATGTTGTCATAAAAATTGTTGGGCAGAATGGGGCCCACAAAAATAATGAATCTAAGCTAGCTACTCTGCAATGGTTTTGTTAAAAATTATAAAACCGTGCCGCAAAGATAAGCCAGCAATTGGGATAAACTAATGTAGGCGTTTATTTTTATGGGCAACATGAAAACCAAACCCTGTTGTTACTCATGGCTAAATACGTTGATGGTTCCTGCGGTTGCAGCCAACGGCCTATTTGCGCATCTTAGTTTCTAAAAGCTAAATTTGCCCTGCTGGAATTTGTTATATGGTGTTTTATTGGCCTGACAGCAATACAATAATAGGAATTTTTGCGCTAAATAATATTTTTCTGCATAAGATTGCACAGCAAAAAATTATAGATTATTAACTTGTAATAAACCATCCTCCACATGCTAAGCTTTTGGGAAAAAAATACTTTTTGCAATTACGATTATATCATCATTGGGGCAGGCATTACCGGCTTGTCTGTAGCTTGTGAACTCAAAGAAAACCATCCAAACAAATCTGTTTTGGTGCTAGAGCGCGGCTTGTTACCCACAGGTGCTTCTACCAAAAATGCGGGGTTTGCCTGCATTGGCTCGCTCTCAGAAAACCTTGAAGATATTAAGCTCATGGGAGAAATCGCATTCTTACAATTGGTGCAAGACAGGTGGCAAGGATTGCAAATTTTGAGGAAAAGATTGGGCGATGCCGCTATTCAATTTGAAGGAAATGGCGGATTTGAGTTGTTGTTAAAACACCAAAATAATACTTTTCTAAATAAGCTTCATGATATGAACAAGCTCTTGTTACCCCTTTTTAACAAGCCCATTTTTTCGGTTCAAACAGCCGCCGCAAAAACCTACGGGCTGAACCAAAACTTGGTGGATACTTGCGTTAAAAATGAAGTGGAAGGTCAGATTAATACTGGCCAAATGATGCTTGCCCTGCAACAATATGCGGCCCAATTGGGCGTGCAAATTATTACGGGTGCAGCAGTGTTATCTATAACAGAAAATACGCAGCAGGTGAGCGTGCAAACCACCTCTATTTGCTTTACCGCTCAACATCTTTTTATTTGCACCAATGCCTTTGCCAAACAACTATTGCCGCATGTAACTTTAGAACCTGGTCGCGGACAAGTACTAGTTACCGCGCCTATTCCCAACCTAAAAGTAAAAGGTACATTCTTTTTTGATGAAGGATATTATTATTTTAGAAACTTTGAAAACAGAATCATTTTTGGTGGCGGCAGAAACCTAGATTTTGAAACAGAAAATACGCTGGCATTTGGTTCAAACCAAAAGATTTTAGCCCAACTAAACTACTACCTTCAGGATCTCATTTTGCCAAATACTAACTATGAAATTGCACATACTTGGAGCGGCATTATGGCCTTTGGTTCAAACAAAACACCATTGGTGCAAAACATTAGTGAGCGACAAACTATAGCGCTGCGTTTAAATGGCATGGGTGTAGCGCTAGGAAGCATGATTGCCCGAAGAGCGGTAAAACTGGCTCAAGGCTAAAAATTATATCAAAAAAAAGGCGACCCAATTGGACCGCCTTTTTTGTTAATGATTAATTTGAATTCGCTTTGTGGCCATGCCTTTTGCTGTTTGCACCTGCAATACATAGGTACCATTGGCATAATCCGAAACATCTATTTCAGACACATTTTGAGCCGCTAAAACAAGCTTACCCATCATATCTATTAAATACAATTGTTGTATAGGCTCAGCCGTTTCTATTTTAACCCAGTTACTAGCAGGATTTGGATACACTTGCACTGCAATTTGCGTGCGCAATTCTCCAAAACCAACCAATCTGGTTTTGTATACTTTTATTAATTTTTCTTGAACCGATAATTTCACCACCGTATTAAAGGAAGCTAACATTCTCACTTTTAGGTATACCGTATCGCCCTCATTTAACCAAGGCACCATCGCGCCAATTTCGCCAAAACTAACACTTCCAGTTGTGTCTAAGCCTGCGTTATTGCTAACAAACAAAGCTAAAGGAACTGAAAAATCTCCATTAGATTCATCAATTAAAATACCATACTTTACGCTACCCACACCCCTTACAATTTTGGCTGCGCCACAAGCAAAATTTAACCTACGAGCAGTATCTACATTTACCTCAACAGGCTCTAAAAACGAAGGAGCAAGTAGCGGAAAATTAGCAATGGTATCGCCGGTATTTAAAGAGATATCTGATAAACGACGCGGCACAACCGAATATCCATTAAAAGCAAAAGGCGCATTCATAGAAGTACTTTGTTGATAGCCCATACCCGTTACAGAAAACTCACCCGTTGGCACTGGTCTGCCACTTAAACCAGAGGTAGAGAAAAGCCTTATACGAACCGTATCGCCTGTATAATTATTTTGAGCAATAATGGTACCATTAGCAGGCCAATTTGTAACCGTAGATAAAATGGTAACCCTATCAAAATTAATTAAATCATTCTCTGTATCCTCTGCTGGCTTGATAAAACTTTTAGGCTTTTGAATATTCATGCCCGAACCTAATAATATAATGGTATCGAGCGTACTAATAGTTGCTAAACCATTGATTTGAGTTACTATTCCAGAAACCTGCACACTATCGCCTTCCTTCACTGTATATCCAAAATTCTTATTGGTTTGTAGCACAGATATACCGCCTGTTACGTCGCGCATTACAAATTGCACGCCTACCGTTCTGTTATTTCCGCCATAAACAACGGCCCTAAAGGTGCTTCGTTTACCTGTAGAATCTATAACACCTGTAGTTAAATTTGTTTTTACGTAAGGGCCAATAAAGTTAACAGCAGCCGGTGTAAGCGGTGTAGCAATAGCTGCATTGGGTCTACTATAAACAGAATCTGCTTGCCTTACACTGTATATTAATACATGGTAATTGGTACCAAAAACCAAATTATTTATAATAACAGAATTGCCCGTTCCTCTATACACACAAAAAGCATTGTTATCATTTTCATATCGCGTGCCTGATCCAAAATTTTGATTGGCAGTATAACGTAAAACATTTCTCACTGGATTACCCGGGGTAACCGCAGAGTTGGCTTTTAAGAATATAACAGTGGTATGTGTACCATTAACATAATTAGCAGGCTTTACCCAAGAAACCGTGATACTGGTGCTTCCGCTTCCTGCGGCTACAAGGCTGGTATTGGTATCGAGCATAGTTCTGTTATTGATAATATTCTGAATAGAATAATAACCAGAATCTGTACGTACCGCATACCCAACCAAATAATACCTTGAATTAATTACCAAATTAGAAACATTCACACTGTTGGCATCACCTCTATAAATACACCTAGCCAAAGGATCAAATTCAAAAGCAGTACCTCCCCCAAAAACAGAGTCTGCAGTATAGGTATTAGGGTCTTTTGTGCCTGAACCAAAGGAAAGGTTTAAAGTGTCTTTGCGCATAAACACCAGAATATCGTGGGTAGCATTATTGTATCCAGCAGGCTTTACCCAAGAAACTGTTGAATTATTTTCTAACCTACCTGTAAACCTAAATTGAGTAATTGCAGCCGGACCATTACTCAAAGTAAAACCATTTACAAGTGAACCATTAGAATAAACTGAATCTGCAACACTAGCACCCAACAAGTAAGCATAATAACGCGTGCCCGCTTTTAGTCCAGATACATTTACAAAAGTGGTATCCCCATTAAAAATACATTTGGCAGCAGGATCATTTTGATAAGCCGTGCTGGGTTGGGTAAAGTTAGTATCGGGAAAATATAAATAAGGATTATAATTGTTAACTCCTGTAGTGATTGGGGCCAGTTCTTTTAAAAACACAACCGTTGTATGGTTAGTTACATTATAGTTAGGATTTCTTGTCCAGTTTAAACGAATAGAATTAGTTGAAGTAGCGGTAAACTGAAACCCAAATGCTTGTCCGGGTGCGGTAGAAGTGGTAACAAACGAAGCCGAAACAGTAGAATCAGAATACAGAGAATCGCCATCAGACACACAAAAACCCATAGCAATGTATCTTGTTTGCGGAAGCAAACCGGTTACATTTACCAAATTTCCATCTCCATTGTATACGCATTTGGCGGTATCGTATTCAAAGGCTGTTCCATTTCCAGCAAAATTATTATCGGCTTGGTAGTAGGCCGCAGACCTAACTGGGTCGTTAGCAATAATCGAATTTCCACGTTTTAAGAAAATAAGCACTGTATGCAGTGCATTATTATAATTGGCAGGTTTATTAAACTGTAATCTTACTGTAGTAGCTGTAATATTTCCGGCAAAAACAAACTGCAATCTGCCTGGCCTATTGGTGGTAACAGCATTTAAATCTGCCCAAGTTTGGCCAATCCTAATTCCATCTAATTTTACCGCTGGTGAAGAAACGGCAGAACCTTGGCGCAGACCTACAATCCCAAAATTAGTCATGTCTTGCGAACCTACACTGGTGGCACTAACTGTTGGCGTGCTTGGCTCTGTTGTTGGAAACCCAGAGGTGAATTGATACATAGAAACCAAATCGTTGGTAGCCGATCCATTATTAAAAGTATACTTGGCCACAACCAAAGAAACGGTGCTCATAGGAAAAGAATCTGCCGCATAAACTGGTGTTTCATTTCCTTTGCTAATACCTAACCTGTAAAAACCCGTTCCTGCTTGCCTTACGTACAAACGTGCAAAGTAATTTGCAACATTGGTGGAGGTAAATAAACCAAAACAATAATCTCCTGTTCTGGCCGTATCGGGTTTAATTAACAAAGAATAATATATGCTTCCTGTATTGTAGGCAGTACCTAATTGTTTGTAATAATCTCTACCATTGCTTTGCAAATAGGCACCATTACCAACCCCAGATAATACATACCCAGCATACGTTAATCCTAGAGAATCTACAACAATGTTGGTTCCAGGTCCGCCACCGTTTTGTGTCCATGTATTAACACCTAGAGCCTGACCTGCAGTATAGCTGAAGTTCTCTGTAAACAATTGCTGTGTATTGCCCCAAAAAGCCATCAAAAAGAAAGTAATGAGTAAAGAAATTCTTTTCATTTTAGATTATGTTTAGTAGTGCAATGTAAGAACAAGATTTACAGAAATCTACTATTTTTTAAAAAAGTTCATAATTTCATTACATTTTAATATTTTTTTAAGTAAATAGAATAGGTTCAGCCAGAAAGGCTTAATTTTTAATGACAATTTTATTGCAAAATATTAAGCTTAGTTACAAGAATGTAGATGCAATATTTATTTTTTCTGAAATTAAACTATTTTCACCCCCGAATTAACCATGGCAAAAAAAGAAGGTATTTTATTGACAATCATTTTGAACCTAATTTTATTAGGTTCACCTTTTTGGGTATTGGCGCAACAAAATGCTTCCATGAGTGGCCGCATTATTGATAAAAAGGACCAAAGTGAGCTCATTGGCGTAACCGTTTTAATTAAAGGAACCGCTATTGGAACATCCTCAGATGCCAATGGAAAATTTACATTAAAAGGTATAAAACCAGGAGAATATAATATTGAAATTTCGTATATTGGTTATAAGAAAATAATACAAACGGGCATTAAAATTAAAGCTGGTGAGAGCAAAGACTTAGGTCTTTTTCAAATGCAAGAAGCCAGTGCCAACATGGATGAAGTAGTTATTTTAGGCAAAAAACCGCTGGTAGATATTGAGAAAGGACAGAGTATAAACACGATTAGTCAAGAAAACATTGAACTAGCCCCTGCTCGCCAATTGCAATCTATTATTAATACCCAGCCAGGTGTTATACAATCGCCAGCGGGAGTAAGTATTAGAGGTAGTAGAACTTACGAAACTGGAACTTATATTGACGGTGTTTCTGTAACAGACCCTATGGCAGGCACCGGATTTGGTTTAGATATTGGCGCAAATGCCATTGGTGAGATAGATATTACAACAGGTGGTATTGGTGCAGAGATTGGTGATGCTACCGCAGGTGTGGTAAGTGCCAGAACCAAAACAGCTGGTAACAATTTTGAAATTTCGGCCAATTATAAAAGAGATAACTTTGGGTTTAATAAAGACAAATTAAGCTCTTGGAATAGCCAAGTGGCAGAGTTAAACATTGGTTCACCTTTATTTAAAGAAAAATTAGGCACCAAACTCAAAGCAAACATGGCTTTAAGGGCCGCCTTTACTGATGAGTTTTATAAAAATCCCGCCAATCAAATTGAATCTTCTATTTTAAAAGAACAAGGGTATCACCCAACTAATTGGACACCCTTCCAAGACAATAGGTGGAGTGGTTTTTTTAAGTTGAGTTACGATTTTAGCAAAGGCAAAATTTTAACAGCCAGTGTACTCAGAAGCATAACCGTAAACCAAGACGTAAACATGCTGCGCATTTTTGGCAATGATGCGCCATTTCAACCCGGTTTTCAATATAATTTTAGTCAGCAAATGGATAATGCTAATACATTTAGCCACCAATCTTATTTGCACATGCTTAATTTTAAGCATTCCGTAAACAAAAGACTAAATTACAATGCCACTTTAAGTAGGTTGTTTGTAGAACTTAGGGCAGATGCCAATGGCAGAAATTGGCGACCAAGTAATGTAGATCAAATTTTTGATGCAGAATCTATCAATCAATTCCCTACCGAAGCTTTTCCGCCAACCGCTTCAGATAGTGTTGTATTCATAAATCCACCATCTGGTTTTATCAATAATAATGGTATAGCTTCTTTGTGGCATCACCATTATTTAGAAGAGTATGTGGCCAAGGCAACCGGAAATTATGTAAGCAAAAACTCTCTTAATAAACTTACTTTCGGTTTTGAAATGAAGTTCCAAGAAATGCTTTGGATAGATATTGTTCGCCCGTGGATTGGTGCGCCTATTCAACTAGCAGACGGCTCTTTTTCGCAAACATTTAGATTGGGGCAGCAAAGCGATTTATGGAAAGTAAACCCTAGAAGAGGTGGGCTTTTTGTAAGCGACCAGATTAAATACAAGGGCCTAATTGCTAATATTGGCGGGCGTTTTGAATACTGGGCACCGGGTAAGTTTATAGACGACGCCGTGAACGACCCTCGTTCACCTATCTTAGAGTCAGTGCGCAAAGACTACCTAAACAGCTCTACCCAAATTGGAGATTTACGTTATAAATTTAGATTCTTGCCAAAAATTAACGCTACTTTCCCCATTGCCGAAAACAAAATGTTGTATTTTAACTATGGTCATACCACCATCCTGCCCCATCCAAGTTTTATATATCCCGGCCTGAACCCATTATACCAAGACAGATCTACGCTTTCGAGGGTTGGAAACCCTAACTTAAACCCAGAGGTAGATATTAGCTATGAACTGGGATTAAAGTTTCAACTTACAGGCAACGATGCACTCAATTTCTCTGCCTTCTTTAAAGACAAATATGATTTTGTAACCACCACTTCCATCATCATTAAAGATGTTACGGGAAGAGAAGTGAGCAGAACCATGCGCATTAATTCAGACTATGCCAGAACTCGTGGCTTAGAGGTAAACTACATCAAACGCATCGGCAATTTCTACCAAGGTCAGGCCTCTTTTACCTACATGGTTAGCACCGGTCAATCCGCATCGGCTAATGAAGCCCTCAAAGATATTTTGGCCACCGGAAATACAGAAGACACCAAAGAATATTTTTTGCCTTGGGATGTTCCCTTTGATTTTAAAACAAACCATGTGTTTAAAATAGAAAAGAAAAATGGTTTGTTTGGCTACAAATGGCTCAACAACATGAGCTTTTATTTTGAAACTGTTTGGCGCTCTGGCGTCAGGTATACACCCTTTATTTTTGATAGAATTGACCCCAATACACAAAGACCTATTTATGTAGAAAACCCCGACCCCAATGCCCGTTGGAGCGAAATTGGCACCGATTGGTTTTGGGCAGATTTTACCTTCACCAAATGGTGGAAAACAAGCAAAAGCACCATTGGCTTTAACCTTCAAATTACCAATTTATTCAACAACCAAAATGCCTCTATCATTAATCCCGTTACTGGTAGGGCTTACCGTTTTGGCGATAATGTTCCAGACTCTTGGGTCGACCCAAGGTTTATTGACCCTAGATTGGGCAATGCTGGTCCGCCACCCAACAACCCTGCCCGCTTTTTACAACAAAGACATATAATGTTGGGGGTGAGTGTTAAGTTTTAAGTTTTGGGTTTTATTAGTCCTAACCCATTTACCAATAATATTAGCATAATTTCTAGCAATACAAGTAAAACCATTAAAGCTGAAGTAATAGATATTACAGGTAAAGTAAAAATTAGCATGCAGGGTGAAATAAATGGAAATCTAGCAAACCAAACGTATTATTAAAAACTAAAAGAAACGGATACCCCCAACAAACAAAAAGCTCCAAGAAATTGGGGCTTTTTGTTTGTTGGGGGTTTAGGTATTACCTTTGGAGCATGGATGAACAAGGACAAAAATCTGCACAATACTATATAGATTTAGAAGAAGAGCACGGTGCGCATAATTATCACCCCCTACCAGTTGTAATAGAAAAAGGCGAAGGTGTTTATGTTTGGGATGTGGAAGGCAAACAATACCTCGATTTCCTTTCTGCTTACAGCGCTGTAAACCAAGGCCATTGTCACCCACAAATTATACAAGCGCTGGTAACGCAAGCCAGTAAACTTACCCTAACTAGTAGAGCATTTCACAACAACCTTTTAGGCGAATATGAAAAATACATAACAGCCTATTTTGGTTATGATAAAGTATTACCTATGAACACGGGTGTAGAAGGAGGCGAAACTGCCATCAAACTTGCCAGAAGATGGGCCTATGATGTTAAAAAAGTGGCCGATAACCAAGCCCATGTGCTGTTTGTGGAAGGTAACTTTTGGGGTAGAACCATGGCGGCTATCAGCTCTAGTAACGATCCCAGCAGTTATGAGCGCTTCGGACCCTTTATGCCAGGGTTCAGCCTCATACCATACAATAATTTAAGCGCATTAGAAGAGGCATTAAAAGCCAACCCCAATATCGCAGCCTTTATGTTTGAACCTATTCAAGGTGAAGCAGGCGTGGTGGTGCCAGATGAAGGATATTTAAAAGGTGTAAGAGCATTATGTAGCCAATACAATGTGTTAATGATTGCAGATGAGGTGCAAACAGGCTTATGCAGAACAGGTAAAATGTTGGCTTGCGATTATGAAAATGTAAAACCAGATTTATTAATTTTAGGCAAAGCCCTGTCGGGAGGCACCTTGCCGGTTTCGGCGGTATTGGGTAGTAATGAGGTAATGCTAACCGTTAAACCGGGCGAACATGGCTCAACCTACGGTGGAAACCCATTGGCTTGTGCCGTTGCCATAAGCGCTTTACAAGTTTTGGTTGACGAAAATTTAGCAGAAAATGCATTTAAAATGGGCGAAATTTTTAGGGCCCGTATGGAAAAACTCAAAGAAAAATCTCCCTTAATTAGTTTAGTAAGAGGTCGTGGATTGTTAAATGCCATTATCATTAAACCTTTTGGCAATGGCAAAACAGCCTACGATGTTTGCAAAGCACTCAAAAAAAATGGCTTATTGGCCAAGCAAACACATGGCGATATTATCCGTTTTGCCCCACCACTGGTTATTAATGAAACGCAAGTAAACGAGGCCTGCGATATCATAGAAAAAACCATACTGAATTTACAATAATTTACCAGACCATTTAGCCTTTGTTATTTTCGTATTTTAAACATTACTTTGACCTAACCAATACCAAACAAATTATGAAATCAGACATTGAAATTGCGCGTGAAGTAAAGCTTGAACCTATTCAAAACATTGCAGCTAAAATTGGTGTAAACGAAGACCAGTTGGAGCAATATGGTAAATACAAAGCCAAAGTTGCTTTCAAAATGGATGAAGCAAAAATTGCTCAAAGTAATTTAATTTTGGTTACGGCAACCACTCCAAACAAAAGCGGGTCTGGTAAAACAACTACCTCGGTTGCTTTAGCTCAGGGCTTAAATAAAATTGGCAAAAAAGCCATTGTAGCTTTACGTGAACCTAGCTTGGGGCCTGTTTTTGGTATGAAAGGTGGTGCCGCAGGCGGTGGCTATTCGCAGGTATTGCCCATGGAAGATATTAACCTCCATTTTACGGGCGATTTTCATGCGATAACTTCTGCCAATAATACCTTGGCTGCTTTAATTGATAATTACCAATATTTTAATAAAAATAACCCTAATGGCTTAAAGCAAATAGTTTGGCGCAGGGTATTAGATGTAAACGACAGGAGTCTGCGTTATATGCTTAGTGGCCTTAATGGAAGCAGCAATGGTATTCCTACAGAAACGGGTTTTGATATTACGCCCGCCAGCGAAATTATGGCCATTTTCTGCTTGGCTACATCTATGGATGATTTAAGAAAACGCATAGAAAATATTTTAATTGGATACAAATACGATGGTACGCCTTTTTATGTGAAAGACTTAGGTGTAGCAGGTGCTATTGTTACTTTATTAAAAGATGCCGTGAACCCAAATTTGGTTCAGACGATAGAGGGCGGCGCAGCTTTTATACATGGCGGCCCCTTTGCTAATATTGCGCACGGATGCAACAGCATTATGGCCACCAAAGCTGCTATGCAATATGGAGAATATGCCGTAACAGAAGCCGGCTTTGGCAGCGATTTAGGGGGCGAAAAATTCTTAAACATAAAGTGCAGGGCCGCAGGCATTGCGCCAAAGGCAACGGTTTTAGTTACCACCACGCAGTCTATTAAATTACATGGAAAGGTAGATGAGAAATTAATAAAGCAACCCAACTTAGAAGGACTAAAAGCAGGGATTAAAAACGTAGAACGCCACATAGAAAACTTGCAACAATTTGGACAAACTGTTGTATTGGCTTTAAACAAATTTGGCTTTGATACCGAAGAAGAAATTAGTTACATAGAAAATTGGTGCAAGGAGAAAGGCGCACATTTTGCCATTAATGAAGGGTTTGCCAATGGCGGAGATGGCGCAGTAGCCTTAGCCAAAAAGGTGGTTGAGATTGTGGAGAACAATCCGTCTAAACCTATTATACATACTTATGATATGGCTGACCCAATAGAAGAAAAAATTAAAAAGATTGTCACCAAAATTTATAAAGGCAGCGGTATAACTTTTGGCAAGAACGCCAAAACAGCCCTTAAAAAAATCAAAGAATTAGGAGGCGATGCGATGCCAGTTTGTATAGCCAAAACACAATTTAGCTTTACAGATAATGTCGCATTGGTAGGTGCTGCCGAAGGCTTTAACATACACATAGAAAACTTGGTATTAAACAACGGAGCAGGCTTTGTGGTAGCAGTAGCCGGCGAAATTATGCGCATGCCAGGCTTACCTAAAGAACCCGCCGCCAACATCATAGATTTTGTAGACGGTGAAATTGTGAATTTGTCTTAGGTTGATATCACATCAAACAAATTTGTAAGCTACTCTTCCCAGATATTAAACTGTTTCAATTTTACTTTTTCGTCGAAGAAAATCTTACTGGTTTCTTCGAAGCTTTGGGTAAAATCGCTCACGAAAAACTGCGATTTTTTGCCAAAGGTAAAACGACTAGGTTGTAACTCGTTTAAAAGCAAATTTCGTTCTAAAACCACCTTTACATGCTGGGCCACTATTTCGCTGCTATCAATAATTTCTACAGATTTTCCATAAAACTTTTGAATTTCAGTTTTAATAAGTGGGTAATGTGTGCAGCCTAATATTAAGGCATCTATTTTACTCAATTTTGATTTAGATAGATAGCTGTTAATTATCGTTTGCGAGATTTTATTATTGTAAAAACCTTCTTCAATCATTGGAGCTAGCAAAGGAGTAGCCAATTGCACCACATCTGAAACAGGGTCTAAAGCTTCAATACGCTTGGCATATACATTAGAGCTAATGGTTCTTTTAGTGGCAATAACACCCACCTTTTGCCTAAAATGGTTTTTTACCACATACTCTACTGCAGGGTCTATAACATTTACCACTAAATCTTTCATACCTGTACTTTTCACAACACTTCTATAGGCTGCAGCAGAAGCAGTATTGCAGGCAATTACTATCATTTTACAGTTCTTAAACTTTAAAAAATCAGCAATTTTAATTGAATAATGCTTTATGGCCTCTGCACTTTTCTCACCATAGGGCATGTGGGCTGTATCACCAAAATAGATTATTTGCTCGTTGGGTAATAACTTGGTAATGGCACGGGCAACGGTTAATCCGCCAATGCCAGAATCAAAAATTCCGATGGGTTGATTTGCTTTAAAAGTATGGTTCATAATAGGGCAAGATAAAAAAAAAAGCCGATACCCAAATAGGTATCGGCTTTTCTCAGTAATTTTAATAACTATAAAATGCCTAATTTCTTTTTTACTGAACCCAAAACGTTATCGCCTTCTGGTTTGTATAGAAACCCAGCTACACTGCTATCAAAAATATAGCTATATGAGCCTTCTTTGGCAACCTGACTAATAGCAGTTTTTGCTTTTTCGATGATTGGCTTTAACAAATCTGCTTCTTTTTTACGGATATTTTCTTGAGCAGCTTGTTGAAACTCCTGAATACGGCTCTGCATATCTTGCAATTCCTTTTGCTTTAAATCTCTGATAGCTTCATTTAAAGTTTTTTCTACTTTTTGGTAATCGGCTACCTTTTTTTGAAACTCATCACTTAATTTTTTCAACTCATCTTCTAATGATTTTCCAAAAGCTTCCATATCTGTGTTAGCTTTTTTGTATTCGGGCATTAACTGCATTAATTCTTGCAAGTCTACATAACCAAACTTTTGAGCATTTACGTTGCTGCTCGCCAATATTAAAACGGCAAATAGAGCAACCATTGATTTTAACATGTTCTTCATTTTTCTTTTATTTTTATTATTATTTCGTATTCTAAAATCGTGCCAATTACCTCCTTAATCCGCCTGGGCGAGGTGAAGAGGAATTGTCTGGATTTGAATTTTGATCAGGTGTGTTACCTTTATTCTTGGTAACATTTACTCCCAACTCTATCAATACCTCATCGCTTTTATCGTACCTAGCGTTGCTGTACATCATGATCATTTCTCCTCCTTTGGCAAATATAAAGTCTAGGGCACTTTTTTTTGCAATGTTTTGGCAAGCATCAAAAACTTTATCTTGAATTGGCTTCACCAATTCTTGTCTTTTTTTAAATAATTCACCTTCATAACCAAACTTTTTATTCATAAACTCTTTAAGTTCAGCTTCTTTTAATTTGATATCAGTTTCTTTTTTCTTTTTAAGTTCGGCAGTTAATAAAATTTGCTCTACCTGAAATTCTTGCAACATTTTGTCAATTTCCGTTTTTTTCTCTTCCGCCTCCTTCTGCCATGTTTCGGCAATTAAATCTAGTTGCTTCTGTGCAGATTTATAGTCTGGCAACATATCCAGTATATAATCTATATCCACATAGGCAAAACGCTGCGCATTAGATTGGGTGAAGCCAAAAACCAATAATACTATTAAAACAATATACTTTTTCATGTTATGAGCTTAAAATTGTTGTCCCAATAAAAAGTGGAAATTACCACCATTTATGTTTGCAGGGTTAGGATGATTAGGCGGCAAATCAATTCCCCAGCCATAATCTAAGCCAATCATACCAAACATAGGTAAAAATATGCGTACACCTACACCATACGATCTGTTTACCTCAAAAGGATTAAATTTCTTTGGGTCGAGCCAAGTACCACCTGCCTCTGCAAATACTAATGGAAATACAGTGGCTTGTGGATTTAAAGAAATGGGATACCTTAACTCCATGGTGTATCTGTTGTAAATAGAAGCTCCTGTTTGCTGCACAGAACCTGTAAGCGGATTTAAGGCAAAAGGAGTTAATGAATTATCTTGGTATCCGCGCAAGGCCACCAACTCTCTACCATCCAAGTTAAAACCCGTTAAACCTGAACCACCTACCCAAAATCGTTCAAAAGGAGTTATGCCTTTGGCTTGATTAAAAGCGCCAATGTAACCAAAGTTAACGCGTGTCATTAATACCAGCGGACGTTTTTCGCCCGCTAATTTATTAAACCAAGTAGCATCAAATTTCCATTTGTAAAATTCGAGCCATTTGGTTTTATCAATGGCATCTGCATTGGTATAATCTTTCCCTGAAATCATAGAATAAGGCGGTGTAAATTGCATAGAAACATTAATGTTTGAACCCGCACTTGGATAGATTAATTGGTTAGAAGAGTTTCTACCGATAGTTACTTTAAAACTTAAATTATTGGATTTACCGGTTGGAATGGTAGACCAAAACACGTTGCCTGCAATATCTGGATCATTATTATAAAGTTGATAGCCCAATTGATAATGAAGGGTAAAAAAATCGTCTGGCCAACGCAATCTTTTTCCTAAGCCAATCATGGCGCCGGTGGTATACAAGCCAGAGCGCAACTCTCCTTGCCTACCATTAGATTGTATAGAATGAAAAACAGAAACAGTTAAAGCATTGGGTCTTTTACCACCCAACCAAGGTTCTGTGAAACTGGCCGAATAAGATTGAAAAAACGTGCCATTGGTTTGTGCACGCAATGAAAGTCTTTGCCCGTCTCCACTTGGAATGGGTGCCCAGTTTTTTGCCTCCACGGCTTTTCTCGCCGAAAAATTATTTAAGGTTAAACCCAAAGTTCCAACCACAAAACCTGCACCCCAACCTCCACTTAACTCAATCTGATCGTTGGGTCTTTCCTCTACTTTATACTCAATATCTACTGTTCCTGTAACCGGATTGGGAACAGGATTTACATTTAATGCTTCTGGATTAAAATATCCAATTTGCGAGAGCTCACGCAGAGAACGAGTTACATCACTCCTACTAAATAACATGCCCGGTTTGGTGCGTAATTCACGTAAAATCACATGGTCGCTAGTTTTAGAATTACCTTTAACAGTTACAGAATTAATATAAGCTTGGGTGCCTTCAGCAATTCTAATCTCTATATCAATAGAATCATTTTCAATTAATACTTCTATCGGTTCAACCCTAAAAAACAAATAGCCATCATCCATGTAAAGCGTGCTAATATCGCCCCCATCCTGACTCATATTTAATCTTTGGTCTAGAATAGATTGGTCGTAAATATCGCCAGCTCTAATACGTAAAATTTTATGTAAATCTTCTGATTTGTATTTGGCGTTGCCTACAAAATTTAGATTTCTAAAGTAATATTTTTTCCCCTCAAAAAGGTTAATATGTAATCTCACCCCTTTTTTATCACGCCAAATAGAATCAGAAATAACCTGAATATCTCTGTATCCCATAGACAAATACTTGTCTATTATTTTCTGTTTGTCTTCAACATATTTATCCTCAATATACCTTGATTTGGTAAAGAAAAAGCGCTTTGGCTTGGTGTCTTTCATTACCTTCCTAATTTTGGAAGATTCTACTGCGGTATTGCCCGAAAAGGTTAATTGAGAGATAGGTATTTTATTACCCCTGTCTACATTTATTCTGAGCTTTACGGTATTTCTTTTAACATCATCAGGTATTTGCTCAAAAGTAGCGTAAGCATCTAAAAATCCCTTTTCTTCATAGAATAGTTTAATCTCTCTATTGGTGCTGTTTAATACATTTTCCGTAACTATTTGTCCTGCTTTTAAAGTTAAAGCCTCTCTTAGTTCTTCTGCTTTACTTTTCTTTAATCCTTTGATGGTAAAATTAGACAAACGTGCTTTTTCTTTCACATGAATTTCAAAGAAAATGGCATCATCTTCTATTTTTTTCACCAATAATCTCACATCCTCAAACAACTTTTGTTTCCAAAGATTACCAATTGCTTTGGCAATATCTTCGGATGGAATTCTAATTTTTTGGCCCACTTGCAAACCACTTAGTACAACAAGCACTGCTTTGTCATAATATTCAGTTCCAACAATATCTACACCACCAATAACATATTGGCGCGGATTATTGTAATTCATTGTAAAATAGGGGTCCTTTACTTTGTTAGAAAGCGTATCGTCTTGGGCTGTAGCATTTTGGGCAATTACAAATTGAGTTGCAAAAAGCACACAAGCAACTATCAAATTAAGGCTCTTTTGGTTCATATCAATTACTTAATTGCTCACTGGTTTTGCCAAAACGTCTTTCTCTGTTTTGAAAATCATAAATCGCATCATACAAATCATCTTTAGTAAAATCGGGCCATAATTTTTCGATAAAATATAGCTCACTATAAGCGATTTCCCATAACAAAAAGTTACTTATTCTTTTTTCGCCGCTAGTTCGAATTAATAATTCTGGATGCGGCATCCAGTGGGTAGATAGGTAAGAGTCTATTAATTTATCGTTTATTTCGGCTACCTTAATTTTACCATCTACTGTATCTTGGCTAATATTTTTTACTGCCTGAACCAAATCCCATTTGGCGCTGTAACTCAAGGCCAATACCAAATTCATACGGGTATTATTTTTGGTTTCTTCCATAGTTACTTGGATTTGCTTTTGGCATTTTTCTGGCAAATCATTTTGGTTGCCAATAAAAGAAAGCTTGATACCGTTTTTCATGAGCGTTGGAAGTTCTTTGCGCATGGTATCAACTAATAGTTCCATAAGTGCCCTAACTTCAATGGCAGGTCTGCTCCAATTTTCTGTTGAGAAGGCATATAAAGTTAAATATTTAACACCAATTTCTGCACAAGCTTCTGTAATGGTTTTTACTGTTGAAACACCATTTTGGTGGCCAAAAATCCTGAACTTTCCTTTACCCTTTGCCCATCTCCCATTACCATCCATTATTATGGCAATGTGCTGAGGGATCTTATCTGCATTTAACTTCTCTTTCAAATTCATGTTATTCTTTCCGCTTGCCAACCCCTATTAAAAAAATCGCGCGCATTTAGTTCTTGTATTTAAACGTATGGCACAACCAAGAGTAAAACTCATATACCAATCTTTGGTGTTTGGATTACCCCTTTTATACCCTTTTTTGTAGGTAGGTAAACCATTATTTTCTATAGATCTATCTGTTAATGTGGCGCCAATTAAGCCGCTTTGCTCAAATCTGTCAACTACATCTGGGTATACAGTGCTTACATCATCTAAGTAGTCTGTAAAAGTTCTCCTAAAACCAAATTGACACTCGAATGCAAATTTCTTACTGGCCATGTATTTAAAACCAATTCCAAACGGAATGGCCATCGCTAATTCACTATATGAAACTCCTTCTGTTCTGTAATCACTTAAATCGTACCAAACCCCGCGCAATTGGGCTTGCGGGTTATATTGAAATCCTGCCACACCTACATATACATAGGAAGTGTACTTTTTATCTAAAACGTAAGGACCATACTTTAAGTAGTTAAATTCTACCACCATTGCGGCCTCATTGATATGACTTTGGAAACTCAAATTTCTGGCAGCATTATAGCTAAAATTATTATCGTTACCTGAAACTGTATACCTATTTAATTCTGTTTTGATGGCCCAAGTATTATTTAAATTTCTGCGCAAAAAAATACCACCCGCCGCGTGCACCTCATTAAAGCTAACAGTAGGAGCTAAATCACCATAATAAGTGCTTGATCCAACCTGAAAACCTAATTCTGTTTTTTGTGCTTGACTCAGGATGCTAAAAAATAAGAAGATAAATAATAGCCAGTATTTCATGCATTTTAAAATTGAGGACAGCCCTGACCTCTAAAACGTAATGTATATGAAAGTGTAATACCTACCATAAAATACATGTCGTTTTTAAATGTCTCTTTCACACTTCTTTTATCGTTTTCATTAAAAAGATAGGCCTCAGACAATGGATTTGGATTATTCATAGGATCTAGGCTTGGAGCCAACTCCCAAGAACGATCAGATAAGTGCAAGCCTGTTCTGCCGGTTGCACCGCTAATAACAGAACGACTGCCATATACCCCACCCACATCATCCAAATAATTAGTTCTTGTAAACCTAAACCCACCTTCTATACCCAAAAAGAAATCATCTGCAATCTTTTGTCTAAAACCTAATCCAATAGGAATACAAATAGAAGTAAGGTTGTAAGGTTTAAAATCATTGTAAGTTGTTGATCCTTGACCTTCTGTTGCAACAGGCTGTAATTCTACCGTATTGTTATTGTAAGTGGTTTTGGGATTAAAATTAAAAATACCTATACCCAAGAAAACATAGGGTATAAAAGGCCTTGCGCTGTATGAATTTAAATCATTTGGCAATAAATTAAATTCTCCGTGAAGCGAAAACTCATAAATATCTGAGAAGAAATTTAGGTTTCTGGCCTTATTAAACTCAAAATCTGGAGTAAGAACTTGATTAAGCACATAATCTCTTTTTTCGGAGACAAAGTTTTTGTCGTCACCTGAAACCCTTGCATACCCAAAATTTCCTTTGAGCGCAAAACGAGGAGAAAAGTTGTATCGTCCAAATAATGAACCAGAGAAATGAGACTCTTTCATTACAAATGTTTCATTACTCAAATCTCCCAAGTAGTTAGACGCTCCCAACATAAGCCCAACTTCAACTTGTTGCGCATTAACAATCAAACTACTAAAGAGTACAGAAACGAATAATAATTTTCTTTTTAAACTATCCATAAAAGCAAAAATACTGATTTTTAGGAAACCCGCAAGAATAACGCGTAGTATTCTGAAAATGATACAAAAAAATAAGTAAAATTAACTTTTAATGCCCCAAAACAAGTTTAATACAAACTAGTTTCTAAAATTTCTATTGTCAAATCCCCACATAAGTTTTTCTCGCAGGGTTTTTAAATAATTATCGCCATCTAATCTTATTAGGTTCAAGCAGAAATCAGCTTTTTTAACAGCTATTTGTGTGTTGGTATTGATGCTTTCTGAACGAGAATCAAGAGTAGCCAAAAAGGTTGAACTCCTGCCCTCCACTTCAAATGAAATTACGTTTTGATCTGAAACTATCATTGGTCTCACGTTTAAGTTGTGAGGCGCAATTGGGGTAATTACAAAACTCTGGGAACTAGGATACAATATTGGGCCTCCACAACTTAAATTATAACCAGTAGATCCAGTGGGCGTTGAAATAATTAGTCCATCACTCCAATAGGAGTTCAAGAACTCTCCGTTTATGTAAGTATGGATTGTTATCATGCTAGAGCTATCTTTTTTATGCACTACAAAATCGTTGAGCGCATACTTAACGCCACCAAACATGTTTTTATTTGAACTTAGTTCTAGTAGCGTTCTTTTATCAATTGTGTATGCACCATTGTGTAATTGAGCTAATAATTTATCTGCATCTGCAGACGCAACTCCAGCTAAGAAACCCAATCTGCCCGTATTTATACCAACTACTGGTACAGCATGCTGTCTAATAATTTCTAAACTATTTAGGATAGTTCCATCTCCACCAATGCTGATAAAAAAATCTGTATTACCTGCATCAAAATCTTCGTAATCGTTATATACTTTGAGGTTTAATGGCAGGTGCAGACCATTTCTAAGGCAGTCTTCGTAATATTTTCTATAAATAGTAAAAGAAATCCCTTGGTTAATGAGTACATCAAAGAATTTTTGAATATCTTCAAATTTATCTTCTTTAAAATGTTTACCAAATATTGCTAATTTCATTTTATGTATTTAGATATTTGAGTAACCAATTATACCTTTCGTCTAGGCTTTGAGTGGGATTAAGCGGGCTATTCGTTTTAATTATATGATACCCAAAACGTTCTAAACTAGCTATTACATGGTTGAGATATATCTTATTTAATTTTAAAGAAACATGCAGCAATTTTGCTTCCCCGCCTTGAGATTCTATCATCAAATGTAAGATTTTAGCATCGTTACTTTCGCAAATTCTTGCAATTTCTGCCAAAGAATATTGGATGGCAGAAACCTCAATAACTAAGAAAGAACCCTCTTGGGCCAAAGCTAAATTGGCATAGGAATGCTTCATTATATCTTTAACTGATACTATTCCTTTAAATTGTTGCTCATCATTGACAAGGGTTAAACTATCAAATTTTGAAAAATCAAATCGCTGCCAAAGTTCAAAATAATGCGCAAATTCATTGATGGTATAAACATCCAATTGGGTGTTCATGCAATCTTCAACCTTTGATTTATTTGTATTTTGCAAAATAGACTCGCTTACCATTCCAATTATTTTTCCGCCATCAACTACCGGCAATTCTTTTACCATGCAATCTTGCATAAATACTTCTGCAGAGGCAACAGAATCTAACCTCTTTAAGGGAAAAATTTCATCAGAAATAAATTGATTAGCGAACATTAAGTTTTTACAATATGTTTTTTGTAGAATTGATCTGCAAGTTCGTTAAAAACAGCAGGTTGCTCCATCATTGGTGCATGCCCACATTTGTCTATTAAATGCATTTCTGAATCTGGAAATAAACTATTAAACTCCATACAAACCTCAGGAGGGGTTACGGTGTCTTGTTTACCCCATATTAAGCAAACTGGCATTTTAAAATCAGGAATATCTTTGCGCATGTTATGCCTAATGGCCGATTTTGCCATTGTTAAAATTCGCAAAAGCTTTCCCTTGTCTTGAATAATTCCATATACTTCATCCACCAATTCATCTGTGGTTGTAGAAGGATCATAAAAAGTTAAACCTATTCTATCTCTTAAATATTGCTTGTCTCCTTTTCTAGGATAGGATGCTCCAAAAGCGTTTTCATACAAACCAGAACTACCCGTTAATAACAGAGTTTGAACTTTTTCTTGATGCTTTTTAATATAAACTAAAGCAACATGTCCGCCAAGCGAATTGCCTATTAAATTAACCTTGGTAAATCCTTTAAATTCTATAAAGTCATGAATGAAATTAGCGAGGCCTTCCACACTCAACTTAAGAATATTCATTTCAAAAATAGGCATCAACGGAATAATCACCCGGTGACTTTTACTAAAATGATTTAAAACATCTTTCCAATTACTTAATGCACCAAAGAGTCCATGCAATAATATAAGCACCTCTCCTTCACCCTCATCAATGTAACTAAATTTTCCTTCCTTGCAAATATTATACTCCATTCAAATTATTATTCTTAGTCAAATATATACAAAACTTAGATTTGCCTTAAATTTTTCGACAAATCTATAAAGTTTTTTATCATCACCAGCCCAAATTGCGTTTCACAACTCTCGGGGTGAAACTGAAGGCCAAATATTGGCAAGCTTTTATGTTGCAAGCCCATTACCTCATCTTCACACCAACAATTGACCCTCAATTCTTCGGGTAAATTTTTCAAAATAAGCGAATGATACCGTGTTCCAAAAAAATGATTTGGCATTTTTTCAAACAAAACACCACCCAAATGTTCCATTTTATCAACTTTTCCATGTCTAGGCCTTTTTGCCTGAACCAAATTAGCCCCAAAAAATTCTCCAATGGCTTGGTGCCCTAAACAAACACCCAAAACTGGCAAAGCTGTTATCCATTGTGGTATGATTTGCATCAAATAACCCGCTTTTTTTGGTGTTTCTGGTCCAGGACTAATTACCAACGCATCAAAATCTTTCGGGTTTAATTTCATTAGTTTTGCCTCATCGTTCCTAATTACCAGGCAATTTACACCCAATTGAGCGAAATAATCACCCAAGATGTGCGTAAATGAATCGTAATTATCTATGAGTAAAACCTTCAATTTTTTTTTAAATTAACGAACGATAGACCGCTAAGGTTAAAGCATAATGCTTTTCCCAACTAAAATCTTTCACCCTAGTATTTCCCAATGCTACAAATTTTTTGCGCAAATTAACATCATTTAACAAAGATTTCATTTGCAAACTCAAATCATTTTTATCATTTGGGTTAAAAAGGCAAGCTGCACCTCCAGCAACCTCTGGCAAGCTAGAACGATTACTTATTAGAACAGGAGTTTGGCAGGCAAATGCCTCTAGCACGGGAATTCCAAAACCTTCATATAAGGAAGGAAAAACAAAAAAAAGCGCCTTTTCATAAGCAAATTTTAGCTGACGCTCTGT
This sequence comes from Chitinophaga pinensis, assembly GCA_945860865.1. Taxonomy (GTDB): domain Bacteria; phylum Bacteroidota; class Bacteroidia; order UKL13-3; family UKL13-3; genus B1. The sequence continues at coordinate 468,915 of CAMARW010000001.1, read as the reverse complement.
TAAAGCTTTTTGCTTCACCCTATTTTCTAAAGAATTATCCCTTATTACTTTTTTCTCATCAGCAGAAAAGGGCCTGCTTCCAGCACAAAACAAATGCAAATTTGGGTAATCCTTACTTATCTCTACAAAAACCTGCAAGAGCTGTTCAAAATTTTTATACCCCGCCCTTTCACCTACAAACAAAATATATGTTTCGGGCAAGTCTGCAATAGGTTCGGCCAAGGTTGGCAGCGAGTGGGAAAGATAAATTACTTCAATTTTGCTGGGTTCAAGCAGAGGATATTGCGCTAATAAATCTTTTTTGGTGTGTTCAGAAACCACAATAATCTTGTGCGCAATAGCAATATTTGCTGCTTTTTTAGCAGCCATTAATTGATCAGAAGCATTTACAGGAAATTTTTCATGGATTAAATCATGCACTGTGAAAACTAATTTCGTATTCGATTTTTGCAAAGCACCCAGGTAATAATGCTCATAAAAACTGGGATGAAAAACAGTAATTTTACCCTTTAACAGCCGCTGATTTACTCGTTTATGATTTATTAATTTGAGCAAGGCTCTGGTAATTTTACCCTTCAAAGGAAAAGAAATACCCTTTAAAAAAGGAGGCAAAAGGGTAAGACCCAAATTGTTTAAATATTCATTTTCAGAGTAAGTTGAGCTAAAAACAAGGTCTACGTCTTTTTCTTGTGGCAAGCGCTTCAATAGCTCAGAAAAAATGCGCGAAACACCCCCAAAGCGCTGATAAATAAAAATTTCATCATCAATAAGCAGGCGAAACATATGTAAAAAAGATTGAAGTTTGCACTTTAAAAATTACAAGTTGAGCATTCAAAGTAATAGATTAAATAAATCTAAACCAAACAAGGTCTGCAACCTATTCGCAGTTTTCTATTAAATTCTGTGGCTGAACCAATTTTGGACTAACAAACGGAATACCTAAATTTAAGCCACGAAGTATAAATAATAGGGCAATTAATAGGGCAAAAACTTGACTTAATTTAACGAATTTGCTGCGTATGTTTTGGTTTAAAAACTGACCAACAATAGAAATTCCATACATCATTGGTAAAGTACCCAATCCAAAACAAGCCATAAACAAAGCTCCCTCCCAAATACCTTGTGTAACAGTTGCGCCCAATATTGCAATGTAAACAAACCCGCAAGGCAAAAAGCCGTTTAAAACGCCAATTATATAAGCTGCCCAAATGCTTTTAGAGTGAAACAATTTTACAATAAAATTAGCAGGCAATAAAGAAAATGTTGAAAACCTATTACCTCTGCCAAACCAGCGGGTATACACTACCGAAAAAATAATTAGAATTCCTATAAAAATACTCAATCCTTGTTGAATACCTGCTAACTTTACTCCTAATCCAAAGGCCCCAGAAACAATCCCCAGCAAGGCATAACTTTGAATTCGCCCAAAATTATAAAGCAATCGGCCTGCATAAAATAGCCAACCTTGTTCTTTCTTTCCTTGCAAGGCAAAAGCAATCGGGCCACACATTCCTGCACAGTGAAAACTGCCCAATATACCGGTTAAAAATGCAGTTAATATTAACATTAACGTTCAAAATTTTTGCTAATCTTAAACTCTTTATCAGCCTTCATCCATACTACAGATAGTACCCATTTGCCAGAATGCAAATGAGATAAGTCGTACACCTCTTTTTTGCCCGCTAAAATATCTATCACAAAATCTTTGTCTAATTCTAGATTAGACGGACGGTAAAATTTAACCTTTACGCCCGATAAATTTGTGCTAGACGAAACTTCTAAATTGGTTGATACTAGATTAACCTGCACACTGGTATCAATATTGGCATGGTTATCAATTTCCTTTTGGTAATTTAAACTACGCTCGTAATAATCTTGTTCTACCAAAGGCATATCCTGCTTAGAAATAACCACTACCATGCTTACCACAAAAAGCATAAACATAAGTGCTATTATTAATAATTTACCTCCCCAATTAATTTTCATATATATTTATTATTCTACAGGTAATACTGGGCCATTAAAAGATGATTGCATTGTTTCAATAAGCTTACCATTACTTATAATTTCAATAACAACTGGTGTTGTAATTTTAGTGATTGCTTTGGCATCTCTAATTAAAAAAAATGAAGTTTTGCTAATACTCTCTTTATGCACAAGAATTTGTATCCCATCAATTAATTTAATTTCACCTTTGGGTTCAACCAATTTAATTTCAATGGGTAATTCATTAAAGGTTTTATTTACAAACTCAATACTATACAGGTTGCTTATTCTGCCATCTACCTGTTTTTGAAAAAGCATACCAGGCGTTCTAAGTAAGGTTGTTTCAATTTGTTTTCTGGTAATTAACATATAGAGAAAAACGCTAAACAAGCCCAACAAAACTAATGTGTAAGACCCATTTCTTAGGTTCAGACCAAGTTTTTTACCCTCCGTAATATTATTAAACGAAGCAAAGCGAATAAGTCCTTTAGGCTTTTCAATTTTAAGCATAACCTCATCGCAAGCGTCTATGCAGGCCGTGCAATTTATACATTCTAGTTGCGTGCCATTTCTTATATCTATGCCAGTTGGACAAACATTCACACACAGTTTACAATCAATGCAATCTCCTTTATCTTTTGGTGCATCCTTTTTCAGCTTTCCCCTTGGCTCGCCGCGCACAAAATCATAAGCAACCACCATTGAGTTTTTATCGAGCATAAGTCCTTGCAAGCGCCCATATGGGCAAATGAAGATACACACTAACTCGCGCAGGTGGGCAAAAACAAAATAAAATACGCTTGTAAAAATGAGCAGAGAAGATAGTTTTCCAACATGGGCAAAAGGGCCATCATAAATGAGTAATTTGAGTTGATCTATGCCAATAATATAACCTAAAAAAGTATTGGCGATAACAAAGGAGAGCACCCAAAACAAGAGATGTTTAATGCTTCTTTTCGCTATTTTTTTTGCATTCCAATCTTGGTCGGCTAACTTTTTTTGCTGAGTAGAATCACCGTCAATAAAATACTCAATTTTGCGAAAGAGCATTTCCATAAAAATGGTTTGCGGACAAGCCCAACCGCACCAAACTCGGCCAAATAAAACAGTAAACAATACAATAAACAAAATAAAAGACAACATCAAAATGGCAAAAATATTGAGATCTTGCGGCCAAAAAACCATCCCAAATATGATAAACTTTCGCTCTAAAACATTGAGTAATAACAAAGGCTTTCCTTCAAATTTTAAGTATGGCCCAGCAAACATAAGGGTCATTAAAAACCAACTAAACCATGTTCTATAATTATAAAACTGTCCTTTAGGTTTCTTAGGAAATATCCATAAACGTTTCCCCTTTTTATCTAAATTACCTAGCTCATCTCTAAAAAGTTCGTTTACTTTAGAATTATCTCTTTCCATACCTGTATAAATAATAAAGGTTTGACAATTTGACAATAGACCACCAAACTTTTATTATTAAATTTTCTAATCATTAATTTACCGCTTGAGATACCATGGATTTGGGCATTAAAGAATCTGCTTCTTTATAAAGCTCCCCTTGCGGCTCTTTGCCAACGGCAGGCGTGGTTCCTTGAAGTGTTTTTACATAGGAAGCCAAAGCTTCCATTTGTTTGCCGCTAAAAGTATTTTGCCAAGCAATCATTCCTTTAGCAGGTACACCATATTTTATGGTCTTAAAGATAGATTGAATATCTCCACCATTAATCCAATAGGCATCTGTTAAATTAGGACCTACAACTCCGCCCCCATCCGCTAAATGACAAACTGCGCATTTTTCAGCAAACAAAGTTTGCCCATCGGCCAATAATTTTTTATCCAAAACAAAAGCTACATTATTTTCATCTACCAAATTACCCGAAGATTTTAAATAGGCATCAACCTCTAGTTTAGATTGAGCTACCTCGGCTGTATATTCTGCTTCTTGTAAACTGCCAAACTTTAAAACATGGTAATTTAATAAATACAAAACTGCGGCAAGAATTGAGGTATAAAAAATAAAGTTGAACCAAGGTGGGGTAGGGTTATCCAATTCGTGTATACCATCAAAATCTTCGTCGAGCCTCAATTCTTCCTCTGTTTTATCCGATTTTAAAGCCACAAATTTATCCCACCAACTCAATTGCACCTTGTCTGTTTCGCCTGTGCGCAATTTTTGAATAGCCGTTGTTAAAGTACCTAACAAAAATAAAACAGATAGTAGCAGTATTGCATTAACGGCAATCAAAATACTGGAAAGCCCGATGATGTTTTGTTCTGCTGCAGGCGCATTTAAATTTTGCGCAGATATTGTGCCGGTCAATAAAATAAAAGCCGACAAATAAAATAATTTTTGCTTCATCATAATTTTAATTTTCGAATGGTTTTTGTTCCATATCCTTAATATAGTTTTTATCCACTTTTACCACCCACCAGAGCACTCCCAAAAAGAAACTCAGAAATACAGTAAGCGAGAATATTAAGTAACCCGACTCAATTCCAACCATACTTTGAATATGTTGTTTGAACATAATATTATTTATTACTTGCTGTTTTACTTAGTTTAATATCTGTACCCAATCTCTGCATATAGGCAATAAGGGCAATAATTTCTTTATTAGCATCTATGGGGTAACCCTCTTTGGTTAAATCACCTGCTATTTTTTTAGCTTGTTCCATTAAATGTGCTTCAGCTATTTGGTCGAATCCTTTTTCGTATGGAACTCCTAATGCCCGCATGGCATTTATTTTATCAGCTGTATTGCTAGTGTTTAAGTTATCTTCTGCCAGCCATGGGTAGGCAGGCATAATAGAGCCTGGCGACATCGACCTTGGGGCAATCATATGATTGTAATGCCAGCTGTTTGGATATTTACCTCCCAAACGCATTAAATCTGGACCCGTTCGTTTAGAGCCCCACAAGAAAGGATGGTCGTAAACATATTCCCCGGCTTTTGAGTATTCTCCGTAACGCTCTGTTTCGCTCCTAAAAGGCCTAATCATTTGAGAATGACAACCCACACAACCTTCTCGTATGTATATATCTCTACCTTGTAATTCAAGCGGCGTATAAGGCTTTACGCTGCTAATGGTAACTACATTAGATTTAATAGTAAGCATGGGAATAATCTCAACCATACCACCAATTAGCACCGCAATTACTGTTAAAACGGCAAAAGCAATTGGCTTACGTTCAAAAATTTTATGCCAATATGAATTAGCACCTTGAGGTGTATAATTTTTCTCTAACGCGGGCGCAGAAGCTGCTTCATTTGCTATTAACTTACCTGCTAATGCAGTTTTAGTTAAATTGTAAATCATAACAAACAATCCGCTCAAAAACAAAGTACCGCCAATAGAACGCATCACATGCATAGGAATAATTTGCAAGGTAGTTTCCAAGAAATTAGGGTACTTTAACATACCTTCTGGTAAAAACTCTTTCCACATCATACCTTGAGCAAATCCACTCCAATACATAGGAATGGCATAAAATAAAATACCTAAAGTAGAAATCCAAAAATGGGTATTAGCCAATTTATTTGAATATAACTTTGTGCCATAAATCCTAGGAACCAACCAATAAAACATACCAAATGTCATTAAACCATTCCAACCTAAAGCACCAGTATGCACGTGCGCTACAATCCAGTCTGTAAAATGTGCTATGGCATTTACATTTTTTAAACTTAATAAGGGTCCCTCAAAAGTAGCCATCCCATAGGCAGTTACCCCCACTGCAAAAAACTTCAGTACAGGCTCATCCCTTACCCTGTCCCATGCACCTCTCAAAGTAAGTAAACCATTTATCATACCTCCCCAAGATGGTGCTATTAGCATAATTGAAAATACTACACCTAGAGATTGAGCCCAATCTGGTAAACTAGAATACAATAGATGATGTGGACCTGCCCAAATGTATAAAAATATTAATGTCCAAAAATGTAAAATAGATAATTTATAAGAGTAAATCGGACGATTAACAGCCTTTGGCAAATAATAATACATCATTCCCAAATAGGGAGTGGTTAAAAAAAAGGCAACCGCATTATGTCCGTACCACCACTGAACCAAGGCATCTTGAACACCTGCATAAAGCGAATAACTTTTAAATAAACTAACCGGTAATTCAAAAGAATTTACAATATGGAGTACAGCAACTGTTAAAAAAGTAGCCAAGTAAAACCAAATGGCCACATACATATGGCGTTCTCTGCGTTTAATTATAGTACCTATCATGTTAACCCCAAATGCAACCCAAACTAAAGCTATAGCAATATCAATTGGCCATTCTAATTCTGCATATTCTTTGGAAGTTGTTAATCCTAAAGGTAAGGTAATAGCGGCGGCTAGTATAATTGTTTGCCAGCCCCAAAAATGGAAATTGCTAAGAAAATCGCTGAATAATCTTGCTTTACACAAACGTTGTAAAGAATAATATATACCAGCAAAAATGGCATTACCCACAAAGGCAAAAATTACTGCATTGGTATGTAAAGGCCTTATTCTACCAAATGAAGTATATGGTAAATTAAAATTAAAGGCTGGGTAATAAAGTTGTATGGCAGCCATTAACCCCACCAACATGCCTACCACACCAAAAATAATAGAGGCAATAATAAAGTTTCTGACTACACGGTTGTCATAGTTAAAGTTTTCCACTTGCATAGGTGCTATCTTGAATTAGTTGAGCAATTATGGCTGGATTTTTTTCGCCAAAAAATGACATTGCTTATTATTCAGACTGACTTTTATCAGGTTTTATATGAGGTTTATCCTCAAATAAGATGCGCACAGAGGGGGTGTAATCATCTTCCATTTGTCCGCTTTTAACCGACCAAACAAAGGCTATTAAAAAACCCAAAGCCATTAAAAGACTTATTCCTATAAGCATAAATAAGATTGTCATATCAAGTTATTAAATAGTTTGTTTTTTCTAGCAAGCAAATAAGTTGCAAGCGTAGTAAATAAGATTACGCTAATGCTACTAATAGGCATTAAAACAGCAGCAATAATTGGAGACAATTTGCCTTGAACTGCAAAACTTAAACCCACCAAATTATAGAGTAGTGAAATAGCAAAACTCGCATAAATTACGCTCAAAGTATTTTTGGCATATTGAAAAATCCTGCTCAATTTTTCAAATGAACGAGCATCCATAATAACATCACTACTTGGAGAAAAATGAGCGGTATCCTCAGAAACAGAAATTCCAATGTCGGCCACCTTCAAAGCACCTGCATCATTAAGACCATCCCCAATCATACAAACACGCTCGCCATTTTCCTTTAGTTGGTGTATGTACATCATTTTATCAGCCGGACTCATCTCAAACAACATTTGCGCATCCAATGGGAATAAAGCTGCTAAACGCAAGCGCTCCGAATCATTATCGCCGCTCAGTAAACTCAACTTATGCCGCACACTTAAGCCATTTAAAACCTCAGACAAATTAGCTCTATAGGTATTGGCAAAAATAAATTTACCCAAAAAATTCTCACCTATTTTTACAAAAACATGGGTATTTAAACCGTTGGTTTTAGATGGCAAGTTAACACCCACAAAACTGGCTGAACCTATAAAAATTAAAACTCCCTGAATTTTTCCCATTAGGCCTTTTCCAGGTACCTCAGCAAAATCATCTACCAATAATCTTGAAGAATTAGAAGACCCCAAAAAATGTAGAATTTGTTTACTTAATGGATGCACAGAATGCTGGCAAAGTGCCGCAATTTTTTGTGATTCATTTTTACTCAATATGGCGCCCTCAAAATTTATTTGGGCTATTGATGTTTGCGTTAAGGTGCCCGTTTTATCGAATACTAAATGATTTATTTTAGCCATTTTTTCTATCACTCCAGGCGATTTCAAATAAAACTTAGCCCTTCCCAGCATTCGCATCGCATTGCCAAGTGCAAAAGGTGAAGAAAGTGCCAATGCACAGGGGCAAGCGATAATTAAAACAGATGTAAAAGCAGCCATACTCTTACTAGGATCAAACCAAAGCCAAAAAAGGGCTGAACCCAGCGCTAAAATCAATAAAGTAATTGTAAAATATTTACTTACGATGGTTTGAAATGATTGAATTTTACTCTCTGTCTGCTTAGAAAAATGATCACTGTTCCAGAGTTGTGTGAGGTAACTTTGCGAAACACTTTTAGAAACTTCTAACTCCAACGATCCCCCTACTTGTCGGCCTCCTGCATAAATCACCTCTCCAAAAACCTTAGAAATCAGATTATTTTCGCCTGTAACAAAGCTAAAATCTATCTGTGCGGTACCTTTAAGTAAAATAGCATCTGCCGGAATAATCTCATTATTTCTAATTAAAATTCGATCGCCAATTTTGAGTTGGGTTACGGGCACTGTGCGCTCAAAATCACCCGTTAAAACAGAAACAGCAACTGGGAAATAAGATGTGTAATCGCGTTCAAATGAAAGTGTGTCTATGGTTCTTTGTTGTACCCATTTACCCAATAATAAAAAGAAAACTAGACCCGACAAAGTATCAAAAAAACCAATTCCTGTTTGAGAAATTACTTCGTAGGAGCTTCTAAAAAACATAACCAATATGCCTAATGCCAGCGGAAAATCTATATTTATAATGCCTCTTTTAATGCTTTTGTAAGCAGAAATAAAATAATCTTGAGAAGCATACAAAAAAACTGGAATGGCCAAAACCAGATTTAAATACCCAAACAAACGCGAGAAAGACTGGCGCGAAAAACTATCTAGACCAAAATACTCTGGAAAACTAATGAGCATAATGTTGCCAAATGCAAAGCCTGCAACCCCCATTTGATAGAGCAAACGACGGTTAGTGTACTGCTCTTTTTTCTTGCTTAAATCATGCATGCTTAAGGATGGCTCATACCCTAATGAACTCAACAACTCAACCAGTTGCCTTAAACTTAAAATACCGTGATTAAAGCTTATACTCACTTGCTTTTTCAAAAAATCTGCCCGCGAGTGGATAATACCTGGCTCTATTTTATATAAACTTTCTAACAACCAAATACAACTGCTGCAATGCATAGTTGGCATATAAAAGCTAATGCGAGATGTATGCTCGTTGCGGTATTGAATAAGCTGTTTCTGAATTTCTTCTTCCTCTAAATAACTAAACTTTACTTTAGATACTGGGTTTTTCTGACTTAAACCGGGTGAAGATTCTAAACTATAATAATCACATAAATTATGCTGTGAGAGTAAGTTATAAACCCCTTGGCAGCCTACACAGCAAAAAGATTTTTGATTAAATAAAAGGGCTTTACCATTAATGTTATCACCACAATGAAAACAAGCTGTTTGGATGTTTTTTTCTAAAACTTTCATGGGCTATTTGTTTATCCAAAAAATAGCATGAGCCATTTGTCTGATATTTTTAACAAAATAATAAGTTAAAAAGCCGGTTTCTACCAACCCTTAATTATGCGCCCTCAATAGTAGATAGAAGAAAAATGGTAAAACATGACCAATATCAAAACTAGCCATGATAAATATCATGAAAGTGTTTTAAAGTTTAAACAGAAGCATGCGAAATACGCTCTAAACCAGTTTTATTGAGTATTCTAATTTTTTTACCCTCCATGTCTATTAATTTATCCGCTTTAAACTCAGATAATAATCGAATCACAGTTTCGGTAGCGGTTCCAACAATATTGGCAATATCTTCTCTGGGTAAAGTAACAGATATTAAACTTTCATCTAAAGTATTTTCGTCTTGAAATGTTATTTGTAAGAATAACAATGTTTCGGCTAATCTTTCTCTTACGCTTTTTTGAGCCAAACTTTGAATGCGCTCATCGGCAATACCCAAATCGTGACAAAGAGATTTTAGCATGTATTTATTTATTTGCGAATTCTTTTCGAGCAATGCTAGAAAAACATTTTTAGGTATAAAACAACAAATAGTGTCTTCAATGCAAGTTGCGGTAGCAACAAGCCGCTCATCTGCAATTAATGCTCGGTATCCTAAAAATTCACCTTCTCTTGCAAACCTAATAATTTGCTCTTTCCCATCTTTATTAGATCGGGTAAGTTTAATTGCCCCTTTACTCAAACAATATATACCTAATGGAATATTATCTTCATTAAAAATAGACTGGCCTTTTTTATAATGACCGCATGATTTAGCAGCCATTACCATCTCAGACTCTTCGTTAGTACAATAAGTTAAAAACGACACTGCTTTAGAATCGCAATTATTACAATCTAAATGTATTTTTTGCATATAAAAATAATTGGATAATTCATTTTAACCAAAGTAAGGCTATTTTATCCAATATTCAAAAAGCGAATTTTGCAATTCGTTAATTTCCTGCTTTTTCTTTATTTCACAACTTAAAATCCCATCTTCTTTCTCGCGTATAATCAGTTCTAATCCAATATGTTCTAATGTTTTCTGAATATACTTTTCCCAGTGTCCAGCACCTTCAATAATTTCTTCAAAATAGGAATCAAAATTAACCCCACTAACACTTTCAAGCAGATTTTTATATATTTCCTGTGAATATCCAAGCCCCAATTGATAAGAATCCTGATACATTCTCCTCAAAACATCATCCAAACGGCTGGCACCATTGGTTCGAACCAAAATTGCTATATCTGCTACCCATGCAGCAATTAAACCCTCTATATAAATGGATACTTTTCTCCCTTTTACCCCGGCCACATATCCATCCAACCAAGTATCAAAACTAGACGCTGTTAGCGAATAATTAAACCTTCCTAGGTTATTGTAATGCCGCTCTAAATCGCCCGCCAAACTTTTGGCGTATGTTTCAAAATCCCATACTCCGCTGCGTAATAAGGTAAGATCGCCATAATAGGTGGTAATGCCTTCATAAATATAACCCAAGCGCGAGTAATTTTCTTTGGTAAAATCATAAGGCAACATCTCAGCCGGACGCATCCGTTTTATATTCCATAAATGAAACAATTCGTGCGAACTAATAGCTAAAAAATCATTGTAAAACGCTGGCTCGTTGATGGCCGCTGCCGGCCCCATGGCTATCACTGTAGAATCTGCATGCTCTACGCCGTGCCTATAGGTATTGGGTAGCAACAGGTACAAAAAGTGGTAATGCGCTAAGGGCAACTCGCCAAATATTTCGGTCTGAACCAAGGCATATTTGCGTGTTTGCTCTGCCAACAAAGCAATATCTGCTACCACACCACCTTCAAACCAAAAATGAATAGTAGTTTGGTTCAACAGAAAAGAATGGTGAACCAAGTTTGGAGAGGCAAAAAATGGACTATCCGCGAGCTGGTCGAAATTTTGGGCTTGTAGTTTATGATTTTTAGCAGGTAACTGACAAGCAATTTGCCAGTGCATGGGCACATCTAATTGAACAGAAAAGCTTTCCGCTTCCCTGCCAACTGCATACATAAAACAATGTACCGGATTTACATAAAGTAAATGCTCACTAACAAAACAAGCGCCTGCATCGGGTTGGTTGGCATAATATTCATACCTAAGCACTATTTCTGTTTGGTTCAAACAGTTTACCTCCCAACAGTCTTTGCTAATTTTATTAAATTCCAAGGGAACACCTTTGCTATCTGTAATGTTTAGCTTGCGAATGTTTTTTGCAAAATTACTTAACTCATACCTTCCCGGGCGCCATGCAGGCAATTGTAGTTGTAGCAAGGGGGCGCCTAGGGTTTCTATTTGTGCCGTAAGGCCCACAAAATGGTCTGTGGCATTAGCTATATGTATGGTGTAATTCATGCTTTCGTTTTATTTCAGGCACAAATTATTTAATTAAATGAAAACTTTGCAAATTTTTAACTTTGTTCGCACAACAAAAACCAACCAATAACAAATTAAAACCAATGAACATTGTATATTTTGTGGCTATCTTTTCTATTTTAATGCTGCTCGTTTTTGGCATTCTATCTTTTATTAAAACAGGCAACCTTAAGTTTCAATTAATTTATGTAATTGTAGCAACCTTTTTCTTGGCTGTTTTAGCCACCATTATTGCCATTAGCTATAACAACCAAAGTGCCCTCATTTGGCCAGCTTTTTTATTCCTACATGTGATAAACAAGGCCAAAGAAATTTATAAAATGTTGTAAGGGTGGTAAATCAAGAAATTAAATTATTCTTAGAAGAAAAAGTATATCAATACAATAATAGCCAATTTATTGAGCCCGATCCAATTAGTATTCCGCATCGTTTTGTGCGCAAAGAAGACATAGAAATTGCAGGCTTTTTAGCCGCAACTATTGCTTGGGGAAACCGCAAGATAATTGTGCAAAACGGGCATAAAATGCTCGACTATTTGGGTGAATCTCCCTACGATTTTGTGCAAAGCTTTCGTGAAAAAGATTTAATAAAACTGCAAACATTTGTGCACCGCACCTTTAATGGCACAGATTTAATATTCTTTCTAAAAGGTTTACGCCACATTTACTCCAAGCACAATGGCATGGAAGCCTTATTTATTAAACATGCAGAACCCCAGAACTTGCAAGAAGCAATCTCTAAATTTAAAGCCAATTTTTTCGAAATACCGCACCCTAACCGAACAGAAAAACACATTTCAGACCCAGCAAAGGGTTCAGCCGCCAAAAGAATAAATATGATGCTGCGCTGGTATGTTAGAAAAGATAAATGCGGTGTAGATCTGGGCATTTGGAACGCTCAACTATCTCCCGCGCAACTCAGCATTCCACTAGATGTGCACTCAGGCAATATAGCCCGCAAATTAGGCTTGCTGCACAGAAAACAAAACGATGCCAAAGCGGTGCAAGAGCTAGATTTGGTGCTAAGAAAACTAGACCCGAAAGACCCCGTTAAATACGATTTTGCTCTTTTTGGTTTAGGTATTTTTGAAGGATTCTGAGTATAAAAAGAAACACTTTAAGGATTACAAAAGTTGCAATAGGTTGGGTCTTCAAATTCCTTTTTATTAGGGTAATTGGCCACTTGCTCATAGTTGCAATGTTTGCATTTATAAATATAGCCTAACACAGATGCTGTAGGCAATTTGCAAAGTTCGCATGGCAAACCTAATATTCGCTCATTAATAGCAAAGCCGGGTAACTGGCAATGCGGACAATGAACCAAAAGTTGCGCAACTAATTTTTTAGTAGCCTGTTCAATTACCTCCATTCTGCTTGGGTTAAACTGGGCACGCATATCTGTTTCTACATATACAGAACCATGTGCTTGAGCCAATTTAGTGTAGGTATTTATTAAGGTATTGTTATCTGTAATTCCTTTGTAAATATCTGAGGCCGCATTTGGGGCTGGGCGCAAAATTAAACCATGTGAAGGAAATTGGGCCTGCTGAGCAAATTTACACAACTCATCATAAGAATGAACGGTTTGAGCATTGAAATTTGTAGCCAAACTAAGCTCTCTTACCACTAGCTCTATGTTATGCCGCAAATCAATAAAAATTAATAGCTCATCATCCGCTGTTACAAAAGGAATACTTGGGTGCGGCCCGAAAGAGCCTTCACTAGCTACACCTAAATCACATTGATTAGCCTGCATGGCCGTTAAGCATTTTTGCCTAAGTGTTTCTATCGGACTATGCGCACGGGCTATTTCGCCAGAAAAGGTGCCAAAAACATCTGTATCAAAATGGGGGTCTACTAAACAAACTATACCCAATTCTTTTTCTAAATAAGGTGCTATTACTTTTTCTTTTTGGTGCTTGGTAGCAATGATTAATTTTCTATTTTTAAACATGAAAAGTTATAGTTTCTATGACTAATTTTTGCGCTTCAATTTAATTATTTTTTACAGAAATAATTACCCAATTGTTTCACAAGTTTGAATCAATATATTTGTTTAGTTAAAAACAATATAGAATGAATATTAGAAAAATGATTACTTACGGTACAATGGGCGCAGTGCTTAGTTTAACTGCCTGCCACAGCGATAACAAAACAGCTGATGTTAACAAAACTGAATTTGAAGTAAACTGTGATAACTTTGCCGACTTACAAATTTTACGCTATCAAATACCAGGATTTGAAGATCTAACGCCACAACAAAAAGAATTGGCCTACTACCTTTCTGAAGCAGCCAATTGCGGTAGAGATATTTATTACGACCAAAAATACAAACACAATTTAAGCATCAGAAAAACCCTAGAAGCTATTTTAAATAGCTATACAGGCGAGCGCAGCGGAGAAGAATGGTTGCAATTTGAAACCTATGCCAAGCGAGTGTTTTTTTCTAATGGCATTCACCACCACTACTCAAATATTAAGTTTGTGCCAGCCTGCAGTCCAGCCTACTTTAACCAACTAATCAAATCATCTGATGCAACACTCCTACCGCTAAACAATCAAACGGTGGAACAGTTTATAGGTAATATGCAACAGGTTTGGTTCGACCCAAATTTTGATGCAAAATTGGTTAACCTAGCTTCTGATATTGACAATATAGCGGCATCGGCAAATAATTTTTATGAGGGTGTTACGGCTAAAGAAGTAGAGGCTTATTATGCCACAAGAATAGATACCACAGATAGAAAACCAATTTCTTGGGGCTTGAACAGCAAAATGGTAAAAGTAGATGGCGTGCTTAAAGAGCAGGTTTGGAAAGTGGGTGGCATGTATGGGGCTGCGATAGAAAAAATAGTATTTTGGCTTGAAAAAGCTGTATCAGTTGCAGAAAACGATAAGCAGAAAAAAGCATTAGAATTATTAGTTCAGTACTACAAAACCGGCGATTTAAAAATTTGGGACGAATACAATATTGCTTGGGTAAACGATACCGAAAGTAGACTAGATGTGGTAAACGGATTTATAGAAGTATATGATGATGCAATTGGCAAGCGCGCATCTTTTGAATCGGTGGTAAGTTTAAAAGACATGGAAGCAACCAAACGCATTGCTGCCATTGCCAAAGAAGCCCAATGGTTTGAAGACAATTCTCCCATTTTACCGGAGCACAAAAAAGCCAGTGTAAAAGGTATTACGGCCAAAGTAATTACCGTTATACAAGAAGCCGGCGCCAGCTCGCCAAGCACTCCCATTGGTATTAACTTACCCAACGCAAATTGGATCAGACAAGAGCATGGCTCTAAATCTGTATCGTTAGGAAACATTGTACACGCATACAATATTGTAGGTGCTAAGAGCCCCATGATGAAAGAGTTTTGTAACTCGGCAGAAGAGATAGAACGCAATACCAAATACGGCGCTTTGGCGGCCGATTTACACACCGATATGCACGAAGTAATTGGGCACGCCTCTGGCATTATAAACCAAGGTATTGGCGACCCCGACCAAACACTTAAAAACTACGCAAGTACACTAGAAGAAGCCCGCGCAGATTTAGTTGCTTTATATTATGTTTACGACCCTAAACCAGTAGAGATGGGAATTATGCCCAGTTTAGAAGTGGGCAAAACAGAATATGATGGTTATATACGTAACGGGTTAATTACCCAATTAACCCGCTTAAACTTGGGCGAAAACTTAGAAGAAGCACACATGCGTAACCGCCAGCTAAATGCTATGTGGGCTTATGAAAAAGGTAAGAGCGAAAACGTAATTAGCTTCTTTAAAGAAAACGGTAAAACCTACGTAAAAGTAAATAACTACGAAAGGTTAAGAGAGTTATTTGGCGAACTTCTGCGCGAAATACAACGCATAAAATCGGAAGGAGATTTTAAAGCGGGTCAGGCCTTGGTAGAAAACTATGGCGTTAAAGTAGACCAAGCTCTTTTAAAAGAAGTAAAAGAACGCTTCGAAAAGCTAAACGTGGCTGCCTACAAAGGATTTGTGCAACCTGTGCTTACTCCAGTAATGAAAGATAATAAGATAGTGGATGTAAAAGTTAGCTATCCAAACAACTGGTTGCAAGACCAATTAGAACGCAGTAAAAAGTATAGCTTTTTACCCATTAAAAATTAATTCAAAAAAAATCTGGCCAAGTAGGCCAGATTTTTTTTGCCAAAAATTTCAGTAACTTTGGTGCATAATAAATACCCAAACCATGAAAAAATTTATTACAACCCTTTGTCTAATTTCCACTCTTTTTACTGCTAAAGCACAAAACCTCGAAATAGGAATAAAAGCTGGATTAAATAGAGACAAAATTGATCTAAAAGAGCTTCAAAATTTATCTGCTAAAGTAGAAGCAAATACCACTGTAAATATTGGGGCCTATTTAAGACTAAGCACACCATTTGGTTTGTACCTTCAGCCAGAAGCTGTGTTTAATAGAAGAGGTAGTAATTTTAAAATAGACATCGCAGGATTGCAAGCATTCAGTCATACCGCAAACTACATGGATGTTCCCGTTTTAGTGGGCTGGAGAGTTTTAAAAACATTTCGTTTGTATGCTGGACCAAACTTCCAGTTTTTATTGAAACAAATTACAGATATTCCTGATAACAAAGATTTCAAATTAGAAAATTTGAAAGATCGCACTACTGGCTTTCAAGTGGGAGCAGGCTTAGATATCTTGAAGTTACGTGTAGATTTAAAATATGACTTTAATACCAGCGACATGGGATCAGCTTTTAGTTATCAAGGAATTGCCCCTACCCTTCAAAATAAGATGGTTACCTTACAAGTAGGTTTAAAACTTTACAGCTTGCTGTAAATGAACATTGAAGAACTTCGCGAATACTGCCTTTCAAAACAAGCAGTAAGTGAGCATTTTCCATTTGATAATGATACCTTAGTTTTTAAGGTTGCCGGTAAAATGTTTTGTTTAATAAGTATTGCTCAACCCAATACCTGTAACCTAAAATGCAATCCAGAGAAATCAGTAGAATTAAGAGCCAATTACACAGGAATTATACCAGGATTTCATATGGATAAAAATCATTGGAATACCGTAAGCTTTAATGCAGATGTGCCACATGCATTAATCATAGACTTAATAGATAATTCGTATCAATTAGTTTGTAATAACCTGAGTAAAAAAGTCAAAAAAGAAGCAGGAATAACTGATTATTAATGGGCTGTATTATGAATAACATGCCCATTAAACGTTTGTATGATAGCTTTTGCTTTTATTGTTAAACTATCCCTTTTGTTTACATACAAGGGATTTTCAATTTGATTTATTTTCATAAGCGAATCTTGCTCTAAATGGAATAAGCCTGTAGCCTTATCATTCGCAAAATTTAACACAAATGGCCATTGAATAATTTGATGATACCCATCATGAAACTGCATCACACAACCAGTATTATCTGTATTTAATCCTGACCCAAAACTAAAATAAGGTTTAGGGTAATTTGTCTCTTCCAAAATTAGCTGAAGCATATCAGTTTGCGATACCGTTTCAAATCTTTTTTTAGGTAAAACCTCCATGGGCCTATACATTATAAGAGGAATTTCAAATTTACCTTGAGGAGTTTGATAATATGCGTTTTCGTTTTCTGCACTGTGATCGGCAGTTATTATAAAAGTGGTATTAGCATACCAATCTTGCTTAGAGGCGGTTTTAAAGAAATCTCTTAGCGCATCATCTGTATAGGCAATAGTTTTGTGTATGGGTAACGACCCCGCTTTAAAACGGGAAAGCTCTGCAACAGGCAACTGATAGGGATGGTGTGATGTTAAAGTAAATACACTAGTAAAAGAAGGGAATTTTGAATTCCCAATTTGCTTGGCCACGTATTGCAAGTATGGCCTGTCTGAAATGCCCCAAAAACCATCAAAATCTGCGCTGACTGGGTATTCATTTTTACCAAAATATTCTCCACTATTGCTTAAGGCAATATAATTATCAAAACTCATTGTGCCGTTTTTACCCCCATGATAGAAACTTGAGGTGTATCCCATTTCTTGCAAATAATGCCCGGCACTCCTAATAATATTGCTATGGTAATTACTGCTTAAGTATGGAACCTGCATTAAAGAAGGCATACTAGATAAAATTGCAGGTATTCCTTCAATAGATTTTTTACCATTGGCATAAGCATGCATAAATACTTCACTATGTTTCATTAAAGAATCTAAAAATGGCGTATAACCCTTGCCATTATTATAAAATCCAACATATTCTTTCCCTAAACTTTCTACAATAATGAGTACTATATTTCTTTTTAAAGCAGAATTATCTTTAGGTATAACTTGTTTAATTGGGTTGAAATTTGCAATTAATTGCACCTCATCATTAAAATACTTTTTTTCTTTTAATCCAGCAGATTGCATACTAACAATCATATTAAAAGGGGTATTTATAACCAGTGGGATAAGCTCTGCACGCGTATTTAAGGCAGCATCAAAAGGATTTAAAGGCATCAATTTTAATCCGCCCCTGCCTCCAACAAAAACTAATACCAATACGCCAAACCGAAGTAAAATAGCAGAAAGCCATGAATCTGATTCATTTGCTGCTGATGTTGTTGTGTATTTAATTTTTTTATAGACAAAGTAATTGAGGTATACTAAACCAAAAAGCAAAACCAATAAGTACCAATATCCAGTTAAATACTTTAACACCAAACCATCTGTTTCATTGGCCATAGCTAATAATTCACTCCCACTTCTTCTGCCAACTATGGGATATAATCCCATATCTACAAAATTAAAAAAAATAAACAAAAACTGCCCAAGCATAAACAAGGAAAACAAGAATTGCTGTGTTTTAACTCGATTAAAAATCTTAATTGGCAAAAGATGTAATCCAATAAAAATTCCATGGATGTATACCAATGAAGAAATATCATATGCCAATCCAAAAAAAAAGGATTCTGCTAATTGAGCAGCTGGAAATGCCCATAAAACTTTATTTAGAACAAGAAATAAAACCCTACATATACTTGCCGTTACGAGTGCAAGACTGAATCTCTTAATTAGTATTTGAACTGTTAAAAACATAAAATTAATCAACAAAAGTAATTATATATCGCTTTTTTCAAGAGTATTTCTTTACTTGCCAATCAAAGATGGTGATTTATCAAAACATATCGCTAAAACCATACAATACTTTTGGGATTGATGTGCAAGCCAATCAGTTTGTTACCGTTACAAGCATAGAAGAATTGCAGGTTCTTTGCACGGCCTTTAATTTGGCTGAACGCAAAAAACTCGTTTTTGGAGGAGGTAGTAACCTGCTGCTTACCCAAGATTTTGACGGCATGGCTGTTAAAATAGACCTAAAGGGAATGGACAAAATTAAGGAGGACGATGATTTTGTTTGGGTAAAAGCCATGAGTGGCGAGGTTTGGCACGATTTAGTGATGTATGCCGTTAACCATAATTGGGGCGGATTAGAAAATTTATCGCTTATTCCGGGTTGCGTGGGTGCAGCACCTATGCAAAACATTGGTGCCTATGGTGCCGAAATAAAAGACACCTTTGAGGAACTCTATGCAGTTGAAATTGAATCGGGAAAACTGGTAAAATTTACCAATGAAGAATGCAAGTTTGGCTACCGTGAAAGCATTTTTAAAAATGAAGTTAAAGATAAATACATCATTGTTTCTGTTACATTTAAACTGCATAAAAAAGCGCAAACAAACATACAATATGGCGCAATAAAAGAAACCTTACAACAAAAAGGCATTGCCGAACCTAGTATTAAAGCAGTGAGTGATGCCGTTATTGAAATAAGAAAATCTAAGTTACCAGATCCAAAAGTGCTGGGCAACGCGGGTAGTTTTTTTAAAAATCCGGAAATTGAAGCCAGTCAGTACGAAAAACTTAAAGTGCAATTTCCAAACATTCCGGGCTACCCGCTACAAAACAACTTAGTAAAAGTACCCGCCGGATGGCTCATAGAGCAATGCGGCTTTAAAGGTAAACGTATTGGCAATACTGGCTCTCACAAAGACCAAGCGCTAGTTCTAGTTAATTATGGCGGCGCAACTGGTAGCGAAATATACGCCTTGGCCATGCAAATTCAACAAAGTGTGCAAAACACTTTTGGGATTACAATAAACCCAGAAGTTAATTTAATATAATCCAAAAATTGTATTTCTAAGATATTAACTAAACTGCAATGAGTGGTTTCAATGGCAATTTCTTAAATTGCACCCCTAATGGGCAAAAAGAAATCAAAAGAACCCATTTTCTATGAAAATCTATTGATAGAAAATGCAGGCAGCGAGGGTAAAAGTATAGCCAGACCAGATGGCAAAGTAGTAATGGTAGAATACGCCGTTCCGGGAGATATTGTTAATGCACGCGTGGTTCAAAATAAACGCAGGTTTGAAATAGCCACCATTACTGAAGTAGTTAAACCTTCGGAAGATAGAATAGATACTTTTTGCCAACATGCCGGCACCTGCGGAGGCTGCAAATGGCAACAAATGTCGTACCCAGCCCAATTGCGCTATAAACAACAACAAGTGCTTGATGCCTTTGAACGCATCGGCAAATTCCCTTTCCCTCCGCTTGAACCCATTTTAGGTTCAGCCAGAACTACAGAATATAGAAACAAGGTGGAGTTCTCGTTTACAGATAGAAAATGGCTAACAGAAAAAGTGGAAATTGGCACCCTGAGTAAAGAAGAAAACATGGGCCTTGGATACCATATTCCAGGCAGATTCGACAAAGTTTTTGAGGTTTTTACCTGCCATTTAATGCCACAATTAAACGATGAAATTAGAAATAGCGTGCGCGATTTTTGCAAAGCAAACGACTATGATTTCTATAATTTATATGGCCAAACAGGTTTTATGCGCAATATGTTGCTGCGCACCAACCTCAAAGGAGAATGGATGTTGATTATGAGTTTTGGGCATGAAGATGTGGCCAAACGCGAGGCTTTGTTGGATCATTTGCATCAAAACTTCCCGCAAATTACAGCCTTAATGTATGTAATTAATGAAAAGAAAAACGATTCTTTATACGACCAAGACATAAAGGTTTATAAAGGAAACGACCATTTAATTGAAGAATTAGAAGACCTGCAATTTTATATTGGCCCCAAATCATTTTTCCAAACCAATGCCTACCAAACGATTGAACTCTATAAAAAAGCCCGAGAATTTGCTGGATTAACAGGTACAGAATTGGTTTACGATTTATACACAGGCGTTGGAACCATAGCTTTGTTTATTTCTAAATTTGCCAAAAAAGTGGTGGGCATAGAAAACGTGGTGCAAGCCATTGAAGATGCCAAAAAGAATGCCGCCCTGAACCAAATAGAACATACCCATTTTTTTGCGGGTGATATGAAAGACTTGCTTACCCAAGATTTTATTGAAACCCACGGCAAACCAGATGTGGTTATAACAGACCCGCCAAGGGCTGGCATGCATGAAGATGTTATTAACCAACTCTTACAAGTAAGGCCCAAGAAGATTGTTTATGTAAGCTGCAATCCCGCTACACAAGCCAGAGATATTGCATTAATGACAGAGGTTTATGAAGTTGCCAAAGTGCAAGCAGTAGATATGTTTCCGCACACCCACCATGTAGAAAATATTGCCTTGTTGATTTTAAAATAATGGAAAAAGAGGAGATTTTAAAAAAATTATTGGAAGTTCTAGAGGATGATTTGGGCTTCTACGGACCCATGATTAAGGAAGTTTCGGTAGAAATGGTAAAAGAAGATTTTACCCAGTATCCCGTTTTTGTGGCACACCAACACGAGGTGAAATTGGGTGAACCAATTTTGCTAAAAGAAGATTATGCCAGAGAATTTAGCATAAATGCCACCACGTTGGAAGAGTTAAAAGATCGCAAACTAGTACTTCCAGAAAGAGAAGCGGATTTTAAAGCCAATTATAAAAACCCCAAAGAGTTTATGTGCATTTTATTTATTACGCCAGGTGATGCCCGTTTTATTTATGCACCCTATAAGAAAAAAACCAACTAATTTCTATGAAATATCCATCTGTTGCTGTAGTTATAATACATTGGAATAAACAAGAATTATTAGAACAATTTTTACCAAGTGTTATAGCGTCTACCTACCCAAATTTAAAAATAATTGTAGCAGATAATGCCTCAACAGATAATTCAGTTTCATACCTATTTAAAAACTTCCCCACGGTTGAAGTTATCCAATTGCATGAAAACTTTGGTTATGCAGGTGGTTATAACCAGGCATTAAAATTGGTTCAGGCTGATTATTATATATTATTAAACAATGATGTAGAAGTAACAACCAATTGGATAGAGCCTGTAATTGAATGGATGGACAAAAACCCGAAAATTGCGGCCGCCCAACCCAAATTATTGCAATACAACAACAGAAGCTATTTTGAATATGCTGGAGCTGCAGGTGGTTTTATGGACCACCTCGGATACGTATTTTGCAGAGGCAGAATTTTCGAGAAAACGGAACAAGACTTAGGTCAGTACAACGATAACATACCCGTTTTTTGGGCCAGTGGCGCCTGTTTATTTGTAAAAGCAAATGCTTTTCACGAGGTAGGTGGCTTTGATGAACACTTTTTTGCCCACATGGAAGAGGTAGATTTATGCTGGAGATTGCAATTAGCAGGCTACCAAAATTGGTATGTAGGTGCAAGTACCGTATACCATTTGGGTGGTAGCACCTTGCAGCAAGGCAACCCAAAAAAAACCTATTTAAACTTCAGAAATTCCCTGCAAATGCTGTTAAAAAACAGCTCGGCCTTTACACTTTTTTGGCTAATTCCAGTTCGTTCAACACTCGATTTGCTTAGCTCTTTTTACTTTATTAAAAGCGGCAATTTTAAAGACTCAAAAGCCGTGCATCTTGCTCACTCTCATTTCTTTTTTAAGTGGGGCAAATGGTGGAAAAAACGTAAATCCGTATCGCCCCAAAAATCAGTTCAAGACCTATACGGAATTTACCCCAAAAGCATTGTGTTTGCGCACTTTCTAAACAAAATAAATGCCTTTGGCAAATTACCCAACATTACCCAATTTATTGGGCTGAACCAAAATAAAATTACAAAAAAGACTGAATAGCCAAATCATAACCGGCCATACCAAAACCAAAAATAACCCCTTTGGCATGCGGGGCAACAAATGTTTTATGCCTAAATTCTTCTCTAGCAGCCAAGTTACTAATATGCACCTCTACTACTGGTGTGCTTATGGCTGCAACGGCATCGCCAATAGCAATGGATGTATGCGAATATGCGCCTGCATTGAGTATGATTCCATCATAAGAAAATCCAACTTGATGCAAACAATCAATTATTTCGCCCTCAATATTGCTTTGAAAAAATTCTAGCTGAATACTAGAAAATTTCTCTTTTAATAGTAAAAACAAAGCATCAAAAGCCTGGTTTCCATATATTTCCTTTTCCCTAACACCCAATAAATTCAGGTTAGGACCGTTTATTATGATAATTTTCATCTTATTTTAGTGCTTTTTTAAGAAAAATAGCTATACTTTTGCAGTAAATTATAATTAATAAGTAACAAAACTACTCATTTGAGTTGAAAATTTAACGATATGAAAAAACTAATACTTTATTTCTTGGCCTTAATAATTGCCCCAAGTTTATTTGCTCAATCTGTTTCATTTAGTCCAAAAGTAAGTAAAAGCCAAGGGCCAAGCACTTTTTACCAATTAGATGCTAAATCTAACTTTACCAACAATACCAGCGATAGCGTATTTGAGTGGGAGGTTATTGAAATTTCTTCAACCCGCACAGAGTGGGAGTTTGGCTTGTGTGATCCAGGAAATTGCCTAGTTAATTTAAAGGTTGGTTCAAAGGCAGAATTTGTATTAGCCCCAGGTAAAACAGGTGAATTTAAAGGCGATTTTGTTTTAAACGAGAAAAGTGGTAATGGCTCTGGAAAAGTGGTTTGCTATTTAAAAAGCAATCCAAGTATTAGAGATACCGTGGAATTTATTTTAAATGCTTGGGTAACTTCAATCAAAGAAAACGTTGTAAGTAGAGAATTTAGTTTGTTTCCAAATCCTGCCAAAGAACGCCTGGTTGTTAAATACCAATCTCAATCGCGCGAACCAATTTCTATGGATATTTATAATGTATTAGGGTCTAAAATAAAATCTATTCAGCACGCTGGTTTTGAAACAGAAATAAACATTAGCGACCTACAAAAAGGAATTTACTTTGTACGTTTTAAAGAAGGATCTAAAACCATTTCTAAGTCATTCTCTAAATCAGAATAAGATTTATCAAAATAATAGCATTAAAAAAGGCTGAGTAAATTATTTACTCAGCCTTTTTTGGTTAAAATTTAAATCCTGCACCAAGCATAAAATTTAGCTTGTTTACACTTATGGCGGCATTTTCTGGATTACCGCGAAAAGGAACGTGATATTGAGTGCCTAATAAACTACTTACCGCAAAGTCAAAGAAAATGGTATTGTCGTAAACCCAACCTAAACCACCACTAATTAACTGTTTCTTGCCATTATTCTTGGCAATATAATCATCATTATACGGACTTCCAATGTAAGCATATCCGGCACGTAAGCGCAGATAGTCGTAATTAAATTCAATACCAGCGCGGTAAATTTCGGCCACATCATGTAACAATTTATTATTGGCATTACCTTCAACAAAATCGGCTAAATCATTGGTGGCTTGCAACCTACCTTTTCGGTAGTCTATTCGCTCGTAATCGGCTGTAAACAGAAAAGATTTGCCTACAATTATGGCAGCATTGGCAAGCAATCTTCCGGGAGTTACAATTTGGTATTCGTAATAATCTTGGCGCAATTGCTCGGGTGCAGTAAAAACGCCACCATTGCTGTAACGCATGGTTAATGAGTTTTGGTAGTTATCTGTCATGCTTAACCTAACTGGCGTATGGTAAGCACCCCCTATCCTAATAAATTTAGCCGGACGTAAAATAAAACCAAACTTACCACCCACACCAGAGCCCGTTGTTTCTAAACTCTGATTTATAGAAACAGCGCTATAAGGATTATTTTTTACGCTCGATTCTTTGAGTGTTTCTCTATAAATTAAATCGGTTTCGTAAGACGCTTGTTGAATAACCATAGTTGCACCTAAGTACAAGAAATTAGAAACATTTACGCCACCGCCAAAATACCATTCTTGCATTCTACCTTGGTTTTTTATTTGCTGAAATTGGCCAACAGCATAGGCAGAATCGCCCAATAAATCTTGAATAGAAACGTAGTTATTTGTGCCCGTTACAGAATCTATTAGAGCAACCCGCCAAGCTTGAGCAGCTAAATAATTATCGAAAGAACTCTGGTTTAAAACATTAAAATTAATACCATTGGCTCGCTCAGCCAAATAATCTCCTACTGTTGTGTTTTTAACCACTCCGTTGTATTGTATATTAGCGCTATAATCATTGAGTCGGTTCAAGCCAAAAACTAGCGTGCCGCTCACAATTCCTTTTGTGCGAGGTTTGCCCATATAGTTACTCGTATTGTTGAGGGCAATACCAATATTAGGAATATTAAAATTGGTTCGGCTATCGCTTTGTAGATTTCCAGTATAATTTGCCTCGGCTAAAGTAGAAGTAATAGCAGAACTCAGTAAAAATTGATTACTTCTATACAGGCCTAACCCCGCTGGGTTTATGGAAGCAGCGCTTAAGTCGGCACCGCCCGCCCCAAAAGCACCAGACAAACCCATAGTTCTGGCCGAACCTACCATACCTCTGCTGCTAAACCGGAGAATATCTGCATGATTTTGGGCCGATACCTGCAAGCACAGAGCACCTAGGCCAATGGCTATAATGTGTTTCATTCGTTTATTATAATTATGGTTTCAAAAAATTACCTTGGTCGCATCCCTCCGCCACCAGCAGGCCTGCTAGGCGCAGATTGGCTTGGTCCGCTAGGCGCACTTGGAGCGGGCCTACTAGGCGCAGAATAACTAGGACGGCTTGGTGCAGATTGTTGAGGTGGTGGCGAGTATGACCCACTATTTCCTCTGTTTCTTGGGCTATCAAAAGTTGGGCGATTTGTGCTTGGTGCGCTATTTCCAGGGTTCCTACTTGGATTAGTGCTGCCACCATCATAGCTTCTAGAAGGCCTATCATTGTTAAAACTTGGTCGGCCTTCATTGCCATCGTTTCTGCCTCTGCTAGGTGGCACATAAACAGGGCGACCATCACGGCCATCTCTTAATTCGCCGCCTGGCCTGCTACTAGGAGCTGCTTGATCTGATCCTCTTGATGGATTGTTATTAGGAGAAACATAAGTAGGCCTACCATTTTGATCTGGCGCCAAGTCTCCACCTGGCCTATTGGTACCCGGTGTTTGGGTTCCAACTGGAGGTCTGTTGGGCGTATACCTGATATTTCTCTCGGGCCTCACAACTGGGTTTACACCATTTTCATTTGCATTTACACCTTGATTGGGCCTATTATCTCTGATAGATTTTCCATCAAAATTTTGATTATTGGGTCTATTGGTTCCAACACTAGAAGGAATAGAAGATCCCATTGAATTTCTGGGCTGCATAAGCGGCCTATTAGTAACAATATCTCCCCCAACACCGCCAAAATGATGCTGATTTCTAAAGCCCCAAGGATTATAAAAACCACCACATCCAAAACCAAACCTGTAAGGATTATACCAAGGATTGAAGCCCCAAGGCGAATAAGGATTATACATATTCATATGCCAAGGATTATGAAAACCCATACCAAAACCGCCACCACCCATCATCCAAGGGTCGTAAAAAAAAGGGTTGTAGCCAAATCCATATCCATATTGCATGCCCATTCCCACGCCAAATCCATTAAAACTATTAAAACTTAACCCTACATTCCAACCTGGTGCCCAATTATAAAAACCCGGACGAACAACAGGGTTGAAGAGGCTTGTCCAACCCCAACTGGGACTCAATGCTTGGAAATATGGATCGTCGTAATAAAAGTTTCGGTTCGAACCAAATCTTCTGGCATCTCTTTCCTCTTGGCGGGTATCGAAATTTTCTTGATTAAAATTTTCTGATTCATCAAAATTTTCGTCAGCCCTTTGTGTTTGGGCACCTTCATTGAAACGTTGGTTTTCCCAATTTTGCCTTGCACGTTTGCCACGCTCATCTTCGTACGTATCATTTGTAGCATTATTTGCTGGCTCATCATTATATCTACTTGGCGCAGGTTTTACCCCATTATTTTTTTCGTTGCTCCAAGGCTCCACTGCCTTGATGTTTTCCCCTGGAGTGCGCACATCGTCTTTTTCAGACCAGTAAGTATCATCACTAACCTGATTAAAAGAAGTAAAATTTTGGCTACTACACGAAGCTAATGCCAACATTAACAGCATGTAAAAAAGGGAATATGTATTTTTCATAACAATGGATTTTTATTCCTTATACAAAGTAACAACTAAAAAGTATTTTTGTACTATATTTCAACAAAAACAAATACTATTCCAAAAAGCAGGATATGGAAATAAAAAAAATAAAAAGAAGCGAAGATTATAGTGGTTGGTACAATAATCTCGTTAAAAATGCAGACTTAGCAGAGCATTCAGATGTTAAAGGTTGTATGATAATAAAACCATATGGTTATGCGATATGGGAAAAAATGCAGGCAGAATTAGACAGAAGATTTAAGGAGACTGGACACTCCAATGCTTATTTTCCGCTTTTTATACCCAAATCTTTTTTCACCAAAGAGGCTAGTCATGTAGATGGTTTTGCTAAAGAGTGCGCAGTTGTGACGCATTATAGATTAAAAGTTGACCCTATAACAAAAGAAATAGTGGTAGATCCCGATGCCAAATTGGAAGAAGAACTAATTGTCCGTCCAACCAGCGAAACCATTATTTGGAATACCTATAGAAGTTGGATTCAGAGTTACCGTGATTTACCCATTTTATTGAACCAATGGGCAAATGTGGTAAGATGGGAGATGCGTACGCGTTTATTTTTGCGCACCACCGAATTTTTGTGGCAGGAAGGACATACTGCTCATGCCACGGCGGAGGAAGCAATAGAAGAAACCCGCAAAATGTTGGAGGTATATGCTGATTTTGCTGAGAATATATTAGCGGTGCCGGTTATAAAAGGCGTAAAATCTGCCAATGAAAGATTTGCTGGCGCCATAGATACTTATTGTATTGAAGGCTTGATGCAGGATGGCAAGGCGCTACAAATGGGCACCTCACACTTTTTGGGTCAGAACTTTGCAAAGGCATTTGATGTAAAATACGTAACCAAAGAGAATAAATCTGAATATGTTTGGGCAACCTCTTGGGGCGTTTCTACTCGCTTAATGGGAGCTTTAATTATGAGCCATAGCGACGATGAAGGACTGGTTTTACCTCCAAGATTGGCCCCTATCCAAGTAGTAATTGTGCCCATATTTAGAAAAGCAGAAGAAAAAGTGCTCGTTATGGAAAAAGCAGATGCTTATTTTCAACTGCTTAAAAAACAAGGCATATCAGTTAAGCTAGATGACAGAGATCATTTAAGTCCAGGCTATAAATTTGCCGACTATGAGTTAAAAGGCGTACCAGTAAGAATAGCTATTGGACCAAGAGATGTTCAAAACGAAACAGTTGAAGTTGCCCGCAGAGACACCAAAGAAAAGCAAGTGATGAGTGCAACCGATTTAGAACATAAAATTGAGCATTTATTGGAGCAGATACAACAGAATATTTACCAAAGAGCACTAGATTATAGAAGTGAACATATTCATACGGTTGATACTTGGGAAGAATTTATGGATGCCTTAGAAAACAAAACTGGATTTGTGAGCGCGCATTGGGATGGTAGTTCAGAAACAGAAGAAAAAATAAAAGAGCGCTCTAAAGCAACTATAAGGTGTATTCCTTTGAATAATACTCAAGAATTTGGAAAATGTATTCTAACCGGAAATGAGTCTAAAGAACGCGTACTTTTTGCAAGAGCGTATTAACCTATTTTAGTAATCTCATGGAGAATAAATTAGAGAAAATAAAAGAGTTACTGCTTCAAAAATCTGCCACCAAACAACTGGCTTACAGAAGTACACTTGAGGTTTTTAATATGCTTAAAGTGGCTGCCAAAGAATTGGCAGAACAATTAAGTTTGGAGATAAATCCTAAAGAATCGAAAGTAGAAATAAAATACTTCGAAAAAGGAGACTACGAAATGCATTTAAAATTTAGTGGGGATACACTGGTTTTTATGATGCATACCAACATTTTTGATTTTCCACCAGGACATTTCATAAAAAACAATGCCTACATTAAGGCCGATCCCTTGCGTGAGTTTTGTGGAATGATTCAGATTTATAATTTTTTAGCTGATAGTATTAAGTTTAATAGAGAAGGGGATTTAGGATACTTAGTGGCGAGGATTTATATTAATAAAGAACAACATTTGTTTATTGAAGGCAAAAGGCCATTATCTTTTATGTTTGATGATATTGGAACCTGCTGCATTAATACCACTAATATTAACACAATTTTAACAGAAGCGATGTATTATTGCTTAACTTTTGATTTAACAGCACCGCCAATGGAAGCTATGAGCTATATATCATTAGAACAAAAAAACTTAATGAGCTACAGCAGTGGCATGCCAACATCAAAATTACTGGGTTTTAGGAGTCAGAGTGCGCAAGATATGCCAGACTAATTCACTCAAAAAAAATAAATCCTGACAAATAGATTGAATTTTAGCTGATAAACTAAGGGGGTTACAATCAGATTTAATCTTTTATATGTCATATTGACAAAATTTGATATTGGATTAATTTATGCCGATACTGAAAAATAACATAAATTTACAGCGTTATGCTTAATTGCATACCTACACCATAGAAAACCTACACATATGATTGGAAGCATTTTTAAAGGAATTACTAAAATTTTTGGGAGTAAAGCCGACCGCGATTTAAAAGAATTATATCCTATAGTTACAGAAATTAATGCTGTTTATGCTCAGTTGAGTTTATTGAACGATGATGCATTGCGAGGCAAAACAGCTGAGTTTAAAAACACTATTCAACATAGATTAAAAGAAATAGACGATACGATTTCAGAAATTTTAGAAGAAACCAAAACAGATCAAATAGACCTTGTAAAAAAAGATGATTTGTTTAAAGAGATTGATGCTTTAAAGAAGAAGCGCGACCAAGAGTTAGAGGTTGTATTATTAGAAATTTTACCAGAGGCTTTTGCTGTAATGAAAGAAACAGCCAGACGACTCAGTGAAAACAAGCAATTAGTGGTTGTGGCAACTCCATTCGACAAAGAATTAAGTGCCAGAACCAGGATTAAAAAACCTGTGAAAATTGAAGGTGATAAAGCCATTTGGTCTAATTCGTGGGAAGCTGCAGGGCAGATGATTACTTGGAATATGATTCACTACGACGTACAGTTAATTGGCGGTATGGTGCTTCACAGAGGTAAAATATCTGAAATGGCAACGGGTGAAGGTAAAACATTGGTATCTACCCTACCCTCTTACCTCAATGCATTGGCTGGTTTAGGAGTACATATTGTAACCGTAAATGACTATTTGGCCCGAAGAGATTGTGAATGGAATGCTCCTTTGTTTGAGTTTCATGGTATTTCAGTTGATTGTATAGATTACCATCAACCCAATTCGGCCGAGAGAAGAAAAGCCTACCAAGCAGACATTACCTACGGAACAAACAACGAATTTGGTTTTGATTACCTCCGCGATAACATGGCCAACAGTTTGGATGAGTTGGTACAACGCAAACACCATTTTGCCATGGTTGATGAGGTTGACTCTGTATTAATTGATGATGCCAGAACTCCCTTAATTATTTCTGGCCCGGTACCACGTGGAGACGACCAGCAATTTTATGCCCTTAAACCAAGGATTGAAAAATTGGTAAACGCACAAAAAACTTATTTAAGCACCGCATTAGCAGATGCCAAGAAACTAATTGCAGCCAACAATGAAAAAGAAGGCGGGTTTAAGTTATTTCAGGCATACAGAGGCTTACCTAAAAGCTCGGCAGTAATAAAGTTTTTAGGAGAATCTGGCACCAGGCAGATTATGAATAAAACGGAAAACTACTACTTGCAAGATCAACAAAAGGAAATGCATAAAGTAGATGCCGATTTGTATTTTGTGATTGATGAAAAATTAAATTCGGTAGACCTTACAGAAAAGGGAGCCGAATTCATTACCTCATCTGGCGAAGATCCACATTTTTTTATCATTCCAGATGTAGGTTCAGAAATAGCCGAAATAGAAAAATCTTCGCTACCTGAAGAAGAAAAGCTCAAGAGAAAAGAGCAGTTAATGCTTGAATTTACTATTAAATCTGAACGCATTCATACTATCAATCAGCTTTTAAAGGCTTATTGTATGTTTGAAAGAGATGTAGAATACATTATTCAGGATAGCAAAGTAAAAATTGTAGACGAGCAAACGGGTCGTGTGTTGGATGGCAGAAGATACAGTGACGGATTGCACCAAGCCATTGAAGCAAAAGAAAATGTAAAAGTGGAGGCGGCTACCCAAACATATGCTACAGTTACCCTACAAAACTTTTTTAGAATGTACCACAAACTTTGCGGTATGACCGGTACGGCAACCACCGAAGCAGGTGAGTTTTGGGAAATTTATAAATTAGATGTTGTTGAAATTCCAACCAACAGATCTATTTCGAGAAAAGATGATGAGGATGTAATTTACAAAACAAAGCGCGAAAAATACAATGCCGTTATTGATGAAATTGTAAGGTTAACAGAGGCAGGCAGACCTGTTTTGGTGGGAACAACCTCTGTAGAAGTAAGTGAGCTATTGGGCAGAATGTTAACCATGCGTAAGATAAGGCACAATGTTTTAAATGCAAAACAACACCAAAAAGAAGCTGATGTGGTAGCAGAAGCAGGACAAAAAAGTGCTGTTACTATTGCAACAAATATGGCTGGTAGAGGAACCGACATTAAGCTTGGTGAAGGTGTAAAAGAAGTGGGCGGTTTAGCTATTATTGGCACAGAGCGTCATGAGAGCAGAAGGGTAGATAGACAGTTACGTGGACGAGCAGGTAGACAAGGCGACCCAGGTTCATCTAAGTTTTTTGTTTCATTGGAAGATGATTTAATGCGCTTATTTGGTTCAGAGAGAATTGCGGGCATTATGGATAAATTGGGGATGAAAGAAGGTGAAAATATCGAACATTCTTTGATTACCAAAAATATTGAGCGCGCCCAAAAAAGAGTAGAACAAAACAATTTTGGTATTCGTAAAAGATTACTAGAGTATGATGATGTAATGAACTCGCAACGCGAAGTAATTTACAGCAAACGTAGAAATGCACTATATGGAGACAAGTTAGCGTTAGACATAAGCAATATGTTGGCTGATACTTGCGAAGAATTGGTTGAAACCTATCAAGAACAGAAGAATTATTCGGAATTTAAATTTGAGGTTATGCGCCTGTTTGCGCACGATACAAGCATTGATGAAGAAACCTTTTTAGGAAGTAAATTAGCGATTATTAGCGATAGATTATTTGATGAATTATTGGCTCACTATTACCAAAAAACAGCCGACATGGCCAAAATGGCTTGGCCGGTAATACAAGATGTTTACAGCAATAAAGGCTCTCAATTTGAATCGATTTCTGTACCACTTACAGATGGCATACACAACATGCAGATACCTGTAAATTTGGAAAAAGCCTTTGAAACAGAAGCTAAAGAAATTAGCAAAACATACGAAAAATTTGCGTCGTTGTTTGTAATTGACAACGATTGGAAAGAACATTTGCGCGAGATGGACGACTTAAAACAAAGTTCACAAAATGCGGTTTTTGAGCAAAAAGATCCTTTGTTAATCTACAAATTAGAGTCTTTTAATTTGTTTAAAAGCATGTTATCACGCATTCACAAGCAAGTATTAGGGATGCTATTTAAGGGATTTATTCCGGTAGAAAACGCTGCAGAAGTAAAACAAGCCGAGCAACCTAGAAGGGTTGATACAAGCAAACTTAAAACATCGAGAACAGATGATTTAGCCGAGTTGCAAAAAAATAACCAACAAGCAGCCCAAGGTGCCCAAGAGCCTCAAAAGCCAGCTCAAATTAAAGGCGTAGTAAAAATTGGCAGAAACGATGTTTGTCCGTGCGGTAGTGGCAAAAAATATAAATCTTGCCATGGCAAGGAAGAATTAAATTAAATGACAATGAACCTAGCAAACCAAATAGAACACACCAACCTTAAGCCAAATGCGGTTAATGAAGAAATTATAAAACTATGCAATGAGGCCATGGAGCATGGTTTTTATGGCGTATGCGTAGCACCTTATTTTGTTCAACTTGCCAAGAAAACGCTTAAAAAATCGGAAGTTAAAATTATAAGTGTAGTTGGATTTCCGTTTGGCTATAATACTGTTTCAAGCAAAGTAGAAGAAACCAAAAAAGCTATTAACTCGGGGGCAGATGAAGTGGATATGGTGGCAAATATTTCGGCCTTTAAAAGCGGTGATATAGCCACTGTTCAAAACGATATTCAGGCTGTTGTAACGGCCTGCCATTTGCAAAATAAATTGGTAAAGGTAATTATTGAAACTTGCTACCTTAATGAAGAAGAAATTAAATTACTTTGTAAAATTTGTGCAGATTGTGAAGCAGATTTTGTGAAAACATCAACCGGATTTGGATCGGAAGGAGCTACTGTTGAAGCTGTTAAAATTATGCGAAAATGTTTGCCTGCAAAAATAAAAATTAAAGCAGCAGGCGGTATTAAATCAAAAGCATTTGCAGAAGAACTTATAGCTGCTGGTGCTACTAGAATTGGCTCTTCAGCTAGTATCGAATTGGTTCAGGCAGATTGATTATTTTATGAAAAAGATACGCTTTATATTCCTATTTCTGTTGGCTTATAATTTTGGATATGCTCAAAATAAAGTAGTTTTATCTTCAGACCCTTTATTGGATTCTTTGGTAAACAAAAATATAGAAATTAATAAAGCTAGTCAGCATATAGATGGGTACAGAATTCAAATATTTACTGGTTCGGATAGAATCAATGCGAGTGCATTGCGGGCCAAATTTTTGGCTGATTTTCCTACCGAACAAATTTACCTTATTTACCAACAGCCCTATTTTAAATTGCGGGTTGGCGATTATAGAAACTTAATTGAATCACAATCTATGTACCAGCAATTGCAAAAACAATATGGTCAAATTTTAATAGTTCCTGATAAAATAAACTTACCAAAATTATAATATGAAATTAGTAACATATACCTATGCCGGCGCCACACAATTAGGCATAATACAAAACGATAATATTTGGCCAACACAGCAACTTAACAGTGCATTACCAAACAATATGCTTGCTTTTTTACAAGGTGGGGAAAGCATAATGGAACTGGCCAAAACAATAGACCAACAACTAAAAATCAATCCAAATTTGGCCGTACCTATTAAGGTTGCTGAAGTAAAATTGGAAGCTCCTGTTCCCAACCCAACATCTTGCAGAGATGGGTACGCTTTTAGGCAACACGTGGCCGCCGCCAGAAGAAATCGCGGTGTACCTATGATAGAAGAATTTGACCAATATCCCATCTTTTATTTCACCAATCACAATGCCATTCAGGGTCCAGGTGAAATTTATTGCATGCCAGACCATTTTCAAAAACTCGATTTTGAATTAGAAGCAGCTATTGTAATTGGCAAAAAAGGAAGAAATATTACCGCAGCAGAAGCCGATAACTACATTGCAGGTTACATGATTATGAATGATATGAGTGCAAGAACCCTGCAAATGGAAGAAATGCTCTTAAATTTAGGTCCGGCCAAGGGCAAAGATTTCTCTACCGTAATTGGTCCATATTTTGTAACAGCAGACGAATTAGAATCATATAAAGTTCCTGCAAAAGCTGGCCATGTTGGAAATAGCTACAACTTAGCCATGAAATGCTGGGTAAACGGTGTTTTGGTAAGCCAAGGTAGTGTGGGTGATATGGATTGGACCTTTGCAGAAATTATTGAACGCTGCGCATACGGCGTTGATATATTACCTGGCGATGTAATTGGTTCTGGAACGGTTGGAACTGGTTGCTTCTTAGAATTAAACGGAACTGGCTTGCTTAATGATAAAAGTTTTAAACCACAATGGTTACAAGCAGGTGATGTGGTAGAAATGGAAATTGATGGATTGGGCAGGTTAAGCAATACCATTTGCGAAGAAGCTTCCAATTTTAGCATACTGAAAATTAAAAAAAACCAGGCATAATTAAAAAACATGCCCAACTTTAGCAAGCGCTGCTACGATATAGAGTTATTGGATGAGGCCATTATACCTGCCCAAGATTTATACCTAAACTTGCGTGAGTTAAATACCATTAATACCTATTTAGGAGGCCATGCAGTTACCTTAAACGGCATGGCCTCTTTTGGTTTATTAACTCACCAAACTTATACCCTTTTAGACATTGGCTGTGGTGGCGGAGATAACCTCAAAAGCATTGCCGAATGGGGAAGAAAAAATAAATTAAACCTTCAATTAGTAGGGGTAGATTTAAAAGCAGATTGCATAGAGTTTGCCCAAAAACACTGCGCTAACTATCCAGAAATAAGTTTTGTTTGCATGGATTATAAAATGTATTTGCAAAACCATACACAATACGATATTACTATTACTGCGCTTTTTTGCCATCATTTTAAAGAAAAAGCCCTACAAGAGTTATTTGGTTATATGCAACAAAAATCTAAAATCGGATTTTTAATAAATGATCTCCACAGACATCCCCTAGCCTATTACAGCATTAAATGGCTTACCCAAATATTTTCATCTAGTTACCTTGTAAAAAATGATGCCTGCCTTTCGGTAAGGAGGGGTTTTTCTTTGGCCGAACTCCAACAATTATTACCACATAATACTTTTAAAGATATTAAGATACATTGGAAATGGGCTTTTAGGTGGTTAATTGTTTTTAAACATGCATAATGAAGAAACATACGATGCGGCCATTATTGGAGGCGGTTTAGGTGGATTAACATTAGCCATTAAACTGGCACAAAAAGGTAAAAAAGTAATTTTACTTGAAAAAGAAACGTATCCCTTTCACAAAGTTTGCGGGGAGTACATCTCGCTAGAAAGTTGGCAATTCATTGAATCTTGTGGCATTCCCTTAACTAGTTTAAATTTACCACTTATTACTCAATTAAAAATTAGCGCACCTAATGGATATACCCTGAAGCAATCACTTGATTTAGGTGGTTTTGGCATAGCGCGTTTTACACTTGATCAATTGCTCTTTGAGGAAGCGGTTAAAGTGGGTGTTAAAGCACTACAAAACACCAAGGTAAAACACGTTACATTTAATGGCAATCAATTTGAAATAAATAGCGATAAAGGAAATTTTAAAAGCCATTATGCTTTTGGTGCTTATGGCAAAAAAAGCAATTTAGACCTTCAACTCAATAGAAAATTTACCCAAGAAATAAAGCAAGGCAAACAAAACTACATAGGCGTAAAATACCATATAAACATAGACTTTCCAGACAATTACATTGCCCTACATAATTTTAAAGATGGCTATTGCGGCATCTCTAAAATAGACCAAAATAATTATTGTTTATGCTACCTCACAACCCAAGAAAATTTAAGCAAACATGGCAATCAGATTAAAGCTATGGAAGAGGCCGTTTTGTTTAAAAATCCACACCTAAAACAGATATTTTCAACAGCAAGCATGCGTTTTCAAAAACCACTTGTTATCTCTCAAATTCGGTTTGAACCAAAACCATTGATAGAGCAGCACATTATTATGTTGGGAGATGCTGCCGGATTAATAGCACCGCTATGTGGGAATGGTATGAGTATGGCTATGCGTGCGGCAGATATTATAAGCAAACTATTTCCAGATAATGCGGCAGATGAAAATTCCCGCCATCAATTTGAAACACTTTACCGCCAAGCTTGGAACAAAAATTTTGCAACTAGGTTACTTGTTGGACGAATCTTCCAAAAACTTTTTGGTTCAACCCAAATAACATGGCTCATTATTGCCATGTTAAAACCCTTTCCATGGTTGCTTAGGAAAATAATTAGCCTTACCCACGGAAAACGCTTTTAAACAATTTACCATAGGTGATGTTTATTAGATATGAAAAATTATTTAATTGTTGGTGGAAGCAGTGGCATTGGTTTACATTTAGCTAAAACATTGGCCTTAGCAGGAAACAAAGTGCAGGTATTGAGCAGAAGTTGGAAAGAAGCAGAAATGCCACAAAACATTACATTTAGTAGCATAGATATAACAGAGGAAGTGGTGCAATTTCCGGAGATAACAGAACCAATAGACGGATTAATATATTGTCCAGGAAGTATCAATTTACGTCCGTTTAGAGCCCTTAAACAGGCAGATTTTATGAATGATTTGCAAATAAATTATTTAGGTGCGGTAAAAACCATTCAAAAATATTTGCCTCAATTGCAGCAAAGCACTGCCCCATCTATTGTATTGTTTAGCACGGTGGCTGTGCAAAAAGGAATGCCTTTTCATGCTAGCATTGCCGGGGCTAAAGGAGCTATTGAAGGATTAACCAAATCATTGGCTGCTGAGTTTGCACCTAAAATTAGGGTAAATGCCATTGCACCTTCCTTAACAGAAACTCCCCTTGCCGAAAAACTATTGAATAGCGAAACCAAAATGGCATCGGCGGCAGAGAGGCATCCCCTCAAAAAGATTGGATCGGTGCAAGATCTTAGCGAAGCCGCTTTGTATTTGTTAAATGCTACTTGGGTAAGCGGACAAATTTTAGCGGTTGATGGCGGCATGAGTAGCATAGGAAGCTAAGATGGAAAATCATATTTATGCGGCAGATATAGCCTCCTTTGAAAAGCAATACCGTACTAATTTAATAAATGGTTTAGGCGGAATAAAATCTGCCTTATTGGTAGGTACTCGAGGAGCAGATGGCACAAACAATTTGGCTATTTTTTCGCAAATAGTGCACATTGGAGCCAACCCCGCTATGATGGGAATTTTGCACAGACCCGTTAGTGTAGAAAAACACACTTACGAAAATATTTTGGCTAATGGTTTTTTTACCCTCAACCATGTGGCAGCAGATAAGTTTAAAGCGGCGCACCAAACCTCTGCAAGCTATTCAAGAAGCCAGAGCGAGTTTGAACAATGTGGTTTTGAACCAGCTTTTACAAACACCGTTCTAGCACCTTATGTGAAAGATAGTCCGCTTAAGATTGGACTTAAAATAGCAGAGATTATTCCTATAAAGAGCAATGGCACAATATTGCTGGTAGGCAGCGTTGAGGAGATAATAGTGCAAGCAGATTTAATTGAAGCAGCAGGTTTTATTGATTTAAACAAACTAAAAACTATTTTAGTGCACGGATTAGAGACTTATTACAAAGCCGAAAAAATGGAGAGACTGCCTTATGCAAAAGTTAATAATTAACCAAACAAACCAGCTCCAAAAATGGGTATTAACTTGCTTCATTTTGGCGAGTGTTGCTTGTCAATCACAAACAGAAAAAGTTAGCAAAAACATAAAAAACAAACAAATGACAGATCAAATTAACCCAATAGAAACAGACACGGCCATTTTTGGTGCGGGCTGTTTTTGGTGCGTAGAAGCCGTTTTTCAGAGAGTTCCAGGCGTGCAAAAGCTGGTATCTGGCTATAGTGGAGGCCAAACTATAGACCCAACTTATAAAGAAGTTTGTGAGGGAAATACAGGCCATGCAGAAGTAGTGATGGTGGTATACAACCCCAAGGAAGTTTCTTTTGAAACCCTGTTGTCTGTATTTTGGCAAACACATAACCCCACTACCTTAAACAGGCAAGGTAATGATATTGGAACCCAATACCGCTCGGCAATTTTTTATGTGAATGAAGTTCAGAAAACATTGTCGGAACAGATTAAAGCAGAACTCGATAAAAGTGGTGCATTTGACGCACCCATTTTGACAGAAATAACAGCTTTAAGCAAGTTTTACAATGCCGAAGATTACCACCAAAATTACTACAACCAAAACAGCTCACAAGGTTATTGCCAATATGTTATTGCACCCAAACTAGAAAAGTTTGAAAAAGTATTTGGCGAGCAGTTTAGGAAGAAGTAATTAAAGCAAAAAATAAACTGCGGCTCTACAAACAAGTATATTATTGAGCCCATTTTTATTTGTAGCATAATGAGCCACAAGCTCTCTGCTTGGCTTACTATCCATTTCGAAATCAAATAAATTGCTGATAGCTTTCAAATGCATATTGTATTCTAAGCTTAAATCTACAATAATTTTATCTTTAAATACACGACGAAGGCCACCGGCATAACCAATAGAGTAATCTGTAGATTTACCGAAATCTACCTCGTTACCAGATTTATCAATGTAGGAGTTATTGAAATTAACCAAACCCAAGGTAATCCCTCTGTAACCGCCTATTGGGGCACAATGTTGAAATGCTTTTTGCATTCTTAATTTGTAACTAGATAACCTGCTTCTACCATACAAATATTCATTAACAATCTGCCCGTTAATTATTTCGAAATCAGGGTTATTATTCACACCCATATTTTGAAACTCAACATCCACCACAATAGATCTCAAATTGCTCACCACATACCCAATACTTCCCCCAATTTTGGGGGTATTTAACATGTAAAATTGGGAATTCCCTTTAAAATCAATATTTGTATCCTCATTTACAAAACCATAGATATTGGGCATATAAGAAACAGGGATACCAACAAAAAAGCGCTTACCCATATAACCAGCCACATTTTGCGCCTGCACTTTTTGCAATCCAAGCAAAGAAATTATTATAAAAACAGCTCTATTTAGCTTTCTCATTTTTTAATTGAATTTAGGAAGTAATAAAACTCAGCTTTCATTAAATCTGCATGATCGGGAGAGTCGTATTCGCTCGAATAATCTACCATTACCTTACCCGTTGTAATATCAAATACAGGCATGTAAATGGCGCTGTATCTTTTGTATCTAAAAGCACTGTACATGGCAATAACAAATAGCGGTGGATTATAAATAGTATACAACAGATTTGTAAAAATTTGAGCCTGATTAATGGGTAAAATAATACTACGAGTACTAATAAAACATACATATTTAGTTCCGTATCGCTCGCACAATTCTTTTATTTCTTGGTAATTAGAAGGCAAAACCTCTTCCATGTGGCGATTAGTAATACGCTCCATTTTCCAAGTTTCTAACGTATTTCTATCATTATAAAACTGTGAGTCGTTAGCAATTAAATCTACAGGATTAAAAACCGTTACATTCATACCAGTTAATGCAGCGCAGGTTTGTATGGTATTTACCAATTCCTTTTGTTTTTGTTTGATAGAGAAAAATTTAACCGGTTTACCCGAGCTCAAATCAAGTTTTACATTGCTTACATCTATAATTAAAATCTTATCTGTTTTAAAAGGTGCTTTGGCTTCAAGCTCTTTTTTGGCAGAGCCACGTTTTTTCTTCTTTTTTTCTTTTTGGGGCGGACGATTATAGCTCTCCTTTTCTTCATCGCCCCCATCTTCTTGCGCAATGGTATTGGGATGCGCATCCTGATATTCTTTTACTTCTTTGGCAATTTCGTAAAATACAGATCTAAACTGACTATTTTCAATAAGATCTGGAATTGCGTATTTTACAAAGCTCTCGTTTGATTTAGATTTAACTTTTCTAACTACTGCACCCTTTCCAGAATTATATCTTTTGCGTTTGGTAAATTCTTGGGAAGTATCTTGAAGGTAAAAAGAGGCAATTAATTCTTCATTATACTCGGGCAATTTGGCAAATTGGTTCAAATCTGTTTCTACGCTATAGGCAAACAGCTTGGTAATAGCATGAGTAAAAGCCTTTAATTCATCGTTTTTAGGGTTGCTTAAATATATATCCCAAGAGATACGCAAAGCCAAAGTATTGGTTTCTTTAATACTTAACTTCTTAAAAAGTTGATGAAACTTTTTAATTTCGCCATTTATTTTCTTAGGCTTTTTAATCACACTAGAGCCTGTTCCTGAATTGATATTGGCAACTAAAAAATAATAGGCCTTTACTTTGAGAGTAAGTAATGTTTCGTGTTGAGGAAACCTAGATAAGAGTAGTTCTGTATTGTAAAGTGAACTAACATAATCTTTCTCTTGAATAAGTACTTCGCTCAAGGCAAATTGGGAAGCCAGTTTTAAACCTTCAAAATCATTTTTATCTACCACAAAAGCCTCACCTGTTCTGCTGGTATAGGCATCTATTTCTTTGCTCAGTACTGTTTGTCTTTTGCTAGAACTTGGGTGTGTATGGGTAGAATCATTTTCATCCTCATTGATTACGATTTGAATAGCAGAATCTGGATAAAAAGCTACTGGTACTTTTAAATAGGGACCTTCGAATACCTGCTTATCGATTTTTTTATTTTCAACAGGATATTCCGATATTTTTAGAATATCAAAAACTTTGGTTGCTTCGGGTAGTGAGTAACCAGATTTTTTAAAAATATTGAAACCTATTTTATCTGCTTCAAACTCTTGCGTGCGCGAAAATTTACTCAGAACTACCTCTAAAAATTCTTCCTCGCCCATATCCTCTACTTCAGATTCTGAAGCAAACTTATAGCGCTCAAAAGCGTGTTTTTCTGTGTAATGGGCAATTTCATGTGCCAAAATAAAGGCTAGTTGAGCTTCGTTTTCTAAACGCGCAAACAAGCCAATGTTAACGAAAATCATTCCATTAGTGAAAGTAAAGGCATTAACCTCGGAAGTATTAACTAAGTAAAATTTTACTTTAGCACGCAAACCAGGATCATGCGCCAGCAACTTATCTGCAACCCTATCCAAATAAATATTAGCCTTACTATAGGCTACAACTTTTCCAGAATTTAAGAAACGATCAATAAAATAATCATTCGATTCTTTAAATGCTTTAATATCTACCTTTGATCTTTTGGCTGGTTTATCTAACTCCATGTTAGCTAAAACAGATTTTCTATCGGTAAACTCTGCGCCTAAAGGGGCTATGGTTTTAAACCAAGATTTATACTCTTGAGCTTGCAAAGAAGCTGAGCATAAGCTCAGCCACAAAATGCAAAGAAATTTATTCTTCAATTTCTATTTTATTGAGATAGAAAATAGTTTTATTCTTCTTCTCATCCTTTGCCCTGTCTTTAGCTTTGGTGTCAGATGTGATTTTTTGCATACCAAAAGCAAGGTAGAAATTATCATACCAATACTCGGTACCATTTACCTCCGTGTACCTAGAATCTAGGTTTTTAACCTTTTTGGCATTGGTAGCAGTTTTCACCTTCATGAGCTCCACTTCAGATTCAACCTTATCATCATAAATTACTTTTGAGAAAATAGAACCTGCATTATTATACACAACTTTTATTCCATCATCCTCTGTTTCGTAAAAATCAAATTTTCTGCTGGTAGAGAAAGAAAGCGGACCATCGGCAATTTTAAATCCGTTTTCCCAAACCATGTTGCCTTCTAAATCAAAAGCCATTACCATGGCACCCAAAAATTTATAGCCATCAAAAACAGTAACGGTTTGCGTGGTTGCCCTTCCATTTACATAAACAACCCTTGTTTCTGTATGATAGGTTGGGTAATAAGGCTCGGCAAAAACTAAGATTTCATTGTCTCTAATCAAAATTTCGTGAAAGGTGAAAGAAATAATACTTTGTAAACCCATGCTTCTTGCAGCCTCACGCTTATTGTTTGTTTTACCTTTCTTTCTAGGGTCTTTAGGAATACTTATAGTAAAGTTTTTAAAAGAGGTAAAGGGCACTAATTTGGTAAAAGTTTGTTTGCCATTATCTACCCCACTAATAAAAATTCCACCTGGCGCTTTATTGGCGGCCTCTTTTCTTTCCCTTCTACTTTTACCAGGCTTATTTTTGTATTGTCCAATTAATATTTTATTTGTTGAACTTGTACTAAACACCTTACCTGTAGCAATATCTTTACCTGACGTTAATTTAAACGCCTTCTCTTTATCTAAAGTAGTTCCATTAATTTCACGAACAATGTTTTTAGTTTCTTTTTTACCTACAAGAGAGAGTAATAAATCCACTTTATTAAGTGAATCATTTTTAGACATATCTATAAAATTAACTGAAAGTCCTTTGCCTCCTCCCAACTGAAAATCTTTTTTAGAAGCCGTGCGCTTACTAAAATCAATGGTAGTAACCATGGTATAATACTTAGGTTTATAGAATAACATGGGAATAAAACATAAAGGCATTGA
Source organism: Chitinophaga pinensis (assembly GCA_945860865.1). Classification (GTDB taxonomy): domain Bacteria; phylum Bacteroidota; class Bacteroidia; order UKL13-3; family UKL13-3; genus B1. Next base: position 425,924 of record CAMARW010000001.1, on the reverse strand, counting down.
TAAACATACAATTGCCTGAACGGTTTGTACACTAGGTCCCGAAACAAACCCCAAGTAAACTACACCATTCATCACCTCCATAGCTTTAAAAGAAAGATGTTTCGGATATTCTCCTTGAAATTGTGTGGATTTAAGCGTGGCTTTGTCAATTTTAAAAACAACATATTTTTTAAAATTAATTGTTGGCGAAAACATTGCATACAAATAATTGGCATCGCTCACAACTTGATCTAATGTAAAACCTTTTGGAGGCATAAAAGAACCTTTCCCAGATTCTTTGAAGTTAACATCATATTTTTTAAGGGTAAAAGTTACCTCTTTCACTTTTCCTTTTTCTTTTCCTGCGGGCTGGTACATCAAAATTACCCCATTTTCTCCAACAGGGTAAGTGTAAAATTTATTATTTACAGCATTTTCTGCATCTAGCTCCAATTTTGCTTGGTCTTGAGCAAAAAGTGAGTTTAAAAAGAAAATACTAAAACAAATAAGTAAAACTTTTTTCATATCAGGTTTTTAATTTTATTGCAATAAATATAAAAAAATGTACAAATTTATATTGCTTGCAATTTTTAATTTTGTGTTAACAATCCAAAATGGAATAGCGCAAGATATAGTATTACACAAAACCCTAATTTCCAACAAAAACAAAACAACAGAATCCGCACATTATACAGGAATACACGGCTTTTATAAAAAATATATTTCTTCTCAAGATGGAGCCAATTGCCAATTTACGCCCTCCTGCTCGCATTATGCGAAATTAGCTATTCAAAAATATCCTTTTCCGATTGGCCTATTTTTAAGTGCAGATAGATTGTTAAGATGCAATGGCAGAGCAGACGACCACTTTACAACAGAAACTGGAAAAGCCATAGACCGTCCATGAAAGCAAAGCTCATTCTTTCTCTCCTCCTCTTAAACGCGTTTAAGCTTATTGGTCAGGATATATTTAATGAAGCAAACACCTATAAATATGCTAAGAATTTGCTGTGCAATGGCTATTATGAGCAGGCTGTTGTAGCCATAGAACCATTTGTGGCAAGAGAAAAACCAGATACTTTTAGTAGCTTATATTTACACAGTTTATACCAGCAAGGTTACAAAGAAAAATTATTTAATAAAGTAACAGAATTGCTGCAAAAAAACAGCCTTGATACGGCAATTTTAAACCAAATTGCAAGCATATGCTTAGAATCAGATTCGGGGCATCTTTTGCGCAATCATTGGCAAATATTGCCAGATGATTTGCCCATAAGGTACTTAATTTTACAAGGCAATACAGATAGTTTGTCAAAATATTTAGGTTCAAACCGATGGATATTGGACAGCGCTTATTACCAAGGAATTTTACAAAAAATGGTTCGAACACAATTCCCTTTTCAAAAAAAATATTTGCTAGCGGCTATCCTATTACCTGGCAGCGGAAAAATGATTTTAGGAAACACTTATGAAGGCTTGTTAAATTTTTTTTTAATTGGCTCGCACGCCTATTTAAGCGTATATAGCTTTCAAAAATATGGCACTAACTCAGTATTTGGATATACCAATTTATTTATGGGAATGTGCTTCTATGGGGGCAATATTTGGGGTACCTATAAAACCGCACAGCGAAAGCAAAATTTTGAATTACAATCAATCAAAAATGAAATTAAAAAGAATTTATATACCAGTTATTATCGTTTTGATTGCGAGTAATTTTTATTTTACGCAGGCCCAAAACCTTCCTAATGCTATACAGAAAGCAGACAGCCTTTGGCAAGCTAATGATATAGAGGCGGCCTATTTTTTATACGACAGAATTTGGTTTTTTGCAGACCCAAAAACCCAACAAAAAATTGCCCATAATTACATCAATGCAGCCTTTAAAAGCGAACAATACAACCGTAGCCTATATCTTATAAATACGCTTAAAAACTGGTCTGAACCCAATTTTGGTTCAGACCAAAAATTATTGGAAGTGGCAACCCATTTTAACTTAGAGAACTGGGAAGATTGTTTAAATAGTGTAGACCATTACTTAGCCGATTCTTTAAACGAGTTGGAAGCTAATTTGTATTATTTTAAATTGCTTTGTGAATTAAAATTAGGCCAACATGATTCGGTTCAAAACACCGTGCAGCAATTAAAAAAATTTGCAAACTTATCGAAACAAAAAGAGTTAGATAGTATTCTTTTTAATTACCAAAATGCACAATTTGTTTCAATTAAAAAGGCTCAAATAGGGAGCCTCATTTTGCCCGGTTTGGGTCAGCTTTACCAAAAGAATTATTCCAATGCAGCCAATGCTTTTATTTTAAATGGGAGCCTTATGGGAGCCTTTTTAATTACCGCCCATTTTTACAACTGGCCGCAAGCGGCACTTTTTTGGGTTTATTATATTCCGCATTATTATTTGGGTAATGCAAAAAGTTCAAAAGATTTAGCTATTGAAAAGAATAAAAAAACAAATGAAAGTATCTACCAATCTTTTCAAAAATGGAACCCCAACTAACTCATTGCAAAGCGCATACCTTTATTCCTTTGCATTTACCAAAAATCAAATTTTCTTTGCATTATGATACAACGCATCCAATCCGTTTTTTTAGCCCTTATTGTTATAATTCTCTCATCGCTGTGCGGTTTTAGCATTATTCATTTGGTAGAGGTTGAACCCAATTTAAAAACTACCGAATACGTGCTTAGTTTATTCTATTTTAATAAGCTAGAAAATGGTTTATTGATTGATAGTGAGCTGCAAATTATATTAATTCTCTTAGTATCCATTATTATAGGTTTGAGTATTTTTGTATTAATGAATTACAAAAATCGCCTCACACAAATGAAGTTTACCATTTTTAATATGGTGGCCATTTTAGCCTTGATTATATTATTTGTTATCAAAGCCTATTATTTTATACCAAGCTTTAATGCAGAGAAACTGATGTTGCCCTCTATTATTGGTATAGCTTTGTTTTTATTTGTAGCCTATTTAAATGTGCGAATATTTTTTCTAATCAAAAAAGATGAGGAGCTTATTAGAAGTGCCGATAGAATTCGTTAAATTCATTCAAAGAAAGCATCTTTTTTCGCTCAATACGCATAACAACAAAACCAATATCTGACAGTACTTATGGCACAAAAACCAAGTTTACCGCAAGGCACACGCGATTTTGGACCCCTTGTGGTTCAGAGAAGAAAATACATTCTGCAAATTATTGAGAGCGTATTTAAGAAATATGGCTTTATGCCAATAGAAACGCCTGCCATGGAGCAACTTTCAACCCTAAGCGGTAAATATGGAGAAGAAGGAGACCAGCTACTTTATAAAATATTAAATACAGGAGATTATTTAAAAAAACTATCCGCTTTTCAAACGCAAGGCATGGAGCAGGAGGAGATGGACAAAACCCTGCTTCCCTCATTTGACAATAGCATAGAAAACTTAGATGCCAAAAGAAGCCTTCCTTACATAGCAGAAAAAGGTTTACGCTATGACCTTACTGTTCCGTTTGCGCGCTACGTTACCATGAACAGAAATAGCATAACGCTGCCTTTTAAACGCTACCAAATGCAAACCGTTTGGCGAGCAGATAAACCCCAGAAAGGCAGATATAGGGAGTTTTGGCAATGCGATGCAGATGTAATTGGAAGCGACAGCCTTCTCAACGAAGCTGAGCTAATTAAAATGTACGACGAAGTTTTTGCCCAGCTGAACCTATCCGTAATAATCAAAGTTAATAACCGCAAACTCCTGAGTGCCCTGGCTACTTATATCAAAGCCGAACAACATTTTACCGCTATTACGGTTGCCATAGATAAGTTAGATAAAATTGGCCTTTCGGGTGTATCAGACATTTTGGTTCAAACCGGATTAAATAGCGAGCAAATAGAACAAATTATTAAATTCTTGAACCTAGGCAAAGAAGAAAACCCAATTGCAGCAGCGGCCGAAATGCTTGAGTATATTCAAGAGGGAAATTTGGGAATTTTAGAGCTCCTACAACTACAAAAATTCTTGAACCATTTAGAACCTGTTAATACCATTCAATTTGATTTTACATTGGCCCGCGGATTGAGTTATTATACGGGTGCTATTGTGGAAGTTCAGGCAAACGTTGGCAGCTTTAAATCAAGTATTGGCGGAGGCGGAAGATATGATAACCTAACAGGCATTTTTGGCATGCCGGGCATATCTGGTGTGGGTGTTTCATTTGGCTTAGACCGCATTTATGATGTAATGGAAGAACAAGGTTTATTCCCAACTTACCTAAAGCCCAATACAACTAAAATACTCTTTTGTTATTTCGACGAAGCAACCCAAATGAAGGCCGTTAGCTTGTGTGCACAATTGAGAAAAAACGATATTTCGGCAGAAGTTTACCCAGAAATAACCAAGAAAATTGGTAAGCAATTTGAGTATGCCAATAAGCTACAAATAAACTTTGCGTGTATTATTGGAGAAACCGAATTAAATAGCAATACCTTACAAGTTAAAAACTTAGAAAGTGGCGAACAACAGCCCATGGAAATTGAAACACTTATCAAACTTTTACAATCATGAAACCTGTTTTTTATATAAGCAATGAGCTGGATTTAAGCCAGATTAAAAATATTATGCACGACAATCTTCAAATTGAATTGTCGAGCCAAGTTAAAGCAAATATTAAGCATTGCAGGGCCTACTTAGACAAAAAAATGAGTGAGGGAAATGCGGCCATTTATGGAATCAATACAGGCTTTGGTTCTTTATGTAATACGGTTGTTGCCCCGCACGAATTAAGCACTTTACAAGAAAACTTACTGCTTTCTCACGCTTGTGGCACAGGCGATACTATAGATTATCCTATCGTAAAAATTATGCTTTTGTTAAAGGTGCAATCATTGGCTTTAGGAAGCAGTGGTGTTGCCTTAGAAACGGTAGAACGGTTGGTAGATTTCTTTAATGCAGATTTACTACCCGTGGTGTATGAGCAAGGTTCATTGGGTGCTAGTGGCGATTTGGCTCCGCTGGCCCATTTGTGTTTACCCTTAATTGGAGCAGGCATGTTTTGGGTAAAAAACCAAAACGGACAATACGAGCAGCAGCCGGCAGCAGAGGTACTTAAAAAATTTGGCTGGGAACCCATACAATTGCAATCAAAAGAAGGATTGGCATTAATCAATGGAACTCAATTTATGAGTGCCATTGGGGCTTATGTTTGGATAAAATCTAAGCACCTCATACAATGGAGCCATTTTATTGCAGCTAATTCATTGGATGCATTTGATTGCCGAACAGAGCCATTTCATCCTGCTTTGCATCAAATTAGACCGCATGCTGGGCAAATACAATCTGCTCAATTAATTAATGATTTTTTGGCAGGTAGTGAGATTAGCTTACAAACTAAAAAACAAGTACAAGACCCCTACTCCTTTCGCTGCATACCGCAAGTGCACGGTGCAAGTTTAGATGCCTTCTCTTACTTTAGCAATGTAATGAGCACAGAAGTAAATGCCGTTACAGACAATCCCAACATTTTTCCAGCACTAGATACAATTATCTCCGGAGGAAATTTCCATGGGCAACCCCTAGCTTTGGCTTTTGATTTTTGGGCCATTGCTTTGGCAGAATTAGGCAATATTTCTGAAAGAAGAACCTACCAATTAATCTCGGGTAGTCGAGAGTTGCCTCCATTCTTAACAGAAAACCCTGGATTAAACTCAGGCTTTATGATTCCGCAATACACAGCCGCCAGTATTGTTAGTCAGAACAAACAATTATGCACCCCTGCTAGTGTAGATAGCATAGTAAGCAGCAACGGCCAAGAAGACCATGTGAGCATGGGAGCCAATGCGGCAACTAAATTATTAAAAATATGCAAAAATGTGGAAACCATATTGGCCATAGAATATATGAATGCCGCACAAGCACTTGAATTTAGAAGACCCTTAAAAAGCGCTAATTTAATAGAAAGCACCTTGGAAGCATATAGAAAAATAGTGCCTAGATTAATTAACGACAGGTATTTGCATACCGATATAATGAATACGATTGATTTTATTTCTAAAAAGGAGTTGGTGTAAGAAAGCCTCCAATTAAATATACAAAAACCTTAAAATATGGAGTTATTCCAAAACAAAGATATCAAAGAGGTGATAGAAATTGCCATTAGAGAAGATGTTGGCAGTGGAGACCACAGCTCTTTAGCGTGCATTCCGTCTGATAAACAAGGAAAAGCTTATTGCATAGCCAAACAAGCGGGCGTAATTGCGGGTATTGAGCTAGCAGCCTATATATTTAAACGCATAGACCCTAGTTTACAATTTTTACCCCTTAAACAAGATGGCGAAAAAATAGCTGTAGGTGATAGAATTTTCGAAATTAAGGGTTCAGACATTAGCATATTAACAGCCGAGCGTTTAGTATTAAATTTTATGCAAAGGTTAAGCGGTATTGCTACCCAAAGCCAACAAATTAGTGAATTACTTAAAGATTACCATACTACAGTTTTAGATACCCGCAAAACAACACCCGGCATGCGTTTATTAGAAAAATGGGCTGTAAAATTGGGCGGGTGCCAGAACCATAGAATTGGCTTATACGATATGATTATGCTCAAAGATAATCACATAGATTTTGCAGGAGGCATTACCAAAGCCATAGAAAAAACCCAACAATATTTGCAATTTAAAGGTCTGAACCTACCCATTGAAGTAGAAACAAGAAACATGGAAGAGGTAAAAGAAGTAATAAAAATAGGAAAAATTAACCGAATTATGTTGGATAATTTTAGCCCAGAATTATTGGCTGAGGCCATCACATTAATAGATAAAAAATTTGAAACTGAAGCTAGTGGAGGCATTACATTAGCTAATATTCAGGCATATGCCGCAAGTGGAGTAGATTTTATTTCGGTTGGAGCACTAACACATTCTGCAGAGCGCATTGACCTGAGCATGCAAGTTGAAAATTAGCATTTGTAAGTTTAAATTGATTTTCTTAAAAATTTCATTTTGTTTTCTGAATTTTTTGCTAATATTTGTTTTATAAAAAACACACAATTTAAAACAATAAAAAAATGAAGCATTTATTCAAAAGTTCATTAGCTATTTTAATTGGTATTTCTTTAACAGTTGTAAGCTGTAAAAAAGACGAACCAGCTAGTGGTGAAAACAACAACAACAATGGTGGTAATGGTGGATTAGTAATTCCACAAGAGCAAAAAGCTACTGTAATTTATTTTGGTGGTACTTGGTGCCCTCCATGTGGTTCTGCAGGTAAACCAGCTAAAGAGCAAATTAAAGCTGCACATCCTGGAAAAGCAAACATTATGTCTTGCCAAATAGGTAACGATCCAATGACAAATGCTGATGCAAATGCCATGAATGGCGTTTTTAAACCAGCAGGTGTACCTGCTATGTACATTGGTGCTAGTGATGATCAAATTATGGCAATGGTAGGTATTAATCCTTCGGTTGCTTTAAACAATGTTAACACACAATTAGCTAAAACAGCTAAAGCAAATTTAATTTTAACTGCTACAGATAACAATGATGGTTTAATTACCGTTAAAGCTAACAGTAAATTCTTTGTAGATGGAACTGATGAGTATACAATCGGTGGTTATTTATTAGAAGGCAAGTTAAATTACACACAAGCTTCTGATGCTAGCATCGAGAAAAACATTCATTATGATGTTTTACGTGCTAAATTTGGTGATAATATCTTAGGTGAAGTTTTTGCAACAGCTCCTAAGAAAGATCAAACTTTTGAGTCTACTATGAATTTTTTCATTCAGCCTACATTCAAAAAAGAGAACTGTTCAATCATGGTTATTATCTGGAAAAAATCTGGAAATCAATATACCATCAACAACAGTACTACTATCAAATTAAAATAATTTCATTTTTGTTTTTAAAAAGACTGGCTCCAAAAGAGTCGGTCTTTTTTTTTATATTCAAACCCATGTGGCAAGCCTATATCAGCGGATTTAAACTATATTTACAACTAGAGAAATCGCTAGCAGCAAACTCGCTAGAGGCTTATTTACATGATGTTGAAAAGCTGGTGCAGTTTCTTCAAATAGACCATCCAAACCTTGGCCCCACGCAAATAAAACTAAATCACCTAAGGCAGTTTATTGTTTACCTAAACCAATTAGGCCTTGCAGGTAATAGTCAGGCTAGAATAATCTCTGGACTCAAATCTTTCTTCCATTACCTTTTATTGGAAGATGAAATTAAGGTTAGTCCGGCCGAACTTTTGGAAGCACCTAAACTAAGCAGAAAACTGCCTGATGTATTGGCCATACATGAAATTGATGCCATGATTGCTTGCATTAATATGAGCACAGCAGAAGGCCTAAGAAACAAAGCTATCATAGAAACCATGTTTGCCTGTGGTTTGCGGGTAAGTGAAACCAACGACCTCAAAATTTCACACATTTCATTTCAAGAAAAATACATCAAAGTTACAGGCAAAGGCAATAAAGAAAGGTTGGTTCCTATTGGCAAAATAGCATTACAACTAATAGATTTATACCTTAAAGAAATACGCTTCCACCAAAACCCCAAGCCCGGCTGCAATGATATTCTTTTCTTAAACCGCAGAGGCGGCAAGCTTAGCCGACAAATGATATTTTACATCCTTAAAGATTTAGCACTAGCAGCTGGCATCCAAAAAGATATTAGTCCGCATACCCTGCGGCATTCGTTTGCTACCAGTTTGGTAGAAGCGGGTGCAGATTTGAGGGCGGTGCAACAAATGTTGGGACACGAAAGTATTACTACTACAGAAATTTACACCCATTTAGACCGGGCATACTTGCACGAGACGGTGGTTCAATTTCACCCCAGAGGACGAAAGTAAAACTTAGTTTTTCACTTGTTTAAAATAAAATTTTTGACCAGCAAAGCTCGCTTCGATATAGTAAATGCCAGGTAAAAAATCATGTGTTTCAATAAGTGCATTACTCATTGTTTTTTCTCCTCGCCAAATCATTTGCCCATATTGGTTAAAAATCTGAATAAATATAGGTTCAGCTAGGTTTTGCTCTATGGTTAGAAAATTAGAAAAAGGGTTGGGTACAAAAGATATTTGAGGATTAGTTTGATCCTTACTGAGCCTTATTTTTTTTGAATAACTTTTGCTTCCATCTCTATCAAAAGCCTCTAATGTAACAAAAATATCTTTTTCATGATTGGGATAATAAAAGCTACTTGTATAAAACCTTTTAACCTGGCTGTTCCCAGCTGCTTTCAAAGTATTTACCTCACTAAATGAAACATTATCTGAACAAGAAATTTGATAATAATCTGCATTTATTTCACTTAAACTGGCCCAGTTTACTTGCACCTGTGAGCCATTAAAACTACCATTTAAAAAGGCCAATTTTATAGGTAAAAAATTAATGGTAGAATCTGTTGCAATGGCATAATCTCCATCCAAAAAAGGCCTATTTAAAATGCCTGTTTGTGGATTATGTGCACTGAGCCCGCCTCCATAACTGCCGCTATCCATAACCCATGGAGTACTCGTATTTAAACGCTTTAAAAGCCTAAGTCCGCCCTCCCAGTTAATGCCACCCATATTAAGCGGATTGGCATTAATAGAGTACCTACCGCCAGCAAAACCATTATGGGTAACTACCTTAAAAAAGCCCTGATCCACCTTATTTATTTGCAACGGAATAACAGAGGCAGAATCATATATGGGCAAGCCAAAATTACCTGGCCAATAGTTTAAATACTCCACAGAAACCAATCCACCAAACAAAGGATCTTGGGTAGTGGTTATGGTTAAAAAGTTGAATTTTCTATTTAAACTTACCATAGGAAAAAAACCCTGAGCAAAGCCAACAGGTCCCATGGGCATCCACCTGTAAAACTTCCCAATAATGCCGCCATAAGGAATAAACTGATCATAACTTAAAACGCCTGTTTGAACCGATGAGAGTCCCAAAGTAATATCAAAAGAATCGCAGTAAACGAAGGAACTAAGAAACAATCTATTTGCCACAACTACATTGCCTGTTAATCGCTTGGTTCTGGTATCTGGCCAAAAACGCGTTGTTGAACCACCTAATAAATTTAGCCGACCATACTGCCCACCGCGCACCAATTGAAATGTATTGGTATCGCTATAAACAACTGTGCTAAAAAAAGAGAAATTACTTTTATTCCAATTTACATTACCCGCATTGGTAAGCTGTGAAGCACTATCAATAAATATAGAATCAACAGATAAAGAATAACCAATTGGAACACTTAAAGTAGTTGAGGTTAGTCCGTTTCCTATAACAATACCGCTGTTTAAACCATTTACTACCAAGTTTCCTGCAGCAAAAAGCTGAAATGAAATCCTATTTTGAAAATGAAAAACGGCATTATTCATGCTAAACGAAGAAGGTGCAGTGCCAGACCCATTTGGGTTAGAACCCCAAGTACTCATAGTATATAAATTACCCGTAGCTTTAGCATAAAAATGGGTTTGTTGTGCTAAAGCAAAACCACCCAAACATACTAAAAAAAGGCTTAGCATTATTTTGTTCATCATTACAAAAATACTTAATATAAGGCTCACAAAAAGTCAAAAATTCCTTAAAATCCATAAGTAAATTATCCAATAAAATTCAATAAATTGCAGCCAATATTCATGGAAGGTATAGTCATAAAATCTACAGGCTCTTGGTATTTGGTTCGAACCGAAAGTGGCGATATACATCCCTGCCGGCTCAAAGGTAAGTTTAGGTTAAAAGGTATAAAACACACTAATCCTATCACTGTTGGCGATAATGTGGCGTTTGAGTTAGAGATAGGTTCAGACAATGGCGTAATACATAAGCTCTACGAAAGAAAAAACCACATCATTAGAAAGGCGAATAACATGAGTAAACAAACGCATATTATTGCCAGTAATTTAGATCAAAGTTTACTTATTATAACGCTTGCTTTTCCTAAAACATCACTGGGTTTTATCGATAGGTTTTTGGTGAGTGCAGAAGCTTATCATATACCGGCTATTTTAGTTTTTAACAAGATAGATTTAATGCAAGGCGAATGGGCCGAGATAGTAGATGAAACCATACAACGTTATCAAAAAATGGGCTATGTTTGCCTTAAAACTTCTACGCTAACTGGAGAAGGCATTAATGCATTAAAAGATACTTTAACAAACAAAATATCGCTTTTAAGCGGGCATTCTGGGGTGGGTAAGTCTACGCTTTTAAATTACATAGAACCTGCTTTAGATTTAAAAACTACTGTTATTTCTAGTTACTCTTTAAAGGGGCAACATACCACCACATTTGCCGAAATGCACCCGCTAAGTTTTGGCGGTTACATTATTGACACGCCGGGCATAAGAGAGTTTGGCTTAGTAGATTTTGAAGACGCCGAGGTTAGTCATTATTTTAAAGAAATGCAGCCTTATATTGGCAATTGTAAGTTTAACAATTGCAAGCATATAAATGAGCCTGAATGCGCTATTCAAGCAGCAGTAAATGAAGGAGCTATTAGTATAGAAAGATTTAGCAGCTATTTAAGTATTTTAAGCAAAGAAGACATTTACGAATAAGATGCGGGTTTTATTACAAAGGGTTTCTGAGGCAGCCGTTACGGTAGATAGAAATGTTATTGGTTCAATACAAAATGGTTTGCTTATTTTAGTGGGAGTTGAGGCGGCAGACAGCCACGAAGACATTGTTTGGCTATCTAATAAAATTTGTAACCTTCGCATTTTTAATGATGCACAAGGCTTAATGAACCTATCTGTTAAAGACATAGCCGGCGATATTTTAGTGGTTAGTCAGTTTACCTTACACGCTGAAACTAAAAAGGGCAACCGTCCGTCTTTTATTTTAGCAGCCAAGCCAGATATCGCTATTCCTTTATACGAACAGTTTAAAAGTCGGCTTGCAACAGATTTAGAAAAACCCATACAATGCGGGCAGTTTGGAGCCGATATGAAAGTACAATTAATCAATGATGGTCCGGTTACTATTTGGATAGACACAAAAAACAAACAATGAGTTTAACAATAGAAGAAGCACAAAAGCAGGTAGACCAATGGATACAAACCATTGGCGTGAGGTATTTTAACGAGCTAACCAACACGGCCATTTTAATGGAAGAAGTAGGAGAAGTGGCGCGCATTATGGCCAGAAAATACGGCGAACAATCATTTAAAAAATCAGACGAAACAGTAGATTTGGCGGATGAAATGGCCGATGTAATGTGGGTATTAATATGTTTAGCCAACCAAACAGGCATTAATTTAACGGAGGCATTTGAACGCAATATGGCTAAAAAAACCAAGCGCGATGCAACCCGACATAAAGAGAATGCTAAATTATAAATTGAATAAAAAATCCATGCTCAAGTTATGCTGCAATAATTCGGTGGCATAAGCATTTTCTTGGGTGCCATAGGGCGTTACCATTACCAAGTGTACGGCACTTTTGGTTTTAGCATTGGCCTTAAAAACCGTTCGTTTATTGCGTAAGTTTTCTGCGTATTTTTTATCAATGATAAACTCTCCCGAAGAAAATTTCATTTCAATTAGGTCAATAATTTGGTCTTTTCTATCTATTAATAAATCAATTTGCGTGGCAGACTCGTTTGTTTTACCGCGCCAAGAGCCAATGCTACTCTGTATGCCAGAAATACCCAGAGCATGTTTTAGCTGGGGCAAATGCATAAGCACAAGAATCTCGAACGCATAGCCTTGCCAAACTTTTTGGGTTGGCGTATCATATATATTCATCCAATAATCTGAATTTAAGCCTTTCCTTTTATGCAGAAACTTAAAATAGAACAACGAGTAAAAATCAACCAATTGGAAAAGCGTATCCTTTACTTGTTTACCAAAAGGAATATACTTTCTTATAAAGCCGCTCAATTCTAGTTCTTGCAAAACCTTTGTAGCGCCGCCACCATTTGCAATTTGAGCTGATTCGAGTATTTCTTCTCTGCTTAATCCCTTCATTTTTTTACTTAAAGCAGCAACTATGGCAACATGGTTATCAGATTTTTTAAACAGCGCTGCATATAAATTATCGAACTCATTGGCTAATAAACCTTGCTCAGAGAAAAACAATTGATTCAAGGCTTGTGCGGCACTTTTGCCTTTTTCTATGCCATTTAAATAATAGGGAATTCCGCCCAAAGCCATGTAGATTTCTAATATTTGATAGCGATTCCAATCTACTCCTTTATAAGCTAAAAACGTTTCGGTTTCTTTTAAAGTAAATGGCTGAACCAACAATTTATGTGTAACCCTATTGTGCAATCCACCTTTATTGTTCAACAAATTATTTACCATCCAAGAGGCGGCAGAGCCACATACAATAAGCACTATATCTGTTCTAGCTGCCGCCCAACTGTTCCAAAAATGCTCTAAGGCAGAAATAAATTTCGACTTAGGCGTATCTAACCAAGGCATTTCATCTAGAAATATCTTTTTTTTGTTAGATTTAGATTGTTCCAATACCTCGCGCAACTGTTGAAATGCCTCAAACCAAGAACAAGGTTTTGGAAAAACCTTATTACTTTTATTAAATCGTACAAGCTCAGTGTAAAAATTAAGTAATTGATCCGCCAAACTCGCATTGGCCAAACCCGTTAAATGAAAATCGAACGAATGTTTATACGCCTCTCTAATTAAAAAAGTCTTCCCCACTCTTCGTCGGCCGTAAACTACAAGAAAAACAGACTCCTTTTGTTTCAGAATATTATTAAGGAACTCAATTTCAGGATATCTACCAATTATTTGCGCCATGTTATTAATATTATAACTCGCTGCAAGTATACAAAAAATAGTATATTTAGCAAGTTATAAATTTATAACTCGCTAAATGTTCGTAAAAATTAGTAGATTTAGCGAGTTATATAAGGGCTAAGCATAAAAAAAGGGCAAGCTTACTGCATCGCACCGCTACAACCTCACGCCCTTGCTACATTCCTGTCCTGGGGGATTAGAGGGAGCTGATCGTACAGGGCTCACCCGAGCGCAAAAGTAACTTTTTTATCAGTTTATGCAAACTTATTTTGAAAATGGCCAAACTAGGCCCACACTTTGGTGCCTTCGGTGCAATTGGTGCAGATATCAATTTCTTTGCGCGATTTTAAAATGGCCCTTCTAAATCCTTGATAGGGTTCTGAACGCCAAACTTTGGCAAAACTATCTTTGCTAACATCGCCAAATCTGTGTGTAGCATCTTTATCAAAGCAACACGGCACCACTAATCCATCCCAAGTTACTACGCTACCGCGCCACAATCGCCAGCATTGATTGAGGAGTTCGTTTTTTATCTCGTAACCATTTTCTGTTTTTTTGTATCTACTTAACTCCTCTGATTCTGGAATAAGCTCATCTGTATTCTGGTAATCGTAAATTTGAGCAGTTTTAATACCCAACTCATCTACACCAATTTCTTTAGCTATTTTCTTAAGTTCAGGAATTTGGTGTTCATTGTGTTTAAAAGCAATAAACTGCCAAATAATATGTGGGGTGTTTTTCCCTAATTTTTTCTTCCACTTTACCAGGTTTTTGGTTCCTGCTAAAACCTTATCTAAATTACCTCCTTTACGGTATTTTTCATAAGTATCTTGTGTAATGCCATCAATAGAAACAATGAGTCTATCTAAGCCAGATTCAATGGTTGCTTTGGCCATTTCATCTGTAAAATAATGAGCGTTACTGGAAGTTGCTGTATAAATATTTTTTTCTGCTGCAATTTTTACAAATTCTAAAAACTGTTTATTTAAGAAGGGTTCGCCCTGAAAATACAGGATTAAATAAACTAGATTAGGGTGTAACTCGTCTATCAATTTTTTATACAGAGGCAAATCTAACATACCCGTATTGCGAGAGAACTCTCTTAAACCACTGGGGCATTGCGGACAACGAAGATTACAGCTGGTAGTAGGTTCAATTTCCATAACCACGGGCATACCCCAATGTATGGGCTTACAAAATACCCGCGACAGTAAATAACTTAGGTATAATTGCACTGCATTACCTATTCTCCCTGCATTAAGTTTAGAGATAAAGTTAATGCCATCAGTTAAATTTCTATTCATTATACTATCCCTAATCTACATTATCGTGTAGAAAGGAATTATTGCTCTTAATTTCTGGTTTACCGGTACTATCTTCAAATAAACTAAGGCGACTTACTTGCGTTATAGAAGAGTGCGGAACATCTTCTAAACGCTTTAATTTACGCCTATAAGCTGGTTCTTTTTCCAAATCACGTAAACCCTGAGGAGAATTAATGCTAATATTTAAATCCTTTAAAGTTTTAATACGTTGAATGTGCTTTTCAATTTTTTTTTCTTGGTCTTCAACGGTTAAATTATCCATTAAATTAAAAATGGTTGTTTCTGCAGTAATTTCGGGCTCATCATTCATTGTGAATATATTTTGCTCCTCCATTTCAGGATAAAAATCTTCTGCCTCTAAATTCAAATCAGCTTCCTCTTCAATCCGCAAGCTCAGTTCAATATCAGTTGCATTTGGCTCTGGTTTTTTTGGTTCAAACCGCTCCTCTTCTAAGCTATATTTAGTAGGTTCAGGCATTATAGATTTAGGCACTATGGGTTGAACCGAAAGCGTTTTTGAAGTATTGGTTATTGGTGCAGCATCAATTGCATTAACATTGCCAATAATGATTTTATTTTCTTTAGGAATAGAATCAAAACCGGTGGCAATTAAAGTAACAGACAAGGCATCATCAAGAGATTCATCATAACTAGTACCAATAATCATTTCGGCAGTAAAACCACTTTCTTCTTGCACATAATTATTGATTTCTTCAAACTCGCCCATCAATAATTCATGGTCGCCACTTGCCGAGCTAACATTTAATAAAATATTTTTAGCACCCTTAATTTTGCTGGCGTTTAATAATGGAGAAGAAAGCGCTATTTTAACCGCCTCGATGGCTCTATTTTCACCTTTAGCGGTTGCAGATCCCATGAGAGCAACCCCGCTTGATTTCATTACAGTTTTAACATCTTCAAAATCTACATTAATTTCACCAGGAAAAGTAATAACCTCAGCAATACCTTTAGCGGCAGTATTTAGAATTTCATTGGCATGACCAAATGCTGCGCGCATGGGTAAATTTCCATACATTTCCTTAATTTTATCATTGCCGATAATAAGCAAACAATCTACTGCATTTTTTAAAGCTTCGATTCCCTCTGTGGCAAATTCTTGGCGCTTTTTACCCTCAAAAGAAAAGGGAGTTGTAACAATACCTACCGTTAAAATACCCATTTCGCGGGCTGTTTTAGCAATGATGGGTGCAGCTCCAGTTCCAGTTCCTCCGCCCATACCTGCTGTTATAAAGAGCATTTTAGTATTAACGCCTAGCGTATCAATAATATCTTCTATGGCTTCCATGGCTGAGTTTCTGCCAACCTCTGGATTAGCACCTGCACCCAAACCTTGGGTTAAGCTTGCGCCCAGTTGAATTTTATTTGGAATTGGGCTATTCTCTAGCGCTTGCAAATCAGTATTACAGATAATAAAATCTACTCCCTTTATTCCTTTCGAAAACATGTAGTTTACAGCGTTGCCGCCGCCGCCGCCTACACCCAAAACTTTTATGATGGATGATTTTTCTTTGGGCATATTAAATTTGAATGCACTGTTTTCCATATCCTTATATTTACTCTTTGTACTACTTAAAAATCATTTAAATCATCTTCTTCAATCAACCATTTCTTACCTTGGTTATACAAACGCGACAAAATATTTGCTTGTTTTACTTCCTCTTTAGCCTTTTCTCTTTCTTTCGGATTTGGAATTGCGTTTATTTTTTCCATTTCCTCCAATTCTTTAAATCCTTTCAAAACTAATCCAACCCCGGTTGCATAGATTGGGCTCTTAATTTCATCTACTTCTGAGGCCCCCAAATGCTCGTTAGCATATCCAATTCGGGTATCTAAACTGGTTACATATTCTACTAATTTATCTAGGTGTTTAAGTTGCGAACCACCACCAGTAATAACAATTCCTGCGTTTAATTTCTTTTCTAAACCAGAGCTTTTTATTTCAAAAAGTACGGTTTCAAAAATCTCTTCAACCCTAGCCTGAATAACCATAGCTAGGTTTTTAACACTTACTTCTTTGGGAGGCCTGCCATGAAAACTAGGGATACTAACAATTTCATTTTCTTTATTTTCATCGGCTAAGGCTGAACCAAATTTTACTTTTAAAGCTTCGGCTTGGTTACGTAAAACATTACAACCCTCTTCCACATCTTTGGTAATAATATTTCCGCCAAATGGAATAACAGCGGTATGCCTAATAATACCATTTTTAAATATGGCCACATCCGTAGTTCCACCACCAATATCTACTAAACAAACCCCTGCTTCTAACTCCTCTGGCGTAAGCACTGCCTCGGAAGACGACAAAGGTTCTAAAATTAAATCTGCTACTTTTAAACCCGATCTTTCTACACTTTTATTTATGTTTTTTATGGCATCTATATTTCCAGTAATAACATGAAAATTAGACGACAATCGCACACCTGTCATACCCACCGGATCGTATACATCATTAATATCATCTACTGTATATTCTTGCGGTAAAACATGTATAATTTCATCTCCAGGAGCAAGGGCTAGCTTATTGGTATCTTTAATTAAACGTATTACATCTTCTTTGCTTATTTCCTCATCTCTGGCACCTAAACTTATACTATTTCTATGTTGCAAACTCTTAATATGCTGCCCCGCTATACCCACATGCACATTGTGAATCTCTAATTGAATTTTATTTTTAAGCAAAGACAAACGTGCTTTTTCAATAGCCTCATTAATAGCACGAACTGTTTTTTCGATATTCCTAACTTCACCCCTAATTACCCCAAGGCTTTCAGCTTTGCCCATGGCTAATACCTCAATTTTACCATGCTCGTTGCGCTTACCCACAATGGCACAAACCTTGGTTGTACCAATATCAAGTCCCACAATTATTTTGGATTCTACCAACATTATATTTCCCTTTATATTTTACAAATTACCTGACCATCAAATCGTAAATCTATGCGTTTATATTTGCTCCAACCTATCCTACTAAGGCCCTCTCTGTAGAAAGCTAGAAGCTTTTTAAACTTGATTTCCATTTTATTGGTATCACCAAAAACAATCACCTGATTTCCAATTTTAGGAACCAGTATTAACTCATTATCGGCATTTACAAATATCTGTTCAATTAATGCCTTGTAAAACGGATGTTTATCAACATAAGAGGCTATTTTGAACACCTCATTTCCTACAAAAGAGTACACTGAATCACTTTTTTCAAACCTTTCAAAGATATTTCCATTAGCAAATGGAACATGTGCTGTAAAATATTCATTTAGAGGCATTTTAATGCCAAATTGATCTACATAAAATTGCGTGCCATCAAAACGCATTATTCTAACAATAGGCTTACGCTGCCATACATTCAAATACAATTCTCCTTGCATATCTGCATAAGCCTCTGCATTTTCAATGAAATCTAAACCTTTCAAATGGTTTTCAACATTATTAATCGCTATGTCACCCAAGGGCAATCCAATAGCTTTTTTGCCACTAGGTAAATTGAGACGCAACTGCTCTAAAATTTTCTGTCGGTTGTAGAACCCAATTTCGGCAGGATAAACCCTCACATTTACGCGCACACAAAGTGCACTTTGCGCCTGTTTATGCGAAAAAGCTAATGCAAATAATGCAATGCCAATTAGCATTACCCAAAGACTTATTCGGGCAATTTTTTTAAGCGCTATTTTCAAATTCGGACTCATCTTACCTATTTAATAATCCTCTCTCAATTGGCTGAACCAAAGCATCTATATCACCCGCTCCTAAGCAAACAAATAATTCAGGATTTAAACCAACAATCTTGTCAATCAAAGATGGCTTATCTAACAAGGCCTTTTCTTTACAAGAAATCTTATCTAACAATAAATCAGAGTTTACACCTTCTATAGGCAATTCTCTTGCAGGGTAAATAGGTAAAAGGTAAACAGCATCGGCCAGAGATAGAGAATCAGCAAATTCATCCATAAAATCACGGGTTCTGCTAAATAAATGAGGCTGAAAAGCCACCACTAACTTTTTATGCGGGTACATTTTCTTAACCGAATTTAAAATGGCCCTTATCTCGGTTGGATGGTGCGCATAATCATCAATAAACACCTGCTTTTCATTTTTTATTCTGTACTCAAACCTACGTTTTACGCCCTTAAACGACATTAAGCCAAAACGCAACTCCTCCTCATTAACGCCACACATTAATGCGATGGCGGAGGCTGCAACTGCATTTTCAACATTATGTAAACCGGGTATACCCAAAGACAAATTTTCTATGATAACTCCATTTTCGAGCACCAAATCAAATAAATGTTCTGCTTCATTGATACGGATATTATGCGCATAAATTTGCGCGTTTGGGTTCAGACCGTATGTTTTAAAATTACCCGATAATTGAGCAATAATACCTAAATCATATTTTACCAATAGAGTGCCATCGCTTCGTAATTTGTTGGCATAAGCTAAGAAAGACTCCTGCATTTCGGAGTGATTTCCATAGATATCCAAGTGATCAGCGTCTGTTGAGGTTATTGCAGCAAAATATGGCGTAAGGGTTAAAAAAGAGCGATCAAACTCATCTGCTTCAACCACCGTAAATTGTTTATTTAAAGGCAAACTATCTGCTTGTGGGTGTAACAACAAATTACTGTCATAATTGCTGGCAATACCGCCTAAAAATGCATTGCACTTTATACTACTTTGCGTTAATAAATGGGCTAATAAACAAGAAGTAGTTGTTTTGCCGTGTGTACCGGCAATACCAATAGTTAAAGAAGACTGACTTAATATGCCCAGCACCTCTGCACGCTTTTGAATAGTAAATTGTTTTTGTATAAACCAGGCCCACTCTTGATGCGCTTTTGGAATAGCGGGCGTTAAAACAACTAAAGTATTTTGGGTAGAAATGGGCAAGGCTTGTAGGAGGTTTAAATCCTCGGTGTAATGAATAGATATACCTTCTGCAACTAAATTTTGTGTAAGCGGAGTTTCTGTTTTATCATAACCCCAAACTTGCACCCCAATATGGTTAAAATAGCGCGCAATGGCGCTCATGCCTATGCCACCAATTCCTAAAAAATAAGCATATTTTATATTGGCTAAATTCATCTTTATGGTTTTAATGATAACAACTCATCTACAATTAATTCTGCAGCATTGGGCATAGCCAATTGGGCAATATTAGCCGCCAATTGTTCCTGCTTTGGCAAATCTTCTAATAAGCTAATTAATGCCGGAACCAATTGCTCTCTAGCCGCTGCATCTGTAATTAAAACAGCGGCCTCTTTGTTTACTAAAGCCATGGCATTTTTTGTTTGATGATCTTCACTAACATTAGGAGAAGGAACTAAAATGCAAGGTTTGGCAGCAATAGCTAATTCTGCAATAGAAAGCGCACCTGCTCTAGAAATAACTATATCGGCAGCGGCGTAGGCCAAATCCATTTCATAAATAAATGGCGATAAATAAAGTTTAAATGATTCAGGTATTTGATTTGAACGCGCACTTGTAAACAACTTACCCGTTTGCCAAATCACATTTACATCTTGGGCAATTAACAAATCTAAATCTTTTTCAATGCTTTGGTTAATTGTTCTTGCACCCAAGCTTCCCCCAATAATTAAAATTGTTTTTCGGCTTGGGTTCAGACCAAAAAAGGCAAGTGCTTGGTCTTTTTTATGGGTAATATTGCAGATATCTAACCTCACAGGGTTGCCTGTTTTAACGATACGATTACTTGGGAAAAATCGATCCATATTATCATAGGCCACTGCAATTTTACGGACTCTCTTTTTCAAAATTTTATTGGTAATACCCGCATATGAATTTTGCTCGTGAATCATACTTGGAATGCCTTTAAGCGTTGCGGCAAACATCATGGCCCCACTAGCATAGCCACCAAAACCAATTGCTAAATCTGGATTAAATTTTTGAATGATAGCGATAGATTTTACTACGGCAGCAATCACCTTAACCGGGAATAAAATGTTTTTAATGCTTAAGCTTCTTTGTAAGCCACTAATCCATAAGCCCTCAATGGCAAAGCCTGCTTTGGGCACCTTTTCCATTTCCATTCTATCGCTGGCACCCACAAATAAAAACTCAACCTCATTGTGCAATCTTTTTTGTAAAGTTTGCGCCACCGCAATAGCAGGATAAATATGCCCACCAGTGCCACCACCACTTATAATTATACGTAATTTTCTATTTGTATTATTCATCATTCTATCTGACCTTAACTGGCTATTTTATTTTCAGCTTCATTGGGTTCATACTCTTCCACATAGCGACTAACACTCATAATTAAACCAAAGGCAAAACTCGTGATCACTATGGAAGTTCCACCCTTACTAACCAAGGGCAAGGTTAAACCCGTATTGGGCACTAAATTAACTGCAATGGCCATATTTATGAGTGCTTGTAAAACCAGTGCAAAGCTTAATCCAACTGCCAATAGGGCGCCAAATGCTTTCGGACTTTTAAAAATTATTCTAAAGGCGCGGTACATAAAAAGGAGGTAAAGCCCCATCATTAAAACGGCGCCAAAAAAACCGTATTCTTCGGTTATAATGGCATAGATAAAATCGGAATAGGCTTGGGGTAAAAAATTTCTTTCTGTGCTCCCGCCCGGTCCCACGCCAATTAATCCACCATTGGCAATAGCAATCTTAGCATGGTCGTTTTGGTAGGTTTCATCTGAATTGGTGGAGCGTGTTTGATAGTTCTCTATGCGGTGTTTCCAAGTTAAAACCCTGCCAGCATTTTTTAAATATTTGTCGGGTGTATTCAACACCAAAAGAATAGCCAAAAATAATACAATTAAAATGGGCGCACCCATATATATAATATGCTTAATACTTACCCTGCCCATAAACATAATTACCATACAAGTGCTAAAAAGTACTAGTGCAGTAGATAAATTAGATGGGGCTATTAATAAACTCGTGATGCCTACATGTAAAATAATAGGAAGAAACCCTTTTTTAAAATCTTTTATGTCTTCTTGCCTCATGGCTAACTCACGCGCTACATATAATATTAAAGCCACCTTAGCCACATCAGATGTTTGAAAAGTAATACCAATAAAAGGTATTTTCAACCAGCGTTGCGCATCATTATAATTAGCACCGAAAAAGAAGGTTAGTATTAATAAACCATAGGCAAAATATAATAACAGTTTAGAAAATTTGAGGTAAAATTTATAATGTACAGAATGAGTAACCAACATAACCATGATTCCACCCAGTAAGAAACACAGTTGTTGAACCAAATATACTTCTGTTCTTCCTCCTTGTTTTTGGTGCGCAAGAGCGCCTGTGGAACTGTAAACAGCCAACAAGCCCCATATGGAGAGCGCAAAAATAACGCCCCACATAATTTTATCGCCCTTAGGCCTTAAATTTTCCCAACTAAACCAATTCATCTTACTATAAAAATCATTTGCTTGGTGGTAAACAAACAAATGATTTGTTTTTATTATAAACTTTTAACAGCTGCCTTAAATTGCCTACCTCTGTCTTCGTAATTTTTAAATAAGTCAAATGAGGCACAAGCAGGAGAGAGCAAAACAGTTTCACCTGGTTTAGATAATTTAGCCGCAACATGCACGGCCTCTTGCGCGCTGCTGGTGTTTATAATCATATCTACATCTTTGCCAAAGGCTTCATGAATGCGCATATTATCAATACCCAGGCATACAATAATGCGAACTCTATCTTTCACTAACTCTCTCAACATTTCGTAATCATTGCCTTTATCTACACCACCCACAACCCAAATTGTTGGTTTATCCATGCACTCTAATGCATACCAAGCGGCATTTACATTAGTAGCCTTAGAATCGTTAATAAAATCTACGCCCCTAATGGTAGCCACATACTCTAAACGATGTTCTACATTTTGGAAATCAGATAAACCCTCACGGATTATATCCTTGCGAACCTCAAGAGCATTTGCCAACATAGCTGCTGCCATTGAGTTGTAGGCGTTGTGACGCCCTTTTAAGACTAATTCTGAAGTATACATAGTAAATTGATTTGATTGATTTTCGTTTAGTTGAATAAAAATTTGATCTTCGGCAATCCAAGCCCCTGGAACATTTTTATGGTTGAGTGAAAAGGGTAACATACGGCCTTGTCCTTTGCAGAGGCTAATGTTATCTGTGGTAAGAACATCATCGGCACAGTAAATAAATAAACTATCAGCTGTTTGGTTCTGGCTGATCCTAAACTTGGAGGCGATATAATTATCAAGGTTATAGTTATACCTATCCAAATGATCAGGTGTGATATTACATAAAACAGCTATATCAGCTTTAAATTGATACATATCATCTAGCTGAAAACTGCTAATCTCTAATACAAAATAATCGTAGTTGCCTGTAGCCACCATTCTGCTCATGCTTACACCAATATTGCCCGCAACAGCTACATTTAAACCACCCTTTTTTAACAAATGGTAAGCCAATGATGTGGTAGTTGTTTTCCCATTAGTACCTGTGATACAAATAAGTTTTGCTTCTGTATACCTGCTAGCAAATTCTATCTCATTGATAATAGAAATATTCTTTTCTCTTAAAGCCTGAACCCACTCGTTTTTTTCGGGTATACCTGGACTTTTAATTACTTCATCAGCGTTTAGGATCAAACCAGCGGTGTGTGTACCTTCTTCATAGGCAACGCCCAATTGTAATAACTCATACTTAAATGTTTCGGCAATTTTACCTCCATCAGAAACAAAAACGTCGAAGCCTTTTTGTTTGGCCAACATAGCAGCACCCACGCCACTTTCGCCACAACCCAATATTACAATTCTTTGGCTCATACTAGCGAACTTTTAAAGTAATAATGGTGATAATAGCAAGCAAAATTCCTATGATCCAGAAACGGGTTACAATCTTTGTTTCATGAAAGCCTAATTTTTGATAATGATGGTGGAGTGGCGACATTAAAAACACCCTTTTGCCTTCTCCATATTTCTTTTTGGTATATTTAAAATAAGTTACCTGAATCATTACAGACAAGTTCTCAACTAAGAATATTCCACATAAAATAGGTATCAACAATTCTTTGCGAACCATTATAGAAAAGGCAGCAATAATGCCTCCTAAGGCCAAGCTTCCGGTATCGCCCATAAACACTTGAGCGGGATAGGCATTGTACCATAAAAAACCAATACATGCACCCACCAAGGCGCCTGCAAATATTACCATCTCCTCTAAATGAGGGATGTACATAATATTTAAATATTTGGCAAAAATAATATTGCCACTTATGTAGGCAAAAATGCCCAATACAAAAGAAATAATGGCAGAAGTACCTGCAGCTAAACCATCAATTCCATCTGTAATATTTGCCCCATTAGAAACTGCTGTTATAATAAAAATTACAACTAATAAGTATATAATATAATTAAAATCTTTGTAACTCTCCCCAACAAAACGCATTAAATTTGCATAGTCGAACTCACTCGATTTAAAAAAAGGAATAGTAGTAGTGGTGGCCTTGTTATCACGCACCAACATAACTTGTCCGCTTATTACTTGTGGATTTAAATTATGTTCTTGAATAAAAGCAGCATTTACCTCACTTGGGTGGTAAAACTCCTTGGTTTTAACATGCTGATTGAAATACAAGGTAGTGGCCACAATAAAACCCAAACCAACTTGTCCCAGAATTTTAAATCTACCAGCTAAACCCTCTTTATTCTTTTTAAAAACCTTTATATAATCATCTAAAAACCCTACCAAGCCTAACCAAATTGTAGAGATTAAAATGAGAATAATATAAACGTTATTTATACGCGCAAACAAGAGTGTAGGTATAACAATAGCGGCTAAAATAATTAAGCCTCCCATAGTTGGCGTACCTTTCTTTTGCTGCTCACCGGCCAAGCCTAAGTCTCTTATCTCATCACTTACTTGAAGTTTTCTAAGTTTATTAATAAGTGTTTTTCCGTATACTAATGAGATAAATAACGATAAAATAATGGCCATAGCAGCCCTAAAAGAGATGTATTGAAACATCCCTGCTCCCGGGAAGTTTAATTCGTTATTTAAAAAATCAAATAAATAATATAACATATAATTACTTTAATTAAGATTGAAATAGTTTGAAAAATTGACTCAATTCTGCGCAATCATCAAAAGGGTATTTAACGCCTTTTATTTCCTGATAATTTTCGTGCCCTTTACCAGCAACTAAGATTACATCTCCGCTATTGGCAATACTTACAGCTGTTTTTATAGCTTCTCTGCGATCGCTTATTCGTAGGGTTTTCTTAAAATGAAGGGCAGGCACGCCAGCTTGCATATCATTTAAAATATCTTCTGGATTTTCCTCCCTCGGATTGTCTGAAGTAAGTATAACTTTACTACTTAATTCGCAGGCAGTTTCCGCCATAATAGGTCGTTTAGCCTTGTCTCTGTTACCTCCACAACCCACTACTGTGATGAGTTGTTGGTTTCCGCTGCGAACCTCATTGATGGTTTTTAGTACATTCTCAAGCGCATCGGGTGTATGCGCATAGTCTACAATTCCAATGATACCATTGTCAGACCTAACATAATCAAAACGACCTTTTACTGAACCTAATCTGCTTAAGTTTTGGATAATTTCTAGCTTATCTTTACCCAATAAATAAGCAATGCTATAAACAAGTAAAATATTATACGCATTAAAATTGCCTACCAACCTAAACCAAGCTTCTTCCCCATCTAATTGCAACAACATGCCATTAAAATCATTCTCAATGATTTTAGCTTTAAAATCGGCCATTTGCTTTATGCCATAGGTATAACGAGTGGCTCGGGTATTCTGCAACATCACTAAACCGTTTTTATCATCTTTATTGGTAATGGCAAATGCATCGTCACTGGCACCATCGAACAATAATTTTTTAGCTTTAATATACGCATCAAAAGTGTGATGGTAATCGAGGTGATCGTGACTAATATTAGTAAAGCCCATACCTGCAAAATGCAAACCTGCAATTCTATTTTGATGGATGGCGTGTGAGCTTGCTTCCATAAAGCAATAACTGCAACCGCTATCTACCATTTGGCGTAACAAAGCGTTTAAGGTAATTACATCTGGGGTAGTATGTGTGGATGGAATAACGGTTTCGTTTATTTGATTTTGTACCGTTGATAACAAACCAACATCATGTTTAAACAAACGAAACAAATTAAATAACAAAGTAGCAACTGTAGTTTTGCCATTAGTACCTGTAACAGCCACTAGCTTGAGCTCTTGGCTTGGGTTTCCATAAAAACGAGCGGCTACCTGAGCCATAAAAACAGAAACATTCAATACCTGGATATAACAGATTGATTCAGTTAAAATGGCAGGTAAGCTTTCGCAAACAATAACTGTGCAACCTGCTGCAATTACTTGTGGTATATAATCATGTCCATCTACCTGAGTTCCTTTAACAGCAAAAAATAATGTTGCGGCCTTGGCCTGTCGCGAGTCGAAAGATAAGCGGCTTATAGATTGCTGCGCATTACCCACAATTTGTTGCGTGGCTAAACCCTCAATGATATGTATTAAATCTTTTTGCATTATCCTAAATACAATTGAATTAGTTGTTTTTTTATCAATTTAGTTCCTGGCAAAACTGATTGCTTTTTCACTTTTCCAACACCTACCAGTTCTACCCTAAAACCCTTTTGTTCTAATAAATACAATACATCTTTTGCACCCATACCGCGTACGTCTGGCATAGCATAAAGATTGAATAATTGCGGCTCCATAGCCACAGAATTATCCTGAACCAAACCACTAACCCACTCACTTTCGTCTTGGTGAATAGAATCATTGTGGTAATGAGAGGATAATTTAACATGGTCTAAAACCAGTTTTAATTCATTTTTTTCTGCAAGCGCAACATGAGGCAAATCATTGCTTAAAATTTTCTGAGTAAATTTTAGTTCCCTATGCAGATTTAATGCACTAGCATACACTTTATCTGCAATCTCTTTAAAAACAGGAAGGGCTACTTTAGAGGCATAATAATTGTCTTTTCGGGGTCTGCTAATTAATACCATGCATGAATATTTTGGATTTTCTGCCGGAAAGTAACCACAGAAAGAAGCCCTATAACTTTTACCTCCACCAGCTAAATAACCCTTACCTCTATTAGCAATTACGGCAGTTCCTGTTTTACCTGCATACGAATAAAAACTGCTTTTTAAAGAAGAAGCAGTTCCATGTAAAACCACACCCTCCATCATACTTTGTAATTGCTTAGCAACCGCTGGTGAACAAACAGCTGCATTTAAAACGGTGTAAGGGAACTCCTGAATTATTTTGCCTGCTTGTTCTATGCGTTTTACCAATATAGGCTTAACATATACACCATTATTGGCAATGGTATTATAAACAGTTAATAATTGTAACGGCGTTATTTGTAGCTCATAACCAATAGCCATGTAGGGCAAACTAGTACAACTCCAAGATTTGTTGTTTGGGCCCTTAACCACGGGTGCACCAACTCCAGCCAATTGAAAATCTAACTTTTCTGTAATGCCTAAATTTTTATAATGAGCATAAATTTTTTCAGGATTTTTGTTGTAATTTTTTTGCATTAATTTGGCAAATGCCACATTAGAAGAATGCTCAAAAGCCTCTTGAAAACTTATAACACCAGAACCCAAATGGGAATCTTTCATAGTTAAATTACAGAAACGCATTTGCCCACCCTCGGTATCTACATTATCTGTTGGCGCCATGTATCCATCTGTTAATAAAGCCATAGCAGAAACCAACTTAAAGGTAGAACCAGGTTCTACACTTTCGCCTACTGCATAGTTGTATTTTTCTTGGTAAACGCCTTCTGCTTCGCGGGTAAGATTGGCAATTGCTTTAATTTCTCCAGTGGCAACTTCCATTAAAATAGCAGTGCCATAATCGGCATCATTTTCTAATAAGTTTGCATGCAAGGCTTGCTCGGCTACATCTTGCAAGTTTATATCAATAGTAGTA
This sequence comes from Chitinophaga pinensis, assembly GCA_945860865.1. GTDB lineage: Bacteria > Bacteroidota > Bacteroidia > UKL13-3 > UKL13-3 > B1. The sequence goes on along the minus strand of CAMARW010000001.1, from coordinate 397,890 downwards.
ACAATATCTCTTCCTTGCTGGGCATCAATCATCAATTCATCATCAATAGGTATATAGGTTCCACCCGCAATTCTTTGCATAACCCTTTTACCACTTTTACCACCCAAATGTTTATCAAAATAGCCTTCTAAACCAACACGTACAGCACCTTCTTCTTGCTTAAAACCAATGGTGCGCTCGGCTAACATACCGAAAGGCTTTTCCCTTCTAGTGCGCTCATTAACCATTAACCCACCTTTATATTTACCCAAATTAAACAGCGGCAATTTGCGCATAGCTTGCATTTGATTGTAGCTAATTTTACGCTTAAATAAAAAATAGCGATTGCCTGCATTTTTAGTTTGAACCAATAAATTTTTATAATAGCGCGCAGGCTTATCTTTAAAAATTTCTGACAAACCAAATGATAAAGAATCGATATTGTTTAAGAACAACTCTTCATCCATAAAAGCTGGAGATTGAGCGTCTAAACGTACATCGTAAATGGGTAGAGAAGTAGCTAAAAGATTACCCTTACAATCAAAAATATTGCCCCTTACAGCCTCAATAGCAAAAACTTTAGTACTTAAACTATCCGCTAAAGCACGCCACTTAGCTCCTTCCACAAACTGAATATTAAACAAAGTATAAACCACAAACCCAGCAAATACGAGCATGCCCGAAAACACCACAGTGGTTCGGAACAACATTGATTTACGTGTATTTGATTTATTACTGCTCATGGCGGTAGGTTATTTTACTAGGTGGGGTTTTTAATTCTTTTATTCCAAATGGAGCTAATTTTTTGGCTACGGTAGACTGTTTACTTTCGCCCATTAACAGACTTAATTCACTAATATATTCACTTCTTAAATCCTTAACTTCTTGTTGCAAGCGATCGGCCTCACGAATAATCTTTTCACTGCGGTGACTGTTATATATAAACAACATAATCAACACAAATATGTAGGCCAAAAAAGGTAGTTGCGTTAGCACCTGCTCTGGCTTTATCCGAAAATCGAAGTCGGCAAAGCGCTTCACCGTTTCGGTAAAATTACGCGACTCATTGTCAACCGTTTCTTTGCCTGTTGATTCCTCTTCTTTAATAATTCTGTTCATGCTTTTTAGGGCTTTTCAGCAATTCTTAACTTAGCACTTCTCGAACGCGGATTTATTGCCAATTCTGCTTCGTTGGCAACCATTACTTTTCTATTTACAGCAGTTAAAGGCTTCTTTACATTGCCAAAAAAGTCTTTATCAAGCTCACCAGAAAATTGTCCGCTTGCTATAAAATTCTTAACCAATCTATCTTCCAAAGAATGGTAGCTCATTACTACCAACCTACCTTGTGGGGCAAGTATTTGCGGCACCTGTTGCAAGAATGCTTTTAGCACTTCCATTTCACGGTTAACCGCTATGCGCAGGGCCTGAAACACTTGCGCATAAAATTTATAATCACCAAATTTGGGTGTTTGCTTTTGTATGGCTTCTTTAAGGTGCAATACTTTTTGTATGGGCTGACCCGAGCGGTAATGGCAAATAGAAGCTGCTAAACTGCGCGCATTATGTAATTCGCCGTACTGAAATAATATATCCGAAATTTGTTCTTCTGTATATGTATTTAAAATATGTGCTGCACTAGGATTATGGGCATTATCTACCGCCAACATGCGCATATCTAAATCAGCCTCATCAAACCGGAACGAAAAGCCTCTATCTGCCACATCAAATTGATGGGAAGAAACACCCAAATCGGCTAAAATTCCATCTACCGGCAAAAGGTTTTGATAATCTAAATGATTGCCAATAAATTCAAAATTTTGATCTATAAAAACCAAACGTTCATCATGAGGCAAATTGGCTTTGGCATCTTCATCTTGATCAAAAGCAATAAGCTTACCCTTTGGCCCCAATTCATTTAATATGGCACGCGAATGTCCGCCACCTCCAAAAGTAACATCTACATACCTGCCATTGGGTTTTATTTGCAGCGCATCTAAACACTCGGCAAGCATAACAGGAGCATGGTATTTATTTTCCATCGTTATCCTCCACTTTCCGTTTGCTCATTACTTCTTCTGCCAAAGCGCTAAAATCTGAAGGCTCTTCGCTCAACATTTTATCATACTCGGCCTTATTCCAAATTTCTACTTTATTGCCATAAGCCAATAAAACAAGCTCACCTTTTAAATCGGCGAACTCTTGTAATTGCTTTGGAATTAAAACCCTAGAAGCTGCATCCATTTCTAATTTGCTCGCGCCTCTTAAGAAATACCTTTTAAAGGTTCGTTCTTTCTGAATATAATCGCTTAGCTTATCTATTTCTGCTGCTATTAACTTCCACTCATTGCTTGGATATAAAACACAACACTTTTCAAAACCACGGTTTATAAAAAACGAATCTTTGGCCGCCTCAGGCAACTGCTTTTTTAAAGCAGAGGGTATCATTAACCTCCCTTTGGCATCCATTTTACATTCGTATTCTCCGTGAAGCTGCGTCATTATTAGCGTTAAGCGATTACAGCGTAAAAATAAGGACTAATTTCCACTTTTCACCACTTTCCCCCACTTTTGTGGAAAAATCAGAGTTTTACACATTTTAACATTTTAGCTAAAACACCTTATTTACTTAGTGTTCAGACGGGTTTTTAAAAAGAAATGCGACAATTAAAAAAATGGGGATGTGCAGAAGTATGGATCGCAAAATGGGCACAGTCAAATAACTTAAAATGCTGATTTTCATTAAAAGCATGTGGCTTGGTGTCGAAAAGTGGGAGTATATTTACAGTTTAAATGAACAAAATTTCGCATATTTGAGAAGATAAAATTCAATTATTTTGACTTTCAAAGAAACCTTACCCATAGAATTTATAGAGATAGAACTGGGCAATTACCATTTGTTTATTTATGCTAAGATTGGTCGCAAAAAAGCACGTTTACTATTAGATACTGGCGCATCCAAAACGGCATTCGATGAGCAGGAAGTGCTTAAATTTGTTGCACAAAGCGACGTAATAAAACAGGACATGAACTCTATCGGATTGGGATCAAACCAAGTAGAAACACATTTAAGTAGCCTAGCAAAGTTTAAACTGGGCAAAATAGCATTAGCCCATCACGAAATTGCTGTTTTAGATTTAAGTCATGTTAACCAAGCATACCAAAGTTTAGGTTTCCCCAAAATAGATGGTGTGTTGGGAAGCGATTTACTCTACCAATTTAAAGCCATTATCAATTACCCGAAAGGGAAGTTGAGGATGAGTTGTGAAGGATAAATTACGGATTACGGATTACGAATTACGGAGAAGAATTGTGAAGTATAAATTACGGATGACGAATGACGAATGAAGTGCCAAAACCTAAAGTCTGGATTCTGGACTCAATGCGTAATTCTTAATCCGTAATCCGTAATTCTTAATTCAAAATTCTCCCTTACTCTTTCGCTGTTTCAATTTCATTAAAAAACTCTTCAGTAGTTTTGCCTAGGTTGGCAATAGATAATCTTGCTTCTTCTGCAAGCTCTCCTTTTGGAAAATTCTTTAAAAACTGCTCGTAATATTTGCGCGCGTTGGTTAAATCGTTGAGGTTATTCTCATAAGTAAATGCCAACAAAAAGGTGGCATCTTCTGCAAACTCATTTGCAGGGTACTTATTGATAAGTTGTAACAATAAATCTACCGACTCATTTGCCTGCTGCAAAACAACGGCGCGTTGGGCCGCTTTAAATAAGAATCCAGGCGTTTGCTCATCGTCTGGATAAGCTAGTGCAAAATCAATGTAAGAAGTTTTGAGACTCATCATTAACTCATTGCTAAAGGCACTATCATTACTCTCCATGTTTTTGATTGATTTCAAAGCTTTTTCTTTGGGCGACTGGCAAGCAGCGATTATAAAGATTCCCAAACCAATTAATAAAACATTTTTAATATTTTTTGAAATACGCAACATAACTAACTTATTTTTTTCAAATGTAAAGGTATAAGTAATATTCTAAAAATTTATCTGAACTAATATTGCCCTGTTCGGAGCATTACCAAAGTGCAGGCTTCAATTGGCTTTATGCCATTCTTTACTAACTCATTGGCAAACGCCACATTTTCTGTACCTGGATTAAAGATAACCCTTTTGGGTTTTAAATCAATAATTTGTTGCACATAAACACCTTGATTTTGCATGCCCACATACAAAGTTACGGTATCAAAATTTTGTTGTGCTGGCCAAGCTAATTCTATTACGTTTGAACCAATTTTGCCTGCACGCAAGCCAAATGGATAAACTTCATGTTTATATGCCTGTAACATTTCAGTTGCTATAAATGAGTACCTATCAGAATTAGGCGATGCCCCAACGATTAATGTTCTTTTCATAAAAATTACAGCAAATTAAAGCGGATAAAAGCCAATAGAAAAGACTTTTTTATTCTTATTTTCGCAAACAATATTCCCAATTGCATGAAAATAAGTTATCAGTGGCTCCAAGAATTTATAGACTCAGCGGCTAGTCCAGAAGAAATTGCCAATTTACTCACAGGTTGCGGCTTAGAAGTAGAAGATATTAGTCCCTATAACTCCATTCCTGGCGGTTTAGCAGGCATTGTTATAGGTGAGGTTTTATCTGCTGAAAAACACCCCAATGCCGATAAGTTAAAAGTTTGCAGTGTAAATATTGGTTCAGCCATAAGCCAAATAGTTTGCGGTGCGCCCAATGTTGCGGCCGGACAAAAAGTTTTAGTGGCTACCGTTGGCGCAATGGTTTACCCTACAAAAGGCGAACCGTTTACCATTAACAAAGCCAAAATAAGGGGCGAACTAAGTGAGGGAATGATATGCGCAGAGGATGAACTAAGCCTAGGCGATAGTCATGACGGTATTTTAGTATTACCAGCCCATTACGAAATAGGCAAACCTGCCAGCGATTACTTTGAAGTATATGCAGATTACACCCTCGAGATTGGCCTTACCGCAAATCGTGGCGATGCGGCCAGCCACCTAGGTGTTGCCAGAGATTTATATGCCCTAGGAATTCCCAAAAGACGAAAAGTATTACCCCAATTAATATTGGGTCAGGCCGAAAACCCCTATACCATTACACTCGAAAAAGATGCAGGCTGTCTCAGGTATAGTGGCATAGAAATTAACAATATTGCGGTTAAAACCTCCCCTACTTGGCTACAAAATAAGTTACGCGCCATTGGTTTATCGCCCATAAATAATATTGTGGATGCTACTAATTATGTGATGCATAGTTTGGGTCAGCCACTGCATGCCTTTGATGCGGCAGAAATTGCTGCCCACCAAATAATTGTGCGTAAAGCCAAGGTAAATGAGGTAATGAAAACACTAGACAATCAAAGCAGAACCATGCTTGGTCACGAGTGTTTAATTTGTGATGCCGTTAGACCTTTGGCATTAGCTGGTGTTTTTGGCGGTTTAAACTCAGGAATTAGTGCCGAAACAAAAAACATATTTATAGAAAGCGCCTATTTTGATGGAGCTACCGTGAGAAAAGCGGCCAAGACGCACGGACTAAATACCGATGCTAGCTTCAGGTATGAGCGCGGCACCGACCCTAACATTACCTTTGAAGCCCTGCACGAAGTGGCTCATTTAATAATTGAAATAGCAGGTGGCTATGTACCAAGCCAAATTGTAGATGTATATCCATCGCCTGTTTTAGATAAAATTATTAATTTTAATCCAGTTAAATCAAACGAACTAATTGGTAAAGAAATTCCTGTAGCTACGCAAAGAGATATCTTGCAAAATTTACAAATTGGCATCCGCGAAATAAGCCCTACAGAGTGGGAACTAAATGTACCACCTTACCGCGTAGATGTAACCCGAGCAGTAGATGTAACCGAAGAAATATTGCGTATTTATGGCCTCAATAATATTGAGATGGGCAAAGAAGTAAAATCTGCCACCACTTTTAGTAGCGCAACTTTTGGCCTGAACCTAAAAAACAAATTAGCGCAATTTTTAAGCAACAAAGGATTCTTAGAAATGATGAGTAATTCGCTCACCAAATCTGCCCAATACAATGAAGAACAATTAGCCAGCGCGGTAAGTTTACTTAATCCACTTAGTCAAGACTTAAACATGTTGCGCATAGATTTATTGCCCAATATGCTAGAGGCTATGCAATACAATAACAACCGCAAAAATAGCGACCTTAGATTATTTGAATTGGGTCATACCTACCACAAATGGGGCAACGGAGAAGCGCTAAGTCACTATACTGAAAACAGCTATTTGGCCATTGGTTTATACGGCAAAAAGCAACCCGAATCTTGGAACAATGCTAAAACTGAATGGGGATATTTTAGCCTTAAAAATTTACTACTTCAGGTATTATCCAAAGTTGGCTTAAACCAAATAAGTTATGCATTTGAGGCAGATGAGCGTTTTGAACAGGCTACCCAATTAAAATTTAAGAAAAAACAAATTGCCGTAATGGGTAAGATTGAACCCAAATTGGCCGCCACTTATGATTTAGATAAAGCAGTTTGGTTTGCCTGCATAGACATTAAAATGCTGATTGAATTAGCTGCTTCGGTGAAATTTAGTTTAAAACCCATCTCTATTTTTCCTGCTGTACGCAGAGATTTGGCTTTAATGTTAGCAAAAGAAGTGAGCTACCAACAATTAGAGAAAATTGCGATGCAAACAGCCCCACAATTAATAAAGGATATGGGCGTTTTTGATGTTTACCAAGGCGATAAAATTGAACAAGGGAAAAAATCGTACGCGCTCAATTTTACGCTTCAAGATGAGCAAAAAACCTTAACCGACCAAGAAATTGACCTTGTAATGAAAAAATTGGTTCAAAATTTTGAGAAAGAAGTTGGCGCTATATTAAGAGGGTAAAATATGTTACTTTCAGAAAAATCAAGCCTCATAAAGCTCAAAGTTCAAGCCTTGTTGCAGCAGCAAGAAGCGCTAAAAAGAGAACTTTTATTGGTTCAAACCGAAGCGAATAATTTGAGAGAAATAGTTTCTGAACAAACAAAAAGAATAGAAATATTAGAAGATAAGAATAAAATTAGTAAACTTGCTGATGGAATTCAACTAGGAAAGCGCGATGTAACTGAGCTAAAATTAGCCATAAACAGTTACCTCCGCGAAATAGATGAATGCCTAAAGTTGTTAAACCATTTTACCAACAACGATTGAACGAGCTATCTATTAATATCCATATAGCCGGGAGGGTTTATCCCCTCAGCGTAAATGACACTGAAGAAGTGCATTTGCGTGCTGCCGGCAAACTCATTCAGGATAAATTGCAGGCTTATGCTGAGCAATTTAACCTACGCGATCAACAAGATGCTTTGGCTATGTTTGCCATAGAGATTGCCAATGAGAATATAGCGCTAAAAAGGCAAAAAGCCGATAGTGAACAGGAAGTAATAATAGCACTCAGCGAAATAGAATTGCTGCTGAAGCCCATTCAATTGTAGTGTTTAGAAGACGTTTAACTTAAACCATAAACCGTTAAACCAACATGGAAATCTATTTAGTAATTATTTTTGTGATGCTCTCATTAGGAGCAGGAGCAGCCGTAATGTGGATGGTAAATAATAACCTATCCCAATCAAAATCGGCACAAATCATTAAGGAGGCTGAAGAAAAAGCCGAAATTTTAAAGAAAGACAAACTACTTGAAGCCAAAGAAAAATTTTTACAGCTTAAAGCAGAACATGAGAATGAAGTAAATCAGCGTAATGCCAATATCTTAAAAGAAGAAAATAAGATAAAGCAACAAGAGCAAAGCTTAAAATCAAAGATGGAGAATACCCAAAGAAAGGATTCTGAACTTGATAACCTAAAATTATTACTCGAAAAACAAAGCGCTGCGGTTGCACTTAAAAAAGAAGAAGCAGAAAAAGCCCTTAACAACCAAGTTAAGCAATTAGAGAAAATTGCAGGACTAACAGCAGACGAGGCGAAAAAACAATTAATTAATGCCTTACATGACGAGGCAAGATCTGAAGCTATGTCGAAAATTAAAGACATAACCGATGAGGCCAAGTTAACAGCAAGCAAAGAAGCTAAAAAAATTATCTTAAGTACCATTCAACGCACTGCAGCCGAGCAAGCTATTGAGAATGCAGTAAGTGTATTTACCATTGAAAGCGATGAATTAAAAGGCAGAATCATTGGTAGAGAAGGTAGAAATATTAGGGCTTTAGAAGCGGCAACAGGTGTAGAATTTATTGTAGACGACACTCCAGAGGCTATCATTTTATCTTGTTTTGACCCTATTCGCCGTGAGGTAGCTCGTTTAGCTATGCACAGGTTAGTTACCGATGGTAGAATTCACCCTGCGCGTATTGAAGAAGTAGTTGCCAAAACCAAAAAGCAAATTGAAGAAGAAATTGTTGAAATTGGTGAGCGTACTTGCATCGATTTACAAATTCACGGCTTGCATCCCGAGTTAATTAGGATGGTAGGTAGAATGAGATACAGAAGTTCTTACGGACAAAATTTATTGATGCACAGTAGAGAGGTTGCCAACTTATGTGCTACCATGGCTGCCGAGTTTGGCTTAAATGTAAAATTGGCTAAACGTGCTGGATTATTACATGATATAGGTAAAGTGCCAGATGATGATGCAGAAACACCGCATGCATTGCTGGGCATGAAATTGGCCGAAAAATACAAAGAGCATCCTGAGGTAGTAAATGCGATTGGTGCACACCACGATGAAATTGAAATGACATCTATGTTATCTCCAATTATTCAAGCTTGTGATGCTATCAGTGGCTCTAGACCAGGTGCACGCAGAGAAGATACAGAAAATTACATGAAGCGTTTAAAAACGCTAGAAAACATAGCGCTAAGCTATAATGGCGTGGAAAAAGCATTCGCTATTCAAGCGGGTAGAGAACTGCGCGTAATGGTAGAAAGCGAGAAAGTTAGCGATGAACAAGCAGATATAATGAGTATTGATTTATCACAACGCATTCAGAAAGAAATGACCTACCCAGGTCAGATTAAAATTACTGTAATCAGAGAAAAACGTTCAGTTAACTTTGCTAAGTAGCACTATTGTATAATAGCTAAATGGAATAAAATTAAAAGCCTACTCAAATTTTGAGTAGGCTTTTTTTATTGGGTTTTATAATAAAATTTTAAGGCTAAGTTACTCAGTGTATCTGCCTCGTTTTTATTTTTAAACAACAGCTCTATTTGAGTGTTTAATTGGGAGGGCGATTTTGGAATTTCAAAGAAATAAGATCCATTTTGCCAAGTACCATACTCGCCTATTTTTGGATCTAAAAAATGAATAATTGGCAATGAGTGATCATAATAATAAAGGCTGTCTTCCTGCGACAATAATTTTAAACCTACCTGCAAGTTACTTGCCTCTCTAAAATTAGATTGAAACTTAATTTCTACTAAAGATACCCTTTCAAAAAATGGAATTTCTTGAGAATAAATACGCATCACGGAATCATAATTATTAGCAAAAAACATCTCCTTGCTTTGGGTATATCCTTCTAAATTGTATGTTCGTTTCCATAATATCCCTTTGTATTTACTATCAGTTTTACCAAACACTTTCCAATAAGCTTCCTTATCCATCTCTATCCAGTGCAAAATATATTCTTTGTATTGGTATGTCTGAACCAAATTTAAATATACACAAGTCACCCCAAAAATAATGACACCTATGCGCATCCATTTTTTTGTTTGCTGCATTACTATGGCAATGGGTATAAAGAACACAGCATAGAAATCGATGTAGGCCCTTAAACCATAACTGCATCCATAAAACCAACTCCACCAAGAAGACAATATATATGTTAGAAATATAAAGAATCCGAGCCAAGTAAATAGGGCATAAAATTGCCTGTTTTTAATCCAGGTAAATAAAGCTAAAAAAGCTAAAAGAAGAACCGGCGTATAAACAAATAATCCCTTTTTGTAGGAGAATAGAATATTGAATATTTGGGGATTCAAAAAATAAAATCCTTCTTCATTTTGGTAGGTATTGAGTACCCATTGCTCGCATTGCATATACCAAACCAAGGATAAAAAGCCTGCAAACAAGAATACAATAAACAACCCGGCAAGTGCTACAAGGTATTTTTTATACAAATATTTAAAACCCTCACTTACCTGATCAAAAGTAACTGCTACAAAAGGAACAGCAGCCAAAATTATACCATTTACGGGTCGTAAAATTAGGATCAAACCGAAAAAGAAACTAGCCCATAAAAAGAACGGATATTGCCTTTCTATAAAAAATTTACGAGCAAAATATAGGAAGGCGGTTATGGCAAATAAAGAATAAACATGACTAAAACTTGCTTCTACATTGGCATAATGCGTAACACCGGTTGCCAGCGCAAGTAGCAGCTGCAAAAAAACAATTATCCATGATGGAATAGCATAAGTTTTAAGCAATAAATGAATAAAAACCAAAGCTAGAAAAAGGTAAAACAAAGCAGCATAAAAAACACTTTTTTGATAGGGCAATTGATATCCCAATTTACCCTCTATTGGCTCGCTTATGCAAAAATGTGTATACAGAAAAAAGGGCAATTGAAGCACAGCCGTACCTGGCGCATATTTATTTACCCAATTTCCGTTTTCTGTTTCTACATAGGCGCCTTTTTGTTGCGATACTCTCGCATTGAGTTTGCCGCTAGAATCGTTTATGCGGTATAAATCATGGTAAATAAATGTGGCGGGTAGGTAATCGTAATACCCAATTCCGTCGGCCTGTATGGTTAAATCTGTATTGCCTATATAGTTGTTTATACTAACAATAAACAATATTATAGTCAGCAGGGCTCCCCAAATAAAATTAAATTTCCTTAGCATGAATCATTAAGTAAGACTAATGCGCCTCTAACCAATTATTGCCAATACCAACCTCGGCCACAACGGGAGTTAACAATTCCATGGCGGTTTCCATGTTGTAAAGCACCAATTTTTTCAAAGCTTCTACCTCGTCTTTGTGGGCATCAAAAACCAATTCATCATGTACTTGCAAAATCATTTTAGAATGCACAATTCCGTTTGCAGGATCTTTCAATGCTTTATGAATTTTAATCATAGCCAACTTTATCATATCTGCTGCGCTACCTTGTATGGGCGCGTTGATGGCATTGCGTTCGGCAAAGCCTCTCACGGTAAAATTACCCGAGTTTATATCGCGCAAATACCTTCTTCTGCCCATTAAAGTTGCTACATAACCATGCTCCTTGGCAAAATTAATAGTAGTATCCATATAGGTTTTAATACCTGGATAGGCTTTAAAATAATCTTCTATAATTTGCGCTGCTTCTTTTCTGCCTATGCCTAGGTTCTGACTTAACCCAAACGCTGATTGTCCGTAAATAATTCCAAAATTTACCGCTTTGGCGCGCCTTCTTTCATCGGGTGTAACTTCCTCAATTGGTTTACCAAACACCTTGGCTGCGGTAGCTTGATGGATATCTTGTTTGTTCTTAAAAGCCTCTATCATGGCTTCCTCTTTGGCCACAGACGCTATAATGCGCAATTCAATTTGAGAATAATCTGCACTTAACAATACATAGTTTTCGTTGCGTGGAATAAATGCTTTGCGTACTTCTTTTCCTTTATCTGTTTTAATAGGAATATTCTGCAAATTGGGATTGGTAGAACTCAATCGGCCGGTTGCGGCAACTGCCTGGTTAAATGATGTATGCACCCGCCCCGTTAACGGATTAATCATGGTTGGCAGCGCATCTACATAGGTAGATTTTAGTTTTTGAAACTGCCTTACCAATAATATCTTTTGTATAATTTCATGCTCACCCAATCCCAATAGCACATCCTCGCCAGTCTGGTATTGCCCCGTTTTGGTCTTTTTGGCCTTGGGGTCTAATTTTAAATGATCAAACAAAACCTCTCCCAATTGCTTAGGCGAAGAAATATTAAAAGTCATGCCTGCCAAGGCAATAATATCTTTTTCGAGCTGAACCAACTCGGTTTCTAGCTCTTTGGAATAATCATTTAAGAAAGATTCGTTTACTTTTATACCGGCAATTTCGATATCACTAAGCACATCTATGAGCGGAATTTCCATTTCATAGAACAATTTTTCGGCATCATGTGATATTAATTCAGGACTTAATTTTTCTTTTAACTGCAGGGTTATATCTGCGTCTTCTGAGGCATACTCTTTAATTTTATCTAAAGCAACATCGCGCATGCTCAATTGATTTTTACCCTTTTTGCCAATCAACTCTTCTATACTAACCGGCTCATAATTGAGGTAAATACCGCTTAAAAAATCCATACCATGTCGTAAATCTGGCTCAATCAAATAATGCGCCAACATGGTATCAAAAACAGGTCCTTGTAGGGTAAATCCATAACGCTTTAGGATATTCAAATCATACTTTACATTCTGCCCAATTTTCACTATTTGCTCACTCAAAAAAATAGGTTCAAACCGCTTTAACAAAGCCTTTGCTTGCTCAAAATCTACAGGAAAGGGAACATAATAAGCATGGTGATTTTTATACGCTAAAGAGAGTCCCACGATATCTGCTTGGGTACTTTCTAATTGAGAAGTTTCTGTATCAAAACACACCTCAGATTGCGCTAATAGTAAAGCTATGGCCTGCGAAATCTCCTCCTCTGTTTGCAGTAATTCATATTGATGTGGGGTGGTAAGAATATTTTCTCTTTTTATGGCTGGTTCTTCATTTTCTACAGCCGTATCCAGCACATTTTCGGCGGGTTTTGGCTGACCCGCAACGGCACCTTGGTTAAACAAATCAAAGCCACCTGTGGCTTTCTGCATTTTGGCAACAGGTGCAGATTCTGCAGCTGGAGTAGCATCTGGAAAAACCCGCCTTAGCAGGGTTTTAAACTCCAACTCGGCAAACAATTTTTCGGTAGCTTCTTTATCGGGAGGGTCTAATATTAAATCATGTTCATCAAAATCAATGGGCACATTAATATCTATAGTTGCCAAGCGCTTTGATAAAAAAGCTTGTTCGCGGTTATTTTCTACATTCTCCTTTTGCTTACCTTTTAGCTCGTGGGTATGTTCGTACAATCCCTCCATGCTACCATATTTCTGAACCAATAGTTTCGCCGTTTTTTCTCCCACACCGGGTACACCCGGGATATTATCTACCGCATCGCCCCACAAACCTAAAATATCAATTACTTGATTTACGTCGGTAATTTCCCATTTTTTTAGCACCTCAGGCACGCCCATAATTTCAATATCATTGCCCATTCTGGCAGGCTTGTAAATATAAATATCCTCTTCTACCAACTGCGCAAAATCTTTGTCGGGTGTCATCATAAACACCTTAAAACCGGCCATTTTAGCCTTTTTGGCAAGCGTTCCTATAACGTCATCTGCCTCATAACCTGGCCTTATAAGCAAAGGTATTTTAAGGGCTTTCGTTACTTCATAAATATAGGGAAGCGCGCTAGAAATTCCTTCTGGCATTTCTTCCCTATGTGCTTTATAAGCTTCAAATTCTATGTGTCGGGCTGTAGGTTCAGAGGTATCAAAAGAAACCCCAATATGGGTAGGCTTTTCTCTTTTAAGCAAATCTAAAAGAGTAGTTACGTATCCAAAAACAGCAGAGGTATTAAAACCATAACTTGTAACCCTTGGGTTTTGGCTAAAAGCAAAATAGGCCCTATAAACCAGAGCCATACCATCTAATAAAAATAATTTCTTTTCCTGCATGGCTGCAAGATAAGGATTGTTGGCAAACTTTCTTTTTTTGCAAAAATTGTATAGTTTCGATTTTAAGTTTAAACAAAAAAACAACATGAATTACGAAAATAAACCAGCAGGTTATTACCAAGCATACCGAAAAGAAATGTTAGATTTTTTGCCAGCTAACATCCAAACGGTGCTAGATATTGGCTGTGGAAATGGTGCATTATCGGCAGTGCTTAAAGACCAATATGGCTTAGAAACTTGGGGCATTGAATTGATGGAATCTGAAGCTGAAAAAGCCGCAGAAATTATGCATAAAGTATTGGTAGGCCCTTGCGAAAAGCTTATTCTGCAACTGCCAAACCACTATTTTGATGCTATTTATTTAAACGATGTTTTAGAACATTTAAGCAACCCCAATGAGGTTTTAAAAATGCTCCAATCTAAACTTAAGCCAACGGGGGTAATCATAAGTTCTATTCCCAATATTAGGTATCATAAGGCGCTTATCGAAATTGTGTGTAAGCAGGATTTCAAATACCAAGAATCGGGCATCTTAGATTTTACTCACCTGCGTTTTTTCACTTCTAAAAGCATTCAAAGAATGTATCGCGATTTGGGGTTCGAAATTATTCTTCACAAAGGCATTAATAGGACTAAATCTATCAAACCGTATCTCTATAATATACTGTTTTTGTTCACGGCCATGGATATTTTTTACCCGCAGTTTGTAACCGTTAGTAAGCCCGTAGCTGCAAAATAAATTCAGTATTAAACCAACGGCAGGGTATTGCCACGAATGCACGAATAGTATCGCCACGGATGCACGAATTAATTTTGCCTGCGGCGGGTAGGAGTATTGTCACGAATAGTATTGCCACGGATGCACGAATTAATTTTGCCTGCGGCGGGCAGGAGTATTGTCACGAATAAATTTTTGCCACGAATGCACGAATAGTATTGCCACGGATGCACGAATTAACTTTGCCTGCGGCGGGTAGGAGTATTGTCACGAATAAATTCGTTAGAGGCCGGCTGCAAGAGGCAGCTTCCGCCAGGCCAAAAAAAGAGGGGATAATGCAAAGTACTATCCCCTCTTTTATAAATAGACCAATGGTCTAAAAACCCAAAAACTATGGTCTATGGTCTATGGTCTATCGACCAAAATCATTCTACTAAGGAAAAAGCTAGATGCTAGAAGCTTTAAGCGTCCTTCTTAAACCAAGATTTACAATTTCCTTCTGGTACAACTGGACCTTTAAATAATTGACAACCGTTGCAACCATTTGCTTGGGTACCTTCTTGCATAAAACGGCAATTTCCGCAATTTTTTTCGGCATCTGTAGAAACAGTAACATAAGCAACTGCTTCTCTTTGTTTGATTTCAGCTTCTGTTAATCCGCTTAAATCGTTACAATCTGCTGTGGCAGCTGGTGCAGTTTCTGCTGGAACCTCTTCAGGTGTTTCTACTGGTGCAGTGGTAGTTTCTGTTTTTGGCGCATCACCGCCACAAGCTGCTACTAAAATACTGGTTGAGGCTGCGCCTAGCGCCATCGATTTTAAAAAGTTCTTTCTATTCATGGTGTTTAATTAATTTATTGCTGCAACGAATTTATATGCTTATAAACACTTTAATAGAGAATGGTTTGAAATCGTTTTAATTTAGATTTATACTAAATTAAATTGGTCATATTTATACCAAAATTAGATCATCTTACTCAAGTAAAACCCTACTCCAATTAGCAAAGCCAGCCAAACTAAGTTTATAAAAGCGCGAATGAGCATGCTTACATAAGCCAATGCGGCCACGCCTAAAAAAATAAATCCTATGGTTAGTAACTGATTTTCATAATTGGCCAAGTAGGCAATATCACTTACTTGGGTGCTTTCCATAATTGATTTACCAAACGGAAAACTTGGCTTCTGGTTTAAAAACTTAATAGAAACATATTCATAAAATGCCCGCCCACTTATAAGGGGCGCGGCAATCATTAATATCAATCCAATGGCTTTTTTTACGATAGTTTTCATAGGTTAAAACCAAAAAAAATTATACTAAAGCCGCTTCTACCAAGGCCAAAATTCTATCAGATTCTTGGTGATTTTTTGCCAATAAAGCTTTTGCTCTATGGGTAATTTCTTGGGCAAAAGCCTGGTCTTTTAATCCTTTAGCGTTTATCATTACATTAAAATACGCACCACGTACAGCTGTTTTAACGCACAATACGCCAACCCCTGCATCTGTAATAGAATTTTGATTGCCTTTTTCTACCATTAGGCTAAGCATTTCCAAAGAATCATAGGATGTTTGCATTACGGCAAAAGGTACTTCACAGGCGTATTTGGTAGCATTTTCAATGGCTTCGGTTCGAACCAACTTTTCTTCTGCGGTATTTTTTGGCAAACCAAATGCCTCCATAATTTTATTAAATGCAGCGGTATCTTCATCCACTGCTGCAAGCAATTTATCTTTTATAGCCTGACCTTTTTGAGCCCAATCGCTAAAGAAAGTAAATTGGTCTTCCCAACCTCTTTTGCCTGCACTTAAATTGGCCACCATAGTGCCCAAAGCAACACCTAAACTGCCTACGTAGGCGCTAATAGAACCGCCTCCTGGGGCCGGACTTTCACTGGCAGTTTCGTTGGCGAAAGCTACCAAGTTCATTTTTATTAAGCGCGCTTGCGAAGCTTGTTGTAGCTTGTATTCAATGATTTTTTGCTGTGGGTCGAATGGCGTAAGCTCATTTAAGCCCAAAGATTTTATGGCTATTTCTATCAATTCTGCTTCGCTTACACCCAACGAACGGTTTTGTTTTTGCAGGTAATGCCTACCAGCCGCTAGCATGGCATCTAAAGGAATTAATCCCACCAACTCAGAACCTGTTACGCGCATGCCGCGGCGCTCGGCACTTTTACAAACCTCATCAAAGGCCATGTGTACCGATGTAATTTTATAATTGGTAAGGTTCATGCTAATTTGTGCAATACCATACTCTTCTATATACCAACCAATGGCCTTGCAAGCCTTTAGGGTTCCCGGTATGCGCACATCATTCCCTTCGGCATCTTTCACCACTTTACCGGTTATTGGGTTTCCTTCTCTCTTTACCCTACCAGCCTCGCGTACATCAAAAGCCACAGAGTTGGCTAAGCGAACCGATTTTGTATTGAGATTTACATTATAAGCAATCAAGAAATCGCGTGCACCAATAACAGTAGCACCCGCGCGCTCATTCATTATAGCCGGACCAAAATCGGGTTTCCACTCAGGTAATTTTACCTTATCAAAAAAGCCCTCATACTCACCACCGCGTATAATAGAAAGGTTATTTCGCGCTGCATTTGGCTGTGCATATTCGTATAAATAAACAGGTATCTGCAGGTCTGAACCAACCCTCTGCGCCAGATTAACAGCATAAGCTGCTGTTTCTTCCATGCTAATGCCACTAACTGGGATAAGTGGACAAACATCGGTAGCGCCCATGCGTGGATGCTCGCCTTTGTGTTTGCGCATATCAATAATTTCTGAGGCCTTTTTAATGGCCAAATAAGCCGCTTCAATAACGGCCTTGGGCTCTCCCACAAAAGTTACCACGGTTCTATTGGTGGCTTTTCCTGGGTCTACATCTAACAACATTACCCCTTCTACACTTTCTATCACATCTGTAATTTGCTTAATAATTTGCAAATCATTTCCCTCACTAAAATTGGGAACACATTCTATTAATTGCTTGGCCATTTTATTGCTATTTATATTGCAAATAAAAGCATTTTTAGGTATTCCAACTTTACCTTCCTAAAATACCCGATCTCAAAAAGCAGAATCTTGTATTTTAATACTAAACTCGGATTAAGTTAAAAATATACTTAAGAAGGATGGACCGCAAAATTAAACCTACCTTATCACCACATCCTCTATAAAATCGCAATTTAATTCTTTGTTAATTAAATCTGCCAATGCTTTTCGCTGGTAGTTTAATTCATTTCTAAGGGCAGGAGAACTAATGGTTAGCGTTACTTTGCCTTTGTATATCTGAATTTTTTCTGTGTATTTGGCAATGGGCTCGCCTATAATTCGCGGCCACTCGGCTATGAGTTTTGCTTCCAATAATTTGGGCTTTAACTTATTTTGATCTACCAATTGATTGATTAAATCCTTAATACTTTGTTCATCTTGAAATCTCACTTGCCGCACAAATTTGACTTCGAAGATGCGCAAAAAATGGCATATTTGTGTAATATTTTTAAAACCTAATTCTAATCAGTTCAGAATCTCTAAGAATTAAATATCTTGCACGCCAGTATTTAAATTACCATGACAAAAATAAAATTTAACAATAGTAACGCATTATTTTTTAACACTTTGCGTAACCGTGTAGATCATTATTTTCAAGAAAAAAAAATAAACTATACCGGCAATTTTCAGCTATATTTTAAAACAGCTGTTCTACTTAGCATCTTGGTGGCATGCTATACTGTTTTGGTGTTTTTTACGCCAGCATCTAATTGGATTAGTTTGGGAATTTGCGCCATAATGGGCTTAGATATGGCCGCCATTGGTTTTAATATAATGCATGATGGCGCACATGGAAGTTACAGCTCTAAAAAATGGGTGAACGATATGATGAGCTACTCACTCAATATGTTAGGTGGCTCTAGCTTTATGTGGAAACTTAAACACAATATAAATCACCATTCGTATACCAACATCGAAGGTATGGATGATGACATAGACATCAAACCATTTATTCGTGTTCACCGCGATCAAAAGGGATATTGGTTCAACCGTTTTCAGCATATTTATAGTCTGTTATTGTATGGCATGACCTATTTATTCTGGATTTTTTTAAACGATTTTAAAAAGTATTTCTCAGGTAAAATTTCAGACTTTACGCCTATCCGTAAAATGAAATCCTCAGAGCATATCGCCTTTTGGTTAACTAAAATTGGGTATGTAGGTTTATTTTTAATCCTTCCATTCTTTTTTGCAGGTGTAATAAACACCCTTATTGGTTACACGGTAATAGTTTTTGTAACCGGAATAGTGATTGCAGTGGTGTTTCAATTAGCACACGTGGTAGAAGAAGCGCCATTCATAGATACGCATGGCCAAGACACTAAAATTGAAACAGAATGGGCCGTGCATCAATTAAACACCACCTTTAATTTTGCTACTAAAAACAAAACAGTAAGCTGGTTATTGGGTGGTTTAAATTTCCAAGTAGAACATCATTTATTCCCTAAAATTAGTCATGTACACTACCCAGAACTCAATAAAATTTTAATAAATACCTGTAAAGAATTTAATATCAATTACAATGAATTCCCATCGGTAGCAAGTGCATTAAGATCACATTTATTACACTTAAAAAATATTGGTTCAGCTGCTTAGTAATTTAAGAAATTAAATGTTTTAGTTTAACCTATAAACTAACAAAAAACGCCCGATGTAGTATTACACCGGGCGTTTTTTATTAATTGTTTTTAATTATTTATTTAGCAGCTACTACGCGCACTTTTACGTTAAATTCATCAGCAATGGCTTTATCGCCTAAGCCTTCAAAAAAGCTGCTAGAACCGTAACGGATATCAAATTTAGCACGGTTTACCATGAAATCTGCATTTACTACTACTTGCTTGTCTGAGATTACAACCAAGGCAGGAAAAGTAACTTCTTGTGTAATACCTTTGATAGTTAAATCGGCAACAACACTATAGTTATTTGCAGAAGTTTTACTAGGCTTAATGGCAGTAGCAGATTTTACTTTAATAACAGCTGCACCATGCTTTTCTACCGAGAAGAAATCATCACCTTTTAAATGACCAACCAATTTATCATGGTATTCACCTGTTAAATCTGTTGCATCAATGGTGTTCATGTCTACAATAATTTCTGCTGCCTTTAGCGATTTGCCATCAGTAGTAATGGTACCTTTAGAGAACTTAGCTACACCGTAATGCTGACCAGTTACTTTGGTTGCATGCCATTTAAAAGTAGAAGCGGCTGCATCTACGTTAAAAACTGTTGCGGCTTTAGGAGCCGGACTTGTAGCATTTGCAGATAAACCCAGACCTGCAATGGCTAATGATAAGATCAAATTTTTCATGTTTTTTTTATTTATTTTGTTTTAAAATTGGTTGGCTAATTTATCTAATAAGGCATTTAACTCGCTTGCCTCTTGGGTATCTAAGCAATTAATATAGGCCTCAAATTTGTCGAACTCTTTATCTATCTCAGTTAACAAATCAAGTCCGTCTTTAGTTATCGCTACATCTACTTGCCTTCTATCCTCTTTGCATTCTTTACGTGTAAGTAAATTTTTCAACTTTAATTTCTCTATCAATCGAGAAGCGTTACTCATTTGATCTAACATTCTTTCCTGAACCAAACCTACACAAACCGGATTAGGATGCTGACCTCTTAAGATGCGCAATACATTGTATTGTTGTGGCGATAGATCATACTGCTTAAAAAACCTAGCCTGCTCGGCCTGAACCAAACCGGCAGTGTAAACCAAATTCAGAATTACCTTATGATTTGCGTTCTTAAATTTAGTTTGTTGTATGGCTTTTTCTAGTATCATTTACAGACACAAATTTATATGTATATACATTTAATGTTAAAACAAATTATTTATTGCAAGATTAACTAGCAAGCAATCAGAAGGTTTTATTTTACTTGCGCGCCATTAATGAAAGTAAAAAGTGCTTTCTGGTTTCTAATTTGGTGTAAATTGCCTGAGGCGAAAGATTGTTCAAGCACTACAAAATCTGCTGCCGAACCAATTGTTAAAGTTCCCATACTTTTTTCTTGAAAGGCCGCTTTTGCTGCCCAATAGGTCATGCCTTTGATAGCTTGCTCGCGCGTTAAGGCCTCTTCTTTCATAAAACCACCCGCAGGAAAATTGTTTGCATCTGTTCTGGCAACAGCGGCAAAAAAAGTAAAGAACGGAGAAACTTGCTCTACCGGAAAATCTGTACCCAATGGTATCCAGCCATTTTGTTGTAATAAAGTTTGGTAGGCATACGCTCCTTTCATGCGCTCCAAACCCAACCGCTCTTGCGCCCAATACATATCACTGGTTGCATGCGTTGGTTGCACAGAAGGAATCACATTGGCTTCTTTAAATAAATTAAAATCGGTCATATCTACCACTTGGGCATGTTCTATTCGCCAGCGCCTATCGGGCTTGCCCTCCAAGGCAGATTTATACAAATTTAACAATATTCTGTTGGTAGAATCGCCAATCGCATGCGTATTTAATTGAAAAGGAGAAGCAGCAATTTTCCTAATATAACGCTCCATAGCCGGCAATTGCGTTAGTAGAAATCCTTGTTCATCGGGTTTATCGTGGTAATGTTTTAATAAGCAAGCACCCCTAGAACCAAGCGCACCATCGCCATACATTTTAAAACTATTAACCTGCAATCTATCGCTATTAAAAACACCTCGGTTCAGCCAGTAAGCCAAATTATCGTCTGTTAAACTTACCATGGCATTTATTTTAATCTTTAAACTACCCGCTTGTTGCAATGAATCTATTAGCCAAATAATTTCTGTATCTAAACCTGCATCGGTTACCGCGGTTAGTCCGTAGTCCAAACATAAATCTTGCGCATGCAAGAGCGCAGCACTAATTTCATTATTGGTTGGCTTTGGCAAAATAGCCTCGACTAAATCTACCGCATTATCAATTAATACGCCACTTAGCTTTCCATTTATCTGCAAAAATGAACCGCCAGAAACCTTGCTGCTAGTGGTTATATTTGCCATTTTCAAGGCAACATCATTGGCTATAGCGGCATGACCATCTACGCGTTTGAGCAATACCGGATAATCTGGAAAGGCGGCATTTAATAACGCATTGCTAGGAAATTCTTTGCTAAGCCATTTGGTTTGATCCCAACCCCTACCCAATAAAAAACTGCGTGGCGAACTCCCCACAAAAGCTTGGCAGCGCGCTACTACTTCTTCAAAAGATTGGGTTCCGCTTAAATCTACTCTTTGCGCAAACATACCTAATCCGTAAAAATGACAATGGGCATCTATTAATCCAGGATAAATAAATTTACCATCAAAATGTAATTGAGAATCTACTTCAAACTGCTGTAGTAAATCTTTGGCCGAACCAAGGGCCGCCACTTTACCATCTTTAATAACCATGGCTTCATGAGGCAACAAACTATCTGTAACACTCAACAGGTTTCCTACAACCAAAAATTGAGCTTTTTCTTTGGTTTTACAAGCAAATAGGCATAGCATTATCCAACAAAACGAAATGCTTTTATACAGTTTCCAATTAGTTTGATTTTTCATGGTTTATTTACGTTTATGTTTCCAACGCTTATGACTCCAAAGCCAATCTTCAGGTTTTTTTATAATACTTTCTTCAAGCATTTTTGTATGCAATTCAGTAATTTCAAATGGCTTTAAACTTTTGGGTTCAAGCGTAATTAATTTGAAATACACATCGTAATACCCGCGCTTGCTCCTGTACATATCGCCATAAACAATGGGGTAATTAAGCTTTTGTGCCATCTTTTCTACCCCCAAAAAAACGGGGGTATCTTGGTTCAAGAATGTCATCCAATGGCAAGCGTCTGGACCAGCAGTTTGATCGGCAATAAAAGTAATGGCTGAGGGAATTTCTTTCCGATTTAGCATTTCTTTCAAGGTATGCTGCATCGGTATTGGGTGTATTCCAAAACGCGAACGTATAAAATACATAAACCAATTAAACCATTTACTACTTAAAGGATGATACAATACATCTACTTGCGTACCTGTTTGGTGCAAACCTTGTCCGGCCCACTCCCAATTAGCTAAATGTCCGCAAACCAAAATAAATGGCCTTTGGTTTAAGCTGTTTAAAAGATCTAAATTGTGTATACGAATATGCTTTTTATAAAATTTCTTACTTACAGATGCCATGGCTATGGTTTCTATAATGGTATCAAACAAATTTTGATAAAAAGCATACGCGGTTTGCTTTATCCAAGCTTCGTCTTTGTCTGGAAAAGCATTTTTAAGGTTGGTAAAAACCACTTCCTTGCGGTAATTAAAAACGCTAAAAAATAAAAAGCGAGCCAGGTCTGACAAGCCGTGCAACAAAAACATGGGCATGAGCGATACCAAGTAAAACGGTATCGCTAAAATGGGATAATACCACTTAAACTTTGGCATAGTGATTTAGTTTCTGCCGTGCAGCCCAATGCGGTTGCCCTCGCTATCTTCAATGATTCCAGTATAACCAAAATCTTCGCTAATGAGTGCAGCCGGACGTAATATTTTACCTCCTGAGCTTTCTGCCAATGCCATTTGTTCTTGTATAGGCAAATGACAATGGATATAAACCAACACACCTGCAAAACTTGGTTTGTAGGCATTATGCTGAATTAAGGCGCCTTGTTGGCCACCTAAAATAGCCATCTTAAAATCGCCTGCATCCTGAAAATTGATATTTGCTTCCAAGAATTTACGGTAAAATTCCATGGCACGGTGAATATCTAAAACCGGTATTTCGAACCAACTAATCATAAGTAAGTGAGTTTACTGTACTATTTAAACTTGGTCAATATTAAGGCATACCTAGAGTATTTCAAAACTTAAATCATAACGGGCCTCCAAACTCTTTTAAAAAAGTCTTGTACAATTTAACAAAAAGATTATTTTTGCGCCTCGCTAAGCAGTTAGCAGGGCCTATAGCTCATTCGGTTAGAGCAACTGACTCATAATCAGTAGGTGCCTGGTTCGATTCCAGGTGGGCCCACTACTTCGTTTTTAGCTGCTAGCTTCTAGCAGCTGGCTTCTGGCATTTTGAATTAAACTTAGTCATTTTGCAAGTAGAAGGAAAATATAAACTAGATTCAAAAATCTCCTCTCTCGCTTCTCGTTTCTAAAAAGTCTGGATTCTGGATTCTGGACTCTGGACTCTAGATTCTAAAAATAAATCCGATAAAACGGCACAGGGAAAAATCCAATCTGGTAATTTGTTTGCATGCTTCCGGTTGCGGGGTTCCAGATTTGGTTCAGCACATTTTGCGTGTTAAAAATATTTTGGATTTCGATGGCAAATTCTTGCGTGAAACGTTTGGCATTTTGCCTGAAACTTATTTTAAAATCGGTTCTAAAAAAATCGGGCAACCTGTTTTGGTAAGCCAAATTTTCTTTAAAAACCACACCTCCACTTGCCTTTGAGGCAATCTCATCTATGGGAATAAACCTTCTGCCACCGCTGTAAACCACTTTTATATTGGCACCCAGCACGTTGTTTTTTGATTTACCCACTTGCCATTCTTTCCCTATTAATCCGTTTACTACAAAGTTTCCATTAAAGGCTGTATTGCGCCAAACCAAATCGCTGGCTTGGTATTTACTTTGGTAAAAACTACCTGTAAGTAAATAGTATAATCCCTTACTCATAAAACGCTCTAAGGTTATCTCTAAGCCATAGTTATACCCTTTGCCGCCATTGCGCAAACTATCTGCATAAACAGGCACAAAATCTGCCCCAAAATTGAGGGTTGAAAACGAAGATGCATTTTGTGTTACTGGCAAATTATCCAATCTTTGGTAATAGCTTTCAAACTTTAATCGTGTTTGCGAACCCAGCATCCAATCGTATCCCAACACAAAATGATGCGCATTGCTCATGGCCAAATCTTTATTGGTATTGGCATAAACCTGTTTAGCGGTATCTACTAATGTTCGGGTAAAATAGGTTAATAAAGGTTGTATCTGACTGTGCTTACCATAGCCAAAAGATAGGGTATGATTGGCATTTAATTGATACCGTATACTTGCCCTTGGATCAAACCCATGTGTATTGTTTAAATGCAAATAACTGAGGTGCAAACCGGCATTAACGCTTAATCTTGCACCCAATCTGTGGTTGTAGTTAAGGTAAGCCTGACTTAAAAAACTGTGTTCATTAAAAGATAATCTACTAAAATAATTTTGTAATGGGTTTAACCAAATGCTATCGTACATACTGCCACTTAAACGGTTTAAAATGAAACCTGCTTTTATGCTTTGCTGGGCATTGCGTTTATAGTTTATAAAACTGTGCATACTTTGCCTCACATTGGCGGTAGATCTTCCCAATAAATAAAAAGGCACATTGTTTCTACTTAAAGAATCCACCCTTACCGTATTGGTTTCTCCAGAACCAGAAACAATAGTTTTAACAAAGGCCTTAGTGCCCAATCTAAAAACATTTGTAACACCCACTACGCCCATGGCTGAACCAAAATCTATATCTTGGGCAAAACCGATATTTTGACGCTCGGCGCCTTCCTTTTTACTATCTAATAATTGGGTATTACTGTTGCCACCTATGCCAAAAAAGCTCCAAGAACCTAACTTAGTTTGTGGAAAATGAAACTTAAAACTAACATCTTGGTAATTGGGAATGCCCGCATTACCAAATTTTATCCCAACGGCACTAAACAAACTTAGGGTACTGTAACGGTAACTCATCATGAAAGAAGATCCCTTTGATTTTTGTATCGGACCTTCAGCTAAAAGTTCTAAACCGCCAAAGCCAACCTGACCAATAAATTCGCGTTTTTCATTATTACCATTGCGCAATTTTAAGTCGAACACACCCGCTTGGGCATTGCCATATTCTGCCGGAAAAGCACCCGTTAAAAAATCGGAATTAGAAAGCATATTGGTGTTTATAATACTAACCGGACCACCATTGGCACCCTGACTACCAAAGTGATTGGGATTAGGAATATCTGCACCCTCTAAACGCCACAACAAACCCAAAGGAGAATTTCCCCTAATTACAATATCATTGCGTTGGTCGTTTCCCCCACCGGCCACACCCGCAAAATTGGCTGCCATTCTACTGGGGTCGTTAAACCCACCCGCATACCTGTTTACTTGGTCTACCGAAAAACTTCTGCCGCTTACCAAAACCAATTCATTGTTTAAACGCGCTTTATCTTTATTAGCCTGAACCAAAACCTCTTTAACAGCCAGCGCTTTTTCTACCATTACAATTTGTAAAACAACTTCTTTAGCAGAATGCACCAAAACATCAGACAATGGTAAAGACTCGTAACCCACGTAACTCATTTGCATGCTTACCCTGCCCAGCGGAACACCCAAGATTTTAAACTTACCCAAAGCATCTGTGCTGGTACCCAAAACTTTTCCATCGGCCGTTTTTAATTGCACCGTTGCGCCAATAAGCGGCTCCTGCGTTTCTTTATCAAGTATAGTTCCCCTAACCGTTTGCGTTAATGGCTGGGCCGATCCAATACCCGCAAAAAATAGTAAAAGCACAGAGGTGAGTAATAAAAACTTTTGTTTCATGTTGCAAACTTTTCAAATAAAGCGGCTAAAATAGATATTAAACTTGTTATCAACCCAATTATCGTTATATTGCGATATAAATACATATATGGGTTACAGCAAAACAGAATATTTTAGTGAAGAACAGAACCAAATGGCCAATATGTTTAAAGCCATGGGGCACCCAGCACGCATTGCTATTATTGGGCATTTATTGCAGGTGAAAACCTGCATATGTGGAGACATTGTAAACGTATTGCCATTGGCACAGGCAACCATTTCACAGCACTTAAAAGAGCTAAAAAAGGCAGGTATAATCAAAGGTAAAATAAGCGGAAGCGCAATTTGTTATTGCATAGAAGACAAAGCCATTCATCACTTAGCATTGTATTTTGATAACATAAGCCAACAATTAGAAGCTAATAAAAATAGCTGTTGTTGAGTTTTGAAATTTGGGATTTGAGATTTTGGATTTGAGATTTAAAATAATAATATGAGATTAGCAGAGATAAAGACCATTTTACCACAGTTAGAAAATGTGGCTTTTGTTTTGGATAATGGCAACAGTGTTCCCGATCATTTTCATGTTACGGAGGTGGGTTCTGTTCAAAAACATTTTATTGATTGTGGCGGGGTAATTAGAACCGAGCAAAAAGTAAATTTTCAATTATGGAATGCTAACGATTTAGACCACCGTTTAAAGCCTACAAAACTGTTAAACATTATACAACTTTCTGAAGAAAAACTGGGCTTAGTAGATGGCGAAATTGAGGTAGAATACCAAGGCGAAACGATTGGCAAATATAGTTTGACATTTAATGGCAAAAGCTTTGTTTTACATGCAACTACAACGGCTTGTTTAGCGCAAGATAGTTGCGGTATTCCTGCAGAAAAACTGAAAATTAATTTAGCAGAAGTAAATAGCCAGCCAAAATGCACTCCAGGCGGTAATTGTTGTTAAAATGGTAAGTTAAGGGTTACTCCGTATACTAATTTATTGCTTCTTGTAGTAATCATATCGAACGTCCAACCGAACGGACCATATCCATTTGAAATAACACTAAATTTAGCGGCATTATGTAATTCATTTTCTGCAGAGCTCTGAATAATTCCACCTTGCAAGCCAAACCATTTGGCATTTTTAGAACGCCAGCCTGTATTAAACATAAGCATTGCCTCAATGGCACGGGTTTCTTGGTAATTACTAATTTTGCCTTCATCAAAATCTGCAAAAATATATTCGGTTAAACCTAAACCAAATTTATAAGGCGATGTACCATATTTTCCTTGGTGTTGAAACATAGCCCAAATACCTAAATTAGGCGCAATTTTACTCCCAATTACGGATAAACCAACCCTGGGTCCAACCGAAAACGATAAGGACCTCTTGTGTTGAAAATGTAGTAGGCTGTAAGCACTGCTATCGGTATCTACCCAGAGTTGTGTGCTTTGACGTCTATATTTTTTATTGGCAGTACCCACTTCAATGGCTTGTTTTATATTGGTATTTTCCAATTTAAAAGCCAAACTATCTGGATTATTTACATACAATTGCCACTCCATTTTATTCTCCATATCAAGGATTACAAACTTGTGTTTGGGCAACAACAAATCCATGCGCAACATCTCTTGGGCTACATCTACGCGTTTCTCTGTGTACTCTGCGGCTTCGGCCTTAACTCTCCGCTGTGCGGCATTTTTATAAAAGTAATATACTTCTTGGGCATCGGCAGATAATTTTCCGCTGGCATAAGCAGCTTTTAAATCGGCTATAAAAGTTGTTTTTAAAGCTTCTGCTTTGTCGGCAAAAATCTTTAGCTCCTTAAACTCTTTGCCCAATATCAAAACTTTATCATTACCGGGCAAAACAATATGCAAGGTATCAAAATAAACATCCTCAGGAAAATCTACATCTGCATACCATTGCGCCTGTGCCAAAACCTTTTGGTTCAAACAAAACCAAGATAAAGCCAATGCTAAAATAATTTTAATTCTCATACTCATTATTCATTAAAAATTTGTTTTAAACTGCAGTAAAGAAGATCCTCCTTGGGTATTGGTAGGGTTGCTAATTTCAGATTTAAAAAATCGAAATTGCACTAATTTTTCGCTTGTATTGGCTGATGGAAATTTAGCCGCATAAACCTCATTGGTAAAGTCTATTTCTACATATCGCGGTTTTACTTTTACTGGCTCTTGATTGCTAAGCAACTTAGTTGATTCTAAAGGTAAAAAACTATCTATGGCCTGAACCAAAACAGGTGGCTCAACAACATTCATTTTTACAACATTTTTTTTCTTGTTTATCGGCTTTAAAACGGAATTTTTTATTGCCTTGCTTGGCGATAAATACAGCGGCTTTTCCACGATTTTATTGGCAACTTGTGCAATTGGTAAACCCTGTTTAGGTTCAGACCAAAAGAAAATTAGTACAGCTAAAAACGAAGCAGCCATACCAATGATATATACCATTAAGCTCGATTTTTTGGCAGGCTTTTTACCTTGCAAACCCATGGCTAAAATTTCCCACTTACTTGCCACATTGGGGGTGTTTTCCAAAGGTAAATCGTCTAAGGAATCTAGCATATCCTGAACCTGTTTATTTTGCTTTTCCATAGCCATATTGTGTTTTCGACAAAATTAATTGTAAGCGTTGTTTGGCCTTAAACAATTGAGATTTGCTGGTACTTTCGCTCATGTTTAACTCGGCTGCAATTTCTTGATGCGTATAGCCTTCTACCACAAATAAATTAAAAACAGTACGGTAGCCCGTGGGTAATTTAAGCAATGCATCGAGCAAATCTTTAGCCGCAATATGGGCTAGAAAATCATCATCCCATCCCACTTCCAACTCATCTGAAATACTTGCCAAACTTAAATTTTGTTGTTTGCGCAAAGCCATTAAACTCTCGTTAACCATAATGCGCTTTAGCCAATGAACAAAACTTTGTTCGTGCGCATAAGTGAAAGTATCTAATTGCTGGAAAGCCTTCATAAAGCCTTTCATGAGGCAGTCTTCAGCCTCATCGGTGCGCACCAAATACCGCAGGCAAACCCTAAACATTTTAGCATACAAAGTTTCAAAAACCCATTGCTGGGTTTTGGCATCACCTTGCTTTAATAGCTTTAAATGTTCTTTGTTTAATTGCACGTTTAGCTTTATTTACTGCTATAATGCCACAAAGTAACAAATGGTTGCCTGAAGAGAAAAAAAATTAGGAATCTTTACTTTTCGGCACAAAGGGCCTAGTAATAATTCTGATGGCTCGCTGGTAGCTAAAGTAATTCCACATCCAATTGGTAAACACAATTAGCCTGCTTCTAAAGCCTACCAGCAACATTAAGTGTAAAAACATCCAACCCAACCAAGCTAGGAAACCTTGTAATTTAATCCCGAAAACCTCCAATACCGCCTTGTGTCTTCCCACCGTTGCCATGCTACCTAAGTTTAGATAAGTGTATGGTTTCATGGGTTTGCTATTGAGTTCATTTAATATGTTTTTAGCCAAAAGCTTTCCTTGTTGTTGGGCAACCGTACCCACCATGGGGTGTCCGTTGGGGTAAGCTTTATCAGTGCTCATATAGGCAATATCGCCAATGGCAAAAATATTTTTAAAGCCTTCTATTCGGTTATAAGCATCTACTTGGTAACGGTTGCCGCGGGCCAATACATTTTCTGGTATGCCCGGAATGGTTTTTCCTTTAACGCCAGCACTCCAAATAACGGTATCTGTTTTTAAGGTCTGACCCGAACTTAACAATAACTCACCCGTTTCAACTTGGTATGCTTGTACGGAGGTATTTAACAAAACATGAACGTCTAATTCTTCTAAAAACTCTTTTGCTTTTTTGGAAGAAATTTCGCTCATGGCAGACAAAACTCTTGGCGCTGCTTCTACCAAATATACCTGCATTTTCTTGGCATCTAACTCGCTATAATCAGAAGGCAGCACATGCTTCTTAATCTCGGCCAGTGCCCCGGCTGTTTCTACTCCGGTTGGACCACCCCCTACTACTACAAAATTTAAGATACGCTCAATGGAGTTGCCATTACTTTCATTTAAAGCCTTTTCAAATTCTTGCAATATATCGCTACGTAAATCTAAAGCATCTGGGATCGACTTTAGCTGCATGCAATGTTTCTCCAACTCTTTATTACCAAAAAAATTAGTTTGAGCACCTGTGGCAATGCATAAATAATCAAACTCAAAGGCACCAATGCTTGTTTCAATTTTATTAGCAACTGTATCTATTTTGTTTACTTCTGCCATTCTAAAAGCCACATTGGGCATACTCCCAATAATTTTGCGCAATGGGTAAGCAATGGCATCCGGACCCAAGCCACCAGAGGCCACTTGGTACATGAGCGGTTGAAAATTAAAGTAATTATTCTTATCAAAAACAGTTACCCGAATGGGTTTCCCTTTTAACTTTTTTATCAGTTCTATACCGGCAAATCCGCCCCCAATAACAATTAAATGTGGCAAATTTTTATTGTGGTAATCCATGATTTATAATTTGTTAACAAAGCTAAGGTTTGTTTTGTTATAATTGATTAGGTAAATTTTAATATTGAATTTATGGCTATCCAAGAAAAAGCATGAGATTTCCCCAATAAGTAATATAATGCATTAAGAGTTTATTTTTTGTAGAAATTTTATTTTATATTTGTAATAAGAAGAGAACAATTTTATTCCTATTTAAATTTCAGAAAAAATGCTTACCATATCGCCTCAATTTATCACAGATAATATTGGAAAAAAAATCTCAGTGGTTATTCCTATTAAGGATTTTAAAGCAATTATGGATGAATTAGACGAGTTAGAAGACATTAAGCTTTTTGATGAAGCAAAAAAAACTGACGAACCTTCGATTGATATAGAGGAAGCTTTCAAAATGATTGAAGCTAATCGTATCAAAAAATAATGATTTCCAAATTTAGAATTAAGCTAAAAAAAAGACCAATAAAGGCACTTGAAAAAATTAGCGAACCTTATTATTCAAATATAAAAGAAGCCCTATTTGGTCTTGCCGAAAATCCGAGACCAATAGGGTATATAAAACTTAAAGGTAGAGATGGATACCGCATTCGTGTTGGTGATTATCGAATAATCTACACAATTTCTAATAAAATCCTTTTAATTGAGATAATCGACCTTGGCCACAGAAAGGAAGTTTATGAATAAAAACTCCCAATTAAACATCTTTTTTTAAGTTAAATCTTACAAACATTTCAAATTTCCCTTCCCTCATTCTCCCTTACCCTAAACAATACCATTTCTTTTATTAAATCAAACGGCATTGGTTCAGCCAAAGGAAATTGCACAGAGCCTTTGCCTTGCTTGTAGTTGGATAGGGCTTTGGCAAATTTTGTATGGCCACTTGGTGTGGCATAAAAACCTATGTGGTTCTCATATGCGGCAAAATAAACGAGTGGCTTTCCGTTAAGTTTATAGGCGGGCATACCATAGCTGAATTGCTCTATAACATCAGTAGCATTGTCTATTATTATTTGCCTAATTTGCCTCAATATAGTTTGCACTTCTGGAGAAAAACTAGCTATATAATCGTTTACTTGTAGCATATCTTTTTTTTGTTTTGGTAAAGTTTGCGTTTGCTTAAACGAATGGATTTTTTCAGAGAAAACCATGGCATAAATTTATAGCTTCATACTCAAACTTATGCGCTTTCTTTGTAAATCTACCTCCAACACTTTTACCTTTACTTGCTGCTGCAATTTTACCACCGTGTTTGGATCAGCCACATACTTATCTGCCAATTGAGAAATGTGCACCATACCATCTTGCTTTACGCCAATATCTACAAAGCAACCAAAGCGCGTTATATTGGTAACAATGCCGGGCAACACCATGCCTTCATATAAATCCTCGGGCTTTTTTACATCGGCAAATTCAAACTGAACCAATGGTCCGCGCGGGTCTCTACCCGGTTTAGCCAATTCTTTTATGATATCATTTACGGTTAACAAACCTGCTTGTTCGCTCACATAATCTGTGGCCACCACCTGTTTTCTGATGGCCTCATTGGCAATTAAATCTTCAACTGCGCAGTGATGCTTTTTGGCCATATTGCTTACAATACCGTAACTTTCTGGATGCACTGCACTATTATCTAACACATTTTTAGCTCCCGGAATTCTTAAAAAAGCCGCACATTGTTCAAAGGCTTTCGGTCCCAAACGCGACACTTTTTTGAGTTCTGTTCTTCCCTTAAACAAGCCATTTTCTTTGCGGTAGTTTACAATTTGTTGCGCTGTTTGGGCATTTAAACCAGATACATAAGTAAGCAAACTTTTACTGGCGGTATTCAAATTTACGCCTACTTGGTTTACGCACAATTGCACCACTGTTTCTAGCCGTTCTTTTAATTTTGTTTGGTCTACATCATGCTGGTATTGCCCCACACCAATGGCTTTTGGATCAATTTTAACCAGTTCTGCCAAAGGATCTATCAACCTTCTACCAATAGAAACGGCGCCACGCACGGTTACATCATAATCTGGAAACTCCTCACGGGCAATAGCCGAGGCCGAGTATACCGAAGCCCCATTTTCATTCACCAAATAAATAGCCTTGTCTGAACCCAATTGTAATCCGCGCACAAAGGTTTCTGTTTCCCTGCCTGCCGTTCCGTTACCAATGGCAATGGCTTCTATTTGGTATTGTATTGCCCATTTGCGCAAAATAGCTTCGGCTTTAACCATCTCTTTTTGCGGCTCATGCGGATAAATAACCGTTTCTGCCAATAAATTTCCTACCTTATCTAAACAAACCACTTTACAACCAGAGCGGTATCCGGGGTCTATAGCCAAAACATTTTTGCTGCCCAAAGGCGGAGACAAAAGCAATTGTTTTAAATTTTCTGCAAACACCATAATGGCATCTTCATCGGCTTTAGATTTGGCTTGCGATCTAATTTCATTCTCCAAAGAAGGAAGCAATAAACGCTTGTACGAATCTGTAACAGCCAACTGCAACTGCTGGCTGCTAGCACCATTTCGCCTTACTACCTGCCTTGCTATAATATCTAAAGCATCAGCCTCTTCTGGCGAAATGCTTATACGCAAAAAGCCCTCTTCTTCTCCCCTAAACATGGCCAAAACCCTGTGCGAGGGACACCTTTGAAGCGGTTCATCAAAGGCAAAATAATCTCTGTAATTTTGCGCTTCTGCCTCTTTAGCTTTCACCAATTTACTTTGAAACACACTGCGTTTCTGAAACAAATTACGCAAGCGCTCGCGCACTTCGGCATTTTCATTAATCATTTCGGCCACTATATCGCGGGCTCCTTGTAAGGCTTCCTCGGCATCTTTAACCCCATTTTTTACATAGCGTTCGGCCTGTAAAAAAGGGTCTTCTGGATACTCCTTAAACAACCACAAGGCAAGCGGCTCCAAGCCCTTTTCTCTGGCCATACTGGCCTTAGTTTTACGTTTTGGTTTGTAAGGCAAATACAGGTCTTCTAGCACATTCGTATCCCAACAAGATTCTATTTTTGCTTGCAGTGTTGCATCCAATTTACCCTGCTCGGCAATGGTATCTAAAATGGTTTTTTTGCGCTTAATTAACTCAATAAAATAGCTATTTTTTATTCGTATATTTTCAATTTCAACCTCGTCTAAAGCCCCCGTAATTTCCTTGCGGTAACGCGCAATAAACGGCGTGGTACAGGCATCATTTATCAATTGAATGGTGGCATCAACAGATTTAACCGGCAGGCCCAATTCGCGGGCAATAATGGAATGGTGTTCGTTTTGTGGCATAATATTCCGCAATAATACAACAAACATATTTCCCCCAATAACGTTACATTTACAAACAATAGCAACCATGGAAAAACCATTAGCACGTAGGCGTTTTTTAGGCAAATTATCGCTGGCAGTTGGCGCTAGTATTGCCATGCCTGTAAATAATATTGCCCAATCTTTTAAAGAAGCTTTTCAAAATAAACGTATGAATCCAGTTTTAAGCGTTAAACCGCTCGGCTTTCAATGGGAAACCGCCGACCCATTCTTGTTTTGTGTGCACCACGAAGACCGCTTTCCAAAGGGCAACGACCAAATGGGACCAAGCACTTCTATGCTGGGCCGACAAATGGGCGATGATTTTATTATCAAAGACGGCTTTAGAATGTACCATGGCAAAGTTGTTCCCGGCTTTCCGGGTCACCCACACAGGGGTTTTGAAACCATAACTGTGGTTAGAAAAGGATTGGTAGACCACGCAGATTCATTGGGTGCGGCAGGCAGGTACGGCGATGGAGATGTACAATGGATGACCGCCGGAAAAGGCGTACAACACTCAGAAATGTTCCCGCTTTTAAGCAAAGAGAAAGAAAACCCCTTAGAGCTTTTTCAAATCTGGCTGAACCTACCTAAGAAAAGTAAAATGGTAGAACCGCACTTTAAAATGTTGTGGAGAGATGACATTCCCAATTATTTGCACAAAGATTTAGCTGGAAAAAACACCAAAATCGAAATCATTGCAGGAAAATTAGATAAACTTAAAGCTCCTATTCCGCCACCCAATTCTTGGGCTGCAGATGAGAAAAACGAAGTAGCTGTTTTCAATATCAAGATAGATGCAGGCGGAAAATTCACCCTTCCCAAAGCAGGTGTGGGAATTAATAGAACACTTTATTTTTATGAAGGAGAGAGCCTACAAGTGGCCAATCAAATTGTAAAACCTTACCACGCTATTTTGGTTCAGCCAGATATTGATTTAAATTTAGAGGCGGGTGCCAAAGAGGTAAGTATATTAGTGTTACAAGGAAGGCCTATTGGCGAAACGGTAATTCAATACGGGCCTTTTGTAATGAACACCAAAGAAGAAATTAACCAAGCTTTTGAAGATTATCACCGCACCCAATTTGGAGGCTGGCCTTGGCCAAAATACGACCAAGTGCACGATAGAAACAAGTCTAGGTTTGCTAAACATGCCGACGGAAAAATAGAGGTAAAAACTACCTAATTGTAGCTTATTCCGCTTCTTCTAAGCTATCTAAATTTACATCATCCATTTGAGATAAAATGGCAGCTTCTAATGAATCCATGGCTTTTTGATCTGCTTGAAGTTGGTTTTCTATGGCGCTCTCTTCTTGCTCACTCATTTTTGGTTCATTATCACAACTTCCCAAAATTCCAACTAGTAGGATTAGACTCAACAACTTTTTGATCATGCTATTAGTGTTTTATTATATTGAATGCAAAATACGAAAAATTATCACCTTAAAACGAAATTTTGCCCGAGGTACACTTTTCTTACCATTTCATCGTCGGCTAATTCTTGGGCAGTTCCTCCTTTTAAAATTTTACCTTCAAACAAAAGATAAGCCCTATCAACAATACTCAGTGTTTCGTGCACATTGTGATCGGTAATTAAAATACCAATATTTTTGTGTTTTAATTTGGCTACAATTTGTTGAATATCTTCAACCGCAATAGGATCTATACCTGCAAATGGTTCATCTAAAAGAATGAATTTAGGATTTACGGCCAAAGCCCGTGCAATTTCTGTTCTTCTGCGCTCACCTCCACTTAATACATTTCCCATGCTAGTGCGCACTCGGTTCAAACCAAATTCTTCTAGTAAAGTTTCTAATTTTTCTTTTTGTTCCGTTTTACTTAATTGAGTCATTTCTAAAACTGCAAGTATATTATCTTCCACACTGAGCGTTCTAAAAATAGAGGCTTCCTGAGCCAAATACCCCAAACCTTTTTGCGCACGCCTATACATGGGCAAATGAGTTATTTTTTCATCATTTAAGTATACATCACCCTCATCTGGCTTAATTAAACCAACAGTCATATAAAAAGTAGTAGTTTTGCCAGCTCCGTTGGGGCCCAACAAGCCTACGCACTCGCCCTGGTGCACCTCAATAGATACGTTGTTAACAACGGTGCGCTTTTTATAGCGCTTTACTAGGTTTGTACTTTTTAAAATCATGGCAACAATTTAATAAGCCCTACCGGCATTACCTTCCATGTAATTGATAAATGCCTTGTTTACAACTTTAAATCCGCCCGGTGTTGGGTAATTTCCGGTAAAATACCAATCACCTAAATGCCTCGGACAAGCAGTATGTAAGTTTTCAATGCTTTGATAAACAACCTCAACCTTAGCGTTTATCTCATCTGGTGTAACTATTTCTGAAATGCGTGCACTTATTTGGTCGGCTGTAAATGGCGCATACAACTCTTTAACATAATTTACCATTTCTTCTTTGGGCAAATTCTCTTGCGCTTTACATTTGTCGTAAACCGATGTAAGTAAATGTTCTAGGTTATGCGTTTTGAGCAAAGAAACCATTGCTTGAAAAGCCACAAAATCTTTCATTCTGCTCATATCAATACCATAACAATCTGGATATCTTATTTGAGGCGAAGAAGAAACAATGATTATTTTCTTAGGATGTAAACGATCTAAAATTCTTAAAATACTAGTTCTAAGTGTAGTTCCGCGTACAATTGAATCGTCTATTACTACCAACGTATCTACGTTGTTTCTAATTAAACCATAAGTAACATCATAAACATGTGCCACCATATCTTCGCGGTGAGCATCATCAGTTATAAACGTTCTAAGTTTGGCATCCTTAATAGCTACGCGCTCTCTGCGCAGAAGCACGTCTAATATTTTCTTAAGTTCTTTGGTGTCGGGGTTGGGACCTAAATTTAATATTTCTTGCACCTTCCACTCGTTTAATATTTCATAAACGCCCTCAATCATGCCATAAAAAGCAACAGCGGCCGTATTGGGTATATAAGAGAAAACGGTGTTATCAAAATCGTAATTGAGCGATTTCATTATTTTTGGTGCCAGCAAATGGCCCAACATTTTACGCTCCTGGTAAATCTCTTTATCATTTCCCCTCGAAAAATAAATACGTTCAAACGAGCACGACAAGCGCTCTCCGGGAGGCATGATATTTACTTCTTGCACATCGCCATCTTTTTTCATGATAAGTGCATTGCCTAAGCCTAATTCTTTAATATCGCTATAGGCAATATTGAAGCCCGTCATAATAGCCGGCTTTTCACTTGTAATTACAACAATCTCGTCGTTTTTGTAATAGAAACATGGGCGAATGCCATTGGGATCGCGCACTACAAAAGCATCGCCGTGCCCAATCATACCCGCCATAACGTAGCCTCCATCTGCATCTCTTAAAGAGCGCTTCAAGATAGTTTCTACATTAACATGGCTGCTCATGTGCTGACTAATATCTTGATTTGAGTGCCCCTCTAATTTAAAGCGTGTAAAGTTACGTTGCACCTCTTCATCTAAGAAATGCCCCATTTTTTCGAGCATGGTAACAGTATCGGCGCGGTCTCTTGGGTGCTGGCCCAGTTCTATCAATACCTCAAAAAGTTCATCAACATTGGTTAGGTTAAAGTTACCGGCCAATAGCAGGTTGCGGCTCATCCAGTTATTATCACGAATAAAGGGATGGCAAAGGTCTTTACTGTTGCCACCATGGGTTCCATAACGCAGGTGACCTAGGTACAGTTCACCTACAAAAGGAGCGTGTTTTTTAAGGAAATCGCTTTGATTTACTTCCTCTTTGCTGCCAGATTTGGTGATTTTGCTATTAATTCTATCAAATATTTCGGCTATAGCACTGCTGCCGTTGGCACGTTGCCTGAAGATAAATTGCTCGCCTGGTTCTGGGTCAAATTTAATAACACCCACGCCTGCACCATCTTGCCCACGATTATGCTGTTTCTCCATGAGGAGGTACAGTTTTTTTAACCCGTATAATGCTGAACCATATTTTTCTTCGTAAAAACTTAATGGTTTAAGGAGGCGAATCATTGCAATGCCGCACTCATGTTTTATTGGATCACTCATAAAAAGAATGTCAAAGGTAGGAAAATATCATTAGGATTTTCGTGATACATGATTAACCTCTATTAATTTTGTTTATTGAGAAATATTGTTTGTGATGGATAAGCAAACTCGCAACCATTTCTGTTTACTATTTCCATAATTTTAACATTAATTTTTTCTTTTATTTCAACCATCAGATTGTAATCGTTTGAGTTCACAAAATAAATTACAAGGAGATTTAAAGAACTGCTGTCAAAGTCTAAAAACCTTACAGTCATTTCGTGCGCGGTAATTGGGTCTTCCTCTAAAATTGCTGCTTTAATTTCCTCTACAATGTTTAAAATACTATCCGATTTGCTTTGATAGGTTAAACCAATTACAAATCTTACCCTTCGTTGGGTACTTTGAGCAATATTATTTAAGTTAGAATCTATAATCTTTTTGTTAGGTACAATTAAAAGAGATTTATCCAATGTTCTGATGCGGGTTGTTCTAAACCCAATTTTCTCTACCGTTCCTCTAATTTCACCCACTTCAATTAATTCGCCAACCTGAAAAGGTTTATCTAAATAGATGATAAAAGAACCAATTAAGTTGGCTAAAGTATCTTGTGCAGCCAATGCAATAGCCAAACCCCCAATACCTAAGCTGGTTACTAAAGCCGTTATATTAACTTCAAAAGCTTTTGCTAAAATAGCGAAGAAACTAATGATGTAAATTAAAACGCGTGAAAGTTCTTTAATAAAAGTGGTTAAATCTTTGCTGGTATGGCCATCTTCTCGGTTGTGGTAAACATATTCCATAAAATCTGTTACCCTCAAAAAGAGCACCGTTATGGTATAAATTAATACCACCGTAAATAAGGCATGCAAAACCCAGCGCAAACCAAAATCGCTTACATGTGCCAAATCCCATTCTTTTGGAAAAACAAGGTAATTACAGGCAACAAATACTGCAATTACATTAATTAAATTAACGAAAGGCTGATTAAACAACCTACTAAATTCTTGGTAAAACTCTGGCGATGCTACGTTTTTAAAAAACTTATAAGATGCTTTAGAGGCCAATTTGGCAATTAATCCATTAAAGATTAAGGTTATTGCAATAATCCCCAAGCTTATTAACCAGTCTGTAAGAGGGTTTCCAAGAAAGGCTTTTGTTAAAAAATCTATTTTCATTTTACATTAAGCTCTTATGTATTGGCGAAGTTACAAAAACTATTTGGGCTGAACCTAAAAACACTTATACCAAATTTACTAAAGCCATCTCTAGCCCTTTCTTAAGTAAACCTTTGTGTTTTGGATTAAACTGATGCAAGCGCATCAAGCCTTGCCAAATGGTTTTGGATGTATCTTTAAATATGGCCTCGTCGCTCAAATCTACTGTATCATTGCTCATGCAATAGGCAAATACACGCGCCATGCCGCAATTAGCAATATAATCTGGAATAATAGCCACATGGTCGTCTGTGTAATTAGCAATTGGCCCTAAAAATATTTCTTGATCTGCAAAAGGCACATTGGCGCCACAGCTTATTACTTCCAAATCATTATCAATCATTTTTTCTATTTGCGCCTGCGTTACCAACCTAGAGGCTGCCGCTGGAACAAATATCTCTGCGCCCACTTCCCAAATTTTCTCGTTTATTTCTTCATAGCTCATCATATCTGGGTGAACCAATGTATTACCCTGCTTGGCTAGAAACAAATCTTTTATTTCTTCCTTGGTAAATCCGGTTGGCTTTAATAAACCCCCATTTCTATCAATGATACCTACAATTACAATTCCATATAAACTTAGATAATAGGCAGCTGCCGCACCTACATTGCCCCAACCCTGAATAATGGCACGCTTAAAATTAACATTACCACCCCAAATAGAATAATAATGACGTACTGCTTCGGCTACACCAAAACCAGTAATCATATCTGCTACCAAAAATTTTTGAGACACCTCTGGCGAAAAACGATCATCGGTTAATGCTTTAGAAACCCCAATGCGCAAATTGTTTATGCGTAAATTTTTAGCATCACCTTCTACTTTAAAGTGACCATTTACCACACCTTCTTGTGGATGTAACAAACCATTTTTCTCAGTAATGGGAATTACCTCGTGAATCTCATCTACGTTTAAATCGCCGCCCGTACCATAATAATTTTTAAGCAAAGGTTGTACTGCTTTATACCAGCGCTCTAAAACGCCCTTTTTGCGCGGATCTGCCGGATCAAAATTAATACCCGATTTAGCCCCGCCAATAGCAGGACCAGCTACTGTAAATTTTATCTCCATGGTTTTAGCCAAAGAGGTAACCTCATGTTTATTTAAACCCTTACGCATACGCGTTCCACCACCAGCTGCACCGCCACGTAAAGAATTTATTACCACCCAACCCTCTGCTTCGGTTTCGCTGTCTTTCCATTCAAAAACAATTTCTGGCTGTTTTTCTTCGTATTTCTTAATTAGCTTTAATAATTGCATAATTACCTTGTATATTTATTGTTCGAGTAAATTAAAATTTCCATAAACCGCCCCCCCAATATGATTTTGTTTTGAGCCTGTTACTGCCTGTAAAACATTATGTTGATTGTTTATGCGTAACACTCCCAAAAAGGCAAAGATAAGCGCCTCTTTAAATTGTACCAATTCTATTTCGGGCACAATCAACTTTGCTGCTGTTTTTTCTTGTATTTGCTGAACCAAATAATCGTTTAGGGCACCGCCTCCCGTTACTAAAACATCTTTAATTGCATGCGCATTAATTACTTGTGCCACTTGATTAGCTATATGTTGCGTAAAAGTGGCCAACAACTCTGTTTCTGCGAGGGTTTCACCCTTTTCAATAATGGGCCAGAAGTGTTGGTTCAGCCATTCTATGCCTAAAGATTTTGCTCCTGTTAACCCATAAAAAGGTAATGCATTTAATTGGGCCAGTAACGCAAGGTTTGGTTCAGCACTTTGCGCCAAAGCACCTTTGTTATCGTAGGCAAAACCAAGCGTTTGTGCCACTTTATTTAAAATCAAGTTACAAGGCGATACATCAAAGGCTAATCGCATGTGGCTCTTTTTAAAAGAAATATTTGAAAATCCACCCAAATTTAAACAAGCATCATACTCGGCAAATAAAAGCGCATCTCCTACCGGCACCAATGGCGCTCCTTGTCCGCCCAAGGCCACATCCATGCTCCTAAAATCGCACAAAACGGGCAAACCACAATAAGCTGCAAGTGCAGCTCCATCGCCAATTTGAGCGGTAAATCCTGCATTTGGTTGGTGAAAAATGGTATGTCCGTGCGAGGCTACCAAATCTGCCTGGAGACCAGTTTCTTTTAAGAATGTTTGAACCAATTGCCCCAAATACCGGCCGTAAAAGGCATGCGTTTTGGCGTAATTTTGTGCCGATTGCTGCGGTAAATCTTGCAAACGTGCCAACCACATTTCGGAATAAGGATAGGTTTTAGCTGATAAAATTTGGTACTGCCAGCCATTATTCTTAAAATAAAAATGCGCGCACAAAACATCTACCCCATCTAAAGAAGTGCCGCTCATAATGCCAATAACGCGCAAGGAAGTATGTTTTAGGTTTATCAAAATTTCTTTAAAAGTATAAAAATTATTGGAAGAACAAATTTACTCGTAAAAGAATGCCCACCAAATCAATTTCAGTTTGAGTTTTAATTGTTGCACAGGTTTGTTTTCTAAACAGACAACTCATTTTAGGCTTTGCCAAAAAATTAATTGATTTACTTATTCAACTTGTTTTTTCAAAAACTTTTTTACCTTGTATAAAATTTAAATTATGAAAGATGCAAGAAGATCGTTTTTGAAGCAGAGCAGTTTAGGCTTGTTAGGAGCCCTTACCATACCTTCTGTTTTTAACGAATTACCAGCCATAACCCTACCCAAACAAGATGATAAAATAGACCCACAAAACGAGAAATACTGGACATTAG
This sequence comes from Chitinophaga pinensis, assembly GCA_945860865.1. Classification (GTDB taxonomy): domain Bacteria; phylum Bacteroidota; class Bacteroidia; order UKL13-3; family UKL13-3; genus B1. The sequence goes on along the minus strand of CAMARW010000001.1, from coordinate 356,140 downwards.
TTAGGCAGCAATTTCCGCTTCAAAAAGATTGGGCCTATTTAAACAATGGGACCATGGGCCCCTCTCCTTACCCCGTTATAGAGGCTGTTCACAAAGGCATGATGGAGGGAGATGTTTATGGTAATTACGGAGGTTGGGAAAATACACATGCCAAAATTGCGCAATTTGTGGGTGCCAATGAAGATGAAATTGCCCTCACTCATAATGTTACAGATGGTATAAATATAGCTTGTTGGGGCATCCCTTTAAAGAAAGGAGATGAAGTTATTTTAACTACACATGAGCATGTAGGCAATGCATTTCCTTGGCTGAACCGACAAAAATTACATGGTATAAAAATAAAGGTTTTTACTCCCGCGTCTACCGCAGCAGAAACGTTAGAAAGAATACAAGCACTCTACACAAAAAAAACAAAGGCCATTGCTGTGCCTCATATACCTTGCACAATTGGACAAATATTACCTGTTAAAGAAATTTGTGCTTGGGCTAAAGAAAAGGGCATTTTCTCTTTAATAGATGGCGCGCATGGTCCGGGAATGTTACTACTAGATTTGCACCAAATGGGCTGCGATGCATATGCATCTTGTTGCCATAAATGGATGTTGGGTCCAAAAGGAACCGGTTTTTTATATATACGAAAAGATTTTCAAGAAACATTGCAAACCTATTTTGTGGGCGGAGGTAGCGATAATGGCAAATGGAATATGGCCACAGATCCCATTAAAAGCGGCGCATATGCCAATAATGCACACCGATATTATGGCGGCACCCAAGGTTTAGGTTTATACAAAGGTGTAGATGCGGCCATTGCTTTTATAGATAATATTGGCATGGAAAACATTTACAATAGAATAAATTACCTCGGAAAATATACCCAAGATAATTTGATGGCCCTGGGCGATAAAATAGAAATGCTAACGCCAACAGAACAAAACTCGCGTTGTGCCATTAATGGGTTTAGGATAAAAGGATTTGATTTCTCTAAATTTTATGCCAAGTGTGCAGAGCAAAAAATTAGAATTAGAATGGTTGCAGAAAATGAGATAAATTGTGTTAGAATTTCTACACATATTTACAACAACACCAATGAAATTGAACGATTTATCGAAATAGTAAAAAAAGAAATCTAAATTCTATAGTTTCAGTTTTTCTAAGAATTCGTTTAATTCATCATATTCTTTTAATCCTGTTTTTTCTTCTTCTCCGGTTTCTAACATAAAAGCATAAGGCTGCAAATAAAGTAGTGTTTCTCTTACAGGTAAATCCTTGAAATCAACACTCAAAAAAACCTTGTATTGAGCGCAGATACCTTTTACAAATTCTATGCTTACATTTTCATTAAAACTACCCTTTAATTCAAATGCATCTGCATAATTGTGGTAAGCAGCAAACTCATTGTGTAAATAAATTGTGTCTTTCCCGGTAATATCAATTACCTTAATAATTGGTTTTCCAATACTGGGCAATTCATCTGGGAGTAAATTATTTTCTAATGCCACAATATCCATATTTAGCAACTCGCTTAAAGCTATAATCTCTTCAACAGATTGCTCGCCAAAATAAGCTACCGCATGAGAGCCGCTTATCCAGTCTAAAATTTCTTTGGCTTTAATTGGCAAAATAAAGTTTGGATGAGACGGATTTAAACAAAAACCCAAGTATTCTATACCAGCAGCGGCGGCAAAACGGGCATCGGCTAGGTGGGTAATTGGACTATAAAGTATCTTGGTAATATAACTACTCATAACAAATTATTTTCTTTTAAACACAGGCACATTACTGCATGCTTCGCCATACATAACACTTTTAGCAAAGGGAAGTAATTTGCTCATAATAGCCACATATGCCTGAGTTGGAATTGGCTTCTCGCCGCATCCTTTCACAATCATACGAACATCTTTATATTGCGAAAAATCCACCTCATTTATTGCTTCAAAGCACAATATTTCTTCCGCAATTTGGTTCGAACCAAAAAAGAATCTTTTGGCAAATGGATGCACTGCCACACCCAATAGCATATAGGCCCAAACAGGCACAATGGCATCTGCAGAACAAGTAAACACAACAATTTTATCTTTGTAAACAGACCAATCAAAAGCTTTAATATGCTCTCTAAAAGGTTTCTCTTGTAAAATAAGTTCTTTAAACAACCAAGGCTTTATATCCAACTCTATTAAGGGAGTAGTTGGCAAAAAATCTTCTAAATTTAAAGTGATTAAACCCGAGTTTACAACTTTATTTTCTATTAAATCAACACTCATTTTAAATATACATTTCTACGTATTTCTCTTTTGCTAAGCACTTGCACTAAACTTGTATCCGATTTACTAAAAGTTCTAGCAACTATGTAATAATTACCTTGCAACAAAAATCCAAAATCAGCTTCTGCATCTGTATTTTGAGTTCGTTTATAATACAAAAACAAATTTCTACTGATGTCTTCGTATTGCGTATATATATAAACGTCGGCAGATAAACGATTGTTGGTATTAAAATCGTAAGTATAAACAAACAAGCGACCGTTAAAATCTGAGCTATCTTTGAGGATTATATCGGCAGCTTCTTTCTCTGGTGTTACATTATCTGATTGGTTACAAGCTGCAAACAGAAGGGGCAATAACAACGATAAATAAGCAAGTTTTTTCATAGATAAGAATTAAAATTGGGTCAAAATTATTTGATTTCACTTATTTTAACTGCATTGGTTCTAGACCTATCGGTAATGGGCATACTGGCGGTATTAATTACTACATCACCCGTTTTCACATAACCCATTTCTTTTAAAGAATCATTGATATCTCCTATAGATTGGTCGGTACTTTCAAAACCACGGTATAAAAACCCACGTACACCCCAAACCAAACTCAAAGTTTTTAATAAACGTGGATTGGTTGTAAAAATGAAAATAGGTGCTTTAGGTCGGTACGATGACAAACGATAGGCAGAATAACCAGAGAATGTCATACCTACTACTGCTGCAGCTTTCAAGTGATCTGAGATGCGTACAGAAGTAAACAAGATTTCATCTGAAATAAAAGTGGGTGAATTCTCGTCGGGGCGTTTCCCTTTAAAATAAGGAGCATTGGTTTGTTGCTCAACATGTGCGATGGTTTTTTGCATAGCCCTTACACACAAATTTGGAAAAGCGCCAACAGAAGTTTCAGCACTTAGCATTACCGCATCGGCACCATCCATAACGGCATTAGCAACATCATTCACCTCTGCGCGGGTAGGCACAGGGCTACTGATCATGCTTTCCATCATTTGCGTAGCAATGATAACCGGTTTGGAGGCTTCAATACATTTTTTAACAATGAGTTTTTGCAAAACAGGCACTTGCTCCATAGGCATTTCTACACCTAAATCGCCACGAGCCACCATAATACCATCCGAAACCTGCACAATACTATCGATATTTAGAATGGCTTCAGGTTTTTCTACTTTGGCAATAACGCGCGCTTTCCACTCATTTAATTCGATTATATTTTTAATAAATATTACATCCTCTGCCGAGCGAACAAAACTGAGGGCAACCCATTCTACCTTGTGTTGCAAACCAAACTTCAAATCATCTAAGTCCTTTTGTGTCATGCTTGGAATAGACATTTTAGTATCAGGCAGGTTAAATCCTTTTTTGTTTGAAAGCATACCACCCGCTAAAACTCGTGTTTTAACTAAATTTTTCTTATTAGTTTCAAGCACCTCAAGTTCTAATTTGCCATCATCAAGTAAAATGCGCTCACCCTTATTAATATCTTGAGCCAAACTATCAAAATTTACATAAATTTGATGAGGGTTACCGATACATTTTTCAGTTGTAACTAAAAGCTCAGAACCGGTAATAAGTTCTATTTTGCCGTTTTCTACCTCCCCAATGCGCAATTTTGGTCCTTGCAAATCGAGCAACATACAAACATGCGTTCCCAACTCCTCATTAATTTTATTGATATTGTTAATCACAACCAAGTGATCATCATAAGATCCATGTGAGAAATTGAGTCTACAAACGTCTACCCCTTCTTGGATAATAAATTTCAAATTTTCGTAGCTACTGGTTGCCGGACCGATAGTGGCAATTATTTTGGTTCGGTTAAATTTTATATCACTCATGTATTTTAAATAATCCAACTAATTTTAGAAAGTAACTTAGGGTTTGTTATTGATGCGATAAACTGTATACCATTTAATTGCATGCAAGAACGAGAAAACTTTTTATCATCAAAAAATTCTGTACCCCCTCTTACAATTAACAAATAATCAAATTGCTTCAGTTCATTAAACAAACACAATCCGAATTCCTTATTGGCAAGCAAATAGAAATCTAGATGGTTCTCTTCATCAAAATGGGCAAATTTAGAAAAGCTAATTTCAGAATTTGGGTTGTAATCTGGCAAATCCAAATCTGCCACACGCTCAAAATTCATCGATTCAATTTGGTTCAGGAAAAATAATAATTTACTTGCTTTATGATTCGAAACCAAACCAAAAAGCAAAAAGGACAAATCCTCCTCAACCTCTAATTGTAGCTTTTTCAATATTACAAATTAAACGAATTATAAATTAAAAAGGCTGATTTAGTACTAAATTAACTTAAAAAAAGAAAAAAATAGGAGATAAAATAATAATCAAAACGAAAACTTGCATTTTAATTCTAAAAAGTAGTTTATTTGCAACCTATTAAACCTTAAGAAAATGTCAGATATTAAAGGAAGAGTAAAGACCATTATTATGGACAAGCTTGGAGTTGAAGAAAGTGAAATCAACGACGAAGCTAGTTTTACAAACGATTTAGGTGCCGATTCATTGGATACCGTTGAGTTAATCATGGAATTTGAAAAAGAGTTCAACATTGCTATTCCAGATGACCAAGCTGAAAAGATTGGAACTGTTGGACAAGCAATTTCCTACATTGAGCAAAACGTAAAAAGCTAATTAACGCACATTAATTAACTATTTACTTTATGCCAACCCGCAGAGTTGTTGTTACAGGACTAGGTGCATTAACACCCATTGGAAACACTTTAGAGGAGTATTGGAATGGATTATCAAATGGGGTTAGTGGTGCAGCGCTCACTACCCAATTTGATACTTCCAAGTTCAAAACGCGCTTCTCTTGTGAGGTCAAAAATTTTGATGCAACCCAATTTATCGACAAAAAAGAGGCCCGTAGAATGGACCGCTTCACGCAGTTTGCTATCGTTACTTCTGACGAAGCAATTAAAGATGCGGGTTTAAACGACCAACTTGATAAAGACAGGATAGGCGTTATTTGGGGCACTGGTATTGGTGGTTTACACACTTTTTTGAATGAGGTTACGGCCTTTGCCAAAGGAGATGGAACCCCAAGATTTAGTCCGTTCTTTATTCCCATGATGATTGGGGATATTTCTGCGGGTTTAATCTCTATACGCCACGGCTATAGAGGACCTAATTTTGTTACTGTAGCAGCATGTGCTTCTTCTACCAATGCAATAGCAGACGCTTTCAATTACATTCGTTTAAATAAGGCAGACATAATAGTAACTGGAGGCTCAGAAGCTTGCGTAAACGAAGCCGCTATTGGTGGCTTTAATGCTATGAAAGCATTGAGTGAGCGTAATGATGATCCTGCTACCGCTTCTCGTCCGTTTGATTTAAATAGAGATGGATTTGTTTTAGGCGAGGGCGCTGGCGCACTAATTTTGGAAGAATACGAGCATGCCAAAGCGCGTGGAGCTAAAATTTATTGCGAAGTTATGGGTTGTGGCCTATCTGCTGATGCCTACCACATGACAGCCCCACACCCAGAGGGTTTAGGAGCTATAAACGTAATGAAATATGCCTTGGAAGATGCAGGCATGAAACCAGAAGACATTGATTATGTTAATGTACACGGAACTTCCACTCCACTAGGAGACCCACAAGAAATTAAAGCTATTCTCTCTGTTTTTGGAGAACATGCCTTTAAAATGAATATCAGCTCTACCAAATCTATGACAGGTCATTTGCTTGGTGGTGCAGGAGCTGTTGAAACAATTGCTTGTATTATGGCTATTCACAAAGGAATAATTCCACCAACTATTAACCATTCTACAGACGATCCTGCTTTTGACACACGCTTAAATTTAACATTTAACGAAGCCCAACACAGAACAGTAAATGCGGCTATTAGCAATACTTTTGGCTTTGGTGGACACAACGCCTCGGTAATTGTAAAAAGATTTGAACCCTAAATTTTGTTAAGTTACTTGCTTTCTTTTTTAAGGTCAAGAACGGCCGAACAACGCGATTTAGCAGAAAAAATCAAAAATATTACTGGTTTTACACCCAAAAGATTAAAGCCATACGAACAAGCTTTACGACACCATTCTGTTTCTAAAACCATACACTCCTCTGGCTCAAAAGATAGTAATGAGCGTTTAGAATTTTTGGGAGATGCCATGCTAAACGCAATTGTAGCAGAGTTTCTGTTTTTAAAATATCCGTTTAAAGATGAGGGTTTTTTAACCCAATTGCGTTCTAAAATTGTGAGTAGAGAAAGTCTAAATGACTTGGCTATTAAAATTAACCTGAACCAAATAGTTTCCTACGACAGAAAAGCGCTCCAAAATATTTCTTTGCGCAATAGCATTTTTGGAAATGCTCTGGAGGCATTTTTAGGCGCCATTTTTTTAGATGCCGGATTTGAAGGATGTAAAAAATTTATTGTAGACAACCTGCTTCGCTTTCATATTGATGTAGATAAATTACAAACTACTGAAACCAATTATAAAGGAAGACTCATTGAATTTGCGCAGAAAAACAACAAGATAATAGATTTTGAAGTGGAAGAAATTCCAGATGGTAAAAACAGAATTTATAAGATTAGCGTTAAATACAATGGCGAACTAAAAGGCGAAGCACAACATACATCTAAGAAAAAAGCAGAACAGATGGCTGCTCAAAAATCATACGACGCCATTATTTCCATTGGTTAAATATGCGCTATTTTATTCATCTTGCATACTTTGGCAAGCATTATCACGGCTGGCAAAAACAACCTAATGCAAAGAGCATTCAAGAAGAAATTGAAACCAAACTAAGCATTTTGCTCAAAGAAAATATTGCTGTAGTTGGCTGTGGGAGAACAGATACAGGCGTTCATGCCAAACAATACTACCTTCATCTAGATTTGGATCAACCAATAGATTGCGAGAAATTAGCCTCACAATTAAATGCCATATTACCCAAAGATATATCTGTTTATGAAGTATTTGAAGTAGCCCAAAATATGCATGCTCGGTTTAGTGCCATAAGCAGGCAATATGAATACTGGATAAGCTTAAAAGCTAACCCATTTGCGCAAGATTTGAGCTATTTATATACTAAACCATTAGCAGTAAACAAAATGAATGAGGCGGCTAAACGCCTACTTTTACACCAAGACTTTGAGTGCTTTAGCAAACTACACACGGATGTAAAAACATTTAATTGCCAAATAAAAAGTGCACAATGGGAAATAAATGCAGATGGATTCTTGGTATTTACCATTGAAGCTGATCGATTTCTGCGAAATATGGTACGCGCCATTGTAGGTACTTTGCTAGAAGTTGGTAAAGGAAAAATAAATGCAGCTGATTTTCAAAAAATATTAGATAGCAAAAACAGAAGTGAAGCAGGAATGAGTGTGCCTGCCCAAGGATTGTTTTTAAGTAAAGTGAGCTATTTATTTTAAATCCGCAAAATATAATAGTTAGAATTTTCCATCCAAAAATTCCTTCGCTTTTTGCTTATAATAAGGCTGCATCTCTAGCGGAATAGATTGAAGTAAGTCGGTATTTTTTTGATTTTTACGCTCAAATTTCTCTAAATATTTTGGATCAGGTTTGGGTAATTCTTTGCCTTTAGTTGCCTCGCGCTTCATTTCCTCTTCTTGTTTTTTCTCGGCCTTTTCATGCTCCAGTAAACGAGTTAAAATTTCTTGTTGACGCATCAAAGTTTCTTGTGTTAGGCGCTTGTTTACTAAATCTTTTTCTGTGGCTTCCATCATTTTTTGCAAATCGCCTAGTTGTTTTCCGCCACCCATTTTCTCTTTCTCTAGGGCATCCATTTGGCTCAACATTTTTTGCATTTGTTGCCTAATAGCCATTTGTTTGGCAGCCATGCGGGCAAACTGCTCAGTGCCGGGTTTACTACTTTCTCCTTTACCATTTTTATTCATGCCATCTTTCATCTGCTTATTCATTTCCTCTTGCATTTTCTTAAGCTGACTCATGCTTGGCTTACTTCCTTTGCCTGGTTTTTTAGAAGGTTTACCTTTGCCCGATTTTTTAGATTCCTTCTTTTCTTGCGATTGTTGCTGCATTTGTTGCAATGCCTCACTAAGCAGTAGGCCAAGATTATTCATACGGGTCATGGCGTACTGTTGTTGCACCCTAATTTGCCCCTCATTGCGCGTAGAAAAACTATTACTAGCTTGATCCAAATGACTGTTTAACTTGGTTACCTCTCTGTTTACAAAAGATTGAATAGCTGGCACTCTTTTGCTTAATGCCAATAAACTATCTTCTACCATTCTGGCATTATCTTTTATGATTTTTTGCTCCTGCGCCATTTTCACAAATTGAGGATTATAGCCAACTAAACCCTTCATTTGCTCCATAATATCCTCTTGGTCTTTGCTTAATTGAACCACATTTTCCAATATTTCACGCAGAGCCTTTTCATCTATTTCTTCTTGCTCCTCCTCTTCTTTCTCCGTTTGCTCCTGCATTTTTTCTTGCATTTGCTCCATTTCGTCGGCGGCTTCTTTCTGACTTTTACTGCTCTTTTTATTATTTCCCTTACTTAATTCATCCTTGCTTTGTTGCAACTTATCCTCAATCTTCTTCTCTGCTTCTTTGGTATCAGGTAATTCTTTGGGGTTTTCTAATTGTTTATTCTCTTTTTGCATTTCCTGAATATCCTTTTTAACCTCCTCAAATGCCTTGTTTAACTCCTCTTGTTTCTTCAATAATTCTTCGTTGCTTTTAGTCTTTTGTTCTGTTTCTTTAGCTAATTCATTTTGCTTCTGGGCAAGGTCTTTTAAGTCCTTCATGGTTTCTTCCATTTTCTTCTCTAAGGCCATTTCCTTGTACATTTCCAACATTCTATCCAACTCCTTCTCTACATCTTTGTTGTTTACATCTAACTTATCTAGCTCCTTCTGAATCTGGTCTTTGTTCTGCATTTTTACCATATCGTCTAGCTTTTTCATTAACTGCTTCATTTCATCAGTAAGCATCTCCTCATACATTTTCTGCAACTGCTCTTGCTTCTCTAAAATGCGCTCTTCTTCCTCTTTAAAAGATTGTTCTTTCTGGTTTTTCTGCTTAAAATCTTGTTGTAATTCTTCTATTTTCTGAACCAAATCTTTTTGCCTTTTTTGCAATTGTTCTAGTTTTTTCTTCTCCTCAAAAGTTAAAGGTTGCTGCGATTTTAATTTCTTCTGAACATCTTTTAACTCTTTTTGCAAATCTTTAGATTCTTTTAGAGCTTCTTCCATTTTTTGCTGCAAAGCCTTGCTATCTTGCTGCGATTGATCTTTTACTTCTTGCTTAGAAGGGGCTTTTAAAACAAAAGGTTTAGACTGAGTAGACTTGGCACCATAAACCGCATCATTGTCCCATATTTCAAAATAATAACTTAACTCATCCTCTAGGTTCAAATCAATTTCAAATAAATTAAACACATGGGCAATATTTATTTGTTTGCCTATTTGTATGGGAATATTTTGTGTAACCAAACCCCTATCTACTTTCTTAGGATCAGCCGATTTTAAAAATTTATAATTGAAAGTAAGCTTGCTCAAACCTTGATCATCGGAGGCTGAACCACCAAAATACAAAATTTTACCCGTTACAGAATCCCGCTGTTCTTCCATACTTATTTGCGGAAAAGCATCGGGCACCACCGAAATCTGAAAGAACAAAGAATCGCCCTTGTTTACCTTACTATTGCTCAACTTTATGGCATACGCATCTGAGACAAAAAACTTTCTACTGTATTGGTAATGCACCAAATCTTTGCTTTCTGCCTTAACCTCAAACTTGTTAAATTGTAAACGCACAGACTCGGTTTGTTTGCCCGTAAATTGCCACTTCACAACCGTGCCAGCTGGGATGTTTAAATCGCCCGGATTATTAATGGTTTCATCCTTTTGTTGCAAATAAGCTGGGTAATCCAAATGCACAGCATAAGACAACATAATAGGTCTGTTTAGCACAACAATTTGCCTCACATCATCTTCAAAACCTAATGCTTCCAAATAGAAAGGAGTGCTTTGTTGCAAATTTTTAAAGGTATAAGTAAAATGCGTGGCATCCACTTTTTCCATGCGGTATATTTGGTTAAAAGCATGCACAAAAACATCTCCAGGAATTTCATTTCCTTGCACCTTAACAGCTAATTCAAAATCTTGAAACTGTTCTGCCTCCAACTTATCATTGCTTATTTCAAAAACAAAAGGAGCAGGTTCTTTAAACGTTTGGTTATATTGAATAACCCTTTTAGCTCCTTCGCTCAATAATTTGGGCGAACCAATAAGGATAATTATTAACAACAAAACTGGAATAATTGCCCAACGTAAATACTTTATATTTTTCTTGTAGTTTACCGCTGCTGTAAAAGGTAAAGGAGATAACTCTTGGGTTTTTTGCTGTATGGCAGCCGTTAATAAACTATTGCTTTCATTGGCCTGAGCCAAAAGTTGCAGGGCATTCATTAGTTTATCACTTACTTCTTTAAAATGAACACCTATGATGAGCGCCGCCTGCGCATGCGAAATTTGCTTACCTATTTTAAACAATTGTAGCAAAGGAAAAAGTATAAAACGCAATAGAAGTATGCCAGATATAACAAGAAAAGCATAAAATAAAAATGCCCGAGTTGCAGAATTGTACCTGCCAAAATATTCTAAGGCTGTAATGCTCAAAAAAAACAATACAAACAAACCCACAAAAATTATGGCACCTTTTAGCAATAAATTTTTGTAATACTTTTTTATAAAAGCATCCAATTTCTGAACAAGCAAATGATTGTGTGCCTGCATTTTTTATAAAATTACTTTTTTTAGTTTAAAGTTAAGATCACCTGCAATTCCATTGCATCCAGAAATAATAGATTTAGGTTTATAAAATTGGCCCTCATAAAATTTATTTTTGAACATCTTACAATTATACAGTAAACAGTATAAAATAGCATCAGATTTTTGGTAAAAACAGCATCAATCTCTTTCAACAAATGCAAAATTATCGCCATTAAAAAGGCCCAAATCACTCAATTTTAAATGTGGAATTACTAATAAAGCCATAAATGATAAACTCATTAAAGGAGCAGTTAAGCTTGAACCTAAAACTTCTTTGCTAAAACGATCTAAGTGAGTATACTTCTGAGCAACTTGCCAGGCATCCAAATTACTCATTAAACCTGCAATAGGTAAAGGTAAAACTATTTGTTCTTTTTCATTACAAGCTACCAGAGCTCCCTTTTCTGCAATTACAATATTTACCGCTTTAAGTATATCTGCATCACTGTATCCAACGGCAATAATATTATGACTATCATGAGCAACAGAACTGGCAATGGCACCTTGGTTCAAGCCGAAGTTTTTTACATAGGCAATGGCAGGTTTTGCCTTGGTATACCTGTTTACAACTACCAATTTTAGGCAATCATTTTGTGGGGTGCAATCCATTCTTTTTATGGCTTTACTTTCGGTAATTAATTGTCCATCTATACAAACGATTACGGGTTCTATAGCGCGGGGTAAATGGGCTAAATCTTCAAGCGAAATAGGTTCGGCCAAAAAGTTATTGAGGCAAATTGGTTCAATATAAGGGCAGCATGTTTCGCCCGTTTCTGCTACCAAATTACCCCTTATAAAAGTTTGTAAAACTTGCCAATCTTGCAAGTTATTTACCACAATAAAATCGGCAGCATCGCCAACCTGCAAAAGGCCGTGTTTGGTTTTATAATGCATGGCTGGGTTTAAACAAGCCACTTGCAATACCTTAAATAAATTACAACCAGCCTCTAGTGCTCTTTTAACCAAAACATTTATATGCCCAAGCAGCAATGAATCTGGATGTTTATCATCTGAACAAAACATTATTTGCGCATAGTAAGTATCCAAAAGTGGAATCAAAGCATCAAAGTTTTTGGCGGCACTGCCTTCCCTAATTAATACTTGCATGCCCAACTTTAACTTTTCCTCTGCTTCTTCCAAAGTAAAGCATTCATGGTCTGTGCTTATGCCGGCTGCTACATATCTTTGAAGTGCTTTACCGCGCAAAGCGGGTGCATGACCATCAACAGGTTTACCAGCGGCATGAGCGGCAGAAATTTTTTGCATTACCTCCTCATCACCTGCTAAAACACCCGGAAAGTTCATCATTTCAGAAAGATAAAATATAGCAGGATTAGCCAATAATTCTTTTACCTCATTAACCGTAATTTTGGCGCCAGCCGTTTCAAAAACCGTAGCAGGAACACAAGAAGGAGCTCCAAAATAAAAATAAAAGGGCACTTGTTTACCATTTTCAATCATATACTCTACCCCTTGCATACCTAAAACATTGGCAATTTCATGCGGGTCGCTGATACTAGCAATGGTGCCATGCGTAAGAGCCATACGTGCAAACTCGCTTGGCGCCAATAACGAGCTTTCAACATGCACATGCGCGTCTATAAATCCGGGCAAAATGTACCTATCTGGCGCATCATTACACGCATTAATTTCCATAATTATGCCGTTTTGAACCTTAATTTCTGCAAGGAAAATTCGTTGGTTCAGGATATCTATATATTTACCCTTATGTGTTTGTATCACCTTTTTAACTCCTCCACATTAAATTGAAAAGGCATAAAAGCTTTAGTTCCTTGATTAGCAATCCATATTTTACCCCCTTCTGCCTGCAGAAGGGTTCTAATGGGCTTACCAAATTGTCTTTCATATTCACATAAACTTTGCAAACAAGCCCCACAACTTACTATAGGTGTTTCTATTTTATAATCTTTTGCCCTTGCTACAATAGCCATAGTTTTAACAGGCACACCAGGGTAATTGGCACCTGCATAAAAGATAGCAACCCTTTCTGCACACAAGCCGCTTGGGTAGGCCATATTTTCTTGATTATTACCTTTTACCAAGGTATTGTTCTCTAATTGTAACACACAACCTACCAGAAATCGAGAATATGGCGCATAGGCATTCTCCATAGATTCTCTGGCTAATTGCAACAATATTTTATCTTCCTCGCTTAACTCCAATTCTGAATCATATACTTCTATGGCTATTTCTTGTTTAATAAGGTGCATTTTCTAATTGATTTTAAATGATGGTGTAATATATTAATAAAATAGGGAACTAAAAAGTTTAATGTTTAACGCAGTTTATTGGGTTTACGTGCTATACAATTCATATGGATTTTAAAAACTGTTTGTTTATGTGGGTGCTCAACCCTATTTTTGCACGGCAAATAACTAAAGGTATTATTTGCTATGTTTCAAGACAATAAAAAATTTTTTGGTGAGGGTTTAACGTACGATGATGTACTTCTTTTACCAGCATATTCAGAAGTACTTCCGCGCGAAGTAATCACATCCACTCAACTTTCTAGAAATATTCGTATCAACATCCCCATCCTTTCGGCGGCAATGGATACGGTTACAGAATCTAAACTAGCTATTGCTTTAGCTCAGCAAGGTGGAGTGGGTATCTTGCATAAAAACATGAGTATCGACCGTCAGGCAGATGAGGTTAGGAAAGTGAAGCGCAGCGAAAGTGGTATGATCATGGATCCACTAACCTTGCACGATTCGGCCACTTTAAAAGATGCTCAGCGCATGATGTTAGAGAACAAAATTGGTGGCATTCCTATTGTAAACGGTGAGGGCAAATTGGTGGGTATTTTAACCAACCGCGACCTTCGCTTTGAGAAGGATTTGCAAAAGGGGGTTTCGCTTATCATGACAAAAGAAAGGCTGATTACTGCGCCTGAAGGCACCGATTTAAAACAAGCTGAAAGTATTTTACAACAATATAAAATTGAGAAATTACCTGTTGTAGACAAGGATGGTAAATTAAAAGGCTTAATAACGTACAAGGATATTCTTAAAATTAAGGATCATCCGATGGGCTGCAAAGACAAACATGGTAGGTTAATAGTGGGCGCTGCAGTTGGCGTGGCAGCCGAAACCGAAGACCGCATTGCGGCATTGGTTAAAGCAGGTGTTGATGTAGTAATTATTGACACAGCACATGGGCATTCTCGTGGGGTTATGAATGAGGTGCAAAGATTACGTAAATCGTTTACAAACATTGATATTATTGCCGGGAATATTGCTACTGGCGATGCGGCAAGAGCGTTGGTAGATATGGGCGTAGATGCTGTAAAAGTGGGTGTAGGACCAGGTTCTATTTGTACCACTAGAATTATTGCAGGTATTGGTGTGCCTCAATTAACTGCTGTTTATGAAGCAGCCAAAGCCATTAAAGGCAGCGGCGTGCCAGTAATTGCAGATGGCGGCATCAGATACAGTGGCGATTTAGTGAAAGCCATCGCTGCAGGCGCTAGCACAGTAATGAGTGGTTCTATCTTTGCTGGTGTGGAAGAATCGCCGGGAGAAACCATCATTTATGAAGGTAGAAAATTTAAATCGTACCGCGGAATGGGCTCTATAGAAGCCATGAAGGAAGGTAGTAAAGATAGATATTTCCAGGATGCAGAGGATGAAATTGCCAAGCTTGTGCCTGAAGGAATTGTAGGTATTGTGCCATTTAAAGGCTTATTAAAAGAAGTAGTATATCAATTTGTTGGTGGCCTGCGCGCAGGTATGGGTTATTGTGGTGCCAAAACCATTGAAGACCTTCAAGAAAATGGTAAGTTTATTAAAATAACCACTGCCGGATCTAAAGAAAGTCATGCCCATGATATTACCATTACCAAAGAAGCACCTAATTATAGTAGGAACTAAATAATAAACCCTTTAATTTGCCCACTCGTTAGGTTAAAAAAATGATAGAATTACAAGGCGATTACAACCGGTATTTTAAACAACAGTTTGATACTACCACAGAGTTTATTATTCCTTTTATTGAAAAGGAAAAAAAGATTGAAAAAGGTATGCGTTTCCTTGAAGTGGGAAGCGGATACGGTGGCGTTTGTAAAGCTTTTATTGAGGCTGGTTGCCGCATAACAGGAATAGAACTTTTAGGTTGGGCCAGCGATATTTCTAAAGATTTCTTAAAAGAAGACTTAGCCAATGGGAATGCGCAAATCTTAAATAAGAATGTTTACGAAATTAATCCTGATACAGACCTCGATGAAAAGTTCGACATCATCTTGTTAAAAGATACCATTGAGCATATCCATGATCAGGCCAAATTTGTGAAGCATATTATCCATTTTTTAAAGCCTAACGGTGTAATCTTCTTTGCCTTTCCACCTTGGATGATGCCTTTTGGCGGACATCAGCAGAGTTTAGATAGTAAGTTCCTTGATAAATTACCTTACTTTCATTTGTTACCTAATTTTCTCTATACTGGATTAATGCGGGCGTTTGGAGAGGTTGAAGGAAGAATTGTTGATGTATTGGAAGTGAAAGAAACGCAAATTAGCATAAACCGCTTTGAACGCATTACCAAAGAGGCAGGTTTTGCCATTGCACAGAGAGAATTTTGGTTTATAAACCCTAGTTATAAATATAAATTTGGCGCCAAACCCAAAAAGCAAAATGCGTTCATAGCCGCCCTGCCTTGGTTCAGAGATTTTGTAACTACTACTTGTTATTATGTGTTGAAAAAGAATAGTTAATTTCTATCTCAACTACACAAACCATCTTCGTTTACAACTTCTGAGCTAGGTTCGTACAAAAAGCCTTTATCATACACGCGCTTGAGTTTAAAGTCGCGCATGGGTGAAACAATCAGTGGCACTTTCTCTATGGTAACAGAGGAAGTATCTAGACCAAATGCTTTTTCTTCGCTTAAACTTAAATTATCTATGGCAAAATAGGCTTGCATAATAAAACGCTCTATACCCATTAAATCATTTTCATTAGAAAGATGGCGCTTTAAAACAACAAATCTAAAATCGCCCGTAACTTTTTGATCGCGCAAGGAGGTATATCTTGAGGTAACATCTATTTCTCCATTTTTCACCAACTCTTCAACCACTTTCCTAAAGTAAAAATTTATTTTTTGCTCCACCTTAAATCCAAGTCGGAACTCTACACGTACCACATCATTGGCTCTTATGTGATCTACCTTATACTCCATAGTATACGGCTGATCGTCTACATGAATATGCACCAGCCAATACACATCGGCTCTTTTTGGGCGCTTTTGAAAAATGGAGTACATCACCTTGTTTTCAATCTCATACAAATGATCTGCACTGGTTAAATAAACCAAATGGGTTGCATATTTAGAAAGCGATTCGTCTATACTTAACTGATGTAACTTGGGCAAATATTCCCTTAAATTCACAAATTCTGTTAACCTATTTTTGATTTTTCTTCCCTTGTACCATACCCACATCACAAACATAAACGACATAGAAATGAGTAATGTCATCCAACCTCCTGCTGGAATTTTTACAATATTGGCCACAAGAAATGCACCTTCAATAGTTAAATAGACCAACAACAGTAAAACCAAAAAAACAGATGGCGTTTTTTTGCGCTCTAAAAAATTAACCAATAAAATGGTTGTCATGAGCATGGTAATAACAATAGCAAGTCCGTAAGCAGCCTCCATAGCACTAGATTCTTTAAAATATAGCACAATGCCTATGCAACCTACCCACAATATCCAGTTAACACTAGGCACATAGATTTGGCCTTTTAAATCGGACGGGAATTTAATTTTTACTTTAGGCCAAACGTTTAGGCGAATGGCCTCAGAAACCAAGGTATATGAGCCGGTTATCATGGCTTGCGAGGCAATTATAGTTGCCATGGTAGCGATACTAATGCCTATTAACAAGAACCACTCGGGCATAATGGCGTAAAATGGATTTACATCGGGCATGGGCGAACCAATATGGTTGAGTAAATAAGCACCCTGACCAAAATAATTAAGCAACAAGGCACTCTTTACAAAAATCCAACTTACTTGAATATTCTGTTTGCCGCAGTGGCCCATATCTGAGTATAAAGCTTCGGCACCCGTGGTACAGAGGAAAACGGCACCCAATAACCAAAAACCATTTGGATAAACAGTAAGTAATTCATAGGCATACATGGGGTTCAAAGCTCTAAAGATTTCTGTATTTGCGCCAAGTCCCATTACACCTAATGTACCTAACATGCCAAACCAAATAATCATAACCGGACCAAATAGTTTGCCCACAATAGCCGTTCCCATGCGTTGCATTAAGAAAATCCCAGTAATAATTGCAATTACAATGGGGATAGTAGGTAAATCTGGGTAACGAATGGTTAAACCCTCGATGGCCGATGATACAGAAATGGGTGGAGTAATCATCCCATCTGCTAGCAGCGCGCAGCCACCAATAATAGCTGGAACAATTAAAAAAGGTTTGCGCCTGCGTACCAAAGCAAAAAGGGCAAATATGCCCCCTTCACCATTATTATCTGCATTAAGAACAATGCTTACGTATTTTACAGAAGTTTGGAGGGTAAGTGTCCAGAAAATGCATGATAAGCCGCCTAGAATGAGGAGTTCAGAGATTTCTTTCCCGTGTATAATTGCCTTAAATACATACAAAGGAGAAGTACCAATATCTCCGTAAATAATACCTAACGCAACAACTAATCCAGCTACTGAGAGCTGTTGTTTAGCATGATGATTACCACTCACTTTTAAAAAAATTAAGTTGCAAATGTATAAACTCCCTAGAATTTACAATGACAAAGTTTTTAAATTTTTAATTAGCCATTTCGCTTACAAAATGAATATGCATTAAATGCAAATCATCTTTACTAAACTCCTCACCATATTCTTTTAAAGAAGCCTCTAGAACATTTTCGTTGGTTTTACGAAAAAAGTCCATAACCTCCTCTAAGATATCTTCCTCGGTAAGTTCATTAACATACCTGCTCAGGTTTAACTTGGTTCCACTGTTTACAATATTCTCAATTTCCACCAAAATCTCATCCTTTTTTAAGCCTTGTCCGCGGGCAATGTCATCCAACGAAACACGCTTATCTATATTGGTAATAATGGCAATTTTGCGGGCCGATTTATTAACTACAGATTTTATGGTAACATCTTCTGTGCGCTCAATATTATTTTCTTGAACGTATTTTTCTATTACGGCTAAAAATTCTTTACCAAATTTGCTTGCTTTCCCCGAGCTTACACCGCTTACCTTAGATAATTCTTCCATGGTAATAGGGTATTTAAAAGCCATTTCTTGGAGAGATGGTTCTTGAAAAACGATATAAGGAGGTAAATTCTTTGCCTTAGCTACTTTTTTACAAAGGTCTTTTAAGATACTGTATAAAACTTCATCGTAAACGGCTTCAACCTGACTATCATCTTCTTCCATATCAGTGTGGCGCTCAAATTTACGGTCAATTGCCATTTCAAATTGAGTTGGATTTTTAAGATATGCTTCACCTGCTTCATTAATAGCTAGTAATCCGTAATTTTCAATATTTTTAGATACCATTCCACGCAATAGAAGCTGCCTAATTACTGATTTCCAATAATTATCATCTTTATCTTTGCCCACTGCAAAAAGAGATAAATCGTGGTGACCGCTCATGGCTACCTCATGTGTTTTGCTTCCAATTAAAATATCTACACAATGCTTAAGGTTGTATTTACCTTTAATTTCCTTGATAAGTTTAAGCGCATTAAGGGCTGCTTCTTGGGCATCTACTTTCTCTTTTGGATGCCTGCAATTGTCGCACATTTTGTTACAATCTTTTTCTGGAAACTCTTCTCCGAAATAATGTAGCAAGAATTTTCTTCTACAAGCAGCAGATTCTGCAAAAGCTTCGGTTTCAAAAATGAGCAATTCCCCAATTTCGCGTTCAGCAACAGGCTTATCCTTTAAAAACTTTTCTAATTTCTCAATATCAGCAGGATTGTAGAACAAAACACATTCGCCCTCTAACCCATCTCTGCCACCTCTACCTGTTTCTTGGTAATATCCCTCAATACTTTTAGGAATATCGTAATGAATTACAAAACGAACATCTGGTTTGTCTATACCCATTCCAAAAGCAATGGTTGCCACAATTACGTCGGCATCTTCCATTAAAAACTTATCTTGGTGGTCGGCACGAACTTTGGCATCTAAACCCGCATGGTAGGACAATGCTTTTATCCCATTTGCCTGCAAAATACCTGAAATTTCATCCACGCGCTTTCGGCTCAGGCAGTAAATGATACCTGTTTTATTGGGACGAGCTTTGATAAAAGAAACGATTTCTTTGATAGCCTCTCCTTTTTTCCCTTTGGAACGCACTTCATAATACAGGTTTGAGCGATTAAACGACGATTTAAAAACCGTTGCATCGCCCATTTGTAAATTTTTTATAATATCGCTTTGAACCTTAGGAGTAGCCGTGGCTGTAAGTGCCATAAGCGGAACATCTTTAATCTCTTTTACCATTGCCTTGATACGGCGATATTCTGGCCTAAAATCATGCCCCCATTCCGAAATACAATGCGCTTCATCTACAGCTACGAAAGAAATATCAATGGTTTTTAAAAACTCAATGGTTTCATCCTTTTTGAGGGTTTCTGGAGCTATATATAGCATTTTAGTATTCCCCTCATTAATGTCTTTCTTTACTGCTGTAATCTCACCCTTATTTAAAGATGAATTTAAAAAATGTGCCACACTATCATGAGAAAGAGAACGAATAGCATCTACCTGGTTTTTCATTAAAGCAATGAGAGGAGAAATAATAATTGCTGTACCTGGCATAATAAGCGCCGGTAATTGATAGCAGACAGATTTACCTCCGCCTGTAGGCATTATTACAAAGGTGTCTTTACCGTTTAATAAATTTTGGATAATTTCTTCCTGCTCTCCTTTAAAATTATCAAATCCAAAATAATTTCTTAAAGCTCCTTTTAAATCACTTGAATTTTCAGAAGAACTGTCTTTTACACGTTTCGCTGCCGCCATATTGCTGATATTTATCAAAAAAGTTCACTAATTTAAAACATTTAATTCACTTAATAAAACCAAATGGTCGAAATTCTTTATTTATTTGTAAATGTTTTTGGGTGCACCTAATAAGCCCCAACGATAAAATAGCAAATGGATAACAAAAATAATTATGCCATTATTATGGCAGGTGGAGTGGGTAGTAGATTCTGGCCAAGTAGCAGAACACATTTACCAAAACAATTTTTAGATATTTTAGGAACTGGAAACTCTTTGTTACAATTTACTTATAAAAGGTTTCTGAAAAGATTTTTACCGCAAAATATTTATATAGTTACCAATGCAGCTTATGCAGGTTTAGTAAAAGACCAGTTGCCAAGTATTCATGAGCAACAAATTTTGGGCGAACCCATTGCCAAAAACACAGCCGCTTGCATAGCTTATGCCTGCGGAAAAATTAATAAAATAAATGCAGATGCCGTTTGCATAGTAGCACCTAGCGATCACCTCATTTTAGATGAATCTAGTTTTTTAGATGTGGTAGATCAAGCCATGGATTTTGCTAAAAAAAATCCGGCCCTGGTAACCCTTGGGATAAGACCAAGCAGACCAGATACCGGTTATGGGTACATTCAATACATTGAAAACAAAAAGGGCATTAACGTTCATAAAGTTAAAACTTTTACCGAAAAACCAACTCTAGAAATTGCTAATACATTTATAGAAAGCGGCGATTTTCTTTGGAATGCCGGCATCTTTGTTTGGAGCATAGCCTCTATTAAGGAAGCATTTGATACGCACTTGCACGAGCAATTCTCTTTGTTTGATGAGGCCAATGCCGACTATTTTACCGATAAAGAAGCAGCCACCATCTTAAAAATATACGAGCAAACCCGCAGCATTTCCATAGATTATGGTATCATGGAAAAAGCAGAGAATGTATTTGTTATTCCAAGCGAGTTTGGCTGGAGCGATTTAGGTACTTGGACATCCCTCTACGAGATTTCGGATAAAGATGCCAACCTCAATGTAAGCAACGGAAAAAATATTCACCTCTACCAAAGCAGCGGCTGCATGGTAAATACCGCCCAATTAACAGGCGATAAAATAGTGGTTTTAAACAGTGTTAAAGACCTTATTGTAGTAGACACTCCCGACGTGCTGCTTATCTGCGATAAAAGCAAAGAACAAGAAGTGAAAGAAGTGGCTACCGATATGAAAATTAAGTTTAACGAGAAGTATAGTTAAGCAACTATGAGACAACTATTGGGTCTTCACGTAGGATATTTGATTACATTGTTTAAATAAAATAGTTTCAACAATCAAGTTGTAAACAAGAAAATTCTAAACTCGACTGTTCCTTAACAAAGTCCTCAATTATTGAACTTTTGAGTTGTAAAATTTCAGCTAATTCATTAGTGCTTTTATTTCCAAAACGTAACCAAATAATTTTAGGCGGACTACCATGCAAATTTGCAAGGTCAAAAAAATCGGAATCAAAAGTTAGTATGGAATAGCCCTCCAATTTTGCAAAATCCCAAATTTCTTTATCACTTTTATTTTCAAAACCAAGTTCTCTAACTTGTTTTATTTCTGGCCAATTTTCTTTTAATTTTCTTACAATCCTAAACGAAATGTTCTGATCAAACAATATTTTCATTAGGCAACTCTTATTTTGTGTTCCCTATCGGCAGCATATGCCAAACAACTTTGTATATGTTGCTCGTTAATTTCCGGAAAATCCTCCATTATATCTTTGCTAGTCATACCAGATGCTAACCAACTTAAAACATCGTAAACTGAAATTCTAGTATTTTTAATACATGGTCTACCAAATCTAACACCAGGCTTAATTTCTATATAATCTGAATATGGATTCATACGTGAATTTTATTCAAAGTTAAAGCATTGACAATTGAAAAACAACACTTTGGCTTAATCCAATCGTCCTTCTTTTTTGATTGCCAATTTTTAATCTATTTTTACAAACTGAACCAAAACATGGAGCCATTAAAAAAAGGAGATGTAGTTGCTATTGCCGCCACTGCCAGAAAAGTTTCTGAGGCAGAAATGAAACCTGCTGTTGAAACACTCACCAGTTGGGGACTAAAAGTATGTTTCAGTGAATCGCTTTTTGAGGAGGAAAATCAGTTTGCTGGGTCGGATCAGGCCAGAGGAAATAGCTTTCAAAAACTATTGGATGACCCCAAAATAAAAGCCATTTTTATTGCTCGTGGTGGATATGGAACCGTGCGTATGTTGGATGGTCTCGACTTCGATATTTTTCTGGAAAATCCCAAATGGATTATTGGCTATAGCGATATTACAGCCTTGCATTTGCACCTTTATAAAAAAATTGGCTTTAGTTCTATTCACGGACCCATGCCTATAAATTGGTTGCCCGAAAAACTACACGCTGAGAGCCTGGCATTTTTGCACAAAACTTTATTTGATAAACCCCAAGAAATTAGATTTGCTAAACACCACTTAAACCTTCGCGAAGATAATGTAAGTGGTGTAATGCTTGGTGGAAACTTGTCTGTAATCTACTCCCTTATTGGTTCAGACAGTGAGCCCTCATACGATAATAAAATTCTATTTTTAGAAGACCTCGACGAATATTTGTATCACATAGATAGAATGATGCAAGGCCTAAAAAGAGCTGGCAGACTAGAAAATTTAGCGGCCCTAGTGATAGGCGATATGAGCGATATGAAAGACAATACCATCTCCTTTGGCAAAAGCGCTTACGAGATTATTGCCGATACGGTAAAAAACTACGATTACCCCGTTATTTTTGGCGCTCCTGCTGGTCATGAACCCAAAAACCTGAGCCTCGTTTTTGGCAGCAGATACCAGTTAACATGTGACAAAGAGATTTTGTTGAAGCCAGAGTTGTAAGGGCGAATTAAAAATACAACTGCACCACAAAAACACCAGCGATTACGCAAACCAAATCTACCAAGAGCATAATGCCTAGGGTATATCTGGTGTCTTTTACATTTACGGAACCAAAGTAAAGGGCAACAACGTAAAAGGTGGTTTCGGCGGCACCTTGGAATAAACAAGATAATTGTCCGGTAAGGCTATCTGGCCCATACGTTTTCATGGCATCGAGCATAAAGCCCCTAGAACCACCCGCACTAAATGGCCGCATAATGGCAACCGGAATGGCCTGAATAATTTGTGCATCTACCCCAAAAATTTCCATTACAGCGGTTATGCCATTTAAGATAATTTGCATTAAGCCGCTGTTTCTAAAAATACTTAAGGCAACCAACATGGCAATCATATAAGGCAACACGCGCAAACCTGTTGTAAATCCATCTTTGGCTCCATGCACAAACGAGTCGAATACATTGGTTTGGTTCAGCCTAAATACCTTTTCTTTATAAATGCTATACATTACAATGGCCATGATAATAAATAACAAAACAGCATTGCTTAAATTACCTGTAAAATGAATTTTAGCCTGACCCGTTAAGGTATGAATATAGACCAACAAGAGCGCTATAATGGCCGTAATGCCACCCACAAAACCAACCACCACTAAATTTACCAAGTTAATACGTTGTTTAATACTCACAAAAATAAGCGCTGCTAAGGTGCCAATAAACGAAGTAATAATGGTTGGCAACATAATATCTGCGGGGTTTGCCGCTTGTTGCGCCGCTCTGTATCCAATAATAGATGTAGGAATTAAAGTTAAACCGGCAGCATGTAAACACAAAAACATAATCTGACTATTACTCGCCTTTTCTTTATCCGTATTTATCTCCTGCATACTCTCCATAGCCCGCAATCCAAAAGGCGTAGCGGCATTATCTAAACCCAAAAAGTTAGCCGCAAAATTCATGGTCATAAACCCATACGCTGGATGCCCTTTGGGCAATTCTGGAAAAATACGCGCAAAAAATGGCGCCATAATTCCGGCTAATTTTAAGATGGCATTTGAATCATTTAAGAGATTTAGTAAGCCACAGAAAAAAGTTAAATAACCAATAAGCGGCAACCAAATATCCATAATGGTATTTTTACACGTTGGAAAAATGCCATCGGCTGCTTGTTTTCCTTGACCAACCTCTACCATTCCAGTGCCTAAAAGCTTATAAAATTTACCATCACTATGCTCAAAACTAGCGCCTTTATTGGCCTGTAAAGCCATAAGCAAAACACTGTCTGAACCAAATTCTTTAATGGGCAACTCCGACATTAACACAGGGTCGTTTTGTTTACCATTTACCAATCCGTTTAAAGAATACACTTGGTTGATGGCCAACATGTAAAAAATATACATTGCACTTAAGGCAATCATCCAACTCCAAAATCTACTTAAAGCCATGTTTCAAAAAAATTTATTCAATGCTACACATTTTGATTCAAAATAAAAATACTACTACTAGAGATATCAGGCAAGAATTACAAGTATTATTCAATTAATGTATATCCATTCTATTTTGTGCTTGTAGGTTCAAACCGAACAGTAGGAGCCACAGTAGGCAACTTATTATTTTCACAAGTAATTTATTTGCTCAAATGTAAAAATATTTAAGCTAATAAATGGCTGTTGATTTTACTGTTGCATGTTGTACCCTTTTTTGGCAAATTAAAATTCTAAAATTGCGTATTATTGCATAGCATGATTGAACAAAAGCTGCATATATCTGAGCAAGAAAAGTTGCATCATCGCCTTTCATTATCTTATGAAGAGCGCTACAAGGCCGCTATGCGTATGATCAGATTGGTTCACAAACTAAAGCAAGCCAAAGTCATAAAACCTACAACTTAAGATGGATATATTGGATGAGGATTTATTAGGACTTTGGGAAAAACTTTCTAAAAACGAAGTTCAATATATAATGGTTGGCGGGTTTGCTGCCATCATGCATGGCATTTCAAGAATAACTCAGGATGTTGACATTTGGATTAAAGATACTCCAGATAATCGAATTCGCTTAAGAAAAACTATAAATGAACTTGGCTTAGGAGATTTTGAAAGTCTAGAAAAAATGGAGTTTGTTCCTGGCTGGACATGCATTTATTTAGGACTGGGATTAGAGTTAGACATTATGACTTACCTTAAGTTGTTTCCCCAAACAAGTTTCGATGATTGTTATCAAAAATCATATAAGGCAATCATTAATGGGATCACTATTCCTTTTTTGCATATCAATCAGTTAATAGAAGAAAAAGAAGCAAATGCAAGACCTAAAGATTTGTTGGATTTAGAAGAACTCAGGAAAATTATCTCGGAAGAGAAGAAATAAATGATTTCAGCAAAAAAATTGCTTGGTTTGAAGGTCATTCAAACCAATAAAACTGCAACTTATAATAGAGTAATTTATCACAAGTTCCATCCAACAAATCATTTAACTTGAAAATCTATAGTAAAACTATGGATTTTCAAGGTTTTAACTAAAAAAAATGGTCTGAAGAAAACTTCAGACCATTCTAAATTCTATGGACTATGGTCTATGGACCATGGGCTAAAAACTACCCCAAATACGCTTTTAATATTTTGCTTTTGCTCGATTTACGCAACCTGCGAAGGGCTTTCTCTTTAATTTGGCGAACACGCTCGCGGGTAAGACCAATTTTTTCTGAAATATCTTCTAATGTGTGGGCCGGACCACCATCTAAACCGTAGTAATATTTTAAAACATCGCGTTCTTTTTCGCTTAAGGTAGAGATAACGCGGTTAATTTCTTTTTGTAAAGATTCGTTTATTAATTGTACATCTGGACGAGGTTCGTCGTTGGTATCTAATATACCCAGCAAAGTATTGTCTTCCCCATCGGTTAATGGTGCATCAATACTTAAATGGCGACCAGTTGAACGCAAGGCATTTTCTACCTCTTGTAATGGAATATCCATGGCTTCCGCAATTTCTTCAACGGTTGGTTCACGCTCTAGTTCTTGCTCTAAACGAGCAGAAGTATTTCCAATTCTACCGATAGAACCTACTTTATTTAAAGGCAAACGAACAATTCTAGATTGATCTGCTAAAGCTTGCAAAATAGATTGACGAATCCACCAAACAGCGTAGGAAATAAATTTGAAACCACGCGTTTCATCAAAACGTTTAGCGGCTTTTATAAGACCTAAGTTACCTTCGTTAATTAAATCGCCTAAGGTTAAACCTTGATTTTGATATTGCTTAGAGACAGAAACCACAAAACGCAAATTAGCGTTAACTAAACGCTCTAACGCAACCTGATCTCCTTCTCTAATTCTTCTTGCCAACTCCACTTCTTCCTGCGCATCAATCATAGATACCTTGCTAATCTCATTTAGGTACTTGTCTAGCGATTTACTTTCGCGGTTGGTAAACTGTTTGCTTATTTTAAGCTGCCTCATGTTATATAATGTCCCTTCTGATAAGTTTTTAGAATCTGCAAATTTCGTGAAAAGATATGTTTATCTGTAAGAAAATCAATAAGAATTTCTTAATTAATTAATTATCAATGTATTAATACGCATGGCAGATAAATATTTTATTTGGCATACAATTGAACCATATATTACGTAAATAACTACTAACCAAATATTTGATAAACCAATAAACTACTGCCATATGCCAAAACGGTGAGGTACACAAATTGAATAATTGCCCATTTGGCAGAGGCCGTTTCTTTTTTAACGATGGCAACTGTGCTTATGCATTGCAATGCAAAGGCATAAAAAAGCAAAAGCGAAAAAACAGTTGCCAGCGAATAAGTTGGCTTTCCTGTATTGGGATTTTTCTCTTTAAGCATGGCTTCTCTAATAGAATCCAAATCATCATCTGCCCCACTTACGCTATAAATGGTACTCATGGTTCCAACAAATACCTCACGTGCTGCTAAAGAAGTGAGCAATGAAATTCCAATTTTCCAATCAAAACCTAATGGTAAAATGGCTGGCTCTATAAACTTACCAAACTGTCCGGCATAACTGGCTTCTAAATAATCTGCATTTTGTTGCATGGTTAATCCACCAATAATTGCCTCATTTTTCTCAACCTCGCTCATATGTTCCATTTTAGCTTCATATTTTTGAGCAACCTTATCCATCTTTTCCTTTGGGCCGGTTGAGGCCAACACCCACAATACCACCGAAACCGCAATAATAATTTTACCTGCACCCCAAACAAAAGCACCCGCTTTTTCGTAGAGGGTAATAAATAAATTAGAGGCCAAAGGCATTTTATAACCTGGCAACTCCATCAAAAAATAATTTTGTTGGTTAGATTTTATAAATTGTTTAAAGATCCAGGCACTTAAAAGTGCTGCTGCAAAGCCCACCAAATACATAAACATAAGCACTAATCCATGGATATTAAACGGACCAAACACGGCAGTATCCGGAATAAACATGGAGATTAATAAAGTATAAACAGGCAAACGTGCAGAGCAACTCATTAGCGGAATTACCAAAATAGTAATAAGTCTTTCTCTCTTATTTTCTATGCTTCTACTAGCCATTATACTGGGCACAGCGCAGGCCATTCCGCCAATCAAAGGCACAATAGATTTGCCATTCATTCCAAAAGGGCGCATTACTTTATCCATTATAAAGCCAACCCGCGCCATATATCCAATATCTTCCAAAATGGCTATAAAGAAAAACAGCACTACAATTTGAGGCAAAAACACAATTACACCACTTAATCCAGCCAATACGCCCTGAACCAACAAATCATTGAGCACACCTGCGGGCAGGGCATTTTTAACATATTCTGATAAAGAAGCAAAACCCATTTCAACCAAATCCATGGGGTAAGTACTCCAGCTAAATACTGCCTGAAATATCAAAAACATCAAAGCGAGAAAAATGCCAATTCCATAAAAACGATGGGTTAAAACAATATCTATTTTTCGAGTTAATGATTGTTTTAAGTTATCCTTAGGTTTTAAACGAGCTGCTTTTACAGCCACATCTATAATATGGTAACGAGCAAAAACTTCGTCTTCCAAAAACTGCCGAATATTAAAGTTTGCATTATCAAAAATTGATTTTAACCTCAACGACTTTTCCGACAATAAATCTTTTGCATTAATAGCGTATTGCAAAGCGGCATAGGCATTCCTTTTGTCGGTTGCTTTACTAAGCAGATTAAGCATATCACTATCAACTGCTGCCAACGAAAAATACTCTTTGTGCACGCTTGGCAAATCTGTTAATAACACTTGTTTGAGTGCATCAATTCCCAACCTTTTTCGGGCATTTATGGGTATAACTTTAACCCCCAATTGCGCTTCTAATTCAGGTATTTTGTATTCAATTCCGCGACGCTCTGCCACGTCCATCATGTTTAATACTATTAACGCAGGAACACCTAAATCGCTAACCTGAGTAAACAATAATAAATTACGTTTAAGATTAGAAGCATCTGCAATAAAAATTACTAAATCTGGATAATTAGTTTCCGATTTGTTTCTTAAAATCTCATAAGTAACAAGCTCATCAGCAGATTTTGGATATAAACTATACGTGCCAGGCAAATCAATTATTTGCAATTTTACTTGCTCACTGAGTTTGGTTTCACCTACTTTCTTTTCAACAGTAGTTCCCGGAAAATTACTAACCTTTTGGTTCAGCCCAGTTAGTGCATTAAACAACGACGTTTTACCGCAATTGGGATTACCCACCAAGGCAACCGTTATAACTCTTTCCATGCCTTTAATTCTATTTCTATGTGCGCCGCATCCTCTAACCTTAAACACAATTTAGATTCCCCAATACTAATAGCAATGGGGTCGCCAAATGGTGCAATATGCTCCAATGAAACCAATTCACCAGGCAATACGCCCATCTCAAATAATTTTAAGGCAAGTATATCTCCATTTACCTTTGTAACCACAGCCTCTTCACCTTTTTTAATTTCTGATAAATTCATTGGGGCGGCAATTTAGACTTTTTCTAAATAGGTTCAAAATGATTATTATCAATCTTTTTCGGTTTGAACCAAAATTGTTATATCTAAAATAAATCACAGAATTAAGATTAAAAAAACAGCGCGTAATTAAAAAGGATAAGTACCTAAAATACATATACAAACAAAACTAGAAAATAATTTTTACTCTTCTTTACCACCAAATTTTGTAGAATTAAATAGCTAGAAAAATTTGAAACAAAATAATTTTAGCAAGGATAAGCTTACTTGCATGGGGATTTTTGGGTAAAATTAGCCTAGGATCGAACCAATTATAAACAATATTATGCTAATTAGAACTTTTGGAAGTGCGGTTTATGGGGTAAGTGCAGTAACCATTACCATTGAAGTGAATGCTGGTCAAAATACAGGCATCGGTTATTTTTTAGTGGGCTTGCCAGATAATGCAGTGAAAGAAAGTTTGCAGCGAATAGAAAGTGCTCTTAAATTTAACAACTATGCTTTGCCAAGGCAAAAAATTGTGGTAAACATGGCGCCAGCAGATATTAGAAAAGAAGGTAGCGCCTATGATCTTCCTTTGGCAATAGGCTATTTAGCTGCCACTAACCAAATACAAACAGATAAAATTCATAAATACATTATTATGGGTGAATTGGCTTTAGATGGCACGTTAAAACCAATTAAAGGTGCACTTCCTATTGCCATTCAAGCCAGAAAAGAAGAATTTGAGGGCTTTATTTTGCCTAAAGAAAATGCCCGAGAAGCTGCCATAGTAAACAGTTTAAAAGTATATGGCGCAGAGAATATTAGTGAAGTTATTAGTTTCTTTAATGGGGAAGAAAGTGCTTTACCCTTGTTTGAAATGGATACGCGCAGAGAGTTTGAAGAAAGTCAGCTCAAGTTAATTGATGATTTTGCTGATGTACGCGGACAAGAAAACATAAAACGGGCTTTAGAAATTGCTGCAGCTGGCGGACATAATGCTATATTAATTGGGCCGCCTGGAGCGGGTAAAACCATGTTAGCAAAAAGATTGCCAAGCATATTGCCGCCTTTAACTCTTCAGGAAGCATTAGAAACAACCAAAATACATTCTGTAGCTGGCAGGCTAGGTAAAAATGCAACCCTTTTACATTTACGTCCGTTTAGATCGCCTCACCATACCATTAGCGATGTGGCCTTGGTTGGCGGAGGAAATAATCCCAATCCTGGCGAGATATCTTTGGCCCATAATGGGGTTTTGTTCTTGGATGAATTGCCAGAGTTTAAACGCTCTGTTTTAGAGGTAATGCGGCAGCCACTAGAAGAAAGAAGGGTAACCATTTCGCGGGCAAAATTTTCTATTGAATACCCAGCAAGCTTTATGTTAGTAGCCAGCATGAATCCATGTCCATGTGGCTACTTTAACCACCCAGAAAAAGAATGTGTTTGTGGCTTACCACAAGTGCAGCGATATCTCAGCAAAATTAGTGGTCCGCTCCTAGATAGAATAGACATACACATTGAGGTTACACCCGTAAGTTTTGAACAATTAACAGATATGCGCAAAGCCGAACCAAGCATAAATATTAGAGAAAGAGTGATAAAAGCCAGGGAGATACAAGGAATACGCTATGCAGATATGGAAGGTATTTATTGTAATGCTCAAATGAGCTCTACCATGGCAAGAGAGTATTGTATGCTATCCAACGTAGGACAAAACCTGCTCAAAAATGCCATGAATAAATTACAATTATCTGCAAGAGCTTACGATAGAATTTTAAAAGTTGCTAGAACCATCAGTGATTTAGCCGGTTCGGAAGAAATTAAAATAGAACACTTAGCAGAAGCTATTCAGTACAGAAGCTTAGATAGAGAGAGTTGGGGCGGGAGTTAGGATGCATAATAAATGGGTAAAGTTTGGAAAGATTTTATAGTTAAAAACCTACCAATGCTCATTCATATTTAGATCAGAAGGATATGAACAATGAAATTTTATTATACCAAACAGTGGAATTAAATAAACGAATTGAAGTGTGTTTAGATAAGGAAACTGTTTGGTTAAACCGACAGCAATTGGCTTTACTTTTTGGAAGAGATATAAAAACTATTGGAAAGCATATCAATAATATTTTCTCGGATGGTGAATTAGCAAAAGAAGTGGTTGTCGCAAATTTTGCTACAACCACACAACACGGCGCTTTAAAGGGGAAAAGCTAAATTAAGCGTGTAGAATATTACAACCTAGATGTTATTATTTCGGTGGGATATAGGATAAACTCAGCTCGTGCCACACAATTCCGTATTTGGGCCAACAGGGTTTTGAAAGATTACTTATTGAAAGGTTACCGAATAAACCGCATAGAGGATAGTGTAAAAGCTGTTTCGGAATAAGTAAGCCAAATTGAATTACAAGTTAACTCCCATAAACTACCAACCCAAGGTGTTTTTTTGGTTGCAACTTTTTACCAAAAGTCATGATCGTTTTCTGATTATAGACAATACAGAAGTTTATCATTTAGGAGATTCCTTGAAAGACCTTGAGAAAAAATGGTTTGCTTTCTCAAAATTACTGAAATGCTCAATAGAGAATATATTAAAAGAAATTAGCTTATGAGTTGGCAGAAAAAATTAATCCTGTTTTTTAAAACAATGTATTAGATTAAAACATTTTCTACACCAGTAGGTTTTGAAGTCTAAAAAAAATAATATGCTTTTGATCCAAAAAGGGCGTTGAACCCGCTCTAAGTCCCAAGAACCACAGTTTGGACAATGATTCCCTAGTTTCCATTTAAATAATATTTTACCCATTTAACGCTTCAAAATTAAAAAAATATATTGAATTTTACTTCATGTTCTGTATAAAAATATTAATTTGCCTCATAAACAGATAAAACGTGCTATTTAAACAAATAATAGGTCAGAACTTTATAAAAGAAAAGCTCATTGCAATGGCCAATACCGGAAGGATTAGCCACACTCAACTCTTTGTAGGCAACGAAGGCAGCGGCAATTTAGCCTTGGCGATAGCCTACGCACAATATGTAAATTGTATACAACCAAGCCTGCAAGATAGTTGCGGTATATGCAGCAGTTGCATTAAGTTTCAAAAACTAATTCATCCTGATTTACATTTTACTGTGCCAACTATTTCGCCCTACAAACAAACCAAAGAAGTTTTAGCAGATTGGCGAGAGGCTCTCTTGAATAACCCTTACATAAACGATTTTCAATGGCTACAAACCATAGATAGCAATGCTAACAAACAAGGGAATATAACAGCTGAAGAATGCAGAGACATTATCAATAGATTAAGTTTAACAAGCTACGAAGCCAAGTTTAAAACCCAAATTATTTGGTTGCCAGAGTACTTGCACTTAAGTGGAAATATATTGTTAAAACTATTGGAAGAGCCACCTGAAGGAACGCTCATTATATTGGTAGCCAATAACACTGAAAAAGTGATACCTACTATACTTTCGCGGGCACAAACCATCAAAATACCGAAGTTAAAAGACGAAGAGCTTGCAGAAGCATTAGAAAAAATACACCATTGTTTACCCCAAAAAGCCAGCGATATTGCACGCTTAGCAGATGGAGATTATAACCATGCGCAAAGTTTAATAAGCATAGACCAAGATGGGTATTTTGATAGTTACAGCAGTTGGATGCGCTTTTGTTTCAGCGGAAAGGTTGCCGAACTTCAAAAATGGGTAGATGAAATAGCTGGCACAGGCCGTGAATACGTAAAAAACTTTTTGGGGTATACCATTCAAATGACACGTGCTGCATTTTTAATTAAATACGGAGATCCTAATTTAATTCGGGTAAACGAAGCAGAAAAGCAGTTTTTAGTGAAGTTTTCAAGCTTTTTAAATGAAAAAAATTTGGACCATATTTTAAGTAATTTGGATGATGCTATTGTGGGTGTAGAACGAAATGCAAATCTAAAAATCCTGTTTTTAAATCTTTCTTTGTATATTGGCACACAATTGAAGATGGCGCAAAAAGCTGCCTCTTAATAAAATTATATCTATTTGGGATATAAAATTTGATTAACTATTATTAGAATAAATATATGGGTTGTGGATCTGGTGGATGTAGTAGTGGAGGGTGCAGCAGCGGCGGATGTAGTTCGGGCGGTTGCAATAAATTAAACACCTTTGATTGGTTGGCAGAGATGGATCTGCCTCCACATATGAAACCTTTCGATATTGTGGAGGTAAGGTTTAAGGGCACACGTAAAGAATTTTACAAAAGCTCATTGGTAGATTTTTTTACAAATGAGTTTGTGGTTGTGGAAGCAGAAAATGGTTACGACATTGGAAAGGTGAGTTTAAAAGGTGAATTAGTTAAACTTCAACTTAAAAAATATAACCGCAGCGAACATGATACCGATTTTAGAAAAATTGTGCGTAAAGCTACAGAAGCTGATATTGCCAAATTTAAAGAAAATCAAGAACTAGAGGTGCCTACAATGTACAAAGCAAGAAGCATTGCTATGGAGCTTGGGCTGAGCATGAAACTTAGCGATGTGGAATATCAAGGAGATAGAAGAAAAGCTACCTTCTTTTACACAGCCGAAGAAAGAGTAGATTTTAGGGAATTGATTAAAAGATTAGCTGAGAGTTTTAAAGTACGAATTGAAATGCGCCAGATTGGTTACCGCCAAGAAGCTGCCAGATTAGGTGCTATTGGCTCTTGTGGTAGAGAACTTTGTTGTAGCACATGGCTCACAGATTTCAAAATTGTAAGCACGCATGCCGCTCGTTATCAAAACCTATCTTTAAATCCCCTGAAGTTAAATGGGCAATGCGGAAAGTTAAAATGCTGCCTAAACTTCGAACTAGAATCATACATGGAGGCCGTTAAAGAGTTTCCTTCAGAAAACTATGTAACTTTAAATTTTGCAGAAAATAAGGTTTATAAATCGGTTAAAACCGACATTTTAAAACGTTTAATGTGGTTTGCTCCCCAAACAGAAATAGGTGGAGAATGGTTGAGCTTAACGGTAACTGAAGTTAGAGAATTTCAGGAACTAAATAAAAAAGGCGAGTTTCCTGTGCTAGAAGCGCAAGAAAAAAAATCATTGAAGCCAGAAAAAGTAGAGTTGGAATTTAAAAATGATATGGGTATTGGTAGTTTAACACGTTTAGACGAAAAAGATAGAAGACGCAACACAAACCAAAGAAATAAAAATAAGTCGCGCAATACAAACAACCCAAATTTTAACGGACCAAAACCGAACCAAAACAGTCCTCAAAATTTAGCAACAGCAGAAAATAAAACTATTGCAGCCACAGAACCTAAAATCCCTTCTAACAATCAGAAATCTATGGCCAATAGACCTATTAATAGGCCCAAACATAATAACAGGCCAAATAGAAACCCAAACCAAGAAAAAACAAACAATCAGAATCCTAGTTAAGTAATGAAGTTTTGCAAACCTATTTTTCTTTTCCTCTCTATAATCCTGTTTTTAGGAGTATTTCAATCATGTGATGAGGCTAAAATTATAGACGAAAATCAAAGTATTCCAGATCAAAACTGGGATTTCAAAAATAAACTCACCTTTGATGTTAACATAACAGATACAAACAAAACCTACAATGTATTTGTGAATTTACGTGTAGGAAGCGATTATCGCTACAGTAACTTTTTTGTGATGGTGCACCAAACAAACCCAAGCTTACAATCCAGTAAAGAACGAAAGGAGTTAATATTGCTTGATGATAGAGGAAACTGGTTAGGTAAAGGCCTAGGAGATATATTTGATTTCCAAATTCCCATCTATACACAAAAGAGATTCAATCAAAAAGGTCTTTACAAAATAGAACTTGAGCAAAACATGCGCGAAGACACCTTATCTCCCATCTATGCTGCAGGAATTAGAATAGAAGACTTTTCATTGGCAAAAAACTAGTTTATAACTTTTGCCAACGCTTTGTAATCTGCATGGTATAATCTACATAAGATTGTAAGCCCGCATCATATAGTTCGTTTCCTAAACTTTGCCCATCTGCATCTAAGACCTCTTTGGTAAAATGAGATTCAAATATTTTAGCAGCCACAATAGATTCTAAATCAGCAAAACTAACCACCTTATTTACAATTTGCATTAAATGTAAGGCTGGAGCTTTACCACCTTTGCCTGTAGAAACGCCAACAAAAGAAAAAACTTTGTTTTCAAATAAATGAATAAAAGATTTAGTTGGCAATAAATGAAGCATGTTTAAAATTTCTGGTGTAGTGCTCCAGTTATATTCAGGTGAAACAAATATGATTAACTGAGCAAAATCCATGGCCTGAACCAATTCTTGTTGAAAAACACTTAATTCATTTGGATTTAAACCACCCTGTGCAATCAAAGGAATATCATATTGTTGAAAATCAATAAGCTTCACATTGTGATCCAGTTCTGTTAAACGGGCAATGGCTTTGGCAACCCTTAGTGTATTATTATTGGTTCGAGCCGAACCAGAAAGAATGGCAATATTCATGAGTATTAATTAACAAAAAGCAGATTAATCTATTCTATACTTTTCTATAAAACGATACAAATTAAAATCAGAATTGTTTGCTTCTTCACCCAACTCGCTTACCAAGTGTGGTAAAGAAATATCTTTGGTGCGCAATGCTTTAATTAACATCATGGCTTTTTGAGACAATAATAGAAGTTTCTTATCTCCTTTATGAGCCAAGTTTTGATGCAATTGAATTTGTTCTATCAGCAAACTCAAGCCTATATTTTGAGAAGCCACTGTTTTAATAACTGGGTTTTCCCATGCTTCACTAGCATATTGGTGAGCTAAAGCATTTAAATTCTTTTCAAAAATGGCAGCCCCATCCCTATCAGATTTGTTTAAAACAAAGATATCTGCAATTTCCATTACACCACTTTTAATAGTTTGTATATCATCGCCAGCCTCTGGTACCAAAACCAAAACGGTTGTATCAGCGAGGGCTGCAATCTCTACTTCGCTTTGCCCAACACCCACGGTTTCAATAATTATATAATCGAAATTGGCCGCACGCAACACATCACAAACCTCAAATATCTTTGGTGCTAAGCCCCCCAAGCTACCTCTGCTAGCCATACTGCGAATAAACAAATTGGGATGCAAATAATGTTCACTCATACGCAACCTATCGCCCATTAAAGATCCCTTGTTAAAGGGTGAACTTGGATCAACTGCCACAATGGCCACCCGCAAGTTTTGGTTCAGCAAGAAGCCAACCAGCGCATTGATTAAAGTGCTTTTACCAGCACCCGGAGGACCCGTTATGCCAACAATGGGTGTTGGATGAAATTTTAACTGGGTGAGCACTTCTTCATAGCCCGGCACATCGTTTTCTACCCAAGAGATAAATCTTGCTAAAGTTCTGGTATGACCTGCTTGAATACCTGTTATAAGTGATTGCATGTTTAATTAGCAACAAGCAATTTTATTTACCCTGTTGGCATGTCGGCCACCCTCAAATTCAGTATTAATAAAAGTTTGCACAATTTGTTGCGCTATCTCTAGAGAGATAAAACGGGCGGGCAAACAAACAATATTGGCATCGTTGTGCGTTCTGGCCAATAAGCTCAATTCGTTTTCCCAGCAAATGGCTGCTCTTACACCTTGGTGCTTGTTGGCTACCATAGCTACACCATTGGCACTGCCACAAATTAAAATACCCAACTGGGCATCACCAGACTCAACCTTGATGGCCACAGGATGCGCAGTATCTGGGTAATCCATAGAATCTAAACTGTGGGTACCTGCATCAAACAAATCATGTCCTTGCGCCATAAGCGTTGCCTTAATGGCTTCTTTAAAATCAAATCCAGCGTGATCGCAACCTATTGCTATTTTCATTGGTCAAAATTAGGGACTAGCTATAAAATAAAAAAGCCACCTCAAATTTGGATGGCTTTTTTATAAAATTAGTTATTAAAATTAGTTTTTAACAAATGTTATATTGTTAGTATAAACAGCTCCATTATCATTTTCTGAGATTCTAAGTCTCATTGCAGTGGCAGTTAATTCTATAACATCAGCAATAGTAGTATCTCCATCTATTATTCTTAGTTTGGTATCATTATCTATTAAAGCCCAAAATCCACCTGGTGCGGTATCTGGATCTGCTGGATCGCATTTTGTTGCGCCTTCTTTTTCTAAAATTGTTCCATTAGCTACAAATTCCAATAGATCGTCTTTTTGACAAGCATCAAAAGTAGCAAATACATCAATGGTTCCTCCTGGACTAGTTACAATTGCAGCAGTAATTCTCCAATCTTTTCCGGTTAACAAAGAAGCTCCTGATATTTTAGGCGTTGCTGGGGTTGCTTCGTCTTTCTTACAAGCACTTAAGCTCATGGTAATTGCTGCTAATGCAACAGCAAAAAATTTAATCATTTTCATTGTCTTAAATATTTATTTACGAATATATCTAAATAATTCTGAATGAAGCAATCGCTTTACAATTTTTTATTTTCTTCTACCTTTTTAGCCACTAAAATACTAATTTCATACAAACCATAAAGTGGCAAAGCCATCATAATTTGGCTCGCCATGTCTGGTGATGGGGTTAAAATACCAGAGAGAATAAGAATAATAAGAATGGCATATCTTCTGTATTTGCGCATTAAAGTACTAGTTAAAATACCTAGTTTGGCCAAAAAATAGACCAGCATAGGCATTTCAAAAATTAATCCGCAAGCAAAAGTTGTAGTGGCTAAAAACGAGATATACGACTCTAAGTTAATTTCATTACTAACAAGCTCACTCACCCTATACGATCCTAAAAAATTGATAGAAAGAGGAGACAATAAGAAATAACCGAATAGTATCCCTATAAAAAATAAGGCTGAACTAAAGAATACAAAACCACGTGCATAAGTAATTTCTTTATTACTTAAAGCTGGTTTAATAAACGACCATAATTGCCATAATACAAAAGGGAAAGAAATAACAAAACCCCCTACGAAAGAAATAAATATGTGTTGCGTAAATTGGCCTGTAATGTCGATATTGGAGAGAACAAATCCCATTTCCTTAACACAATATGCATCGGTATCTGTAAGCCAATAGGAAAATTTACACATTTGCTCATAGGTCCAAAAATTGGTGTGGGCTGGGCCAAACAAAATGGTATCAAAAACAAGACTCTTATTAACAAAAACGACTACGGCACAAACTAAAATAGCAATAACAGACCGAATAATGTATTTTCTTAACTCATCAATATGTTCGAAAAACCCCATTTCTTTCCCGTCTGTTGAGGTTTCTTCTATCTGATCTAGCGCCATGCTGTCTTAATTTCTTAAATAATTTTATTATGCGAATTTGCGTTTTAGTTAGGGGAAAGCAAAATTTACAAGGAAATAAATCTTAATGACCATGCAATAAATTCATTAAACTAAGAATTCAATGGTTAGGGTTTGGCCATAGGGTTGAACAATGTCTTATTTAAACATTTAGAAAAAATACATATAATCCAAAATTATTAATTAAACCTAGGCCTAGATCATCGCTAAAAAGCAATTAAATAGATTTCGATTTAAGCGTAAAGGCAACAATCAAACTTGTAATAACGCCCATAACCGGTGCAAAAAAAACAGATTGAATGATATAACTTTTTAGGTTAAAATAATCCATGGCCTGTTCTTGTGTCATCTGCTTTTGCTCTACCACATAAGCAATTACATTGTTAAAATAATTTGGTGTTATAAGTGTTGCTGTAATTAACTGACTAACGGGAGTTAATACTGTAATTCCCACTGATAAAAAAATGCCTGAAACCAATCCTTGGCGATAGCTCATTTTGCCTTTGTAGTAATTTTTCTTTTTATCGAGTAGTGCATAAACATAGATAGCCACAGCAGGTATAGCTACAAAATTGGTATAAATTGCATGCTTGGCAATGTGAATGTCGTGTAGGCCAAATATGCGCTCAAGTACCATCCAAAATAAGCCCATAGCAGTAAAAATAAAGGCCCATTTTATTTCAATTTCAAAACTTTTCATGTTCATTTAATTAGCATTCAATAATAGAATATTTTGCAAAAATTTAATAATCATGAAACAATGTGCTCAGGTATTTGCAATCTTGTGTTTATTTGTAAGCTTTAAAATGAAATAAAATGAAGAAATTGGGAGTAAAAAATATTTTCTTTTACTGCTTGCTACTGGGATTTAGCAAGCCTTTATTTGCTATAAACGACAGTATACAAAAAGTAAAACCACAATTTAATTGGCAAGCATATGGAGATTTCTTTTTGGCATACGATGCCAACAATCCAGCTGGGGAGAGCCGCCAGCCATTTTTATTCAACCACAACCGGCATGCAAAAGTTGATTTGAATTTAGGCTTTTTGAAAATGGGCCTGCAACATGAAAATTACAGGGCAAATTTGTCGGTTCAAACTGGAACTTTTATAAACGATAATTATGCTAGCGACCATCCCATATTAAGGCATTTTCAGGAAGCCAATGCGGGAGTAGCTATCAATAAACGCAAAAACCTCTGGTTAGACGCAGGTATTTTTGCCTCACATATTGGATTTGAGAGCGCTATTTCTGCCGAAAACTTAACTTTAAGCAGATCGCTGGTAGCAGAGCAAACACCCTATTACATGACGGGCATAAAATTAAACTATGTGCCTAATAAAAAATGGACCATAAACCTTGCCTTACTCAACGGCTGGCAGCGCATACGGGCCATTAAAGGAAATACTTTGCCTGCTTTAGGTACACAGCTTGTTTACACCGCCAACAAAAACTTTTCTGCCAATTGGAGCACATTTATAGGTACAACTTTCCCAGATAGCATTAGAAGAATGCGTTATTACCAAAACTACTATTTTCAATGGCAATTAAATTCTAAAGTGTTAATTATTGGCGGATTTGATGTTGGCATTCAACAAAGAAATAAAAACAGTACAACTTACCACACCTGGTTTAGCCCAATTTTTATTGCCCAATATGCCTTTAATGAACGTTGGAAAATGGCCGCCAGAGCAGAAAAATACGCCGATATGCAAAATATAATGATTACGCCAACCAACCAAATTGGCTTCGATTGCAATGGTTATTCACTCAACTGGGATTACGCTCCCAACCCCTATCTTTTATTTAGATTTGAAACCCGCTATTTAAGAAGTACATTAAACGTTTTTGAAAACAAGGGAAGTTTCCAAAACAGCAATCTTTTAGCACTTGGTAGCTTGGTTTTTAGAATAAAAAAATAAGCTGCAATCCTTTAAATTTTTACTCCCAAACTTATATAAAAACTGCGGGCATCGCTGGGTATAATGCCTGGTCCCGGGTAAGAGTCTGCCCGACGGGTAAAGTACATTTGATTGAGCAGGTTATTACAACTGGTTTCAATTCTTAACATGCGCCACTCGTAGGCAAGAGAAAAATCTGCCACAAAATAACTCGGAATAATTCCGTTTACCGCGCCGCTAACCCTACGCGCATTGCTGGCATCTGTGTAATGTTCTTGCACATAAGCTGCCTGCAAGGCTGTAGTAAAATTTTTACGCTTAAAAGTAATTCCATTTCTAAACATAAAAGGAGGAGCCATTTCTACCTTATTATTTTCTAAAGCTTTATCTGCTGCCCTTACATATACGGCATGTACATAAGCTATATTAGCAAAATACAACAAATGAGCTTTGGTTTTTTTGTTATGCCACTTCAAAAAATCTATTTCCACAAAACATTCTACGCCAGAGTTCCTTGCATCTGCAATATTTGTTCTGAACCTATAATCTTGAAACAAAGGTGGCCTATCGGCTCGCAATACCTGACCAATTTTATCTTGGTAGCTTAATAAAAATAAGCTCACATCATAGTTTACAATTCCCTCATAATTTCCCCTCGCACCCGCATCTGCGGTAAATCCACGTTCATCCTTCATGTTGGCATCTACTTTTATATTAGGATTAACAATGCGCAAATCATTGAAGTTTACAGCCCTATAATTTTGCGAAATATTACCATAAAACTCTAGCCAAACTTTGGCTTTGTAACTCAATCCAATGCCTGCAAAAACAAAAGACCGCACATTTTGCTCTGAACCCACAATACTGGTATCTGCAATAATATTGCCACTAAAATCTCTACTCAGAACGCGGTAAAACCCATCCGATGCGGTGTTAATATATTCTGCACGAACACCTGGTGTTAGGCTCCATTTGGCATTGAACCTAAAAATATTTTCTATGAAAAAAGAAGCATTTTTATTTACAAAAGTATAGTCTGAGCCTTCTGGCTTTTGCGGATTAAGCAAGGCATAATGAGCATCACTCCCATTGCTGCCATCACCTTGTATGGAGCGTGTATTGCCTAAATAAAACCGAGTTCCTATTAATACCGTTTGCGCTTTACCCATGCAAGAATAATTGTGTATCAGGCGCGTTTCGTTACCCATATTCGCAAAATCACCCGTAATTAAGGTTCTATTTCCTCCCAAATCTGCCACATTTATTCGCTCCAAATTACCCAAAGAATACCTGCTAGATAGGAGTCCAAAAGTGCGGGTATTTAATTTGGTTTTATTTGTAAAGTTATAATCGCCATGCAAGGCAAACAAATTCCAGTTTACCCTAAACCAATTGCGCGCCCTGAATGAACGGCGCGGATCAATCTCAAATTGCGCATCGGTTAAACCACCCGCTTGCTGCGCATTGTAGCGCATAAACGTATAATCTGCTTGTAACCTCAATTGAGGCATTGGTTTCCAAATAACAGAGGCATACATGGTATTTACATCAAACCCAGAATTTGGTCGCCAACCGTTTGCCTGTTTGTGGTTAATGAAGGTATAGTAGTTTAATTTCCCTTTGTAAAGCGTGCCGCCTATACTGGTAAAGCTTCCTAAAAATCCGAATGAACCAATTGTATTGCGCGAAACAATTTCCATCTTTTTTTCCTCAGCGCCCTTTTTAAATACAAAATTGAGCATACCCCCAAACTGGGTTCCATATTGCAAACTGGCGGCACCACGCACCACTTCAATTTTCTCTAAAGCTTCCATGGGTGGCGTGTAATACGTTTCGGGGTAACCTAAAGCATCGGCACTAATATCATACCCATTTTGGCGGGTGTTAAAATTGGAGGTTCGGTTCGGACTTAATCCTCTGCCGCCCACACCCAATTGCAATCCGGCTTGGTCGCTTTCCCAAATGTTTAATCCGGGCACCTTGGCAAAAATTTGTCGTGGATTGTTGGTGGCTGTATTGGCTAATACATCTTTGAGCACAATAAGCTCTGTTTTTTTGGCTTCATAAATTCCAAAACCCTCCACGCTTTTTAACCGTGCCATGCCATTGATTTCTTCTTTAGCGGCTTTAACAGTAGCCTCATTTAAATAGCCTGAGATAAACTGCAACTCGGGGTATATGGTACTTTCAGGCGATATTATTTTCAGTTGCAAAGTCCAGCGTTGAAAACCTTCTTTAAAAATTATAAGCTCATGCTTTCCGTATGGAATTTGATCTAAAATAAAATTACCGCTACTATCGGATTGCGTTTTGAGCTTAAGCTTTGGAATAGAAATTAGCGCACGAGGCACTTCTTTATAATTAGATTGATAAACCTTTCCCTTCACAAGTCCCACTTGGGCCGCTGCTTTCTGAGTTAAAAGCAGGCAAACAAACATAAATAAGATGCTATTCTTCAAAACGATTTAACCAATATTTTGGAGCCCACGAATCTGAAATTGCCAACAGATTGAGGTGCTCATTAAACAATAATTTACTGGGTTTGGCATTTAAGGTAACATACACCTCGGCCCGCACCTTCTCTACAGCTAATCCTTGCTGTTGGTAATGCTTTTTTAAAAACTGCGTATATTGTAAAATCAAATCAGGCTGCATGGCCATTTGTTTTTCTTGATGCGAATTTAAAAACGTGGTATTATCTACAACGCCCTCTCGTTGCGTATTTTTATCGTATACATAAAAAGTAGCGGTTCCGGCTTTTTCCATCAGCATTACCCGCCACCCAAAACGATACGCTTCTTCTGTCCAATAAAAATTGCCGGGATACAATACATACCGCAATGGAAACAGCGCATGAAATGAAAACCAAAGCATACACGCTATTATGACCAAATTTTGCCTGCGTGCACTTGGATAATTTATAGCCCGAATAGCTGTTGGTTCAGACAGAAAAGGATAAGGAAAGAGCCGACTTAAAAAGTGGATGATTTTTTGGTGAAAGGCAGTGGAGAAGAAGATGAGCGTGCTAAGCACCATAACCAAAGGAAATACCCCAATTTGAAAAAGCGCGCCGGTTATGGCATGAAAAATGATTACCAATAACCAAGCATAAAACCGAGTGGGAGCGTAAAACAAAAAGAAGCCAATACACAAATCGAACAACATGCCTGTCCAGCTAAAAATATAGGCTGTAATGGGGTAATTAAATAGCCAACCAATAAATGGAAAATGGCTATTGGCAGGCAACCAAATTTTTAATGGCAAAGCCTCTAATAACCAAGTTTCATTGATTTTGGCAAGACCTGCAAAAAAATAGACCAAGCACAATTGCCATTTAAAAATGTAAATATTCCATGCAGGTATTTGGGATCTAACCCATTTTTTGTTTTTGAAACTATCGTATGAAAAATACGCATTGGCGGGTACCCAAATAAGCATAAATGCAACTATACTTACAAAGTAATAATGGTTTAAATAATAGGTTATATCTATAAGCTCACAATAGGTAAATAGCACAAAAAACAGCGTAATACTTATGCGGTAAAATGCCCCAAATACAATTCCCAACGAAGCCAATATTAGTAAATAATGAATGGCATACATGATTTCAGGCGACGCCAATTGCACCCATTCAAACCCAAAATATTTAAATTGTACTTGGGTATCTACAAAATGTAAATCTACCCAGTCTAAAATCAAAAACCGGGTAGTACTAATCAATGTGGCTAAGCCAAAAAGAATTCTAAACACCACTAAAGGTGCAATAGATTGCGGTGAAAAGAAGTGTGTTTTTATGCGATTAAACATATCTTATTAATCACCATCTCCACTGCTATAGGTTACGGCAATTCCAATTAAACTCGACAAATCACTTTTATAAAAACGCGTAAGTTTTAGCAATTCTGTATGTACCTCATCAACCCTATTAAAATCATTGCTAATGGCAGTAGATAAGCTACTTGCAGGCAGAGAATCTAATTTATTTTGGGTAGCTTTTACTTGGTC
Organism: Chitinophaga pinensis; assembly: GCA_945860865.1. GTDB lineage: Bacteria > Bacteroidota > Bacteroidia > UKL13-3 > UKL13-3 > B1. The sequence continues at coordinate 311,976 of CAMARW010000001.1, read as the reverse complement.
TAAGGTTAAATCTATTAAAGCTTTGCCACCTTCTACTTTGTCTAAATAGGCTTTAAATCCAACCCCACTTTTGCCATTTAAATTTGTACCTTCCCAAATTAGCTGCACACAGCGCCAATGTTCGCGGGCCAATTGGGTGCTATATCCGCTGTAATAGGCTTCCACACTTTTGGGCAATACAGTGGTTTGTCCGGGTCTTTTACCCAAAGGAATGCCAAACTTAAAGTTCTTTAATCCCTCATAATATTTTAAAAACTCGTTGTACAACAAAGAAGTGCTGCTACCAATATCTGTTCCCACACTACTTACAAAAGAGGCTTGGTAGGTTTTCCATTCGGTTTGAACCCATTTTAGGTTCAGTCCGATATGGTTGGCACAGGCCAATAAGTATAGAAATCTGGGTGCTTGGTTGGCATATTTTGCGAGGATTTCATTGGCAGATTCGTTTTCGCCAAAGAGCAAATATTCTAGGGCAAAAATTCCACGAGAATCACGGTCGAAATTGGCAAAGCTGGTATCGTTTGCCATAATAAAAGACTCCATTTTGGTGCTAGAAACAGGAAAGCTACCCACTTCTTCGGCTAAGGTTTTTTTGATGCCTTTTTCGGCAGCTGGACCAAAATTGAAGGCCGCGGCATATTGCCAAGAACGCGCAAACTGCTTCCAATTTTGTTGGGCTACTTGCAAATGCAGAACAGTTGGTTCAGCCCGAAATTGTTGTATAGATTGTGCTAATGATGCAAAATAAAACACGCTTGAATCATATGCGGGCATAATCATTCCATTGGCCATATTGCTTAATAAAGCGCCCCTATCAAAAGCCAAAGAGGCGTCCATGCCTTTGTCTTTTTCTTTGCAAGAGCCTATGAATAAAAGTCCAACTATGAGCGATAGAACTGCTTTATTTTTCATACCCATTATCTGTTTTGTTCGGCAATCCAGTTCTTTTTAAAATCGTTTACATCAGAATCGCTGAATGCATATATCTGTTGAATCTTATTTATAATTAACTCTAATTTTTGAATTTGATTTACCCTATCTGTAATAAATAATGCTGGCTTTCCATTGCCAGAAACAGGAGCATTTAGTAGTTCCAAGATTTCATCTATTTGCGCATCGGTAATTTTGTTGTTTACCAAGCCTTTGTAACCCATCGTAAAACCGATACACTCTCCAATGGCGTGCAAAGTATTTGCTTTTTGTGCATCGGTTAAAGTAGTTTGCGATAAATTAGCAATAGAAGTATGGCAATAATTTACTACTGTAGCAAAATTTGCCTTTTCCATGTTAGAAATGATGGCAGCAATGGCTTCATTTTTCTCTGTTTGATAAGCCTCACCAGCCTTTAAGGCAGCTTGTAATTTTATAAAGTTAAAACGGGTATTTGAATATAATCCATTGCCATCATTTTTATCTCTGCGGGCCACGTAAACGGCTAAATATTTATCGGCGGCCCTGCCATGTTTTGCGTCGCTGCTATTTACAAAATGAGTTGTAAAACCAAAAACATATAAAGCTTGATCCACCTCTGCTAAACGTGGCGATGTTAATAAACTGTGCGCGTGGTTTACTAATGCTGCACCAAATAAACCCTTTTCAATAATTTGCTCTGGTTCAAATCCGTTTTCATCAAATAAGTAACCGCCAAATGTTCCACCTGTATTGTTTGCAGAATCTACATGGTAGGTTTTACCCGATACTTGCTCAATTTTATTAAACCAACCATCATTGTTTGAACCGAATAATTTTCCGCTAAAAACGGAATTAGTAACAGCAGCTATGCTTAAATCTCCTGCTTGAAAGGCATTCTGAATAGCAACTCCAGAAACGGTTTGTCCGCTAACTCTGCCCTTTTTAGCTTCGTTTACCATGGCGTCAAAATTTTGTCTGAAAGAGATTAAATCACCTAAATTCCAAATAAAATTAGTGCTATCATAGGCACTTGGAATAACTAAACTTTTGTTTTCTGTATTGGTTTCATCCTTCTTGCACGCCACAAAACTGGTAGCAAATGCAATCATAAACAGCAGTAAATATTGTTTTTTCATTTCTATTTTTATTTAGACTAATTATAAATAGTACGCGATGCGAATGTATTCTTTCCATGTAAATTTACAAATGATTTAGATTAGTTCTAAATCATTTGGTTCTAAATAAAAGAGAATCAAGTGTAAAATTTGTGTTGTGATGTATGAATCGGCAGTAGGGGCGGAAAATCTTCCGCCCCTACTATATTACGTTTACGCCCATGAAATATCTCAATCTACAATTTGTATACGCAGCATTATTATCTACGAAAACAACAGTTCCTTTAACTTAGCCGATACCTTACCAGCATTAGGTAAAATCTCTGCTTCTAAGGCCATATTCATGGGTATAGCTGGAACATTCTTTGAGCCTAATGTTGCCACAGGTGCATCTAAATACGTAAAACATTGCTGCATAATTCTAGCTGCCAATGATTCTGCAAAGGAGTTGTTTAATGGCTCTTCGGTTAATACCAAACATTTGCCATGTTTTTTAACCGATTGCATTATCGCTTCTTCATCTAATGGTAGCAAACTTCTTAGGTCTAAAACCTCTATGCTACCATCAAAATCTTTGGCAGCAGTTAATGCCCAATATACTCCCATGCCATAAGTTACCACCACACAAGATTCTCCATTATCTATAGCATCTTCAGTGGCTTCTAAAACAATATTCGCCTTGCCAAATGGCAATACATAATCTTCATCTGGTTCTATGCAACGAGCCAATTCTGTACCTGGATTTTTACTCCAATACAGGCCTTTATGCTCTAACATAATACACGGATTGCCATCATAATACGCGGCTTTCATTAAGCCTTTCATATCGGCGGCATTACTCGGGTAAGCAATCTTTATGCCTTTTAAGGTAAGTAAGGTAGATTCTATACTACCACTGTGATAAGGTCCGCCACCACCATAAGCCCCAATTGGAATACGAATAACAGCGCTCACCGGATATTTACCACTGGTTAAATAGCTCGATTTAGTAATTTCACAAACCAATTGGTTCATACCTGTCCACATATAATCTGCGAACTGAATTTCTACAATTGGTTTCACGCCAACGGCACTCATACCGGCGGTTGAACCAACAATATAGGCTTCTTGAATGGGTGTATTAAAAACCCTATCTTCTCCATATTTTACGGCCAAAGTAGCGGCCTCTCTAAATACACCTCCTAACCTCGCCCCCACATCCTGCCCATAAAACATACATTCTGGATGTTTGGCCAACAACTCATCTACGGCGTGCAAAGCGGCATCTACCATTACCACAGGTTCTCTGCCTTCAGGTTTTCTATTGCCAATTTCTTCACTGGCGCCACTTGGCGCATAAATAAAATCTTCGGCAGAACTAGGCAAAGGATCTGCCGAAGAAACCGCTAATTTAAATTGCTGTGCTACTTTATCCGTTTCTATTTCATCAATTTCTTTTAGTTCGGCTTCCGAAATGCCAATCGACAATAAATGTTTATGCAATTTTGGAAGCGGCTCATTGGCCGAATGTTTGGCCATATCCTCTTCCGTTCTGTACCATTCTTTGCGCACGCCCGAAGTATGGTGACCCAACAAAGGCACTTTAGCATGCAATAAAATGGGCGCTCGATGTCCACGAACATAATCTATACATTGCAAAACGGCATTCCACGATTTTAAAAAATCACTACCATCTACACGCATGCGCTGCATGCCTTTAAATCCACCCGCATATTCGTAGGCATCCATAGCACGCATTTCGGCTCCGCTGGCACTAATGCCCCAGTCATTGTCCTGAACCAAATAAATAATGGGCAATTTTTTAAGAACAGCCATTTGCCAAGCCTCGGCCACTTCTCCTTCTGTAACAGAACCATCGCCTAAACTACAAAGCACCACCGGATTTTCATCTGTATCTAGCAAACCTTGGCCTTCTAAATAAGCTATACCGTGGGCCATACCCGTTGCCGGAATAGCTTGCATACCTGTTGCACTGCTCGAATGAAGCATTCTAACAAAGCCATCGCGTTTTAAGTTGGGGTGACCATAATAGGTTCGGCCACCCGAAAAAGGATCTTCGGCTTTGGCTAAAAGTTGCAACATTAGTTCGTACGGACTTAAGCCCATGCCCAAAAGCATACTTTCATCGCGGTAATACGGAGCGGCAAAATCTGCACCTGTTAATTGCATGCCAACAGCTAATTGAATGGCTTCATGTCCACGACTAGTAGAATGAACATATTTGGCGATGCTACGATTGGCATCATAAATATCGGCCATGGCCCTAGCGGCACACATGTGCGCGTATGCTTCTAAAAGTATATCTTTATCCATAAGGTGATTGCAAGTTTAACTAAATAAAAGCAAAACCTAAATCCTTTTTATTCATTAAACAGACCAAACGAGCCTTAATTGCAGTTAAAAACAACTGTTTAATAAAGTAATAAAAAATTTAGGTCGACCCAAAACCCAAGTATTTTATTAATTTCGTAAAATGACAGAACAAATATCACCCTTTTCAAGGGTTGCTTTGGCTATTGCATTTTCACCACGGTGTGAGGCATTATTGGCCGAAGTGAAATTTTTACAAGAAAAATTTGACTGTAAATTGGTGTTTATACATGTGGGTAATAAAACATTACAAGAAGAACAATACCTTAAACATTTATTACACAGGTTTGGCTTGGATAAGCCAGAAAATGAAGTTATTTGGCGCGAAGGAGAACCTGTAGAAACGATTATTGAGATATGCCAATCAGCACAGGTAGATTTATTGGTAGCGGGGGCCTTAGAAAAAGAGAGTTTAATTAATTACGTTTTGGGAGGTGTTTCTAGGCAGCTAAGCAGAAAAATAAAATGTAGCATGTTATTGCTTACAGAACCCAATATACATCCCAAAGGATTTAACCATTTGGTGGTAGAAGGTACAGACCACCCAAAAACAGAAAACACTATTGCTACAGCTGTTTTATGGGCACGAAATTACAATAGTAAAAGCCTTGATATAATTCAAGAAAATGATTTATCTAAAATAGCTTTAATACGCAGCGAAGAGCTTAAAGAACATGAAGCGGGCGAACGTAAAAAAGAAATTTTGAGTGAAGAAGATCAGAAATTAAAAGAGATAATACGCTGCAGCGACTGCGGAAATTTGGCCATACATACCGAAAGAATTGAAGGAAAACCAGGCTATGTAATTAGCAAATATGCACGCGAAAAGGAGGCTGATTTGTTGGTTATCAATTCGCCAGATAAGCCATTAAATTTGCTTGATAGAGTATTTCCGCATGATATGGAATATGCCTTGGGTAATTTGCCATGCAATTTGCTTATTGTACATCCTAAAGGAGGAGAGTAAATATGCAGGTACTTAGCCATTATGAAAATTTGAGTTTAATTCTTAGTATAGGATTACTCATTATTGCTGCCCGCATGTTTGGCGAATTTTTTCGCAAATTTAAAATGCCATTGGTTGTTGGTGAACTCATTGCTGGAATAATTTTAGGCCCATCTTTGGTGGGTAATTATGCACCAGGCATCAGTGAAATCTTATATACCCACAATACAAATGCATCCATTGCCTTAAGTGGAATCATAAATATTTCTATTATCATGTTGCTATTTGTGGCAGGTATGGAATTAAATCTTTCGCTTATCAGACAGCAAGGAAAAGCCGCCTTATCTACCAGCGTGCTTAGTTTAATTATTCCATTGGGTTTGGGATTTGTAACTGCCTATTATGGCTACGAGTATTACGGCAGAAATAGCACAGATAAAGTTGCCTTTTCATTATTTATGGGAACCGCAATGGCTATTTCTGCCTTGCCGGTAATTGCAAGGACGCTCATAGATTTAAACCTCTTTAAAACCAAAATTGGCTCAATAATAATAACTGCAGCCATGTTTAATGATTTAATAGGATGGGTGCTATTTTCCATGATTATGGGCATGCTTAAAGGAAGTGCAAACCACAGTGTTTTATTAACCCTATTATATACAGTAGCCTACGCCATTTTAATGCTTACTGTTGTACGAATATTAATTAACAAATCACTGCCTTGGGCCGAAAAAAACTTTACCTGGCCAGGAGGCTTTTTAAGCCTATCCTTGGGATTAGCCTTTTTAGGCGCGGCGTTTACTGAATTTATTGGCTTACATGCCATATTTGGCGCCTTTATTATTGGCATCACCATTGGAGATTCGGTTCATGTTACAGAAAAAATGAAAGATATTGTGAACCAATTTGTGACCAATATTTTTGCTCCCTTATTTTTTATTTCTATCGGCTTTAAAGTTAATTTCTTAGATCATTTTAATCTACAAATTACAATAATTATATTGGTTTTAGCCTTTGTTGGAAAAATATTTGGTGGTTATTTCGGCGCCAAAATTGGGGGCTTAGGCAACAAAGAATCATTGGCTATTGGATTTGGCATGAACGCCAGAGGTGCTATGGAAATTATTTTAGCAACCCTTGCCCTACAAGCCAATTTAATTGGCGAAGAAGTGTTTGTGGCCATTGTTATTATGGCTGTAATTACCAGTATTGTGGCAGGTCCAATGATGAATTGGTTGCTAAAAGGTAAAACAACTGCCGATTTAACGTAAAAAAATAACTTTCTTTGCAGTTTATGGCAAAAGACAAACTACGCAGGTTCGCAGAATTTAAAACCTTTCCCCATTGTTTTGATTACCCTTATCACTTAAAAGGAAAATGGCATCAAGATTTTTTTAAAAATAATAATCCTATTGTATTAGAGTTGGCCTGCGGCAAAGGAGAATATACCGTAAACTTAGCAGAAGCATTTCCGGATAAAAATTTTATTGGTATCGACATAAAATCGAACCGAATGTGGGTAGGGGCAAAAATGGCGCAAGAGCGAAACCTTAACAATGCCGCCTTTATTCGCATGATTATTGAAAAATTAGCCGAGCATTTTGAGAAGGGTGAAATCAGCGAAATTTGGATAACCTTCCCCGACCCTTTTCCAAAAGATAGGCATGATAAACACCGCTTAACCCACCCAAGATTCTTGAAGATATATAAAGAGGTACTTCCAGCAAATGGGATTATTAATTTTAAAACAGACGACGACGGCTTATTTAATTATACGGTAGAGTTGTTCCAAGAAATTGGCATTAAGCCCCTGCAAATAGTAAGAGATGTGCACGGAACCGAAGAAGCCGATGAATATGTAAGAAACATCAGCACCCACTACGAAAAACTCTTTAGAGGTAGAGGCCGAACCATTAAGTTTATGAAGTTTACCTTAGATGAAGTATTGTTCCCAGTTTAATTTCTGAGCAAATCGTTCTTTTCCAACAATTTTTGCAAGGCAATTTGTATGGCTTTATCGCCACTTTGGATAACGGTATAATATCCTTTATCGCGCCAAATTTGCCTTGCCACAAGGGCTTTTAGTTGCAGTTTTATAAACTGTTTCGATTTTTCTTTATCCCAATCACTCGGAGCTTTTACTTCATTAGACATTGCAAAAGCAATAAATTCGGCATATACCCCATCACTTATTTGATAAGCATTAGCATACATTTTTAAATTTTTAATTCCCGTTATGGCGGCTCTGTTTTTGTCTAAAAAAGTATATGCAAATTTTCCAATTAATCCGTTAGATACTACCTCTGTTAAAAACCGAGAATAGTAGCCTGTATCAATGGGCACAAATATATCTGGCTGAACACCACCTCCGGCATAAACGGTTCTGTTAAGGAGCAAGGTTTTGTATGGTGTAGAATCAAAGATGGCAGCTTTTCCAATACCCTCCAATTCGCCATTTTCATAACGACTCATTAAATCGTGCTCATATTCATTTTTGTCTTTATAATCTTTTTGTATGCACCTGCCACTGGGTGTATAGTACCTAGAAACTGTTAAGCGAATAGCAGATCCATCTGATAAACCATAAGGTTCTTGCACTAAACCTTTGCCAAAACTTCTTCTACCCACAATTAATCCCCTATCCCAATCTTGTATGGCACCACTCACAATTTCGCTGGCTGAGGCCGAGCCTTCATCAATAAGCACTACTAACTTACCCGATTCAAAAACACCCGGTTGCTCTGAGCGATAATCGCTACGAGGCTTGGTTCTTCCCTCTGTGTATACAATTAATTTATAATCATCTAACAACTCATCTGTAAGCTGAATAGCAGTATTTAAATACCCGCCAGGGTTTCCCCTTAAATCTAAAATTAGGTTTTTTAAGCCCTCCGTTTTAAGCTCTTCGTAGGCTGTTAAAAATTCTTCGTGGGTTTTTTCGGCAAACCTGCTAACCTTTATATATCCTGTTTCTTGGTTCAGCATAAACCAAGCATCTACACTAAATATAGGAATTTTACCACGCGTAATCTTATATAAAATAGGTTCTTTTACACCCATTCTTTTAATGAGTACATTAACTACTGTACCGCCCTCACCGCGCAATAATTTAAACACTTTATCGCTGGTTATACCATTGCCTGCAACGGGCAAAGTATCTACTTTAATAATTCTATCTCCGGGCAAAATACCCAGTTCTTGAGAAGGACCACCATTGAGCGCGGTAACCACCATAATGGTATCCGAAACAATATTAAACTCAATGCCAATTCCTTCAAAATTACCTTCAAGTTGCTCGTTGGCTTGTTTTAAATCGCTGGCCGGAATATACACCGAGTGCGGATCAAGCTCGTGCAATAAATCGTTGATGGCACGATTTTCTATATCAGCCATGTTCACTGTATCTACATAAGATTGATTAATAATTGACAACAATTCTGAAAATTTATTGTTGCCTCCGATGATATTGCTTATTTTACCCGAAGGCTTTAATAAAATCCCAATTAACAATCCAATAACTAAAACTAAAGAGTATATAAAAGGCTGCCACTTATTATGATTATTTGCCATATTTTTGAATTCGTATTGAGCAAATATAAGAGGCATAATAATTATTTGAACCAATGAGCAAAACAAAAAAAATAATCAAAACCACAGAGGCCGAATCTGCACATCAAAACTTAGACCAGATGAGCACTAAAGAATTGTTGCAACAAATTAACATAGAGGACCAAAGCGTTCCGTTTGCCATCGAAAAATCTTTAGGTAAAATAGAAAAATTGGTTCAGGCAGCCTATAAAAAAATGAAAGATGGGGGCAGGTTATTTTACATAGGTGCAGGTACAAGTGGCAGATTAGGCATTGTAGACGCCAGTGAATGTCCGCCTACCTACGGCGTTCCTTTTGGTTTGGTTGTTGGAATAATAGCCGGCGGAGACAAGGCCATTAGAAAAGCTGTAGAGTTTGCAGAAGACAACGCCGAACAAGGCTGGTTAGATTTGCAGAAACATAAAATTAATGGTAATGATTTTGTAATAGGAATTGCTGCCAGCGGAACCACTCCTTATGTAATTGGCGCGCTAGAAATGGCCAATAAAAATGGCATAGAAACGGGCTGTATAAGTTGCAATAAAAATTCGCCCTTAGCCAGTGTGGCAAAATACCCGGTAGAGGTGGTGGTAGGACCAGAATTTGTAACAGGCAGTACCCGCATGAAGGCAGGAACAGCGCAAAAATTGGTATTGAATATGATTAGCACCAGCCTCATGATTAAATTAGGCAAGGTAAAAGGCAATAAAATGGTAGACATGCGCATGAGCAACCACAAATTGGTAAAGCGTGGCATTGAAATGATTGTGAAAGAATTAAAGATTTCAGAAAAAAAGGCTGAGAGCCTGCTTACCTTGCATGGCAGTGTACGAAAAGTAATTGACAACTTTTCGGAAAATTAAATGGAAATAATCATCAAAATGTTAACGGTAATGATTTGGAGTGCTGTTAAATATATCGTAGGAATAAGTTTTGCAATCGGATTTGGATTTAACCCGATAGAAATAATGCTGCTTACCATTGGTGGCGGCATGTTGGGGGTGTTGGTTTACTTGTATTTGTGGACCTTAATCTTAAAAATTTATTACCGGTTTTTTCCCAAGAAACCAAAGCCCATTAAGTTTAAGCTTTTAACCCGAAAACTCGTATTATTTATCCGCAGATATGAAGTTTGGGGCATTGCGTTTTTAACCCCACTTCTCCTAACGCCGCCGCTTGGAACTATTTTGGCCGCCAGCATAGAACCCAATAAATGGCGCATAAAATTAATTATGCTTTTATCCTTTAGCTTTTGGACAATCATCATTCTTGCCCTTAAATATTTGTTTCAGATAGAAATAGGTAATACTTCGGTTTGAACCGATTATTTTTTGAGGTTTAACAGCTTCTGGGTTTCCTTGTCTTTAGATAAATCATCATCTTTTACCTCAATAGGTACATATTGAATATAGTTGCGCCATTTATCTAAAACGCTGGCGAAATCTTCGGGCAAATCGCTGTTAAAAAATATTTTTTCCTTGGTTTTTGGGTGAATAAAACCCAATGATTTAGCATGCAAACCTTGTCGTGGCATTAGGGCAAAACAATTTTCTACAAACTGCTTATACTTGGTAAACGTGGTTCCTTTTACCGCATAGTCTCCACCGTAGGTGCTATCAGAAAAAATAGGGTGACCAATACTTTTTAAATGCACACGAATTTGGTGCGTTCTGCCCGTTTCTAACCTACACTCTATCAGAGTTACGTAACCTAAACGCTCCAAAACCTTGTAATGCGTAACACTCCACTTACCTTTTTCAGGGTCATCGTACATTTGAAAAATCTTTCTATCTCTCAAGCTCCTGCCAATGTAGCCTGTAATTGTTCCTTCATCTTGAGCCAAATCGCCCCAAACCAAAGCTTGGTAACTGCGCTCAATGCTATGATCAAAAAACTGCTTGGCCAAGTGTGTCATGGCCACTTCATTTTTTGCAACTACTAAAAGTCCGGAAGTATTTTTATCTATGCGGTGCACTAAACCCGGTCGAATATTATTTTCTTGAATAAATTCCTCATTTTTTAAATGGAAAGCGAGGGCATTAACCAATGTGCCACTTACATTATTATACCCAGGATGCACCACCATGCCTGGCACCTTGTTAACTAAGAGCACATCTCCATCTTCGTAAATGATATTTAGCGGAATATCCTCCGGAACTATTTCTGTATCTTTTGGAGGGGTTGGTAGTACGATAGAAATTAAATCGAGCGGTTTTACTTTGTAGCTGGATTTAACGGGTTTCTCATTAACGAGAATGGAACCAGCATCGGCCGCAGCTTGAATTTTTGTTCTGCTGGCATTCTCCATGCGGTTCATTAAAAACTTATCAATACGGATTAGGCCTTGGCCTTTATCCACTACCATTCTAAAATGTTCGAACAGTTCCTGCTCTTCTGGAGCATCTAATTCTTCTTCTAAAAACGCTTGCATACTTGGGCAAAGGTAAGCTAATATAACAAGAATAGGAGCCGAGGCTCCCATTCTTGCGTAATCAATCAAATCTTCGCTGCGTTACCACACACAACGAATCTTAAATATGGCAACAACTAATATGTTCTTAATTAGTTACCCGTAACATTTAAGTCAAAGTTTAATAAAGCACTATCATCCCTATAAGAGGCAGGTGATGGAGTAGGTATTGATATTTCATTTAGCGACATAAAAACATCTGCATCTTTACTTTCTAATTTGGTTTCAACCCGTGGCTCTATTTTCTTTGGTGGTGCCACTTTAGGCTTCACCAAATCGCCCATGCCGGTTACCTCAAATTTGTTTTCTTTTACAAACATACCAAGAGCAATGGCTTGCTTAATACCGCTAATGTGCACTTCAATTTCAAAATCATCATGTGAAATAGCACGTGGCCTTGCGGTAAAGGCAATACGCTGGTCTAAACAATAATCTAATAATACTTGAATATTTTTGCGTTTACTTAATAAAACAGGTGTTTCTTCTGACATCACTTTTTCCTTTATTTTGAGTTTGTAAAATTACAATTTCTCTGGAAATTGATAAGTTAAGATTGCATGATTTAACCACCAAAATGGCCATGGTTTTCAACCTCAGGCAAATAAAAGTTAATAAGTTGTGGATTACGCAAGGCCTCAAATTAAGGCCGCATCAATAATGTATTGTGGATTAACTACTTACCTTAGCAGGGTAAAATTGCCAGATTGAGACTCATCAGACCCATCCCATCCTGTATAGCGTAAAATGTAAAAATAAACCGCTTCCTGGCAGGGTGCATTTTTGTATTTTCCATCCCAAGCTTCATTTTTATTATTGGTTTCAAAAATACGTTCACCATACCTATCGTAAATCTGAATTTTAAATTCTTTAACAAAAACAGGCACCCATTGGTAAGTGTCGTTTAAGCCATCGCCGTTTGCTGTAAAAGCATTGGGTGTATAAACAATTGGCGGCTGGTATAATGTTATCGTATTTGATTTGCTTTCTGCATTAAAAAAGTTGGTAGATTCCGAATCATCCTTCTGCTTGGCGTTAATATAATAATAGAACAAACCTTCGTTAAAATTCAACTTATCATCGAGACAGGTAAAAACCTCTGGTTTTTGATTGCTTACAATGGAATAATCATTGGCTGGATCGGCCCTATGCAACTCGTAAGTTTCAACCCCATCTTGCCATCCCAAATACTCCTGCCAATTTAACCTACTCATGTACTTTTCTGATTTTCCCCTCAGTACAATAGAACAGGCCACTTTTCCCTGCGGACCAATATTATCGCAAGTATCTTTCATCACCAAATGATAACAATAAGAGGTATCGGCTACATTTACTGCTTTATCTGCATATTTGGTTTCGTTTACATTATCAAAAGTAGCTAGTAATTTAAATTGTGATTCGCCCCGCTTGTTCTTGTATAAAAAGTACCGTGCAAAATCTCTTTCTGTACTGGCAGGCCATTCTAATTCTAGGCTTTCATTATTAACTACTGTAACATATTTTAGAAACTGTTGTTGCGGAATATAAGCAAGCTGCTCAAAAGTTGATAAGGTATCCGAAGTTGGGCCAAGCACACCGCATTTATTCATACTCCGCATAAAATAAGTATAATTTATCCTATCGTAATTGGGCGTATTTTTGTCATAAAAATAACGCTTTCCTTTGGTCCAAATAGTATCAATTACAGTAAAGTTTTCATAATTTATACCTCTATACACCAAATAGGCCGCAAAACTAGGATCATTTTGTAGGGTAGAATCTCCGTAATAAACATAAGTAGCCGCATTATTCTCTAAGGTCATACAAAGTAAATCTGTAGAATTGGTAATGGGCATGGGTAAAAACTTTATTACAAATTTGGCTGAAGCATTTTTAGAAAACGGACAACCATTATCATAGGTATAAATATAAAAAGGAATACCACCATTAATTTTCTCCATTTCACAAGCCGACTGCCAGCAAACCTCTGTTTCGGCTAGTTTAAATCCGCTGCTAAGGGTATCAAAAACTGGTCTGTTAACTATAGTAGAATCCAAATCTCCCATACTAACTTGCAGGTAAACAGAATCTTCTAAATCAATACTTCTAATTTTAAGACAAACATTACCTGGAATTTGAACCTCCACAGTATCCTTCATAAGTAACTGTCCGTTTATTTGAATAAGACTTGCCAATGGAGGATTATTAGGACAATTAGAAACAGTGTATTGCAATTCTAAACGTACTTCGCCAATTTTTACATTGAACCTAAATTCTTCAACCCTTATGCTTGCCACATAAACACCTGGCGCATTGGGATTGCAAGATATTTGCCCAGTAACGGGGTTTATAGCTAAAGGAGATGAGCCTAAAATAGGCTTAGAATTATCGTAGCCATTTTTCCAAATGGTGTTGCTGTATGGGCCCGAGGTGGCATTAGTGGATGCTGGATTGTCTCTATCCAGATTCCCATTAATTGGTTCTGTAAACGAGTACCGCAATTCGTCGCCATCATCATCCACAAAATCCATATTGTACGAATACAAATTATTCACACACATAAGTGTGTTGGGATTGTTGGTATAGCGTGGAGTGCTGTTTTTTACAGTTCTTAAATTGGGCAATTCTGCATACAAAGTTAAAGAGGCATCTCCGGGGCGTACAATATTTTCAATGATTCCATTTCTACAGCAGCGCTGATAGCTCATATAATAACCATTATTGCTGTTGTAATTATTTTCGTTGAGAGTTATGTTCGACCTATATGTTCCTACATGCGTGCAACCTGTGGCAATACTGGCGCAATTATCTCCTGTAAATTTAAGGGTATCATCGTTAATACTAACGAAATTAAGAGAAAACTGAGCTTTTTTTGTGTGGGTATTTTTTTCAAAAATTCCAACTACAATCGGGTTATCAAAGTAGGCGTTGGGATTCCCATTTTCGCAATCTCTGAGCACGCGCACAGTTAATTGATAATTGTTGCCACTAATCCATTTTAATTCTATTATCCCTCCTACCAAATGTGTTGCTTGCAACAAAATGGGCATTAAAAATAAACTTAATATGGATAGAATTTTTTTCAAACTAAACAAACATACAGAATTGCACACCATTAATAATAAATTTTAATCAAAATTGTTTTCAAAGCGTATTTTTGACAAATGACTCAATTAAACAAAAGCAAATTTGAGAGTGCACTCAAGGTTAGGCCAGATGACATAGACATGAATCAACACGTGCACAGCAGCAAATATATAGATTATGTATTGGCAGCCAGGTACGACCAAATGGAGCGCTGTTACAAAATGCCCATCACAGAATTTACCAAACACGGCTTGGGATGGGTGGTGCGAAATACATTCATAGAATTTAAAAGACCCTTAATTTTGGGAGATGAAATGCTGGTTCGAACCTATATAGACGAAATGCAAAAAGACAGTGTAAAAGTAAATTTTGAAATCATTAAAGCCACAAACGGAAAAATTGCCTGCACCGGCTATTTTAATTATACCATGATTGACCTTAAAACAGCTCGTGCTGCTATTATACCAGAATGGATAATTGCGCGTTACAGCATTTAAAAAAACAACTACATTTGCATACTTGAAAAAATTTATTCCACATTTGTTTGTTTTGTTTTTTGTAGGCTTTTTAACCCAAGCTTGCCGTAAAAACGATTTGTTTACCAAAGATGCTGTATCCCTTCAGTTTTCTACAGATACTGTTTTTTTTGATACTATTTTTTCCAAATTAGGAAACAACCCCAACTCGCCACGAAGCATTACTTTGCAGGTGCGCGTTACCAATCCTGCTGCCAATGCCATAAAAACCAACATTAGTTTATTGGGCAATTTTTATGGCATTTTTAAACTCAATGTAGATGGTAGAGCCGGCAGCGTATTTAACGACATAGAAATTAGAGGTAACGACAGTATTTATATTTTTGTACAAGCCTACATAGACCCCGTTGGAAGCAATACGCCCTTTATTGTTACCGACCAAATTTTGTTTGAAACCAATGGCAATAAACAAGATGTAGATTTGGTTGCTTGGACCCAAGATGCAGATTACTACCAAAATGCGATATTAGATTGTAGTAGTGGTAATTTATTATGGACAAGCGATAAGCCCATTGTTATTTACGATTCTATATTAATTCCGAAAGGCTGCACACTTACCGTTGAAGCGGGTGCCCAAATACATAATTATAACCTATCCTGTATTTTGGTTCAGGGCACATTGGTTGTAAACGGAACCATTGACAAGCCAGTAGTTTTTCAGGGAACTAGATTAGATGATGAGTACAAAGAATTCCCCGGACAATGGATTGGCATCAGATTTTTACCAGGTAGCAGCGGAAATATTATTCAAGGTGCCATCATAAAAAATGGCTATATTGGTATTGAAGTTGATTCTATGCCAAGCACTGGTGCATATGGATTAACGCTCAAATCGTCTATCATCAGAAACATGAGTGCCGTTGGCTTATTAAACTATTCGGCCAAGGTATACGCAGAAAACAACTTGATAGCCAACACCGGATTATTTACTTTCATTGGAGAGCTAGGCGGAACCTACACCCTCATTCACAATACATTTTCTTCTCAAAGTCAGGTTACGGGAAGAAAAGACCCTGGATTTTATTTGAGCAACGCGCCCGGCAGAAGTGCCTCTGGAAATATCTTATTCAGTTTCCCGCTTCAAATGAAGGTTCAAAACAATATTATTTACGGCAATTTAGACGATGAATTTTTTATTAACAACGATGCAAATGGCATCCCTATTAGCAATCCTATTTTAGAAAATTGTTTAATCAAAACCAAAAATGCCAGTTTAAATACCAATGGCAATGTTTTAAACATAGACCCCAAGTTTATAAATGTTTCTAAAGCAGATTTTGATTTACAAGCCAACTCGCCCTGCCGCAATGCCGGTGCTAATGTGGGGATAATATTAGATTTAAAAAATAGAAATAGGAACACTGCATCGCCAAGTATTGGCGCCTATGAAGTGCAATAATCTGCAGCATAAAAATTTGGTTCAAACCAAATTTAATTGCAATTGAAATAAAAAAAATTAGTTTTGCATCGCTTTAGGTTGATTGAACACACCAAGTGTTACTTTCATTAAAAGGGAACTTAGGTGAAAATCCTAGACAGTACCCGCTGCTGTAAGCACCGAATGAGCAATCATTCATTTCTTTTTCTAACATGGCCACTTTTTATGCAAATAAATGGGAAGGCGGAAAAAGAAGGTGTAAGTCAGAAGACCTGCCAAAGTAAATTATTCAACAAGACTTTCGGGAAAAAGAGTCGGGGTGAACCAAATCTTGCTTGGCAGTATTTGCTATACCTTTTCTTTTGCCCTAAGTAAAAAATTAGTGTTTTGAAAAAGAACTTAGGTGTATTCATTTGTATGTTTGTATTTGGCATAGCAGCACTGTCTGCTAAACCAATTATATATACCCTTGCCCTTTCCAAAATAGACACCAATAAAGTATTACAAACCGTAAAAGTATCTGGCACCCGCTATCCACAATTTTTTACAGGAAGCAAAATGCTTTACTTAGATTCTAGTCAGCTAAACCCATTCCAACAGCAATCTATCGCAGGCGCACTGGCCTTTAAAAGTCCGGTTTTTATTAAGTCGTACGGACCAGGTATGCTGGCCACGCCAAGTTTTAGAGGAGGAAATGCCAACCACACTGCTATTATTTGGAACGGGTTTAACTTGCAAAACCCCATGAACGGACAAGTAGATTTAAACAATATTCCCAGTTTTTTAATAGACAATATAGACATTCAATTTGGCAGCCAGTCTGTGTTATTTGGTTCAGGCAATATTGGCGGAACGATTCACCTAAATAGCCAAGCAAACAAACAGGTAGGTCAACATGTAAATATATTACTTGGCACCGGTAGTTTTGGTTCAAACATGGTAGGTATAAAATATGGTTTGGCTGGAACCAAATGGCAAATGGATCAGAAGATATTCATAGAAAAAGCAGAAAACAACTTTACCTATAAAGCCATGGATGCCCTTTATCCGCAGGCTACACAACCCATTAATCCAAAAACATTACCTACGCTGAACGCAGTAAATGCACAAAGAAACAATGTGGTTTGGGTACAAGAATTGGCCTATCAAATTTCGAGAAAACATAGCTTTAATTTTCGCTATTGGCTGCAAAACCATGAGCGAAATATTCCGCCTAGCCTGCAAGGACCTATCTTAAATTCCCAACAAAAAGACGAATCTGCCAAGGCCATGTTTGAGTATACATTTAAACAAAAAGCCTACGAATTGCAGGCAAGGTACGCCCACTTTATAGACGCCCTTACCTTTAAAAACAATCAGCTATTAGAGAGCTATAGCCTAGCCAATAGCCACACTGCGTTTGTAGACCAATTTTATATAAAAGACAAATTTCAATGGCATGGCAGTGCCATGTTTCAGCAAAACCAAGCCCAATTAAGTGGCCAAGGTAAACCTTGGCAACAAGATAAAATTGCCTTGTTTAGCAGTGTAAAATTGCAGCACTTTGACCAAAAATTAAAACAACAAATTTCAGTCCGACAAGAGTGGGTGAATGGATTAGCAATTCCGCTGATGCCAGCTTATGGCTTTAGTTACCAATTTTTGCCAAAAATGCATTTAGATGGCAATGTTTCGCGCAATTATAGACTACCTACCTTTAACGATTTATATTGGCCCGGTATGGGTAATCCAGATTTACAACCAGAGTTTGGCTGGAACCAAGAACTAAGTTTACACGCACACCATGTTATTAATTTTAAAGGCTGGAGAGGAAACTATAGTGGCAAAAGAGCCTTTTTAAGTGGCAATATTACCTATTTTAATAAGCAAGTAAACAACTGGATTATTTGGGTGCCGGCAGGAGGCAACTTAAGTACCCCAATGAATGTTTACAGAGTATGGAGCAGGGGCGTGGAAATGGCTTGGCAAATTAGGTTCAGGAATAATAAAAAAAGTGAATTTGTAGTGGGAGGAATGCACGATTATACCCAAACAAGCAACCAAGCATCTACCCTATTAAATGATGCTTCGCTAAACAAACAACTTATATATACACCCCGTGTAAAACACCAAATGCAAGTACAATTTTTGCGGGGAGATTATGCCTTTCAATACCTATACAATTATATAGGCACCCGATTTGTAAGCTCAGACCATAGCAATTGGCTAATGCCCTATAGCTTGCATGGTATAAACCTCAGTAAAAAATGGCATTGGTTCAGCAAGAATTGGCAAACCCAAATATTGGTAAACAACCTCTTTAATACCAGTTACCAAATTATGGTGAACCAACCCATGCCATTGGTAAATTATCAATTAAGTCTAAACCTAAAACTTTAAACATTAAACCATAAACTTTAAACAACATGAAAAAACAATTACCATTTGCAGGAGTACTTCTCCTCGTATTGCTAAGCACATTTAGCAAAGCACAAACAGCTGCCACCTTTGAAAACATCAGCTTGTCGCCTAACTCATTTTACAATGGAAGCGATTTTGCAGGCGGCACAAAAAGCGGTGATTTCTATTTTAGAAATAGCTACGATTCTTCATTTGGCGGATTCTGGAGTGGCTTCTCAGTATCGAATATGAAAGACGATAGCAGCAGAGGTTTTACGAACCAATACAGCGCTATTACAGGAGGCGGATTTAACTCTTCCAACTATGGCGTATATTATGGAAAAGGAAACCTTCTTGTAGAAGGAGATGCCAAAGGCAAACCCGTGAGCGGTTTTTATATTACCAATGGAACCTATGCCTATTACGATATGAAAGAAGGTAGCGCATTTACCAAAAAATTTGGAGGCACAAGTGGCAACGACCCAGATTATTTAAAGGTGAAAATTAGCGCTTGGAAAAACAGCGGCAACCCAGTAGACACAAGCCTAGAAGTATACTTAGCCGATTTTAGGTTTAGCAATAATGCCAATGATTATATCTTAAATACTTGGAAATTTGTAGACTTAAATGCATTTGGTGCAGTAGACAGTTTTAGTTTCAATTTTTACTCTTCAGATACCGGCCAATTTGGTATTAATACTCCCCTTTATTTTTGTATAGATAACTTTGGCTCCCACACCATAGGCATTGAAAAGGCAAACAATAACTTTGGCATAAGGATGTATCCAAATCCGGCACAAAATACTTTGCACATTGCTTGTAATGAAAAAATTGAAGCCATAGAAATATTCAATTTAAACGGAGTAAGTGTTTTACAAAGCGAAGATACCAACCTAAATATTGATGCATTAAAACCAGGTATTTATATTGTACACGTTCAACATGCTTTTGGCATCAGTCAACAAAAATTAATTAAACAATAAATGCAAAACTTAACTGGCATTTTCACAAAGATAAAGGGCTTGCAGTGGCTTGTAGTTAGCCTCCTTATGATGGCTTCATGCGATAAAACGCCTGAGCAAATAATAGCAGAAACACCCCAAATGCCCGACAGCAATTTGGTGGGTATGTTTATAGCCAACGAAGGAAATTTTCAATGGGGAAATGCCAGTTTAAGTTTTTACAATCCAGCAAGTGGTTTGGTTCAAACCGATATTTATAAAGCCAACAATGGAAAAGGAATTGGTGATGTACTGCAATCTATTTGTAGCTTTCAAGACAAACTCTATTTGGTAGTAAACAACTCACAAAAAATAAGCGTACTCAACGCAAAAAATTGGAAAGAAATACACACCATAACAGGCTTTAACTCGCCCAGGTACTTTCTGCCAGTGAATACACAAAAGGCATATGTAAGCGATTTATATGAAAATGCTGTATACGTTCTGAACCTAAACACGCAGCAAATTAGTGGCAAAATTAACTGCAAAGGTTGGACAGAAGAAATGGTTTTAGTAAACAACAAAGCTTTTGTTTGTGGCGTAGAATCGCCGTATGTTTATGTTATAAATACTGCAAACGATCAACTAGAAGACAGTCTAGAAATTGGCTTTGGTGCCCAGTATATGCGTAAAGATTTGGCTAATAATATTTGGGTACTAAGCAATGGCAAAGCTCCCATTTTGCCTTGTTTAACCAAGATTAATGCCGCTGGAAAAATAGCCTTACAACTTTGGTTTAAAAACATAGATATGCCCCGCAGATTAGAAATAAACGAACAAAAAAATCAGTTATTTTGGATCAACAAAGACGTGTATACCCTATCTGTAAACGATACGCTATTGCCGAACCAAGCCCTTATTACCGCAGGAGGTAAAAACTTTTATACCTTAGGTTATGAGCCCTACAACAAAGAAATTTTAGTATCGGATGCCAAAGATTTTGTGCAAAAAAGTGAGGTATTTAGGTACAATTTATTAGGTCAATTAAGAGGCAGTTTTCATACACAAATAAACACAGGAAATTTTTATGCCAAACAACCTTAATGAGGACATAGAAAAGAGTCAAAAAACGCCTTTAAAAAAGGTAGAACTTCAGGCTGATAAACACTACTATTTTGAAAATGGATTTATGGTGTTTACAGAAGCCTATCACCTACATAGAGGTTATTGCTGCAGCAATGGTTGTAGACATTGTCCGTACAAAAAAACCTAAAAAGCCTCTGCAATAGTAAAATAAACTCCCCTTGTATTTTTATCGCCAAATCCAATATCTATGCGTGCATTAAGGTGCTCTTTTCGAATCATTAATCCGCGCAAACCTATACCATAATTATGCTTTATTTGTTTGGTAAGGTCGCTAACATTAGTGCCCACATTTCCCAATCCTACAAAAACAGCAGCCCCAACTGGGCCCCAAATAAACTTTCTATATTCAGCCTGCAAGGCAAAATAATGGTTATCTCGGTATCTGCCATTGTAGTAACCCCGCATTATCATGTCGTTTCCAATGGTTGGCATTTGCCTAAAAGGAACCAATCCGCTATTATAACTACCTAAAAACTGTGCGGCAAATACATCCCTTTTCCCAACAGTTACATACTTTCTTAAATCCATAAGCAGCGTTTTATAACGATAGCTATTTATAGTAGGATTTAAAAACAGGTGATTGCTAATTTCTAGGTAAGCGCCCGAAGTTGGAAAAAATACGTTGTTTCTGTTATCGAAAGCCAATGCCAAACCTGCACCAAAAACCTCGTAACCGTTAATACCCGGAATATTGCTTTGCTGCGTATTACTTAAGGCTGAGAAATCAATTTTATAAATTTTTTCATACATTAATTGTGGCCCAAAATACCAATTTTTAAAAACCTGCTTTACCAAACGGGCATTGAACCTATGTTGATTAAAATTATATAACTCTTTAGCAGATCCAGGGCTTGTATTTCCCACTCCCCAGTAATACTCATTAAAATCGTTGTAAACATATTGAGCCTTCAGGTTATAGGTATTTTGTTTAAAAAAAATATCTACATGCGGCCTAATACTAAACTGTCTAAGCTGTGTGTAAGACGAATTTAAGCGCACAGAAGATGGCCGAGTAGTGCTATCATCAGCGGTTTTAAAGACATAACCAAAACTAGCGCCTAATTTAATTCCGGTTTCTGGCGAAACAGACCAAATAGGTACTACAAAAAAATAATTCTTTCTTGGTTTAGCGGTTGGACCTTCAATGATAGAATAAGCTTTATCAATTAAGAGCTCCAACTTACTTTTTTCCTGCGCATCTACAGATGATAGAAACAACAAGAAAAAAGTAAAAATAAATGCCCGCTTATATGTTATAGAAACATTAGGCATTAAGGCAGTAGCCTTCCATACATTCTTGGAAACGGAATACTTTCGCGCACGTGAGGCAATTTACAAAGCCATGTAACGAGACGTTCCAAACCTAAACCAAAACCTGCATGCGGCACTGTTCCGTATCTTCTTAAATCTAGGTACCATTCAAAAGCTTCCATAGGCAATTGGTGCTCATTTATTTTTGAAATTAACAATTGCTCGTTGGTTTCACGTTCACCTCCACCCACAATTTCGCCGTAGCCTTCTGGCGCCAAAACATCCACCCCACGCGCAAATTTACTATTTTCAGGGTCGCGCTTTAAGTAGAAAGCCTTCACTTCATGTGGCCAATTATAAACCATAATAGGCACATCAAATAAACGCGTAATTACGGTTTCATCACTACCACCCAAATCGTTGCCATATTCAAAATTACGCGCACTGTTTAGCCACTGCGGAATATTTCTTTCCTGCTCTTGCAAATCGCCTAGCTCTTGTTTCAACTTATCTATTTGCGCTTGGTTAAAGCCAATTTCACCCTTTTTCATTCCCGGCACCTTTATCTTGGCTTCGCGCTCGGCAATTTCGGTCTGAACCAAACCTATACGCTCCTGAACTGCTTTTAATTCATTCTCTAGCGAAACAATAGAATTTTGGCCGTTTACATCTTGTTCCCCTTTGATAATGCGCACCGCTTCGTCGTAGGTTAAACGCGGAAATGGCTTAATAATATTCTTTAAAACCTCGGTATCTCTTCCAATAATAGCCAATTCTTTCTCGCAAGAACCCAACACGGCTGTAACCACACTGCGCAAGAAATCTTCGATTAAATCCATGTTATCAAAAATATCATAGAAGGCCATTTCTGGTTCAATCATCCAGAACTCACTTAAATGCCTGCGGGTTTTCGATTTCTCGGCACGAAAGGTTGGTCCGAATGTATAAATCTTACCCAATGTCATGGCCATAGCCTCACCGTATAATTGTCCGCTCTGACTTAAATAAGCGGGATCGCCGTAAAAGTCGGTTTCAAACAAATTGCTTGTTCCCTCGCAGGCATTGCCCGTAAAGAGTGGCGCGTCCATTTGCACAAATCCTTTTGATTGAAAGAACTCATGAATAGAAAAAATAATCTTGTTACGTATACGCATGATGGCCCACTGGCGCTGACTGCGAAGCCAAAGATGACGTTTATCCATTAAAAAATCTACGCCATGTTCTTTTTTGGCTATGGGATAATCTGGAGATTCGCCTATTATTTCAAGGGCATTTACTTGCAATTCAAAACCACCCATTTGGCGCTCGTCTTTCACTACCAAACCTGTTAAAGAAACAGAAGCTTCCAGGGTAATTTTACGCGCCTCTTCAAAAAGAGCTTCGCCAATAGTATCTGAACTAATTACACATTGGCACCAACCCGTACCATCGCGTAAAACAACAAAAACCAAACCTTTACTTTCGCGCTTGTTGCTGGCCCAACCTAATAAGGTGACAACCTGACCTTCATAATCTGCAAGGTCTTTTATTAAATATTTTTGCACAATGAATACTTTTACTATTAAAATCTGATTGGCAAAAATAACCATAAGAAGCCGCAACACAAAGATAAAAAAGCAATGTAAAGTGAAGAAAATAGTAGCGCATTAGTAGCCAAACCCCATTGAAAAGATTATAAAAAAATAAATTATCCCCGAAAATCGGAAGTTATACTTCTATATTTCGGGGATAATTTTATCTTTGTAAAATGATAACGAGGATAATAGAGAAAAAGATAGAAAAAGTACTCAAGCAATTTCCAGCTGTTGGATTAATTGGCCCAAGGCAATGTGGCAAAACCACATTAGCCAAGCAAATCCAAAAGAAAATTGCTGCTAAAAATGGCGTTTACTTCGATTTAGAAAGTCCGCAAGACATTCGCAAATTTGAGAATCCAGAGTTATTTTTAGCTGCACATCAAAACGACCAAGTTATCATTGATGAAGTGCAACGTATGCCCGAGTTATTTCCAATTATGCGCTCGCTTATAGATAAAAAGAGAAAAACAGGTCGTTTTTTGTTATTAGGTTCGGCAAGCCCAGCCTTAATGAAAGACAGTTCAGAATCACTAGCAGGAAGAATCTACTATATTGAAGCCACGCCATTATTACTTATTGAGCTGCCAAATAAAACGGGCACATTGCAAAAACATTGGTTTAGAGGAGGCTTTCCAGATGCTTGGAAAGCCAAAACAGACGAAGCCTTTTTATTGTGGGTGGATGGCTTTGCACGTACCTTTATAGAAAGAGACTTGAACCTATTATTTGGCATTAGCTTTTCGCCGCAGTTGATGTTTAAACTTTGGCGTATGCTTGCCCATCATCATGGTGGCATTTGGAACGCACAATCGTTCTCAAAAGGCTTGGATGTAAGTGCTAAAACCGTAAATCATTACTTAGATTACCTGCAAGGTGCGTTTATGGTGCGCAAGCTAATGCCTTACCATAAAAACACCTCCAAGAGATTGGTTAAGAGTCCGAAAGTCTATATCAGAGACAGTGGGCTATTGCATTACCTCTTAGATATACAACACGCCAAAAACCTTCAATACCATCCACAATTGGGTTATTCGTGGGAAGGATATGTAATAGAACAAATCATTTCGTTGCTTCCAAACTCGGTTCAGCCATACTATTTTAGAACACATGATGGCGCAGAAATTGACCTCATTCTTGTTAAAGGAATAACCCCTTTGGCCAGCATAGAAATTAAATACTCAGAAAAACCAAAATTGAGTAAAGGATACACCGAAAGTATCAAAGAATTAAACACAAAATACAACTATATCATTACGCCAGGAGACGAAGAAGAATGGCCGCTTAGTAAAGATATTTTTTCTATTGGCCTCAGAAACTTCTTAGAAATTAAACTCAGTAAAATATGCGGATAAGCAGAAATTATCCCCGAAAATCGGAAGTTAAACTTCCGATTTTCGGGGATAATTTATTTTATACTAATGGTTTTTGAAAGCCAATTTCCATGCATCTGCAGTTTTAATATATACATTCCTTCTAGCAATTCTTGTACATCAATTCCTTCATTAGAAACGATATTGCCTTGCTTTACTTTTGCTCCTTGTAAGTTGTAGATTTCGAAGCGAATATTTGTTTCATTAGATAAGCCTTTTAGCCAAATATAATTGGATGTTGGGTTTGGATAAACTACAAAATCATTTAACTTATTTTCTTTTATACTGGTAGTTGGATTTAACGAATTAACATACGATTCAAATACACCAGAACCATAAGTAGACACTACCATTCTACCATCTGTGGTTCTGTGGTGCATCATGGTTACGGGTTGCATACCAATGGTTGAAGCACCTTGGCGGGTCCATACCGTTTGCATGCCATCTATCTTTTTAGTGGCATATAAACCCGTACTTGTACCTACAAAATATACCAAACTATCTTGGGTTGGTGCAATGGTAAACCACCTACAACTCGGACCATTACCACCGCCCGTAGACGTTTGCTCTAAGTTACCTCCAATGGGCTGCCAAGTTAGTCCGGCATCTTTGGTTTCAAATAAACTGTGTACACCATAATTGGTAAACACCACAAACATGCGAGCAGAATCTGTTGGGTCTTGTGTAATGCAATGCAAATAGGCACTTGGGAAATTAGTGCCACTTATTAAAGCAGGAACACTACTTGTATTGGATGCATTGCTTAGCCTAAATAATCTGCCTCGGCGTGTGCCATAATACAATACATCGTTTTGAGACTTGGAGCTAAAAATAGAGGTTATTTCATCTCCCGCAACTGTTAGGCGGGTATTGCTTAATTCTACCCAATTAATATTACTTGCATTACTATCTAATTTGCTTTTTAATGGAATGGCAGTAATATCGCTATTACGCCAAATTACTGTTTGAGCTGGTGTATAAAGCACCTTAAAATTATTGGCATCTGGCGTAAACGGATTTATAAATTCATAAATGTTTTTATCAACTCCTTTTGGGTCAATCCGCGTATATTGTGTTGCCTTACCCTCTGCATCTAGAATCATGCGGTGCATTCTACCTTGTTGAATAGATAAATACACCTCGCCTCCGCCTGGTTTTACATAACAATACGAACCATCATAACTTAAAGGCATATACCATTCTTTTCTAGCATCTGGCGCTAAACATGCATAGGTACCATTGTCTTGTGTACCACCCACCGTAAACTTGCTGGTACTGGCAGCATCTTGGGTAATGGTATAAAATTGAGTAGTTACATAGCCGTTGTTTAAATACTCCCAAGTAACATTGCTCGCCAAACAATTCTGCGTACGCGAAATACCGCCATCGTGCACAGAAATCATGCGGTTAACATCATCGGGGTAAAAAACTACAGCATGACAATCAGGGTGATGTTTGGGATATAATTGAAAATCGGGAAGGGTAGTTCCCACGCCATATCCGCCCATCATTAGCGTATTATTTTTTGTGCTGAACCCATCCGTTGATCGGTACAAATTGGTTCCACTTAAAAACACTGTATTGGCATCATCTGGCTTTACGTTTACCTCTAAACAATAACCACCCTGCGAAATATAACTACCAAAAATCTCATTGTTAACCGGAATATTTGCTGACCTATCACTCCAAGTTCCGCCTGCTCCGCTGCCATCTCCACTTACATAAGTGTACTTCCACAAACTATTGTACTCGCTTCTTCCTTCAAAGGTTTTACTTTCTTTTCCGATCCCAGGAGTATGTGCCACAAAATACACTTGATTTTCATCTGATGGTGCTATGCCGATGGCAATTCTATCCCAAGTAGATTGAAAACTATCAGGAGAAATGTTTATCCAGTTTCTCCCATTATCAGCAGAGCGCCAAATTCCTTGGTGTTGGCCACCACCAGAAAGCGATGCAAATACAAAACCCTTGGGCGAAACAGCCACATCTGTAAAATAACTATAACTTGTAGCCTGCGAATTTCCACCACGCACTTTTGTCCAAGTGGCACCCCCATTGATGCTTCTAAAAATGCCATCAAAATTGGCTGCAAATACTACATCTATGCTATCAATGGTTTGGTTCAGGGCTATTCTATGAATTACAGACCAAGCACCCGATAGGCCGCCCAAACCAGTGTTTAGATTGCCTGTTTTAATCCAAGTATCTCCGCCATCTGTAGATTTATACACGCCGCTACCATTGTAAAAAGCACCCGGCAAACTGCCGCCATATAATTCGCCGGTGGAGGCATACCAAGTTTTTTCTTTTCCTTTTCTTTTATCCTGAACCAAACTGGTAATATTGGCTGTTGGGGCGTCTTTCATTTGGGTTAGATACCAAGAAATACCGCCATTTGTACTGCGCCAGATGCCACCTGTTGCAGCGCCAGCAATTAACACCTCTTTATCTAAAATATCAATGGCTAATACTCGGGTTCTGCCACCCACATTGTACGGACCAATAGACTGCCAAGTAGCAAATTTATTTTGAGAAAAATCTGTAGGTAAGGTATTGGCATAAGCCAATTCTAAAGCGCGTATATTGGGCGGAATGGTTCCCAATGAAGGATCGGCATACATTTTTACCATCGCCTTTAATCGCGCCTTTAAATTCATCGTCATGCCATCTATGGAATGCGAAGACTTCGAAAAAAAGGTTTGGTTCAAACCGAAAAAGAAAAGAAGTATTATAGCAGAAACGGTTATTAATTTTTTAAGCATTGCCCTAAATATTTAATCAAAAATAAACATTTAGGGCAAATACCTGCTAATTATCGTAAGCCAAATATGGGGCAAGCCATTTTTCTATGTATTCTACAGATTCACCTTTGCGGTTTGCATAATCTACTACTTGGTCTTTATCTATTTTACCAACGGCAAAATACTTGCTTTCTGGATGCGCAAAATAGAACCCACTTACGGCCGCAGTTGGGTACATGGCGTAGTTTTCTGTGAGCGTAATACTGGTTGCTTCTTCTGCTTGTAATAAATCAAATAACTTGCGTTTTTCGGTATGGTCTGGACAAGCAGGGTAACCTGGAGCTGGGCGAATGCTAATGTATTTTTCGTGGATGATTTCATCGTTGCTAAGCTGTTCATTTTCTACAAATCCCCAATATTTGGTTCGAACCAACTCATGCATTTTCTCGGCCATGGCTTCTGCTAATCTATCTGCAATGGCTTTAATCATGATGCTATTATAATCATCGTGATCGGCCTCATATTTCTCAATAAGTGGCTCAATGCCTATGCCCGCTGTTACAGCAAAGAATCCCATATAATCCTTTTTACCACTTTCTTTGGGTGCCACAAAATCGGCCAAACATAAATAAGGTAAATTGGCTGCTTTTTCATTTTGCTGGCGTAAGAAATGGAAAGTTTGCTCACCGCCTGGAGTTTGAACAATTACATCATCTCCTGCCGAATTAGCTTCATAGAAACCAATCACGGCGCGGGCTTCCAATAACTTATTTGCAATAACCTCATCCAACATTTTATTGGCATCCTCAAATAATTTCTTGGCTTCTACACCCACAATTTTATCATCAAAAATACGCGGATATTTACCCACTAATTCCCAAGTAAGGAAAAAGGGTGTCCAGTCTATTCGCTCTCTTAATTCATCTAAAGGAAAATCGATAAACGTTTTATTTCCCAAGAAAGTAGGCGCTACAATTTGCTCATAAGTAAGCGCCATTTTCTTCTGTTGCGCATGCGTTAAGGCAACAAAGTTTTTGTCTTTTTTTCTATTTTTATAATCAATTCTAAATTGCTCGTATTCTTCTTTAATACGCTTGGTAGTGCCAGCCAATTGGTCTTTGCTAATAAGACTTTGCGCCACCGGCACACTCTTACTGGCATCTAAAACATGCACTACGGGTCCGCTATAAACAGGGTCTATTTTTACAGCAGTATGTGCCCTAGAAGTGGTTGCGCCGCCAATAAGCAAAGGAATTTTCATGCCCAAGCGTTCCATTTCTTTGGCCACATGCACCATTTCATCTAGGCTAGGCGTAATTAAACCACTTAAACCAATTACATCTACCTTTTCTCTAATGGCTGCTTCCAAAATCTTTTCTGCTGGCACCATTACCCCAATATCAATAATTTCAAAATTATTACAAGCCATTACCACACCCACAATATTTTTCCCAATATCATGCACATCACCTTTTACGGTAGCCATTAATATTTTGCCTTGCGAGGTGCTGGTATCGCCACTTAATTTCTTCTCGGCATCCATGTAAGGCAGCAAATAAGCCACTGCTTTTTTCATTACCCTTGCGCTCTTAACCACCTGCGGTAAAAACATTTTGCCCGAACCAAAAAGGTCTCCTACTATATTCATACCCGACATTAACGGACCTTCAATTACCTCCAAAGGCTTATTAAATAGCTGACGAGCTTCTTCTGTATCTTGGTCGATAAACTCAACAATACCTTTTACCAAAGCATGCGATAACCTATCAGAAACTGGGGCATTTCTCCATTCCAAATCCAGTACTTTTTCTTTGCCTTTGCCTTTTACTTTTTCTGCATAATCCAACAACCTTTCTGTGGCATCTTCTTTCCTATCCAAAAGCACGTCTTCCACCATATCCAGGAGTTCTTTGTCAATTTGGTCGTAAACCTCTAACTGACTAGGATTCACAATACCCATGGTCATACCGTTTTGTATGCCATGATACAAGAAAGCGCTGTGCATGGCTTCGCGCACCTTATCATTTCCCCTAAACGAGAAAGACACATTACTTACACCTCCACTAATTTTTGCACCAGGTAAATTTTCTGTTATCCATTTGCTACCCCTAAAAAAATCGATGGCATTTCTGCGGTGTTCTTCCATGCCTGTTGCCACTGGAAAAATATTAGGGTCGAAAATAATATCACCTGCCGGAAAGTGTACTTTTTCGGTTAATATCCTATAAGCACGCTCGGCAATTTCTATACGTCGTTCAAAGTTATCGGCCTGACCCAATTCATCAAACAACATTACAATTACGGCAGCTCCAAAACGCTTCACTGTTTTGGCTTGGCGCACAAATTCTTCCTCACCCCCTTTAAGCGAAATAGAATTTACCACACACTTCCCCTGCACGCATTTTAATCCCGCTTCAATTATTTCCCATTTAGACGAATCTATCATAATAGGCACACGAGAAATATCTGGCTCGGAGGCAATCAATTTAAGGAAACGCTCCATGGCTTCCACGCCATCAATCATTCCCTCATCCATGTTAATATCAATAATCTGCGCACCGCCCTCAACTTGCTCCCTGGCCACAGCCAAAGCAGCATCAAAATTGCCTTCACGTATTAATCTCAAAAACATCTTAGAACCCGTAACATTGGTGCGTTCACCTACGTTTACAAAGTTGGTTTCTTTGGTAATTACAAGTGGTTCAAGTCCTGAGAGTCGTAATGTATAATCTTTGTTCATTGTTTGTATTTTTTGTTGATAGTCCATGGACCATAGACCATAGCTAAATTTTTACTTATTTAATGTTATTCTTAATGATTGTAACATTTTGATTAAAACCTCACAATCTTCATATATTTTATCAAAATCCTCTTTACTAATAATCTCTCTTGTTTTGGCAATATGTATGCAACAAACAACTTCGATGGCAGACCTAATGGCATATCCAACAAATTTTGAAAACTCCGGGTTTGATTGTCCTTGCGACCCTTCTGCAATATTCAAAGCGACAGAATCTGAGGCTCTTTTAATTTGAGAACTTAGCACATAGACTTCATCTTTGGGAAATTTCTTTACCACAAAATCAATAAAACCAATTAATTCAATTGACTTCCTCCAAACCGCTAAATTTTCAAATTTAAACATATCTTCACTATGGACTATGGTCTATGGACTATGGACATTATGCTAAAAGCTTCCTTGGTTCATACCTAGCGGCCATTTCTCCTATCGCTTGGATGTGATCTGGCGTGGTGCCGCAGCAACCGCCGAGGATATTTACCAGGCCTTCTTTGCAAAACTCTTCTACTTGCTTTGCCATGGCTGCAGGCGATTCATCGTATTCACCAAATTCGTTGGGCAAACCAGCATTTGGATAAGCGCTTACATAAAACGGCGCATTGTTATTTAAAACCTGCAAATAAGGTCTAAGGGCGCTTGCTCCTAAGGCACAATTTAATCCTATGCTTAAGAGCGGCATATGTTGCATGCTAATTAAAAAGGCTTCGGTGGTTTGACCCGATAAGGTTCTGCCAGAAGCATCTGTTATGGTTCCCGAAATCATAACTGGCCAATGTTTGCCAAGCTCTTCAAACAATTCATCTACGGCAAATAAAGCCGCTTTGGCATTGAGTGTATCAAAAATGGTTTCAATTAAAATAATATCTACACCACCCTCAATAAGTTTGCGCGCTTGCTGTTTGTAGGCTAGCACCAATTCTTCAAAAGTAACTGCCCTAAAGCCTGGGTCGTTTACATCCGGACTAATAGACAAAGTTCGGTTGGTTGGCCCCATAGCACCTGCCACAAAACGCGGTTTAGCCGGGTTAAGTGCTGTAATTTCATCGGCCACCTCACGGGCAATTTTGGCGCTTTCATAGTTTATTAAATCTACCCATTCCTGACCCAAATCGTAGTCGGCCTGAGCAATGGTAGTACCACTAAACGTATTGGTTTCAATGATATCTGCCCCTGCTTCAAAATACTGTTTGTGAATGGCTTTAATAACATCTGGTCGGGTAAAACTTAATAGGTCGTTATTACCCTGAAGCGGTCTTGCATGGTTAGCCAATGCTTCATTTCTAAAATCTTTCTCTTCCAGCTTATACCGCTGAATCATGGTACCCATGGCACCATCTAAAATGAGAATTCGTTGTTTTAATATTTCGTTTATATTCATATTTGGGTCCATAGTCCATAGTCGATAGACCATAGCAAAGGCTAGGGTTGGCCAAAAACTATGGACTATGGACCATGGTCTATGGACTTTTTCCAGAAAGTTGTTGCTTAAGTGTTTGATTAGGCGGGTTGCCATCATTCACTTATCAGCATTCGGGGGAGAACCACCGAAATAGGTATTGGCACTACGGCTGTAGCCGACTTGCCAAGACATCATAGGGCCTATTCCCTCCGTCTTTCTGGATAAGTGCTGCGAATATATTGATATTATGTGGTGTAATGCAAATTTTTTGTTTGAAGAAAACTGACAATAGACGATAGACCATGGAGCATTGCAAGCATGTAAAAGCTTGTTCATATTACTAAAACCAACAATAATTCAGCACTTTAGCGGTAATTCAAAATATTATACTTACTTTTGCGCCTCAATTTTAATAAAGTACTTTGAAAAATTTTAGTGAACTAGGCGTAGAGCAGTCCCTCTTGAATGCGATTCAAGAACTGGGTTTTGAGAACCCAACGCCTATACAGGAGCAGACGATCCCTGTATTTTTAGAAACCGAACGCGACATTCTAGGTTTGGCTCAGACGGGCACCGGAAAAACAGCGGCATTTGGATTACCAATCTTGCAGTTAATTAACCCTGCAGCAAGGCACATCCAATCTTTGGTTATTTGTCCAACCCGCGAACTTTGCATGCAAATTTCGCGCGATTTAGCTAGTTATAGCAAACACAAACACGGCATTAATGTAGTACCCGTTTATGGAGGAGCCAGCATTGAAGGCCAAATTAGAGACATTAAACGTGGAGCCCACATTATTGTAGCTACTCCAGGGCGTTTAATGGATTTAATGAAACGCAAAGCCATCAACATCAACGAAGTAAATTTTGTAGTGTTAGATGAAGCAGATGAAATGCTTAACATGGGTTTTGAAGAAGATGTAGAATACATCTTGGGTCATACTCCAGCAGAAAAAAGAGTTTGTTTATTTAGTGCTACCATGCCTAAAGCCATTCGTAATATCGGTAACAGATATATGAATGAGCCAGTTGAGATTAGCGTAGGAAAATCTAATTCTGGCAACGCAAATATCACCCATCAATACGCGGTGGTGCATGCCAAAGATAAATATGCTGCCTTAAAGCGTTTTGTAGATTTTAACTCGGAAGATATTTATGCTATTATCTTCTGTACAACCCGCATGGAAACGCAAGACATCAGCGATAAACTTATCAAAGATGGCTATAATGCAGATTGTTTACATGGAGATTTAAGTCAGGCACAACGCGAAAAAGTAATGGGACGCTTCCGTAACCATGCCATTAAAATTTTATTGGCAACCGACGTAGCAGCCAGGGGAATTGATGTTAGCGGATTAACCCACGTTATACATTACCACTTACCAGATGATATTGAAAATTACACACACCGCTCGGGTAGAACCGGACGTGCTGGTAAATTAGGCGTATCTTTCACTCTTTTACACATGCGCGAAGGTGGTAGGTTAAAAGATATTGAACGTATTAGTAATATCAAATTTGAAAAAGTTTTGATTCCAAGTGCGCAAGATGTTCGCGATAAAAAATTACTAGCTTTCACAGATACTATCATCAATACAGAAGTTGAAGAAGGTGTATTTGATGCCCACGTAATGAAAGGCATTGAGAGCTTAATGGCGCTTGAAAAAGAAGAGTTATTGAAAAAATTCTTATCACTTGAATTACGTAGGTTCTCGGTAGATTTTGCTAACGCTCCAGATTTAAACATTAATCCAAATGAACGTGGTGGTGCTAGAGAAGGTAGAGAAGGCGGAAGAGACAGAGATAGAGGTGGCGACAGAGGCGGCAGAAGTGGCGAAAAGCGCATTTTTGTGAGCTTAGGTAAAAAAGATGGTTTTGATATCCGCAGTTTTAAAGACTGGGTTGCAGCTTCGTCTAATTTATCTTGGCAAGATTTACATGTAGATGTGAGTGGTGTATACAGTTTTGTAGATGCACAAGAATCTCATGTAGATGCCATTATAAAATCTTTAAATGGCATCACCTACAATGATCGTCCTGTACGCGCAGAAGTAAGTGGTGACAGAAGAGGTGGTTCTGGTGGCGGAGAGCGCAGAACATACGGCGGCGGTAGAAGCGGCGGCGGTTCTTATGAAGGTGGACGCAGATCTGGCGGCGGCGAACGCCCATCATACGGTGGTGGCGAACGCAGGTCTAGCGGTGGAGAGAGAAGAGTAAGAGAAGGAGGCAGATCGGATAGCGCTCCGCGTTCTGAAGGCAGATTTAGCGGCGGTAGAAGAAGTGAAGGTAGAAGCGGCGATAGCAGAAGCAGCGAAGGCAGAAGCGATAGACCGAGACGCAGAGAAGATTGACTGAAGTTGATTAAAGAATAATTTAGTCGATAGACCATAGTCCATGGTCTATAGTACTTTAGTTTCAGTTTAATATCATAAATTTAAAAGAGAGTATATCCTTGCGGGTATGCTCTCTTTTTGTTTTGAGTTTAGATTCTGGATTCTACAAAATTGACGGAAATTGACTGAATTGCGTCAGTTGATTGACGGAAATTAACTTAATTGCGTCAGTTGATTGACGGAAATTAACAAAAAAACATATCTTTGTTTTTCAAAAAATTACTTATGGCAATTGAAAGACAGACAGAAAACTTGATAAACAAATACCTTAAGCCCAATAAGGTGGTGGTAATTTTGGGTGCTCGAAGGGTTGGCAAAACCAAACTACTTGAGCACTTCCTTTCAAAAACAAAAGAAACATATATTTTCTTAAATGGCGATGATATGGATAGTCATACCTTGCTAGAAAACCAAAGTATACTAAACTACCAACGTTTGCTTGGGGATGTTAAATTATTAGTTATAGATGAAGCGCAAGAGATACCCAATATTGGTAAAAAGTTAAAATTAATGGTAGACACCATTAGCGATTTGAAAATTATAATAAGCGGTTCATCAGCATTTGAACTCAATAACCAAACAGGTGAGCCTTTGGTTGGAAGAATGAAGACCATACATCTCTACCCTATTTCCCAGATGGAGTTTGCTAAAACCGAAAATTTGGTTCAGACCAAAAGTAACTTAGCGGAACGATTGATATTTGGGTCTTATCCTGAACTTACAGAAATAATCAATAGAGACGAGAAAATAAGCTATTTAAAAGAAATTGTAAACAATCATTTATTGCGGGATATTTTATCTTTTGAAGGAATAAAGAAAAGAGAAAAAATTGTGAGTCTGTTACAAATTTTAGCCTTTAGGGTAGGAAGTGAAATATCGTTAGAAAGCGTTGGAAGAGACCTGCAAATAAGCAAAAACACAGTAGAAAAATACTTAGACCTATTTACCAAAGTATTTATAATTTACCCAGTACAAGGATTTAGTAGAAATCGTGACAATGAAATTACTAAAATGAAGAAGTGGTACTTTGTAGATAATGGCATAAGAAACGCTATTGTCAACGCATTTAGTCCGATAAGTTTACGTGACGATACAGGCAAAATTTGGGAAAACTATTTAAACAGCGAAAGAAGAAAAAAACTTGCCCACCAAGAAATTGTCCACTTCGAATATTTCTGGCGAACCCATACCAAACAAGAGATAGACCGAATTGAAGAAAGAAATGGAAAACTATCTGCCTTCGAATACAAATGGGGGAAAAACCCAGCCAAAATTCCTAGTGAGTTTGCTAAATCATATCCAGATGCCAGTTTTGAAGTGATTACTCAGGATAATTATTTAGATTTTATAGATTAATTCGTTTCCAAAAACATTAATTTGCAAAGGCTTTTTGAATTACGAATTACGAATTACGAGTTAAAAGTTAAGTAGGCTAAAGGCTAATAGCTAAAAAATTATGATTACAGAACAAAGTTTATGGGAAGCACTTGAAAGTGTGATGGATCCAGAGATACCAACTATATCGATGGTGGATATGGGAATTATTACGGGTGTTATAATGAGTGCCGATCAAAGCAAGGCATTTGTGGAGATGACACCTACCTTTTCTGGCTGCCCTGCTATTAAAGCTATGGAGCAAATGGTGCATGATAGGCTCATAGAAATTGGCGTAAAAGAGGTAGAAGTTCGTACTACTTTTAACAAACCTTGGAACAGCAATCTTATTACAGAGCGCGGCAGGCAACATCTTAAAAAACACGGTTTGGCTCCCCCACCCAAACACCATGGCGAAATTACCCAAGAGCTGTTAGAGAATATTGAATGTCCGTTTTGTGCCAGCAAAAACGTTGATATGAAAACGCCGTTCGGACCAACACTCTGCCGCAGCTTGCATTACTGCAACAATTGTTTGCAGGCGTTTGAGCAGTTTAAGCCGGTGGTTTAAGG
This sequence comes from Chitinophaga pinensis, assembly GCA_945860865.1. Lineage (GTDB taxonomy): Bacteria > Bacteroidota > Bacteroidia > UKL13-3 > UKL13-3 > B1. The sequence continues at coordinate 275,651 of CAMARW010000001.1, read as the reverse complement.
TATTTATTTATAAAATATGAAAACCATACTATTCATGATTTTATGAATCTTCCAAAAATACGCTTAGTTTCTGCGGCTAGTGCACTGCTAATGGCAATGATTTTATTTTTAGTGCCTTTTGGATTCAGCGCTACTATTATGCATAGCTTATGGACAAACACCGCATATATTTTAACAGAATCGGCGGGTGTTAACGGTACTTTGTTGGGCATATTTGTGGCTTGTTATTTATATACGGTGCAAGAAATTGGCTTCAAAAATAAGATGCAAGTTTTTGCCAAAGCCATGGTTGGTTTAATTGCCATAATAAGCCTGTTTGCTATTAGCAATGAATACCTAACCAAACCGTATTTTAGATACCAAAGACCTAGTCATGTTTATGTATTACAAAAATTGCATTTAGAAGCTAAAATAGATTCCTTATACCAATTACCAAAAGAACAAAGAGCACTTTGGTTCAGACAAAAAATCCAGGAAGAAGCTAAGAAATTTGCAGAAATTAATCCTATGGTTTTAGAACATTGGCTCAATGAAGCAGGATTTTCTTTCCCAAGCGGACATACCTTTAACGCATTTTTGTTGGCTTGCATATTTGCTTTTGGAATCAAGAATAATAGTAAGATTAAACAGTGGCAAGCCTTTTATTTTCTGCCTTTTTTGTGGGCAATTAGCGTGGGTATATCGCGCGTTTCTTTGGGCGTACACACCCTGCAAGATGTTTGTACCGGCGCATTACTGGGCATTCTAATAGGAAATATTTTACTCACCATAGACCATAGCAGACATTGGATAACCCATAAGAAACAAATCACATGAAAATACTATACGGCGTGCCGGGCGAAGGCATGGGACATGCTACGCGCAGCAAGGTAATTATTCAATACTTATTGGAGCAAAATCATGATGTACGCGTAGTTTCGAGCGATAGGGCTTTTACCTTTTTAAATACTGCTTTCCCGGGCAGGGTTACCGAAATAAAAGGCTTTCACTTTGCATACAAAAATGCCAAAATATCTAAAAGTGGCACCTTTATGCTGAACCTAAAATCGGCAGGCAAAAACTTGGTTTATAATTACATTAAGAAATTAGAAATTGAGCATACATTTGAGGCGGATTTGGTTATTAGCGACTTTGAAAGTTTCGCTTATTTTTATGCCAAAATGCACAAATTACCCATTATTAGCATAGACAATATGCAAGTAATGAATAGGTGTAAATTAGACATAGCCATCTCTAAAGAAGAGGAAAGCAATTTTACCTTGGCCAAACAAATTGTAAAAGCCAAATTACCCGGTTGCAATCAGTATTTTATAAGTAGTTTTTTTGAGGCAGAAATAGTTAAGAAAAACACCCAGCTTGTGCCACCCATTATTCGCGAGGCCATATTACAAGCAAAGCCCAGCGAAGGCAATCATATTCTCATGTACCAAACTTCTAGCAGTTTAGAAAACGTACAAGAAACCTTGGCCCAATTGCCTCATGAAAACTTTATAGTTTATGGTATGAACCAAAACTACACGCAAGGGAATGTGCAGTTTAAACCCTTTAGCGAAACCGAATTTATTGCCGATTTTACCTCAGCCAAAGCGGTGATTGCCAATGGCGGATTTTCATTTTTAAGCGAAGCTGTTTACCTCCACAAACCCATTTACTCTTTCCCTATTGATGGCCAGTTTGAGCAATACATGAACGCCGCATACATAGAAAAAATGGGCTACGGCAGGCATTTTAAAAGTTTAGGTTCAGACCAATTAAAAGCCTTTTTGTACGATTTACCTATTTTTAAAGGGCAATTGGCCCAATATGAACAAAAGGGCAATGAAAAACTTTTTGAAACCTTAAATTTGCAATTACATAACCTTGTCTGAACCTAAAAATGGTCTAAATTTGCCAGATGTTTGAAAATGCAGGAAGAACGGAAATTAGCAGTTTGGGTGAGTTTGGCTTAATTGAGCACCTCAGCAAAAACTTTACCCTACAGAATAATACCCAATTGGGCATTGGCGATGATGCCGCAGTTATTTTACCCACTGAAGGATTCCAAACCTTGGTAAGTACCGACCTTTTGGTAGAAGGCGTACATTTTGATTTAAGCTATTTTCCGATGAAGCACTTAGGCTACAAAGCTGTGGTGGTAAATTTGAGTGATATTTATGCCATGAACGGCAAGCCCAAACAAATTACGGTTTCTTTGGCGCTATCGAGCAGGTTTTCTTTAGAAGCTGTTGAAGAATTATATGCAGGTATACAGCTTGCTTGCGAGCGATACCAGATAGATTTAATAGGCGGCGATACCAGCACTTCTAAGCAAGGCTTAATGATTAGTGTAACCGCCATTGGTGAAGCCAAAGCAGAGGATATTGCCTACCGCAGCGGCGCTAAAGTACACGATTTAGTGGTGGTTACCGGAGATTTGGGCGGAGCCTATTGCGGATACCAATTGCTAGAAAGAGAAAAACGCGTGTATTTGGATAATCCTTCGGTTCAGCCCGACCTTGGCGGATTTGATTATATCATTGAACGCCAATTAAAGCCAGAAGCCAGAAAAGATATTTACGAACTTTTACAAACCTTGCAAATAAAACCAACAGCCATGATGGATATTAGCGACGGTTTGGCTAGCGAGTGTTTTCACTTGGCCAAAGCATCTGAAGTAGGCATTAGTTTGTATGAAGAAAAAATCCCGATTGACCCCAGCACGTATAATTTTGCCCGCGAGTTAGATTTAGACCCAACCCTTTGCGCCCTTAGCGGCGGAGAGGATTATGAATTATTGTTTACTATATCACAAGCCGATTACAAAAAAATTGAAAATCACCCCGATTTTTCCATTATTGGCTATGTAAGTGATAAGCAAGAAGGCATGAACCTTATTACCAAAAGTGGCAATAAACATGAACTTAAAGCACAAGGTTGGACAGCCTTTTAGGAATATGAATAAAAAATATTTACCTTGCTACCCCATGGTTAAAAAGCTGTTTATACTATTATTTATTTGCTTATCAGGCAGTTTGAACGCTCAGATTTTGCCCACTTTTGGCAATTCTAGAACAGGTGGTAGTGGTATGCAATTTTTAAAAATACCCAACGATGCCCGATCTACTGCTATGGGTGGTGCGGTGGTAGGTATTACCAACGATCCATCGGCAATGTTTTGGAATCCAGCTGGTATTACCAAAGTAGACACCGGTAGGTTTAATATTCAATTATCTAGTACACGTTATTACGCCAATGCTACGGGCAATAATTTTGGAATGGTTTACCGTTCTGGTAAATATCGCTATTTTGGGTTTCAGGCACAATCGCTCAATTTTGGCGATATGCAAGAAACAACAGAATGGCAACCTTATGGCACTGGTCGAAATGTAATGGTAAGCAACGTAATGTTGGGACTAAGTTACGCCCAAGTTTTAACAGATAATTTTAGCTTTGGTGTAAATGCAAAATGGGCGTATGAAGGCATTGCAGATGTGCGGGTAAACAATGTGCTTTTTGATTTGGGCTTAATTTACAATGTAGGACTGATGCACAGTAAATTTGGGGTTTCGTTTAGTAATTTTGGGGTTAATGTTGCTCCAACAGGTACCGTAACCATGCTAAAGTTATCTGGCGACCAAATTAACCAAAGCTTTGCACAAATATCTGTTCCCAGTGCATTTAGAATTGGAGGCGCGTTTGATCCTATTCACAGTAGATTGCATACATTAACCATTGCCGCGCAATTGAACCACCCAACAGATAATAACGAAACATTTGCCCTAGGGTCGGAATATAGCTACAAGAATTTATTGTTTTTGCGCAGTGGGTACGAGCTTGGAAGTGATGAAGCTTTTAGCATGCCAACCACAGGATTTGGCCTAGCATTAAACCGCAATTTTGGTAGCGTACGCTGCGATTATGGCTTTAGTAATAAATCTAGATTAGGTAACCTTCACAGATTAACGCTTTCTATATGTATCAGGTAAAAAAAACATTTTTTCTGCTCACAATAGCCTCTTCTTTGCTGTTAGTAAATGCTTGCTTTTTAATAGGAAGCAAGAAAAACAGTACGGTAGATGATGTTTTTAAACAAGGAGCGATTGACCCTAATTTGGTGCCAGATAATGTGAGTTATGTGCCTTTGTATCCGTTTATAAACAATGTGCGCAACCCGCTAGATGTTTTTGTGGGCTACGACGAGTTTATTTATGTGTTAGTAGATAACGACGAAAGCATCATAGACGACAATGAAGTGCTTATGTTTGATCAAAAAGCACAGTTGGTATACAGGTTAAATATTGCAGGCGCAACAGACATTACCCAAGACAGAAGATTGCATACATACATTGCCGGCAGGTTTTACACAGATGCCAGCAGAGCCACCAACCTAGCAGCCGTATACCACCTGAGCAATTTAGCCGCTGGCGCTCCCCAATTTATAGATACCCTTAAACATTATATCTGCGACGAAAGCAGAAACAATACCTCGTTTAGAGGTGCAGATGATGTGGCCGTTCAATTTACCGGTTTAGCAACCTTATTTGATAATACTTTATATGTGTCACGTACTGGTCCTAGAAACGAGTTAGGTGGAATTGCCCGACCAGATAATGGTGTATTAATTTTTGATGCTGCGGGAACTAATATTGGTTTTACCTCACAACTTACCCCCAACCAATCGAGTTTAAAATCGAGTGTTGGGATTAGCGGCATTGCCACATTGGCGGCGCCACCGCAGCGATTATCGGGCATAAGCACTTCTAAAAATATGTTTATTTGTTTGGGAGAGCAAAGCCAAAATTTAGAATACAGAGCCTTGAGTATTGTGGCTACCGAAGACCCAGACCAAGGCACAATATATGGCGAAAATGCAAGCTTCTTAAACTTTGATTTTAGCAAAGCCAACCGCTTTATGTACGAAAGCTTCCGCTTTCAAAAACCAGAAGACATTTTTGCTGCACCAGATGCCACAGGATATATTTTTGTAACAGATAGCAGAAAAGATTCTGTTTTTGTATTTAGCAACAATGGCTTCGAAGGCGTAAACCCTCCGGCTAATAGTCCGGTTAAAAAACAACTCATTGTATCGTTTGGCGGCAGTGGCGCAGATGGCAATGGCAGCGGACCTTTTAACCTCAAAGACCCAACGGGAGTTTGTTATAATAACAGAACCATTTTTGTTTGCGATAAAGGCAATAACCGCGTTTGCAGGTACAGGCTTAATACAGACTTGCAATAGGTCTGAACCAAAACATTTAAAGCGTATCCTAGGTTATTAAAAATAGGTTCAGTTCATATTGGCTTGAACCAAAATAAAATTGAAAATGAATATTGGAATTGTTTGTTACCCTACCTATGGAGGTAGCGGGGTTGTAGCCACCGAGCTGGGTAAGGCATTGGCTTTACGCGGACATAAAGTGCATTTTATTACCTACAAGCAACCGGCTAGGCTCGATTTTTTTACCGAGAATACTTTTTACCATGAGGTGTATGTAAGCAATTATCCCCTGTTTGATTTTCCTCCATACGAAACAGCATTAATTAGTCATTTAGTAGATGTAGTTAAATTTGAGAAATTAGATATTTTACATGTACATTACGCCATACCCCATGCCTCTGCAGCCATAATGGCTAGGCAAATTTTGGCTACCGAAGGCATACATATACCCGTTATTACAACCTTACATGGCACAGACATCACTTTGGTAGGTAAAGACCCAAGTTTCGAGCCTGTGGTAAGATACAGTATTAATCAATCTGATGGCGTAACCTCGGTTTCAGAATCGTTGAGGCAAGATACTTTTAAACATATTAAAGTGAGCAGGGATATTAAAGTAATTCCCAATTTTATAGATTTTACGAGGTTTAGTAAGCAAGATAGAGGGCATTTTAAAAAGGCCATTGCACCAAACGATGAAAAATTGATTGTGCATACGTCTAACTTTAGGAAAGTAAAACGCATAGATGATGCCGTAAAAGTTTTTGCCGAAATAGTAAAAGCAATGCCTGCCAAATTACTCCTTATTGGGGATGGTCCGGAAAGGGTAAACATTGAAAAACTTTGCAGAGAACTAGAGCTATGCAACAACATAACCTTCTTGGGGAAACAAAACCAAGTTGAAGAAATATTATCTGTGTGCGATTTATTTTTAATGCCTAGCGAAACAGAGAGTTTTGGATTAGCAGCCTTAGAAGCAATGGCCTGCGAATTACCAGTAATATCGAGTAATGCAGGCGGAATACCAGAATTGAATGCAGAGGGCGAAACAGGCTATTTGTGTGATGTTGGAGATGTAAAAACCATGGCAGAAAAAGCCATTTATATTTTATCAGATGAAAACAGATTGCTGCAATTTAAAGCCGCAGCATTAGCAAGAGCCAAACAATTTGATATTAATGAAATAGTGCCCATTTATGAGCAATATTATACAGAAGTATTAGATAAGTTTAATGCACTTGCGCCCAACTAAAAAAAGCACTTTTCAAAACCTTCAATGGTTTCAAATTTTATGGTTTCAAATTTAGGCTTGGTAATTAGCTAACACTTTAACAACTAATATCCGCAAATGGATTATAAATTATGAAAGTAAAAAGTAAATTTTTTTTACTTAAAATATAATTGATTTTTGCGGCTATGAATCCCTTAAGAAAAAAAATTGGTGTTTTAGGAGGCGGACAATTAGGTAGAATGCTATTAGAAGAAAGTGCCCGCTTGCATGTTCACTTCAATATTTTAGAAGCCTCAACAGATTGTCCGTGCTACAGCATGGCCAACCAGTTTATATGCGGCAGCCTTATGGATGAGGTAAAAATAAGGGAACTAGCCGCTATAAGCGATGTGCTTACCTACGAAATTGAGCATGTAAATACAGAAGCCTTATTGAAATTAGAAGCAGAAGGAAAACAAATAATTCCATCGCCAAGGATTTTACAATTAATACAAGACAAAGGCTTACAGAAAGAATTTTACCAAAACAATAATATACCTTCAGGCAAGTTTTTCTTGGCCAACAGCAAAGAAGAATGGGCAAATTTGATTCCCTTATTGGGTTCAAACAAGTTTGTTGCTAAAACACGCAAAGGCGGCTACGATGGTAAGGGAGTGGCGATTTTAAACAGCCAAGAAATTTTGGATCAGCCAGAAAAAATACCCTTTGATGAGCCCTGCGTTTTAGAAGAATTTATTGCCTGTGAAAAAGAACTAGCCGTTATTGTTGCTAGAGATTTGGAAGGAAATATTGTTACTTTTCCTTCAATAGAAATGGAGTTTGACCCCATTGCCAACCTAGTTACGGTATTGCTATCGCCTGCCAGAATTGGCAGTGTTTTAGAAGAAAAAGCAGAAGAAATTGCCAGAAATTTGGTTCAGGCATTAAACGGTCCTGGCTTATTTGCGGTAGAATTATTTATGACAAAAGAGGGCGAAATTTTTGTGAATGAAGTGGCTCCAAGGCCACACAACAGCGGACATCATACGATAGAGGCTTGTTATACCTCGCAGTATGAGCAGTTACTCAGAATATTATTGAACCTACCACTTGGAAATACAGATTTAGTGCAATGCGCTGGCATGGTAAACCTCTTAGGAGCTGATGGTTTTAGTGGCAAATATTACTTAGAAAACTTAGACAAAGTAAGCAAATTGCCTGGAGTTTATGTGCATTTATACGGCAAAACAGAAAGCAAACCCAAACGCAAAATGGGCCATGTTAGCATTTTGGCGCCAACCATTGAAGAAGTGATAGAAAAAGCCATTTACATTAATAAAGTATTGCAGTTTAAACAAGAAAACTAAGTGATGAAAGAGGCCTATACATTGGTTTCTTGTAATTGGAGACACCACGCTGCCCTAGCAGAAATTGGCGCATCAACTTTTTACGAAACCTTTGCTGCAGACAACACAGAGGAAGATATGCAGGCATACATTGGCAAAACCTATTCGCCCAAGCAAATTGCGCTAAATTTGGCCGACCCAAACATTCATTATTACCTCATTTACCAAGGAACGGAAGTGATGGGATATATAAAAACAATAGTGCAATTTGAGGTAGAAAAATTGGAAGGTAAAACACTAGAACTCGAAAAAATTTACCTCAGAAAAGAAGCGCATGGCAGCGGAATGGCAAAGGTTTTAATGGATGCAGCCATACAATTGGCTCGAACCGAAAAAGCCAATAACTTATATTTGGGGGTATGGCAAGAAAACGAAAGAGCCTTGGCTTTTTACAAAAAATGTGGCTTCGAAATTTATAATACCCGCCAATTTCAATTGGGAGAAAGAGTTTGTGAAGACTTTTTATTAAAGCTTAAATTGGAGAAGTGACAACCCAAAGAGTGGATCTTTAAGTAACAAATGCACCGAATGTCTGTTTACATATTTCAAAAAAGAACTTCCCCAAGCATACAACTTTTATAAGAATATTCCCTATTTTCGAATTTAATAAATATGATAATGATGGTTAAAAAAATTACACTTGTTTGCTTTTTAATGATACTTAGCTTACTTTCATTCGCCCAAAGGTACTTAGAAAAAAGCTTCGATTCTGTGGTGGTATTCCAAGACATTCCGTACGGATTTAATTACAATTTTAGGGGCGATAGTACGCAACTGTATATGGACATTTACTTGCCACATAACGATACTGCTACCAAACGTCCACTAATGGCTTTGGCCCACGGAGGTTCTTTTGTGCAAGGCAATAAACGCAGTAGCGACATGATTATTATTTGCAAAAGATTAGCAGAAATGGGCTATGTAGTAGTTTCCTTTCAGTACCGCTTGGGTATCGATATTGCCAGCGGCAAAACTTTAGAACAAGAGTTTCAGCAAGCAGTTTGGCGCGGTGCGCAAGATGGCAGAGCTGCCATTAGGTTTATGCATAAAACCATTGAAAATGGGGATAGTTATAAAATAAATCCAGCTCAAATATATACGGGCGGCGTTTCGGCTGGCGGTGTGTTAGGATTACAATTAGCCTTTTTAGACAAACCCAACGAATTAAGCACTTTAAGCTTAGATACCAATGTTATTGGAGGTATAGAAGGCAATAGCGGAAACCCTGGTTACCCTTGGAAAGTAAGGGGCGTTATTAACCTATGTGGTGCTATGGGAAATGTAACTTGGATGAGCGATAACAAGGATGTAAGCATTTGCAATATGCATGGCACTGCCGATGCAACCGTGCCATACAAAACAGATTATTTTAAGTTTTTTGGAACCAATGTTGCCCTTTTAAACGGTAGTTTTAGTGTTGATTCTGCCGCTAAAAATTATGCTTTAGATACGCGCCTATACACCTACAACGGCGCACCTCATGTGCCATTTGTTGGACTCACAGAAGCCAATAAACTATACATGGATACAACCATTGATTATGTTTCTAGGTACCTATACAGAAACGTTACAGGCAATATTCCAAGCGCACTGGCCGAACCAAAACTGGCAGATAACGCTTTACTAGTTTATCCTAATCCAGCCACTAATTGGGTTACGGTTAATCACCCGGTTGAAAGCATCAAAAGAATGGCATTATTTTCTTTAAATGGCCAGCTGCTGCAACAATGGTTTGGTTCAGACCGAAGTATAACAGTGCCTTTAAACCAATTTACAAGTGGGTTGTATTTATTGCAAGTGGAAACCACCAAACAAACTTTTGTTAAAAAATTGAAGATAGATTAATGGCCACTCGGTATTATAAAATTTATGATTTTGAGCAGGATGGTAAAGAGCCTCAGGATTTATTTAGCGCCCGAACCGTAGAAATTGAAAACAAACGCATTTGCCTTACCCGCATGCCAGATGGGTACTATGCCATTGACGATGCTTGTCCGCATGCAGGTGCACGTTTGGGCTTGGGCAAATGCACCGAAGACCACATGATAATTTGCCCCATACACCGCTACCAATACAACCTAAAAACAGGCAGAGGCTTGCCCAAACAAGGAGATTATGTAAACACCTATCCTGTAGAAACGCGTGCAGACGGCGTTTATGTTGGATTGGAAAAGAAATGGTGGCAGTTTTAAATAAGGTTTGATTGCTTAATTTAGAGAAATTTCGGTGAAAATATTCCGTATTATTGCGCTAAATTTATAGGTTTATGCATTTCGAGAATAGCAGGCAATTTGCCCAAGAGATGGATTTAAAAGACTCTTTGGCAACATATAGAAACGAATTTCATTTGATAAATCACAATGGTAAGCCTTGTGTTTACCTCTGCGGAAACTCTTTAGGTTTGCAACCTAAACGAGTAAGAGAAGCGATAGACCAAGAGCTAAAAGACTGGGCAGAATTGGGTGTAGAAGGGCATTTTAGAGGTAAAAATCCTTGGCTCTATTACCATCATTTTTTAACAGAAAATGCAGCAAAAGTAGTGGGTGCTTTGCCTTCTGAAGTGGTTATTATGAATAACCTTACTGCTAATTTGCACCTAATGATGGTTAGCTTTTACAAACCCACCGCTACCCGTTACAAAATTGTGATGGAAGGAGGTGCTTTCCCTTCTGATATGTATGCCATGGAAACACAAGCCAAACACCATGGCTTGAACCCAGCTGATGCCATTATTGAGTTAATACCCAGAGCGGGTGAATATACTTTGCGCACCGAAGATATTTTAGCCGAAATTGAAAAGCATAAAGATACTTTAGCCATTGTAATGATGGGTGGGGTAAATTATTATACCGGACAGCTATTCGACATGCAGGCCATCACTGCGGCGGCACACTCAGTTGGCGCCAAAGCAGGTTTTGATTTGGCCCATGCAGCTGGCAATATTCCCGTAAAATTGCACGATTGGGATGTAGATTTTGCGGTGTGGTGTACCTATAAATACCTTAATTCTGGTCCGGGTGGCACCAGCGGTGTTTTTGTGCATGAAAGACATGGAAATAACCCAGAAATAAACAGATTTGCTGGTTGGTGGGGACATGATGAGCAGGCGCGTTTTCAAATGAAAAAAGGCTTTATACCTATGCAAGGGGCAGCAGGCTGGCAATTGAGCAATGCACAAATTTTACCTATGGCTGCACACAAAGCATCCTTGGAAATTTTTGCAGAGGCAGGTATTGAAAACTTGCGTGCCAAAAGTGAAATGTTAACCGGCTACTTAGCATTTATACTAGGCAATTTTGCCGAACATTTACACATCATTACTCCGGCTGATCCAACCCAACGAGGTTGCCAGTTATCTATTATTGTAAAAGAAAACGGCAAACAACTTTTTGATTTCTTAGAAACCCAAGGAATTCTACCAGATTGGCGCGAACCCGATGTGATACGAATGAGTCCGGTGCCACTGTATAATTCATTTGAAGATGTATTTAAGATTGGTGTTGCGTTAGAAGCGTATTTTGAAAAAAAATAATTATTGCAAACAATTCAATTATAAAAATGGTTGAATTTACAAGGCAGAAAAAATATTAACATGGCAGAAAAAATAAACATCATAGGAGGCGGATTAAGTGGTACTTTAATGGCTATTTATTTAGCGAAAAGGGGATTTGAAATTAACTTATTTGAGCGCAGACCTGACATGCGAAAAAGCAAAGGTTATGCTGGCAGATCTATTAATTTAGCTTTATCTACTCGCGGACTAAATGCCTTGTCAAAAATTGGTTTAGACCAAGAAATATTAGCAGATGCTATACCCATGTATGGCCGCATGATGCATAGTAAAACAGGCGAATTAAAATACCAACCATACGGAAAAGAAGGGCAGGCCATCAACTCAGTTTCAAGGGGCAGGTTAAATATAAAATTATTGGAACTAGCCGATGAGTTTGCAAACATTACCTTACATTTTAACACCCGTTGTACCGATGTAAATGTAGCAGAGGGCACCGCAATTTTTGAAATGGAAGATGGCAGCACCCAACACTTTACTGCAGATAGAATTATTGGTACCGATGGCGCCTTTGCGGCTACTAGGGCTCGCATGCAAATGGGTGAAAGGTTTGATTACCATCAGTTTTATTTGCACGTTGGATACAAAGAATTAGAAATACCTGCTGGTGCATTGGGAGAATTTAAAATGGAAAAGAATGCCCTGCATATTTGGCCAAGAGGAGCCTTTATGATGATTGCACTTCCTAACCCTGCTGGCGATTTTACTTGTACTTTGTTTGTGCCTTTTGAAGGCGAAAAAGGCTTTGACGCGGTTAAAACTAAGGAAGATGTATTACGCTTTTTTGAAGAGGAATTTCCAGATACCATCCCATTAATGCCAGGCTTATTGGATGATTATATGAAAAACCCTACCTCTAGTTTAGTTACAGTGCGTTGCTATCCTTGGGTAAAAGAAGATAAACTTGCCTTAATGGGAGATGCAGCGCATGCTATAGTTCCCTTTTATGGTCAAGGTATGAACTGCAGTTTTGAAGATGTGGTGGTAATGGATGAATGCATAGAAAAGTATGGCAACGATTGGCATAAAGTATTTGATGAATACCAAAAACTGCGCAAGCCCAATGCAGATGCAATTTCACAACTAGCCATACAAAATTATTATGAAATGGCAGATAAAGTGGGTGATAAACACTTCTTACATAAAAAACACATAGAACATGAGCTAAGCGATTTGTACCCAGACCAATTTAAATCGCAATATGAACTCACTACTTTTAGTTTAAGTCCGTACAAATATGCCTTAGACCAAGGAGCAAAAAACGACCTTTTATTAGAGCGCATTATTGCAGAAAAAGCAGAAGACCGCATATCAGACCCAAGTTATATGGAGAGCCTTTGGCCCCTATTAGCATAATAATTTAAGTTAAACCCTTGAAATCCTAATCGATTAACGTAGCATTGTAAGTATGAAAAAATCAATTTTAACCCTTATCTGCATTTTCATTGCATTTTTTGGTTCGGCCCAAAATAAAAAAACCAACACCAAAAAGCCCTCACCAAAGCACACTACGGTTACAAAACCCATAGAAAAAACTAAAAAAAACCAACAAGTAGAGATTATTACTGAGTTTGGAACTATGGTGGTTTCATTGTATGATGAGACGCCTTTGCACCGAGATAATTTTATAAAATTGGTATCGGAAGGCTTTTATGATAGTCTACTTTTTCATAGGGTTATCAAATCTTTTATGATTCAGGGAGGAGATCCTACCTCTAAAAATGCAACGCCCGATGCCATGCTTGGCGCTGGTGATATTGGTTACAAAATTATGCCTGAATTTAGGTCGAATCTATTTCATAAAAGAGGAACATTAGCCGCTGCAAGAGATAATAATCCGCAACAAATGAGCAGTGGTTGCCAGTTCTATATTGTGCAGGGTAGAAAATATACAGCCCAAGAATTAGAGCAAATAATAAACAACAAAAACTTGCAGCGCAAGCAAGAAATGTTGTATAAAGTATATCAAAGCGATTCGGTTCAAGCCACCATGAGCTCTTTGCAAAATACGGGCGATAAAGAGGTATTTAGGGCTTACATGGATAAAATACATGCCGGTATAGACGAGGCATACAAGCGCGCTTACCCTAATGCCGACAAAGTAAACATAGACCAAATGCAAACATACATGGAAATGGGTGGCGCTCCGCATTTAGATGGTTCTTACACGGTATTTGGCGAAATTGTAAGCGGCTTTGATGTATTAGATAAAATTGCAGAAACTAGCACTAAACCTGGAGACAGACCTATAAGCGATATAAGAATGAAAATGCGCTTAGTAAAATAAAACCAACTCTTAATAATTAATTTTAACTTGCACCATCACATATTAACCCTAGCTAAAGTATGCGAGAACGCAGGCATTAAACACGCCATAATTTGCCCTGGAAGCAGATCAGCGCCGCTGGTTTATGCTTTTACACAATATACCAAAATTACCTGTTATTCTATTGTTGATGAGCGAAGCGCGGCCTTTGTTGCATTGGGCTTAGCGCAACAATGCAATGAACCTGTTATTATTATTGCTACATCTGGTACGGCCTGTTTAAACTTTTTTCCGGCAGTGGCAGAAGCTTATTACCAAAAAATTCCGCTGCTTATTTTAACGGCAGACAGACCGCCAGAAATGCTTAATCAGCAAGATGGGCAAATGATTATGCAAAAGGGAGTTTATGGTAAACACGTTTTAGGTAGTCATGAATTACTATGTTTTGATGAAAATCAATCTGATTTTAAACTTACCGAGCGAATTGTTGCAAATGCGATTGATGAATGCCAAAATGGAGAGAAACACGGTCCTGTTCACATCAATGTGCCGCTCCGCGAACCACTTTATGATATCCCTCAAAATACATTAGACTTTTCTTATTTAAATACCGAAGTAGAGGAATTTAAACAAAGTATACGCAAATTACCTTTGCTATCAGAAGTTTCTGAAGCTTGGATGCAAGCCAAGAAGCGCATCATCCTTATTGGGCAAATGACACCCAATAAACAAATAACCAGCTACCTGCAAAAGATAGTTGAGGCCGATGATGTGGTGGTTTTAAGTGATATTGTTTCTAACCAAGGTGCAGCCTGTTTTGTGCCTCATTTCGATTCCATTATTCAGTTTGCAAGTGAAGAGGTATTAAATCAATTAAACCCAGATTTTATTCTCTCATTTGGCGGACCCATGGTGTCTAAGTCGCTGAAAAATTGGCTGAAAAAACAAAAACCATCCCACCATTTTAGGCTACAAAATGAAAGTGAGATAATAGATACTTATCAAAATGTTACGCAGGCAATTATAGCTGAAGTGGCACCCTATTTAGAATCCTTTCATTCTTTGAACATTTTCAAGAACCAAGATCAGAAAACATATCGGGCTGTATGGCTTGAACAAGAAAAAAAGTTCAATATATCGTTACAAACATTTTTGCAAAATAGGCCTTGGTCTGAACCAAAAGCCATGCAACAAGTGATTAACAACTTGGTGCCTTATACACAGGTTCAATTAGGTAATAGCTCTGCGGTGCGTTGGGCTAGTTGGCTGGGTTTACAGCAATCTGCCTTAAGCATATTCAGTAATAGAGGCACCAGTGGCATAGATGGAACCATAAGCACAGCTATTGGTTCGGCCATGGCTATGCCAAACCAAATTGTAACGCTAATTGTAGGTGATTTATCTTTATTCTATGATCAAAATGGATTTTGGCAGAATAATTTGCCTAGTAATTTAAAGATTATAGTCTTGAACAATGGCAATGGAAATATTTTTAATTGGATTGATGGACCTAAAAAATCCCCAGCTCAATTACCTTATTTTACAACGCCACATAAGCTAAGCATTGGTAAATTGTGCAGCCAGTATGGGTTAAATTATTTAAGTTGTTCGGAAGAATCAAGACTTGAGGAGCAGTTAAAAGAACTCTATAAACCAACAGAAACCATCAGCATATTGGATTTAATTTTTGAAGAAGAAAGCAATTTATCAGCTATTGATGCCTTTAAAAATATCCGTTATTAACCATAAATTTTGCTTAATCCAGGGCTTATTCTACCTTTGACCACTATTATAAATATTAAATCATGCAATCTAAATACAACTGGGAAACCATTAAAGAATACAAAGAAATCTTGTTTCAATTTTATGATGGTATTGCTAAAATAAGTATCAACCGTCCACAGGTTCACAACGCTTTTACCCCGCTTACTGTTACAGAAATGAGCGAAGCCATGGAACTAGCTCGCCAAGATGAGGCGATTTACTGTGTAATTTTAACTGGTGAGGGCGGACAAGCTTTTTGCAGTGGTGGCGATCAAAGTGTACGCGGCCATGGTGGATATGTAGGCAATGATGGCGTGCCTAGGTTAAATGTTTTGGATTTACAAATGCAAATTCGCCGCATTCCTAAGCCGGTAATTGCTATGGTGGCAGGTTATGCCATTGGTGGCGGACATGTTTTGCACGTAATTTGCGACCTTACCATTGCGGCAGAAAACGCTAAATTTGGTCAAACAGGCCCTAAAGTTGGTAGTTTTGATGGTGGTTTTGGAGCCAGTTATTTGGCCAGATTAGTGGGTCAAAAGAAGGCCAGAGAAATTTGGTTTTTATGCGATCAATACAATGCGCAAGAAGCATTAGATATGGGCCTAGTAAATAAAGTAGTGCCGCTAGAAATGTTAGAAGAAGCAACCATAGCTTGGTGTAGAAAAATTATGGAGAAAAGTCCTATTGCCTTACGTATGCTAAAAAGCGCGTTTAATGCAGAATTAGATGGCCAAGCAGGTATACAAGAATTAGCGGGCAATGCTACCTTATTATATTACCTCAGTGATGAAGCTAAAGAAGGTAAAAACTCCTTCTTAGAAAAACGCAAACCAGATTTTAAAAAGTTTCCGAAATTCCCATAGAGGCAGATTATCATTCGCCTCTATTTACAACCCTTAGCCCCCCAACCAGATCAAACCCGCAACACCTCCAACAATAAACCATTTCCATCTGATTTTTTGTTATTATAATCTAGCAACATAAATAAAAAAATTAGTGGAAAGGCCATTGGAAACAATAAAAGCGCAAGCATTTTTAGCAGCAAACCGCCAGAGAAAATTAATGTGCTTAAGGAGTTTAATATTTCATGACTAAGTTTTCCAAAATAGCCATAAGTATAGGTTTTATTTTGAATCACAAATCCGGCTCTAACCAACTTTTCTGTGAGTTCTTTTTCGGTATATACACGCTGCCTGTTATTGATACTTTCGTACTGAGCCATACGCGCAAAAATGTATTTATAAAAAGGTGTTATGAACACCCCATTAATAGGCACATATAAAAGCAAAGTAGCTCCCAACTTTAAACTTTCGTGCATGTTTTTTAATGCCGCTGTGTCTTGCGTTAAATATTGCATAACACCCACGCACATGCCTAAATCTGCCGCCAGCGGCGCACTGGCCTCTTCAATATTTACTAAACTTGTTTGCAGGTTGGGTAAGGCAAAAGATTCGCAAAATTGAATATTACTTTGTCGCATGTCTAAAGCACAAAAAGTTTTTTGTGGATACACACGGCAAAACGGAACCAAATATTGCGCCTCGCCTGCACCAAAATCTATTATAACTGCATTGGGTTTTGCCTGTTTTAATAACCTTTGCCAAGCACTCATAACATACCATTTACGTAACTGGGTGAAATAGTTTAATACATAAATTATCCTTACTAAATTAGGAAAATATAGCAAAAATTTGGGGTATTGATAATCTAAAACATTTAATTTCGATGAGTTCTTCATTTGCCAAAGAAAGGTAAGCTAAAAGGAAGCATTTTGCATCATAATCTTTAACTTCATAACCGCCGCAACAGTCATGGCATCTTCTATTTCGCCATTCATTACCATGGCAAAGAGCGTATCAAAAGAAATCTTCTTTAGACAAAGTTCTTCTGTTTCTTCAGGCTCGGCTTGAGTAAAACTGAGGCCTCTAGCCACGTATAAAATGGCGTGCTCATCAGTAGCCGAATTGCTTAAATCCATCTCTAAAATTTTTTGCCAATCTTTAGCAATAATGCCACACTCTTCTAGCAATTCTCTCTGGGCAGAAAGGAGAGGGTCTATGCCTAATTTTCCTCCACCCTCTGGTATCTCCCACGAATATTTCTTTAAAGGATAACGGTACTGCCCCACTATCCAAGTATTATAATCTTCGTCGAGCGGAATAATGCCAATGGCTAAGTTTTTAAAATTTACAACACCATAAATCCCCTCTGTACCCACTGGGTTAAGCACCTCATTGTGTTGCACCTCAATCCAGCTATTTTGGTAAACCACCTCACTGGTTTTAGTTACCCAAGGATTTACTGTTTCTGTATTACTCATAAGGCTAATTGAATAATTAATTCGTAATTCGTAATTCTTAATTCTTAATTCATCATCAATAATTCTTCTTCGCCCAAGCAAGCAATATGGCTTTTTGTTCTGGTGTTAAAATTGCATTTTTATGCACCCAAGTGTAAGAAGGTAAAGGCATTTCATCTTCTTCCAGTTCCTCTGAAATCTCTCTAAATTTTTTGGTTTTACGTTTTTCGGTGTAGGTTTTAAACTCAGAGAAATTCAACTCTTTTTTGCCCTCATCTACATGGTCTTTTAACCAAAAGCCAAGCGGCTGTATGCTTGCATACCAGGGGTAATAAGTTGCATTGCTATGGCAATCATAACAGCTATTACTCAAAATTTGCTGCACATCTGCTGGCACATTTACTGTGTGGGCAATATCATTTTCGCCCATAGCCTCACCCAAATTTCTTGCTGGCTGCACAAATTGAATAACTATAAGAATAGCTGCCAAGAAAATAGCAATCTTTTTAGGCAAGGATGAGTTCATATTATTTACGTTTTAATACGGCTTGAACCGCTTCCACAATATTAACGCTCTCT
Source organism: Chitinophaga pinensis (assembly GCA_945860865.1). Lineage (GTDB taxonomy): Bacteria > Bacteroidota > Bacteroidia > UKL13-3 > UKL13-3 > B1. The sequence continues at coordinate 257,356 of CAMARW010000001.1, read as the reverse complement.
AAACCATACTTTTTCATTAAATCATCTGGCGTACCGCTTTCTCCAAAGCTATCGTTTACCGCCACCATTTCTAGCGGAGTAGGATTTTTTCTTGCCAATAATTGCGCAATGCTATCACCCAAACCACCATTCATTTGATGCTCTTCGGCTGTAACCACACAACGTGTTTTAGCAACCGATTTTAACACCGCTTCTTCATCTAAAGGTTTAATGGTATGAATATTTATAATTTCTGCATCTATACCCATTTCTGCTAAAGCTTGTCCGGCCTCAATGGCCTTCCAAACTAAATGACCCGTAGCAAAAATAGAAACATCCTTGCCTTCATTTAATAGCAAAGCTTTGCCAATTTCAAAAGGCGCATCTGCCTCGGTAAAATTTGGTACTGCCGGGCGGCCAAATCGCAAATAAACCGGACCATCATACTCGGCTATGGCTAAAGTTGCGGCTTTGGTTTGGTTAAAATCGCAAGGGTTTATAACTACCATTCCGGGTAACATTTTCATTAAGCCCAAATCTTCCAATATTTGATGCGTAGCACCGTCTTCACCCAGAGTAATACCCGCATGCGAAGCACATATTTTTACATTTTTACCACTGTAAGCAATACTCTGACGAATTTGATCATATACCCTACCCGTGCTAAAATTGGCAAAAGTACCCGTAAACGGAATCCAACCACCAATGGTTAAACCCGCTGCTACACCCATCATATTGGCTTCGGCAATACCTACCTGAAAGAAACGCTCTGGATGATCTTTTTGAAAAGCATCCATCTTTAAAGAACCCGTTAAATCTGCACATAGGGCAACCACTTTCGGATTAGTTTTTCCCAATTCAGATAATCCCGCACCAAATCCACTTCTGGTGTCTTTCACATTTTGTATATCAAACTTTTTCATAGCGTTATTTAATTTAATGTAATGTTTGTTGCTTGTCCACTTATAATTTTAATAGCCCTTTCAAAAGAGAAGCTACTCTTTGTGGCACCCTTTGCCCTATAAATAATTTTGTAATCACCGGGCTGCATAACCAATACATGGTTTCTTTTTTCTACCGGGAATTTATACACCCAAACCAACTCATTGCGTATGGTTTGGTAAACATCTGCATAATAATCTTGAGCTGGGCAACTAATTACCAATTTACCTGGTTGCGGCAGTTGTAAGGTGGTGGTATAGCTTTGGTCTATGCTAATTTCGCGCACCATTCTAGGTATGCTTAAAACCTCTACTTCGTATTTACCCACCAAGTATTTTTCCTTGGTATTTCCATCTTGCACATGCAAAGTTTTATCTGAACCCTTTTTGCGTACCAAAAACTGCAATGCATTGTAATTAGTTAATCCATCTACCTTAACCATCAATTGTCCTTGCGGCGCATCCACACCAATAATGGTATGTTTTCCTGGCGTTACATCTATATTCTCTTTTACTACTGAAGGGATGGTATGCACCACCATTCTGTATCTATAAATTGGATCAAGATGAATGGTATCTGGGTTACCACGTTCATTAATAGTATGCATGTAATTATACATTAATTGCCCAGAATTCATATCGTAAAAGCTCATATTTACATTGCTTTCCGTAGGCTTGCTAAATACATCCAATAAATTTACTTGGGCGGTAGTATTATTAAGCGCTTGCGAAACAACAATTTTAAGTGCATCATCAAAACCCTGTTCAGTATTGGCATCGTAATAACGGCCAACGCATTCAAATGCTTTTTTAAAATCTTCGGTTGAACCTAAACCAATAATAAAAGGTTTTAGAATGATACCCTGGCTTTGCAGTGCTTCTGAAACCGCACAAGGATCGCCTTGGCATTCCTCTATCCCATCTGTAATTAAAATAATAACATTTCGGGTAAAAGGTTCTTTCGGAAAATCATAAGCAGATTGCAACAAAGAGTGTGCAATTAAAGTAGTACCCTTAGGCGAAATGGAATTGATTCTGTTCTTTATTTCGGTGAAATTGTTTTTTCTAAAAGGCACCTCTAATCGGGTGTCTTTACAATTTCTCTGATTGGGTGGAGAGGTATGTCCGTATACACGCAAGGCAATTTCTAAATTGGGCGTACCCTCTAAACTATCCAATGTTTTACCCAACAAACGCCTAGCCACATTTACACGCGTATCATTATCCATGCGTGCATACATGCTACCACTGGCATCCAATAAAAAAAGAATTCTTGTTTTAATTGGGCGCGTGGTTTGGGCCATTAAATTTGAGCTACTCCATGCAAACAATAGCAAAAAAAGAAAATACTTAGTGAGTTTTACCATGCCCTTTCAACGAAAATTAATAATCGCCTATTGTCTCTGGTAATTGAGATAGGGCGTTGGCTAATTCGGCATCGTTTGGTGCAACACCATGCCATTTATGGCTACCCATCATAAAATCTACTGGGTAACCCATTTCGGTTTTCATAATTATAAAAATAGGTTTTCCTTTACCTACTAATGCTTTTGCCCGACCCAAGGTATCAATAATATTTTGGGTATTGTGTCCGTCCATATGCAGAATTTCCCAGCCAAAGGCCGCAACCTTGGTTGCAATATCATCACCCAAACCCATTACTTCTTTGGTTGAACCATCAATTTGTTGTCCGTTATAATCTATGGTTACAATTAGGTTATCAATTTTTTGGTGCGCCGCAAACATGAGTGCTTCCCAATTCTGCCCTTCCTCTATTTCTCCATCACCCATCAAAGCATAAACCAAGTGATTATCATTATTTAATTTTTTTGAGAGTGCTGCACCTGCTGCAACAGATATGCCTTGACCCAAAGAGCCAGAGGCCACGCGCACCCCAGGCAAACCCTCGTGGGTAGTAGGATGACCCTGCAAACGCGTATTTAACTTTCTAAATGTTTTTAACTCCTCAACAGGAAAATAACCAGCACGTGCCAAAACACTATAAAAAACTGGAGAAATATGTCCGTTAGAAAGGAAGAAAACATCCTCATTTATACCATCCATTTTAAAAGCTGGATTGTGTTCCATTACATTGAAATACAGTGTAGCTAAAAAATCGGCACAACCCAAACTACCGCCTGGGTGGCCACTTTTACAACCATGAACCATGCGCAGAACATCGCGGCGCACTTGAGAACTTAAATTACTGATTTCTTGAGAACTATGCTTTTTCATGCAAAAATATTTAGCGTTATAAAGTCACGAAAGTACAAAGTTATGCTGAGCTTTAAAAGATTGAAAGAAGTTTTAGTAAGTTTACCAACCTAAAACAAGTAAATGAAAGCAAGTAATTACAACAAATTTAACCTACCAAGTTTAGGTTCGGCCATAGCTATAATAATTGGTTTTACGCTACTTAGCTCATGTCAAGTTGGGCGATTTATTTGGTATAATTTTGCAGATGTAAATGATCATAAAATATTTAATTCTAGGCCGCTTCAAGCGTCAGATAAACCCTTTACATTTTTTTATGCAGCTAAAGAAAGAGGTCCTAAGACTATTCAGAATGGTGCCAAAGAACAGGGCTTTGATAGCTATTTAGAAGAAAACAAAACCTTGGCATTTTTAATTATAAAAAACGATTCCATAATGTACGAACGATATTTTGATAAATATCAGGCAAACAATGCAGTACCATCCTTTTCTATGGCCAAATCTGTAACATCTATTTTAATAGGTTGCGCCATTGCAGACGGCTTAATTAAATCGGTAGAAGAACCCATTACGCAATACATCCCAGAATTAAGTGCAAACGGATTTGATAAAGTAAGCATTAAACATGTTTTACAAATGACCAGCGGTTTAAATTTTAACGAAAGTTATGTAAACCCATTAGGCCATGCCGCCTCTTTTTATTATGGTTTGAACCTAAGAAAAAGCATTAAAAAGTTAAGCTTAAAAAGAGCACCCGGACAATCATTTGAATATGTTAGTGGAAATACACAACTGTTGGGATTAATTTTGGAGCGTGCTTTAAAGGGGAAAACGGTAACACAGTATTTACAAGAAAAATTATGGACACCATTAGGAATGGAATATGCCGCAAGTTGGAGCTTAGATAGTGAGCAAAGCGGATTAGAAAAAACATTTTGCTGCCTCAATGCCAGAGCAAGAGATTATGCAAAAATCGGCCGCCTTTACTTAAACAAGGGCAATTGGAATGGGCAACAAATTGTACCCGAAAAGTGGGTTCAAGAATCAACCAAAATTGATACCACAGCGGGCAGTGCTTTTTATTATCAATACCAATGGTGGCTTCCATCTACAGACGGCGATTTTATGGCACATGGCATTTTGGGGCAGTATATATATGTAAATCCAAAGAATAAAGTAATAATTGTTCGCTTGGGGAAAACAGAGGGCAAAACAGATTGGGAAGATGTTTTTAGCGCCTTAGCTAATTCCTATTAATGGTGGTTCTTTAAATCAATTAAGCATTACTATCCATCAATAATTTCATGGATTTTGAATGCTCACTTTTACCTAATTAAAATGTTGAATTGGTTTAAATAATTATCATTTCAATGCAAGTTAAATAGGCAATTGCAGTATAGTTATTATCTTTGCTTGTTCAAGGATAAAAACTTTGCATGAAAAAAATAATTGATATTATAACTAGTCCAGAAGTTGCCGCTAACCCTAGCCAACTTAATCAATTTGTTGCCCGTACTTTAGGGTTCAAACCAACAGAAATAAATGGCATACAAATACTTCGTAAAAGTCTTGATGCGCGAAGAAAACCTATTAAAGTTAACCTACAAGTAGCGGTTTTTTTGAACCAAGAACCCGACGAAAATCTATTTGAATTAAACCTCCAAAACGTAAGTAACGCGCCAGATATTGGTATTGTTGGCGCTGGTCCTGCTGGATTATTTGCAGCCCTCAAACTAATTGAAATGGGCTTAAAGCCTGTTATTTTTGAACGCGGCAAGCAAGTTAAAGAACGCAGGCGCGATCTAGCCAATATAACCAAACATAATACCGTAAACCCAGATAGCAATTACTGCTTTGGAGAAGGTGGTGCTGGCACCTACAGCGATGGGAAATTATACACACGAAGCAGCAAGCGTGGTGATGTAAACAGAATCTTACAGATACTTGTTAAGTATGGAGCTGAACCAAACATTTTATATGAAGCCCATCCACATATCGGCACCAATAAATTGCCTGCCATTATTGAGGCTATTCGCAGGCAAATAATAGAATGCGGTGGTGTTTTTCATTTTGACACACGCATAACCGATTTTAAAATTGAAAACAACCAAATAAAAGGTTTGTATGCTCAAAATACTTATCATGCTTTTGCTAAAATAATTCTGGCAACCGGACATTCAGCGCGTGATATTTATGAGATTTTACATAATAAGAAAGTGTTGTTAGAAGCAAAACCCTTTGCACTAGGAGTTAGGGTAGAGCATCCGCAAATTTTAATAGATCAGATTCAGTACAAATGCAGTACAGAAAGAGGAGAATTTTTACCTGCCGCTAGTTATAGTTTGGTTCAACAAGTAAAAGATAGAGGCGTATTTAGTTTTTGTATGTGTCCAGGTGGAATTATAGCTCCAGCCATGACCGCCCCAGGAGAAATTGTTGTGAACGGCTGGAGCCCTAGCAAACGCAATAATCCTTATGCCAACAGCGGTATTGTAGTTTCGGTTCAGCCAGAAGATTACAAAATCTACCAACATAAAGGTGCATTAGCGGGTTTGGCCTTTCAAGCAGAGGTAGAAAAAAATTGTTTTGAAAAAGGCAACCAAAGTTTGCAGGCACCAGCACAAAGACTCACAGATTTTGTAAACAATAAAGCCTCTTCTAGCTTACCCAAGAACTCTTATTTGCCTGGCACAGTGAGCAGAAACCTACACGAAATTTTACCAGCGTTTATTGCTAATTCTTTGAAAGAGGCTTTTAACTTATTTGGCCAAAAAATGAAAGGATATCTTACAGAGGATGCTATTATTTTGGCCACAGAATCTAGAACATCATCTCCAGTGCGCATTCCTAGAAACAAAGAAAACTACCAGCATCCGCAGATAAAAGGCTTATACCCTTGCGCAGAAGGTGCAGGCTACGCCGGTGGAATTGTAAGTGCAGCCATGGATGGTGAGAATTGTGCCGCAGCTTGCTTGTATGAAAAACCTCAGTAATTTCTCGCTTTAGTTAGCGGAATTTTAGGATTTAAATCATTTGAAAAAGATACATTTGCAAGAGCTGCTTTGATTGGCCGCAATAATTGTTTTATGAATAAACGGGATTTCATTTTATGCTTCATATGCTTGCTACCAAGTTGGATTTGGGCGGGTACAATTACAGTTTCACCTGCCTCCATTCCTAACTTTGGCAATTGTGCTATCTATTTTGCCAGCGACCCGCAAAGATATACCGTAAGCGCCTCTGCCCTTTCGCAGGCGCTTAGCATTGTGGCACCATCACACTTCGAAATATCACTGAGTTATAATAGCGAGTATGCCCAAACAATAAGCCTGCAACCTATAGCCGGAAATATCAATAGTACAGTGATTTTTGTAAGATTTAGTCCGTTCCAAACGGGCAGTAAAAGTGGCAATATTGTGCATAGTAGCGCAGGCAGCACCACTCAAAACAAAGCCGTTATTGGAACGGCTTTACTAAATACCGCCACCGGAACAAACGCTTCAACTTATTACAGCACTATAGGAAACAGCACCGGCGCAAGCTTAAAAACTGCTTTATACAACAAAATATTAGGTCATACTGTAACTGGGTACAGTGGTTTGTGGGCAACCTACACCAATGCAGATCCCTTTTTTAACGGTAAAGTTTGGGATATTTATTCTACTCGCCTAAATGCCAATTCTCCGTTCGAATTTACTTTTGGGACCGATCAATGTGGCAACTATTCTGTGGAAGGAGATTGTTATAACCGAGAACATAGTTTTCCGCAAAGTTGGTTTAGCTCGAGTGCTCCCATGGTTTCAGATATGGTGCATATTTACCCTACAGATGGCAAAGTAAATGGCATGCGCAGTAATTACCCATTTGGAGAAGTTAGCTCTCCTACCTACACCTCCATGCAAGGAGCTAAATTAGGCGCCAATACAACGCCAGGTTATAGTGGTATTGTTTTTGAACCAATTAATGATTACAAAGGCGATTTAGCCCGAAGTTATTTTTACATGGCTACCCGCTACCAAAACCTTATTGCAGGCTGGCAAAGTAATGGAAACGCTAATGAAGTATTAGCCGGTAATAGTTTCCCAGCATACGATGCTTGGTTTGTAGAACTCTTGCTCAAATGGCACAACCAAGACCCGCCTAGTGTAAAGGAAATAAACAGAAACAATGTGCTTTACGGTTACCAAAATAATAGAAACCCTTTTGTAGATAGTCCGCAATATGCCCATAGAATTTGGGGGATAAGACAGGCTACAGAACCCACTTTAGCCGCTACACAATTTAATAGACTGGGCTTTAACAGCAACAGCATAAACATTGCCTGGCGGAGTGGAAACGGACAAAAAAGAATAGTAATAGCTAGGGTTGGTTCACCCGTAAATGCCTTTCCTGTAGACTCTCAAACATATGCAGCCAATACCGTTTTTGGCAGCGGCGCGCAAATAGGTTCAGGCAATTTTGTGGTTTATAATGGTATGGGCAGTAATATAGAAGTTAGCGGTTTGAACCCATCTCTAAATTATCATTTTTTGGTGATAGAATATAACGGAACAGGGCCTGCAACCAATTACCAAACAACAAGTGTTTTACATTCGGGCAGTGTGAGCTTACCTGTTACCTGGTTAAGTTTTTCTGCTCATTGGGCAACACCAGAAACCGTGCTATTAAACTGGCAAACTGCCAACGAAATGAACAATGATTATTTTGAAATAGAAAGACAAATAGAAGGTTCAAAATTTACATCCATTGGCCAAATTAAAGGCAAAGGAAACAGCGTAAACGTAAGCGATTATAGCTACATGGATTTTTTGCCAGAACGCATAAAAACACTGGCATACCGGATAAAACAAGTAGATAGAAATGGCGAATACAGTTATTCAAAAACTGTTTCATTGTTGGGCACAGGTGAGGTTAATAACATCATACAAGTAGTAAATCCTATAAAAGGGAGTATTATACAATTAAAATATGAGGGCGAACCAGAAGAAGTTGAGATTTTTGTAAACTATTTAAACGGCAGTAGCGTTATGTATACCAAAACAATTTTAAAAGATGAAACATTTATTCCTTTGGAAAATACTTTTGGTGCCGGTATGTATATTTTACGCATCGTGCAGCGCGCAAGAACCCAAACCTTCAAAATCATCATCCAGCCCTAAAATGAATACACTTACACAGCATCCAGAAGTTAGTAAAAATCAAAAATTTATTGTGCAAAAAACAGAGGCAGAATGGAAACAAACGCTTAGCGAAGAACAATACAGGATACTGCGCGATAAAGGAACTGAACGTCCGTTTAGCAGTGAATTAGAAGATGTTTATGATGGCGGAAAATATAGCTGTGCAGCTTGCGGAAATGAGCTTTTTGATAGTGAAAGTAAATTTGACAGTGGTTGCGGCTGGCCTAGTTTTTTTGAAGCAATTAACCCAGAAAAAATAGTAGTACAAACAGATAAAACATACGGTATGGTGCGCACAGAAATAATGTGTGCCAAATGTGGCGGCCACCTCGGACATGTTTTTGATGATGGGCCGAAAGACAAAACAGGCCTGCGTTATTGTGTAAATGGGAAGTCGCTCAACTTTCAAAAGAAGTAATTATGCCTTTTGAAAGCAGCAATAATTTTGCATCTTTGCAAGTCTAAACAAGAAACATGCTTAAATTTCTTTTTTATTTATTTATATTCTATGTAGTTTATCGCTATGTATTTGGCGGCTTTAAGGTGAAGGTATTTCATTACCACCAAAACACACCGCCACCGCCCATGCGCGACCATTACCAAGAAGAAGGAAAAATTACCATCAACCCTCAAGTAAAATCTAAGGGAAGTTCCAAGGATAATAAATTGGGCGATTACGTTGATTACGAAGAAGTGAAATAATATCTAATGGAAAAAAAACTACGCTCACTTCTATTACAAACGTTAGGAACCGAATCTTATTTAGGTTTAGTGAGTAGCACTTATATTCGTTTAATACAAGCTGGATTTTTAAAATCGAAATACCCAGAATTATTTTACCTTAAAGAGCTTATAAAGCCTGGTTTTGTTTGTGTAGATATTGGCGCAAACGTGGGTTATTATTCTGTTTTTCTTTCTCAATACGCCGGAAAAATGGGGGCAGTACATGCCATAGAGCCTGTACCTATTTTTGGCAATGTATTTTTAAAAAACACCAAAAAGTTTGGCCAAGATAACATCCGTTTGTACCGTTGTGCCCTAGGATCAGAGCGAAAAGAAGTTTGGTTGGGCACACCCATGATTGACGGTGTTTTTAGGCATGGTTTAACCAAAATTATAGACCAAAAATCGGAGGATAATGCGCAAACTTATGCAGCCCAAATGGAGGTAGCAGATGATTTATTTGCAAGCCTAAACAAGATAGATTTTTTAAAATGTGATGTAGAGGGATATGAAGTAATTCTATTCCCTGAGATGCTTGCAACTTTAAAACGTTGTAAGCCAACAATTCAAATTGAGATATCTACGCAAGAAAACAGAGCTAAAATGATAGACATATTAGCCCCAATTGGTTACAAAGCGTTTAGGCTAAATCAAAACCAATTACTTGCCATGGAAAATGCCGATGCGATTGAATACGAAGGTGGAGATTTCTATTTTAAAGTAAACTAAAAATTCTACCAATCGTCTTCGTCTACAATTACTGGCTCGCGCAAACCAGCTTTAAAGCTTTCTATTAATCTTATAATATCTCGGTCTGCATTTCTTAAAATAGCATCGTGCTCTCTTATTTTGGCGGTACTAGTATAATAGTATTCAAAATAATTGCGAGTGCCTTTACCATCTGCCGGTTTCACAGATTCGTGCACAACATTTGATATTTGATAGCGGTACCTTCCTTCTTTAATCAATATGGTGAACTTAAATTCAAACCTTCCGATAGGCCTTTTGGTATATTTATTTAAATAAGAATAGGCAGGAATACTTCCTGTATAAGTTAGCTTTTGGTTTCGCTTGTCGCTATCTAGTTTTACATCTTTACCTAAGTTTATGGCAACCCAGCGTTTGGCTCTAATGTATAGAGAATCTGATCCACTTTCTTCTTGTTCTACTACGCCATTGTAAGTGATAAGATTAGTTGCAGAATCTATAACAAGCACTATACGTTGATAAGGCTTAGCCAGTTCTTTGCTTACTTTGGGATTACCATTTTCATCTAACTCTTGTGCAGATGTATCTACCTCCATTGCAGATGAATCTGGCTCGGCAAAATCAAACGCTGGCGTTCCTTCTTCAACTTGCGCAGAGGCAATGAAAACAGAAAGGCCAAACAACAACATAAAACCTAATCTTACTATATTTCTCATTTTCGTCTTTTTTAAACTTAACCAATTTTCATTCCACTTTTACTAAAACTCTTAAAAAAGTTATTTCGTATTTAGCTAATGTTAAATTAGGCTTCAATTTTATACAATATATACAACAAATAAAAGCCTAATGTTTGGCTTCCCCCTAAGATACCATTAATTTTTCTTTTTTCTTAGCAACCTTCTTTGTTTTTTTCATATTTGGGTCGAACCCATTTATACGCATAGCATCCCAATATTCTTTGCCATAGGCAACATATATTTCATCGCCCGGTTTAATGGTTTTGGAGGCAATAATGTAAGGTTTACTTTTAATTACCTCGAAACGAGCGTTGTTTCTAAAGCCAGGTAAACGAACAAAACCTGCGGCATCATTGGCATAACGGGCCATAGATTCTGGTACATTTTGAGCATCTACACATTTTTTATCCGATACATAAAAATAGTACAAGCCAACACCATCAAGAGCTTCATTACGCTTTTGGCACTCTTTCCAAGTAATAATTTCACCTGTATATTCAATAATTTTGTCGTTGCGCTTAAAAATTTCTTTGGCAAACAATCCTTTACCTGCATTTGGTATCCGCGACTTTTTAACTTCTAAACTCATGTAAGCGCAAAAATGAGAAAAGTAACACAGAAAGCAAATTCTAAATTCTTTACTTTTGCCCAACATGAAAATAATTAGTTATAACGTAAACGGAATTAGATCTGCAATGAGCAAAGGCTTGGTAGATTTTATGCAAAGTAGTGGGGCAGATGTTTTTTGCTTTCAGGAAACTAAAGCCATGCAAAGTCAGGTAGAGCCGTTTTTGTTTGGCGTTGCTGGTTACCCCCATCAGTATTGGTTCAGCGCAGAGAAAAAAGGATATAGTGGTGTGGCTATTTTTTGTAAACAGCAACCAGACCATGTATCTTTTGGTTTTGATAACCCTGATTACGATAACGAAGGCAGAATTATAAGAGCAGATTTTGGCGAAATTAGCATCATTAGTGTATACATGCCCAGCGGCAGTAGCGGCGATGAAAGACAAGCCTATAAAATGAAATGGCTTAGCTTTTTTAATGAATATATTGCTAAACTCCGCCTGGATAGACCAAACTTAATAATATGTGGCGATTATAATATTTGCCATAAACCCATAGATATTCACGACCCAGTTAGCAACAAAAATAGTAGCGGATTTTTACCCGAAGAGCGAGATTGGATGGAACAATTTATTTCAAATGGTTTTGAAGACACTTTTAGAGCTTTTAACCCAGAACCACATCAATACAGCTGGTGGAGCTACCGTGCCAATGCAAGAAACAATAATAAAGGCTGGCGCATAGATTATTGCCTCGCATCCACTAATCTAAAAAACAAACTCAAAGACGCCGGTATTATGCAAGAAATTAAACACTCAGACCATTGTCCGGTTTGGGTGGAATTTTAATTAAAAATTACGAATTACGAATTAAAAATTATTGCTGTCCGGGAAAAAGCGAGCCATCATTCTGAGCGTAACGCAGTGGAGTGAAGAATATCTATGTTAGTAATAAGCTTTATCCGGACAATATTGATTAAAAATTACGCATTCGTAATTCGTAATTCGTAATTCGTAATTTTTAATTCTAAACCAACTCTCCAACAACTTCAAATTTATCAAATACATTTTCGTTGTGTGGGGCATCTGGTAATTCATCTGTTAAATCTTGGCCGGCCCAATGTTCATAGTGTTTGCCATTTCTCCATAATCTGCTTCGGGTAACATCATAAATCTTACCCTTATAGGCTACCCAAATTTCGGGTTTATCTTGCCCATTTCGCAAAGCCAATTGCGCTTTAGTATATAAAGGCAATGGCATTTATAATAAGTTTTTAGCTAACAAATATTCTGCAATTTGAATGGCATTAGTAGCCGCACCTTTGCGCAAATTATCGGCCACAATCCACATATTTAGGGCGTTTTCGGTAGATTCATCGCGGCGAATTCGCCCAACAAATACCTCATTTTTATCCATTGCTGTTAAAGGCATTGGGTAAAGTGCATTTTCAATATCGTCTTGCAAAACAACACCTGCTTCATTTGCTAAAATTGCTCTAACATTATCTAATTCAAACGCGTTTTTAAACTCCACATTCACGCTCTCGCTATGTCCGCCCATTACCGGAATACGCACACAAGTTGCCGTAATAGCTAAGGAATCATCCTGTAAAATCTTCTTGGTTTCGTTTACCATTTTCATTTCTTCTTTGGTATAACCATTGTTGGTAAACACATCAATTTGAGGAATAGCATTTTTATCAATAGGGTATTTATAAGCCATTTCTCCTAACACTCCGTTGCGCTCATTTTCCATTTGCTGCAACGCTTTTACTCCTGTTCCAGTAACGCTTTGATAGGTAGAAATTACCAATCTTTTAATGCCAAATGCTGCATGAAGTGGGTTTAAAACCATCACCATTTGTATGGTAGAACAATTGGGGTTGGCAATAATTTTATCGGCCAAACCTAATAAGCTACCATTAATCTCTGGTACAATTAATTTTTTGCTAGCATCCATGCGCCAAGCAGAAGAATTATCTATTACTGTTATGCCTGCCTCTGCAAATTTGGGTGCCCACTCTAAAGACGTTGAGCCGCCTGCAGAAAATAAGGCCACATCAGGTTTAGCTGCAATCGCATCTTCCATAGAAACAATTGTATACAAATTACCCTTGAACGTAATTGTTTTACCAATAGATTTTGGAGACGCAACCAGCACTAATTCCGTAATAGGAAAATTGCGTTCAGCCAATACCTTTAACATTACACTTCCCACCATTCCGGTGGCACCTACCACTGCTACTTTCATGCTACCAATTTATTAAAAACCACCTATCCGGTTTACCTGATTAACTTTTAATCAAGCGCGAAAATAAAATAAACTAATCACCTTACCCGATTATTTTTGAACATGCAATTTTCTATCTACCCCCTATTTCTTTTTTGCTGGCTGAACCTACCCTTTTTTGTACAAGCCCAAATTATAGACGATTTCTCTGATGGCAACTTTAGCCATAACCCTGCTTGGTTCGGACAAGATTCTTTGTTTCAAATTAATGCGAATAAACAATTACAATCTAAAGCCTTTAACAATCAAATTGGAGAACGGGTATTATTTACACAACAAACTATTTACACAGAAATGGAGTGGCGTGTTTGGTTGCGTTTTGTTTTTAATCCAAGTGCACAAAACCAAGTAAAATGGATACTTAGTGCCACAGATTCTAGTCTTACTAATTCATTTTATGTGCAATTGGGGGGCAGCACCGGAACCACAGATAGCATTAGCCTATATAAAGAAGTAAACGGCCAAAAATTTTGTGTTATTGCAGGCCGACCAGCAACGGTGGGTAAAACAAATAATATATTACAACTTAAGGTTACCAGAGATGGTATGGGCAACTGGGAATTGCTTTCAGATACAGGCACAGCCAATATTTTTATAAGCGAAGGCAGGGCACAAGATAACAGCCCAAGTCTAGGTATAATTCACGGATTTTCTTTTAGATGCACCAGTGGAAACGTAAGCAATTTTTATGCTGATAACCTATATGCTGGCATGCCAATTTTAGATAAAACAGTACCCCAACTCTTGCATTTTGAAATGCTTAACGCACAACAAATTAGTTTGCATTTTTCTGAAAAAGTAAAACCAATTTTAGGTCAGCAAATTGGGTTCAGCCAATTACAAAAAGCACAGGCAAGTAGTCAAAATCAGCAAACATGGCTGTTTAATTTAGATGAACCCATTTTAATAGATAGTTTTTTTTCAATGGATTTAAAAAACATTAGCGACCTAGCCGATAATGTGCTAGATACACAAATAATATGGGCCTATCACCCTTTACAAAAAGGAGATATTATACTTACAGAACTCCTGCCCGACCCAGAGCCAATCCTAGGTTTACCCAATGCAGAATTTGTGGAATTGTACAATCATACCCGCTTTCCTGTTCAACTCACCTACTTTAGTTTGAATGATCCTAGTTCACAAGGAAACATAGCGCCTATGGTACTAGAGCCTTACCAATTTATAATACTTTGTGCAGCCAAAGACACCTCACTTTTTAAACCATTCGGTAAAACCATTGGCTTAACTCCGTGGCCCAGTTTAAATAATAGTAGCGATACCATAATACTAAAATATAAACAAGAAATATGGCACCAAATAGATTATCAGTTGGGGTATTACCAAAGCAAGGAAAAAGAGTTGGGTGGCTATAGTTTGTCGCTAATTAATCCTAATCATTTGTGCTATGGAGATGCCAATTGGATTGGAAGTGCAAGTGCCATTGGCGGCACACCTGGAAAAACAAACGATGTTTGGGTAGCCAATAAAGACACCAGCAGCGCGCAATTAACGGCAATAAACTTTCTAAATGCACAAGAAATAGAACTGTTATTTAACAAAGAAATTATGTTTCAAGAAGCTTGGAAAAACAGTTTACAAATACAAGGCTTAGCCTTATCTAATATATGGGTTAATGCTAATAATCCTAATATCATACACCTGCTTTTTTCAGAACCTTTGATACACCAAAAAACTTATCAATTTGAACTATATCCGCTCATAGATTGTTTACAAAACAGCGGAAAACAACAGGTGCAATTTAGCTATTTAAAAACCATAGCACCCAAACAAAATGAATTGCTTATTACCGAAATTTATTACGACGAAACGCGCAAGGGTAATTTCCCTCAATTTGAATTTATTGAACTATACAACCCAACACAGCACCCCATTAATTTACAAAACATGCAGTTTGCTGATGTCACAAGTTTAGGCATATTTCCAAACTATATTTTAGCGGCTAAAAGCTATTTAATTGTTTGCCATCAAAACCATACAAACGCATTTAGCGCACATGGCAAAACACTTGGTTTAGCTAATTGGCCCAGCTTAAACACCAGCGATGTTTTGAGTATCAGAGATTCAAACGGCTTCTTATTACACCAAGTTGCTTATGCAGATTCATGGTTAAAAAGTAGTGCCAAAGTTTTTTCGTGTAGCATAGAAATGATAGACCTAAACAACCCCTGCGCAGGAGCCAATAATTGGCTAGCTAGCACAAACACAAATGGTGCAAGTTTGGGGGCAAGCAACAGCGTTGCAGCCCCCAATACAGATAAAACCGCCGCCCAATTAGAAAGAATTTATGTGCGCAACCTCCATCAATTGCAACTAAGCTTTAGCGAATCATTAGACAGTTTAAGTTTATTAGATTCATATAATTTTGGTCTGAACCAAACGCATTACCCAAAAAACTTTTACCTAGACCCACATAAACGCAATTTAGTGTTTGTAAATTATGAAAAATCTTTACAAGCAGAAACAGATTACACCCTCCAAATTCCAATTCTAAAAGATTGCGCATTAAACCAATCTGAGCCCATTCAATCGCTAACCTTTCAAGTTCCTCTTGAACCCAAAAATGGAGATATAATTATCAATGAATTAATGTTTAATCCTCTTCCTAACGCCTATGATTTCATTGAACTTTATAATGTTTCAAATACACATTTAGACCTCAGCAAACTGCAATTATGCAAAGCAGGCAATCAAGGGATTTTAGAAGAATACCAAATCTTTGCCGAGGAAGGCGTGCAGTTGGCACCACAGCAATACATGGCCATTGCAGAATTTCCGAACCTGGCACAAAATAATCTATATGCGCACCAAGTAGCAGATTGGATCAGCCATAAAATTCCTGCTATGAATGATGACGAAGGCACCATTCTTTTGCTTAATGAGCAACACACTGTTTTAGATTCTGTAAATTACACAGACCAAATGCATGTTTCTTTTTTACGCCAAACAGAAGGCGTAAGTTTAGAAAGAATTAATCCGCACTTGCCTGGCAGTTATAACTCCAATTGGGCATCTGCAGCTCAAACAGTGAACTTTTCTTCACCCGCACAAAAGAACTCACAGCATAAAATTGGTTCAGCCCAAAGCGGTATGTTTAGCTGTTCACAAAGCTACTTTTCACCCGATTCTGATGGTTGGGATGAGCTCTTAACCTTTCAATACCAGACTGGTGAGGCACAATGGGTGGCAGATTTATTTATTTATGATTTACAAGGAAAATTGGTGAAAGAAGTTTGTAAATCAAAACTCTTGGCCAGCAATGGGGAGCTGAATTGGGCAGGCGATACCAACCAAGGAACACGCGCAAACATTGGCAACTATATTGCTTTTTGGAGTTGTACCAGTAGCAAGGGAGAAATAGAGCAACAGAAAATAGTGGTATCTCTGCTTTCGAAGTAATTATTGCCGTCTTTTTAAAAACAATGTTAAGCTATCAGAAAAGGCAATAAATAAAAAAATATATGATAACCAATCGCCGTATTTTGTATAAAAAGTTTCCTCCAAATAGATGGGAACAGCGGCACGTAAAACATCTTTTTCCCAATATGCAGATGATTGCATAATGCTTCCATCTCTGTCAATAAATCCGCTAACGCCCGTATTGGCGGTTCGGGCAATGGCGCGTCTATTTTCTATCGCTCGCAACCTGCTATAATCAAAATGCTGCCGGTAACCAGGCGTATTTCCCCACCAGCCATCATTGGTTATAACACATAAAATATCGGCGCCTTTTCTAACGTAAGAAGCCGTAAATGCTGGAAACACACTTTCATAACAAATAATCGGAGCCATACCCATTTTGTGGTAGCTAGTAAAAATTTTGCTTTCTTTATCCTGACCTAAACTTCCGGCTGTGCCACCCAAATCAATTGTAAATTTCTCCAAGAATTTAAACACTTGCGGATAAGGCATTTTTTCTACACCTGGCACCAATTTACTCTTATGATACACTTGTAAACTATCGTAAGAATTTATTTGCAAAGCGGTATTATAGGCCTCATAGTATGCGTCAGCATTTTTAAATTTCCTAGCGGCAAAACCATGTGGCTCATTGGCACTAAATTCATAATAAGAATCCATTCCAGCAATAATCACCAAGTGCGGATATTGCGCTAAAAATTGTTTTAATTGGATTATCAGAGGTTCTGCTTGCAAATTATTCTCTAGCAACATGCCTTGCAAAGCTGTTTCTGGCAAAACTACATATTGCACTTTGGCATCTACTTTTGTAGCTGCTAAACGCAACATTTCTGCAAGTTGATCAGCTTCACTAATGCCCCCAAACTTATCGCTGTAGGGGTCAAAATTGGGCTGAACCAAAACCATGTCTACTTTTTTAGTAGCTTGAATAGGTAAATTATTCCACAGATAAAGAGATAAAAACATAGGGGCAAGCAGGTATAAAAAAACTTTATTGAGGACCTGTTGCCGGCGCATATTTAATGGAATAAGCTGCCAATTTTGAATCATTTTATCAGCCATGGTATTCACCCATAAAATCCACAGGGTGCCCCCTAAAACACCTGTAAATTCGAACCACTGTGCTAAGATAGGTACATAGCTAAACACATTACCTAAAATGAGCCAAGGAAATGCAAAATCCCAATGAAACTGTAAGTACTCTACACTTAACCAACAGGCTATAAAATAAGCATAATTAATTTGTCCGTTAAGTCTGTTTCTGCCATGAAATAATAAAATAGGTAAGACCATGGGCAAGCTGTTTATAATATAAGCCGCTATTGCTCCACCAGCGCTGGCATTCCATATCCACCAAACACTTCCTATATTCCATAATAAAAAAGCTAACCAAGCATATACAAAAAGCCAAGCATAGGAGTTTTCTTCTTGTTTTCTAATTTTACGTTCTAACATAAAAATAGGAACGAAGCCCAAAAAAGCCAGAGGAAACAGGTAAAAAGGTTGCCAAGCTAGCGTAAAAAACAGGGCAGAAGCAAGGCTTAGCGCAGCATATTGAAAGTGCTTATTTTTTTCCATCTACGATGATAACAAATTCACCCTTTACAGGATGCGTGGTATAATAGTTTATGATATGAGTTAATGATCCATTAACGGTTTCTTCATAGATTTTTGTGAGCTCTCTGCTTACACTTGCCATTCTCTCTAAGCCCAAATACTCTCCTAATTGAGTAAGTGTTTTTAGAAGGCGGTGCGGACTTTCATAAAAAACCATTGTGTATTCCACATCAACTAATTTTTTAAAAGCGGTTTGACGGCCTTTCTTCTCGGGTAAAAAGCCCAAGAAAACGAAAGCATCAGAGGCTAATCCACTTTTAACGAGGGCAGGCACAAATGCTGTAGCACCAGGCAAACACTCAACCAAAATATTGGCTTGAAGACAGGCCCTAACTAATAAAAAACCTGGGTCGCTAATGGCAGGCGTACCTGCATCACTAACCAAGGCCAGCGTTTTACCATTAGTTAATTCTTTCAATAAATTCTCTAACTGCTTGTGTTCGTTGTGCGCATGGTAGCTCCAAAGCGGCTTACTAATTTGGTAGTGATTTAATAATTTGGAGGTTTGCCTTGTATCCTCGGCCAAAATAGCATCAGCATTTTGCAATACTTTTAATCCCCTTAAAGTAATATCTTCTAAGTTTCCAATGGGTGTTGGCACCAATATTAATTTTCCTATTTGGCTCATACTGCATACAAATTAACAATCCTAAGTGCGCATTTTAATAATTTATTAGTTATAATATAAAATTAATGGCAAATCTAAAATTAGAGATACATTAATAGAGATTAGTAATTTAAATTTCGAGAGAATAGATAATCTTAAATTTACCTTCAAAAAATTGACCTAAGCCTTATTAGCAGCTTCTTCTTTTTTACGTTTACGTTCTTTTTGCAAGGTATTGTAGATGGGAATAGATGTTACTACAATAAATACTATCACAACATAGTTGAGATAATCTAACGCATTGGGCACTAACTCGCCCACAAAATAACCTCCCGTAACAATGATGAGTGGCCACAGAACCGCACCCATAAAATTAAAAAACAAGAAAACTAAAGGCTTAACTTTTACTACGCCAGCTAAAATAGGCGCAAAAGTTCTAACAATAGGCAAAAATCTACCTAAAACTAAGGCTAAGCCACCGTATTTTTTATAAAAATCTTCAGCCATGCTGATATACTTTTTCTTAAAAAACAGGGAGTCTTTTCTTTTGTAGAGCGCCTCCCCCGTTCTAAAACCAAACCAATATCCAACGTAATAACCAACAAATGCAGCAGCGGCAATATAAAAAATGAGGTGCAATAATTCTACCTCTAACACGCCCATGTAACACAATAAACCTGAAGTAAATAGCAAGGAATCTCCTGGCAAAAAGAGGCCAAAAAACACTCCATTTTCTAAAAAGATAATGAGTATTAAAAGAAACAACCCACCAAATCTTATGAGTTCTTCTGGCTTAAATAAATCCCAAATGCTGTCCAATTTTTCGCTTTTAAAATTTACAATTTAGCATCATTTAAAGGAATAAACAAACCTTTGTTAAAAAGTTACCCATTCCTAAAACCAATATTGGTTCTACCCTGCTCAACCTTAGCTGCCTTTATTAAAACTTCTGATTTCATTGTCTCTTTATACTTTTGCAATGCCTCCGCCAATTTAGGCTCTTGCAAGGATAAAATTTGAACCGCGAGTAAACCAGCATTTTTAGCATTGTTAATAGCCACGGTAGCCACAGGAACACCCCCTGGCATTTGAACAATAGACAAGAGAGAATCTAAACCATCCATGGTCTTTAGTTTTACTGGCACGCCTATAACGGGTAAAGTAGTAATTGCTGCCACCATGCCGGGCAAATGCGCTGCCCCGCCAGCACCTGCAATTATAACTTGCAAACCTCGTGTTCGGGCCTCTTGGGCATAAGTGAACATTCTTTCGGGCGTTCTGTGCGCCGAAACAACAGTAATTTCGTAGGAAATTTCAAAATCCTCCATCACTTTAGCCGCTTCCTTCATCACTTCAAGGTCGCTGTCTGAGCCCATTATAATTCCAACTTTTTTATCCGACATACTCGTTATATTTTACAAAAAAAGCCTAAAATAGGCTTTTAAAATTTAGGCATCTAGCTCCTCTGTTTCCTCTTGCAAAGGCTCAATGCCTTCCATCAGATTTCTTATATCCTTCAATTCCTCCCGATTATATTTATTGGTATGATCTGCTAATAAATCTAACAAATATACTAAATTCTCTTTGCCATCTGATTCTTCTAAAAACAAAAAAGTATATTGGTCATTAGCTTCAATGTCTTCATATGCTAATCTAATCATACGCACATAACCTGGTTCGTTTGCATTAGCCTTAAAAACCTCGCGTAAATCTTTTAACAAGCCAATTACCTTTTCAGAATCCATGCCATCCTGGCTCAGCAATTTTTTAATTTTATCAATTATCTGCTTCATAATATTTCTTTAGGGTACAAAATTATATTTTTTACCCATAAAACATATTTTTAATCTTAATAATTCACGAACAATTCTGTTTAACGACAAGATATCAAAAATTTTACGCTAAAGTTTAGTTAAAAAAGCAAAAGGCAATATAAAGCAAAGCACTTTAAATTGCCTTTTGCTCAGACCACTCTTTCATTAGTTCTTTGTATTTATTTAAAAAAGTGCTTTTGGATACAAAACCAAGATATTTGCCGTTTTCTAGAACAGGAATATAAAAAACTTCTAAATATTGCTCATACTGCTGCATTAAATCTGATAAGCTATCATTTATTTCGGCTGTTATAATATCTTGAACCAAAATTTCTGAAACTTTAACTTTATCATACAAATCATGTTTAAATAGATATGATCTTAAGTGGCCCATAGTTACTATACCCACAAAATCTCCATTTCGCTTTACCACTGGAAATACATTTCTACGTGTTCCAGAAACTACTTCGGTAACCCTGCGCAAAGAATCGTCTGGTTTAAAACTAGGAAAATCTGTCTCCATTACTGCACGTACAGATAATTCACTTAATACTTCTAACTCTGGCGCTTTATCTAGCAAACCGCTATTTGCCAGTTTTTTTGTATAAATACTATTTGGTTCAATTAGTCTAGTTACAAAAAAACTCCCTGCAGAAACAATCATTAATGGTACAAATAAGGTGTATCCACCAGATGCTTCTGCAATCATAAATATACCTGTTAAGGGAGCGCTCATTACCCCACTTAAAACGCCAGCCATACCAATTACAACAAAATTTAATTCATTAAGCTGTGCCACACCAGTTAAATTAACAATACGGGCAAAAAGCAAACCCAAAAGTGCCCCAATAAACAAGGAAGGTGCAAAAATGCCCCCGTTACCACCCGAACTTACAGTAAGTGCGGCTGCAATTGGTTTTAACAAAAGCGTTGCAAATACAAATAATAAGAAAATACTGTTATGGCCAAAATTAGTTTGTAAGGAAATATTTTTCATAAAAGCATCAAAAGTGCCGTTCAAAATTTGATTAATTACAAAATAACCTTCCCCATACAAAAGTGGAGAAAACAAGATTAACCCGCCCACTACCAAACCCTGAAAAATTGCCACCAAAAATTTCTGATTCCTATTATTAAACCTAGATTCTATGCCATAAATTACCCAAATAGTATAAACAGATATAAGTCCGCAAGCCACAGCAAAAAGGGCATAAAATGGAACCGAAGAAGGCTCCCAAGGTTTAGCAGTAAAAACTATTAATTGTCCTTGATAAAAAATATTGCTAATTACTGCCGCGGTTGCTGATGCAATTAATAGGGGCACAAAAGCAGAAATATTTACCCTACGCAGAAGCACTTCTAAAGCGAAAATTACTCCCCCGATAGGCGTATTAAAAATAGCAGATATGCCCGCAGATGCCCCACAAGCCAAAAGTAAATTTCTATCGTTATCGTTTAAAAATAATCGTTTTGCCAAGTTTGAACCAATAGCCGAACCCGTTATAGCAATGGGAGCTTCTAATCCCACAGACCCACCCAAACTTACCGTAAATGCACTGCTAATCATGTGCGCATAAGTATGATGTTCTTCTATTTTTCCCTTTTTAAAATTAATTCTGTAGATAACACTTGCCAATCCCTTTTCAAATTGCTTTAGGCCAAAAACATATTTTATAAAAACGAGCGATAATACAATACCAACCACTGGATAAACCAAATATTGGTAACGCAACTCTAAAAATTGCTTGTTTATTAAAACAGATTCTAACCAATGAACAAAAGATTTTAGCAAGATGGCCGCAAAAGCCACAACAATGGCCACTAGTATACTTGCAATAATTAGAAAGCTTTGATTACTAATGTATTTATTCCTTTGTTTAAATATTTTATAAACAGGATACTTCAGCAAGAAACGAAAGTATTTAATTTGCTGACTCATGGAGCAAACATAATGAAAATATCTCATTGGATTAAAGCAGCACGTTTACGCACACTATTTCTCTCTTTATCATGCATTTGGTCAGGTATTCTTTTGGTTCAAACCCAACAAGAAGTAAATTTACAAATATCTTTATTCACGTTTTTAACAGCATTGTTCCTCCAAATACTCTCTAATTTTGCCAACGATTATGGAGATAGCATACATGGAGCAGATAACCAATCCAGAAAAGGACCTTCAAGGGCGGTACAATCTGGACTAATTACCAAACACCAAATGAAGGCCGCTATGTTTGTTTTTGCGGCTTTAGCTTTTATCTCAGGCTGCATTTTATTGTACTTAGCAAAGCCGCTAATTGGTGCATTAGCAACCTATAGTTTACTAGCCATTGGAATTTTAGCCATTATTGCAGCAATTGCCTATACCAACGGAAAAAAACCTTATGGCTATGATGGATTAGGAGATATCAGTGTTTTTATTTTTTTCGGATTGGTTGCAGTAATTGGTACGCAATACCTCCAAACCACACAAATAAATTACACTGCTATAATGTTGGCTTGTGCTTTTGGCTTGTTATCTGTTGGGGTTCTTAACTTAAATAACATGCGCGATATCTCCTCAGACAAGTTAGCCGGTAAAAACAGCATTCCTGTTAGATTAGGTTTAGCTAAAGCAAAAATCTATCACAGTTCACTCTTAATTTTATCTCTAATCTGCCTGCTTTTGGTTGCCAAAGAATTAAATTTAACCGTGTGGGTTGTTCCTGCCTTTTCTTTAATCATAGGTTTGAACCTATTTTTAGCCGCTAAAGTAAAAGTTGAAACAGCATTTGATCCACTACTTAAATGGCTTTCTTTAAGCAGTTTAGTTTTAATTTTTATTTTATTTTTAGCTGTATGAAAAACATAAAATACCAAGTTTTTAAAAGAAGCTTACAGTTTTCTTTTGAAGCCAAAACAAGCAGAGGAGCTATACAAACCCACGATGCCTATTTAATAAAAGGAACTGCTGTAACAGGCATAATTGGCTGGGGAGAAGCTTCTCCACTCAGAGGTTTAAGCATGGATGCAATACCTAGTTTTGAAACAGAACTAATTAAAATAATTACCTTACTAAACCAAGGCAAAGATGCCAGAGAATTAGATATAGATAGGTTTCCATCATTGTGCTTTGCCATTGAAACATTGCACCGAGATATAAACAATGGGGGAGGAATACACAATAATGATAACCCCTTTTTAAAAGGAAAACCTATTGCTATGAACGGCCTTGTTTGGATGAATAATCCAGAACAAATGCTACAAGAAGCGCTACAGAAAGCAGACGCTGGTTACAATTGCATTAAATTTAAAATAGGTGCACACCAACACGATATAGAATGCAAAATGCTTGAGCAGTTTAGGAAACATTATTCGCCCAACCATGTTCAAATTAGACTAGATGCAAACGGCGCCTTTCTGCCTGATGAGGCATTAAATAAACTAAAAGACCTGCAAAAATTTACTGTTCATTCAATAGAACAACCTATTGCCCCCAAACAAGTAGATGCGATGCAAGAAATTTGTGCTAAATCTGCTATAGATATAGCCCTTGATGAAGAATTAATTGGTGTTAATCCTGCTATTGATGGAGCTAAACTCTTGAAAAAAATTGGTGCTAAATATTGCATTTTAAAACCAACTCTCTTGGGCGGATTTAATGCTTCAGAAACTTGGATTAGCCAAGCAAAAAAACAGGATATGAGCTGGTGGGCAACCTCTGCACTAGAATCAAATATTGGTTTAAATGCCATTGCCCAATGGACGGCCACAAAAAATAATCCACTACCACATGGTTTAGGAACAGGAGCACTTTATGTAAATAATTTTGATGGTCCATTATTGGCAGAAAAAGGATTCTTGTATTATATTGCAACAAATAAATGGAGTTTCCCAACCTCACAGGAAGAGTTGAATTTAACTATACATGCATAAGCAAAAAGAAATATTGTTTTGGATATTAGGCTTAAATACAGCTATTAGCATCATATTAATAACTTTAGGTATTTTCTTAGACAATGCTTGGGTAAATATAATTTGTATTATTCCCCTTTTAATTAACCTGTATTTCCTTAAAATCGAAGCCAAGTTACAGAGAATTAAAAATAACACACCAGCAGAAGTATCGGCAGTAATTTCTCAGATTCACCAAATAGATTTTTTAAATAAACTCATTTCAAACTTGCCAATTGGTGTATTTGTGAAACAAGTAAAAAACGGACTTACCTATACCCTTTGGAACAAAGAATTAGAAAAATTATTTAACCTAAAAGAAGCAAATGTAATTGGAAAAACAGACGAAGAAGTATTTAAAGATGCAGGTGAACTTTCTCATTATTTGGCAACAGACCAACTCATTCTGAGAGATAAAGAACCTATACTTATTCAAAAACTTTGCATAAAAGTTAACGAAAATCCAATCTATGCCCGTACGTTTAAAATTCCAATTTTAGATGCTCAAGGTGAGGTAGAATCAATTTTAGGTGTTGTAGAAAACATTACAGATTTAGTGCAATCACAAGAAGAATTAGCTGTAGCAGAAAAACGCTGGAACTTCGCCCTTGCCGGAAGCAAAGATGCCGTTTGGGATGTAAATCTAATAAGTAACGAAACTTTTTTCTCCCCTGTATTCAGCGAGATGCTTGGCTATAGTGCTCATGAACAATTAACAGAATCCTGGGAAGATTTGGTTCACACAGACGACCTACCCAAAGCCTGGAACTTATTTGTAGACCACCTCGAAGGTTTGTCCCATTTTTATGAATGCGAGTACCGATTAAAAAGGAAAGATAATACTTATATTTGGGTATTAGACAGGGGTAAAGTGGCCGAAACAGACCAAGACGGAAACCCCACACGTGCCATTGGAACATTCAGCAATATTGATTATCGAAAGAAATTAGAGGAAGAATACAAGCAAGCCTTGCAAAAAGCAGAAGAAGCTTCTCATGCAAAAAGTTTATTCTTTTCTTCTATAAGCAACGAAATTAGAACCCCTCTCAATGGCGTTATTGGATTTATTAATTTGCTTCTTTTAGATGAACCAAACTTAAAACAATTAGTAAACTTAAATGGACTCAAGTATTCAGCAGATACCTTGCTGTATATGCTTAATGATATCTTAGATTTTAATAAAATTGATGCGGGTAAAATGGATTTAGATGTTCACCCATTTAACTTGATAGAAATTTTGCAAAACACAGGCAAATCTTTGATTTATGCAGCCAAGCAAAAAGGAATAACTTTACACCTAAGAACAAGCAAAGAAATACCAGAATTGCTAGAAGGCGACTCGTTAAGAATTAGCCAAATTCTTAATAATTTACTATCCAATGGCATCAAGTTTACCGAAGCTGGTGAAGTGGGTTTATTAGCTCGCTGCTTAGAAATAAAAGACGAAAAAGCGCTTCTATCATTCGAAATTTGGGATACTGGCATTGGAATAGACCCTCATTATTTGCCTCATTTATTCGAACAATTTACACAAGCATCTCCTGATACAACCCGCAAATTTGGTGGCACAGGATTAGGATTAGCTATTTGTAAAAAATTAGTCGAAATTATGGGTGGTTCGCTGTCTGTAACAAGCCAAAAAAACAAGGGCACAACGTTTAGTTTTACCTTAATCTTACCCATATCTCAAACCAATAAGAAAGAAGCAAACAAAAAAGATAGTTTACCAGAAAACACAGATTTTACAAGTCTAAACCTTTTATTAATTGACGATAATCAAATAAATGTTTTAAGGGCCAAACAACTACTTGAAAGGTGGAGAACAACTGTTGATATTGCCAATAATGGTAAAGATGCGCTTGCCTGGGTTCAGAGAAAAAAATACGATCTAATTTTAATTGACTTACAAATGCCTGAAATGGATGGTTTTCAATTTGCTAAAACGATAAGAAAAGCGGGAGTTTTAACACCTATTTTTGCATTATCCGCCAATATAAATTCAGATACTCGCGGAAATGTATTTGCATCCGGAATGAACGATTATTTAAGCTACCCTATTAATCCAGCCGAGCTAGCAGAAAAAATTAATGCAGTTTATCAAAAATTAAAACACAGAAGAAGCAACGAAAAAACCCCGCAAAACACTTTGTTTTAAACAAATAAAAGTGAGTTATCTTTTATAAATAAATAGGGCAAAAAAATAGCAGCTTGATGCGCCCAATGCATCGGCTATCATATCTGCATAATCAAAACTGCGATTTACAAATACCGCATACTGCAAAAACTCAATGAGTATACCGTAAGCAATACCAATAAAAACAGCTAAGTGCACATGCGGCCAATCAATTTCTTTTCGCCCTCTTTGGTTGGCATAAATAATGAGAAAAGACTGTACTCCAAATAAAACAAAATGAGCTAGCTTATCTATCCCAATTAAATTAAAAGATACCTTTGGTAAGCTCTGGCCGTTTATGCCACAAGCTCCCAAAGATAACAAGGCCCATAAAAAGGCTAAATAGTACTTTTTTATAAAAAAAATCATCCAGCTAATGCCTATTAATTAATAGCTGCAATGCCGGGCAATTCTTTGCCTTCAAAATATTCTAACAGGGCGCCGCCACCCGTGCTTACGTAACTTACTTGATCTTCAAAACCAAACTGAGCAACTGCCGCAGCACTATCACCACCACCAATTAAACTAAAAGCCCCGTTTTGAGTAGCTTTAGCCACGGCAACAGCAGCTGTTTTGGTGCCGTTTTCAAAATTACTCATCTCAAAAACACCCATTGGTCCGTTCCACAAAATAGTTTTGGAACTTTCTATTACTTCCGCAAATTTGGCTGCTGCTTTCGGACCAATATCTAATCCCATCCAACCTTTTTCTATGTGTTTATTATCGCATGGTTTGCAATTGGCTTCGTTGCTAAAAGCATCTGCTACAATAGAATCTTCGGGTAATAATAATTGTACACCTCTATCTTTAGCTTTCTTAATAAGTTGCAAACATAAATCTAACCTATCTTCTTCGCACAAGCTTGAACCTATTTCATATCCTTGGGCTTTTAAGAAAGTATATGCCATACCTCCGCCAATAATAAGATTGTCTACTTTCTCTATGAGGTTCTCTAAAATTAATAATTTATCCGAAACTTTAGCACCACCCGTTATGGCTGTAAACGGACGTTCGGCGTATTTAATAACCTTTTCTGCATTGGCAACTTCTTGCGCCATTACATACCCAAAACATTTGGCTTCTGGAAAAAACTGCGCCACAATCGCTGTTGAGGCATGGGCACGGTGGGCTGTTCCAAAAGCATCATTTACATATACATCACCCAATTTAGCAAGCTTTTCTGCAAAAGCTACATCACCTTTTTCTTCTTCTTTATAATAACGCAAATTTTCTAACAATAAAACTTCACCCGCTTGCAAATTAGCCGCAAACTGTGTGGCCTCTTCGCCAATGCAATCGCCCGCAAATTTAACTTCCATGCCTAATAATCCACTAAGGGTAGTTAGGGTGTTTTTTAAGGTGTGTTTTTCAAAATCTACGGTGCCATCGTCTTTTAGTTTTTTTAGTGGCCTTCCCAAGTGGCTCATCAATATGCAAGATCCGCCATCGGCCAAAATTTTCTTTAAGGTAGGAATCGTAGCTCTAATTCTAGCGTCATCTGTTACCAACAATGTTTTTTTGTCTAATGGTACATTAAAATCTACGCGCACAAGTGCTTTTTTGCCTTTAAAATCTATAGAGTCAACTGTTTTCATTATATAAAATTTAATGCGAAAATAGTTTTTTTTAGCTAATCATTTGTTTTTATACTTTCTAAAATGAGTTGTGCTACCTTTGTTACGCAGCAAGTAAAAATTTCAAAACAAATTTGCTCTACTAAATCATACCATTATGAAATTAAAATTAAGTTCTATCAGCCTTTTGTTATTAATATTTTTGTTTAGCTGCAACGCTCAGGCGCAATACAAAACAATTCAAGCCAGCGAATTTACGGCTGTAGTAAAAGCAGAAAAAGCCATTGTAATAGATGTAAGAACCGAAGGCGAAGTGGCAGCGGGTTACATTAAGGGAGCAACGGTTTTTGCCAATGTAAATGGCCCAGATTTTACCCGCACCATAAAAACCTTAGACCCATCTAAATCTTATGTAGTTTATTGCAGAAGCGGTGCCAGAAGCGCCCGTGCTTCAGAAATAATGAGTGCCAATGGGTTCAAAAAAGTGTTTAACTTAAGTGGTGGTATTTTGGGTTTTACAGGCGAAATTACGAAACCATAATTCCCTTGATACAAAAAGAATATAGGGGCTTTCTCTTATCATGGACTCTTGGCCTAAGCGCCTACTTTTTATCACAATACACTCCAAACTGGTTAAATGGAATTCTTTTGGCTCTTTTATTGGGCATGTTTGTAAGCAATTTATTCAAAATTCCCGCCTTATTTCAATCGGGTATTTCATTTACAAGCAGCAAACAACTAGAACTATCCATTTTATTTTTAGCGTTTAGTATTAACTATTCGCATATGGCTGCCTTGGGTGCCGCTAGTTTTTCTATTATTGGCTTCGTTGTTTTAACCATAATACTCATCACTTTTTACTTGGCCACCCGGGTTAATTGTTCGGGTAGCACCGGTTGGCTTGTTGGCTTTGGAACAGCCATTTGCGGTTCATCGGCTATCGCTGCGCTAGCGCCAAGCGTAAGCAAAAAAAGTGATGATGTGGCTATTGCCATGGCAGTAGTAAATTTATTGGGCAGCGTTGGCATGCTGGTATTACCCTTTGCCTTAGGCGGGCTGAACCTAAACACGCAGCAAATGGGCTTACTTATTGGAGGAGGCTTACACTCCGTTGGGAATGTAGCAGGTGCCGGATATGGCATCAGCAAAGAAGTGGGTGAAGCAGCTATTAGCATAAAATTAGCCCGTGTTGCCCTCTTATCTCCTGCGCTTATTCTCTTCAACTACCTCGTTAACAAAAACGAAATGGGCGGCTGGAAATCTTACCTTAAACTACCTTGGTACCTTTGGGGCTTTTTATTAATTACCTTATTAAGCTCTTTCATCAAACTACCCGAGGCCTTTCTTTCTGCGTTAGATGCCATGGGTAAACTAATTTTAATAGTTGCCATGGCTGCCATAGGATTAAAAGTAAGCTTCAAGCAAATGTTTCAATCTGGCAAACAAGGCCTCGGCTTTGGTTTACTCATCTTTTTTATTCAGATGCTACTGCTTTTTGGCTTAGTGTGGGTGGTTTAGATGTTATGTTAAGATCGCTATTAAGCGGTTTGGGAGTTAGCCAAAAAAAACATCCACTACTTTTGGGCAGTGGATGTTTTTGTATAATAGTTCTATTTAATTAATGTGAAATTTCTGGAGTGGTTTCGGCAGCTGGTGTCTCTAAAGTGCTTTCAATCACTACCGCTTCTTCTGCGGGCTCTTCTACTTTATCGTATGGCCTTACGCCTAAAATCTCAACCAAATCTGTTTGAAACAAGATTTCTTTCTTGAGTAATATCTGCGATAACTCTTCTAGCTTATCGCGTTTTTCTATTAGGAGTTGTTTGGTTTTTTGGTAACATTCGTCAATAATAGCGCGCACCTCGTGATCTATCATTTCTGCAGTACTTTCACTGTATGGTTTGGTAAAACCGTACTCTTGGTTGCTATCATTAAAACTTACATTACCAATTTTTGCGTTCATACCGTAAATAGTAACCATGCCATATGCCATTTTGGTTATGCGTTCCAAATCATTTTGGGCGCCAGTGCTTATTCTGCCAAACACAATATCTTCTGCTACCCTACCACCCAATGTCATACACATCATGTTTTTCATTTGGTCTGTGGTATACAAATATTGGTCTTTAGGCAAATATTGTGCGTAGCCCAAAGCAGCCACACCTCTTGGCACAATACTTACTTTTACCAGCGGATCTACTCCCTCTAAATACCAGCCTGCAATAGCATGACCACTTTCGTGGTAGGCAATAATGAGTTTTTCTTCTGGCGAAATAATTTTGTTTTTCTTTTCTAAACCACCAATAATACGGTCTACTGCATCTTGAAAATCTTGCATATCTACCGCAGTTTTATTGTTACGCGCGGCAATTAAAGCTGCCTCGTTACAAACGTTGGCAATATCTGCACCGGCAAAGCCAGCAGTTTGAATAGACAACTTCTTAGGATCTACACCTTCGGCTGTTTTAATTGGCTTTAAATGCACTTTAAAAATTTCTTCCCTGCCGTTTAAATCTGGACGGTCGATAGAAATTTGTCTATCAAACCTACCTGGGCGCAACAAAGCCGTATCTAAAATATCTGGTCTATTGGTAGCTGCCAAAATAATTACACCTAAATCGGTAGCAAAGCCATCCATTTCGGTGAGCAATTGGTTCAAGGTATTCTCTCTTTCATCGTTTCCGCCCTGAACCAAATTTTTCCCACGGGCTCTACCCACAGCATCAATTTCGTCTATAAATATAATACAAGGTGCTTTTTCTTTGGCTTGCTTAAACAAATCTCTCACCCTGCTAGCCCCTACACCCACAAACATCTCCACAAAATCTGAACCCGATAAAGAGAAAAAAGGTACACCTGCTTCGCCAGCTACGGCTTTAGCCAATAAGGTTTTACCTGTTCCTGGAGGGCCAACCAACAAAGCGCCCTTCGGAATTTTACCACCCAAGGTGGTATATTTTTTAGGATTCTTTAAAAAGTCTACAATCTCCATCACCTCCACCTTAGCTTCATCTAAGCCAGCAACATCTTTAAAAGTAGTATTTACATTTTGGTCCTTATCAAACAACTGCGCCCTGCTTTTACCAATATTAAATATTTGTCCGCCGCCGCCTGCACCGCCGCCGCCCATTCTGCGCATAACAAACATCCACAAACCAATAAGTAAAGCAAAAGGCAATAACCAACCAATAATATCTGCCAAGTAATTGTGTTGTGTAGCCGTTTCTGCAATTAAGCGCTCGCTAGCCTGAAAACCATCCTGGCGCTTATTTAAATCAGTTTCAAAACTACCTACATCACTAATTTCAAAAAAGTAATGCGGACCACCATCTGTGGCAGCAAACAAACCCGTACGTTCTTTTAAGTCGCTATATTTAGCATTTTTAAGCGCGTCTTTTTTAATATGAATATCTACGCGTTCCTTGTTCACAATAACAATTTTCTCTATATCATGAGAAGGAAGCATTTCGGTAAAAAACTTAGTTTTGGTTGTTTTTAAAGAAACATCATGCGGGGCAAACTGCAGAGCCAAAAATGCAACCACCACAAGCCCATATATCCAATAACCATTGAACTTTGGCATGTTGTTATTAATCTTAGGTTTCTTATTAAACGGATCTTTTTGA
This sequence comes from Chitinophaga pinensis, assembly GCA_945860865.1. Taxonomy (GTDB): domain Bacteria; phylum Bacteroidota; class Bacteroidia; order UKL13-3; family UKL13-3; genus B1. The sequence continues at coordinate 225,236 of CAMARW010000001.1, read as the reverse complement.
GGGGTTGGGTTTTTTGAATTATTTTCTGCCATGTGTGTTTTTATTGAAAATTCTTTTTTTAGTAATAAGTATTATTTGGCTTGAACCAAAAATTGCAGTTGAGGAGCCATCCAAAAGTCAGACAATTTAACGAAGCCTTTGTTTAAAAATTCTCCTAAATTAGCCACAATAGGGTTCCAAACTTGGGTATTTGCATCTACTTCACCTGCATTTATAGCTAATTGTAAGCTATGTTTATCAAATGTTTGTAGGGTTTCACTGAAAAGGCAAAGCACCTGCATGCGGTTAAAAAAATTCACCTTTAGTTGTTCCCCTAAGTCTTTCATTAATTTTACTGATTTATCAATGCCACAACCACTAATGCTGTGTTGCGTTTCATCTAATGCAATTACAACAATTTGATTGTATAAAACAACAGATGCTGCCCGCATGGGCATTTCATGGGCTGTCCAGCTTTGTGTAAAAACTTGCAAACTGGTTTCTACCGCCAAAACCTCTTGGGTAGTTAAAGTGCGATTAGCAGCATAAACCCAAATTTTAGATTCTGGTGGAAATTGCGAAAATGTTTGTATCATATTTGAGAAAACTAATTTACCAAAAATTAAGCCATTGCCAGTTTGTCAGAATCATTTTTCAGAAAAAATATAGGTTCAGGCCAAAAGCATGCATAAAAAATGTTTAGGTTCGGCCAATAGTTTCTAAAAAAACTTATTTTTGAAAGCTAAGGCTAAGCAAAAAATGGTTAGTCCATCCCAAAATATGAGTAATTCAAATCCTTCTATAGTTATTGTAGGAGCTGGTCCGGCCGGCTGCGCAACTTCCTTATTTCTGAGCAAACTAAAGATACACCATACTATCATAGATAAAGCGGTTTTCCCGCGTGATAAAGTGTGTGGCGATGCCTTGAGCGGGAAGGTGGTCTACGTTTTAAAACAATTAGATGAAGAAATACTTACCTCTTTTGGCAATAAGCCTGGAGAATTTCTGCCAAGTTGGGGTGTAAAATTTGTGGCACCCAATGGCAAAGGCATTGATATTCCGTTTAAGCAAAACAAAACTTCCGATATGCGCCCGCTGGGTTTTATAAGCAAAAGAATGGATTTTGACAATGCCTTGTTTCAATTGCTTAATAAAGAATACGCAACAGTATTACAGGGCACTGCGCTTAAAGAAGTAAAACAGCATACCTCAGGCATAAATTTAATATGCGAGCAAGAGGGTTTAGATGGAAAAAAGACACTTACTTTTGAAAATGTACAAATGGTAATAGGTGCCGAAGGAGATAGGTCTATTATTGGTAAAAAACTGGCAGGCATACAAAAAGACAATATGCATTATTGCGCCGGTATTAGGGCTTATTACAAAGGCGTTAAAGATTTACATCCAGAAAACTACATTGAACTGCACTTTTTGGAAGAAATGTTACCCGGTTATTTTTGGATATTCCCTATGGCAAACGGCATGGCCAATGTGGGCGCAGGCATGCTGAGTGATACGGCTAGCAAAAAGAAAATTAACCTGCGCGAGGATATGTTGCGCGCTATTAAAAATAATCCTACCATTAAAGATAGATTTGCAGGAGCAGAATTGGAAGGAAAAATAGAAGGTTGGGGATTGCCTTTAGGTTCAAAACAAAGACCTTTAAGTGGCAATAACTTTTTACTTACTGGTGATGCAGGGAGTTTAATAGACCCATTTTCGGGTGAAGGCATTGGCAATGCTTTGTACAGCGGCATGTTGGCCGCCGCGCATATTGAGCAATGCCTTAAACAAAATAACTTTTCGGCTGCGCATAACAAAGCTTACGATAAGGCTTTCTACGACAGACAATGGGATGAATTAAAATTGAGTCATACCATGCAAAAACTTTGTAAATACCCTTGGTTATTCAACTTAGTAGTAAACAAAGCTAATAAAAACAAAACGCTGCGCGAAACCATCAGCTGCATGTTCGAAGATTTAGACATGCGCGCCAAATTGCGTAATCCGCTGTTTTATTTTAAATTATTAGTGAATGATTAAAAGAATTATGAAGTATGAATTAGGGAGTATTTGATTTCATAATTCGTAATTTTTATTCTACTTTTACTGCCTACCACCTTGCACTAAACGCATGTAGTTTTGTTGCGCTGCAATAAAGTCTGGGAACTCTTTTAATGCCAGTTCAAAATTCTTTTTAGCTCCCATTAAATCTTTATTTTGTGCCGACATGTAAGCCTTAACATTGTATACCGCTGCGCGCAATGGAACCAATTGCTTTTCGGTTTCTGATAACATAAAATCTACACTGTCTTTGTTATTCAACATCTTCTCTTCAAGAGATTTTACAGAAGCTTCGGCTCCTTTCATATCTCCGGCTGCTACTTGAATGGTAGCCACTTGGTATAGGTAAGTAATTTTGCCTGTGCTAACAAATAATTTATTGTAAAAATCTAATAGCTCCATGCCTTTACCTGCTTCTTGCAAACACAATGCTTTAAGTTGCAAAAACTTTTCTTCATTGGGTCTTCTGCTTAAAACTTTATCTGTATAAACTTCTGTGGCGGCGTAATTTCTTACCGATGCATATAATTCTGGAAGGGTATCTAAATAAGGTTGTTTGGCGCTATCTGCCTGTAAAATAGCCTGTGCCGCAACAATGGCGGTTTGGTAATCTTTAACCTCCATGCTATGTAAATATAATTTTTCGTAATCTACGGCAGGAGTATTGTTGTTATTGTTACAAGCAAACAAAAGGGTTATGGCTAAGCCAACAAATAATTTTTGAATCATAATGGGTTTATAAAAAATGGTGTGGCAAAATAGCGGAATAAATTCTAAAATTTAACTACTAAGCAACAAAGGAACAAAGAAATTAATCTTAGTTGCTTTGTACCTTCGTAGTTTGTTTTTTAACTACTAAGCAACAAAGTAACGAAGAAGAAATGTCGAAAACTGAACGCTGAATATCTAATTTCGAATGAACAAAAGCTAAAGGCCAAAAGCTAACGGCTAACAGCCAGATTCCACGCCTTATATTGCCCCACACAATCCTCCACCGTTTTTTCTATAGGTGTAAAAGCAAAACCTACCTCGTTAATAATGCGATCAGAATTATAATACGATTCGTTCAATGCAGCTCTGGCTGTTTCTTTGGTGAGTGCCAAACCCTTTTTGCTAAACAAACGAACCACAGCCATTACACGCCAAGCGATTGCGGCCATAATAGGCGTTACATTTATATACGGCCGTTTTTTTCCAAAGCCATCGGCAATCATAAAAAACAAATCCCTGAAACGCATATTGGCCCCAACTAACACAAACCTGCGGTTTACAATGCCCGCTTTTTCAATTTCTAAGAACGCACGTGCCACATCTTTTACATCTACATATCCATTGGCACCCATACTATACATTGGCATTCCCTTATAAATGGTTTGAACCAAAGCATTAGAGCCTTTGCTAAAATCGCCTACACCAATAATAACACCCGGGTTAACAATTATTACAGATAAGCCCTCCTCAGATCCACGCCATACTTCCATCTCTGCTTTGTATTTGCTTATGGCATAATTACTGTTCAATTTACTCGCCTCCCAAGTACTATTTTCATCCATGGTATTACCCGTTTTGGTTCTACCCAAAGAAGCGATAGAGCTAACATAACTAAGGTGTTTAACCCCATTAATTAAACATAAATTTACCACATTGGCAGTGCCCTCTGCATTTACTTTCATGAGTAAATCTCTATCGCTAGCATCAAAAGAAACCAGGGCCGCACAATGGTAAACCCGCAAAACACCTTGCATGGCATCTGTTAAAGTGTCTATTTCTAGCACATCGGCCTCTACCCAATGCAACAGTTTATTGGCATCTTTTGCCTGTTGGTCTGAACCAAAATAATGGTTAAAAATAAAGGTAAACTCCCGCATGTCAGAAGTTTTGCGCTTACAAGCGCGTACCTGTTTACCGGCCGCCAATAATTGGCAAACCAAATGTGAACCTAAAAAACCTGTTGCGCCTGTTACCAGTACCATTGTGGAAATGTGCATTAGTTGCCGCGCTAAATTAAGCAGATTTGGAGAATATTTACCTACATTATGCTAAACCACTATATTACTCCGCTTTCTAAGCTCCAAATTCAATCGCTCAACCAAAGCGGTAGCCTCAAAACTTTGTTCCATTCTACACAGTTTTTAGGTGAGCAAGAAATAAATTTGGAAGCCTACGATTTAGTTATTTTAGGGGTACAAGAAGATCGGTTCAGACCAGCTTTTGAAGGATGTGCACAAGGCGCAGATGCCATTAGAAAAGAGCTGTATAAATTGGTTAAGCCACGCACAGAACTACGCATATTAGACCTAGGAAACATAGCAGCTGGTAACAGTTTAGCAGATACCTATTTTGCCCTCACACAATGCTTGGCTATTTTACACAAAGAAAAAAAGATAAGTTTGGTACTAGGTGGTTCGCAAGATTTAATGGCTGCCCAATATGCCAGTTTTAAAGGGCTGAACCATAACATGCAATTGGTATTGGTTGATGCAAAAATGGACATGGAAATGCACAGCGATGCCAGTTTGAACAATTATTTACCACGCATAATTGCCCACGAACCTGCCTACTTGTTTAACATTACACAAGCAGCCTATCAAGGACATTTTGTGGAAGACGATACCTACGATGCCTTTGAACGCATGAATTTTGATATGCTACGTGTAGGAAGTTTGCGCGGAAATATGCAAGAAATTGAACCCTATTGTAGAAATGCCAACATGCTTGGTTTAAGTTTAAACGCCATTAAAGCGGCTGATGCCCCAGCTCAAATGTATCCATCGCCAAATGGTTTAAGCGCCGAAGAAGCTTGTCAGCTTTGCAAATACGCGGGCATGAGCAACGAGTTATTAAGTGCCGGTTTATTTGATTACAATCCGCAATACGACAGAAATAACAGCAGTGCCGCCCTTATGGCACAAATGGCTTGGTACTTTATGGAAGGCATTAGCAACCGAAGAAACGATTACCCAATAGCAGAAAGCAAAGACTATTTGATATACCATACCACCAATAAACACATGAACACAGAACTTACTTTCTATAAAAGTGTGCTTAGCAACCGCTGGTGGATGGAAGTTCCATACCCACACGAACGCAGCAAACATGAAGGTAAATTTCTGGTGCCTTGCAGCTATAAAGATTATCAAACCGCCCAAAACGATGAAATACCAGACAGGTGGATGAAGACCTACCAAAAGTTGTAAATGCTGTATCTTGCAACCGTGAATCTAAATTTACTTAAACCAAAATTATTTTGGCTAATTGCCATTTTGCTGCACTTACTAGGCTTTTTTCAAGCCCTGCATTCTGGCAGCATTTACTTGGTAGATTCTATTGATTACCTTTCGCAAGCAGCCAATTTTAAAATGCATGGCAGCCTTTACGCTGCCCCTTGGAACCTTGCAGTTAAACCAGATTATTTTAGTTTCCGACCACCTGTTTATGGTATGCTCATCTACTGCATCAAACTTTGGGTTCAAACAGATTATGCCATTTTATTAGTACAACTACTTATAAGCTTAAGTACCCTTTGGGGTGTTTTAAAATTTAGCAAAGAACTTGGCCTGAACCAACAGGCTAGTCGCTGGCTATTACTAGGAATATTGCTCTTCTATCCTTCTCAAATAATCCACTGCAACTTTGTAATGAGCGATATTCTGTTTCAAAGTTTATTGTTTTGGTCGCTTTACTTTACCTATAGGTTATGGACCCAAAGGCAATTAAAAGACAGCCTATTGGCAGTGCTGTTTTTTGCCCTAGCCATGCTAACCAAACCCGTAGCTTTCTTATTAGGAATAAGTGTTGCAGGCATTCTCATGTTTATATTTATCAAACAAAAACGCATACAACTATTGCTTCCGTTTTTGTTGCTGCCGCTCTTATATCATGGGTATGCCAGCTATAATAAACAGGTAACAGGTTACTACCATTATTCATCGGTTACACCCATTTTTGTGCTTAAGTATATGGCCAAGTATACCCATGCGCAAATCTATGGCGAAACTTACGCAGATGAGGCACAGGATAGCATTATGCAATTTGCCAATGCGGCCAAAACCTACCAAGAAAGGTATGAATTAATGAACCAAGCTGGCAAAGAAATTATTGCCAAGCATCCCTTATTTTTTGCTTGGTTTAATATAAAAGGTTGGCTTGCATTTATGCTCGATCCAGGCAGGTTTGAGTGGGTACATTTTATGAATTTAAACGAAGGCAATTATTTGGGTTTATACCATGTTATAAACACCCAAGGACTTATTAATGGCATACATATTTTTATACAAAATGCGCCTATTGCACTATTGCTTGTGTTGCTTGTATGTTTGTTTAGCAACCTTGTAACAAGCCTAAGTTTACTACATTTTTTATGGAACAAAGAGGCGCATGTGATACTTCGGGTATGTGTCTTTTTGTTCTTAGCATACATCATTGGTTCAACCGGCGTATTGGGATTATCTAGGTATAGAGTGGCAGTAGCTCCGTTTTTATGGATAGCATTGATGTTTACCTTAGAGTATTATTTACAAAAGAAAAATGGCATTACACATCCATAATCCCTATGCACCCATAGAAGCCTTAACGGATGGTATTTTTGAAGCCAAAGGCGTGCAAGTATTTTTAAAAAGAGAAGACTATTCGCATCCTTTTATTTCGGGTAATAAATGGCGCAAATTAAAGTATCATTTGATTGAAGCAGCAAACCAACAAAAAAAACAATTAGTTACTTTTGGTGGAGCCTATAGCAATCATTTATTGGCCACAGCAGCTGCGGCCGCTAAATATAATTTTAGCAGCTACGGATTTGTACGCGGCGAAAAAGTAGAAAATCCAGTGCTTAGATTATGTGCACTGTTTGGCATGCAATTGCATTTTGTTAGCAGAACTGAATACCAGCATAAAGAAGCATTATTTCAAAATCATTTTGGTTCAAACCAAAATGCCTTTTTTATTCCAGAAGGAGGAAGCGGACAACTTGGAGAGCAAGGCGTTTCAGAAATAATGCAAGAACCCAAGATGCAAGCGTTTGATGTAATACTGGCTTCTGTAGGAACTGGTGGCACCTTAAAAGGACTGATTAAGGGTGTAGCAGATAATAATTTAAATAGCAAGGTTCATGGTATTGTGGTATTAAAAGGTGCAGAAAAAATGCAAGAAGAATATGCTCATTTTAATGCTAGCGCTTACCAATTGCATTTTCAATTTCATGGAGGTGGTTATGCCAAACACACCGCAGAATTAGAAGCCTTTCAAAAAAAATTTGCCTCACAAACTGGCATCTTGTTAGACTTGGTTTACGAGGCAAAAATGATGTGGGCTTTAATTAATCTGGTTCAATCAGATTACTTTTTGCCCGGTACAAAAATATGTGCACTCCACAATGGGGGTAACGTTGGTATCTTATCTAGTTAAGTTTATCAAGGCTGGTTCGTTAACAGTTAATGGGTATTTTGTTCTCAATTCTTTTACCCACTCTGCCATTAAAAATTCTTGGTAATCGCTTGTTACTAATCCCCTGGCTTCTTTCAAAGTTTTTGGTTCAGCTGGAATAATTCCAAGAACATAATAGAAACGATTAACATCTAAATCTGTAATATCTACTACCCCTTTTTTATCCCATAACTTAGCAGCGGTAGCATCTGTTTTTTCTGCTTTTTGATCTTTAGCAATCAATGCATTTTTAAGCTTTTTATTTATCTTTTTAAAGATTTCTGCATCAGGCTTTCCTGCCTTAAACATTTTGATGGCAGCCGCTTTGGTTTTGGCATCTAAACAAGAGTATAATTGGTAATTTACACGCTCTTTCCACATGTATTTGCCTTTGGTAACACTATAAAAATTTTCTAATCCAACAGTATCTGTGCTTGCTTTGCCCCAAACCTTACGGTCGGTTAAATCAAATAATAAAATACCATCATGGTACTCACTCATAATGTTCTTAAAATCGGCATATTTGGTTTCTAAGATACTTTCTTCGTAGGCAATACATTTTTCGTTGGCCCAAATGGTAAACAAATTTTTGGCAAGCATGCTTGGATTACCTTTTTCAACTGGTTCTTGGTTAGCTTCTAGGTATTTGCCAAAATCATTGGTAGTATGGGTTTGGTTGCCCACTGTAAATAAAACCTTGGGAGTAACTTGCGGAGTATATTTCCAGTTACCACTCACAAAACTAGTATCTAATTTATTGGTAAACTCGTTTAGGTTAGTTACATTTTCTTTGTAATTGTTTTCCTTTTTTACCCTTACAATTACAGCTGTTTTAGAACCCTCTGAGCGACTATCTCTAGTAACTTTATTTTTGATAATGTCTTGCAATTCTTTGTAATCTCCTAGCGGACGAAAATCGTTGTATTTAACAATATGGTAGCCGTAATCTGTGGCAAAAGGTTTAGAGGTTTGACCTGGTTTTAACCCAAAACAAATGTCTTTAAAATCATCGGGGTAACCACTCAAGCTGGCCATCCAATTCATTAAACCATTAGTTCCTTTGCTGCCGTCGTCTTGCGAATATTTTTCAACAATAGAATCAAAACTTGCGCCTGCTGTTAGTTCTTGGTAAGCTGCTTCAATTCTTTCCTTGGCATTTTTATTTGTTTCATCTGTTGCACCATAACCAGTTCTTACCATTATATGTTGCACTTTAACCTCACCCCTAGCTGGGCGCTTATTGTTAACTTGCATAATGTGGTAGCCAAACTGTGTGCGGAAAGGCGCACTCGTTTCTCCCTTATTTAAAGTATAGGCAACGTTTTCGAAAGGATATACCATTTGAAAAACAGTGAACCAACCTAATTTACCAAAGTTTTTAACGGCCGATGGGTCTTCAGAAAACTTGGCAGCTAAACTATCAAACGATTCGCCTTTTAACGCTCTTCTACGTATATCTACTATTTTATTGTAAGCCGCTAATGTATCTTTTGGCGAAGCATTGGCAGAAACATTGATTAGAATATGGCTAGCGTTTACTTCCATTTTCATGCGCTCAAAAGCTTCTTGCATTAAACCTTCAGTAACTTTTTTATCGTTTAAATAAGGAGCCGCTAATTGCTTGCGATACCCTGCTAATTCAGACCTAAAAGTTGGGTTAGTATCTAAACTCATAGATACCGCTTCTTTAACCTTTAGTTTAAAATTAACATAAAGATCTAAGTATTCTCTAATTTCTGTTTCGGTAGGTTTTGTTTTGTCTTTCCTATTCTTATTTAGCTGACGTAAAAACTCGTCTTCCCGAACAACATCGCTCCCAATACTAAAAATAATTGGATTAGTTTGGATTACTTCTGGTGCTATTGTTTTTTTGGCTGGCGCATTTTTAGAACTTTTTTGAGCACTCAATTGCAATGTGCCTAAAAAACCTAAAAAACCAAGCAATAACGCGGTCTTCTTCATATTGATACTTTAATTAAGAAATGCAAAAATAGGAATTTGAAGCACCCAAGCAAATATTGGCCTACATTATATTTTTATTTACTTTAAGTTTTGGTTCAGACCAAAGAGTTTATGGCGTAAATTACGGGTTTAGAGGGACTTGCATCTGAACCCAAACTAGCAATTTGGATGTTTAAAAAATAAATTCCATCGGGTACCTCATTGGGCACAAAAATCATTTCGCTAATTGTAGCATTATTTCTAGGTTTAGCTGGGTAATTCCAAAAAGCTTTGTGGGCCAACATGGCTCCTCCATCCTCTTCACGGTCAACCGATGGCAAATCTACCAATAGGTGTTCTATGCCATTTTCTGCTAAATAGCGGCATAATTCGGGCGATAAATACGCGGGGTTATTGCCAGAGTATTGCTGGGTTTTCTTATCTAAACCATTGGGCAAGGTTCTAATTATAAGTGCCTGTACGTTTGGGTTCAGCCATTGGTTTTCTTGAGGTAATGGCACTATAAAATCACCCGTTTCTGTTTGAACCAAATTAACGCTCATTAGTTGCGCCATAAAATGAAACCGAGTTAAACATTGATGAATGCTTATTCGCTCGCTTGTGATATGACCTATACACTCTGTATGCGTGCCGTTTCCGTGTGCGTTAATAAATAAATTTTCACAATTGGCGCCGCTTCCCTTAGCCACAGAACCCACAAAATCGCCAACCGTAATAGGTTCAAAACGAGGAAGTGGAATATGAAATGCATTGGGATTATTGCTCCCGTTTTCGAGCGCTAAAGATAAATCTATGGGCGAACCTAAATCTACCTCCCAATTTTTTTGCTGCCACTGCGTTGTAATTTTCATAACTAAAATCTGATTCGCAAATATTAGATTTTGTTTGGGAATTCATAGCAATTCTTATATTTGACAAACACGCATGAAAGCATACGAAAAAAAACGTTGGTGGAAAATAGCCATTTTTATTGCAGCCATTTTTATTGGAGGTTTCTCGCTTTGGTACACGCAAGCATTGGTGAAAGAATTGGCCGTACAAGAAGATAAAAAAATAAAATTATGGGCCTATGCAACGCGCCAATTGGGCGCTACCACCGGCGAAACCGACATTAACTTCTTGCTTGATATTATTAAAGATAATGAAACCATTCCTACTATTTTGGTAGACGACCAATTACAAATAATTTCGCACCGTAACCTCGACCCCAAAAGAGAAAATGATAGCAGTTATTTGAGTCAAGAATTAGCCCTAATGATGGCCGAGCATGAGCCCATTAAAATTGAATACGACATAGAAAACAACCATTATAATTTCTTGTATTACAAAAATTCTTATTTATTAACCGCCCTTAAAACGTATCCTTTAATTCAACTCGGACTCATTGCCTTTTTTGCCATTATGAGTTATTTTGCCTTAAGCAGCAGTAGACGGGCAGAGCAAAATCAAGTTTGGGTGGGCATGAGCAAAGAAACTGCCCATCAATTAGGTACGCCCATTTCTAGTTTAAGAGAATGGCACAATATGCTTAAAGAAAGCGAAAAAGACCAACAAGAAGAAATTTTAAAAGAAGTAGATTACGATATTAAAAGGCTAGAACTTATCACAGAGCGCTTTTCAAAAATTGGGTCTGAACCAATATTAAAATCTGAGAACTTGGATTTGGTGGTAGAAAAAGCGGTAGGCTATTTGCGCAATAGGGTTTCGAGCAAGGTTAGTATAAAGGTAGAAGTAGGTAAACCCGGCAATTGGGCCAATATCAATGTTCCCTTATTTGATTGGGTAATTGAAAACCTCTGCAAAAATGCCATTGATGCCATGGAAGGAGAAGGCTCGCTTACCTTGCTTATAAACCACGATGCCAAGCATGTTTATATAGACATTACCGATACCGGAAAAGGCATTCCGAAGGGCAAATTTAAAACCGTTTTTAAACCCGGCTATACCACCAAAAAACGCGGCTGGGGCCTCGGCCTATCCTTGGTAAAACGCATTATAACAGAATACCACAAAGGCCAAATATATGTTCGCCATTCAGAACTCGGCAAAGGCACCACGTTTAGATTGGTGTTAAATGCAGCGTGATGTATGGATGTTTTGCGTGATGTATAATTGTTCCTTCGAAATTCGACATTCAGCATTCGATGTTCGACATTTCTTCTTTGTTCCTTAGTTACTTTGTAGTAATATTCACTTTCTTTGCGCAAAATTATGGGAAGAATATTGGCAATAGATTTTGGAACAAAGCGCTGTGGATTGGCGGTTACCGACCCTTTGCAGATAATTGCCAGTGGCATGGCTACGCAGCGAACCCACGATATGTTGCCCTTTTTAAAAGAGTACTTCGGCAAAGAAACTGTAGACTGTGTAGTAGTAGGCAAACCATTGCAAATGGATGGTTCCGATTCTGAATCGGCGGTTCATGTAGAAAAATTTATATCTTTGCTGGCCAAAAATTTCCCAACGCTGCCTATCAAGAGAATTGATGAGCGCCTCACCTCTAGAATGGCACAAGCAGCCATGCTCGAAATGGGCCTCAAAAAAATGGATAGACAAAAGAAAGGAAATGTAGACCAAATAAGCGCCGTGCTTATTTTGCAAACGTATTTAGAAAACAAATTTTAACAAGCAGCATACAAAAATGATACTTCCAATTGTAGCATACGGCGACCCAGTTTTAAGAAAAGTTGGTTCGAACATAGATAAGGACTATAAAGATTTAGATAAACTTATTGCAAACATGTGGGAAACCATGTACAATGCCCATGGAGTTGGCCTAGCAGCGCCGCAAGTTGGGAAGGCTATCAATCTTTTTTTGGTAGACACCTCCGCTTTTGAAGATGAAAATTACCCAGAAGTAAAAAAAGTATTCATCAACTCAGAAATTACAGAAGAATGGGGCGATAAATGGGAATATGAAGAAGGCTGTTTGAGCATTCCACATATCAGAGAAAAGGTAAGCCGACACGCAGAACTAAAGCTAAAATACCAAGACGAAAATTTTGTTTGGCACGAAGAAACTTTTACCGGCATTGCCGCCCGTGTTATTCAGCACGAATATGACCATTGCAGAGGAAAATTGTTTGTAGATTATATTTCGGAGCTAAAACGCAGGTTGATAAAAAATAAGCTCATCAATATTTCTAAAGGTGGCGCCAACGTAGATTACAAAATGCGCATCCCTAATGCCCGCTAATTTTCCTGTTTTTGTAGTATATTGATGGTTATTTGCAAAAAATGCAAATAGTTTTTTAAAAATTCTTTAAAATCATTTGAAGGCTAAGTGTGTTTTAACTTTATTCGCACGAGTTAATCATTTATAAATGGACCAGAAATTCAACTTAAATTACTCCTTTCCTTCTTTACATCCTTATTTAAAGAATGTAGCTAAAACTATAAAATCTCCAGATAGCGTATATTTAATGGAGAAAAAGAAAGACAAGTACCAAGAAATTACCTACCAACAAGTAATAGATGAGGCCAATGCTATCTCGGCTTTCTTTCATCATCACAATTACCAAAAACAAGATAGGGTAGCATTAATAATAGAAAATTGTCCAGAGTATATTTGCTTTGACCAAGGTTTAATGCAGCTCGGTTTGGTTAATGTATCCATTTACCCTACCCTTTCTGAAAGCGAAGTTGCCTATATTATTAATGATTCTGGAGCTAAAGCCATTTTAGTAGGTACACCTTTCTTACTTAAAAAAATTAACAAAATCAAAGCATCTTGTCCGAACCTAGAAAAGATAATCATAGCCTTTGATACAGATAAAAAAGACGAAGGCGTATTAACTTATGCCGAAATGATTGCTTTTGGTTCAGACCAATATAAAACTACGCAGCCAGCCATTGATGAGCGCTGTGCGGGCGTTACCCGCGATGATTTATCTTGTTTATTGTATACTTCTGGCACTACCGGTAAGCCAAAAGGAGCCATGCTTACCCACGATAATTTTTTGAGTGATTTGGAAATGGCGCTTGAGATCATTTACATTGTTAACAAAGATTATGTATTCCTTTCCTTTTTACCCATGTGTCATGTTTACGAGCGCACCGCAACCTATTATCTAAGTACCGTGGTGGGCACACAAATTGCGTTTGCGCAAAGTTTAGAGGCGCTTACTAGCAATATTCAAGAAGTAAAACCAACCGCTATTTTAACCGTGCCGCGTTTGTTAGAAAGAATTGAAGAGCGCGTAAGAAAAAATGTTACTTCTAAAGGTGGCTTAAGCTTAAAGATTTTTAATTGGGCGGTAGCAGCAGGAGAGCAGCGCAGATTGCTGAAAGAAGCAGATAAAACACCAGGACCATTGCTCTCTATTAAACTTGCCATTGCCGAAAAATTGGTTTTTTCTAAAATTAAAGAAAAACTAGGCGGCAATATGAAAATTATGATTAGTGGAGGTGGAGCCATGCCGCAACATGTAGGCGAATTCTTTGGCAATTTAGGCGTATTGGTTTGTGAGGGTTATGGCTTAACAGAAACTTCTCCATTGGTAACGGCAAACGAACCACACCGCCAGGTTTTTGGTGCGGTAGGAAGAGTAGGCAGATTAAATGAAGTAGCGATTCAAAATCCAGATACCAAAGAAATTATTACCATACAAACCTTTGACTCATTTGAGCCTAATTTTGAGTGTGGCGAAGGCGAAATTTTAGTGCGCGGTAGAAATGTAATGAAAGGCTATTGGAACTTGCCAGAAGCTACAGCAGAAGCCATAGATAGTGAAGGTTGGTTGCATACCGGAGATGTTGGGAAATTCTATAAAGGATATTTAAAAATTACCGATAGAATTAAAAATATTTTAGTGAATTCTTTTGGTAAAAATGTATACCCAACCCCCATTGAAAATACCTATTTAAAATCAAATAAAATTGAACAAATCTTCTTAATTGGCGATAAACAAGAATATTTAACTGCCATAATTGTGCCTTCGAGAGAAGAAATGAAAGAAGTTTTTGGCTTTAAAGATGACTATTTTGAGCAAGCCGACGACTTTATCAGAGAAGAAGAAATTAGTAAATGGATTGCAACAGATTTGCACAAATACGAAAAAGAGCTAGGTAAGTTTGAACACGTGAAACACTTTGTAGTAAAACGCAGGTTATTTACTCTAGAAGTTGGAGAAATGACGCCTACACAAAAGGTTAAGCGCAAATTGGTAGAGCAAAAATATGCAGAAGAAATAAAAAATATGTACGTGGTACTGGTGGATTAATCTTTCCACCATTCCATTTTTACATGCTCAATATCTGCCTCCCAAAAATTTTCTCCTTTTGGCTTGAACCCAAACTTGGCGTATAAAGGTGCGGCACTTAATTGCGCATGTAAGTATAATAGCTTATTTTTATCTTTTAATTCGTTCACTAGGGTTTGAACCAAAGCCGAAGCTACTCCTTTATGCCTGGCTTTTTCTAATACCGCAAATCGCTCTAATTTAAAGCCATTAGCCGTTTCTCTATACCTAGCAGTGCCAACAGGCTCTTCTGCCAACTTGGCCAAAAAGTGGGTAGACTCCTCTTCAAATTCCCATTCTATTTCTTCCGGACAATTTTGTTCTACCACAAAAACCTCCCTGCGGATAGCCCATGCCAACTGTAATTCAGAATTATCTGTAATTTTTTGAATCATTATGCTCATTTTTATTCAGGTTGTTTTATAAAAAAATGTAAATTTGCAACGCAATTATACCTTAAATATGACAAAAATAGCCGAATTATTGGGCGATAACGCCGATTCATTACTAAACCACGAGTGTAAAACCATTAACAAAAGTCAGTTACACCTACCTGGTGGGGATTTTTTAGACCGCGTTTTTATGCAAAGTAATCGCTCGCCGCAAGTATTGAGAAGCTTAGCTTCTATTTACAATACAGGTAGATTAGCTGGAACTGGATATGTATCTATTTTACCGGTAGATCAAGGAATTGAGCACAGTGCAGGCGCTTCTTTTGCTCCAAATCCTGCTTATTTTGACCCAGAAAATATTGTAAAACTTGCCATTGAAGGAGGCTGTAATGCCGTTGCTTCAACCTATGGTGTTTTGGCTGCTTGCTCAAGAAAATACGCTCACAAAATTCCTTTCATTGTTAAATTAAACCACAATGAATTTTTAAGTTACCCAAATAAATTCGACCAAATAATGTTTGGTTCAGTAGAAGAAGCTTGGAACTTGGGTGCTACCGCAGTAGGTGCAACTATCTATTTTGGTTCAGACGAAAGTGGTCGCCAAATACAAGAAGTAGCTGCCGCCTTTGAACGCGCACACGAATTAGGTATGGGTACCATTTTGTGGTGCTATACCCGCAATAATGCATTCAAAAAAGATGGTGTAGATTACCATACTGCTGCAGATTTAACTGGGCAAGCCAATCATTTAGGGGTAACCATACAAGCTGATATTATTAAACAAAAACTACCAAACGTAAATGGTGGTTATACCGCCTTAAACTTTGGCAAAACACACAATAAAGTTTATACAGAATTATCTTCAAACAACCCTATTGATTTAACTCGCTACCAAGTAGCCAATTGCTACATGGGCAGAATGGGTTTAATTAACTCAGGTGGAGAAAGCAAAGGTGCATCAGATTTAGCAGAAGCGGTAACTACTGCTGTAATCAACAAGCGTGCTGGCGGACAAGGTTTAATATCTGGTCGTAAAGCTTTCCAAAAGCCATTAACTGAAGGTGTAGCATTATTAAATGCTATCCAAGATGTTTATTTAGATGGTAGCATAACAATTGCTTAATTTAAAAGACAAATGATTTTTAAAACGCACCAACTCTTTACAGAGTGGGTGCGTTTTTTTATGTAACAATTCAAATGTTGGCAAAGACCAAAAGTTATTGAATCTGACCAAAAACCCACCACATTTCTTGGGCAATTTCTAGGCTTCTTTCGGCATATTTTGCCGTTTGTAAGTCGGTATTATCAAACGCTTTGGGGTCATTGTATTTAACAGGGAAACGCGCTTCTGCGCCAAACACAACCGGACAACCCTCATCAGCGTTGTTGCAAGTTAGGATGGCACCATATTGGCCGGCCGGATTAAACTCATTTTGGTAAGTTTTAGAAAAACAGATAATGGCCGCTTCATTTTGGGCGAATTTTACTGCATAAACCGGATTTTCTGTTGCAGCTAATTGCTGAATTTGAAATCCTTGATTTTGTAAAGTCTCTGCCACTTTAGGATACATGGCTGTTGCTTCTGTTCCACCAGAATAACAAAACACATTTTGCACCCCAAAATGATAGGCCATAGTTTGCGCCCAAATTTGAGACAAATGACTCCTGCGCGAGTTGTGCGTACAAATAAAATTTAAACGAATAAGCGCGCCAGTATCCTTCTTTTGTTGGATATAATCTGCTACAGGTTTTAATATCGCTAATCGCTCGGCAGGTATGGCTTGAGCCGAAAAATCAGCTATTATTTCAAGAATTAAATTATTCATAATTATACTATTCTAAAACAAACAACTTTAAGTTACAAACACGATTTTATTACTTATTTTTATTTGTTTGGTTGCATTATAGTTTTTTATTAAAACGGCTATATTGCAATATTACGATTAAATAAATTTGATTTTAAGATTTTAAATAAATAATTGTGAGAATTAAAAGGTGCATATTTATGCGAGGGCATTAAAAACAAGTAAAATTTAAGACTTTAGCCGAGCCCAACATACACACATAAGACTAATAATCAATATAATAATTTATTTTCTTGGTATATATCACTTCAACACTTTATTTTGAATGTTATTTAAAATAAAAAATGAGTTGGTATAAACGTGTAACAGATGGAATAACTACCCTTACATCAGAGAAAAAAACAGTACCTGATGGATTGTGGCATAAATGCAGCAGGTGCAAAAAAACCTTATTAGCTGCAGACCACCAAGCCAACGCTTATGTTTGTCCGCATTGCAATTACCATGACAAAGTAGGGTCGCATGAATATTTTGAATTACTTTTTGGAAGTAATTTTGAGGAACTTTTTGCAGGGATATTACCAAGCGACCCACTTCAATTTAAAGATACCAAAGAATACGCCAAACGATTAAAGGATTCGCAGGAAAAAAGCGGGATGACAGATGCGATGCGCGTGGCGGTTGGAGAACTTAGTGACGATATGAAATTGGTGGTTGCTTGCATGGATTTTGGTTTTATTGGAGGCAGTATGGGCAGTGTAGTAGGAGAAAAAATTGCCAGAGCAATAGATTATGCCAAAGAAAACAGGATACCCTTATTAATTATCTCCAAATCGGGTGGTGCCCGCATGATGGAGGCAGCTTTTTCTTTAATGCAAATGGCCAAAACTTCTGCTAAATTGGCCTTGTTAGGCAAGGCAGGCATTCCATATATATCGCTATTAACAGACCCAACAACGGGCGGTGTAACCGCTAGTTTTGCCATGCTTGGCGATGTAAACATAGCAGAACCAGAGGCATTAATTGGCTTTGCCGGCCCACGTGTAATTCGCGAAACTATTGGCAAAGATTTACCTAAAGGTTTTCAAAGTTCAGAATTTGTTTTGGAACATGGCTTTTTAGATTTTATTGTCAACCGCAACGAATTAAAAAATAAGCTAAACGGATTACTTCATCACATGATGAAAACGCCTTTTACAAAGAGCATATAAATTCTGGTAATTTAAAGCACAAACAATAGCAAAAAAAGAACCTAAATAAAGTGCTTTTTTTATAGTACTTAAAATGTTTAAATTGCGATTGATTGGAACAGCAAATTACATCAAAGGAAAAAATCCTTAAAAAAGTTAGGCAAGCTTTAAACTATAAATCAAAAAGCAACTTTCAGAACATAGATCTGGAAAGTAATGTATTTGCACGCCCAGAGGGAGAAACATTGTCAGAAATGTTTGTAAAGAAATTTATTGCCGTTCAAGGGCAATTTGTTTATTGCGATAATACCTTTGATTGTGTAGATAAATTACTTGATTTGATTGAACTTAGAAAATGGAAGTTTATCTTCTGTTGGGAAGAAGAAACACAAACATTATTAGACGATTCTGGGATAGATTACTTTGATAAAAAAGAACACCTTGATAAAATACAAGCCTCTATCACTGGTTGCGAATCGCTTCTTGCTAGCTCTGGAACCTTATTAATTAGCAGTGCTAAAAACAGTAGAACCCTCACCATTTGGCCTCCTGTGCATGTGGTTATTGCCCGCAGATCTCAGCTAGTACTCGATATGAAAGAAGCTATGCAAACTATCCGCAATCGCTATGGTAGAAATATGCCCTCCATGATTAGCTTTATTACAGGCCCAAGTAGAACGCAAGATTTACCCACGGTTGATCCCGCAGAAATGCCGCAAATGGTTGTTGGTGCTCATGGTCCGATAGAACTTATTTTATTTTTAATAGACGACCGAAAACAAGATTAAACTGCCTGTGAAGCAAAAAAAAATATACTTTGCCTCAGATTTTCACCTAGGCATACCAGATAGTAAAAGCAGTAAAAACAGAGAAGATCGAATAATTCGCTGGCTAAATCAAATAGAAGGTGATTGTGAAGAGCTTTTTTTATTAGGCGATTTATTTGATTTTTGGTTCGAATATAAATTAGTTATTCCCAAAGGATATGTGCGATTGCAAGCTAAAATTGCTGCCTTTTGTGATGCAGGAATCCCCGTTCACTTTTTTCATGGCAACCATGATTTATGGCAATTTGGATATTTTGAATCAGAACTTGGCGTGCAGGTTCATGCAAAACCTATCCTAAGACAATTGGGTAAACACCAATTTTATATCGGACATGGCGATGGATTGGGTGCTGGCCAACATAAGTTTAAATTAATTCTGTGGATATATAGAAATACCTTGTTTCAAAAACTATTTGCTTTCTTTCATCCCAGGATTGGCATAGGTTTAGCCAATTGGCTTAGCCACAGAAGCAAGCTTAAAACCTTTGATGGTAATTTTGATTTTCATGGAGAAAAAGAGCACCTCATTCAGCATTGCAGACAGCAGATTGCTAACGGAGATACCTCTAATTATTTTGTATTTGGACACCGACATTTACCTATGATTTTCTCCTTAGGCTTAAACCAGGCATACGTAAATTTGGGCGACTGGATTGGATTTAACACCTATGCCGTTTATGATGGTGAAACCCTTCAATTAGAAACTTTTGAAAAAGAGAACTAGCTATATTATAGGTTTATTTGCCTGGCTATTTTGTAGTAGTTTTGAACCCAATTGGCAATATTTATTTAGCATAGAGCGAGAAGCTAAAATTTTAGAAACTGATAGAATGGGTAATATTTTTTTGGTTAGTAAAACCAATCAACTCTATAAATATAATGCCCAAGGAGTTTTACAAAGCACTTTAAATTACGCTTATTTGGGTAATATATCTCAAATAGACGCCAGCAATCCGCTAGAAATATATTTGTTTTACAAGGAGCTTAATGCATTGGTATTTTTAGATAACAACCTAGCTTTTAGAGGCCGGCTAAACCTAAGCGATGTGGGCATTATACAAGCATCTACAGCTGCTAGGAGTTACTCTAATGGTATTTGGGTGTTTGATCAAGGAGATTTACAGTTAAAAAAATTGGAGAAAGACGGCACTTTGGCTCAGGCCAGCGGTAATGCTTTGCAATTTGCCCAGCACAAAAATTTAAGTGCCTCACGTATCTTAGATAATGGCGATAAAATATATGTAAACGACAGCAGTGAAGGTGTTATGGTATTTGATTTATTTGCCAATTACCTCAAAACAATTCCGATAAAAGGCAAAGAAGAAATAAAAATTATGGGTGAAAATTTGTTTTTTATGGACAAACGCCATTTAATAAGCTATCAACTCAAACGCTACCAGCGCGACACGCTATTATTGCCCCAATCAGATAACCTAGGATTTAGCCTAGAAAAAGAAAGACTCTATCTATTAAACGAAAAAGGACTAAGCATTTATCAATACAAAGCCAATTGAAACTGAAAAGATATGGTAATTTCTGAGCTAAACCCTATCTTCGCGGCCTCTAAAAAACAATATGTTAGATAAATTAGAAGCCATATACCAACGTTTTAAACAAGTAGAAGAACAATTAAGTCAGCCCGATGTATTGGGTGATATGGCGCGGTTTAAGCAGATGAACCGCGAATATAAATCGCTACAACGCATAGTAGAAAAATACTTTGAATATAAAAATATAATAGGCAATATTCAGAATGCAAAAGAGATCTTAAAAACAGAGAAAGACGACGAAATGCGCGAGATGGCCAAAATGGAATTGGATGAATTGGAGCCCAGATTATCGCCATTAGAAGAAGAAGTACGAATTTTATTGATACCCCAAGATCCAGAAGATGGCAAAAATGCATTACTAGAAATTAGAGGTGGAACAGGCGGAGATGAAGCCAGTATTTTTGCGGGTGATTTATACCGCATGTACATGTATTTCTGCGAAAAGCGAGGATGGAAAACAGAGCTCATTGATTTCACAGAAGGAACTGCAGGTGGTTACAAAGAGGTAATTATTGAAGTAAGTGGCGACGATGTTTACGGCATTTTAAAATATGAAAGTGGCGTACACAGGGTACAGCGTGTTCCAGAAACCGAAACCCAAGGCAGAGTGCATACCTCGGCGGCAACTGTGGTTGTATTGCCAGAGGCCGAAGAAGTAGATGTATATTTAAATCCAGCTGATATAGACATGCAAACAGCCCGCTCAGGGGGTGCTGGAGGGCAAAATGTAAACAAAGTAGAGAGTAAGGTAATGCTCACGCACAGGCCTTCTGGCCTCGTAGTTGTTTGTCAGGTAGAAAGAACCCAAAACGGAAACAGAGAAAGAGCTATGCAAATGTTGCGGTCTAAACTATACGAGATAGAACTACAAAAACACAACGAAGGCATTGCCAGCAGAAGGAAAACCATGGTTTCTAGCGGCGATAGATCGGCAAAAATACGTACTTATAATTACCCACAAAGCAGAGTAACAGACCATAGAATTGGGTATACCGCTTACAATTTACCAGAGGTGATGAACGGTAATATTCAAACCTTTATAGACCAACTGCAAGTTGCTGAAAATGCAGAGAAAATGAAAGAAGGCGGACTTTAACCTAAGCGGTGGTTCATCACTTTTTGCACTTCGCTATACAATTGCATGGGGTTAAATTTGCGCCAATTAAAAGCGTCTAATTCGCCTCCAAAATTAAAATAGTAGTCTATATTGGCTGCTCTAAATTCTGCTAGTACATGTTCTTGAAAATTGATTGCGGCAATCCAACCCTCTTCAATATCTTGAAACCATTCTTCATAATAACTATCATCACTGCTATGAAAGTTAAGTACATTTTCGCCCACTAAAATAAACTTATCTATTCCATTGTGATTGAGCGGTTCAATAACTTCTCGTTTTAAAAACATGATATCATTATTTATGGCATCATTCCATTCACCTAAAAATTCTATAATGGCAAATCCATTGGCATAATCGGCAAAAAGTATTTTTAAATAAAGAGTGGGCGAACCAAACTCATCCCATTGTGGGTGTATAAGATAATTGTAAACCTGATTAGTAAATTCGAACTCACTGTATTCGCGCTCAAAAAAAGGAGAATTAGGGTCGTTTTCACTTTGATACAAATCTCTCCAGCGGAAATAAGGTTCTAGTTGTTGCATGCAACAAATTTTGTAAAAAAAAGGCAAAGAACCATGTAAAGAAATCAGCATAAAGTTTAAAAAATTGACATTCAACATCAATTAAGCAGATTTATAAATGGAGGTAGATTATATTGCGCACCTTAAAATACTTTCAAAATACTCAATTAAAGTATTAATACATGAACAAAAATCTTATCCATGATATAGCAGCTGGTGTAGTTGTTTATTTGGTAGCCTTGCCCCTTTGCTTAGGGATTGCTTTAGCCAGTGGCGCACCCTTACTCTCTGGAATTATTGCTGGAATTATTGGAGGGGCCTTGTAGTTGGATTAATAAGTGAATCTAATATAAGTGTAAGCGGACCAGCAGCAGGGTTATCAGGTATTGTTTTATCTGCAATTACCCAAATAGGTTCATTTGATTTATTTTTATTAGCTGTTTTATTAGCAGGAGCATTACAGTTACTAGCTGGATTTTTAAAGGCGGGTGCTTTTGCCAATTATATACCCTCATCTATTATAAAAGGCCTATTAACGGCAATTGGTTTAATACTCATTATAAATCAAATTCCTTATGCTGCAGGTTATGAAAAAGAAAATGCAAAAAATTTAATCCAATTGAAAGAGGAAGGCGCAAGCATAATTGAAGAAATTATACATGTTTTCGAATTTTTATCGTGGGGACCAATAATTATATCCTTTGTTTCTTTGGTAACATTATTCTTTTGGCACAAAACACCCTTTAAAAAATTTAGCTTTCTTCCTGCTTCATTGATTGTAGTTTTAATGGCTGTATTTATTAATAAGGCTTTTCAAATCTATCTCCCAGAGTTTAGCGTTTCGAAAGGCAACTTAGTAAACATCCCCATTTTTAAAGACCTAACGAAAATGGTTACAATCCCTAATTTTACCCAAATAGGTAATTTTGTGGTGTGGAAAGTAGCCTTCACCATTGCCATTGTGGCTTCAGTAGAAACTTTGTTAAATTTAGAAGCAGTAGAAAATATTGATCCACAAAAAAGAAAAGCCTCCCCAAACAAAGAGTTGATGGCGCAAGGAATTGGCAATATGCTATCAGGATTAGTGGGTGGAATCCCCATTACATCTGTAATAGTGCGTAGTTCCGTTAATATTAATGCCGGCGCTCAAACTAAATTATCTACCATTTTACATGGCTTACTATTGCTCATCAGTGTAGTTTTCCTGAGCACAATTTTGAATCTTATTCCGCTGGCAACTTTAGCATCAATATTATTGGTAACAGGCTTCAAGTTAGCAAGAATTTCCATATTTAAAGAGCTGTATAAAAACGGTTTGAACCAATTCATTCCTTTTATAATTACAATAATTGCAATCCTATTTACTGATTTATTAATTGGAATAATTGCAGGGAGTTTAAGCCATCAGTTATATTTATTAAAACATAAATATCTTTAATTAGCTTTAGATTAAACTTTATCAAAAAGTTAGAGTCATATAATTTTTAATTTTCTTGATAAATAAATAAATATTCACCAAATTTGAATTATGCAAATTGCCATAACAAATGATGTAAAGATTGTTGTTGAAACTGCTTACCAAAACAATAAGCAGAGTACAACAGAAAACAAGCACATGTTTGCTTACCGCATACATATCGAAAATCAGGGCGAGCATACACTAAAATTACTACGCAGAAATTGGCATATTATAGATTCTTTAGACGGAGAATCAGTGGTAGAAGGAGAAGGCGTGGTTGGGGTTCAGCCATTGTTAGAACCCGGCGAAAAATACCAGTATGTATCTGGTTGTTTGCTTAGTTCAGATATAGGCAAAATGTATGGAACTTACTTAATGGAACGCCAAATAGACGGCTTATTATTTGAAGTAAACATACCAGAATTTGTGCTCAGCACACCTTTTATAATGAACTAATTAGCGCAATTACACCCTTTGTAAAAAGTGGTATCGCCTGCAGCATTTACGCCGTATATCTTCCTTTTATTGTTATCATATTTAATTTGCCACAGTAAACTTCCATGCTGCCATTTCTCTTTTTGCTTGATATTTCCGTTAAGATAATAATATAACCAAATTCCATGGGGCTTGTTATCTTTAAATTTAGCCCTTTTCAAAGCTTGTCCGTTGCTATAATAATCAGTATTTGAATTTGCAATCTGTGACAAGCTGCATTTTGGTTCAGCCACAAAAAAAACAATGGCGCTAATAATAAGAAGCTTATGTATTTTTGAATGCATAAAAACGAAGGTAATATTTTAGCATAAAATATAGCACGATATCAAAACTTTTCTTATTTTGCGACCTCAGTAAGAAATCAGTGATTGCACATATAGAAGGAAAAGTAACTCATCGCTCGCCAACCTATTTAGTTATAGACTGTGGTGGTATTGGATATAGTATTCAGATATCTTTAAATACATACGAAAATATTGGCATTAGCGAAAACTTGCGCGTATTAACTTACTTATCAATTAAAGAAGATAGTCATACTCTTTTTGGCTTTGCCGACGAGGAAGAGCGCCAATTATTTATGCATTTAATTTCTGTAAGCGGTGTTGGTACCAATACGGCTAGGATGATTTTATCTAGCCTTAAACCAACAGAAGTAAAGCTAGCAATTTTAGATGGCAATTGGAATTTATTAAAAACAATCAAAGGAATTGGTCCTAAAACCGCCCAAAGATTGGTTATAGACTTACAAGATAAACTTAAAAAAGTTGCTTCGCCAGAAACATTGCAGCATGCAAGTTTCCGCTCACCAGCATATGATGAAGCGCTTTCTGCGCTTGTTATGTTGGGCTTTAATAAAGTAGAAGCAGAAAAAGGATTGCTAAAAGTAAAGCAACAAAATCCCGATAGTAGCGTTGAGCAACTGGTAAAATTAACCTTAAAAAATATTTGATGGCAAAACTCTACATTGTACCAAAGCTATAAAACTAAATATTTAAAAACTTTTTTATCCTTCACCTTTGTGGTAACAATGGTGTGTAATGCTGCACCCCGAACCGTAGCTAGAAGGTTTAAAGATTTCCTTATTCTACCTCCAGATAGCGCAGGAAAACTCCCTTATCCTATCAAAGATAAAAAGCCCTATGAATTTCAAAATAAAAAACACCCTATAGATCTCCCAGAACCTAGCAATATTAAAGAACGTTTCTCCCTAGATCCTGAAAATTATCAGTACAATCGCTCTTCCAAAATTGGCACTTTAGATTATAAATTACCTGCCTCTAGTTCTATTTCTGAGCAGTTAAAACAAGACGGCAACAAAAGCAATAAAGAATATTTTAGGCAACGCTCACAAGCACAAAATTTTGCCAAAGGAACTGGTATTTTGCCTCAAATAAATATTGGCAACAAGGTAATTGATAAGATATTTGGCAACGGCGTAGTTGATATCAGACCAAGGGGAAATGCCGAAATTATCTTTGCTGGTAATTTTAATAAAGTTCAAAATCCCGCATTTAGCTTGAGGCAACAACGAACAGGGCAATTTGATTTTAAGCAAAAAATACAGCTTAATGTAAGTGGCCAGGTGGGAGACAAGCTAAAAGTAAACATGAATTATGATACGGAGGCTACCTTTGAATTTGAGAACCAAATGAAGCTTGATTTTGCGGGTAAAGACGATGATATAATAAAGAAAATAGAGCTTGGAAATGTTAGCTTGCCATTAAATTCAAGTTTAATTCAGGGTAGCCAAAGTTTATTTGGGGTAAAAAGTACCTTGCAATTTGGTAAACTTACGGTAACTGCTGTGGTAACGCAACAGAGAGGAAAGACCCAAGAAACAGAACTATCTGGTGGTACTACCACCACCCGCTTTGATATACAAGGTGATAATTACGACATGAACCGCCACTATTTTTTGGCTCATTACTTCAGAGATAATTACGAATTGTGGCTCAGAAATTTGCCTTTCAATGGGTCGCCCGTTGTAATTACACGTGTAGAGGCTTGGGTAACTAATAGAAGTGGCTCATTTGAACAATCGAGGGATGTAATTGGGTTTTCAGATTTGGGCGAATCTAATCGCTTAGACAACAAATTTTGGCGTGTAAACCAAAACGTAAATTTGGGTAATGGTGCCAATAATTTGTACGACCCCAATAATCCAAATACCTATTTAAATGGATTTGGTAACGCCGCAGATGCAGCCAAATTTAGAGCTAGCTACCAAATAGAAAACAAACTTTCGGAAGACTTTGCCGTAACAGGATTGAAACCCATTTCACAATACCAAAACATCAATTTCTCCAGACAATTGGGTCCAAACGAATTTACCTTCAACTCCAGATTAGGTTATATCTCTTTGAACCAAACCCTAAACAACGACGATGTATTGTGCGTAGCTTACGAAGGAACTATTAACGGAATACCTTTTAAAGTAGGAGATTTTAGTCAGGATATTCCCCGAAATGTAGATAACCCAGAGGTGCTATTTTTAAAGATGCTGAAAGGCCCAAGTATGCGCCCCGATTTACCCATTTGGGATTTAATGATGAAGAATGTATATGCATTAGGTTCATTCCAAATTCAATCAAAAGAATTTAAGTTAAACATTGTATATGCCGATGACCCGAGTGGGGCAGATTTAAGTTATTTGCCTGTAAAAAATGAACCTTTGTTGAGCAATTTGCCTTTGTTAAACGTGTTTAATGTAGATAAAATGAACACCCAACAAGAAGCAGTTTCGGATGGTTTGTTCGATTATATTGAGGGCGTTACAGTAAACTCACAAACAGGAAGGGTTTACCTGCCAACCGTTGAGCCCTTTGGTTCTTATTTGGCATCAAAGTTTGTAAACGATAGAACCTTGGCCGACTATTATTGTTTTTATTCTTTGTATGATTCAACCCGATTTAGTGCCATACAACAGCCTCAATTTAATAAATTCTTTTTGCGAGGCAGTTACCAGGGAAGCAGTACCAACGAAATTTCTTTGGGTTCAACCAATGTGCCAAGAGGCTCTGTGCGTGTTACTGCGAATGGTGCGCCGCTATCAGAAAATTCAGATTTTATTGTTGATTATAATTTGGGTAGGGTAAAGATTGTAAACACGGCCTTGTTAAATTCGGGCGCGGTTATCAAAGTATCTTCTGAAAGTAATAACTTGTTTCAAATTCAGTCAAAGAGCTTAACCGGCGCGCGCTTCGATTATAAATATAGCCCTGATTTAATATTAGGCTCAACCTTTATGTATTTAAATGAGCGACCATTAACGCCAAAGGTGAACATTGGAGAAGAGCCCATTTCAAATATTGTTGTGGGTGTAGATGGTTCATATACCAAACAATCGCGTATGCTTACCAAATTAATTGATAAGCTTCCTTTTATAGAAACAAAGGAGCCATCCAATTTTACTATCTCGGGGGAATATGCCCGCTTAATACCAGGTATCCAAGGGGCTTTAAACCAAAACGGAACTGCCTATTTAGACGATTTTGAAGGAGCAGAAACACCCTTTGATTTACGCATGGGAAATACTTGGGTTTTAGCCAGCACACCGCAAGGACAGCCAGATATGTTTCCGGAGGGAAATACATTAAACAAACTAGATTATGGCTTTAAAAGAGCCAATTTGGCTTGGTATACCATTGCCACCACTTTTTACCGAAACGACCCTTTTACACCCCAGCATTTAAGAGAAGACCCGAACGCCCTTTCTTTGCATGCTGCGCGAGAAGTATTGCAGCAGGATGTTTTTAAAAACATTCAGATTCAGCAAGGATTGCCTACTACCCTACCTACTTTAGATTTATCTTTTTACCCTAGTGAAAGAGGTCCGTATAACTACAACGTAGACGATTTAAACGAAGATGGAAGCCTCAAAAATCCTCGTTCTAATTGGGGAGGTATTATGCGCAAAGTAGATCAAAACGACTTTGAACAAGCCAACATAGATTATATAGAAATGTGGGTAATGGATCCCTTTGCAGACAAACCAGCTAGTGTTGATAGAGGCTTTTTGTATATTAACTTGGGAAATATTTCGGAAGATATTTTAAGAGACAACAGAAGAATTGCAGAAAATGGCTTACCAAAGAATAATTCTCCAGAACAAACAGCCTTGGTAGATTCAACCGTTTGGGGAAGAGTGTCTAGAGCACCCGTTATTAATTATGCCTTTGATGCAGACCCAGTGGTAAGGCAAAACCAAGATATTGGTTTAGATGGTTTAAATGATGTGAATGAACGTGCCCATTTTGAACAAAGTTATTTGGCAAAAATTAGGGCTAGGTTTGGTGCAGGCTCAACCGTTTACCAACAAGCAGAAGCCGACCCAAGTAATGATAATTATCACTATTATTTGGGAACAGATTTCGACAGTGTGCAACTTGGTTTGTTGAATAGGTACAAGAAATTTAATCGCCACCAAGGCAATTCACCAACCGTAGACCAATCTCCAGAAACCTATCCAACTGCAGCTACCAACGTTCCAGATAACGAAGATTTAAACAGAGATTACACGGTAAATGGCGTAGAAGAGTATTTTCAATACCGCATAGAAATTGCACGTGATGCCTTTACCATTGGCAAAAATTACGTAACAGACACCCTTACCACCAGTGCTAAATTTATTAACGGAGATTTTGCCGAAGAAAAATGGTATCAAATTAAAGTTCCTATAAGAGAATACAGCCGCAAAGTGGGAGAAATAAACGACTTTAAATCTATCCGTTTTATACGTATGTTTATGCGTGGTTTTGAAGAACCAACCGTTGTGCGCTTAGCCTCACTGCAACTTGTTAGAGCAGATTGGCGCAAATACTTAAACAACTTAGAGGCAGGTGGAGAGCACAGGCCAGTTGACCCCACAGACAATACTCAATTTGTGGTATCTACCGTAAATGTTGTAGAAAATGGGGGCCGCAGACCCATTGTTTATGTGGCACCTCCAGGTATACAGCGCGAATTAGATTTTAGCTCACCCAACCCTATACAGCAAAACGAACAATCTATAAGTTTATTAACTTGTAACCTAAAAGATGGTGATGCTAGAGGCGTATTTAAAAATACCAGTGTAGATTTACGTCAGTATGGTAAATTAAGAATGTTTGTGCATGCAGAAGGTGCCAACTTAAAAGATGATGAGCTAAATGCATTCTTTAGATTTGGAACAGATTTAACCAATAATTATTACGAGTTTGAAATACCCTTAAAAGTAACACCCGAAGGAAGCAGAGAACCAGGGGCTATTTGGCCAGGAGGCAATGAAATGACCATTCTTTTAGAAGAAATGATTAATACTAAAATTGCCCGAACCAACGCAGGTTTTGCCTTTACCGCTCCCTTTAGCAGGCAGATTGGAAATGGCACCTACACCGTTGTAGGTATGCCAGATTTTAGTCAGCTTAGAATTATGATGATGGGTGTGCGTAACCCAAAAAGAAGGCCTGGAAGCAGCACAGACGATGGCTTGCCAAAATGTGCAGAGATTTGGTTTAATGAACTACGCATGACAGATTTTAGCACACGTGGTGGAGATGCCGCTACTGGCAGAGTATTGGCCAAATTAGCTGATTTGGGAAATGTTCAATTAAGTGGTAGCTACCAGAGTGTGGGCTGGGGTGGCATTGATAAAAAACTTATGGAACGAAGTATGGCCGACAACTATATTTATGATTTCCAGACCAATTTTGAACTAGGCAAATTCCTTCCTAAAAACTCTGGCTTAAGTGTTCCATTTTTCTTCTCTTATGGCAATACTATTATAAGGCCATTTTTTAATCCGCTTAATCCAGATACGCGCTTACAAAAAGAAATTGAAGAAACCCGAAACCCCGAACGAAGCGACCAAATTAGCAGAGCGGCTGATGATTATACCGCCCGTAAAAGTTACAATTTTACCAATGTTAGAAAAAACAGAGTTGGTTCAAAACAAGCTTACCCTTGGG
Source organism: Chitinophaga pinensis (assembly GCA_945860865.1). Lineage (GTDB taxonomy): Bacteria > Bacteroidota > Bacteroidia > UKL13-3 > UKL13-3 > B1. The sequence goes on along the minus strand of CAMARW010000001.1, from coordinate 195,269 downwards.
ATATTGAGAACTTTAACTTTACCTACTCATTTACCGAAATATTTAGACGAAACCAAACATTAGAGTACAACCTAGTTGAAAATTATAGAGGTATTGTAGGCTACAACTATAATTTTATAAGCAAACCAATTGAACCGTTTAAGAAGTTTGTAAAAAACAAAAATCTTGAAATTATAAGAGATGTAAACTTTAACCTCTTGCCTGCTTCATGGGGTGTGCGCGTAGAATCTGAAAGAAGGTATGGTGAACTTTTAAGTAGAAACAACGATAGTAGAGAAACCGTTTTACCCGTATTGTACGATAAAATGTTTACCATGCGCAGGAACTATGAATTGCGCTACGATTTAACCAGAAATATTAAGCTAGATTTTAACGCTACCAACGATTCTCGTATTGATGAGCCCGATGGGCAAATTAATAGGAACACCATAGAGAAAAGAGACAGTATAAAAACTAACTTTTTAAACGGTGGTAGAAACACCAAATACGACCAAACAGCTCGCTTAAACGTAAATATTCCGGTAAACAAACTGCCGTATATGCAATGGGTTAGCCAGGTTACGTATAACTACAATGCAAACTACCAATGGTTGCAGGCGCCACCAGCGGCAGATAGCTTGGGTAATACCATTCAAAATTCTCAGCAACAACAGTGGAATGTAAGCCTAAACTTTGTGCAGCTTTACAATAAATTTGGCATCTACAAAAAAATAATGAGCCCCAAACAAGCTGCTACACCTAAGCCAAAAAATACAGAAGAAAATACAGATCCAAAAGCAAAAGGCAAAAAGGCTAAAGAAGATAAAGGTAGAGAAACATACCCCTTATGGGCATCTATACCTGTGAGACTTTTAACCTCCATAAAAAATGTAAGCGGAACCTACAGCACAACCAACGGAACAGCCTTGCCTGGCTTTCAACCAAGAACACAAATTTTAGGTCAGAATTTAGACTTAAAAGCACCAGGTTATGATTTTATTTTTGGTATGCAAGATCCTAATTTTAGGTTCAGGGCGGCAGAAAATGGATGGGTTAGCAACGACCCTAGGATTGTTAGTCCGTACATATTAAATTACCAAGAGGCCATAACCGCCCGTGCACAAATTGAGCCATTGGAAGATTTTAGAATTGAATTAAATGCTACCAAGAATTACTCAAAAAATTTAACTGCTTATTTCCGCTACGACCCAGATAGTAACGACGGAATTTACAGAGATTTTGGAGCACCTATTGAACAAGGAAGTTACAGCATAAGTTACAGTGTTTTAAGAACGGCCTTTTCGCCACAAGATGAGAATGGAGTGAGCGACGTTTTTAAACAGTTTCAAACAAACCGTATAGACATTGCCCGTCGCTTGGCTATGGAAAGAGGCTTACCCTTACCAGAAAACCCAGATTCTTTTCCAGAGGGATTTGGGGCTTACCAACAAGATGTTTTAATACCAGCGTTTTTAGCTGCATACAGAGGCGTTTCTACAGGCAGCATAGGTATAAGTCCGTTCCAAAATTTCCCTATCCCAAATTGGCGGTTAACTTACAACGGATTGAGTAAAATTGAATTTATTAAACAGTATGCTTCTAATGTAAATATTCAATCGGCATACCAAAGTAATTATAATGTGGCGGGATTTCAAACGGTAATGGATACCAGCCGAAACACTACGCTTACTACAGATTTTGCGCCAGAATATGTAATTAGACAGATTTCTATTTCGGAAAGGTTTGGCCCACTTATAGGTGTTGATATCACCTTAGTAAACAACATTACCACCACCTTTAAATATAACCGAGATAGAACCCTCAACTTGGCCTTAGGCAACAGGCAATTAAACGAGCAATTTGGCGAAGAGTTTGTAATTGGCATTGGCTACAGAACCAATAAATTGGTTTTGCCTTTTGAAATTGGCGGCAGAAAAAGGATGCTAAACAACGACATTAACTTTAGATTTGATTTTACCATTAGAGAAAACCAGACCAGCGTGCGTAACTTAGACAGGGCCACCAGCGAACCCGTATCTGGGCAAAATGTGCTAAGCCTAAAGCCTACCATAGATTACAATATCAACGAAAAGCTGATGTTACGTATTTTCTACGACAGAAGAAGAACCAATCCTTTTACCTCTAATTCATTTCCAACGGTAATTACAAGTGGCGGTTTTTCTGTGCGCTACACCATACAATAAACATGGAATTTTTAAGCGAAGACCTTCAAAAATACTGTGAACAACACAGCAGTAATGAGCCAGAAATATTAAAAAAGCTGAACCGACAAACCCATGCGCAAGTATTGCAACCTCGCATGTTGAGCGGACATTTACAAGGCAGGTTTTTGGCTATGATAAGTCATTTGGTTCGACCCAAATATATTTTAGAAATTGGTACCTACACGGGATATTCTGCCTTGTGTTTGGCAGAGGGTATGGATACAAACGGCAAGTTAATTACGATTGATGTAAACCCAGAGTTAGAAGATTTAGTAAACCACTACATAGAATCTGCAGGATATAAAAACAAGATACAGATGATTATTGGCGATGCCTACCAGATTATTCGCACGCTGCCACAAAGTTTTGATTTAGTTTTTATAGATGCAGACAAATCCAGTTATGCCAAATATTTTGATTTGGTAATAGATAAATTAAATCCGGGCGGCGTAATTTTAGCCGATAATGTATTGTGGAGCGGCAAGGTAATAGATAACCAATCACTGGAAAAAGACAAAGACACCCAGCTCATAGATGCCTTTAATAAAAAAGTGCAGTTAGACCCTCGCGTTGAAACCGTTTTATTGCCAATAAGAGATGGCATTACCCTCATTAGAAAAAAGCATTTATAACCTTCCTCTACTTTTGAGAAATTTGATACCCCAAACGCAAATCAAAAATATCTGCAACGTGTCCGTTGGCTTTTAAAGTACCTGCTAACAAAAACCTATTACCTAATTTTTGAACCAAGGCATAACGCTGATAGAGCAAAGTATTTAGCCTATTTTTGTTTAAAGCATCTGCACCCATAAGCAGTATCAAGCTTGTTTTGCCAATGCGCAATTCGTAACCTGCTTGCACACTCATTTCCCAAGGATTAACCTCTATTTCTTGCCTTTTTAGCCACTCCTTTTTAAAGGTATTGTGCAAGAGTTCTGAACCAAAAATAAGATGGTGCCAAGTGTTTAACGACCGAGCATATAAAATTTGAGCGCCACCCATAGGTACCAATAAATCTGGGTTGGGCACTGTTTTAAAAGACCCAAACAAAAACAAACGCAATAGATTATTAGCAGGCCCGGCATTAGCAGGGCTTGGGTTAAGCCGTTGCCAATTAGCTTGACTTAAATAATAGCAATAAGAGGCGCTTAAAGACGGGTAGTTCATGCCTTTATTAGGAGCCTTAATACCACCATTTGAAATATGTTGATAAGACACACCAATATTTGCCAGCGATTGCTTTCCAAACCTATAATTAAGCTGTGCGCCAACGCCCAAATAAAAACTGATAGCACTTCCAAAAAACAAGTTTTCTGGATTGTGAATAGGGTGATAAATTTTAGTTAAATAACTCACTCCAGCATCTAAAGGAAAACTCAAAAAAAGCTTTCGGTTTGAGCCTATAAATGGCTCTGTAAAAGCTGTAATTTGATAGACTTCTCCCAATTGTTGCGCGTTACCAAAATGGGTATAAGCGAATCTAAAACCACGTTTTGCTCTTATGGGTGAAGATTCTGTTGCAACCTGTTTATTGTTTTGCCAAGCAACAGAGAAAGAAGCACCAAAAGGGTTGGCTGCGGCCAGAGCGGCAATATCTTTAGAATGAGCTATAATATTGCCGTAATAAAGACTTTTACCCAATACAAAGCTGCTAGATTCTTGCGCGCTTATTGTTAATTTAACTAGTAAGAATGAATAAAAAAAAAGTCCCTTCATAGCGCAAATTAGTTAACTTATTTCACAAAGTTATCTTTAATAACTTTCGAAAAAGCAGGGAATAACGCCTTAGAAGAACCCATAATGGATCTGCCAAAAAGGGCATTGTTTCCTCCTTCAAAATCAGCAATTACACCACCCGCTTCTTCAATTAAACAAATGCCACCTGCTACATCCCACGGACTTAATCCATATTCAAAAAAAGCGTCAAATCTGCCACACGCGGTGTAGGCTAAATCTATAGCAGCACTACCCATTCTGCGCATGCCTTGGGTGTTTTTCATGAAATATTTAAGCGTATCTAGGTAGGCATCCATTTGCTGGTAATCGTAATAAGGGAAGCCAGTGGCTAGAAGCGATTTTCCTAAATCGGCATTAGTTTTAACCGAAATAGGCTGTCCGTTTAAAAAAGCACCTCCCCCATTCCAAGCATAAAACATTTCGTCTTTATTTACCTCATAAACAATCCCCATCATTGGTTTATTATTTTTTAACAATCCAATACTTACGCTGTAAACTGGCAAATTATGAATAAAATTAGTAGTTCCATCTAGGGGGTCTATCACCCACATCCATTCTTTATTTTGGGTAGCAATGGTTTCCTCTTCCGTAATAAAACCAGCCTCTGGTAATGCTGCTAATAAGCCCTTAACAAGGATTTCTTCGGCAGTTTTATCTACATAGCTAACCAATTGATTAAAGCTTTTTACCTCCACACTATTGGCTTGGAAATGCTGCCTCTCTGTGCGAATAAAATTACCTGCTTCAGCGGCTATTAGACAAGCATTCTGACAAATTGTTTTTAAATCCATATTGGTTTATTTGGTGCGTAAAATTAGTTAAAACTTGCTGAAAAATTGCAGTAATTCTGTTAATATCGTAGCATGAATTATCCATCAACATTGATTGAGGAGGCAGTAAATGAATTGTCTAGATTTCCTGGTATTGGCAAAAAATCGGCCCTACGCATGGTCTTGTATTTGCTAAAACAAGAGGAAAGTTTAGCCGTTAAAATGGGCGAAGCTATAAGTAAACTCAGGAAAGAAATTCAATTTTGCAAGCAATGTAACAATGTAAGCGATGCGCAAATTTGCAACATTTGTGCTAATCCAAAAAGAGATGCCCAAACCATTTGCGTAGTAGAAGACCTAAGAGATGTTATGGCTATAGAAAATACAGCACAATACTTCGGTACTTATCATGTATTAGGCGGTTTAATCAATCCTATACAGGGCGTTGGACCTGATCAATTAAAAATAGAAAATTTGTTTGCACGGGTAAAAAACCACGAAGTTAAAGAGATTATTATGGCCTTAAGTGCCACTATGGAAGGAGATACAACAGGCTTTTATCTTGCCAGAAAACTGAAAGATATGTCTGTTAAAATTAGCACCATATCTAGAGGCATTGCCATAGGAGGAGAATTAGAATATGCCGATGAAATTACATTAGGCAGATCTATTTTAAGCAGAATTCCGTACCAATCATAATTTACAAATTATTTATTCAACCTACAGGCTATAAAACAAGCCACAATTAAGCAGCAATACATCCGTATGTGCCGCTGTAAAATATTCATCACTCTGATTTAGTAATTGATAATTGGTCTTTTTAAAGCCTTTAATCATTTTTCTGAAAGCTTTAAAATTTTGCTTATTCATGTGCAAGGCCCAATATTTTAAAATAATGGCATCAAACAAATCCATTACTTCATGCACTTTTACATCCGGTGGCATTTGCCTTAAGGCCCAATCCAATTCTTTTATATTTCTAATTTCACATACCGTAAAAACCCAATTTTTTACGTCTGTTCTTAGCATTAATTGTTTGTTTTTTGATGCTATTTTAACCATAGATTGATGGTATAAGGCAGTAAATTGGTTAAACAATTCTGGGTGTGTTTGATGTAAATAAATTGCTGCGTACAAGCTTCTCATTTCTCTAGAGATTCCCTTTTGATCCAATATAGCTAATAAGGTGTCTCCATTAACTTGTTTTCGACTAAATCGCTTCAGATTTGTATAATACAATTTGTGTTGGTTTAGCCTTAAAAAACTAAAAATTTCAGTGAAAATATTGTTTCTATTTACGCTAATAAAATAATTTGTATCATTCTTTAATTCAAGAAAGTGTAATAGCGTATTCTCATTTTTAATTTTATAATCTCTATACAAATTCCTCTTTATTTTATTTGAAGCTCTTTTATTTTTAGCCCCACCATAGGCATGCTTAAGGTTTATTTGATTGGATATATCTATGGCCTTTATGGTTATGGCCATGTTTATAAAATTAAGGGGAGAGGCCACAAGCATAAGGCCTATTTCTGGCGCTCCAATTGCCGCAGTAACAGGAATTGATATGATTTGAACAAACTCAGACAAAAACCATACTGAAACAGCTGTTACACCATGTAAACGCGCAATTTTTCTAGAGTTGTGCTTAAAGTCTGCAAAAAAATTATCTCTTATCGGATTAGCAGAATCTGCTTTAGTTCTCTCCAAAAATCCCTTGTCTTCCTTTGATAACAAAATAAAAGTATCCCTTTTTAGCTTACTCATATCTTGAATGAGATATGCCGTAAAATCTTCGGCCTTTTGTGCATTATGGATATCGCTTACCTGCTCTGTAGAATTTTGCTTTGGAAGTATGTTTGAAGTAACTAACTCTTGCAAAATTTGGTTTGAAACCAATAAGGTTGTTTGAATTTGATAGTCGAGTTTATGCCGCTCTATAAGCATAGAAGTAGGAAGCTGCGCATATAATGACCAGGAGAAGAAAAATAAAATAAGGGTGGCAGAAAGTTTATTCATTCCGAGTTCAAATCTATTAATGAATTGATTTAAAACAAAAAAATAAATGCCCGGGTTCAAACAAGGTAAGTATCATAAAGAACGCTGTTTACCTTTTGCATTTATTATCTAAATTTGGGCATCATACCCCAAAATCTTAGGCTTTATTTTTTATCTGTTTTTTGACCAATAAAATAACAGTTTTATAACAAACTTAATTTGTAAATAACAATTTAAATTTGTAGAAATAGCAATTTATTAATTATATTTTTACCTTTATTATATTTAAGGGATAAAATTTGATTATTTATCCGAAAAAATTAAAGTATGAAAGACCTTAACAAAAACATATCAACCATAATCAAGTCTATTATAGAAACAAAGGGTTTTAGCTAAGCCTACATGGCCAAAAAACTAAATATTACCCAACAAGCCTATTCTAATATAGAAAAAACACCTGAGAACATGAGCCTCAAAAAGCTTAATGACATTGCAGATTTGATGCAGGTTAAAATAGTAATATTGTTAGGGATTGATAATGAATATGTGCAAAATCAAACTTAAAAAAAGTATTTTAGACATCTTTTAGTATTATTCGCTCTCTTTTAAATATTATACTTTCAAAAAAAATATGTTTGGCATTTAAATTGTTGCCAATCATAAGTTAGATTCTTGTAATTTTATTAATAATGGCGCAGCAGTTACGGCAATGCCCTCTTATGGCGGAGTAAATGTATCTCAATATACAAATGGTATTTACTGGATAAAAACTGCTGATAACAGCTTTCACATTGCTTTTGTAGTAGCAACAAGCTCATTTTGATTGCCTTAGTGCATAAAAGTGATAAATTAATAACTTTTAGGGAAAATAATTTGATTAGGTATCGGGGGGATTTAAATAAACTTTAAATCAAAAATACTAGCGTGCTTTTACACATTCGCTGTTATAAATTTTTCTAATGAACATGTAATATCTTTATTGATACAAGAAAAATACTGACATAATTCTCAAATGGAAAAATAGATAATGCTTTTTAATATCCTAAAAAACAGCCTTTAAAAACTCATATTAATTTTAAATTAAAAATGTATTTAGCGATTTACTAGACCTTGTTATTGGATTAACAATTAATTAATTTTATAATTCAAATAAAAAAAACATATGAGAAAAAAGCTACTAACTTTATTGCTAGCATGGGCGGTTTCCATGTCGGCATTATGGGCACAAACACGGCAAATTACCGGGCTTGTATCAGATGGAAAAGAACCAGTAATTGGTTCATCAGTTCAAGTAAAGGGCAGCTCAATTGGGACTGCAACAGATGCAAACGGCAGGTATGTATTAAATGTACCAGCAGATGCCACCGCTATTATTGTAAAAGGAGTGGGTTTAAAAACCCGTGAAGTAAGCATTGCAGGCTTGTCTGAGATTAATGTAACCCTTGAGGCAGACAATGTAAACTTAAATGAGATGGTAGTTACTGCCTTTGGCATTGAGAGAGAAAGAAAAACCCTAGGTTACTCGCAACAAAAGGTTTCTGGCGATGAAATGCGAAAATCTGGAGAACAAAACTTCGTACAATCACTTTCAGGTAAAGCTGCAGGTGTGCTTGTTCAGGGTTCTGGTGGTACACCAGGTGCTTCTTCAAAAGTTTTATTGAGGGGAAATGTAACTTTTAATGGAAATAACCAACCTTTGATGGTAGTAGATGGTGTGCCAATTGATAATAGCACCACCCAAACTACACCTGGTGATTATCCATTTAACTCAAACCTTCAAGGAGTAAACAATTCTAATCGTGGTATCGATATTAATCCAGAAGATATTGAAAGCGTTAATATTTTGAAAGGCCCTGCAGCTGCGGCTCTTTATGGAGTTCGTGCTGGTGCTGGTGCCATCATTATTACCACCAAAAAAGGCAGAAAAGGAGTTAAAAGTTTTAGCGTTGATGTTAGCTCATCCGTTGAAATGAGTCAGGTTAACAAATTACCAAACCTACAAAATAAATATAGCCAAGGACGCGGCGCATCTGCTACAGGTGGCGGCCGATTGGCATACGACTCGGTAGCAAAAAGATATTATTCTATAGCAGAAGGAAAATATGAGCCAGGTATTACCCCGCAAAGCTGGGGCGCGTTAACCAAAGAAACCGCAGGCATTGACCCAACAAATAACATGGAAGAATTTTTCCAAAATGCCTATACGTTTAACAATAATATTTCTATTACCAATAACAGCGAAAACAGCTCTGTTAGATTTTCTGTAGGTCGCTTAAACCAAAATGGTGTGGTGCCTAATACAGATTTTAACCGTACTTCTGTGCGCTTAACGGCTGATACACGTTTGAATAAGAAAATTACTATGGGTGGAACCATTAACTATATTAATTCAGGTGGTACCCGCGCTCAAAACGGAAGTAACTTATCTGGAGTAATGTTGGCGCTATTGCGCACACCTAACTCATATAAGCTAAACGATAATGCGATTGGCGCTTTTGATAACCTAGACGCACCAGGTTGGAAAAACCCTGATGGAACCCAACGTAGCTATTTTGCACCATACGATAACCCATATTGGTCTGTATATGAAAATCCAGCAGTAGATAATGTAAACAGGGTTTTGGGTAATATTTATACAACCATAGATCCCGTTGAATGGATGTCGGTTACCTATCGCGTAGGTACAGATGTATACACAGATATACGTAAATCTGTATTTGCTGTTGGTTCAAACCAACCAAGTAATGCACCAGGCGGAGAAATCAATGAAAACATATTGACCTACCAAGAATATTATTCAGATTTATTAGTTACATTTAAAAAAGACTTAACTAAAAATATTAAGTCGTCTTTATTAGTAGGTAATAACTTAAATCACCGCTTCAACAAAGACTCATACAGTAGGGGCCGCGATTTAGGCGTTCCTAATAATTATAACTTAGGCAATGCTGCTAATTTATATGCAAGCGAAGGAAATGCTACCGTAAGAACTGCTGCCTTATTTTTTGACTTGAACCTATCTTATAAAAACTATTTGTTCTTAGGTGTTTCTGGAAGAAATGAATGGGCATCTACATTTGGAACAGCTAAAAATAATTTCTTTTACCCATCAACAAGCTTATCATTTGTATTCTCTGAACTCGTTTCCATTCCAAAAATGTCGTTTGGTAAAGTAAGGGTTGCTTATGCACAAGCCGGTATCAATCCTAGTCCATACGGTACAAGAACCTATTTCACTAGGTCTACTTATACAGATGGTTTTACAGATGGTTTATCATTCCCTTATTTAGGTGTTAACGGTTACGGTTACTCTTCTGCTTTAGGTAATAAAAATCTTAAACCTGAAAGAAATACCGCTAGAGAATTTGGATTAGATTTGCGTTTCTTCGAAAATAGAATTGGCATTGATTATACCTATTTTAATCAAATTTCTACAGATTTATTAGTGTTTAGACCAATTGCGCCTTCTTCTGGATTTAGCTCTAGCTACGAAAACCTAGGCGAAATGGTGAACAAAGGTCACGAGTTGGTTTTAACCTTAACGCCTGTTCAAAAGAAAAACTTTACTTGGGATGTAAACTTAAACTGGACCCGTGTGCGTAATGAGGTAATAACTTTAGCTCCTGGTGTAGACGAAATTAACCTAGAAGCAGGTTTTGCTTCTATCGGAAACTACGCTATTAAAGGTCAACCTTATGGTGTTTTTTATGGAACACGTTGGGCAAGAACAGCCAATGGAGAACTAATTATTAATGGCACAACTGGCTTACCAACACTTGAAGGTGGCGGTACCAACGGAAACCTTGGAAACCCTTACCCTAACTGGTTTGGCGGACTAAGAAATACATTTACCTACAAAAATATTTCGGTTACTTTCTTAATCGACAGACGTAGTGGCGGAAAAGTATGGAATGGTACTTGGGCTCGTTTGAACCAAATTGGACAAACAGATGAGTCTGGTGAAGGCAGAGAAGAAGCCTACTTAATTCCAGGTAAAGTTATTACAGGAACCAATCCAGATGGATCTCCGGTTTATGCAGACAATACCAAATACATTTCAGCATTTAATTACTACAGAACTTATAAAGGTGATGGCGGAAGCTATGCAGCTGAAAATGCTATTCAAGATGGTAGTTGGATAAGGCTACGTGATATCGGTATCAACTATACCTTTACCTTAAACGCTAAAGCCCAAAAAGTAGTTAAAAACTTAACAGTAGGATTTGTTGGAAGAAACATCTGGTTAAGTACTCCTTATAAAGGTGTTGATCCTGAAACTAGTTTAACTGGAGCCGGTTCTAACATTGGCGGATGGGATTATTTTAATAACCCAGGTACAAAATCATACACATTCTCTGTAAGAGCATCATTCTAATTTTTAAAAGAAAATATTATGAAAAAAATAATATCAGTATTAATAGCAATATCGCTTCTTACCACAACTGGTTGTAAGAAGTTTGTAGATGGATACGACGAGAGTCCTAATAGCCCATCTGCAGTAACGCCACAATTATTATTGTCTAATGCGCAAGTGGCATATTTCTCAACCATGAATGGTCAATTATCTCGTCAATCTGCCATCTTAACACAGCAAGTAGTTGGATTAGAATTTCAGGCAAAAGATGTAAACGACTACCAAATTGATGAAAATACAAATGGAAATGAATGGGATGTAATTTATACCAATGGTTTAGTAAATTTAAAGCAATTGTATACCCAAGCAGGCACAAAAAATCCATATTACCAAGGAATTTCTAGGGTATTAACGGCTATGTTTTTAGGCACTGCATCAGACTTATGGGGTGATATTCCCAATAGAGAGGCAGTGAATGGATTGGAAGGAACTGTTAATCCAGCTTATGATAAGCAAGAAGATGTTATCAAAGATATTCAGTTATATTTAAGCGAAGCAATTACGCTATTAAGTAAAGCTGAAGCCGAAAATGCAATCTTACCTGGTAACGATGACTTAATTTTTGCAGGAGATGTAGCTGCTTGGAAAGCAACAGCGAGTGTTTTAAAAGCACGTTATTATAACCGCTTAAGTAAACGCGATGCAGGAGGTTCTGCGGATAATGCTTTAACAGCTTTAGCAGATGCATACGCTGCAGGTTTTACAAGTAATGCTGCTAATTGTAATGCTAATTTTGGAACCAATAGCAATGAGTACAACCAATGGTATGCCTATACAAAAGTTGACCGTAGAGGCTATGTTAGAATGGGAAGCATGGTAACAGATACATTAAATGCCATGAACGACCCTCGTTTAGATTTTTATGCCCTGCCAGACGACAGCGGAAATTATAGTGGAAGTGATGTAGATGAAGGAAACTCTACTGTATCTGATATTGGTATTTATTTAGCTAAACAAAATGCTGCTTTTCCACTTGTTTCCTATGCAGAAGCCAAGTTTATTGAATCAGAAGCTAAGCTAAGAAAATCTGATGCAGCAGGTGCAGCTTCAGCATTTAATGACGCTGTTAAGGCAAGCATTCAACAAGTAACCAGCGCTGATGCGGATACAAGTTATGTAACAGCCTATGCCAGCGAAACGGCCACTTCTATCAGTTTAGAAAAAATTATGTGGCAAAAATATCTTTCTTTATTTGGTCAGATTGAAACATATAATGATTGGAGAAGAACTAACTTTCCTAAACTAAAGGCAAATACTAATGCCAATGATCCAATTGTGCCACGCAGATTGCCAACTGTATTAGATGAGCGTTTATACAATTCAAAATCACCAAAAATCACAGACATTAGAATGTCAGTTTGGTGGGATAATTAAACGTGTAGCACACAAATTTTCAAAAACAAAAAACGAGTCTTCCTGTGAAGGCTCGTTTTTTGTTTAATGCTTGTGGACTGGCTTATGGCTTATCTAGAAAAGTTGGAAAAAAGTAAAAGCTGAGTTTCTAAAGTATTGTTACACCTCAAATTCGTTTCAAATACTCTTGTGTAGTAACTCCAGTAATACTTTTGAATGCTATAATGAAGGTATTGTAAGACGCAAAACCTACATGAGTAGCTAGCGTTTCTACTTTATGGTTATTGAGGTACCCATTTTCTAACAATTGGCTTGCATCGTGGATGCGAACAATCTTTTTAAAATCGGAAAAGCTCTCACTACAATGGTATTTAAAAATAAAATTAATATGGCTCACAGGAATATTCAAAGCTAAAGCCATATCGTTAAGACCATAATCCGGATTTCTAAAAGCTTGGTTATGAAAAGACAATTCTTCTATCTGATGAAGATATTCCATCAATTGTAGTTTAATCTTGGGGGCTAATATTTTTTCACGCCCTATAATAATTGGAATTGCATTACCCTCAATGAGCCAAACATTATTGAGAAACAAATCTTTAGCTTCTGTTTTTATGGTTTTATTTAAAAAATTATAACCATAAAGTATTTCGGGGGAAAGAATTAATTTTAAAAATAAGCTCATCCATACTATTGAAGAAATCCAAAGGTAATTGTCACTAAAAGTGGGATTTTTAAAAATAAGACTTTTTATAATAACAATTAAAAGCAGCATTACTAAACATACATACAGAAAAATAGTCCAATTTTTTATCACATTATTTTGTTTTTGAACAACTTTGATTTCGGCTTTACGGTTCCAAACATTTTTGTACAATAACAGAAACATAAAAATAGCATACATTAAATAGAGTATAATGCTTACAGAGAAAAATAATTTCTGAACCAAATCTATTTTAAAAGATTCAACAAAATATGCCATTATAAATATGCATCCCAACAAAAAAGGCACTAAAAAATGCAGCAAATTCTTTGGTTCAAACTTGTCTTCATAAATTATATTATAAAAATAGAGATAGAAACAAGGCATTAACATAACAGCACCAATATCTAAAATTTTTGTGAATTTAGTAATATAGATTTCAGGGAAAATGATGGAAATCCCATGAAATAAAAACCTAACCGCATTAGCGGCAATAATTATAAATAGGTATTTATTAATGAGCGAGTGCTCTTGTTGTGTGTTTATTCCAAAGAGTTTAGCAATAACTAAAAATCCAAAGGAGGCGGTAATAAAGAAAATTATATTGGCAAACATAATTTGGGGTATTAAATAAATAAAGCTAAAAAAATATTGACTCTAATTTTTACAATTATCGCATTGCAAAGTACCTTAATAAAAACAGGTTCTTCAAAAAAACAGCCCCTAAAAGGGTTGATTCGCATCTCAAAATAATTGAAATAAGTATCAAAAAAGAAGTTTAATGCTTTTTTGACATCAAATTAATTAATTTTTTGATGATTACGGTCTTTTAAAAATCGCATTATAAGGTTAAAGTTATCCTGTTAAAATTTGAGCATAAAATTCAATTTTTACTGCATTTTTAACCACTTAAAAGTATTGAAAATAAAAAAATGATAGTTTAAAATAAATGAATCGTATCTCATAAGATATTAAATCAACTAGCGCTTCAAAAATAATGTTTTGAATACTATTTATTTGTAGTTTAAATCATGAAACATAACAATACAATTACCTTAATTTCAAATTAATTGAACAGCGTATATAAAAAATAAATCTACCCACAGCACCAATTTAACCGATTTGCCAATTAAACCAACTAGATCACAAACAGTTGCAGTTGTTACCTAAAATAATTTAATTTTATTAGGAAGGGGAACCAAAACACTTGGTGCTACAACAATGTAAGCAAATTTATCCATAAACGGTACAGCAGTAGCATCGCTTACCGCAAATAGCTCTACATTAATAGAATTTTAATAGCCTTTACTAAACCAATACCCATCATATGAAAATAGCCTATTTATCAAAAATTTTGAAACTAAATTTTAAAACTAAGTTTCTACTGCTTCTGTTTTTTTCTATCGCCCAATTATCTGCACAAGATTTATATCTGGGCGCAGGTTCTATTTTAACTACTAGTGCCACTGATATTTTAAGTGTACAATCTAACCTTGATATACAAAACACCAATGGAATAACTGGAGCCGGTTCAGTCCGTTTTTCAGGCACCACGCAAAGCATTTCTGGTACAGGTACGTTTACAAATTTAAATATTAATGCTGGTTCAAACACAAGTATACCAAGTGGAGGTAATATAAGAATGAGCAACGCACTAACCGTGAATGGTACTTTAACCATTGCTGCAAGTGGTAGCCTAACGCTTAAATCTGATGTCTCTGGAACCGCATCAATTGCAAATTCTGCAGGAACCATCTCTGGCAATGTAACAATAGAAAGATATATTCCTGGGGCACGCAAATTCCGTTTAATGGCCCATCCATTTTCTACTGGCCAAAACTTAAGTATAATAACAGACAATATTGATATTACTGGAAATACAACTGGTGTGACTGATAATAATACTTCTAAAACAGTTGGTACTGGCTTTACAGCCGTGTTATTAAATAATCCCAGTGCATTTCGTTTTAGTACTGCCGACGCCAATGACAATGCGAGTAATGGCGGCTGGAAAGCATTTACTGCTGCTGATGGTTCTGGTTTAAACAATACTTGGGAAGTGGGTCAAGGTATCCGTGTTTTAATTAGAGGTGCTAAAGGGCAAGGATTAGAGTCACCAAATGTTTCTTACATTCCTTCAGCCTTAACACTAGATATGACAGGTGCTGTTAACACAGGAAATGTAAATTTATCTTTGGTAACGGGTGGCACAGGAAATAATTCTGGATTTAACCTTGTTGGAAATCCTTACCCTTCTCCGGTTGACATTAGTGCAGTTGTGTTTGCTTCTACTGGAGTATTAGATATCAATCCAACTGTTTGTACACGTAATCCTCAGACAGGGTCATATACACCGCAATTGTTAGCTAGTGGCACACCTTATAGCATTCCATCTTATGCTGCTGTATTTATAAGAAATATTGGAGCAGGAAATGTAACATTACCTTTTACTGAGGCAAGAAAAGCAACAACTTCTAGTTTAACTACCTTTAAAAATGGCTTAACCAATATTGCCCTTTTTGAATTTAAAATTGGAGGTGTAGTTTATGATAATTTAAATATTGGTTTTGACGAAAATGCTAGCTCTCTTTTTGAAAATAAGTACGATGCCATTAAATTGAGCAATGACTCATTTAATTTTAGTGCTATAACCAGCAATGGTGAATATGTGTGTACAGATTTTCGCCCTTTTATGAATGAAGGAAAGATTAAATTATTTACCAATATAAAAAGTGGATCTACCGAGGTAGAAATTAATGCCACAACCGTTGATTTACCTGCTGGTAAAGACTTATTCTTTGTTGATCAATTTACCAACAAAACCATTAAAGTTGATGCTAAATTCAAATACACATTTACGATTGATGCAAATAATCAAAATACTTTTGGTTCAGATCGCTTCTATTTAACCACTACTATGGGAACTGCGGTAAATGAAATGGCCAAGGAAAGCTTCTGCTCTATTTACCCTAATCCTACTACAGATATTTTAAATATTGCATTAAGCTCTTCAAAAGAAGGAAACTATACCTACACGGTGTTAAACCAATTAGGTCAAACCATACTTTCAGGAGATTTAATGTTGGCCAATGGCAAACCGGCTAGCATAAATACCCAAGAAATAAGCAACGGGGTTTACTTCCTCAAAATTACCAATGGCAACCAATCACAAACCATCCAATTCATCAAATAATTGAAACGAGTAATCATCACAAAAATGAAAAAATATATTTTAAGACTTTCTTTAGCTTTTAGCCTTGCTCTAATTACCAGTGTTGCAGTAAATGCCCAACCTGGTTTTGATGATGATGTTCAAGATACCCCAGTTGATGGTTTTGTTTCCATTTTAGCAGGTGCGGCCTTAGCTTATGGCATTAAAAAAAGCAAAAACATGGCTAACCAAGAAAAAAAACAAGCATAGATGAAAAACACAATAGTTAAAGGTTTAATAATAACCCTAGGATTAATAGCCCTACTTTTAAGCAATGTAAATGCACAAATAGGCATAGGAACCAATACGCCAGATGCTTCGGCAGCTTTAGACATTAAAGCTAGCGGCTCAGCCGTTGGTTTATTGTTACCAAGGCTTACCACGGCAGAGCGCGATGCCACTATTAAATCGCCAAGTGCGGGTTTAGTTATTTATAATAGCACTACCAAAGTTTTAGAAGTAGCCATCAGTGGTTCTTTATGGGTAAACATAGTAAATGGAACTACCACTGCTGTGGCATCAGGTGCTACCAGCTCCACAGGAAAAATAGGCATAGGCACTAATACGCCAAATGCCAATGCTGTTTTGGATGTAAGCTCAACAACAAAAGGTGTTTTGTTACCACAGGCAAGCAGTGACCCAACGGGTGTTGAAGGTATGATCTATTACAATACCACCACTGATATAGTGAAATTATATAATGGTACAAGTTGGATTACGTTAACAAATTGATTCTGCTTAAAGTAGAAACTATGATTAATAATTTTACACTAACCCTTGTAGCAATATTTTGCTCGCTAGCAAGCATGGCGCAAGTAGGTATAGGCACCAACAGCCCCAATGCCAATGCGGCCCTAGACGCAGTAAGCAACAGCCAAGGTATGTTATTTCCTCGTATGACCACTGCAGAGCGAGATGTAATTGCTAGTCCTGCCAAAGGCTTAAGCATTTTTAATACCACCCTAAATTGTATACAAACCAATTTAGGCACAGCCGGTTCACCCAATTGGAAATGTTTTGCAGCCCAACCTTCTACCAATGGTACCGGGATAGTTTCAGCATATACTTGTTCTACCGCTTCGGCAGGTAATATGACTGCTGGAGTTGCCGTATCAGGTGTAACACAAACCATAACTGCTAACGTAACTACTGCAGGAACGTACATTATTTCTACTACGGCCAACGGGGTAACTTTTTCAGGTTCGGGATCTTTAACTGTAGGTAGTGGACAAAACATTGTACTAACCGCTACCGGAACCCCAACTGCTGCGGGTAGTAACACCTTTACTTTAAATACTACGCCTAATTGTAGCTTTTTAAGAACAACTTTAGCACCACTGCCTGCTAACATTACGCTATCAGCCATTAGCCCTTATTTTGTAGCATCTGTGTTCGACCAAGATTACTTACCTTATACTGCTCCAACAGGAGAGGCAAGTTTAGCTACGGCACAAGCAGCTAACGGCACAAACGAAACTTTTACGCTTAATATTCAAGGGATTTTAACCACAACTGGGGTAACAATAAAAATTCCTTATACAGTGGTAACGGCTTCGGTAAGTTTACCAGCATTTAGTCAAACAATAAATATTCCTGCTTCCTTTACAGAAGATGGTATTGCAAGAGATGTAACTTTTTCATACATTGGAGCTACGTTGGTTGTGGGTAAAGGAACGATTAACGCTAATTTAAAAGCTATTAGTGGCACCTTAAATGCTAAGAAATTAGACCTACAAACAGGGATTGGTAGCGATAATTTAGGTTTCTTGTTGGCACAGTTTACCTATGCTTCCAACAATAGTGGCGGTACTGCAAACTTTGACTTTAGAAACATAGCACCTATCCCAGACCGCAATATAGCGGATGCCAATCACAGAATGCTTTATGTTCCTGTTGCAGGACTTGACGGTAAAACATGGCTCAACAATAACTTAGGAGCTAATTATGCTAATACCACCAACGGTGCTTTTAACCCTGCGGCACAAGCTAGTAGTTCTACCGATGCGAAAGCTTATGGTTCTTTATTTCAATGGGGTAGAGGGGCTGATGGGCATGAATTTAGAAACAGTGGAGAAACAGCTGGCCGTATTTCAACACCATGGATTTCAACTAATTTTATTACAACTTCCTCAAATCCATATGATTGGCGCACGCCACAAGACGTTAATTTGTGGCAAGGGGTTTCCGGAACTAACAATCCTTGCCCTATTGGGTATCGTTTACCTACCGAAACAGAATTAAATAATCAAAGACTTTCATGGTCTGCCAACACCGCAGCAGGTGCAATTGCCTCTCCCCTCAGATTACCCCTGCCGGGCAGCCGTTACCGCGTAGATGGTTCGATTAACAATATCGGTACCATCGGCTTCTATTGGAGCAATATGATTAGCAGTACCCTTTCGCGCGGCTTGAACTTAAGTAGCAGTGATGCCTCCGTGGGCGACTTTTACCGAGGTAGCGGATTATCTGTACGTTGCCTTAAGGATTGATTTCAAAAAAATAAAATTTATCAAATTACATACAATAGATTAAAGCTTATGAAAAAATGCCTATTCCTAATTATTTTAGCCTTTCTACTAACTACAATTACGAGTAATGCGCAAGTAGGTATAGGCACCAACAGCCCCAATGCCAATGCGTCCCTAGACGTATTAAGCAACAGCCAAGGAATGTTATTGCCGCGCATGACCACGGCACAGCGAGATGCTATAAGCAGTCCAGCAAAGGGCTTAAGCATTTTTAATACCACCCTAAATTGCATCCAAACCAATATAGGTAGCAGCACAACAGTGAATTGGAAATGTTTAGGCCTTTCACCCTCGTCTAATGGAACAGCCATTGTTTCTGCATTTACTTGTAACACCGCATCGGCTGGTACAATGACTGCAGGTTCTGTTGTTTCAGGTGTAACACAAACCATTACTGCTACCGTAAGTACCGCTGGAACTTATAGCATTTCTATCAGTGCCAATGGGGTAACATTTGCAGGTTCAGGCAATTTTGCAGCTACAGGTGCTCAAGATATTTTACTTACCGCTACCGGAACGCCTACTGCAGTAGGTAGTAGTTCCTTTACTTTAAATACTACGCCAAATTGCAGCTATAGTAGAATAACGAACCCAGCACCACTGCCTGCTAACATAACGCTATCTGCCATTAGTCCTTTTTTTGTAGCATCTGTGTTCGACCAAGATTACTTACCTTATACTGCTCCTACGGTATCGGCAAGTTTAGCTACGGCACAAGCAGCTAACGGTACAAACGAAGGTAGTGCGCTTAATGTTCAAGGTAGTTTAACCACTACCGGAGTAATGTTAAAAATTCCTTACACAGTGTCATCTAGCACGGTAAGTTTACCCGCATTTAGCCAAACCATCAATGTACCTGCTTCCTTTACAGAGGATGGTATTTCAAGAGATGTTACTTTTTCTTATGGTGCAGCTTCGTTGGCTGCGAGTAGTGGAAATATTATGGTTACTTTACAAGCAGTTGGTGGCACCTTGAATGCCAAAAAATTAGACATACAAACAGGTATTGGCAACGATTATTTAGGTTACTTGTTAGCACAGTTTACTTATGCCACTAACAACACCACCGGTACTGCAAACTTTCAATTTAGAAACATAGCAGCTATTCCAGACCGCAATATTGCGGATGCCAACCATGTGATGTTTTATATGCCTGTTTTAGGAGCCGATGGCAGAACATGGCTCAACAACAACTTGGGGGCTAATTATGCAAATACCACCAACGGTGCTTTTAACCCTGCGGCACAAGCTAGCGGTTCTACCGATGCGAACGCTTATGGTTCTTTATTCCAATGGGGTAGAGGGGCTGATGGGCATGAATTTAGAACTAGCGGAAACACAGCTGGCCCTATTGCAACACCATGGACTTCAACTAACTTTATCACAAATTCCACAGCTCCTAACGACTGGCGCACTCCACAAGATGACAACTTATGGCAAGGGGTTTCCGGAACTAACAACCCTTGCCCAATTGGGTATCGTCTACCTACCATTACAGAACTGTATAATCAAGCACTTTCATGGAGCAGCTTCACCTCAATAGCAGGTTTGGCATCTCCGCTTAAATTCTCATTGCCAGGGGCTCGCTCAGGAGGGCCAGGTTCATTCGCAGCTGTTAATTCTGGCGCTGGCTATTGGGCCAGTACGTTTGGGGTGGCAAATAGCACATATTCGAGCTACTTGTACTTTAATAGCGGCAGTGTTCAAATGCACACCCTTAACCGAGCAGACGGGCGGTCTGTGCGTTGCATTAAAGATTAATATCTAAAGAATAAAATTTATCAAATCCCCTACAATAGATTAAAGCTTATGAAAAAATACCTGTTCCTAATTATTTTAGCCTTTTTATTAACTACTGTTAAAAGTTATGCGCAAGTAGGAATAGGTACAAACTCGCCCAATGCAAATACGGCATTAGACTTAGTAAGTACCAGCCAAGGTACTGGAGGCGCAGGTAATACACCAGCAAATACACCATCGCAAGGCAACAACGGTGGCAGCGTTACCGGATCTCAGCATTGGCCAGGTGCCGGAGGTGGCGGTGCCGGTTCTGCTGGTTCTAGTAATGTTGGGCTAGTTGGTGGTGCCGGAGGTTCCGGCGTTATTTCAAGCATCACAGGAACAGCCATTGGATATGCCGGTGGAGGTGGTGGCTGCACTGGCATTGCCAATAATGCTGGCGTTGCCGCGTCTGACGGGGGCACTTCAAACGCACCAGCCAATCGTGAGGGCGGTTCGGGCGGTATGCGCGATGAAAGTGGAAGTGCAGCTCCTGCAGCTGGTGCCGGCATCGTCATCATCCGATATATATTTAGTACTTCTTCTAATGGTACCGCAGTCGTTTCAGCATATACTTGTTCCACCGCTTCGGCAGGTACTATGACTAAAGGTATTGCCGTCTCAGGAGTAACCCAAACCATTACGGCTACGGTTACCACAGTGGGAACGTACAGTATTTCTACTACCACAGCTAATGGGGTAACCTTTAATGGTTCAGGCACTTTTAGTGCTACCGGTGCACAAAACATTGTGCTTACCGCTACCGGAACACCAACCGCAGCAGGTACTAATTCATTTACTTTAAATACAAGCCCTAATTGTAGCTTTAGTAGGACCACAAACTAACTTTCATCGAATGGCACCAAAGTATTTTATAGGTATCGGGCTGTTTTGAAAAATTTACAAAAAGAAAACAAGACACAAGTAAAAGAAAGTGATTTAGCAAACACCTTATACTTTAAAGTTAATTCAAATAATGTTCGTTAATACAATCAGAATTAATACATTTGTACAAAATAACGAACAAATGGCTAGCAAAAAACAAATATTATCTCCTAAATACCATTCTATTTTGGAAACATTAGGCGAGAATCTGAAGTTGGCAAGAAAACGCAGGAACTTAACTACTATTCAAGTGGCGGAAAGAGCAGATATTGCCAGGTCAACCTTATATGAAATAGAAAAGGGAAGTCCTAAAGTAGCGATGGGAGCCTATTTTAATGTGCTAAAAACCCTAGGACTTCAAAATGATTTTTTAAAACTGGCTTCTGATGACGAACTTGGGCGCAAATTACAAGACATTAAACTTCTTTAATCGTTGTAACAATGGCTAATAAAACCGACATATTTGTGTATGCACATTGGTTAGGAATGACTGAAGCTAAGCTTATAGGCGTTTTATCAGCCCATCAAGGCAAAGGGAGAAAATCATTTAGTTTTGAGTATGAAAAAGACTGGTTAACATCGAATCAAGCTTTTTTACTAGATCCTGATATTCAACATTATTCGGGACCGCAATTTCCTGATTCAAAAGAAAATTTCGGTATTTTCTTGGATAGTATGCCAGATACTTGGGGGAGAACTTTACTAAAAAGAAGAGCACATTCTCTAGCTAAAAAGCAAGGAAAATCGCCATCAAATTTATACGAAATAGATTTTTTGTTGGGTGTTTATGATGAAAGTAGAATGGGTGCTTTGAGATTTAAATTGGATCCCCAGGGTTATTTTTTAGATAATTCATTACATAGTCCTACACCGCCATGGTCATCAGTGGGGCAGCTCCAACATGCGGTAGACTGCATAGAAAGCGATCGAGACAATGATGAAGTACAAAAATGGTTAGCACAATTGATTGCACCGGGTTCATCATTAGGCGGCGCCAGGCCTAAAGCCAATATACTAGACGAGCATAAACACTTATGGATTGCCAAATTCCCTTCAAAAAACGACACCATAGACAAAGCCGCTTGGGAATATGTAAGCTATCAATTGGCATTAAAAGCGGGGATTAACATGTCTGAATCAAAAATAAGTAAGGTATCCGGGAAGTATAATACTTTTTTCACCAAACGCTTTGACAGGATAAAAAGTGAACGCATTCATTTTGCCTCGGCTATGACCATGACTGGCAATAATGAAGACATACTCCGAAATACAACAGCAAGTTATCTCGACATAGCAGAAGTAATTCAACAATATGGCGCAAATGTTAAAGAAGATTTAGCCCAATTATGGAAACGGATTGTATTCAATATTTTAATTTCAAATACAGATGACCATTTAAGAAACCATGGTTTTATTCTTAGTGATAAAGGATGGTTGCTTTCTCCTGCTTATGACATCAACCCATCTATAGATAAAAACGGTTTATCTTTAAATATAGACATGGACAATAATGATTTGGATATAGAACTTGCTAAAAGTGTTGGGGAGTATTTTAGATTAAATAATACCGCCATGAATAATAGTATTGAAGAAGTAAAACTAGCTGTAAAGCAGTGGAAAATTCTAGCTAATGAAATTGGAATTTCAAAATTTGAGCAAGAAATAATGAGCGGAGCATTCAAAAGCTAAATTGGGTTCTTGTATAGGCAAAAGAGAAAGCGATGAGCATAAACGCAAACACAGTATAACGTATGAAAAAAAGCATTTTTATTGTACTCTATTTTATTGTTTTACAGGCATCTGCTCAAAACAGTATGGTACTCAAAGGCTGTTTTAGTGCCGCTAAAGAAACAGAAATCCGCCTGATGGGATTTATAGGTACTAAAGACACCTTGCTCGCTCAAACCAAAACCGATGCTTCGGGCAATTTTCAGTTAAATTATCCCAAAAGATACAAAGGTGCCGCTAACCTTCAAGTAAAAGAAATGACCAGCTTGATTGTATTGTTGAATAATGAAAATTTTGAGATCACATGGGCCGACTTCAAAGATTTTACGGGTGTGCAGTTCACTAAATCTAAAGAAAACGAATTATTTCAAGATGCCTACACAATCAATATGGATGCCCAGAAAAAATTAGCAGGACTTACCTACTTGTTGCCTTTCTATAAAATGGATCCCACCAAAAAAGAATTAACTGCACAACTGGAACAAGAGATTACGAGTGAAAACAGCAGGTTTGATGTATATCTAAAAAAAATACCCCATACAAGTTATGCCAAAGCGTACCTAACGTATCGGGCTGTTTTGCAAAAGCTACAAAAAGTAAACAAGACCGAAATAGAAGCAAGGGATGGAGAAAATACGCTCTTGAAAGTTGATTTTAGTGACGAAAGTTTATTCTATTCGGGCTTGGCCAAAGAGTTGTTTGATGCCTATCTTAAGCATACCTTCACCCTACAAGAAGAAGCCCTAATTGTATCCAAACTAAATGCCTTTTCGGATGTGCTTAAAAAAAGTAGTCAAGGCAATACCAAAGCCCTCAACCATTATTGCGAATACCTAATGAAGGAATACGAAAAATTTGGACTCATTAGATGTGCAGAACACTTGGCCTTGTCGTTATTAGGCGATAACAAATGCATCATTAACGATAAAACCTTACCCCTACTGGAACAGTATAAGAAAATGGCTATTGGCAATACAGCAGCCGACATGGTATTTAGTGCAGGCCTGAAGTACAAAAAATTATCAGAAGTGCCCGGGAAGTACAAAGTAGTGGTGTTTGGCGCCACTTGGTGCGAAGCATGCACCAAGGAAATGCCCCAGTTTAAAGAATATGCACAACTATTTAAAACAATATACGATGCCGAAATAATTTTTGTTTCGCTAGATACGGATAAAGAAAAGTATGATGCCTATATAAAGGATTTGCCATTTATCAACACTTGCGATTTTAAAGGCTGGGGAAGTCCCAATGTTAAAAATTATTATGTTTTTGCAAGCCCAAGTATTTTTGTATTGGATGCCGAAAATAAAATAGTAGCAAAACCCATGGATGCTATTGCTACTGCGAAATGGCTAAATGTAAATAAGCAATAAAACAAAATCTATCTTATTAAACCACAAAATACCCTGTTGATTTTCCCTGTCCCTCCTTTGTGATCATTCCTTTTAAAACTAATTCAGCTCGACCCACAACCTGCGTGGTTTTGAATAAAGAATAAGATACGTATCGTTTAAGGCCGTAGCCGAAAAAAAAGTTACGAAAATAATTTATGCGCTATTGCAATTATTCGCAATAAACAATGGGTTATGATATAACTATTTGACTATTGCAGAGGGTAATTTGGTTTTATTTATTTTTAAACCAACAAAAGTCAATTAGCTAAAATTTTACTAATTAAATGAATAAGTAAAACCACCATTCCAAATCCCATTAAATCCAAATCCCAATTCAGAATACACACCAATTCCTTTTCCTAAAGTTCCATGGTAACCAACCAATGTTATGTGATATGCCGATCCTCTTGTTTTTACCTTTTCATCTATATCTACATTACCATCAATTAAATTATATTGGTAAGATGAATTAACCCACCCTAAACTCACACCTGAATACCAATTATAATTGGGTTTATTAATCCAAGCAAAATCTAGTTGCGATAAAAAAGTATTGAACTTAACATTTGATGAAAAGATATAGGGTGTAAAATTTTCAGTGTAACTCAAAGCAGGTTTTGTTTTTGCACTTGAATAGTTATATAACAAACCAACACTCAATCGTGGCGTTAAAAAAACTTTGTAGCCAATTTGCAGTGGCCCTGTTTTCGTATCTACATTTTCTAATACAGCAGCAGGTATATTGGGTGCACCAATACCTATCATAATTCGCATTCTATCTTTTTGGGTCTGAGCATTTACTACAATGGTAAGTGTGATTAAAGATAAAGTTGTGAAAAAATATTTCATGTTATTTATATTATTTTTGATATTAAAATTTACCAAATGTAATAAAAATTTGCATTTAATATAATTTCCTAAAAAAATTTTAAGTTTTAAACAATCTCAGTAAAACGAAAATAATTTGTGTTAAACATTTTCATTTTTTTGGTAATAAAGTCTTCAATAACCAATTTGTGATTTATTTATCACCTAAATTAATTGTAAAACAGTCATTAAGTATGTCTGGCAGAATCCGTTTATTTCAGTTACCCATTAAATGATATTGGTAAACCAATAAAAAAGCCCTGAATAACTTAATATTCAGGGCTTTTTGTTTTCTATTTGTGGTGTGGGAGGGAATCGAACCCCCGACACAAAGATTTTCAGTCTTTTGCTCTACCGACTGAGCTACCGCACCATTAGGGGAGGGCAAAATTAAGATTTAGTATCATTTATCCAAAAAAATTCTATTTATATTTAATAATAATATGCAATGCGTTTACATTGTGTAATTTACATAACAGCACTAAGGCGCACTTTCTAATCTAAATACGGCAATAATTCCGCCTAAGTTCGAGGCTTACCCTTTGCCACCGGTTTCTCACTCCATGGATCGTCTGGCCAAGCATGTTTTGGATACCTGCGTTTAAGCTCTTTTTTAACCTCATGATAGGTATTATCCCAAAAGCTTCTGAGGTCTGATGTAACTTGCACAGGTTTAAACCCGGGCGAAAGCAAATGTAAAACGACTGCTGTTTTGCCGGCATTTATTTTGGGTGTATCTGGCAAGCCAAACACCTCCTGTAAACGAACTGCAAGCACCGGCGTTTCGCCCCTTTCAAAATAGCCTATAGCAATAGCCGAACCGCTAGGAACAGTTATTTTTGCAGGAGCTAAGGTGTTTAACTTAAGCTGCATTTCATAGGGTAAAATACTTAATATGGCCTGAACCAAATCAATTTTCTTACAATCATCAATGCGCTTTACATCTAGTAAAAATGGTGCCAGCCATAATGCCGGGTTTTGCAATAGATTTTCAGAACCCACATTTGGCCAATTTTCTTCGGGGTTCCAAATACCTAAACTCAATATCCTGTTTTGGAGTTGGGTTACTTGGTCATCAAAATCAAGTAATTGCTTACCCTCATTTTGTAGGGCTTTACAAATCGCATTCACGGCTAAATTTTTATCTACCTGTGCCAATGGTTTAGATTGCAAAACAATGCTCCCAATACGCAAATCTGTGCTAGCTATTAAGCCCCCTTTTCTAGTATCCCAGGTAACAACCTCTACTGTTTTAACCAGGCTCCTTAAATCGGTAGGATTAAGCGGAGCAGCTAAAAAGATTTTACCCAAACCATCCCGCGTATCCATATTAGCAACCGCCAACCAAGGCTCATGTGCCAAATCATCTCTGTGTCCGGCCGCAGCAATTTTGCCATTAGCCAATTGAAACTGGGCATTATTGCCAACCCTAGCACATGCAATACGCTCTGGATAAGCATACGCTAGTAACAGTCCCGTTTCAAAAGCATCATACGCACCATTGTTTGCATCAATTGCCAACAGCCTACGATACGATTCTGCTACTTTTTCTATTCTACTAAATCCTTTACTAAGCATATTATTTTGCCTAGCGCGGCGCAGCGCCTCCACCCTTAAATTAATATCTATACCCGCATCTCTTCCCAGCGGATCTCTTTCTTCGAGTACCGCAGCCACATCGCAAGCCAATTGTTTGGCAGTTAAATTGGGCGCTAAAAGCAGCATGTGGGCAATCCGAGGGTGACAAGCCAACTGGTGAATTTGTTTACCATGCTCAGTAATTTTATTATTGGCCAAAGCCCCAATTTGCTCCAATACCTCTTTTGCCTGTGCCACATGTGCTTTTGGGGGCTGGCTGATCCAATTAAGCTGATGAATTTCTGTTATTCCCCACTGAGCTAAATCGAGCAACAAGGGTGCTAAATCTGCCTCCATAATTTCGGGCACACGGTGCGCTTGTAAGCGAGCTTGCGTAGCGGGTGTCCACATTCTATAACACACACCTGCACTTAACCTACCTGCCCTACCCGCACGTTGATCGGCAGAATCTTTGGCAATTTGTATCGTTTCCAATCGGCTCAAACCACTTTTTGGATCAAACCGTTGCATTTTACTAAAGCCAGAGTCGATTACAATTTTAACCCCTTCAATAGTTAAACTTGTTTCGGCAATGGAAGTAGCCAAAACAAGTTTCCTTTTACCCGATTTATTGGGCATAATAGCGGCATATTGCTGGGCTTGCGGCAACATGCCATATAAAGGATGAATGGCAAACTCGCGCGTACCTGATTGCAGTAATTCTGCTGTTTTTCTGATATTTCCTTCACCCGGCAAAAATACCAAGATATCGCCCACATGTTTTTTAGCTGCTTCTAGCACCAAACGTGCTGTCATTTCTGGCAGCATCCTATCATCTTGCTCGCCCGCATAGAAAATATCTACCGGATATTGTTTGCCCTCACTGGTTAAAACAGGCGCTTGCAATTGTTCGTTTATAGCCTGCGCATTTAAAGTTGCGCTCATAATAAGAATGCGTAAATCTGGCCTTAAAACTTGCTGCGATTCTCTGCATAAAGCCAAAGATAAATCGGCATGAATGCTACGCTCATGAAACTCATCAAAAATAACCAAGCCTACCTCCTCCAATGCATTATCAGATTGCAGCATACGCGTAAGAATGCCCTCTGTAACCACTATAATTTTATTGTTTGGACCTACCCTGCTTTCGAAACGAATGCGATAGCCTACCGTTTCACCAATCTCTTCGTTTAATAGCTCTGCCAAACGATAAGCAATGCTACGCGTAGCCAAACGGCGAGGCTCTAAAACTATAATTTTCTTTCCTTGCAAATAAGGTTCATCCAAGAGAGCGAGCGGCAATATGGTGCTTTTACCAGCTCCAGGCGGGGCTTGAACCAAAAGCGTATTTTGATTTAATAACTGCGTTTTAACATCAGAAACAATGGCAGTTATGGGTAGATGTATACTTGTAATATCAAACTTCAAAATTTCTGTAATTTAAGGTCGCAAAGGTAGGTGAAGCGCACTAGTATTGGTATAGAATAAGTAAATCAAAAGTTAATCATTCATTCGACTATAATAAGCTGGAAGTTCTGCCACCACGTTACCAGACAAACTCTCTGTAACCAAATAGGCCAGAAATTTAACAAAAGGCACAATGTTTTGTTCGGCACTTGCTTTTTCTAAAGTGTACATATATTCATTCCTCGATTCTACCGGAATAACCGTCCAGGTATACCCACCAGAAGCCAACATAGCATTCATTAGAAATCTTCCAATTCTCCCGTTGCCATCCATATATGGATGAATAAAAACAAAAATAAAATGCCCTAATACGGCACGCACAGAAGCCTCCGGCTCTTGTTCTAATAACTCAAAAAGCACTGGCATGGCATCGCGCATGGCATCTACAGGAAGGGGTACATGTTTAGAGTTTCCTATATATACTTGGTGGTTTCTGTAACCCGACAAATCCGAAGCTTTTAATAAGCCCGAGGCTACGCTTGGGTCGAACAATTCTCTGTACCATTTTGCATGATCCTTATTTACTTGCGCACCCGCATTAGCATCCTCTAAAATGGCATGTATAGATCCTTTAACCGACTGAAAACACTGATAATATCCTCTTGCAGCCATGGCATCTTTTTGCTGTTTATCTTGCTCATTCTCCTTGGCATCCCATTTTCCAGAACTTACTTTTTCAATTAATTGAGGAGTAACTTTGTACTTTTCGATAGATAAAGAATGGTAGGCATCGGTAATATAAATATCTTCAATCGACTGAATAAAATCGTCTTTACTTGCAGGTAAACCAGGTGCAGGAGGGAAATGTGCTATCACCACCTCCCTCATTTCCATCCACATGAGCCTAATACGTGTGGCATAAGGAGAACGCTCTCTCGAATTAAAATCAATGGCTAACTTAGTTGCAAACGGATCATCTTCTCTCATTTCATAATACGCTTGCTTAAAGGTATCCAAAATTTGATTGGCAATAGATTCTCGCTTAATATTTCGGAAAGCCCCTGCTAAACGACCTGCAATGGTGGTATGACCATTCTCCAACAATATAGGCAAAACCTCAGAAGCATCCCTTATTAAAGATAAAGCAGTGCGCGCATCTATGGGATTGTGAGCATACAATGATGGAGTGCTATATATGAGCGAGGACTGTAACTTATATACCCTTATTCCCCTAATCACCAACATTTGATAAGTTGGAGGCAAAGCAGTTTTCAAATTAAACAAAGATATTCGATTGGGGAGCGGCGTAGGATTATTGTTTCCAAGCGGCGACCGAACAAATAGTTGTTGGGGTACAGACCAATTACCTGCGTGTAACAAAACCGACTGATCGGCGGATACACACCAATTATCTCCATACTTATGATTTAAATATTGCCCTATAAAATCCCAATAAGAGCTATACCAAGAGCTGGTTTCGCCATACTTTTCGGCTGGATTGCAAGCAATATACCAACCTTTAGTAACCTCACGCAAAAAGCCCTCTTTAAGCAATATTTTACGATAAATGTCTTTGGGAATATCAGTAGTATGAATCCCAACAACAGCATTATCTTGAATACTTTTTAGCACTTTTAATGCTTCCGCAAAAAGGGAATTTGAAGTTGCCATTCTTAATTAATTATACACCAAACTGAGTTTAAAAATAGGTTATAAATGTAGTATTTAAAACCGGAACAATATTAGTAAACGCAAATGTAGCGAAATTAGTAAACACCCTTGTACTAAAATTAGTAAACATCGAAAAATATGCCCCCTTATATTGGATAAAAACAGCTATTAAAATCCTAAAATAAGAAGCACTATTAAGCTGTAAAAGCACCAATAACTTTATAAAGCACTGATTTTCTTTTACTAATACTTAATTTATGCCTATAATTATACACATGATAATCTTTGTAAAAAGACGTGTAGAAAAACTAGTAAACACCGATAAACACAAACAAGCAAAAACCAAATTTGTCTAATTAAACAGCAAAGATTAACTTGCTCTGATAATTTGGTTCAGGCCAAATAAGAATTTACTATGGAAACCAACAATCATATTTGGCGATTCGCCACCATTGGCGGAGTTAAGCGCGTTAATTTAGATTCGGGTGCAGATTTATTGGCCTTAGAAACATTAGATCAAAAACTGTGGACAGCCCTAAGCTGCCCAGTAAATGGATTAGAAATTGATCCACAAACCCTGCAATTAATTGATACCAATAATGACCAAAAAATTAGGGTTCCCGAAATTTTAGCGGCTGTAAAATGGGTATTAAACCTGTTGAAAAACCCAGATGATTTATTAGCTGGGTCTAGTTACCTTTATTTAGACGCCATTAATACAGAAACAATTGAAGGCAAAGAGATTTACGCAAGTGCCAAAACAATTTTAAATAACCTTGGAAAAAGGGATCAAGATTACATTGCCATTGAAGACACCCTAGATATTGTGAAGATTTTTGCTGGCACATCTTTTAATGGAGATGGCATTATCACTACAGACAGCACGCGCCGCAATGAGCTACAGCAATTAATCGAAGAAATCTGCTTAACTGTGGGTTCAAAACAAGATAGAGGCGGTAAATATGGAATAGATTTGGAACTGCTTCAAACTTTTTTTGAGGCCTGTGAAAACTATTATTCATGGCAAATAGAAGCACAAGAAAAGGCCTCCGAAATAATGCCATTTGGCATAGATACACCAAATGCGCACCAAGCTTATTTAGCTGTAAAATCTAAAATAGATGATTTCTTTTTAAGGTGTAATTTAGCTGCATTTGACCCAGAAACAACTAACATACTTAACCAATTAAATGCCCGTGTGGCAGACATTGCGAATGAAGATTTAAACTTTAAAATGGATGAAATGCGCAATTATCCATTAGCTAAAATTGAAGCAGGCAAGGCACTTAACTTAAAGGTGGGCATTAATCCCATTTGGCAAAATGAACTGAAGCAATTTTCGCAAATCCTATTTGGTTCGAACCAAGAAACCCTTACAGAAACTGCTTGGCATGCGCTCAAAGTTACCTTTACTGGCTATGAGCAATGGCGCAATAAAGAAACAGGAAATGAAGTGGCCACATTAGGCATGTTTAGAATAAAGGAAATTCTGCACAGTAATTATAGGGCAGAATTAGCCCAACTAATGATTGAAGACTCTGCCCTAAACAAAGAGGCAGAAAGTATTATGCTTGTTAATAAATTAGCTCATTATAACAGAGACTTATTTACACTACTAAGGAATTTTGTAAGCTTTAATGATTTTTACTTACCTGGCAAAAAAGCAATTTTTCAATCGGGCACCCTTTTTATAGACCAAAGAAGTTGTGATTTATGTTTAAAGGTAAACGATATGGATAGGCATAATGCTTTGGTAAGTTTTAGTGGTATGTTTTTGATTTATTGTAAATGTGTCTCTAAATCAACTTCTGAAGAAATGATTATTGTAGCCGCCCTTACCAATGGCGATATAGATAATTTAATTGTAGGAAGAAACGCTTTGTTTTACGATAGAAGTGGGCAAGATTGGGATGCTACCATCATAAAAATTATAGACAACCCTATTAGTATAAGACAAGCCTTTTTTACGCCTTACAGAAAGATATCAAACTTTATAAGTACACAAGTTAATAATTTTGCAATAGCACAAGATAATAAGGAGCAGCTTGAAGCCAACAATAAAATTATCAAAGCCACAGAAAATGCAAAAGAAAGTGCAGAAAAACCCACTGCGCCAGCAACACCTTTTGATATTGGCAAATTTGTAGGAATTTTTGCTGCTATAAGTTTAGCCCTTGGAGCCTTAGGAGGTGCATTAGCATCGCTTATTGGTGGATTTATGGCCCTTATTTGGTGGAAAATACCTTTGGCTATTTTGGGTATCATATTACTTATATCTGGCCCCTCTATGCTTATAGCTTATCTTAAACTAAGGAAGCGTAATTTAGCTCCACTTCTAGATGCCAATGGATGGGCAATTAATGCACGCGCTACAGTAAATATTAAATTTGGAAACCTACTTACTCAAATAGCCAGCATGCCCATTGATGCAGAATTAAACCTAAACGACCCCTTTAGCAAAAAAAGGGTGAAACCATGGAAACTAGCTTTGTTTATATTACTTACCATTAGCATAATAAGCTATTTAATTTTTAAGTATGGGTTGAAAGTAATACAATTTATATAAGTCAACATTTTACGATGTTGAATTACTAATCTAGAAAAAAGATTGAAAAGCAATACTTTCGCAGGCCAACTTTAAAGCCTTTGTTGGCGCCAAGTTAGGCAATTATAACACACATGAGTCTTAAAAAAGAAATTGATAAGAGAAAAACCTTCGCGATTATTTCTCACCCAGATGCGGGAAAAACAACTTTAACAGAAAAGTTTCTATTATTTGGCGGAGCCATTCAGGTGGCAGGCGCTGTTAAAAGTAACAAGATAAAGAAAACATCTACTTCCGATTTTATGGAAATAGAAAAACAACGTGGTATCTCGGTAGCTACTTCGGTTATGGCTTTTGAATATTTAGATAAGCGTGTAAATATTTTAGATACACCTGGCCACAAAGATTTTGCAGAAGATACTTACCGAACCTTAACGGCGGTTGACAGTGTGATTTTAGTGATAGATTCTGTGAAAGGGGTAGAAGAGCAAACCAAACGTTTGGTAGAAGTTTGCCGCATGCGCAATACTCCGGTAATTATTTTTATTAATAAAATGGACCGCGAGGGGAAAGACCCCTTTGATTTAATTGAAGAAATTGACCAAACCCTGCACATACAAACTAGGCCACTCACTTGGCCTATCAACCAAGGTGCCACTTTTAAGGGTGTATATAATTTATATAGAAACAGCTTAAATTTATTTGAATCGAACAAAACCCAACTGGCAGATGAGGTAATAAACATTGCCGATGTTAACGGTGACGAGATTTTAAATTATGTGAGCATAAAAGACACGCAAAAACTGCGTGAAGATGTTGATTTAATAAACGGTGTTTTTGAACCCTTTGATATCGAATTGTATCAAAGTGGTTTGTTGGCTCCTGTATTTTTTGGATCGGCCATTAATAATTTTGGCATACAAGAATTACTCGAAACTTTCTTGGAAATTGCTCCTAGTCCGCGCAACCGCGAAGCGCTAGAGCGCATGGTGGCCGCAGATGAGCCCAAACTAAGCGGTTTTGTTTTTAAGATACACGCCAACCTAGACCCTAACCACAGAGATAGAATTGCCTTTATGCGTATATGCTCTGGCAAGTTTGAACGCAATACGTTTTACTACCACACGCGTACCAACAAAAAGCTAAAATTTGCCAACCCTGCCACCTTTATGGCCAACGAAAAAATACTTACCAGTGAGGCATATCCGGGCGATGTAATTGGTTTATACGATAGCGGTAATTTTAAAATTGGCGACACCTTAACAGAAGGAGAAAACCTCCATTTTAAAGGAATTCCCAGCTTTTCGCCCGAAATCTTTAAGGAGTTAGAAAACCGCGACCCCATGAAAACTAAACAGCTAGAAAAGGGTATCTCGCAATTAAGCGAAGAAGGTGTGGCGCAGTTGTTTATTCAAAATCCAGGAAATAGAAAAATAATTGGCACCGTGGGCGAGCTACAATTTGAAGTAATTCAATTTAGACTTGAACATGAATATGGCGCAAAATGTGCTTTTATTCCGCTTAAATTTTGGAAAGCGTTCTGGGTAACTTGCAGCGATAAAAAAATGCTCGACACCTTTATGCATAGAAAATCTTACGCCATTGTGCACGATAAAGAAGGCAACCCCGTATTCTTAGCCGAAAGCGAATGGAATGTAACTTTATCTAAAAACGATTACCCAGATATTGAGTTTCATACTATTTCTGAATAAAGAGTCCAGAATCTGGACCCTATTCGCTATAACTTCGTTTGAGCCAATATTTCGCTTTCGCTAATAAAACCCTTGTAACTCCATACCAATTTGCCATCCTTATAAAGTTCTAGGTAAGGAATACCCTCTATGCCTTTAGATTGCAATAATTCAGGATTTTCATCTGCATCAATTTTAAGGAGTATCAATTTATCTTTTTTGTCTTCGGCAATTTTATCTAAGATAGGCGTTAATTTTTTGCAGGGGCCACACCAAACGGCATTAAAATCTACCAAAACATATTTATCGCTCTTTACTGTTTCTAAGTATTCTGGTTCGGTTAAACCCTTTACCTTTGGACCAGCAACAGATTCAACAGTTTCAACCGGTTTATTGGCGCTGTTCCAGGCAATCATGCCAGGCATTTCGTAAATGGTAGTAAAACCAGATTTTTGCATCATAGACACAGCACCTGCGCTTCTACCCCCCGATAAACAATAAACAAAAACAGGTTTAGCTTTATCCAAAGCAGCTATTTTTTGTTCAAAATCTGACGCATTAATGTCCATATTAACTGCTTTAGCTACATGTCCAGAAGCATATTCTTCTGCCGTGCGCACATCTATAATTTGCGCACCATCCGTGCTAGTAATTAACTTCTCAAACTCATCTGGAGAAACCTTGCCGCCCTTGCTACTTTGCTGCGAACAAGCACTAAACAATACCACTACTATTGCCAACAAAACACCCAATTTTTGATTTATCCTGCTCATATTATTTTTCATTTTTATTTGAAATTACCTCGGTAAAAGTAATGTCTTCTGTTGATTTTTCTATTTTATTTGTGCTAGGTACACCACAACCAGCCGGCGATCCGCAGCCTACATTAAGTATGGTTTGTCCCATAAAAAACAAAGCAAATATTGCTAAAAAAGGCTCATTTGCCATATAGGCCTGAACCAAAACCATAAGTGCCAAAGCAACCTTAAAAATCTTGATAAAGCTCCAATGACTCTTCAGATTTTCTATTGAAAATATATTCATATTACGCGGTTAATTCAAAATTTACTTGTAACCATGAACCTCCATTTTGGCAATCAATTCCATTGTTGCGCAGGTAATCCGTTGCTTGCATACTTCTGCCACCCGAGGCACAACATAACAAAATATTTTCCATAGATTTAAGTTCATTCATTCGCTCTGGCAACTCATTTAAAGGAACATTTATACTTCCCGCTACATGTCCGCCCATAAACTCTTGAGGCGTTCTAACATCTACAATTTTTAATTTGCCATTGGCAAATTCTTGTGCTAAATTTTGCATAGTACTATTATTTTTGGTGCAGCAAAGATGACCCTCTAAAAAAAAGTACTATGTAACAGATGTTGCAGAAGGGTTTAAAACTTAAAAACAAACTCCTTCTCTGGGCAATTTAGTTTATGACTTTGGCGCATTTTATTCAACGTGCAATGAACCAAGTTGCTTTGGCTAGTTATAGCGTTACATAAAATATTGTTCTGCACACGCACCTCAGAGATAGTACCTTTGGGTAAAGCTCCTTCTAAATAAAACCAAACCGCTTCTTCTATAATTTCATAGCC
Organism: Chitinophaga pinensis; assembly: GCA_945860865.1. Lineage (GTDB taxonomy): Bacteria > Bacteroidota > Bacteroidia > UKL13-3 > UKL13-3 > B1. Next base: position 159,204 of record CAMARW010000001.1, on the reverse strand, counting down.
CAAATAGGTAAATAATACTGGTTTATTACCAACAAAAACTTGCAGGTTTTTACGTGCAAAAATGGCCAATAAAGAATCGTTGAGGCGACTATGTTTTTCAAGGTTTATGGCTTTATTATGCATTTGATGCAGGCCCAATTGCAAATCGTCGGTAAAAATTTTACAACTAAGTGCTACCTCTTTTGATTGCGAGTTGATAGTTAACTCTGTTACGCTCAAATAAAAAGGATGTTTTTTAGTGTTAAACCCAAAACTAATAATAAGCAGCAAGCAGAGCAGTATCAGATTTAGATATTTTTTTTTAGTTTGCACGTTTCAAATATATAAAAAGCATGCAAGAATTTTGGGTTTGGTTTGAAACCGGTTTAGCACATATAGCAGATATAAATGGGTATGATCATATCCTGTTTTTATGGGTGCTGTGTATCCCTTTTTCTTGGCAACACAAAATGCCCTTATTGTGGCTAGTTAGTTCTTTTACGCTGGGCCATAGTCTTTCGTTAGCCATTGCGGTTATGGGCTGGTTTAAACCCAATGTTGCCTTGATAGAATTTTTAATTCCGCTCAGCATTTTTATTACGGCTATTCAAAATATTATTGCCGTTTACAAACAAAATCCGCTTTCGCTACAAACCAATTATGCCCTTACTTTATGCTTTGGATTTATTCATGGTTTGGGATTTTCTTTTTTACTACGCTCCTTGCTGGGCGAAACAAACAGCCTAGCAATGCCGCTACTGGCATTTAACCTTGGACTAGAACTTGGACAAATTTTTATTATTATTGCCTTGCTTATCCTTACTACAAGCTTAAAATTAATGGCGCCAAAAAAAGAAGTTCTGCAAAAACAATTACTATCTATTTTAGGTGCCATACTCAGTTTATGGCTAATGGCAGAGCGCTTTTCGGCAATTATTTAATCTATACTATGCAAAAATATATACTATCAATGGTTCTTTTCGGTTTGAACCTAAACTTGGTTTCTGCGCAGAATTTACGCAATAATCCCAATTCAAATCATGGAAACAAATTTGAACAATTGAGCACCATTTTGCCCGATGCCAATACTTACAGAACAGCCTCTGGTGCTCCAGGAGCCGGCTATTGGCAACAACAAGCAGATTATAAAATAAATGCTTTTTTAGACGAGCAAGATTTGCGTTTACATGGCGATGAGGTAATAACTTACCACAATAATTCTCCAGATGTGCTTACTTATTTATGGTTACAGCTAGATGAAAACCAGCACCAACCCAATGCAGAATCAAATTTCTTTGATGGCAATAAGCTTTATAAACCCTTAACCACATCGCAACTTGACGGATTAAATCCGCAGAAAAATTTGGCAGGATATGGCGTTAATATTTTATCGGTTACAGATACCTTAGGCAAGCCTTTATCTTATACCATCAACTATACCATGATGCGTATTGATTTGCTTACGCCACTTAAGTCTAAACAAAAGATAGCCTTTCGCATCAAATGGAATTATAAAATTCCAGAGCGAATGAAAATTGGCGGCAGAGGCGGTTATGAGCGATTTGGTTCAGACAGTAATTGTACCTTTACCATTTCTCAATGGTACCCAAGAATGTGTGTATACAGCGATTACCAAGGCTGGAACAACAAGCAATTTACCGGAAGAGGTGAATTTTCGTTGGTGTTTGGCAATTTTGAGGTAAACATGAAAGTGCCCGCAGACCATATTGTGGCTTCTACCGGAACTTGTAGCAATTATGCAGAGGTATTAAGTCCGGCCCAATTAGCCCGCTGGAAACAAGCTCAAAACACTATTTCTAGTGAACAAAATATTACAACAGACCCCATAGAAGTGGTTACATTGGAAGAAGCAAAATACAAAGAACTAAACCCAAATACCGATTTAAAAGCTTACAAAACCTGGAAATACAAAGCACAAAATGTACGCGATTTTGCCTGGGGAAGTTCGCGCAAATTTATTTGGGATGCCATGGTTGTTCCTATTGCAAACAAACCGGTAATGGCCATGAGTTATTACCCTAAAGAGGCATACATTTTATATAGAAAATACTCAACTAAAACAGTAGCACATACCCTAAGAACCTACTCTAAATTTACTATTCCTTACCCATACCCAGTGGCCATTAGCGTAGAAGCAGCCAGTGGCATGGAATACCCCATGATTTGCTTTAATTTTGGTAGAACCGATGAAGATGGCACCTACGCAGAACGAACCAAATACGGCATGTTAGGCGTAATTATTCATGAGGTAGGACATAATTTCTTCCCTATGATTATTAACAGCGATGAGCGCAATTGTAGTTGGATGGATGAGGGCTTAAATACTTTTGTTCAGTTTTTAACCGAGCAAGCTTTTGATAATAATTACCCCAGCAGCAGAGGTCCTGCTCACAAAATTGTAGACTATATGAAACTACCCAAAGATGAGTTAGAACCCATCATGACCAACAGCGAAAACATCAATCAATTTGGTTCAAACGCTTATGGCAAACCTGCCACAGCATTAAATGTTTTGCGCGAAACAGTTATGGGCAGAGAGTTATTTGATTATGCCTTTAAAGAATATTGCCGCAGGTGGGCATTTAAACACCCAGCTCCCGCAGATTTTTTTAGAAGTATGGAAGATGCATCGGGTGTAGATTTAGATTGGTTTTGGCGTGGTTGGTTTTACGATATAGAACCGGTTGATATAGCCTTAGATAGCGTTTCAGTAATACAAGTTAGCAAGCCAGAAAAAGCCTTAGAACGCAATGAAACGGTAAAGCGTGGAGGCAAAAAAAATAAAGTAGAATACATCCATGTTTCGCGCTTAAGAAATAAAGAAAGCGGACAATTATTTTTGGTTGACCAAGACACCAGTTTGCGCGATTTTTACTATTATTATAAACCAGAAGAAGAGCCAGAAACAACTAAAACCGTTAATCGCTACGAGAATATTAGTGTAGTAAACGAAGAAGAGCTAAATGTTTATGCTGGTAATTATTATTATGAGTTGCATTTAAGTAACAAGGGCGGACTAGTGATGCCGGTTATTATTGAATGGCAATTTGAAGATGGTAGTAAAGAAGTAGATAGGATTAGTGCTTATATTTGGCGTAAAGATGAAAACAAGGTAGTAAAAACCTTTGCTAAATCTAAAAAAGTGAGCGCTATTTTGATAGACCCTTTTAAAGAAACTGCCGATATTAATGAAGCTAACAACACTTGGCCTGCCACCGCCACTCCTACCCGCATAGAATTGTTTAAAGCCAAGACAGCAGTGCGCGGACAAAGTACAGAAGATAACCCAATGAAGAAAAAGAAATAGGTGGATGGAAGAAAATAAACAAAAGAACAATCCACTACATGGTATAGCACTCAAAGATATTATGGAGTATTTGGTTGTTACCAAAGGTTGGGAATATTTGGGAGAAGCCGTAAATATCAATTGTTTTCAGCACAACCCAAGTATTAATTCTTGCCTAAAGTTCTTGCGCAAAACACCTTGGGCTAGAACCAAAGTGGAAAGTTTATTTTTGTATGTAAAACGCAAAGAGGCGCAAAAAGAAAGAAATGAATTGCCGCCAATTAACTAGATAATATGGACGTATTAAAAATTCCATTTCATCAAATGCTGCAAATTAAAAAAGCAGCTAATAATGCCTATATTTTTGAAATAGCAGAACAGCCCTCCTTTTTAAACCACTTGGGCAATTACCATGCTTGTGTTCAGCTTACCTTAGCCGAAGCTAGTGCAGGCGAATTTTTATTGCGAGAATTTTCTCATGTAGGCTTTAACCTAGCCCCCATGGTTAGAAAAACTGAGGCCAAATACCACAAACCTGCCTTGGGTTTGTTACAATCTCAAGTGCAATTTGTGGAGATAGATAAAGAACAATTTTTACAAGATTTAAATCAGAAAGGTAGGGCACAGTTGCAAGTAAAAGCAACCCTATTTGATGCATCAGAAACAAAAGTGTTAACAGCCATTTTTGATTGGTTTATAGCTAAGGTTTAATAAGCTCAGCAACAAAATTTAGGTGGAGTAATGCGCCTTAATCAAAAGCTATTTAAAACACAAAAGGGGGAACAACTTTACTAGTTGTTCCCCCTTTTTTATCTCCAATTAAATTGAATCTACTCTTTTATTATTTTTTTGTAGATAGCACTTTGCCCGTAGGTAATCTTAATAATGTAAAGACCACTTTGCATTCCAATTAAAGAAATTTCTTCACCTGTATAAGTACCATTCATTACTTGTTTTCCATCTAAAGTGGCTATTTCGTAATGTGAACCATTTAAATCTATACCAGAGTTAATCTTTAAATAATTGTTAACCGGATTAGGATAAAGTGTTATTACTTGCGCGTAATCTTTCTCACTTAAACCAACCAACTTAGCTCTTACAACTTTAATATTAAATGGTGCAGCAGCAAACAAAGAATCTGTTCCTTCATAAGCCTTAACAGTCCATTTTAAATTAATACTATCGCCCGCAACCACACCAGCAGCTTCTGCCACTGCATCTATAGCACCACTAGTTAAAGTTAATTGGTTGTCGGCTCCGTTTAAATCAGCATTTAATTTTACAACTGGCTTACTAAAATTACCACTTGGCACATCTAAAAACCAAGTATATTTAGTAGCAGTATTTGAAGTTTGCCAGCTAATGATTACCGGTGTAGTATTGGCTTTCTCTACCACTACACGCGCATTATTCATTGGATTTAATAAGTTAAATGCACTCAATGTACGGTTTCTACCAAGAGTAATTAATCTCTCTTCTGTGGCCATTAATGAATCTGATCCATTATAAGCGTATACTGTCCATTTTAAAAGCACAGAATCACGTTTATTTAATCCCAATGAAGCCAATAAAGCATCAACATTTCCAGCTATTAAAGTTAGCACTGTATCTGCTCCGTTTTTATCTGTATTTAAGGTTAGCAAAGGCATATTTAAACTACCAGCGGCTAAAGCTGCTTTCCACTTATATCTGGCTGCAGGTAATTTGGCTGAACCAAATTTAATTTCAACAGGTGCTGTACTGCCGGCAGTTACAAACACCGAAGCGTTATTAGCTGGTGTAAGCAAATTAAACGGCTTTAAAGTAGGAGGTGTAAAAATAACATCTGCTTTTCTTACGCCATATAATTGGTAGCCTGAGCCACAATTATTGGCCGGACTGCTACAAAACTGAGCCACTATTCCTTCAAAAGTAAAAGTATCTGTAGGTATAGCTAAAGCTGGAGCATCCTCCATTTCAGTATCTGCTGCGGCAATTACGCGTAATAAAGTAGTATCACCAACGGTGTTTCCATCCCAAATAGTGTAATTAGTACTAGCAGCAAAATTTCCAGTAGCAGCAGTACGTAAGCCATTTATTCTAACCAAAACGCTTTCATACAATTCAGCATTAGCTAATAATTGCTTCACAGTTACTACAACTGGTGTTACAGTTTTGCCTGAACCTAATTTTACAACAGTATTAACTCCAGAATAAGCACCCGTGTTTAATTGTATTTGTGCATAGTTATTAAACTCATTACGTAAACCAATTACTTCTACGCTATCTCCTTTAACAAGATTTCCAGCAGTTATGGCATCTACCATTGCACCACTGCTTTGGCGCACACCAATACCACCTGTTGCATCTTGTATGTATATAAATCTACCCCAAGCTCTACTTACCACACCACGTACTCTTACCAATTGATTTGGTGCAGTGTTTCTGGCAGCTAAAATAGTTCTAGCAGGATTAGTTTCAGGGAATATAGCGTCTGGTCTTGTATTCAATAACTGAATTCTTCTATCTCCAAACAAATTAGTGTCTCTAACCGCATATGCTGTTTGAGCCGTTGCATGTTTAGCTTGTAAAAATTCGGCAAAGGCATCCTGCTCACCACCTATTGCTGTAAAATTAGATGTACCTACCGTTTTAATGGCAGTATCTAAATCCACTCTGTTAAAGGTATTAGAAGGGAAAGGAAAACCATCACCACCAATCGGCGATCCTGCGCCAGATGGGTTAGCCAAAAAGTTTAACGTAACTAATTTAAAGATGCGGGTTGTATCACCTACCAACGCACCATTTCTAACCAAAGTATCCACACGGTTTCCGTTGGCATCTATGGTTACCATAGATCTAATTTTACTACCTAAAGCCAATGTGGTATCATAACTTAAAGCTAATCCCCCAATTTGAGGAAACTGGCCAGGTGTTAATCCCGGTCTAGTAGAAGCAAAACCATGCTCCATAATCCTACGTAATCCACCCACATTGGTGCTCAAAATAACCAGCCTGTTGTTAAAACGCAATGAGTTTTCTATGTCTAATTGAGAGATATCACCAGCTAATTTACCTGCGCCTGGGTTGGCTTGGTTTGGTTCAAGTAATACATTACTTCCTACTGCATTTACAAATCCTACCGCCGAACGAATACCACCACCATTTTTGATAGAGATTTTTACTTCAGGATCATATTGTTGTGCATACCACAAATTAGCATCTGAGGATACGTTACCTAAATTGGTTTCTTCGGTTCGAACCAAATTACGACGACCTTCTAAAAACACTTTTGATTTACCCAATACATTGCCATCTTTTAAATTGATAACATTAGCTACTGCTGCGCATAATAACCTTACTTGTTGTCCTTTAGAACCCGCAGTAAAACCTGCTGCATACGAACCGTATAACTGAGTTACCATAGCCGAATCTGCAGCGTAAACACCATTGATAGTAGAATCTAATGCACTTACAATAATTTTTCCAGTAACATCAAAATCAACAACCAAACGGTTTACATATTTCCACTCAGAAGTGGAGTTAATTAATAACAATGGCTCATTATCAAAGTTATTTAGCATCATTGGATAAGTGCCATAAACAGCTTGTCCGCCTCTTAATCTATCTGTACCATCTGCTAATAACTCATGGTTACCCCCGGCAATAATAATGTCTACTCCTTTTAAAAGTGGAGCCAAGCTAATTTCTAAATTAATTTGCTGTAAGTGCGACAATACAATAATTTTATTGATACCTTCTTTTACTCTCAATGAATCGATGAATGGCTGCATAATTTGAGCCAAAGCAGGCATATCATTGCTTGATGGTCCTACCATAGTAGTAGCACCCGGCGAACTAATTTGCGCTAAAATTTGAGTAGTGATACCTACCACACCAATTTTTTGTCCGTTACGTTCAATAACAACCGATGGAGCAATACCCTTTTTTTGGCTGTTAGCAGTAATATTAGCTGCTGTTTTAAAAGCAGTATCTCTTAAAATTTGGTTAGTAAATAGATAGCTTAAGTTAACGTCTTGCGAATAATTTAGGTTACAGCTAACAAAAGGAAATTGTGCACCAATCCATCTTTTATCGGCACCGTTACTTCTGATATCTACACCAATTTGTCCGTTTAACTCAGTGGTTCCTAAGTCAAATTCGTGGTTACCCATAGCAGAGGCGTTGTAACCCATAACGTTCATAATAGCAATATCTGTTCTACCAATGGCAGGGCGCAATTGGTTGCCATTGCCTGCATAGTAAGAAGCGGCAGTGGTTCTTAAAGGCGTTTGTAACGAAGGATCTTCACCAGATGAAAGGAATGGACCAGGTAAAACGTTATCACCAGATGATAGTAAAATTGAATTAGGATATTCATCTTCTAACTTATCTACAATAGCAGCAAAGTTTGGTGCATCAACAGTAGCGCTAACGCTGCTCTCCATATCAGATGAATGCAATACTTGTAATTGAAAATCGCTACGGCTATTTATCTCGAACATTACTACTGTTCCGCTGGTTTCAAAAGATACAACCAACATAGGTTTACCGTTTGCACTTTGATTAGCAGGTACAAAAATAATTCCCTCTGGAGCCAAATCGCCACCCAAGTTTAAACCTGGTGTTTGCGTGAAAACACGCGTATTTACGTATTGAACAAAATAAGGATTAGCTGGGTTAGTAATATTATAAATCATAATACCACCAATTCTTTCTAGACCAATAAAGGCATAAGTTGAATCCAAGATTTTACCAATTGTAATGGCTTCTGGTTCCGGACCTTTATCATCACTTCTATTTTTTAAAGTATTGCTGGTGCTGCTTGCATTAAAGTTTGTTGGGAATAAAGTTTTGGTTAATTGCTCAAATTGGTCTTTGCTATCCCAAACTAATTGGCCTGTTGTTCCATTCCATATAGAGAAAGACCTTGCACCAAAACAAAAAATACTATCAAATAAACCGTCGTTGTTAAAATCACCGTATTTATTAGAAACATTTAACCTGCCCATTGCCGTGTTTGCTTTTAATGCTGCAACCGCAGCGGCACCGCCAAATTTATTGGTATCTACTGTGTAAGTTACGGCTCCAAATCTAACATCCTCTACATTGGCTGCACCCCAATCTGCGCGGGCATCACCTTCGTTAGCAGTTACTAAAAAGGTAGTATTACCTGCCTTATAACTGGCAATGGCATCTGGCTGGTACATACCAAAAACCGGACGGTTAGCAATATTTACAACACCACCTTGATCGGAAGCATCTAAGCCATTTCCAGGCAAATTGTGGTTCTTAAATCCAAGTGGAATTAAACGGGTAAAAGTTCCGGTAACAATGTTTAACTCGGCCAAACAATTGTTTTCTTGACAAGTAACCCAAGCGGTATTTCCATCATCAGAAACAGCTATATATTCTGGCTCTAAATCTTCAGCAACTGTAGAATTACGTAAAAAGTTTCCACCCGATTGTATTCTACCCGTAATCTTAATTTTATAATCTATAGGTCCGGTATTAAATTGGGTGAAGCCTGCGCGTTGCACATTTGATTGGTTCAAACCGGCAATGCCACCCGAAACATCTATTATAGAAACAGAACCTTCTGGGTCTATGGTATAACCATCATTAGGTTCACCTTCGTTGGCAACCAGTATTTTCTTTCCATCTGGAGTAAAGATCAGCATATCTGGATTTGGGCCCACATCTACTTGGTTTAAGTAGTTACCATTTACGCCAAAAAATACCACTTTACCATTTTCAGTTTTGCCCAAAGAATCTATCACAGTAATGGCTACTACGCCATTTTTAACTGCTACAGAAGTAAGGTCAATACCGTAAGGCTTGATGCTGATAGAGCTAATTAAAACAGGGTTAGCAGGGTTGCTAGCATTCACTATTTTAAAGCTCGAATCTGGGCCATTGGTAATAAATAGGCGTTTGGTTACTGCATCGTAGGCAGTAATTTCTGCTGCTGCTTTATCATAAAACCCAGTAGAAAATCTCCCCGAAAACTGCATGTTAATTTGGGCTTGCAGAAAACCCGACAGGCCCGCTGCTAGTGCAAGCAAGAGCGCTTTCTTCTTTAATAAACTAATCATATTTTGTTTGTAAAAATTGTTAACATTGTTGTATTTCAATTCATCTGTGAATTTCTGAGTACAATGCTAACAAATGGTAAATTACACGTTACCAAAACAATACTTGTTTGTAAAGAAGATGTTAAGCTAAAACAAAAAAGGCCGCACCTAAGTGCAGCCTTTTTTGAAATATTTTAATTTAATTAGTCGTTTGAGTTAGCAACAGCTACGCTGTAAACTACTAAACCGAATCCAATTTTGTTGATAGCATCAGCAATGTTGTAAAACAAATCTACGTTAGAACTGCTCCAACCTAAACCTGTGTTTAACCAACCACCTGGCATACACATGTAACCAATAGGGTAGATAGCCCAACCTACTAATACAAACCAAGCTAAAATACGAACACCTTTAACAACTGTTTCGTTACCACTTTTCTCAGCTAACTGAGCAACTTCACCAAACCAAGCAGTGTATAAAATATATACATAACCGATTGTTGATAAGAAGCCCCAGATTACTGAATGACTAGAAGAACCATCTGTAAATGCTTCTCCGATGTATCCAGCAACTAACATCCAAACAGAAGCAGCTAATAATTTCCATAACAATGAAATTTTAGCTCCAGCAGCTTTAGTTAATAAATAAAACTCAACACACATCAAAGGAACAGTTAATGTCCAGTCGATGTAACGCAATGCGGTAGGATTTTGGCCAGTAGCCAAATAATAATCACGCATGTAGTAGTAATGTACTGCTGCGATACCTGTGATTAAACCAGAAATTAACAAAGATAATTTCCACTTTTTAGAAACGCTTGAACGCTCAAAGAAGAAAAATACTGAAGCTGCAAGCATAGCCATGTAGCCAGTAAAGAAGGTGAAAGCAATTGGATCATCTACCGGAATTGCCACAATGTTTAGTAAAAAATTCATCATGTGTTTAAGTTGTTTAGTTTAATAAATTTAAAAAAAGAATCAACACAAGCTTAGTTGTTTAAGTTTTAAAATCAAAAATTTTATTTTTAATATTATTCCCTTTTCTGTAAATAAATCGGTTAAAAAAGTCCAAAAAAAAGAAATTTATAAAAATAATTAGCTCATAAATAAGGTATTACGAAAATTTAAAAAAATTTATTATTTTAATGAAAAAAATCAATTTTTCCAAACTAAAAAGGTATTATTTGCATAAACTGCAAATAATAAGGCGATTAGCATTTAAAGTAAATACAGCCAATATTTAGTTTAAAGAAAAGGCAAAAAACTTCAACAAAATTAAACAAAAGCAGCGTTTGCTAGCACTGTAATTTTGTAATTAAAATTATTGTGAATTATAAATTTAACAGCGGATCAATTTTTATACGCTTCAAATTAGTAAAATACTATTTCACATAAAATGGAAAATTTCCATAAGCAATTTGGTTTTTGTTATCCATTACATAAACAAACAAGCGATAAGAGCCGCTTTGGGAGGGAGCTTTAAAGGTGAAAAAATTACCGCTTTTGTTAACGTTTATAGGCAAGGCATCGGGCTTGCGTTCTGCATCTCCACCCGAAAGCGTATACTCACTTTCTGGCATAAGCTCCCATTTGTATTGCAAACTTTCTTTTGTAGAATGTTCTAAATCAAGCAAAACTGAAACTATGGATCGCTTGGCCAACTTTACACTAGCCGCTGCTGCCATGCCATTTAAAAGATATTGCTTAATTTTGGGTGCTGCCATTTCAGGGGTTTTATTGCTCCATTCTTGTTGCAATACCTGCACACATTCACCATATTTATTATCAATAAAAACACCATACCAAGTAGGGGTTGTTTCTTGTTTCTGTCCCCATAAAAACACATAAGACCCCAAGCAATTGGCACTATCTGCTAATATATGTTCCCGGTATCGTGTTTGGTAGGTAATTGCCTTCTCTGTAGATGTTTGTTCTATTGGCGCTAACCAACTCGTTTTAGCCACCTCCCAATGGCCATTCGGACCCCATTCTGTTACCATGTAGGGTTTATTCCAACCATACAAACGAATTTTTTGTGCCAAAGCTGGCAAATCACCATATGTATTTACACCTAAGATATCTATATCCTTACACTTCTCTTTAATTAGTGAAACTTCTGGCGCATCAATACCAGCTGTTACCACACAAGTAGGGTGATTTTTATCTTCTGCATGAATCATAGCTGCTATGTTTTGTACTGCGTCCCAAACAGCAAAATCAGTATAAAATAAATCTACCTCATTACCTACACCCCATAACAATAAAGCTGGATGGTCTTTGTAACGCTTCACGATGCTTCTAAATTGATTTAACTGATCCAAACAAGCCCATTTATCACTGTAATCAAAACCATGCCTTTCGGGTGGCATCCATAAGCCAAGCATAACCGTTAACCCACGCTGATGCGCTTCATCTAAAACCTCCTTTGCATTCTCTGCTCCCCACAACCTAACAGAATTAGCACCAGAAGCTTGTGCAATATCCATATAAACATGTCCGCCTACACCCTTTACATAATAAGGTGTATTATTTCTGAACATTGTAAAATTACCTGCTTCATCTGTTTTAATGGCAACAGCTACTGGTTGTGCAAACACCCCGCCTGTAAATAAAAAAAAGAGAAAACAAATTACTAGCACATGCTTCATAAATCTATTGTGTTTTAACTAATTTAACTCGCCCTTGTTTAGTTTCATTTCCTACTTGCAACCAATATATACCGCTTGAAATACCCGGCAATTGCTTATTTAAATCTATTAAATTACTTACAGAAATAATGGATTTTCCGTGCATATCAAACAGCTCAAAAGCATTGGGCTCAAAAGGCAAATCTAGATGCAATTCATCCGTAATCGGATTAGGATAAACCTTAATTCCGAAATTGCCACCTTCTAGCTCATTTGTGCCTATCTGCAGATCCTTACAGGGTTTTTCCTCTAGGTAAAAATCATCAAAGAAATACACATCATTCGTATTGGTATTTGGCGCCAACAACATCACTAATTGGTCTATGCTACCATCTAAAGTATTTGGATCAGGCTTAAGAATTAATTTAAATGTAAGCTCTTCCCAAGCCCTACTTCTGGTAGTTTTCGCTTGCAAAACACAACGTCTACCCATGGGGTAATCTGAACCAGCGCGAGCCCTATTTTCAAAGTTTATATTTAATTCTGTACCCACAGGAGCCGTTGTATAAACCTTCATTTTTAGAACCATGTTTCCCAGTTCAAATGCTGTTGCTGATTTAATAGCATCAGCCTTGAGCAACAATGCATCGTATGGCACACCTGAATTTCTATAATACCTATTTACACTATTGCTATTATTCACAGAATCTTTGGCTGGATTGGTAATACTCCCAGCAAAGGTTCCTGTGCCACCCACCCAATAAACACTCCTAAGATTCTCCAAATTATCTATTAATCCCTCACAAGTATCTGGAAGGGCCCGAACCCATTTTGCTATCTTCTTTGATTTTCCATTATGGGTTATGGTAACAAAAATAGAATCGCTTTTTAATCCCCAATCTATTTTAGCCTGATCCAAAATAGCGCCGCTTCTAATTTTTGCCCCTGCTGGAACCTCCCATAAATAAGTGGCGCCCGGCAATTTTTGGGTGTAAAAACTCTGGTTTACATCTTTTCGTAAAATAGCATCTGGACCACTAATAAAAATTTGAGAAAGATCTTGATAAACTCTTATATAATCTACCTGTAAACTCGCCGTATCAGGCGTAGAAGTATCTGGATTACCTAAAAAATTACCGCCCACAGCCAAGTTCATAATTACATGAAAATTTCTATCAAACGGCCACCAAAAAGGATTGGTATTTATGCGTGTTTTAGTACAATATAAAATATCATCCACATACCATTCTATGGCGTTTTCGTTCCACTTTAAAGTGTAAACATGAAAATCGCTTGCAAAACTTCCATTGCTCAAAGAATAGGTATTACCGGTATATCTATTGTTGGGTACGTAGGCGCCATAATGAATGGTGCCATGCGTTGTTTGCGGTTCTTGACCCTTCGCTTCCATTAAATCTATTTCTCCACTCAATGGCCAAATACCATAATGATTTTCAGATGGCAAAAACCACACCGCTGGCCAATATCCTCGTCCAACAGGTATACGCGCACGTACTTCAATTCTACCAGAGGCAAAATCAACTTTATTTAATGTTCTGATGCGAGCAGAGGTATAAGTATTTGAACCCACCGTTTCTTTTTCAGCAGAAATATTCAAAATACCATTCTGAACCTTCACATTTTCTTGCTTGTAAAATTGTAGTTCATTATTACCCCAACCGCATAAGTTAGGACATCCATTCCCTATCTGGTAACTCCAAAAATTGGTATCTAAGTTATTCCCATTAAACTCATCACTCCAACGCAAAAACTCTTGTGCTTGGCTAAAAATTGGGTTCAAACCAACTATTAAAAATATATATGCTTTTAGGTATTTCATTTGTTGGTAATAGTTATGTTTTGAATTAAGGTATCTACTGAAAGTTTAAATGAGCCGGGCTCAACGCCCCATTTATTTGATAGTCCAACAAATGCTAAATGTTGCACAGGTAATTCTATTGAAACAATTTCACTTGCACCTGGTTTCAAGAAAATCTTTCGAAATGCACGCAACTTTTTTACCGATGGTGTAATACTTGCCACCTCATCTTTACTATAAAATAATGCGGTGTGCAAACCCTCCATGGCGCCTGTATTGCTTATGGTAACATTCATTTTGATAGTGTCTGTAAGCGTATAACTTTCTTTATCACAAGTAAAATTACTATAAACATAATCTGTATAACTCAGGCCTGAACCAAACTCAAACAATGGATTAAAGCCCAATGGCTTAAAATCTTTGTTCAACACCTCCGTATATTTACAATCGTAAGTTAAATGAAAACCCGAATATCTTGGATAGGTAAAGGGCAATTTCCCTGAGGGATTAGATAGGCCACACAATACATTAGCTAGGGCAGTTCCGCCGGCATCTCCAGGTAAACCTGCAAAAATAATAGCATCACACAAAGGCTCCAAGTTAGCAAAGGTTCTAGGCCTTCCTTCCAATAAAACTACAATCACCTTTTTCCCTGCTTTTTTATATACTTTAATGAGGTGTTGTTGAGTTGCAGATAGTTCTAAATCCAATATATCTCCTGGTTTTTCTGTGTAGGTATCTTCGCCTAAAAATAATACCACTGAAGCTACATTTTTTGCCGCTGCAAGCAATGTTTCATCAGACAAATTGGTATCGTAAGTATTACCAGGTAAATAAACCACTTTATCCATCCCATGAATTTTTTGCAATGCCTCCAAACAAGTTGGAACCTCAGAATTATAAGTGGTATCTCTACCTTGCCAGGTATGTGTCCAACCGCCATTTAACGCATTTATATAATGTGCATTGGCACCCGTAACTAAAATCTTTTCAGTTGGAGATAATGGTAAAGCTTGATTAGAATTCTTTAATAAAACTAAACTTTGTGTAGCTAATGTCAAGGATAATTTTTTACTTTGGTCTGAACCAATTGAGTCATATTTACTGCTATTTGCAGGTGAGTTTTCAAATAAACCTAGTTTAAATTTAAGGGTTAATATCCGCAAAACAGATTGATTTATGCGCGTCATTGAAATGTTTCCTTCCTTTACATTTTCAATTAGGTAATGCGTAAATAAAGTATCTAAAGGAACCATAGCCATATCAATTCCAGCATTAATTGCCACGGCAACCGCTTCTTTATAGGTTGATACTATTTTATGTCGCTCATACAAATTTTTAATGTCTTCCCAATCTGTTACCGTTATCCCTTTAAACTTTAATTCTTCGCGCAAAATAGTTTGTAATAAAAACTTACTGGCATGAACAGGCTCGCCATTTACTTCACCAGAGTTTATCATAATAGTTTGGGCGCCAGCCTCAATGGCTTTAGCAAAGGGCGGTAAAAAAATTTCGCGCAATTGCCTTTCTGGTATATAGGCAGGAGTTCTATCCATTCCACTGCGGGCATCTCCATAACCAACATAGTGTTTTAAACAAGCTGCTACTCCGGGCAGTCCATTTTTTGAAGGCATTTGATAGGCTTTAACCATGCTCGATCCTAAACATGCAGCCACTATTGGGTCTTCACCAAATGTTTCCCAAAACCTAGGCCACCTTGGGTTTCTAGCAACATCTAACACTGGAGAAAAGTTCCAAGCAAGACCACTTGCGCGCACATCATTGGCAGTGTAGGTAGCCATTTCTGCTATCAAATCTGAATTAAAACTAGCTGCTAAATTGATTTGCTGCGGGTACAAGGTTGCACCTGCAGTATAGTTAGCGCCATGTATCGCGTCTATGCCATACAATACGGGTATTTGAAGTCTCGTTTGCATCCGATAGGCATGCAAAGCATCGCTCACTTCTTTCCACTGGGCTAATGTAAAAGTATTGCCTGGTACATTTAATATAGAACCTACACCCATTTCTACCAATACTTTTTTTAGCCTAACAGTATCTAAGGCATGCGGCTTAGTTAAATTAAATTGGTCTTTGCCCTGCAAAATCATCTCAATACTAAGCTGAGTCATTTGCCCAGCTTTTTCTTCCAAACTCATCTCATTTAAAATAGCTTGGGCGCGCTCTTCTGGCAATTTTTCTTTGACCGGCTTGCACGATAGTATAGCCAACAATAAAGTAAATATGCCCCAAATAATTTGGTTCGAACCTAGTTTTTTTCTAATTGTATATGATCTATCCATAACTCTCCTTCTTGCGTAAATGTTATCAATAATTGTTTAAACTTTTGGACATTAAATTGCGTCTTTTCCCAATCAAATGCAGCTAAAGGTATGCGTACTTTTAGCCATTTATTTCCTTGCTTATCTGTAAATTCCGTATTACTCACATAGGTTTGGTTCAGCCCAATATTTACCTGCTCTCCAGCATATGATTCAAAGCCTATTTGTAGCATATTTAGGTTTAATTTGTTGGGTGCATAAATATACATACTTAAGCTATAAGCTACCACAGAATCATATAAGGCAATAGCCTGCCAACGTTCCCAATTAAAACCTAATTGGTTGTTTACATTTGGTAAAGTTGTAATATTCCATTGCATGTGTAAAGCTTTACTTCCCATGAGATAAACTTGCGAGTCTATTTGTATATTTCTGCCCAAATAATTCCCTAAACCCCAAGCATATTGCATATCATCTTCAAATATTAGTGCTGGGAAAGTTTGGGTAATGGTTTGACCAAACTTTTTACTTACCCCGCCATTTAATTTACTGCCTTCTTCAATGTATATTTCATCTATTAAAATAGCGCCTTCACCTTGGCATTCCACATTTAAACTTTTGATATTGCTAAAATCACTTTTAGGCCCAGCTGCCTCTAAAAAACCCGATAAAGGTATGCTAACCTTCTGCCATGCTTCATCTATCGGATATCGTTCTAGGTATTTAGCTTTAAATAGGGTAGCTGTTTGTATGCCGCTGTAATCTTCTAACAAAAAAATTAAAGTAGGCACAAATTGAGTGCCTTTAATTGCTCTAATAAAAAACGTAATCTTGCCATTTTGCATAACCGGAGTTAAATCCTTGGCGGCATAACCGTTCCAACCAATTCCAAAACCTAACCAAGCACAAGAACCTGTTTTATTCCATTGCAATTTAATGCTCGATTTGCCTTTGTAAGCAAGCGTATCTATCCTACTAAAATGCTTACAATCTGTTTTTTCTAAGCCCCAAACATCTGCCGTTTGGTTGCTAAATACTTCCTTATCTGTAAAAACTTGTTGTTGTTCTTGGTCATAAGTATTTCCCCACTCATCCACTAAGTTTTGTGTTTGCATCTGCACACCACATGCAGCTAGCATAAATAAACCACAACAAAAATAAATGAGGCTTTTCATTAGGGTTGAAATGGTTTATAATAAGTGAAATTAGCGTAATCAATTCCCACACGAGTTATGCCACTGGTGCCTGGCTGAGATAAAAGTAAAAACTGAGCTGCAATTATTCTATCAGGATCTTTCTTGCCTGTTCTATCTACATTACCAAATCCTCCGGAAGTAGATATGCGGGTATCGCCGTAGGAGAAACTAACTAATTTCCAACCCTTCCAATTTATGGGTAAACGAAAATTATAAGCCCCTTCTTCTGCAGGCTGATAAACACCATCTTTATTGTCGTCTTCCTGAAACTCAATACTCAACTCTGGCTTGTTATCGCCCCAACCATATATATAAGCATTGAAAAAAATATTATTCGGATTTTCAGTGGCAAATGAAAAATAATTAGACCCTAAACCTTGACTTACTCGCGCACTTAGGTTCATACCGCATAAAAATAAACTGGCCGTTGGACCACGATTTCCGGCGAGTACATAGAATCTCGTTTTTTCTGTTGGCGATACGCCTTGGTAATTTACCGATGTTCCATTAAAGGTTTGCTGACCTTCAGTAAAAGTATTGTAAGGCCTTTGCGGACTTTCAAAATCGTCTATTAAAATATCTACACTTGGCGTTGGACGAATATCTGTGATAGTTATCGTATCAGAATAAATGGTATCAGGATAATTCTCAAAACGCAAACGAGCAACACAGGGTTCATTTTTTCTAAAAAAAGGAGCATAGGTAATGGTACCATTCCAAGTAATAGGAAATGTATTAAAGTCTTTTTCGTTGCCGGTAAAAGTTTTTATTGCCCCACTATTTAAGCCAATTATATCAACAGTCCACTGAGTACGGATACTTAATTTACCCTTAAATAGCACCTGTTCTTGGTTTGCAAAATTCACCGTTTTTACTGACGCACGAATAGGTTCAAGCAAGGCAAATTCGCCAAATAAATCAATTAATTCTGGGCCTTCAATTGCTGTATCTTTTTTACAACCCATGAAGAGAATTAAATAAACCCCAATAAAAATTATTAAAAGCTTTTTCATAGTTCTAGAAAAATAAATTATAAAGTACCGAAAGTCTATTTATTCCGTATTGGTTTTGTGGCAATAACTCATTATTCCAATTTACCTGTTGCCACTGAATTTTAAGGCAATTGTGTTTGCTAAATTGATAGTTTATTCCACCTAAAAATAAGGTTTCATTTAAATTGTAATTACTTCTTTCAAAAAATACAACTTGATTAAACGCATTTCTAGTAGGCATAAATTCATTCCCTTTTGCTTGAACCAACAACAAGCCCATTTGTAGATGTAATTTTGGAACCACTTCATAAGCTACACCTAGCTTTACCTGACTTGTATTAAGTTGTATTTCCTCTATATTTTTTATCCCCTCACGTTGGGTATTTTGAAGTCGATAAAATACGCTTAGGTTCAGCCTGCGTTTGCCATGGTAAAAATGGTTTATATTACTATTGGCATCCCATTGAATCTCTGAAAAATTTCTCGTATTTATAGTGCCTTGTCCGCTTATTTCATTGTAGCGTGAAACACGCATATTGCTTGTAAATAAACCTAATTGTGCTTTAGTTCTAAATCCAAGTTCTGCTTGCGCACCTTGCCTATTTGGCGTTGCTTGGCCATAAGGCAAAATATTTTCATAAACAGGATTAAACCCTTGAAGATTGGGAGTTAAAAATAGGTTATAATAATTACCATCAGTAAGGATATCTAACATATTGGCCGGTCGCACGCTCTCTCTATTCGTATAGTATGCATACTCGCTGGCAACTGCATTAAAGTTTACCCTTCTGCTCTGTGCACCCATGCTTCTAAAATGGGTTTCTACTCTATTGGCGTGTAACTTTACATACCATGCTTTAGACGGATTAAAAGTTAAACTAGCAGTGGCAAAATTGCCCCTTGGAATATTGGGAGCAGCTAGCATATTTTCATAAGCCACTTTGGAAAAACCAGCCTCGCCACTCAATTTAAATTGAAATTGTTTGATAGAAAAACTTTCTGTAAGTCCGAAACTATGCACCGTATTACTAAACCTTGCATCAGAAAACATAGCAGATTCTCTAACATCAAAAATATGGGCCAAGTTATACTGTAAGCCTAGATTTTTAAAGAAAGTGAAGTCTGCTGTAGCTGCAGAAAATAGCCGATCTGGCGTGCTAAAATAATCGGTTTGTCGATTTTTGGCAATCAATCCTTTTATTTTCATGGAATTAAATACCTCATTAAACTTAAACCCAAAATCTATCTGCGCACCTTGCTGACGCCAAGAATTTTCTCCATAAAATTTATCATACGCAATCACTTCCGAAAAAGTGTTTAATGCCTCTGGATTGTGAAGCGATAACTCACCTTCGGCATTGTACAAAGTAAAAGGTGTCATACGGGTATTTAAATCTCCAACTTGGTATTTAAATTTCTTTAACAACAAGCCACGTAAATACAATTCACGCACATTCATTACAATGCCTCCCCCCCAAAATCCATTGATATCATTGGTTACACGCGTTATAGCCTTAATTTCAGTTTCGGCACTAGGCTTAATATGAAAGCCCAAATCAAACAGGGTACTGCCTCGCATCTGCTTTCTAGGTGTTACAGAATCGGTGTTTAATAAGGCTCCGTTTATACTACCATTGTTTAGAGCAAAACGGCCCGAACCAAAAAAATCTATTTTCTTTTCTTGTGCAACCAATACAATGGGTAGCATAAGAAGTATACAGGTAAAATAGGAAATGTGTTTTTTCATACTAAAAAAATACTTTAAGTTCTATGGTGGTTTCTGTTCCCTTTATCTGGTCTTTTACAAAACTCTTATCTTGCTGATTAAACCACCTTTTACGGGCATATAAATAGGTATTATTGCTTATTCTATAATCAATTCCTAATCCAAATAAAGTTCCTTCTTGGTTAACTGGGTCATTAGCCAAACTGCCCAATATTCCATCCACATTATCACCACGGTTTAATTGATTATTACCTTTAATATATTCTTTACCAAAGGTAGTAACTAAACTCATGTATTTGCTCAGTTTAAAGATAGCATCTAACTCATGGTAATGCGTTCTTAACATAGCTTTATTGCCAGTTACGGGTAAAAACCTAAAGCCTTCTTGAGCCGAACCAAACGAACCCACATATAATAGATAAAATGGTAAAAATGGCGTATTAATAAATTGCTTTAATTGAAGTTGAAGCATGTTAAAACCCAGTAAAGAATTGGCCAAGCCTAGGGCATTGGTATCTGTTATAAACATACTTTGAGAGAAGCCTCTAAAATAGCTAGTCCAATTTCCATAAGCACCAATATTATTGGTAAACGGACTAAACCTAGAAAAGGGCAAGGCGTTTATTTTATGTCCAAACGCAAGCTCATTTCCTAAACTGCGTATTTCTGTAGCACTCATATTACCTATATTTAACTTGGTTGTTTTTGTTAAATCAAACCAAGCATTTATGCTAAATCCTTTTCTATTACTACTTACCTGCCCAACATCTGTGATAGAACCGGCAAAGTTGCTTATACCACCGCTTCCTCCCAAAGTAGAACCACTTTGGTTTACGGCAGCAGAGCTTACAATATTGGTATTGCCGCTTAAAAAATTACCGTAATAGTTAATAAACTCTGGACTTACATAAAAGCCCTCTACCTCTAGCGGAAAAAAAGTGTATTTCTCTGGTGTACGAATGCTTAATCGCGCGGCATTTCCCCAGCCTGCTTCCTGTACCTCAGAATATAATCTTCCCCTTCCAAATTCTGTAGTTATTTTAAAATCCTTAATGGTGCCATCATAGCTTAAGGTATGCAATTGTATACCAGCTTCCTCTTTTGCTATAGAATCTGGATACAACCTATAATCTATAAACTGTGCACCTATAGTATGATTCCCTATCTTTTTCCTAATTCTACCTCCCATTGTATAAGAAGGAATTTGATTGGTAAGAAAGGCTTGTGCTGGGGTAGTTCCATATAACAATCGAAGTTCAATATTACCCGGTAATTCTTGGCCATCTACCATCAAACCTCTAAATGGTTGCATTCCAAAGCGCATGTCTCTGCTAATATTACCATAATTGTAATAGTTAGATGCCCGGTCAAATGAAATTTCATTGCCTTCCCAAGGCCAACGTTCATAAATACTAAACCGCTGGTAACCCACAAAACTACTGAAGACCATCCCGCTCAATTCAATCCAATTAATACCACCCATGTGCGCAGTAAATTTTCCAATATCAGTTTGAATACTTCCTGTAAGGTTTATTCCTAAATTCAAATTCATAGGACTTTCACCTGGCCTACCAGAAAAATTGTGGTATAAAGCGTAATCCATACCAATGTATGTTTTAGAAGTTGGCTGAACCGAAACATTAAGCAACATGAGCGGAGGATCGCGATATACATCGCCCGTGCCCAGCACAAAAGCTGGCGCACTTGCATAAGGATTTCCCGGAATAACTGTAAACGCTTGTTCTAAACTACGATTAATTCCAAAAAACCTGTAATACCCACCAATTGTTAGTTTTTTTAATGGCAATATACTTGCCTTATTCGAAGAAATAGGTCGGTCTTGAAAACTTGAATCCAGCTCCTGAGCAGCTACAATACATGGATCCAGCAGACAAAAAATCACCTGAACAACATAAAAATAAATACGTAGCTTAGCTTTCAATGAGATTGAATTATGCTGCTAACTTCAATATAAAAATTTGAAAAACATTTTTTTAAAACCCTACTCACTTACATCAATGAAATATTATTCTACTACATTGCTACTACAAAAAATGCCAAATTACTGATTGTAAAATATTTATTACTTGACAAGCACTATCATTTTTCATACCTTTTGCCACTAATTGATTAACACTGAATGCCAAAAAAAGGAATATATTTACTATTTTATTGTTTCGTGCTTGGCATACTAAAACTGGCATCACAACCCATCAATACAGCCCCCTTGGTTAAAAACTATACCAAACAAATGTACCAAGGTGGAACGCAAACATGGGACATTTGTGAAGATCATAAAGGACTAGTTTTCTTCGCTAATAATAATGGACTACTCGTTTTCGATGGAAGAACTTTTACAAATTTTCCATTACCCGGTAAAACCATACTCCGATCTATTTTATATGATTCTATCTCACACAGAATTTATGCTGGTGGTCAAAATGAAATAGGATATTATGGATATACTAAAAGTGGCGACTTAAACTTCGTTTCTCTCGCTCATTTGCTTCCCAAAGAATATAAAGGTTTTGAAGATGTTTGGACCATTATGCAGAAAAATGGAATCGTCTACTTTCAGACCAGTAAAACCATTTTTGCTTTCCAAAATAATAAAATGAATTTGATTAAACCTAGCGAGCAATCGCTAGAGAAAATGCAATTAGCCAATCAAAAATTATATGTTTATGATGCTGCTGGTGCTGTTTTTGAACTAGAAAATATCGCTTTTAAACAAATTATTCCAGCTAGTAACTTAGACATATCTGCAATCATTGATTTAAATAGCCAAACCCTACTTATTTGTACTCATAAAAATGGTTTATATGTTTACAAAAATAATATCCTAAGTAAAGCACCTTTTAATGATGAAGAATTAAAGAAGTATAGGGTATACAGGGCATGTAAATATGGCAATAAAATTGTGCTCGGAACGAGCAGATCTGGTATTTTCTTTTTAGATGAAAATGGGACCGTAATCTCTAAAATGAATATTCAAACCGGACTCCAAAACAACAATGTACTGAGCTTATTCGCTGATAAAAATAAAAATCTTTGGCTCGGATTAGATAATGGAATCGATTTACTACGACTTAATTATCCTTTTGCATACATCTACCCCGACGGCATTTTAAAAGGTACTGGCTATTCTATGACCAATTACCAGGGACTTGATTACTTTGGAACAAATAACGGACTATATCAACACCTAGCAGGCGAAAATTTTAAACTAGTAAAAAATACCGAAGGCCAAGTTTGGAGCGTTCAACAGATTCAACAAAAACTATTTGTTTCACACCATGAAGGTTTGTTTGAGGTAATAGCAAATGAAGCAATCAAAATTGCAGATATAAGAGGCTGTTGGAAAATTTTAGAATTAAAAAATAAGCCAGGCTACTTTGTTGTGGGTACTTATAATGGAATTAGTATTTACAAATGGATTAACAATAGCTTATCATTTGTAGCTAAACCTTCAAACTTCAGAGAATCTAGCCGCTTTATTGAGGAGGATGAAAATGGGAATATTTGGGTAGGGCACCCCTATAAAGGACTCTATAAATTAACATTAAATTCAAATTTTACTCAAATTCTAGAAGCTAAGCGTTACGGGAAAGCCCAAAAACTGCCGGCCGAAACAGATAATTTAGTATTTAACTTAGGCAATGGCATTTGCTTTACTGGTAAGGAAGGTGTATACCAGTACAATTCGGCTTTAGATTGCTTTGAACCCATTAAAATATTAGGGGGAATATTTAATAGAAATCAAAACTATAAGCGCATTATTCCGGGTAAAAACGGCAAGTTATGGGTTATTCAAAATCAAGAAATTGCTTATATTAAACAATCATATAATGGGGTAGATTATTCATATGAGAAAAAAGCTATCCCAAAAATGGATCAAAATTTGGTGGGTGGTTTCGAATTCCTGCAGGAATGCGAGGGAGATAATCTTTTTCTTGGGGTAGAAACTGGTTTTATGAAACTAAATCTAAAGCAAATGGAAACATTTGTATTAGACCCTCCAAAGGTCATTATAACTCAAATAAACGGACTTACCCTAGAGGATAGTTCATACTTTAAATGGATTGATAATACGGAGCCAAAATATATTATACCTGATCGGTCTATCGAATTTTGGTTCAGCTCTACGAATGGAAATTTTCATAATGATTTGAGCTTTTCAACCTATTTAGCTGGCTGGGATAAAACCTGGACACCCTATAAAACAAGCAACAACAGAGAGTTCAGCAGGCTGTCTTACGGAGATTATACACTCCATGTAAAAGCAAAATGCATGGGAGTTGAAGGTCCACATTTATTGCTAAAATTTAGTATTCCCGCTCCTTGGTACTGGAGTACTGTAGCGAAAGTATTTTATGCGCTTTTTGCTGTGCTTATTATATTACTGATTGGTTTTTACCCTCAGCGACTTGTTCGAAAAAAAGCTAGCCGAATTATAGCCGAGAAACAAGACCATTTTAACAAACAACGCGCAGATTTATTGCTAGAAAAAGAACATAAAGAAAAAGAATTAATTGCCCTAAAAAACCAACAACTACAGAGTGAATTGGAACACCAAGGCAGAGAATTGGCTTCTTCCACCATGCACATAGTTCAAAAGAGTGAAATGCTCTTGAGTATTAAAGAAAAACTCAAAAAAATTAATACCCTTAGCAATGACCCAAAGATAAAACCAGAAATGAGTGAGCTCATTAAAACCATTGAGAAAGACACTCTCATTGATAAAGACTGGGGAAAGTTTGAACTGTACTTTAATCAAGTTCATAATAGTTTTACCCAAAGTTTAAAATTACGTTTCCCTAGTTTATCTGCAAACGACATCAAAATGTGCTCTTATTTGCGTATGAATTTATCTACCAAAGAAATCGCTTCTATACTAAACATTACCACGCGAGGAGTAGAAGTAAGTAGGTATCGCCTTAGAAAGAAAATGGGCTTAGAAAATGGCGCAAATATTGGCGATTTTTTAAGCCAATTATAAAAAACAATGCGACCATCTTTTTCAAGATGGCCGCACGTTTTTACAATTACCAAAAAACTAATTTTAGTTCTATTATTCTACTACCAATTTAACTGTTTTAACAGATTGGTTCATAGAAACCTTAACAAGGTAAATTCCTTTTTCCAAGCCTTCAATTGGCAATGAATATTCAAGTTTACCCGCAGTTAAATTGCTTTGCTTAGTTACACTTGAACCAAGTAAATTGAAAATCTCAATATTTATTGGCGATTTAGATTCTTTTGGTAAACTCAAAGTAAACATACCCGAAGCTGGATTTGGATAAATAGATAATCCACTTAATACTTGCTCTTCCATACCAATTACTTCGCAAATAGTACAAGTATTCCAGCAATAAGCACCCACCTTTACAGCAGAAGAATCAATTATTTTAACAAAACGATTGGTAAATGTACCTGTAGTTCTTGTGCATGGATCTCCTGGGTTAAACTTTTCTTCGTCTACCCAATTGCCTATCGTATATTTAAACTCATAGCTACCGGTATCTAATCTCAATTTTACTTCGTAAATATTATTTCCTACCAATGTCATTGGGGTACAATCTCCGCACCAGCCATTAAATGATCCATTAATAGTTACACCTTTACTTATATCTCCTACATAATCTTTCATATTTACCCTGAAAGTTACCATTGATCTTGGTGCAGTCTTATCACAAGTTACACAGCTTTCCCAGCAAACAAGTGGTAAAGTATCCTGCTGCTTGTTGGCTACTTTAAAAGTACGATTGGTAAAGCCAAAAGCAGTTTTAGTACAAGAACTACCTTCAACTAATATTTCTTGTGCCTTCCAGTTGCCAATTGCATATTTAAAATCGTAGGTAGAATCTTTGTCTAATAACACAGTAGCCATCCATATATTGCTTGATCCTTGCTTTGTCATAGGCGTACAATTTCCACACCAGCCATTAAAAGTTCCATTAAGCGTTACGGTGTCTGTAGCAGATAAATTATACTTAGACATATCTACTTGGAAACTTACATTAGATTTAGTTACTGCACCTCCGGTGCAAGCAGAACAAGATTCCCAACAAACCGGAGCCAAATTAATATTACTAGTTACAGTATTTAAAACCCTGTTTGTATTAACTCCAGTAGTTTTTGTGCATGGTAATGAACTTGCTAAAGCTTCCTGACTTACCCAATTACCAATCGTATATTTGTATTCATACTCGGTATTTTTATCCAAAGGAATAGTAATTGTCCATGAAGTAGTATTTGGAATCTTAGTCATTTTTGCGCAATCTCCACACCAACTATTAAAGGTACCGTTTATGGTAACTGTGTCGCTTGCAGTTAATGGAAGGTTCTTAACATCTACCGTAAAGGTTACATTTACTTTAGTTGGAGGCGGCGGGGTATTGGCTCCACCAAACTTAACGTCATCAAAATAATAAGTCTTCTCACCAGCTGTTTGACCAGTTGTACCGAAATTAAAGAAGATAGACAACATCTTGTAAGTATAAGTAAAATTAATAGGTGCAGTTGCTGTAACTTGATTTGCAAAATCAAAATCTAAAACTTCCCAAGCACTAGCTGTCTTAGTTCTGGCCTCTGTTTCTACACTTTTTGTTGGGTCAGTAGGATCTTCTGCCTTCAATCTTACTGCAATTCCGCTGTCTGGCGACCAAACTCTAACATTTAATTTAGTAGATCCACTTACAAATGGAATAGCTTCTGCCAAACCAGCACTTGGATTCATGGTAGTTCCAGCCCATGCCTGAGCCGAATTAGTTTTAATAACCTTAGCTGCCTTGTTTAAAGCATTGGTTGGGTCTGCAACAATACTGCTTGCATTGCCACCAAAATCAGCCAATACATAATTTACATTACTTGAATCAAAAGTAATAGGTAATTTTACAGTTTGAAGCACAGGTGCACTTGGTGGTAACATTCTTACATTATCAAAATAATATGTTTTTTCACCAGCAATTGCACCGGTTGTACCGAAATTAAAAAATACAGACAACTTGTTGTAAGCAAATGTGTAATTAATAGGAGAAGTTCCACTTGAGTGATTTGTAAAGTCAAACTCTAAATCTTGCCAAACATTTGCAGCTGTTGTGCGAGTATCTGTCTCTACACTTTTAGTTGCATCGCTAGACATTTCAGCCTTAACCTTCACTACAATTCCGCTATCTGGCGACCAAACACGAATTTTCATCTTGTTTGCATTACTTGCAAAAGGAATTGAGTTGTTAAACCCTGAACCTAAGCTTGTTCCAGCCCATGCTTGGGCAGAATTGGTTTTAATAACCTTGGCAACTTTGTTGCTTGAATCGGTTGGATCAACTACAACCGAACTTGCATTACCTCCAAAATCAAGCAAACTATAATCTACATTGGCGTTGTCAAAATTAATAGGTAAAGACATGGCCTGTAGAGTAGGACATGCTGAACAAGAATTCCAACAAACTAGAGACATAGTAGTATCTGCTGTAACAGAAACTTTACGGTTAATATTAGATCCTGTAGTTATCGTACAAGGAGAACCACTTAGAAGCGATTCTTGTGCATTCCAACCACCAATAGTGTACTTAAACTCATGATTTCCAGAAGGAATTGAAAAGGTGCCCTGCCAAACATTGGTGGTCCCTTGTTTTACCAAAGGGTTACATCTTCCACACCACGAATTCCAGGTTCCATTCACATAAACTGTATCATTTAAGTTTTGATACTGAGACATGTCTACCTTAAAGGTAACATTGAAGCTTTGTGCTTTTACTGCTCCATAAGAGAACATTAAAAGCATTAACATCATCCATTTTGTAAAATTTCGCATATTATTTTTAATTATTGATGTAAAAATACACAGCTCAATAAATAGATACAAATTTGCTAACCCTACAACGCTTACACTTAAAAATAATACAGCGCATTATTCTACTACAATACTACTACATTATTAATCAATTAATTGAAAATGAGCACGTAATTGCTTTTGTTTTCATAGATATAAATGGAAGATAGAGCCCAACCTGTTAGGTATTTGGAGCTTAATTTAGGCAGATTGAAATAAAAAAGTATATTTTATTGCGCAAACTTTAATAGGCTTGAACTTCATCATGAAAAAAGGCTAGGCTTACCCCAGCCATTTTAAACATTTCTTCACTCTCACCACCAGCATGGTATTTTCTTTCACATACCACGTGTTTTATACCACAATTTATGATGAGCATAGCGCAAACCCTGCAAGGGGTCATTCGGCAATATAAAGTTGCCCCATCTAAGGCAACACCGTTTTTTGCAGCCTGGCAGATGGCATTTTGCTCGGCATGAACAGTTCGCACGCAATGTTGTGTGATACTATCATCCTCATGAATCATCCTTTTCATTTGATGTCCAACTTCGTCGCAATGGGGCAAACCAATTGGCGAACCCACATAGCCAGTTACCAGTAATTGGTTATCGCGGGCAATAACACAACCACTTCTGCCCCTGCCGCAGGTGGCACGTTTACTAATGGCTTCCATTACCTCCATAAAGTACTGGTCCCAACTAGGACGAACATAATTTTCTGTTGCTTGGGTATGCATAAAGTTAAAATTTACGGATTACTGAGTCTATTTGTTGGTACAAATCAGCAAAGCTTCCATTATTTAAAAAATGATAATTAGCTTGAGCCATGCAGGCACTTAAGTTTTGTTTATTGGGATCGGTAGATTGCATTTCTCTGTCTTCATTGGCAGAAAAAATTTCAAATGAAACATGGTCAGTTGCTGATCCTCTAAGCAAAATGCGCTCATACCTAAGTTGCCTATCGGTATCTACAGAAAATAAAGTGAAATTGCCTTTAGCTTTTAGGGCCTGCACCTCACCTGGCGTTCTAATACTTTCTATAATACAGTTTTTTTCGCTAATTTGAGCTTCTTTCCAAAGTTCCTCTGCAATATAACTAGGTCCATACTGCTCGCGCAAGTCATTAGCAGTATGTGTTAATGAATCTCGGTTTACAGTTTCCCCGTTTTTTTCTATTAATGCAGTTAAAAAACCACGCACAGAAAAATGATGAAACCCATGATTAAGTGTAAGATAATCTACAATGGTGCCTTTACCAGCTCCCAAAGTACCTGTAATGCCTATTATTTTCAATGTTGAAATTTTTTAGGAAAATAATACTACTCAGGCAAAAACACAAATATTACCAAATTGAACTTTTAGGTTCAGCCTATAACTTAATTAAATTTATAAGAGAAACCGAGGTAAGGAATTACAATATTAACGAGGGCAAAATCAAAATTTACTTTTGGACCATAAACCCTGCCGCCAAAACCTATCAGAGGAAATTCGCTATCAAAAATTTGATTGTCTGAGTAAAACCAATTTTCTGTTATTAAGGCAAAATTATTTTTTAATTTGATATAACCCGAAACGTTTAAAGAATAAGAAGCATTATCCAATCCTTTACCAAAGTTGATGCTAACGTTTTTTACATTATTACCCAGGGTTACGGTGCCATAAAATGCTTTAATGCTAGTACTTTGAACATTTTCCCTATTTAAATAAACAAAGCCACCACCTAAATACAAATTGTCTGAGACTTTAAAACCAGCATGCGGAGAGAGTAAAACTATAGGTTGACCCATGAGGGCTGAAATTAATTCGCCACCGGCGGTAATACTCACATTATCAGTAACGCTGTATGAAAGCGAATTTATAAACGCATAAGAGTTATCATAAACAAATGTTCCTGCCTTTTGCTTAATGGCAGAAGGGGCAAAAAAGTAACGAGAAACCACTTTAGCATTCTCTTGTGATTTCTCCTGCTCTGCAAGCTTGTTCTTTTGTTTTGTGTTTGAATAAACGACATTCTTTTGGGGAGCAGCAGTTAAGATGTACACCTCTGCAACTCGGTTGTAAAGTAACTTTGTTGGTACTATTTGGTTATTTAAATAGAGAGACAAACTTGTATCTGATTTGTCAAATAAAATACCGTAGTTATACAGGCCGCTTTTCATGATTACCCGGATTGAATCTCCTTTACTTAAATTTGAGGGTATCTCAAGTTTTTGGGCAAAGTTTTTTAATCCAAACAACAAAAAAGTGGAGAGTATTATAAATTTGATATTTTTCATTAAGCTGAAAAATACGTTTTAAAACTAGCGTTTTGCATTGTAACCAACAGATAATCCAATTCTAAAACCGTCTTTAGTTGGAACGGTTGTCCAGAAATTAACTGGAATATTAAGCTTACCAGATTTAAAAGACCTGCCAAAAGCTATCACTAGAGCAGTTGCAATAGCTGTTTCTCCATCTTTATCCAAAACCCTTCTTGGTCTAATATTTTCAGATTCAACTTTAGCTTTTAATTTAGGGTCTTTATCTTTTTGTTCTGCAGAATAATAATTTTCACCAATTAAATATCTATCACTAGTTCTGGCCAAACCAAAGCTTGGACCAATGGCAATTTCCCAGCCTGAAACATTATTTCTAAAACCATTTAATAAAGTAAAACTTGGAATAAACATTTCTTGATCTATGCCTGTAATCATTGGAATAAACTCAAATAATGCTTGAAACTTGCCTTCATTCAAATATTGTTTTTCGAATTGGTAACCAAACTGAAACATTAAAGGGGTAGCTTCATAACCACCAAATTCATTGGGGTCGCGCAAACGTTGGGCCATATCACCATTCACCAAGGTAAAGCCAAACCTAGCTCCTTGTAAATTTAAATAATTCTTATTGGGATTATTATAACTGTTTTCATAATCAAATTTTTTGGTTAAACGCATCAAAATCTCTTCATTTGAAGACTTTTTGTACATTTTATTCATGGTTATTTCTGTCATTGCTGGAATTTCTAAAGGTAAATTTAAGAACTCCATTACTTGCGTTAACTCTATAGCATCTGTCTTTACATTTACTAATTTAAAAGTTATTAAAATAGTTTGACCAATGAGTTCAGCGCTTCCTGTAAACATATAATCTAATTTAAGCGCGTTTCCCACTTCAACTAAACAAGATTTACCATAACAGTTAGCTACATTTAGGTTTAGTTTTTCTATCTGATTAACCACCTCATAACGATCCATTACCTCATAACGATCTAACTTTTCTAGCGCAACACGCACCAAGTTACCCATTTGATTTGGATCTAAGGGCAGGCTTTTAGTATCTATATTAAGAACCACAATTGATGGTTTTCTATTTTGGGCATGTATAGAAAATACTGTTGTAAAACAGATAAATAAGATACAATAAATAGCTTGAATCAATAATTTTTTCATTGGAGTTTAAATTTATAGTGCAATTTTAAGGTATATACTTAACAATAATACAACTATAGCATGTTAATTTAAATTAAAATATAACGTTTTTTAATAATTAGAGACAGACCCATTTGCAAAAAATGCAAAAACAAACAAATATCATACTTTAATCATTCAATATTTGCACTCTGTCATAATCACGTAAAATGGCAATGGACTTCAAACATACCAATAATAAGTGTAGTTTATTTGCAGTAACAAAATGAGAATAGATATGAAAAAATTATTACAAATAATTGTGTTGGTATTGCTTCAAAACATACTATTTGCGCAATCACCTATTAAAGATTCTGTTAGTTTAGGCACCCCTATTACACAACAAAACGCGCGTCCACTTTTGCTCGACTCTATTTCGTTAGGTGCACCAGAAAATGGATTTTCATATCCAAACGATGTGTTTTATAATATGCAGAATGGAAGTAAAACAACGGTGGTTGGCTACAATTGGCATTTAGCTTTTGCTATTCGTAAAGCCATGCCACCCGCAAACTTTCTGCAATCTGCCACCATATTAGCCAATGAGGGAAGAGGTGTAAGCGTTTACCAAAGTAATGCTACTTGGCAAAATTTTGATACCAGCGCTTATTTAACCTGGCTGAACCCACACAATAGTGATAGTTCGTGGGATTTGGGTGCACTAAATGCCAATAGAAACTTAAGTAATCCGCTAGATTTTGGTTGGGGCACCTACAATATGACTACCCACAATATTTCAGGCAATAAAATATACTTAGTTAGGATAAATATAGGAAGCGGACAAACAGCTGTTCAGCATTTCAAGAAACTTTGGGTTCAGGAATTAATAAAAGACTCTGTTTGGACATTTACTTATGCCAACATTGATAACAGTGATAGCAATACCGTAAACATAAACAAAAGCAACTACAGCAATAAATTATTTGCCTATCATAATTTATTAAATGATACCACCTACAACAGAGAGCCCAACGGTAAATGGGATATGGTATTTACACGCTATGGCGCCTTTGCCACTCAATTTAATCAAACCATTTTCTCAAGTAACACGGGTGTTTTATCACACCCTTCTATATTAACTTCAATGGTTGCAGGTGTTTCTGTTTTAACATCAACACCAGGTTTATACACCAATAAAATTACTGGCATTGGCACAGATTGGAAGAAAAATCCTGGTCCGGGACAACCAACCTTTTTAATCATAGATTCATTAAGCTATTTTACAAAAGACGCTTCTAATTTAGAACACAAGTTAGTATTTGCTGGATTTACTGGAGCTTCTACAGGTGTCATTAGATTTAGAAGGGCCAATACAACTCCATTAATTGTAACCTTAGAAACCTATCCAAACGATGTATTTTATAATATGGAAAAAGGAACAGTAAGCACAGTAAGAGGTTCTAATTGGCACCTTGCTTTTGCCATACGAAATGCAGCTCCACCTGTAAATGTGATGCGTTCTGCCACTATTTTAGCCAATGAGGGCAGAGGGGTAAGCGTATTTATTTCGCCAAACGATGTAAGTGATTTTGCCAATTTTGATACCAGTGGTTTTAGAGCCTGGGCCAATCCACACAACAGCGAAAATACTTGGGATTTGGGTGCGTTTAATGCCGTTAGAGATACCACAAATCCATTCGATTTTGGATGGGGCGAATACTCCCAAGTTTCGCACGATTTAATAGCTACCAAAATGTTCTTAGTAAGAATAAACCAAGGCAGCGGACCCAACATGAGCAGCACATTTAAGAAAATTAAAATAGATCGATTAGCTTTTGATACCTCTTGGATATTTACTTATGCTAACGTAGATGGAAGCAATAGCAGAACGGTTACTATCAACAAACCACAATATGCTGGTAAATTGTTCGCTTATCATAATTTATTAAATGATAGCACCCTTGATAGAGAGCCTACTAACAAATGGGATGTTTTATTTACCCGCTACGGTGCTTTTTACACACAATTCGGACAAACAATATTCTCAACCAACACAGGTGTTTTATCGCATCCTAACACCCAAACATCGCGTGTTGCAGGAGTAGCAACAGACAAAGCTGAACCAGGCGTTTACACAAACAATTTAACTGGAATTGGCACCGATTGGAAAGAAAATCCAGGTCCGGGTCAACCCAATTTTAGGGTTTACGATTCATTGAGTTACTTCACCAAAACAGTAAGTAACAGAGAAGATAAATTGGTATTCGAAACTTTTAGAGGAGCCAGCACAGGTGTAATCATATTTAACAAAACCAATATTAAGTTGGGAACAGGCCTGAAAACGCTTAGCACATTAAATCCCATAACAGTTTATCCTAACCCTGCTAAAGAACAAGTAAATTTTGAGATAATAGACAATGCTGTTTACACAGTTAGTTTATTAGATTTAAATGGAAAAACGCTGCAAGAAAAGTCGGTAGATATAAACAACGCTAGCCTAACCGTTGCTGGCTTACCAACGGGCATCTATTTATTGCGCATTGCTAATGAAACGCAATTGCAAGTAATAAGATTGGTAGTAGAATAATTTATTGAACCAAAAAGCTTGTTCAAGTTCTATCTTTCTTTAGTAAAGTGATTTCATTTTACTTTTTTTCTAACAAATAGTTAAAACCTATTTGATGGGTTTTCATTTCAAATTTAACCCATTATATGGCCTAAAGGCATGCTTTTCTTGCAGATTAATTTTTAGGAATGCAAATAAGTTTTGACAATAGCTATTCCAACGAAAGCTTCTTCTTGTAATTTCTTAATAATAATGAAAAATTGCCTAATTTGCATTCATTATATGGAATCTATCAAGGAAAACTTAGACGTTCACTATCCACAATTTGACAATGAATTAAAAAGTTTAATCATTGCCAATGGTCGTATGCAGCGTTTTAAATCGGGAGAAACCATAATGCAACAAGGTGCGTTTTTAAAATATACCATGCTTATTACCAAAGGAAGGGTGAAATTGCTTTCGGAAGGTGATGAGGGCGAAGAATTTTTTATGTATTACCTGGAGCCCGGACAAGCCTGCGCACTGAGTTTTGTTTGCGCACAAAAAAACAAAAGAAGCGATTTAGATGCCACCGTTATAGAAGATACCGAAGCCATTTTAATACCCATCGATTTAATGGACGAATTGATGATTAAAAATAAGTCGTGGTATTATTTTGTGCTCGAAACATACAGATCGCGGTTCAGAGAATTACTGGATGTTATCAGAAGCGTTGCTTTTCATAGCATGGACGAACGATTATCGTATTATTTAGTTAAGCAAAAAAACGCCTTCAGCAGCAAACTCATTCCACTTACACACGAGCAAATAGCCAATGATTTAAACTCCTCTCGGGTAGTTATTTCGAGGCTCTTAAAACAAATGGAAACCCAAAATAAAGTGAAGCTACATAGAAATGCAGTAGAATTACTCAAATAAACACTTTGTAACATTTGTAACGCATTACTATTTTCTACCCTTGTACATTTGTTTCAAATTAATTTAAAAACAAATGGAAATAATAGGTTATTTAGCATCTGCCTTAATAGGTATTTCATTGGGCTTAATTGGCGGTGGCGGCTCTATCTTAACAGTACCCGTATTGGTTTATCTTTTGGGCGTAAACGCCGTAGAAGC
Source organism: Chitinophaga pinensis (assembly GCA_945860865.1). Classification (GTDB taxonomy): domain Bacteria; phylum Bacteroidota; class Bacteroidia; order UKL13-3; family UKL13-3; genus B1. Next base: position 124,317 of record CAMARW010000001.1, on the reverse strand, counting down.
TACAGCCTATTCGCTTTTTATTGTAGGTTCAACAGCACTTGTTGGTGCCTATCCAAAATATAAACAAGGCCTAGTAAATTTAAAAACAGCCCTCATTTTTGGCATCCCTTCTATTATTGCTGTTTACCTTACCAGAAAATTTTTAGTGCCTGCCATACCTACAGAACTTTTTACAGTGGGTGGCCTAATGATAACAAAAAGTATACTAATGATGCTGCTTTTTGCCGTACTCATGGTGTTTGCCTCTGTTAGCATGATAAGAGATCAAAAAGTTGGTTCGAACCAAAAAGATGTTGCGCAAAAATTTAATTACCCCATGATATTATTAGAAGGAGCTATTGTAGGTATGCTTACCGGACTAGTAGGTGCGGGAGGTGGATTTTTAATTATACCTGCCCTTGTGCTATTTACGGGCTTGCCAATGAAAGAAGCAGTGGGTACTTCTTTGCTCATTATTGCCGCCAAATCACTCATTGGTTTTACTGGAGATTTGGGGCATTTTGAAATGAATTGGAACCTACTACTCATTGTTTCTAGTATTGCCATTGCTGGTATTTTCTTGGGCAATTATCTATCGCTAAAAATTGATGGCGCCAAACTTAAAAAGGGATTTGGCTGGTTTGTACTGGTAATGGGATTATATATTATAGCTAAAGAACTATTCTTATAGGCTTTGTGTAATAAATGTAACATAAGATTAAAAATTAAACCTTGAATATTGTATTAAAATTAACACTAACTAAATATTTCACAAAATGAAAATAGAACAAATTTACACAGGATGTTTGGCACAAGGTGCCTACTACATAGAATCAAATGGCGAAGCAGTAGTAATTGATCCATTGCGTGAAACTACGCCATATATGGAACGCGCAGCAGCCAGTGGCGCAAAAATAAAGTACGTTTTTGAAACGCATTTTCACGCAGATTTTGTATCCGGACATGTTGATTTAGCCAAAGAAACAGGCGCACAAATTGTATTTGGTCCAACCGAAATGAAAATGGGTTTTGATGCCCTTATTGCTGCAGACGGACAAGAATTTAAAGTAGGTAGTATTACTTTTAAATTACTACACACTCCCGGTCATACCCTAGAAAGCTCGTGCTATTTGCTAACAGATGAAAACGGCAAACAAACTGCTATATTCACTGGAGATACCCTGTTTATTGGCGATGTGGGCAGACCAGATTTAGCCCAAAAAGTTGTTGAAGATTTAACCCAAGATATGCTGGCTGGTTATTTATTTGATTCGTTGCGTAACAAGATCATGCCGTTAAACGATGATTTAATTGTTTACCCTGCTCATGGTGCAGGTTCTGCCTGCGGAAAAAACATGAGCAAAGAAACCTTCGATACACTTGGCAACCAAAAAGCAACAAACTATGCTTTGCGTGCCAACATGAGCAAAGAAGAGTTTATCAAAGAAGTTATTACAGGTTTAATGCCGCCACCTGCTTATTTTCCTAAAAATGTAATGATGAACATTGAAGGATACGATAGCATTGAAGAGGTATTAGAGCGAGGCACACACGCCCTAACACCAGATGGATTTGAAGCCGCAGCCAACGAAACAAGTGCCTTAATTTTAGATACACGTAAACCCCAAGATTTTGCCAAAGGATTTATTCCAAATTCAATAAACATTGGTATTGATGGTGGTTTTGCTCCTTGGGTTGGAAACTTAATTCCAGATATTAAACAAGAAATATTATTGGTAGCAGAAGTAGGCAGAGAAATGGAAGTTGTTACCCGTTTGGCTCGCGTTGGCTACGATCACGCTATAGGTTTTATTGAAGGTGGTTTTGAAGCTTGGCAAAAAGCAGGCAAAGAAGTAGATACCATAAAGTCTATTTCGGTAGCAGAATTTGCCGCAGCAGAAACCGCAGACCCAAGCATAAATATCTTAGATGTTAGAAAAAATAGCGAATATCAATCAGAACACATCCTTAACGCTACCAATGCACCGCTTGATTACATCAACGAGAGCATGTTAAAAATAGATAAAGCTAAAACATACTTTGTACATTGTGCTGGCGGTTATAGGTCTATGATTTTTGCCTCTATCTTAAGAGCCAGAGGTTATGATAACTTAATAGATGTAGACGGCGGATTTAAAGCCATCAAAGATTCTGAAAAGTTTCAAGTTTCAGCATACGTTTGTCCTTCAACCTTATTATAACCGTTTTTTCAACCTGGTCTATATCAGATCAGGTTGAAAATTAACACTACAGCTAATGCAAAAAATTTTAGTGCCCACAGATTTTAGTCATACCTCTGCTTATGGCAGCAGTTTGGCTGCAAAAATTGCGTCCTTTTTAAAGGCAGAAATTCATTTTCTACACGTTATTAATTTGCCCTCACACATCTTACTCACAGAAGATGGAAACCTCTTTGAAGATGGCGATTTTGATACCAGTATACCCAAAGAAAAACTGAAAGCCGCCCAAGAAAAAATGCCTAGCTGGCAAGCTACATATGCGCCCTTAGCCAAAACTGATTGCGTATTTGGACATGTAAATGAAAGTGTTTTAAACTACGCCAAAAACCATAGTATAGATTTAATAATTATGGGCACACACACCGTTTCTGGAGCACCAGAATTGTTTAATCATACCCACGGCGAATATATTGCGATGCATAGCAGTGCCCCAGTTATGACACTCAAGTGTGATAGATCAGATATGGAGGTAAAATCTATAGTAATTGCTAGTAGTTTTAAAACAGATGATATACCGGATGTTGCTATGGCACTGGCTTTGCAAAAAGCATTAAATGCCAAGTTGTACTTGCTGCGCATTAACACACCCAATGATTTTATGGCCGATGGAAAAGTGCTTAATAATATGAGCGCTTTTGTTAACAATAATGATTTACATAATGTAGAAATGGCAATTTACAACGACGAAAATGTAGAAGATGGTATTGTAAGTTATGTAGCCAAAGAAAACATTGATATTATATGCATAGGCAGTTGGCAAAGAACAGGCTTAAATAAACTTATCAATGGTTGTGTATCGGCTGATTTAGTAAACCATGCCTACAAACCAATCTTAACTTTTAAATTAAAAAAATAATATGCTAGAATTATTAAAAGAACCTTGGCCTTGGTATGTTAGTGGCCCTATTATTGGGATATCTATCCCATTACTCCTCATTCTTGGAAACAAGATGTTGGGCATATCATCGTCGCTAAGGCATACCTGCGCTGCTGTTGCTCCCTTTAATATTGCCTTTCTAAAGTACAATTGGAAATCTGAAATGTGGAACTTGTTTTTTGTTGCAGGTATTTTCCTCGGCGGATTTGTGGGCGGAGTATTGCTAAACAACGGCGAAGCCGTTAAAATCTCTGAAGCTACCATAGCAGATATTCAAGCCATGGGCATCCAATCTTTTGAAGGTTTAATTCCGGCAGATATTTTTAACTGGCAAACCTTGTTTTCAATTAAAGGCATACTCATTATGGTTTTGGGTGGTATTATGATAGGTTTTGGCTCAAGGTATGCAGGTGGTTGCACCTCTGGTCACGCCATTATGGGTATTTCTAGCCTCCAATGGCCTTCTTTGGTAGCAGTTATTTTCTTCTTTATTGGTGGCTTATTAATGACCCACTTCATAGCTCCTTTTATTTATCAATTATAAACCAAGCATACTAAATGAAAAACATAAAATTCTTATTAATAGGTGTGCTTTTTGGAACTGTACTTACCAAAACAGAAGCTGTATCTTGGTTCAGAATTCAAGAAATGTTTCGCTTTCAAAGTTTCCATATGTATGGTATCATTGGTTCAGCCATTGCTGTGGGCATGTTATCTATTTGGCTCATTAAAAAGTTTAAGGTAAAATCTATCGAAGGAGAAGAAATTCTTATTGTAGATAAACAATTTAGCAAAGGACAAATAATTGGTGGAACTATTTTTGGAATGGGTTGGGCCCTTTCTGGCGCTTGTCCGGGACCACTTTACGCGTTAGTTGGCGCTGGTTATACAACCATTCTGGTAGTTATTGCTAGCGCACTTTTAGGCACTTGGTTATATGGCTATTTTAAGCCCAAATTACCTCATTAATATTACTCAAAAAGTTCACTTATGCGTTACTTAAAAATCTTTTTAGTGCTTGCACTATTAATAACTGTTGCCATAACTGTATTTAATACGTATAAAAATACTCCACTGGCTGAACCAAAACTTGAGGCAAATAAACTAAATAATACCACTGATTTATGGCAAGCTCCAGAGGAAAATTTAATAAATCAGGAAGCAAATGCCTCAGAGATTTTATACGGTAAAGAACTCATTCAAAATACTGCTTTGTATTTGGGGCCAAAAGGAAGTGTTAAATCCATTAGCAACGGCATGAATTGCCAAAATTGCCACCTAGAAGCGGGTACTAAAGCCTGGGGAAATAATTATGCAGCCGTTTACAGCACCTATCCCAAATTTAGAGAACGCTCTGGCTCATTAGAAACCATTCCTAAAAGGGTAAATGATTGCTTTGAACGCAGCCTCAACGGGCAAGCCTTAGATACACAAAGCAAAGAAATGATAGCCATTGTAAGTTATATTAAATGGCTAGGTTCAGGCATAATTAAGGGAGACAAACCTGTTGGTAGTGGCATAATAGAATTGGCTTTTTTAGACCGCGAAGCAAGCACAGAAAAAGGCCAAGTGGTTTATGAATCCAAATGCCAAAGTTGCCACCAAGCCAATGGGGAAGGTTTACTTAGTAGCGACAAAAAAAGTTATGCTTTTCCGCCACTTTGGGGAAAAAATAGTTACAATGATGGCGCTGGTTTATACCGGCTTTCTAGGTTTGCTGGGTACGTAAAAGCAAATATGCCGCTTGGTGCTAGCCATAATGCCCCCATTCTTACAGATGAAGAAGCTTGGGACGTGGCCGCTTTTGTTAATACACAAGCCAGACCTAGCAAAAATTTGAGCAAAGATTGGCCCAATATAGCTGGCAAACCCATAGATCATCCTTTCGGACCATTTGCCGATGGTTTCTCAGAAAAACAACATAAGCTTGGTCCGTTTAAACCTATTAAAGCCAAGCGGGCCGAGATGAAAAAAAATAAAACAACTTAAACAATGAAAACGTTTAAAATATTTATACTTAGCCTGCTTCTAGTAGGCTTAAGTGCGCCCTTTGCACAGGCGCAAAAAAAGGCAGGCAAAAAGAAAAAACACCAAATTATTATGCAACTTACATCCAACGATGCAGCCGTGCATAAGGGCTTGGTAAAACAACTCAATAACCTCAAAGAAGGTTGGGGCGAAACGGTAAAAATAGAAGTGGTTTGCCATGGACCCGGAATAGATTTTTTAAGTGCAGAAAAAACTGGCTTTAAAGACGAAATATATGCCCTCAAAGAAAAAGGAATTGTTTTTGTGGTTTGCGAAAACTCACTCAAGGAAAGAAAAGTAGCCAAAGAATCTATGTTGCCCGATATGCAATTTGTAAAAATGGGCATTGGCGAAATTGTAGAAAAACAAGAGCAAGGTTGGACCTATATTAAAGCTGGATTTTAACCTGTGAAGAGACTTGCTATTATATTATTTGTTGGATTGCTCGTAGGCCAAAAACTGGCCGCACAAGTAGCACAACCATACTTGCACCATACAGAACGCAGCAAAAACAAAAAAGACACAAGTACCTTACAAGCCTTTTTTAGAAATGGAGAGTTTTATGGGCATGCACGTTATTATTTTATGGCTACCGATAATGCAGGTGATTTAAAAGATTTTTATGCCAATGCTTTTGGTATGGGAATTGGATATGAAACAGGCCAATTTAAAGGCTTTCAGATAGGCATTAGCGGCTTTTTTATCTACAATCTTGCCTCCTCCGATTTTACCAAAACAGATGCCTCTACGGGTATAGGTAGCCGATACGAAATTGGCCAATTTGATATGACCAACCCAAAAAACAAACGAGATATGGACCGGCTAGAAGATTTATACCTCAAATATTCGTTCAAAGCATCTCATGTTAAATTGGGTAAACAACATATAAGAAGTCCGTTTTTAAACCCACAAGATGGCAGAATGCGCCCCACATTGATAGAAGGTGCCTTGCTTGAGCTAAACGAAATAAAACACCTTAAACTAGAAGCTGCTTATATTTTTGGCATATCGCCACGCAGCACTGTAAATTATTATGGTATTGGCGAGTCAATGTCGATTTTCCCTGCTGGCATAGGCCTAGATGGAAAAAAATCGCAATATCCTGGTAACGTAAATAGCAGCGCCATATACCTCGCAAGCGCCACCCTACAACTTCCTTTTAAAGCCAAATTGCAAGTTTTAAATCAGCACGTAGACCAAGTTATAAATAGCTCATTTGCCCAATTAACTGGCCAATTTGGGCTGAACCAAAACAAAAGTATTTTCTATGGCGCACAATACATACAGCAACATGCTGTAGGTAATGGTGGTAATGTAAATCCCAACTTAAGTTATGTAAAAAGCGGAAATTTAGCCCGCACATTTGGCTTTAGATTGGGTTTAGAAGAAAATAAAAACTGGCAAATATTTGCCAACTATAACCGCATAACCAAAGATGGAAGATACCTCATGCCACGCGAATGGGGCCGCGATCCTTTCTTTACCTTTATGGCCAGAGAACGCAATGAGGGCTTTGCCGACGTGCATGCCATGAACCTAGTAAGCAATAAAGTTTGGCCCAAGCAGGGTTTAAAAATAGAAGTGGCTTATGGTCATTATTACCTCCCAGATATTATGAATGTGGCTCATAATAAATACGCTATGCCCTCCTATTTTCAGGGAAATGTAGATGTAAGATATAATTTCAAAGGTTTTTTAAGTGGATTAGAAGGACAATTTTTGTACGTTTACAAAGGCAATTTGGGTAATACCTATGAAAACAACAGAAACGTCATTAATAAGGTAAATATGTCTTTATACAACCTTGTGCTCAATTATCATTTTTAAAAACTAAATTAGCAAAACAATGAACCAAGAAAACTTAGCAAACGAAAAAAGCAGAAGAGGATTCCTTAAAAAACTAGGCATACTTAGTGCTGGAAGTGGCTTACTTCTTGGTGCAGGAGAATTAGCTGAGGCCGCTGTGCCCAGTGAAACCGAGTTTGTTGGTTCGGATGTTAAATCCAGCAAAGAAAAAACCCAAATAGTATCTATTTTACAATCTACAGATGTGCATTGCCAGGTGCATCCACATGATGAATTATTTTGGGAAAACGGCCAATCAGTTTTTCGCCAAACAGGCGGTTACGCCCACCTTGCTACCTATATAAAGCAGCAAAGAAAGAAGAATCCGAATACCTTTTTTGTTGATACAGGCGATATGTTTCAAGGCAGTGAGCTTTCTGTAAAAACTACCGGTAAAGCCATAGCGCCCATCTTAAATGAACTCAGTTACGATTTATACCTTCCTGGAAATTGGGAAGTAATCTATTATAAAAAAGCCATGCAAACCTTACTTGGTTCGCTCCATGCCCCAAAGGTTTGTGCCAATATGTACCACGATTTAGGCGATGGTAAAAAAGGTGAGCATATCTTTCATCCCTATTATATATGGCAGGTAGCTGGAATAAAAATTGGCTTCTTGGGTTACACAGACCCATTGGTTCCCATTAGGCAATCTCCTAATTATAGCAAAGGAATTATATACACCAAACCAGAAGAAAATATTGCACATTACGTAGATGTTTTACGCAACCATGAACAATGTGCCTTTGTAATAGTGCTCTCGCATTTAGGTTTATCGCAGCAAATTGCCCTAGCCAACTCAGCAGAATGTGCGGGCGTAGATTACATTTTAGGTGGTGATACCCACGAGCGCGTGCGTGTACCCATAGAATGCAAATATGCTAAGGTAGTTGAACCAGGCGCGTTTGGCTCTTTTGTAGGCAGGTTAGATTTAAGCGTACGTAACGGCAAAATCATTGATGTAAAATATGCGCTTGATGAAATTAGTCCGGCCAAACTAAAAGCCGATAAAGCCATCAACGAACTTATTGCAGCCAATGAAAAACCATTTGCCCAAGATATTTACCACGTAATAGGTTATAGCACCGTTCCACTATATCGCTATTTTGTAGTAGAAAATACCATTGATACCATGGTGCTTGATGCCCTTAAATGGCAAATGAAAGACATAGACATTGTGCTAAGCAATGGCTTTAGATTTTGTCCGCCACGCACCACCCCAGACCATACCGGAAATATCCCAATAACCAATGGTTATTTATTTGATATGCTCCCCGTAGATAGCACCGTGCGAAAAGGTAAGGTAAGCGGCAAACAGATTAGCGATTGGCTAGAAAAAGAATTAAACAATGTATTTGCCAAAGATGCCTCAAAGCGTTTTGGTGGTTGGGTAATTAAATTTAAAGGCATGAAAGTTACTTTTAAAGCCTTTGAAGAAATGGGCAAACGCGTGCAAAGCATTGAAATTGGCGGTAAAGCCCTAGAACTTGAAAAAGAATACAGCATTTGCGCTTGCGAGCGAGATGGCGACCCAGCAGATATGCTCTGCAGAATGCGCAATGTAAGAGAAGCTAAAAATACAGCGCACACCCTTCACTCGGTTATGAAAGATTACCTAAAACAAAACTCCCCAGTTAGTCCAGTTTTACCTCAGTCTGCCATTGTTTTAGATGCGCCACAAACCCTGTTAACTCAAGTTTATGGTGTAAATTATGAGTTTAAATAGATAAACTAAAAACTATCTAATAGTTTTAAAAAACCGGTTTCATAAACGAAGCCGGTTTTTTTATTAAAACAAAATAGCCTGCATATACGTCATAGTCAGTATATAACGTGCTAAATATACTCAAATAATGAAATTTAAACGCTTTTTAGATGCGCTGTTTAACAAACTACTCTCACCCAAAACCAAAGAAAAAAGCGAACAAGCTATTTTATGGATTGCGCTGGGTAGCTTTATAACTCATCTTATTATTATCGGCCTAGTACACTTTAATATTATTTATTTAGCAGAGCCCTCGAATTTATTGAAAAACCCAATTGCAGCTATCTATACGCCATTTTCGTTTATTCTGGTTTATGAAGTTTACCTACTCATTTACTACCTACCCCAATCAACCTCAATTTATATCGCCAAGCAATACGAAATTATTACCCTCATTGTTATTAGGCGATTATTTAAAGACCTTTCAGATCTTTCGCTCTCGGCTAATTGGTTTAGCATTAAAAACGATTTACAGTTTACGTATGATTTAATTGCTTCCCTTATTTTGTTTTACCTTATTTACCTGTTTAACAAACAGCGAAACAAAATTTATAGGAAAAACGATACCAACAAATTACAGCGCCAAAGCGTTTCTAAATTTATTTATGCCAAAAAACTCATGGCCACCTGTTTGGTTCCGGTTTTATTTGTAATTGCAGTTTATTCTTTTTTTAGCTGGTTGCTAGGTATTATGCCAAACCACAACAGCGATGAGGCCATCTCCTTTAAAAATATCAATAATATATTCTTTGAGCAGTTTTTTAATATTTTGATTATGGCTGATGTAATTTTGCTTTTATTCTCCTTTTTTCATACAGATGAGTTCCATAAGGTTATAAGAAATTCGGGATTTATTATATCTACCATTTTAATTAGAATCTCTTTTGCCAGCAGTGGCATTATAAATAACCTGCTCATTATTACTGCCATTGTTTTTGGACTCCTGGTTTTTATTATTCATAATAAATTTGAAAAACAACTTGCAATAGAGGCGCCCAAAAAAGCAGACGAAAACAATTTGTAAAAATGAGTTAGAAAAGATTGCAAATCGCAACCTCAATTAAACCCCTTACTTAAAAAAATAATATTTAATTTGCTTTCTAATAAGTAATTAATACTTTTGCCTAACAACCGTTAGACAAACATGCCAGATTCCCCAAAAAATATCCGTAAAGAACATATTGTAGCTGCGGCTGCACATTTGTTTAAGCAAAAAGGATATGCTGCGAGTTCTGTGCGTGATATAGCAACGGCTCTCAATATAGAAGCAGCAAGTTTATACCACCATATTAAAAATAAAGAAGAAATTTTAGAGATTATTTGTTTTAGTATGGCAGCTAAATTTTTAAATGCCATCGCAGAGGTTAATGACATTTACTTTAATGCAGAAGAAAAGCTCAGAAAAGCCATTTTACACCATGTAGAAATTATAACGGAAGATGTAGATAAAAGTGCTGTTTTTTTGCGTGAATGGAGAAGCTTACCTGCCCAATCGCTAGAAGATTTTCTATTGTTACGTAACCAGTACGAAAACGAATTTACGCGTATTGTAGAAAACGGAATGGAAGAAGATGTTTTTGAATCTGTAGACAAAAAATTTGCAGTCTTAAGTATCTTAAGCAGTGTAAATTGGATAAATGAGTGGTATAGTGCTGAAGGCAATATGCAAGCCAAAGATATTGCACAAAAAATAAGTGATTTTGTTCTTGGCGGATTAAGAAAAAAATGGGTGACAGACTTGCATTACAAAATTTAAAATACGGATTTAAAAAATTAAAAATAAAATAACATGTACGGAAACGCTTACATTGATCCAAACGACAAAGCTGCTATGATGTTGGCAGGAGAAGACCCACAAAAATTGGCTGAATTTGAAGCACGAATTGCACGTGGCGAAAAAATTGAACCAAAAGATTGGATGCCCAAAGAATATCGCAAACAGTTGATTCGTATGATTGAACAACATGGCCATAGCGAAATTATTGGTGCCCTCCCAGAAGGAACCTGGATTACCCGCGCGCCTGGTTTTAGACGCAAGCTAGCTTTAATGGCCAAAGTGCAAGATGAAGTAGGCCATGCTCAATTATTATATAGTGCAGCAGAAACCTTGGGCAAAAGCAGGGAAGCCATGATTAATGATTTAATTACAGGCAAATCTAAATACTCTAATGTGTTTAATTACCCTGCCTATACTTGGGCTGATGCCTGTATTATTGCTTGGCTAATAGATGCTGGTGCCATTATTAACCAAGTTGCCAATGCCAAAGGTAGTTATGGCCCATACTGCCGGGCTTTAGATAGAATTTGTACAGAAGAATCTTTCCACTTAAAATACGGACATGACAATGTAGTAACCCTTGCCACTGGAACGCCTAAACAACGTGAGTTGGTTCAGGCAGCCTTAACCCGCTGGTGGCCTCCAATTATGCACTTCTTTGGTCCTAGCGATAAAATCTCTAACCATACCGAAGTATTGATGCGCTGGAAAGTGAAAATGGCTACCAACGACGATATGCGTCAGCAGTTTTTAAACATGTATGTGCCCAAAATTTGGGATTTAGGTTTAACCTTACCTGATCCAAACTTAAAGAAAAATGATGCTGGCAAATGGGATTATACCGAACCAGATTGGGAAGAATTTAAGCGCGTAATTAATGGCGGTGGCCCTTGCAACGCAGAACGTTTGGCTGTAAGAAGAAATGCAGAGGAACGCGGCAGATGGGTAAGAGAAGCCCTTAATACAGCCGAGTCTAAATACATTGCACCTTTGGCTTAATTAAATAAAAACCATGATAATTTCACTAGACCCGCGCGTAAACCGTGCTGCCATTGAAGCAGATAATAACATTGAGCCACTAAAAGACCTAGACCAATGGGAAACCTACGAAGTGTTTCACCAAAAGCGCCGTGGCGATCAACACATGCATGTGGGTATAGTTCATGCCCCCAACGCAGAAATGGCTCTTATTTTTGGTAAAGAACAGTTTGGTAGAAGAGGGCTTAGCGTAAATATTTGGGTAGTAAAAACTAGCGATGTTTTTACTACCGAGTACGATGATTCTGATATCTTTGAAACAGTGCCCGAAAAACAATACCGAGAAGCTGGTGGATACAAGGTTATGGACAAGATTAATAAATACAAAAAAGGCCTTTAATCTATTTACACATGAACACAGAAGCAATTAAAGAACTCCTCTATAAAATGGCCGACGACCTGCTTATTATTGGACATAGAAATAGTGAGTGGACGGGTCTTGGACCTATCTTAGAAGAAGATATTTCTTTTAGCAGTATGGCACAAGATAAAATTGGCCAATCGCAGGCATTGTATGTATTGTTACACGAATTAGGAGAACAAGAACCCGATACCGTTGCCTTTACCCGTAATGCCAATCAGTTTCACAATGCACAATTATTAGAATTGCCCAATGGCGAATATGATTTTAGCTTAATACGTCATTTCTTATACGATCATGCAGATCAGCTGCGTTTTGAAGCACTTGCCAATTCTAGCTACGAGCCCCTAGCCAAAGTAGCACGCAAGGTTAAAGGCGAGTTAAAATACCATGTTTTTCATGCAAATACTTGGGTAACTAAATTGGGTTCGGCCAATGCAGAAAGTCATGCTAGAATGCAAGCCGCTCTCAACCATGCTTGGAACTATGCACTAGGTATGTTTGAACACAGCACACATGAAGATATTTTAATAGCAGAAAACATCTTTATTGGCGAAGACAGCCTACAAGATAAATGGCTTAGCAATATTAGTGCTGTATTACTTAAAGCAGGATTAAGCATACCTAGCAGCGATACCTGGAACCCTGTTTTAGGCGGCCGCAAAGGCTTACACACCGAACACTTGGGGCCGCTTGTAGAAGAAATGAGCGAAGTATTTAGGTACGACCCAACGGCAGAGTGGTAAGCCATATTATACCATGAAAAAATTCTCGATAGCCATACACGGTGGCGCAGGTACCATTTTACCTGCGCTTATGACACCCCAAAAAGAACTCGCTTATCGCACTGCCTTAAACGAGGCCATTAGGCAAGGTTCTAACATTTTAGAAAAAGGTGGAAGTAGCATAGATGCAGTTGAATCAGCAGTGATTTCTTTAGAAGATTTTCCGCTATTTAATGCTGGCAAAGGAGCTGTATTTACAAACACGGGCACACATGAAATGGATGCCTCCATTATGTATGGATTAAACCTAAATGCCGGTGCCGTAAGCGGCGTTTCTCATGTAAAAAACCCCGTTACTTTGGCCAAGTGTGTGATGGAAAAATCTGGACATGTTTATTTAAGTGGTAAGGAAGCAGAAATTTTTGCCGAACTAAATAAATTGAGCCTTGAAGCAAATGCTTATTTTTACACGGAAGAGCGCTTTAAACAATGGCAAGATGTAAAAGATAGCGATACCTATCAGTTGGATCATACTGATAAAAGCGAGCAAGGTGAAAAAAAGTTTGGAACGGTAGGCGCAGTTGCACTAGACCAACATGGAAATTTAGCCGCTGCCACTAGCACGGGCGGCATGACAAACAAAAAATTTGGTCGTGTAGGCGATACCCCCATTATTGGAGCAGGCACCTACGCCAACAACGATACTTGTGCCATATCTTGCACCGGACATGGAGAGTATTTTATACGCGCTGTGGTAGCTTATGATATTTCTTGCTTAATGGAATACAAAGGCCTGAGTTTGCAGGCTGCTTGTAACTATGTTGTAAAAGACAAATTGGTAAAATTTGGGGGAGAAGGCGGATTAATTGCCATCGATAAATATGGAAATATCGAACTTCCTTTTAATTCGGATGGCATGTACAGGGCTTCTTTAAAAGAAGGGGAAAGCCCTGTAATTGCGATTTACAAGTAAACTCAGAAAATTCTAATAAATTCATTTTGAATACTTTATAAGACAGTTGCGCATGGAGTGTGCATTGCTTTAAACTTATTTTAATCTTCCTTTGCAGGCGAATAATAATTCTATTTTCCTACAAAATTGAGATTACCCGTAACAACATACCGAAAAACTCAGAAACAGCTTCCGTTCTGGCTCATGGCAAATTTATATATAGCTCCACTTTGCCTTAGTGCTCTAGAACCATCAAAAATTGCTGCCACCCCTAGTTTGGCTAACTCATATATAGTAAAATATGCGCCCATTACACAGAGTCTTTCAAACAAAACAGGAATACCAGCAAGCATTATTTTGGGGATTGCATTAATTGAATCAGGACATGGGGGCAGCCAAAATTGTTTAGTTTTAAAAAATCATTTTGGCGTCAAAGGAACAAACCACCTGCCTAAAAAAGGAATCAACTATTTTTCTGCTTTCAGGAGTTACACCTCTGATGAAGCTTCGTTTGGGCACTTTTGCACCATCATTAAGAGGAAGAGTTATTATGCCCTTTTAAAAGGCAATAAAGACTATAAAATTTGGTTACTAGAAATTAATAAAGGCTATTATTCTTCTGCAGGAATGACCTGGGTAAACAGAATCCAATATGCCATCGAAAAACATAGACTGCATAAGTTCGACCAGCCCAAAAAATACCTACCCAATTCTCCTCGATTAAACTGGCTTCATGCCTAATTTAATTCATTCATTGGTGGAATTTGTTTGGATGACTTCCATTGCTGAAATTTTTGCTTAGCAAACTTTATGAGGTAATCTAGACCAATAAAAGAAAGAGCAAGTACGATAAAAATGATATAGAGATATAATAACTCATCGCCAGATTTTCCAGCAATTCCCATCGCATCTACTTGCAAAGAGGCCAACATAAAAAGAATTCCTATTTTTCTCATAATAATCTGATTAAGAAATCGAATATACGAAAAAAACAGTATTAAACGCGCTCTTGAAAGCGGCGTTCTTTGAGCAGATATCCATTTCCTTTTACCAAAATGTTTACCTTAAGTCCTTCAATAGAAATAGGAGAACCTTCAGAAATATCGGTAATATTAGAATGCTGAATATCTCTGCCATCTACAATTACAACCGCTCCGCTACCTACTACCTCTAGTTGGTTATCGTGCGTAATTACAACGCCTGTGTCTTCTCCTAGTCCTATTCCAATGCATTGTGGGTTGCTTGCTACGGCTTGAGCCAAACGGTTAAACCTGCCACGCTTATCAAAATGTGAATCGATGATTACATTGGCCACAAAAGCTAAACCCGTAGTAATTTTTACCTCACCTTTTAAATGAGCCAAATCGCTCTTTCCTTGGTAAATCATGGTATTGCTCATGGCCATGGCACCTGCACTAGTTCCTGCAATTACAAAAGTGCTCTCATTATTGAGCCTGTCGTGCAAAATTTGATAAATTTCTGTGCCACCAAAAATAGAGGTTAAACGCAGTTGATCGCCTCCACTAAACATAACGCCATCACAGGCTTTAATTCTATCAATATATTCTTGGTTGGCTGCCTCTTGTCTGTTTCTAATAGATAATACGCCAATGTTATTACAACCTATTTTCCCAAATGCATCTAAATAATTCTCACCAACTTCATCAGGAATAGAAGAAGCAGTGGTAATAACTTCAATACGTTTTTCTGTTCCCCCTACCTCATTCACAATCCGTTTTAAAATACCTAATTCAAAAAAATTTAAACGATTTCTTTGCACAAAACCATGCTCCAAGTCGGTTCCTTTATCCTCTGCTCCTCCAATAGAAATGAGTTTTCCTTTTAGCTTTTCCAATATTTAATTTGATTTAATGGGCTGCGAAGATAAGTTTAGCTATAAATTAGGCAAATTTTATTGGTTTTATTGTGCAGCATCAAGCCTTGTTTACCATCTTTAGCTTTGGGTAATAACTTGTAGTAGTAAGCTATTAAAAAAATAATAAAAATAAAACCATTAAGAAAACCCAAAACAAAATGGTGATTGAGCCCACAAAAATTCCGGCCAGGGCAATGCCTTTACCCATCCACTTTTCTGGATTATTTTTTATTCGCTTTAAAGAAATAGCACTTAATACTATAGCCAAAATAGCCCCTAAAATGGAGAACAAAATTAACAACTCAAAATCAGCAATAAATAACAAAACTACACTGGCCATGCTCATAACACCCAGCATTAAACCAATTATACTTATAATATCTAAGTCTTTTTCTTGCTTTTTGTTGAGCGGTTTAGCCATTAATTTAAACTGTTCCGTTTTAGCTTTAAACTCTTTTTGAAAAATATTTACAATGGGAACCTGCACAATTCTGTTTTCTTGCTCATTGCCACCAGCTAAAACCTCCTGAACAGGTTCGGCCCATAAGGGCTCTTTGCTTAGGGCAAGCAGCGAATCTTTGGCCGCTATTTCTCCTTTTACCTCAAGCTTATCTCCAGCGCCCTGTTTTTGTTTAGCCTGCGTTTTGGAAACTTCTTTATTGGTTCTAGCGCTCCAGTCTATGTGAAACCCGCGGTTATGCACACGCTTTTGGAAGGTGCAAGCAGGTAAAAGAAAAATGGCACTGATGGCCAATAGTGCGAGTAAACGTAGCTTTTGCATAACACTAAGATAAAATTATTTTACAAAAATTTTATCCTTTTCAATAAACCCATCATTTAGTTTTCTCTTTTTAGCTTTACAATTACATTTTCTCCCTTTTTCATAATGGCAATTACATCAGTTACGTTTTCGTTGTCTCTCATCGTTAGGTTAGCCGTACACGGCCTATACTTGCCTTCACTCAAACCATAAATTTTAATAATTACTTCCGTTTTATTTGGAAAAGGAATAACCAAAGTTTGCTTTTCTTTTTTAATTACAAATCTATCTATCACCTTTCTTTCATCCACATATATGGCAATTTCATCGCCATCTTGCTGCCTAGAATCCCAAACTTCTATAATAATTTCTGTGCTCTTCCATTCAATAGCTAGTTCCTCATAGCTTCGCAATAAATTATCAGCCAATTTGCTTGTTTTATCTGTGTTTTTTTGTGGTATTTTATTCAGTGAATCTTCATCTTTTAAATAATTAGATTCCAATTGCTTTTGCGCCAATTCAGTAAAATCATCCCCTTTTGTTACTAAATCAGTTTGCTGTTGTAGCTCTTTTTTCGGAGAATCTTCCTTACTCATAGCATGCTGCTTTTTAATCAACTCATTAATATAATCTGAACCAATTAAATATAATTTGCCATTGGTACAACTTGCTCCATTGCTATATTTACCTTTAAAATTGCCCTGAATAACCATTTTACCCTTCAGCATTTTTATTTGAGCATTGCTCACATGCAAATAACAAAATGAACTATTTTCTGCCACAGATTTAGTGCTAATATTTTCTGTTTCGTAAAAAGACAGCTGCTGCTTTTTCCAATCAATGTTTCCTTTAATTTTAGTGGCCGTTTGGTCTGAACCAAAAATATCTGTTAAGCTTGTTCCTTCTATCAAGCCATTGGGTAATGCTTTAAATTTTAACTTGAAACTAATAATTTCTTGGGTAGCCAATTGCAGTGTGCCTACCATTTCATAATCTTTAGACTGCTGACTGTTAGAATTTTGAATGAAAACAAAAAAAAATAGTATGCTTAAAATTAATTTCATTGCCGGTCTTTCGTATTATTGTTTGACAAACAAATTAACAATATTATCCATGAAAAACACCAACAAACTATTCGTTTACATCTTAGCTGCCTTTTTATTCTTTGGAGGTAATGCTTATGCATCATTTCCTGTAAAAAATGAAGGTAAAAAAGAACAAAAAGCACAAATTATTAAAGAGGAGATAAATTCAACTCAAGTATCCGCTGTTGAGAAGGATTTTACGCCAACTGAACCACAAATTGTAAGTAAAGAGAAAACAATTAAACAAAGAATTACAGGCCTTTTAAACAAATACCTAAAAAAGGCAAACGGAGATTGGGATATTTTCTCCATTTTAGGCTTTGCCTTTGGTGTGGTTGGACTTCTTGTTTTACCAATTCTTTTTGGTATTGCAGCAATAGTGTTAAGTATTATTGGATTAAAGAAAACTTCGAACGGACAAAAAGGAAAAGGTTTTGCGATAGCTGGCTTAATTTTAGGGATTCTAGAAGTTTTAATCATATTTCTATTACTTGGAGTGCTACTTGCAGTTGCAGCAGCTTAACCAATCTAAACTTATAAATTAAAAGCAGCTATTTCAAAAATAGTTGCTTTTTTTATGCCTAAATTTTGAAATATAAATTGCTTCAGTATATTGTGATGAAATTACCAATCCTACAAAATGAAAATCCTAGATATTAAAGTAATGCGTGGCCCAAATTATTGGAGCGTACGCAGGCATAAATTAGTGCAAATGCGCCTAGATTTGGAGGAGATGGAAGAATTTCCAACTAACAAAATAGCAGGTTTTGGAGAGCGTTTAGAAGCGCTTTTTCCTACTATGTTTTCGCATAGGTGCTCTGTAGGTGCTCCAGGCGGATTTTTTAGTAGGGTAAAAGACGGCACTTGGATGGGTCATGTAATAGAACATATTGCCCTTGAATTGCAAACATTAGCCGGCATGGAATGTGGCTTTGGTAGAACCAGAACCACAGGAAAATATGGTATCTATAATGTGGTATTTAGCTACATGGAAGAAAAAGCCGGTATATACACTGCCAAGGCCTCGGTAAAAATTGCAGAAGCGCTTATTGCTGGCGAACCATACGACTTAGCAGAAGACATTCAAAATCTCAGAGAGATGAGAGAAGATGAGCGACTAGGCCCCAGCACAGGCTGTATTGTAGACGAAGCTGTGGCTAGGGGAATCCCTTATATTCGCTTAAATAAACACTCTTTGGTTCAGCTTGGCTATGGGGTAAACCAACGCCGCATAAGAGCTACTATTGCTAGTACAACGGGTAGCATTGCCGTAGATATTGCCTGCAATAAAGAAGAAACAAAAAACCTCCTTGAAGCTGCAGAAATTCCTGTGCCTAAAGGTAGAATTATTTATACCGAAGAAGGCTTAATAGCAGCCGTTGAAAGTGTAAAATACCCACTTGTTACCAAACCTGTAGATGGCAACCACGGTAAAGGTGCAACTACCAATATTAGCAATTGGGAAGATGCCCTTAAAGGAATGGAAGCTGCCAAAAAATATGGTCGCGCTGTAATTGTAGAACGTTTTATAACAGGCCTCGACCACCGGGTTCTGGTTGTAAATTACAAGTTTGTTGCCGCTGCCATTCGCAAGCCAGCCGCTGTGATGGGAGATGGAGTGCATACCATACAAGAACTCATAGATATTACCAACAAAGACCCTCGCCGTGGCTACGGACATGAAAAAACTTTAACGAGCATAAAGGTAGATGAGTTTACGCTAGATATTCTTACTCAAAATGAACTAAGCCTTGAAAGTATTTTGCCAGCTGGCAAAGAATTATGGCTGAAACCAACCGCTAATTTAAGCACCGGTGGAACGGCTACCGACGTAACAGATTTTGTGCACCCCGATAATATCTTTATGTGCGAACGCATTGCCCGTATTATTGGTTTAGATATTTGTGGCATAGATATTATGGCCGAAAGTTTAAGCGTACCCATTACAGAAAACGGCGGTGCAGTGCTTGAAGTAAATGCTGCTCCTGGTTTTAGAATGCACATAGACCCTGCAGATGGTTTACCTAGAAATGTGGCAGAACCCGTAATAGATATGCTTTATCCTTTGGGGTCAAGCGCACGCATACCCATTATTGCCGTTACAGGTACCAATGGTAAAACTACCACCACGCGTTTAATGGCACACATGGTAAAAACCATGGGCTATAAAGTTGGCTATACCACCACAGATGGCGTTTATATTCAAAATCAATTGATGATGCGAGGCGATTGCACTGGACCTGTTAGTGCAGAGTTTGTATTAAAAGACCCAACCGTAGATTTTGCCGTGTTAGAATGCGCTCGCGGTGGAATTTTGCGCTCTGGCCTGGGTTTTCATAATTGTGATATGGCCATTGTAACCAATATTGCAGAAGACCATTTGGGTTTGCAAGATATTGATACCATAGAACAATTAGCACGTGTTAAAGCCGTAGTGCCAAACAGTGTTTTGCCTAATGGCTATGCCATTTTAAACGCAGATAACAAACACACCGCAGCCATGGCAAGCGGACTAAAATGTAAGGTAGCCTATTTTACCATGGATGAAAATAATCCTTTGGTTCAAGCCCATATGAAAACGGGTGGATTAGCCGCTATTTTTGAAAACGGATTTGTTACCATTTGCAAAGGAACCTGGAAAATTCGTGTTGAAAAAGCCGTTAATATTCCGCTTACTTTTGGTGGAAGAGCTACCTACAATATTCAAAATGTTTTACCAACGCTTTTAGCCGGTTTTTTACGCAACTTTAAAATAGAAGACATGCGCATTGCCCTGCAAACTTTTATTCCAGGTCCGGCACAAACCCCCGGCAGAATGAATATTTTTAGGTTCAAAAACTTTGAAGTAATGGTAGATTATGCGCACAATGCAGCCGGTTTCCAAGCCATTGCAGAAATGCTCCAAAAAATAGATGCCAAACACGTGGGTATTATTGCAGGTGTTGGCGATAGAAGAGATGAAGACACCATTGCCTTGGGCAGGTTAGCCGCACAAATGTTTGATGAAATTATTATTAGACAAGACAAAAATTTAAGGGGAAAAACAGAGCAAGAAATCATAGATTTAATGACAACCGGCATTGCAGAAATAGACCCTAATAAAAAAGTTACTATCATTAAAAAAGAAACAGAAGCCATTGATTTTGCCATTAAAAATGCCAGCAAAAATAGCTTCATAACTATCTGCAGTGATGTGGTTCCGGCAGCTTTGGATCAAATCTTAAAATTAAAAGAAATGGACGATGCCGGCGAAATGGAATTTGGCCAATATTAAAAGGTAGGCACATTGGTAATGTGCAACATTCTGCCATTAATGGTAACAAAATATTGTCGTAATGGTCGGTCGGCTGGGCCCTCAGCCTGACCCCCATTGCTGGCAAAAAACTTAGCATTACAACAAGGCACAAAGCTGCCTCTTACACCTGTATATTGCCCACAACGATAGTATAAATTGGAGCTATCCATGCTCACAAAACTGCAAGAACTATCTACCTTAAAAGGGCAAGATCTATCAAAAGCCACGTATTGATCTGGACCACTGAAGCCAGTATTATAAACAATTACGCCTCTTTGCCTGTATCCTTGCGCAGGCTCGTAAACAAAATTATTGGGAAAGCTTAAATCTGAGTATAACGGTAAATCTAAATTAATATAAAAATCTACGTTTACCGCCGGAAAAAAATCTTGGTTGGTAATTTGCCTTTTGTCTTTCTTACAGGCCACACCCATCATAAAAGTAAAGACAAACAAATAAACCCAATTAATATGTTTCATGGTATTAACAATTTTATGATACAACAAAGTAAGGTATAAAGGGTGTAAGTATCAACTTTTTTGGTTTTGAATGGCTTTATCCTTTCTTAAAATAATACACCTACTCAAAAACCTTCTGCATTAAGGTAACATCTAAATACCTGCCAAACTTAGACCCTACTTGGCGCATTACGCCCACGGTTGTAAAACCATATTTTTGGTGCAAACGTATGCTAGTATCATTGCCTTCAGTAATTCTGGCCAACAAGCAATGTAGCTCAAGTATTTTGGCTTGCTGAACCAAATGTTCGAAGATAATAGTACCTACCCCTGTGCCTCTGTGTTGGTGGTGCACATAAACCGAAACTTCGGCTGTGCCTTCGTAAGCAGCTCTATCACTATATTGAGTGAGCGATGCCCAAGCAAGCATTTTTTC
The DNA here is from genome assembly GCA_945860865.1 of Chitinophaga pinensis. Lineage (GTDB taxonomy): Bacteria > Bacteroidota > Bacteroidia > UKL13-3 > UKL13-3 > B1. The sequence goes on along the minus strand of CAMARW010000001.1, from coordinate 102,820 downwards.
ATCCAAATAAGCAACCCAAACTGGGTACTTGCCTTGGTGTTGGTTCAGCCAGATATGGCGATTAGCTATAGTTTTTAATTCTGTATCAAAAGTGGCTGTTCCGTTGATAATGGCTTCGTTGTATATTTCTGTAATAGCTGGCACATCTACCGCTTGGGCCAGTTTTATTTGCAGCTTACTTTTATCAATATGCATAAAAGCCTTTTTTGGTTTTTTTACCATGCTGTCCGGCATCTACCAATTGCTGCTGAATGCGGCTTGGCCTAAACTTTCCATCTTGGTGAAAAAGCTTATACATGCTGCTGGTTACAGAAAAATTAGTGTCTACGCCTATCAAATCCATTAATTTAAATGGACCCATTTTAAAGCCAGAACTTTCCAAAAGGGCATCTATGGTTTCAAAATCAGCTACCTGTTCTTCTAGCACTTTTAAGCCTTCTACATAAAAATGGCGGGCTACTCTGTTCACAATAAAGCCAGGAGCATCTTTAGCCATTACGCATGTTTTGCCCATAGATGCAATTAATTCTTTACAAGTATTGGCAATGTTGGGGTTGGTTTGAACACCACTGATAATTTCCACCAATTTCATGATTGGGGCAGGATTAAAAAAATGTATGCCTAAAAATCTTTCAGGATTGGGCACTTTAGCGGCAATTTGTGTAATAGGAATAGAAGAAGTATTGCTGGCGAGTATGCAATCTTTGCCATTAATTTCTGCTACTTGCTGGAAAAATTGGTGTTTAATTTCCAAGTTTTCTATGATAGCCTCAATTATTAAATCGGCTTTTAGCTCGGCAATTTGGTGGATATAGGTAATTCTTGCTAAGGTTTCTCCTTGCTCTTGAGCAGTAATTTTCCCTTTATTGCATAAAAAATCTAAAGAATTTTGGATACTTACTTGTGCTTTTTGAAGCATTACCTCATTAATATCAAACAAAATGGTGTTAAAACCAGCACTAGCCGTTACCTGGGCAATACCGCTTCCCATGGTTCCAGCGCCAGCAATAGCGATTGTTTTTATAGCGTTCATATATTCCTGTTAATGTGTCAAAATTAAACAAAACAATTTAGCCTTTTGCATTGCTTATAAATAAAGCCTTATTTTTGCATACCCATTAAGGTAAAAAATTATGATCACCGTTAGCGAAAAAGCAAAAAATAGAATAGCTCAATTGATGGGCGAACAAAAATATGATGATTCTTACTTTTTAAGAATAGGCGTAGAAAGCGGAGGTTGCTCCGGATTATCTTATAAATTAGACTTCGACAACCAATCTAAAACCGGAGACGAAATTTTTAATGACAACGAAGTTAAGCTTGTAACAGACAAACGTTCAGTGCTTTATCTGTTTGGAACAGAGTTAGACTTCACAGATGGCTTAAATGGAAAAGGATTTACTTTCAACAATCCAAACGCCTCACGCACATGTAGTTGCGGAGAAAGTTTCTCAGTTTGAGGATAAATTTTATTTGGGCTTTTGATTTTATTTAGAAAGGCCTATATTTGCCCTCCCTTTAATACAGTATAAGAGGGTATTGAAAAAGAAAAGTATTAGAAAATGGCAAACCATAGTTCAGCAAAAAAAAGAATCAGAAATAGCGCTACAAAGCGTTTACGTAACCGTTACCAAGCTAAAACTACACGTACTTTAGCTAAACGCTTACGCGAAAGTACTGTTAAAAGTGAAGCAGAAACTTTACTTAAAGAAGTAAGCTCAATGTTAGATAAGTTGGCAAAACGCAGCATTATTCACAAGAACAAAGCAGCTAACCAAAAATCTAAATTGGCAAAAGTTGTTGCAAAAGTGGGTACAGTTGTAGAAGTGAAAAAGAAAGCTGCTCCTAAAGCTGCTGTTAAAAAAACTACTAAAAAGAAATAATCATTTATTTTTATATTGAAAAAGCCGCCCAAACAGGGTGGCTTTTTTTGTTTATCCTATTTACTAGATTTCGTTTGCTTAACTCCTTGCTTCTATTAAATGGGCAGATTAAATTTGAAAAATGGAACATATAAATTCTACCCAACCCCTTGGCATTAAACAATTAGCTGAAGATGATAGGCCACGGGAAAAAATGCTTTCCCAAGGTGCTGCTGCCCTAAGTGCAGCAGAATTGCTTGCTATACTTATTGGCAGTGGCAATAAAAAGTCGTCAGCCCTGCAACTAGGGCATGAATTGTTTAATAATGCTAACCAAAACCTAACTGAACTCAGCAGAATGTCGCTGGCAGAGCTCACCAGCATACATGGAATTGGTAGTGCAAAAGCTATTATTTTAAATGCCGCCCTTGAACTTGGCAGAAGAAAACGAGATGAAGACGCCAGAAAAATTACTAAAATTACTTGCAGTAAAGATGCCTACCAATACTTTGAGCCATTTATGGAAGATTATCGTCATGAAGAATTTTGGATCCTATTACTCAATAGAAACAATATTGTATTAGGAAAAAAGCGCGTAAGTATAGGCGGAGTTGCCGGCACTGTAGTTGATCCCAAAGTAATTTTTAAACTTGCACTTGAACAACTTGCCAGTAGCATAATACTCTGCCATAATCACCCTTCGGGAAACCTACAACCTAGTCAGCAAGACATCGATATAACAAAAAAATTACGCGAAGGCGCCCGATTTTTGGATATTAGCATCAGCGATCACATAATCATTGGTTTAAAGAGCTATTTTAGCTTTGCAGACCACGGACTTGTAATTAATTAACATAAATCATTTATTTTCGAAGCTTTATGGTACTTAACCAAATACAAAAGTTTAGGATGTGGCTAAGGCAATATCCAACTATGCGCAAATTTTTAAAATTTGGCATCGTTGGAGCCACCAGTGCAGGTGTAAGTTTAGGCGTATTTTGGATAATATCTTTGCAATACCCCGCATTAAACTTGCTATCAAAGGCCATAGGCTATATCATGGGATTTTTTGTAGGTTTTACATTAAACAAATTTTGGACCTACATAGATCAAACAGACGAAGACGAAAAATATTTACTAAAATACGTGTTGGTTTATGCCGTTACCTTTGTTGTTTACTTGCTGGTAAATTTTGTAATGGATCATTTTCTGCACCCCAATAGCTATTTTGCTACTATAGCACAAAACTTAGAGTTTACTCAATTAGCAGTTTATTTAAATGAAAATGGCCCATTAGTCTCCAATATTTTAGCCATTTTCATTAATATATTTCTAAACTTCTTTGGCACTAACAAACTAGTTTTTAAAGTGCCCGAGCCAAAACATTTATTTGAATAGGTAAAATTTACCTGCTCAAATACATGCTCTTCTCTTTGTATAACCTTCTAAATTCTGGGTCTTGTAAATCTTTGATAAACCTAATTGCTTCGCCTGTAGATTTCATTTCTGGTCCTAGCTCTTTATTTACATCTGGAAACTTCTCAAATGAAAATATTGGTTCTTTAATCGCATAACCAACTAGTTTCCGTTCAAAAGTAAAATCGCTAAGTTTGTTTACACCTAACATTATTTTAGTTGCAATGTTAATGTATGGAATTTGGTAGGCTTTGGCAATAAAAGGCACTGTTCTACTGGCCCTTGGGTTGGCTTCAATTACATATACCTTTTCATTTTTAATGGCAAATTGAATATTTAATAAGCCAGAGATATTCATTTTTATGGCCAAGTTTCTAGCATATTTCTCCATGGTGTCTTGTACCTGTTGGCTTAAGCTAAATGGTGGCAATACAGCACTACTATCACCGCTATGAATACCTGCAGGCTCTATATGCTCCATCATTCCAATTACATGGGCGTCTTCTCCATCACAGATTAAGTCGATTTCTGCTTCTTCTGCCCTATCCAAGAAATGGTCTATTAGCACTCGGTTGCCCGGTAAATCACCCAATAAATCTATTACCGCTTGTTCAAGATCTTCATCGTTTATTACAATCTTCATTCCTTGACCGCCCAAAACATAACTTGGTCTAACCAATACTGGGTATCCAACTTTATTTGCTACCACAATGGCTTCTTCTGCATCTTCTGCAACGCCATAATCTGGATAAGGAATATTCAATTCTTTCAACAAATCTGAGAAGCTACCGCGGTCTTCAGAAATATCCATATTGGCAAAACTAGTTCCAATAATTTTAACGCCCATTGCCTCCAACTTTCTGGCCAACTTTAACGCTGTTTGTCCGCCCAACTGCACAATAACACCTACTGGTTTTTCTAGTTCTACAATCTCTCTCAATGCTTCCCAGAATACAGGCTCAAAGTATAATTTATCGGCCATATCAAAATCTGTACTCACTGTTTCTGGGTTACAGTTAATCATAATAGCTTCAAAACCAGATTCTTTTGCCGCTAAAAGACCATGCACACAACTATAGTCAAATTCTATTCCTTGTCCAATTCGGTTCGGACCAGAACCTAACACGACAACTTTTTTGCGATTGCTAGGAATACTTTCATTTTCGCCATCGAAGCTAGAATAGAAATAATTGGTTGGAGATGGAAACTCGGCCGCACAAGTATCTACCATTTTATAGATTCGGTGAATACCCATAGATTTTCGCAAATCCCAAACTTGGTCTTCTGTGGTATCGCCGCCTAAGAGGTAGGCAATTTGAATATCGCTATATCCTTTTTGCTTTAACTCAACCATAATTTCTTTTGGCAAAGTAGCCAAGTTAAAACGTTTGGTATCGCTTTCTAAACGCACCATATCGTTAATTTGGGTAAGGAACCAACGGTCTATGCGGGTAATTTTTTCTACCGAAGAAACAGGCATCCCAAGACTTAATGCATCTTTTACTGCAAACAACCTATCCCAACTTGGATTCTTTAATTTTTCTACAATGTCTTCTAAATTTCTTTGTTGAAAACCATCTGCGCCCAAGCCATTGCGTTTTATTTCTAAACTTTGGGTTGCCTTTTGAAGGGCTTCAATAAAGGTTCTTCCAATTCCCATTACCTCCCCAACAGATTTCATTTGAAGTCCTAAAGTTTTGTTAGAGCCTTTAAATTTATCAAAATTCCAACGTGGAATCTTTACAATTACATAATCTATAGCGGGTTCAAAGTAGGCGGAAGTAGTTTTGGTTACTGGATTTTTTAACTCATCTAAATAATATCCTATAGCTAATTTCGCCGCAATTTTTGCAATGGGATAACCAGTGGCTTTACTAGCCAAGGCAGAAGAGCGCGAAACACGCGGATTAATCTCTACAGAAATAATGGCTTCATCTGCAGGGTTAACGGCAAACTGCACATTACAGCCCCCTGCAAAATTGCCTATGGAGCGCATCATGTGAATAGCCATGGTACGCATACGTTGAAAAACAGTATCACTTAGCGTCATGGCAGGGGCAACAGTAATTGAGTCTCCTGTATGAATACCCATAGGGTCAAAATTCTCAATGGTACAAATAATGGCTACACTATCATTTTGATCACGCAACAATTCTAGCTCATATTCTTTCCAGCCAAATACAGCCTTTTCTACCAATACTTCATGCGTTGGCGAGGCAGATAAACCGCGTTGCAAGGCAGCATCTAATTCTTCTTTCACCCAAACAAATCCCCCCCCAGTTCCTCCTAAGGTATATGAAGGTCTAATTACTAAAGGAAAACCTATTCTCTGGGCAATTTCTTTTCCTTCTAAAAACGAATTAGCCACTTTAGAATCAGCAACAGGTACGCCAATATCAATCATCTTTTGGCGAAACTTTTCTCTGTTTTCTGTAGTATCAATGGCGGCAATATCAACACCAATCATGCGCACATTATACTTTTTCCAAATACCTCTTTCATCGCACTCAATTGCCAAATTTAAAGCCGTTTGACCTCCCATGGTTGGCAAAACAGCATCAATTTGGTGTTCAGTTAATATTTGTTCAATAGATTCTGGCACCAGGGGCAACAAATACACATGATCGGCTGTAACAGGGTCGGTCATGATGGTAGCAGGATTACTGTTAATTAAGATTACCTTAATTCCCTCTTCTTTAAGCGAGCGAGCGGCTTGGCTGCCGCTATAATCAAATTCGCAGGCCTGTCCAATTACGATGGGACCGCTTCCAATAATAAGAACCGAATGTATGCTACTGTCTTTTGGCATGGGATTGTTTTTTGTTAGTATAAATTAAGCAAATGTAGGTGCATTTACACCTATCTTACAAGTTGAACTTGCTAGTTCAAGCATTTTGTGCATAAAAACCAGAAAGGCAAAGGACTAATAATATGCGTAAATAGCAGTTATGGCGCTATTAAATTAATTTTTACTGTTTTATAACTTTCCTGGAAAAACACCTAAAATCGCTCATTTGCCAGTCAAATTAGTTAACTGGTGAAATTATAAATGATGTTTTTGTTTTCGAAGTAGAGATGCACAGCCGTGCATCTCTACAAAAGCGTAAATCTAAAATATCCAGGTGGCGGTACAAAAATAATTAATCCCTGCATTAGGCAAAAACAATGGAATTTGACCTCTAATACCTTCACTACTTATGGTGTTAAATCCACCCAAACTGCCAGATGGCGCGAACTTAGCATCTAAAATATTGTTTACGCGCAAGGAAATTTGTGGCAAACCTTTTAATCTGAATGATGTTGGATTTAAACCAAGCTGAAAATCTAATACATTAAACGATGGCAGCGATAAATCTTTGTTGCTCGTATTATCTAAATATTGCATAGCCACATGCCTAAAAGATAAACCTGCGTTAATTCGTTTTTTCCAAACAGCGCTTTCTAGGCCAATATTGTGAATTTGGTTCGGACTAAAAGCTAGGTCTTTGTTTAAATAGTTTTGGGTGATTGGTGTGCCGGCAATTTCATCTGTATAGGTTTGCGTAAATTGCTCAATTTTATTGCTACTTAATGCAGAGCTAATCCAAATATTCAAAAAACTTGTTACTTGTTTTCTGAGGTCAATTTCTAATCCACGGCGATAACTTCTGCCTACATTTCCTGTTATAGGATATCCAAAATTATTTAAGGCACCTGTGCCCACAATTTGGTTCTGAAACTCCATGGCATAAACGTTAATTTTACCATTTACAAATCCACTCAATTCGGTTCCAAATTCTACATTTACTACCTGCTCAGGTTTAATTTCATTTTGCTTAATATCACGTGGGGCAAAATCATCTTGCAAGTAATCAAAACGCGTTGGCTCACGCATGCTCATACCCGCCATAGCATAAAAAGAAACAAATCGGTTAAGGCCAAACCTAGCGCCCGCTCTAGGGTTAACGAATAACCACTGCATGTCTTCTACTTTGCCAAATTCTTTTCTAAACTCCATGTCTCTGCCTCTGTATTTAAAGCTGGTTTGTCTAACTTGCACATCAGAGAAAACAGATAGTTTATTTGTGAAAGCATAATTTACTTTGGCAAAAACACTGGCCTCGTTTTTAAAGCCCGTGTTAAAATAAACTTGATGGTTTTGTTTAAAAGCTGCAGGTATAGTATTTGCCCAATTTACTTCCATAAAATGATCCGACTGAAACTGATTTACATGGATACCCGTTACAAAATCTAATTTACCACGTGTAAGCTGGTAATTGGCAAAAGCGCCCATAAACTGTTGTTTTAAACGGTAAGAGGTCATCACATTTCCAGGACTAAAAGTTGTATCTCCAAATGCATTAACATGGTATGTTGTATCGGCCATATTTAAGGCATCGAAGGTATACCAACCTTCGGCCAAAAACTGAAACTTAGGTGCCGCACCATTTACTAAATAGGCAGATGCGCTTAGGGTTTGACCGCGACCCAAATCGTAGCTGTATTGTATTTGGTTAAAGTATTGGTTGAAAGCATCGGTTTCGCCGTGGGTAAAAGTATTGGCAACTGGATTTTGGTTAAAGGTTTCTTTGTTTAATCCTAGGTATGCCAGCTGACTTTGTGCGTTGCCGCCAAAGAAATTAAATTTGAGTACCGACTTGTTTTTTACATAACCCAAACTAAAATGATACGATTGTACCTGCGCGCCCGAATTTTGCCTGAACCCATTGGTTTTAACCTGGCCAATTCTTCCATAAAACATCCAGTGTTTATCTATTAATCCGGTTTGCACTTCGGCTGTAACTCGGCTTGAACCAAAAGAGCCTATGCCTAAAGAAACCTGTGCGCTTGGTTTGGCAGATAAATATTTGGTTTGGATGTTAACGCTACCACCAAAAGCAGAAGTGCCATTGGTGGATGTACCAATACCACGTTGCACTTGAATTTGCTCGGCGCTACTAGCTAAATCGGCAAAGTTATTAAAGAATACCCCTTGGTTTTCGGGATCGTTTACTGGTATGCCATTTATGGTGGTGTTGATACGGGTTTGATCCATACCACGGAGGCGAAAGAAACTATAACCAATGCCAGTTCCATTATCGCTGTAGGCGTTTACCGAAGGCGTAACTTGCAAAAGCGTGGGTATATCTGCACCATAATACAATTGTTGAATACGCTTTTTATCGAGCATTGTAAAAGTAACAGGTGTTTTTTGCTTGGCCTGAATGGCAATCACCACAATGTCTGGCAGATTTTGGCTTTTAAAAGTAGTGTCGGCTTGAGCCCACAGTAAACCTGGCAAAGAAGCCAATAAGGAAATAATTAAAAACTGTTTTTTCATTTTTTTCGGATAATGTTAAACAAAAACAACAAGCAGAGGTGGCTTGTTGATCAATTTATTTACCCGGAAAGGCATACACCTAAAAATGTACTACTATAGCCCTCCAGAAGAGACAGCGCTGTATAACCAAAGTAGCTTTCTTTTTCCTTCGCAGGCATTATCCTGTTCAGGTTCCGAGGGTTTGATCTCAGCTTACTTTGTTTTCACAAAGTAGGCACCCCTAAAGACATTGCAAACTTAGAGAAGTTTTTTGAAATGCAAGGGAGAATTTCATGCTTAAACCTTTTTGTATAGAAATCATCGAAACAATTCGCACCTTTGAATGCTATTTATTTATATGAATTTGAAAACGATATATTCTTCTGTCTTTACCTTATTTTTAGTTATACCTTTCATTAGTTCTAGTCAAAACTTTCAACTTTCAGGAAAAGTATTAGAAAAAGAAACCATACAACCCGTTATTGGCGCTAGTATAACACTAAAAAAAGAGGGCAAAACAATTGGAGGTACTGCTAGTGATGGGAAAGGCCTTTTTCGAATAAATAAATTAGCAGCAGATACCTATCAAATCACCTTTACCTATGTGGGTTTAAAAACTAAAACCCAACAAGTAATTATTGGGTCAGACCGATTTATGGGAGCGGTAGTTTTAGAAAAAAATATCAATTCTTTGGAAGAAATAAAGATTGAAGGCAGCCAGATTAGGGTTGAACAAAAAGGCGATACTACCAGTATTAATGCGGGTGCATACAAAGTAAACCAAGATGCTACGGCAGAAGATTTGGTGAAGAAAATGCCGGGTATTACCATAGAAAATGGAACAGTAAAAGCACAAGGTGAAGATGTAAAGAAAATATTGGTAGATGGCAAAGAGTTTTTTGGTGATGACGCCAATATGGCTCTTAAAAATTTACCGGCCGAAATAATAGATAAAGTGCAAATATTTAATCGCGCTGGCGACCAGGCACAGTTTACCGGTTTTAATGATGGTAATACAGATAAAACCATGAATATTACTACCAAAACAGGTAAAAATAACGGAACTTTTGGGAAAGTATATGCCGGGTATGGAACCAATGATAGGTATCAAGCTGGAGCTAATATGAACTTTTTTAAGGGTGATAGAAGAATTACTGTTTTGGGATTATCTAATAACATTAACCAGCAAAATTTTTCGATGCAAGATTTATTTGGTGGCTCTGCAGGTAGTAGCAGAATGCCCATGGGTGGGCGTGGACCAAGAGGTGGTGGTATGGGTGGGGCTATGAGCGATTTTATGATAGGGCAACAAAACGGGGTAAGTACTACGCAATCTATTGGTTTAAATTATGCCGATAAATGGGGCGCTAAAACCAATGTGAGTGGTAGTTATTTTTTTAATAATAGTAGCACTATTACCAATCAGCTATCGAACAGAATATACTTAATTGATCAAGAAACAAAGCAGTTTTATAGAGACAGCACTGGCAGCGAAACAAATAATTATAACAACAGGTTTAACTTACGATTAGAGCATGCTTTTGATTCATCACATGCCATTATTTATACCCCCAAGATAAGCTTTCAGAGCAACGAAAACAGCAGCAATCAGTTAGCAGAAAATACAGTTAACGACACTTTATTAAATAGAAATTTAACCGCCAAAACACCTTTAAATACAGGCTTTAACGTAAGTAATAATTTATTGTACAGATACAAATTTGAAAAGCCCGGACGAACCATTAGTTTAAATGTAATACATGATATAAATAGAAGAAACAGTGATACCAAACAATTTTCTGAAATCTTAGCAATAGACTCTGCAAATAGGTATAACAACAACATTATTCGTCAGCAAAGCCTTAGTTATAGCAATAGCAATAACTACAATGCCAATTTAACATTTACAGAAAATTTAACAGATAGTACCCAGCTACAATTAAGTTATAACCCCATTATTAACCATAATTTGGCAGAACGAGCCACCAATAGGTTTGATACCTCAAATAGAGAATATTCTAGAATAGATACCTTACTAAGTAATAACTTTGATAATACCATTATAACCCACAGAGCCAATGTGAGTATTAATATTAACAAGGCAAAATGGAAATTAAACTTAGGCGTTACCCAGCAATATTTAACTATTGCAAGTTTGCAAAGTTTTCCGGAAACGAAAAATTTTGAAAAGCGTTTTCAAAACCTATTGCCCAATGCAAACTTTACCTACAACTTTAGTAATGCCAAAACTTTTAGGTTTTTTTACCGAACCAATACCAATAATCCCAGCGTAACTCAATTACAAAATGTAATAGACAACACCAATCCTGTAATGTTATCTGCAGGTAACCCCAACTTAAAACAAGAGTTTTCACAAACCTTATTAACCCGTTATGGTAGCAATAATTGGCATAATTCTCAAAGCTTTTTTGTGTTTGCAATGGTTACTTTTACCGACGATTATATTGCCAATAGCACATTTACCGCCACCCGCGATTCTGTGCTAGAAAACGGTGTTTTGTTGGGCAGAGGCGCCCAAATTGCTCGTCCGGTTAATCTTAGTGGCAACATTAATGCCCGCAGTTTTTTAACCTATGGCATGCCCATTAAAGCGATCAAAAGTAATGTAAATCTAAACTTAGGAGTAAACTACACCAAAGTGCCGGGCTTGGTAAATCAATTGCAAAATTTTGCGAATACATTTAATATTAATTCAGGTATTGTTATAGGAAGTAATATAAGCGAACAGGTAGATTTTACATTGAGTCATACCAGCAATATAAATCTAGTTACCAATACCGTTTTTGCTTCACAGAATAATAATTTCTTTATAAACACAAGTAACCTAAAGGTAAATATAATGCCTACTACCTCTTGGGTAATCCAATCAGATATAAACTATACCAACTTTGCTGGATTGGGCAGCGATTTTAACCAAAGCTTTTTCCTATGGAATGCGGGTGTAGCCTATAAGTTTATGAAACGCATGGCAGAAGTAAAATTGTCGGTATTCGACCTGATGAACCAAAACAACAATATTAACAGAACCGTAACAGAAACCTATATAGAAGATACTCGTTCAAACGTTTTGAATCGATATTATATGCTCACGTTTACCTACAACATTAGGAAGTTTAAATCTGTTGGAAAGTAAGGTTGCCTATGCATTTGCAAAATTATAATGCATGCACGATGTTTGTTTTTAAAATTCTTTTGCAGGAGATAAATCCATTATTAAACACAATTTTTCTATAAGTGTAATATTTTTAACAATTATTGTTTTGGTTCGAGCCAAAAACTTAATATTGTACAAGAGAAAAATATATGATAGCACAAATACTTTTTATTGCCTTAAGCACTGTTGCTGGCTATTTCTTTATCAAAAACTTAGGAAAAATAAGGCGAAATATTCTGTTGGGCAGAGACATAGACCTTAGCGATAATAAAGCCCTGCGCTGGAAAACCATGCTAAAGGTAGCCTTTGGCCAAACCAAAATGGCTGCTAGGCCAATACCATTTATATTGCATTTTATTGTTTACGCAGGATTTATCCTCATAAATATTGAAGTATTAGAGATTTTAATTGATGGGATTTTTGGTACACATAGAGCACTTTCTTTTTTGGGTGGAATTTATGATGCCGCTATAGGCTTTTTTGAAATATTAGCCTTTGGTGTTCTGGTTGCCTGTATCTTTTTCTTAAGCAGAAGGTATATTTTAAAACTAGCGCGGTTTCAAAGTCCAGAACTAAAAGGTTTTGCCAACCAAGATGCCGCCACTATTTTGTTTGTAGAAATTATATTAATGGCAGCCTTGCTAAAAATGAATGCGGCAGACCAAATTTTACAATCTCGTGGTGCAGATCATTACCATCTTGCTGGATCATTTCCTATCAGTTCTTGGCTAGTTGTTCCTATTTTTGAAGGACTTAATCTTAGCGATAGCATGCTTATTTTAATTGAAAAAGCTGCATGGTGGTTTCACATTATTGGTATTTTTCTTTTTATGAATTACCTGCCATTTAGCAAGCATTTTCATGTTATTTTAGCTTTCCCAAACACCTATTATTCTAACCTAAAAGCCAAAGGCGAGTTAAACAACATGGCTAGTGTTACGCAAGAGGTAAAACTTATGCTAGACCCCAGCGCCACCGCACCAGAGGGATACCAAGCACCAACCAGTTTTGGGGTAAAAGACGTAACAGACCTTACTTGGAAAAATCTTATGGATGCATACAGCTGCACAGAATGTGGCAGATGCACCAGTAGTTGTCCGCAAAACCAAACGGGTAAACTCCTTTCCCCTCGCAAAATTATGATGGATACCCGCGATAGGTTAGAAGAAGTTGGTAAAAATATAGATGCCAACAGCGGAACTTTTGTGGCAGATAATAAAACCCTACATAGTTATATCTCAGAAGAAGAACTTTGGGCCTGCAATACTTGCAATGCCTGCGTGGAAGCTTGCCCAATAAATATCAACCCAATGGAGATTATTGTTGAAATGCGCCGCTATAAAGTAATGGAAGAAAGCGCAGCCCCAGCATCTATCAATAGCATGTTTAGCAACATGGAAAATAACCAAGCACCTTGGCAATTTAGTCCAATGGATAGAGCCAACTGGACCCAAGAATTAAATAGCTAATAAATCTAAAGCAATACATTTTAGAAAATTTAAAAGACTTTACAATGAGCGAATTTAGAGTACGTACCATGGCCGATATGATGGCAGCAGGAGAACAAGCAGATATATTATTTTGGGTAGGTTGTGCAGGTAGTTTCGACGAGCGCGCTCAAAAAATTACCAAGGCAGTAGCCAAAATTTTACATGCCGCCAACTTAAAATTTGCTATCTTAGGTTCTGAAGAAGCCTGCACCGGAGACCCCGCCAAACGTGCCGGAAACGAGTTTTTGTTTCAAATGCTAGCCATGCAAAACATTGCCACTTTACAAGCTTACGAGGTTAAAAAAATTGTAACCGCTTGTCCGCATTGCTTTAATACCCTCAAAAACGAATATCCAGAGTTAGGTGGAAACTTTGAAGTATTGCACCATACAACTCTTATTAACCAACTACTTCAAAGCGGCAAAATTAGTATAGAAGGCGGCGCTTTTAAAGGTCAACGAATTACTTACCACGATAGCTGTTACCTAGGTAGAGCCAATGATATTTATGAAGCGCCTAGAGAAATTATTGAGAAACTGGATGCCGCATTAGTAGAAATGAAACGCAGTAAAGCCAATGGTTTATGCTGTGGAGCCGGCGGTGCACAAATGTTTAAAGAAGCAGAAAATGGGAAAAAAGAGGTAAATATTGAAAGGGCAGACGATATGTTAGAAGCAAACCCAGCGGTAGTTGCCGCAGCTTGCCCATTCTGCATGACCATGCTCAGAGACGGCGTAAAACACCATAACCAAGAACAAGCCATAGAGGTAAAAGACATCGCAGAATTAGTTGCGAGTGCTATGGAATTGTAAATACTGATGGTAAACCCAAAAGTTTAAATTATACCCTCGAAATCTCTTTCAATAAAGATTGAATAATTTGTAAAATATCTATTAATGGATAAACATGTGGTAACAAATTAACTAACTTAGTTAAAATTGCCAGTAAATCTGTTATTAACTCCATTAAATCTATCGCCTCTATTATAACTGAGTAATCGTTAAATTCCTTTTCTAAGCGTAGTAATTTTAAGTTTAGTAAGCTTAGCTTTAATTTAAGGGCATCGCCTGCAAGTCCAATTTTAGCCAAAGAGGCATTATCCATGTTTTTTAAAGAAACAAACACCAAAGATTTATTTTTTAATACTTCGTCTACAGCACCTAAAAACTGGTCCTCTATTGATCCATCTAATGCTTCATTTATTGAAGAAAATCTCAATAATTGTAGGAAATTATTTTGAAAACCACTAGTGAGTGTTTGTATGCCAAAATAAGCTTTTTGCAATACTTCAGTTAAGCGATCTAATTCATCCTTTTTGTCTAAAGATGTTAAGGTTATCATAAATAATTGAACCATTTTAAAGCTATTTTATAAATTCTAAACTTTTCAAAGTTATCAAAATCAAGACAAAACTTACATTTAGACAATAAAAATATCTTTATGGTATTATTAATATCGCTATGTAATTGAAAATTAGCAAATCTTGCGAGTAAATGCATAAAGGTTTAAAAATAAAACTTGCAAGAATTGGCAGTGGACTAACACAAGAGCAATTAGCCGATAAAATTGACAAAACTAGGCCGCTTGTAAGCAATATCGAACAAACAGGGCAAGGCAATTACTATACCATCAAAAAAATTTGTGAGGTATTAAATATTGATATAGAAACGCTCGAAAACGAGGCAAACGAACAGAATGATAAAAATTATCAGGCTGATAATTTAGCAAGCTTGCAAATAGAGCACGGTAGATTAAAATCAGAGTTATTGTTATACCAAGACCTTTGCCTATCCCAAAAAGAAACCATACAGTCTCTCAAATCACAAATTAAATTATTAGAGAATCAGACAGTAATTAAGAAGAAATAACTACGCTTTTTTTATTTGTCTGAAAGTTAAATTTATTCTTGGGCCACAAGCTATGCTACTTTTAGGTATAGCATGCTGCCAAAAAGATTGCATGGAACCGCCCATGCAAAGCAAACTGCCATGATTTAGTTCAATTTTTCCCTTTAGAAATTTATCTGTTTTATGTTTTAATTGAAAATTTCTACTCGAACCCAAACTTAAAGACGCAATAAAAGGAAAATCGCCTAGCTCTTTTTCATCATCACTATGCCAACCCATACTGTCTTGTTGGTTTCGATATAAATTGAGTAAAACACTATTAAACTCCTGCTTAGTATAGGCTTCTATGCTGTTTTTTAGCAATAGTAATTCAGCTGTAAAGGGTAATGGCATTAACTCAATACCCGAATAAGCATACGCTGCACCGTTTTCCCCATACCAAGCTGTTAACCTAGGCTGAGGCAATGTTTTTCCAAACATTTTAATGTGGTATTGTTCCCATTTTACTTGCTGTAATAAATGCTCGTAATAATAATCAGCCTGTTTACTATCCATATAATTAGGATCAAAAGTTAAGGAGGCATCCTTCATTTTATAAGATTGTATTTCTTGAAACATTCTACGCAAAATATATTAAAACGTGTTTAATTATGCCGCAAAACAAACCCTAATTCATAAACAAAACAGGAAGGTGTTTGCTTACTTTAAAAACCGCTCAAAAGTAGCCTTTTCTAACATCTCTCTATCATTTGGATGAGCAATTTTTGTTAACAATTCTGCTCTTTGTTCCATATTTTTACCGTACAAGTTAACAGCGCCATATTCTGTAACAACCCAGTGTATATGACCGCGCGTGGTAACAACACCCGCACCTTGTTTTAGAACTGGAGTAATTCTAGAAATACCCTTTCCTGTTCTAGAAGGAAGGGCAATAATTGGCCTTCCTCCTTCAGACAATGCAGCACCTCTAATAAAATCCATTTGTCCGCCAATACCAGAATACTGAAACATTCCAATAGAATCTGCACAAACTTGGCCTGTAATATCTATTTCAATGGCACTATTTATAGCTGTAACTTTGGGGTTTAAACTCAATATGCGAGGGTCGTTTACATAGCTAATATCTAAGCTTTTTACAATGGGATTGTCATCTACAAAATCGTACAATTTCCTGGTACCAACCAAAAAACCTGCAACACAATAACCGTTTACAACCTTTTTCTGACTATTATTTATAACGCCGTTTTTTATTAAATCAATGGCCCCATCAGAAAACATCTCTGTATGTAAACCCAAATTTTTATGCCCGTGTAAGTTCTTTAATACACTATCTGGAATAGTACCAATACCTAATTGAAGCGTAGCTCCATCCTCTACCAAAGCAGCAACATTTTTCCCAATTTGTGCACAAACGTTATCAACTCCATTAGCATAAGAAACCTCTGGTAATGCATCATTAACCTCAACTGCATAATCTATTAATGATAGTGGAATAAATCCATCTCCATGCGTACGTGGCATATTAGGATTAATTTGCGCAATAACTAATTTAGCATTGTATGCTGCAGCACGCGCCACATCTACAGAAGTTCCCAAACTCACATAACCATGTTTATCTGGCGGCGAAACATGTAAAATAGCCACATCTAATGGCAAAATATCTGTACTAAACAACTTAGGAATTTCACTCAAAAAAACCGGTATATAATCTCCCCTATTAGAGTTTACCGCTTGCCTTACAGACTCCGAAACAAACAAAGAGTTAATGTAAAAATGGCCCAATAAATCAGGGCTGTTTAAATCGTAACCTAAAGTACTTATGCTGGTTAACTCCACATTACGCAATTCACTTTTTCTATCCACCATGGCCTGAACCAAAGTAAGCGGGGTTGCCGCACTTCCATGGATAAAAACACGTGTATTAGAATGAATATGCTTAACGGCCTCTACTGCACTTACATACTTCGTTTGCTTCATCATACCGCAAATATAGACCCCCTAAAAGTGGCAGTCAAATTAATAAAGCTGACATTTGTAAGCTTTATCTTCTGCGCTGCTCTTTAAGTTGGCGCAATAGTTCGCGTTTAAACTCTTGTTCGGCAATAAATAATTTTACTACTTTTTGAGTAGGCAAAATCTTTTTAAACTCTAGGGTATAAAGTTTTAAAACCTCCAATTCTTGGCTGCGCATTGCCTGCATTTCTAATAAGGCTTTATCTGCCTCGGCACTTGTCATGTTATCCAAATTACCCAATTGTTCGCCCAAAATTTCTTTCATGCCACTTCTATTTTTTTCTAGCAACTCATGGTATTTATTGTATACAGGCCAAAATTTTTGCGCCTCCCCAGCGGTTAAATCAAGCTTTTTAGTAATAAAACCAACCTTCAATGCATCTACCTTATCTTTGTAAGGGCCACCGCGTTGTGCCCAGGCAGCTTGGACAAAAACAAACAAAATCAAAATTAAATTAATTCGCATTTTCATTATACTATCTCCTTATTATAATTCGTCTATGAGTAAATCTGATTCCATAAAATACCAATCATCTACACGTAAAGTAGAATCTCCCATAAAAGGCAATTGTTCCAATTCTAAGCACCATCCTGCTTCGCAAAGTAAATCTGCATTTAACTCTGTTCTTCCCAATTGATCTAATACAAACTCGTTATCTATTAATCGATGACCTGTCTTTTCTTTCTTTTGCATGTAAGTAAAAATTACACTGAGGCAAAGCAACAAAATAGCCGCCGCAGAAAACCAATGGAGAGGGAGAATTTTAGCTTTTTGCGAGTAGGTATGTTGGGGCAACCGATTTAATATATTTGCCTCCAAGGCATTAAAGTAGGCATTAGGCACCTCGTAGCTCCCTTTGCTTCCCATACCTTTTAAATACTCCTCCAATCTTTTTGTTTCTTCATCCATATTATTTAAGATTCTATTATAGTTCAATTGTTTAAACTAGCACGCATAATTACTTCAATTTTTTTTACTGCATGGAAGTAGGATGCTTTTAACGCACCCACACTGGTTTCTAAAATAAGTGATATTTCTTCATATTTTAAATGCTCAAAATATTTCATATTAAATACCAAACGCTGTTTTTCAGGCAAACTTAAAACGGCTTGTTCTAATAACAAAGCAGCCTTATTACCATTAAAATAAGTATCAGTTACCAATTGCTCAGAGAGCTGAGCCTGCAATGTTTCCAAAGGAATATTGAGTGTGCTTTTTTTCCTCTGCAAAAAGGCCAAAGCCTCATTGGTAGCAATGCGGTAAAGCCAGGTATAAAACAAACTATCTTCTCTAAATTGATCGAGTTTTTCCCAAACTTTAATAAAGGTATTCTGAACCACATCATCCGCATCATCATGGTCTATCACAATACGCCTAACCTGCCAATAAACCTTACGCGAATATTTATGCAACAGCTTACCAAAAACAATTTGCTTTTGATTTCCCTCTTTAAACTGTTGTATCCACATTATGTCTTCTGAGCCTAAGTTCATTAATAGCTTTAAGATACAAGTTTAAGCAAAAGGTTTAATCCCTTGCAAAACAATTGGCAATAAACCTATGCCTGACGCAATATCCCGGCTTGAAACAAAAAATTAACTTCTTTGTTTAGGGGAGCCTATTGAGTTCAGAATGATAAATAATATCATAGGCCCCTTGATTAACTAAGTCCGTATTTTCAATGGCATTAAAATCTGTAACTAAAATAATAACTGGAATTTCTGGGGCTAATAACTGAACTTTATTTAAAACATCTGTTCCTCTAAACACATGCATGTTTCTACCGCTTATAATAACATCCGGTTTTTTATACTCTAATTCAAAATTTAAATCGTGTATATTATCTATCTTATGGAGAAAGTATCCTGTTGTAGTTTCTTCAAAAACTTTTTCAACCAACCTAATAACAGAACGACTGGTTTCCACCAGCAATATTTTAATTTCCCAAAATGGGCTGCCATTCTCAGATTGAAGCGCGAGTTGTTGTGTATTCATAATTATATTTAGCTGATTACGTGCGAACTACAAATATTTATTTGAGGGTTTACACGGAATGCTAAATATAATAAGCCAAAGGAAATGCCAAAAACAGATAACTACTATTTGTACAAAGGAAAACCTTCCATCATTTGGTTAACCTGCTTTTTAACCTCTAAAATAACACTTTCATTATCAGCATTCATTAATACTTTATCAATAAATGAAACCACTGTGGCCATATCTGATTCAAATAAGTTTCTGGTTGTTATGGCAGGTGTTCCAATTCTAATTCCTGAGGTAACAAAAGGTGATTTATCATCAAATGGAACCATATTTTTATTGATGGTAATATCAGCTTTAATCAGGGCATTCTCAGCAGCTTTACCACTGATGTTTTTATTCCTTAAATCAATTAACATCAAATGATTATCTGTACCACCACTTATGATTTTATAATCCAGATCAACAAAAGCTTTTGCCATCGCATCCGCATTAAGTTTAACTTGCTTAATATAGCTGGCAAAAGCAGGCGTTAAAGCCTCACCAAAACCTACCGCTTTAGATGCAATTACATGTTCTAAAGGCCCGCCTTGTGTACCCGGAAAAACAGCGCCATCTAAAATAGCGCTCATCATCTTTATTTCCCCCTTAGGCGTTTTTAATCCCCATGGGTTTTCAAAATCTTTCCCCATCATAATAATTCCACCGCGCGGACCCCTTAATGTTTTGTGCGTAGTAGAGGTTACAATATCACAATATGGAATAGGATCATTAAGTAGCTTACCCGCAATTAAACCAGCAGGGTGAGAAATATCTGCTAACAATATTGCACCTACTTCATCGGCAATTTTTCTCAAACGCACATAATCCCAATCTCTGCTGTAGGCAGATGCGCCGCAAATAAGCATTTTCGGCCTTTCGCGCTTGGCAATAACTTCAACCTTATCCCAATCTATTAAACCCGTTTCTGGCTCTACACCATAAAAGCTTGGGCTATATAATTTGCCTGAAAAATTTACTGAAGAACCATGGGTTAAATGCCCACCATGAGATAAATCAAATCCAAGAATTTTATCACCCGGATTTAAACAACCCAACATAACCGCTGCATTTGCTTGCGCCCCGCTATGAGGCTGCACATTAGCCCACGCGGCACCAAACAACTGCTTTAAACGATTAATAGCTAAATTTTCTACTACATCAACAATCTCACATCCACCATAATAACGCTTGCCTGGTAATCCCTCTGCATATTTATTTGTTAATACAGAACCCATGGCCTCCATTACTTGTTTACTTACAAAATTTTCTGAAGCAATTAGCTCTAAACCATGCTCTTGCCTTTGCAATTCTTGCTCAATTAAATGAAATATTTCAATGTCTCTTATCATGTTGCTTTTTTTTAAGAATGCTGTGCAAAATAGTATTTTGAAAGTAACTAATAAAATAGATTATTTTTGTACTTCAAAAATTGGTTCAAATCGAAACAAATAAAAAAAATAATGAAAGCAATTATTCCTGTGGCCGGAATAGGAACACGACTTAGACCGCATACCCATACGCAACCCAAAGCACTCATTCCCATTGCAGGTAAACCCATATTAGCTCATATTACCGAAAACCTAATAGAAGCAGGAATTAAGGATTTTGTTTTTGTGATTGGCTATTTAGGCGATAAAATTGAACAATATATTTTACAAAACTACCCAGATATAAACGCACAATTTGTTATTCAAACCACTGGCAAGGGCGTTGGACATGCCATTTGGCTTGCCAAATCTTGCATTTTAGCAGATGAAGAAATCTTGATTGTTTTTGGCGATACCATTATTGAAGGAAATTTAAAAGAAATTTGCAAACAAGAAGGAAACTACTTAGGCGTGAAAAAAGTAGAAGACCCCCGGCTTTTTGGGGTAGCAGAGATAGACAAAGAGGGTAAAATTTTAAGGGTAATAGAAAAACCCACTATACCTAAAAGCAATATGGCTTTGGTGGGCGTTTATAAAATAAAAGATAGTCAGTTATTGCTCAGTTTCTTAGATAATAACTTGGCTCAAAACCTTAAAACACATGGCGAATTTACCCTTACAGATGCCATCATGCAAATGATAGATAAGGGAAAAGAATTCTTTACTTTTGGTGTTTCTAATTGGTTTGATTGTGGTAAAAAAGAAGTACTGCTTGAAACAAATTCCTTACTGCTAAAAAAGCTAAATTATAACACCGCCCAGTACGTATTTGAAAACACTATCATTATTCCGCCCGTTTTTATAGGAGAAGGCTGCAAAATTTCAAACTCTATCATTGGACCTAATGTTTCTATTGGCGAAAATGCAATCCTCAATTATGCAACTATTTACGATTCCATCATTGGCCCCTACGCACAAATAGAATTTGCCATTTTACATCGCTCACTAATAGGTAATGATGCTTTATTAAAAGGCATGAGCCAGAGCCTAAATATTGGTGATAGCACCGAAATAAATTTTGGGTAAACTTTACATAAAAAAACACCGATAGTTTAAACTATCGGTGTTAAGTATCTGCCGTAAAACTAGTGTTTACTAGTGTTTAGAAAACTTCTGTACAATAAGGCCATTGTCTGTTTCCGCATACAAAACATACAAGCCATTTTGAAGGCTACTAATTTCTATGCTGTTATTATAAACCAAACCATTTAGTGCTTCTCTGCCCGACAAATCAACTATTTTAAATGAACTAGGGTTGGCTCCTTCAATGTTTAACACATTGCTAGCAGGCAGCGGAAACAAACGGTAAGTATTCATTTCTAAGCGCTTTATACCCACATTGGTTCCATCATAATCAATAATTACACGCATCATATTTCTTTGATACATTAATTGAGATTCTACAATACCCACATAATTAGAGAGAATTATATAAAAGTCTTTCTCCCCAAAAAAGGTAGTATTAGGCGTAAAATTGTAACTTAATAGCTCTTTGTTGGATGTATCGTATATGTTAGTACCTGGCTGAAACAACCATTTTCTTGGCTGAAAATTGTATTCAATTCCGTTTCTTGCATTGCCATCAGTGGCTGATATATCCGCTCCAACTTGAAACCTAAGGGTGTCATTGTTGGGTGTCCATACTACCAATTCAACGCCTGCATCTGGATCGTTCACATTCCAATTATCAATCGACAAAGGATTAGAAAAGCCAAATCTTAATTGTGCCTGCACGCTAACTCCCAAAAACAATACGCTACAGATAAGTACTAATTTTTTCATTCTATTTCAAATTTATTCTTTTAAGCTAAACCAAAAGTATTTACAAGTTTACAAAATTAATTGATGTAAAAAAACCAAAAACAGTTGCATTAGCCTTAAACCAAAAAACTATTTCTGTACAGGTTTTACAATCACTAATTTTTGACCAATAACAACTTGGTCGGTACTTAGGTCGTTTGTTGCCATAATATCACCCGTTTTTAGTCCGTATTGCTTGGCTATAGAAAACAGCGTTTCACCTTGCCTAACTATATGCAAACCCGGAGTAGATTGTGGGTCTTTGGTATCTGCACTAGTAATAGCTGGATTAATAATTAATCGCTGTCCTACTGCAATGCTTTGACCATCCAATAAGTTTATATATTGAATAGCATCTACCCTTACGCTGTATTTTTTACCAATGCTATATAAGGTTTCTCCCGCTTGAACGGTATGAAAGAAGCTCAAATTTTCTTTAAATTCATGCAAACTATCTATTACATCAGTTTCAACAGGCTTTTGGGTTTCAATATTAACCTTAACGTTGTCATACACTTTTTGGTTATACAAAGTATCAATTAATACAGAGTCTTGTTTAACTGGCGGGGCAATAACCACTTCATACGAAACAGGAGCAAATAATTTGGGGGCAATATCCCGTTTGTTTCTCAAGTATATTTGTTCGCCAGCAGCAGGCTCCTGACCATCCTTTAATAAATTTCTCTCCAACAATTTATCTAACCTAATAGCATATCTCTGGCTGATCCAAAATAGGGTTTGACCAACAGCAACAGTATGGTACAAAGAATCTGTTTTGGTTTTTTTGGCCTTTAGGTAAATGGTATCACCCTCTTTGCAATTAATTTCTTTGGTTAAATCATTAAAGCGATAGAGTTGGTATACTTTGATATCATAATCTAAAGCAATTTGGGCAAAACTTTCACCCTTTTTAGCCCTAATAGCTGGTACACCATTATTTTCAAACTCTTTACCATAACTCTTTACAATCTCAGCCTTTTCTTCTTTTAGCTCTCTGTCTTCTTCCTCGCTCAATTTAGTGCCATCAAATCTATCTAACTTATGACGTTCAATAAAAGTAATTAATAAATCTGCATATTGCGGATTGGTAGCGTAACCCGCTTTTTTTAACCCATGCGCCCATGATTTATAATCGGTAGGCTCCAAATCAAACAAAAAGGCATAACGGGTATTTTTCATAAGAAAATTAGAATGATCCCGGTAACTGTCAATGGCAGCATCATACTTTCTAAAACATTCCTGCGGTGCATCATCATCTTCATACATTGTTTTGCCCGTCCAAGTATTTTTACACTTAATACCAAAATGGTTGTTGGCCTCTCTAGCCAGTCTACTATTGCCATTACCGCTCTCCAATATACCCTGAGCCAAAGTAATAGAAGCCGGAATTTTACTTCTGTACATCTCGTCTACAGCAAAAGCGCTATATTGATTAATGTATTGAACCACTGTCATTTTTGTTACTACAACAACAGAATCTGTTTGAGCCAAAACTTGCAGGCTACTAAACAATATAGAAAATATAATAAGCAGTTTTCTCATGATAATTAAACAAAAGTAGGCTTTAACGCTTGTTTACCCATATAGCTTTGCCCACAATAAAACAGAGTTGTATAGATTTATATTCAAAATAGCATGTTGCTGGTAACTAGATACCAGACCAAATATGGCATATTTATTAAAAAATTACCTCACCAACCTATATTCAAACATTTAACTACCTTGCTAGTATTAAAAAATTGGTTCGAACCGAAAAAATGAAAAATATAAACAGCAGCAGAAACACACATAAGCACCAACCTTAGTAAGGCAGCAATAAAAGAGGAATTACAGCAGATAAGCGAAAAATTAAGTGCCATTCAAGACACCATGTACGCGCATAATAAATATGCAATTTTAGTCTGTTTGCAGGGAATGGACACTGCCCGAACGCGGAAAATTTGCGGTTTTTAATAGAAGTCATTACGAGAATGTGCTGGTAACACGCGTAAATCCTAGCTATATTCTAAACGAGAATTTGCCAAACATAACAAGCGAATCTGATATTTCACAAGAATTTTGGGAGAATAGGTTCACCCAAATAAATAATTTCAAAAGCCATATCCACCAAAACGGAACACTTGTTTTTAAATTCTTTTTAAACTTAAGCAAAGAAGAACAAAGGAAAAGGCTGCTACGTAGGTTAGAAAAGGAAAGTCATAATTGGAAGTTTTCGCTAGGCGATTTGGTACAAAGAAAACGCTGGGATGATTACATGAATTGCTACGAAGAAGCCATCAATAAAACCCACACCAAAGAAGCACCCTGGTATATTATACCCGCCGATGACAAAAATATGGCTCGATTACTAGTAGCCAAAATTTTATACCAACAACTGGTTAAGCTCACAGATATTAAGGAACCCCCGCTAAACGATGACATCAAAAAAGACATCGACATGTACAAAGATTTACTCGCAAAAAAAGAAATCTAAATAGGTTTAAAGTTCAGACAAACCGTCCTAAAGGTCCTAATTGACAAAAAACTATGGTCTATGGTCCATGGACTATGGACAAAAAACAATCAACCAAGCACCAAAAAATCCTTCCGTAACCAGAGTTACTTGCTTTATCCTAAGCAAACCCTAAATTCGCAACTTAAGAATTTTAACAACTTATTAAGGCTAAAGCCCTAAATGTAATCGTTTAGTGCTTTTAAAATTAAACTATGCATACTATAAAAAATACCGCTGCACTCTTTATTTTACTGGGTTTATATCCTTTACTAGGCTGGGCACAAATACAACAAAAACCCAGCTGGGAAAGCAAAACCAGCCAAGCAGAAGTAAAAATAGGTGATGAAATAGAACTCATTATACGTACCAAAATCCAAAAAGATTGGTACATGTATTCTTCCGATTTTAGCGAAGATGTGGGTCCGGTGGTAGCCCATTTTGAATTTGCCAAACACCCAAGTTACCAGCTTGTAGGAAAGGTAAAGCCAGTAGGCAGTCACAAACATTTTGATGATGTTTTTGGAGGCGAAGTTTCTACCTTCGAAGGAGTAGCAGAGTTTAGGCAAAAAGTAAAAATTTTACAAGCCAAGCCGCAAATAAAACTCAATGTTGAATATCAAATTTGCTCTCAAATTACTGGTATGTGCGTGCTTTTTGATACCGATTTTGATTTCTCAAACAAATTTAAGGTGTTAGGCGCATCTAAAGAAAACGCAGCCTCGGTTCAGCCAGAAAAGACAGAACCTGCAGCGCCAGAAAATGTGCCTGCCCCAGCAGAAGTGCCTGTAAAACCAGAGGCGAGCATTTATACAGCCGATAGCGCAGCCAGCGCTTCAGTAGATTACGGCGGCGATGTTTCGGGGGGTAAACAAGAAGGTATGTTAGCTTTCTTAATATTTGCCTTCTTAGGTGGCTTAGTTGCTGTTATTACACCTTGCGTGTTTCCTATGCTCCCCATGACAGTTACTTTCTTTACCAAACGCAGCGAAACCCGCTCCCTCGCGCTTAAACGTGCATTCGGATTTGGATTAAGCATTGTAGGTATTTACGCTTCTTTAGGATTGGTTTTTGCCTTCTTCGGTTTAGGTGCAGATTTTGGAAATTGGCTCAGCACACACTGGGTGCCTAATGTTTTGTTCTTTGTTATTTTTATCGTTTTTGCCGCTTCATTCTTGGGAATGTTCGAAATTACGTTACCACACAAATTTGTAAACTCGGTAGATTCTAAAAGCAGTATGGGTAATTTTATGGGCATTTTCTTTATGGCTTTTACCCTTGTTTTGGTTTCGTTTAGCTGCACCGGACCCATAGTGGGTTCTTTATTAATTGAAGCAGTAGGCGGAAATTTTGTGAAACCCCTATTGGGTATGGCCGCATTTGGCGCTGGCTTGGCAGCACCTTTTACCTTGTTTGCCATTTTCCCATCATGGATTCAAAACCTGCCAAAATCTGGCGGTTGGCTCAACTCTGTAAAAGTAGTGTTAGGGTTTTTAGAATTGGCTTTTGCCTTCAAATTTTTATCTATTCCAGACCAAACCTACCACTGGGGATTGTTAGACCGCGAAGTATATATTGGCATTTGGATAGTTATTTTCTTCTTATTAGGCATGTACTTATTGGGCAAATTAAAGTTTAGTCACGATAGCGATATTCCTTACCTAAGCGTGCCGCGCTTGGTGCTTGCCATTACTACTTTTACCTTTGTTTTATACTTATTACCCGGCTTATTTGGTGCACCGCTTAAAGCTTTATCGGGCTATCTGCCTCCACAAGAAACCCTAGATTTTGATTTAAGCAAATCAAAGGGCGGTTCGAACCAAAACCACACACAATCAAAAAGCGATTTGGGCGAAGTGAGGTTCAATAACTTGTTTCATTTGCCGCATGAGTTAAATGGCTTTTTCGATTACAAACAAGCCTTAGCCTACGCTAAGAAAGTAAACAAACCCATCTTTATAGATTTTACAGGCCATGGTTGCGTAAACTGCCGCGAAATGGAAGCCAATGTATGGTCTGATACCGAGGTATTAAATCGCCTGCACAACGATTATGTAGTGCTAGCATTATACGTTGACGATAAAACAGAGTTGCCCGCCAACGAATGGTATACCAGCACCTATGATGGTAAAGAAAAGAAAACCATTGGCAAGCAAAATGCAGATTTACAAATTAGCAGATACAAAGCCAATGCGCAACCCTATTATGTGCTTATAGACGCCAACGAAAAAGTATTGGCCGAACCAAAAGCCTACGATTTAAAAGTGGCAAACTTTGTGAAATTTTTAGATGCCGGAAAACAAAATTTTACCGCCCAAAATGCCCAATAATAACATGAGTACTATTCAATCTCATTTTAGAGAAGCGCAAGATGTACTTGCACAATTTATAAACAATGAAACCAATTTTTTGGCCATAGAAAATGCCGGAAAATTAATGGTAGAGGCCGTAAAAAACGGACATAAAATAATTAGCTGCGGTAACGGTGGTAGCATGTGCGATGCCATGCATTTTGCCGAAGAACTCACAGGCAAATACCGCCATGATAGAAAAGCCATACCGGCCATTTCTATCAGCGATGCCAGTCATATTGCCTGTGTTGGTAACGATTATGGTTACGATTTTGTGTTTAGTCGCTACTTAGAGGCACTAGGCAATGCAGGTGATGTTTTGTTGGCAATCTCTACAAGCGGCAATAGCAAAAATGTTATTAAAGCCATGGAAACCGCCCGCCAAAAAGGAATGAAAATTGTGGCCCTAAGCGGCAAAGATGGTGGCCAAATGGCCAGCCTCTGCGATATTGAAATTAGAGCTCCACACAGCCCATACGCAGATAGAGCGCAAGAAATTCACATCAAATGCATACACGCATTAATAGATTACATAGAAACGCATGTTTAGTTTAGCTCTTGCATATTTAATTCTCATACCTTAGGTTTGAACAAACGCAATTGCCTTGTCTTTAAACAACATATTCCGCAGAAAAACCATAACCCGCATTTTAGCCGAACACAAACAGGCTGAAGATAATGGGCACCAATTAAGCAAAACCCTAGGCTTTAGAGACCTTACTGCTATGGGCATTGCAGCCATTATAGGTGCAGGCATTTTTAGTACCATTGGCAATGCTAGTTTTAATGGCGGACCAGCAGTAGTTACGCTATTTATATTTACAGCCATCGCTTGCGGGTTCTCTGCCATGGCCTACGCAGAATTTGCTTCGGTTATTCCCATCAGTGGAAGTGCATATACATACGCTTATGCCGCTTTTGGGGAAGTTATTGCCTGGATTATTGGTTGGGCGCTAATTGTAGAATATGCTATTGGGAACATTGTTGTGGCCATTAGTTGGAGCGATTATTTTACAGGCCTTATGGCTGGCTTAGGCTGGATAATTCCCGAATATTATGGAATGGATTACCTTTCCGCACAAAGAGGTTTTACAGAGGCAACCCAACTTTTGCAAAATGGTGCTGCACTCAGTTCAATTCAGCAAGAAGCTTATAACGCTTGGCTAAATGCACCCAGCTTAATGGGATTTAAAATAATTTTAGATTTACCTGCACTAGCAGTAGTTGTGGCCATTACCATACTTATTTATAGGGGTGTTAAAGAAACTAAAAATGCCTCAAATATTATGGTTGGCATAAAGTTGTTAGTGGTGGTAATGGTTATTGTAGTGGGCGCCTTTTATGTAAATCCAAATAATTGGAGTCCGTTTGCCCCAAACGGTTTAAGCGGTATTTTAAAAGGTGTATCCTCAGTGTTTTTTGCCTATATTGGCTTTGATGCACTGGCAACCACCGCAGAAGAATGCAAAAACCCCCGCAAAGATTTACCTCGCAGCATGATTGCTTCGCTCATAATTTGCACCGTTTTATACATAGCTATTGCCCTTATTTTAACCGGCATGGTAAGCTATAAAGAACTGGGCGTAGGCGATCCATTAGCCTTTGTTTTTGAAAAAGTAAACCTGCCTTGGATGCATGGCATTGTGGCCGTTTCGGCTGTTATAGCCATGGCTAGCGTATTGCTCGTTTTTCAAAACGGACAGCCCAGAATTTGGATGAGCATGAGCAGAGACGGATTGCTACCTAAAAAATTTAGTGCTATTCATCCCAAATACAAAACACCTTGGTTTGCTACCATTATAACCGGAATTTTAGTGGCCATACCCGCTCTATTTATGAACCTAAAAGAGGTTACAGACCTATCTAGCATAGGCACCTTGTTTGCTTTTATTCTGGTAAATGCGGGTGTAATTAGAATGGAAAGCCATAACAGCGAATACCACACCGGCTTTAGAGTACCTTATATAAACGGTAAATATTATGTTCCCTTTATTTTTGTATTGGGTATTGCCTCGCTTGCCTTTTTCCAAACAGAAGCATTTTTAGCGTTTTTTCAATTTAACCATTTCTTTCAACAACTACCGCTGCTTTCGTTCTTGATTTTATCAATAGGAATGGCCGTTTTTAGCTATTTACGCAATTATTCACTCATACCCGTTTTAGGTTTGTGTAGTAACTTTTACCTCATGACAGAGCTTGGTTTAAGCAATTGGGTGGGCTTTGGAATTTGGCTGGTTTTTGGTTTGCTTATCTATTTTTCGTTTGGTAAAAAACATAGTTTGCTTAACCAAACAAAGACTAATTAAATCCCCCTTTTCAAACAATTTTATTTTTTTGTAGTTAAATTTATAAGTCACACTATTACAGCTTAAATTCGTGCACTTATTAATTCAATTTTACCCTGTGAAAAAAATTTCAGTTCTACTTGCGTTCTCATTAATTTTAAACAATTTTTTATGCGCACAACAAAAATTTACCCTTAGCGGAAAACTAACCGATGCTAAAAATGGAGAAGAGCTCATTGGCGGTAGCATTGCTGTGCCAGATTTAAAAACAGGTACCGCAACCAATGCTTACGGATTTTACTCGCTTACTTTGCCCGCTGGTA
Organism: Chitinophaga pinensis; assembly: GCA_945860865.1. Lineage (GTDB taxonomy): Bacteria > Bacteroidota > Bacteroidia > UKL13-3 > UKL13-3 > B1. The sequence continues at coordinate 73,018 of CAMARW010000001.1, read as the reverse complement.
CCTACGAAGTTGAGTTTTCTTATATTGGCTTCGATGTGCAAAAGAAAACCATTAACCTGAGCAAGAACCTAAGCTTAAACATTGAACTAAGCGAATCTAAAAAACAACTCAAAGAGGTGCTTATTAAATCGGATAGGGTGAACAGCGATAATGTTACCCAAAATAAAATGAGCGTGGTTAAAATAGATGTGAAGCAGGTAAAGAAAATCCCAATTCTTTTGGGTGAAGTAGATATCATCAAAGCCATTCAGCTATTACCCGGCGTGCAGGCAGCTGGCGATGGAAGTACCAATTTTATTGTACGCGGCGGAAACATAGACCATAACCTGGTGCAATTAGATGAAGCCGTAGTTTATAATCCCTCTCATGTTTTAGGCTTTTTCTCTACGTTTAACGGCGATGCTATCAAAGATTTTGAAATTTATAAAGGCGGAATTCCTGCTCAATTTGGCGGCCGACTTGCCAGTGTATTAGATGTACACATGAAAGATGGAAACAGCAAAAAATTGGGTGTTTCGGGCGGAATTGGCGTGCTTTCTTCGCGCCTTACCATAGAAGCACCTATTATTAAAGATAAATCGTCTTTTTTAATATCTGGCAGAAGAAGTTATTTCGATGTGTTCTTCCCAGTTTCTTCCCAATTAGATGGCGTTAAGGCCTATTTTGGCGATTTAAATCTGAAGTTAAATTATACGCTAAACGATAAAAATAAACTCTATTTATCTGGTTACTTCGGCCGAGATGTGCTGGGTTTCTCTGGTTTTGCCGGATTTGGTTGGGGCAATAGTACCGGCACCCTGCGCTGGAATCACGTTGTTAACAGCAAGTTTTTTGTAAATACCAGTTTGGTTTACAGCAGGTACTCCTATAATTTTGATATTAACATCAGCGATAACCTAAACTTTAGAAGAAGCAATTACATAGACGATTTAAATCTCAAAGTAGATGCCAGCTATTTTGTATCGACTAAAAGCAATTTTAAATTCGGACTAAAACTAAACAATTTCGTTTTCTTACCAGGTAGGATTGATCCTATTACCAGTAATTCATTTTTTGCCACCGATGTTTTACCAAAAAAACGAGCCATACAACAAGATTTTTACGCTACCCATTCTTATAAATTTGGTAGCAGGTTTAGCACAGAATATGGTGCACGTATTTCTGTATTCTCTAATGTTGGTTCAGGCCGAAGCATAAATTACGTAAATGGAAACCCAACTTTCTTGGAAAATGGATTTGTAAAGGAAAGTAAAATAGACCCCAACAACCCCTACACCAACTACCAAAGTGGGGAAATATATAATACCAATTTTGGGTTTGAACCCAGACTTAATTTGAGTTATTTATTGAACTCAAGTAGTTCTATTAAAGCTTCTTACAACCGTATGTTTCAATACATGCACCTTATTCAAAATATAACTGCTTCTACCGGACAAGAATTTTGGACACCCACTGATAACTATATAAAGCCCCAAATGGCCGATCAAGTAGCATTGGGTTATTTTAAAAATTTTAGGGAGAATACGATTGAGTTTTCTGCTGAGGTATATTACAAAAAAATGAGCAATACCCTGGAGCTCAGAGACGGTGCAGATATTCAGTTTAATGAGGCCATTGAAGGACAAATTGTTGCGGGCCAAGGAAGGGCCTATGGATTAGAGCTTTTTGTGCGCAAACAAACGGGTAACACAACAGGTTGGATTGGTTATACCATTTCTAAAAGCGAGCGCCAAGCCAACAATGTAAACAACAAAGAGTGGTATGATTTTAGGTTTGATAGAACCCATTATTTAACCTTCGTTTTAAACCAACAAATAACTGAACGGGTAAGTGTTTCTGGAAACTTTATTTATGCTACCGGAGAGGCTTTTACCCAAGCAACCCAAAAATATCAGTTGTTTGGTAACACCCAACCCTCCATCTTTTACGGTGCCAGAAACAATGCTAGGTTCCCTGCTTATCACCGAGCAGATATATCGCTAACCCTATCCAGAAAGAAAAAACCGGGTAAAATATACAAAAATGAAAGCGATTGGGTGTTTTCACTTTATAACCTGTACGGACGAAAAAATGCTTTTACCCTAAGCTACGATACACTTGATAATGTGCCTGTAATATACAAATGGTACTTATTTACTTTTGTGCCTTCTGTTACCTACAATTTTAAATTTTAATGCTGAACCCAATCCACATGAAAAAAATATTTATCAGTTTGTTTGCTTCCGTCTTATTGCTTTCTGGATGCAAAGAATTAATTGAAATAGAAATGCCAAATGCTAAGCCCATATTGGTTGTTGAAGGAGAAGTTACTACAGAAATGGATAGCTCATTTGTAAGGCTTACATTAAGTACCAATTATTACCAATCTGAGGCTGTACCTATAGTGCAAACAGCTGATGTTACTGTAAATGGCGTTCCTTTTATTTATGTACCCAGTTTGCAAAAGTATAAACCGGCGACTGGCTTTGTGGGTAAAACAGATTCAGTTTATCAAATTAGCATAAACTACGAAAACAAATTATATACGGGTGAAACCATTTTGTACCCTATGTTTAGGGTAGATAGTTTTTTCCAAATTTGGAAAGAAGCCAGCGGGCCACTTCAAGCTGGTTATTCGTTAAGTTATGCCGCTTTTGATAGTAGGCCTATACCGCGCTATACAGCCTTCATACAAGGTTATTTTGACACCATTGTACAAAAAGATTCTATACCCGGAAATACCATTGTTTTTAATAATGAAATTACACCAGCAAATAGGCCCTATAGTTTCGAAATCCCTTTCGCTAGGTTCAACACGGGCGATATTTACTTTGCTACATTTAGGTCTATTGATATTAAAATGAGAGATTTTTTAGCAGCATACGGCAGTCAAAATCCCAATATTCCTGGTCCTTTCCAAGTACCACCTGCCAACTTACCAACCAATATAAGTGGTGGCGCTGTAGGGTATTTTGTGGGCTACGATGTAAAACGATTTAGGTATGCCTTTAAATAATTAGCAAAACTTTAAGAAAATATTTGCTTTAGTTGGGGCGTTTTAATGCCACATTAGTATAGTTTTGTATCATGCGGATTCTTAAATACTTTTTCATTTTATTTCTTTTCCCTTGTGCAACGGCCTTTGGGCAATCAGATAGCACAGACGAAGATTATGATATGATCTTTTGGGCTAAGCCTTCTTTTGATGAAAAATCGAGGTTGGGCATTAAAATGGGTTTGCAACTAACCGGTTTAGCTGGCAACGCGATACCCAATGCACGACCATCTTTTGGGCTTTTGGGTGGGGCTTATGGCAGAATAAACCTCAAAAAAGGGTGGTCTTTGCAGCAAGAAGTTCAAATTTCTTTTAGGGGTTCTAACTACAAATCTGATGCAGGGGGTATAAAATCACTTAGGCTGCTTTACATAGATGCACCACTCTATTTAATGAAACAACTTAGGCGAAATAGTAAGCACAAAATAGGTGCAGGTATTCAATACGCGCACCAAATAAGTGCCGCCATGTATGTTGATTCTAAATCTTTTCCAACCAGGCAATCACCTTCGCTAGATAAAAATGATTGGATGCCCGCCCTAGCCTACCAATACCAATTAGATTATTTTGCCTTACAGTTTGCGGCCAAATATGGTCTGCGAGATATCAATTTGGGCTATCCTTGGCCAGAAAATGCAAAACCACTAAATAATAATGAGAAGCTGCATAACTTTGCCTTCGAATTAAACATCATATTTTAACATGTACTTACGCAGTAAACTTCTTGCCCAGATTAAGCAAAAACAGTCCTTTCTTTGTGTTGGCTTAGATCCAGATATTACGAAAATTCCTAGACATTTGCTAGCAGAACCAGATCCTATTTTCGCATTTAACAAGGCCATTATAGATGCCACAGAGCCCTTTTGTGTTTCGTACAAGGTTAACTCGGCTTTTTTTGAAGCAACAGGCGCCAAAGGCTGGGAAAGCATGCAAAAAACATTTGATTATATGCCCAAAGATTGCTTGGCAATTGCCGATGCTAAACGCGGCGATATTGGCAATACAAGTGATCAATATGCTAAAGCGTTCTTTGATACATTGGGCGCAGATGCCATTACCTTGGCGCCATACATGGGCAACGATTCTATTCAGCCTTTTTTTGCCTACCCGGGCAAATGGGGGATAGTACTAGCGCTTACTTCTAATATGGGCAGTGCAGATTATGAGCAGCAAAAAGTAGGTGATCAGTTTTTATACGAAAGGGTAATTCAAAATACCTGTAGCCTTGGTTCAGACCAAAATTTAATGTTTGTGGTGGGCGCAACTAAACCCAAAGAATTTGAAATTATACGCAAACATGCGCCCCATCATTTTTTGCTTGTACCCGGCGTTGGGGCGCAAGGCGGCAGTTTAGAAGAGGTTTTTAAATACGGTAAAAATGCCGATATTGGTTTACTTATAAACGCCAGTAGAAGCATTATATACGCAAGCAAAGAGAAAGATTTTGCAGAGGCCGCCGCCGCAGAGGCCCAAAGCTTGCAGTTGCAAATGGCCGAACTAATGGCTTAATTGCCGGGCATATGTTCTGGCTACAACTCCTCATTTTACTTGTGCTCATTCTAATTGGCGCCCGCCTAAAAGGCGTTGGATTGGGATTTATGGGTGCGCTTGGAACGCTTATTTATGTGTATGTATTTAATTTGCCTTTGGGTAAGGCACCCATAGATGTAATGCTTATTATTTTGTGCGTAATAAGTGCAGCAGCTTCTTTACAGGCGGCCGGAGGATTAGCCTATTTAGTGAGTTTAGCAGAAAAAATTATTAGAAAAAATCCAGCATCCATCACCTTCATTGCGCCGCTTGTAACTTTTACTTTTACGCTTTTAGCCGGAACCGCGCATATTTGTTATTCCTTATTACCAATTATTGCAGAAGTGGCGGCCAAAAAAAGAATTAGGCCAGAAAGACCTTTAAGCATTGCAGTGGTAGCAGCCAATTTTGGCATTACTGCCAGTCCCATTACAGCCGCCACAATAGCCATGTATTCAGAAATTAGCTTGGTACCTGGCAATCAATTAGGCATTGTTCAAATTGTAAGTATAGTGCTACCGGCTAGCATAGTGGGTATATTTGCTGGCTCCATTGTAGCTAGTTTTATTGGTGTAAACCTAGATAAAGACCCGATTTTTTTGTCTAAAATGAAAGATCCAGCATTTAAAGCAAACACAGATGGAGAGCCTACAAACCAAAGTAAGCAAACACATACTTGGCAAGCTAAGTTGTCTGTATTTTTATTCTTAAGTGGTGTGTTTGCCGTTATTCTTTTTGGCATAAATCCTCAGTGGCGTAGAACCAGTATGGTAGAATCTATCCAATTGATTATGTTAAGTGTAGTGCTATTAAACGTGGCTTTCGTAAAAATAAAAGCAACAGATATTGCTTCATGCAGTATTTTTAAAACAGGTACCGAAGCCATTGTTAGTATATTTGGCGTAGTATGGATGAGCAATACTTTTATAAACGCACATACCCAATTTTTAACAGATAGCCTACAGCCCATTGTTGGCGCATACCCATGGCTTTTTGCCCTCGCCGTATTTATAATGGCCGCCCTGTTGTTTAGTCAAACCGCAACCGTTAAGGCCATTATGCCACTGGGTTTGCAATTAGGCATTTTACCTGTAAACCTCATTGCTATGTTCCCAGCTGTAAATGGAGATTTTGTAATTCCTAGTTATCCAACCTTGGTGGCGGCCATTAACTTTGATAAAACCGGAACCACCAAAGTAGGAAAGTTTTTAATAAACCACAGCTTTATTTTACCTGGTATTACACTCACTTTTGTGAGTATGATAGTAGCCTATTTCATTGGTAATTATTTTTATGCAACGCCTTAATTTGAATAGATTTGGGAAAAATAATACATCCAAAAATTACCTTTAATAGAAGTGAATTGGCTGGTGCTTTTGGCGATATTGGCACAGATTTTCCGCTATTAGTAGCCCTCATTTTGGCTACAGGTTTGCATGCTCCAGGTGTTTTAATTGTTTTTGGATTGTTGCAAATTATTACGGGTTTAGTTTATAGAATGCCCATGCCCGTTCAACCACTTAAAGCCATGGCAACACTCGTTATTGCCCAAAAAATTGGTGGTGATATATTGCTTGGAGCGGGTTTAGCTATTGGTGTATGTATGTTTTTTTTGAGTGTTACAGGTTTATTACAAAAGCTCAGCACGTTTATACCTAAATCAGTGGTGCGCGGTATTCAGTTTGGGTTAGGGCTTTCACTTTGTTCTTTGGCACTCAAAGAATATATTCTAAAAAGTGATTTTGCTGGTTATTTATTAGCAACACTGTCTTTTATAATTGTGTTGTTCTTTATCAAAAACAAGCGTTTTCCAGCGGCAATTATTGTTATTTTTATTGGCCTTCTTTATGCCTTTTTATTTAAACTACACATCACAGATTTTACGCGGTTAATAGGCGTTAATTGGCCTCCAATTGGCGTCCCAAGTTTAACGCATATTGTACAAGGATTTCTGTTGCTTAGTTTGCCGCAAATTCCACTTTCTCTGGGCAATTCTATTTTAGCTACGCAACAAAGTTGCAAAGATTATTTTCCAGAACGTACAGATATTACCGTAACCAAATTAGGCTTTTCTTATGCCGGTATGAACCTATTAGCGCCTTTTCTGGGTGGAATTCCGGTTTGCCATGGTGCAGGCGGCTTAGTAGGTCATTATGCCTTTGGCGGAAGAACTGGAGGATCCGTTGTTATTTATGGTATTATGTACCTGGTTTTAGGTTTATTCTTTGGAAACGGTTTTAACAGCATCATACAATTGTTTCCTTTGCCTGTATTGGGCGTAATTTTGCTTTTTGAGGGCCTTTCTCTCATGCAGTTGATAATTGATGTGGGTTCAGACAAAAAAAGCTTTACAATAGCTCTTTTAACAGGTATACTTGCTTTTGGATTACCCTATGGCTACCTTTTCGCATTAGTTTTGGGAACCCTATTTTTTTATGGGTCTGCTAAAATTGATTGGTTAAAAGATTAAAAGCGCAAAAAAAAAGCCCGCTAGGCGGGCCGAAAAATTTTTTTACTAGAAATTTATAATAGATAAACTAATTACCAGCCTAATATCCAGGCAAACATTAAGGGAGCTACAATGGTAGCATCGCTTTCTACAATAAACTTAGGTGTATGAATATCTAATTTTCCCCAAGTTATTTTTTCATTCGGCACTGCCCCACTATACGAACCATAAGAAGTAGTAGAATCGCTAATCTGACAGAAATAACTCCAAAACGGAATTTCTTCCATCTCCATATCTTGGTAAAGCATTGGCACTACGCAAATAGGAAAATCGCCGGCAATACCACCGCCAATTTGAAAAAAGCCAATTCCTTTTCCCTCCGAATTTTTTACATACCAATCTGCCAACCAAGCCATGTATTCAATACCCGATTTCATGGTACTAGCTTTTATTTCATTCTTAATTACATAAGAAGTAAAAATATTTCCCATAGTAGAATCTTCCCAACCCGGAACCACAATAGGTAAATTACGCTCCGCTGCTGCTAACATCCATGAGTTTTTAGGGTCAATCTCATAATACTGAGCCAACTCTCCGCTATTTAAAATTTTGTACATATACTCATGCGGAAAAAATCTTTCTCCAGCCGTATCTGCATCTTTCCAAATTTTATAAATATGTTTCTGTAACCTTCTAAAGGCTTCTTCCTCAGGAATACAAGTATCGGTAACACGGTTATAATGGTTTTCTAATAAATCCCATTCATCTTGTGGAGATAAATCGCGGTAATTTGGAACACGCTTGTAGTGCGAGTGTGCCACTAAATTCATAATATCTTCTTCTAGGTTTGCACCTGTGCAAGAAATAATATCAACCTTACCTTGCCTAATCATTTCTGCCAAAGATTTACCCAACTCTGCGGTACTCATTGCACCTGCCAATGTTACCATCATTTTACCACCCTCGGTTAAATGGGTTTCATATCCTTTAGCAGCATCAACCAATGCTGCCGCATTAAAATGCCTGTAATGTGTCTCAATAAACTGAGAAATAGGACCTTTATTCATTTTTTTATTATTTTAAGTATTTATAAGCACCCACAAAGGTATAAAACTAATTTCCTAAACTTTCAAACTGACTTAAAAACCGTGTATCATTTGTAAAGTAAGTTCTCAAATCTTTTACTTCAAATTTGAGCATAGCAATACGTTCAATGCCCATACCAAAAGCAAAACCACTATACTTTTCTGGATCTATTCCACTTGCTTGCAACACATTTGGATCAATCATTCCACAACCTAAAATTTCTAACCAACCTGTATGTTTACAAACATTACAACCTTTTCCCTTGCACAGCATACAACTTATATCCATTTCGGCGCTAGGTTCTGTAAAAGGAAAAAAACTTGGTCTAAATCTAAGCTGCACATCTTCTCCAAAAAGTGATTGAATAAAATGATAAAGTGTTTGTTTTAAATCTGCAAAACTTACTTTTTCGTCGATATAAATACCCTCAATTTGGTGAAAAAAACAATTGGCTCGAGCCGAAATAGCTTCATTTCTATATACCCTGCCTGGCATAATAGCTCTAATTGGCGGTTTCTGATTTTCCATTAAACGCACTTGAACAGAAGATGTATGCGTTCTAAGGGCAATATCTTCGCTTATAAAAAACGTGTCTTGCATATCTCTTGCTGGGTGATTTGGCGGAAAATTTAAAGCAGAGAAATTGTGCCAATCATCTTCAATTTCTGGACCTTCAGCATACACAAATCCGAGGTTTTTAAAAATGTCTATGATTTCATTTTCGATAACTTTTAAAGGATGTCGCGATCCATTAAACTCCTTATCTGCTGGGAGTGTTAGGTCTATTTGATTTGTATTATTAGTAATTTTATTTGATTCAAATTGAACCTGAGATTCTTCCCATTTTTGCTGCGCTTTTTGCTTAACTTGGTTTAATAAAGCACCTACTTCCTTTTTCATTTCGGAAGGAATGGTTTTAAATTCTTCAAATAATTGATTGAGTGTTCCTTTTTTGGATAAAAATTTTAATCGGAAATTTTCTACCTGTTCCGATTGTTTAATTTCAAACAATTCAATCTGTGTTTTCAATTCCTCTAATTGCTTTTTCATTTCCTTTTTATTTCTGAACCAAAGGTAATTGTTCCTACCCCTTCCTTCCAAAAGTTTTCAACCCACATTATGTATTCTTCTTTAATATACTTTTATATCTATTCTTTTTATAGAGATGTGAATAGGGTGGAGAACGTATTTTTAAAACTATTGATTTTTAAGTTATGAATATTACTTAACATTTTGATAACAGATTATTATATTTAAATACAGTTGTTTACATAATTTATCCATACATGTTAGTTTATACATTCACACAACTTTGGGGATATTTATATTGCGTTTATTTGTTTAACAAAAGTGTATAAAGTCGCACTAAGTATAGGTTTGTTCACAATGCGACATTGCCTAAAAGTTACCTACATCGATTTACACACTTATTAACTGCTTTATTAACAGTTTTATGAATTTGTTGCAGTTTTTATTTTAGTATAATATATTGATAATTAATATTTTATAATGTTTTCTAAATTTATACTTTGCTCAATATCCCAATAAGCTTTAATTGTAATAATGGTTTTATCGTAATAAATGCGCTCTGCTTGTTCTTTTTTAGCATAATTACCAGTATCCCAAATACCATTTTTATTAGTATCTATTATCATTTTTAATTGATAATGGCCTGGTTTAAGATTATCAATTATAGTTTCATTGGGTATATTGTATTTCCATTCTTTAATAATAGTTTCATTATTTTCATCCACTGCTATTAGCTGCAAAATACTATTATTAAAAATATTTCCTTTTAAATTAAGTAATAAGGTACCATAATCTTTAGCACTTTTACTGGTAAATGAATTACTATTTTTTAGATTAAACCTATTAAAAACATCTATAAACGCGCTGTCTTTTAAAGCTATTGAATAACCTTTATTTTCTATATAAGGATGAAATAAATGCCATTCAAAATTGCTAATTTGATTATAATAACTAGGTTTTATAGGCAGTGTATCTAATAAAAAAGAGATATTTGTTAGTGGAATACTATCAATAGGTATGGTGCTTTTTATTTTTATAGTATCTAATAGGTTTTCTGGTACTTCTATATTTATTAATTGGGTTAAATATTTACTTTTTAACTTTGTTTTTAAGCTAATTTGGTAACTTGTATCAGGGGTTGTTATTTTAAATTCTTCCAAAATACTATCATTACTATTGGGTAAAAATAGTTGAATAGTATCGATAGATAATTTACCCTTACGGATGTTACTGTAATATTTTTGCGTTTTGGTGGGTTTTATCTTAATATTAGTGGGTTTATAAACAACAAATTGATACGTATGCTTGTATTTTGCTACCGTGTCTAATAATTTATTAGAGGTATAAAGTGGATTTTGAAAGAGTATTAGGCTTAAAGAATCTAGGCCTATGCTTGGTTTAATTATAGTATTAGTAAATGCTAACTGTTCTGTTTCTTGATATTTATTATCACCGTTTGCATCTTTATATGCTAATAATATAAAGCTATCTTGTGGCAGGTTCTCTATAGTAAATCTACCATTTTCTTTAGTTTTAGTAAAATATGCTGGGTATAATTTAAAAACGGTGGTATCAGTAAACTTGTTATGAGGGTATAATGCTACTAAAACATCTGTTTCTTCTTTGCTTGTTTCTGCATTTATTATGTTTCCAGTTACATAGTTAGAATCTATGAAATTACCTGTAGAGAATACATAAGAAAAGTTATTAATCATGTTTCCTTCATTTACATCAGTAATAGAATTTGCAAAATTAATGGTGTAAGTTAAGTTTTGTTCCGGTTTACTTTTTAAAAAAGAAATATTTATCTGCTTGCCATTGGCATCAATTAAAGGTTTGTTTTCTAAAAAAGGAGAAATGATTATTTGTGATGGATCTTTTATACTTATATATTCATCAAATTTAATAATTATATTATCGCTATTAAATTTAATACTTTTATTATCAGGATTATAACTCAATATTTTAGGTGGTTTTTCGTCTTTTATTCCACCATTGGGCACTACTTGTTGGGCACAACTAGCTAAAAGAACCGTAATACATATAAATATGATTATTGATAGGCGCATTTTATAGATGTTTAATTACAAATAGAATACTTGAGTAATCTTTTGTAAACCAACCTTTTATATTAGAATATATGCCTTTTAAAGCACCTTTTATAAATCCTAAAGTATTTTTCTGATGGTATTCGCTGCGCATAGAAATGTAGGGAGCATCAAAAGGCATGGCTTTTTGTTGAACAATTTTAAACCCGTTTTTTTCTAGCAATATACGCATGCTGTTTGCCGTAAAATGATAAAGATGGCGTGGTACATCATAACCATCCCAAAACCGCTTGTAATGCTTTGCATCAAATGAATTTGAAATGGGTACAGCAATAAACATGGTTCCATCTGGTTTTAGGATGTGTTTTAGTAGTTTCATTCTTTCCTCTAACCTGTGCACATGCTCCATAACGTGCCATTGTGTAATAATATCGTAGTTGGCCGCTACAGATTGTGCTAGTTCGTTTTCTGGCATTACATCAATGTTAAATGTTGCTTTAACATATTTTATAGCCTCATCAGAAACATCTGCTCCGCTTCCTTCAAAAGTTTTATCCAATTTAACTCCTTGAAGAAAATACCCTAATCCGCAACCTAAATCTAAAAGATTACCATTAGAATGATACTTTTTTATAAGCTTTAACTTACTTCCTATGCTGTAATTTCTTACCCAATCGTAAATTTTGTATGTTACTCCTAGTTCAGATTTATCTGTTCCGGCATGCGATATATACTGGGTAGATTCGTAATACTTTCCAATTTCTGCTTCGCTTGGCCTTGGGTTGGTAAATTGCAAACCGCAACCATTACAAGAAACAATAGCAAATAGTTCACTACTGGCAACATAATCTTTGCAAGTAAAAAGTTCTGTAAATTGGTTTGAATTACAAACCGGACAATGTTCTAGTTTTTCCACGCAACAAAATAAAGTAATTATCTGCCTAAATGCACCATTAATATTGAAACATCTGATGGAGATATTCCACTAATGCGCGCTGCTTGTCCAATTGTTTGAGGACGTTGTTTATTTAATTTTTCTCTAGCTTCCAATGATATTGATTTTACACTTAAGAAATCAAAATCATCTTTAATTTTAAAATCTTCTAATCTATTCATTTTATCTACCAGCAATTTTTCTTTTTCTAGGTATCCACTGTATTTCATTAGCACTTCTGCTTGTATAAGTGCATCAGCTGAATAATTAGCTAATAGGTTTTTCACACTTTCAAGGTTATTAATCATTAAAGGTAAATCAACCTGTGGCCTACTTAAGATTTGAGTAAGCTTATAATTTTGAGGTATGCTACTAGTGCCAATGCTTTCTAGCATAGGATTTACTTCTTGTGGGGTAATAGATGTTTTTGTAAAATGGGCTATTATTTCATTGGTTTGTTTTATTTTATCTTGCACATCTTCTAACCTTTGGTCTGAAGCCAAACCTATATCGTGGGCTTTTTTAGTTAGTCTAATATCGGCATTATCTTGTCTAAGCATTAGCCTATACTCGGCCCTAGAGGTAAACATTCTGTATGGTTCATCTGTTCCTTTGTTTACTAAATCATCTATTAAAACACCGATATATGCTTCAGATCTACCCAATACAAAGGCATCTTTTTCATTTATCTTTTGGTGTGCATTTATACCCGCCATTAAGCCTTGGCACGCGGCTTCTTCATAACCAGTAGTTCCATTTATTTGTCCGGCGAAATATAGGTTTTCAATTAATTGTGTTTCTAAACTCAGTTTTAACTGGGTAGGCGGAAAATAGTCGTATTCTATGGCATAGCCGGGTCTAAATATCTTTGCGTTTTCAAATCCAGGTATCAATCTAATAGCTTTAAACTGAATATGATCTGGCAAAGAGGTAGAGAACCCATTCACATATATTTCTACTGTATTCCATCCCTCTGGTTCTACAAATATTTGGTGTCTATTACGCTCAGCAAACCGATTTATTTTATCTTCAATAGAAGGGCAATATCTTGGTCCAAGTCCTTGTATTCTTCCTGCATACATAGGCGAATCTTCGAAACCTGTTTTTAGTACTTCATGTACTTCTTCATTGGTATAGGTAATCCAGCAGCATCTTTGATTTGTTATGGGTTTTGTTTCGTTGGTATAAGAAAACTTTTCAGGCATTTCATCGCCGGCTTGTTCTTCCATTTTGCTATAATCTAGGCTTCTTCCATCTACTCTAGGTGGCGTACCTGTCTTCATTCTACCCGATTCGAAGCCCATTTTAACTAGGCTTTCTGTTATACCAAAAGAGGCCTTCTCTCCTATTCTACCGCCACCAAATTGTTTTTGTCCAATATGAATAATGCCATTTAAGAAAGTTCCGCTTGTTAAAACCAAAGATTTACATTTTATCTCTTGTCCCATTCCTGTAATTACAGCACTTACCCTACCATCTGTAGTTTTGATATCTACCACCATATCTTGCCAAAAATCTACATTAGGAGTTTGTTCTAGGTATTCTCTCCAGTATTGACTAAAAAGCATTCTATCGTTTTGTGTTCTAGGGCTCCACATAGCGGGACCTTTAGATCTGTTTAGCATTCTAAACTGTATGGTAGACCTATCAGATACTAGACCGGAATAACCTCCGAGGGCATCTATTTCTCTAACTATTTGACCTTTAGCAATACCGCCCATGGCTGGGTTACAGCTCATTTGGGCAATTTTATTCATATCCATGGTTATGAGTAAAACCCTAGAACCTAAATTAGCCGCTGCTGCTGCTGCCTCACATCCGGCATGGCCGGCGCCAACTACAATTACATCGTATTCTATAAACATTATTCTTTTTTTAGTAAACTATTCTTTTATGTTCCACGTGAAACTTGGTTTTTGTTCCAGCGTTTTAATGCATCTGCTTCTCCTTCTCGCATTTGTTGTATTTGCACCTTCGTTTTATCTTTAAAGCCAATTAGGTGAAGCAAGCCATGCGCTATAACCCTATAAAGTTCATTATCTTTTTTTACTTTATGTTCTTTAGCGTTTTCTTTAACTCTATCTATACTTATGTAAATATCGCCTTCAATTTGTTTTTTCCCCTCACTTAAATCGAACGTAATAATGTCTGTATAATAATCGTGGTTTAAATAAGTTTTATTAATTTCTAATAAGTCTTCATCTGAGCAGAATGTATAGTTAAGAGAAATAATTTCTTTCTTGTATGCTATAGCTATTTCATTTAGCCATGCTCTGGTTAATGCTTTAGGCAGCTTTATTTTTCTACCTTGCTCAGCAAATGTTATATTATCTAATAACGGTGATGTTTCCATTGATATCTTTTATTTCTGTACCTACTTTAACTTTGGCAATAAAGAAATATACTCCTGCTGGAACATCATTTCCACTATTGTTTTTCCCATCCCATCCGCTTAGAATATTTTCTTGTTGGTATTCTATTTGTCCCCAACGATTATAAATGTTTATAGAACTTAATTGTAAATCTATACCTTCTCCAACAAAGGTAAATACTTTATTTAATCCATTTGGTATTATAGCGTTTGGATAAAACACATTGCCTGCCTTAATTAAGCATACAGTATTACTCTTGCTAATGGCGTTTGCTTGGTCTTGTTTGGCTAAAACATAAAAACAATTTGCAGCCAAGTTGCCCCTGGTGGTTTCAAAAAGACTATCTTTTATGTTGCTTTGCTCTGCCGTGAAATTTATTGCATCGTTAATGTTGTTACCTGATGCTCTGTACATTATGTACTCTTTTACTCCGGTGTTCCACGTGAAATACCTATTCCAGTTTAGGCTTATCTTGTCTTCATGTGCTTTTAAACTTAGCACAATATTGTTAGAAAATGGCGTGCTGTCTGTTACTATACCGCACATATTTCTACTCAGAAGATAATAATTATATTTCAGTGTGTTGTCTGCAAACACATCTTCGAATATAATTTCATTGTTTGGGAAAATATAAACCTGCTCATCTACCATTAAATTATTTATTCTTCTTAATTCTATATTGAGGTAATTGGCAACCGGATTTCTGATTATTTCTAATTCGATTTTATTATTGGTGTTATTGCTTACTTGTGTTAGGAGTGTGTTTGTTGGATTAACCGATCTCCCCGTTATAAGTTCCGGACTCATATTACTGCTAGAAGAAACCATCGTGTTGTTTTCTTTTCTGGCTCTTACAAAGTATTTAACATTTGCCCCAATTTGGGTAATTTGATCTTGAAAATTTAATTGGTTGCCCGGTAATTCTGCTATCCATTCAAAAGGAGCATTGTTTATGCTCCTAAAAACATGGTAATTTATTACTGGCCAACCAACGTAGGCTGTCCAGTTTAAAAGTATTTGGTTTATGCAAGTGTCTACACTGCCCCTTAAATGAATGGTTTTATGTTGGTAAGCGCCATATTCTTTTCTGTTATCGCAGCTATCTGAACTAGTTATATCATAACTCAATGATTTGCTGCGTGGATTAATGGGTGCAATATCTATGTAAAAAGTGTCTCGGAAGTTTTCTATTAAACGAGGATCTGCCCTATCGTAATTATATAAATAATAGGCATTAAAATCAGGCGTTCTATTTCCGCTCCATCCCAATAATACCAGGTTGTTTATAGGGTCTACGCTCACCGAATCTAGTACGGTTGAATCTGGTTTTAAATCGTCAATTTTTAAAGTATCGCTAAAAATTATCAGCGTATCTATGCCACAAATTTGTGTGTATTCGAAATAATAATGCCAATCTTTAACAGCTGGAACATTGGCGTTTACATGCGTGAAATTTTCGGTAAAATGGTTGATATTACTATTAATTAAAAAGTAAGCTTGTGCCACATTTTCTTTGGCATATAACCTTATAGTTCCTAGAGTGACGCAAGTTTTGGGCTTATTTTGCCACGTTAATTGGTTGTTGTTTCCGGCATTGCATACGCGTTTCAGCAGCAGTTCCTGTGCAGAAATTGCTGTGCATGCTAAGCCTAATATTAAACCAATTATTACTTTTTTCATTTTTTACCTACAACAACTTCAACGATATCATCTGTGCTAAAGTATTTATTTGCCAAACCTTGCAAATCTTGCGCAGTGGTATTGTTTAAAATGCTTACAAATTCTGGGTAATAATTATCTGTTAAATTATTGTCTATTATTATTTTTAACCTATCAGCTAAACTAAATGGGCCATCTAAGCTTTTTAAGAAAGATCCCAAATAGTAATTTTTGGCAGTATTTATTTCCTCGCTGGGTATGGGTTGTGTTTTAATTATCTCTATTTCTTTGTATATTTCTTCTATACCTGCAGTTCTGTTTTTAGTATTTATATCTGTATCAATATACCAACTTGCACCATATAAATTGGGCTCTAGAACTGAGTAAATACCGTAGGTTAATCCCTTGTCTTCTCTAATGTTCTTCATTAATCTGCTGCCAAAATAGCCGCCAAAAATGAGGTTTAGGAATTGGAGTTTTCTAAAATCTGCATCACTTCTACTTATGCTTGATTTGCCAATTCTTAAGGCAGATTGTACCGAGTCTGATTTTTCTATAAAATGTTTTCCAGGATTTAGTAGGCTGTTTAAAACAGGCTGTTGAAACTGCTTTGGTTCAAACTTGCTATTTTTAATGTGGGTGCTAATGAGCGTAATACTTGATTCCGAAAATTGGCCCGATATCATTACGTATTTTAAGCCTTGGATATAATTGTTTTGGTAGAACTGTTGGAGCGTTTCTCTAGTTATGGCTTGTATGTTTTCTGCGTTGCTAAAGGCTGCATAAGGATGATTGGCGCCATAAATATTTTTGTAATAATGCTTTTTGCAGAGATACCCATTCTTTTTTTCGTTTACCGATAATTTAGATAGGCTATTTTTTTTCTGAATATCGAGTTCTTTTTCTGGGAAAATAGATTCGGTAAGCGCCTCCATAAATAAAGGTAAACACTGGCTGAGGTGCTTTTCTAAACAATATAAAGTGGCCACAGCATCATCTGCATTGGCGCGGGTTTGAAAATAAGAGCCGTAATAATCTAGGGCTTCAGCTAATGCAAAGGCGCTTTTAGTGGGCGTTCCTTCGCTGAGCATACTGGCTGTAAAATTTGCCTGGGCACTTTGTAGTTGCCTCACTAAGCCCGCATCAAAGATTAAATCTAATCTAATAACAGCCTGTGTACCTGCTTTTAAGGCATATAAAAACACCTCGTTTTTTATTTCAATTTTTTGATATTCAGGGAAAACAAGTTTTTCTATGGCGTAAAATCCAGGTGCTACGCTGCGGTTTAATTGGGTCATTTTGCGTGGTAATAAAGGGTTGAACAATTTTCTGCTACAAGCATGTTTTTGGCCACCATTTGCAGCGATTCTGGCGTAACGGCTAGATAGTGGTCTATTTCTGTATTTGCGAGATTTATATCGCCTAAAAACGACGCAAAAGCCAATTTCATAGCTCGGTTTAATAAGCTTATATCGCCAAACTGAATATTGGTTTCTGTTTTGTTTATAACCTTGGTTAGCTCTTTTTCGCTTACGGGCTCTTTTTTAAAGACTTCTAGTTCTGCTAGAATAGCTGCTTCTGCTGTTTCAAAGCTTACTCCTTTGCTTAATTTTCCTTCAATGAGAAACAAGCCTGGGTCTGTATCTCCGCTGATGTAGGTATCTAATTCGCTAAATAAGCGTTTTTCTTTTACGAGTTTGTGGTAGAATTGAGCCGATTTTCCTCCGCCTAAAATATCGGATAACAAATCGCAGGCGTAATAATCTTCATTTAGTCGGCCGCCCATGTGGTAGGCTTTTACAATCATATTTACCGGCACATCGCTATAAACATGTTCAAATCTGGCTTCTGTTTGTTGGGGTTCTTGCTTGTAGGGTGCAATAATTGTGTTTCTTATTGGAATAGGTTCAAACCATTTTTGACTTAATCTTTTGGTTTCTTCCAAAGAAATGTTTCCGGCAACCACCATAATGGCATTATTGGGTGCGTAAAAATTAAAGAAAAATGATTTAACCTGGTCCAAATCTGCATTTTCTATGTGGCTAATTTCTTTGCCAATAGTGGCCCAATTGTAGGGATGCTCTTTGTAAGCTAGGGGCAAAATACGCAACCAAACATCGCCGTAAGGTTGGTTTAAATAGCGTTCTTTAAACTCTTCTATGACCACATTTTTTTGAACCAACAGACTTTTTTCGCTAAAATCTAGGCTCAACATTCTATCGCTTTCTAGCCAAAAGCCTGTTTCTATATTGTTGGCTGGTAGTGTAACGTAGTAGTTGGTAATATCGTTGCTGGTAAATGCATTGCTTTCTCCGCCAGCTGTTTGGAGTGCCAAATCAAATTCTGGAATATTTTCTGAACCCCCAAACATGAGGTGTTCAAACAAATGCGCAAATCCGGTTTTTTGTGGGTCTTCATTTCTTGAACCCACTTTGTACAAAATATTTAGCGCACAAAGCTGGGTAGCATTATCAAAATGATGAATAACAGTTAAGCCATTGCTTAACTGAAAAGTATTGTATTGAATCAAAGTGCAAATGGTTTAGTAAACAAAAATAGGTAAGCACTAAACCAAGTATACTATAAGAAAGTAACAAGAATAACCGCTAAAATGTGAATTGTATGGCTTAAACCTCACCTTCCCATTTGGCAATTACATAAGTTGCCAAGCAATTGCCAATTACATTTACTGAGGTTCGGCCCATATCCATGAGGGCATCTACCGCTAAAATGGCAAATGCCTTGGTGGGGTCTAGTCCTAAAGAAGATACCGTGCTCACCAAAATTAAAAAGGAAGCGCCACGCACACCCGCCACGCCTTTGCTGGTTAACATTAATATTAAACACATTTGTATTTGCTGACCCAATGTTAAATCTATACCCGATGCCTGGGCAATAAATACCGATGCCAAAGAAAGATATAAGGTGGTGCCATCTAAGTTAAAACTATAGCCAGTTGGCAATACAAAAGCTACAATTTTGCGCGGTATACCCATTTTTTCTAATTGTTCCATGGCTTTGGGTAAAGCCGCTTCTGAGCTGGCCGTGGCAAAGGCAATAGATACTGGTTCTGAAATGGCGTCAATAAACTTCTTAAAAGGTAGCTTAACAATTAATCCTATTGGTACTAGCACCAATGCGACAAACGCAAAAAGTGCCCCATAAAGCGTACCCACCAATTTAAGCAAATTGCCCAATACACCCATGCCTAAACTGGCAACAGAATACGCCATGGCGCCGCCCACTGCTAAGGGGGCAAATAGCATAACTATGTGGGTAAACTTAAACATTACTTCGCTTAAACTCTCTGCAAATAAGAGCATTGCGTTTTTCTTTTCTTCATTTTTTACCAAGGCCAAACCAATACCAAATAGTATACTAAACATTACAATTTGTAGTATTTGGTTTTCTACCACGGCTTTGGCTATGTTTTCTGGGAAAATATCTAAAATTACATCATGACTTCCTTTTTGCGCTAATAGGGTATTGGCTTTCTCAATTTGGGCATTTTGGGCTTCTAGGTTCGACCCTACGCCAGCCTGTGTAAGGTTGATGGCAAATAAGCCTATTACGAGTGCGACAGTGGTAACAACTTCAAAATAAAAGATGGATTTTAAGCCCATACGGCCCACTTGTTTGATGTTGGAATGACCGGCAATGCCAACTACCAAAGTACTAAATAGGAGCGGAGCAATAATGGTTTTAATGAGGCGTAAGAAAATATCGCTGAATACTTTTAAGGGCTTACTAATTTCTGGAAAATCGCTTCCAAGGGCAATGCCAATAAACATAGCCACCAAAATCCAGGCGGTTAAATGTTTCTTTTCTATGGCAAACCAAATGGCCAAGCCTAAGGCTACCCAACGCAAACCCACTAGCACGGATGCGGGAATAAGCAAAGTTTGTTGCTCGTTTAGGAAATACAAAACAGAGAATAATCCCAATACGGATAGGGTTGCTAGTAATAGTCTTTTTGCCTTCATTTGTCAAACATAGGAAAGTAAATCTGTAAAAAACACATATCCGCCATTAAACCAACTTCTTTTTTATTATCTTGGCTGAACAGATAAAATTTTAATTATGAAAAAGCAATTCTCTTATCCCTTCATTTTTATGCTTTTAATGAGCATAACATTTTTATCTTGTAAAAAAGATAATGAGGTAGACACAGATATTACCTCGGTAGAAGACCAATCTCATGGGGAGATGACTTTTGATTTGGTTTATTCTGAAGTAAATGAAGCGGCAGAAGACCTTGGTCTAAAAAAAGGTGGTTTCCCTTTAGTGAGCGTGGATAGCAGTGTTTCTCCAATTACCATGACCATAGATTACGGAACAAGTAATTACCTGTGCAAAGACGGCAATTTACGCAGGGGAGTTATCTTGGTAAAGTGGACGGGTGCCTACAGAAAACCAGGCACAAAAATTTTGATTACGTTTGATAAGTTTTATCAAAACAATAATTTGGTGGAGGGTGAGAAATCTATTCTTAACAATGGTTATACCACAAAGGGTCAGTTTAGTTTTACCATAGAGGTTTCAGGAAAAATTACTACGCCAAGTGTAGAGACATTTACTTGGAAAAGTAACAGAACCCGTTATTGGGTAGATGGTTTAAATACAGCCACTAGGTTAGATGATGTATATGAAATAACAGGTTCTGGAAGCGGTGTAAATAGAAAAGGAGTTTCGTTTACTAGTGAGATAACAAAATCTTTAAGAGTAGTAGTTTCATGCACATACAAACTGGTTAGTGGTATCATAGAAGTAAAGCCAGAAAACAGGTTGTTGAGAACAATTGATTTTGGAACGGGTTTGTGCGATGAGTTGATTACTATAACAGTAAATGGAAAAACCAGAACCATACCGCGCAGAAAATAGTAACAAGTTTAAATAGGGCATCTGAGAATGTACGCGCATGAAACTAGAAGATTAGCAGTATTACTGAAGCTGCCTTGAGTGCGACATTGGAAGCAGCAAGACCGCAGAAATTTAAAAACCTGTAAAAGCTGATAATTGCAATTGTAGACAGCATAAAAAAACTTAAAGCAGGGTTATACAAACCAAATAAATCATCTTGAGTAATGTAGCAATTTGGTTTTGCCCAACATAAAAGCGGATCTTTTTGTAAAACCAAAAGAGCTAAAATTTTCAAATCGTGCGGACTGACATTTAGAAAAAAAATCATTAAATTCGACACTTCTTGACAAGCCAGAATACAGAAACGTGAGTTAGTCAATAGTAATTCCAGAAATGGAATATCGATTATAATTGCCTAATGAAGTAGTATATAAAATGTCATTGAAAATGCATAAAGCGAAGAAATAATGAAAGAAAGTGAAGAAATAATACAAGCACTATTGAAATTTAGAAACGAAAGAGAATGGGAGCAATTTCATAATCCAAAAGATTTGGCATTAGCTTTAAGTATTGAATCTGCTGAACTTTTAGAATTATTTCTTTGGAAGAAAGCAGAGGATGCGAATACTGAAAAAGTAAAAGAAGAACTTGCTGATATTTTTTCATTTGCCTTCTTACTAGCTGAAAAATATGGATTCGATGTTAAGGAGATTATCTTGGACAAAATCAAAACGAATGGAGAGAAATATCCTGTAGATAAAGCAAAAGGTTCATCAAAAAAATATAATGAACTATGAATTTGTCATTCGAATTATCAATTGAAGTTTCCGAGCAATACGATTTTAGCAAAGAATCTTTAAATCGAATTGAACAAAATACTTGGGTTAAAAACCAATGGCCACTGGTTTATTTTATACAAAATGATTCTATAAAATTAGCCTATGTGGGTGAATCAACAAATGCATCAAGCCGCATAAAAAATCACTTGGCAAATCCTGAAAGATGCAAGCTTGACAAAATCTCAATTATAGGGTCTGATAAATTCAATAAATCTGCGACTTTAGATATTGAATCAAATTTAATTCAATATATAACAGCAGAAGGAACATATAAATTACAAAATGGTAATTATGGATTAATTAATCATAGATACTATCAACAAGACCTTTATAAAAATCTATTTAAAGAAGTTTGGAACAAATTAATTGAAAGAAAAATTGTCACTAAGTCTTTAACAGAAATTGAAAATTCAGAGTTGTTTAAATATTCCCCCTACAAATCGCTAAATGAAGACCAATATAACTCAGTATTAGAAATATTAGAGGGCTTAACTTATAAAAGATCAAATAGCGTTTTTATAAGCGGTAGTGCGGGCACCGGAAAAACAATTCTTGCAACATATTTGATGAAGCTTTTAACAACTGATGTTGAAGCCATACAACAAGGCGAATTCAATGATGATGAGTTACGGGAGATTAATTATATCAAAGAATTTAGAAATAAATATCCTAATGCAAAAATTGGTTTAGTAGTGGCAATGACTTCTCTTAGAGAATCATTAGAAAATGTATTTAGAAAAATTCCAGGGCTTAAAGCATCTATGGTAATAAACCCATCAAACACTTTTAGTCCACAGAAATATGATTTATTAATTGTTGACGAAGCTCACAGACTTAGACAATACAAAAATATTGGCTGGAGAGGTGCCTTTAAAAAGAATAATCAAAAATTAAATTTAGATGATACTGGAACTGAGCTAGATTGGATACTTGCAAATAGTAAGAACCAAATTTTCTTTTATGACTCAGCTCAATCTGTGAAGCCATCTGATGTTGACGCTTCAAATTTTAATACTTTATTGAATGAGAAAAACACGTTAAAGCTTGAACTGAAGTCTCAAATGAGAGTAAAGGGCGGTAATAACTATATTAAATTTGTTGACGATTTACTAAATATTAAAAGAGCAATTCAATCTAAATATAGAGAGGAATCATATGATCTGGTATTATTTGAATCATTTAAAGATTTGTATACCGAATTATCAAAAAAAGAAGATGACTATCATTTGTGCAGGTTAGTTTCAGGGTATTCATGGGAATGGCAATCTGACCCCAAAAAAAAGAAGCCAAATCTAGATGCGATAGATATAGAAATTGAAGGTTTGCAATTTCAATGGAATCAAACCGATAAAGATTGGATTAATAATCCAAAAGACATTAATAATCCTTTGCATGAAATTGGTTGTATTCATACAGTTCAAGGATATGATTTAAACTATACAGGAGTTATTTTCGGAAAAGAAATAAATTTTAACCCTGCTGCAAATAAAATCGAAATTGATTCGAGTAAATATTTTGATAAATATGGGCGAATTGGGGTAAATGAAGAAGAACTAAAGAACTATATTGTTAATATTTACAAGACAATAATGTATCGTGGAATAAAAGGAACTTTTATTTACGCTTACAACAAAGAATTGAGAGAGTATTTGCAAAATCACATTGAGACATTCAAAAAAGAAATACCATTCAGAATCCTACGGTTTGAAGAAGCAATACCCTATGTTAATTCAATACCATTAGTTGATATCTCGGCAGCAGCAGGCAACTTTACCAATTTGCAGCAACATTCAGAGTTAACATGGATAGAACCACCAATTAATATTTCAGTTAAAAAGGGCTATTTTATTTGTAAGGTTATTGGAGAATCCATGAATAAAAAAATACCTAATGGTTCGTATTGTCTATTTAAACAAGATGAAGGAGGGACAAGAAACGGTAGAATTGTTTTAGTTGAATCTACAAATATTCACGACTCAGAATTTGGTTCAGGTTACACAGTTAAAGAATATCATAGCAAATGGAGTAATTCTAATGAAGAGCGCAAACATGAATCAATAGTCTTAAAGCCTTTATCTACAGACCCTGATTATTCAGAAATTGAATTACATAAAGACGAATTGAACAATTTTAGAGTAGTTGGAATCTTCGAAAAAGTTATAAAATAGCCGCTATGCTAAAGCCATACACCTTTTTTGCAAGCCAAGGGCCAAGCCAATCATTAAAAATCATCGAACCCCAGTAATTTAGAATGAATAGAACAATCCAAATATTAATAGCTCTTTTGGTTCTCATTGCTTGTAATAAAGATGAGGTAAAAGAGGCCATTCCAAACAATGTAAATCTGGATTTTATTACTGCAGTTGATATTTCAAGTTATCCTGAGATATCAAGCACAAATCCAATATTCTATGATTTGAATGGAGGTGAAAAAGACTTCCTAAAAATACTCAAAGAAAACGGAATAAATACTGTTAGATTAAGACTTTGGGTAAATCCAATTGATGAACATTCTGGATTTAATGAAGTAAAGCAGTTTTCTCAAACCCTAAAAGCTAATGGTTTTAAAACTTGGCTAACTATACACTATTCAGATACCTGGGCAGACCCAGCTCATCAAAAAACGCCAGTGCAATGGCAAGGAATTAGTATCAATGCTTTAAAAGACAGTGTATACAACTATACCCAAAAAGTAATCAATGAAATACAACCAAATTATGTTCAAATTGGCAATGAAATAAACTCGGGGATACTCCATCCCTATGGCGATATTTCAACTAATTTTCAAAATTTTGTTAGTCTTATGCAAGAAGCAATTTCTGCAGTAAGGGATAATTCAGCTGAATGTAAAGTAATTATACATTTTGCAGGCATCGATAACTCTGATTGGTTTTTCAATCAAATACGTGCTATTGATTATGATTTTATTGGATTGTCTTTTTACCCTATTTGGCACGGTAAATCCTTAAATAGCCTTAAAACTAAAATGCAGCAATTAAGTAACACGCACAATAAGAAAATCTTAATTGCCGAAACGGCTTATCCTTTTACATTGGATTGGAATGATTGGACGAATAATATTGTTGGTTCAGATAACCAATTAATATTACCTGAATTTCCTGCAACTCCAGACGGACAAAAAAATTTCATAAAACAAATTAAGAAATTAACGGCTGAAGTAGATAACGGAATGGGTTTTTGTTATTGGGGAGCTGAACTTATCGCTTGGAAAGGGAATCAATCAACAGATGCATCTCCTTGGGAAAACCAAGCCTTGTTTGATTTTGATAATAAGGCGTTATCTGTTTTAAAAGAATTTAGAAGAGAATAAAACTAATGGCATTAGCCGTTTGGCAAAAGCGGTATTTGGTGCATATAAAATAGATTCTATCTTGAACCCATACCAGCTTTACCAGTTCTTTAAGTAAATTTAATACAGAGGCTAGTTTTATTTGATTAATTTTACAAAAATTATAGGCTAGCGTAATGTTATTAAAAAGTGTGAAGATATCGGTTTTAATGGCTGTTTATAATACGGAGTTCTCTTATGTAAAAAGGGCTATTGATTCAGTTTTAAATCAAGATTTTCAAGACTTTGAGCTAATAATTATTGATGATGGTAGCGAAGACAGCAACCGCGAATCTATTCTGCAATATGTGCACCAACACGAAGATAAAATAATTTATATTAGGCACAGCAATAGGGGGCAATCCGAATCTATTAACCGCGCCATTCTATTCAGCGAAGGCGAGTTTATAACCATTATTGATAGCGATGATGAATACAAACCCAATCACCTTAGCGCATGCCTAAGAGAATTAGAAACACTCGATTTAATTTGCTCTACCACAGAAACCATTGTAGATAAGGTAGAAGATTATTATGTTCCCGATAAAAATGATCTCACTAAATTTATCCATTTAGATGAAGGCATTTTATTTGGTACTTTATTTGGCCGCAAAAAGGTGTTCGAAAGCATCATTTTTAAAAATGGGTATGGTGCAGATTCTGATTTTTACGAACAAGCACAAACACAATTTAGGGTCAAAAAATTTAACTTAAGAAGCTATATTTATTACAGAAATATCCCCAATAGTATTTGTGCCACCATTAAAAAGCAGGTGCTGGCCAACCAAAATTGATAGCCACCAATACCATACATTTAGAGCCTAATACTAACCTGGTTATGGCCTGTCTAATTTCGGGGGTTTATGATGTAAACCGAAATGAAACACTGGCCAATAATAATTATGAATTAGTAAAAGATTGGGCAGCATCGCTGGCCAATGCCTCTGTAAAAGGCGTTGTTTTTCACAATAACTTAAGTGAAGAAACATGCAGGCAGCACCAAAATAAATTTATCTCCTTTGTAAAAGTTGCTTACAACCCTCAATTTAATCCAAACGTATACCGTTATTTTGTTTATAAAGATTTTATGCTGAACCAAGGCGCTAACCTTAAGCATGTTTTTATGACAGATATATCGGATGTGGTGCTGGTAAATAACCCTTTTATTGATCCTTTTTTCCTTTCCCAACCAACTACTCTCTTTTGTGGCGATGAGCCCAAAAAGCTTTACAATGAATGGATGTTTGCCCATTCTGAGGTGCTTAGAAACAACATTGCAGATTATGCCTTTTACGAGAACGAATTTGCAGACCATACGCTCCTAAATTGCGGCATAATGGGCGGCAGTGCCCCTTTAATGCTTCAGTTTATAACAAAATTATGTGCCATACATGCGCAGGCAAATTGTGATAATAACTCGGCCTTTACCGGAGATATGGGCGCGTTTAATTACCTCTCAAGAACCCAATTTAACAAGCAATTATTCCACGGTGCACCCGTTAATACCGTTTTTAAATTGTATCAACAGCAACGTGTAGATTGTTGGTTCAGACATAAATAAAATCAATTTGCTTACCTTGCTCGGCATAAACAAAAGCTCAGGCAATATGTTAATAGATTAATTGATAAATTAAATGCACGCGGCACAAAGCACTACATATGATTTTGCGTTTATTGGTTTAGGAGCCAGTAATAGCCTCATTTTAATTTCTTTAATTAAAAAGGGTTTATTAAAAAACAAGCGAGTAATCATTTTTGAGGCTGAAAACAAATCTGAAAACGATAAAACTTTTTGTTTTTGGGCCGAACCAAACGAAACGATAGTTACTGCTTTAGAATCAATTATTTCGCGTCGATTTACAGCTATTAAAATTAATGCAGGCAAGCCTCAAGCCATTCAACAGCAGCCTTACCATCACATTCGCAGCTTAGATTTATATAAGCATACACTCAATATTATTACCCAAGAAAATATTCCCGTTTTTAGGCAAGGTATAAAGCAAGTTACAAATACCAATCAAAGCTATAATGTAGAAACAATAGATGCAAGTTATATTGCTCATTATGTTTTTGATAGTAGAGCGCCTAAGGCAGATAAAATGGGAGCAAATGATATTTACCTGAACCAATCTTTTTATGGTTTATACGTTAAATGTGAACAAGCGGTATTTGATGAAAATACTTTTGAAATGATGAACTTTAACGTAGATCAAAACAAGTTTACGCAGTTTGTTTACGTTATTCCAATTTCTGCTACAGAGGCGCTGGTAGAGCTAACACGCTTTGGAACTGAGCTTATAGATAAAGCTTATGCCACTAAAGTATTGCATGGATTTATACAAACAAACTTTGGCAATTATCATATACAAGGTGATGAGGTGGGCTGTATTCCTATGACAACTTTTCGCTTTCCAACAAGTGAACAAAAAGGAGTTTTGCATACTGGTGCAAGGGGCAATTTAATAAAGCCAAGTACAGGTTATGCATTTAAAAAAATGTTTGCTTTTGCAGAGCAAGTTAGCCAGCAAATTGCTACAAATAACCTAACTCATTTTAATACTATTGCCCTGCCCAATAAACACCGGTTTAGGTTTTATGATAATCTTTTATTGCTTATTTTGTTGTACTGGCCGGCCAAAGGAAAATTAATATTTTCGCGCTTATTTGGGCAGCAATCTGTAAACACCATCTTTACTTTTTTAGATGAAAAAACAAACTTGCTGCAAGAGTTATTGATTTTTGCTTTTCTACCCAAAAAGCCATTTTTAAAAGCTTTGTATTTATATCTCAAAGAAAACAATTGGTTGAGGTATATTGGCGCATTCTTGGTGGTTGTGGCTTATGTAACTATTTCTTTTGTAAGCCCTAGCTGGGCCGCCTATTTTAGCTACGCAGTTTTAGTTGTAGGATTAGCTTGGATTGGCATACCGCATGGAGCTTTAGACCACTTACTTTCAAAAAAGCCTAATAACTCTTTGCCCCTTTTTATTGGTAAATACCTGCTAATAATTGCGCTTTATTTTGCGTTTTGGAAGCTTTTTCCGGTTATGGGTTTATTGGTTTTTATTTTGTTCTCCTCTTTTCATTTTGGAGAGTCAGAATGGGTTCAAACAGATAAGCACATAAATAACTTGCATAGCTATTTAAAAGCATTTTTAATGGGCTTAAGCATATTATTGTTTATTATTTTTACGCATGCAGCAGAATCGTTTAGTGTAATTGCCAACTATACAAATTTACCCCTTATTAAGCATGCTTTTTTAGGCAATGCCATTGCGGCGCTATCTTTTGGCTATCTTTTGTATGCCTGTATTTTATCTAAAAATGCCTCTTTTACTGGGTTGCTTTTTTTATTGCTTATAGGAGTTAAAGTACCCTTAATATTGGCGTTTGCCCTTTATTTTATATTTCAACATAGTGCCAATGCTTGGCAACACTTAAAGTTGCGATTAAATATGGATACGCGGCACCTTTATAAGCAATCTAGTTTATATACGCTAGGTGCATTTTTTATTTTTGTTCTTATTTTATTCAATGCAAATGAAATAAAAGATATGTCGGCATTGTGGGCCAACTTTTTCATATTTATAGCTTGTATCAGTTTTCCTCATTTTTTTATGATGCATATGTTTTACAAGCGGTAGCTTAAGTAAAAACCTTGGCGCTATTTTTCTTTTGTGGATAAATAGGATAAATCCTTAAAATATAGCTATCTTTGCGGGCTGTTATTCACAATAGTCTGCTCAAATTATGGGAAATGTACAGTCTAAAGTATGGAGCGCAGGCACTTGAGAGTGTAAAAATACAAGAAATTAAGGAATGAAAAGAGAGCAATCAGGCAATAAGCGCAGCCTATCAAAAGCGGGTGCCGGCGCACCTAGAAAAAGCAGTTCACCCAGAAAAACGAGCTCGCCAAGAGGCGCAGGAGTTACTGGAAACAAATTTAGAACAACAAAATCGGGAGATGGCACGGGATACGCTAAAAGAAGCGGAAGCAGTGAGGAGTTTAAACCAAGAACAGGTGCCAAAAGAGCCTACACAAAACAATCGGGTTCTGATAAACCTTTTACCAGAAAGCCAGCGGGCGAAGGCAGGTTTAGCGAAGATAGTAGACCACGCAGCGGAGCGGGCAGACCATTTACTAAAACAGGTGGTTCTGATAGACCTTATACCAGAAAGCCAGCGGGCGAAGGCAGGTTTAGCGATGATAGTAAACCACGCAGCGGAGCAGGCAGACCATTTACTAAAACAGGTAGTTCTGATAAACCTTATGCCAGAAAAGCTGTAGGTTCAGACCGTTATAAAAAAGAAGGAACGGGTAGAATTTTTGATAAAAGAGCCAGTAACGATGGGGATGCACCCAGAACACCTAGGAAAAAAATGGGTATTAGTAGGGGCGATAAATCTGTGTTTCCGGAGCGAACCAAACGTGCTTATGGCAGTGCAGATACTTTTAAAGACCGCAAGAATGTAGATAGTTTTCACGATCGTAAGGAAAAAGAAGAAACAACGCCTAGAACCAGAACTAGAAGAACAGACGACTTTGATAATAGTGGTCCGGGTAAGGGAAAATTCACTAAAAAATCTGAATTAAAAGGTTTTAGACCAAGAGTTAGTGAAGGAAAAGAAGAAGATTTTAGGTTTAAAAAACCGGGTGCTAGAGGTAAATCATTTGATTTGGGTGAGAAAAAAGAATTTATCTCTAAGTCTAAAGCGCAATCTAAAGAGCGTGTTACAGAAGATACGTTAAGTGTAGGTGGCGAAGTTAGGCTTAACCGATTTATATCTAATGCGGGTGTTTGTTCTAGACGTGAAGCAGATGAGTTAATAGGTGCCGGTTTGGTAAGTATTAATGGCGCAGTTGTAATAGAATTGGGTTCTAAGGTAAAGGCAGGAGATGTAGTTCGTTTTAATGGCGAGAAACTTACCGTAGAAGCGAAGGTTTATATTTTATTAAACAAGCCAAAAGATGCCATTACCACGGCAGACGACCCAGACGGTAGAAATACTGTAATGGATATATTTGAAGGCAAAATGCGTGAGCGTATTTATCCCATTGGTAGGTTAGATAGAAACACTACAGGAGTATTGTTACTTACCAATGATGGTGAATTAGCCAATCGCTTAATGCATCCAAAATACGAAATAAACAAGGTTTATAAGGCAACGCTGAATAAAAGTTTAAAGCCAGCAGATTTATGGACCATTTCTAACGGCGTGGAGTTAGAGGATGGCTTTATTAAGCCAGATGCGATTGCACAATCTGACCCTAAAAATAAAAACGTGGTGGGTATTGAAATTCATAGCGGTAAAAATAGAATTATCCATAGGATTTTTGAAAACTTGGGATATACCGTAGATAAATTAGATAGGGTGCTTTATGCTGGCATAGAAAAGGGAGCTTTGAAACGTGGCGAGTGGAGAGAACTTAATGATAAAGAGTTGAAAACACTTAAAAAAAGCATACACATGAAATAATTCATGATTTGAAAATTTTAAACAAAAAATAGATTAATTTCGCAACATTAATTCATCTAAAAATGAACTTTACATTATTATTTATAGGCAACCTAGGCGGTGGCGAGTGGTTAATGATCTTATTAGCTATTGTATTTTTATTTGGTGGCAAAAAAATTCCAGAATTAATGCGTGGAATTGGTCAAGGTGTGCGTGAGTTTAACGACGCTAAAAAGAATGTTAAAGACCAGATACAAGATGGCATGAAGTCGAAAGACGAGGAAGTAAAGCCATAGACCTATTTTTGCCAATGACCTATTTTAGTCTTACTCAAATACAAACTGATTTGCAATTGGGCAAAATTACTTTGCCCCAACTGGTAAATCAATATTTAGAAACCATCGAAAAAAAGCGACATTTAAATGCTTTCTTGGAGGTTTTTGATACCGAAGCCAAATTGCGCGCCACAGAAATTGCTGTAAAAATGGCTAATGGTTCTGCGGGTAAATTGGCGGGGATGGTTATTGGTTTAAAAGATAATATCTGTTACAAAGATCACAAGGTTTCTGCATCTTCCAAAATATTAGAAGGATTTACATCTGTTTATTCTAGCACTGTAGTGGAGCGATTAATAGCAGAAGACGCCATTATTATTGGTCGGTTAAACTGCGACGAATTTGCCATGGGTGCTTCTAATGAAAACTCTGCTTATGGTGCCGTTTTAAACGATGCCGATAATGAAAGGGTAGCGGGCGGTTCATCTGGTGGGGCTGCAGTGGCGGTTCAAGCTGGCATGTGCCTAGCTAGTTTTGGAAGTGATACGGGTGGCAGCATTAGGCAACCGGCTGCTTTTTGCGGCTTGTATGGTTTTAAACCTACTTATGGTAAAGTTTCGCGGTGGGGTTTAATTGCTTACGCCTCTTCATTTGATATCATTGGTCCTATTACCCATACTGTGCAGGATATGCAATTGTTAATGGAAGTGGTGGCCGGTGCCGACGAACACGATGCAACCAGCGCACAATTACCTGCAGGTAATTTTACCAATTATCTAGCAACTGAAAAGAAGTACAAGTTTGCTTATATAGCAGAAACGCTGAGTGCAGAGGGTGTAGAACCTGCAGTTAAAGTAGCCACCGAAAAATATATTCAACAACTAAAAGACCAAGGCCACGAGGTACATGCATTAAGTTTTGGTTTATTACCTTATTTAATTCCCATCTACTACACTTTAACAACAGCGGAGGCGTCTTCTAATTTAGCCCGTTTTGCTGGTATGCATTATGGTTATAGAAGCAGTAATGCGGTTGATTTAGAATCTACAATCAAAAAATCTAGGTCGGAAGGCTTTGGTGCAGAGGTAAAAAGACGTATAATGTTAGGTACGTTTGTGCTATCTTCTGGTTATTATGATGCCTATTATACCAAAGCCCAAAAGGTTAGGAGATTGGTTCAAGAAAAAACCCAAGAGATTTTTGAAGCATACGATTTTATTCTATCACCCACATCGCCAACAACTGCGTTTAAATTGGGTGAAAAATCTGATAACCCCATAGCAATGTACTTGGCTGATGTATTTACGGTGCATGCTAATATTGCTGGTATACCTGCTATAAGCATACCCAATGGAGTAGATGCTAATGGAATGCCTATTGGTTTACAAATTATGGCCAACATGCATGAAGATGATAAGCTTTTGGCTTTATCTGCACAGTTGGCATTAGAGTGTTTGGCTTAAAGGCCATAACCCAAATTTTTATGTTTAAATCTTAATTACTTTCTGCTTGTGCGGCAGTTAGTATGTTTATTTTGCCAAACTATGGTAGTGAAAATGAAAAGTGTATTGTTAGTTTTATTGGGTTTGGTTCAGGCCTTATATACCTATGCTGGATCAGATGAAATTTATCAAAGCAGGTTATTGGCGCTAAAAAGCCCCATTGAATTGGCATACAATCCCTCTGTAAAACCCTTTATAGAGGAGTATTTAGCTAATCCAGAAGCTACAAAACAGTTATTGAGTAGGAGCAAACAATTTTTTCCCTTTATAGAAAAAACTTTGCGTTCTAAAGGCTTGCCAATTGATTTAAAATATCTGGCTGCTACGGTTTCGGCTTTAGACCCATCGGCGGTAAACAGCAATGGTTCTAGCGGTTTATGGATGATGGCTTACCCGGTAAGTAAAATGTACAAGGTAAAAGTAAACACTTACATAGATGAGCGCCGCGATCCATTTAAATCTACTTTGGTAGCAGGGCAGCATTTTAAAGATTTATACAGCATTTATAAAACGTGGCCATTGGCTATTGCCAGCTACGGTTGCTCGCCGGTAACTTTAAATAAGTGCATTCATTTAAGTAATAACAGTTTTTATTTTTGGGACATTTACCCTTATATGCCTGCATTTTGCAAAGATTTGTATCCAAGGGTAATTGCTACTGCTTACATTTTTAATTATTACAAGGAGCATGGTATTGCGCTGGTTGAACCAAAACAGGAGTGGGAAACAGATTCTATTTTGGTAAATAAATGGCTTTCTTTTCAGCAAATTTCTGCTGTAACGGATGTAGGTTTAGAGGAGTTGCGTGTGTTAAATCCTATTTTTAGAAAAGATGTAATTCCATTTAATGCAGAAGGATATTTTATTCGTATCCCTAAGAGTAAATCTAAGCGCTTTGTATTGCTTAGCGATTCTGTTTATAGGCCTATACAGGCGAGTGAAATACAGGCTGAACCAATAGATAAAATGCAGGCTCCTGTAGGGGATGCTCCGCAGGCCCCAGTGAAAAAATTTACCAAAAAGAAGGTAATTTACACGGTTAAAAAGGGAGATAACATCAACGATATTGCAGATTGGTTTGATGTTAGTGTATTTGAGATTAAATCTTGGAATAAACTGAAGAAAAATTCGGTTAACTACGGCAGAAAATTAACTATTTGGATAGATGGAGCGAAGCTGGGATATTACCAGAAAATCAATAAAATGACTCCAGCTCAGAAGAAGAAGATTAAGAAGAAAGATTAGTATTAATGTGCCTCGTAGCACCGCGATTAATGACGTAGAGCCGCGATTAATCGCGGCTCTACGTCATTAATATCTGGCCAAATTTCTTTGATAAAGGGCATAAAAAAAGCCGTTCCTTCTGGGACGGCTTTTTTGTAGAGCTCTTACAAGTATATTAATAAGATCTTCTTTCTCCTCTGTCGTTGTTAAAAGACCTTCTTTCGCGGTTAGGTCTTTCTTCGCGTGGACGAGCTTCGTTAACGGTAATGTTTCTGTCTTTGAAAGACTGACCGTTTAGAGAGTTAATGGCACTAGTTGCTCCACCGTCATCCGGCATTTCAACAAAACCAAATCCTTTGCTACGGCCAGTAAATTTGTCGTTAACGATGTTAATACTGCTTACTTCGCCGAATTGTGAAAACAGGCCGCGCAACTCATCTTCAGTTGTGCTCCAGTTTAAATTTCCAATGTAGATGTTCATGAATAAATAAATATGAAATTCAAAGATAAAAATTCATTTGAGAATTCCAAGTTTTGTGATTCACAAAAAATAAAAAAATAAAATTTTACAATAAATTAGTAATTAAACCATTAGGTTTTATTTCTTTTTGATGGCTTCGTACAGCAAGTCTTGTATGCGTGTTCTTAAATTGCTTTGTGCCAATAAATTATTTTCTGTGCTAGGGTTTACACGGTTCGATAAAAATACATAAACCAAATTATGTTTAGGATCAGCCCAAGCGCATACACCGGTAAACCCGGTATGTCCGAATGTTAAGGGAGAGCAATATTGGCCTGTTGGACTAGCTTTATCCGGGGTTGTTTCTGGCTTATCGAAGCCTAATCCACGTCGCGATTTTTTGCTTTGTTTTTGTGTAAAAAGGTGCACGGTGCTGGCTTTTAAAACGCGTACATTGCCGTATGTTCCATCGTTTAATAGCATTTGCATAATTATGCCCACATCATTGGCGTTACTAAACAATCCGGCATGGCCGCTAATACCGCCCATAAGTGCAGCCGCTTGATCGTGAACATGACCTTGAATTAGCTGTTTTCTAAAAATTAAATCGTTTTCTGTTGGGGCAATTTTGGCAATGGTTTGGCCGTTTTTAAGCGGTTTAAAAGTTAAATTTCCTAAAGATAAGGGCTTGTAAAAATGCAGATTCATATATTCCTCAAAGGGCATATTGCTTATGTTTTCTATTACTTTTCTGAGCAATATAAAGCCTAAATCGCTGTAAAGGTATTCGCCATCTGGTTTTAAATCTGCCATGGCAATTTGGTTAAATATGTCTTGCTCTATGGCCTTATCTACCCATAAATTATTGGCCACTTGCAGGCCGTGTCTTTCTGTTTGAACCAAACTATAATAAGTAGTGTCTGGTAAGGAGTTGTTCAATGTTTTTTTGTAGAAAGGTATAAATGCTGGAAAGCCAGCTTGGTGTAAAAGCACGTCTCTAATGGTAATTTTCTCTTTAGCTGTTCCTCTTAAGAAGGGTAAATATAAGCCTAATTTGTCTTGTAGGTTTATTTCTTTATTCTCGTACATTTTCATAATGGCCAATGTGGTAGCCAGAACTTTTGTAAGAGAGGCAATATCATATACGTGGTAATTTTGAACTGCAGTGGCGGCAGAATCGTATGTAAATTTACCAAATGATTTGTTGTAAAGCACCTTGCCTTCTTGGGCTACAAATACTTGGCAACCTGGGAAAGCTTTTTGTTTGATACTTTGCATTACCATGGTATCTATGAGGCTAAAAGGCGTGTGCGCTAAACCTACTTCTTCTGGCATAACGTACTCAAATCTTTCGCTTTCTGTGGTTATAATGCCAGATGCTAGTGGAAAGCTAGGCGTAACAGATACGGGCATTTTTCCTTTGCTTGCAAAGGCTCCCATTAATGCTTGGGCGGCCAAGTTATTGTATACTGGTAAGTCTTCGTAGGCCAAAATAACATTGCGGGCCTGTGTAAAATGCTGCAATATATATGGGTTTCCGTGGTTTACTAAAATGCACTTTCTGCTATTTAATACGGCGTTTACAAAGGCAATTTGTGCAGCTGTTAACCCCAATTTTTTGCTCACAAACCTGCTTGTGCTATGCAAACTAATAATTACTAGGTTGTAGCGTTGTAATTGGCTAAGCATAGAATCAAAATTAGCCTGACTTTCATTTTTATCTATGCTATAAAAATCTGCTTTGATATAATTATTAAGTGTTTTTTGAAATTCTGTAAACAAGTTGTTGCCTACCGCAATACTGGCTATTTTATAATCTTGTGCTTTTGTAAGTGGAATAATATTATCGAGTGTTTTGGCTACCACAATGCCTTGTTTAATTACTTTTTTAATTAATAAATTTGTGGAGCAACAATTTAAATCTGTGTTTAAATTGGTTAAAACAATTGGTTTATATTGGTTTAAACCAGCCCAGTTTTTGGTGATTAAAATTTTTCTACAAGCTTGGGTAACTTCTGCTTCTGTAATATAACCGCATTGAATGTATTCTTTAATCCAATAAATACTTTGTGGAACGTCTTCTACAAATAGTAAAAGCTCGTTACCTGCTGCCAGTGCTTTGGCCGTAACTTCTCCGGATGAAGCATAATTGGCAACGCCTTTCATGTTTAGGCCATCTGTAACTACAAGACCTTCAAAACCCAGTTCGTTTTTTAGCAAGTTTTTTACCGTTAAAGGCGAGATTGAGCTAGCCCTATTGCTTGCTGTATCTATAGCTGGCACAAATAAGTGACCTACCATAATGCTGCCTACATTGTTTTTTATGAGTTCTTTAAAAGGGTAAAGTTCTAAAGAATCTAAGCGTTTTCTGTTGGCATTGATGATTGGCAATGCGTGGTGAGAATCTGATTCGGTATCACCATGACCCGGAAAGTGTTTGGCCGTGGCAAGCACGTGGTTGCTTTGTAGGCCTTTCATGTAGGCAATACCATGTTTGGCTACAATGTATTTATTTTCGCCAAAACTTCTGTCGTTAATAACTGGGTTTGCAGGGTTGTTGTTTACATCTATATCTGGGGCAAAGTTTACGTGTATGCCCAATCTTTTGCAGTGTTTGGCAATTTCTGCCCCCATTTCTTCGGTTAGTTCTGGGTTATTGGCAGCGCCTAGAATCATTTGTCTAGGAAAAACAGGTGTGCTATCTAGGCGCATGCTTAAGCCCCATTCTCCGTCTATGCTTACCAATAAAGGTACTTTGGAATTTTTTTGATACCTATTGGTAAGCACGGCTTGTTTATGAGGCGTTCCTTTCATAAACATTATTCCACCAATTTTTTGCTCACGTACAAGTTTTTCTATTTCATTTAAGTAGTTTGAATCTCTTTGTGTCCAAACGGCAACAGTCATAAGCTGAGCAATTTTTTCGTCTAAACTGAGCTGACTTAAAACAGAATCTACCCAAGGGTAATTTTTTTGCCAATTAATAGCGTAATTTTGTGCAATAGATTGCGAGGATAGGAGCAGAGCCCCTAATAATAATAAAGTAAATTTTATATGCCCAATCATTTAGTTGCACAAAATAGCAGAATAATCAGGAGATAAGCATGTTTAGATTGAATAATTTATTCACTAATTTTGGGTTTAAAGGTCTTCACAGTCTTAAAATTCAGAAAAAAAGGAAGTGATTTGTAAAAGGAATGAGTGAAAGAATAAAATTATTGCCAGACCATGTAGCCAGTCAGATAGCTGCCGGCGAGGTTATTCAAAGACCAGCCTCTATTGTTAAGGAGTTGCTAGATAATGCCATTGATGCCGAAAGCACCCAAATTAGTTTGTACATAAAAGATGCAGGTAAATCTTTGGTACATATTGTAGATAATGGCATGGGCATGAATGCCACAGATGCCCGCATGTGTTGGGAGCGCCATGCCACATCTAAAATTGCTTTAACAGAAGATATTTTTAAGATAAATACAATGGGTTTTAGGGGTGAAGCCTTGGCAAGCATTGCTTCGGTGGCTCAGGTAGAAATGAAAACCAAACCCGAGAGCGATGAGTTAGGCTCTTATTTACTAATTGAGGGTTCGCAGGTTAAAAAACAAGAACCCGTTGCTACGCCAAAGGGAACCAGTATTGCTGTAAAGAATTTGTTTTTTAATATTCCAGCTCGGAGAAATTTTTTAAAATCAAACCCTGTAGAATGGCGTCATGTGGTTGAAGAGTTTAATAGAGCTGCTTTAGCCAATCCGGCCATTTCGTTTAAATTGTACCACAATGATGAATTGCAATTAGATTATTTTGGTGGCGATTTAAAGCAGCGTGTATGCGAGGTTTTCTCTGATAGAAAGCTGGATGATTTAATAGAATTAGATGAGCAAACAAGCATTATTCATGTGCGTGGATTTGTGGCCAAACCAGAATTTGCTAAAAGAATTAGGGGCGAGCAGTACCTTTTTGTAAACAGACGTTTTTTTAAAGACAATTACCTTAATCATGCCATCAACAATGCTTTTGAGGGAACCATCAGCAAAGAGCAGTTTCCCTTATATGTGATTCAAATTTCTATAGACCCCGCGCAAATAGATATCAATATTCACCCAACCAAAACCGAAGTAAAGTTTGAAGATGAGCGCAATGTTTACCAAATTTTGCGGGCCGTTATTAGAAAAGCCCTGGGCGCTTATGCACAAAGTCCGGATGAAGCCCAATTTGATGACAACCGTTTTATACATTCCCAATTGAACTTTGAAAGACCAGCTTCTAATGCAGATCTTACCAATGCTGCCACGGTTAGTAAGCCAGATTGGGGAGGCTTTAAAGATAGTTACCAGCAACAGCGTAACGAGAATGTAAAAAATTGGGAAACTTTGTTTCAAGGAAACACTTCGCTAAACAAGTCAATTACACAGGCCACTTTATTGCCACAATCGGATGAGATGAGCGACTTGCGGGTGTTTTTTCAATTGAATAATCAGTATATCGTTACGCCCATAAAAAGCGGCCTCATGTTAATTCACCAACAAGCTGCCCACGAAAGAATTTTGTATGAGCGTTACTTACAGGCATTGGTTCAAAACCCCATTGTTAGTCAGCAATTATTGTTTCCTAAAGTGGTAAATTTAACGGCAGGCGACGAGCATATTTTAAACGAAATTCTACCAGAGATGGGTGCTTTGGGCTTTACTGTAAATGCATTCGGTAAAAATGCTTTTGTTATAAACGGATTACCTGCCGAGTTGCATTTAGAAGATGAGCAAGCCCTCTTAAATGGCATCATAGAAACCTATAAAGCGCAGCAAATAGGCGAAGAGAATAAGCATAAAAATGTGGCTAAAACTTTAGCAAAACGCGCCGCTATAAAACAAGGTGTCCGATTAAAAACAGAGGAAATGAACAAATTGGTAGATGAGTTGTTTGCCTGTGCAGAGCCTCAGTTTTCGCCCGATGGGAAACCTTGCGTAAGCAAATTAACCCTTCAAGATATTGGTAAAATGTTTTAATATTGGAGAAAAAATTTCATGTATCAATCACATAGACCAAGTAATTTTTCGAGTTTTCCGCCGGTTGTAAAAAACCTGCTCATAATAAATGCCATTTGTTTTTTAGCCTACTTGGTTTTACAAAGCAAGGGTGTTATAAATCTTAACCAAACCCTGGGCTTATACTACCCAGAATCTGTTTATTTTAAACCATTTCAAATTATTACTCATGTATTTATGCATGGGTCTTTCATGCATTTGTTTTTTAATATGTTCTCGCTATGGATGTTTGGCAGCGTTTTAGAAAATTATTGGGGTCCAAAACGTTTTTTCATTTACTACTTTG
Organism: Chitinophaga pinensis; assembly: GCA_945860865.1. Lineage (GTDB taxonomy): Bacteria > Bacteroidota > Bacteroidia > UKL13-3 > UKL13-3 > B1. The sequence continues at coordinate 33,586 of CAMARW010000001.1, read as the reverse complement.
TAACGGCTTTTGGCGCTGCCGCTTTGCATGTTGGAGTTAACGCTTACGAGGTTTTCCAGGTAAAAGAGCAAATAGCTGGCTTTCTGTCTGAACCCAATTACGATCAGTTTTTTAAACTTATACAAGGCGATCATTTTTTGGCTAACGATTCTCAAGTTGCTGATTTTTTGATAGGTTGGAAAGCAAATCCAAACGGTGCCGAATATGTTAATGGCGCCAAAGAAATAGTAGATTACATGCTGGTGCGTAAAATGAATGTGCCGGTAGTTGGGGCCAGCGGCGCGGTTTTTGGTTTGTTATTAGGATTTGGAATGCTTTTTCCAAACACTACCCTAATGATGCTTTTTATTCCGTTTCCAATTAAGGCTAAGTACTTCGTATTTTTTTATGGTGCCTTAGAATTGTACCAAGGTTTTTCTAATAATCCTTCAGATAATGTGGCTCATTTTGCCCATTTAGGTGGCATGTTGTTTGGCTTTATTCTCATCAAAATTTGGAATAAAAACAACCGTCAAAACTTTTACTAATACACATGATTGAACCCATAAAGCCTGAACCAACAAATGAAGCCATTTACTCTAAATGGGCTATCCTTGGATTTTGTATTTTTTTTAGTCCCATCTTTGGAGGTGTATTAATTCGTCAGAACTTAATAGGTGTTCATAGAAAGCGGGAGGCCAATTTGCTGCTATTGCTTTCTGTTCTGATGGCTTTTTTAACGGCTATGCTTGCCTCTACGCCATACGGCGGTAGTGGTACAACCATTTTAGCTAATTTTTTGCAGGGGGCGCTATTAGTTGAATTCTCCTTTAAAAAATATTTGCCGCATGCAGACGAATTGCCTAAAAAGACTATTTGGCGCCCACTTTCAATTTCCTTAATGATAGTTGCCGCACTTTTAATGCTCATGATTTTATTGGGTGTACCGCTACAAGAGGTAAAACCTTAAAAATAATACAGCATATTATTTTTTGTGGTTAACTCTATTTGCGCTTTTTGTGGGTTCTTTTAGATTTGTATAATGGTACCAGCTTTATTTTTATCTGTAATTCTCGTTTATTTTTTGGTTTTACTTGGCGTTGCTTATTATACCTCGCGCAATGCCACCAACGATTCTTTTTATATTGGCAACAAAAGTAGTCATTGGGCCCTGGTTGCCTTTGGCATGATAGGCACCTCACTTTCGGGTGTTACATTTGTTTCTGTACCGGGTACGGTAGAGCTAGCTAAGTTTAGTTATTTTCAGGTGGTAATAGGCTATTTTTTAGGCTATTTTGTAGTGGCATTTGTATTGTTGCCCCTGTATTACAAACTGCAATTAACTTCCATATATAATTATTTGGGCGAGCGTTTTGGATTGGTTTCATACAAAACAGGCGCTTTATTTTTTATTATGTCTAGAACTTTAGGCGCAACGCTCAGGCTCTATTTAGTTATTAATGTTTTGCAATTATTTGTACTGAACCAACTCGGAATTTCATTTGAAATTACTACCCTTATAATTTTAGCAATGATTTTACTCTATACCTTTAAAGGTGGGGTAAAAACCATTGTTTGGACAGATACGCTGCAAACTTTTTTTATGTTATTGGCGCTTGTGGTGTGTGTGTTTTATATCATAGGAGATTTAGGTTTGAACCTATCTCAAACACTTTCTTCTTTGGCCAATAGTGGCCATATGGATATGTTTAACATGGATGTAAACGATAAGCGCTTTTTCTTGAAACAGATAATTGGCGGGGCTTTTATTACCATTGCCATGACAGGTTTAGACCAAGAAATGATGCAAAAAAACATTAGTGTAAAAACCCTAGGCGGTGCTCAAAAAAACATGGTTTTGTTTAGTTCTGTGATGGTGTTGGTTAACTTTTTGTTTTTACTATTAGGGGGTGTTTTGTATTTGTTTGCCACAAGCAAAGGTATTTTGGTAAAAGGAGATGATTTGTTCCCAACTATTGCCTTAGATTTTATGCCAGTTTGGGTTTCTTTAATATTTATTATTGGATTAATTTCTGCTTTGTTTCCTTCTGCAGATGGGGCTATTACAGCCCTTACCTCTTCTTTTTGTATTGATATTATTGGTTTAAAAAGACAAAAGGGTATAACAGAAGAACAGCAAGCTAAAACTAGAAAAATAGTACACTTAAGCTTTGCAGTGGTTTTTTTGTTGCTGGTGTTTTATTTTAAAATGCTCAATAACAAATCCATTATTAATATACTTTTAGATATTGCAGGGTATACCTATGGTCCGCTTTTGGGTTTATTTGCTTTTGGTATTTTAACTAAGTGTAAAATTAAAGATCATTTGGCGCCGTTTGTTTGTTTGTTGGCTCCTATACTTTGTTTTGCTTTTCAGCATTATGTGCCAAGTTATTTAGGTTGGAGCTACCAAATTGGTATTGAATTACTGCTCTTAAATGGTGCATTAACTTTTGCCGGACTGTGGCTTATAAGAAAATAGTTTTATCTTGTGCCACATGGCTATTCATCCTTTATTCTTAAAAATTGCAGGTGGCGAAAGCGAGGTTTTAGATTTTAAGAAAACCATATCTTCTGCCAGCAAAATTGCCAAAACTATGAGCGCTTTTGCCAACCACAAAGGTGGAACCTTATTGGTGGGGGTAAACGATAATAAAACCATTGCAGGAGTAAGGAGCGAGGATGAAAAGTATATGCTAGATTTGGCTGCTCATTTCTATGTGAAGCCAGAAATAAATATAGAACTAATAGAATGGGAGCTAGGAGATAAAACAGTTATAGAAGCGATAATTCCAGCAGGTACAGATAAGCCTTATTATGCCAAAGATGAAGAGGGTAAATGGTGGGCCCACATAAGGGTTAAAGATCAATCATTGTTGGCCAGTAAAATTGTGGTAGATGTGCTCAAAAAGAATAGTGGCAAATCGCAGAACATTATTCGCTATACAGATCATGAGCGCTCTGTGCTTAAGCACCTCGAAACAAATCCCAAGGCTACGCTTAAAGAAATTTGTAAGTTATTAAACATATCTCGTTGGCGCGGACAAAAAATGCTGGTAGCACTAGTAAGTGCTGGTGTTGTGCGTTCACACCAAACAGAGAAAGTAGAATATTTTACACTCAGCTAAACCTAAATTTTGCTTTAAAGCAAAAATTTAGAATTAAAGGCACTTATTTTGTAGGGTATAAATTTATGAGAAGAATAAAAACCATAGTATTGATTGTAGCTAGTTTCGTTATCAATCAAAATGCATTTGGCCAACAACCAGAACCCAACCCCAAAAACATGGAAATAGCTAGGCGATTTTCTTATTTCCTAGAAAATGGGTTCGAATCTATAGACTTAATGAAAGTAGGCAGTATACACAGGTCTTTTTTTAGTATAGGTACACCGCAATTAGTTATCTATGACAAAAATGACAGAACCCAAAAGAACCTTTTAAATTCTTATTCTATTATGGTTCAACCTAGTCAGGAAAACATTCAAGGAAAAGTATTTTCTATGCAATCTCCTCAGTTTACCAATGGCTGTAAGCAGTTTTTAACGATTCTGCCCATAGACAGCAAAATTACCTTTGCAGAGGTAAAACTTAATACAACTATTCCAGTAGTTTCGCAACCTGCACCAGGTGCTAAACATGTGCTTGGGCCTGGCGTATTGCCCATTGCTTTTTTTCTCTATTTAAAATAACTGGTTTTTCTTATTTTGCTTAAACCCATTTTTAAAACAAATAAAGAACTTCTTTCCATTGGGCTAATTGCCTTGCTCTTAAACATACTTTTGTTTTTGGGTGTTTCTAAAGAAGGCCTTGGTTTAAGCATAGATTCTGTAAACTATTTATCGGCAGCTAAAAGTTTGGTGGAGGGCAAAGGTTTAATTTTATTTGATGGCAACATACTTGTTAATGCGGTGCCGCTGTATAGTTTTTTATTGGCACCTGCCTATTTGTTTGGAATAAATCCGCTGCATTTTGCCCAATTGCTCCAGTTTTTCTTTTTTAACCTAAACGGTCTTTTTGTTTACCTTATTCTGCGCAAACTACTTATTAATCAAAATTGGATTTTAGCTTTTTGGCTTCTGGCGGTTGGTCAGTACTTTGCTTATGTGCAAGTGTATGTTTGGGCCCTTAGCGAAATGGGTTTTATGGCGCTCTTAAGTGCCTATATATATTTACTCTTATATAAACCCCAAAACAAGCTGGCAAGTGCCACGCTTTTAGCTTTATTATGCCTGCAACGTTATATAATTTGGCTCATGCTGCCTGGCTTATTGTTTTATTGGTTTAAGCAGAAAAGAAAGTTGCCTGAATTGCTTTGGCAACTATTGCCCGCTTTGCTAACTACTGCCTTTTGGCTTTATAGAAATTATAGTTTGCTTGGCAGCCCAACCGGCGATCATTCATTGTGGCTAAAATTTGGTTTGAACCCATTATTTACTAATCTCCAAAATGTGGCAACTGGCATTTTTGCGCTTAATCCCTTGTATGCTGGCATTGCTTTTTATCTCTTTTCTTTGGCTATTTTAGCTGTAAACCTAAAACGTTTACCCGAAAAGGCGAAATATTTTTGCGCATTGCTGTTTTACATGGGATTAAGCTTGGTGCTTTTGTTGCTGGGACAAGCAAATTTACAAATGTCGCAATTACCTCGCTATTTATCAGTATTTTATGTTTTAGTTTTCCTAGGTCCATTGCTGTATTTGGATCAGCTAAAATGGCAAAATGGGTTTAAAAAGCTTGTTTTAGTTTTTTTGCTTGGACTTTCATTTTTTATGTTGATAAAGAAGGGTTTAGAATGGAGGCAAACAGGTTTGGGAACCCTATCTACTTTGGCATTTAGGATAGATATAGAAAATTCGGCATTACATAAAAATGCAAATTTACCAGTGCTTTCCAACTTTCCTGATGTGGTTTGGCTTAAAACGGGTAACACCTGCGGATATACTAAATACAGCGCCGAAGATTACGATGCTTTTGCCAAGCGAAATGTGGCTGGGTTATACAAGGTAATTTGGTTTAAAGATAGTACCAGAGAAATGCTTATGGACGAGGACTTCTTAAACAACAATGCCGATTTTACACCTATGTATGATGGACATTGGCATAAAATCGGCACCTTAAAAATAGGTTCAGCCTATTAAATAATTATTGACCTTGGGCTAGGGAATAACCTGGTTTATCATCAAAATATCTTAAGATTTCTGTGGATGTAACTAATAAATTTTTAGCGGCATTAGCAGCCAAATCGAACATGGGTGCCAGGCTAGTTTCTTTGCCTTTTTCTACTTCAAAACGAACGCGGTATTGGTCTATACATTCTGTAAAAACAGAACCACTTGGCCAAACCTGGGTACCACGGTTAGAAATCATGATTAATTTGCAATCTGCAGATTCGGATAGTTTTAAGATTTCTGCCAGTTTATGGGCAACTAAATTAGATTCAATAAACAAATCAATTCCAACTACTTTTTCTGTTTTACGCGCAGCTGTTTGCATCATTTTTTGCTCAGCTGGTTTTTGAGGCAAGTTGTATGATGCCGTTGCTCTACTTTTTCTACCTTCTGGTCCGCTAGGTTTGTTGCCTAGGTTGGCAATAATAGCGTTGGCAAAATCGGTGGTATTTAGAGAGGCAGTTGTTTTATCGCCAAAATCGCCTGTATGTTTACCTTGTTCTAGGGTGCATAATAAAGCGTTTTCAATGTTATCTGCGTGTTCCATTAATCCTAAGTGGCGTAACATCATAAAGCTACTTAAAAGAAGGGCAGTTGGGTTGGCAATATTTTTACCCGTAATATCTGGCGCAGTGCCGTGTACGGCTTCAAAAATAGAAATCTGGTCGCCAATATTAGCAGATGGTGCAAAACCCAAACCTCCCACTAAACCAGCGCATAAATCGCTCATGATATCTCCTTGAAGGTTGGTTAATACTACCACTTCAAACGACTGTGGTTTGCTCACCAATTTCATAGCCAAATCGTCTACAATAATATCATTGGCAATAATTTCTGGATAGTCTTTGGCTACTTCGTAAAAAGTTTCTAGAAACAAACCATCGGTTAATTTCATAATATTGGCTTTGTGGGCGCAGGTAACGGTTTTAAAACCTTCTTTTTTCGCCATTTCAAAGGCAAATTTGTGCACTTGTATGCTTCCTGGCCTGGTTATTAAGCGGCGGCAAAGGGCAACATCCTGACTCAACATGTGCTCAATACCACCATAAGTGCCTTCAATATTTTCGCGCACTATGGTTAAATCTATCGGAATACCTGCTTGAGAGAAAACAGTGTTTACGCCATTTAAAGACCTAAAATGACGGCGATTGGCGAATGTACTCCAAGTTTTTCTGGCGGTAACGTTAATAGATTTAACACCTTTGCCTTTTGGGGTTTCCATCGGACCTTTAAATAAAATACCCAATTGCTCAACGGTTTCTTTAGCCTCGTTGGTCATACCGGTGCTAAAACCCTTGTCGTAAAAGGTTTTGCCCATTTCAATAAACTGATAATCAAGAGGAACGTTTGCGGCTTCAAAAATTTGAACAACTGCATCCATAATTTCTGGTCCAATACCATCGCCTTTGGCAACTGCTATTTTAATTTTATCCATATTATATTGATTGGTTTATAAGCCGCAAAGGTAGTGTTTTCGGGAGATTGAGCAAAGGTTCATTAGCATAAAATTTAGTAGGTAAGGTCATTAATTTTTTTATGATAATTAGTTTGTATTTGTTTTTAAAATTGGCTGTAAAAAAGTTGATGTTAATTGAATTCCATTTGTAGTATCTTTTTAAAGTATTTATTGGTATATCTAGATTTATAAATATTTTCGTGCATGCAAAAAATAAATACCCTCATATTCATTTTTTTAGGCACACTAGCCATCTTCACTTCAGGTTGTAAAAAGGATGAGGCAGCTAATAATACATCTACGCAAACTGATGCAAGAGATATTGCAGTTGGTTCTTATCGTGGTACCTATTATTATACGCACAACAATCAAACACAAACTGAAGCAAGAACAGTTTTAATAACAAAAGGAGCAAACAATAATCTGATTATTGATTTAGGCACTGGTTTTATTGTAACTACAGATGCCGTTAATGTTTTTGGGAAAGACATTTCAGGTAGCATTTCAGAGCAAAATGTTCTCAGTTTTACTGTCAAGGGTGTAGGTGTAATGGGCAGTCATTTTGCTTATTCCGAATCCAACGGCAAAAGTGCTTTTACATGCCATATTAACCTAAAACAACCGGGCTTCCAAAGCACTGTTTTATTTCTTGGGTATAAGTAGTAAAAATTGTTAAGCGATACTTTGGAGCTTTTCTATAGATTTTTAAATCTTTTCTAAAATCTTGTCTGCCGGGTAATTCTTAGAAACCTCTACATAGAAAAAGATTATTGGAAATTGGAAATCGGTTTCGCTGGAAAATTTAATAGGATAATTACTGTTCTACCAAACCACATTTTCCTTTACCTTCGCGGGTGTTTTGGTTCAAGCCAAATTAAATCTATTAAGCAATGATTAACCGCCAACTTTTTTTAATGCATCAGGCTCAAACTACTGAGTTTCCGGTAATGTTAGAAATTTCGCATGCCCATGGAAATTATTTGTTTGATGTGCAAGGCAAGAAGTATTTAGATTTAATTTCGGGCATTAGTGTAAGTCATATAGGGCATGGCAATGTGCAGGTAAAAGATGCCATTATTGAGCAGCTAAACAAGCACCAGCATGTAATGATTTACGGGGAGTTTGTGCAAAGTGCGCAGGTAAATTTGGCGCAGGCACTTACCCAATTATTGCCTTCTAATTTAGACTCCGTTTATTTGTTAAACTCGGGTGCCGAAGCTACCGATGTGGCTTTAAAATTGGCTAAACGTGTTACACAGCGGCCAAATATTATAGCCTGCAAAAACGCCTATCATGGCAGTACGCATGCGGCTTTGAGCTTAAATAGTGATGCCTATTATAAAGATGCTTTTAGGCCTTTATTGCCTGGCGTTTCATTTATAGAGTTTAATAATATTGCTAGTTTAGAGGCAATAAATGAGCAAACGGCTTGTGTGGTTTGCGAGGTAATTCAAAGTGAGGCGGGGTATGTTTGGGCTAATCCAAACTTTTTAAAGGCTCTTCGTGCGCGCTGCACCAAGCTAGGTGTGCTGCTTATTTTTGATGAAATTCAAAGTGGCATGGGTAAAACAGGAACCTTGTTTGCCTTTGAACAAATAGGCGTAGTACCAGATATTTTATTACTAGGCAAAGCGCTTGGCGCAGGCATGCCTATTGGCGCTGTATTAGCTTCTAAAGAACACATGATGATGCTGGCAAATAACCCTATTTTAGGGCATATTACCACCTTTGGCGGTCATCCAGTAGTAGCGGCAGCAGCTAAGGCTGGATTAGATGTGTTGGTTCAAAACAACTTGCTTGCGGGCATTCCTGCCAAAGAGCAATTGTTCATAAGCTTGTTGGTTCACCCAGAAATAAAACAAGTAAGTGGCAAAGGATTAATGCTTGCGGTGGAGTTAAGTAGCTTTGATTTTACCCTAGCCACCGTAAAAGCATGCCAAGCAAAAGGCTTAATTACCGATTGGTTTTTATTTGCCAATAATCGCTTAAGAATAGCGCCACCATTAACCATTACCTTGCCCGAGATAGAAGAGGCATGCGCTATTATGTTGGAGGCCATTACAGAAACTCAGGCATCCATGGCTTCAAATAATCCGTTGTCTTCGTAGTAGGCAACCACCAATTTTCTCAATCGGTTTTCCTGACTCATTAAGTCGGAGTAAGGCAAGTTTTTCACCATTTGGTAATGCGGCCAACCCTCTTCATCGGTGTGTGTAAATTGGTAATAGCCCTCATAGCTCAACAATTTACAAGTGGCCACATGCATTAAATCCATTTTCTCGTGCTTTTCAAATTCGCGCAATTGACCTAGCTCTTGCACGCCAATGATAAAAAGGATTCCGTTCATATCGGGCTTTTTGCCAAATTGCTTTTTTAAATCAAATACAACGCGGTACCATTTTGCTTTGGTGGCATCATCGAGCATATATTTTTGGTAACTATCCGGCGTTTGTGTTTCGTCTGTCATATCTGTTGGCAAACCTAAAGAAAGTTTTCGTGCAAAATAATTTTCCTTGTATTTTTGACAAAATACCAGGTATATTCTATCATATTTTTTTTAGGTCTGAACCAATTTAATCAAAAAGAAGCAGCATGAAGCAGAAAATTTCGTCTATTTTATTCATCGCATTCGTTGCGGTATCAGCTGCTTTGGGTCAGACCAAAACGGCAGCACGTATAATTGCCGGACCCATGTTGGGGTACAATACTCATACAGAGTGTATGATTTGGGTTCAAACCATAGGTGCGGATGAAACAAGCATCCAATACAAAGTTTTAGGCGCTAAGGGAGAATGGCAAACAGAGCTAAACTATGTTTTTGTGATTGGTAAAAATAGACCTCAAGCCAATAAATTTTACTTAACCCAATTAGAAATGGGTAAAACGTATGAGTATCAAATTTTGATAGATGGCGTTGTGCAAAAACCACCTTACCCTTTGCAATTTAAAACCCAAGAATTGTGGGAGTGGCGCAAACCTGCACCCGATTTTTCTTTTTTGGCTGGCTCGTGTTTATACATCAATGATAGCGCTTACGATAGGCCAGGCGTGCCTTATGGCAAGAGCACAGATATATTAAACACAATGGCCAATACACCCGCCGATTTTATGCTTTGGTTGGGCGATAATGTGTACATGCGCGAAGCAGATTACAGCAGCGTATCTGGCATGAAGGATAGGTATTTGCATACTCGGTCTGAACCAAAACTACAGCTGCTGTTAGCTAAAATGAATCATTATGCCATTTGGGATGACCATGATTATGGCGATAATGATGCCAATAAAACTTTTGAACATAAATTATCAAGCCTAGATTTGTTTAATGAATATTGGGCCAATAGAAGTGGTCCATACCTGAATGAAAATGGAATTTACTATAGCTTTAAACACAGCGATGCTGAGTTTTTTATGCTAGACAACAGGTGGTTTAGAGATGAGTCTAATTTAAATGAGCAGTTTTTTGATAAAACCCAATTGGGAGCAAAACAGCTAGATTGGCTTAAAAACAAGTTGGCTCACAGCAAGGCTGTGTTTAAGTTTGTTTGTGTGGGCGGACAATTTTTAAATGAGCATACCAATAAAGAATCATTTAATTTATATAAGAAAGAGCGACAAGAGATAATTCAGTTTACAGTAGAGCAAAAAATAAGCGGCGTAATTTTTTTAACAGGCGATAGACACCATACAGAGCTAATTAAAAACGACGATATAAAAGAAAAGTTAGGTTATTCCTTGTTCGATTTAACCTCTAGTAGTATTACCGCAGGTGCTAGTAGCATTATTGGTTCAGACGAAGAAAAAAATCCTATGCGGGTGGCCAATACACTTACGGCAGAGAATAATTTTTGCCGCATTCAAATTAGCGGGAAGAAAAAAGGCGAGCGACAATTAGAGATAAGTAATTACGATGCCAAAGGCTTGGTGAAATGGGGGTTTGTAATAAAAGAATCAGATTTGAGAGCAAAAAAGTAACTTGCTAAATATTTAACCAAAACACGCATGGAAAATAAGTCGAAGTTAATTCAGGAACAATTTATATTAAGGGTTAAAAGTGCGCTTGCATCTAATGTTTCATTTGTAGATGAATTAGCAGATTTACTTCAATTAAGTAACGATAGTGCTTACCGCCGAATTCGTTGCGAAACCTTATTTAATATTGAGGAAATTACCCTTATTTGCAAGCATTTTAGGGTATCTTTTGATCCGGAGGTGCAGCACATGAGCAATAAAGTTACCTTTGATTACCTTAAGTTAGATGATAAAAAGGAGAATTTTAAACTTTGGCTTTCCTTTATTGCTGGTGATGTAAAAAAGATTGGCACTTCTATTAATAATCAAATTATATATGGCGCAGATGACGTTCCTTTATGGCACCATTTTTTTGACAGGGAACTAACCGCATTTAAGCTGTTTTATTGGCTTAAATCTATCTTAAATGCGCCCGAGTATGCCAATGAGAACTATGATCCTGCATTAATAGATGATGAAATGCTGAATAGTGCCGCAGAGATGCTCAAAAATTACAATGAGATTAATTCTGTTGAGATTTGGACCGAGGATACGCTTAATAGTAATTTAAAGCAGGTAGAATATTTTTTTGAATCGGGATTTTTTAACAACAAGCAGGATGCTTTACACCTTTGCGATTTATATTTAGAAGAACTGAACTTGGTGCTTAAAAAGGCAACAGTAAGCAGCAAACTTATTGCTAATGGCGAAAGCGGCCGTGAAAACTTTAAGCTATATAAAAGTGAGGTAATGATTGGTAACAACAGTATTTTGGCCAATATTGGTTCAACCAAAATTGCTTATGTAAGCAATAATACTTTTAATATGATGAGCACTACTAGTGCAGATTTTGTGCACGAAAATGAGTTGTGGCTCAATAATTTACTTAGAAAATCTACTTTAATTAGTGGCGTAGGAGAGAAGCAACGGAACCAGTTCTTTAGGGTATTGCGTGATAAAGTTGATTTGCTAAAACAAAAAATTAAATTGGCTTAATCCAAATCTGTGCCGGCTAGCCTTCTTTGTATCATAGATTCGTAGAGCGCAATGCCTGCTGCCACCGAAACATTAAGTGAGGCAAGGCCAAAGTCCATAGGAATTTTCCCCATGTGGCTACATTTTTTGAGTAAATCTGGACTAATACCTGTTTCTTCATTTCCCATAACAATGGCTAATGGTCCGCTAAGGTCTATTTGATCTAGGTTACTGCTTGCTTTTTCTGTGCAGGCCATGGTGGTAAATCCACATTGGTTTAGGTATTCAATACTTGTTTTAAGGTGTTTTTCTCTACAAACAGGAAGTTTTAGTAAAGCGCCTGCCGAGGTTTTAACGGCATCATGACTAATAGGCGCGCTATCTGTTTGTGGAATTACAATAGCATGTGCACCAGCGCAAAGCGCGGTTCTGGCAATGGCTCCTAGGTTTCTAACATCTGTTAACCTATCTAAAACTATAATATAAGGTGTTTTGCCTTCGGCAAAAAGTACGGGTACTAATTGCTCTAAACTATGAAAACTAATAGGAGAAATATAAGCTACAACACCTTGGTGGTTTTTATCTTGAAAAGAATAGAATTTTTCTCTGGGAACGTATTGAACCGGAATTTCATTTTTTCTGGCAAGGGTAATAATCTCGTCTATGGCCGGATTTTGAATGGCTTTTTGAACCATTATTTTGCTTAATTCGTTTCCAGCCTGAAGGGCTTCTTTGATGGCGTGTACACCGTAAATAACTGATTGACTCATTGTATATATTGAATTGCAAAGAAACAAAAAAGCTACCCATTGGATAGCTTTTTTGTAATAAAATAAGGAAATAACTTTTTTATTGTCCGTTTTGTGCGGCAGTTACCTCTTGTAAAAATTCTTTAGAGAGGGCTTCTTGGCGGTTCATTTGAGCCACCTGCTGAATGTAACTCATGATTTGAATATTGTCATCAATATCAGATTTTACACCCGAACGTTTACCTTTAAAGCTGTTAAAATAACGTACTTTATCACTGTGAATTACCATTAATTCTTTAGCTAGTTTATTGGCTTTTTCTATTTCGCCTGCATTGTAATAACCTTCTACCAAACGCACTACAAATACATCATATTGTACTTTATTATCTGGCATAATTTTCATGCAATAATCTAGGACTTTAATCGCAGAATCTTTTTTGTTTTCTGCTAATAATGATTCCGATAAGCGATAGAAAATGTTTCTAAAGTTTTTAGTTTGGCGCAAAATAGTTTCGTCTAAGTAAACATTTTCTTGCTCCATGTTTCCAAACTTAAACTTCTCCATAAGGTTTGTATAAAGCACATCCGTATTAATTCTACCTGTAGTACCATCTCTTTGCACGTTGTTAGCAATTGGCACTAGGCGATATGTTAATCCTTCTAGTTGGAAGTATGCCTGTAAATTCATGTACACATCAGAACCTGTTGTAATAGCCCAATAAATAGGGCGGGTGTTAATGTTGCTGGCAATAATATCTAATAAGATTAAATCTGCTTTCATGAGGTTATTGTTACCAATTTCCCACTTAATACTATCAACCATAAACGGAATATCTTTTGCTTTTACTACACCGTTTTTAATGCAAAGTTCTTTATCAGGAATAATGCAGAAGCGTTTGGTAGGGTAATAGCGTAAAGATTCGCCGCCTTGGGTTTGTACGGTTCCCATAGGGTCATTGTCGTCATTAATAAAAGCGATTACACTTTTCATAGGATAAAAATCGTTTTTATTAATGCCATATCTACGGGCCAATTCTGGGTTTTCGTAATAAACCACATAATCACGTTTCCCCTGTCTGTATTGGTCAGAGCGGGTAGAGAATTCAATTGGTTTGCTATCATAAGCAGGGCGTTTTAATCCGTCTGCGTACCAATCTGTATTTAATAAACTCATGTTTACTACGCGCACATCGCTTCTAATGTTTTCTACGTTTTGGGCATACCAAAGTGGGTAGGTATCATTATCACCGTTTGTAAATAAGATAGCATCTTTTTCGCAAGAGTTTAAATAGTTTTCTGCAAAATGTAAAGCAGTAAAACGGTTGCTTCTATCATGATCGTCCCAGTTTTCTGAGGCCATTAAAACGGGCACACTTACCAAACTAAGGGCGGTGGCACCTGCTGCTGCCATATTTTTATTTACCTTTTTAGCTAACCAATCTACAATGGCCAGAACACCCAATCCAACCCAAATCATAAAGGTTTGGTATGAACCAACGTAAGCATAATCTCTTTCACGCGGCTGGTGGGCAGGGAAATTTAAGTATAGAATAATGAAAAAACCGGTGAATAAAAATAGGGTCATAACCACTGAAGCATCTTGTTTAGCCTTTTTAAAATGGAAGAATAAACCAAGTAAGCCCAAAATAAGCGGTAAAAAGTAGTAGGTATTTTTAGCCTTATTGTTCATCATGCCGGTTGGCATAGTTTTTTGTGGACCTAATCTCCATTCGTCTATAAAATCGATGCCACTAATCCAGTTTCCGCGAATTAAATCGCCGTATCCTTGCTCGTCATTTTGGCGGCCAATAAAGTTCCAGAAGAAATATCTCCAATACATAAATCCTAATTGGTAGCTCAATAAGAAGTCTACGTTTTTGGCCATATTAGCTTTTTTGCCTTCCGGAATTTTTTCCCACTCGCGGTAGGCGTTTACATAATCTGCTCTATCTGCCCACATACGTGGGAAAATGGTACAATCTTTTGGATCGTAAATACGCTCAATTTTTTGTCCTGCTTCAACGTATTTACCATCATCGCCTTTGGCATATTGGTAAGCACCTTTTTTGTAATCTATAACCTTAGCATAAAAATACTGGCCATATACCAAAGGGTTTTCGCCATACTGCTCGCGGTTTAAGTAACTTAATAAAGAAAAAGGCTGCTCTGGGTCGTTCATATCTATTGGTGGATTGGCCAAAGAACGAATGATAATCATAGAATAAGACGAATAGCCCAGTACTACAAACGAGAAACAAAGTACAATTAGGTTTATTACATCCATGGCTGCTTTTCTATAAAATATAAAAAAGTATAAAGCACCAGTGATAATTGCCCAGCTAATGATACCGCTTATACTGGCATTCACAAAAAAGGTACTCATAGCTAACATTCCGTATGAACCAATTGCTATGTATAAACTTGTTTTACTTAAGGAGTGAGTGTAATGTAAGAAAGAAGCTAATAGCGTGATTAATAAAAATATTAATAATAAGGCACCAGAATTAAAGTTTAAACCTAAGCTATTTACTGTAAAATAATCTAGTTTGGTGGCAATACCAGGTAATCCTGGGATTATTCCAAATTGTACAATACCAATGGTTAAAATTGCAATGGCAGAGGCTCCAATAAATCCGTTGCGGGTATATTTGTATTTCTTAAAGTAGTATACGTATACTATGGCTGGTATAACCAATAGGTTTAATAAATGGACTCCAATAGCCAAACCAATTAAGTAGGCAATTAATACTAACCAGCGACTAGCATTTTTTTCGTGGGCAACATTTTCCCATTTTAAAATACACCAGAAGGTTAGGGTTGTAAAGAAACTAGAAGAAGCATAAACCTCTGCTTCTACTGCCGAAAACCAGAAAGTATCAGAGAAAGTAAGCGTTAGAGCACCTACAGCTCCAGCACCCATGATGGCAATGGTTTGCCAAGTTTCTAAAGCACCTTCTGCATTGGCCATTATTTTTTTAGCCAAATGGGTGATTGTCCAAAACATAAACAATACCGTTAAAGCACTAGTAACAGCTGAAACCATGTTTACCCAAAAAGCTACTGTGCTAGGGTCTGATGCCATTAAACTAAAAATTCTACCAATCATTAGAAAGAGAGGAGCTCCCGGTGGGTGGCAAATTTGAAGGCGATACGATGCGGAAATAAACTCTCCGCAATCCCAAAAACTTACCGTTGGTTCAAGGGTTAGGGTGTAGGTTACTAGAGATACAATAAATAGTATCCAGCCCATTACATTGTTTAATTGATTATATTTACTCATTCTCTAACTAAATTTTTCTGTTGGTTTAACGCTAAATGGCAAACATAAATGATTTTGTTAAACCTACAAACAACAATCTTAAGCTAATTTTAAGTGTTTTTTTGTTTTTGCTTTGTTGAAAACCAGTTGTTTAATTAGAAAATCGGAAAAATATGCCTCTAGCTGCTTATTTTTGCATTCTGTTAATGGAGGAGAAAAAGCAAATTGTCACACAAAGTAATTGTAATTGGAGGAGGCGCAGCGGGATATTTTTCTGCCATTCAGTGCGCCCAAACAAATAAAAATGCAGAAGTTATTTTGCTAGAAAAATCTATGAAGGTGCTCCAGAAAGTAAAGGTTTCTGGTGGTGGTAGGTGCAATGTTACGCATGCTTGTTTTGATCTTAAACAACTTTCTTTGAGTTACCCTCGTGGAGAGAAACAGCTTAAAAGCGCCTTTGCTAGGTTCAGTACAAAAGATACAATAGAATGGTTTGAGAGCCGCAAGGTGAAGCTTAAAACTGAAAAAGATGGCCGTATGTTTCCGGTATCAGACGATTCTCAAACTATTATTGATTGCCTAGAAAAGGAGATTAAAAAGTGCAAAGTTAAGGTAGAGTTGGGAAAAAGTGTAAAAAGAATAGTTTCCAATTTTCATGGTGGCTTTGATGTTTTATTAGACTCTGGCGAAAAAATATTTTGTAACCGTATCATCGTGGCAACCGGTGGAAGCCCCAAAGAGGAAGGTTTGCATTGGCTTAAAGAACTCGGACATAGAATTGAAACGCCTGTGCCCAGTTTGTTTACCTTTAATATACCAAATGAAGATTTATTAGCGCTGCAAGGTATTGCCATACCTAATGTGAGGGTTAGGATATTAGAGTCGAAATTAGAGTGCTGTGGCCCCATTTTGATAACCCATTGGGGTTTGAGTGGACCCTCTATTCTAAAGATTTCGTCATTAGGAGCAAGGGTTTTGGCCGAGCGCCAATATTTATTTGAAGTACAAATTTCTTGGCTAGAGAACAAAAAAGAAGACTCTGTTCGTCAGGAATTATTTAATTTAAAGGCTGCTAATCCAAGTAAGCAGGTTTCTAATTTATTTCCATTTACCTTACCCAAAAGGTTAAATTCTTATTTACTCAACAAAGCGGGAGTAGATGAATTAGCCAATTGGGGTGATGTAAGCAAAGAGCAACTCAATCAAATTATCAATTGTTTATTGTATGATACATACCAAGTAAAAGGTAAAACTACTTTTAAAGAGGAGTTTGTTACCTGTGGTGGTGTAAACCTAGACGATATAGATTTTAAAGGCATGGAAAGCAAGCGCATGAAGGGTTTGCATTTTGCTGGCGAGGTTCTAGATATAGATGGAATTACAGGCGGCTTCAATTTTCAAGCGGCCTGGACTACAGGATTTATTGCAGGTAAAGCAGCAGCTAATGCGTTGTAAGGTAGTTTGTTAGCGTAAAATAGTAATTTTTACTCCTATTATTTGGTCTGATCTTTTTTTAAACGGCCAGCTTCCTTTAAAACTTTGGTTAACATCCATTCTATTTGCCCATTGGTGCTGCGTAGTTCATCTGCTGCCCATTTTTCAATGGCTTCCATCAACTCCTTGTTTAATCGCAAGGCAAAAGGTTTTTTTTCCTTAGCGGCCATAAGTTAATTTTGAATGCAGGTTAAATTTTTGGTGCGATTTAATTCTGATAAAAATTGGCGTAATTCTTCCCCTTTTTGTGTGCCAATTAAAAACTTTTTTCCGCTTTTTAACACCAGTTGAAGTCCTACTGTGCCGGCAACATTATAGGCTTTTCCATGTTTAAAGCTATACCGTAAACCCCAGCCACCATATTCTCTTATGGGTTTGTAGGTTCTTACATTTGCACTTTCAATTTCTTCCCAGCGCACATAATAATAAACCCTTTGAAAGGGAAAAAAGCGAATGGTAATTCCATCAGTATCTATTTTGGTTTCTAAATTGGCAAAATAAAATAATACAGATATAAAGCCTAAAACCACCGCAGCAACAAGCATAGAACTGCCATTTTCTGCTTGTGTTTTACCGGTAATTACTCCCCAAAACACAATTACAAAGGGAATAAAAATGCTTAGTTTAATCCACCATTGGTTAAACTTTTGTTTTTCGTAAAAGCTCTCCATTTTAGTTGTTTAAAGTTCCTGCATTAATTACCGGATTGGCGGCTTTATCGCTGCATAACACCACCATTAAATTGCTTACCATGGCAGCTTTTTTATCGTCGTCTAAATCAATAATGTTTTTCTCCGACAATGCTTTTAAAGCCAAATCTACCATGCCAACCGCGCCTTCTACAATTTTGGTTCTGGCAGCTACAATGGCAGTGGCTTGTTGTCTTTGCAACATAGCTCCAGCAATTTCTTGGGCGTAGGCTAAGTTGCTAATGCGCGCTTCCATTACTTCTATACCCGCAATAGACAAACGCTCTGTAAGCTCACCCATTAGCTCTAAATGAATTTCTTCGTTGCCTGATCGCAAAGAGACTTCTGCTTGTTCATCGTCAAAGTTATCGTAAGGATAAGTTCCTGCTAATTTTCTGATGGCAGCTTCACTTTGAATTTTAACAAAACTATCGTAATCGTTTACTTCAAAGGCTGCTTTAAAAGTATCTTGAACGCGCCAAACCAATACTATTCCAATCATAATGGGGTTTCCCAATTTATCATTTACTTTAATTGGATGACTATCCAAATTTCTGGCTCTGAGCGAAATTTTAGATTTGGTGTAAAATGGATTTACCCAAAAAAATCCGTCTTGCTTGGCCGAACCTTTGTACTCTCCAAAAAGCACCAATAGGGTAGATTCGTTGGGGTTGTTAATGAAAAATCCAAGTAAAATAATAAAGCTAATCACCAGTAAAATTACGCCTACTGCAATAACTTTAAATACAAATGCAAGGGTTGCTAAGGCTAATAAAATCAGCAATAATGCCAATACTAAAAATCCTCCATTAGGTGTAACTGTGTTTTCTTGTTTCATTTTTTTGATATTAAAGTGATATCACAAAGATATCATTGTTAGTTTCGTATTTCCAAATTAATAAAATGTATTTTTTCCATGTTTGCGTTCAGCTAGTTTGTTATTATTTAAAAAATTTGGTTCGAACCAATATTTCTTGCGTTAACTTATTGGGCTAATATTACCTTTGCCTATACTATGAGTAAGAAGGATTATAAAAGATATTTGGTTACGGCGGCTTTACCTTATGCTAATGGTCCGGTGCATATTGGACATTTAGCGGGTTGTTACTTGCCGGCCGACGTATATGTGAGGTATTTACAAGCTACAGGTAAAGATGTTTTGTTTATTTGTGGTAGCGATGAGCATGGTGTGCCTATCACTATAAAGGCAAAAAAGGAAGGCATTACCCCGCAGCAGGTAGTAGATAAATATGATGGCATTATGAAAAATGCTTTCAAAGATTTTGGAATAGCATTTTCTTACTATGGCCGAACCAGCTCTGAAACGCACAAGGAAACAGCGCAAGACTTTTTTAGAAACTTATATGATAAGGGCGTTTTTAAGGAAGAAATTACCCAACAATACTACGACGAAGAGGCAAAGCAATTTTTAGCCGATAGGTACATTACAGGAACTTGTCCGCGTTGCGCTAACCCCAGTGCGTATGGCGATCAGTGCGAAAAATGTGGAACAGCATTAAGTCCAACAGATTTAATTAATCCAAAATCTGCTTTAAGTGGTGCGGTGCCTGTTTTGCGTGAAACCAAAAATTGGTTTTTACCCATGGGAGAGATTCAGCAAACCGAATCTTTTAAGGAATACATCAAGCGCTTTGAAGATTGGAAATCGAACATTAAAGGGCAGTGTAATAGTTGGCTTACAGAAGGCTTGCAGAGCAGGGCCATGACCCGCGATTTGGATTGGGGCGTTCCAGTACCAATAGCAGGCGCAGATGGCAAGGTTTTATATGTTTGGTTTGATGCGCCAATAGGCTATATTAGTGCTACCAAAGAAGCAATGCTTGCTAGAGGCCAGGAGCCAGGAGCTAGCAGCACATCTTGGCAAGATTGGTGGAAAGATGAAGACACGGCGCTTATTCACTTTATAGGCAAAGACAATATTGTGTTTCATGCCATTATTTTTCCAATGATGTTGATGACCCACGGCGAATTTATTTTACCAAGCAATGTGCCAGCCAATGAATTTTTAAATTTGGAAGGGGATAAAATTTCTACCTCCAGAAATTGGGCTGTTTGGTTACACGAGTATTTAATTGATTTTCCGGATAGACAAGATGAGTTGCGTTATGTTTTAACTAGCATAGCGCCCGAAACCAAAGATAGTGAGTTTACTTGGAAAGATTATCAAACCCGCGTAAACAGTGAATTGGTGAGTATTTTTGGCAATTTTGTAAACCGTGTTTTGGTGCTTTGCGATAAATATTACCAGGGTATTGTACCTGTTTCTAAAGGCACTTTAAGCGATGAAAAATTGCAAGCGGCTCAGGCATTATGTTTTAAACAAGTAAAAGAGAGTATTGATAATTTGGAGTTAAATTTAAGTGCTATAAAACTGCGTGATGCCCAAGCTGAGTTTATTAATATAGCCCGCGCGGGTAATAAATATCTGGCAGATACAGAGCCGTGGAAACTGATTAAAACAGATGCTGAGAGTGTGCAAGTAATTTTGGTAGATGCCTTGCAAATTTGCGCAAAATTATGTGTGGCGGCTCAACCGTTTCTGCCGCATACTGCGCAAAAATTAGCTGCCATGTTAAACCTGGAAAGCCTCAGTTGGAACTTGTTACAAGAAAACGAAATTATTACTGCCAACCATGCTTTGGGTAAGGCAGAAATCTTGTACAAGCAAGTAGAAGACGAAGATATAAACAAGCAATTGCAGCGTTTGGAAGACATTAAAAAAGCCAATTCTGTTCAGCCGCCAGAAGTGAGTGTGGTAAGCGAATTAAAACCACCTATTAGCTACGAAGATTTTGATAAATTGGATTTACGTGTAGGTAAAGTTATAGCTGCAGTAAAAGTACCTAAGGCCGATAAGTTACTAAATTTAACCGTTGATTTAGGCTTTGAACAACGCACTATTTTAAGCGGTATTGCAGCATATTACCAGCCCGAAGAACTATTAGGGAAATTGGTAACGGTTGTAGTTAATTTAGCACCCCGTAAAATTCGCGGAATCGAAAGCCAGGGAATGCTCTTAATGGCTGGCAATGATTTTAACAAGCTCTATACCGTTGCCCCAGAGCAAGATATAGAGCTTGGAAGTATTGTGAAGTAACTAAATGCTTAGCATTATTTTGCTGCTTCAATTATTTTTACTGTGATGCTTACCCTGCGTTCACGAGAAGCTTTGATACCAAACACAGATTCGTTTGCTTTATCGTAATCTTCACTTACATCTTTAGGTGATTCCAATTCGCCTACGGCATGTTCCCAAAAGGTGATACGGTTACTTTCTATAGCATCATTTAAAGAACCATCATTCCATTTCTTTAGAAACCTAGTTATGGATACAATTCTCCGTGTAGATAATTTATTATTATATTCTTCAGAGGCAATTGGACTGCAATACGCTGATACAGATATTTCTATTTGAGCTCCCTGGTTTAAGCGTTGTTGCAACATTGCTAATACATTATTCATTTCTTTATATCCACCAACAACGTGGTAGGTAAAGAAGGTATCTAAACTGGTTCTGCTATCTACAGAGTTTTGATAGAAACTTTCCATATTCTTTAAATAATTATCAAAGCAATTTTGATAATTAAATGCTGGGCGGAAAAGTTGAGCCTGTTTAGGTTCGTCGTTATTAAAATACACTACAGGAAATGCTATAGGCTTACTCTTACTAGCTTTAAGTCCCCTGCCAGGAATTTGATCCATTCTTCTCACCACGATTGTAGCTGAAGCTGCTCCCGATTTATTTTTATTGCCGCGTTGGTTCATTTCGTAACTAACTTGGTAAGTTCCGGCGGGTGTTCCTTTTTTTACTGTTACTGCGCCTGTTTTGTTATTTACTGAAATATTTGGATCGCTGGTTTTTATATTTTTAATAACGGTATTGGTGAAGTTAGATTTTTTTCCATTTAAACGGTCGTTGTTTCTTACATTAAGCACATAACCCCCATTTACAGTGGCGTAACCTGTATCGTTACTAACTTGTAGTCCTGCTACCATTGGCATTTGCATAGCCGATAAAGAGGCTAATTGAAGGGTTTTTCCATTAAACATACCCCTAATATTTAAAGTTACATTGGCGGTATCGCTTTGTATTGGAATTTTGTTGTTAAAAATTACATAATTAAAAGAGTAGGTCCCAGGCGTTATACCAGCATCCAATTTAATTAGTCCATCTTCCTTGTCTACACTTATGTTGTTTGGCAATGGATTGTTAATTAAATACACGGTTACATCACCAGGTTTAATGCTATTACCGTTTATTTGATCGTTAGCTAGCATTCCAGTAATACGGCTACTACTTTGGTTGTCTTCTATTACAAAAATGTCGTTTGCGGCAAAAATTGGGTCAATTTGCAAATAAAATTCCCTAACTAATTTTCCCTCTTTTAAATTATAGCTATTATCCTGAGCGAAAACACCAACGTAGCCATCTTTGCTCACCATAAATTTCATGGGTACACGTGCATCTGCTGTATCTGCTAGCAATATATTGTCTCGCCCTGCTCGGGTGTATAAATCGTTCCTAAATGATTCTTGTAGGTTACTTATACCAACTTTTACATTGTCCAACTCTAAACCTGTTTCAGCGTCAAATACTTTTACAAATAATGATTGTTTCTCGGGTTCGCTTAGGTTAAAGCGATATATATTATCATCAAATTTATTAGTGAATCTGTTTGAAGAGAAATAACCTTCTTTGTTATTTTTAAAATTAACTCCAAAATCATCGTATATGCTATTAAAAGGTTCATTTAACAAAAACCGATTACCGTTGCTAAATAAAACGATGTCTAAACCACCTGTTGTTTCGATGTGATTAGTGGCATACATTAGCTCTCCCTCTGCAGAGAAACTCGGGAACACTTCATCGAACTCCGTATTAATTTCATCCCCTAAATTAACTGGCTTTGACCATTCTTCACCATTCCACTTAGTTTTATAGAGATCATATCCCCCATATCCGCCTGGCATGTCTGATGAGAAATAAACTACTTGTTCTGCTTCATTGTAAGCTGGGTGTTGCGCAGAGAAATTAGATTTACAAAACTCCATTGTTTTGGGCGAGCTCCATTTACCGTTTTTATTGCGCAGGTAGTAGGATAAATATAAATTTTGCACACCATTTTCATCGGCTTTGGCGTAGTTTCTAGTTAAAACAACAATATTGGTATCTTTTGAAATTGTAATAGGACCATCATGAATGGGGCCGGAGTTTAAATTTTTAGGGAGGTAAACAGGAAAAGGGATTCTTTTACCTTGTTCATTGAATGGATAAACATCCAAGAATGGCATTTTGGTTAGCGAATAATTAAACGCTTTTTCATTGGTACCAGTTCTTCTTGAGGTTGTTACAAACAAAATATTGTTCCAACTAAAGGCTGCAAAATCTTCATTTGAAGAGTTTCCTTTGAAGGTGTCTATGCTGGTGTAAAGGAAATAGTTTGTTTTAAAATAATTTGTCTTTTTAAAGTAGGGCGATTTCTCACGCATCATTGTAGAAGAATGTACATAGTTTCTTCTCATTTGTTGCGTTTTAATAGCTTCTTTTTGGTCGGCAATCTTGTAATAATACAATGCTTGCGGATATTTACCTTGGGCGTACAAAGCTTCTGCGAGTTGCACTACCATATCGGCATTTAATTCATTTTCATTATCTAATAAAAATTTTTCTGCCTTTTCATAGTCAAAATACCAGGCATATTTTATAGCTTTATCTACTTGTGCATGAGCAGATTGGTAGCTTAGGAATGTAAGGCATCCTAAACTAAACCACAAAAAGTATTTGTTGCGCATAAATTTTTTCATTCTACTATTCATTTATATCTGTATACAAGAAGGGTTGTGGTTATAGAAAGTAACGGGGTGATTTAACTCTTTTTTTCTGGCTACTTTGCCATAACATACGTAAGCTTAATTCATGTGTTTGCATGGTGGCTACCCTCATATCATTTAAAGGATATTCATACATATATCCAGCATAAATTTGAGAGTTAATTTTATAGCCTACCAAAAATCCAATAGCATCATTTGCTCTAATCATGGGACCAAAATCTAATATGTCTTTATAATCTAATACTAAGTTAAGATCATATTGAATAGGTGCATTAGAAACTCTTTTAAACAATAAGCTAGGCGTAAAGGTAAAATCTTCATTTACTTTTAAACTGGCTCCACCATATAAAAAGAAGTGACCTTGGTACCTAGTTATTGTTGAATTTCCATCGCTAATTTCTCTGGCAAACAAACGTGGCACAGAGCCCCCAACAAAAAATTTATCGCTGTAAAATAAAAGTCCTAAACCAGCATTTAAGTATGTTCCGGTGCGGAAATCGTTATTAAAATTTGGATCGCCATTTTGGGTGGTTTGTAAGGCAGATAAATTTACACTCAGGTTAGATGCCATTAAACGAAGTCCACCCGAGAAGGTCCAGTCATCGTTAATTTGAACATGTGAAGCTATATCTGCTTGCATAGTTAAATCTCTTACCGGTCCAATTCTGTCGTTATAAATACCACCAGAAATACCTAAGTTTTTTGGCAAACGTGCATTTACAAAAATAGAATTGGTGGTTGGTGCACCGTCTATGCCTAGCCATTGCCTGCGAGATAATATACCAACTTGGTTTAATTCTTGAACCCCCGCTTGTGCTGGGTTAATAATGGCATTATTGAAAATATATTGCCCGTACATTGGATCTTGTTGGGCATAAAGTTGAAGGCTTCCCAACAACAAACTAAAAATGATGAGTCGTTTCATGTTTCTTTCTTCCATTTATTATTTACTGATGTATAAATAGCCCGATTTTACTTCTTGGCCAGGTATTAATTCTAAAAGGTAGAAATAAGTACCGGTTGGTAGTCTTTCTCCGTTTGAACCTATACCTGTTTCAGAAGTTCCTTCCCAGGTATTTTTATATCCTTTTTCTTCAAAAACTAGTGTTCCCCAACGGTTGTAGATCCGCAGGTAGTTGTCTGGGTATTTTTCTATTCCTTCGATAGAGTAGGCATCGTTTATACCATCACCGTTTGGTGAGAAGCCTTGCGGAACAAATACTTCATCTTCGCAGTTTTCTCGAGTATAATTTATGGTATAATTTGCGCTTGCACTACAATTATTGGTATCCTTAACTAGCAATTTGTAATTTCCATTTGGCACACCCAGCAATGTTTTTGAGGTGTCGCCATTACTCCAAGTATACTTATAGGCACCTTTACCGCCCGAAACATTTACTGCAATAACACCGTCTTTGCTGTCTTTGCAATATACATCTCGGATGCTATCTAGGGTTATGTTCAGGGCATTTGGTTCACCCAAATTGAAACTAGTTTTTAGGTTACAGCCGTTTGTATCTGTAATTGTAACGCCATAATTACCTGCACTAATACTCGAAATATTGTTTAAGATATTTCCGTTGGCCCAGAAGTATTTATAGGGTGGGGTTCCACCAAATGGGGTAAGGGTTATGCTCCCGTTTGCACTTCCATTACATTTAGGTTCAATTAATTTGACTAAGGTAGCAATAGGTGAGCTCGGACTACTTACGTTTATATTTACAAATAAAGTATCAAATAAGGTATCAACTACCATAGCTTGCCAATTACCCGCTCTTAAATTTATAGCGATTGGGCCTGTTTGAACGGGTACGGTGTTCCAGATGATGGTATAAGGAGGAAATCCTTTAGTGATTGTAATTTCTGCTACACCATTGGTATCTCCAAAACATTTAAGAGAAGTAACAACACTCTTTAACAATTGCATTGTGTCTTGAATATGAATAACTATGTAGGTGGTATCCCATAAAATAGGCACCATTCCAGAATCACTTATGGCATAATACAAGGTATCATAACCTGTGAAATTGGCGTTTGGTGTATAGGTTATAGTTTGCGCTGAGGTATTTATTACTGCACTTCCAAATGATGGTGGCGTGGTAATAACCATACTGGCTGCATTGATATTGGTATCTAAATCATAGTCATTTAGTAACGGTGAAATAACTACGGAAATTCCTGCAGCAGTTTTAGCGGAGTCTGGCATTGCATCTGGCCCAATCGCTATCACGGTGATGTTTACCTCTGCCGTATCTGTATTATTTATATCTGTGGTATCGGTAATTAAATACCTTAGGTTATAGGCACCTGCTTGTGTTCTTGGGGCTACACTTACCCAACCCGTTAAAGTATCTAGGTTCAAGCCTGGCTGACCAAAGTTAACAAGTGTTTTAATTTTTATGGCATTAGCATTTGCTGCGCTTCCATTTAAGCTGTCGTTATTTAGGATATTTAACAAGTTGCTCATGCCTTTATATCCATTTACTTGTTCAAAATCTGCATTGGCAATAATTTCTCCTGATTTAACTTGTATGTAAATAATTGCTGTATCAGTGTTTGCAGTATTTAAAGTATCGCTAATCCTGTATTGTAGGGTGTAAATTCCTGGTATGGTGTTTGGCAATACAGATACAAATCCGGTAAGGGTATCTAATGTTATATTTGGGTTTCCAGAAAGGGCTACTGTATTAAGTTTTACATTGCCTAAAATAACAGGTGCTTGGAAGAAGCTGTCGTTTGCTAAAACATTTATTAATGAAGCTGCACCAGTAAATCCATTTACCATTGCGCTATCGTTATTTGCTAAAATGTGTGGCGCTAGCACATTTATTTTTACCATTGCGGTATCGCAGTTGCTAGGGTTTAAGGTATCACAAATTCGGTAAATCAATGAATATAAGCCAGCTGGTGTTCCAGGGAACACACTTATTCTTCCGTTTACAGTGTTTAATATTACACCGGCATTGCCTGGGTTTTGAACAATACTTATGGTAACCTTGCCAACAGCTATACCCAATGTAATTAGGCTATCATTGGCTAATACATTTAGTAGGTTTAAATTTCCTATATATCCATTGATGCTTGCACTATCTCCAAATGCAAATATGGGCGATGAGCTAATATTTATTACTAATAAACCGGTATCTACGTTTTCAATATTTAACGTATCAGTTATGGTATAGGTTATGGTATACTGGCCTCCTGGAGTAATAGAATCAACAAATAAGAAACCACTAAGACTATCTAAGATAATATCATTCCTGCCTGAGCCAATCAATACTTTTAACTTGATGTTACTAATATTTGCTGAATCTTTGTGAATACGGTCGTTTAATAATACTTGGAATACAGAATCAGTTCCTGCAATTCCATCTACAAACACGGTATCGTTGAGGGCAATAATGGCTGGAGGTAAAACATTAATTACAGCCCAGTTGGTATCTTGATTGTTTGGATTTAAGGTATCTGCAATACTGTATTGTACATAATATAATCCTTGGGCAATTCTAGGTAATAAGCTTAAAAACCCAGTGGTGTCATTGAAGGTAATATTTGGATGGCTTGCCGCAACAAGGGTGCGCAATTTTATTCCGCCTGCTGTAACCGATTTTTGATTAAGGCTATCATTGCTTAGTACATTTCCAAAAAGCATGGCGGTATCATAGCCATTTAAATAAAAAGTATCGGCTATTGCTTCAATTTTAGGATCCATTACCCAAATAGAATCAACGGCTGAATCGCAATTGGAAACATTGAGGGTATCGCAAATGCGGTAGCTAATAGTATATATACCGCTTGGTGTTAGCGGGGCTACATAAATAAATCCAGTGGTATCATTTAGCCAAACACCTGCATTTCCTGATGCAGTAAGAACACTAATTTTAACACCCCCAATTTCAATGGGTTTAGCGTTGATGCTATCATTGTCTAATACCTGAATTAAGGCAGTATCACCATTATATCCATTTACCATAGCATAATCGTGGTTGGCAATAATAGTGGGTGAGTCTACATAAATTACTACCAGTGCGGTATCAAAATTGCTAGGGTTGAGGGTGTCAGAAATGGTATATTGGAATGTATAGATGCCACCAGCTAATCGAGGGAATACGCTCACCTTGCCAGAGATTGTATCTAAGAACATTCCACTATTGGGCATGTTTCCATGTAAATTTAACCGAACGGCGGCAAACCCAATGGTATCATTATTTAAACTATCGTTGTTTAGTACATTTATAAAAGCCAATGTAGTATCATATCCATTAATGTATGCCGTATCATTGGTTGCTTTTATAGGTGGAGCTTCCACCCTTATTACAACCCAGGCGTTATTACAATTGTTTGCCTTGTTTAGTGTGTCGCAAATAGAGTAACCTATGGTATAATCTCCTGCAGGAATTTGTTTTCCAACTACTACTTTCCCGCTTATTGTATCTAATGTTATGGCAGGGTTTGAGGCTGCGCTTGTAACGGTAATTCCAACGCTACCCAATGCTGCAATACCTCCATTTAAACTATCATTAGCTAATATAAACAATAAACTATCTGAACCATTAAATCCATTCACATAACCCGTATCTGCACGAGCAATAATAGGAGGTGGAAGTATTTGTATTTGAATATTTGCGGTATCACAATTAGACAGGTTTAAAGTATCACACAAACTATAGGTAATGTTATAAGTGCCTATGGCTATCGGACCTACTACAGAAACAATACCGCTAATGGTATCAAGGTTTATGCCAAGGTGGCCAGAAGCCATTACCAATCCTAAACGGGTATTTAAAGCTGTTGCACTTGCATTGTTAATACTATCGTTAGTAAAAACAGTAACGGCATTGCTGTTTCCATTGTATCCATTTACAGCAGCATTATCGTTGTTTGCTATTATTTTAGGCGCTGTTACTGTAATCAAAATACTTCCAGTATCGCAACTTCCTGTGTTCAGCGTATCACAAATTTTATAATCTATTTGGTATAAACCCGCAGGAGTTAATGGCGCTACATTTACCCAACCATTTGTTAGGTTCAAGCTTACTCCAGGATGAGATGCGGCGCTCACTATACTTAAATTAATTTCTGCCAAAGAGGTAAATCTGTTATTTAAACTATCGTTGCTAATAACATTAACTAAATTATTTTGTCCATTATAACCATTTACAGACCCAATATCATTGTTGGCTATAATTGGCGGTGCAAAAACATTTACATAGGCAATGGAGGTATCACAATTGCTAGTATTGGCTGTGTCACATAACCTATAGGTATAAGTGTATAATCCGGCAGGAGTAAATGGAAAAACACTTATTCTACCGTTAATTGGATTTAAAATAATATTGGGTTCGCTTGGGAAAGATAAAACGGTAAGGCTTGTGTTAATTGAGTTGGCTACTAAATTATTTATACTGTCGTTGCTAAAAATATTAATTACGTTGTTTCCACCATTATAGCTATTTACTGATATAAAATCTGAATTGGCAATTATTGGTGGTGCAGTTAGTTCAATATGCACCATGGCGGTATCACAGTTTAAAGCATTTAATGAATCACAAATGCGATAGATTAAAGTATAATTACCTGCCCTAATAAAAGGGTTAGCAGTAATTGCTCCTGTACTTATATTTAAAGTAATGCCAGCTACGTTTGCCGGTGAAACAATACTTAATGTAACCGGACCAAGATTTGTTGGTAGGCCATTTAAACTATCATTGCTAAAGATATTACCAATAGGGTTTCCGCCATTATAAGCATTTGCAGTCATTATATCTGAATTAGCTATAATTAAAGGAGCAGTAATATTAATAGTAACTAAAGCAGTATCGCAGTTGCTGGTATTTAAGGTGTCACAAATTCTATATTGAATAGTATAATTACCGGCTGGGGTATAAGGAGCAACAGCAATAAAACCTGAACTTGTATCTAAGGTAACACCTGCATGAGCAGCATTGCTTACAATGCTTAATGCAACTTGCCCGGTGCTTACAGCAGAACCATTTATACTATCATTGCTTAATACATTGATCAAGTTGGAGGCGCCCGCGTATGATGGAGCTGAAGCAGATTCTCCATTTGCAATTATACTAGGCGTAGTAACTAGAATATTAACTAAAGCAGTATCGCAGTTTGAGCTATTTAAAGAATCGCAAATTCTATATTGAATGGTATAATTACCGGCTGGAGTATAGGGAGCTACAGAAACTAAGCCGTTTGCTGTATTAAGGTTAACACCTGCATGGGAGGCATTGGAAACTATGGTTAATACAACTGGTCCAACACTTGCTACAGTGGTATGCAAACTATCGTTACTAAGCACGTTCAATACATTGGATGCACCCTCATAGGAAGGTGCTGAAGCTGATTCTCCATTAGCCAAAATTACTGGGGCGCTTACAAAAATTACCACGTTAGCAATAGCTTGGTTGCTGGTATCTGAAGGGTCTTTTAGTGTATAAGTAAATGTATAAGTACCTGCCGATAAAAGCGGAGAAACACTTACTATTCCTGTGGCGGTATCTAAGGTTATTTTTGGATTGGCAGTGCTGTAGGTTACAATAAGAGTGGAACCTGTGAGCGGGGAATTGTTAAAAGAGTCGTTTGCAAAGATTTGCAAAAGATTGGCATTGCCTGTAAAACCGTTTACAAATGCAGTATCTGATTTTGCATTGATAGGTGCAGGCGGAGGTGCCAAAGAAAATGCCGACTTAATTCCACAGATAAAAAGTGCGGCTGTAATAAAAAATAACCGCAATTTTGGTGAAGTAAAAATGCTATATTCCATATCCTTATTTGTATTCATGTTTTAAATTGAAATTTGTATTTCAAGGGGTGAATATAGTACCAAACACTATAAAGCAGAAAAATGGGCACTTAAAAACAACAATACCTAGCCAACAATTGTGAATAACTTATAAAGTGTTGTTTACCTTTTATTTTGGCTTGAACCCAATTCATTTTACTTTCTTAAGCCTCTGTAATAAAGCACCTAAGACTTGTTTTCATCTTAAATTGGTACGTAAACAAACTGCTTTACGGTTTGGATAAAGCCTGCGATTTAAGGCATTTAAAACTGGATTATGGCTCTTTTTTGCAATTTCTTTATGATTAATTTGAAACATAGCTTAAAGTAATATGATTAATGTAACAGTGAGCAAATAACGAATTGATTCAAGCCTTTGGAGGATTTTTACTTAAAAAATGTCGCATTTAATTATGCAACCCTATACCGTTCAGCTGTTAAGGCATTATTAAAAGTGTAAACTTTTGAGGATAATAAACAGGCAAAACCAATATAATGCTAAAATTTTTTAGAGATAATTTTAACCTTTATAGCCTGTTTTATTTATTAATTTGCTTAAAATAGCTTTTTAGCTTGGCTTTTTTTGGCGGAGAGGGAGGGATTCGAACCCTCGATACACTTGCGCGTATACAAACTTTCCAGGCTTGCTCTTTCGACCACTCAGACACCTCTCCAATAAGTACGCAATATTAAATTTAATTTACATTATATAATATATTTTTATAGCCTTTCGTTTGGCATTTACAAATCAATATTTATGACTATTCTGGCACGCAGGGTGCAACATCGTTTTCCTTATTTATCAAACCGATCTTGAAAGAATAATTTCTGCATACGGCGGAGTGGAGGTAGGGGCTGGATTACCAGGCGCTGCTGTATCTTGAATTTTCGCCTGGCCTCGCTTATTACCATATTCCTGAAGTTAAAAGCTTGGCTAATTTCACCTATCAAACCAATGTTGGACTGCGGTTTAGGATATAATCTCTTATATTGCCTGCCAAATGAAAAAATTATTTGCTTTTTGTTTAATCCTAGCTGTAAAGTTTGCAGGTGCCCAAGTTCAACATGTTTGCTCGCAAAGTAAACTGAGCGCGTCGTTAAGAAACACCCTTACCAAAAATAATTTAAATAGCGCAGAGGCTAGTTTAATAGAAAAATATGATGTTGGGTTTCACCACTTATCTTTGGCGGTAGAACGCACCGGCACTGCCATAAAAGGCAGTGTAAGAACTATTGCCCGCTCGCGTGTTGCCCAATTAGACACCTTTTTATTTCAATTACACAGTAACTTTATAGTTGATTCTATCCTTACTCCCAGCCAAGATCGTTTACCATTTGCAAAAATGGGAAATGTAACGGCGGTTTTGTTACCGCAAAGTGTTGGTCTGAACCAAATCATAGACCTCACTATATATTACCGCGGCACCCCACCAAGCGGCGCAAGCGCGGCTATAGGGAATGGTTTTAGCAATCGCGCTTCACCCACTTATGGAAACCAAATAACCTGGAGTTTAAGTGAGCCCTACAGTGCTTATGAGTGGTGGCCTTGCAAGCAATCTTTGCAAGATAAAATAGATTCTTGCTTCATTTCAATTACCACAGATACCAGTAATAAAGTGGGTTCAAACGGAAATTTAGTTAGCATTGAACCTAAAGATAATGGCAAACATACCTACCATTGGCAAACGCGTTATGCCATGAACTATTATTTGGTGGCCCTTACGGTGGGGCAATACCGCGAATATGTTAGTTATGCAAAACCTAAACAAATTGCTGATAGTATTCTCATTCAAAATTACATTTACAATGCTACGGCATACAATAATAATAAAGCCAGCATAGATATTACGGCTAAACAATTGGAGTTATTTTCAGATTTGTTTGGCGTTTATCCCTATCACAAAGAGAAATATGGCCACATGATGGCGCCATTTAGTGGCGGTATGGAGCACCAAACCATGAGCTCTATGGGTATTTTTAATTTTGGCATTGTGGCCCATGAGTTGGGTCACCAATGGTTTGGCAACCATGTTACTTGTGCTACTTGGAGTGATATTTGGCTCAACGAAGGATTTGCTAGTTACACCGAGTATTTGGCTGCCAAATACTTAAATTCTCCTGCTAATGCCCTCAGTGTTTTAAATGGCATGCATACTTCGGCTAAAGCAGGTATTGGCTCAGTTTACGTAACAGATACAAATAATGTATCGCGCATTTTTTCGAGCGCTTTAACTTACGAAAAAGGAGGCTCTGCCGTTAGGGTGTTGCATTATATTTTGGGAGATAGTTTGTTTTTTGATATGTGCCGAACCTATTTAAATAAGCATGGAAATGGTAATGCTAGCACGGCAGATTTGGCTCAGGTTTGCAAAGAAATTTCGGGCAAGAACCTCGATTATTATTTCGACCAATGGATTTATGGTGCCGGATTTCCATCGTATCAAATTAAGTGGAATTATAAGGGTGGTAAATTGTTTGTTAAGCTAACGCAAAGCAATGCTCAAGATGCCAATAATGTATTTAACCTTTCATTGCCTTTGCTTATTCGTAGGGCAGGAGCTTCTGATACATTGGTTTATTTGAACAATACCAAAAGCAATGAGCTTTTTGAAATTGGCTTAACAGATTCGGTAAATTTTATTCAGCTCGACCCAGAAAATTGGATTTTAAAGAATGTGCAAGTAACTTTTGATGGAGGTTTAAATGCTCTTAGCGGTTTGAACCCAGAAGAAGATTTTTTAGTTTACCCCAATCCTGCTAAAGATGTTATTCATTTTTCTGCTTCCCAATCACGTGGGATGCGCATGGAGGTATACAATATGCTTGGGGTTCTTTGTTTGGAAGAAACAATTGGCAGTGAGCAGTTTGTTGATGTGCGTAGCTTAGAAAAGGGCATTTATTTTTATAAAATTATTGGTTCAGCCAGCCATTATAGCGGTAAAATTATAATTGAGTAATAGGTTTAATTATTTAAATAAATTTAGACCCATATTTGTTTTTTCAAGTATGAATAAAGGGAATGATGCATGTTTTGGTTTAAATTGTAAATCTAATTGTTATAATTTTAAGAGAAGCCTAGATTGATTTTCAAAAACCAAAAATTTACATAGATTTGCAGCGCCTTAAAGGCAGGGTCTCGTAGTTCAATGGATAGAATA